>NZ_NEFF01000009.1 GCF_002252045.1 Ignatzschineria sp. F8392 | reverse complement strand
TTTATTTTTGACTTCTTTTTAAGCACCGATTCAATTTTAAAGACTACTAAAAACTGAACTTAAACTTTAAAGAGAGAAGCAAAGAAACTACTAGAGAACTGGGCTTCTACCGAATCATCTTCAACGTTGCCGTCTGAATGAGTGGTGTATCTTACCCCTTTTGGTTTTATTTGCAACTCTTTTTTTGAATTCTTTAAAGTTTTTTCTTTCCCCGAATTCAACTTATATTCCTCCCACCTTTCCTCCCTTCCATTTTCTTTATTTCAGTTCATTATTTCAGATGAAGCAGACACTCTAAGAATCTTTAGAATCTCCCGACAGCTCAACCTCTTTTTCAAAAAATTGCCTTGTGGCTGATTTTAATTTCAGAAGAACTCCTTATACAATTAAGTTAAACTGTAGCTAACTTATATTAATAAAACTAAATAAACATTATTTTATTCCATCTACTCGTAAAGGATTTTAAATTATGATCAAGCGCACCCTTGCTCCTATATTATTAGCAACTCTCCTGACGGGCTGTCTGTCATTGAACAATTCAACAACTCAGAGCAGCACCCCAAAACAGATCTCCCCCGAGCATATAGAGAAGATGAGAACACTCTCCGCCTCTGAGCTACCGCAATATGCCGATCATGGAGATATGTATGCACAATATTATCTTGGCAATAAATATGCTCAAGGTGCCGAGGTTCCTCAAGATTTAACAAAAGCGAAATATTATTGGGAGAAAGCAGCAGAGCAAGGAAACGCCAACGCTCTCTATAACCTTGGAATGATCTATTACAGTGGACAAGGGGCTGCCAAAAATCCAGAACTCGCACTCAACTATTTTCAAAGATCTGCACAAGCAGGTAACAGCCGAGCAGCACTTAATGCAGGAACGATGCTAGAAGCAGGACAAGGCTCTATAGTTAATATCCCCGCTGCGGCACACTACTATCAACTTGCTGCACCGACCCAACCACATGCTGCTTATCGCTTAGGTATGCTCTATACGCAAAATAGAGCTGACTTCCCTGCTGACTATGAGAAAGCTCGTAGCCTCTTCCAACAAGCTGCGGTACAAGGTGACCGTATCGCTCCACGAGCACTCAATATCGTCCAAAACTATCCGCCTGCAGAAGCGAGTGAACTTCTCCGTCGTCTTAATACTAGTATTTAAGAGAGCAATAGAGAGTCGAATAGATAAAATCGAGATTCTAGAAAAGATCTCATACAAAAGATCTCGCCCATCTCCTTAATAAGTACTTGAATACTTGATGCAAATAACAGAGAAACAGTTGATAAATGTTTCAATCGATATTTAACAAGTATTCAGTTCAGGCTTATCTAGATGGAGCGAGATTTTTTTACACAAGATAATAACTAAATGATTAAATGACTAATCAGCTAGCTAAACCAGATCCTAAATAGATCTATCCTAAAGTTGCCACCATAATCGCTTTGATCGTGTGCATTCTATTACCGGCTTGCTGAAACTGAATAGCCTGAGGCCCTTCAAACACCTCTTCTGTAACCTCTACACCATCAAGACCAAATGTTTGATAAATCCATTCTCCAACAGAAGTTTCACGATTATGGAATGCCGGCAAACAGTGCATAAATTTAGTATGTTTATTTCCTGTTGCTTGCATTAATTGACCATTGACTTGGTAAGGCTGTAGAAGAGCGATACGCTCACGCCATGCATCTTCAGATTCTCCCATTGAAACCCAAACATCAGTATGGATAAAGTCAACCCCTTTGACTGCTTCCTCGGCACTATCAGTAAATGTCAATGTCGCACCACTTACTTTAGCGAGCTCTTGGCATTTAGCAATAAGATCTGCCTCTGGCCAAAGATGCTTCGGCGCTCCAACACGAAAATCAACACCTAACTTTGCTGCCATTACAAGATGAGAATTTCCCATATTATTTCGCGCATCACCAAGATAGGCATAACTAAAATCACTAATCGGCTTATCGCTACTCTCTTTCATGGTTAAAAGGTCGGCAAGCATCTGTGTTGGGTGAAACTCATCAGTCAGGCCATTATAGACAGGAACGCCGGCATAAGCTGCTAACTCATTCTCTAAAACATCTTGACTAAATCCACGATATAAAATCGCATCATACATATCTCCCAATACCCGCGCGGTATCTTTCATCGACTCTTTTGTACCAATCTGAGTCCCATCACTCCCGAGATAACTAGTTGCCGCACCCTGATCCGCCGCAGCAACTTCTGAAGCACAACGGGTACGTGTTGATGATTTTTCGAAGATGAGTGCGATATTTTTGCCTATTAATCGTCGTTGCTCCATTCCTGCTCGCTTCGCTTTTTTAAGCTCCTCTGCAAGCCCTACAAGATAGAGAATCTCTTCTTTAGAAAAATCGAGTAGTTTTAAAAAATGTCTTTGACGTAAATTAGGTTGCATGCGCATCTCCTCTTCGCAGTATAATAATATTATATAGATTCTAAATATGACTCATTCCTGAGTCTATTTCATCATAACAAGGATGGCTTAGCCTTCCTATATATTTAAGAGGTCAGACCATATGCTTATGCGCTTACTACTTATTTTTACACTATCTTTTTTTGCGCTTTTCACTCATGCCGCTCACGCCGAACCACTCCCTGCTCAAGTCCACCTCAACTTTGTAGGTCCATTTCAAGTGCCAGCCTCTATGACCTTCACCCACAACAATAGTGAGTATCGCCTCGAAACAACCGTCAACATTCCTTTTAAAAAAATGGAGTTTACCAGTATCGGAAGTGTTGATGGAAAACGTCTTATTACCCACTCCTTTACAGATATCAGAGGCGGCAAAAACTATGCAAGTGCTCGCTTCGACCTTACTCACAAAAAAATCCATTACGGCCGAGGAGAACAGAATCTATCGGCAGAGATGACAACATTAGCTCAAGATTTCTTCACTACAGCATGGCAAGCCACACTCAATCATGCGCCATTAAATGAAAAAATTCAGACAACCAATGGTAAAAAGGTTTATCAGCGCCCACCTTTTGTTAAAGTGGGGGAGAAGGAGGGGTATATTAATGGTAAAAGAACCCCTATTATCCTCTATGCAAGTGGCGAAGGAGATGATCGTGTTGAATTAGGCCTTGCACCCAAAGAACTCTTCCTCCCGGCATTAATCGCTTATTATGAAAAGGGAAAACGCTATGAGCTCGTACTAAAAAGTTACTCTACAAAATAAGCTAGAAAAGAGCGCGATACACTTCCTACTCCACATGACAATCAATTACGGTAACGACATTAACGACTATGCTTGAATATCTATTTACACGGCTCTCCGCAGCCTTCAATAATCGCATTGAACTCTGCCGCTTAGGTACCTTCTATTATGAAGGTCAATATGTTACGAAAGATCATCAAAAAGCGACAAAATATCTACAGAAGGCCGCTGATAAAAAATATAATCGTGCTCTCTTCTATCTTGGATTAATCGAACTTGAGAAGGGAGAGGCCACAACTGATAGAGCACTCGCTCTCCGCTATTTCCTCCTCTCAAGAAGAGAAGAGCCTAAAGCAGTAGCAGAAATTAAAAAACTAGAAGAAACAATTCTAAAATTATCCCCCACAAAAGAGAACAGTGAATTGCTCTTTAAAGTTGGTTACATGTATGCAAATGATGTTGTAATCGGCACAGATGCAGCAAAAGCAGCTCGATTTTATGAAGCAGCTATCGCCGGAAATCATCAAGCTGCGCGCTTAGAACTGGCAAAACTTTTGATGAAATCACGTCCCGAAAGCCCTAAAGATCTACCTAGAGCTATTGCACTTCTACAAGATCCGAGCATGGCACAATTTCTACCTGCAGAACTTGCGCTTAAAGAGCTTCTAGAAAAAAATCCTGACCTCAGTAATAAAAGCTAAATTAGAAGCTAAATAGAAACTAAATCATTGAATATTGCATAAAACCAAGCGATTCGCTATAATAGTCTATCAACTTAAACGGGGGCGTTCTTGGATTCGACGGGGATGTTGAAGTTTGAGGTGCATGTCAAGATGGTCGAGAGTCTTGTAAAAACGCGGCAAATTGTATAGTTGCAAACGATAACAACTACGCTTTAGCAGCTTAGTCTGCTAACTGATCATAATACTGTGTTCGTTCGGTATTATCATCAGTCAACTTAAACGAAATAGTGAAATATCATTTCTAAGGGGTATTTTGCGAAACTTAACTTAGAACAGCTTTGCATCTCCTGCCGGTCGGACGATGTGAAGTTAAATTAAAGATACGGCTAAACATGTAGTACCAAGAATGGATAGTTCTCGGACGCGGGTTCAAATCCCGCCGCCTCCACCAATCATGATTGTGAAAGCCCGCTATTTAGCGGGCTTTGCTGTATCTGCACAAGAATTTGGATCAATGTTGGATCAATGTTAATAATACTTATACTGATTATTCCTTGCCTAAACACTCATAAATGATGCTTTAAATCATTATAAAGCGCATAATAGATCATTTATAATGTTTTATAAGAGTGAGGTTATTAAGATGCAATTTGATTTTGCAACAGAGTCAGAAATTTCTCAGGAGCTAGGTAGAAGAATAGCTCAGCAGAGAATACAGAAAAATATTACTCAAGTTGATTTAGCCAAGAGGTCCGGCATTGGCGTGGCAACACTGCAACGCTTAGAAAAAGGCGAAGGATCAAGTTTGGGCGTATTCATTCGTGTATTGACGGCCCTAGGCTTTGTGAATGATCTATCGGATATTTTAGTGAAAAAAAATATCTCTATTCAAGAGTTTGAAGCAATGAACAATCCTAAACCGCGCCAAAGAGCCTCCAAACCGAGGAAATAATTCATGAAAAATTTATATAAAATCAGTGTTTATTACAATGGTTGGGGTTTGTTGTTGATGGATCGTTTTTTTAAAAAAGAATTTGACAAGAATCCTGATCAAATTAATCCATTAGAACGCTTAGCATGCTTAGGAGATCAAACTATGGGCACATTCTCGTATCGTCCAAGTTCCGATGTGATCATGGAAGTACAAAAAATGAGCTTAGCGGATATTGCTGAGCAGATGGCGGCAGTGCAGACGGGCCAAGATGTAGATGTGCTAGAAACATTGGTGATGATTGGCGGATCACCGCAAGGAGCGAGACCAAAATCACAAGTTTATTACCACCCTACCACTGAGCAGATGAGCAATCAGCCGATTGATGGCGGTGAACCATGGCTGGTGAAGTTTAACGCGCAAGATGAAGATATTGAAGTTTGTGAAATAGAAAAATTCTACCTAGATACAGCGGAATTATGTGGTTTACCTGTGCCTGAATCAAAAGTCTTTCATGTGAATGATAAGATCGCAGCTATTGGTATGAAACGTTTTGATCGCTTGAATGATATGCGTATTCCGATGCATAGCTTAGCAGGTGCATTGCATGCTAATTTTCGCATTCCTAATTGTAGTTATGGCATTTATTTGCGTATGACAAGATTCATGACGAAGAATGAGCAAGAAGTTGAAAAGGCATTCAAATATTGTGTGTTTAATGTATGCATGAATAATCGTGATGATCATACTAAAAACTTCTCATATCTGATGAATCAGAATGGTGAATGGGCATTATCACCTGCTTATGATTTAACTTATAATCCTGGACTGAATGGCTATCATTCAAATGGATGTGGAAGGCGAGGCTTATAAAATCAAGCGTGAAAACCTCATTAATTTGGCTAAAAATTCAGGCTTGGATCCGAAGAAAAGTGAAATTGTGATTGACGCAATGATTGACATTATTAAAAGTCGATTAGGGGCGTTGTCTGGTGGAAAATATGTTATCTCTGAGAATACTGCTGTGATGATTAAAAATAAAATTAATGAGAATATTGGGTTGTTATATTAATAAACTGTAACTCTCACCTTTTTAATATCATTTAAAAGTATAAAGTTCTCCTAGGTAAATCATGCGAGAAAACTCTACTTATCATCGGTATTATTTTAAAAAGGATTACAGCGGGATACTTGGCAGAAATTGAATAACAAAATCTCTCTAAACAATCTCCTTTGAACCCCCTTTATAGAGATTAAAGCATGTCTTACTCTAGGCTCCTACTCCATCAAGCAACAGATTTTAATAAAAACCTCGCATAAACTACCGGAAGGTTATAGTCTATTCTTTATCATCCCATTCTCTCATTTTAAATAGGATTCAGAGCTATTATGCGATCTTTAATGTGGTTTCGATCTGATTTAAGAGTTCATGATAATGAGGCGCTCTATAGGGCGACTGAAAATCAGGAAACAGTTGCACTTTTTATTGTCTCTCATAAAGAATGGGAAGCGCATCATGATGCGAAGCTGAAACTCGCTTTTATGTGGCGAAACTTACAAGCATTGCAAAAAGCACTCGATAGTAGGAATATTCCTTTAAAGATCGTAGAAGTTAATTCTTGGGCGGAGATTCCGACGCGCATACTGCAAGTGATGGAAGCTTATCAGATCTCCTCACTCTATTTTAATCATGAAGTCGGCGTTAATGAGGTTGCAAGAGATCGGGCGGTGTATCGACAATTAAAAAAACATCTCTTAGATATCTATCCTTGTCACGATAAGACCTTAGTAAAATTGGGCTCCATCTTAAATGGTGAAAATAGACCTTACAAAGTCTTTACCGCCTTCAAAAGACGCTTAATCGACGTTTTGCAATATCAACGTTTTGAGAATCATTTTGAAATTCCCACGCAAAATAAGCTAGATATTACAAGCGATGATCTCTCTGTTAATCCTTATGAGGCATTTGATAATTTAGCCTATCAAGCTGGTGAAGACGCCGCTTTTGAGGTTTTTCAGAACTTTTTAAAGGAAGATATTTTCCTCTATCATGCTCATCGGGACTTTCCTGCCATTGAAGGAACGAGTCGTCTATCACCCTATCTCGCACTCGGTGTGATCTCCGTTAAAACCCTCCTTCAAGAAGCATTGATGATCAATGAAGGTGATTTTCACGCGGGAGATGAAGGAATTTTAACTTGGATGAATGAACTCTATTGGCGAGAATTTTATTACCATATCATGTGGAACTTCCCTCAAGTCTCTAGAAATAGAGCCTTCCAGGAAAAGACAGAAAATATCCAATGGCGTGAGAATGAAACCGACTTTGAGGCCTGGAAAAAGGGAGAGACCGGCATCCCCATTGTGGATGCTTTTATGAGGCAACTGAAAACAACCGGTTGGATGCATAATCGTGGGCGCATGATTACCGCAATGTTTCTCACCAAAAATCTCTTAATCGATTGGCGTAAAGGGGAAGCTTGGTTTATGCAGAACCTCATCGATGGTGACTTTGCTGCTAATAATGGAGGTTGGCAATGGTCTGCCTCTACCGGAACCGATGCCGTACCCTATTTTAGAATCTTTAATCCTGTCACCCAATCTGAGCGATTTGATCCCAATGGGGATTTTATTCGTCAATGGTGTCCGGAATTAGCTCATTTAGATAACAAACAGATTCATAAAGTGCAAAAGCATGCCATTGTTGATCTAAAAAGTAGCCGCCTTAGAGCGATAGAAGCTTTTAAGAGTTTGAGCTGAGCATCACCAAAGCCCGGCAAAGACAATAAGCATCATGCTTTCTATTCTCTAAATAACAATCATTACAAAAATTGAGGGGGGATATCACCACATGACGAAACATCATAAAAATAAAGAGATTCAATCTCAATCTATCCTTAAAAAGATACTTTTTAAGATAATCTACCTTGCCACAATTGTGGTACTCTCTTTGGTGGTTATTGTGGCATTTTACTTTGGGCTCTACTACCTCATCTATCTATTGAATTAGAGCCCATCCCACTATCAATTCCAGTGAAAAAGAGCCGATTCAACTTTTTCTGCTTCCTGTTTCTGATTCAAAGAGATAGCACCATATCATGCTTAAAAATTGATCATTTTTTGTAAGAATAATTTTCATTTACTCTTTTTTCAATCTAAACCAAGGTAGACTGAGTAATTGTTAATCACCTTATATCCACTTCTGGTGATTCTACCTTAATAGAGAGAAGTTGAAGAATGAGATTACATAATATCGAAGACCAAAAATCATTAACCCCTGAGCTAGCCCTCTCCTTCTTAAAAGAGGGAAATAAACGATTCGTTGCTAACTTAAAGGCTCACAGCAATCTTTTAGAACAAGTGAATGAAACAAAAGAGGGGCAGTTTCCTTTTGCCATTATCCTCAGCTGTATCGATAGCCGAACCTCGGCCGAGCTGATCTTCGACCAAGGTTTAGGCGATATCTTTAGTGTTCGCATTGCCGGCAATGTTCTTAATGATGATATTATCGGCTCGATGGAATTTGCCTGTAAATTGGCAGGCTCAAAATTGATTGTTGTGCTTGGTCATACTCACTGTGGAGCAATTACAGGGGCCTGTAAAGGAACTGAACTAGGGCACCTTACCAATCTTTTGGCCAAAGTAAAACCCTCCATTGAACATGTGAAAAAAGCGCATCAAGGGATCGATATCGCCTCCAAAGAAGCAGTTGATAAAGTGGCGCTTCATAATGTGGAACATACCATTGAGCATATTCTCGATAAAAGTAGCGTTCTAAAAGAGATGTATCAATCTGGAGAGATCGGTATCGTCGGCGCTTTCTATAAAGTAGAGACGGGAGAGGTCGATTTTGTTCAAGAGATGTTTAATCAAAAGAGAGTAGAGACAAACAGGTAACGTAATCTATCACCGTACATCACCTTCAAGATCTATTTTCAAGAAGGTGATTCTACAACTACCTACTCTGTAACAGTTATCGTCTTACCCTTGTCATCAACTACCATCACGCCACGACCCGGTGTCCACTCAACACAATAGAGAGATTCTATCTCCTGAATCCCTATTTTCCCCAACTCCTCCTGAAGCCACGCCTCACTTTTGCCGGCATCTTTAAGATTCTCCTCTAAAATATTGCCTTCGCTAATCAAGAGAAATCCCCGCACTTTCTCTGTCTTAAGAAAAACTGTCATCTGTCCATCTGTCTCTAATCTCACATCATCAACATCCATCAGACTAAAAATACGTTGCTCTCGCAATTTTGCAGTCAATTGTTCAGCATCCATTTTATTACGACGCATCTCATCAAGTTGCAATGCCCCACCTTTCACAATGAAGGTGACCGAACCATAAAAAAGCCGATAAAAGAAGGGGATTTTAGTCAATAGATGGAGTGCATAACTCACGACAGTCCAGGCCATAAGGCCAAAAATCATATACCAGACAGATAGATTAGGTGCATAGATTGTCCCTCCGACGATCGCGCCGATCACAAAGGAGCTAACGATATCTGCCGGCGTCATCTGAGACATTTGTGATTTACCCGATACGCGCAAATAGAGAAGAACACCGATCATTCCTACGATTAGTTTAATAAAAATCGTGATTTCCAACCCAAATTCCTCTAACATTTCTCTCTCCTCTTGTTGATAGGGACTCTTGACAGATAATCATGATAGAGAACCCTAATAGATGATCTATAACATCTTACCGACTTTTAATATTGCCGCTACATTCTCTGCCGTTTGCTCAAGATTCTTCCTACTCTCTAGGTATGCTTCTTCTAACGTACAAGGAGAATTGAGAATACTCACAAGCGCATCAACTCCCGCCTCTTTTACAAGATGAGCTCCATCTCCAAGGCTGCCGGCGATCGCTATGACCGGAATATTATGCGCTTTAGCGATCCTTGCAACCCCTATTGGTGCTTTACCATGGAGAGTTTGTCGATCTATTTTTCCTTCTCCGGTAATAACAAGATCGGCATCGGCGATCAATGCCGCAAAATTGATCAAATCCAAAACAAGCGCTATCCCCGGCCTCAATCTACCTTGGAGAAAAGTGAGGGCTGCAAATCCCATTCCACCGGCCGCACCACTTCCTGCATGATTTTGAATAGCTTGCACATCACACGCTAATGTCTGCGCAACGATCTTTGCATAATGGGCTAGCGCATTATCTAACTGAGAAACCATCTCCGCCGTTGCACCCTTTTGTGGACCAAAAATTGCTGAAGCGCCCTGCTCTCCTATCAATACAGTATCCACATCACAAGCAACCTCAAAATGGCACTCCTTAATAGCCGGATCAAAATATCTACTATCGATAAAGGCGAGCTCTTTTAAAGAGAGTCCGCCTAAAGGGAGTAGATTCCCTTTTGCATCCAACAACTGTAGACCTAGCGCCGCTAACATGCCGGCACCACCATCATTAGTCGCACTCCCCCCTAAACCTAAAATAATATGTCGAATGCCTCGCGCTAATGCATCTTTGATCAACTCACCCGTTCCAAAGCTCGTTGTTATTCGCGGATCTCGTTGCGCTAATGGAACATGCGCTAATCCACTAGCTTCTGCCATCTCAATCACAGCGCTCTTTCCATCACCAGTAATTGCATAAGATGCCTCTACCGGCTGACCTAACGGTCCCATTACAGAGAGCATCACTCTTTGCCCCTGAGTTGCTCTGATCACTGCATCGATTGTCCCTTCCCCACCATCTGCAATCGGCACTAAATGATACTCTGCCATTGGATAATGGAGAGAGAACCCTTTTTGAATCAATTGCGCTACCTCAAGAGCAGATAAGCTCTCCTTATATGAATCTGGAGCAATCACAATCTTCATATCTCCTCCTCTCACCTTCTCATTTCTCCCATTTCTCCCATTAAAAAAACTCCCAGAATTATCCGGGAGTTTTATCTAATACATATCTAATACTTATCTAATACTCTTTACCCTACTATTCACATTATTAAAATTCACTTAAAGTGCGTTTAAAGTCGTGATCATAAAATATAAGAGATTATAAGCCTTTACAGGTGAAGTCATAGCCACCCTCTTTCATCGTGCCATCCCAACCTGTTAAATCTTCTTCTAAAGGCAGTCCACATGCTCTTTGACGTTTTGCTTGCCAGAAAAAGAGTGCAACAAGCGCAATTGAGATAATCACCGCTCCGATCTGAGAGATCTCTGTCGAGAGACCAAAGCCGATCGGCTGCTCTAAAATATAGGTAGTTGTCGCTAATAACATAAAAATTCCCGGCAATAGTGAGATCCAGTAATTCTTACCGCCAATATAGAGATACATCGCCCCTACAAAGAGCGCTATCACTGCTGTCGATTGATTCGCCCATGAGAAGTAACGCCATAAAATATTAAAATCGAGCTGAAGAAGAATAGCAGAGATAACAAACATTGGAAGAGCAATCCAAAGACGCTTGCCGACCTTATCTTGTCCAATCTTAAGATAATCCGCAATAATCATTCTTGCACTTCTAAATGCGGTATCACCAGAGGTAATGGGAAGGATAATCACACCTAAAATCGCTATTGTTCCTCCTACACCACCTAACATCATAACAGCCACTTTACTAACGACTAATGCCGGACCACCTTCTTTCAATACCGCATTTAATCCCTCGCCAAAAGGTGCTACTGGATCATAGAACATCGCCATCGCTGCCGCAGCCCAGATCATTGCAATAACACCTTCTGCAATCATCATGCCGTAGAAAATTTTTCGCCCATGCCCTTCATTCTTAGTTGTACGTGAAATAATAGGCGATTGCGTTGCATGGAAACCTGAAAGTGCCCCGCAAGAGATTGTCAAAAAGAGTAACGGGAAGATCGCAAGACCACCAGGATGAAGATTATCTAAGGTCAACTCAGGAATATTGCCCGCCTGCCCTGTAACAACTAAACCAACACCAATACCGATAGCACTTAAAACTAAGAGCATCCCGAAGAAGGGATAGAAGCGCCCGATGATCTTGTCGATCGGCAATAGCGTTGCTAAAACATAGTAGATAAAGATAATACCAACTATAATTGCGAGACCAACTTTACCGCCCATCAGATCATAGAGTAACTGTCCTGGAGCCGAAACAAACACCGTTCCTACAAGAACAAGCAGCAGTAAGGCAAAGGCATTGACAATATGGCGCATCGATTTTCCTAAAAACTTTTCCGCAAGTTCAGGAAGATGAGCCCCACGATTTCGAATCGAGATCATTCCCGTTAAATAATCATGAACTCCTCCGGCTAAAATACAACCAAAGACGATCCAGATAAAAGCAACGGGGCCATAAAGCGCTCCCAAAATCGGGCCGAAAATCGGACCGACGCCGGCAATATTGAGTAACTGAATCAATGAGTTTTTAGCCGTATTCATCGGTACGTAGTCAACACCATCGCTACTCGTATATGCCGGTGTAGGCCTCTCTTTCACTCCAAAGACCTTCTCTACATACTTCCCATAAGTGAAGTAACCTATAATAAGCAGTAATATACCGCCGATAAATGTAAACATCTTCTCCTCCTAAAGTTAAGGGCACCACCCACATAAAATAGGATAATGTGATCAATCTCTAATAGCGCTACTGATCTTTCCGACCTTTTCGATCATTTCTCTTTAATGATTCTTTTTTATTATTGATGATCAGACTCAAGATTGATGACTCAATCCCGGCACACTATTAACCCTTGTCACATCTCCTCTTTAAAACTAAACTTCAACAAGAGTGAGTTAAAACTGCTGCTCAATCTTGTCATTTTATCCGACTACTATCGAACTTAAAGACTTACTATAGCCCTATCTCTTATATACCCTTTATTTTCTATTTTGTACAATCTCCAATATCATTTTAATGATCTATAGGGATCTATAAGAAATCTATAAGGAAATAAAAAAAGAGCCCTTTAGGCTCTTCTTCTGTTCCATTCTATGGTTTACCAACTTCTCGATCTATGACGACCTTCTACCGATCCTCTATTTAAGCATTGCAGCCTCTGCCTCTAATTCACTATCGATATAGACCTCATTGCCCTCCACTAAGACACGATAGGTACGGAGTGGTTTCTTACAAGGAGCCGCTGTTGCTTCCCCTGTCATAATATTAAACTCTCCCCAATGCAATGGACAGCTGATCGTGTCATCAAAATAATCACCTTCAGAGAGAGAGGCTGTTGCATGGGTACATTGATCATCCGTTACAAAGTATTCCTCTTCTCGATTAAAGACAAGGAGTTCACCTATTTCCGTTTCAAACTTACGCATCTCTCCTGCTGTAAGATCATCCACTTTACATATAAAAATTTTTGCCATCTATAACTCTCCTATTTCTGATATCTCATCTCATCGAGATCAGCTCTGTAATAGATCCGGATAGATCCAGATAGATCTACTTACTAACTAAATATCACTTAAATATCACTTATTAAATATCAATGCATACAATATAAATGAATACCTCTAGAAACCAAAAAAGCCTACTGATATAATCAGTAGGCTTTATATTTGGCGTCCCTACGGGGATTCGAACCCCGGTTGCCGCCGTGAAAGGGCAGTGTCCTAACCGCTAGACGATAGGGACTAAATCTATTCTCTTGGAAGCTTCTCCTCGTGAACAGGTGACTATAATAGTATGAACACTAAAGTATGTCAAACAGATCCCACACTTTTTTTGATCTATTATTGATCAACAATGAGATTTAATAATACTATTCATATATATCAATGAGTTATAGTACCATTAAGACCTATCTATAAAGAGATTTTTAATAAAATTGCGCGCTCAATATCGAGATATATCGAACCATATCAAGTTATGAAATATTTCAATCTAACAATCACACTCTAGCAATCGATAAAAAAGCACTACCTCTTATCAAGAAGTAGTGCTTACTCTTCGTTTATAGGGACCATAATTAACTACGATGAGAGATGAGTAAGATCAAAATGTAAGATCAACGGAATACTTCATTCAATCTTTTTAAGTGCTCACCTCAAACCTTGCTAACTATTTTTGCTCCATACTATTTTCGATTCATCATATGAATTGCGCTTTTATGAATACCATGCGCCGCTTCCATAACACTCTCTGCAAGTGTTGGATGCGCATGCATTGTGCTTGCGATATCTTCTGAAGTACCACCAAACTCTAAAACAATCACAGCTTCATGAATCAACTCTGATGCATTAGGGCCTACAATATGCACCCCTAATAACTTATCTGTTTTTGCATCAGCAATCACTTTCACTAAACCTTCCGTTGATCCCATCGCTTTTGCACGACCTGATGCTGCAAATGGGAAGGAGCTAGTAATCACTTCGATACCATCTGCTTTACATTGCTCTTCAGTTTTACCTGCCCATGCAATCTCAGGATGAGTATAGATCACCCATGGCACCGCATCATAATTAACACGAGCATATTGACCAGCAATGCGTTGCGCCACAGCAATACCTTCTGCAGAACCTTTATGCGCTAACATAGGTCCACGAACAAGGTCACCAATCGCCCAAACATGTGGAATATTGGTCTGACACTGATCGTCGACTTTAACTAAACGACCATCCATCTCAAGACCTACCGTCTCATCCACAATTCCATCTGTGAATGCTTTACGGCCTACAGCAACTAATAAGTAGTCAAACTTCTCTTCATGCTCACCACTTTTGTCACTATATTTAACAGTAACACCATCATCCGTTGCGACTGACTCATTCACACGAGCACCAAGGCGAATATCTAAACCTTGCTTCTTAAAGTGCTTAGCTGCATCTTTTGCAATCTGCTGATCTGCCGCTGAAAGGAACTTATCCATCGCTTCAAAAATAACAACTTCAGCACCTAAACGGGACCAGACACTTGCCATCTCAAGACCGATAACACCAGCGCCAATGACGCCTAAACGCTTCGGTACAACCTCTAGGTCAAGAGCACCTTCAGAATCTAAAATACGCTGATTATCGACTACTGCAGATGGAATATCCATCGGTACAGAACCGGTCGCTAAAACAACATCTTTTGCTTTATAGGTTTCAACTTTACCGTCATGATCAGTGACTTCAACAACATTATCTTTTAATAACTTTCCTGTACCTTGTAGCCACTCAACCTTATTCGCTTGGAACAACATCGAAATACCCGCAGTTAATTCAGAGACAATCTTATCTTTACGAGCAATCATTGCCTTAGGATCCATTTTAATCCCTTCAACAGAGATACCGTGATCTGCACCGTGATCTTTCGCTGCTTCATAGAGTGCTGATGACTCAAGCAGTGCCTTAGAAGGAATACAACCTACGTTAAGACAGGTCCCACCTAAAACAGGCTTTCCTGATTTGCCAATCCATTTTTCAACACAGGCAACTTTTAAACCCAATTGAGCTGCACGAATGGCATTAACATAACCTGCAGGACCACCACCGATTACGATGACATCAAATTCTTTCTTCGCCATAAAATATTCTCCTTGAAAAAGATCCTTTATCGATAAAAGGTCAATAAAGGATCTTCTCTAATATCTATAATTGTTACTACCCACTAAAGCTCTATTGCTTCTTCACTGATTAGAGTTCAAGAAGCATACTTGCTGGGTCTTCGATTGATTCTTTGATTGAGACTAAGAATCCAACTGCTTCAGCACCATCGATGATTCTATGGTCATATGAGTGAGCAACATACATCATCGGTGCAGCAATAATTTGACCATCTTTAACAATTGGACGCTCATAAGTATTGTGCATACCTAAAATACCACTTTGTGGTGGGTTGATAATCGGCGTTGAGAGCATTGAGCCAAATACACCACCATTTGTGATTGTAAATGTACCACCTGTCATCTCTTCGATAGTTAAAGTACCCTCTTTCGCTTTTGTTGCATATTCAATAATTTGCTTCTCAATATCAGCAAGGCTTAATTGATCTGCATTACGAATAATTGGCACCACTAAACCACGTGGTGAAGAGACGGCAATACCGATATCGAAATAACCATGATAGATAATATCATTACCATCAATCGAAGCATTAACAGCTGGATACTTCTTAAGTGCTTCAACTGCTGCCTTAACAAAGAAAGACATAAAACCAAGTTTTACACCATGGGTCTTAGTGAAACGATCTTGATACTTCTTACGCATCGAGATCACAGGTTCCATGTTGATCTCGTTGAATGTTGTTAACATTGCTGTGCTATTTGTAGCGTCAAGAAGACGCTCTGCAATACGGGCACGAAGACGCGTCATCGGTACACGCTTTTCAACACGCTCACCGGTTGGAACAGAAGCAACTGGCGCTGCTTTACTCGCTGCAGGTGCCGCTTTCGCACCACCATTTTTCAAGAAGTTTTCAATATCTTCTTTAAGATGACGACCATTTTTGCCGGTTGCCGGGATCTTGCTAATATCAAGGTTATTCTCTTCAACTAAGCGACGAACAGTTGGTGACATTCCCACTTCTTCATCACTCTCAACAGTGGCGGCCGCACTGCTCTCTTCTGCTTTAGGCGCTGCTTCTGCCTTAGGTGCTTCGCCAGCTTCGATAATTGCTAAAACAGTTCCTTCTGTAACATCTGTGCCCTCTTCAACTTTGATCTCTTTAAGAACGCCGCTCACTGTTGCAGGAACTTCTAACATCACTTTGTCAGTCTCAAGATCAACAAGGTTCTCACCCTCTTCAATAAACTCACCTACTTGTTTATGCCAAGCAGAGAGTAATGCATCAGCAACTGACTCTGGTAATACCGGAACTTTAATTTCAACACTCATGGATTTTCTCCTATGTATAAATATATAACTGTTATATAAACTTTTAATGAAGCTTTTAATTCTGTTGATAACTGTTGATAAGTAAGGAGCTCCACTAGGAGCCCCCTAATCGACAATCAATCATTACTCGGTTGGAAAGATTGCGTCAAGAAGCGCTTTCTCCTGCTCTGCATGAACATGACTATATCCCACTGCAGGCGCAGCTGCTGCCGGACGAGTCACAAACCTTAAAGCATGCTTATCACCTAATAACTCAATTAAATGCGGATAGACGAAGGTCGCATATCCTTGGTTTCTAGGTTCATCCTGCAAGAAGATTACCTCTTTCGCATTAGGATACTTTGCAAGCTCTGCAGCTAATGCCGCCGCTGGGAATGGATAGATCTCTTCTAAACGAATGATTGCTGTTTTTTCATCATTCACCGCAGCTCTGCGATCTCTTGCATCATAGTAGATCTTACCAACACTGATCACCACACGTTCTACCTTCGCTGCATCAATTGCATCAATCTCTGATAAGACCGAACGGAAAGTGCCCGTTGCAAGCTCTTCTAAAGTGCTCACTGCTTGACGATGGCGTAATAAGCTCTTAGGTGACATCACAATTAATGGCTTACGATAATCTTGATGCATCTGACGACGGAACATATGGAAAGCCTGTGCCGGCGTTGTCGGCACAACAAAACTCATATTATTCTCTGCACAGAGCTCTAAGAAACGCTCAGGACGTGCCGATGAATGCTCAGGTCCTTGACCTTCATATCCATGAGGAAGCAACATTACAAGACCATTATAGCGACGCCATTTTGTCTCACCTGAGGCGATAAATTGGTCGATAACCACCTGTGCGCCATTCACGAAGTCACCAAATTGCGCTTCCCAGATCACAAGCGCATTAGGTTCAGTCGAGGCATAACCATATTCAAAACCTAAAACGCCAGCTTCTGAAAGAATAGAGTCAATAACGGTAAAGTTTGCTTGATCCTTTGTCAGATGCTGAAGCGGAATATAGCTACTACCATCTTCCTGATTGTGATAAACCGCATGACGATGGAAGAATGTTCCACGTCCTGAGTCCTGCCCTGTAATACGGATAGGATAGCCCTCTTCAAGAAGAGTTGCATACGCCATAATCTCAGCAAAGCCCCAATCGATCTCTAACTCACCCTCACCCATTTTAAGGCGATTATCGTGAATTCTTTGAACACGATTATGGAGTTTTAAGCTCTCAGGCAATTGATTCATAATGCGGGTAAGCTCGGTGATTCTTGAAGGAACAACACCTGTTTCAGGAACAACGGGACCCTCTTCATCAAAGCGATCATGCATTTTTGAGATCTTTTCCCACTTCTGCATATAGGAACTATTGATCGACTCAACAGTTGGGAATCCAACAGGTGTACCCTCTTCCAACTTATCGCGATACTCTTGTGTGAAGTTTTTAAAGTCTTCTTCCGTAATCAATCCTTGAGCGATAAGGTGATCTGCATAGATACGTGCTGGGGTCTTATGATTACGCACTTTCTTATACATCATCGGCTGTGTTGCACTTGGCTCATCAGCTTCGTTATGACCTAATTTACGGTAGCAGACTAAATCGATCACAACATCTTTATGGAAGGTATTACGATAGCCCAAGGCTAATTGCATCACATGCTTCACCGCTTCAGGATCATCACCATTTACATGTAAAACAGGCGCCTGAACAATCTTCGCCGCATCAGTACAATACTCAGATGAACGCGCATCTAGCGGATTTGATGTTGTAAAACCAACACGGTTATTGACAACAATATGAACTGTTCCCCCGGTTGTATAACCACGAGCTTGAGACATCTGGAGCGTCTCAAGAACAATTCCTTGTCCTGCAAATGCTGCATCACCATGAATCAACACAGGAAGCACAGTATTAAATGGGAGATGTCCTGTGGGTGTGCCTGGCTCAATACGACGCTCTAAACGTGCACGAACAGATCCTTCCACAACAGGATTTACAATCTCAAGGTGAGAAGGGTTAAATGCAAGCGCAAGATGCACAGGAGGATTATCGGGCGATGCGATCACTGAGGAGGAGTACCCCATATGATATTTTACGTCGCCAGAACCTTTCGAGAAGGTTGGAACGCCCTCAAACTCTGCAAAGAGCTGTTTAGGAGCTTTTCCTAAGATATTAACTAAGGTATTAAGACGACCACGATGAGCCATCCCGATCACGATCTCTTCCGCACCAAAATTGGAAGCACCTACGACCATCTCATGGAGCATCGGAATTAAAGCATCCCCACCCTCTAATGAGAAGCGTTTTTGTCCAACATAACGAGTATGAAGATAACGCTCTAATCCATCTGCTGAGATCAACTCTTTTAAGGTCTCAATACGCTCTTCATCACTTAAACGATAATGATCTTGAACCTCTTCTAAACGCGTTCTAATCCAGTCGCGCTCTGCATCTTTAGTGATATGCTCAAACTCAGCACCAATATGTCCGGTATAAGTTTTCTTTAAAACATCTAAGATATCACGAAGCGTCATCTCTGATTTGCCCGCTAATCCACCTGTTTTAAAGGTTGTGCCCATATCCATTTCAGTTAAACCATAATGACCGGGATTGAGTTCAGGCACATTAGGGATATCACGTAAATTAAGAGGGCATAAGTCTGCTACTTGATGCCCTCTACGGCGATATTCGCCAATTAAATTGAGTACTGCAACTTGCTTCTCAAGATGTGCTTCATCCACACCCGCAGATTGCACTCGCACCCCTTGGTGACGCATCTGCTCAAAAGCACGCTTAACAGGTCCTTGAGCTACATCCTCGCCTTGACTATTTTTAAAGTCGGCAAAATAGGCCTGCCATTGTGCAGATACAGAACTTGGATCTTCGAGATATGATTCAAACATCTCTTCGACATAAGTCTGGTTTGCACCGTAGAGTGCCGACGTCTCTCTAAACTTATCGATTAGTTTCATTGTTATCGCTCACTTAAGTCGTCTAAAATTAATAGGAAATTAAAAAGAAAGAAATTTCCCTCATTATAGCCCATTTTTCTCCATTTCGCGCAATTTGTAACCTGATCAATCTTTCACATTTCAATAGCGCATCAAGGGCTGATAAACATGGGATTTATGCTTAATTAGAATCACCTTAATGCAAATATGTTAGTATGTAAATCATTCACTACATTAATGTTACTTATGGGAATAATGCATGAAATTAAATGAACTTCGTTACTTCATTGCGGTTGCGGAAGAGCGGCATTTTGGCCGAGCAGCGCAAAAGTGTTTTATCTCTCAACCGGCATTATCTATTGGGATAAAAAACCTTGAAGCCTCGATGGATGTCTCACTCTTTGAACGAACCACTAATGAGGTTCTTCTTACGCCTGAAGGTGAAAAAGCACTTCCCAAAGCTCGCAAAATTTTTGAGCTTGTTGATGAATTGCTCTCTTTGAGTAAAGAATCCGATTCAATAGAGGGTCGTTTCAATCTCGGGATTATCTTCACTATTGCACCCTATCTTCTTCCTAGAATGATTCCTCTTTTAAGAGAGGCTGCACCCGAGCTACAACTCAACCTCTTTGAAAATATGACGGACAATCTTCTCCCAATGTTAAAGACAGGTGAGATCGATGCCGCAATTCTTGCACTTCCTATTGCTGATCCAACCTTTGAGGTGATAGAGCTTTATGAAGAACCTTTCTTTGTGATAACCCCTAAAGAGCATCCCCTCAATGAGAAAGAGGTGATCTCGCCCGATGAGATTCATGAATATGATCCGCTGCTTCTCAATATTGGTCACTGCTTTCGTGATCAAGTACTTGATCGCTGCAAAGAGATCAATGCAACAAGCTCTCATCATCACTCACTTGAGACTATTCGCAATATTGTGGCAGCTGGCCATCAAATTTCAGTACTCCCTAAATATGCATTAACAGATGATCATTTGAGTGAGTTACTTCACTACATCCCATTTACAGAGCCCGTACCTACGCGGAAAGTTGCACTTGTCTATCGAAAAGAGTTCACACAGATGAAAAAGATCGAAACAATTGCAAAATGTATTAAAGACCTCAATCTTTAGTAGCTCTTTTAAGAGATCCCTCATAGAGCTGAGTCTCTATAAAACTCGCTCTAGAGGCAAACTTATTGAACTTGCTAAGCATGAGATCACACTAGAATAATCCTAGATGGCGCTAGATGAGATACCTTATTAAACACCACTTATTATGTAGATCATCTATCCCATCTCAATGTTTCTCAATGCTTCTAATAGCAATCCATTTCAGGGAGATTTTAATAAATGTTAATTGATCAGTTTGGTCGTAAAATTGATTATGTACGAATCTCAGTGACAGATCGATGCGACCTTCGCTGCACCTACTGCATCCCTAAAGGGTTTAAAGGTTTTGAGGTCAATAAAAATTGGCTCACATTTGATGAGATTATTCGCGTTGTTAAAGCTTTTTCAGCAATGGGAACCGATCACTACCGCATCACCGGCGGTGAGCCTCTTTTAAGAAAGGATGTCACCGAGCTCATTGCACGAATGAAAGAGATCCCCACCATAAAAGATCTCTCTATGACCACAAACGCAACACAACTCGAACGCCTAGCAAAACCCCTAAAAGAGGCGGGACTTGACCGTCTTAATATTAGCCTCGATTCACTCAATCCCCTCACTGTCCACCAAATTACAGGCAATGATTGTATCGATAAAGTTAAAAGAGGAATCTTTGCCGCAATCGATGCGGGCTTTGAAATGATTAAGATCAACATGGTACCGATGATTGGAATCAATGATCAGGATATCGACAAAATGATCCAATTCTGTATCGACAATGGCTTAGTTCTTCGCTTGATTGAAGCAATGCCAATGGGAATAACCGGACAAAGTACAGAAGGAAAAGACCTCACCAAACTACTAGAGACCTTAAAAGTTAAATATGGTTTAGTAGATGCTCCACAAAAACTCGGACAGGGGCCAGCTCGATATTACCAATCGCCAGATGGTTCTTTCACTTTTGGATTAATCACCCCATTGAGTCAACACTTTTGTGATAGCTGTAATCGTGTTCGTCTTGCTGTCGATGGCACCCTCTATATGTGTCTCGGACAAGAGGAAGCTTACCCCTTAAGGGAGATGCTTAGAGATCATTGTAGTGATGAAGAACTTCAAAAGGCGATTAGAGAAGCAATCGATCTTAAGCCCCAAAAACATGAATTCAGAACAGATGCAACTAAAATTAAACGAATCATGTCGATGACAGGTGGTTAATCAATAGATTGCAACATCCTTCAACAGTAGTGCTACTGAAAAATGGGCTAAAAACATTATTGAAATATCGACCGATCTTAAACTAATATTAGGCTAATATTAGACCTATACGAAAAGAGATAAGTGAAAAGCAGATAGGTATTAAAACCAATAGGAAAAACCAATAGTAATAACGAATATTAAAAGCAAATATTAAAACGAGGATTAAGCTTCCAGTCAAAAATGAAGCTTTCAACAGACCCGATAGAATCGAAGATTAAGTAATCAAATTTGTAAGATGGAGATCAATTATGAGTAAACAATATGGCGTTCGAATGACTTTACCCCCTAATGCAACTTTTATGCGTGAAAATCTTCTAGGACCTGACTTTAAGGCGGAAAGATGGTTTGAGAGTGCAGAAGCTCGACAAAAATTCTTAGATAGCTATCAAAAAGACTTTATCTATTACCGTGTTGGCGATCGCCCTCACTATCAATATGAGTTAATCGAAAGATAAATCACTCTTACTCCCGCTTTTAGTATTTTACTTTTAGCGGATAGAGTATTACTGATAATCGCATCATCGTCATTCAAAAAGACCTTATGGCATTGCCTCACTATTCCGGCAATAACAATGACGGGAAGCAAATGACGGTGATAGCTAATCTATGGATCATTCGCCCAACCCCTAAAGAAGATCTTAATCGAGCAGCAAAATAGCTTCAAAACAGATTCAAAATAGACCAATAAAATAAAACCCCTTACTCGAAAGTAAGGGGTTTATCGTATGGCGCGCCCAGAAGGAGTCGAACCTCCGACCGCCTGGTTCGTAGCCAGGTACTCTATCCAGCTGAGCTATGGGCGCTTAACTAAGATCATTACTATACCCGATATTTTCAGAATGTCAAACAAAAGATACCGAAGAGAATCAAAATAGTTGTGTGATGTGATTATGAGTTATGAGTCATACGTTATCGCTATCGTTATCATTATTGTTACTGAGGAGAGGTTATAAACCTCCAACGCATAAAAGCAGCAGAATCCATCTATATCCATCTACAGGGATCTACAGGGATACCACTACAACAAACGCCTCTACTAAACTCATTAGAACTCACTAAAAAATAAAACCCCTTACTCGGAAGTAAGGGGTTTACTATATGGCGCGCCCAGAAGGAGTCGAACCTCCGACCGCCTGGTTCGTAGCCAGGTACTCTATCCAGCTGAGCTATGGGCGCTTAACTAAGATGGTTAGTATATAACAATTTTAGTAACTTGCAAATTTTTGTCTACTCTTTATCCGTTTTAGAACAGAGCAGATTAATAGTGATTTAAAATGGTGAATTAGAATAGTTGTGGCTTCATCATCGCCATCCAGACAACTGCCATCGCCATACTGTTACAAATCAGATAGTTAATCAATCTTGTAGAGAGTGCAAAGTTCTGTCTCATCGCTAAAACAGCAAACAGAATATAGAGCACCATAAAGAAGAGTTTTACCCCTAACCAACTTCCTCCCAATGAAAATGGATTAATAGAGAGCGCAACCGCCAATAAGATACCGGTCAATAAGAGAAAAGTATCAATAATATGTGGTGCTATACGTGCCCATTTGGGTCTTGCTACTAAAAAATATTTCCAAAAACGGAAGTTGAAAAAGATAATTGAAAAGAAGGCAAGCATAATATGTGTATGCTTTAGCCCCATATAAGACGCTGCTAACATCGATATTCCTCTAGTAACTATAGTGATCAATCAGGCAATAATGACACACTCAACCCTACAAGATCAAATAGCATCCCTAACTAACAACATTCATCGGCTCTCCGGCAACAAACTGATTGATATTATCTTGTAATAGAACCACCAGTTTGGCTAAAGCCTCCTCACTGGCGTATGCCGTATGAGGCGTTAAAATTAAATTCCCAAGATCATCAGCTAAGAGTGGGTTATCTGGCTTAGGGGGCTCTGAAGTCAATACATCTATACCGGCACCTCCTACTTGTCCACTACGCAAGCCTTCGGCTAAATCAGCTTCATTCACTAATCCTCCACGACTCACATTAAGAATAACAACCCCTGGCTTCATCTTTGCGATCTCTTTCGCTGAAATAAGATTTTCTGTCTCCGACGTTAAAGGAGCATGGATCGAATAGACATCACTCTTTTCTAACACATCAGAGAAACTCTCATATCCTGGGCGAATCGTCGATGCATCCTTTCGTTCAGAATAGAGAACCTTCATTCCAAAACATTCTGCATACTTTGCAAATTGTGAGCCGATACTTCCGCGCCCAAAGATTCCTAATGTTTTTCCTTTTAATTCATAGATAGGTGCACCAAATAGGGAGAAGAAGGGTGACTTTTGCCATTCACCGGCACGAACACGTGCTTCATAAAGTGGAAGACGATGAACTAAAGAGATCATCATCATAAATGCATGCTCTGCAACAGCCGTCTGACTATAGCCAGCAACATTCGAGACGGTAATGCCAAGTTCTCTAGCTGCGACAACATCGATCATATTGAATCCTGTTGCCGCTACCGCAATCAATTTCAGCTGTGGATTAGCTTCCATCGCCGCGCGGTCGATCGGCACCTTATTAGTAATCGCAATTTCACAACCTGCTAATGTTTGAGCAACCTGCTCTTTAGGGCAATTATCAACCTCAATTAACTCATAAGGAAAGTTAAAAGAGAGATCAAAGCGACTCATTGTTCCATGATCTAAAAAGACAATCTTTTTTCTATCCATCTTCTCCTCCAGTTTTCATGAATCTTTATTCAATTTTTTATGATTTAACATTATCGATGTTCATGACGAAGTATTCTCTGCTTCTCACGATTCCAGTCTCGCTCCTTAATTGTCGCTCGTTTATCGTGATCCTTTTTCCCTTTCGCCAATCCTATCTCTACCTTAACCATTCCCCGCTTCCAATACAAACTTAAGGGAACAATTGTATATCCCTTCTGATCTACCGCGCCCATCAAGCGATCAATTTCACGGCGATGGAGCAGTAATTTACGCGTCCGTGTATCGTCAGCATAGATATGGGTTGAGGCGGAAAGTAGAGGAGTAATGCGGGAGCCGATCATATAGACCTCCCCATTTTTAATCTGCACATAAGCCTCAGAAAGTTGCCCACGCCCCTCTCTTAAACTCTTAACTTCCCAACCTTGTAGCTCAATACCCGTCTCGATCTTCTCTTCAATAAAGTAATCATGGTAAGCGCGTTTATTACCTGCAATCTGCGCACTACCTTTTTGTGGTTTTTTTGCCATTTTTTACCTCTATTTATCAATCTGTAGATCTCTCTACCAGTCCTTGTATCGCTGAATGATTCTCAGCAGTATCACAAGTCGAACCTCTATTTTAATACAACTGAGCTATCATCTCTAAAATAATCGCTGATAACGCAATGCTCTCATCTCTCTATCTATTTTTTAATGATTTTAGAAGAGTGTGAATAGATACGATATAAAAAAACCCTTATCCCCACAAAAGTGAGAATAAGGGAAACTTAGGTTTAGTAGATTAACTTCGCTTTTATAAACTACATCTATTCACTAATATTATCGCTTAGTTACGCCCTTCCATCTTTTTAGCACCTTTATCGCCCTTCATTGAGCCATCGCGGTGCTCTTTTGCTCTCTTCTCTTTCTTATGCTCTTTTTTATGTTCTTTCTTATGGTTCTTTTTATACTCTTTATCACTATGATGTTTCTTACCATCTTTAGAGTTAGCTCGCTTCTCCTTTTGAGCCTCTCTCTTACCATCGGCATTCTTCATCTCTTTGCGTTGCTCTTTCATCTCTGCTTTATCGCCATTACGCTTCTCATTTTGAGCTTTTCCAGGACAATCTCCTGTTGCACATTCATCCTTATGAATTCTCGCTTGTGCTCTAATCTGTCTGGGCTCTGTCGGCGCTTTTGCTTTCTCTTGGATCGCTTCAACTCCCGCCTTCTCTGTTGCCGGCACTTCAACTTTCGGCACATCGACTTGAGCAAAAGCAATTGAAGAACTTAAAATTAAGGTTGAAAGTAAAAATAGTGGACGCATCATTGCACTCCTTTAATATCAGTAATATATCTAAGATGATGGTATAAATATTATGAGTAATATGAGTAAACTCAGTGGCCAAATCAGCAGGTTAAGCAGACATACGGTATTAAATCGTTATATGTCGCTATATGTCGCTACTTGGTAGTCAGGCTATTTAGTT
Organism: Ignatzschineria sp. F8392; assembly: GCF_002252045.1. Lineage (GTDB taxonomy): Bacteria > Pseudomonadota > Gammaproteobacteria > Cardiobacteriales > Wohlfahrtiimonadaceae > Ignatzschineria. Next base: position 8,950 of record NZ_NEFF01000009.1, on the reverse strand, counting down.
ATTCAGCAACAACTTCGCCACTCTTTTTAACAACCCTATCAACATCAATATCGGTTGGTTTATGGCGGTGATGATCCACTTCACCATAGATCACGACGGTATCTTCAGGACCGACTTTCACGCCTCTCCAATCATCATGATCGATCTCAATAGTGATTTCACCACTTTGATCTTTAAAGCGGTACTTATCACCACCTAAATGCTCTACAATTTTTCCTTCAAGGATCACTTTTGTATCATCTTTAAGGTGTCGCGCTTGCTCAACAGAGAGCACATTTTCTAACTTGTTGGCAACTTCAGCCTGTACATTATCAGTTAAGGGTCCTGTAAATTGAGCAAAAGCAAGTGATGAACCTAACATTAATGCCGATACTAATAGTAATTTTCGCATTGTATACTCCTCTCTTAAGTAGAGATTAAAAATAGGGAAAGAAGGGATTCATCAATGACCTCTGCCTCTCTTCTTGACCAAGAGAATTCGATAATCTTAAGAGTCTCTTCTCTATCTACGAACTATTAGACCAAATTAACCTTAACTAAATCTTAAGAAGATAATATTTTTAGATAAAATCTTCAAAATAATAGACCAATCACAAAAGTGATCGATTACCCTTAAAGTTACTATCTCTTTTCTACGGGAAAGATAAGCGAAACCTCTAAACCATCTAACTCCGGCTTAGAGCGAAGATGCATCTCGCCGCGATGAAGTTCCACGATCTTCTTCACAATCGATAGTCCTAGGCCGCTCCCAATCTCATCAGTTCCTAATACGCGATAAAAGCGCTGACCTAGTCGAGCAAGCTCTTCTGGCTCGACACCTCGCCCATTATCCCTCACCTTAATGATCGCTCTCTCGGATACTCCTTTAGCAGCATTTACAAAAACTGTTTCCGAAGTGACCTCTATCTTCGACCCTCTTGGAGAGTACTTTAAGGCATTATTAATTAAATTTTTAAGGGCAATATAGAGTAGATCATAATTGGCACAGAGCGAGACTCTCTCTTCGTGGAAGTGAATCTCGATTCCCCTTCGCGTAGCCTCCTCTTTAAAACTCTCATTAAGGTCAGAAAAGAGCACTGAAAAGAGTAACTCCTGCTTTAATAGATCGCTATTTTCATCGGGAGAGAGTGGATCTAATCGAGCTAATAACATGAGATGCTCAATTAAGTGGGTCGCGCGCGATATATCATGTTGAAGCGGAGCTAAATCAGCGATCAACTCTGGTCTTAAACGTCTTAGGAGTTGTAACTTCATCTGAATCGCACTCAATGGAGTCCGAAGCTCATGAGAAGCATCCGCGGTAAATTGTCTTTCATGCCGGCGGGCTGTCTCTAAATTGGTTAACAACATATTAAGTGAATCTTCAATGGCAACGATCTCTTTACTACGAGAGTGGGTTGCAATAGGCGTTAAGCTCTTCGAGGAGATCCGTTTAATCTGTTGTGAAACTACCGTTAATGGTCGTAGGCCAAAATAGATAAAGAGCCCATTAATAAGAAGTGAAATTAACAAAACTATTCCTCCCGCTAAAATCAGCTGCTTTGCCAACTTCTCTAAAAATTGATAGCGCATCTCTACCGCATGGGCAACTTGCACTTCAAAGTTTGCATGCCTTGGCTTTAAGAGAAAAACCCGCCAATCCTTGCCCTTAATCTTGATGGTATTAAAGCCCTTATACCCCCGACGATCACTCGTTGCTATAAAGGGGCGATTAGGTGCTGAGCTGCTCTTTGCAATCACCACACCTTGATTGATAATCTGGAAATAGAACTCATTATCTTCTAAATCCATATGCCCCTTAACAGGACGGCCCCCTAAATTCTCACGATAAGCTAACTGCGCTAAGGTCTGAGCGGAGCGTTTTAATGCCTCATCTAGAACCTCTTTTGTCTGATCCCAGCTAAGGTAGGTCGTAATAGAGAGACTAACACCGGAAACCAATAATGTAGAAGCAACGATACTCGCCATCAATGTTGCACGAAGAGAGTAGAGCCTCTTTTGCCCTTTTCGCCGCTGTTGCCACCACTGTTGTAAATTCTTCAATCGTCTCATTCACTACCTAGCGTGTAACCTAAATTACGTCTTGTTTTAATAAAATCATTGCCGAGCTTTTTTCGCAGATGGTGGATATGGACCTCTATTGCATTACTCTCCACCTCATTTCCCCAAGCATATAACTTATCTTCTAGCTGCTCTCGCGTAAAAATTTGTGTAGGATTCTGCATTAAAGTGTGCAACACAGCATACTCTTTAGCAGTTAAAGAGATACTCTCTCCATTTCGAGTCACACTCTTTGTTGTAGGATCTAAAATAACATCTCGATGCTCAAAGAGCGTCTGCAATTTACGAGCTGATCTCCGAGAGAGTGCGCGAATTCTTGCACTCAACTCTTCTAGATCAAAAGGTTTTACTAAGTAATCATCTGCACCAAGATCTAACCCTTCAATCCGATCAGCAATACTATCTTGCGCAGTAATCATAATGATCGGGATCGACTCCCCTTTCTCTCGCAACTTCTTCAATACAATATCTCCAGAAGCGCCGGGAAGCCCTCGATCTAATAGGACAGAATCATAAGTATCGATCAAAACATTTTGTGCACTCACTCCATCCATCACCCAATCAACCACATAACCATCCATCTCTAGCCATTTTTGAAGAGTCTCTCCTAATGACCGATCATCTTCTACAAGCAATATTTTCATAAAGCACTCCTCTGTATCTTTTAGCATCCTAGCGTGATCGCCTTAAAAATATCTTAAGCCCTCGCTCTAGTATGCGTTTTTCTTTCCCTTTTCTCTATTTTATTAAACACTTTTGTGATACAAGGGAGTGATCATTCACGAAAAGTAGTAGAAGGTAGGTAGATAGAGCCTTTGCTCAATCCCTAAATATTATATTATGACTATTGCAACAGTAAGATCACTGAAAGAACGCTTTTTTCATGCCCTACTCTTTGAGATTTTGGCGATTCTCTTTACGATGTTAATCGGAGTCTTTCTTCTTCATAAACCCATAGATGCTATGGGCATAGTTTCCGTACTAATCTCCGTTACTGCACTACTTCTCAATATTGTTTTCAACTGGATATTTGATAAGCTCTTCCCTTTTGTTAATGGTGAACGACCCGTTTCCATCCGTATATTGCATGCATTGAGTTTTGAGGCAACGCTCATTCTCTTTACGATCCCGATGCTTGCTTATATTTTAAGTGTCTCGCTTACAGAAGCCTTTATGATTGAAGTCGGATTACTCATCTTCTTTCTCTTCTATACCTATCTCTACAACTATCTCTACGATAAGAGCCGGCAGTGGCTGATTAAACGATATCAACAAAAAAGAGTTCAAAAAAAGAGTGAATAATTGACACTGAATTAACATGCCTTTGACCGATTAATATCACATCATAACACCCTGTAAAACCTATAAATCCCCATAAAACCAATAAAAATGCCTAAGAAGCTTCCTTCCTAGGCATTTTTTTATAAGTCTGAAGATTTAAAGTCTCATCAGATCGACTTCAAAATGATCATCTAGCCGATAATGATCTGATTATTCTGCAACAACTCTTCTAACGTAATCTCATTCTGTTGATTCGTTAAAATCAGTAATGGCTCCGGCTCATGGGTTGTTCTACCACCATCTCGATCAACAAAGAGTGTTGCTGTTTTCTCCTCTTCATCGTACTCAATATTGATAAACTTACTAACTTTATCACTATCTTGATATAGAAGATCTTGAGACGTTAACCCCTCAAAGAAGCCAGATTTGAACTTAATCATATCCGCGTTATCATCAGAAGAAGGATTACCTACATGGAAATCAACCCAAGTATCAACACCATGCCCACCTTTACTATCTGCTTTTACAAGAAGATCGTAAATTAAGGTGTCATTACCCGTTGTTCCGGTACTGATCAGATCATCCCCTTCAGTTGCGATAATCTCACGACTAGGCGGCAATACCTCCAAAGTAAAGTCATAACTACTCTCACTACTATCACCATTGGCCTTCTCTGTCGCCGTAACAGTTACAGAGACCTTATAATCACCAAGCTCCGCTTCTTTAGGCATTACTAAGACAAGATCTTTGAAGTCTAATTCTCCAGACTCTCCGACAACTGTAATAGTGCCATCAGATCCAGCAAGAGCAGTTCTAACTTCAGTATCACCATTCATATGGGTAACAGTATAGGTTAACTCAGCTCCCTCTACTAATCCTGTTAACTTCATCGTTAAGAATTCTGAGCCATCTCTATCTGTTAAAGAAGCTTGAATCTTACTTAAGTTAATTTGATCTGTTTCAGAGCCTTTATAACCATACTTCATACTATAGAAGCCACGACCATTACCGTCTGGATCATTAAGATGACTATCTAACTGAACAAAGTCCGGCAACTCTTTTGCAATTGCCTCTTTAGAAGGATAGTACTTCACATCGCTACCATCCTCTTCGGTCACCTTGAAGTTATAGTTTCCATCGCCCCTTTGGTTATAAACATAAAAATCAAAGGTATAAAATCCTGATTCAGTTACCTCAAATATTTGCTGCTGTACTCCGGCACCAACTCCAGCCCAGCTCACATACTGTTGTGAGACATCACCAATTACAATCATCCCGGTATCATCAGCAGAACCCACATACTTATAAGTCTTACCCGCTTCTAAATAAACGAATCCCGTGATATAAACTGCACCATATGTTGGAACTCCATTCTTTTTAGCATTAGGGTCATCCCAACCAGGAGATGTCAGGCTCGTTGTCGCCTCTACATGATTAGGCTGCCTATGTTTAAATAATGCATCAATACCATTCACGAGAACATCTGGATTAATACCATTTCCTGCACCTTGCCCATATGGGTATTGTGGTGTTGACGTATCATTAAAATTATACTTTTTCCCTCCTATTATTTCGACACCATCAGTACGCCCACCAATATTGTTCCAAACATACTTGTTCAGAGTAAGTTCAGTCACATCAAAACCCATATCTCCTTCTGTTACTAAAGGTTTATCTGCAACAGGGTTAATGATCACTTCTTGCTCTACAATCGTACTATTACCGAAACTATCGGTCACCTTAATCTGGAAGCTGGTCTTTCCCGACCAATCCTTAGCAGGATTAAATATGAAATATCCTGATGAATAAATATCACTAATAGTCCCTACTTTAGGATCTAAAGTACCCTCAACAAGTTCATAGGTTAACTCTCTCTCACCTTCAGGGTCCTTTGCTCTGACATACTGCCATACCGCAGAAAGATCAGTATCTTCATCTGCAACAATTGGGGTTGTCGTCGCAGTAGGTGCTTTGTTCGTCTTCATCTCCGCTGAAACTTCTGCTGACTTATTACCAGCAAAATCAATAACCTGAGCTGTAACCTCGTAATCGGGATCAACAAAGGTCTTAGCCTCTTCGCTTGAAAGATTTAATTCCCAAACGAATCCTTCCTTAACGGTTGTTTCATAACTCTTCTCACCAATTGTAATAGTGACTTTATTACCTACTTGAGCATTTTTAGGCGTAGTTCCTTTAATGGTCAAACCATCTTCTTTCTCTGTATCTGTTAAGGTGTCATCACCACCTGCAATCTCAGTAATCTCGATAGTTGGCACAGCCATATCTACAGTAAAGATAAACTTCGGAGAGTTATCGCCTTTCTGCTCACCACTCTTATCAAAAACAGCTGCTTCTAGTGTTACTTCCCCTTCAGCAAACATACCTGTCGTTGTTAACTTACCAAGATCCTCTTTCTTTGTGGTAAAACGATAGGTATCCTTCGCTCCCGGTACAGGGACTAAATCCTTAACATCTATTTCGATATATTTCTCAGCTGCTCTATAAGCGAAAACACGCACAGAACCGACAATATTCATCTGTTCAGCATTGATAACGACAGTACCGCTAATTTCTCCTGAAGGATCATTGGTGTAACCACCATTCTCAATAATCTCAACATTGAGATCCCCTGTGTCAACATAATCGAGATATTGATCAATTTTTGGAGTTGGCAATTGGATAACGGTTGGATCATCTTGTGAATCATTGTTAACACCGATATTTCCAGCCTTATCTGTTACATAGACCTTAAACTCTGTCGACTCATCAATATTCTCCTTACCAACAGGTACCTTGATAGCAAGATATTGCTTTCTTTCCTTATAAATCTCACCAACCTTGCCTTCTACAGTCTGCTTTTCACCATTTGTGTCGATATAGGTTACCGTTACCTTATCACCCGTTTGTGCATGATAAACATAGGTTGGGTCACCACTAATCAACGCGGTTACATTACCTTCCTCAGCATCATACTGCACAAAGGTTGCTTGGGGTGCCACCGTATCCACAACAAATGTATATTTCTCAGAAACCTCACCGACTTTACCTGTAGTAGGATCGACAGCTCTTACTTGAAGATAGATATTGTCATTACGAAGCTGGTCTGCCCACCAAGTGGTCTGTAATGCCTTTTCAAGAGTAGCTTCATCAAGCTTCCAATATCCATCTTCATCAACTGCTACTTCAAAGTACTGTGGATAACCTAAGCTATCCATTTCGCTATCATCTGCAGCATGTTGCTTATTAATATAGATACGAACAGTCTCTACACCTTTTGCTGCTTTTCCTTCAATCTCACCTAATGAGTCATTACTATAGATCACAAACTCATTACCATCGCTCTCAACAAGTTCCGGCTCATCTAATAGAGATGCGGTAGTCGCTGAAATTGCAACAACTTCCCCATCTTCTAAACGATTATCATTAATTGAGACTTTAACTTCATAACGCTTACCTGAGTCATCTTGGAACTGGAAGATTTCAGTTAAAGGCCCTCTTGAAGCAATAAGCGCTTCAGATACAGCCGCATCACTATTGAGTTTATAGGTCCACTCCCCATCGCTACCCAATGTAAAGAGACCATACTCACCTTCAATCTCGATCGTACCATCCAATTCTTGCCCATTAGCATGGGTGAAATATGAGCCTTCAGAGAAAGCTAATTCTGTAGAAGCCTTACTTGAGATCTCTATCCCCTCAGCCACACGTCCTACATCTGTAACTGTATTTTGCACACTATCGATATCATCATAGTAACCAGTGACATTCGCAGTCGGTGCGTCAACACTATATGTTTTTTCAGCAGGTTCACTCTCATTCCCTGCGCGATCTTTCACGACAGCAGATACTGAACCATCAAGCAATTTCGCAGCATCTTCTGCAGAAACCGTAATATTCCATTGACCATCTACAACTTCTGTTTCAAGCGTAACTGGAGATCCATCTTTCGTATTTAAGAAAGTAATCGTTACCGTTTGCCCCTCTTCTACACCCGTAGCACTTCCTGAAACAACAAATTCTGCTTTTTCTGAAGTAGAAGAATCACCTTCCTTTGGCTGAGTCCAAATAACTTTACCATTTGAGCCAACTTCATCAATCGTGATTTCTGGCTCTAAAATATCTAGACCAGGATTCTCTTCATCGATAAATCCAGGGAGATAATCATAGGCATAAATATCTTTACCTTCGATATCGACAACACTTGCTTCAACACTAATTTCAGAGCCTTCAGCAAAGCCATCACTTTCAACAATTTGATAACTATATTGTCCCTCATTCCCGGTAAGAGTTAACTCAGCATCACGTTCGATAACAACAGACTCACCATTTTTATCGATTCCTGTAATAACTAACTTCACAGGTCCTTTCGCGACCTTCATTGTCTCACCTTCAATCAATCCTTTATTATTGATTGAGGTTGTAATCTTACTTGAGTCACCATCAACAAGAATCGTAATAATGCCCTCTCCAGACAGCTTCTCTTCTGTATCGTCTGTAGCTTTAACCTCGAGCTGATAACCTCCTTCAGGAGCATCTTCGCTATTTAAGGTCTTGCCATCAGCAAGCGTTATCTTTCCTGTTTCAGGATCGATAACAAAGAGTCCTTCATCATTACCTGAGATGATCTCATAGGTAATCTTATCGCCATCAACATCAACGTCTTTTCCAGTATTCTTGTCATTAACATCGTATAACTCAGTACCGGAAGCAAGGCTTTGGCCGACGGTGGTTTCTGCATCAATAATTTCTGGCGCATCATTCACCGGTGTGATTGTGATCGGAACTTCAACCGTTACTTCACCACCTTGACCATCTGAAACAGTCACTTTAAAGCTATCATCGCCATTGAAATCTGGATGAGGTTTATAGGTATACTGACCCGTTTCTGGAGTTAACTCTAACGTCCCATTCTTAGGCTGTTCAGCCACGGTATAGGTTAAATCATCACCATCGATATCAGTCGCGATGATCTTCCCCTCTTTCTCCGTATCTTCATCGATAGTAAAGCCTTGATCAGCATCTGCTTCCGGTGCATCGTTCACCGGCGTGATTGTGATCGGAACTTCAACCGTCACTTCACCACCTTGACCATCTGAAACAGTCACTTTAAAGCTATCATCGCCATTGAAATCTGGATGAGGTTTATAGGTATACTGACCCGTTTCTGGAGTTAACTCTAACGTCCCATTCTTAGGCTGTTCAGCCACGGTATAGGTTAAATCATCACCATCGATATCAGTCGCGATGATCTTCCCCTCTTTCTCCGTATCTTCATCGATAGTAAAGCCTTGATCAGCATCTGCTTCCGGTGCATCGTTCACCGGCGTGATTGTGATCGGAACTTCAACCGTCACTTCACCACCTTGACCATCTGAAACAGTCACTTTAAAGCTATCATCGCCATTGAAATCTGGATGAGGTTTATAGGTATACTGACCCGTTTCTGGAGTTAACTCTAACGTCCCATTCTTAGGCTGTTCAGCCACGGTATAGGTTAAATCATCACCATCGATATCAGTCGCGATGATCTTCCCCTCTTTCTCCGTATCTTCATCGATAGTAAAGCCTTGATCAGCATCTGCTTCCGGTGCATCGTTCACCGGCGTGA
>NZ_NEFF01000008.1 GCF_002252045.1 Ignatzschineria sp. F8392 | reverse complement strand
GCAGAGCCAGGTTCAACGGTTGAGGTTAAAGATCAAGAAGGCAATAGCTTAGGTTCTGTAGTAGCAGATCCTGAGAGTGGTGCTTATGAAGTTGAGCTTAGCCGCCCAGTGACCGATGGTGAAACAGTTGATGTTACGGCAACTGATGAAGCGGGTAACACTTCAGAGAAGACACCTGTAACCGGTGAGAAAGATACAGTTGCACCAGAAGCACCGACAGCTGAGATCGATGAAGAAGGTCTTGTTGTTACAGGTAACGCAGAGCCTGGTTCAACTGTTGAAGTCACGGATAGCAATGGTGAAGTAATCGGTAGCGGCACTGCAAATGAACAAGGTGAGTATGAAATCACACTTGATCGTCCAGTGACCGATGGCGAAACAGTCGATGTTACGGCAACTGATGAAGCAGGTAACACTTCAGAGAGCACGCCTGTAACCGGTGAGAAGGATACAGTTGCACCGGATGCACCGGATGCTGAGATCGGTGAAGATGGTCTTGTTGTTAAAGGTAAGGCAGAGCCAGGTTCAACGGTTGAGGTTAAAGATCAAGAAGGCAATAGCTTAGGTTCTGTAGTAGCAGATCCTGAGAGTGGTGCTTATGAAGTTGAGCTTAGCCGCCCAGTGACCGATGGTGAAACAGTTGATGTTACGGCAACTGATGAAGCGGGTAACACTTCAGAGAAGACACCTGTAACCGGTGAGAAAGATACAGTTGTACCTGATGCGCCGGATGCTGAGATTGATGACAGTAATAGTGTGCTCACAGTCAAAACTGAGCCTAATGCAACTGTAAAAGTTTATGATTCAGAAGGTAAGCCATTACTAGATAGTGCTGGTAAACCAATTGAGTTTGAAGCTGATGAGAATGGTGACGCAAGTTATACATTTGAGCCGGCATTAGAGCGCGGTAAGATTATTAATGTTACGGCAACGGATAAATCCGGGAACGAATCTCAACCTACGGAGGTTATTGCAGGAGTTGAAGAGATATTAGCGACGGTAGATAATTATGTTGATGTCGTACTTGATGCAACGCCGAAGAGAATTGAGAATGAAAACCCGGAGGAGAAGAATAAAACAGGATTTAGTGTTGTAAGTGCTGGTCTTGGTCCCGTTTTAGATTTAAATCTTCTTGGTGACGTCGCGAAAAGCTCCATGCATTTTGAAGTTGGTGATGGCCAAGTTAGAGAGATAACTCTTCAAGGTCAGGCTGGAGGTGTTCAAGTTGGTGCGACTATGAATCTCTACTTCTATAAGTTGAATGAGAGTACGGGTCAGTGGGAGCAACAGATGGTTGAGAAGAACTGGCTAGTCTCTTATCTCTTAGGTGGAAAATCTGAAGAGACGACCTTTGAGCTTACTGAGGGTAAGTGGATGGTCTTAATGGCAGGAAACCTCGGAGTACAAGCATTAACAGGTTATACCTTGAAATTAAAGAAAGATATTATTCTTGATTATGGGGAAGCTGAAAGTGTTAAAGGTTCTGCCACAGGGAATATGATTACAGATGAAGATCCGAAATATGGTATGGATGAGGTGCCGGAAGGTACAACCCTTACTGCCATTAAGGGGAGTAATGGTGAGTGGTTAGAAACTTCTAGCAATGGTGAAATTGTTGTTGAGGGTCTCTATGGACACTTAATTGTTAAAGCTGATGGCTCCTATCATTATGAGGTGAATGAAGATTTCCGAGGCTATGGTGAAAAAGATATCTTCACCTACGAGGTGACTTCGCCTTCCGGAAAAACATCCCAATCAGAGCTGACTTTTGAGTTAAATATCACTCCAAGAGAAGAGCGGATTGAATTTGATAATACGGTTGTCCTTAATACTGAGCCAACAATCACGTATGATGGAAAATCAGATCTTAAACAGGTTGGATTTTCTGTTCTAGATCTTCCATTAGCGGGTTCTATTTTAAGTGCTGAAGCTCTATCAGGTGCTGAAACGCTGGACTTTACTGTGGGAGTGGATGAAGTTAAAGAGATGACATTCCACGGAAGTGCAGGAGGTGTTGCTATAGGTGTTGGTTATGATCTCCATATCTATAAACTTGATCCAGAAACGGGAAATTATGTTCAAGTACATGTAGAAAAGAGTTGGTTCTGGGCTGTTCTTTTAGGTGGAAAATCAGATCAGTTAACACTTCAGTTTGGTGAGGGTGAATATAAAGCTTTCTTACAGAGTAAAGGCGGGTTGGGACTATTGACCGGAGCGGGACTCTATGTAGACCATGAAAAGGTTTATGATTATGGTCAACCAGCTAAATATAGTGGTTCTGTTACGGGGGATGCTGTCAAAGATAGTGAGACGATCTTGTTGAAAGTTGATGATCAAGTTGTAGAGCCGGGTAAAGCAACGGTTGTTATGGGTGAGTATGGAAAATTAGTAATTAATTCTGATGGAACATATACCTATACTGTTGTGAAGCCGAAAGATGCGCCTGAAGATTGGAAGCCTCCTTATGGTGCATTTGATAGTTTCCGTCTTGTGACTCAAGATGCAAATGGAAAAACGATAGTCGATAGCCTTAATATTAAGATCGGTCTTCATACTGCTGATGATGATTTTAATAATATTGCTATTACAGAGGAAAACGTTAAATCTGAGATAAAGATTGAAGATACGAAGGCAGGAAAATCTGATGAAGTGAAAGTGAAAAACTTTACTATTGAAGAGGGTCAGATTGGGAAAAACTTTATTATCGAAGTTGTTGGAGACTCTAAAGGATGGATTAATCCTGATCCAATGATGATCTCTTATGTCCTAAAGAATTTAACAACAGGGCAACAATGGGAAAAAACAACAGAGAAGGTAGCTGATGTAATTCTTAAAGATACGCTTGCTAGTTTACCGGCGGGAGATTATGAATTAAGTGTTATTCCAACAGATCAAGGTGGCATTAAAAAACTAGATGTAAATATTGAAGTTGTTCATCTAAATGAATATGAAGTGGATCGCATTGATCCTATTACAGGTATGTTGTTTGAAAATGATAAGGGTAAGCTAATGTTAGATACATTAAAGATTGCCGACAAACAGCTATCTGTGAATGACCCTAAACAGGGAGCAGAATCGATTGAGATTGAAGGGTTGTACGGAATTTTAGTTGTTAACAAAGATGGTTCTTATACCTACACGCCGAAAGGAGGAGTATATGGAATTGATCGTTTTATTTATGAAACAATATCTAAAGTAGGAACTAAAGAGACTGCAACGCTTGAAATCAACGTTGGTAAGGTTGTAATGGCATCAGAATATGATGATGTTGCAAGAAGTTCTTCCGCAGACGATAGTTTCACAATGGGAGCCGGCGCTGATACTGTAATCTTTAAAAATCTGGGTGATCCAGAAGGTAGAAATAATGGTAATGGTGCAAATGGCTTCAATAAGTGGGCTGACTTTAATCTAGAAGAGGGTGATAAGATTGATCTTGTTGGACTTTTAGATGGGAATCAGACTACGGATAATATTGAGCAATATCTCCAATATGAAGATGGTATTCTCTATGTGGATCGACTTGGTCAGGGTAAGTTTGAAGCACTTTTAGAAGTTGAAGCAACAGATTTAGATTCTCTCTTAGAGGGTATTGCTTGGGAAGTAGAACTGCCAACAATGGTAAATAGATCTCTTGATCTTTCACAAGTAGATAGCTTCATGGTGGATGATATCGATGAAGGGCAAATAGATGAGCTCTCATTACCTTCTTTAGAGTCGCTTCTTATCTCTGAAGATTCAGGAATATTAGAGTTACCTGAGTTAGAAGAAGAGAAAGAGGAGAATGAACCTAAGAAAGTTAAAGAGAGTGAAGTTGTACCAATCACTACTATTGATCCTCAAACCTTGATTGATCCGTTAGATGAGCTTTTAGATCCAACTAAAGTTATTATTTAGATTTGGTACTATGGCGAGGGATATTTAATATCCCTCTACCATCTCAATAAATCGGATTATTATTTATAAAAGCCGGAAATGATGAATTCATCTCCGGCTTCCTTTATAAGAAAAACTATTTTTTTGCAGTTTATGTATAGAATAAGGAGCGCCCATTGGTGGCGCTCTTTTTGTAATTCAATAATGAGTTTAAAAGAGGATTGATTAGATGAATAGAGTCATTTTGGCAGTGTTAGTTGTGATATTGGGGCTTAATATATTTATGGTGGTTGAGCAACAGAAAAAATCGGCAGAGTCATCCTTGATGCCGGAGGTAGAAGTTGTTGAGGTGATAGATTCGAGCCATTGTGTAGATTTAAATGAAGAAGAGACCCTACGGTGTTTAGAGAATGTCATTGCTCAAGGAGATTATACTGGGAATGATCTCTTTATCTTGGGGCAACTCTACTTTCATGGGATAGGGCAATCAGCAGATAAAGCTAAAGGGATTCAAGAGATTGAAAAGAGCGCAATTAATTTTAACGAATTAGGTGCAATTGAGTTTTTAGGGGATTATGCAGCTGAAGAGGGGGATAGAATTTCTGCTCAATATTGGTATGCACGTGCTATCGCAAATGGTTATCTGCCGGCACAATTAAAGCTTGCTAATATCTATCGTTATCAACCACAAAGCGAAAGAGAGTTTGAGGTTGCGCTGAATCTCTATCAAGATGCCGCCAATAGAGGATCATTAGATGCGCTTTATGAGTTAGCGCTAGTTTATGCGACAGGAACTGGAGTAGAAGCAGATTTAGAGGGAAGTCAACTAGCTTTGAAAAAGGGTTGTGACGAAGGACATCAAAAGAGCTGTGATCTGTTTGGGCAGATTGAAAATCTCTTAAATGAAGAGAAGACAGAGGAAGAATAATACTACTTTATTATACTTTATGAAGAATAGGTGCGGTTGGCATCCTTATAGTAGTCATTACTAGTTTAGTAATGGCTAAGTATAAAATAGTATAAAAATATAATGGTAATGGATTTATAGCGAGATACATTATTAATTATATTTTTTATAGGTTGTTAAAATCTTAACCCCCCCATTTTAGTGCTTTATCTGAATATTTTATTCTGATTAATTCTTTTTAATCTCTGTAAAAAACTTCTATCTTTTCCTCAAAAAATCCGATATAACAAAAAAGGAAGTAAAGGCGGATTGCGTTTTTTAGTATCAAAAATAAGTATAAATAGAGACTAACTCCCGAGCCGCTCTGCGTAAGAAGATGTGAGTTATTCAATCAAGATCTTTAGAGCGTTAGACCTCCAAAATTCAATAATAAAAATCAAAGTAGGCATCGAATGCGATACACCTGAGGAGGTAGAAATGAAAAAATTATTATCGGTAACCGTGGGAATGCTTCTCTGCTCGACAACGCTCTCTTATGCTGAGAGTGAGGTTGTTGAGGCGGCTTATAATTCAGTGCTTTTAGATCGAGATGTGACGATGCAGGTCTATCTGCCGGATGGTTATGATGCGGCTCAAGCAGATAAATATCCTGTGATCTATATGCTCCATGGTGCCAGTGGTTCTAATACAGATTGGCTTGTGAAAGGAGGTATTAAAGTGACGGCTGATCAACTGATGAAGCGTGGAGAGTTACGAGATTCTGTGATTGTCATGCCGACCTTTGGTCCTAGCACTTGGTATACAGATGGTAATGCCGAGAAGGCGGAGACGGCATTTGTTGAGGAGTTTATCCCTTATATTGAAAAACATTCAATGTTCGTGAAGATCGTGCCGGGAGATCGGTTGGAGGGCTCTCTATGGGTGGCTATGGCGCGCTCAATTTAAGCCTTTCTCATCCCGAGCTCTTCTGTGCTGCTGGGGTTTTAAGTCCGGCAATTTATGATCCGCTTCCACCTGAAACATCAACAGCACGTCAAACAGCACAATTTGTAAAAGATAATCAATTTGATGAGAAAGCATGGGGCGATTCGCTCTACACAGCGAGGCTTAATAACTACTATCAGAAAGATCTAGTTGTTCCGATCTGGATTGAATCGGGTGATCATGACTCTTTAGGAATTGTACTTGCCGCCGCTAAGCTCTATTGGACATTACACAATTATCAACCTGAAGATGTGGAGTATCGAGTGATCGATGGTGATCATGATTGGATGGTCTTTAGAGATTCCTCAATCCGAGCATTGCCCTATATGAGCCAAAAATGTGAAGCTCTGAAGTAAGCCCTGAAGGCGCTTTACAAGGATTATTGATCGATCTGAGTCAGTTGAAGTTAGTTGATCAAAGAGAAAGCCCTTGCTCTCAAAAGAGCCGGGCTTTTGAGTTTTTAATCAATGAATTGCTGGATCATAATTTATTATTTTTTTAGTCGATAAATTGTAGTCTGTAAACTCTTTTTAACTTTCATAAGAGAGAGCTGTTTTCACTAGAGCTTCTTCAAAATTGAAAATATCATCCAAGTTATCGATAGGGTGTCTCTCTTCGATCTTTTCTTCATCAAATATCCCAATATATTTTTGTGTACGATTAAAGTGTAGCCGGCAGATCGGTTTTCGGTTGTTATCATCTAGCAAGACGCCAAAGTAGCTTTTAGTATCTCGTTGACAAATTCTTTCGGCATCAATATGTTTTCTAACAATTGCTTTAACAATATTAAACCCTTCTAGCTCTTCGTCTGTTGTGATGATTCCATCATCGGGTATTTCATCGGCCTCATTAATTTCGGTAGCTCCTACAGCACTTTTGTTAGGAGTATCTGTTTGTTGTGCGAGTGCTGATTTTAATCGATTATTGACCCGATCATCGATAAATTGAACGAGTGCTTTTTGAATAAGTGGTGTGAATTGTTCTCTCACCTTTTGCGTGATTATTCCCCCGTAAACATTAGTGATACAGAAACGTATAAAGTCTTCGGCGGGATCTTTAATCTGTTTCTCTAGTAGGTGTTTTAACTGACTGAGATATTTAAGTTCTCCTGCCGCATTAACTACAGAATCAACATCAAAATTAGCTTTTGTTAACTTTTTGATCTCAGGTACGATATGGGCATCGATATCAAGCATATCTAATTCAAGAAAAGGTTGGCTATCCATCTTATTTGGCGCATCTAGATCTGTATAAAAACGATAATAACGACCATTGGTTAAAATCGCTATTTTAGCTGTAGTTGTTCCAAAATAACGAAATAGTTGTGATGCATGTTGCTCATTGAGTTCTTCCCCAATCTTTTTTGCTTCGATCAGAATTGCTATTTCACCATTATCGACAATGGCATAATCGATCTTCTCTCCTTTTTTTACACCTACATCTGCGGTAAATTCGGGGATTACCTCAGCTGGATTAAAAACATCATAACCAAGAACTTGGTGAATAAAGGGCATAATTAGCGCTGTTTTAGTTGCTTCTTCGGTTTCGATAATATCGCTCTGCTGGCTAACACGTTTAGACACTGAAAGTAGTCTTTCTGAAAAATCCATAGTTAACTCCTATAATGGTAGGAACAGAGATCATAGCTCTGTTTTGTAGATCTGCTTTATATTTAGTTTTATTATCTTTATTTGTAATTTTATTACTACCTATTAAGATAATATAATAGTTTCAAAATTCAAAATATATCAGCACTCAATAATTGGTCAGCATCTTATATAAATATCCAGCTACAGTGATATTTCATTATCATTGATAGTATAAAGTAAGAAGGAATTGAGGGTTATCATGATAGAATTTACAGATTAGTCTATTATTTGAATCTATTATTCTTAATCGCTTGATTTAACCCTCAGGGAAAAATCCGTTTTATTATTGGTTTTAATTTTTTTACTAAAGTGAGTCCATTATGCCAATACCCTATAAAGATACACCATTAAGATACCTCTGTTTAGATTGTAAGTGGGTTGGAAAGCCACGCAGTGATAATTTAACTCCTCCCTCTTTTTGCCCTAAATGTGGCTCTATTAAGATAGAGATGGGAGTTGATCAGCGCGATTTTAATAAAGTAGTGAAGGGCTTTAAATTTTAGTTTAAGTTTTAGTTTTAAACCATTTTATATTTGAGAGTTCGGTAAGAGTTCACTAGAGTTAAGCTCATAATGGTTGATCATTAATGAGTTCTATCAATGTAGATTTTTCAGAAAAAGTAAAGCCCGGTGACGAATGTATAGGTAATGTCATCGGGCTTTTTGATAGCTATAATTTATCTTGTTTTATATCTACCGCTATAAAGTACTACAAGCGGTAGAATCACTGCTAGTGACAGCTTTTTTGTCATAGATCCCTTGTTATAGATCTTTTGTTGCTGATCGAGCTACTAATCTTTTTTCTATGGGTTGAAGTAGATTGCAGAACCAGGGCCGACTGGGATTCCTAACACAAAGACCCAGATACAGAAGATAGCGACCCAAACGACAAAGAAGACGACAGAGTAGGGCACCATCATCGAAAGAATTGTCCCAATGCCGGCATTACGGCGATATTTAAGTGCGATCGCAACAATAAGTGCAAAGTAGCTCATCATCGGCGTAATAATATTGGTGACAGAATCACCAATACGGTAGGCTGCTTGAATTGTTTCTGGTGCATAGCCTGCAAGCATCAACATCGGAACAAAGATCGGTGCTGTGACTGCCCATTGTGCCGAAGCGGAGCTCATCATAATATTGACAAAAGCACAGATAATAATAAATCCGATAAAGAGTACAATACTATTAATTTCGATACTGGTAATAAAATTTGCGCCGTGAACAACCAGAATTTGTCCAATGTTTGTCCAGTTAAAGAAGGCAATAAATTGCGCGGCAAAGAAGACTATTACCAGATAGAGTCCCATTGAACTCATAGCGCCTGCCATTGCATTGATAATATCTCGATCATTCTTAAACTTCTTCACAATTGCGCCATAAACAATACCCGGCACCGCAAAGAAGATAAAGATAAAGATCACAATAGAGCGGAAGAAGGGAGAGTTAGCAATTTCACCGGTTGTTTGATTTCGGAGGATACCATTTTCCGGCACGACCATTAAGGCAACGATAATAGCCAAAATCAGAAAGCTAATGCCAGCCCAAAGTAATCCTTTCTTTTCGATCGGAGTCACTTCAGCAGACATTGCGATATTATCCTCATCTTCACTCATCTCTGATGAATCGTAAGGGCCTAATTGTGGTTCGACAATTTTATCAGTTACAAACCATCCAAGGAAGGTGACGATAAAGGTGCTAAATGCCATAAAGTACCAGTTAGCTTCTGCCCCAACAATATAATCAGGATCGATAATTCGAGCAGCTTCTTGGGTAATACCGGATAAGAGCGGATCAACCGTTCCTAAAAGAAGATTTGCCGAGTATCCACCAGAAACGCCGGCAAAGGCAGCCGCAAGACCGGCAAGGGGGTTACGTCCTATTGAGTGGAAGATCACCGCAGAAAGAGGGATGAGAACGACGTAACCTAATTCCCCGGCAGTATTAGACATAACGCCGGCAAAAACGATCGCAGGCGTGGTAAAACGGATCGGTGCTTTTAGGACAACTAAACGCATTCCTGCAGAGAAGAGCCCGGCACTATCGGCAATTCCAACCCCTAGCATCGCAACAAGGACGGTTCCTAATGGGGTAAAGCTCGTAAAGTTCGTGACAATACTAGAGAGAATCTTGCGAATTCCATCGGGATTGAGGAGATTGACAACCTCAATAACGCCACCCGGCACTCTTCCCGGCGCGCCCTCTGGACGAGGATCGGTGACGCTTAGTCCAAAATGAGATCCGACAGCAGAAGCGATCAGTATCAGGGAAATTAAGATGATAAATAAGACCACAGGATGTGGTAGTGCATTACCTAGCCACTCAAGCGTATTGAGTAGCCTATTCTTCTTTACTTTGACGGTCATATAGTTTTCTCCGGTTATCTATTTTAGGATCGATCAGATGCTTCGGTAAAAGCATCGTCATATCCAAAAGCGTGCGAGGGTATCGCTACTACAATTAAAAACAGATAACATCTTATAAATTTTAATAAAGGTGTAAGGTATATCACACCTATTTTTTACGAGCAAGGAAGCAAATTAGACAATCTGACTTTACTCATGATCAGAGAGAGCTTTGACCTTAAGCTTTAATTAACAGTTCCCTTTTTTCGCTTGTCCAGGTGGGCAGAAGTAGCCCTCTTTATCTTTTTTCTTCTTATTTTTAGAATCAATCACAATCCCATCAGAATCGATTACCATTCGATTTGGAATATCTGCACGAATTGTACAAGCTGTTAGAAACATTACCGTTGCTATTAGTAGTGCTAGTCTTGTCGATATTTTCATGTTTTTCCTCTTCTTATCTGCTCTTATTGCGCTTCTAACGATCATTGCTGACCTTATTAATCTTCTTATCAAAAGGGTAGTCTACCCGATTTTAGACTTCTTGAAAGCAGGAATTAGAGATGGATGGTGTAGGAAAGAGAGCGAAGAGATCTATCTGTTTTATTAGAAGTTGAGTCTGAATAGGAATTTGACCTAGATCATCTAATTATAAAATATCGCTCTCTTCGATAAAAATAGTAAAGAAATTAAATATTTAGATACATTAGTCAATTTATTTAAATCGGTATTAGTGGTAGTCTGTTAATAAGTTAATCATAAAATTAAATGAAAAATTAAATGAAAAATTAAATAAAAGTTAAGTCTAACTTGAATAATGAATTTATTATTTTTTAACGTTCCTTAAGTGGAGTTTAAATTTAATGGTGTTATTCATTTTCATTTAATTAGATTATTCCGGTCAGTCGATTGAGATGGGTTGGCGAGATAGGTTAATAGACTCAGAGCGAGTCCTAGATAAGAGGAGTACTTTATGGCTCAAGATGATAAGAAAGTGAATCAGTTTAGAAGGGGCTTTTTGGGAACGACCCTAAAAGCAATACCCGTTGCCGCGATTACAGCGGTAGGAGCAGGGAAGGTTGCACATGCTATTCCAGAAGCGCCAGGTTCGGTCGATTCAATGGCAGATCTACCTGAGAATCCGGCAAAATATATGCCGACATTCTTCAATGATGAAGAGTATGACTTTATTCAAAGTGCTGTCGATCTCTTAATTCCTGAAGATGAGTTAGGTCCAGGCGCCATCGCAACAGGGGTGCCGGAGTTTATCGATCGACAGATGGATACTCCTTATGGGCATGGGCAACTTTGGTATATGAAAGGCCCTTTTCATCCTGAGATTATGAAGCAGACCCCTACATTGGGTTATCAACTCAATATGACTCCTAGAGATATCTATAAATCAGGAATAACAGCATTTAATCAATGGTGTATCGATCGGTATAAGCGTCAATTTGTTGATCTCAACCATCAAGAGCAGACAGAAGCGATGACACTCTTAAGTGATGGGAAGATTGAGTTCCCTGATGACGCTGTCTTTGCATCGGTCTTCTTCTCTCAATTATGGGGCAATTGTAAAGAGGGCTTCTTCTCCGATCCGATGTATGGCGGAAATCGCGATATGGCCGGTTGGCAGATGGTCGGGTTCCCCGGCGCAAGAGGGGATTATCTCGACTGGGCAGATCGTTATAATGTGGAATATCCATTACCACCTGTCTCCATCCTTCCTAAGAAATAGCGCAGAATAAAGGCATATTATGGCAATAGAGAAAGAAAAAGTAGATGTAGTATTAGTTGGGTTTGGTTGGACGGGTGCGATCTATGGTGTCGAGCTGACAGCTGCCGGTCAGAGTGTTGTTGCACTTGAGCGTGGACATATGCAGACGACGGCAACCGATGCGAAGTATCCGCAAGTGATCGATGAGCTCAATTACGCAGTGAGAGGCAGAATGTTTCAGCCCTTAGCGAAAGATACCTTAACCATTCGACATAAAGAGGGTGATACCGCAGTTCCTTACCGTGAGTATGGCTCCTTTTTACTTGGAAATAATGTCGGTGGTGCCGGATTGCATTGGAATGGTATGTTTTATCGTTATCTTCCGAACCAACTGCGTCTTAGAAGTTACTATGAAGAGAAGTATGGCGAAGATGCGATACCCAAAGATATGTATCTGCAAGATTATCCTGTTACTTATGAAGAGTTAGAACCTTTCTTTGCAAAATTTGAAGAGGTATGTGGTGTTTCGGGGCAAGCAGGTAATATTAAAGGGGTGCAACAGCCAGGCGGAAATCCATTTGAAGGTTGGCGTTCAACGGCGTTTCCCAATAAGCCTTTAATCAATTCTTATGCTTCAGAACTCTTTAAGAAAGGATGTGAAGCGATGGGGTATAACCCTTATCCTGCGCCGGCGGCGAATGCTTCTGCTCCTTATACCAATCAGTATGGCGTCCGTTTAGGCCCTTGTAATTATTGTGGTTTCTGTGAGCGATTTGCTTGTTATAACTACTCTAAGGCATCACCGCAAACGACGATTCTTCCAGTATTACTGAAACGCCCTAATTTTGAATTAAGAACCAATGCTAATGTTATTAAGGTTAATACGGATAGCAGCGGGAAAAAGGCGACGGGCGTCACCTATATTGATGCGCAGGGAAATGAAGTATTTCAGCTGGCTGAGATGGTCATTCTCAATGCCTTTGCGATTCATAACGTTCGCTTACTGCTCCTATCGAAGATTGGTCAGGTGTATGATCCTAAGACTGAGACGGGGACTTTAGGGCGAAGTTATGCCTATCAGCGTGATGTGAGTGTGAAAGTCGTGATGCCGGAAGGGACAAAACTGAATACCTTTATCGGTACAGGTGCCGGTGGCGTGACAATGGATGACTTCAATGAGGTAACCTTTGATCATTCAGGATTAGGCTTCTTAGGAGGCGCGAGTATCCGCACCTCTATCCATGGTGGTCGCCCTATCTTACAGAGCCCGACAGAAGCAGGTTCGCCAAAGTGGGGAAGTGGTTGGAAAAAAGCGACGCAAGAGGGATATCAGCGAATCTTCTCGATCGGTATCTCTGGTTCAGTGATGTCTTATCGTGATGCCTATCTCGATCTTGATCCAACCTACACTGATAATCATGGGCTACCGCTTCTTCGACTCACCTTCAATTGGCATGAGAATGAGAATAAGATGGTCAATTACTTGATGGAGAAGATGGCAAAAGTAGGGGAGGCTGCCGGCGGTAAAGTGGAGTATAAACCTTATGCCCTAGATGCGCCTTACGATACTCGAATCTATCAAAGTACACATAATACCGGTGGCGCAATTATGGGAGATGATCCGAAAACGAGTGTGGTGAATAAGTATCTGCAACATTGGGATGTTCCTAATCTCTTTGTCTCTGGTGCAAGTGCTTTCCCGCAGAACGTTGGTTATAACCCAACAGCGCTTGTAGGCGCGTTAGCCTACCATTCGGTACACAATATTGTGACCAAATATCTTAAAAACCCCGGGCCGATGGCTTAATAACTAGAAGGAGATAGCGATGAGAATTATCAGAAATATTATAATTTTAGTTATTATTTTAGCCATTGTTGTAATTGGCTTCTTTAGTTTCTATAAAGGGGCAAGTTCAGAAATTCAGCCTACTACAAAGTTGAGTAAAGAAGAGCTGATTACGCGCGGTGAGTATCTTGCAAAAGCAGGGGATTGTGCCGCTTGTCACACTAGCGATAAAGGAGATTTTGCCGGCGGTATAGGGCTCGATTCCGGGACGCCTGTCGGTTTGATCTATCCAAGCAATATCACGCCTGATAAGGAGACCGGTATTGGAAATTACTCCTTAACAGATTTTGATAATGCAGTGCGATATGGATTGAAAAAATCGGGTGATGCGCTCTATCCGGCAATGCCTTATCCTTCATTTGCCTCTGTTGCGAGTGAAGATGTGGAAGCGCTCTATAACTACTTTATGTATGCGGTAAAGCCGGTCAATAATAAGATGCCGGTTATATCGGGTAGTTGGCCTTTTAATATGAATTGGCCGGTTAATGCTTGGCGTTTAGCTTTTGCGCCGGAGGTAACGAAGTTAACTGCTTTTACAAGTAATGATCCTATTGAACGGGGGGCTTATTTAGTTGAAGGGTTAGCACATTGTGGTACCTGTCATACGCCGCGAGATGAAGCGATGGCGGAAGTCGCCTATAAGAATGATCCTGATCGCCGTTATCTCTCTGGTGGTAAAACTTTAGAGGGATGGAATGCTGTTAATCTCCGTGGCGATGATATGGATGGATTAGGGCGAATGAGCCATGAAGAGTTAGCAACACTACTGAAAAGTGGACGAAATAGTACTTCTGCCGTTTTTGGCTCGATGGTTGCTGTTGTCAATGATAGCTTACAGCACTTAACAGATGCCGATATTGATGCGATTGCAAGTTACATCAAATCTCTATCGCCAGTGAATCCTAATGGTCAGAAATATCACTATAATCCTGCCACATTTGATGCGCTCTCCAATGGTCGTGTTGATGAGCCGGGCGCGTTAACTTATCTTAATAATTGTGCTGCTTGTCACCGTTCTGATGGTAAAGGCTATGCCGAGACATTCCCTGCGCTTGCCGGTAATTCAGCGATCTTAAATGAGAATGCAGACTCTTTAATTACATTGATTTTGAAAGGAAGCCATATGCCGGGAACGATTGATGCGCCGACAGAGTATGCAATGTTAGGTTATGCATGGCGCCTTGATAATCGTGAAGTAGCCGATCTTGTGAACTTTGTCCGTAATAGTTGGGGCAACAGTGCAAAACGGATCGAAGCGCATGATGTGAGAATCATTCGTGATCAGGTTACAACGCCAGAGATGATTCGTTATCAAGAGTCAGAGATCAATAGTGTACCGCCTTATAATGTAGAGTAGATTACTTTATGTAGGTAATAGAAGAAGTAAGAGATAAGAGCTTATCCTGATGGGTAAGCTCTTTTTTTATATTCTCTTGTAAGAGGCTCTTGTAAGAGGCTGTATAGGACTAACTATTTTTTAATGGATTACTCTCAATAATTGATTATCATTTTCATCTCTATTTTTGGATCTGTTTTGAATCTATTTTAAATCTATTTCAAATCCATTTTTATTTTTATAGGCTCAATTATTGGGTTTTTATTAGTTTGTTTATTGTGTTGTTTATTGGATAGTTTATTAGATCAATTATCATATTTAAAAAATAAATAAACATATAGTGTTTATGTAATATATAATGATTCTAGTAATCTCTATTTTCTCTATTTGATGAGATCATCGATTAGGTTGTCAATTAGACCAAACTTCTTGATATTTAAATAGTCGATATTTAGATAGAAGATCTACTAGAGAGAAGATAGAACCATCTTTAATTTAATAGAGAGGTATAGTTATATGAGTAAAAAGAGAGTCCTAGTTCTTGGTGGGAATTTTGCCGGTTTAGGCGCAGCCCAAAAGATTCGTGAATATGCGAAGGATGAAGTTGATATCACCGTTATTGACCGTAAGTCCTACTTGCTCTATGTACCCAATATTCCGGCAGAAGTTTTAGAGAACCGTAATCCGGAGTATTCATTAAAGATGGATATTCCCAAAACATTGAAGAAAGATAAGATTGACTTTATTCATGCAGAAGTCACAAAGATCGATCCAAAGGCACAGACGGTCTCTATCATCCCTAATGAGCGTCCAGGTGCAGAAGCGCATGAGATGAGCTACGATTATCTTGTGATTGCTCTCGGTGCTAAATTAGCCTTCGATAAAATTGAAGGTTTTGCAGAATATGGGGATACCGTATCAGATTTCTATCATGGTAATAAGCTCCGTAAAAAATTACATGATGGAACCTATAAAGGAGGACCGATTGTTGTAGGTTCTGCTCGATTCCATCAAGGTGATGGGGCGAAAGGTTTAGAGCCTTATCCTGGCGGACAGATTCCTGATGCGATGGCGGCGTGTGAAGGCCCACCTGTTGAGATCAGTTTAGGTTTAGCTGACTGGCTTCAACGCCATAAAATGGGAGATGCCTCCAAGATCACTATAACAACACCTGCTGAGATGATTGCAGAAGATGCGGGCGATAAAGTTGTTCCGCAGTTGCTTGAAGTTGCCGGCAAAATGGGCTTTAAGTATGTGAACAATACTAAAGATATTGTGAAGCTCACGAAAGATTCCATCATCTTTGCAAATGGTATGGAATTACCGGCAGAGTTAAAGATTGTCTTCCCTGATTGGGTTGCGCATGATTTCTTAAAAGGTTTAGAGATTAGTGATAATCAAGGTTTTATTATTACCGATCTCTTGATGAGAAATCCTAAGTATAAAAATATCTTTGCCGCCGGAGATTGTGCTGCGGTAACGATGCCAAAATTAGGGGCGATCGGTCACCAGCAGTGTGAGATTATCGGCCGTCAGGTGGCCATGGATCTAGGTAAGATGGCGCCAGAAAAAGCAAATGAGCCATTAAAGCCTTGGGTCTTCTGTATAGGTGATATTGGTAGCGGTAAGGGATTCTATATCCGTTCTAACTCTTGGTTTGGTGGCGATACCCAAATATTGAAGATGGGCCGTATCCCTTATATGTTGAAGATGCAGTATAAAACACTCTTCTTTGAAACAGATGGAAAAGTTCCTGTTTGGGGGCCTGATGTTGCCGAGATTATGGCGGAGAAGCTATAAAAAAATAGCCTATCTTAGGATCTTAAAGATAAGTTTAAGTAGCTCTTAAGGGGGCTGGAATAATCAATCGCCTCAGTGTTTATCGATACTGAGGCTTTTTTACGGATTCTTTACTCACTTTTGAGACAATAACTCTGTTAGTAGAAATTGTGTATTATTTCTGTAGAATGGAGCAAGTCTTGAAGTTTATTTATTTTTCATTTATTTTAATTTGTTTTTGATTTAATAAAATAATTAATTAATCAACATTTATTTAAAATTTTTTATTTGAAATTTATTGAATGGTTATTTACAACAAGATCAGAACACTTAAATCTTAAACGCATAGTAGTTTTATGCAAAGTTGAGGAATTTTGGTTAAAAAAGGAATGCAGAAAAATATTTTTTATCGCATGATAGGAGGCATTCTCCTAATTATGGTGCTTCTTATCGCTTTGATCGGGAATAATATTACATTTGCACAGAGCGGTGAATCTCGTACCATTGTGCAAGAGAATACCGTCTCACTCAATCAGATTCGCGGGAATCTCGATGATGTAAATGCAAAACGAGAAGTTATTATTGCAGAATTAGCGGAGACGACAGATCCTGATCATAAAATGAGCCTTGAAGTGACGCTCTCCCAGCTCGATCAGCAGAAGCGCAATTTTGAGCGGATGTTTGAGAAGACAGCCCTAGGCGGATTGGAGGTTGAGCTTTTTGATATCTCCGATAATGAAGAGGAGGAGATTCTCCAATATGATTGGCAAAAAGAGCTGATTAAAATCGTTCAGCCGGTCTTTAGCTCCCTGCAAAATTTAACAGAATCACAAAGAAAGCGAGACTTTATTCGAACAACTCGCGCTGAACTTGAGCAGAATCTTATTGCGATCGATGAAGCATTGATTCACCTTAATGAGATCGATGAGTCTGAACTCAATCCTGCTTCACTCAAACAGCTTGATAAGATTAAAAATAGCTGGGAGATTAAACGCGCATACTATGCAAATCAGCTTGAGTTGATTAACTTGCAATATCGAGAGCTAGAGAAAGAGGGGACACTTTCAGAGCGAATTACCCAAGGAACGTGGAACTTTATAACAAATGAAGGGAAGATACTGCTCTATAGTTTAGGAACCTTTTTTGGTCTGCTTTATCTCTTCTCCTGGATCTTGCGACGTGTTGTACAAAGACATGAACGAAAAGTGCAAGAGAATCGCCATACAAGACGGGCAAATCTTCCTTGGCGCTTGATGTTGCTTCTCTATGAAATCTTCTCATTTATTATCGCTTTTTCCGCGATGTTAGTTATCTTGCACTCATCAGGGAATATGGTGCTCTTTGGTTTTGCTATCTTAATTATTTTGGCGATGCTGATCAGTTTCCGTAACTCTGTGCCGGCTTACTTTAAACGTCTTCGCACATTCCTTAATATGGGGCTTGCTCGTGAAGGGGAGCGTGTGATGTATCAAGGAATTCCTTGGGAGATTGAGCATATTAATCTCTATTCGGTCTTTCTCTATAATCCGCTACTCGATAATGGGCGTATTCGACTAACGATCGATCTTCTTGAAGATATGATCTCTCGAGATGTTCCTCATGATGAGGCTTATTATCCTACTAAAGTAGGAGATGTAGTGATTATCGATTCCACCTATGCGGTTGTGGTTAGGCAGACACCAGAGACGATCTATCTCAATAGTTATGGTGCGGCAATTGAGTATGGAACAGAGGAGTTTGTTAATCGTAAACCTAAAAATATTACCGATGGTTACGCTGCAAGCACACAATTTGTTTTAGATCAGGCTCATCGTCATGATGATATTGATCTTATTTTAGAAGAGCTTAAAGCAACGGCGATTGCTGAAATAGAGAAAGACCCTGAAATGGTAGCAACCGTCTTAGGTGTCCACTCTAATTATCGTGAGATTAATGCTTATGGAGATCTAGTCTTCGGCATGAGTATTAGCTTTGGTCCTAATGCTGCAGGTTACTACAATTCAGCGCCGAGACTTTTGCAACGTAGTGCTCTGATTGCGGCAGAGAAACATCAGTGGAAGTTGCCACGTAAGGGATATATTGCCGTAGCGGAGTAATCTAGAGGAATAATATCTCTTATCTTATTACAAGATCTTTATTGGTCTATAGAGTCGATAAGAAGTTGATAAGATCGATAAACGCTAATGAAGGAGTACTTTTGATAAGTACTCCTTTCTTATCAAAATATTTTTTTGAGATCTTTTCTTTTGAGATCTCTTTCATCTGATCTTTTAATTTTGTGATATTCAGCATACTTTTTGTCAATAATCGAAAGAAATCTTTTACTTGCTATGATTAATTGCTAATATCTTCTAATAATAATTCATCATTTTTTATCGAATTTCATGGTTTTCATTCTTAAAAAATGACACATCTTAAATAGAACCTAGATCGTTATAGGGATTGTAAGGTGAGATATGCAGAAAATAATAAAAAAGAGCGAGCATATAGGTCAGCATAAAAAAGAGAAGGTCACTGTTGCCGCGATTGATTTTATTCCGGCATGGGGTGATTTAGAAGGCAATATTGCGCGTCTTGTTGTTGCCGTTGAAAAGCTTGCTCAGGAAGGAATCGATTATGCTGTTTTTCCTGAAACGGCGACTTGTGGTTATCTTTTCCGGGATTATCAAGAGATCTCCCCTTTTTTAGATACCATTCCCGGCAAAACAACTGCGGCACTTCTACCTCTGCTCAAGAGATATAATCTCTATATCAGCGTAGGTATCGCAGAGCGAGATCAAGAGAGCGGACTTGCTTACAATAGTGCGGTCTTATTAGGGCCTGAGGGGATTATCGGGACTTATCGTAAACGGGGGCTTAATAGTCAAGATCAGCGTATTTTTGCCCCGGGAAATAGTGAAACGACGGTCTTTGATACAGCGCTCGGTAAAATTGGACTTCTGATCTGTTATGACGATACCTATTGGCAATATGCGCGTCTCTTGACGTTAAAGGGGGCGCAGATCATTGGTTGGCACTCGGTGTCGGATCGGATTATGCCTAATGCAGCGTCGAGTGAGCGAGTTGGGGATCACTCTACAATTGCACATGTGCAACATATTAGTGCACTTAATGGCGTTTGGTCGATCTGTGCAACTCGCAGTGGAATTGAGACTAATCCATTGACGGGAGCCGAGCTCTACTATAATGGTGGATCGAGTATTTGGGCACCAACAGGAGAAAAAGTGTTGCAAGCCCCCGTGATTTCTCCTGAAGAACTTGCTCCTGGTTTAAATGGAATTTATCGCGCTACAATTGAGCCGGCAGAAGCAGATACTTATCGTGATGCAATTTTGGCAAGAAGAAGAGTTCAGCTTTATATACCTCATTTAGCCCTTCATCGTGCGCCTGATGATGCTAATGCAACTCAAGAGCGCCGGCAGGTATTGTTGAGCGCAGCTCAATGGCCTAAAGAGAGTTCTCTGCTTGATAAGGTGAGCGTTCAAAAGAATCAGCTTTTAGTTTTACCGGCATTCTCTACGATTGCTGATCCCCTTTTAGAGACGGAGATTTTTGCAGCAGCTGAAGAGCAAGGTGGTTCTTTTGAGACAAAAATATCGCAAATTGCAGCGAAAGGGGGCGGTTATGTTGTGGGATCCTATCCTGAAATAGAGCAAGATCGACTCTACCATACAGTTGTTTTAGCAGGGCCAGAGGGCAATATTTTAGGTCGTTATCGTGCAACTCATCTTGATGCATCTGATAAGGGATGGGCGGTTGCAGGAGATCGGATCACGGTCGTGGAGACGTCGATTGGACGAATCGGACTGGCACTGGAGTATGAATTGGCGGTAGCAGAACTTGGGGCTCTCTATAGTGTTGAGCGTACCGATATTATTGCCGCGCCGGCGCGATTACCACTTCCGTTAAAGGTAGAGATTGATGCCGCTCTCTATTCGACCCCTAATCCCCCTACAGGAAGGGCTAATTATTATCCTTATGCAGCGGCAACATTACATCAACTCTGGGTTGTTTGTGGTGGAAGAGAGGAGGGGGAATTTACCGCTAGTGCTATCTATGGGCCTGAGCCTATCGTATTAACGCCGGCATTATTAGCAAAATCTGGAGAGGATTTACTCTATTGCAAGACGGTCGTACCCGCACCTGACTCATGGATTAGTCAAGAACGATTAATTCATGGGCAAGCTGCCATTTGGTTCCCCCCATTGGTGCAAGAGTAGAGGGTAAGAGAGGGTATTGATAGATAATATGCGTAATATTAATTCAGTAAATAATGGGAGAAGCTCTTTATTGATAGCGATTCACCCCTATTATATGAAGTAGGAGCATTAAAGAATAGAAAATAGAAAAATAAATTTTATATAGTGGAGTTAGCGTAATAACTAGTTTTATGACAAGTTTTGCAACTATATAACAGACATAGAGATATAACATGAATAGCATTCAAGGGAGCCATTCCCTGTTATATAGATTATTAACGTTATATGTGAAAATATAATATATATCGATCTGTTTTTATTACCATCTCTCTTCTTAAGATTAACTTTTTAATTAACTGTTTGATTAATTTTTTAATTGGTTTTTTAATTAAATGTTTAAGTCAACACTGGTGTTTATATTAGCGTTTAAATCTTTATAGCGAGTTTGTAGAAATAGATTATTAAAAAAATTGTAAATAATGGTATGTTGGAGTAAATGTATCGCAGTGAGTATGTAGAAGAAAATAAGACTTACAAAATAAGATTTACTATTTAACCTTATAGGTTTTATCACGATTTATCATTATTTGAGGGGATCTACTATGAAAAGTTCTTCATCACAGCCGGAGCAGTCGGTGAAAAGTCGGAATACATTGGCTTCTTCAATGTTAGATCCTGCTTCAACTGCCGTTCCGATTATGGAACGCCCAGAAATTGCTTTCGTTCTGGCGATTATCGCAGGGTTAATGAATGGTTACACCTATCATGTCTCTAAGATCTTCAGTACAGTACAATCAGGAAATATTATTCTCTTAGGTGAGACGATCGCAACTAAAAACTGGCCCCATTTCTATGCGATTATGTTTACCGTTTTAGCGTTTGGTGTCGGCTCGATGTTAACCGCGATAGTGGAGAAGATCTATCGAAATAAGAATAATCATAGTTGGACCTTCGTGATCATCGCTATTGAAGCGCTAGTACTTATTATTCTGGCGAGTGGTTATTTTAATAGTATTCTCTCTATCTCAACAATCTGCATCATCATCTCATTTGTTGCAGGTCTTCAGGGGAATGCTTTTCACAAGGTGAAAGGAATGCTCTACGGAAATGTTGCTGTCACTTTAGTTGTACAGTTGGCATTTAGTAATTTAATGCAAGCTATTCAAGGGGATAAAGGTACATGGCGAAAAGCTGTGATCTTCTTCTCAGTATTATTAGGGTTTGGTTTAGGAGGCTATGCTGGCACATTAGCGACGATTCGCTTTGGTGAGGCGGCCCTTCTTTTACCGGCAATTTTATTAATTTTACTCTTAATCTACCTTCTTTTGGCAAAAGAGAAGGGGGATGATTCAATCGATCCTGCTTCTTAAGCATCATTTCTGGAGTAGTAAGGAGTAGTTCGTTTTTCCAATCAGTGATTCAATCGATATGCTTGATTGCTGATGATATTAACTTAGATAGACAATGGAGATTTTCTATGCCTATAGATAAGAATACCCCGCAGCCGTTTCGCCCATCAGATGGTAAAGGTTGGATCGACCATGGTCCACGTAACATCATGCGCGATCGTGAAAATCCAGATATTTTAGTGCCACCACCAACGGATCATGGCACCATTCCAAACTTACGTTTTAGTTTCTCTGATGCGCATATGCGTTTAGAAGAGGGCGGTTGGACGCGTGAAATTACTAATCGTGAACTACCGGCATCGCTCGATATTGCTGGCGTGAATATGTCGCTTGAGCCAGGTGCTTATCGTGAGCTTCATTGGCATAAAGAGGCAGAGTGGGGCTATATGCTCTATGGTAATGCTCGTGTTACAGCGATTGATGAAGATGGTCGTATCTTTATTGATGATGTTAAAGAGGGTGATATCTGGAACTTTGAAGCTGGAATTCCCCACTCTATTCAGGGATTAGATCAAGGGTGTGAATTCCTTTTAGTCTTTAGTGAAGCTGATTTCTCTGAAAATAACACCTTCCTCTTAACAGAGCTCATTTCTCATATTCCACAAGATGTGATCGCAGCAAACTTCAAGATGGATGTGGATACGCTGAAAAAATTACCACAAGTTGAGAAGTATATCTTTAAAGGCGAGGTTCCAGGGCCGATCAATGTTGTGCGTAAGCATAATGAACATGGTGATGTTCCTTCACCATTTACATTCCATCGTGATTCAATCACGCCTCATGAGTGTGAAGCAGGTAAAGTCTACTTTGTAGATGAGCGTAACTTCCCTGAAGCGAAGACGATTTCAGCAGCATTTGTAGAGATCGAACCTGGTGGTATGCGTGAAATCCATTGGCATCCACGTGCGCAAGAGTGGCTCTACTTTATTGAGGGTAAGGCGCGTATGACGGTCTTTAACTCACAAGGGACGGCAAGAACATTCAACTATCAAGCAGGTGATGTAGGGGTTGTTCCTATTGTAGCGGGACACTATATCCAAAATATTGGTGATGAGCCTGTTCGCTTTATCGAAGTATTTAAACGTCCAGATGCTTATCCGATCTCTCGTTACTCCGATATTTCTCTTAATGCTTGGTTAGCGAGTACACCTACACAGATCGTTGCAGATCATCTCAATTTAACGTTTGAAGAGGCAGAAGCGCTCCCAAATCCAGGGCGTCCAGAGCCTGTTATTTGGTATAAAAAGCCAGAAGGTAAATAGTTGCTGTCGTGAGTGATCTATTGTGTTGATGGATCTGGAAGTATAGTAAATCCATTATCGATCTACCATTAACTCACTTACAATTGACGTACAATTCTATTTTTATTTTTTATTTTTAATATCACCAGTATCGATTCATCTACTTATTTTGAATCGATACTGGTTTTTTGATTGGTTATTTAAATCATCTATTTGAATTACTCATTGTGAATGGGTCATTATTAATTTAAGTAGATCGAGATTTTACTTCAGCTAGACTCCGTTAGATTCAACTAGATTTAGTCCGCTCGATCTGTTGCAATAGAGGGTAATATAGAGAGAGTATATAGAGATCGATCCGATCGTGATCGATTATAAAAGATTAAATAAGGGGTAAGTCATGAGTATGGAGATCTCCCGCCGAGGCTTTATTAAACTCGGTGTTATTGCTGGTATTACGATAATGGTAGGAAAGCTTCCAATCGCGGAAGCTGTAGAGATCAATTCAGGACCGACATCCACAGATTGGATGGGGCGTGATGGTCGGGCAAAGATGCGTTGGGATGCGATTCGTAAAATAACAGGTGAGAAGAATTTTGCCCGAGATTATCGTGCGAAAGATCTGGAGGGTTGGCCGGATCAACAAGCTTACGCCTTTATGCTTAAAAGTACGAAGGCTGATCGAACTTTTGAAGGGATTGATCTTTCGATTCTAGGGAGCGAGCTACAGCCCGATCGCCTTGTGATGCAGGAAGATCTAGTACGAGATGGACTCAATATTCCTCAAGATACCAGCATGGGTGCCGGCTTTTATGGGAGTAATATTCTTCTTCCGAAAGGGGAGACGCCCCCTATCTATGGTCATCCTGTTGCGATTTTGATCTATAAGGATTTTGACCGATTTAGTGCCGCACAACGTCTATTACAATTTGATGAGAGCGTTATTCAATATGGCGCAGTGACCGGTATTAAACCACCCAAAAATTATGGTGCTGCTCGTTATGTCCGTATCGGAGGTGATACACCGACTGCGCCTTCCCAATTCTCCCCTTATCAAGATTCTGCCATTAAAGGCGTCTTTGATGGTAATGAGGTGATTTGGCCACCCGAGGGGTATTCTACTGGCTCTTTAGTCGCCAGTCTTAAGCATAAGGATCGTGGAGGTGGTTTTATCCGTGCTCTAGAGAAGGCCGATAAGAAGCCAGAGATTCAACATATAGGGATGCAACATGCTGAAGCAATAGCCGCTGAGGTAGAGCGGGCAAAAGAGGATCCTAATAAAATTGTTCTAACGCGAAAAGGGTTTTCGCAGTCGATCGATCCGAGTGCGATGGAACCCGATAACTGTAATGCTTGGTATGATGCTGAGAATAAGACGCTTCATATCTTAACAGCGACGCAATCGCCGGCAGGAGTTGCGAATATGGCAGCAGATCTGCTCAAGGAGAGTCGTTTTAAAGGGGTAGAAAATATCCTCCTTTTAACGGGTTCGACGGTAGGCTATGGTTCTAAGGATTACTCTGTTTTCCCAATCTATGCGATGGCGGCTAGTTTCTATAGTGATGGATTGCCGGTACGAATGGCTAATAATCGCTATGAGCAATTTCAGATGGGCATGAAGCGACATGCGGTGGAGATGGAGGTCACTATTACAGCAGATCGTCAAAGTGGCCAATTTGAGATCTTAAAAGGAACTTATCAATGTAATGGTGGAGGGAGAGAGAATCTTTCTGTTGCAGTTTCTCATGTGGCAGTGCGGGGCGCGCAGTCGATCTACTATTTTCCTAAGTCTGATTTGACCGCTTTAGCGATGGCAACACCGGCAGTTGAAGCCGGTTCAATGCGTGGCTTTGGCTCTCTCCAATCGATGGCAATTACAGAATTACTGGTCGATGAGTTAGCGCATGAATTGGGGATCGACCCGATAGAGTTACGTAAAAAGAATGCAATTCGAGAAGGGTATACCAATACTCAAGGAGGTATTTTTGCCGGAGATCCCCGCAATATCGAGATGTTAGAGATGGCACAAAAGCATCCACTTTGGCGTCATCGTCATGAGGCAAAAATGAAGTATGAGGCAGAAAATCCTGGTCGACTCTATGGTGTAGGATTTGCCCAAGTACAGCAAGTTTATGGCTCAAGTGGTGTTCCTACAATTCTCTCACTAGAATTTGATGAGATGGGTAAACTCTCGATGCGCCATTGTGTTCAAGAGATTGGAACGGGTGGAACAACAGCGCAGCAGGTAATGATTTGGCAAGCGTTAGGAAAAGTTCCTGACTATGTCGAATTTGGCGTGACGCAATTTGATGAATTGCCGCTTTATACCAGTTGGGCAAATCAGAAAAAACAGGATCAACTAGCGAAGAATGATCCCTATTGGGTGCCGGCATTGATTCCTGATATGAGTTCTTCAAGTGGTGTTTACTATATCGGCTTTGGAACGCGACAAGCTGGGAATTTTCTTTTAGAACATTCACTCTGGCCGGCGGCAAAAGCGATCTGGAGTGAAGGGATTGGGGGGGGATCTTTTAATAGCCTCAATATGTCTCTGGCAGATCTTCGAATTACAGAGCTCGGTATCGGTGGTGGCGGTATGACACCACTCCCCTTTGAGGTTGTGGCGAAAAAAGCACATGAAATGGGATTGGTCACCGGTGTTGCCGTACATGCTTACTCTAGCTGGCAGTGGGCGCGTGCAGAGTTTGATATTCCCACAGTAGGGATGCTCAATCTCCCCCTAGATGCGCTTGCCGTAAAATATGGGAAAGGGGCGCCGGCAAGCTTAAAAGCGAGGATGACTACAGGGGGATATGATTTTATTAAACGAAAGGTTGCCTATTTCCCAGATACAGATCGATCAGGAGCAGATCCAACGACAGTCACGCCGGCATCGTCACTTGTAGAGTTGAGTGTTGATAGCTTTAGTGGTGAAGTGGAGATCCTTTCACATCATATGATTATGAATCCCGGTAAGCTCATCGTTCCTGAATTAGTCTCAGGGCAAATTCAGGGCGGAACGGCAATGGGGTTAGGGCATGCGCTAATGGAGGAGCTTCCACTCTATGAGGATGGCCCGGGAAATGGTACTTGGAACTTTAATCGCTATCGATTGCCACGGGCAAAAGATGTTGCTGTTTGGAATCAGACGGCACAATTTCTTCCCCCTTTATCGGAAACGTCTCCTCCAAAAGGGATGGCTGAACTTGGGATGATCCCTATTCTGCCGGCAACTAGCAATGCATTAACCCATGCAACAGGTAGACGTTTTTACCATTTTCCGGTAACGGCAGATAAGATTCAGAAAGCGCTCTCAGAGTAGCATTATGAGTATCAAAAAAGGGAGTAAAGATGAGTAGAGAGATAGAGAAAGAGCATCAAGTGGGCACTTTATCGAATCAACAAGGATTAGATGAACAAGGATTAGATCTACAAAAAAATGATCAACAAAATCATGACGAGAAGAGTCATATTGTGAAAGAGCACTTTGATAGTGAAAAGATTCAGCAACGTTATCCTGCAATTGAGCGTAAACCCCTTACACTCACAATTAATGGGGAGGAGGTTGGGCCGATTGAAGTACCATTGACGATGACAATGATCGACTTTTTACATGAGTATCTCGATTTAACAGGGACTCATTTTGGTTGTGGGCAGGGGATTTGCCATGCCTGTACCGTTATGGAGATTCATCCTGATGGGTCAAAAAGTGAAACGAGAACATGTATCTTTGGAGCGCACTATTTTTCCGGCAAAAATATTGTGACGATTGAAGGGCAGGCGACAAAAAAAGATGGAGTATTGATCTTAACGCCTATTCAACAGGCTTTTATTGATAATTTTGCTTTCCAATGTGGTTATTGTGCGCCAGGATTTGTTGCGGGTGCAACGGTTTTTTTAGATCGCTTAAATCGCCACCCCATTAAGAGAGCTAATCTAGAAAAAGCCATTGAGGAGGCACTCAATGATCATATCTGCCGTTGTACAGGGTATGTCCGTTATTATGAAGCAATTCGGGATGTCGCCTTAGCTACCCCCGGTTGTGTTATCGATTAAGGAGTAGAAGATGCGTTATGTTGAAGATATCGATTATTATCGTCGCAGTAAGCAGAACAGGAGCTTAAAGCGCTGGCTCATCTGGCTCCTATTATTGTTGATTATCTTAGCGGTATTAATCCTAATCGGTGTGTTTCGTCAAGATTCTGTGACTACTAAAGGTACTTTGAGTGAAGCAGAGATGAAGGCATTGATACCTAAAGGGCGAGAGCTAGCGCTTGCTGGAGATTGTTTTGGTTGTCATACCCGGGAAGGAGGAGAGATGGGAGCAGGGGGTGTTCCTATTACAATGGCACCATTAGGAACGATCTACTCTACCAATATTACTCCTGATAAGAGATATGGAATTGGCAACTATACGCGAGAAGATTTTCATCGGGCGCTTAAAGATGGGGTAGGTAAGGAGCGTGGAAATCTCTATCCGGCAATGCCTTACGTCTTTACCCATATTACGACTGATGAGGATATCGATGCGCTTTACGCTTACTTGATGAGTATTCCTCCTTTAGCAATTCCTAATGCTCAAAATAGTGGGGTATTTGCTTGGCCCGTACGCCCATTTTTGAACTTTTGGACACTCTTTAACTTTCCAGATCGATTGGCACCGCATGATCCTAATCGTTCTGAAGTATGGAATCGAGGTGCTTATCTCGTTGAGGGATTAGCACATTGTGGCGCTTGCCACTCTCCTAGAAATTTTATGATGGGGGTAGATTTTAAAGCGGCATTGACCGGAGGATTTGAAGATGGGTTAGCGATTCCTAATATTACGGCTGAGACATTGGCGAAAAGAGGTTACTCATTAGAAGATCTTACCGAGTATTTAGCGACTGGAATTGCCCCGGAAGGGGATTCTTTTGCGGGAATGGAGACAGTGACCCATTTCTCGACAAGTCAGATGAATCGTCAAGATGTGATTGCTATGGCAACCTATCTTCTTACCGATAAAGGGGGGAAGATTCTTTCGCCTAAGCGCTCTCCTATTATGACTAATCAAGTTATAGGAGCGATGAAACAGGCAGATCTTGTAGCGGGTCGAGAGAATTATTTAGCGGCTTGTGCTACTTGTCATGGGATAGAGGGTAAGGGAATTCCACATGTAGCGCCAGCATTAGAGGGAGATGCGATCGTGATGATGGAGGATCCACAAACTCTAATTGCCGTTGTACTCAATGGAATACCCACAACCTCCTACTCTAATGGGGAGCGTATGTACGCTATGCCAGGGTTTGAAGGTGCATTAACCGCGAAGGAGATTGCCGATCTTCTTAATTGGGTGAGAGTTGAGTGGGGAGGCATTGAAAAACCGATCAAAGCAGATCAGGTTGCCCCTCAAGGAGAATCTCTACTCCATTTATAAATTTAGAATCCAGAATCCAGAATCTAGAATTCAGAATCTGTAATCTCCGATTCATGATTTCCAAGATGATTTATGATGTAGCTCTACACTCTACATTAAGGATAATAGTAGGAATAGTAGGAATAGCAGATGAGGTAGATAGGATAGATAGGATAGATAGGATAGATAAGGTAGATAAGGTAGATAAGAGAAAGCCCACTATTGAGTGGGCTTTTTTGATTCATTGTCTTAGGATGAATTTTATTATTGATGTTTTGATCTGAATTTTAAAGCTACTAACATGTAGCTTTAAAACCTAATCGATTATTCAGCTGTTACGTTAACAGTGATTTCAACATTCACATCAGCGTGGAGGTGAAGTGTAACTGTGTGCTCGCCGAGTGAACGGATTGCACCATCATGGATACGAACTTCTTTACGCTCAACAGGTACACCTGCATCTGTAATAAGAGTTGCGATATCTTGAGCTGTTACTGAACCGAATAG
Source organism: Ignatzschineria sp. F8392 (assembly GCF_002252045.1). Taxonomy (GTDB): domain Bacteria; phylum Pseudomonadota; class Gammaproteobacteria; order Cardiobacteriales; family Wohlfahrtiimonadaceae; genus Ignatzschineria. The sequence continues at coordinate 43,785 of NZ_NEFF01000008.1, read as the reverse complement.
ACGACCTTCTGAACCTGCGTTTGCAGCGATAGTCATCACTAAACCAGCAAGTTTTTCACCACGTGCAGTTGCTTCCGCTAATACTTCAGCTTGTTTCTGCTCGAGTTCTGCACGACGCTCTTCAAAGCGAGCAACGTTAGCTTCAGTCGCTTCAGTCGCAAGACCTTGTGGAAGAAGGTAGTTACGTGCAAATCCTGGCTTAACATCGACCATGTCGCCAAGAGAACCTAAATTTTCAATTTTTTCTAAAAGAATAACTTTCATTGATTATCTCCCTTTGGACAAATTAGTGTTGATCAGTGTATGGGAGCAATGCAATGTAGCGAGCACGTTTAATTGCAGTTGCGAGCTGACGCTGATAGCGTGCGCTTGTACCCGTTACACGGCTAGGTACGATTTTACCTGTCTCTGTAACATAATTTTTTAAGAGATTAATATCTTTATAGTCGATTTCTTTAACGCCTTCAGCGGTAAAACGACAATATTTTCTACGACGAACATAACGTGACATAATTTTATTACCTTTTGTCTATATTTTAAAAGAGATCCGATGCTTATGCTTCTTCGCTATCTGCGTTGTCAGCATCATCGTTGCTTTCAGCTTCAACTTCACGATTGTCATGATGACGCTCAGGTTTTGCTGCAACAACAGATGGTTCAGTTTCCGCTTCTTCTTTGTTGATGATAAGATCACGGATAACCGCATCGTTAAAACGGAATGCGCTTTGTAGCTCTTCTAAAGAGGCTTTATCACATTCAATGTTCATAAGAACGTAGTGTGCTTTATGAATTTTTTGAATAGGATATGCTAATTGGCGACGGCCCCAATCTTCTAAACGATGGACTACGCCACCATTATCAGTCACGATTGCTTTGTAGCGATCGATCATTGCAGGAACTTGTTCACTTTGGTCTGGATGAACCAGAAATACTACTTCGTAATGACGCATTATTCATGCTCCTTATGGATTTAAAAAATATTTAAAGTCTTTTAAACACAACTTAAAAGACAAGGAGACCTAGAGTCTTGTAGTTTTGATTGGCACTATTTTTTTAAACTTTTTCAGTAACTAAAAAGCTTAGAAAGCACCATCTCATTAAAAGACTCAAAATCAAGCAAAGCATTATACCCGTTAAGATTTATAAAAGAAAGGGGAAAGAGCGGAGAAGTGCTAGAAGCTCTCTTCTTGAAGATGAAAGAGCGGCTCACCAAGTTTAATGGGCTGATACTCTTTGATGAGAGGATCGAGCATTAAATTCCCTTTCTCTGTAATAACGATTGCCGTTGATCCCATATTGAAGCGCCCCATCTCTTCCCCTTTTTTCAAGGAGATCCCCTCTTTTTGATAATCACTATATTGTAGCAGTTTGCCATAGGGTGGTGTAACGGTTCCCGACCAGATAGTTTCAATACTAGAGACATTAATGGCACCGACTAAGATAACGATCATCTTGCCATAGGGGGTCTCAAAGAGTGAGACGTGTCGCTCATTCTCCGCAAAAAGAGCGGGGATTTTTTCAGCAGTCTTTAAGGAGACACTATAGAGTTTCCCCGGGATATGAATGGTCCGTAGAAGGGTTCCATCCACTGGCATATGGATACGATGGTAATCCCTTGGTGAAAGATAGATCGTTGCAAAAGAGCCATCTTTAAAAGTGTCTGCTAATTGTGGATCAGCAATTAATGATTCTAAGGTGAAGTTGTGACCTTTGGCATGGATAAATTGAGTCTTATCTAATGCTCCACTTGCTGCAATTTTCCCATCAGCAGGGGAGATGAGCGCTGCGTCGCTTATGGGACGAGTCCCCTCTTTTAACTCACGGGTAAAAAAATCATTGAAGTTAATAAACTGTTCTGGGCTTTGACGTTCATAATCTTGCCAAGCGATCTTGTAGATTTTCGCAAATTGGGAGATGAAAAGGTTTTTAAACCATGCTGTTTTGATACGTGTAATTTTACGAAACAGAGTAGATGAGAAGCGTTGAAATGAGAGGTTGTTGAGAAACATGGATAATCTCCTAAATTTTTAAGTATTAAGCCGACCGTGAGTTTAGTCTATGATTTAGTCGAGGTGCTTATTTGAGGGTGCTTAAAGAGTGAATCCAAGATTCTGCTGTGATTAGATCCGCTTCAGTATCGATACCGGCAGGGGGTGCTTCTGTAGTGATTGCGACAGCAATTTTATAATTGTTCGCAAGGGCTCTGAGCTGCTCTAATTTCTCTAAAGACTCAAGATGGGAGGGGATTAAATGGGGATAGGCATTGAGAAAACTCGCACGATAAGCATATAGGCCTATATGGCGCAGATAGGGGGAGTCTTCAATTACCCCTGTTACCGGCATTGCATCTCTCTGGTAAGGAATCGCAGCTCTTGAGAAGTAGAGTGCTTCATCAGCCTCATTGAGAACAACTTTTACAGCATTAGGATTATGAACTTCTTCCCATTGATGAATCGGGGTTGCCAATGTACTTATTGCAACAGAAGGATTTTCTTTGAGGGCTGTTGCTGCAAGATCGATTAAATTAGTGGGTAGAAAAGGCTCATCCCCTTGCCAATTAACAATGATCTCATCATCGGGGAATTCTAATTTTTGAGAGACTTCGCTGAGACGATCAGTTCCAGATTCATGGGAATCTTTTGTCATAATAACTTCTGCGCCTAAAGCTTTTAAATGATGATAGATTGCATCACTATCCGTCGCAACGATAATGCGCTTCGCATCGCTCTTCAATGCTGCCTCCCAGGTCCACTCTATAAGAGGCTTGCAGGCAAGGTCGCGTAACATTTTATTAGGAAGGCGAGTCGACTTTAATCGTGCGGGGATGATAATGGTATAACTCATAATTAATTTAATGCTCTCTTCTGTAAATGAAAGTTGAATGGAATAATTGAATGGAGCGATTAAAATAGTTTTTTATAAGACTCCATTGATTAATTGGAGAGATTATAGCAATAGGGGGCGTTTGGCGCGAAGAATTAAATTAGTGATCATTTATTTGGATTTTTTCACCTAAAAAGAGAGAAAAATTTGATGTAGAAAATAGGAAGTTGTTCAAAGATTGCACCACTTTTTAACGCGTCTCTCATTGTGAAAAAAACAGAAAAAAAGATCTAAAATTAGCTTGACTTATTAACATCTTTTCAAAAGCTCGATAATTAGAGGGTTATGTCGCTATTTGACTTTTGTGAGTTTATGATTTGTGAAATCGATTGATATTACTAGCTTTAGAGAGGTGTCTAATTATTGGTCATTTTAATAGATGAGCCATTTTAATGCCCTTTATGCTCCTTATCATCGAGTTATACACAAGGTTATCCACAGTATCTGTGGGTATCTATTTTTAGGTCAATTACTTTCTAAAAGTCAAATTTTGGCATCTTATCTCATCATTCACTTTGAAAGATATTTTGAAAGATACTTTGATCAGATTATTAGGATGCTATTCGGTCTTTAGTTTTATTTAAAAATAACAATATAACGGGTATCATAAGCCCCATCATTAGTTGTAATTATTAGTTGTAAATTAGTGGCATTAAGCTAATCAATAAGAATAGGGAGTAGGAAAGCATCATGGCTCATAGAGAGAGATTAGATCACTTATTAGAGACGATGGCTCGATTGCGAGCTGAGGATGGTTGTCCTTGGGATCGTGCGCAGACACATCTTTCTCTGATTCCCTATTTAAAAGAAGAAGCCGCTGAAGTGATTGATGCTATTGTTGAATTAACCGAAGCGGATCAGATAGCTCGGCAAGAGAATATTAATGATAAAATACAAGAGCCTTATATCAATGATCAAGAGCAGATTAGAGAGGCTGCATTAGAAGAGGAGCTCGCGGATCTATTGCTACAGATCCTTCTTCATTGTGAGATTGCAAAGGAGCGAGAAGCTTTCGATTTTAGTGATGTGATGGCGCGTCTCAATGAGAAGATAATACGTAGACATCCCCATGTTTTTGCCGGAAAGCAGTACCATTCAATCGCTGAACAGAAGGCAGATTGGGCTCGTATCAAAGCAGAAGAGCGAGCAGAGAAGAGAGTAGAGATCAATCCATCATTGCTTTCGGGAATTCCCAGAGCTCTCTCTCCTTTAAGACAGGCAGAATTATTACAGAAAAAAGCTGCGACAGTAGGTTTTGACTGGGATGAGATTGATCCTGTTATTGAGAAAGTTGAAGAGGAGCGTTTAGAGTTTTTTGAGGCAATGGAGAGCGGGGATCGAGAAGCGATAAAGAGTGAGTTGGGGGATCTCTTCTTCTCATTGGTCAATTTAGCACGCTTTTTAGAGATTGATCCTGAAGAAGCATTGCAATTGACTAATCTAAAATTTAGACGTCGATTTAATTATATTGAGAAGAGCGCCACAGCGCCACTAGAATCAGTAACGCTCGAAGATTTAGACCGCTATTGGAATGAGGCAAAGCAAGGAGGATTATGAGTCGGCATGATCTTTTCAGCACAGAAAGGGAGGGATATCCTCTAGAGAATCGAGAAAAACGTGACTTATCTGATGCTGTCTATTCAGTTACGGCGCTCAACTTTGCGATTCGAGATCTTCTTGAAGGTGCATTTTTCTATTGTCAGGTTGAAGGAGAGGTCTCTAATGCGGCTTATCCTGGTTCTGGACATATCTACTTTAATCTTAAAGATGAAGGTGGGATGCTTAAGTCTGTCATATGGCGTTCTCAAGCAGAGCGTTATCGTTCATTGATTACAAATGGTCAGAAAATAAAGTTAACTGGAAAAGTCTCCGTCTATGCGCCTCGAGGAGAGTATCAGTTAATAGTCTCTCGTGTTGAAGAGGCTGGAGTTGGTGATCTTTATCTACAATTTTTAGCACTTAAAAATCGCCTTGCAGAAGAGGGGTTATTTGATACGCATTATAAACAGCTTATCCCTAAGCATCCGCGTAAGATAGGTATTATTACCTCACGAAGCGCCGCAGCGTTACAAGATGTCTTACAGGTTTTCTCATCCCATAGACCCGATATTCCCCTTAAGCTGTATGCAACTAATGTACAAGGAAGAGGGGCCGAACATGATATCGCTAATGCAATTGGGCGTGCGAATCGAGAGAATATATGTGATCTTCTACTTCTTATCCGTGGAGGGGGCAGTATAGAGGATTTATGGTGTTTTAATGAAGAAGTAGTTGCTCGCGCAATCTTTGCTTCTAAGATACCTATTATCACAGGAGTAGGGCATGAGACAGATATTACAATAGCTGATTTCGTCGCCGATCTACGAGCTCCAACGCCATCTATGGCAGCAAAATATTCATCACAATCTCGAGATGAGCTCTATCAATATCTTTCAGAAGTTGAATCCCATTTAATGAAAATGATGCGGGATAAGTTACGTACGCTCGAAAAAGAGATCGATCACCTCTCCTATCGACTCTATCTTAAAGATCCTAAATCGCGCTTAAGTCAAAATAGGGAGCAATTGATTCGTCTAAAAGCAGGTTTAGGAAGAGCGATTCATTATCGATTAGAGCAACTTCAGGCGCGTTATTCAGTTATCAATGATCGATTGAAGAGAATCTCTTTAAATGATCAGATAGAGCGTCATCAAGATCGACTTCAGATGATGAGTGATGGGATGGAGAGAGCGCTTAGAAAAAAATATCAAGAAAGAGAGCAAGCGTTTGTCAATACTGTAGAGAAGTTAACGCTATTGAGCCCTCTCAATACGCTTTTACGCGGTTATTCTATGACCACTAAAGAAGGGCAGTTAGTCAAAAGTATTACTGATGTCGAGATCTACGATCAGTTAGAGATAGAAGTGACTGATGGAACGATTGATGTTGCTGTTATTTCTGTCGGTTTCCATGAGCGAAGTGAATGAAGATATTAATTGTTATAGGCCAGCCATCAATGAAAATACAAGTTTTATATTATTTGACTGGACTTTTAGTCATTACCTATATTCTATAATCATTCTATCAATATTAACTACTTAAAAATATTTTAACTCTTATAAAGTTAGGACTATCATTCAAATTTAAAAGCGATATTTTTATTTAAAGTATGTAGAAAAATATACTATTGATTATCTTTTTTCGGGAACTTAGCATCTAAAATTTAATTTTGAGGGGATAGTTAAGGGCTTAATAATAGATTAAGCTCTACTTCTATAGGGTTCTGTTTATTTTAAATACTCAAATCGACTATACACATTCTAAAATCAGATTTACTTTTTGAAGCCTCTTTGTGGTGGACAGATGGTAAAACTATCTCTTTAGCTTCTAATTGAAGACAGTCAATATATTTTAAAATATATTGATTTGTATATTTTATAGTTTAAATGTCAATTATTGTAATCTCCATTAAATTTAATTCAGCGTTTATAAGTGTTTTTTTATGTTTGACAGTTGGGTCGATATGTAATAAGCAGTTTAAGGCTGATATTTACCATTTTTTAAATGTAAATTTAAGTGTTTTTATGTATTTATTTTAAATTTAGAAAGAGATATATAAAGAGTAAACTCTATCTTATATTTTTTATGTGTATATATTTCAACAGGATAGAGTTTTTGTGGGAAATTAAAATATATTTCTATTGATATATATTAAAAAAACAGTTGATTTTTATATTCCATCAAATTTTTATTGATAATTATTCTTTTTTTGGTCAATTGTTGATCATATTTAAGTTTTTAAAATACTCTTTTTTCTCTGATATCATCATTTTTTTTTGTTCTTATATCCTCACCAAGTCTGCTATTCACACATATTATTAATAATATATTACTTGTTTTAGTAACCTTCATGGGTATTTAAGCTTATAGTTATAAATTGACACTAATAGGTATTATTTTATAATCAGAATCACCTTTTGTTGTGAGAATGAGTGGTCAGTTATAAACAAAGTTTTAATGAGTGCTTCCATTGGGAAGGTTCAATATGCGATAGCAGCTAGATATGGGTCTTTATCTGACAATCTAATTGGTGATGTTTGATGTCTATTAAGACACTGTTATATCGTTGAGTCGGTTTACTTATTTATAAATAAGTTCTGTAGAAATTGATGTATAGAAATAGATCTATAGAGGTTAATTGCTTTAGCTCTCTTCTCTATTCACGTGTTTCGCTGTTTATAGATGTATATTAATCGCAAGTTATAGATTAGATAGAACGTTAATAATATTTTTTACTTGAATGAATATTCAGGTAGGCCTCTTTTTATCCTTTTTTTAATTGCCTTAAAGTTAAGCAATCTGAATAAGTTATTTTTTAACAATATAGCGGAGTTATATGACAATGATATTGATCGAGCGGGTAGATGGTGCTAAGCCATTAAATGTTTCTTTAGATGACCAAACATTATTAACACCTCATCTCATTAAGATTGAGGGGAGTCCGCAAGATATTACTAGAGTTGAGCGCGATGGTAATAACCTGATATTGACATTTGTATCGGGAAAAAAGGTCGTTTTCTATGGATTCTATAATGAAAATGAAGAGGGAGTTCATAGTGAATTAGTCTTTGAAGACGAAGATTCTCAATTGTTTTGGCTTAATGGCGATGGATTTGTAGAAGTTGCGGTAGATCCGGCTTTAGTGCCAGAAGTTGTAGGGGGAGTAGCCTCAGACTCAGCGATGCCTAAGTGGATGTTGCCCTTATTGGGTATTGGTATTTTGGGCGGAATGCTTGCAACGTCTTCGTCGAGTTCTGGCGGAGGCCGTTTTTCTGATCAGGGTGATGTTAATAAGCCCGATTCTCCAACAGATTTAGAAATTAATAATAAAAATGATGGCTCCACCGCTGTAACTGGTAAGGGTGAGCCGGGTGCTGAAGTCATTATCCGCGATAAAGAGGGTAATGAAGTTGGTAAAGGTAACGTCGATGGAGATGGCAACTTTGAAGTAGAAGTTGAGAATGGTCTAAAAGATGGCGAAGAATATGATGTTATCGCTAAAGACCCCGCAGGCAATGAATCTGAAGCCGGAAAAGTTGTAGGTGATACCACAGCTCCTGATGCGCCAACGGACTTAGAGATCAATAATAACGAAGATGGCTCCACCACTGTAACTGGTAAGGGTGAGCCGGGTGCTGAAGTCATTATCCGCGATAAAGAGGGTAATGAAGTTGGTAAAGGTAACGTTGATGAAGATGGGACCTTCGAAGTGGAAGTTGAGAATGGTCTAAAAGATGGTGAAGAGTATGATGTTATCGCTAAAGACCCCGCAGGCAATGAATCTGAACCAGGGATCGTTATAGGTGATAGCGATTCTGACTCGGATAGCGACTCTGACTCAGATAGTGATTCAGATTCCGATAGCGACTCCGATTCCGACAGTGATTCAGATTCCGATAGTGATTCAGATTCCGATAGTGATTCAGACTCAGATAGTGACTCTGATTCCGACAGTGATTCAGATTCAGACAGCGATTCGGATTCTGATAGTGATTCAGATTCTGATAGTGATTCAGATTCCGATAGCGACTCCGATTCAGACAGCGACTCAGACTCCGATAGCGATTCTGATTCTGACTCGGATAGCGATTCAGATTCCGACAGTGATTCAGATTCCGACAGTGATTCAGATTCCGACAGTGATTCAGATTCCGATAGCGACTCTGACTCAGATAGTGATTCAGATTCAGATTCCGATAGCGACTCCGATTCCGACAGTGACTCTGATTCAGACAGCGACTCAGACTCCGATATCGACTCCGATTCCGATAGCGATTCTGATTCGGATAGCGATTCAGATTCCGACAGTGATTCAGATTCCGACAGTGACCCCGATTCCGACAGCGACTCAGACTCCGATATCGACTCCGATTCCGATAGCGATTCTGATTCGGATAGCGATTCAGATTCCGACAGTGATTCAGATTCCGACAGTGAGCCCGATTCCGACAGTGATTCAGATTCCGATAGCGACTCTGACTCAGATAGTGATTCAGATTCCGATAGCGACTCTGACTCAGATAGTGATTCAGATTCAGATTCCGATAGCGACTCCGATTCCGACAGTGACTCTGATTCAGACAGCGACTCAGACTCCGATAGTGATTCAGACTCTGATAGCGATTCAGATTTAGATAGTGACTCAGATTCCGATAGTGATTCAGATTCGGACAGCGACTCCGATTCCGACAGCGATTCTGATTCCGATAGTGACTCAGACTCCGACAGTGATTCTGATTCCGATAGTGACTCAGACTCCGACAGCGATTCAGATTCCGACAGTGACTCAGATTCAGATAGTGATTCTGACTCCGATAGCGACTCAGACTCAGACAGTGATTCAGACTCGGACAGCGACTCCGATTCCGACAGTGACTCTGATTCAGACAGCGACTCAGACTCCGATAGCGATTCAGATTCCGACAGTGATTCAGACTCGGATAGTGATTCAGATTCCGATAGCGACTCCGATTCAGATAGTGACTCCGATTCCGACAGCGACTCTGATTCAGACAGCGACTCCGATTCCGACAGTGACTCTGATTCAGACAGCGACTCCGATTCCGACAGCGATTCAGATTCCGACAGCGATTCAGATTCCGATAGCGACTCCGATTCCGACAGTGATTCAGATTCCGACAGTGATTCAGACTCGGATAGTGACTCTGATTCGGACAGCGACTCAGATTCCGACAGTGACTCTGATTCAGACAGCGACTCCGATTCCGACAGTGGCTCTGATTCAGATAGCGACTCCGATTCCGACAGCGATTCAGATTCCGACAGCGATTCAGATTCCGATAGCGACTCCGATTCCGACAGTGACTCTGATTCAGACAGCGACTCCGATTCCGACAGCGATTCAGATTCCGACAGCGATTCAGATTCCGATAGCGACTCCGATTCCGACAGCGACTCTGATTCAGACAGCGATTCAGATTCCGACAGTGATTCAGATTCCGACAGTGATTCAGACTCCGATAGTGACTCAGATTCTGACAGTGATTCAGATTCCGACAGTGATTCAGACTCCGATAGTGACTCAGATTCCGACAGCGATTCAGATTCTGATAGCGATTCAGATTCTGATAGTGATTCAGACTCGGACAGCGACTCAGATTCGGATAGCGACTCAGATTCGGATAGCGACTCTGATTCCGACAGTGATTCAGACTCCGATAGTGACTCAGATTCCGACAGCGATTCAGATTCCGATAGCGATTCAGATTCCGACAGCGACTCAGATTCCGACAGTGACTCTGATTCAGACAGCGACTCCGATTCCGACTTAGATACAGTGGTGCCAGAAGCTCCGACGGAGGTTGAGATCGAGAATCAAGAAGATGGTTCAACGACTGTCAAAGGTAAAGGTGAAGAGGGCTCTACCGTCATTATCAAAGATAAAGAGGGTAATGAAGTCGGTCGTGGAGAGATCGATGAAGATGGCAACTTTGAGGTTGAAATTAAAGATGGCCTTGAGGATGGTAAAGATTACGATGTGGTCGTGAAAGATCCTGCTGGAAATATATCTGATCCAACGACTGTTACGGGCGATAAAACGCCACCTAAAGCACCGACCGATATTGTGATCGAGAACCAAGAAGATGGTTCAACGACTGTCAAAGGTAAAGGTGAAGCGGGCTCTACCATCATTATCAAAGATAAAGAGGGTAATGAAATCGGTCGTGGAGAGATCGATGAAGATGGCAACTTTGAGGTTGAAATTAAAGATGGCCTTGAGGATGGTAAAGATTACGATGTGGTCGTGAAAGATCCTGCCGGAAATATATCTGATCCAACGACGATTACGGGCGATTCCACGGCTCCTGATGCACCTAAGAATGTTGTTGTCTCTGACGATGGATTAGTGATTACAGGAACGGGGGAAAAAGGGACTACGGTGACTGTTAAAGGTAGTGATGGGAGTACTATCGGAGAGGGTAAAGTGGATGAAGATGGTAATTTTACTGTGGATTTAGAAAATCCAACAGATGGATCGCCTATTGAGATCACTTTAACGGATGATGCAAAAAATACTTCTAAGCCAACAATAATCGAGAAAACACCTGATTTAACTATCTTAAATCCGCCGTCAAATATTATGTTTTCAAAAGATGGATTCTCTGTATCAGGTAAAGGAAAACATGGGGCAACTATTGTTATTAAAAACGATAGAATGGGGACTTTAACAAAAGAGGTCGATGAGAATGGTGACTTTAAATTTACCTTTAATAAGGTAACAGATGGTTCTGATTTTGAATTTTATTTAACAAGTGGTGAGAAAAAATCAGAGAGTATTACAGCGCCGTCTTATGACAAGTTACCACCAGATGCGCCCACTGATCTTGTTGTTATCATGGAAAATGGTGAAATTAAAATAACTGGAAAAGCTAAAGAGCCGCAAAGTTTTGTTAGTATTAAAAATGCTGATGGAAAGCACATAGGTGGTGCAATAGTGGGGCAGGATGGAACTTTTAAGGCAATTATGAATAAAGGGCATAATTTAAAGCCTGGAGATATGGTTACAGCTGATGTTGTAGATAATGCCAATAATATTTCAGAAAAAACTCCTATTGTTATTCCTTCTTTCTCTTTGGATGCACCAACTGATATCTTAGTTTCTGATAATGGTGAAGTCGTGATAGGTAGAGGTAAGCTTGGAGCGACAGTATTAGTTAAAAATCAGCAAGGTAAGACTATTGGTTCTTCTACAGTGAATGAAAAAGGGGATTTTGTTGTAAAATTGGATGGAGCAACAGATGGTTCACCTATTAAAGTTGGGCTTGAGAAAGATGGGTTAAAGTCAGATTATGTGGAAGTAATAACTCCAGATAAAGTCGCTCCTAATGCACCGACAGAGGTTGTTGTATCAGAAGTTGATGGTAAGACCGTAACAGGTAAAGGTGAAAAGGGAACAACGGTTATTATTAGGGATTCAAATGACCAAGAGATTGGTCGTGGTACGGTTAATAGTAATGATAAATTTACAGTGGTGTTGGAAAAACCAACAGATGGTCGAGATATTAAGGTTGGTTTAGAGGATAAATCTGGAAATAAATCACCAGAAGTGACCGCTTCTACACCTGATAAAGTAGCCCCGGATGCACCTGACAATGTTGTTGTTTCAACCGATGGTAAAACTGTTACGGGTACCGGAGAGAAAGGAACAACGGTTATTATTAGAGATCAAAATAATAATCAGATCGGCAAAGGGACTGTCGGTGAAGATGGTAAGTTCAAGGTAACACTTGATAAACCAACTGATGGATGCGATATTAAGGTAACATTGACGGATGCATCCAATAATACTTCTCCAGAAGCTATTGCTCAAACACCAGATGCCACAAGACCTGATGTACCTACAAACCTTGAGGTAGACTCTGAAGGCTTAGTATTAACAGGTAAAGGTAAGCCAAATACAGAAGTAACAGTGAAAGATCAGGATGGTCAAGTCATTGGTAAGGGGACTGTTAAAGGTGATGGCAACTTTAGTGTAACGTTAAATGGGCCAACGGATGGTCGTGATATTAAGGTCACATTAAAAAATCCTAGTAACGGTAAGATCTCTGATGAAGGGAGAGTGCCTACACCAGATAAGGTTGCACCAGATGCACCAACTGATATTGTTTTAGTTGATACAGGTTTAACTATTACTGGAAGAGGGGAACCGAATGCAACAGTAACTGTTACGGATAAGGATGATAACTTATTAGGTTCTGCAGAGGTTAACGAAGATGGATCATTTACAGTTGATTTAGACACAGCAACAGATGGTGGTAAAATTCTTATTAGCCAAACAGATAAGACTGGTAATAAATCTCCGGAAGTAGCAAAAGATTCACTTGATAAAGTAGCACCTAATGCTCCAACAGATCTTGTTGTATCTAATGATGGGAAGTCTATCACTGGAAAAGGTGAGGCAGGTGCTAAAGTGGTCGTGAAGATCAAGGATGGTGCAGTTATTGGATCCGGTAAAGTTGGTTCTAATGGTGAGTTTAAGGTTGATTTATCAAAACCGACAGATGGTAGTCTTCTAGAAGTAACACTTGAAGATACAGCTGAAAATGTATCTGCGGAAACTATTGTTGAAACTTTTGATCGGACTTTTGAAAGTATAGAGACAAATTTAACTCTCCATTCTAGAACAAAAAGAGGTCTAAAGGAGACAGCAAAGGCATCATTCACTGTAGAGAATGGCGTAGAATATAAGAAACTAGTTATATCAAGAGGAGATTCGCCCAGTCATACATTGATATCTATTCGTGACTCAAATGGTTATGAGGTCCATCATCAAATGCTCGCAGGCGGAACCACTCCTATAAACATAGGTCCGGGTAGTTATACTATTGAATTTATTGTTAACTCGAGCTTCTTAACCTCGTCAATGCAATTGCCATCAACCGTAAAGGTAACATACGATAAAGTCGTTACAACGCCGATACTCAAAGCTCGCATGTTAATGGCTGATGATTTCTTTGATGAGCATGAAGAAGTACGTCAAGATGATCAGAAAGAACTAATTTTTGAGTCACAAGGTGAAAATTCACTTGAATCCTCTGAAGAAGTTTTAGCAGATGAGTCTGAAATTGAAGAAATGCTTAACCCTGAATTGTCAGAAGAGGGTAATGATGCTGTAGATCTAGAAGATGAGTTTACTGAAGAGCTTCTCTCTGAAGAGAATATTGCTGATCTTGGTGATTTGTTAAATCTTGAAGAGAGCAATATTGAGCAAGAAGAATTACTAGGTGAATCTCTAGATCTAGGCAATCTTATCTCTACAGATGAAAATTCCGATACGTTGGTATTGCCATCTGAATATGGAGATGTTGAGCAAAAAGAGGAAAGTAGTGAAGAGATAGATGAAGAATCTGTTGATTCTGCCAATGAATTTGATGTTCAGCCAACAGTTGATCCATTAGATGACTTACTAGATGTTAATAAAACAATTATCTAATATACATGTTAAGTATTTAAGTATTTAAGTATATAATGATAAGATCAGAGCCCCATACTTTTGGTATGGGGCTCTTTTTTATTGATGGTTTGATATGACTTTTTTTGAGGGCTTAAAAAGAGCATGTTTGATAAATAGATCACATAATGAGGCAGTCTTTGGATCAAAAAGAATCATTGAGTGAGAGCGATTAAGGGTAATAAAGTCGCTATACCCTTCTAACTTAGTCTCATCGAGATAGACTGTACCATCACCAACTAGTGAATCTTTATCAATAGTATCGGTGATTGACTCTAGTAGTAGAGAAGTCGGACCTTGATTGTGGGTTCCTGCGATAATCCCCAAAGGAATGGGGAATTTCCAATATCGATTATAGTTTGGTAGTAGAACATTTTGAGATTTTCCGATTAGAAAGGATGCATTATGATCTGTCAGATATTGGACAATTCGGGATCCATGAAATGGAGGGGTAATCGCGATGACTCTCTTTAGTTGTTGAGATATTGATTTTTCTAGACTCTTTAAGATGATTAAAGAGCCTAAACTATGTCCGATAATGGCAAAAGGGGAGGAAAATCTCTCTAAATAGTGACAAAAAGAATCGACATTTTTTTCAAAGCTCGTTATGAGTGTAGGATATTTAAAGTAATGTACTTGATATCCAAGTTTTTCAAGACGATACCCCAATACTCTCATAATAAGTGTATTTTGGTATAAACCATGTATTAGGATGACATCCTTGATATCTTCAATATCTTCATATTTTTTTTTCATATTTTTTCATATTTTCAGAAATAGAGTAGAGGACCTAGGCGTTGTTAATATGATGTAGGGAAGCCCCATAGTAAGCTTCTAAAATCAGCTTTGCATTAAATATCGATAAATTATGATAATAGAGAATAAAAAAATCCTCGTAGCTTAATAGGAAATATAATGCTACGAGGATGGTTTTAGTTATTATTGTAGGGTTTAAATGCTACTCAATGCCCTGATCTTTGTAATTTTAATCTATTGATCTATTTGATAATTGTTAGAGTCGGCTTTTTATTTTTGTTACTATCTTTACCCTTATCTCTATTTTGTAAGCTCTCTTTATCAGATTGTTCCTCATCTTTAGAACTCTCTTTATGAGAGGTTGGCAGTTGCCCTTTATCTGGCTCAATAATATCTAGTTGAGGTCCCTTCTTTTTGGAGAAGGAGGGCGTTGTGATTTTCATCATATCTACAAAATAATCATCAGGGAGTGCCTCTGTTTGAAAGCCCATTCCCTCACCATTTTCTTGAGCATAGATTGCTGCAACAGCCCCTACAGGAAAGTTAATTTCATGAACGATCCCAGAAAAACGAGCGGAAAAAGAGATCCACTCATCGCCTAAAATAAGATTACTTACGGCTGATGGAAGAACATTAAGAATAATATTACCATCGGTGATAAATTCTTCTGGTACATCGACATAGGGAAGGGTTGCGTCTACTACAATGTAGGGTGTGCAATTATTATCGAGTATCCAGTCATAGAGGGCTCGAATAAAGTAGGGCTTATTTGAGGTCATCATAAAAAGTCCTTAAATAGTTTTCTCTTTTTTATCAAAAGCAGCTTTAACGCTCTCTTTTTCTAATAACCGATCATAGTAATCTAAGACAGGTTGAGCCTTTTTCGGAAGTGGGATATCCAAATATTTAACCCACCATAAGAAAGGGGCAATTGTTGCATCAATTAATGAGAAATCCTCATTTTGAAAATAGGCTGTCTCACTAAATAGTGGTGAATAGGCCACAAGAAGATCAGCGATCGCTTTATTAGTTCTATTATCTGCTGTTTTACGACCAATAAGTTTTTCAACGAGAGGATACCAATCGTTAACAATCGTTTTAATAGTTAGGCGAAACTTAGCCCGTAATATAGGGTCATTCGGGAGTAGTGGGGGGTGAGGAAAGCGCTCATCTAAAAATTCTAAGATAGTATCTGTATGATAAATAGCGATTTCACGAGTAATAAGTGTAGGTAGAATAACTTGAGGATTAACTTCTAAAAGGTCACCTGGGGGATTAGTTGGGTCGACAATTACTGTCTCACAGGTGATGTTTTTTTCGAGCAGGACGACTTTGACTCGATCACCATCTAAAGAGTTTTTTTCCGTAAAAAGGGTAAATCCTGTGCGTCTTGTTGACATAATTATGCTCTCCTTAATCGCAAGTAAGGAGCAATTAGATTTTAATTGCTCCTTACAGGTTTATTATAGTTTTCAATTATGAATGGTGTTCATTAAATACTTACTTTACATCCTTCCAATATTCACGATTTAAAGCATACGCAAGTATTGTAAAGATCACTAAGAATCCTAGAACCCAAGGACCATATTTTTTACGCTCGAGTTGTGCCGGCTCTGCAACATATGTCAGGAAGTTAGTGATGTCATTAACAGATTTGCGGAATTCTAATTCTGTCATTGCACCATCAGTTACTTTTTCAAGCCCTACAACAACTTCTTCATATTGACACTCATCAGGTTGTGATAAGTCACACTCACCAATAGCTACTTTTTCAATTATAGGGCGATTAGTGCCTTGCAGTTCAGCTAAAACATGAGGCATTCCCGCATTAGGGAATGCAATGTTATTCATTCCTGTAGGACGGCTTTCATCTTCATAGAAGGAAAGTAGATATTTATAGATATAGTCAGAACCTTTAGCTCGAGCAATAGTCGATAGATCCGGAGGTGAAACTCCTAGCCAGATTTGAGCATCAGCACGATCCATTGCTGTAAACATTAATTCCCCATCTTTTGTCGCTATAAACTCAGCTTCACGTGGGTCATAACTACCAGTATTGATCAACATTTGAATATCTTCTTCCTGCAAACCAATATCACGAGCTGTGATATTGTAGCGTTGGAACTCTAATGAGTGACAAGCCAGGCAGTAGTCTATATAGAGTCTAGCGCCTGATTGAAGAGATTCGTAGTTGGTCACATTGATTTGTGGTTTACCGAGTTGATCTAATGCTTTAGCCGTTAAATCCTCAGAAGTTTGTGCGGTTGCACTGGCTGCCATAAAGAAGAGACAGCTAGTAAATAGAGTTATGATTTTTCTCATTTCATTGTCACCCTTGTTGGAACTGGTTTAACTTTACCCCATCTAGACCACCATGGCATGCCAAGGAAGAAGATAAAGTAGAAGATAGTACAGATACGTGCAACTAATGTACGGGTATCATTCGCAGGAACTACTCCTAAGTATCCTAAGATAATAAAGCAGATAACAAAGAGGGCAATCATAATTTTGATGAAAGCACCTTTATAGCGAATAGAGCGTACAGGGCTTCTGTCTAACCAAGGTAATACGAAGAGAACTGCAATTGAAGCTCCCATTGCTAAAACGCCCCAGATCTGTGTTCCAAACCATGATGGAACAGCACGTAAAATTGTGTAGTAAGGTGTGAAGTACCAAACAGGTGCAATATGTGCAGGTGTTGCTAATGGGTTAGCAGGTTCAAAGTTAGGTGCTTCTAAGAAGAGACCAAACATATCAGGAGCATAGAAGATGATCAATGCAAAGAAGATCAAGAAGATTCCTACCGCAAAAGTATCATGAACTGTGTAGTAAGGGTGGAATGGGATTCCATCTAGAGGTTTTCCGTTCTCATCAAGATGATCTTTGATCTCAATTCCATCTGGGTTATTAGAACCTACTTGATGGAGTGCTAAAATATGTGCGACAACTAGACCAACTAATACAAGTGGTAAGGCGATAACATGGAGTGCAAAGAAGCGGCTCAATGTTGCTTCTGAGATAACAAAGTCCCCACGAATACCTGTAACTAAAGTATCACCAATATAAGGAATAGCACCGAAGAGAGAGATGATAACCTGAGCACCCCAGAATGACATCTGCCCATAGGGAAGTACATATCCCATGAAGGCCTCAGCCATAAGCACAAGATAGATCAACATACCAAAGATCCATACGAGTTCACGAGGTTTACGGTGTGAACCATAGATAAGACCACGGAACATATGCATGTAGACAACGATAAAGAACATCGATGCACCAACGGCATGCATATAGCGTATGAGCCATGTCCAGTTCGCATCCCGCATGACGGCAGTCTCTAATGATGCATAAGCAATAGGAATACCCGTAGGGCCAAGCGCTCCATCGGGTTTGTAGTACATGACTAACCAGATCCCCGTTAAGATTTGGTTCACAAGCATAACGCCCGCTAAAACACCAAATACATAGAGCCAGTTAAAGTTTTTTGGTGCGTAATACTCAGTGACATGAGTACTTAAAGCACGCTTATATGGCAATCGATAGTCGATCCAGTCGCCTAAACGAGCCAATTTTGATTTAGATTGAGTTGTCATTAAGCCCCCTCCCCGCTAATACCTACAACAATTGAGTTTTCATTTTTGTAGTAGTGATCAGGAACAAGTAAGTTAATTGGAGCAGGTAGATTCTTAAATACACGTCCTGCAAGGTCAAAACGTGAGCCATGACATGCACAGAAGAAGCCACCACGCCAAGATGGACCTAAGTCTGCAGGTGCAACTTCAGGTCTAAAGGTTGGCGAACAACCTAAATGAGTACAAATACCTACGAGTACGAGATATTCAGGTTTAATTGAACGGTACTCATTTTGAGCATATGGAGGCTGTTGATCGCTTTTTGAATTAGGGTCAACTAATGCATCCGGTGGGGAAGTTAGTAAACGCTCTAACATTGCTTCAGTACGATTTAGTACCCAAACCGGTTTCCCTTGCCACTCAACACGGAGTAACTCGCCAGGGGAAAGCTTAGATAGATCAACCTCAACAGGTGCTCCCGCACTTTTTGCTCGTTGACTTGGCATCCAAGACTTAACAAAAGGAACCCCGAGAAATCCTGCTCCAAAAGCCGCAACTGCTACCGTTGCATAGCTCAGGACTCGTCTCCTTTTATGATTAACATTCTCCGAACTCATGTTCTTCGTCTCCATTAAAAAATTACTTTTACTTGTTTACACGAGACACATACTCGCCTGTGCGTGTGTCAACCTTGATCACTTCACCGATTTGTACAAAGAGTGGTACACGAACAACAGCACCTGACTCAAGCGTCGCAGGTTTACCACCTGTTCCCGCAGTATCACCCTTTAGACCAGGATCTGTATCAACAATCTTCATTTCAATGAAGTTAGGCGGAGTCACCGTAAGTGGAGCACCATTGTAGAGTGTAACAGTGCAAGTATCTTGCTCCATTAACCATTTTTTTGCATCCTCTACCGCACTCTCATTTGCAGCGACCTGATCAAATGTTTCTGGATTCATGAAATGCCAAAATTCCCCATCGTTATACAAGTACTGGAGTTCAACATCCATGACATCCGCACCTTCAACAGATTCTCCTGAACGGAAGGTCTTTTCGATAACACGACCTGTTTTGAGGTTTCTGATTTTGACGCGGTTAAATGCTTGACCTTTACCAGGCTTAACCATCTCATTTTCGATGATTGAGCATGGATCCCCATCAAGCATAATCTTTAGTCCACTTTTGAATTGATTTGTTGTATATGTTGCCATTTTATAATCACTATATCCTGCTAATAAATTTTTCTATGCAGATTATACCTGAACTCCATTTTAAATTCAGCTTACATCTTACCTATTTTGTTTACGCAACTGAGTTGTCATAAAGCTTTGAAATATATTCTCATTGATTCTAAACCATTGGTATTCTTGGTTGAGGAATGCCTTCCAGTGATCATAGACCATTTTGAAGTCAGGGTTTTTAGCAGACTCCTCTTTATAGATTTCTTGAGCTACCTCATAAGAGGCTTCTAAAATTTCTTTAGAGAAGGAGCGAAGTTTTGCGCCATTTTTAGTTAATGTTGCTAAAGCAGGAGGATTTTCTGCATCATATTTTGCAATCATCCACTGGTTGATCTCGGCACAAACGGTCTCAAAGAGATCTTTATAGAGTTGGGGTAGCTCATTCCATTTAGCATCATTGACATAGAAGGAGACAGTAGCAGCACCTTCCCAGAATCCAGGTGTATAGTAGTAGGGTGCTACCGCTTGAAGTCCTAGCTTCTCATCGTCATAAGGGCCGACAAACTCAGCAGCATCAATCGTACCTTTTTCTAAGGATGAGTAGACGTCGCTTGCCGGGATTGTTTGTGGGATAACACCTAATCTAGAAAGAATCTCTCCTCCGAAACCAGGAATACGGAATTTCAGTCCTTTAAGATCTTCCAAGGTGTTAACCTCTTTTCTAAACCAGCCACCCATCTGCGCCGTTGTGTTACCACCAGGAAAGTTGATGATATTGTATTGTGCAAAAACTTTGCGTAGGATTTCTAACCCTCCGCCGGCATAAAACCATGCGTTTTGCATTCTTGCACTCATCCCAAAAGGTAGAACCGTATCAATAGAGAGCGCGGTATTTTTTCCATGATAGTAGTAAGAAGCGGTATGTCCTACCTCAACAGTTCCTTGAGATACAGCATCAAAGACTTGGTTTGCAGGGACGAGCTCGCCAGGAGCAAAAACTTGAATTTCAAATTGACCATTTGTTAATTTTGCTAACTTTTCAGAGAGCATTGTTGAAGCTGCAAAGAGGATGTTGAGGTTTTTGGGGAAACCCGCGGCAATACGCCACTTAACTTTTGGGAACGTTTCCGCTTTAGCTACAGAAGTTGCTGCTAATCCTGAGATTGCTGCTGCCGCACCGGCCTTTTTCATAAAATCACGACGTTTCATCTCTATTTCTCCCTTTATCGAATGCATATTTTATCTTTTAGAATAATATAAATTGTATAGTTAATTGTCCCTTTACAGAGACGATATGGATTGATTTATAAAGCTTTTTTATGAGGCTTTTAGTAAATAAAATTCAAATTCAAATTCAAATTTTATTTAAATATGATTTTTAAGATGTGAACCTTAAAGCATAAAGCTATCTATCAAAAGTAGATTTAGGCTTTAGAGTGAATCTAACTGAGTGAGTTTTAATCTATCGATAAGTTATATCAGATGTATCAGATAGAAGTTCTTACTCAGTGATATCCTAGATTGATGCTAGTGTTATGGGGTAGAACTACTCTCTAGTAATCAATCGTGAGGATTAGCATCTTTTTCGCTTTGCATTCGATGGGTAAATCGCTCTAAATATACTCTCTCTCAAGGGATAGATTGAGATGAGTAACCACCTTTATAGGGTTTATAGAAAGTGGTGCGGTAGATGCTGGTGATATAAAGATAGGTGCTTATTAAAGCTATCCTATTTTTATTTTTTATAAAATCTTGTGTTACTTGTCTTAGTTTATCTTCTATTTTCTAAGTTGTGAAAACATAAATTGTTGAAAGATATTCTCATTGACTCTAAACCATTGGTACTCCTTATTTAGAAAGTTTTTCCAGTGCGTATATACTTTTCTAAAATCTTCATTAACTGCTGATTCTTCTGCATATATCTCTTGTGCAACATCGTAAGCGGCTTGTAATATCTCTCGTGAAAAGGAGCGCAACTTCGCACCATTTTTTATAAGAGTTGCTAGAGCTTCAGGGCTTTTAGCATCATATTGAGCAGACATCCACATATTAACTTCAGCAGCTGCTCGCTCAAAGATAATCTTGTATCTTTGGGGAAGATTACTCCAGGCATCTTGGTTGACATAGAAAGAGAGCATCGAAGAGCCTTCCCAAAAACCTGGTGTGTAGTAGTAAGGAGCAACTTCTTGTAAACCTAACCGCTGGTCATCATAGGGACCTACAAATTCGGTAGCATCGATTGTCCCTTTTTCGAGGGAAGAGTAGATATCACCTACTGGAATATTTTGAGGAATTGCACCTAGTCTCGCAAAGATCTCTCCACCAAATCCAGGAATTCTAAACTTTAATCCTTGGAGATCAGCTACGCTTTTGACCTCTTTACGAAACCATCCTCCCATCTGTGTGTTAGAGTTGCCACCAGGGAAGTTTACAATATTGTATTTCCCAAAAAGCTCTCTTAAGACCTCATTTCCACCGCCAGCATAACACCAAGCATTTTGCATTCGGGTTGTTAAACCGAAGGGGAGGCAGGTATCGATCGAGAGCGCTTTATTTTTGCCATGATAGTAGTTCGAGGAGCTATGTCCAACCTCAACGGTACCGTTTTGGATGGCATCAAATACTTGTGTAGAAGGAATGAGTTCGCCAGCAGCAAAAACTTGAATCTCAAATTCCCCATTACTCATCTCATAGATAGAATCTGCTAGACGTTGGGATCCGCCAAATACAATATCGAGGTGGCGAGGGAAACTTGAGGTCATCTTCCACTTTATTTTTGCAGGTGTTGATGCTTTAAGTAGAGAGAAGGTTATTGCCCCTCCTGTTGCGAGACCAGCTTGCGCTATAAATTTGCGGCGCTTCATATCTTTCTAATTCCTCATCGTGATCTGTGAGAAAGATATTAGATCTTGAATGCCTAATATCTTCCTTGCTTTACTTTCAATATCAATATCATCGATTAATATCGATATTATTCATGTTTTATATCGACTTATTTTAGATCTATCTTTTACCTTACCACTCAATTTATGTTGTCTGTTTTCTAAATTGGGAGAACATAAATTGTTGGAAGATATTCTCATTGACTCTAAACCATTGGTACTCTTTGTTAAGAAAAGCTTTCCAATGGGTGTAAATTCTTCTGAAGTCTTCATTCACTTCAACCTCTTCCGCATAGATCTCTTGTGCGGCATCGTACGCAGCTTGAAGAATTTCTCGCGAGAAAGAGCGTAGCTTAGCACCATTTTGAATTAAGGTTGCTAGTGCTTCAGGGCTTTTAGCATCATATTGTGCTGACATCCACATATTGGCTTCAGCGGCCGCTCTCTCAAAAATAATCTTATATTTTTCAGGAAGATTTGCCCAAGCATCTTTATTGACATAGAAGGTGAGCATTGCTGATCCTTCCCAAAATCCAGGCGTATAGTAGTAAGGAGCAACTTCTTGTAGCCCTAGACGTTGGTCATCATAGGGTCCTACAAACTCAGTAGCATCAATGGTTCCTTTTTCGAGAGATGAGTAGATATCGCCGACAGCAATATTTTGAGGAATAGAGCCAAGACGAGAGAAGATCTCTCCACCAAATCCCGGGATACGGAATTTAAGACCTTTAAGGTCATCAACTGTTTTGACCTCTTTACGGAACCAGCCACCCATTTGAGTGTTGGAGTTACCGCCAGGGAAGTTAACAATATTATATTTATCAAAAAGTTCGCGTAAGACCTCCGTTCCGCCTCCGGCATAATACCACGCATTTTGCATTCGAGTTGTAAGGCCAAAAGGAAGACAAGTATCGATTGATAAAGCTTTGTTTTTCCCATGATAGTAGTTAGATGTGGTATGTCCTACTTCCACAGTTCCATTCTGAATAGCATCAAATACTTGTGTAGAGGGGACGAGTTCACCAGCGGCAAAAACCTGAATCTCAAATTCTCCATCACTCATCGCATATATGGAATCAGCCAATCTTTGTGATGTGCCAAAAAGGAGGTCTAAATGTTTAGGGAAGCTTGATGTCATGCGCCATTTTACTTTTGCATTGCTGTTTGCTTGTGCACTACTTAATGCGCCAATACCTGCTCCAGCAATGATTCCCGCACGGGAGATAAACTGTCGACGTTTCATGGTAGATAAATCCTCTCTTTAGATAGTAGTTTATAATTTATTGAATTTGATTTGTTAGTTATTAGTTATTAATTATTGGTTTTAGGCTCTAAATTATAGGTGTAGAGTAGGTAAAATGCGTTAATGCACGACTCTATAAATCTGATGCTTTACAAAGCTATGTTTGATTAATTGATAATTTAGCAATTTGTAATTTGCAACTAGCGAAGACTCTGATAGAGGCTTTAATATTTAAAAATAGACTTTTGTAAAGTAGCTTTTGAGGGTGCACTCTTGAGTAAAGAGTGGAGCATATGAGCAGAGCATTAGTTCTATTCTCTGCAACATATGGGCATATCATATTGGATATAGACATGGTTTTAAAAGCTTTACGACCTTCTCCTTTTTGAGGAGAAGATCGTTTTTATTGCCTCTTTTTTGAAGAGGTAAGATGAGTATGATTAAAAATCAACACCAAAGTCATCAAAGTCGCTAAAGCTATCCATTCCGGTATCGAGATTAAACTCAATATCAGCACCAGATCCTTCAAATCGTTCAATTTTCTCTGTCTTAATAATATCAGGGAAGGCAATCAATAATACAACCATTATAACTTGGAGTATTAAGAAAGGAGTTGCACCGTAGTAGATATCTTTAGTTGTAACCTCTTTCGGGGCGACTGATTTGAGATAGAAGAGAGAGAAGCCGAAGGGGGGATGCATAAAGGAGGTCTGCATATTCATCGCTAGAATAATCCCAAACCAGGTCAGATCTATTCCTAATGAGGTGGCGATAGGAAGAAGGAGCGGAACAAGGATTAGGGTAATTTCAAAGAAGTCCAAGAAGAAAGCGACGAAGAAGATCAAGATATTAACCGCAATAATAAAGCCGAGAACGCCACCGGGAAGGTTTCCTAAGATGCCTTCAATCCAAATTCCTCCATTAAGGCTTGTGAATGCTAGAGAGAAGAACATTGAGCCGATCATAATGAAGACAACAAATGTGGTGATTTTTACACTTTGATCGAGTGCTTGATAGAGTAGCTTTTTAGTTAGAGATCTCTTGAAAAGCGCTAAAACCATTGCTCCAACTGCACCAATAGCACCGGCTTCTGTAGGAGTTGCCATGCCTAAAAAGACCGTTCCTAAAACGAGGAAGATTAATGTAACGGGCGGGATGACACTAGTGACTACTTTTTTTGCTAAGGCGGTCCCGTGCAATGTTCTTGCTGCTTCTGGGATTGCCGGCATTGATTGTGGTTTAACTAGTGTAAGAATAAAGATAAAAAGAATATAAGCGCCAATCAATAGAGCACTGGGAATGAGCGCTGCTTTATACATTGAACCAATAGAGACCCCTAACTGATCACCTAAAACAATTAAAACTAAACTAGGGGGAACGATTTGCGCTAATGTCCCTGAGGCGGCAATAACGCCGGAGGCAATCCTTTTGGAGTAACCATATCGCAACATAATTGGAAGGGAGATCAGCCCCATGGCAATGACTGATGCAGAGACAATTCCTGTTGTTGCTGCAAGCATTGTTCCTACAAAGATAACAGAATAAGCAAGTCCGCCTCTCATTTTGCCAAAGAGTTGGCCCATGGTATCAAGCAGATCTTCAGCCATTCCTGTTCGTTCAAGTACGAGTCCCATTAAGGTGAAGAAAGGGATGGCGAGTAGGGTATCGTTACTAATAATGCCGAAAAATCTATCACTTAAAGCACCCAGTAGGGCGAAATCGAGTTGGCCGATGGAGATACCAATAAGTGAGAAGAGTAGGCCTGTTGCTGCTAATGAGAAAGCGATGGGATAGCCTTTTAATAGAAATAAGATTAAGGCTATAAACATTAATGGGGGTAAAAAATCTAACATTGTTGCTGTTGCTCCGAGTGTTTAGCGATGTCGTTAGAGGTGCGAAGCGTAATAATTGCTTTGCAAAGTTCAGAAACTCCTTGAAGGATGAGGAAGAACATTCCAACAGGAAGTAATGCTTTAATAGGGGCTCTTGGAAGTCCACCAGGGTTTGAGGACATTTCCCAAATTTGCCAGGAGCTGATAGCAGGGCCAATTGTGAGATAAAAAAGCATTGTAAATGCGGGAAAGAGGAAAAAGACAATACCAATAATCTCCATAGTCGCTTTCACTTTTGGCGAAAAACGGTTGGAGATAATATCTATCCGAATGTGTTGGTCTTTTAGATAGGTATAGCCAGATCCAAGCAAAAATACTGCTGCAAAAAGATACCATTGAACTTCTAACATACCATTAGAACTCATATTGAAAGCGTATCTAAAGAGCGCATTTCCCGCAGAAATAATCGTAGCTAGAAAAATTGCGACAATTGCAATCTTACCTAGGGTGGCGTTAATCGTATCGATGATATGCGAGATTTTTTTTAAGATATTCATGGTTTAAAACCGTTTATATGTTTTGCTTGAGATAAAAGTTGATACTTTTAGGTAAAACTAAAAGCCTTTGCCATGCGCGCTGTTACATGCAAGTAACAGAGGCATCAGTTAATGTACTGTATATTCTAAATTTTGCAAAATTTCTTAAATAGTCGATATATTGCGGATCTAGACACTTCTCTTGTTTCTGCTGATTATGATCAATTACTTTGGTGATGGTGCTATGAAGAAACCTTCCGATTGAGGATTCGGTATCGGTCTGATTTCTTGCTCTTTTCTTCTTTTTTGATCTATCGAGAAGAGAAGGTATTGATGCCTTTTGGTTTTTGTTTGGTGTTTTTATTTGAAGCCTTATTTGAGGTCTTATTTGAAATCCTATTTGAAAAAAGTAGTTGAATTTTTACTTGAGAGTTGTAGGAAAGGGTGTGACGAAGGGGATCAATATAAAAAAACGCTGACAAATTGTTGGATGTCAGCGTTTTTGATGGTTCAACTAAAGCTATGAAGCTGTGAACCTAGAGAGTTGAGTTAAATGTGGGCAGTTAAGTATAGCTTTTACATTGATGGGTGAACTCTTTTCCTGCCTCTTTAGCAAAAGCTTTATGGTTATCAAGAATAATTTTCATCTCATCGGTTGATCCCATAATAACTGGCACACGTTGGTGTAATTTTTCAGGGGCTAGGTCTAAGATGCGCTCATATCCTGTTGATGCGATGCCTCCAGCTTGCTCTACAAGAAAAGCCATTGGATTTGCTTCATACATTAAGCGTAGGCGCCCACCTTTCTCGGTAAGTGAGCTATCCATAGGATAAGCAAAGAGACCACCGCGTTGAATTAAACGGTGAATATCCATCACCATTGCCCCAACCCAGCGCATTGTAAATTTCTTTTTGCGTGGCCCTTCAACCCCAAGATCACATTCATCAATGTATTGGCGCATTGGCGGTTCCCAAAGGTTTCTGTTAGCTTGATTAATTGCATATTCGGCAGTTGAGCTAGGAATTTGCATATTGGGATGGGTTAGAATGAATTCGCCAATTGCCGGGTCGAGTGTAAACCCATGTGTACCATATCCGATTGTTAAAACCATCATTGTTGCAGAGCCATAGAGACAGTATCCTGCACAAACTTGTTTCGTACCTTCCTGGAGAAAGTCTTCTTCAGTAGGATTTTTTTTGTCCGTTTTAAGGATGGAGAAGATAGTGCCAATCGGACCATTAATATCGATATTGCTTGAACCATCTAGAGGGTCAAAAATGAGTAGATAGTTTCCTCTTGGTACATTTTCTGGGATGTTAAATACATCATCCATCTCTTCACTAGCCATTGCTGCTACATGACCGCGGTTAGCATTATTTTTAATGAAAAGCTCATTTGCGATAACATCTAAAATTTGTTGTGTTTCTCCTTGGCAGTTTTCATTGTCTGTAGCACCAAGAACATTGGCTAGTTGACCTTTCTGAACAGCTGCCGCAATCATTTTACAGGAGACTGCGATATCATTGAGGAGAAGGGTAAAATTACCGGTAGCTTCGGGGAAGCGACGTTGCTCCTCCATAATAAATTGTGAGAGCGTTACGCCAAAGTGAGTCATTTAAATCTCCAGAGTCTGATTTAGGTAATAAAAAATTGTGAATATGATATCCTTTTTAGAGCATTAGATAAAGTTATTTGTAGTAAATGTGTAGTTTATAGCCCTGTTAGAAAGGGATAAAAAGCATGCGTCTTCTATGCTTGGAATTGTGATGTTTTACGGTTATACTCACCTTTAGATTAATATCTTAGAAAGGGGATCTAGAAATTGATCATTCTAAGGATTATAAAATAAATTTATCATCCATCTAATCAAGTTAATGGAGATTAATAACTAAATATGAGTTCAACAGAGTTAAAAAATGCTGGTTTAAAAGTAACGCTTCCTCGTCTAAAGATTTTAGATATTTTAGCGAAAGCTGCCGCAACTCCTGTTTGTCATCTGACGGCAGAAGAGATCTATATGCAGTTAAGTAGCTCAGGGGAAGAGGTCGGCCTTGCTACGGTGTATCGAGTGTTGACTCAATTTGAACAGGCGGGGTTAGTGCGTCGTCACTTCTTTGATGGTGGTCAGTCGATGTTTGAAATTGATGATGGCGATCAGCATGATCACATTATCTGTATCAACTGTGGGCATATTGGCGAGTTTTCTCATGAAAAAATACATGAGAAACAGGCTCAGATTGCTGCTGAATTAGGGTATGAGTTGACAGATGCTCGTACGATTTTGCACGGTATTTGTGCTCAATGCAGAGAGAAATAATTTTTTTACGACAAGAGTTCACGACTCGTCGCTACGCATTTATATGGATTAGTATCTGGCTAATCCTTATATTTGCAACATGGTTTTCAAGACCTCTAATCCCATTTCAAGAAACGCTCTTTTCTGGTGTTGTATGGGAGATGTATCAATCTGGGGATTGGCTCTACCCCATTATCAATAGAGAATATCAGCATGCTCTTTTCCCACTTAATTACTGGTTAGCCTTAGGTGGCTGGCAATTTTTCGGTGTGTCGGAGTTTATACTTCGCTTTTTAGCTACGCTCTTTAGTTTGTCAACTCTCTTTTTGACCGCTTGGGCCGCTTATCAGTTATGGCCTGATAGAAGAGAGGTTAGGGCGAATGCGCCTTTAGTATTGATAGGTAGTTTAGTCTGGACCCTTTTTGCGACAGCTAATGTTGAGTATCTCTATTTCACTTTCTATCTGATGTTAACGATGAATTTTTTGATTAGAGTTTGGCGCTTTGATCAAAAAGTTTGGTGGATTGGTTTTACAATCTCTCTCACTTTAGGGTTGTTTTCATCGGGATTGATCTTTCTTTTAGTGACCGCTCCCATCATCTTTCTCTCTCCTTATTGGGCTAATAAGCGGTGGTCTCAGATCTATCTTTATGGACTTGTATCGACTGTAGTAGCGCTCTCTCTCTTTCTTATATGGGCATATTTTAGTGCTAGTTTGCTAGGCTTTTCACTCTTTGATGCAATAGGGTTGAAGTCTTTAATTGGGGCGTTGAGTAATACCCCGCCATTTTATGTCTATCTGCTCAATCTTATTATTATTCTTTTTCCTTGGCTTTTTTGGTTAAGAATATATCAGCTCTTTAAGAGTGCAGAGCGTGATGAATCACTCAATTTTGTGATTGTTTGGTTTCTTTATCTGATTGTTATATTAGGTATTTTGAGTCTAACCTCTCTTGATGCACTCTTACCTCTCTATCCCGCTTTTGGTCTTATTATTGCGCGTATCTATCGACAGGGGATAAGTCGTAAAAAAGATGTTGTTCTTATTACTCTAGTCATGTCGATCGTTGGGGGGTTATTGATTTTGATCCCTCAAAGCTATTCTTATTGGGGGTTGCCAGATTGGGTGGGACAGGTATCTCCATTCTGGGGTGCCGGGCTTATTCTCTTTAGTATTACGCTCTTTTTTAATGCTGCTAATACCAGAGTTATGACCTTAGCCTTGATGAGTGTTGCATTAACGCTAGCTA
The DNA here is from genome assembly GCF_002252045.1 of Ignatzschineria sp. F8392. Lineage (GTDB taxonomy): Bacteria > Pseudomonadota > Gammaproteobacteria > Cardiobacteriales > Wohlfahrtiimonadaceae > Ignatzschineria. Next base: position 14,337 of record NZ_NEFF01000008.1, on the reverse strand, counting down.
TTAATTTTGGGGTTGTGAGAGTCGCTACAGACTTTTATGATTTAACACCAGCAGGTGAGCGAGTCTCCTGGTATCAGTCAAAAGGGGTTAAGGTCGCACATCTCTCTGGATATCGCGGTCATCTCCATTTTGTTGGGAAGCTTCAAGAGCCTATTGTTGAGTTAGGAACAATGGATGATCTTGCGACTCTTATTGAGGAAGATCCTCGCTCTAGAGTTATATTATATCTTGAGGGTAAAGAGGAGCTGTTAGATGAGATGGTTGAGTATTGGCAGCCCTTTAGAGGGCGTTACTTAATGATTGTAAAAGCAGGGGATCTTGATCTTTGGTTGAAAACCTTACCGAAAGGAGGTGGACTATTGGAATAGGGATCCCGAATATAGGGCTATAGTTTGTATAGCTTATATTCGTATAGCTTATAAATGAGTTATTTATTAAATGCTTGCTTGTAGGTATAATTTCCCCATTCATTTTTGATAAAGCTTTAAAGAGTCTTTATCAGAGCGGTGGAATCAAAGAGTTGAGCTTTAATAATATGGACACCTAACTGTTCATTAAGATTGAGAGATTGAGAGTTTGAGTTTTTTGGGTTCACAGTTGGATTGGCAAAGATATCGAGATATTGATTGGCCAATAATTCAAATAATAAAGGTGATTTTTAATTATGATGCAATTCATCAGAGACCGTGCAAATAGTGTGTGGGCAAAAGTGTTATTAGGAGGGGTAGCTATCTCTCTTGCAGGGATAGGTGGGACGCAGATATTTAGCGGTCCTAGTGCGGATACTGTTGCAACAGTTGATGGAGAGAAGATCTCTTTACAAGAGGTTGAGGCGCAATATCAGCAACTATTAAATGCTAATGCTCAAAATATGGATTTGTCAGACGAATTACAGCGCCAATATCGCTTAATTGCCCGACAAGATCTTTTGCAACGTAGGGCAATGGATGCACAAATTAAAAAATGGGGCATAAGAGCTTCTGATAAGTCTGTGGCAGAGGAGATTATCTCCATTCCCGCCTTCCAAAAAGATGGGGTGTTTGATCAGGAAACCTATAAGACTGCACTCTTTTATGCAGGATACAATATTGAGAGTTTTGAAGAAGCGGTTAGGAGAGATGTTCAAGAGAAAGTGGTAAGAGAGGCGTTAGTCAATAGTGTCTTTATTCCGGAGAAATCTTTAATTGAGCAGATAGAGTTTGCAGGGCAAACACGAGATCTTGAAGTCGCAAGTTATAATTACTTGCAAGATTTAGAAAGTGTAGCTGTTTCAGATGATGCGATCTCTAAGCATTATGAGTCACACTCTGATAAATATGTAACGCCTAATCGTATTAAATTGCAATATATCGAGTTACTGCCCGAATCGATATCACTCTCATCGGTAGATCTAAGTGATGATGCGGTTGCAGCTGAAGTTGAGCGTTTACAAAAAGCCAATGAGCAACGACTCTCTGAACAATTTACAATTGAATATACATCGGAAGCAGAAAAGGAAGAGGCAATTGCGTTGCTATCTGAATTAAAAGCAAAAATTGATGCCGGAGACCTCACTTTTGAGCAGGCAAAAGAGCAGATTAAGGCCCTAGATAATGCTTATTACAATAAGAATGGAAACTTTAAATATGGTGTTGCCGGCATTCCTATATTTGACGACGCATTATTTTCATTGACGATGGAGCAACCTATTTCAGCGCCGGTTATTACCGATGGTGAAGTGCATATGATCCACTTGCTAAATGTCAGCTCTCCTTATAGTAGTCAAGATGATTTGGTAGAGGCAGCAAAGCGCTCTTTAAAAGAGAAGGCTCAAGTTGATCGTTATTTAGAGCAAGAGATGCGGCTGCAGGAGTTGGCTGAAACTTATACTGAGTCCTTAAGTGAGATTGCTCAAGATTTAGGTGTTGAGTTGAAAGAGAGTGATTGGTTAGATCTGGATAAACAAGAAGGATTGCTCGCTAATCCAACGGTTTGGAGTGCTGTTAGTAGTTATGATGTGATGGAGAATCATCGTAATTCATTGCCTTTTGCTTATAATGATCAGCCTAATCATGCAATGATTGTACGTATTGCAGAGCAGGAGGCGAGTCGACCTAAGAGCTTAGAGGAGAGTTTTGATGAGATAAAAGCAGAACTTGCTCAAGAGACCGCTAAAAAGAGTATTCAGAATCAGGTGTCTGCGATGTTAGAAGCAGGGGATCAGCAGAGTTTTCGTAATGATATTGAGCAGTTAGGATTTGCTTATAACCAATATAATGATCTCTCTATCTCTTCAATTGGGCAGCTTTCAAAGCCTGTAGAGCAGCATGCGGTATCTAAAGGGTTTCAAAAAGTGCCGGCACTGGAAGAGGGAAAACCCGCTTATGTTGTTGAGGATGTGGATGGACATATTGTTGTTGTAGCTATCAATAATATCGCTAAAGGTTCAATGGATGATTTTTCTGATGATGAACAGATGCAGATTAGAGAGTATCTACAAGGTATTGAAGCGAGTTATGAGTATCGCGCATTTCAACAATACCTTCTAAATAATAGTAATATCAAGATCTACAACAATAGTTTTTTTGAGTAGATCAGTGAGTAGATCAAGTACGTGGGTTGATGAATGAAGGGGTAGGTTGATAGTAATATCAACCTCTCTTTTTTTATCAAAAAGAGATTTATTAGATGTGGATGGTTTACGGTAGGCATGTATGCAGCAGATAACGCAAATTAAAAATATTCAGGAAAATGCTTCATTAGAAAAGTTGAATACTTTTGGTGTTCTTGTTAAGAGTCGATATCTCTTCTCGTTAGATAATTTAACTCTTCTTCCCCTTTTAAAGCATCTACCAAAACCGCATCTAATATTGGGAGGCGGGAGTAATATTCTCTTTACTAAGGATTTTTTGGGGACTGTAATCTTAAACCGACTGCTAGGAATCGAGGTAATGGAAGAATGTGCTGACTCTGTTGTTGTGAAAGCGATGGCAGGAGAGGAGTGGCATGCATTTGTGCTACAGATGAACCGCAGAAGATATTTAGGGTTAGAGTATCTGTCATTGATTCCAGGAAAGGTAGGAGCGGCACCAGTACAGAATATCGGCGCTTATGGTGCCGAGGTTAAAGACTTTATTACAGAAGTAGAGGTCTATGATTTTCATGAAGATAAGATCAAAAGACTCGACAATAAAGCTTGTGGTTTTGCCTATCGCGATAGCCTTTTCAAACAAGAGAAGGGGAGATATCTCATACTGTCAGTGTCTTTTAGGCTTTTGAAAAAGATGCAGCCGAAGATCTCCTATCGAGCGCTTCAAGAGTATTTTGACGCTAAGGGGGAAGATCTTGAAAACCTTTCGATGAGTGATGTGATGAACGCAGTCATTGCTGTTCGTTCTAGCAAACTTCCTGATCCAAATATTATCGGTAATGCCGGCAGTTTTTTTAAAAATCCTATTGTTACAGAGGCAGAACTTCAGAGAATAAAATCGAAATATCCAAATCTCGTTACTTATCCTGATCAACAGGGTTTTTATAAGCTCGCAGCAGGACAGTTGATTGAGTTAAGCGGATATAAGGGTCTTTACGAAGATGGTGTAGGGATGTATGAGAAGCAAGCGCTCGTTCTTGTGAATATGGGATGTAATGATGGAAAAACACTATGGAGTCATGCGCTTAAAGTACAAGCAGGGGTATTTGATAAGTTCGGGGTTATGCTTGAGCCAGAGCCTTTAATATTGTAGTTTTTAGCCTTAAGGCGGTATAATTAGCTCATTAATTAGTTTTATATAGGACGTAGAATGAAATATAGCTTTAAAAAGATCATAATGTTTGGTTTTTTTGTGACATTGCTCTCTTTTTTTCAGACAGCAAATGCGCAAGAAGATCCGATAAGTGTTATTCAAAATACATCTGATCAGCTCTTTAAGACATTAAAAGCAGAGCGTGCAACATTGAAGAAAGATCCCAATAAGGTCTATGGCATTGTTGAGAAGATCTTAGTTCCTCGCTTCGATTTTGGAACAATCTCGCAATGGGTGATGGGTCGTTCTTGGAGAGAAGCAACGCCAGCACAGAGAACAGCGTTTACAAATGAATTCCAACGACTCTTAATCAATACTTATGCCGGCGTCTTACTCGATTATTCTGATGAGCAATTAAAGGTATTGCCACTTCCACCTAATGCGGCAAAGGGCGATGAGGTGACTGTTCGCTCAGAGATTATCTCTAAAGATCGTCCTCCCATTGCGATCAACTACTCTATGATAAAAGCGGGTAAACGTTGGATGGTTTACGATGTCTCTGTTGAAGGCGTCAGTATTGTGGCGAATTATCGTTCTGAGATTAGAGAGCTCGTCTCTAGAAATGGTATTGATGGAATGATCAATGTCTTAAAACAGAAAAATAAGTAGTGTGACTGATCACTATTACTTATGAGATAGCCTGTTATAAAGGTAGATATATTGAGTAGGCGGTGACTAAATTTAACCGCCTATTTTTTATTGAAGCATTGTGCCAATAGAGGAAAAGATGAAAAGTAGATTAATAGAGATTGTGAATGAAGGGCAACGATATCGATTTAAGGGATGCTTTGATAAGTTTACGATTCCTGATGAGTGGCTACGCCTAAGGAGAGAGTGGGAGGCTAATCCCCCTAAGATAATTGATCTAGCGGAAGTTGAAGAGTGTGATAGCGCTTTGATTGCATTGCTAGTAGAAGCTAAACGTTTTTCATCGGATTTAACGATTGACTCTATTCCTGAAAATTTAGTACAATTGCTCGAGTTATATCAGGTTAAAGAACTCTTTTCATAACTCTTTTTTAGTATGTTGTTAGATCTAATAGAGTTGTATTGCAGTGATAATGCAAATCACTGATAGATAAAATAGAGAATGTTGCTTAATTGTTGATCTAATATTTGACTGAAGTAAAATAATCGATATAATACATATCTTCACTTAAGCGGGAATAGCTCAGTTGGTAGAGCACAACCTTGCCAAGGTTGGGGTCGCGAGTTCGAGTCTCGTTTCCCGCTCCAAATATATAGGCTGGATAGCAAAATGGTTATGCAGCGGATTGCAAATCCGTAGACGCCAGTTCGATTCTGGCTCCAGCCTCCAATTTTATGGCCCGTTCAGTGGTGGCCTGTATTGGCTTCCTAACAATGAACTATTGCAAACCGTGTCAGGTCCGGAAGGAAGCAGCACTAGTAAGACCTTCATGTGTTATGGGTCGGCTAATACGGGTCATCTCCATATCTATCTGAAAGTGATGACATAATGACTCAACAAGTTCTCGCACTAAAATGGCGACCTCGAACCTTTAACGAAGTCATTGGTCAGCCCCATGTTGTTCAAGCCCTCTCCAATGGATTAGATAATAATAGATTGCATCATGCCTTTCTATTTACCGGAACTCGGGGCGTTGGAAAAACAACTCTCGCAAGAATCTTTGCAAAATCTCTCAATTGTGAAAAAGGTGTCTCTTCATCCCCTTGTGGTGTCTGTTCGATCTGTAAGGAAGTTGATGAAGGGCGATTTGTCGATCTTATTGAAATTGATGCTGCTTCTCGGACACGAGTGGAAGATACTCGTGAGATTTTGGATAATGTTCAATATGCGCCGACACGTGGGCGTTATAAAATCTACCTCATAGATGAAGTCCATATGCTCTCTAACAGTAGTTTTAATGCGCTATTAAAGACATTGGAAGAGCCACCTAGTCATGTGAAATTTTTATTGGCGACAACTGATCCTCAAAAACTTCCTGTGACGGTATTATCTCGTTGCTTGCGTTTTCAATTAAAAAGAATTCAAGATGATGAGATTGCAGAACAACTAGAAAAAATATTAAGTAGTGAAGGGATACCTTTTGATTCTTCTGCTGTTAAGCTTATTGCAAAAGCAGGGGATGGTAGTATGCGAGATGCGCTCTCGTTACTCGATCAAGCAATTGCATATACTGGGCAGAATGTTGCCTATGAACCGACTCATGAAATGCTAGGATTGATAGATACTCAATATCTACAATTAGTACTTTTGGCTCTGGCGAGTCGTGATGCTAGTGAGCTTATATCTGCGCTAGGTACTATCCGAGATAACGGATTAGATTATCACCGCTTTTTAGAGGATCTCATCGATGCATTTCATCTATTGACGATGATGCAGATTTCTGAGGAAGTTGCAGAGAATGAGTCATTAGAATATCGTACTTTAGCTCAGCAGTTTAGGGCAGAAGACTTGCAACTTTTCTATCAAATTGCCCTAAATGGTCGGAAAGATCTGCAAAATCATCCCAATAGTGAAGTGGGTTTTGAGATGACGCTATTGCGAATGCTCTATTTTGCACCTCAGGCACCTATAGATACAGCAACCTCGCCAAAAGATAAAGAAAATGTAGAAGATAAGAGTGATGAAAGTGGCAAGTCACTATTAGTAGCTTCTCATCATCAAGATTCTGATAGCCCTAAGATGAAAGAGAATTTGGGGTTTTCTCAAAAAAAAAGTATAGATAATGAGGGGGCGTTGCAAACCTCGATTAGCATAAGAGATAGTATAAAAGAGTTGCCGGTAACAGACTTATCAATATCTGATGATAACGCTCATCCTCACCCACAAAGCTTAGGTGATTTAGTTGTAGAAGCAAGAGAGATGGGGAAGGTTGAAGAGAGTCAAGATGCGTTAGAAAAGGCAACAGAGATCGATCTTCCATGGGATGAACCAAGCTCTAAAGAGATCTTGTCAGCAAAAGAGAGTGATCGTGAGATTGATGCTCCTAAAGGAGATATCGGTAAACGTGTTGTTGTTAACGATGCTAGTGGTAGAGACGCTTTGGCTGAAGATGAGATCTCGATGCGAGTCAATGATCAAAATAGAGTCGATCGAATCGATGAGATTTTAGAGATTCCTCAATCTATTAATGTTGATTCCCCCATCAGAGCTGATCAATTAGTCGATAATGAGGCTTGGTTAACGCTTGTATCTGAATTATCTCTTGAGAGTGTTCTATCAGGAATAGCGCATAGTCTTGTGTTTAAGAGCTTTAGAGGGAATTTATTAACCTTAGAGCGCCCCCTATCTGTCAAAGATTTTAGAGTAGATGAAGCGGAGACAAGACTAGCTTTGGCAATATCTGCTCAATTGGGGAAAGAGGTTACTTGCAAAATTGAATATGTTGAAGCTCTCGCAGAGGAGAACTTTCATGAACGCGTTGAAAGACTCGATGTAGAGAGAGCACAAAGAGCTTTGCAGGATCTTTTAGAGGATGATGTTGTGCAGTATTTGCAGAGAGAGCATGGGGCTCGTCTTTTAGAAAGAACTGTTAAATCGCTCGTAGAATAGTATAAAGAGTATATTATTTGAGCTACTGAAGAGATTAATTTTTCGTTACCATTGAGTAGTTTTGTTATATTCGTTGTAGTCGCATGATATAACATAGATTGCAATAATTTTATAAATGGTTAATTTTTTTAATTCAGCTCTATCTATTCATGGGAATAATAGAGATTATAAATAGAACTTATAGAGAGTAGAAGGAGACCTTATGTTTAAAGGTGGAATTGCTGGAATGATGCAGAAAGCACAGCGCATGCAAAAAGAGATGGAAAAGGCGCAAGAAGCTTTAGCTGATATTACTGTTACAGGAGAATCAGGCGCAGGTTTAGTAAAAATAGAGATGAGCTGTCGTCATGTGGTAAGAGCTATTCGTATCGATGATTCTTTAATGTCAGATGATAAAGAGATGTTAGAGGATCTATTAGGCGCGGCATTTAACGATGCTTTGGCGAAGGTAGAACAGACCTCTTCAGAGAAAATGTCTGAGGTGACCGGGGGATTAGGTCTTCCTGCAGGAATGAAAATTCCAGGATTCTAATCTTAAGGGGGCATAAGTGTATCCTAAATCATTGCAAGATGTTGTTGATGCTTTAAGAGTTTTACCGGGAGTAGGGCAGAAGACGGCTTTAAGAATGGCGCTCTATCTTTTAGAACGCAATCAAAATGGTGCAAAGAATATTAGTAAAGCGCTTGATTATGCCGTCAATACGATTCAAAAATGCTCTCTGTGTCGAAACTTAACAGATAATGATATTTGTGATGATTGTTTAGATGCGCGTCGAGATGAGTCGTTGCTTTGTATTGTGGAAAACCCCGTAGATGTTTTTGCTTTAAGGCAGAGTATTGAGTATAAAGGACGCTATTTTGTTCTTTTTGGACGTCTCTCGCCACTCGATGGAATTGGGCCACATGAGTTAGGATTAGATCTATTGGAGTCGCGACTCTCTGAAGGGGTTATTAAAGAGATTATTTTAGCGACTAATACAACAGTAGAGGGTGAAGCTACGGCTCATTATATTGCTGAAATCGCAAAGCAGTATGATGTAGCAGTCAGTAGAATTGCACATGGTGTTCCATTAGGGGGAGAGTTGGAGTATCTCGATGGTGGAACCTTATCTCATGCATTTTCGGCAAGAAAAAGTTATTAGGAGGTTGGTGTGAGTACAATATTTGGTAAAATTATTCGCAAGGAAATTCCGGCAAAGATTATCTATGAAGATGAGGATGTGTTGGCGTTTGAAGATATTCAACCTCAAGCTCCTGTTCATATCTTAGTCATTCCGAAAAAAGAGATTCCTACACTCAATGATCTGAAGAGTGAAGATGCCGAATTGATGGGGAGGCTATTCTTAGCAGCACAAAAAATAGCTAAAGAACAAGGTTTTGCAGAACAAGGATATCGAACAGTCTTTAATTGTAATGAGGATGGTGGGCAGACAGTGAATCATATTCATCTTCATCTCTTAGCGGGGAGAAGTTTAACTTGGCCCCCAGGTTAATTCTTTAGACGTTGATAAATAGATTATAAGTTGTATCAAATGCATTTTGAACGTATTTTGAACGTATTTTGAATGCATGTCGAATGGATGACTTAGAAGTGAAGCTATAGCAGTCAATAATATATTGGCTGCTTTTTTGTTGTTTCGAAGAAGGATTTTCTACATCTACAGATATTAGTTTTTGCATCGATTAAATAGGGGTAGATAGAGACATGAAGGTAACAATAATTTTTAATTACAAACTTAAAATTAAATTTTTTGATTTAAATAGACTTTTTCTGAAATAGCGTCTCTTTTGCTAGGTTTATCATATGAAACTAACTATTATGAAGAGGAAAGAGAATTGATTAGATCTAAATAGCTAGTCGTTAGTTAAATCAATGTGTTTTACTGCTTTTCATAAAAGGAGACGGTAGATGTTTAGTAGAAAAAAGTTATATACAATTGGAATATTAGCATTGACAGCAGGAGTCTCATTGGGACAAACAGCCACAAATAATGGATCTGTGCGTCAAGAGCCTATTATTCCTCTTGTTCAAGAAGTTGTTGTTGATGAAGGAAAAGCTGAGTTAGGTAAAAAGCTTTGGTTTGATCCTAGACTTTCAAAGTCGGGTTTTATCTCATGTAATTCATGTCATAATTTAAGCATGGGCGGATCAGATAACCTACCGACATCTATTGGTCATAAGTGGCAAGAAGGACCTATCAATTCTCCGACAGTGTTAAATTCTAGTCTTAATTTTGTTCAGTTTTGGGATGGGCGGGCGGCTGATCTCAAGGAGCAAGCGGCAGGTCCTATTGAAAACCCAAAAGAGATGGCCTCTACCCATGATCTCGTCGTTGATGTGATAGCATCAATTCCTGGATATGTTGATGAATTCACCGAGGTTTATGGTGATGGGGATATCAATATTGATCGTATTACTGATGCGATTGCAGTATTTGAAGAGACATTAATTACTCCTAATTCTCGTTTTGATCAATGGTTGCGTGGTGATGATGATGCGATTACTGCAGAAGAGTTAGCGGGGTATGAGCTTTTTAGAAATAGCGGTTGCGTTGCTTGCCATTATGGTGAAGGTATAGGTGGTGCAAGTTTTCAGAAAATGGGGTTGTTAGAAGAGTATAAGACTGATAATCTCGCAAAAGGCTTGGCAGATTATACGGGCAAAAAATCAGATGAGATGTTTTTTAAGGTGCCGACACTTAGAAATGTCGTTTTGACCTATCCATACTTCCATGATGGACAAGTGAATACATTAGAAGAAGCAACTCAAATTATGGGTAGGTTGCAGTTAGGTCGAAATTTTAGTGATGATGAGGTTAAAAAGATTGTAGCATTTTACGGTACCTTGACGGGAGAGCAGCCTCAAATTGTCTTGCCTATCCTTCCCCCATCCAATAATGATACCCCTTTACCACGTCCTTTTGATGATGAAGAGGAGATCGTTGTAGAGGAGAGTTAAAATTTTAGGCTAATAAAATTACTCTGCAATATCATTACCAATTTTGTTTCAATTTTCTAGCGTATAGCAAAAGCCCCTATGGTGATTTGATAGTAATATCATTCATCCTAGGGGCTTTTAATTTGCATTAGCAATGGGTTATAAAGTGGTAGGGTTATTTTGGTAAGTATTAGTTAAGTACCAATTGAAGACCACTTCCTATCTTCAATCTTTACCTTTAATCTCTACCCTCAATGCGTTTGATTTTTTGTTCTGCTAAATCTTCAATGGTATGTCTTTGATCTTCAGCGACAAGCTTTGCTGTCCATTCGATCTCACCAACAAACTTCATCTGCCGTTGGGGGCATTCTTGAAGCGCACATATTTCACAAGAGAATGGTTTGCAGTCATCAGTATGAATATACATCTCATGTTTATCGCCAAACTTATCTTCTAGAGCCTTTGTCATCTTATCTAACTCGACATGCGCTTCTCGCATATTGAGATACCAAGGTAGCGTGAGATGAGCATCGAGATGAACATGATTGCCATATTTTATAAATCTTACTTTATGAAGATCGACCCAGTAGGGAGAGCGATGTTCATTGACGGCTTCTACAAACTCTTCAATAAGATCTTCATCTACTTCATCCATTATGCCGGCGATAGATTCCCGTATAATCTGAATTCCAGAGTGAATAATAATTCCCCCAAATATGAGCGCAATAGCGGCATCCAACCATTGCCATCCAGTGAGCCAGACAAGAAGTAGGCCAATGATAATACCGACAGTCGAATAGGTATCTGAGTGAAGATGTTTGCCACCGGCGATTAAGGGTAAAACATTATGTTCTTTACCTCTTTTTATTGCAAGATAGCCTACGATATAGTTAATAACGGCTGTAATAGCAATCAGGACGAGACCTGAGCCTAAGCTCGAAAGCGATGCGTCATCAAATAGAAGACGTTTTACACCCTCATAGATAATGATGATGCCGGCAAAAAGAATGAGAGCTCCTTCAACGCTTGCCGAGACAAATTCAATTTTCCCATGACCGTGGGGGTGGTTATGGTCTTTAGGTTTTGCGGATAGATAGAGGCTAAAGAGGGTAAATGCACCAGCTAGCATATTGGTGATGCTCTCTAGCGCATCTGTTAAAATCGCTACCGATGAGGTGATATACCAAGCAATAAACTTTAATATGAAGAGGAAGATTGCAACGCCAAGTATGATTTTTTGAAAATTATAATTGGCGCGATCATCTGCGTTCATCATGATGATGCTCCTAAATAACTATTGAGTGTAACCAGATAATCAAGATTATATGGTTCTAAAAAGTATTGTAATTTTTAATGATAAATTTTCATGATATTTTTAATTATCTATTGATGCGACTATAGACGACCTGATCGACAAAATCACCACAGAGATTTTTAGTGTGTCGTAACACTCCCTCTTTTTCCATGCCGATTTTTTCCATCACTCTACCAGAAGCGCTATTTTCTGCGGCATATTTAGCCCAAACACGCTCTATTTTTAGAGTGTTAAATGCAAAATCAAGCAATTTTCCGGCAGCTTCCGGCGCATAACCTTTTCCCCAATATTTTTTATTGATGGCATAAGCTAATTCTGCTGATTTTTCATCTTCATTCACTCGAAGGTCGCATGTTCCTATCATCTTGCCATTCTCTTTAAGTTCGATTGCGAAGTTACCTAAAGGATTACGCATGAAAAGATTCGCTATAATCCATTGGCTCTCTTCTAATGATTGATGGGTAGGGAAAGTATGCTTTGTATTTTCAGGATCGCTCGCATATTCAAAAAGATCCTCGGCATCTTCTAAGATTATTGGGCGAAGAATTAAACGTTCAGTTTCAAGGATGCGATGCTTAGCAAGTTGATAAAACATAAAGTGATACCTCTAATTTTTTGAATAGGTCCGATTTTAGTTTAGGGATAGATAAAAGATCATATCATTTTAGGATCTAACTTCCCTAAATGGCTTTTGTCTCGATTTTTAATAGATAGCTATCAACTATCAAACTATAGATGAGTTATATAGATAGTTATAATCAATTCAATATCATTTAGATAAATTGAGGCGAATTGAGCTGGAGTCTTCGGGTGCTTGAAAGAATGTTTCCTCGACTAGTAAACTCAAAAAAATCGCCAATCATCCCATTGGTTAAATGTTATGAGGAGATTATGAGTAGATGAATTTTATATAAAAATCGGTACATAAAGATAGGTTGTTATTTTACCACTTCTTCCTCCTATTCGTAATATAAAGGAGGCTTCTCTATCTATTAGTTGTCATCAGTTAGAGGCTTTAATCTATTTCCCTAAATATTTCCCCAAAATTTTTCCAATAATTTTCCAATAACTTTTCTCTCGATTGTTTGTAGAGCCATGGTGAGAATCTATAAGATAGATTAATATGAGGCTTAAGATGGGCCCAATAGGTATATGATTAATAGGATAGTTGAATGGTAAATAGTACGGTAGTTATCTTTTTGTTGGTTTATTTAGCGATGGCATTAGGTAAGTTGCCGGGGTTTAAGTTAGATAGGACAGGAAGTGCTTTAGTTGGTGCTTTAGCATTATTAGTAATAGGAGATATTACTGGACAGGAGGCGTGGGATGCCATCAACTATAAAACAATTGCGCTCCTATTTGGATTAATGGTTCTCTCCGGTGCTTTCGGAATTTCGGGCTTTTATAACTATGCGACCTATAAAGTGGCCTCTTTAAAAGTTAGCACCCCCCTTTTATTGGCTATTTTGATCGGTGTTTCAGGAGTGCTCTCTTCACTCTTAACAAATGATGTTGTTGTAGTTGCAATGACACCACTTTTAATTTCTTTGACGATGGCGCGTAATTTAAATCCTATTCCATTTGTTTTAGGATTCTGTTTTGCTGCTAATACGGGATCAGCAGGAACGCTTATTGGTAGCCCGCAAAATATGATTATTGCACAATCACTAGATCTCAGTTTTATGGAACTATTGAGGGTAGCTGGTATCCCCGCCTTATGCTCATTAATATTAGTTTGGGCGGTGATCGCCTTTATCTATCGTGGAAAATGGGAGTTGGATCGAGCGCTCATTACCTATGATGGTTCTAGTAATAGATCGCTAGAGACAAATATCACAATTAATCATATTGAGCTTTTGAAAGCAGCCGTTGTTGCTCTTTTGGTGATGATTGCTTTTGTTTGGGATCTTTGGCCACAAGCATTGGTTGCTTTGGGGGCCGCAGGGATATTATTGCTCAATAGAAAAATCTCTTCGGATGACGTTTTAAAAGAGGTTAATTATAACCTGCTGATTTTGATAGCGAGTCTCTTTGTTGTTAATAAGGCGATTGCAATGACAGGGCTTCCTCAACTATTTTTAACAGAGCTAAAAGAGTTGGGGTTAAATCTCAATGAGCCACTATCTCTACTATTTACTGGGGCGATATTGAGTAATAGTGTGGGGAATAATCCGGCAGTAATGTTGTTGACGCCATATCTCCATGTAGGTAGTGACGCTGCATCATTAGGAGCAGCACTAACATTAGGCACGGGATTTGCTAGCAATTTTATGATATTTGGAAGTTTGGCAGGGATTATTGCTGTTGAAGAGTCTAAGAAGCATGGCGTTATTATAACTTTTGGTGAGTTCTTAAAATCAGGCATTTTAGTTGCTAGTAGTTGTCTGGCCATGGCTGCAGCTTGGATTATATGGCTTTATTGATTTTGCCCTCTATCTGTTACTGACAAGTGAGGAGATAAACTTAAACTCAAGCTGTAAATTATAACTTGATGCAATGTAAGGCCCAAGATCCCGTCGTAATGATTGTTGAACTCTTATAAGGTCAATTCTTTATAAGATCAAAGATAGTAAAAAATAAAAAAAGAGTTGCAAATAAAAATGAAAGGTGTAAGATACACCACTCATTCAGACGGCAACGTTGAAGATGATTCGGTAGAAGCCCAGTTCTCTAGTAGTTTCTTTGCTTCTCTCTTTAAAGTTTAAGTTCAGTTTTTAGTAGTCTTTAAAATTGAATCGGTGCTTAAAAAGAGGTCAAAAATAAA
>NZ_NEFF01000007.1 GCF_002252045.1 Ignatzschineria sp. F8392 | reverse complement strand
AAAAAAATAGATGCTGGAATTGTTTGGTTAGACTTCTATTCTTTTGCTCACGCAAACAAATACAAGCCCCCATACAAACTTACTTAAGATTAATTTGTTAAAGAACTTTAGGGTTAAAGTGAATCAAGATTGAATCTCTTACCGCCCTAAGCAGACGAACTATACTACAGATGCTTTATCAACTTGTCAAACTTATTTTTAACTATTTTTTGAGTTCTTTTCGATTTTTTAATCTTGATTTTGATTTTAACTTAAATCTCAATCTCAATTTCGAACCCTACTCAAACTCCTATTAGCAAGATGTTAAAAACTATATTAAAACTATATTAAAACTTGCTTAAAACTGACTACTAATAGGATGAAGCTTTGACTGTTTCAGAAGCGCTGTGTCGTCTGAGGTGATGTATCTTACCCCTTTCATTTTTATTTGCAACTCTTTTTTTAAAAAATTTTTACATTTCTTGAGTGGTTTTTAAATTATCTCTGGTCTTACTTGGTAATCCCGCTTTTAGCTTTGTGACCAAAAGATCAAATGAGTCAATCGATTAGATCATTGAACCTCTCCCAATCATCTAATCGCCGGTAAGAATTAATATCTATTGCTCATCTAATATCAAATATCTTCGTCTCTACTTCTTACTGTTTATTTTCTAAATAGAATTGATCGATTGCTTTGCGCCAAGGAATAGCAGGATGTGCCCCTTTCTTTGTTACCGCTAAAGCACCGGCAGCATGTGCTAATTCGACAGATTGCAATAATGACTTACCCTCTAAAAGCGCCGTCACCAAAACACCATTAAAGGTATCCCCTGCACCAATCGTATCGATCGCCTCAACTCTAAAGCCCGGGATTAAATCTCCGGTTATCTCTCTAGAGGCACTCATTTGACTAACCCACGCACCTCTCTTTCCTAAGGTAATGATGACAATTTCGATCCCTTTCTCATGTAGCTTTTGTGAGGCTAATGCCGCATCTTCATCACTTTCAACCTTTATGCCGGTTAATAGCTCAGCTTCCGTTTCATTAGGGGTAATGATATCGACAAATGAGAGAAAACGATCTGATAAAGCCCTCGCAGGTGCTGGATTAACCACAACTCGTACGCCCGATTTTTTAGCATGCTCTGCTGCAAGGTCTAAAGCTTCTTGTGGTGTTTCAAGTTGCATTAAGAGCAGATCGGCCGAGCTAATTTCAGGAAGTAGAGGCTTAACCATCGCTTCTGTCATCGCGCCATTAGCGCCAGCATAGATGCCGATCATATTTTCACCTTCACTATTAACGAAGATAAGTGCAACACCCGTTTTCTCATTCTCAACAACCTGAATTAAACGGGTATCGATCTTATCTTGCTGAAATTGTGAGATTGCAGATCGACCAACATTATCATCCCCAACAGCAGCAATAAAGGTGACATCTGCACCCGCTCTTCCGGCAGCAACTGCTTGATTTGCCCCCTTTCCTCCTAAAGAGACTTGATATTGGTCACCTGCAAGCGTCTCTCCCGGCGCTAAAAAATGGGGCACATTTAAGATATAGTCCACATTACTACTTCCTAGCACTATCAATTTTTTTGGCATAACTCATTCCTGTAGATATCGATCAATGATCAACAGAATAAGGAGTTACTCAAAAACCGTCAAGAGAGCAAAAGAGCATCCTATGATATCGATTACTATAACTTTGAGTTATATAGACGTCATAAAAGTCACATCCCTTCCTAATTGCCTTTTCTGCAGCACTATCATATATCTAGATGTAGACCATCATAAATAGAGAAGCTATGAGTAATGATGACGCGACTACAGCAAGACTTTATATACCGAAATAGATATACCGCAAATGGGGGCAACATAAGACTTAAAAGGTATCGATATCTTGAGGCTGTCCATTCAAAAGCTTTTGGCACTTTTAGCACAACATCATAAAACAATAAAAGATGGTCCCATTTAACTTTATTATCACTATCTGGAGGATAACAGATGAAAAAGTCGATTTTAGGACTCACCCTGTGCGGTTTACTTGCACTTCCCTGTATCTCTCTATCAGAAGAGCTAACGGGAACACTCAAGAAGATTGATGAAACAGGAACCATTACCCTAGGTCATAGAGAATCCTCTATTCCATACTCCTACTATGATAATCAACAAAATGTCGTCGGCTACTCTCATGAGATTAGTATGAAAATTGTTGAAGGCATTGAGAAGAAACTGGGGAAAAAGATCGATGTCAAACTCGTTCCTATTACTTCACAAAATCGTATTCCACTGATGAAAAATGGAACGATCGATCTAGAATGTGGCTCAACGACACACAACACCGCCCGTGCGCAAGAGGTCGACTTTACCAATACAATCTTTATTATCAATATCCGTATGATTACAGATGTTAATTCGGGTATTGAATCTTTTGAAGAGCTCAAAGATAAGGTGGTCATTACCACCGCGGGGACAACTTCGGAGCGTGTGCTGCGTAATATGAATGCCGAGAAGGGGATGAATATGCGCATCCAAGCAGCAAAAGATCATGGTGATGCTTTTATGATGCTAGCTGATAATCGCGGCGTTGCTTTTGTGATGGATGACTCTCTACTCTATGGAGAGAGAGCAAAGTCACCTCAACCTGATCGCTGGGTCGTTACTGGAGAATCACAAGGGCAGGAAGCTTACGCCTGTATGTTGCGGAAAGGAGATAGTGAGTTTAAGGCCTTAGCAGACCAAGTAATCGCAGATCTTTCTGGCTCTGGGGAGATGGAACTTATCTACAACAAATGGTTCACTGAGCCCATTCCCCCTCGTAATGCCAACTTGGAATTTCCACTCTCTGAGAGTATGCGAGAGCTCTTTAACAACCCCACGGATAAACCTTATCAATAGCGTCTTATCGCTCTTATGAGATAGCGCACAAACGCGCAGATATTGACAAGGATCTCTAGGAAGAGCGTACCTCTTCTCTAGAGTTTCTCGTCTTTAATAAATCTGATTTAGAAGCGTAGCGTTAGTAGACACCTTGAGCAGATACGCTTTCTCTATCGCTCTATTGACTGAGTGCGAGATATCTCTCAAAGCCCCCTACTTCGATCGCACTACTCCTACTCTTACCCTCTTCTCTTAAAAGGTTAATCTATGTTTGGACTAGATTTTTCTATGCTCTTACAAGAAGCCGTCATTAATGAAACATATCTAGACTGGCTTTTAGAAGGTGCGAAATGGACCATTATCTCCTCTGGTAGTAGCTGGATATTAGCATTAGCGTTAGGAATTATTATTGGAACAATACGAACCTTACCTAGTCGCACACTACGATTTATTGGGGCAACCTATGTCGAGTGCTTACGAAATGTCCCGCTCATTGTGCAACTCTTCTTTTGGTATTACGTTTGGCCTAACTTAATGCCTGAAACAATCGGTAATTGGATCAAATCTCAAGATCCTTTAGTGCAGATGATGACTGCGGGGATCTTATGTTTAGGTCTATTTACCTCTGCACGAATTGCAGAACAGGTTCGATCAAGTATCGAATCATTAGCAGGAGGCCAACTCAGAGCTGCTCTTGCCACTGGTTTAACGCTTCCGCAAGCTTATCGTTACGTCATCTTACCCCAAGCACTGAGAATCATCTTACCGCCGATGACCTCCGAGCTTCTTAATATCTTTAAAAACTCCTCCGTACTACAGACCATTGGTCTTGCAGAGCTAACCCGGCAAGCGGCACAGATCAACGATTATACAGCGAAAGCTTACGAATCATTTTTCCTTGTGACGATTGCATATATCATCATCAATGTCACCTTAATGTTCATTATGAAGTTGATCGAGCGATGGACACAACTTCCCTCACTGAAAGAAGGAGCTTAAAATGGGTCAATTCTCTTTTTCTAGCCTCTTCTCTATTATTGGTGAAAACTATCAGTTTCTATTACAAGGGATGGCCGTTAGCTTACAAATTACCGGCATTGCCATCGTTGTTGGGATCCTTTGGGGAATTGTGCTTGCCGTTTTACGGCTCTACGGTCCTAAGCCGATCGCTTGGATTGCAACGGGTTATGTCAATCTCTTTCGTTCAATCCCACTCATTATGGTGTTAATGTGGTTCTACCTCGCAATTGGTCCAACTTTACAACAATATTTAGGCTTAGGTAACAGTACGGGAGTACGGCTCTTTTGGGCGATCGTCGCATTTTCTCTATTTGAGGCCGCTTACTATTCTGAGATTATTCGCGCAGGATTTAAGAGTGTACGCCGGCAACAGATGAGCGCAGCCTTAGCTCTCGGGATGACAAGAGGACAAGCAATCTATCATGTCATTTTGCCACAAGCGCTTCGCAATATGATCCCCCTACTTCTAACGCAAGGTATTATTCTTTTTCAGGATACTTCCCTGGTCTATATTATGAGCCTTAATGATTTCTTCAGAACTACAGATATTATCGGCTATAACAATAATGCAAAAATGGAGATGATTCTTTTTGCCGGCTTTATCTACTTTATCATCTGCTTTTCACTATCTTATCTCGTTCGAACCTTACAAAAGAGAAGAGGCACCTTATGATTCAATATCAGAATGTCAGTAAATTTTATGGCAATTTCCAAGTACTGAAAAACTGCTCCACTGAAATTAAAGAGAAGGAAGTCGTCGTGGTTTGTGGCCCTTCTGGTTCTGGGAAATCAACCTTAATTCAATGTGCAAATGGTTTAGAGCCTTTCCAAGAGGGGGATATTATTATCAATGGGCATTCATTAGCAGATCCTAAAACCAATATTAATAGAGTTCGAGCTGAGGTAGGAATGGTCTTTCAACATTTTGAGCTCTTTCCCAATATGTCTATTGAAAAAAATCTTATGCTTGCACAGATGAAGGTTCTAAAACGTGATAAAGAGAGTGCTCATGCAAAAGCGCTAGGATTATTAGATCGGGTTGGATTAAGTAAACACCTCGGAAAATATCCCACACAACTCTCTGGCGGACAACAGCAGCGTGTTGCTATCGCAAGAGCGCTTGCCATGGATCCTGTGGTGATGCTCTTTGATGAACCGACCTCAGCACTCGATCCTGAAATGATTCATGAAGTACTTGCTGTTATGACAGAGCTCGCTCAAGAAGGGATGACAATGATGTGTGTCACCCACGAAATGGGATTTGCCCGACAAGTAGCGGATCGAATTATCTTTATCGATGAGGGGGAGATCTATGATGATCTCTCAAAAGAAGCTTTCTTTGAAGGAACACCTAGCGAACGGGCACAGACCTTTTTGAAAAATATTTTCCATAATGACTGATATCTCTTTGATCATCAGTAAAGATTAGAAAAGATCAGAAAACCAGGGGAAATCATAAAAAAGATGGGGCTGTCGATCATAGCTCCCATCTTCTTACACTGATTACACTCACTGCAGTGAGTGTACAGATTAGAGAATAGATCAGATAGGTTAAGTCTCATAGAACATCAAATAAAACCTTTTCTGATACCCATTAATCTTCCCCTCTCTTATCACGAGCATCGAGTGACTCAATCTCATCGAGGAGAAAACAAGCAACTTCATGAGGCTCACCACCTCTATCGTGATAGACCTTGATCTCCGGCTGAGAGTGATAGCACTTCTCAAATGCTTTAGGACAGCGAGTATGAAATGCACAACCTTGTGGCGGATTGAGTGGGCTCGGCAATTCACCTGTTAAGGTGATCTTCTCTCGCCGGTTTTGATCATTCAATCTTGGGGTTGCCGATAGGAGTGCTTCAGTATAGGGATGCATAGGATCTAAAAATAGCGCTTTTTTACTCGCTTTCTCCACCGCTTTACCGAGATACATCACCATCACATCATCGGCAATATGCTCCACAACAGAGAGGTCATGTGAGATAAAGAGATAAGAGAGCCCTAACTCCTCCTGAAGATCCATCATTAAATTGAGAACTTGTGCTTGAACAGAGACATCAAGTGCTGAGACCGGCTCATCAGCAATCACAATATCGGGATTGAGCATTAAACCTCGAGCAATCGCAATCCTTTGTCGTTGTCCTCCCGAGAACATATGGGGATAACGATCATAAAACTCAGGACGAAGGCCTACCTTCTCCATCATCGCTAAGACCCGCTCTTTGCGCTCTCCCCGACTGAGATCACTATTAATCTTGAGAGGCTCTTCTAAAATCGTGCCGATCTTCTTTCGCGGATTGAGGGAACCATAAGGGTTTTGAAAGATAATCTGAATCTTCTGGCGTCGCAAAGCGGCCGTCTCTGGTGCAGAAAGGAGAAGAGAATCTCCCCGATAACGCAACTCACCACTTGTGGGGGGCTCAATCATTGTTAATACTTTAGCAAGGGTCGACTTCCCACACCCCGATTCACCCACAACCGCCAATGTCTTACCCGCTTCAAGCTCAAAGGAGATGCCATTTAAAGCCTTCACCTCCCCCTTTTCACGAAATAAGCCTCGGCTGACAGCATAATATTTCGTTAATTCCTCCGCGACTAAAAGAGGCGCTTTCTTAACACCACTTCTCTCTTCCTGACTACTCATAAGCTCCTCCTGATAAGGATTCTTCGTCGCTCTCGGACATGACTATCTGTTTTTTAACCAAAGGAAAATGGCATTTCACAAAACGATCCTCTCTCTGCAGTAAAGGGGGCTCCTGTTGCCGGCAGATCTCTTGACAATAACTACAGCGAGGGTTGAGAAGGCAACCTTGAGGCCGATCATAACGCCCCGGCACAACTCCAGGTAGTGATTGTAAGCGGGAAGCACCTTGAGAAAACTCCGGCAAAGAGCGAAGGAGTGCTTCGGTATAAGGATGAAGTGGCGTTTGAAAAAGTTGTGTGGCAGGCGCAATCTCAACAATTTGTCCGGCATACATCACAATAATCTTATCCGCCGATTCCGCAACTAATGCCAAATCATGGGTAATCAGTAGAAGCGCCATCTGCTGCTCTTTTTGCAATTGAAGCAGAAGTGAGATGATCTGTCCTTGAATCGTGACATCAAGCGCTGTAGTCGGCTCATCAGCAATCAACAATTTAGGATTACAAGCAATGGCGATCGCAATCATCACCCGTTGACTCATCCCCCCCGATAATTGATGAGGATAGAGATTAAAACGATTGGCGGCATCAGGAATCCCCACCAACGTCAATAACTCTAAAGCCCGCGCTTTACGCTCCCTTTTCCTCCCACCTTGATGGACTTTTAAGGTCTCCATAATTTGATACCCTACGGTAAAAGAGGGGTTGAGCGAGGTCATCGGATCTTGAAAGATCATCGCTACATCATCCCCTAAGATCTTTTGTCGCTCCCGCCTTTTCATCTTTTGTAGATCTTTACCATCAAAAGAGAGGGCCTCTGCCGAAACGATGCCGGGAAAGTCGATCAATCCCATAATGGCAAGAGAACTTACAGATTTACCGGATCCGGACTCTCCGACAATACCAACCACTTCCCCCTGATCAACGCTATAACTGATTCGGTCAACCGCACGAAAACGATCTCCTTTCTCTCCAAATTCAACCGTTAAGCCTTTTACTTCTAATAATCTCATCTCTGCCCCCTTACACCTTCAACTTTGGATCTAATGCATCTCGCAAACCATCACCCATCAGATTGAAGGCGAGAACGGTCAATAAGATCGCAATTCCAGGAAAAGCGACAACCCACCACGCAGATTGCGCATATTGCAAGACATCAGAGAGCATGGTCCCCCACTCCGGAGTTGGTGGCTGAGCCCCCATTCCTAAAAATCCCAGTGCCGCCATATCTAAGATCGCATTAGAAAAACCCAATGTTGCTTGCACAATAAGAGGTGCTAAACAGTTGGGCAACACATTAATAAACATCTGCCGAAGATGCCCCGCTCCGGCAACTTGAGAGGCAATCACATAATCTTTCTCCATCTCGCCTAAAGCAGTCGCTCTTGTAAGTCTTATATAGTGAGGTAGCGCCACAAAAGCGAGGGCAATAGAGGCATTAACAATCGATGGACCAAAGATAGCCACTAGAACAAGTGCTAAAAGAAGACTCGGTAGAGCTAACATAATATCGACAATACGCATAATGATCGCTTCAACAGTACCACCAAAATAACCGGCAAGAAGCCCTAAAGAGATACCTAGCAGTAGCGAAAGAAGCACAACGACAACACCCACTAATAATGAGAGACGCGCACCAAAGATCAATCGGCTTAAAATATCGCGTCCAACATCATCCGTTCCTAAGATAAACTGCCAAGAACCTCCCTCCATCCAGACAGGTGGCTTTAGGAAAGAGCCCCGAAACTGTTCTGTCGGATCATGAGGTGCAATATATTGAGCAAAAATAGCGACAAAAATAATAAAAAGGATAAAGATCAGCCCTAGCAATGCGCCTCTATTTCGACTGAAATAGAACCAAAATTGTCGAAGAGGGGTCTCAGGTTTACGCGCAAAGAGAAGTTCTTCCGCAGGAGGACGATCCGCCTCTAAAGTTGCTTCGCCCTCTTCTAAAATGACATTTAAATCTCGATCATGATGTTTAGCCATCTTACTCTCCTTATTGATGTCTAATACGAGGGTTAACAACGCCATAGAGTAGATCAACAATAAAGTTGACTAAAATAATGAGCGAAGCAACGAGGAGAACACCACCTTGAACAACAGGATAATCACGACGCTGTAGTGATTCGATCAGCCAGCGACCAACTCCCGGCCAAGAGAAGATTGTCTCTGTTAAAATCGCACCACCCAACATTGTTCCCACCTGTAAGCCAATCACCGTAACAACGGGAATGAGTGCATTTCGCAAGGCGTGAATCAAAATAATCCGCATCCGCCCTAACCCCTTCGCTCTAGCGGTTAAAATATAATCTTCACTCAAAACTTCGAGCATTGAGGAGCGCGTCATCCGAACAATCACGGCTAATGGAATCGTTCCTAAAACAATGGCAGGAAGAATCATATGATGAAGCGCATCCCAGAAATCTCCCTCTTCCCCAAAGAAGAAGGTATCGATCAACATAAAACCTGTTAATGGCTCACTATCATCAAGAAAGACCATATCGCTAATCCGGCCGGAAACCGGCGTTAGATCGAGATTGACAGAGACCAGCATAATCAACATCATGCCCCACCAAAAAATGGGCATTGAATATCCTGTTAAAGAGATCCCAACAGCCGCATGATCGAAAATCGATCCGCGCTTCACCGCGGCGATCACGCCGACAGGAACCCCCACCACAACCGCAAAAATCATCGCACAAGTTGCAAGTTCTAATGTTGCTTTAAAACGGGGGACAAATTCTGACCAGACCGCGCGCTGAGTCACCAGAGAGTTCCCTAAATCGCCATGAAACAATCCTTTAAGATAGTTCCAATATTGCACGATATAGGGTTGATCATAACCAAATTGCGCACGCAACTCAGCATAGCGCTCCGGAGTAATACCGCGCTCGCCGGCAAAGAGCAAAATGGGATCGCCCGGTATCAGATGAATAAAGATAAAGGTTAATAGTGTGATACCGATAAAGGTGGGGATAATCATCCCCAATCGGCGAAAGAAAAATTGAATCATGTTGCATCCTATCTCTGGAAAAGATTGAGGAAATGCGATAGCGATTCATCGGTTAACCCAAGACGCCTAGAGCACCATTCTTATTGATTGAGTGATCTAGCTAACTAATATTAACTAGTGGATTAGCTAACAAGCTAGTCGCACTCATCAAGATAGAGATAAAAAGGAGCGCTTAGGTTAAAACCCATAGCGCTCCTACCTCTATACTTATTTAAGGATTAGGTCGCCAATATAAAATCTTCAATGATGAAGATCCCTCTTTAAAAGAGATTGATAAGAGGAACCAAAATTAAGCTATCGCAACGCTATCTAAATTTAATCCTCAATATCAACTTGGTTGAAGTTGTGCGTTCCTAATGGATCGATAACATAATTGACCACCTCTTTTCTCACCGGCATATAGACAGTAGAGTGGGCAATATTGAGCACAGGTTGTTCACGATGTTGGATCTCTTGCGCTTTTTTATAGAGTGCAACACGCTGATCATGATCAGTCGCTGCTTTTGCTTCTGCTAAGATCTCATCAAACTCACTATTACACCAGTTAGAGTAGTTTGATCCTGCCTCTGCGGCCACACAACTTAAAAGAACTGAGAAGAAGTTGTCAGGATCCCCATTATCTCCCGTCCAGCCCATAAGTGCTGTATCATGCTCACCATTACGAAGACGCGTTAAATACTCACCCCACTCATAGGTGACGATATTAGCTTTAACACCGATCTTCTCCCAGTCAGATTGAATCATCTCTGCCATTCTACGAGCATTAGGGTTATAAGGACGCTGTACCGGCATCGCCCAGAGAGAGACTTCAAAACCCTCTGGAACACCCGCTTCTGCAAGTAGGGCTTTTGCTGCCTCTGGATCATACTCATCATCGACAATCTCATCGTTATAACCCCACATCGTTGGCGGAATAAAGTTCTTCGCCGCCTCCCCATTACCTTGGAATATCGCATCGATAATATCGGCTTTATTAACCGCCATACTCAATGCTTTTCGTACTTCTAATTTATCTAATGGAGGCTTTTCCATATTGAAGGCAAGATAGCCGATATTGAGTCCTGTCAACTCCTTCACATCGATATCAGAATTCGCACGCATCTTCTCTAAATCAGCAAGGTTAGGATAAGGCATCACATGACACTCACCCTTTTGCAATTTGGCAAAACGGACCGAGGCATCTGGTGTAATAGAGAAGATCAGGCGATCTAATTTTGCCGGCTCACCAAAATAATCCTTAAATTTAGTAAAGAGAATCCGAGAATCTTGCTCATAAGCTCTCAATTGGAAAGGACCGGTTCCGATCGGTTTAAGATCAATCTCTTCTGGCTTACCTTTTTCTAAGAGTACTTCACCATATTCAGCAGAGAGAATAGAGGCAAACGCCATCGCTAAGTTCGCTAAAAATGGGGATTCTGGCGAGGTTAATGTGATTTTAACGGTATGATCATCAACCTTCTCGACCGATTCTATCAACTCAGGGAATCCCATCGATTCAAAATACTCAAATTGACGACTCGAAATATTATGATAGGGATGTTCAGGATTCATCTGTCTTTCAAAAGTGAAGATCACATCATCGGCATTAAAGTCCCGAGTTGGTTTAAAGTCCTTATTACTATGAAATTTGACTCCTTTTCGGAGATGGAATGTATACTCTTTGCCATCTTCACTCACATCCCAGGATTCTGCTAAACCTGGTTCGAGTTCTGTAGTGCCTAAGACAAACTCGGTTAATCGGTTATAGAGTGGAATACCACTTGCATCAAAGGTGGTCCCTGATGATGCTAATTGGGGGTTAAAAGTCTCCGGTGAAGCTTCTGAACAGTAGACTAATGTGGAGGCTTGCGCCGTTCCTAAAAGTAGCGCACCACCAACAGTAATCGCGGCTACGGCTCTTTTGACGCCTAATGAAAGGCGTGTTAATAGATATTTCTTCCTCATGCTTTCTCCTTTATTGATAGTAGCGAGCTCATCACTCTGCCGCTATCGCTTCTCCTGGTTAGTATGACACCCTATTTCGGCACCTATTTATCATTATTATTTTTTAAAATCTGTCACCGTAAGAATATTGTCGCTGCAAAAAGATTGTAACTTCTTGTCGCCTCACTTTTCATATGAAGCATCTTTTCATATTGATCGGTAACTCCTTCATAATTACTCTCTTTCTTCTAAAAATGCAAGCAACGCGAGGAGGCTCAACAGCTATCCCCAAAAAGAGAGAACCCACAAAGAGAGGGGATTATTGGGTTCCAAAAGAAGTTTGATCGCCATGGCAACACTCATCACAATTAAGAGAGGACGTATCACCTTACCTCCATATTTAACGGCAAATAGCGCCCCCAATTGCGCACCGATAAAAGCCCCTAGCGCCATCAGTAGTCCTAATAGAACCTGCATCTCTCCTGAAAAAGCAAAGATAAGGAGTGAACCAATATTAGAAGCGAAATTAGCAAGCTTTGTCTCTGCAATCGCATTAACTAGTGTCGAGCCGAGAAGAAGCACAAATGCCACCATAAAAAATGAACCTGTTCCCGGACCAAAGATCCCGTCATAAAAGCCGATTAAGGGAACTATCGTTAAGAGAAAGAGTGTTCTTGAGATCTTTGCTCTTCGCTCACGCCCATCTAGATTAGGAGAGAAGAGAAAATAGATCGCCACAGAAAGTAGCAGTAATGGAACAACGATCTGTAAAAAAGTGGCCGGCAATCGTGTTGCTAAAAGCGCACCTATCATGCCGCCAGTCAAAGCCAGAAAGAAGACCCACTTAGAGTGATGCCACTGAATTAAACCTTGACGAAAAAAGGCAAATGTTGCCGAAAAGGAGCCGGCAGATGATTGTAATTTATTGGTCGCCAATGCTTGTACCGGCGATAAGCCTGCTAATAGTAGTGCCGGTAGTGTAATCAGACCACCCCCACCGGCGATTGCATCGATAAATCCTGCGACCATCGCCACTAACATTAAAATCAGGAATAGTTCTCCTGCCATATGTTCCCCACTTTATCTTTCATAAGTTATTGATTGATTGTTAATTAATGATTAACTATTTATTAACTGATTATTTTAACTGATACTTTGATCATGATACTTTGGCCATCTCCTCTTCAACTCGCTCTACATGCCTCTACATGCCTCTACAAAGTCATCAATAAAGCCGGAACGATCGAGCCCTTTCAAGAATATTGCCATAATAACTATGATAGATACTGTAATATTAGAGATTAAGAGCGAGACGCATAGAGAATAATGTGCCGTTCGAGCGAGATTATCAGCAGTGTATCAAACCCCTGAAATCTCTGATGATAAAAATAGATTCCTCCCAAAACGCCATAAAAAATGGAGATGATTCAAGGGGATCTATGACATAAAAAAAATAGGAACTCATTTATGGAGAAGATAATAAAATGAGCCCTACTATGAGCCTAGAAAGCTATGAGTCTATGTGTCTATGAGCCATAAAATAATCAATCAAAATAGTAAGGAGATATTCATGAATCAAGGAGATAACGGATTAGAGCGCAGAGAGAGTGGGCAGCGCCTACTTCTTGGGATCGATCTACAGAATGACTTTTGCCACCCTGAGGGAAAACTCGCTGTAGCGGGAGCAGAGGAGGATCTAAAGAAGATTATTCACCTAATTGAGACAGCAGGAGAGTATTTTACCGAGATCATTATCAGCATGGATTCTCACTATCCGCTCCATATTGCTCATCCCACATTTTGGCGCAATGAGGCGGGCGATATGCCGGCACCCTTCACCACAATTACCTATGAGGATGTGGTACAAAAATATTGGATTCCACAATATTATCCTAAGCAGGCATTACACTATCTAAAAACGCTTCAATCTGCCGACTATCAATGCACCATCTGGCCACCCCATTGCCTTATCGGTACAGATGGTTGGGCGCTACCTGATCCCCTCTATCAAGCGCTCTCCCAATGGTCCCACAGAGCAGGAAGAAACTTTGAGCTCTACAATAAGGGGAGTAACCCCTTCACAGAACATTATAGTATTCTCAAAGCGGCGGTTGAATTTCAATCTCATCCGGCTACTTGCCTAGATCAACAGCTCTTAAACCGATTTGCAATATTTGATGAGATTGTGATTGTGGGTGAAGCAATGGATTTCTGTGTTGCCAATACAATTGCCGACCTCCTAAAAAATGCACCTCAAATCATGGAGAAGCTGATCATTTTAACCGATTGCATGTCCAATATTATTCCAAATAATCAGGCCTCTGCTAAAATTTACCAACAAGCGGAAGCACTTGGCGCAAGAATGATGCATTCTGAAATATATTTAAAATCGATTCTATAGTCTATTTCGATCGCTTATAATTGCTCCCCTTCAGCCCTTCTCTTCAATCACTTCTACAAAATTAAGATAGGTAATAGTAGACTATGAAACCATTCCCCTCACATTTCGATCTCATCATTGTCGGTGCTGGCGCTGCCGGGATGATGGCTGCAAGTTATGCCGGTAAAGCAGGACTCTCTGTCCTTCTTTTAGATCATGCCACAAAGATTGGGGAGAAGATTCGTATCGCCGGAGGCGGCTTTTGTAATTTTACTAATACCCATATCGATGGCTTCGATGCCGCCCCCTATTATGTTTCAGAAAATCCTAAGTTTGTGCGCTATGCGCTCTCTAACTTTACCGCCCAGGACTTTATCGCGCTTGTTGAACGCTACCAGATCCCTTATACCGAAAAACATCGAGGACAACTCTTCTGTGACCGTGAACTAGGGGCCTCCTCAAAAGATATTATCAATATGCTTCTTAATGAGTGTAAAGAAGCAGCGGTTGAACTACGAAAGGGATGCCGAGTGGATACTATTACAAAATCAGCTGACAGATTCCAAGTAGAGAGCTCAGAGGGCTTATTGACAGCATCCTCCATCATTATTGCAACAGGAGGGCTAGCGATTCCTAAAATAGGCGCTACCGATTTTGGCTATCGCATTGCAAAATCGTTCGGGCACTCTATTATTCCAACACGTCCGGCACTAGTAGCGCTCCATTTTGATTTTTGGGAAGCTGAAGAATATAGAACACTTGCCGGCATTTCGATGCCTGTTGAGATCTCCACACAATCAGGGAAAAGAGCAAAAGATCGTATCACCTTTGAAGAGGACCTTCTTTTTCGCCACAAAGGACTCTCTGGTCCCGGTATTTTACAGATCTCAAGTTATTGGCAACCTGGAAGAGCAATCACTATCAATTTTGCGCCCAATATCGATCTTACTCAAGCGTTGTTAGATCTTAAACAGCGTGCTAAATATCAACTAGAACGCGCCATCACTGAATTGATTCCAGCATTACCTAAGCGATTTATTCAATTTTGGTTACAAAAAGCACCCTTCCAAAGCTATCTAACAACCCCACTTCCTGAAATCCCTCATAAAATTTTAGAAACCTTAGGGGCATCGCTCAATGCATGGTCTATTACACCTAGTGGCACCGATGGACACAAAACGGCAGAAGCAACTAGAGGAGGCGTCAATACCAAAGAACTTAACCCTAAAAGCATGGAGAGCCGATTAGTGGAGAACCTCTACTTTATAGGTGAAGTTGTTGATGTTGTCGGTTGGCTCGGAGGTTATAATTTTCAATGGGCGTGGGGATCAGCCGTCTGTGCGGCAACTGCCATTGCAAAAAAGCAGTCCCAATAAATATTTTTAGAACTCTTAATACAAAAATTTTCGCCTCTTCGATAGCTTTCAATCACTATTTTTTTTCATATGCTTATAATAGAGCCTATTAGAGAATCTCTTTTCGATCTTTATAGAGATCAAAGATATTCACTGTTTTAAAAAGTAGCATCACTGAGCGCTACAATGTATCAATTAATCATCAAAAGGCCTTATGTCTTATAACAGTACAAACAGCCCTATCATTGGGCAGATGAATCGTTTAACTATCATCGAAAAGAATAAATTAGGATTGATCTTAGAGGGTGATGTTCTTCTACCACACCGAGATATCCCCAAAGACCAACCTACTCAGGTGGGTAAATGGCTCGACCTTTTTGTCTATCTTGATAATCATGGCCACGCTATTGCCACCCCCCAAAAACCTTATACCACTGTTGGGCGCTTTGCAGATCTTCAAGTGGTCGAGATCAACGATATCGGTATTTTCCTCGATTGGGGATTACCTAAAGATCTACTGCTCCCTTTTAGCGAGGAAGTGGGTACCGTTCATGCTGGGGATTTTGTCATTGTCTACACCTATATTGATGAGGTATCTGGCCGTATCACCGCAAGCATGAAACTTGAGAAATTTTTAGATCAAAAACCCCATCATTATGAGGTTGGGAATCCTGTCGCGCTGCTTGTGGAAAGCATGACTGATTTAGGGGTAAAGGTAATTGTCGATCACACATTTTGGGGCCTAATCTACCATAGCGATGTGAAGAGCGATCTTGAAATTGGCGATGAGATTGAGGGCTTTGTAAAACATATCCGAGAGGATGGAAAGCTCGATATTGCAGAACAGGCTATTATCAATACACCTGAGGCGCGAGAATCTTTAGAAGAGATGATTATGCGGAGATTGAGTGAGTATGGCGGAACCTTACCAATTAGTGATAAGAGCTCACCGGATGAAATCCATAAAATTTTAGGGGTCAGTAAATCAGCCTTTAAACGCGCATTAGGGGCGCTCTATAGAGAGCGAAAAATTATTATAAAACCTGATGTCGTAATCAAAAAAATCTAGGTGAAATTTTCAAAAATAAGAAGATCACCCCTTACCGATACTAATTTATAGCAGTATACAGAGGTGATCTCCCCTTGCATGCTCGTGATCTCTAAGACATACAAGTGAACTTCCCATAGCTCATTAACTTCTTATATCTAAAAGGGAAATATATAGAGTTCTACCCAGAATCCTTCGATGGTGGCATCACTCGAAAATAAGCATCTTCTTGAAATTGAGTTTCTAAATCATCATGCTGCCAACACTCAAGCTCACCAAGCCAAGGGATATCTGTTGCATAAAATTGAGGATCAAAACCTAGCCTCTTCTGCTCTACATAATGATTCCATAACGCAGTAACCACGTGTCGTAAAGAAAAAATTACAATACTATTAAGTACCGTTAAAGAAGAAATAAATATCATCGTAATCGCAATTAAAGCACCCATATCAATAAAATAACTCGTTAATATTACTATGATAAAAAAAAGTTTATAAAGATGTTCTACCCATTTGCAATTTTTAAAATAGAGAACATTAACCATTCCATAATAAAAACCACTAATGATCGATGTTAAGGCAAAGAGAATCAAAATAAGTGAAAAAATATAAGGAGCAAATAAACCTAAGGATAGCCCTAATGAAGCCTGCATCAAAAGAATTCCATTCGCCACATTAGGACTATAGAGACCAGAAGAGAGAATAATAAAAGCTGAAAGTCCACCGATAACAAAACTATCAATAAAAACCCCAAAGCTCTGTAATAATCCTTGCTTAACAGGATGGCTCGTATTCGCCGTTGCCGCTGCCGAGGCAGTGCTACCAATTCCTGCTTCATGAGATATACTTCCCTTCTTAATACCCTCAACAATAGCGACTCCTATCCCTCCACCTACCGCCTCCTGAAAACCGAAAGCACTCTTAATAATTGACCAAAACAGTGTAGGCAACTCTTGAATATTGAAAAAAACAATCGCTAAAATAATTGTAATATAAAGGAAAAGGGTTGCGGAAACCATCAGCGTAGCAATATGAGTAAGCCAACGAACATTACCAATAATAGTTACTAAAATAACAATCAATATTAACCACAGAATTTTTTCTCCCATCGCTTCACTATATGTACTATGGACTAACGAGACTAAAATATTCGAATGAATCCCATTAAAGATGACAATAAAAAGAGCTATAAATATGATCGCATAGAGGGCCCCTACTTTAGGCATCTTTAAACCTTTGCAGATATAATAAGCAGGCCCCCCACGATAAAGACCTCGATCCTTAGATTTATAGAGTTGAGCTAAAACGGCCTCAGCAAATGCCAAAAACATTCCTAAGAAGGCAAAAACCCACATCCAAAAAACAGCCCCAGGTCCTCCAAGACTAATAGCAAGCGAAACACCAACAATATTCCCAATCCCTATCCTATTCCCCATACTCAAACTAAAAGACTGAAAAGGGGTAATGCCACTATTATTTCTTCGTTTTTCAAAGAGGAGTTGCTTAATCTCTTTAAAGTAGTGAAATCGAAATAGACCAATGCGATAGATAAAATAGAGCGCAACAATAACATAAATGGGTATTAATAGGCAAAACCAGACATTGGCATCTAGCAAAAAATAAAATTGTTCTTTGAACATTAAGCCCCCACCACTCTTTCTTATAAACGTTATAATTCTTACTAACAGTCTATGGAATATTAATTATATGAGTGTCTATAATAAATAAAAATATGTAAATTTTTATAAATGAAGCATATTTATCAAATTTATTTTTAATCATTCTGATTAACTTCTTAATCTTATTTAAGCTCTTGTCATATTAACTTTAAGTGGTGATTTTAATGGGAGCTCAATTTCTATTTATAATCTGTCAGTGAAAAGTAGATCAGTGATGGGCAATATTAAAAATCAACATGCGTCTTTGACTCTCCCGATAAAACAACCATTTACCCTAATTTCAGTTATATTTTTTCCCCAATATCTCTTGCGCTTTAAAATCAATATTAAGAAAAATCTTTAACTACTTTTATATTTTTCAATAAGTTGCATACAATATATAACAAGTTTAAAAACGAAAAATATTCCGCTAACTAAACTTTACATAAATTGACTACATTAACTATAATCTCTTTTTTCGGCGCCACATCGATCGTTGCGGCAACAGGACAGTGACTCTCCACATGCGCTATTGCGGCATCGATAAGAGCCTTATCGGCTGAAGAGGTAAGATGGTAGCGGGTTCTTATCTCACTAAAACCTATTGGCACAGTGGGATCTCCCATATAGCCGGCGGAATCAAAATCGCCTTCAACTTCAATCAAACACTCTTTATAAGGAATATTTTTTTGGGTAGCATAGGCTTTGAAGACCATTGTCTTACAAGCACCTAAAGCTCCTAGAAGGAGCTCTACCGGCGTCATGCCCTCATTATCACCATAAGGTTTGGGTTCATCAGCAATAACAAGATGCTCACGCGCCTCAATTTCAACCTGATAATTCTCTCTAACTTGGCAACTGACTCGATAAACTTTTGCACTCTTTCGCGCCATAATAATCTCCTCTATTTTTCAATCATTTAGATAGTTATCTCCATCACTGCTCTCCCCCTCTCCCTTAAACCTCGCGATTCCTTAAACCTATAAAATAAATATATAAAATCTATTGAATCTAACGAGTCTATGAAAGAGTGATCGAGATCGCCGGCATCGTAATGTAGAAACTACGATTATAACGGCTTTACCTAAAAGTGACAGAATTCTCCCTCAATCCTCAAAACCCAGATCTCTATTAATTGACGCATCTTTACGCAGAAGTAAGCTACAATAAAAAAATAATGCATTAATGACATCATTCTAGGGAGATTTAATAATGGAGCAAAAGCCATTTCACTCTTCACGCCGACACTTTCTACAGATCAGCTCTCTGCTGGCGATTGGTATCGTTACAAATCCTATTGCACGGGCACTCACCACTACCGATACTCAAGAAGCGGCATATAGTTCTCGTTTTAATAACCGAGTCAATCAAGATGAGATCCGCTCGCTCGACTTCGATTCGCACCACTTTCCTCTACGCAATTATCGGTTAAAGTCTGGCCCCATCCCAATGACTCCTTCTCTCTTTTAGTTGACCCATTCAATCATGGGAAATGATAATCAACAGTAAAACCAATAAAAACTGATGGAAAAGTAGCGCAAAACTTAATAGCAACTAATAGCAACTAATAATGATTAACGACGATTAATGATGAGGCAATTAACGATGACTAATAGATAATTGATACAAAAAGGCTGATAGAGAATTCTCTACCAGCCTTTATTCTTTTCTACTAAAATCAAGATTCAGATCAGCCTGATCTCATTTCAGTCACAGATTGATTACGCGATCTCATTAGAGAACTTCAATTTCAGCATCAATCACATCCATATTGAGATCACCATCGATGATGACACTATCTCCCGCTTTAAACTCACCACGTAAGAATGCTTTTGCTAAAGGGTTCTCTAAATGAGTTTGGATCGCACGTTTCAAAGGTCTTGCACCGAAAACAGGATCGTAACCAATCTCCCCTAATTTATCGAGCCCTTCCTCTGTGACACTTAACATCACATCATGCTCAAGGAGACGTTTAACCACACGATTCACCTGTAATTTCGCAATCTCACGAATATGCTCTTTACCAAGTGGGTGGAAGACAACAATATCATCAATACGGTTGATAAACTCCGGACGGAAATGTTGACCAACAACCTCCATCACCGATTCACGCATAGCGAGATATTGATCCTTCTCACTTAAATCACTCAAGCGAGCTGCCTGCTCTTGAATCAAGTGTGAACCTAAGTTCGAAGTCATGATAATGACCGTATTTTTGAAATCTACCGTACGGCCTTGACCATCTGTTAAGCGACCATCATCTAATACTTGTAACAAGATATTGAAGACATCGGGATGTGCTTTTTCAACCTCATCGAGCAAAATCACTGAATAGGGGCGACGACGAA
Organism: Ignatzschineria sp. F8392; assembly: GCF_002252045.1. GTDB lineage: Bacteria > Pseudomonadota > Gammaproteobacteria > Cardiobacteriales > Wohlfahrtiimonadaceae > Ignatzschineria. The sequence goes on along the minus strand of NZ_NEFF01000007.1, from coordinate 77,207 downwards.
CCGCTTCCGTTAAGTAACCGCCCTCTTCATAGCCAACATATCCTGGAGGAGCACCAATAAGGCGCGCCACGGAATGTTTCTCCATAAATTCCGACATATCTAAACGGAGCATTGCATTCTCATCATCAAAGAGGAAGGTTGCTAATGTCTTCGTTAACTCTGTCTTACCAACACCTGTAGGTCCTAAGAAGAGGAAGGAACCGATCGGACGATTAGGATCAGATAATCCTGCACGAGAACGACGAACCGCATCTGATACCGCAGTAATCGCCTCTTTCTGGCCGATCACATTTTCACCGAGCACCTCTTCCATACGAAGTAGTTTCTCACGCTCCCCTTCCATCATGCGACTGACCGGGATACCTGTCCATTTAGAGACCACATCCGCAATCTCATTCGCTGTCACTTTTGTTCTAACTAGTCGATGCTCACGCTCTTCATGATTTTCTGCTTCTTGTGACTCTTTCAATTGACGCTCAAGCTCAGGAATCTTGCCATATTGAAGCTCACTCATCTTCGCAAGATCACCACTACGTTTCGCCGCTTCAAGCTCAATACGCGCCTGATCAAGATCCTCTTTCAGAGAGGTTGCACCCTGCATAAGGCTCTTTTCGATTTTCCAAACCTCTTCAAGATCTGCATACTCTTTCTCAAGTTTAGAAAGTTCAGCTTCCAGTGTCTCAAGACGCTTTTTCGATGCATCATCGGTCTCTTTCTTAATCGCTTCACGTTCAATTTTTAATTGAATAATACGACGATCAAGTTTATCCATCGCTTCTGGCTTAGAGTCGATCTCCATCCGAATTTGGCTTCCTGCCTCATCGATCAAATCGATCGCCTTATCCGGTAATTGTCGATCGGTAATATAACGATGTGATAAGGTTGCTGCGGCAACAATCGCCGGATCCGTAATTTCGACCCCGTGATGGATCTCATAACGCTCTTTTAATCCACGCAAAATCGCAATCGTATCTTCTACCGTAGGCTCTTCTACCAATACCTGTTGGAAACGACGCTCAAGAGCCGCATCTTTTTCAATATACTCTCGATACTCATTAAGCGTTGTCGCACCGATACAGTGAAGTTCTCCACGAGAAAGTGCAGGTTTAAGTAAGTTACCGGCATCCATAGCACCATCTGTTTTTCCGGCACCCACCATCATATGAATCTCATCGATAAAGAGAATCACTTGACCTTCTGCCTTCTCAAGCTCTCCTAATACGGCTTTAAGACGCTCTTCAAATTCACCACGGAATTTTGCACCGGCGATTAATGCCCCTAAATCGAGTGAAAGAACACGTTTACCTTTCAATCCTTCCGGCACTTCCCCATTAACAATACGTTGAGCAAGTCCTTCTACAATCGCTGTTTTACCGACACCGGGCTCCCCAATCAATACGGGGTTATTTTTAGTACGGCGTGACAAAACTTGAATCGCGCGTCGAATCTCATCATCTCGTCCAATCACAGGATCGAGTTTACCAAGCTCCGCACGCTCAGTTAAATCAACAGTATATTTACTAAGTGCTTCACGCTTCTCTTCTGCATTAGGATCTTGCACTGTTTCACCTCCACGAATAGAGTCGATTGCTCGATTGAGCAACTCTTTAGTTACACCAGAATCTTTTAAGATCTCAGCAAGTCCTTTCTTTTCATCCAAAATTCCTAGGATAAAGACTTCTGAAGAGAGATAACCATCACCGCGGCGATGCATCTCTTTCTCTGCAGCTACTAAAACACGCTGTAGATTCTGACTAATATGGATATCATTGCTTCCAGAGATCTTTGGAAACTTATTAATGGCCTCATTAACTTTCTGATTTAAAAGAGGGATATTCGCTCGGCATTGACGAAATAGGGGTAAGACCGATCCCTCTTTTTGATTGAGCATCGCACTTAAAACATGCTCAGGCTCAATATATTGGTTATCGTTGGTGAGCGCTAAGGTCTGTGCGCCACTTAACGCATTTAAGAATGCTTGTGTAAATTTATCTTGGTTCATCTACCAATTCTCCCATAATTTATCAATCGTGCTGGGGTTTACCATTCTAAATCTTTCTTATTCTTCAATTTTCAATCTTTTCTAACACACCTTTTATTCAGATCTTAGAACATTCCCCTGTTGATCATAAGATGGGGATAACCATCCCTATTTCAAGTATTTTTACCGATTTATTGATAATTTTACAAAAATTTTATGATTATCCTTATGAATGCCCCTATTAAAAAAGACGATTAATAACTCATTAACAGATCTATTAATAACTCTATTAACAGCCCCATTAACAACCTCATTAATAAACCGATTAACGATACTATCAACAACGCTATCAACAATGCTATTAAGAGATCTACTGATGAAATGGCGCTCATAAGATCAATAAGATCCTGTCCCACCACTAATCTTGTGGGGTTAGAAGCAAGATCACTTCCTGATGCCCCCGCTCTTTAGCTAAATCTAGTGGCGTTAAACCATTAATACTCTGACAATCGACATCTGCCTTTGCTAGTAAGAGGGCTTTTATCATCTTTGGTAAATTCATTGCTGCGGCTCGATGCAATGCTGTAAATCCATTAGCATCCGCCTTGTTGGGATCTGCTCCTAAAGTCAAAAGTGCTGCTAACCCCTTTTCCGATTTAATCTCCACTGCATCCATCAAAGGCGTTGTACCATTGAGAGAAGAGGCATTCAGATCAACACCCTGCTCTGCTAAAAGCTTCATCATCTCATAATGATCGGTATAGAGCGCCCAATGAATCGGTGTAAAGCCATCTTGTGCCATTAAGTTAGGATCTACCAACCCCTGCTGTAAAATTAACTTAACACTCGCCTGATCATCATTTGCAATCGCAATATGATAAGCTGTTGTCGTTCGCATCACCTTTTCAGAAGAAAAGCAGGCATCTTCGGCAAAGAGACCCACTTTCGCCCGATGACCAAAGAGAGAAAAGGCCCAAACAGCAGCACGATTAGGATCGCTCTCCAACTCATTAAGAAGCGGCACCGGCGTACTCTCCCCAAGAACATGACTTAACATTAAAAAATTTAAGAGGGCAATCGTCTGATTCTCTGTCTCAAATTCACTATCGGTTATCTGACCTTCTATAGTCTCTATCACCATCTGATTCTCTCTAAAGCTCACTGTTGCCTTAGCAACGAGCTCTCTTGACCAACTACGAATAAAATAGAGGGCTTGCCCATCGAAGAAGATCGCCCAACGATCATCAGGAGATTGCGGAACAAAGAGTGATCCGGGATAGAGTTTTCCGTCAATGCGGTAATGTAGATCTGCTTTAAGAGAACGATCAACAGTTGGTGAAAGGCCTGAAAAAGAGGCACCATCCTCCAGACTATAGGAGTCGAGATTCTTTAATGCACTCTCTTCGATATCGCTTCCTAATTGGTAGGTGATAGGTCGTAAATCTAATAGCGGAATACCGTAAGGATTTTCATCATAACGAATCCAAGGAAGCTCTCTGATCTCTATTTTCTCTTTTGCCATAAAATCCCAATCTCACTGTCGTAATTTCTATCGTAATTTGCGGCCGTAATATTTTGTCGCTACTTTTTTATATCTGTTTCGATATCTGATAAATCACTTTCAGACCATTGTCTATAACATTCTATAGCACAGATCTATCATGCTTTATATCTCTATTCTTAAGTAATTCTTTATAAAAGAGGTAGTTTAACAAAATTAAAATGATGCGACCGAATCCATTATCCCAATTTATCTTATGATAAGATAATCACTCTTCTAACAATCGAAGAGCAGTGCGCTTAAAGAGGCTCAATCAATATAGAATGATCGATCACGCCTCAATAATTGTAACACTCAATATCGAAACGCAATCTAAAGGCTTACCATGTTTAGAGATCTACCTATTGCAACACGATCCCTCATCATCCTCAATGTTGGAATCTTTATTCTCTTAGCGCTCTTGAGCTCTTTAGAGATCTTCGATCTACAATATTTCTTAGGAAGTTACTTCCCGAGCTCACCTTTCTTTCACTTCTGGCAACCCTTTACGCATCTCTTTATCCATGCCGGCATCTCCCATCTTCTCTTTAATATGTTTGCCCTCTTTATGTTTGGTGCCACAATAGAACGTATTATTGGTACGCAAAAATTTCTAATTCTCTACTTTGTTGCCGGAATGGGCTCTTTTATTCTCTTTAATATCCAGAGCTATTTTACAATCAACCAGCTTACGGCAGAACTCTATGCTCTCGATTCTCCGGCAGTTGTTAATCAAGTACTTCTTGAGGTACAAAATAATCTTAAGATGGATCATCTAGGAGTAATTACAGGCCCTGGTTATATCGACCGCATTCCAGAATTATCAGCGCTTGTAGGGGAGTATATCCGACCGATGATAGGCGCATCAGGTGCGATTTATGGTGTCTTAATCGCCTTTGGAATGCTCTATCCTAATGCAGGTCTGATCTTCTTCTTTATCCCCTTTCCTATTAAGGCAAAATATTTTATCCCCGGCATTATCCTCCTAGAAGTGATTCTAGGTCTCCTCAATCTCTCTTGGAATCCTATCGCTCACTTTGCTCATCTAGGGGGTGCTGCAGCAGGATTTCTCCTCATCTGGTATTGGAAAAAACAAGGAGCTATTCGTCTATGACTCTTACCCAATCCTTCCAAAAAAGATTAAAAAAAGGGGCATCAATTGCCCTCATTACCGTTGTCCTGCAATCTCTCTCCTTTGCGGCACCACAACTGACACTCTCACAAGCAGAGCTGACAAAAGTGGGAGCACAAATCTATCAAAATGAGACCGGTGGTAAACGGGATAATTTAGCGGTTTGGAATCAAGGGGAGAACTTCCCCTCATTAGGAATTGGCCACTTTATCTGGTTCAAAGCCGGTGAGCCGGCACATTTTGAGGAGACCTTTCCGGCATTGGTCACCTTTATTGCTAATCAAGGTGTTCCGCTCCCTAAAATTTTACAAAAACATCGATCTGCACCATGGAAAACGCGAGAAGCATTTAATCATGCAAAATCGACGGGAGAGCTCAATGAGTTGATGCAATTTTTAGAAAACACCCAAGAGCTACAGACACTCTTTATCTATCAGCGGCTACAAAATGCATTGCAGAAGATGAAGCAAGTTTCACAATACCCTGACTTTATCGAGATGAAATTTTATGAAGTCGCCGGTGCCCCCAATGGTCTCTATGCCTTAATTGACTATGTCAATTTCAAAGGGGAAGGGATCAATCCTCAAGAGCGATATCAAGGGGAGGGTTGGGGATTGATGCAAGTATTAGAAAATATGGATCTCGTCTCAACAGGATCAACAGAGACAGCTAAAAATGCCGCAATTTTAAAAAGTTTTCGTGATTCCGCAGAGAGAGTGTTAACTCAGAGAGTTAAAAATGCAGATCCTAAAAAGGGCGAAGAACGCTGGTTACCCGGCTGGATCAACCGCTTAAATACCTATCAACCGAAGTAATTTAATGATTGAGCGCTGATGGCGTCACTGTTTGTTAAGAGCTCTATTTCTAATGATCCTTATCCTTACCCTCATGACGCTCAAAAACGAAGGAAAATATTGCAAAGATAGAATAAAAAAACCCAAAATCAGTCATATGATTTTGGGTTTTTGATCATTTAGATCTTTAATACTTAAGCATCAACTTGCTCTTCTGCCGTTTCTTCAGCCTGTTGTGCTAATCGATCCGCATAGACTGCTTCAAAGTTAATGGGTGAAAGCATAACAGGAGGGAAACCCGCGCCTGAAATTAAATGATCTAACGCAGGGCGAATATAAGGATAGAGAATATTAGGACAGTAAGCCCCTTTTAAGTGTGCTTCCTGTGCTTCTTCAAAACCATCAATTAAGAAGAGACCCGCTTGCTCTACCTCAGCTAAGAACATCACCTTTGTCTCCGCTTCATCACCTTCTGCATCTTCCACTTTGTAAGTTGCAGTAACGGTGACACGAAGCAGAACTTCATGGATATTAGGATCAACTTCACGATGATCATTACCTAACTGAATCTGAATTTCAGGTTGAACATTTAATTTAAAAACTTCCGGCGTATTAGGAGATTCTAATGAGACATTTTTTGTATAGATTCTCACAATGTCGAATGTAGGTTGTTTCTCTTGAGTCATCTCTTTACCTTTAAAATAGAGCGATTAAGCGATTAATCTATTTAATCCATAAATTTACTGGGGTAACTTACCTGAAAGATAGTCATCTAACTGACCTCTTGTCTCAAGCATCATTAAATCATCACAACCACCTACATGATAATCACCAATAAAGATCTGTGGAACCGTATTGCGACCTGAACGCTTTTGACACTCTTCCCAAAGTTTTGGATCGCTATCAACATCAATCTTTACCGGCTCTACACCATGACGTGCAAGAATCTCAAATGCACGACGGCAGTAGCCACAAGTTGTTTTAAAATAGACTTCTACTTTTTTCATCTGTTTCTCCTTTAACCTTTAGAAAGAGGCAAATTTGCTTCTTGCCATCCTACAATACCACCAACTAAAACATTTAAAGGCGCATCAGGATGCATTTTACGCAACTTAATACACGCTTCATTTGCTCGAGGGTCTGTATCGCTATACACAATAATCTTCTTATCCCCAAATTGAGCTAAGCTTTCAAGCTTCTTCTCAAGTTCTGCTGCAGGGATATTGACTGCACTCGGAATATGCAATTTTTTATAATCTTTTTTCGAGCGAATATCGATAAAGATGGCATTATCGTCATTATATTCCCGTAATGCATCTGTAACGCTCATTCGATATCTCTTACCTCTTGCTGAGTTAATTTCATTCGCAATTAGGAGAATGACCACAACAACAAGTGCCGCTACAAACATCCAATTTTGTTGGATAAAAGGCATAATAGAATTCATATAGTTACTCTTTTTTTAATTATTGTACTTATTTAATAATGTTGACTACTACTTAATAGTCTCTGATAGTGCTTGATACTCTTATAAGATCGGTTTGATGTAGTGATAATACGTTGTGATAATACGCTGTCTATCTTGAACTCAAGAGATATAACCCCTCAACTGATCTATCGGAAATATCTTCTCTCATATACCACACTAAACCGAGAATTAAAGCGCACTATCGCGACCTATAAGGAGATGTAGTGATATATAATCACTCAATATCTTACGCTATTTTCCATTGAAATGATAGGAGAGATCCTTCACGATAACGACTGAAAATCGGCAATCTTAAATTGATGTCGAGTGATTTTGCCCTCTTCTAATTTAAGATAATCTCCCGTAATATCCCAATCACTTAGGACATAACGATACTGCTCATTTCCATGGTGATGAATTGCAGGACGATGTGTATGACCATGAATCATCTGGCTCACCCCCCGTTTATGAAAATATTGTGTCGTGTAGTGCTCATTGACATCCATAATCTTTCGCGCTGTAGACTGCCCACTCCTCTTCTTTATTTTTGCCGCTAACTCTAGTCGATACCGCTTCGGCAAATGACGCAATAGTGTGAGAATCAGAGGATTTCGAATCCAGCGTTTATAACGCTGATAAGCGTGATCATCGATACATAGTTCATCACCATGAAGCAGAAGAATTCCCTCCCGCTTTAAGATAATTTCACTCGGTGCGATCTCCATTTTTGCACTTTTGGCATAACGTCTGCCTAACGCAAAGTCACGATTGCCGGGAATAAAGGTAATTTCAGTTCCACGATCTGCTAAGGCTGATAGATGTTTCGCTACCGATAGAGTTAAAGGTGTCTCAATGTCATCACCCGCCCAAAAGTCAAACAGATCTCCCAAAATATAGAGCTGATCAGCGCTAGGGGCGATTTCATCAATAAAATAGAAGAAAGCCGTAACGAGATCGTTACGACTTTCACTAAGATGGATATCACTGATAAAGAGTGAAATAGAATCCTCTTGCATCAACCATTACTCACCGATAACTTCAACATTCTCGATAATAATATCTTCAACCGGAACATCACCATGACCGCGGCGAGAAGTTGTCTCTACCTTAGCCATTTTATCGATCACATCCATTCCCTCTACCACTTCACCAAATACAGCATAACCCCAACCTTGTGGTGTTTGTGATTTATGATCGAGGAAACTATTATCCACTAGGTTGATAAAAAATTGTGAGGTAGCAGAATGAGGATCCATCGTCCGAGCCATCGCAACAGATCCGCGCACATTTTTCAGACCATTATCTGCTTCATTCTGAATTGGTTCACGGTGTCCTTTATGTTTATCCACCATTCCAGGCTCTAATCCGCCACCTTGAACCATAAACCCAGGAATAATACGGTGAAAGAGCGTACCATTAAAGTAACCATCTTTCGCATATTGAAGAAAGTTTTCTGCCGTAGCCGGTGCTTTCTCATGATTTAATTGAATGGTGAAATCACCCATTGTGGTGTGGAACTTAAGCATTATTCAATACCTCTTCTTTAATAGATCTTATTGTAACGATCGCCATCAAGTCACTATAGACCACTATAAATAACTATCGCGATCGCTAATAAACTTATTAGTGAACTTATTAGTAAAGTTACTTTTAATTTATTTTAACCAGCGTTAATTGTAACACTACTCTTCCGGTAATACTTTATGAAGCGTGTAATCAAAAGGCCCTTCATTCTCAATACGTTTCCCCTCTTTATCTGCAGGGTAGAGAACATTTTCACCGACAAAGTAACGAAGCGCACCATCTGGTCCGCCATCAGTGCCCTCTAAGGTAACCACTTGGCCGGCTTTGTTCCACGTGAAACGCCCAGACTCATTAAAGGTTTCATCTTTCCCTTTAACATCGAGGTAGGTCTGTTTAAGATCGTAACCACCATTATATTCAAGTGTAAGCTCTACATCGATACCGCTACAATCGGCACAAGGATATTGCCCTTTATAGACACCGGCATAATCGAGTGCATTTTGTGCTGAGTGCTCCTTATCAAATTCGATTGTTGTATTCTCATCAATCGTCGCTGGTGTTACCTCTTTATCATTACATGCCGTAAGAAGAAGCGCTGCACCTAACACAATCCATAACTTTTTCATTCTATTCCCTCTGTTTTGATCAACACTCAGTGCGGATCTATTCGTTGTTAACGATCAATAACTAGTGGCGATCAGGGGATCGACAACTAGCCGATAAGTACATTTAAACCTTTAAAGCATTGGTTACGGTTTTTCAACAAACTTAACACTCTCAATGACAACAGGTTCAGCAGGCACATCTTGATGGCCTCCTTTTGATGTGGTCTTAACCTTTTCAATCTTATCGATCACATCCATTCCTTCAACAACCTTCCCAAATACGGTATAACCGTAACCATCCTGACCGGGATAATCTAAAAATGTATTATCTTGAGTATTGATAAAGAATTGGCTTGTCGCTGAGTTAGGATCCATCGTTCGTGCCATTGCAATAGTACCACGCTCATTCTTCAATCCATTATCAGACTCGATCTTAATAGGTGCCCCGCTCTTCTTCTGTTTCATATCCACATCAAGACCGCCACCTTGCACCATAAAGCCATCGATGACACGATGGAAAATCAATCCATCATAATAGCCATCATCAACATAATTTTTAAAATTTTCAACGGTAATAGGCGCTTTTTCAGGATCGAGCTCAACGACAAAGTTTCCTTTAGTTGTATCCATTTCCACATAGAGATGAGGTGCTGTTACTGCTTCTTCTGCCATAACAACCCCTGAAAAGAGGCTAGCTGCTAATGCACCCGCTAACATTAATTTTTTCATACTGACTCCTAAATCAAAAATTTTTCCAAGTGAGAACAATCATCTAGCATCTGTTCTCAACTCTTCTCTACCCTATATAGAAGGGACGATCTCCCTTAGCGAAATGATCACTAAAGAAATATTCTTACATCACTTTCAGGTAAGAGTAATCGCAACAACCTATCACGACAATAACTCTCTACCGGCAAACAGCTTTACAATTTACTTTATAACCTACTTTATAACCTACTTTATAACCTATTTATAACGTCTTCATAACGTACTGATAACATCTCCCAAATGTTTTTTATAACGTCTTTACAACATCTGCTCGATTACAAATTGAGCCCTATTATAACTTAATATCGTCTTTTTAAACGATTTCAAGAGTAAATCACCTTTTTTCTAAGATTATTTTTTTAAATAGTAAAAAAAATGGTGTCATCATTCAATGACACCATCTCTTCTATTGATCTTCAGTAAAGCTCTATTTAAATCCAATAAATCTAATCAAGCTAATTTGCTCGACTTGAATACTCTCTTGTATCGGTATTGACAACAATTTTTGTCCCATTTTCAATATATTCAGGTACTGAAACTGTGATGCCTGTCGAGAGCTTTGCTGGCTTATTACGTTTTGTCGCGCTCGCCCCTTTCAATTCAGGTGCAGTATCAACCACTTCTAGGACCACCGTTTGAGGAAGAGAGAGCGCAACAGGAACTTCATCCACTAAAGAGACATAATAACCTTCAATCCCTTCAAGAATAAAGCCAGCATCATCACCTACTAACTTTTCGCTCAGATAATATTGACTGTAATCTTCACTATCCATAAAGACAAAATTATCACCATCTTTATAGGAGTAGGTTGCCTCTCGTTTTGTTAATTGCACATCCTCTAACTCATCATCAGCACGAAGAGAGAGATCGACTTTATGATTATCGGGAATTGAGAAGATCTGTATTCTAAAAGTGGTATTACCACCTCTTGCTGTCGGTGCAGATTTCTCCACATCACGCACTAAGTAATAGAGATTATTATATTGAATCACATCGCCTCGGCGTATCTCATTTGCTTTCTTCACACAGCTCTCCTCAATTACCAAAAGTTAATTATAGATTGATTACAAATCAGCTTAATATCAGCTTAATTATAAGTTAACCGTAAGAATTTATCATCAGACTTATTGATCTGATACCTTAAGAGCAAGTTTCCACTCCCCTCTTACAATCTGATAACTGACGATTATGACTTATGATCTCTTGGATCGATATCAAAATAATCTAAACGTTTCTTTAAAGTTGAGCGCGTAATTCCTAATATCTCCGATGCTTTTGATTGATTACCATCGGTATACTCCAATACCTTCTCAAATAGAGGTCTCTCCACCTCATTGATCACTAAACGGTAAAGATTGGGAGGATACTTTCCATCTAACATACTGGAAATTTCGTCTAATGCTTCCTTGACTGACTCACGCAATGGAATATGATCTTTAAGACGCTCACGAGAAATCATGCTTACTACTCCTAGAATATCTATCTAATTAATATATTAAGTAAATGAAGTATTACCAAGCCACAGCTCAACAATACTCAGTAAAAAAAAGAGAATACCTATCTCACCTACAATAGATGTTTAATGGTAGATTTTGAGATAGATACTTATTTACGTTATAAAACAGACCTAACTAATTTTTGATTTGTTAAGAACCTACATCTCTATATTTGATCTAAAAAAATTCTTGCTACCCATTCAAGTTGCTTCTCCGGAATCTTCTCTCGCAACATCGCACTACGCCACTCACTCGGAATCTCTCGCTCACCGAGGTACCAAAGAAGATGTTTTCGAGCAACACGAATTCCCTTCTCTGCGCCATAAAAATGGTGCAAAGCAGAGATATGTTCTAATATCACTTGGTAACGCTCTTCTATGGTGGGGAGATAGGGTTGACGCTCGATTAAAGAACGAAAAAGCCAAGGATTACCTAAAGCACCCCGCCCTATCATAATGGCATCCGCCTTCGTCATCTTTAAGACCTGTTCTGCTTTCTCTAGTGAATCGATATCGCCATTTGCAATCACCGGAATTGAGATCGCCTCTTTAACCTTTGCGATCGTTTCATATTCCGCTTCACCCAAAAAACGATCTTCACGTGTTCGCCCATGAATCGCCAAAGCTTGAATACCGATCTCTTCTGCCATCTTCGCAATCGTGACCGCATTCTTATTCTCTCGATCCCATCCTGTTCGAATCTTTAAGGTCACCGGGACATCAACAGCGGCAACCACAGCTTTTAAGATCTCTGCCACTAAAGGTTCATCCTGCAATAACGCAGAACCCGCCGCTTTTTTACAGACTTTTTTTGCCGGACAACCCATATTGATATCTACAATCTCGGCGCCATTTTCAACACTAAATTGAGCTGCAGCCGCCATCATTTCAGGGTCATACCCCACAATTTGGGCGCTGACAGGAGAGAGCTCTCCTTCATAAATAAGGCGTAACTGTGATTTTTCAGTCTCCCATAGCTCAGGATTAGCATTCACCATCTCGCTTACCGCAAGACCGGCACCAAAACGCCGACAAATCTTACGGAAAGGAAGATCCGTTACCCCCGCCATAGGTGCAAGCACATAGGGCGATGATATATGATAATTCCCTATTTTCATTACGATCTCTTAATGCCGTAGAGCCTTGTCCAACCGTCTAAACTTTTATTCTCTTGAAACTCAAATTGATCCCGATAAGCACTCTTAACAAATTCTGCATCATGATCTAAGAGCCCCGCTAACACAAGGTGGCCGCCTGGCTCAACTAAATTCCCTAAAATAGGGGCGAGCTCTACTAATGGACCTGAAAGAATATTGGAGAGAACCACTTTTGCTTTAGGGGGAGAGAATGTTTCTGGAAGTGCGGCATAAATCGAAACATTATTACGCTCTGCATTCTGTTCTGTTGCATAGATCGCCTGCTTATCAATATCGGTGCTGTAGCACTCCTTCGCTCCCAATAATTTGCCGGCAATCCCTAAAATACCAGAACCACACCCATAATCGATAATGGTGGCATTCATCAACTGATCTCGATTATCAGAGAGCCACTCTAAACAGAGTGCCGTTGTCGGATGTGTTCCCGTCCCAAAAGCAAGCCCAGGATCTAAGCGAACTGTTGCAACCTCTGGATCCGGTGATGGTAGATGAGTTGGACAGATCCAGAGATTCTCACCAAATTTAATCGGTTTATAGTGATCTTGCCATGCTCTAACCCAATCTTTATCTTCTAATTCATGTGTCTCCACAATAGGAAGATAGGGCTGGTCTAAGTAACTCATCAAGAATGCTTTAATCGCTTCAACATCGCAGGGAACTTCATAGAGCCCTGTCACTAACGTTTCACTCCATAATGGTGTTTCACCTGGTAGCGGTTCAAATATCGGCTCATCACTACCATCTTTCATGGTGACAGCAACAGCCCCTGACTCAACGAGCGCTTCATCGAGCACCTCCGCCGTCAAGCGCGCATCAGCTTTTAGAGTTAATTCAAACCATTTATTCATAGCTTCACCACATGTCACTAATTTTATTAAGGGGAGAATACTAGCTAAGATATGAAACATAATCAAGCAAAAGAGCGTAGAGCAAATTGCGACCAACTTCTTAGCAAGGCATAGATCATAACAAAATTCTCTAGCTATTTGCGCATTTTTTTTACGGTATATTCTATAAAGCCCTAAAAAATGGGAGTTATTCCCATTTTTAAGATGTGATGATTGCGTCCCTACTTCACGATCAAATATTTTAGCTCTTAACTCGCCAGCACTTTAAGAGCTCGATAGTTTTTCGAATACTTAAATCAATCTTTCCCCCATCTTCTTAAAAATTAGATATCGAAAGTAGGCAATAATTAGTAGGATAGAAGCAGACTAAAAGAGAGAGGGTCACAAGAAGATAACGAGATAGATAGCGAGAAGATAACTTGGAAAATAATATTTCTAACAGATATCTTAATATCTCAATCACCTGTCATTAAAAGGTGAGAATTAACTCAGCCTCATTAAACGCTCTATAATAGTGGCATGATAAAAAGAGCGATAATATCTTCAAATCGATCTAGCTCTTCCAATCACTTTGAGTCATCAATATTAGTTTTAAATACTCAAACATGAATACTTAATTTTAAATATCTAGCTTTCTATATTAATGGGAGACCAATGTAATGGATAATAAATATGATCTTCGGAAAATAAAATGGCGTTCTCGTCGTGGTATGCGTGAACTCGATGCGCTTTGTGATCGTTATCTTGAAAACCACTTTGAAAAAGCACCTGATAGTGAAAAGGATCTCTACCTATCACTTCTTGAGATGCAAGATCCTGAGCTCTATTCCCTCTTAATGCATCGGGCAGAATACCCTAGCCCAGAAATTAAGGCATTAGTACTAAAGATGAATCCTGATGTTTTAGAAGATTAAGAAAAAATATCTATGAAGGGTATCTACTGCAACATCCTTACTGATTATTAAAATAGTGATTTGTACTAGATAGATAAAATAGATAGATAAAAGAAGAGCCCAACAGTTAAACTGTTGGGCTCTCTATCTGGTGCCGGCACCACGAATCGAACGCGGGACCTACTGATTACAAGTCAGTTGCTCTACCAACTGAGCTACGCCGGCTTCTTAAATTTAATCAAGAAGTAAAATTATAGAGTTCTTCATCAAAGATGTCAAACTTTTATTGAAGATCTTTTGCATCGCAAGCACTATCTAAGATAGAGATACAAAAAAGCCCAGCAATAAAACTGCTGGGCTTTCTAACTGGTGCCGGCACCACGAATCGAACGCGGGACCTACTGATTACAAGTCAGTTGCTCTACCAACTGAGCTACGCCGGCTAAACTATATTTGAGGATTATAGAGATGAAGATTCGGCCTGTCAACAACTGCATAACAATCATTCATTTTGATATCAATATCCTCTCACTCTTGATCTTTTAAAGCACGGAAAAGCGCATTCTCCACACTATAGGCAGCTCGACTAAAATTACGATTCGCCTCTATAACAGCAGCATCACGCGCATCAAATACCCCTTCTTGTGCATAATTCTTTAAAATTGCAGCGATCTCAGGACGCGACTCCATCTTTTGATAGTTAAGTGCAGCATCTGCTGCAAATTTTTGGTAACTCTCTTCAATCCATTCATGGCTATGGCTATTAATCCGCTTTAACACAACTAAAGAGTAAAGCCCTGTTGTTTTATCAAGATGAAAACCTAAATGCGCCGGCTGAAAATCTAAGCTACGCCAAAAAGCGAAGAGATCTGCCGTTAAACCGAAACTCACTGAGAGAAAATCAAGATTAAGAGAAGAATCGTTCTCAATTGCCGATATCATTCGTGCACCAATGCCTAATCGCCGAAAAGAATCTACTACAGAGATACGAGAAATCCGTAGAGATCGTGCAATCATAGCCTCAGGAAAATAACTCTGCCCGGCTAAAATTTGGGGAACTAGATTTCCACGAGGGCGCCTCTCGCCCCGAAACAGAGCTATAGCAAGCTCTTTCGATAATCCCCCCTCAACAATGCCCCATGTTGCCCCTATCAGTTGAGATTGATAAAACGCCAATACGAAGAGTTGATGAGGCGAATCAAAGAGTCGCCTTAAATCTTGAATATTTGTTTGATAATGAGTCTGATTAAGAAGGTGATAGAGCGCAGCAAGCTTTTGCCGATCTTCTCGCAACAATCTGATATTTTGATCATTATAGAGCTCTATCTTGAGCGCCTCTTGAAGATCCTCTTTTTTAGGAGTGGGGAATGAATCTTTTAGATCGTAATCACTTCTCTTTGTAAACCTCATTGCATCAACTAGCTGCGCTAAAGAATCCCGATGATCAAAACGGTGAATCTGCTGGAGCTGGTACTGCTTCTTAATCGTGACAAGATCATAGAGTTTTTCTCGTAATCCTTGTCCTGTCCCCTCATAATTTTCCACCGAAGAGATCATCAACACCCTTCGAAATCGCTTAACTAAGCGCTCAAGATGGGAGAGTGGCATTTTCGCGGCCTCTTCAATAATTAAGATTTGATCCCAAACCTCTCCCTCTTTAATTCCTAAAAAGAGCGCATCAGGCGCTCGGAATTGGTAATCATTCAATGATTGATACTGCTCGATCGCTAACTGATTCGGTGCCGTTAAGATAAAGGCTTCAGGATCACTTGCGATCAAGGCTGCACCTAATGCCGATTTTCCACTTCCCCTTGGCGAAAAGAGGGTAAAAACTCCCGATGCTTCTGCAAGAAAATCGCTATAGATCGCTCTCTGTGCTTCTGTTAAAACGAGAGAGGAGGAGTGCTTTTTTGTTTCTATCATGTTAAGAGATCTCTTATCATGATGCCCCGTTTCTTCCACGAGAAAAGAATCTCCCCCTAACTGTGGCGCAAACCATTCACCTCGCCAATAACGATATGCATAATTGACTAACTGCTGTGAGAGGTAATGATCGAAATAGGGAGTCGGTATCATCACATCGTGAAAACGTTGACTCTCCTTCTTCCCTAAAGGCTCTGTTGCTAATAACAATAGTGTGCCATGCGCGCCAATAGTTGCAGCAATCGAAAGAAAATAATCGAGAGGAAAACCTTCGCGGATGTCTAACAACACTGCCTCTGTTGTTGCCCCTAGAAAGTGCCGAGTCGCCTTTAGAGGTACGGCTTGATACTGATCTTGTAGCAAAATATCATCTGAGAAGAGAAGCGCTTGAGGATAGACCTTTTGAAAAGCAGGGATCACCACCGATAATGGTTCCGCCACTAGATCGATTGAATCGAGATAAATCGTCAAGACCTCTCGAGATCTTCCCTCTAAAACACTCTGTAAAAAAAGATCTATCTGTTTTCGATCCAATTTTCGATCCATCCTTTTCTTCCCTTTGAGTATCTGATGTAGCTTAATACCGCATCATTTTTTGAGACCTCTTACTCTATGAGTAATATCGCGATCACTATCGATTAATATCAGATTAATATCAATTGGTGTCGATTAGTGTCGATTCAAATCGACCCATTCAGATCGACTTTAAATCATCGATAACATATTTAAACAGATATAAAAAAACCTCCCAATTTTTGGGAGGCTTTAATAGATGGTGGGTCATGAGGGATTCGAACCTTCGACCAATTGGTTAAAAGCCAACTGCTCTACCACTGAGCTAATGACCCTAAATCGAAAATAATTATAACCGATTTAGTATACTTGTCAACTCTCAAATCTGAGAAACGTTGCAAGTAATCTCTTCAGGTAAATTTGGTGGGTCATGAGGGATTCGAACCTTCGACCAATTGGTTAAAAGCCAACTGCTCTACCACTGAGCTAATGACCCTGAGAAGAGTTAGTATTATAAAGCTATTTTTATTAGCGTCAACCCCTCTTATCGATTTTTTTTACTTTTTCTCCCTCTCCTGATAAATTCCCCTATAAATCTCTCTAAAAAGTATCGATAACTCGAGGCTTATCTCTCAATCTACCCCTTCACTCCCCATCTTAAAACCTTTAAAACTCAAAAAAATGCTGATCTTTTGAGCAATATCATCTTAAGAAGATCAAACTGTAAAAGGTTCTATAAAAGAGCTTAGACATCTTTTTTATTCTCCACTATCATCATACGATCGTGTAGGGCTTTTAAGACCTATCACCCTCTTTTCTATTCATCAAAGGACAATCAACGTGAAAAGTCGTCTATTTGGCAGCACCTTAATTATTGCCGGGACAGCGGTAGGTGCGGGAATGTTAGCCATGCCTTTAACTTCAGCACAAATGGGATTTGGCATGACCTTTATACTGCTCTTCTCATTATGGATCCTCCTCACCTTTACCGCACTTCTCTACGCTGAAGTTCATCAATACAGCCCTATTGATGCCGGCATTGCAACGATCACAGAACAATATTTTGGAATAACAGGCCGTCTTGTCGTTAACTTTATTCTCCTCTTCTTTATGTATGCCGTCCTGACGGCTTACATTACAGGAAGCGGTAACCTTCTCTTTAACTTAATTCCTAAATCCTTCAATCTAGATCCCGTTAAAGCCCAAAAGATAGCGGCTCTACTCTTTGCCATTCTCTTTGGTACGATTATTACTATCGGTATCGCACTCTCCGATATGACTAATCGTCTCTTTTTCACCTTGAAGGTGATTAGCTTTATTGTCCTGCTCTATCTTCTTTTTGGGAAGTTCTCCTTTAGTAACTTGCATTATGCTCCCACCAACAATCTTTTAGTGATCTCAGCACTTCCCGTCTTCTTTATGACCTTTGGTTTTCATATCTGTACACCCACAATTAATGAATATCTACAGGGAGATCATCAAAAACTTAAATTAGCCGCCATTTTAGGATCAACAGGGATCTTTCTTATCTATATTATTTGGCAGATGGCCACTCATGGCGTTCTCAAACAGGGAGATCTTGTCGCGATACTCAACAAAGATCCAAGCCTCAACGGCTTAATTACAGCCTTTGAAATCACTACAGGCAGTAAAACAATTAGTGAAATTGTTCGCGTATTTTCAGTCCTAGCGCTGACAACGTCCTATATTGGCGTCTCACTAGGGCTCTCTAATGCAGTAAAAGATCTTCTCGCCCACTTCAACCTTAGCAAAAGTAATCTAATGGTCGGAGCAATCACCTTTATTCCCCCGATTATTGTGGGGTTTACCTACCCGACTATCTTCTTAAGTGCATTTGCTTTTGCCGGCGTTATCTTTGCCTTTATCGGCGTCATCTTACCCGTTCTTTTAGTCTATAAAGCACGAAAAAAATACCCTGATGGGAAACGAGTAAAAGGAGGAAATATCTCATTAATTCTCGCCCTGCTCTTCGCTGCGGTCATTATTTTTGTAGGCAGTTTTCCTGAACTCCTCAATCTGCCAAGCGTGGTGGGTTAATCTGTTATAGAGATCTCTAGACGTGTGTATTTTCAAATAGAAAAACAAAAACGCAATAACAACAATCCTAAGATATTAAGATAATAGGATAGTGACATAGCAAAACAGTAGAAATAACAGATAAATAAAAAGAGTTATCGCTCTCTTAGCGGTAACTCTTTTTTATCATGTTTATAAAGAGGTTTAAGGGGTAGATCGATATAGTGAATCAAAACAGTGTTTCTGTACTCTCTTTTCTCTTTTTCTTTTCTCTTTTAAAATAGAGCTCTTACTGAATATCTAAATTCACCATCTCTCTTAATGTATCGATATCTAATAATTTAATCTGACGATGGTTAACCTCAATCAGATTTTGATCTTGGAGCTTTTTAAGGAGACGACTCACCGTTTCAACAGCTAAACCGAGATAACTCCCGATATCAGCTCGCGACATACTTAACGAAAACTCAGTCTCAGAGTAGCCACGACGCTTCAATCGAGCGGAAAGACTTAAAAAGAGCGCGATTAATCGTGATTTGGCAGGTTGAGAGCCGATCATCGTCATCATCTGTCCATCACACTTAATCTCATGACTCATTATCTTCAACAGTTGTCTTGAAATATTGGGGATTGTGACAGCAATAGTATCTAATTGACTATAAGGAATTTCACAAAGACTTGTTGTCTCTAATGTCTTTGCACCACAAGCATGTACTCCTGAGCTTAAAGCATCTAAACCGATAATCTCTCCGGGAAGATAGAAGCTAGTCACATACTCAGAACCATCATTTGCCACCTTATAGGTCTTAACAGCTCCTGAACGGACTGCATAGAGAGAGGTAAATTGATCTCCTGGATAATAGATATGCTTACCGCGTGATAACGGTTTTCCTCTCTGCACAATCTTCTCAAGCTTTACAAACTCACTATTTTCGAGCCCTACAGGAAGACAGAGCTGCTGTAAACTACAGTTCCCACATGCAACTTTAATCTTTTTTAGCATCCCTTTTACCTCAAACCAACTAATGTTAATACCCTTTTTAAGCTAAGCTTAAGCTAGCAATAAAAAGAGCTCTTAAAAATTAAACCTCAATTATAGACCTATTATAAATAGCATGAGTATAAATTATTTGATGATATCTATTTGTTAAACAATCTCTACTACGACCTATAATCCCATCTCTCTAAAAATTGAGGGAAATTATAGAGAATATTAATCTCATTGCAATTTTAATAATGAAAAAAGTAATAAAAAAGACAATAAGAGGCAAATATAATGATTGATAATAATCAAACTATAATAGGTCGATATATCTCTTCCCCCTCTATTTACCTAACTCCTTTACTCCCCTCTCTTTTCAATACTTGCATCCCTTCAATAGAACCTCTTAAAAAACAATTATTAAGATATGCTTAAATATATTAAACTCTACAAATAAATATATTATATGCTTGCTGATTGTTGATAGGGTGTATTAAGCGCAGCAAGATCTATTTATCGCAGATATATCCTATAAATATATATCCTCTTAAACTATCTCTCGGTAAAACTTCACTTAAAAGGTCGTATCAGAGAGATTTAACAAAATAACTCCTAGCACCACTAGCGTTAAACTTATAACTTTTTGAATACTTAAATGCTCTTTAAAGAAGACTGCACCAGAGAGTGTCATCAACACTGTTGACAGACCTGCCCAAACGGCATAACCGATACTCATATCGATCCGCTGCATAACGAGCGTAATAATAAAGAGGAAGAGAGAGTAACCAACAATAACGCCAAGCAATACAATTTTAGGTGATCCGCCTCCTAAAAACTTTAAACTCGTTGTGGCAAAAGCACTACAAAAAATTGCAAAAACAAGTAATACCCACGCATTAATGGTACCTAAAAAATTTAAAATTTCACCCATGCTTCACCTTTTTAGGTTGGGGTTCAAGGGAGAGTCCCGCAACACCTAAACCGATTAACACAAACGCTACAATTTTCATCCCAGATAGATGCGCATCAAAAAATAGAATATCGATCACAGAGATTGCAACCATTCCTATGGCTGTCCATAGGGCATAGGCAATCGATATCTGTATCCGTGCAATACAGGCGACAAAAGCCATAAACCCTAAACCATAAAAAAACAACATAAGTAGAGAGGGCAATATCTCATTAAATCCATCTGATAGTTTCATGCAGACTGTTCCTAAAACCTCAAAACAGATCGCAATGCCCATTAAAAATCCTGCTGGCATAATTCCCTTTCTATTGAATAGTCATTCAAAATATGAGAATCATTCTACACACTTTTTCCATACTCTTCTGCTCTAATTGAGCATCATCCCCCTATTAATTAACCATAATCGTGATTTTTATCGCTAAAAAGAGTTCCTCTTCATCAAAAGTAGACTCCGACTCCTCAATGAGCATACTCAATACCCACACTCAATGACTTATAAATAACTAATTATGATTACTCTCTAAAAGTCGTGCTCTACGAATCATGATATAAACTAAAGACTAAAGACTAAAGATAGAGAGAGTAGAGAATAGAGAATAGAGAATAGAGAATAGAGAATAGAGAATAGAGAGTAGAGAGTAGAGAGTAGAGAGAGGTCTTTATAAATTATTTCATAAAACCTATTGCTTTTATGAAAAGTTCATCTATAATAGTCTCTTCATTAACGCGGGGTGGAGCAGTCTGGTAGCTCGTCGGGCTCATAACCCGAAGGTCGTTGGTTCAAATCCGGCCCCCGCAACCAAATAATAATAAAAGCCCGTTTTTAAACGGGCTTTTTGCATATTTAAATTTTTTTATGGAAATCACTCTATATGCGTAAAGATCCTTATAACCTGTCAGAACTCTTATCACCTTCTATAGAGGCGTTAGGGTATCAACTATGGGGAATTGAATTTCACCCAAATTCAAAGAATGCTATTTTGCGCATCTATATCGACAAAGAAGATGGCATTGGCATTGAAGATTGTGAGATTGTGAGCAATCAAGTCGCTGGACTTTTAGATGTCCACGATCCCATTACGATGGCTTACACCTTAGAAGTCTCCTCCCCCGGCTTAGATCGTTACTTCTTTACGCCGGAACAATTTGCAGCTTATAAAGATCAATTGATTGCATTCCAACTACGTTCAGCTATCGATAACCGTCGTCGCTTTCAAGGAAAGGTTGTGGATGTAACAGAGAGTGACTTAAGCGTCGTCGTCAAATTAGAGAATGATCAGTTCTCCGATGAACCGATATCAGTTCCTTTATCCAACATTGACCGAGCACAACTTGTGATCGATTTTTAAATATTAAAGAGAGTTCTCAAATGAATAATAAAGAAATCATGCTCGTTGCAGAAACCGTCTCTAATGAAAAAGGCATCTCTCGTGATGAGATTTTTACAGCATTAGAGCATGCCCTTGCAGCAGCTGCACGCAGAACTTACAACATTGATGTCGATCTTCGTATCGAAATTGATAGAACCGATGGTTCATACCGTACATTCCGCCGCTGGATGGTTGTTGATGATCACTTGCCACAAGAAGAACAAGTGCCGACTCGTCAAATCACGCTCTCCGCTGCTCAAATTGATGATCCTGAAATTGCAATTGGTGACTTTATCGAAGAGGAGATTGAGAATATCCCCTTTGCTCGCATCGGCGCACAAACAGCAAAACAGATTATTTTTCAAAAAATTCGTGAAGCTGAAAGAATGCAGATGGCGCGTCGCTATGAAAACCGTGTTGGTGAGTTAATTCGTGGCACCATCAAACGCATTGATCGTGGCAACTTCTATGTTGATATTGGCGATAATGATGAGGCATTCTTACCAAAAGAGAATATGATTCCTAGAGAGTCTCTCCGTATTGGTAATCAAGTTCGTGCTGTCTTAGAAGAGATCAGCATGGATAACCCAAGAGGACCACAAATTATTCTCTCAAGAAGAAGTGATGATCTTATTAAAGCACTCTTTGAGATTGAAGTTCCTGAAATCAATCAAGGTTCGATTGAAATTATCGATGCTAGCCGTGATCCTGGAAGTCGTGCTAAAATTGCGGTAAAGACACATGATCAAAGAATTGACCCCGTTGGTGCTTGTGTCGGTATGAGAGGCTCTCGTGTACAAAATATCACAAAAGAGTTAGCTGGCGAGCGCGTTGACATCGTTCTTTGGGATGAAAATCCTGTGCAATTTGTTATTAATGCGATGTCTCCTGCTGAAGTGATGTCTGTCGTGGTTGATGAAGATCGTCATATGATGGATATTGCTGTGAGTCAAGACAAACTATCTCAAGCGATTGGTCGCGGTGGACAAAACGTTCGTTTAGCCTCAAAACTAACCGGTTGGGAACTCAATGTGATGGGTAATGAAGAAGCCCAACAAAAATATGAGAAAGAGTCTGAACGTATCTTAGATCTCTTTATGGATGCACTTAATGTCGATGAAGAAGTTGCTGAAATCTTAATGCGTGAAGGCTTCTCCACTATTGAAGAGGTGGCTTATGTCCCTGTACTGGAGATGATTGAGATTGAAGAGTTTGATGAAGAAATTGTCGAAGCACTTCGTGATGCTGCCCTTGAAGCTCTCAACAATAAGAAAGAACTTCTTCAAAACTTAGGGGAATCAGCACCAACCCCAGAGCTCATTGCCGTACTTGAAGATAATGAGTTACTTGCAATCGCGCTTGCAAAAAATGGTATCCGTACGCTCGATGACTTAGCTGAACTATCAACAGATGAGTTATGTGAATTAACCAGTATCGATGAGGACGATGCAAGCAAATATATTATGGCAGCAAGACAGAGTTGGTTTGAATAATATGAATAGTTAAACATTTTAAAATAGACATAGAGTGTCTACTTGGAAGATTGAGAATGAGTGAAAAAGATAAAACAAAAAGCCCTTCAAAAATTACGATTAAACGAAAAACCCATACGGAACTAAAAGTTGAAACTGCACCTGGCCGTGCAAGAACTGTTCCTGTAGAAGTTCGTCGTCGTCGTACTTATGTGAAGCAAAAAGAAGCTAATAATGCTGTATTACCTGAAGAAAACATTACTTCAGTTGCAGTTGATGAGGCTGCTAAAAAAGTAGATAGTGTAGCTGAACAAGCAACAAAACCTGAAGTACTTCCGGTAGACACAACAGAAACTAAATCTAAAAACGAAACAAAAAAAGTTGTTGAAACCTCAACAACCGCTGATAAGGCTGAGATGGAAGCGAAACGAAAAGCGGAACAAGAAGCAAAAAGACAAGAAGCTGAGCAACATCAGCTTGAACGTCAAAATGCAGCAAAAGAACGCGCTGAAAGAGAATTAGAAGAGAAACGAGAAGCTGAAAGAGCTAAAAAAGAGCAACGTGAAAAGGCGCAACAAGAAGAGATTGCACGCCTTAATCGTATGGCATCTGCTTCTGAAAAACCGGTATCGAAAGTAGCGATCCAATTCCAAACTCAGGAAGAGGAAGTGAAGGTTGAAGAAGTGCCGGTCGCCGATGTCGTTGAAAAAGATGATGAAGAGATCTTAATCAAGCCGGTAAAACGTTCAGCAAAACTAGACAGTGATAAAGTAGATAGTAAAAAGACACGTAAAGCGGGATCGAAACGTCGTGGTCGTGATGACGATAATGATCGTGCTGAGATCTCATTAAAACGAGAGAATAAACGTAATCGCCGACAAACAAGACGTAATCAGCCACAACAGCAACATGGTTTCCAATTACCAACTGCGACAAAACAGATCGAAGTGGAATTAGGCGAAACGATCAGTGTTGCGGATCTTGCTCATAAAATGTCAGTGAAAGCAGCAGAAGTGATTAAAGCCTTAATGAACTTAGGTTCAATGGTGACAATCAACCAGCTTCTTGATCGTGAAACGGCAGCAATTATCGTCGAAGAGATGGGACACACTTACAAGTTTGTCAGTGAAAATCCTCTTGAAGAGGAATTGATCGCATCGATTGAACAAGGTGATATTGATCTTATTAAACCACGCCCACCTGTTGTAACGATTATGGGACACGTTGACCATGGTAAAACATCACTACTTGACTATATTCGTAAAGAGCATGTCGCAAGTGGTGAAGCGGGTGGAATTACCCAACATATTGGTGCTTACCATGTTAAAACCGATAAAGGGGTCATTACATTCCTCGATACACCAGGACACAGTGCCTTTGCTGCAATGCGTGCTCGTGGAGCAAAAGTAACCGATATTGTGGTTCTTGTCATTGCCTCTGATGATGGCATCATGCCTCAAACAATTGAAGGAATTCAGCATGCAAAAGCATCTGATACTCCTGTTATTGTTGCTGTCACTAAAGTAGATAAACCAACGGCTGATAAAGATCGTATTATGTCTGAATTGACACAATATGGTATCGTTCCTGAAGAGTGGGGTGGAGATAACCTCTTTGCTTTTGTCTCCTCAAAAACAGGAGAAGGAATTGATCATCTTCTCGATCAAATCTTAGTTCAAGCAGAAGTTTTAGAATTAACCGCAATCTCAGAAGGTCCTGCGAGAGGATCTGTGATTGAATCAAAACTTGATCGTGGTCGTGGTCCTGTTGCTTCTATTCTCGTTCAATCAGGTTGCCTCAAGAAAGGGGATATTCTCCTAGCAGGTTATGAGTATGGCCGTGTGCGCGCATTAATTGATGAAAATGGTAAACAAGTTGAGAGCGCGTCACCTTCAATTCCAGTAGAGGTCATCGGTCTTTCAGGTGTTCCTAATGCCGGGGATGAAGTAATGGTCGTTCCTGATGAGCGTAAAGCGCGTGAGATCGCCCTCTTCCGTCAAGGTAAATATCGCGAAGTTAAATTGGCAAGACAGCATAAATCGAAACTTGAGAATCTCTTTAGCTCAATGGGGTCTGATGAGAATAAACAACTCAACATTGTCCTTAAAGCAGATGTCCAAGGTTCTGTTGAAGCTCTTGTGAATGCCCTTGAAGAGCTATCAAATGATGAAGTAACTGTTAAAGTCATTGCTAGTGGCGTAGGTGGTATCACCGAATCTGATGCAAACCTTGCTGTCTCATCTGATGCCTTAGTGGTTGGATTTAACGTTCGCGCAGATAATACGGCACGTAAGATTATTGAGGATGAAGGCTTATCACTCTACTACTATAGCGTCATCTATGATGTTATTGATGAGGTGAAGAAAGCCTTAATTGGTAAACTTGCTCCACAGTTTAAAGAAGAGATTATCGGTATTGCGGAAGTTCGTGATGTCTTTAAATCTCCCAAAATTGGCGCTATTGCCGGCTGTATGGTAACGGAAGGTATTATTAAACGAAATAATCCTATTCGCGTCCTTCGTGATAACATTGTGATCTATGAAGGGGAACTTGAATCACTCCGTCGCTTTAAAGATGATGTGAATGAAGTTCGGGCAGGCATTGAGTGTGGTATCGGTGTGAAAAACTATAATGATGTTCGCACAGGTGACCAAATTGAAGTCTTTGAAACAGTGGAAGTAGAGCGAAAGTTATAAAATGGATAGCAAAAATTCCCGTTTAAAACGTATTAATGAGCAGCTCCGTCAGGAGCTCTCACTTCTCA
Source organism: Ignatzschineria sp. F8392 (assembly GCF_002252045.1). Lineage (GTDB taxonomy): Bacteria > Pseudomonadota > Gammaproteobacteria > Cardiobacteriales > Wohlfahrtiimonadaceae > Ignatzschineria. The sequence continues at coordinate 50,971 of NZ_NEFF01000007.1, read as the reverse complement.
TACGTAAAGATGTTAGTGACTCTCGGGCGCTAATGGTCTCAGTAACTCAGGTCGATACCGTGCGAGATTTTTCTCAAGCAAAAGTCTATATCACCTATTTAGGTCCTGATGAAGAGCGTAAAGAGATTATCGCGCTACTCCATGAGTATGCTCCTGAGTTTCGTCGTCAATTAGGAAAAATTCTTCGTCTTCGAACGATTCCCCGTTTCCATTTTGTCTACGATGACCTTCTTGAAAAGAGTAATGCGATCACCTCTTTAATTACAGAAGCGATCCGTTCTGATGAGATGAAAGCTGAAGAGAGCCGTAAAGATGACTCAGAAGATTAAACATAAACGCCGTCAACTTGACGGCATTTTGCTTTTAGATAAACCGAAAGGTTTAACCAGTAATCAAGCACTCCAACGGGTAAAGCGCCTCTACAATGCTGATAAAGCAGGTCATAGTGGTACGCTCGATCCGATGGCAACAGGAATGCTCCCCATCTGCTTTGGAGAAGCCACTAAGTTCGCCGGCATTCTGCTCGATAACTCAAAACAGTATCAATTTACCTGCAAGCTCGGTGAAAAGAGCAGCACAGGCGATGCTGAAGGTGACATTATTGCAACTGAAGCGATTCCTCCTAATCTCACAGAAGAGAGGCTTACCGCTATCTTCTCCCAATTTATTGGAGAGATTATGCAAATACCACCCATGGTTTCAGCACTCCATCACCAAGGAAAGCGGCTCTATGAGCTCGCACGAGAGGGAATTGAAGTTGAAAGAAAACCTCGCAAAATTACCATCTCAAAATTAACCCTCGATCACTTAACGCCAGAGAGCTTTACGGCAACCGTTACCTGCTCAAAAGGGACTTATGTTCGCGTTTTAGCAGAAGATATCACCAAAGAATTAGGAACTCTCGGCCATTTAACTATGTTACGTCGTATAACAATAGAACCTTACGGTCTTGAGAAGCTTATCTCTTTAGAAGAGCTAGAAGCACTCTTAGAGGGAGAAAACCCTTATGAATCATTAGATGCCCTTCTCCTACCTGCCGATAGTGCCGTAACGGATCTCCCCTCATTAATCTTCACCCAAGAGGAGGCAAGACGTATTCTCCATGGACAAAGGATACGCATTGAGGGTAAACTCGATCATAACTTATATCGCCTTTATAGTGACGATAACCAATTTTTAGGGATCGGTGCGCCTAACACTCCAACATCGATTGGACCTAAGCGCATCATCTCACAGAGTTAATTTTCTATTGAGATTCAATTTTGTTTAATTTTTATTTATTTTGGAGGTTTTATGAGTTATCAACATATTAAAGTCCCTGAGGGCGAAAAAATCACCCTTAACAAAGATTTCTCGCTTAATGTGCCGAATCAACCAATTATCCCTTTTATTGAAGGTGATGAAGTAGGTGCAGAGATCACACCGGTAATGCAAAAAGTGATCGATGCTGCTGTTGAGAAGGCTTATAATGGCGCACGAAAAATCTCTTGGATGGAAGTTTTTGCAGGGGAAAAATCGACAAAAGTTTATGGCAAAGATGAGTGGTTACCTCAAGAGACTTTAGAAGCTCTTAAAGAGTTTATTGTCTCTATCAAAGGTCCCTTAACAACACCGGTAGGTGGTGGAATTCGCTCACTGAATGTAACAATGCGTCAAACACTCGACCTCTATCTCTGTATGCGCCCGGTACAATATTTCCAAGGCGTTCCTTCACCTGTTAAAGAGCCTGAAAAGGTCGATATGGTGATCTTCCGTGAAAACTCTGAAGATATCTACGCAGGAATTGAGTGGGAAGCAGGTTCTCCTGAAGTGAAAAAAGTGATCGACTTTTTACAAAATGAGATGCATGTTAATAAGATCCGTTTCCCAGAAACTTCTGGTATTGGTATCAAACCGGTCTCTGAAGAGGGAACTAAACGTCTCGTTCGTAAAGCGATCCAATATGCTATCGACAATGATAAACCGAATGTTACCTTAGTTCATAAAGGCAATATCATGAAATTTACCGAAGGTGGATTCCGTGATTGGGGTTATGAGCTTGCTCGTGAAGAATTTGGGGCAACATTGATCGGTAATGGCCCATGGTGCCAATTTAAAAACCCCAAAACTGGGAATATGATCACTATCAAGGATAGTATTGCCGACGCATTCTTACAAAGAATCCTTTTCGAACCTGAAAAATATAGCGTCGTCGCTACCTTAAACCTCAATGGTGACTATATCTCAGATGCTCTTGCGGCACAGGTAGGGGGAATCGGTATTGCGCCAGGAGCGAACCTTTCTGACTCTATTGCAATCTTTGAAGCAACTCATGGAACAGCACCTGATATTGCAGGTAAAAATATTGTTAACCCAGGTTCACTCATCTTATCGGCAGAGATGATGCTTCGCCATCTCGGTTGGACTGAAGCTGCTGATCTTGTCATCAAAGCACTCAATGGTGCAATCTCCTCGAAGAAAGTGACTGCGGACTTTGCCAACATGATGAAAGATGCAACACAAGTCTCCACGAGCGAATTTGGCGATATCATGATCTCCAATATGTAATATGTGGATATCTCTCAAGATTGAAGATTTTATATAATCTTATAGAGAACCTAAAAAAGAGATTAACTATTGAAAGTTAATCTCTTTTCTATTTCTATTTCTATTTCTAGATCTAGAATCATTAAGTCTATAATCTATAATCTTTATGATCTATCAACGTTAACACTACCGCTCTACCCTTCTTATTCGACACGATAAAGCTTATAGCAAGCTCTTACTCTTATATCGGTACTTATAACAATAGTTATTAATAGTAGTTATTATCAATAGAGAAAATAGCTCCCTGAATCAAAAATGATTAAGAAACGAAAGTAGTAGAAAAATGAAAAAGCCTCTAAGTAGCTTAGAGGCTTTTTTTGTGTCCGGTTTTTGTGTGTTCTAGAGGTTACTAATTAATGCAATGCTAACTAACAATTCAATGGAACAACTAAACGCCGACTCTCATTACTTAAATAGAATTAAGCAGGTTTACAAACTGTTGTTTGAAGACCACGATCACTCTCTTTTGCTTCAAATTCAACTTTTTGACCTTCCGCTAAAGTACGAAAGCCATCCCCTTGGATTGTAGAGAAGTGTACAAATACATCTGCACCACCATCATCAGGAGTGATAAAACCGAATCCCTTGGATTCATTGAACCATTTAACAGTTCCAATACGCATAAAAAACCTCAAAAATAAAACTTATATGATCAACGATCATATTTAAAAATAGAATACTGTCTCAAGTTTTTATCTTGTAGACAGGTTCTAACATTAAGCGTAAATTCCTCTAAATGCAAGATATATATTTTAATTATTTTTAAAACAGGTTAAAAAAACAGTATGAATATCGTCTATCTCTCGTTAGGATCTAATCTTAATGATCCCCTTTTACAGGTTAAAACAGCGATTAAAGAGATCCAAAATAGTGCAGAAATTACTCTACTGGCGATCTCCTCCCTCTATGAAACCCCTCCCATTGGTCCAAAACAGCCCAATTTTATTAATGCCGTGGTTAAGATAGGCACATCCCTCTCTCCACTTCAGTTACTTGAAGCAATGCAGGAAATTGAGAAGAAACATCAAAGAGAGCGAACAATACATTGGGGGCCGAGAACGCTCGATATTGATCTTCTGCTCTACAATGATCAAAAAATCGATATCGAGCGTTTAACCATTCCCCACCCCTTTATGCATGAACGCGCCTTTGTGCTGCTACCACTACTAGAAATTGAACCTACGCTAGAAACGGCAATGCATGGCACATTGTCAAAATGTCTTGAAACATTAGCGGATCGCTTCGATATCGTAAAAGTGGAAGATCCACCGCTAATTCCCAAAGTTACGCCCCATGCTTAAGTCATTCATTATTTGCCAATTCAGATTGCCATTATAAATCTCTTTCCATTTTTTAATTCCCTATCACAATCTAATTTAGGAGATATTCTTGTGAAAAATTTTCAGAAAATCTTAATCGCCTCCAATAATCAAGGAAAAATTAAGGAGTTTAAAGCACTTTTCGAACCCCTTAATATCGAGATCCTCTCCTTAAGAGATCTCAATATTGAATCCCATCCTGAAGAGAATGGCTTAACCTTTATTGAAAATGCGCTCATCAAAGCACGAGATGCTGCAAAAAAGAGCGGTCTTCCCACATTAGCAGATGATTCTGGTCTTGTTGTCCCGGCACTCAAGGGGGAGCCTGGGATCTACTCTGCTCGCTATAGTGATTCTGGCAATGATCATGACAATAATCTTAAATTACTAGAGAAGATGAGTCATCTGTCGGGAGCTGATCGTGCTGCCTACTTCAAAGCCGTTCTTGTTCTTCTTCGCAATGCAGAGGATCCTGTTCCACTCATCGCGGAAGGGGAAGTTCATGGTTTTATTACCGAAAATATTGAAGGTAATGAAGGTTTTGGCTATGACCCTCTCTTCTTCTATCCCGAAAAAAAATCGACCTTTGGTCTTCTTCCGCCCGCTCTAAAAAATCAAATTTCCCACCGAAATAATGCGCTTCAACAGCTCCTCAATAAAATTTTATCACTATAATCAACATCTTAAATAGTTATCCATATATCCTGAGGATAACCCTTAGTATAAAGTTATCCACAAAAATGTGGATAACTCGTGGATAACTTTTCATTTTTTTATCGACAAAGTGATCCAGATATTTATACAACCACTTTTCAACAGCTAAAATTAGGCTTAAGATGAGTTATTCACTGCTTTTTATCAAAAACTGTGGATAACTATGGCTGCTCATCATCATCAATCTTTATAAAAGAGATGATAATAATAAAAGGATACCAATAATTTATTATTTCGAGGACAGCTTGGGTTCAGATTTCTTTAACTACTAAAAAATCTGAGAGATTATTCTGAAAAACATCAAAATTGTTATAAGAATAATGATCTGTAATTAATCAACTCACGCAAAAGCGCTAGTTGAATTGCATTTTCTAGAGATTAATTTGTATGTCTAAAAGAACTTTATTTATAGGATTTATGTTATTTGCGCTTTTTTTCGGCGCGGGTAACTTAATATTTCCCCCGACAGTCGGGCAATTAAGTGGTACTAACTTTCTTCCAGCTATTCTCGGTTTTATTGTGACTGGAGTCGGCTTACCACTAGTCGGCATTATTGCCGGATCATTTTCGAATGAAGGATTTCGCTCTGAGGCTAGACGCATAAGCCCACTCTTTGCATTGGTCTTTATGGTGGTGATTTATCTCACCATTGGTCCTTTCTTCGCAATCCCAAGAACAGCAATGGTCTCTTACGAAATGGCGGTCCTTCCCTTCTTAGAAGGTGGAATTGAGACCTTTTCATCAAAAGTTATCTTTTCAGTAATCTATTTTGGTTTAACCTTCTATCTCGCACTTAATCCAACAAAACTAGTCGATCGTGTCGGACAAATTTTAACGCCACTCCTTTTAATCACGATTGTGCTTTTGATTATCAAATCATTTTTTGATCTCAATACACCAATCACAGAGGTATCTGAGCAATTTCAGAAAGCACCTTTCTTTGTAGGATTTTCTGAAGGCTATCAAACAATGGATACTATAGCGGCGGTGGCGTTTTCAATCATTGTTCTCAATGCGGTCAAAGCAACGGGCTTAACGGAACAGAAATCGATCTTTAAGCAAGCCTCTATTGCGGCTATTATTGCCGGAGTAGGTTTAGGTTTAGTCTATATTTCACTCGCATGGATGGGGAATAACTATCCTTTAACAGAAGCGGAAGCAGCCGGTGGAAATATGGGAACCTCCATCTTAACTGGTGTTGCGCGTCTAACTTATGGTGAAGCAGGTCGATTCCTCTTAAGTCTAATCGTGACACTTGCTTGTTTAACAACGGCTATCGGCCTTATTGTTGCAGTAAGTAGCTACTTTAATGAGATCTACAGCAAGATCTCCTATCGTGTCTATGCGGTAATCTTCACCTTGATTAGCTTTATTCTTGCCAGCCAAGGCTTAAGCTCAATCATCATGGGGGCCGTTCCGATTCTTCTGATTATCTACCCCATCACAATTGTTCTAATTGTCTTAATCTTTATCGATCGCCTCTTAAAAGGAATGCCTAATCTTGCGTTCCAACTGCCGATCTATGTCACGCTTGTTATCAGCGCGATTTCAGTTATTTTGGGGTATCTCGATGATTCTGGATTTAAGACATCTATCACATCATTCCTCAACTATCTGCCGTACCAGGAGAGTGGTATGGGTTGGATGGTTCCGGCGATTGTAGCTCTTGTCGTTGGATTGATCTTAGGAAAAGCGATCAAACGTAACTAGTACAGGATTAAATGAAAGATAAAAGATAGACAGAGTAATTGAAGATGCTATCTAAAAACCGCTAATATTCAGCTATTAGCGGTTTTTTCCTTTTTGATGTAGAGAAAACCTTATTGGCCACTTACTCCCCCTTTTTAAAGTGATAGAAGGGATAAAAATATCACTTTAGGATAATTATCCGCAAAAAAGCGGTAGAAACCTGTGGATAACTTCGTGATAAAAAAGCTCTCGATTTATCCCCGAACTCATCCCTCTATTTATGATGAGAGATATACACAGAAAAAAAGGGGGCTAAAACTTGATTATTCCTCAACAAAGGCGGTAAATTGTGGATAACTCTGTCGACTCATCATTATCTTTTATTCTTTAAAGAGATGAATATAAGAATTATAGACAAGAGTATTGATCGATCATTCATTAGAGGTTTGCTATGTTAAAAAAATTAATTATTGGTAGTTCCCTACTATTTGCTACGCAAGTAATGGCTCAAGATGTCATTAAAATAGGGATCGAAGGCTCTTACCCTCCTTTTAGTTACATCTCTGAAAATCAGACAATTGAAGGATTTGAACCTGATCTAGCAAAATTATTTTGCGAAAAGATGGAACAGAAATGTGAAATTGTTCAAGTGGACTTTGATGCTTTAATCCCTTCTTTAAACACTAAACGTATCGATGCGATCTTAGCGTCAATGTCAATTACAGATACTCGTAAAAAGGCGATTAACTTTAGTAACAAGTATTACCAAACACCTGCAAGATTCGTCATTCCTGTTGGCAAAAACATCGATATTACGGATGAAGGTTTAAAAGGTAAAAAGATTGGTGTTCAAAGTGGAACGATCCATGAGATCTATATGAATGACAAATATCGTCGATCTGCTGATATTCGTAGTTATCGTAGTTTAGATGAAGCGATGATGGATCTTGAAACAGGACGAATTGATCTAGTCTTTGCTGATGTTGTACCGTTAGATATCGGTTATCTGAAAGAAGATTATGCAGGAAAAATTGAGTTTATAGGACCTGCCTTTTTTGATGAAGAGTGGTTAGGAGAGGGTGTAGGAGTTGGTCTTCGTAAATCGGATACTGCACTTTTAGATCGATTCAATAAGGCGATTCAAGCATCTCGTGAAGATGGTTCTTATCAAGAAGTTGAAGCAAAATATTTCGATTACGATGTCTATGGGAAAGAGCCTGAGAAAGAGTAAAACAATGCTTTAAGAGAGGTTTAAAGCACTTAATTTGAAGATTGAGTAGTTAGTAAGATTTTGAAACTGAAAAGAGTTAGCTAAAACTAACTCTTTTTTTTGGGAAGCTTTAGGGTCAATTAAGAATAGCGAGTATAGAATCGTTATGATGTGGTAAGATCATTGATCTAGTGGATAAATGAGGGCATAAACAAGGGTTAGCCTAAAAACTGTCTACACGTCTTACAATGTCTATCAATAAATTACTATCAATAAATTTGTGATTTGTGCAGAAATTGCAGCAATTCGTTGCAAATAATTGAAAAATAGAACTTTTTGATAGGGATCGATCAATACTTTGATACCTCTTCTGTAATTGGATTTAGCTACAATGATGAAACTAAATTTACCTAAAATTGACTCGGCATCAGGTTCTGTCACCATTCCTGGTTCTAAAAGTATTTCAAATCGAATTTTACTTTTAGCCGCACTCACAGAAGGCGTTACAACCATCATCAATCTGCTACAGAGTGATGATACAGAGCGAATGTTGGAAGCTTTAAGTACTTTGGGGATAAAGATTATTGAAAAAGATCCTACTGCCCGTATTTTTGAGGTTACGGGATCTTCTCATGGATTTCCCAATAAGAATGCCTCTCTCTTCTTGGGGAATGCCGGGACTGCATTTCGCTCCTTGACTGCAGCGGTTGCTCTCAATCAGGGAGAGTATCAATTAACAGGAATACCCCGTATGCATGAGCGACCGATCAAAGATCTAGTGGATGCTTTAAGAACCTTGGGATGTCAGATCGAGTATCTTCAAAATGAGGGATATCCGCCCCTAAAGATCGGCAAGGGGGATTTTAAGGTTGATCGAGTCTCCATTAAAGGGGATGTTTCGAGCCAATACTTAACAGCTCTTCTTATCGCACTACCGCTCTTACAAAAAGAGATCACAATCGATATTGAAGGCGTTTTAATCTCTAAGCCTTACATAGAGATCACCTTAACGCTTTTGCGCCAATTTGGTATTGAAATTTCCCATCACGATTTTGAGTCCTTCACTATTCCTGCAGATACTAAATTTACCACTCCAGGCACTTTTTTTGTGGAGAGCGATGCTTCTAGTGCCTCTTACTTTTTAGCTTTAGGGGCATTAGCAGGGCCTTTAACAGTGAAAGGGGTAGGAACCTCCTCTATTCAAGGAGATATCCGCTTTGTTGATGCTTTAATAGAGATGGGTGCAGAGGTTGAGTGGGGGGAAAATGAGATCTATGTCTCTAAGCCTCAAAATGGCGTTTTAAGAGGAATTGATCTCGATTGTAACCACATCCCTGATGCGGCGATGACATTGGCAATTTTGGCTGTTTTTGCCAAGGGAAAGACCATATTACGCAACATTGGAAGCTGGCGCGTGAAAGAGACCGATCGAATTGCCGCAATGGCGACAGAATTGAGTAAAGTGGGTGTGAAGGTGGAAGAGGGGGAAGATTATTTGGTGATCTATCCCCAAGAAGAGATTTCTCCCGATGTCGAAATTGAAACTTATGATGATCATCGGATGGCGATGTGTTTCTCCCTTCTCTCACTTAAAGCCCCTATTACGATCTTAGATCCTCAATGTGTCGATAAGACCTTCCCAACCTATTTTGAGCTCTTTGCGAAAGTTACAAAATAGAGATTTTAGTGGGGTCATCTTCGATGTTTAAACATACATTTAAAACTGTCTATAAGCAGGGTTTTTCACTAGTAGAATTGATGATCTTAACGGTTATTGGTGCTATTTTGATCACTATGTTTTCTCAAAATATTTTAGGGATTAATGATGAGTCAAAACGGGTTAAAGTGAAGCAGAATTTACGCTCTATAGAGGGGGCTTTAGCGATTTTTCGGGATGATCTCAATCGTTACCCAACAACAGAAGAAGGCCTTACGGTTTTGTTAGAAACGTCTGATGATCAGGCATGGAATGGCCCCTATATTCGAGAAGAGATCTTAATTGATCCTTGGGGCGTGCCCTATCTCTACGAGGCATCGGAGCAAAATTATCAAATTATGACTTTTGGTGCGGATAAAAAACGGGGCGGAAAAGGTCTTAATCGTGATATTACTCAACATCGAGGTGAGGGGATAGAGTCGTGATAAGTAATCTAAAAGCGCCCTCGCTATTAGATCATCAAAATCGAAGTAATGAGAGGCTGGATGATCCCCTAAAGGAGATATCGGCGGTTGATATGCCCGTAAAGCCTTTAAAGATTCTCTATCAGGATGATACTTTGATCGCTATCGATAAGCCTAGTGGTTGGTTTGTTCATCGCTCTCCTCTCGATCCTAAAGTAACGGAGATTGTTCTACAACGATTGCGAGATCAAGTAGGTGCCTATCTCTATCCTGTACACCGTTTAGATCGACCAACATCAGGCGTACTCTGTTTTGCTTTAGATCAAGCGAGTGCTCGCGCTTTAGGGGCGCAATTTATGGCACATTCGCTAAAAAAAGAGTATCTCGCCTTAGTGAGAGGATATGTTGAGAATGAAGGGGTGATTGATTCCCCGCTCTCCTTTATCCGCGATAAGATTGCCGATCGAGATCGGGGAGAGATAGCTGATCAAGAAGCGATTACTTTCTACCATCCTTTAGCTCAATGTGAGATACCGTTATCCACAGGGAAATACCCAACATCTCGTTATACACTTCTCTCTTTAATCCCCAAGACGGGGAGAAAACATCAATTGCGCCGGCATATGAATCACTTTTCTCATCCCATTGTCGGAGATAGCACCTATGGTGACTTACGGCATAATAGGCTCTTTAGAGAGCATTATGATGTTGAGCGATTACTATTACACGCTTATCGTATCACTTTAGCGCATCCTAAAAGTGGAGAACCTTTAACGATTACAGCCTCTTTGGATAACTTGTGGATAACTCTGTTGACAAGATTGGGATGGGATCCCTCTATTATTACCTCAACAGGGCTCCATAATTCTTAAGAATCATTTTTTGATATTACCTTTTGATATCATCTTTTGAGATAAGATGTGTGCGCGGTAGTTGTCTCGTGGCTCTAACACCCTTCTTATGGATCGATTAATGGCTTGGTTAAAATAAAAAAAGATCTATTCAATGATAGATCTTTTGTTGATGCCGATCGTAAAGAGAGTCCTAATCGAGAATTTTTCCTTTTGTCTCGGGAATTAAGAAGATAAAGGAGAGCGCAGAGAGGAGGTAGACACCGGAGATAAGGCTTAAAGCGTAGCTAATATCATGCTTCATCGCTAATGTTCCGATAATAACAGGTGCAAATCCCGCAATTCCTCGCCCTAAATTGAAGATAATATTTTGCGCAGAAGAGCGAGCTTCCGTTGGATAATGTTCAGAAAGTAGCGCACCGTAACCGCCCATCATGCCATTGACGAAGAATCCTAAAACTGCCCCTAAGAACATTAAGACGTAGTAATTTGATTGTTGGAAATAGATCCAGACAAAAGCCGCACTCACTAAAAGAAAGAAGATATAAGTTGGACGGCGCCCAATTTTATCTGAAGTTGCGCCAAAAGTGAGTGTTCCGATAACCATTCCAATGGTTGTAATAATGGTCCAGAAGAAGGTTCCTGAGAGCGTAAAGTTATGCTCTTTAGCCAACATCATCGGCATCCAGATCATAATGCCGTGAAAACCAAAGTTTTGGACACTGGTGGCAATAATGAGCCCAATAGTGGTCAATGTTGTGCGCGAATCTTTAAAGAGAGGTTTGATCGATATTTTATTCCGATTTTCCCGTTTTACTTGTAACCAGATCTCTGGCTCATTAAGATTTCGACGAGTCCACCAGACTAAAAGTGCCGGGAGTGCGCCAATAAGGAACATTCCATGCCAACCGATATAGGGTGAGAGGAGACTTACTAATGCCGCTAAGACGATTCCTACCTGGAAGCCGATCGCGACTACCGCAGTTGCGCGTGAACGCTTATGTGCCGGCCATGTTTCTGCTACCAATGTCATGCCGATACCAAACTCTCCCCCTAAACCTAAGCCGGCGATAAAGCGGAAGATGGTAAACATCTCAGCGCTTGTTGAGATTGCCGCAAGCCCGGTAAAGATCGAAAAGAGGAGAATCGTCCAGTTAAATACACGAACGCGTCCAAACTTATCTGCTAGCATTCCAAAGAAGATACCACCGATGACCGTTCCTATTAAGGTGATGGTCTGAATCATGCCACCTTCGGCATCTGTTAATCCAAATTCTGCTTTAATAAGAATCATCGCAAAGGCGAGAATCATAATATCAAGGCCATCCATGGCATAGCCTAATGTGGAGGCGAGTAATGTCTTCCGATCACCTTTTTTGATAATCGGAACCTGTGTCTGCTGTTGCATAAAAGATCCTTTCTGAATGAGTAGGAGGGGGAGATTAAAACGGAAAATATTATAGCAAGATCTTACTTGAACTGATAAAAAAGCCGCCATTTTTGCAGAAGGCTAGTTGAATTATGAGAAGAGGGCGTCAATAGATCTGCGCTTAATTGACCAGTAAGGGAAAGGTCTTTGATTTTCCCTCTATTCATTCAAATAATTTCTCTTTTAGAGTCACAATGTTATTATTGCCCTTCAAATTAACTGTGGTTCGCAACCATCCCACATGAAAAAACTAGGAATGAATAATGAGTAATAAGAAAGAGCAATTAGAAAATTTAACCCTATTAGGTAACCAAGCAACGATCTATCCTACTGAATATACGCCCCAAATTTTAGAGACATTTAAAAATGCGCATCCCGATAGAGAGTACTTTGTCAATTTTCATTGTCCTGAATTTACAACGCTCTGTCCGATGACAAATCAACCCGATTTCGCGACAATCTATATCTCTTATGTCCCAACAATTGAGATGGTGGAGAGCAAATCACTAAAACTCTACCTCTTTAGTTTTAGAAATCATGGCTCATTTCATGAAGATTGCGTCAATATTATTATGGATGATCTTATTAAATTGATGGATCCGCTCTATATTGAGGTACGCGGGGAATTTACGCCTCGAGGTGGAATCTCGATCCATCCATATGCTAATTATGGAAAAGCAGGAACTCAATGGGAAGCGGTCGCCACTCAGCGCTTAGCAAATTTTCAATTTTAAAGAGTTATCTGAGTCATCTTGTTAAAGATGCTCTAAAGGTTAACTAAAAAAACACTAAAATTGATGAGAAGTCGATTGAAAGTTGATTGAAAGTTGCTTTTCTCCCTATTTCGATACTTTTTTAATATTGATTAAATAAAAAGATTATTGAATTAATCTTTCATCTAATCCTGTTATTGCCGATTATTTAACTCAATTTTAACGCTATTTAAAAATGAATTTCGGTGAAAAAGAGAAGAGGGATGAAGCGTTACCCGATACGCATAAAAGAGATAAGATAGAAAGCTCTTTTTCTTAGATCATCTTTTAATAATAAATCAATCGATTTGACTGTTAATTGATCACATTGCAAACTTTTTGTAAAAAGTTTCCCTTTGTTGTAAAAAAATATATAAAAAAACAGATCTCTCAAAAAAGGCTATTAATGGCTATTTTGAGAGATTTTTTTGTTTTTTTAGAGTAAAAAAAGCGCAAAAAGTGATTTTATAATTTGGGAAACGCTATTCCGCTTTGCTATGTTGTATTTAAGGATATGGAAATAAAAAAAGAGCAAAGGAGTGATTGATTGAAGAGATTCCTTTACCAGAAGGAAGCTTAAGAAATTAATCAGAATTAATCAGAGTTAATCGAAAATAATCGAAAGTGATCAATATCTCATTATTTTGAGAATAAAATCAGAATCTATTTAAGGATATTTCAATAGAGTTGGAATAAAAAGAGTGGGCTATTTTCTAGTAGAGAATGGCCTCTTTGAAAGCGATAATTGATATACAGCATATGTAAAATATATATATAAATATAATTTAATCTGCTCTCAACTACTCTTTCTAATCATCAATCATGATTCACGACTCTCAATTGACACTGGTGATAGCGCTCCTCACTCTGACAAATAAAGATGTAACAGATATTGCTGTAGATAACCTGTTGCAGGAAGATTTAATAGAGGATTAAGATCGCTCTAGAGAGCGATTAACTACAAGAAAGGATCTTAATTTTAACCATGATGTAGAAGAAACCAAAGGAGAGTTGTAATGAGCATGAAAACAGCAGGTGAGAGATTTCGAGAAGCATTAAAAGAGGAATCTCCCCTTCAATTAATGGGGGTGATCAATGCCAACCACGCCTTGTTAGCTGAAAGAGCAGGTTTTAAATCGATCTATCTTTCAGGGGGTGGTGTAGCGGCAGGATCATTGGGTATTCCAGATCTTGGAATTACGACGTTGCAAGATGTGTTGATCGATATTGATCGTATTACCAATGTCACCGATCTTCCCTTAATTGCAGATGCTGATATCGGATTTGGAACCTCAGCCTTCAATATGGCGCGTACTGTGAAGTCTTTTATTAAGGCGGGTGCTGCTGGATTACATATTGAAGATCAGGTGGGTGCAAAACGTTGTGGTCATCGTCCTAATAAGGAGATTGTCTCTAAAGAGGAGATGGTTGATCGTATAAAAGCAGCCGTTGATGCGAAGACAGATCCCAATTTTATGATTATTGCGCGTACCGATGCGCTTGCAGTAGAGGGGTTAGAAGCCTCTTTAGAGCGAGCGGCAGCTTATATTGAAGCAGGTGCTGATGCGCTCTTCCCTGAAGCGGTAACAGAATTACCTACTTATCGCGATTTTACATCAAAGGTTAATGTTCCAGTTCTTGCGAACATTACTGAATTTGGCCAAACACCCCTATTTACACTCGATGAGCTCAGAAGCGTGGGCATTGCTATTGCGCTCTATCCGCTCTCAGCTTTCCGAGCGATGAATAAGGCGGCAGAAACTGTGTATAACACCATTCGCAAAGAAGGAACTCAAAAGAGTCTCCTCCCTATGATGCAGACACGTGACGAACTCTACCAGAGTATTCGTTACTACGATTATGAAAAGCAGCTCGATCAGCTCTTTGCATCAAAAAAGTAGTAAAAACAGAGAAAACAGTAAAAAACAATAATAAATCTACCGATCTGTGAGTTACACGGTAGAGCTGTAGCACTGTAAAAATTAATCACCTATATAAAGAGAATTCCTAGGAGGAAAAAATGACGACTCAGAATGCGTCCGGCACTTTTCGCCCAAAAAAATCTGTTGCTCTTTCCGGCACTATCGCTGGAACCACCGAACTCTGTACCGTTGGTCGAAATGGTAATGAGCTCCATTATCGAGGGTACAATATTCTCGATCTTGCTGAGAATTGTGAGTTTGAAGAGGTGGCCCATCTCTTAATTCATGGGAAGCTTCCCAATGAGAGTGAGTTGCGCCTCTATAAAGAGAAACTGCAAGCATTAAGAGGACTCCCTGTCTCTATGCGTAAAGCATTAGAGACCTTACCGATGTCTGTTCATCCGATGGATGTTTTACGAACGGGTGTCTCCCTATTAGGTTGTATCTCTCCTGAAAAGGATGATCACAATACCGCAGGTGCAAAAGATATTGCCGATCGCTTGATCGCTTCACTGAGCTCAATGCTGCTCTATTGGTATCACTATAGCCATAATGGTGTCCGTATTGAGCTAGAGAGTAAAGAGGATTCTATCGGCGGTTACTTCCTACATCTACTCCATGGCAAGCGCCCTAAAAAATCGTGGGTTAAAGCGATGCATGCTTCGCTTATTCTCTATGCAGAACATGAATTTAATGCATCGACCTTTACCGCAAGGGTAATTGCCGGAACGAACTCCGATATCTACTCTGCAATTACCGGTGCGATTGGGGCATTGAGAGGACCTAAACATGGCGGCGCAAATGAGGTAGCTTTCGATATTCAGCAGCGCTATGACTCTCCTGATGAAGCGGAAGCTGATATTCTTGAGCGTTTAGCCAATCGTGAGATTGTTATTGGCTTTGGTCACCCTGTTTATACGGTTGCCGATCCACGTCACGAGGTCATTAAACGGATCTCCTACGATCTCTCTCAAGAAGCGGGAACAATGCGCATGTACGATATTGCTGATCGTATCGAGGATGTGATGCAAAATCATAAAAATATGTTCCCCAATCTCGATTGGTTCTCAGCGGTCTCTTACCACATGATGGGGGTTCCAACTGCGATGTTTACACCTCTTTTTGTAATCTCCCGGTCGGCAGGATGGGCAGCACATATTTTAGAGCAACGAAAAGATAATAAGATTATTCGCCCAGGGGCTCAATATACCGGCCCTGAAGAGCTCCAATTTATCCCCATTTCAGAGAGAGAGTAGATTTGAAATAGGCGGTTCATTGATAAAAGAGTATGGAGTGATGTCCTGTATGATTCATACCCATAGGTGTACTCATGCGGGGGTAGAGAGATACCTATGATTACAGCAATGCTCCATACTCTTTCTCTAAGACCTTATCTCTATTTCGAATCTTTTAGATCGGAGTAATGGATTTAATCCGATCATCATTTATCAATCTCTACAATGACCCATACATATTGTGGATCATTTTAATGATTGATAAGTCCCTTATAAGTAGATAAGTAGCCCATAAGCCATCTATTGAATTACCGCTAATACCCCACCGATTACCTATTCATTGTTTATAAACTATTCGTTAAGTTCATTTAATTATTAGTCATTTAATTATTAATCATCTAAAAATAGGAGATATATCTATGTCTAAAGAGAGAGAAGTTAAATTTGATCAGGTCTTAGTCGATATTGTCGATTACGTTCGTAACTATGAGATCAAGTCAGATTTGGCTTATCAAATTGCGCAATATTGTCTAATCGATACTTTAGGCTGTGGGCTTGAAGCACTCGATTATCCTGAATGTACTAAACTTTTAGGACCTATTGTGCCCGGAACGGTCGTTCCTCATGGTGCAAAAGTTCCCGGAACGCAGTTTCAGTTAGACCCTGTTCAAGCGGCTTTCGATATTGGGGCAATGGTTCGTTGGTTAGATTTTAATGATACTTGGCTCGCTGCTGAGTGGGGGCATCCTTCCGATAATCTTGGCGGAATATTAGCCGTTGCTGATTGGCTCTCTCGTGTTGCTGTGGCTTCAGGAAAGAAGCCATTAACAATGAAAGCAGTTTTAACAGCGATGATTAAAGCGCATGAGATTCAGGGCTGTATTGCACTTGAAAATGCTTTCAATCGGGTAGGATTAGACCATGTTATCTTAGTAAAAGTGGCCTCTACAGCCGTTATTTCAGAGTTGTTAGGCTTAAGTGAAGAGGAAGCTCTTAATGCTCTGTCACTGGCATTTGTTGATGGTCAATCACTGCGAACCTATCGCCATGCGCCTAATACTGGCTCACGTAAATCATGGGCGGCTGGAGATGCAACTTCGAGAGCTGTGCGTCTCAATTTAATGGCGCAGAAAGGGGAGATGGGTTATCCCACTGCATTAACGGCAAAAGTATGGGGCTTTTATGATGTCTTATTTGAAGGGAAGCCTTTCCAATTTCAGCGTGATTATGGCACTTATGTGATGGAGAATGTTCTCTTTAAGATCTCTTACCCTGCTGAATTTCACTCCCAAACGGCTGTTGAAGCGGCAATGACGCTTAAAAAACGTCTCGATGAATTAGGCAAGAGCTCAGATGATATTGAGCGTATCGATATTAGAACGCATGAAGCATGTATTAGGATTATTGATAAGAAAGGGCCACTTAATAATCCGGCAGATCGAGATCACTGTATTCAATATATGGTCGCTGTCCCCTTAATCTTTGGTCGTTTGACAGCAAGTGACTATGAGGATGATATTGCTAAAGATCCACGTATTGACGCGTTGAGAGATCGAATCATCTGTCAGGAAGATCCTCAATTTACAAAAGATTACTTCGATCCAGAGAAGCGCTCGATTGCAAATGGTTTAACGATCACGCTAAAAGATGGCACAAAACTTGATGAAGTTGTTGTGGAGTATCCGATCGGCCATGCGCGTCGTCGTGAAGAGGGAATGCCGGTTCTTGTTGAGAAGTTTAAGCGTAACTTAGCGCGTAGATTCCCTGCAAAACAGCAAAAAGCAATTTTAGAGATCTCCTTAGATCGTGATGCACTCTGGGAGATGCCGGTTAATGAATATGTTGATCTCTATGTGATCTAAATATCATCTCACCTCGCTCTATTTTCAGTTATGAAGAGTAACTATCATTGATTGTCATTGATTGTCATTGATGCTCGTTGATAGTTATTAGAGATTATTAGAAGTTATTAAAAATAAGGAGGGAGAGAATGAATCTCTCCTTCTTACAAGTTTCAGGTGTGATCTACTTTAAAACTCCCTAAAGAGAGATCTCTAGAGGGAAATCTTAATAGTAGATTACTTCTTGAAAATAGATCACTCTGTGATCATTTCTCCTTCAATATGAAGATCTTTGCTCGGCTTGCCGAGCTTTTTTTTTATGACTTTTTAATGATTGACTCATCGATTGATCTTATCTCTTTTTTTGCAAAAAAATACCTTAAGATCTTTAACCTTAAGGTATTGTCATGATCGTTAAGTAGATTAATCGATCAATCGATCAATTGATAGAGCTTGAGTTGGGATATTTTATGATTCTCTCTCTGCTCTCTCCTCTTTTTTCTGATGTGCAGCTTCCTCTCTTTCCGCATTACCTGCTTCGATCTCTTTGCCTAAGAAGTAGGAGATTGCTGTTCGAATGACCACAATGCCGCCGAGGATTAACATATCATCGATCGAAGGATTCATAATTGTCTCAATAATATCGGAGGCGATTAGAATTTCGAGGCTTAGGAGGATATAGGATCCGAGATAGACCTTAATCCCATTATTTTTCTGGGCAATCGCAAATCGATCTTCCCTTGAACACTCATTTCTAATAAAGCCGAAAGCAGCTTTAATAACACCAATCAATAGTACAAGAATAGAGAATCCATTGAGGATATCGACTAAGAGCTCAACGGCCCATTCAAGAGAGTGAAACGTCATAAAGTTACTCCATAAAGATGACTATTTACCCCAACTGCTAGGATCTTTATTCCATTCAGTTAGAGCAAGGCGTTCCTCTTCATTAATAATATTTTTAGCAAGGGCTGTTTCGACTAATGCCGGGTAGTTACTGAGCGTTGCATGGCGCAGGTTTTCACGTTTAAAGTTTTCATCTGCAATAGGTAACTCGTACGAGAAGATTGCCGCAACCCCTAATACATCCGCGCCAGCTTCTCTAAGTGCGTGAGCACAAGTAATAGAGCTTCCACCGGTAGAGATGAGATCTTCAACAATCACCACTTTCTGCCCTGGTTTGATAATTCCCTCAATCATATTACCGCGACCATGTTTTTTGGGGGAGCTACGAACATAGACCATCGGTTTTTCTAAGACAGCGCTGACCCATGAAGCATGAGGGATACCAGCTGTTGCGGTGCCGGCGACAACTTCCGCTTCTGGGAATTTCTCTCGAATCAATTCAATAAGATTTTTTGAGATAAATTTACGAACGGCGGGATAACTAACAATTAAACGATTATCACAGTAGATCGGCGATTTTAAACCTGAAGCCCAGGTAAATGGCTTTTGTGGAGAGAGTGAAACAGCATCAATTGAGAGAAGTGCTTCAGCGACATCATGTGCAACATTTGTTTTCATCATAGCGTTCTATTCCATTCTTCTTTAACAGTGTAATAAGCTTTAAGAGGATCTTTAGCTTGCGTGATTGAGCGACCGACAACGATATAACTTGCACCATTTTTCTTCGCTTCAAATGGGGTCATAATTCTGCGTTGATCATCAGCAGCATCTGATGCGAGACGAATTCCTGGCGTAACACAGAGGAAGCTTTCACGGGTATTCTCTTTAACCATCTTCGCCTCTAATGCCGAACAGACAACGCCATCGAGACCTGAGTTATTTGTAATCTTACTATAATGGATGACCGATTCGAGTAGGCTTGTTTGAATATTTTGCTCTCGCTGCATCTCAATTTCACTCATACTCGTTAATTGAGTAACGGCGATAAGGCGTGGGCGCTTTGCATTACCACTTCCAATCTCTAACCCTTCAAGTGCTTCTTCCATCATGCGTTTACCACCGGCAGCGTGCACATTGACCATATCAACGCCCATCTTTGCAAGGCCGATCATTGCGCTCTTAACGGTGTTGGGGATATCGTACAGTTTTAGATCTAAAAAGACCTCATAGCCACGCGCTTTGAGTGTTTCTACTAACATCGGCCCTTCATTGTAGAAGAGTTCCATTCCGATCTTTATATAGAGCTCTTCTTCTTTTGGCATCATCTCCAAAAAAGCCTTTGTCTCAAGGTAATTTGGAAAATCTAGTGCAATTATAGGTTTTGTCATTATCGATTTATCTTCTTTCTTTTTTCCAAAAAAAAACCGACTATTGTCGGCTATTTAAAACAGATAAGGAGAACGATAGATGGTGATGCTATTCATTTGCATAATCTACTCTCCTTATTGCTTACTATCTCTATAGATGTTTTGACATTTTCGTCTACATAAAATTGGCAATATTCTAACACTAGAAGTAGCACTTGAAAAGAAAGAGCTTTTTAAAATTTCTATCTCACTGTTTTATATATAACTTATTTTCAGCTGTTAGATTCCCCTTCTACTATTGATCTCCCTCTTTTCAGAGGAGAAGCAGAGGAGCTCTAAGATCATTCTCGGAGCTGCGGGAGCCCACTATTTAGTTCTTATTACTACTTCCTGCCCGCAGGTGGGCATCTTTAGATGCCAGAAAAGATCCCTTGCCGGCGTGCGATCATTAGAAGAACAGGATAGTGAGATCCGGCAATCGTTCAGCCCTCTTATTTTATTATTTCATTATTTCAATTCATAAAGATTTTGGAGCTGCGGAAATTCACTATTTAGTTCTTATTACTACTGCATGCCCGCAGGTGGGCATCTTTAGATGCCAGAAAAGATCCTTTGCCGGCGCGCGATCATTAGAAGAGCGCGATAGTGAGATCCGGCAATCGTTCAGTCTATTTTTCTCAATAACTCCTGTGGATAACTTTGTGGATAGCTGTGGGTAAAAGTGTGGATAACATCTCTTTATAAATAGAATGATCTTGAGAGATCTCAGCTAGGAATCTCTCCGGAGCTTCTGAAGTGACCGCTTTTTATCGGTAAATTTAGAGAATTTTTCAGTTTTTTTAGCTTAAATAGCACTTAAAATCGTTGAATAGGAGGGGACCGATGATTAGATAGCCACTTACGTCTCACTTAATTTCTGTGAAAAAAGCAAGTTAATTCATTGTAAATCAATAAGATGAGCATTTATTGTGAGGTGCTTAGTAAAATATTTGATGATTGCTATAGACAAAGCGAATAAAAGCATTAATAATAAGAATCATTCTCAATAGATACTATTCTCAAAAGAGATCTAGAACCAGTTGAGATCTCTTTTTATATTTTATCCCCAGTTGCTTTACGCAATCTATTTTACGATTTAGGTTTTGCGATTTAGGAATCAATTATGAAACTTTTTTTAAAAAAGAGCCTCTTATCTCTCTCCCTCTCATTAGCTGTTGCGATGGCTAGCCCAAAAGCAGTTGTGATGGATTTTGGTGCGGTTGATACGTTACAAGCACTAGATGCCACAGATCTGATTGTTGCACTCCCTAAAGGGAATTTACCGACCTATCTTCAATCATTAGATTGGAGTCATGCAGAAGATAGTGGTGGGATGAAGAGTCCTGATTTAGCTAAATTTAAAGAGATGCCGATCGATCTGATTGTGATTTCGCCCCGTTTAGGGAATCAGGTCGAGACCTTAAGTGAGTATGCGCCGGTCCTCAATTTTACAGTAGATTCTGATCATTATCTTGAGTCGGTCTCTGAGAATATCACTCAATTAGCAAAGTTAGCGGATAGAGAGCAAGCTGCGGATAGAGCCCTTAAGGCGGTAACTGATGAGATCGCACAGATTCAAGCAGAGATAGCAAAGAGTGATCAGCAAGCGCTTGTTGTGATCCACAATGATGGGAAGTTGATGGCAACACCAACAAGTGGTAGTGCGAAGTTTATCCACAATTTTCTGGGGGTAAAAAATGCAGAAAAGATGCCTAAAGAGGGGCGTCAAGCCGCAGACTTACCCTATCTGACATCAGTTGCGCCAGATTTGATCTTTGTGATTGATCGCAGTGCCGCAATTGGTAGCACACCGATGGATCAAGAACAGGTGGAGAAATCCCTCATAATTCCCCTCAATGAAGCGCTCGATAAAGAGGTGAAGATGGTCTATTTAGATCCAACGCTCTGGTATCTCTCTGGCAATGGATTGATCTCGATTGTGAAGGAAGCACAAGAGATTAAAGCCGCACTCAAAGAATAGTAGAGCCCCATAATAGCGATATTGATCATCTATCGATTGAGCTGAGTATTACCGATTAAATATTTTGCCTTTATTGTATCTCTAAGGATACTCCTTTCTAGCAGTTGTTTATTGTTCTTTTAAATTTTATTTTTAACTTTTGAATCAAAGTTTCTGCTCTTGGCCCTGATTGATCGAGATAAAATTTGTTGACTTCCTCCAAAAAACATGCAAATTATATCCTAAGTATCTCGATTAAATCAGGGTCTTTTTTAATTCTCTTAATTGTAAATTGTAGTTTCTTAATTCTCGGTTGTTAAATCGATTATTAAATTTGGATTCTCGATAGTAGAGATTCGATAGTAGAGATTTAAATATGAGATCAAACGATGAGATCACTATGAATTTAATATAAACCTGATATTAGATGGGTACTTGATTGACCTCTAGATAGAGAAGTCACCTTAAAATAGAGATAGGGATTTAATAACAGATGATTCACTCGACACACACAATTCGTTTTTTCCGTCGTTGGTGGTTACGCGCATCGTAGCGGGTAAGCACTTTTTTATGACGTTAAAAAAGAGTGTTGAGAGAAGAGGCCCGCAATATGCGGGTCTTTTTTTATGCTCCATATTGCGCTCATCCGAAAATAAGGCCTCAGAGTAACGCTTAAAAAGAAGAGAGTATTTTTAATTTAGACGCCTTTAGCATGCCGATAGAGCGATCGTTAAATTGTAGGAGACCGTATGGAAGCACCTGTTGTAGCAGAAATTTTTACTTTAAGTCGAGAGATTCCCTCCCACTTTGAACCTTTTGATCTCTTTGAAGGAGTGATGAAAAAGGGGCCATCCTCATTAGGGATGCTCTTTGAATCGGCGCGTACTGATAATCAGAGTGCTTTAAAGAGTATGATGATTACGAAAGCGGCATTGCGGATCACCGCCTTGAAAGAGCAGGTGACAGTTGAAGCATTAACCCCTTTAGGTAAGCATTTAATTAAAGATCTAAAAACTCTATTTTCCACTGCTATTGTGGAAGAAGATGTGGGAGAAGGGAGCGCTTGCGTTATAAGATTTTCTTTTCCTTATCCCCAATATTCGCGTGGAGTATTAACGATATTAGATCCACTATTAGCTCTGAAAAATCCGCAATTTGCGCCTTTCATTGGTGGATTATTTGGATATGATCTTGTTGGAGAGTATTACCAGATTCCCGTGCCGGAGAAGGGGCGAGATCTCGATCTCTGTCTCTTTTTAGCAGAAGAGCTCATTCAGATCGATCACAAAGAGGATCAGGTGATCTATGAACATCTCTATTTAGAGTGCGATAAGCGAGATCGTTTAGAGATCTATCGCTCTTTTAATCAAAAGGCCGCTCATTATAGTGATCTGATTGAAAAACTGGCAGGAGAAAGAGCTGATTTCCCCACAATATCCCCAGAGTTATCCACAGGAGAGCTGGGAATTACTGAAAAGATCGAAGAAAATGGATCAGGAAAGAGGTTAGAAGAGGAGATAAATGGACGTTATCCTGAAACTTATTCACAAAGTTATCCACAGGTTGCTTCTGATCGAGATGAACCGTCTTATCATTTAAAGATACAAGAACCGATTGTTAGTGCCCAAAATGGAGTTGTTACGCCTGATCGTGGCACCTTTAAAAAAATTGTTGAACACTTTATTGCTAAAACTACTTCGGGAGAGTTATTACAAGTAGTTCCATCACGTCGTTTCTCTCTCCGCTGCCACTCCCCTTTTAAGAGTTATCGTCAATTAAAACGCGCCTATCCTAGCCCTTACCTCTTCTATCTTCACGATCGCGATTTTACCCTCTTTGGTGCATCCCCTGAATCGGCTCTGAAATACTCCCCTTATACTCGGGAATTAGAGCTCTATCCTATTGCCGGCACAAAGCGTCGGGGATTAGTTTCTGGAGAGATCGATCCGGAGCTTGATTTGCAGATGGAGGAGCTTCTAAAGAGTGATCCTAAGGAGTTAGCAGAACATCTGATGCTAGTTGATCTTGCGAAAGAGGATCTTGGCAAGGTATCAGAAGAGGGATCTATCTATGTTAAAGATCTTTTGAAAGTGGATCGTTATCGTTATGTGATGCATCTTGTCTCTCGAGTTGCCGGAAGACTTAAAGAGGGCTTAACACCTATCGATGCTTATCTTGCGGTGATGAATATGGGGACATTAACCGGAGCGCCTAAGATTGAGGCGATGCGTCAAATATATCAATTTGAGACGGAAGCGCGTGGAAGTTATGGTGGTGCTATTGGCTATGTAGAAGGATTGATGCAGGGAGATCGCTTCGATAGTGCAATTACAATTCGCTCAGCTTATGTTAGAGAGGGAATCGCCTATGTACAGGCAGGGGCTGGAATTGTCGCAGAATCTGATCCCGAGAGTGAAATTGAAGAGACAGAAAATAAGGCTAGTAGTGTTGTGATGGCAATTTTAGAAGCAAATACTCAATCGATTTAAAAAGCATGCTACCTTTAGAGATTGCCTTTAAGCAGCAGTGAGAATTCTCACCGATATTTTCGCAAATATTTAAAGTTTAAGTGATTTTTACCCAAGATCACTGAATTTACTTAAATTGATAGAGATCTCTCTCTTACAAAGAGGGGAGGTTTTAGAGATTCATCATCATTATAGAGGAGAGAAAAGCGTCCTCATAATCGATTAAATCTCTTTTAAGAAGATATTTGCGTTTGGAATAATTTAAATCGAGATAGGAGTAATTTTAGATGCAAGCGTTAGCTCGTTTGAGCCAATTTGTGGGGAAGACATTCGCTTTTTGGGTACTGCTCTTTGCAGGATTAGCCTTTTTTACCCCCGATACTTTTAAATTTATTGGACCTTATGTTCCTTGGTTGTTAGGCATTGTGATGTTAGGGATGGGGATGACTCTGACTCTCTCCGACTTTGGCGAGATTTTACGACATCCTAAAGCGGTTATTTTAGGCGTTGTCGCGCAATTTGTTATTATGCCACTTCTTGCTTATGGTTTATCGATGGCCTTTATGTTGCCGGCACCGATTGCGGTAGGGATTATTCTTGTGGGTTCTTGTCCAGGAGGAACCGCTTCTAATGTCATTACTTTTTTAGCAAAAGGTAATATTGCCCTCTCGGTTGCTTGTACCTCCGTTTCAACATTATTAGCGCCACTTTTAACCCCTCTAGTCTTCTATCTATTAGCGAGTCAATGGATCGATATCTCTATGGGGGCCATGTTTATGTCAGTCTTGAAGATGGTACTACTGCCTATCGCTATCGGCGTTCTATTACGAATGCTCTTTAAAAAGCGAATAGAGCAGGCAACAGAGGTATTACCACTTGTCTCTGTTGCGGCAATTGTTCTGATTGTTGCCGTTGTGGTGAGTGGTAGTAAACAGTCCATTATTGAGTCAGGGTTACTCATTTTTGGTGTTGTGGTACTCCATAATGGATTGGGCTTCCTCTTCGGTTTTTGGGTGGCAAAACTCTTTAAGCTCAATTATGCCGATAGCAAAGCCGTTTCCGTAGAAGTGGGTATGCAAAACTCAGGTTTAGGTGCAGCATTAGCGAAGACCCATTTTGCGATCGATCCTGTAATAGCGGTTCCGAGTGCTATCTTTAGTTTATGGCATAATATTTCAGGGCCTATTTTAGCAACCTATTGGGCCGCAAGAACCGATGAAAAAGGCGCGAAAAAGGGTGAAGTTAAAGAGTAGCCTGTTAAAATAGTTTATTCATTATCGATACCGTCCATTATCGATACGATAGATCATTGTGAAAAGCAGATAGCAGAAAGTTATCTGCTTTTTTATCGTTTATTTTTTAATGTTTTTATAAGCATTATTTCTATAAATATTGTTTTTATGGATATTATTTTATAAATATTATTTGTGCGAATATTATTTGCTAGTAATGTTATTTTGAGATCTTGGTATCGTAATGTTGATTATTGCTCTCCAGGCCAATATTTTCTTCAATTATTGAATATTTAAACAATTTTTAATAAATCTATGAAAAAAATAGTGATTAATCTTCTATAAATTCTATAAACTCTATAAAATTAAATCTTTATAGCTTTATGTAAAAACATTACAATGAACAGGTAGCACATTTCCTATTTTCGATATGAATATGATCTATATGGAGTCATTATGTCTAAGAAGAAAGTTGCAAGAATTGTTGTAGAAGCGCTTGAGCAAGCGGGTGTTAAACGTTGTTATGGTGTCGTGGGCGATACGTTAAATGATGTGACCGATGCGATGCGTTATCACACCGATATTGAGTGGGTTCATATGCGTCATGAAGAGGCTGGAGGCTTTGCCGCCGGCGCTGAAGCTTATATGACAGGAAACTTAACTGCTTGTGCCGGCTCCTGTGGTCCTGGAAGCCTTCACTTTATCAATGGTCTTTATGAGAGTCATCGAAATGGTGCTCCAGTTGTTTTGATTGCAAGTCAATTACCGACCAATGTATTAGGCACTGACTTCCCTCAAGAAGTAGATTATATGCCAATCTATAAAGGTTGCTCCGTCTTTTGTGAAGAGGTTAAAAATCCTCATGAAGCAAAACGGGTGATTATGACCGCTTGCCAAGAGGCGATTGCGAAGAGAGGGGTCTCCGTGGTGATTCTTCCTTCCGATATTAGTGCACAAGAGGTGGAAGATACCCCTATTTTACAACCGCAAGCACCGGTTGCGCCGGTTATTCGTCCAACTGATGGCGAGATTAAAGCGATTGCAGAACTTCTCAATAGCGGTAAGAAGATCGGTGTTTTTGCCGGCGTCGGTTGTGCCGGTGCTTTTGATGAGATTCTCGCGCTTTGTGAAACATTACAAGCCCCGATGGCACATACCTCAAGAGCAAAAGATTTTGTAGAGGGAAATAACCCTTACAATGTGGGAATGACCGGTATGTTAGGGGTTCAATCAGGGTATGAGATGATTAAAAATTGCGATACCCTTTTAGTTTTAGGTGCAGATTTTGCATGGTCTCAGTTTTATCCTAAGAATGCCGATATTATTCAGATCGATCTAAACCCTAGCCGTTTAGGATTGCGTCACGCGATCAAATTAGGGGTTATTGGCGATGTTAAAGAGACATTAAAGGCATTATTACCCACATTAGAACGTAAAGATGACTCCTCATTTTTAGATCATTATCGTCAGATGCATACAAAATGTATGGCGAAATTAGATAAGAAAGCGGTGGCTGATCATGAAGGATTGATCCATCCTCAATACTTAATAGAATTGTTGAGCGAACATGCCGATGATGATGCGATTGTCACCGGGGATACTGGTTCAGCAATGGCTTGGGTTAATCGCCATTTTCATACCAATGGAAAACGTCGTACACTTCTTTCAATGAAGCATGGAACAATGGCTAATGCGATGCCACAAGCGATCGGAATTCAGAAAGCATATCCCGATCGACAAGTGATCTCTGTCTCTGGAGATGGAGGACTCGCGATGTTAATGGGAGATCTTTTAACATTAGTTCAAGAGAAAATTCCATTAAAAGTGATCGTCCTCAATAACGGCACCCTCGACTTTGTGGAGTTAGAGATGAAGGCGGAGGGAATCGTCAATAGCTATACCGATCTTCAAAATCCAGACTTTTCAAAAGTTGCGGAAGCGATTGGTATTAAAGGTTTCTTAGTAAAAGGATCTCATGAATTAGAGGCAACATTAAAAGAGTTTTTAGCTTATGACGGACCGGCATTACTCGATGTTCATGTGGAGCGTTTAGAGTTGATCTGGCCGCCCCATGCGGAATTTACCAACTATGAGAATATGGCACTTTACGGTGCAAAAGCGATCTTAGGGGGAGAAGGGCATACCTTCTTTGAGATGTTAAAAGAGAACTTTTTAGAGAAGTAATTGATGTATCTGACCTTCTATAAATAATTTTATAAAAATCTATTTTATAGAGATCTATTTGATAGAAGTCCATATGTAGAAGTCCATATGTAGAAGTCCATATGTAGAAGTTCATATGTAGAAGTCTACATGAAAGAGTCTATCTGAATTTGAGATAGTTAAACATGATGAAAGGAGCGACCTAACAGTTCAATAAAAGAGCCGTGAAGGTCGCTCTATTTTTATCATTGACTCTTATCATTTCCTTTCACAATCTTAATCAATAGGAAGAGAGAAGATGGCAAAGAAGAAAGTAGCACAGATTATTGTGGAGACATTAGAGCTCTTTGGGGTAAAACGATGCTATGGCGTCGTCGGTGATACGCTCAATGATGTGACAAATGCGATGCGTTTTCATACTGAGATTGAGTGGGTTCATGTGCGTCATGAAGAGGTTGGCGGATTTGCTGCCGGAGCGGAATCTTTTATGACCAAAGGTTTAACTGCTTGTGCCGGCTCTTGTGGTCCTGGAAGCCTACACTTTATCAATGGACTCTATGAGAGCCATCGTAATGGTGCGCCAGTTGTCCTGATCGCAAGTCAACTGCCCACTTCTGTATTGGGAACCCAATTTCCTCAAGAGGTGGATTATAAACCGATCTATGAGGGATGCTCTGTCTATTGTGAAGAGGTGCGAAATCCCCATGAAGCAAAAAGAGTGATTATGACCGCTTGCCAAGAGGCTCTAGCAAAGCGAGGAGTTGCAGTGGTGATTCTTCCTTCCGATATTAGTGCGCAAGAGGTGGAGGATCTTCCTATTCGCCAGCTCTATCAACCTAAACATCCATTGATCTATCCACAAGAGAGCGAGCTGGTAAAATTAGCAAAAATTATCAATAGCGGTGGTAAAGTTGGAATCTATGCCGGAGCGGGATGTGAAGGGGCGCATGAAACAGTGATTGCGTTAGCAGAGCGTCTTAAAGCGCCGATTGCACATACTTCTCGCGGAAAAGATTTTATTGAAGGGGAGAATCCTTACAATGTTGGTATGACCGGTATGATGGGGATTAAATCGGGATATCAGATGATTGAAGAGTGTGACACGCTCATTATTTTGGGCGCTGATTTTGCTTGGTCTCAATTTTATCCCAAGCATGCCAAAATCGTTCAGATCGATCGAGATCCTCAAAAACTTGGGCTTCGTCACGGCATTGAGCTAGGGCTTATTGGTGATATTGAGCCCACCTTAGAGCGATTATTACCCCATCTTGATCAGCGTGAGTCGACAGAATTTTTAGATCGTTGTCGTCATCTTTATCAGAAAACAGTGAAAAAACTCGATAAGAAAGCTGTTGCCGCAAGTGAAGAGCTCATTCACCCTCAATATTTGACAGAGCTATTGAGTGAATATGCTAAGAAGGATGCTTTTGCAACCGCTGATGGAGGTTCTGCTACCGTCTGGTTACTACGTCACTTTGAAACATTGGGAACGCGTCGAACATTAGTGTCACTGAAACATGGAACAATGGCGAATGCGATGCCTCAAGCGATCGGTATTCAGAAATCACATCCCGATCGACAAGTGATTGCGCTCTGTGGCGATGGGGGAATGACCATGTTGATGGGGGATCTATTGACGATTGTTCAAGAGAAGCTTCCCGTTAAGATAGTCGTGATCAATAATGGAACGCTCGATTTTGTAGAGTTAGAGATGAAAGCTGATGGTATGGTTAATAGCTATACTGATCTACAAAATCCTGATTTTGCACTAATGGCAGACTCTATTGGAATGAAAGGATTCTCCGCAAAAGGTTCTCATGAGTTAGAAGAGACCGTTAAGGCCTTTTTAGAACATGAAGGTCCGGCATTACTCGATGTTCATACGAGTCGTTTAGAGCTGATCTACCCTCCTCATGCAACGCCCGGGAATTATCTCAATATGGCACTCTATGGTGCAAAGGCGATCATTGGTGGTGAAGGGGAGAGTTTCTTTGGAATGTTAAAAGATAACTATCTACGGAAATAGAGGCTTTCCATCAGTGGTCAATGATCATGTTTTAAATGGTTCGTGATTCACTGTAATAATTCACTGTAATTGATTCACTATTACCGCTAAAGAAAAGGTCTCACTTCAATATTGAGGTGAGACCTTTTATCTTCCTATTTCAGTTACAGTTACAGTTTCAGTTTCTGCTACTACTTCGATTTACGCTTGTAATCGATTGTTTGATTATTTCATCTGATCAGATAGATCGTGATGTTAAGCAAGCGCACTATCGCCTTTATTGATCAATTTAATAGGAAGCTTTTTAATATTGATAGTGATAATCGTGATGACAATAACTGCTCCGATGAGGTCTGTCACTGTCTCTGGAACGACTAACATCAACGCGCCGGCAGCTAAAATAATGCGACCGATAAAACTAAAGCTACACTTGAAATAGCCTTCAACCGCGGCACTTAAAGCGGTAATGCCGATAATTGAGGTGATTGTAATGCTGATCATATCGAAGATAGGGGGAATAGGAAACTCTGTTGCATTCATCGGTAATCCTGTTGTATCGATCATCAACATCGCTGGATTATAGACAAACATAAAGGGAACGATAAAGCCGGCAACGGAGAGTTTAAGCGATTGCCATCCGGTTTTCATTGGATCTCCACCGGCAATTCCTGCTCCGGCGAAGGAGGCAAGGGCAACAGGGGGTGTAATATTGGCAAAGAGTCCAAAATAGAAGACAAAGAGATGCGCAACAATTGTTGGAACCCCAATATTGGCAAGTGCCGGCGCGGCAATGGTTGCGGTGATGATATAGGCCGGAATGGAAGGAAGACCCATACCTAAAACCATCGATGCGATCATCGTTAAGAAGAGCGTCATAAAGAGCATCCCCTCACCGGTACCTGTAATAGAGCCGATAAGCTCTGTTGCCGCAGAGGTTAAGCTTAAGACACCGATCACAATACCGATGACCGCACAAGCCGCCATAACAGAGAGGGATTGTCTTGCACCATCTTCTAGCGCCTCTAAAATATTTTTAAAGCTCATGCGCGTCGCTTTTCTAAATTGACTGACCACAATTGCAATTGCAATGGTATTGAATGCAGCATAAGCGATCGGCATATTGTTACCTAAGAAGTAGACAAGCGCAAAGATAGGAAGGAGAAGGTGTCCACGCTCCTTTAAAACCTCTTTAACACGAGGAAGATCTGCTTTAGGAATCCCTTTAAGATTATCTTTTCCTGCTCTAAAGTGAACTTGTGCAATAACGCCTAAGTAGTAGAGAAGTGCAGGGAAGAGCGCCGCAAGTGCAATGGTTCCATAAGAGATCCCGGTGGTTTCTGCCATAATAAAGGCGCTTGCCCCCATAATAGGCGGTAGGATCTGTCCACCGACGGAAGCACTCGCCTCAACTGCGCCGGAGAAGTTTTTGCTATAACCGACCTTTTTCATCATCGGAATAGTAAAAACACCGGTACCAACAACATTACCTACGGCAGAACCATTGATACTTCCCATAAATCCACTTGCCACTACCGCAACTTTTGCCGGTCCACCCTGTTTATGACCTGCGAGTGCGAGTGCAAGATCATTAAAGAGTTGCCCCATTCCCGATTTGTTGAGAAATGCGCCAAAGAGGATAAAGAGGAAGATAAAGGAGACTGATGCCCCTACCGCAGAGGAGTAGAGTCCTTCGGTTGTGATATAGAGATGACCAAAGATATCACTTAGATCGAAAGGGCGCGTCTGCAATATTCTCGGCATAAAGTGATAGCTACTGATAAAGGGGTAGATGAGGAAGATTGCTGCCAATGTTGGAAGAATCAATCCCATCACACGTCTCGCGGCTTCCATCACTAAGAGAATCGTCATAATCGACATCACAATATCGGTATTATTCGCTATTCCTCCTCTGACTGTCGCAATCGCTTGATACTCCGTAAAGAGATAGCCTAAAGAGAGAAATGAGAGTGCCACTAAGATCCAATCATACCAAGCGATCTTATCGCGAGATTGCTTCTTATAGGTAGGGTAGATTAGAAAAACTAGCGAAATCCCAACAGCTACGTGAGTTGCCCGGTAGAGTAACTCCGGCATGGGATTATAGGTTGTCCAGAGGTGGAAGAGAGAATAGAAGATTGCAAAGCAGGAGATAAAGATCCGAAGATATTTGCTGCTTGGTGTTCTTACTATCGATTCACGATCAAATTTTTCTAAAATCTGTTCCGTGTCGGCAGGGATGGTATCTGCAATATGGTAAGCTTCTGCATTATTGCGGCTCATGACAGTTCCTTATAGATAAACGTTGCCAAAAATTAAAAGATCTATTGCGAAATTCCACTTCGCTATAACGATCAACCTCACGATAAATCTCCCAAGGCTGATCTTTAGAAAGATAGATAGTAGAACGGACATCGTGATCAACAACCCAGTTGATCTCCGGCATAAAGTGATCGATCTGATAGTGAATCATATCGTCATTGCGATCGAGCAGAATGCCATCATGAGGGACGCCCGCACCAAAAGTTTTGAATTTTGTATGGGTTAAGATAAATCCCTCATCTTGACGCTGGTAAAATTCGATCCAAGGCGTCTTATCCACTGAGTGAATCCAAGAGAGAGCAAAGGTCGGTGACTCAATTTTACAGCGACCATTTTCAGTGATAATGAGGGTGATAGGCTGCGAGTGGATAAAGGTTGAGAGAAGCAGAGTAGTAGTCGCCATGATGACCACCACTACTAATAAGATAAGAGATCGTCTTCTACTCTTATTTTGCCGCTTGCTCATCATAGTACTTCTTAGCACCTGGGTGGAGCGGTGCTACTAAGCCTTCTTGAGCAGTTTCAAGAGAGATTCCTTTTGCAGCTTGATGCGAGTTAGCAAGATCATTGAGACTCTCAAAGAAGGTCTTTGTTAACTTATAGACATCCTCTTCACTGAGATCTTTACGTGCAACTAAGGCATTAACAATGATTGCTGTTGGAATAGGTTCTGCATTGCCATAAGTGCCTGCAGGGATCTCCGCTGAAAGGAAGTAAGATTGATCTTTTGCAATCTCATCAACCATCGGTTTTCTAATCTCAACTAATTGAAGATCAAAACCTTGCTCAAGCTCCATAATTGAGGCATTTGGAAGACCACTTGTTAAGACTGCAGCATCGATTTTACCGCCACGAAGCGCATCGACCGCTTCGGCAAATCCTAAATAATCGACCTGAAGATCATCATAGGTAATTCCATGACCTTTGAGGAGAGCGCGAGCATTCATCTCTGTTCCTGAGTTGAGATCTCCTACGGCAACACGGCGACCTTTAAGATCATCCATTGTTTTGATTCCCGATTTTTTCGAGGTGACGATCTGTACATAGTTTGGATAGAGTGCCGCAACCTGTACAACGTTTTCTAAGGGCTCTTTAAATGAACCTTCGCCGGCAACCGCTTGGCTTAAAACATCACTCATAGTGAGTGCTAATTCAGCCTTTCCTTGATTGACAAGGTTTACATTCTGAATCGATGCACCAGTTGATTGTGATTTTGAGTTAACGCCATAGGTTTTTGAGTAGATCTGTCCAAGTGTTGTACCAATAATGTTATAAGGACCTGATGATCCACCTGTTGCGATAGTAACAAAACGGGTATCTAAGCCATCCCCTTTATCTGCAACACTCTCCTTATCATCACCACAGGCGATTAAGAGTGTTGAAAATGCCGTCACCATTAATAATTTTTTTAGACCAAACTTTTTCATAATATCCTCCAGAGTAGAGTTTTTAAAACTCCGCTATCTTACTCGACTTCTCGCCTTAAGGTAAAGGAAGCGATCGGTGTCGAGTATTTTTTTAGTAAAATTAAAAGATCGATATCTCTTTATCAATGTCTCATGATTGCTCTCTCAATATAGCCCTCTAAACATTGCTCTTTAAATATTGCAAATATTAGATCAAATCTCTACTTAATATTGCTCACTATCAATTTCCCATTTTCTGCAGATCGATAAGATTGATCAAGAGGGATAAAGAGCGATAGGTAAGATATTGATATCGCATTAAAATGTAAAGATAATGTAAAGATCAGAAGCCAATATCAAAATCTATCTGGGAAATCTATCTTAGAGATCTATATCGGAAATGGATCTTATTATCGACCTATTGTAGTAACACAATCTATTAACTGAATCATACTCTCAAAACATTGTTGCATGCAACATATTAGTTGTAAAGATTGTTCAATTTCTTCTTTAAAGATTCTGCTCCTTTGTGAGATTAAAAGAGAATTTGATGAAGATGTTAGACCCTTATTTAGCACTATGTGTATACTGATGCTTCTCTCTGATTAGTCAAAATATTGAAGGAATTATGCGATTAAATTCATATGAGGTCATACCGACGATTAAAAAGGGGATGGGGCGGATTGCAGCTCTTTTAATCTCTGGGGATGAACCCTATCTCTCTTTGAGTCTTGCAGATCAGGTTCGTGCACTCTATCGGGAAAATGGATTCAATGAGCGAACCCTTCTAGAGGTGGATAATCGTTTTGATTGGGGATCTTTTACCAGCGCGACGCAATCCCTCTCTCTCTTTTCAGAGAAGCAGATCATTGAATTAAGATTTACTTCGACACCCGATCGTAAAGCGCAAACAATGTTAGAAAACTATTTAGCGGCGCCACAAGAGGATCTTTTTCTCTTAATCTCTATTCCTCTTCTTAAAAGTGCCCAACAGAAAGCTAAATGGGTTAATGCGATCGATAAGGTGGGCATCGTTTCGATTCTCTATCCACCGAGATTACATGAGTTTCCCGGCTGGATCTTTAATGAAGCGAAACGACGAAATCTCCATTTAGAGAAAGATGCGGTCGATCTTTTAGCACAAAATAATGAGGGCAATCTCTTCTCGGTCATTCAGGAGCTCGATTATCTGGCGCTCTACTATGGTGATCGAAAGATAGACGCTGAGAATCTTCGCTCTGCTTTAACACAGAGCTCTAAGTTTATTGCATTTGATCTAAGTGATGCCATTTTATTGGGCGATGTTGATCGTATCAATCGTATTATTACCATTTTTGAAGAGGAGGGGGAGCCGGCAACATTGGTGAACTTTCTGCTACAAAAAGAGATCGCAACATTAGGAGAGATGCTCTTCTCATTAGAGCAAGGGGAGAGTATGCGGCAGGTATTATCGAAAGTTTGGCGTAATAAACAACCCCTTTATCAACAGGCATTATCTCGGCTCAATCTTCGTAGATGGCGAAATATTATGAAGATGGTTGTGCAGATCGATCAGGCAATTAAAGGGCAGATTAAGGAGAATCCTTGGAATGCGATTCGCCGGGTTGCTTTTGCTTTATCAGGAAAACGTCTTCTCTCTTTAAGTGCTGTAGCAACAGTGCGATAATAACTCGATAAAAAATCTCGATAGAGAATCATTGAGGTAGATTGTTGCGATAGATTATTGCGTTGTTTACTCAATAGATAAGCTCAATAGATAAGCTTTAATGGATATTAGGTAGAAAGAAGATTAATAGAAATCATGAATGATTATGAACAAGAATTAAAAGCGCTATTAGAAGCGATCTTAATGGCTTCAGAGGTTCCACTCTCGCTAAAAGAGATCTTAACGATCTTAGATGATGAAAATTATAGTGAAAGCGATATTATTCGGGCGCTTTTTGCGTTAGAGGCGACATATCGAGAAGCAGCTGGCGGTATTGAGTTAGTGGAGGTGGCGTCAGGTTGGCGTTTTCAAGTTCCCTCTCGCTTTGCAAAATGGGTTGGTAAGCTCTTTGAAGCTAAACAGCAACGATATAGTAGCGCTTTCTTTGAGACCTTAGCTATTATTCTCTATCAACAACCGGTCACACGAGGAGATATTGAAGCTGTTCGAGGCGTCTCTGTTAGTAGTAATATTATTCGAAGTCTAGAGGAGCGGGAGTGGATTAAGGTGGTGGGGAGAAAAGAGGTGCCGGGGCGACCGATGCTCTATGGGACAACTGATCAATTGCTCGATGATCTTAATTTAAAATCATTACGTGATCTGCCTTCCCTTCCAGAGTTAGAAGAACTCTTTAAAGAGGCGACTCATGTTGATGAGGAGTCTCTGATTGTTTAATTGTATCCTTTTGCATCAATTCCTCTATACTAAATTTTCTGAATCACTTTGAGATTAATAAAGATCAACCATTATGTTTAGACCTTTACCCCTATTTATGGGATTACGTTATACCGCAGCAAAGCGTAAAAATAACTTCATCTCATTTATCTCTTTTGTCTCAATTGGCGGCATTGCACTGGGTGTGATGACAATGATTGTAGTCCTCTCCGTTATGAATGGCTTTCAAAAAGAGGTCGCTGAGCGGAGCATTGCAATGGCTTTTCACAATCAGATCTTAAGTGATCAGAAGGGGTATATCGAGGAGTGGGAACCCTTAATGACGCTCTCAGAAAAAGAGCAAAATGTAGTAGGGAGTGCTCCCTTTATTGAGGGGCAGGGGTTAGTCAATGCTTCTGGCGTTATGTTGCCGGTCCAAGTTTATGGTGTTGATCCTCGTTATGAAGCGCGAGTTTCGGCAATTGCCCATACCATTACAACCAAAGATCCCATCATGGGGCACTATATCGAGGGGAGTTTTGATCTACTCGATGATACGCCGTTTGGTGTCCTGATCAGCCGGGATATGGCAAGCCGTTTAGGTCTATCGATAGGAGATTATCTCTCCTTGGTGACCTCCGATATCAATGTGACCGTAGCCGGCGTCTCACCTCGAATGAAGCGCTTAAAAGTGGTGGGATTCTTCCGTGCCGGTATTTATGAATATGATATTAGTAATATCTTCGTTAACTTAAAAGATGCGGCAACGCTCTACCGTCTCCCGAAGGAGACGGTCACGGGAATTCGTCTACAATTAGAAGACCCGATGAAGGCGCGAGAAACCGCTTACTATCTTCAAGTCAAACCTGAAATTGAGGGGCAGTACTCTGTCTATACTTGGGTGAATCAATTTTCAGCACTCTTTAAGATGATTGAGATCGAGAAGATCTCCATGTTTCTTATTATGAGCTTGATTGTTGCCGTTGCTGTTTTTAATGTGGTATCGATGTTGGTAATGGTGGTGACGGAGAAGCGATCAGAGATTGCGATCTTACGGACCTTGGGGATGCCACCGCGACATATTATGGCGGTATTTATGGTTCAAGGAACTTTTATCGGTTTCTTTGGGGCCTTAATCGGGATTATTTTGGGGTTATTGATCGCCTTTAATGTTGCCGATATTGTACGCTGGATTGAAAAGATGGTTGGAAAGACACTCTTTGAGCCAAGTATCTATCCTATATCGGAGATCCCTTCAATTGTACTCTTCTCTGATGTTGCGACAATTGCCGGCATAGCCTTTCTATTAGCAAGTGTTGCGACACTCTATCCTGCGTGGAAGGCATCGAGAACACAACCTGCGGAGGCATTACGTTATGAGTAAAGATGGATCGATCGTTTTAGATGTGAGAGATATCTCGAAAAAGTTTATCGATCAAAAGAGTGAGATTGTTATCTTTCAAAATCTGACTTTTGAGATAAAGAAGGGGGATCGTATTGCTATTGTGGGTGCATCAGGTGCCGGTAAGAGTACCTTGATGCATATTATCTCGGGATTAGATCAACCCACAAGTGGAGATATCTATCTCAATGGCGAGCACTTTAATCGTTTATCGGAAGCCAAACGAGGATATCTTCGTAATCAATATCTCGGTTTTATCTATCAATTTCACCATCTTCTTCCTGAATTTACGGCACTTGATAATGTGGCGTTGCCACTCGTGATTGGTGGAGCAAGTATTGCTAAAGCACGTCATGAAGCGGAGCAACTCTTAAATAGAGTCGGTTTAGCGCATCGATTAACGCACCATCCGGGAAAACTATCGGGCGGTGAGCGGCAACGTGTTGCTATTGCTCGTGCTTTGGTAACAAAGCCCTCAGCGGTCTTAGCAGATGAACCTACAGGGAATCTCGATGAGGAGAATGCTCATGCGATCTTCGATCTCATGTGTGAGATTAATGCCGAGATTGGTACGGCATTAATTGTAGTCACTCATGATTATTCTTTAGCACGTAAGATGGATCAATGTTGGCGTCTTAATGAGATGCAGTTACATCCTGTCGATCGGACTGCTCTATAGTGATTTCATAGCGGTGATTTAAGAGACTATAAAAGTAGTGATAGTGAAATAACGAAATAACGAAACAGCGAAGTAGTCAAATAGCAAGATAGTAGTAATAGATAGAATGTCATAAATCGAGTGCCAACGTTGGCAATTAACTTAAAGATGTTTTGAGATATTTTTGAATTGTTGTGTTAAAGCAAAGTGGCCGTAGAAGAGAGAAGGGTAGAGTAGCGTGATGGATTGGTTAATGCAGGTGGTCGATATATTTCTCCATGTAGATGATTATCTAGAGGTGATTATCTCTCAGTATGGATATTGGATCTATGGGATTTTAATATTGATCGTTTTTTGTGAAACAGGGCTCGTCGTAACTCCCTTTTTACCGGGAGATTCTCTTCTCTTTGCGGCAGGTGCTTTAGCTGCGGCGGGATTGATGAATATCTGGATTCTCTTTGGAACATTACTTGTCGCTGCCATTGTTGGTGATGCTGTTAATTATCAGATAGGGCAACATTTAGGTGTTAAACCCTTTAGAAGAGATGCTAAAATTTTTAAGCTGAAATATTTAGAAAAGACAGAAGAGTTTTACCAACGGCATGGCGGGAAAACGATTATTTTAGCGCGCTTTATCCCGATCGTGAGAACCTTTGCTCCTTTCGTTGCAGGTGCTAGTCGGATGTGTTATCGTCGTTTTGGTACTTATAATATTTTGGGTGCCCTTCTTTGGACAGGGAGTATGTTAGGCGCAGGTTACTTTTTTGGCCAAACTCAAATAGTCCAAGAGAACTTCTCTCTGATTGTCCTTGGAATTGTCTTTATCTCGGCATTACCTATAGGGATCGAAGTTTTAAAGGCCTTAATCACAAAATATCGAAATAAAGTTGCACGGGACGGAGATAAAGCATAAACTTTCGCTAATAATAAATCTTCTATCCATTTCTCTCTATTAGTAGCCCAACTTATCGTTGAGGCCTTTAAGGAAATGTGAGGGCGCGTCCCCTATATTACTCATAATTACTCATAAGATAATTCACAAGATAAACTCTTCTTATCCATTCTAAATATTTATTTTAAATAGAATTTTATTCTAAACAGCATTTAGAATCCTCTCTTATACTTTTTATAAAATCAATCTATGAATCTAACAGAACTAAAACAAAAAACGGCCCAAGAGCTAGTAGATATTGCCGAAGAAATGAATATCCAAGGACTAATGCGGGCTAAAAAGCATGAGCTCATCTTTGCCATTTTACAAGAACAAGCAGAAAAAGGTGGTGAGGTTATTGGTGATGGGGTGCTTGAAGTCCTTAATGATGGATACGGTTTTTTAAGAGGGGTAGATAGCTCCTTCTTAGCAGGTCCTGATGATGTCTA
This sequence comes from Ignatzschineria sp. F8392, assembly GCF_002252045.1. Classification (GTDB taxonomy): domain Bacteria; phylum Pseudomonadota; class Gammaproteobacteria; order Cardiobacteriales; family Wohlfahrtiimonadaceae; genus Ignatzschineria. The sequence continues at coordinate 11,698 of NZ_NEFF01000007.1, read as the reverse complement.
TATTAGCCCTTCTCAAATAAGACGTTTCAATCTTCGAACAGGAGATACCGTTTCAGGTGTTATTCGCGCACCTAAAGATAATGAGAAATATTTTGCACTCGTTAAAGTAAATGAGATCAACTATGAGCCGGTTAGTAAGAATCGCCGTAAGATCGCTTTTGAAAACTTAACTCCTATTCATCCTAATGAGCCACTAAAAATGGAATTGGGAAATGGTTCGAGCGAAGATATTACCGCCCGTTTAATCGATATTGTAGCGCCGATTGGTAAAGGACAAAGAAGTATGATCGTTGCGCCCCCGAAAGCGGGTAAGACGATTATGATGCAAAATATTGCGCAATCGATCGCGATCAATCATCCGGAAGCTTATCTTATGGTATTGCTTATTGATGAGCGACCAGAAGAGGTGACAGAGATGCAACGCCTTGTTAAAGGTGATGTGGTGGCTTCAACTTTTGATGAGCCAGCGCTTCGCCATGTACAGGTTGCTGAAATGGTGATTGAGAAAGCTCGTCGATTAGTAGAACATGGTCGAGATGTGGTGATTTTGCTCGATTCGATGACCCGTTTAGCGCGCGCTTATAATACTGTGGTTCCCTCTTCAGGTAAGGTGCTCTCCGGTGGGGTTGATGCTAATGCGCTCCATCGCCCTAAACGTTTCTTTGGTGCGGCGCGGAATATTGAAAATGGGGGGAGTTTGACCATTATTGCAACAGCAATGGTTGATACCGGCTCGAAGATGGATGAGGTAATCTTTGAAGAGTTTAAAGGAACGGGGAACTCAGAGATTCAGTTAGATCGCCGTATTGCTGAAAAACGGATCTTCCCTGCAATCAATGTTAATCGTTCAGGCACTCGTCGTGAAGAACTTTTAATGGGACCTGAAGAGTTACAGAAGATGTGGATTCTCCGCAAATTGATTCACCCAATGGATGAGATTGAAGCTGCTGAATTTATGCTTGAGCGGATGCGCGAGACTAAGACAAATGCAGAGTTTTTCCAAATGATGAAGGGGTAAATAGCCCTAAGAAGCTCTAAAATGGATCGAAAGAGGGGTCTTTGATGCGTAATAGATTTGCATTAGGCTTCTCTTTACAGTAAAATTCCCGTCTTGATTATTTTTTTAATGCGGTAGACATTTAGATTGACGAATCTAACTGTGCATTAAGGAAGTAGGCTCGAGAGAGTCAAGCGATAAACATTAATTAATGGATAAAATATTATGTCAAAAGAAAATACAATCAACTACCGTCCTGTAGTGTTTCAAGATGCATCTAGTGATTTTGCGATCTTAACACGTTCAACAATCGCAACTAAAGATACAATCGTATGGACTGATGGTAACGAATACCCATTAGCGCGTATGGAAGTAACCTCTGCGTCACATCCATTCTTCACAGGTCAACAAAATATTCTTGATGCGGAAGGTCGCGTTGATCGTTTCCGTAAGAAATATGGTCGTTAATATTAGTGAATATAACGCTATGAGGATTTAAAAGAGAGCATCTCATTAAGAGATGCTTTTTTTATGGAAAAATTTTTTCTAAAGTGATGATTAAATGTTTTTGCTAGCTTTGTCTCAAAATAGGAGGATAATAGCGGCAACAGAATTGTAAAGATTGTGCTGATGATAAAAAAAATTATTCAAAAACTACTCTTTAAGCTAGATCCTGAATGTTCCCATCATCTCTCATTTTGGGGGATTAGAGCATTAACGGCACTCCCTTTTGTCAAAAGTCGTCTGATCGATCGTGAGAAAATTTTAGAGGATCCTCGCCTTCAGCGGGAGGTTTTTGGTCTCACTTTTCGTCATCCTGTCGGTTTAGCTGCGGGATTTGATAAGGATGCTAAACTCTATCAAGCGTTAGGAGATCTTGGTTTCTCTTTTGTTGAGATTGGGACAGTAACTCCGAAAGGGCAGCCGGGTAATCCTAAGAAGAGACTCTTTCGTCTCGTAGATGAGTCCGCAATTATTAATCGAATGGGTTTTAATAATGAGGGTGTTGATGCGGCACGACTTCGTTTATTGAAGCGGCAACATCGGTTAATCATCGGGGGCAATATTGGTAAAAATAAAGAGACGCCTAATGAAGAAGCGGTGGAAGATTATTTAACCTGTTTTCATACGCTGTTTGATGTTGTCGATTATTTTGTGGTTAATGTCAGTTCTCCCAATACGCCTAATTTGCGAGCTCTCCAAGAGAAGGGGCCGCTATTGGCGCTATTGCAAGCGTTACAGAATGCAAATCAGAAATATCAAAATCCCAAACCAATTCTACTTAAAATAGCCCCAGATCTCTCTAATGAGCAGTTGCAAGAGATTGTCGAGATTGTCGATGAATCAAATATTGCCGGCATTATTGCGACCAATACCACTATTTCACGAGAAGGCATTCAATCTCCGTTGAAAGCTGAGGCCGGAGGCGTAAGTGGAGCTCCTTTAACAGAACGATCTTTAGCGGTTATCCGTTTTTTAGCAAAGGAGAGTCAGGGACGCTTTCCGATTATCGGCGTAGGTGGAATTATGACGGCCCAAGATGCTCTAGATAAGTTAGATGCCGGAGCATCTTTGGTGCAACTCTATAGTGGTTTTATCTATGAAGGACCACAATTAATTATCGATATCAATCGAGCGTTATTAGCGCGATTAGAAAATTGAATCACCGAGGAACCATTGTGGCTATTTTAAAATAATCGTTTATGTACTAAGATGGTCGAACAATATTATTCATCTCAAGTTTGAGTTTTTATTAAAATAGAGCTGAAGTGATAACTCCATTAATGGGGATAGTTACCGAAAGCTGGAGGAAATTAGTATGAGTACAAAAGATACTGTCACCTTTAGAAATAATAGAACAGGACATGAAGCAGAATTTCCAATTTTGGATTCTGTTTATGGTAATTCTGTTATTGATATTGCGAAGTTAAACAGAGAGATGTCGATGTTTAGCTATGACCCAGGTTATGTCTCTACAGCAAGTTGTGAGAGTGCAATCACCTATCTTGATGGTGAGAAGGGTGAACTACTCTATCGTGGTTATCCTATTGAGCAGTTAGCGGCGAAGAAAGATTATCTTGATGTTGCTTATCTTCTTTGGAATGGTGAGCTTCCAGATGAAGCGCAATCAAAAGAGTTCAAAGAGATCATTATGACGCACTCTTTGATGCATGAGAATATGAAGAGCTTCCTTCAAGGATTCCGTTATGACTCTCATCCTATGGCGATGTTAGTAGGATCAGTTGCTTCAATGGCGGGCTTCTACCATGACAAGATGAATATCTTTGATCCTGAGCATCGTATGATTATTGCGCACCGTTTAATCTCTAAGATGCCAACAATCGCAGCTGCTTGTTACAAGCATGGTCAAGGCCAGCCGATCCGTTACCCACGTAACGATCTCTCTTATGCAGGTAACTTCTTACAGATGATGTTCTCAACACCATGTGCTGATTATGAAGTTGATCCTGTTGCAGAGAAAGCAATTGACGTGCTCTTTACGCTTCATGCTGACCATGAGCAAAACGCGTCAACTTCAACGGTTCGTCTAGCAGGATCTTCAGGTGCAGATCCGTTTACAGCGATCGCATCAGGTATCGCATCATTATGGGGACCTTCACATGGTGGTGCTAACGAAGCTGTACTCGTTATGCTTGAAGAGATCGGTGATGTTAGCAATATCGATAAATTTATTGCAAAAGCGAAAGATAAGAATGATCCATTCCGTTTGATGGGCTTTGGTCACCGTGTCTATAAAAACTTTGACCCACGTGCACGTATCATCAAGGGTATTGCTGATGAAGTATTGGCAAAATATGGTAATGATCCATTGATGGAGATTGCTGTTAAACTTGAAGAGATTGCACTTAAAGATGAGTACTTTGTAGAGCGTAAACTCTATCCAAACGTCGACTTCTACTCAGGTATTATCTACAAAGCATTAGGTATTCCTGTTGAGATGTTCACACCTATGTTCGCAATTGCACGTACAAGTGGTTGGATTAGCCATTGGGCAGAGATGATCGCAGATCCAAATATGAAGATTGGTCGTCCACGTCAACGTTACATCGGTCCTAAGATCCGTGATGTAAAATAGGCAGAAAAAGAAAGGATTATTATCTCAAGTTGAAATTTGAGTAATAACAATAAATAATAGGAAGGTGTAGCTATTTTGTAGTTACGCCTTTTGCTTTTTTATAATATCTATTTGGAGAAATTTATGTCAGCAATCAACTCGATCATTGCACGAGAAATTCTTGATTCACGCGGTAATCCAACCGTATGGGTAAAAGCTACTTTAGAGTCGGGAGTATCAGGTACTGCAGCTGTACCTAGTGGCGCCTCTACAGGGGCAAAAGAGGCGGTTGAACTTCGTGATGGGGATCAAAAGCGTTACGGTGGTAAAGGCGTATTGCGTGCATGTGAGAACGTCAATGGCGTAATAGCAAAAGCACTCAAAGGTGTTGATGCATCAGATCAAAAAAATGTTGATGAGATCTTACTTAAATTAGATGGTACTGAGAATAAATCAAACTTAGGAGCAAATGCTCTATTAGGTGTCTCTTTAGCGGTTGCACACGCAGCGGCAAATGAGAAAGGTTTACCACTTTATCGCTACTTAGCTGAGCGCGAAAGTTATACGTTACCTGTTCCGATGATGAATATTCTTAACGGAGGAGCGCATGCTGACAACTCTGTAGATGTTCAAGAATTTATGATTCTTCCAGTAGGTGTTCCTACATTTGCCGAAGCGATCCGTTGTGGCGCTGAAATCTTCCATGAGTTACGTAAAGTGCTTACAGAGAAGGGGTTAGCAACAGGAGTGGGTGATGAGGGTGGATTTGCTCCAAATCTTGGCTCTAACGAGGAAGCATTAGAAGTGATTATGACGGCGATTAAACGTGCCGGCTATGAAGCAGGGAAAGATGTCTTCTTAGGTCTCGATATTGCGGCTTCTGAGTTTTATAAAGATGGACAATATGTTTTAGAGTCTGAGAATAAATCCTTTACATCAGAAGAATTTGCCGCATTTTTAGAAGATTGGGTAAATCGTTATCCGATTATTACGATCGAAGATGGTATGGATGAAGAAGATTGGGAAGGTTGGGCTGTCTTAACTGAGAAGATTGGTAATCGTGTGCAGATTGTCGGGGATGATCTTTTTGTTACGAATACAAAAATCCTACAAGAAGGGATTAAGCGTGGTATTGCAAACTCAATCTTAATTAAGCCTAATCAGATCGGTACCTTAACAGAGACCATTGATGCGATTAATATGGCAGATGAGGCAGGTTATACCTCTGTTGTATCACATCGTTCAGGCGAGACAGAAGATACAACGATTGCTGATATCGCTGTTGCTACTGTTGCGACACAAATCAAGACAGGCTCACTTTGCCGTTCAGATCGTGTTGCAAAATATAATCGCTTGATCTGTATTGAGGCAGAGCTTGGTGATAAAGCTATTTATGCCGGAAAAAAGGCTTTTAAATCAGTAAAATTTTAATATATTGTTAATCATTGATAAATAATATGAGAAGAGGCCGTTTGGAGTATCTAAACGGCCTCTTCTTTATTTCTTTTCTCTGTTGCATTTTTTAGTACGATGCCCGATCTTCTGATCGATATGATTCTCTATTCTTATATTGTGTGGATGTTGATTGAGAGGTTATTGAGACATTATTGAGGCGCTCAATAACCGCGATTATCAAAACAAATTTGAATTAGGACTAATATGGTACTATATTACTCCTATATTGATTTTTTAGAGAGTCTTAACATTGAGAATTACCCGAGAAACAGATTATGCCTTACTTGTTCTTACTAAGCTTGCGGTAAGAGAAGAGAGAATGAGTGCATCAACGCTAGCGGAGATCTGTGATCTAAATGTCTCTTTGGTGAGTAAAGTTCTGAAGCTTCTTGTTAAAGCGGAGCTCTTAACATCAACAAGAGGTGTTTATGGAGGATATCAATTACAGAAGTCTCCTGAGGAGATTACGTTACTTGATGTCATTGAGGCAATTGAAGGACCCGTTGCGATGAATGCTTGTAATGATCTTGAGAATCCTTGTGATAAAGCGATAGATTGTCAATTAGCACCGCATTGGCGAGTGATCAATCAGCAACTCTATAAGAGTTTTTCTGAGGTGACATTGCTATCTCTTCTCGGCTCACCGAGTGATCTAAAAGCAGAAATGAATGTGATAGATCTCTTATAAACTAATTTTTTAAGATAATAAAATAGAACGATTATGACAGCAGAAATAACAGAAAAAGATAGAATTGAGGCGCTTGCCGGTGAAGAGTATAAGTATGGCTTCACAACTGAAATCGAGCAAGAAACCCTTCCACCGGGATTAGATGAAGATGTCATCCGTAAAATATCCCAAATTAAGAATGAACCTGAGTGGTTGTTAGAGTATCGCTTAACCGCTTATCGTGCATGGTTAGAGATGGAATCTCCCGATTGGGCGCATCTCAATATTGATCCGATCGATTATCAAGCAATCTCTTACTACTCAGCTCCTAAGTCGATGGCAGATGGACCCAAGAGCTTAGATGAAGTTGATCCAGAGCTTCTCTATACTTATGAACGTTTAGGGATTCCTCTCGAAGAGCAGAAAATTTTAGCCGGTGTTGCTGTAGATGCTGTATTTGACTCCGTCTCTGTCGCAACAAGTTATAAAGATCGTCTTTTAGAGCAGGGCATTATCTTCTGCTCCTTTAGTGAAGCGGTTCAGGAGTATCCTGAATTGGTAAAAGAGCATTTAGGAACAGTTGTTCCTCATGATGATAACTACTTTGCCGCACTCAATGCCGCTGTCTTTACCGATGGTTCTTTTGTCTATATTCCAAAAGGTAAGCGTTGCCCTATGGAACTCTCCACCTACTTCCGGATTAATGCATCTAATACAGGGCAATTTGAGCGTACATTAATTGTTGCAGATGAAGGAAGTTATGTCTCTTATCTTGAAGGATGTACTGCTCCACAAAGAGATGAGAATCAACTCCATGCGGCAGTCGTTGAATTAGTGGCAAAAGAGAAAGCGACGATAAAATACTCCACTGTTCAAAATTGGTATCCCGGGGATGAAGAGGGTAAAGGTGGAATCTATAACTTTGTAACAAAGCGCGGTATTTGTGAAGGATTTCAGTCAAAAATTACTTGGACACAGGTTGAAACAGGATCCTCAATCACATGGAAATACCCAAGCTGCATCTTAAAAGGGGATGAGTCTGTTGGAGAGTTCTACTCCGTTGCTCTTGTAAAAGATCGTCAGCAAGCCGATACAGGTACTAAGATGATCCACATTGGTAAAAATACTCGTTCTACGATTATCTCTAAAGGAATCTCCGCAGGCTACTCAGAAAACTCTTATCGCGGACTGGTAAGAATCGGGCCTAATGCAACAGGCTCACATAACTATTCTCAGTGTGATTCTCTCTTGATGGGAGATAAATGTGGAGCCCATACTTTCCCCTATATCGATGTTCGTAACTCGAGCTCAAAAGTGGAGCATGAAGCCTCTACTTCAAAAATTTCTGAAGAGCAGCTCTTCTATTGTCAACAGCGTGGACTCTCTGAAGAGGATGCAATTAACCTTATTGTCAATGGTTACTGTAAAGAGATCTTCGATGAGTTACCGATGGAGTTTGCTGTTGAAGCACAAAAATTGATCGAACTGCGATTAGAGGGCAGTGTCGGTTAAAACGGGACTAAAAAGCATATCGCCATCATGTTGAAGCTGGTGGCAAAATAACGATTACAAAATTAATAACGAGAGTAGAAATATGTTACAAATTATAAATTTACATGTAGAAGTCGATGGTAATGAGATCCTTAAGGGAGTTACCCTCAATATTGAAGCGGGAAAAGTCCATGCAATTATGGGTCCAAACGGCTCAGGAAAGAGTACATTAGCTAATATTATCGTTGGAAAAGAGGGGTATGAGATCACGGAAGGAGATATCCTTTTTGAAGGTAAGAGTATTTTAGAGATGGATCCTGATGAGCGTGCACAGATGGGGATCTTTTTAGGATTCCAATATCCAGCAGAGCTCCCTGGTGTTAATAATCACTACTTCTTAAGAAGTGCATTGAATGCAATTCGTAAATCTCGTGGAGAAGAGCCTGTTGATGCTTTAGAATTCTATGAGTTGCTTCAAGAGAAGATGAAGACTGTAAAAATGGATGCCTCTTTCTTAAAGAGAGCCGTGAATGCTGGTTTCTCGGGTGGAGAGAAGAAGCGTAATGAGATTTTACAGATGTTAGTGCTTGAACCTAAGTTAGCAGTTCTTGATGAGACTGATTCCGGACTCGATATTGATGCACTTCGTGTTATCTCCGAAGGAATTAACTCATTGAGAGATCAAAATCGTGGGTTCTTATTGATTACTCACTATCAACGTCTACTCGATTATGTACAGCCAGACTTTGTTCATGTAATGACGGATGGCAAAATTGTTAAAAGTGGCGGTAAAGAGTTAGCGTTAGAGCTCGAAAAAGAGGGTTACGTAGCATTCCGTGGTGAAGAAGCTGGCGGAACTCGTATTCATAAGTAAGGAGAGATTAATGCTAACAGTATATAAAGAGAATGCTTCAAAAGAGCGTTTTAGAGACACCCCCCTTCGTAAAGTGATCTCTGTGGACTGGAAAGATCCGGTTTCACGTGAAACAGCCGCGCCGATCTCAGAAGTATTACCTGAAAATGGGGTAGTATTGCCGATCTATAATGGTGAGGTCAGTGCCCGTTGGATTAGTGAGTTGACTCTACCTGAAGGTCTTTTGGTTCGTGGAACTGAACAGCTTTTAGAAATTAAAGTGGTAGAGGGTGCGAAAATTGATCGCCCCGTTGTTATCTACCATTTTTCTGATGCAGGAGAGCAATCCACTAAAGTTGATTTTAAAATCAATATTACAGTTGAGGAAGCTGCGGAAGTCTCTTTTCTGTTCGTTGAGTCAGGGGAAGGACATTATCTTAATTTAGGTAAAGTAGAGGCTGATGTTGCCGCGGAAGCAAAAGTAGAGTTTGTTCGTGCAGCGCTTAATGGTGCTAAAGGATCTTCGCTCTTTGATTTCACCTCTGAACAAGCAGAGAGAAGTCATGTTCACTATATGAGTTATCAAGCACAGGGTGAGCTCTCTCGCTCTGATATCCATCTTCATATCAATGGGGAAGAGGGGTTTACCGACCTTAATATATTAAATATTGGAGAAGGTAGAGAACATATCTCACACATTATCGATATGGATCACCGCGTTCCTAATTGTGAAAGTCGTCAGCAGGTGAAAAATATCTTGAAAGATCGTGCAGAATCGATCTTTGATGCACAGATTCATGTTTATCAAGATGCTCAAAAGATCAATGCAGATCAGATGACCCGATCTCTACTTCTCAATGATGGTGCTCGAGCATTAACCATTCCTCGTCTACTCATTTATGCGGATGATGTTCGTTGTACTCATGGAGCGACGGTTGGCTTTATCGATCCTGATCATCTCTTCTATCTCCGCACTAGAGGTATTTCAGAGGCGGAAGCAAAGCGAATTTTGATTCGTGCGTATGCAGTTGAGATCTTAGAGACTATTAATTCAAAATCGATTAGTGAGTGGCTCCATCATCAACTAGATAAAGATATTGCACAGTTGATGTAATATTAGGAAGAGAGATCGCTAAGAGTAGAGGTCATCGCATTAACCAACTCTATCGAAATTGTATTGTTGTGCGTATGACCTTCTCTAGATTGTGACGAGCGGCTATAGCTATCACCGGTATTCTCTTTTTACTGGTATGGGTTATAGCCGTTTTTGTTCTCTTATTCCGGATGCCCTTTTTCACTAACCATCTCTATCCTTTATGTTTGGCCTAAAAAGTCTAAACTTCATATCTAAATTCGAAATATTAAATATCATATATAAATATCATCAGCAGAGGTATCGCATGATCGCATTGCCAGAAATTCGTCAACAGTTCCCTATCTTTAGTGAAACGGTAAAAGGAGCGCCCGTCGCGTTTTTAGATACCGGGGCTTCAGCACAAAAACCTCAAGTGGTCATTGATGCCGAAAGAGAGGTATATGAGAAGTATTACGCAAATATTCATCGAGGAGTCTATTTCTTTAGTGAAAAATCGACTCAAGAGTATGAGTTAGTGCGTGATGTCGTCCGTAAGTTTATTGGAGCAGAAGATTCCCGTGAAGTGATTTTTACGAAAGGGACAACCGAAAGTATTAACTTAGTTGCACAAAGTTACGGGCGAATGGTTTTAGAACCGGGAGATATCGTAATTATTTCAGAGATGGAGCATCATGCGAATATCGTTCCATGGCAGATGATCTGTAACGAGAGAGGAGCGGAACTTAAAGTAATTCCCATTAATGATCAAGGGGAGCTTCTACTTGATCAATATTTAGAGATGTTAAGTGAACGGGTGAAAATTGTTTCAGTCACACAAGTCTCTAATGTATTAGGAACGATCAATGATGTGAAGTATATTATAGAAGCTGCTCATAAAGTGGGAGCTAAAGTCTTAATTGATGGCGCGCAGGGAGCGGTTCATCAACCTCTAAATGTGACAGAACTCGATGTTGATTTTTATGCTTTCTCTGCCCATAAACTCTATGGTCCGACCGGAGTTGGAATTCTCTATGGTAAAAGAGAGCTATTAGAAGCGATGCCTCCTTATCAGACCGGAGGAGATATGATCGATCTCGTGACTTTCGAAAAGACAACATTTGCACCACTACCTAATAAGTTTGAAGCGGGAACTCCCAATATTGCAGGGGTTATCGCTTTTGGTAAGGCTCTTGAGTGGGTGGAAGAGATCGGTTTTGAGACGATTACAGCACATGAAGATGCATTGCTTAATTATACAATGACACAATTGGCGGAGATTTCAGAAGTAAGAGTGATCGGCACGGCAAAAGAGAAGGTAGGTGTGATCTCATTCGTTGTTAAGGGAATTCATCCTCATGATATTGGAACGTTGCTTGATCACGAGGGGGTCGCTATTCGTGTAGGGCACCATTGTGCACAGCCCTTAATGAGAAGGATGGATGTGCCGGCAACAGCAAGAATCTCTTTTGGCATCTATAACAATAGTGAAGATGTTGATCGCTTGATTGCAGGATTGAAAAAGATCATCAAGCTTTTTGGTTAAAGATGAGATCAGTAGCCTGTTAGTTAAGAGTATTAAATTTTTAACAATTTCTCTACTCACTCCAGGCTATCTATTCTTCCTTGTTTATTAGTTAGTTATCTGTATGAAGATATATTTAGATCCCCCTTTTTTCTAACTTTTTTGCCAGCGCTTACATTTTGACCAGAAAAAGAGTTGCAAATAAAAATGAAAGGGGTAAGATACACCACTCATTCAGACGGCGACGTTGAAGATGATTCGGTAGAAGCCCAGTTCTCTAGTAGTTTCTTTGCTTCTCTCTTTAAAGTTTAAGTTCAGTTTTTAGTAGTCTTTAAAATTGAATCGGTGCTTAAAAAGAGGTCAAAAATAAAATTGACACGAGCGAATCACTTCTGTAATATAGTTCGTCTGCTTAGGGCGGTAAGAGATTCAAGTTTGATTCACTTTAACCCTAAAGTTCTTTAACAAATTAATCTTAAGTAAGTTTGTATGGGGGCTTGTATTTGTTTGCGTGAGCAAAAGAATAGAAGTCTAACCAAACAATTCCAGCATCTATTTTTTT
>NZ_NEFF01000006.1 GCF_002252045.1 Ignatzschineria sp. F8392 | reverse complement strand
TGCTACCAACAATCCAGGATATTTTCTCCTTAAGAAAGCTCCTGGAGCTGCGGGAACCCACTATTTCATTCTTTTAACCAGTGCATGCCCGCCGATCGGCATCTTCGATGTCCCTTGCCGGCACGCAATTTGGGGAAGAACGCGATAGTAAGACCCGGCAACTCGTCAGTCCATTTTTTTTCAGTATGATTAATTGTTAATGTAGCGATATTTGCCGGCACGAGATTTCTGGAAGAACGCGATCGTAAGACCCGGCAACTCATTAGCCTCTGTTATTTCAACTAATCATCTTTATGATTCTTAAGAAAATTCGTGGAGCTGCGGGAACCGACTATTTCATTCTTCTAACTTTGCATGCCCGCAGTTTAGCATCTTCGATGCCCCTTGCCGGCACGCAACTTGGAGAAGAGCGTGATAGTGATTCCCGGCAACTCATCAGCTTCTGTTGTTTTAATGAATCATTTTGATGATTCTTAAGAAGATCTGTGGATCGGTGGGAGCCGACTGTATCGTTATTTTTGCCGGTGTGTGCACGCCGGTCGGTATCTTTGATGCTCTTTGATGAGTGCCTTGCTTTGTGTAGGTAGTAAAAAAACCTACATGGGAATGATCCGATGTAGGTTTTGAAGTGAATGCATTATAGTTAACGAATTTTATTTAGAGACTTTTTCGTAGCACTTTGATCTATTTTTCCAATGATCTTAACCATGCAATCTCTTCTTTCCAGATTGCCGGCTCGATGGTTTCTAAAATGAGTGGCATATTACGAAAGCGATCATCTTGCATGATATAGCGGAAAGGGATTTCTCCTATCTCTCCTTGGCCTAAACTATGATGTCGGTCAACACGGCTTGCAAAGGCTCCTTTTGAATCATTGAGGTGGAGTGCTCTTAGATAATCGAAACCAATAATTTTATCAAACTGAGTGAAGGTCTCATCACATCCTTCTTCAGTACGAAGCTCATAGCCTGCGGCAAAGGCATGGCATGTATCGATACAGACGCCGACTCGACTCTTATCCTCGATACCTTCAATAATTTGAGCAATATGTTCAAAATCAAAACCTAAGTTTGTTCCTTGTCCTGCCGTATTCTCAATTACAGCTGTAACCCCCGTTGTTTGATCGAGGATGATATTGATCGACTCGGCGATAGTGGCTAAACACTCCTTCTCGCTCATCTTATTAAGATGACTTCCAGGATGAAAGTTAATGAGCTCAATTCCTAATTGTTCACAACGTTGGAATTCATCTAAGAGAGCATTTCGTGACTTTTCAAGTTGCTCAGGATCATGGTGCCCCGGATTAATCAGGTAACTCGCATGGGGCAATATATGTTTAGGTGAGTAGTGGTAGACTTCTAGAAAACGTTTATAGTTGTCGATATCCCCTTTTTTGAGTGGGGGACCTTCCCAGCGGCGATTATTTTTTGTAAAAAGGGCAAAAGCATTTGCACCAATTTCATGAGCATTTTTGACGCTATTTTGAACGCCTCCGGCAGCACTGACATGTGCTCCAATATAATATGTCATACTTAATCCTCTTCTAAAAATTCTTCTCTATTGTACGAAAAAATGAGCCGAAAAGGGGTATTTGCCCGATTTAATTCCTCAATCCCTAGGATTATAGGTAATGATCAGTTCCGGTTCTTTAGTTTCAGTATCTATCTCCTCTTTTTGGATTAAAAAACCATGGTGAAGATAAAATTGAACGGCATCACTATTTCTCTTATAGACTCGCGCTTCTAGAGGAGAGAATCGATTTTTAGCATCTTCAAGTAGGATTGAACCAATGCCTCGATGTTGCATTTTAGGCTCAACAAATAGTGCCGCTAATCGATGTTGATAGTAGGCATAAAACCCGACAATTTCACGCTCAATAATCGCCATGTAGGTATCTGCAGCAGGGAGATAAATATTGCAGACATCCTTCGCTTTAGAGCGCCAGTAAGATTCTGGAATAAAGTGATGAGCCTCAATAGAGGCATCTAACCAAATCTGAATAAGAGAGTGGAAATCTTCAGGGCGACTTAAGGGGCGAATCAGAATAGAGTTAGGATCGATCCGATTCATCTCTGTAGGCTCGATTATGTCGGCGGTCGGTTTTGTATCTGTAGACATCAGTCCTCTTCCTGTTGTTTATAAATGAGATAAAAAAAAGCACCTCTTTCGAAGTGCTTCTATGAGAGTCGAGTAAGGTCGAACGAATTCTATTTTACTCGCAAGATGACTCCTTTACTAGAGAGTTCTTATTGTTATAATTTTTTATTAAAATCAGGGTGGTTTACTTGACGATACTGTTGAATTGCTTCAGCAATACCTTCTCCGCCCACTTGTGAACGAACATATTGTGTACTGAAAACTGCTCTTTCTGCTTTTGCCTCTGCAGAATTATCATTAATCGATACGATCATTGTGACAATAAAGGCAATTGGAATAGAGAAGAGTGCAGGGTTGTTGTAAGGAATAATGCCATCGCCATTTCCTAAGACTTTACCCCAAACTTCAGGACCTAAGATAATGATGATCACCGCTGATGCTAAACCTGCAGCACCCCCGATAACAGCTCCACGCGTTGAAAGTTTCTTCCAATACATAGAAAGGAATAGGAGAGGGAAGTTTGCTGAAGCTCCGATTGAGAATGCAAGCCCTACGACGAAAGCAACGTTTTGGTTCTCAAAGAGGATCCCTAATAAGATTGCGATAATACCTAATGCAATCGTGGTATAGCGAGAGATCTTCAACTCAGTCTTCATTACAGGTTTACCCTTCATGATGACATTTGCATAGATATCATGGCTAATTGCTGATGCACCCGATAAGGTCAATCCCGCGACAACTGCAACTAAGGTCGCAAAGGTAACAGCAGACATAAATCCTAAGAAGAGGTTACCACCTACCGCATGTGAAAGATGGATTGCCGCCATGTTATTTCCACCAATTAAGGAGTCACCACTCATATACTCAGGAACACCCATAACATAGACGATTGCACCAAAGCCGATGATAAACATTAAAAGATAGAAGTAACCGATAAAGGTTGTCGCATAGAGAACAGATTTACGTGCTTCTTTTGCATCTTTAACGGTGAAAAAGCGCATTAAGATATGAGGAAGCCCTGCGGTACCAAACATAAGACCGATTCCTAATGAGATAGCATCAATAGGATTAGGGAATTGAAGACCTGGCTTCATAATATCAATACCATTTGGACTCTTTTCAACAGCATGTTTAAAGAGTGTTCCAAGGTCAAATCCAGACCAGTAGAGAACAACAACAGACATAACAGTTGCACCAAAGAGAATCAATACCGCTTTGATCATCTGTACCCAAGTGGTTGCAAGCATTCCTCCAAAGAGAACATACATCACCATTAAGACACCAACGATCATTACCGCAAAACCGTAGCTTAAACCAAAGAGTAACTCAATTAACTTACCGGCACCCACCATCTGCGCAATGAGATAGAGGAGAACGATTGCCATTGTTGAGAAAGCTGCAAGAATACGGATAGGACGCTGTTTAAGGCGATATGCCGTAACGTCAGCAAAGGTAAAGCGACCTAGGTTACGGAATCTCTCTGCCATAAGGAAGAGAATCACCGGCCAGCCGATAAAGAATCCAAAGGAGTAGATCAAACCATCATATCCTGAGGTAAATACCATTGCCGAGATTCCAAGGAAAGATGCTGATGAGAGGTAATCCCCGGCGATTGCTAATCCATTTTGGAATCCTGAGAGTCCACCCCCTGCGGTGTAGAAGTCAGAGGCAGACTTTGTCTTGTTCGCAGCCCAGAAGGTGATCCAGAGCGTTGCAATAACAAAGACAAAGAACATAATGATAGCAGTCCAGTTCTTCTCACCTGCCTGCTGTGCAAATGCACTCGTTAGAAGCGGCGATAAGAGAATCGCGCTTGCGGTTAATGATCTATTTAAGCGTTTCATCTGCCGCCTCCTTAATTAAGTTTTCAGTCATCGGGTCATAGACTTTATTAGTACGGCTGATATAGAGTGCCGTTAAAATAGTTGTCCAGATAATAAGGAAGAAACCTGCTGGAATCCCCCAAGTTGTTACCGAATCTTTAGAGATCGGCATACCAACTAGGTTTGGCGCAAATGCTACCGCTAACATCAATAGGATATAGAGTCCTAAAGTGAGTGCGAGCAGCGTTAAGCTAAAGGTCTGCTTTCTTCTGACAACGTCATAGAATTTAGGATTTTTGCTAATCGCGATTGTCATTGCATCATAATCGCGTTGCGTATTCTCCTGATTTGAATTGGACATAATATCCTCCTCGTATTTTAGATAGTGATGGTATTAAAAAAGTTACTGCAAACTGAAATCGAAATAAAACTGAAATAAAACCGAAATAAAAACGAAAAACTGAATTAAAAATAAAAGATTAAACAGGTAATAAAAATGGTGAAATCTTCGATCGATCTTCTTAAAGTTGTGCTCCACCTTTATCCATCTGTTTTTGCTATCTGATTTATCAATGGATTGATTTATCTAAGATAGTGATTCGTAAAATTGAGTGTTTGTTCTAATAGCGTTCTAATGATGTTCTAAGTATTGATCAAACTTCAATTGCATATTGATCAACGTTGTTAATCCTTTATCTCTCTATTTTTTTAATCTTTTAATCTTTTAATCTTTCAATTTTTTTAATATCTCAATCTTAATCTCTGCTTTTATCAGTACTCCATGATCCATTAAAGGTGAGTCTTAGATCATTGATCTAATCTCTGCCATTAATTATCTGAAATCTGTAAAGGAACAATTTGGGTTTACTACGTTTTAGAGGAGTGTCTCCTCTTTGTAATCGTTTCAAGCCATAACTCTTCTGCTCTACTCCTCAACAAGGACTATTAGTGACTATTGATAACTGCTAGTACATTTTGAGTAAAGCGGTGGCTTTTTACATTCTTGCTAACGTCTCTTATTTTTCCTCAAGCGCCTATGCAGGGAGTGAGGGGGAGATGCCAATATCACTCTTACGTCATTCGATATGGTCTCCTTTCTAGATAGCAAGTTGATATGTAAGTATTTCGATTACTTGAAGAGAGCGATATTGAGAGTTAGCAGAGCGGTGGGAGAATCGTTTATCGACCCCCCACACCCCTTGCTAACCACCTATATACCGCCTCCTACTTGTGCGACTCCGTCCTTTTTGGATCTCTATGCGCACATTTGTTCTCCTAGAGTGGATAGCTTAAAACTATCACAGCTCTTTTTTTATAGCAACTCAGAAATAAAAATCGGGCGTTAACTTCTCAACTAGAGAGAAACTAACGCCCGATTAAATATTATTTAAGTTATTGACTCTAAATGATTTTTATTTTTATTCCTCTATTGAGGAATGTTTTGTACTATTTTAGATAACTCTTGAGAAACGATTATCATTTTTACGAAGATAAGCATCAAAAACCATTCCGATGTTACGGATTAAGAGACGACCTGCATCCTGTACATAGTAGCGATCATTGTCGATAATAATTAGCCCATCTTCCTGCATTGCATTGAGTTCAGGAAGATCATCTTTGAAGTATTCTCGTGCATCAATACCTAAATCTTCACTGACCTTATCGAGATCTAGTTTAAGGTTACACATAATCTCTGTAATCACATGGCGACGAATCAGATCATCTTTCGTCAGTTTTACTCCACGCATAATAGGAAGCTCACCACGATCGATCATTGCTTCATATTGCGGCATAATTTTGGCATTTTGCGCATAGATATCTCCAATTTGAGAGATCGAAGAGATACCCATTCCAACAAGATCACAATCTGAATGGGTACTGTAACCTTGGAAGTTACGGTAGAGTAACCCCTCTTTTTGGGCAATGGCTAATTGATCAGTTGGTTTGGCAAAGTGATCCATACCGATATAGACATATCCTGCATCCGTTAAGCGCTCAATCACCTGTTTTAAGATGAGTAATTTCTCTTGGGGCGAGGGCATATCTTCAGGATTCATCTGCTTTTGTGTCTTAAAGAGATGCGGCATGTGGGCATAGTTGAAGACAGAGAGTCTATCGGGTGAAAGTTCAATCACCTCTTCGAGTGTCCGATTGAAACTATCGACCGTTTGGAAAGGTAATCCATAGATGAGATCGAGAGAGATTGAATTAAAACCTGACTCGCGTGCGGCGGTTAAAGTTTCTATCGTAATCTCTTTCGGTTGAATACGGTTGACCGCGACCTGAACCTTCTCATCAAAATCTTGTACTCCCATACTTAAGCGATTAAAACCGATAGAGCGCAAGAAGCGAACGGTATCAGCATCAGCTTCACGAGGATCCACTTCAATGGAGATCTCTGCTTCATCATCAGAGAGAAGATTAAACTTTTCTCTAGTCTTCTCCATCAGTGAACGCATCTCATCGTGAGAGAGGAATGTCGGTGTACCACCGCCCCAATGGAGTTGTTTTACGGGTGCACGATTACTAAAGAGCTCTCCTTGCATCTCCATCTCCTTAAAGAGACGATCGAGATAGGGTTGTGAGCGCTTACGATTATTGGTGATAATCTTATTACATCCGCAGTAGAAACAGATTGTTGCACAAAAGGGGATATGGAAGTAGAGAGAGAGCGGATTTTTTCTAGCATTAGATTCAGCTGCCGCCTGTTGATACTCTTTGCTCCCAAACTCTTCGGTAAATTGAACCGCAGTAGGGTAAGAGGTGTAGCGAGGACCCGCTTTATCGTATTTCGCGATGAGGGCTTCATTAAATATTTTATTTGTCATAATGCTCTATATACTCTAATGATAAGCTTCTGCTCGAAGATGTAAGAAGGGTGAAACGGGGGCGATTAATTCGAACTGATGATCAGTTCAGCTATTGCCTCTATATTTCACCTGCTAGTTGTGTTGTTTATTAAGGTTTTGAAGATACTTTTGCAAATTTAACGACTAATTTTAGCTTCATTATAACGTAAAGGAGCGGATGATGATGCTTTTCTCCCGATTTCTTGAGCGAAGTGATCTAATTAGCGGTATACTTTTATTAGGGAGTCTCTCCCTGTATCAATCTGTTTTTTATGGTCATAAGAGGAGTCATTAAGATGCGCCGTACCAAAATTGTAGCTACATTAGGTCCTGCAACGGATAAACCTGGAGTTCTTGAGGGAATTATTAAAGCAGGGGTTAACATTGTTCGTCTCAACTTCTCTCATGGTGAGCATGAAGAACATAAGGCACGAGCCGAAGCGGTACGAGAAATCGCTGATAAATTAGGTGTTCGTGTGGGGATCTTATCGGATCTTCAAGGACCTAAAATTCGTATTGAGAATTTTGTTGAAGGGAAGGTTGAGCTCGAAGAGGGACAGGTCTTTGTACTCGATACCCAATTAGATGAAGATGCCGGCAATAATGAGCGTGTTGGTATCGCTTATAAAGAGTTGGTCAATGATGTCAAAATTGGCGATACACTCCTCTTAGATGATGGCAATATCATTGTGGATGTAACCGGTGTGACAGAGACAGAGATTCAGACAAAAGTAGTTGTTGCAGGCCCTCTTTCAAACCGAAAAGGGGTTAACTTAAAAGGGGGCGGTCTCTCTGCTGCGGCATTAACAGAGAAAGATAAGGAAGATCTGATCTGTGCAGCTGGCTTTAATACCGACTTTATTGCCGTCTCTTTCCCTAAAACTGCAGCTGATATCTTAGAAGCGCGTGAGCTTTTAAAAGCTGCTAATTCCAAAGCGGGGATTGTGGCAAAGATTGAGCGAACAGAAGCATTAGAGAACATTGATGAGATTATTGAAGCTTCTGATGCCATTATGATTGCCCGTGGTGACCTTGGGGTTGAGATTGGGGATGCGAAACTTGTCGGTGTGCAAAAACGTTTTATTAAACGTGCTCGTCAGCTCGACAAAGCCGTGATTACTGCAACACAGATGATGGAATCGATGATTGAGCATCAATCGCCGACGCGAGCGGAAGTTATGGACGTTGCAAACTCAGTACTCGATGGGACAGATGCAGTGATGCTCTCTGCTGAAACAGCGGTTGGAAAATATCCTGTAAGAACGGTGCGTGCAATGTCAGAGATCTGTCGTGGTGCCGAGAGTGAGGTTGAATATGCTCAGGGGCTACAAGGCGGTTACTCATTACGTGAAGAGCCATTTAAGTTTGAGCGCACTGATGAGGCGATTGCCATGTCATCAATCGTTTTAGCGAATCACTTCGATATCAAAGCGGTAGCATGTTTAACAGAGACAGGGACTACGGCACTCTTGATGAGTCGTATTACAACTGATCTACCGATCTATGGTATTACCCGTAATCAAGATACATGTGGACGTTTGACGATTTGCCGTGGTGTAACCCCAATTTTCTATGATTTTAAACCTTCTCCCGATGATGAGATTCAACGTCAAGTGGTGAGTGTCTTAAAAGCGGAAAATGCAGTTGAACCAGGGGATCGTATTTTAGTCACCTTCGGTTCTTTCAATTTCCAGCAAGGTGGAACGAACTGCTTACGAATTGTTACAATTGATTAAATAGCAGTCAAAGTATCTGTAAGAATGAAAAATAGGTTGCGAAGTAACAACTTTGCATTATAATATCCATTCTTACCTATGGAGGCGTGGCCGAGTGGTTGAAGGCACCGGTCTTGAAAACCGGCAACGGGTTAAACCGTTCGTGAGTTCGAATCCCACCGCCTCCGCCATATTAGAAACCCTTAGCGAATGCTAAGGGTTTTTTATATCTGCAATAAATCATTGGCTAGGATCATCCTCTGAAATGATTCATTGCGGATGACCCAAGATTAGTTAATATTTGAAATGATATTATCGAAAAGGTACTTTCTTAACTCTAAGTCTATAATTTTAAATCTATAACTTTAAAATCCAAAAGCTTTAAACATCTCATTGGCATTCTGTTCTTGGATATTGTTGATCTCCTCCATTTGACGAATCATGCCCAATGCGGCACCGACGGGGCCGCCGACATTAAAACCTACGCTACTTGATGTAGAGCGTGTCTTGCTATTACTCCGTGTTTGAGAGCTACTATTGCAGTTGCTTTTGCGCGTAGTACTGACCCCATTTGTGTGAAAATCGTGAGATTCATTGGTGATGCATCCCCCTTCTGTTTGAGTTTGACTATCGCCGGAGGTTTTACTCGATTTGGTTGTATGTACTTCCCCATAATTACCTGTAGGCATAATGATTGCCGGCGTATCGTAGATTGTAATTGTCCGCTCTTCCGTAGGGAATGAGATCTCGGTTGATGGCATCGGCGCATTATAGATCCCATAAGATTGTTGTGGAAATGTGCCACAAGCACTTAGGAGTAAAGAGAAAGTGGCGGCTAATGAGAGATAAGTTAAAGCTCTATTTTTCATTATCTGATATCTATTTTTCAATGTCTGTTTTGCAATAGTGTGATGATGTTTCTGAAGTGAAGTAGTAGCGATCTTTTTCCTATAGATGATAATCACTAACGACTTATAATCTTTCACATCTAAAAAAGGGATCTTATTTTATAGCCAAAAATATCGATTGCGCATCAAAAATATAAGGATGTTAGAAAATAACATTTTTAATCAATGGGTTGCTATTATTTGTTTTTTTTATAGCAAAAAATATAGGTAGAATAGGGTCATTTTTAAGATGTAATACACCTATTTATCTACTCAACAAAGTTATTTTTTCTATCTGCTCCTATGCCAAAATCAGCATCTTTTACCGCTTTTTTCATCAAGAATAAAAATGCTAAATCTTAGACTCTAGATAGAGATGTGAGATTAAAAAGTATCCACATTGAAAATAATAATAAAGATAATAAGGAGATAGATATGGCAAAAAAGAAGGCTTCAAAAGAGTTGAAGCTAGCGGTCGCGGCATCAACCGTGGGCTCCGTGGCGGAATGGTATGAATTTTTTCTCTATGGTACGGCATCCGCTTTAGTATTTGGTCAGGTATTTTTTAAACAGACAGGGAATGCGATTGATGGAATATTAGCTGCATTTGCCCTCTATGCAGTCGGCTTTTTAGCTCGACCACTTGGAGGCATTGTATTTGGGCACTTTGGGGATAAGTATGGGCGGAAAAAGCTCCTGCAAATTAGTCTGATCATGGTGGGGATTACCACCTTTTTGATGGGGACAATCCCAGGGTTTGATAGCATTGGCTATTGGGCGCCGGTATTACTTGTATCTCTCCGTTTAATTCAAGGTTTTGCTTTTGGTGGTGAGTGGGGCGGTGCCGTGATTTTAGTCTCTGAGCATAGTCCTCCGGATCGAAGAGGTTTCTGGGCAAGTTGGCCTCAAGCAGGCGTTCCTTTAGGAAACCTTGTGGCGACCATTATTCTTCTGCTCTTATCTACATTATTAACCCAAGAGCAATTTTTAGATTGGGGTTGGCGCGTTGCCTTCTGGTTCTCCGCTGTTGTGGTCTTGATCGGTTTATGGATTCGTAAAAGTGTTGATGATGCCCCGGTATTTAAAGAGGCTCAGCGACAGCAAGCATTAAAGGCAGAGAAACAACTCGGTATTGTCGAGGTATTGAAATATCATAAAAAAGCGATTGCAGCCGGTATTGGAACTCGTTTTGTTGAGAATATTCTCTATTACATGGTGGTAACTTTCTCGATCAGTTATCTCAAGTTAGTCGTCCATAAAGATACAACAGAGATCTTGGTGATGATGTTTGGTGCGCATCTTATTCATGTCTTCTTTATCCCGCTGATGGGGCATTTAAGCGATGTTTATGGGCGAAAACCTATTTTTATGATCGGTGCCATTTTAACGGCAACGTGGGGATTCTTCGCATTCCCAATGATGGATACCGGGCATGATGGCATTATTATGTTAGCGATTATTATCGGACTCTTCTTCCAATCGATGACCTACTCTCCATACTCCGCTTTAATGACCGAGTTATTCCCAACCCATGTGCGTTATACAGCACTTTCGCTCTGCTATCAGATTGCACCAATATTAGCAGGCTCATGGGCGCCACTTATCTCATTAGCGTTACTAGATCACTTTCATAGCTCGGTGCCGATATCGATCTATCTTGTCTGTGCGAGTTTGATCTCTATTGTTTCAATCTCGTTAATTAAGGAGACAAAAGGGAAATCCCTCAGTTTTGGTGATAAGTAGAAAGGAGATGATCTAATAATATGGATACTTTTTAGAATATTGATAATAAATACTCATGGGGACTGTTTTATCCCCATTTTTTTTAGATGAAAATGATTACAAAATCGATCGCTGCTTTATCGGTTTTGATAATATCGGTTTCATTTTTAATCTTCTCGCCGGCATCTTGTTGTACGGTCTGCCGCAGACTTGAGAGCTGTGCTATGGTCTCTTTATAATTTTGGCACAATATTTCTCTTGTTCTTTTCTCTCAATTATTATTTATCTTGAAAACAATCCTATGATAATGACTCCTAAACAAAGAGATAGTCGGCTAAGTCACAATTTTATCGGGATGAGTCTTTTAGGAAACTTACTAAAAGTTTAAAATTTATTTTTTTTATGTACTGTATTTTTGTATAGACTCGTGCTCTCGAACTTCTGATTGTATAATTAGCGGTGTTATGAGAGGGTACGGGTCTTTTTTACGTCTTAAATTCTTTAATCTAAAAAAGATAATGTTCACAATATTAGGTGGAGAAGATTGAGGGAATGATCTCTTTTAGCCATGGTATTTTGCGCTACTCTATTTATTTTATTTCAAATATATAACAGATCATTCAAAAGATACTTATCTAAGATACCTACCTAAATATAGGGTGCCTGTTTTATATTAAAAAGAGAGAAAGGGAAATTATGATTTTAGAAATGTTACAAGCAAAGATACATAGGGCAACGGTTACACAAGCAGAGTTAAATTATGTAGGCAGTATTACAATCGATGAAGCGCTCTTAGAAGCTTCAGGAATCAGGGAGTACCAAAAGGTTCAGATTGTGGATATCGATAATGGTCAGCGATTTGAGACCTACACCATTGCCGGGCCGAGAGATAGCGGTGTGATCTGCTTAAATGGCGCCGCTGCTCGCTGTGTTGAGGTGGGGGATAAGGTCATTATTATGGCTTATTCCGGCTATAGTGAAGAAGAGCTAAAAGAGCATAAGCCGCAAGTGGTCTTTGTAGATGAGAATAATAGAGTCCATAAAATTTCCCAATATGAGAAGCATGGGCGCTTAGAGGATATGGATATATAGGCTCTGATGCTATCGCTATAAGAAGATCGATCTTGGGAAAAAGAGCGGCCCTTTGGCAGCTCTTACCATCTTACGTTACCTTCACTCGGCATTTGCCGGTGAGGAGTTGTTGCATCAATGCTATTTTCTCAGCTTTGAGGTATTCGAGGTTCTCTTGGAGTAACTCAATTTCCTGATCCGCAGTGGAGAGCAGTTCGGCGATTTTCTCTTGTTCGGCAAGAGGGGGGATCCTAAAGATTGTCAATCTTTATTTTGCATTAATGGCTTTACTGCAATTAAAGAGGCGAGTGCACAATACTTTTTATTTTTTTATGAGATTTCGTTCTTGATCTGTTCTTGATCTGTTCTTGATCTTATATAGGCAACGAAAAACCTTACTCAACCTTGCTCGCGTTATGAGGCTCTTTATAACCTAAGCCACTTTTTTGAAAAATAGTTGCAGAGTTTAAAGTTTTCATTATAATAGCACTCTTACATAAATGGAGGTGTGGCCGAGTGGTTGAAGGCACCGGTCTTGAAAACCGGCAACGGGTTAAACCGTTCGTGAGTTCGAATCCCACCACCTCCGCCAGATATGTCAAAGCCCTTGTTTAACTCTTTGAGTTGCAAGGGTTTTTTTGTTGTCTTTAAAATTCACTTAACTTTATCTTCTATTTACTAGGAGAATAAGAGTTGTATTCATATAAGGGATTAAACATATTTATGACAGCGCATTCTCCAAATATTGTTGTATTAATCGATGCAGATAATACGTCTCACACATTGATGGGAGCTATTTTAGAAGAGGTTGCCAAATATGGGACAGCTTACGTTAAGCAAGTCTATGGTGATTGGAGTTCCCCAGCACTTAAAAGTTGGAAAGAGAAATGTTTGAGTCATGGATTAGTGGCCGTTCAGCAGTTTGCTTATACCCCTAGTAAAAATGCGACAGATATTGCGATGGTGATCGATGCTATGGATCTATTACATAGTCAGCAATTTGATATATTTTGTATTGTTTCGAGCGATAGTGATTTTACTGGCCTAGTTTCTCGTATTCGTAAAAATGGTATTCAAGTCTATGGGATTGGTAAACAGTCAGCGCCAGAAGCATTTCGTAGATCGTGTGATAAATATATATTTATTGATAATTTGCTGGTTAGAGATGAAGCATCAACTAAGTGTATTGTGAGCCCCGTAGATAGTGAAAATAATTCGGTTCAGACAGGTCAAAAAGAGGTCTGGGATCAAATCTCTCTTAGGTCAGATTTATCATTATTGAAGTTGATTCGTAATGCTATTAAAGAACATGATCAAGATACAGGATGGGTCTCCTTAGGCGTTGTAGGATCTTATATTAATAAAATTGATCCTGAATTTGATGCCCGAAACTACGGTTATTCCAAATTATCAGAATTGATTGAAGCGATAGCTCTATTTAGACTGGATCGACAAAAAAATATACTCCATATTGCTTGTAAATTACCTAAAAGTGAACTTAAAGAAGTGCGAGAAGTTATCAAAAAATATAGTCACGATGGAAAAGATGGGGAGTTGTTGGATAAAAACCTAATAGGTCAAGCATTTAAAGATAGAGGAGTCCATTATAAAGAGGCATTTGGTTGTGGGTCTTTAACCTCTTTTTTGAAAAAAATAGCAAGTTGGTAATAATGTTATTTTTTGATAGGGTTGCTATGCCTTTTCGTTTTGGCTAAAAGGCACTTGTGCTATTTCATTGTTGAATTTTTAGATAGATAAAATAAGATATTTAATTGTGAAATTTTAGTTAATCAATTTTTAATTTATTTAAAGCATACTTGTAAAAATATAATGACGGTATTAATTGTTTTAGGTGTAATTTCAGGAATCTTGCTCTTTATGGGGGCGATCTATCTCTTTAATCAACATTGTGAAGATAAGTTTGGTTACCAGTTTTTGACCGTGGGTGCGACGGGATTTTTGGGAATTGGTGCGGCTATATTTTATGGTGGATTGAAATGGTATCAATCATCATTGACCGGGACGGGAAGTGAATTTTTAGGGTTAGAGGTTAATCGGGAGACTTTGAATGGTCTTGTGGTGATGGGCCTCGCTATTATTTTGTATCTTTTCGCGGCAATAGTGAATTATAAGGAGACGGATTGGCTTTATGGTACGATCGGCACAGCATTGCAATTTACCTTATTGCCGATATTCGCCTATTTAGGGATCTATCTGATGATCCTCTACTTTTTTATTATGATCAGTTTTGGATTGGTGATCAATATGTTTAGCCGAGATTAATGGGGGCAGAGCATCGGCTGCAACCGCTTCTTTGATAGATTGGATTAAGGTTTTATGAGTAAGCCCTGGCGAGGGCTCTTTGTTCTCTTAAGAGAGCAGCTCAGAGAGGGTCTCTTTTAAATAGTGATTTGTAAAGCCGGCATAATAGCGTGGATGGTAGAGGATGAGCGATCGGCCTAAGATGGGATGTTGCAACTGAGCATACCACATATTTCGCGGCCGCTTCTTTTTGGGATTGGACAGGCCTTTGCGCTTAACCTCGACTCCTTTAAAGTGGCTCTTAATATCGCGAACTCGTGAGGGGCCCGTTAAAAAGAGGATAAGATCGGGCTTTAAGATCTCAATCTCCTGCTCGGCGATTAGAAAGTGTTGCGCCTCAAGATCTCGCAAGGTTTGAGTCATCCCCGAGCGCCGCTTATCGCGGGCGATCTTATTGATATTATTCCAAAGAAGGTGGATCTTTCTCCCCTGAAGGGAGGGCTGTTGCTTTAATACTTTCTTAATGCGGGAGAAGGCCTTCATAAAGATGGAGCGGGAGCGCGCCTTTTGACTCTCTTTATGGTAGAAGTAGCGGGAGTAGGCCGCCAATAGCTCCTCGAGATAGCGCTCTATGCCGCCATTAGCTAACTGCTGCTCAACTGCCTGATAGGAATCCAATTTCCAACCTCGAACCTCCTGACCAAAAATCATCACTTTAAAGGTATCTGCTTGCCAGCGCGACTCATCGACCTGAATCAGCAAGGGGGAAGTGCAGTTGATCTTCCGCTCTATAATTGCCGTAGAGAGGGACCCTAAATGGGCTCGGTAGAGCTGTTCTAATTGATGATTGAGGCCCATATCGATCTCCTTTTATCGAGTTGAGTGCAGAGGTTGGGGCGGGAGAATATTGAGGGACGAAGTAACAGAGCATCCCGCTTGCCATCATAACACTTCGGGAGGATCTTACGCCGCTAGGGGATCAAAATATTGCTTGTCAGCGGGCGGATGAGGCGCTCTAATACCCTTTTGGGATGATTGAGGGGAAGATGGCAAAGCGTAAACTTACCCTAAAAAGGCACCAGCAAAAACTAGAGATTTCTGTCATCATTATTTAAGATAGAGGAAATCATGAAACGATCAAAATTTACAGAAAAATAAATCGTAAACATTTTAAAGCTGGCAGAAAAGGACGTTAAAGTGACTGATATCTGCCGAGAACATGGCATTAGCAGTGCTGTGTGCTATCAGTGGAAAAGTAAGTATGAAGCTTAGAAGTCTCTGATTTGAAGCGATTACGGGAAATTGAAGTTAAAAATGCCAAGCTCAAAAAATGTATGTAGAGTTAGCATTTAGAAAATGCGGCAATTAAGGATTTATTGGGAAAGCTGTAATGCCGGAACGATGCAGAGAAGCGACTTAATATTTGGTATGTCAAGGATTACTTTCCATACCTCACCCTGCCTCTGGAGTCATGAGAGTTTTAGAGTAACTTAAGACCCTATGAATCACTGGGAAATTTACCTCCCGGTGAATTTAAAAAACAATTAACCGAAAAAGTCTCTAGCTATGAATAGTGCGCTTAACGGTAGGTTTACGCTGATATTTTCAACTACTTCAAAATCTCAAACAATTCCCGTTTAGCACTCTCCCTATTGAGTTGATCAGTGGGAAGATAATGTTTCAGCTCCCCATTTTTCATAATGCCGATATGGGTGGCGAGTGCGAGGGCTTCGCTAATATCGTGGGTGACGTGGAGGATGATCGGCGCATATCGCTGATGGATCATTTTTAGCACATCGCGCATTTCGTGGCGCGTTACATAATCGAGTGCGCTAGTCGGTTCATCGAGCAGTAGAATATTGGGTTCGGCGATTAAGGCTCTTGCAAGGGCGACTCGCTGCTTTTCACCACCACTTAAGGTTTCTACGCCATGATTTTTAAGATAAGTGATCCCTAAGAGCGTTAAGATCTCATCGATCAATTTTGCACTCTCTTCTGGTGATTTGCCCCGCATTTTGAGAGGGAAGGCGATATTCTCCCACACTGAGAGATGGGCGAATAGTTCATAGTGTTGATAGACAAAGCCGATATTGCGCTTCTCCGGCGGCAATTGATCGATCCGTTGTTGCTTGAAGATGATCTCCCCGGTTGCTTGTGGATAACGGCCGGCGATCGACTCTAATAAGAGTGTCTTTCCCGAGCCTGAGCGCCCTAGGAGAATACAGTAATCTCCCTTTTTTAGCGTCAGGGAGATATCGTGAAGCGCAAATTGAAAGAGCGCGAGATGAAGATGATTAATGGTGAACATATTTCGATTTTAGAAGATACTCAAAGATAGTAGAGCAGAGGAGCGAGATAATCATCAATATCAGAGCAATCGCAAGCGCAAGGTCGAGATCGCCGGTGGAGATATTGAGCATAATAGAGGTAGGGAGAATCTCTGTCTTAAGGCGTGTAGAACCGGCAACCATCATGACCGCTCCAAACTCCCCTAATGCCCGCGACCAGGTCAGCACAATGACTGAGAGAAGGGTCGGTTTTAAAAGAGGTAGCGTGACATAGCGAAAACATTGCCATCTTGATGCACCTAAGGTTCTTGCGACAAAGAGCTGCTTCTCATTTAAATTTGCTAAACCTAAAACAATAAGACGAATCGCAAAGGGAAGATTAACAAAAACTTGCGCTAAAATAATCCCCTCTTTAGTAAAGATAAAGGAGAGATTAAACCACTCATCGAGCCAGGTTCCGATCCCCATAAAACCGAAGAAAAGCAAAAGCGCAACGCCAGAGACAATATGGGGCAGTGCTAAGGGGAGGTAGAGAATCGGCATTAAGAAGTGCCGCAGTGAGGAGCGGGAGAGAAAATAGGCCACAGGTCCGGCAAGTAGCAGGCAGATCAAAGTTGAGGTGATCGATGTCATCAGACTCATCTTGATAGCAAATTGCACTTCGCGCGATTTTAAGGCCGTAGGCAATTGAATAAAACCCTCTTTAACGAGCATAAAGAGTGGTGCTGCGATAAAGAGGGTGATCAGTGCGACGATGAGATAGAAAATTAGCTGTCGCACAATGGTGATCCTATCGATCTCATCATGATTTTTTCCATAATCTCAATCTTTCTAGTGTGATCGGTCGATTAGCGTGATGGGGATTAGTTTTGGGTCGATTCGGGTTGATCCGCTTCTGATGTAATCTCAACAGAGATCTCTTCTACCGGCATCTCTTCTACCGGTGCGAAACCATATTTAGCAAAGATCGCTTTTCCTTCATTAGAAGCGGCAAGATCCATAAAAGCTTTTGCTAATTGTGGCTGTTTGCTCGATGTGATTACCGCGCCGGTCACGATCTGATCGATATTTTTGGCAGGATCGATTGCGATCACTTCAACATTATCATTCATAAAGACGGCATCAACGGTCGCAATTGTGGCATCAGCATTTCCAAGTGCCATCTGCATGACCATCTCATTGATTGTATTTGCAGTTGAGACGACATTTTCATTGATCTTCTCGAGCTGATTTTTCTGAAGGATATTTTGCGCGGTCTTTCCGATCGCATTGGCTTTTGCATCTCCTAAAATAATCTTCATCCCTGGCTTCGCGAGATCTTCTAAAACCTCAATCCCTTTCGGGTTTCCTTTAAGTACCACAATCGCCGGAGTGTGATGTGAAATCGCGTAAGCATCGCCTACTAAACCTTTTTTATGGGCCACAAGATAGGTTGCATCAGATCCTACAATAAATGCATCGCCTTTGCGCGTTGTCTCTAATTGTGCAAGAAGCTGCCCAGAGCCGGCAAAGTTAAATTCAACCGTGGCATCATGCTCCTTTTCAAAGAGTGTCGCAATCTCCTCCATCGGCTTTTTTAAACCCGCGCCAGAGTAGACAAAGATCGACTCAGCGGCAAAAGCGGTAATGCTTAGAAGCGAGAGGAGTGTAACGGTTAGTGCTCTCTTTAATAAATTCATCTTAGTTCCCTTTCTATAATAGGTCGTGTGCATAGATGATGGATCAATCCTTGATCTAAAATATCTAGCACAGTTAAATGTTAAAAATTCCCCCGTTATTATAGAAAGAGGCTAATAGAAGCACTATTAGCCTAAAGAGGTAGAGCGCGAAAAATTCGCATCTTGAGAGGAAACTTGAGCGCTCTTCTTATCTTTGAACTATGGCATTAAGAGTCTATTTCTCAAAGCTGTTTGTGTTTCCGGCGTGATGGCTAAGCCTTCGAGAAGATAGTTATCGATGGAGCCATATTGGTTCTCTGCTTCAGAAAAAGCCATCAAGAGCCAATCATCTTGAACGCCCAAGAAAGGGGAGAAGGCGATCGCAGCGGCAACGCCCTTTTCATTTGCCATCTTATTGAAACTTTGGGTGATAGATCCGCGAGAGTACTCATTCGATGCGAGAAAATCCGCAACAATAGTCTCTTGTGGTACGCCGGCAATATATTGTAAGAGGGCAGAAACCCAACCGGTGCGATCCTTGCCACCAGAGCAGTGAAAGAGCTGATTTCCTTCATTTTGGGCAATTGATGTTAAGAGCGTGCCGATCTGTGCGCGTGTTATTGGATCATTCACAAAGTTGAGATAGATCTCTTCAGCGCCGGCAATTGTGATCTCTGGTTTTTGGGTAAAGCCCACACGGACAGGTTCGATATCATCCCAACCTAATAGATTGATGTTGTGCCATGTTGAGCCGGGAATCTCACTATCGGGATGGAGGGCAATCTCGCCGGGAGTGCGAAGATCGTAGATATGGGTGATATTGAGCGATGCCAATTTTTCTGCTTCTTCCGGGGAGAGAAGAAGGGCATTGGTGCGATAGAGTCGCCCCTGTTGGAGTGTTTCACCATGATTATTTTGATAAGGCTGAAGATTGCCGGCGACATCACGAAAATTATCCACCTTTTGAAAATGGATAGCGCTTGAATGAACATTTGAATGGGAATCTTGTTTCTGCATTATCTCCTCCCTTGGGGTTGTGCTATTTTCTGCCGCTTGAAGAGAGAGTGGGATACTTAATGCTGTCTGAAGTAGCAGGAGTGTTAACCATTGATGGCGTCGGATTTGTCTCTCGCTGTGAGTTTTCATTTGTTTCTCCTTATTTGAAGTTTGGGATGCGCAAATTATAGGGAGAGTAGATGACAACTTCTTAACAGCAGCGGGAAAATTTGTGATAAAAACTATTTTCGCTAATAATTTAAGCATCTATTTAAGCATAACTTTTTCTTTTCTTCAGGAGCGAGATGGTATCCTTGAGGCAGATTAAAGAGCGTTAGATCAAATTTTCTGATCGATTTTTTTAAAGAGTATGAAGGAGTTATATGATTGAGTTGATCAAAGTGGTCTCTATTGGGGTAATGATGCTACTTCCTCTTGCAAATCCCCTCACCGCTATTGCGATGTACCTTGGGTTATCGAGTCGAATGTCGATTGAAGAGCGGAAGAAGACCGCTTCTCAGAGTGCTTTTTATACTTTAGTGATTCTTCTGACTACTTGGTATCTTGGGCACTTTATTATGAGTGTGTTTGGAATTTCGATCCCCGGCTTGCAGATTGCCGGCGGTATGATTGTTGCCTTTATCGGCTTTATGATGCTCTTCCCTCCAGCTAAACAGAGTGATGAAACGGTAGAGTCAGCAGGTAAGAGTAGTAGCATCAGTTTTGTGCCACTAGCGATGCCGGCAACGGCAGGACCTGGCACCATCGCTTTAGTGATCAGCACTGGCTCTACCTTCCATACAAGTAGCCATATCTCTGAGTTTGTCTATTTGGTAGCCCCTCCGATTGTAGGGGTATTGATTGCAGCGCTTCTCTGGATCGGCCTTCGTAGTGCATCGACCATTATGCGCGTATTAGGGGAGAAAGGGATTGAGGCGATCTCGCGATTGATGGGCTTCCTTCTTGTCTGTATGGGTGTGCAATTTGTGATTAATGGTATTTTGGCGATTATTCATCAATATCAGGGGTGATAGAGCGTAAGCAATCGCAGAGAAGATCGTAAGAGGAAGAGAGGTCATAGGAGAGTTCTTATGAGAGACTCGACTAGATCATTAGAATCATGGTTGCGGGGGCAGAGATCATTTGATTTTCGCCCCATTTTTTTGCACGCACTTTTCTATCTCTATTTTCCACCTCTATTTTTCTTTATGTATTCTCTGTTTATCTTTCGTTTACTTGTCGTTTAATTCCTTTTTAATGTTTTATTAAGCTTCAATTTCTATACTCATTCCCTCACTATTAGAGGAGTTTTTTTATGAGTATCGGGAATATTGGTGGCATCAAGGCAGAAGAGCGATCAGCTACCAAAATAGATGGAGTTGTGCGAAGTCATCATCGTGGCATCCCTCTCTTTATGGGGATCATCTTGATCGCACTGCTCTCTACTTTAACGCAAAATATTGTCTTTTGGCGCGGTGTTAGTGAGAGCTTTCTCTTTGATTCTGGTTGGAGTTATCTCTTTTTCATCTCGCTTTTTATCACGCTGTGGTTGCTTTCGATTATTCTCTTTACTCTACTTTTATGGGGGAAGTTACGGCTACCCGTTGTCGCATTGCTCTTTTTTCTTTCGACACTCTTTAACTACTACTCCTACTACTATCAGATCTATATGGATCGAGATATGCTCATCAATATTATTGAGACTAATAGCGGCGAAGTGGTGAATTTAATCACATTGAAGCTCTTTCTTTGGCTCTTGATCGGCGTGGGTCTGCCGCTTTTGATCGTGATGAAGATCCCCATTCGTCAGACAAAAATAGGCTTTTCGCTACTACAGCGACTTCTCTTAATTGTGGGATCACTGCTTCTACTATTGGGCGTTGCGACACTCTTTTATAAAGATTATGCCTCCTATTTTCGCAATAACCGTCCGCTTTTGAAGCTTACAATGCCTTTTAGTTATATCTCGAGTGGACTCTCTTATACTCGTAAGCTTTATGCAGATAATCTCCCTTATCAGCAGATCGGAGAAGATGCTTATCTCAATCAAGATGGGCTCGGAGAGAAGAAGCGTCTCTTTATCCTGGTTGTTGGCGAGACTGCGCGGAGTAAAAACTTCTCTCTTAATGGTTATGAAAAGGAGACGAATCCACGCTTAGCTCAAGAGCAGAACTTAGTGAGTTTTAAATCGGTCTCCTCTTGTGGGACGGCGACGGCGATCTCTGTTCCTTGTATGTTCTCCCGTTTAACGCGAGAGACCTTCGATAAGGTGCGCGCGAGTAAAGAGGATAATTTACTCGATATTTTACAACGTGTTGGCTATCAGGTTTTATGGCGGGAGAATGATAATGGTTGTAAAGGGGTATGTGATCGGGTGCCGACGCAATATGTAGAGGAGTATCTCGATCAGCCAAAGTCGATCACCGGTTTCTATTATGATCAATATCTCTTAACAGGCTTGGCGGATTATATTGCTGAAAAGAGTGCCGCGGCGAAGATTGATCCACAAAATGAGAATCTTGTGATAGTCCTTCATATGAATGGAAGTCATGGCCCTACCTATTATCAGCGCTACCCTGAAGCGTTTCGTCAATTTACTCCAAGTTGTGATACTAATAAGATCGAAACTTGTGATCAAGAGGCGTTAGCGAATGTCTATGATAATACGATTCTCTATACCGATTATGTTTTAGCAGAGACGATTGGGCTTTTAAAGCGTTTCTCCGGCGAGTATGAGACTGCAATGCTCTATATTTCAGATCATGGTGAGTCGTTGGGTGAGAATCGCTTCTATCTGCATGGCGCACCTTATGCGATTGCCCCTGAAGAGCAAAAGCAGGTGCCGATGATCTTTTGGGCAGATCCCGATTTTTATCAAAACCGAAAATTATCAGAGAGTTGCCTCTTGCAAATGGCTGAGGAGGCGGCACTATCTCAAGATAATCTCTTCCACTCACTTCTCGGCTTGCTCTCGGTAGAGAGTGCGGTCTATGATGAATCGATGAATTTATTTAAGGCGTGTCAAACATTATGAAATTATTGATCGTGGAAGATGATCTTCTTTTAAGAAGAGGCTTAGAGCGAGCGCTTATTCAAGAGGATTATGTGGTTGACTCTGCGGAGACAGTGAAGGAAGCGATCGCTTTTTTAACGGTTGAGAATAGTCACTATAGTGCGGTTTTATTAGATCTTGGGCTTCCTGATGGTGATGGGTTAAGACTTCTCTCCTATCTTCGGCAGGCGGAAAATAGTGTGCCGGTACTCATTATTACGGCGCGAGATACGGTGGATGATCGGGTGATGGGGTTAGATGCCGGTGCGGATGATTATCTATTAAAACCTTTTGCAATTGCCGAGCTCTATGCCCGTTTACGAGCGATTATTCGGCGTCACTGTGGTGTTGCTAATAATCAGTTAGAGATTGCTGATTTTGCGCTTGACCTGAACCAGAAAGAGATTCATCTTAAGGGGAAATTGCTCGAACTTACCGTTCGTGAGTATCTGATTCTCTCCCGTCTTCTACTCAAATATGGGCAGGTTGTTGCTCGAGAGTTTTTACAGCAAGATCTCTACTCTTGGCAAGATCAATTGGGATCGAATACCTTAGAGGTCTACATTCATCGATTACGGCAGAAGATCGGTAAAGAGCGTATAGAGACAGTTCGTGGTTTTGGTTATCAGTTGATCGATGAGATCGATCAGACACAACAGCATCAGAATGTCAGCAAGTAAGGGACGAAACGATGGGTATTCAGCGACGGTTACTCTTAGCTTTAACCGGGATTATTCTGATATCAGGCATCATCATTATTGCCTTGATCGCTTATGAGATTAGTGAGCAGATCGATATCTTAACAGATCAAGTATTGAGTGATGCAGAGAAGGTGAGTGCGATGCGGCATGAAGCAAAAGAGATCCTCATTGCGCTGACGCTCTTTATTATTCTGATTTTGATCGGCGCTTTTTTGTCGATTCGCTATGTTACGCAGCGTCTCTTAATTCCTTTTGAGCGGTTGAGTGAGGAGTTAGCACTTCGAAGCTCGCTCAATTTAACGCCGATCTTATTGCCGAGTCCCTCAAAAGAGGTGGAGATGATGGTCTTGAAGGTGAATCAATTATTGCACAATATTGGGCAACGGATTGAGTATGAGAAGGCGTTTACGGCAGATGTTGCCCATGAGTTGCGAACGCCCCTTGCCGGTATGCGTTTAACCTTAGAGTTGATGGAGGCTCTGCCGGAGCGAGAGTTACTGCTCAATCGAATCGATGATCTCTTAGTCACTATTGAACGATTACTCCAATTTTCGCGTGCAAGTTATCAGCTTCACTTTGAAAATGTTCGGGAGTTCGATCTACTACAGGAGGTGATTGAGCCCTTATTAATGGAGTATCAGCCTCAATTTCCCCATCCTTTACGGGTGGATATCCCCGTTGAGTTAAAGATGCGGGGGGATGCGAGTCTACTCTATCTTCTCCTTAAAAATCTTCTCGATAATATTCGTTTTTATGCGGCAGAAGGGGCGTATAGCGAGATTGTAGCAAAGCATGAGGCTGGTGGCATTCGTCTGGTGATTCGTGATCGGGGTGCCGGCATTCCATCTGCGCAGATAGCTGAGTTAAAGGCGCGTTTTCATAGAGCGGATCGATCGCGTCGGGGATTTGGTTTAGGTCTCCATATTGTAGAGAAGATCGTCTTAGCGCATCATGGGGAGATCCATTTTTCAGCGCGAGATGATCAGTTATCAGGTTTGCAGATCTCTATCCTTTTTCCGCAATAAGTATGAAATAGTCGACTCTCGCGGCTCTGCTGATCATCTTATTTTTTGAAAGAACAGGGCTGAACGATTGCCGGATCTGACTATCGCGCACTTTCATCAATTGCGTGCCGGCAATTGGCGATTTCCTATCGCCGGTAATAGCCATTTATTAATGGTTGTTATTAACAGTCGGTACTACGGTACTATATCGATATCACTTTTCGGCATT
Source organism: Ignatzschineria sp. F8392 (assembly GCF_002252045.1). GTDB lineage: Bacteria > Pseudomonadota > Gammaproteobacteria > Cardiobacteriales > Wohlfahrtiimonadaceae > Ignatzschineria. The sequence goes on along the minus strand of NZ_NEFF01000006.1, from coordinate 74,697 downwards.
GAAAATGCCATTCTTCGGGCATGCAGAGGCGAAAAGAGTGCGGTCGTCCGTTCCCGCGGCTCTGCTGATTTTCTGATTGTATAACTGCTTTTTTGAAACAATTTCTGAAATAATTTTTGAAATAAAAAAAGCCTAGTCATCTGACTAGGCGAAAGTAAGTAGGTATTTAAAGGAGGAATAAAATACCGTGATTCTAATATGGGGATGATTATTCCTTTTCAAAGAGCGGTGTTGAAAGATATTTTTCACCGCTATCGGGAAGAATCACTACAATCTTTTTACCCTCATTTTCTGGGCGATTTGCGACTTCTACCGCTGCTTTAATAGCGGCACTTGCTGAAATTCCGATCAATAGACCTTCTGTCGCGGCGACCTCTTTTGCTAATTCAAAAGCACCGCTATCGGAGATTGTGATCACCTCATCATAGATTGCGGTATCGAGAGTTTCAGGGATAAAGCCGGCACCAATACCTTGGATTTTATGAGGACCTGCTTCCCCTTTAGAGAGAACAGGAGAAGATTCTGGTTCTACGGCAATCACTTGAATCGCGGGATTCTGCTTTTTAAGATAGCGTCCAAGACCGGTGATTGTTCCGCCCGTGCCGATACCGGCAATGACAATATCGACTTGGCCATCGGTATCGTTCCAAATTTCAGGGCCGGTTGTCTCTTCGTGAACTTGTGGATTTGCTGGGTTGACAAATTGCCCTAAGATTACACCGCCCTCAATCTCTTCTGCAAGCTCATCTGCTTTGGCAATGGCGCCCTTCATTCCTTTAACACCTTCCGTTAACACCAATTCAGCACCATAAGCCTTTAGAAGATTGCGACGCTCAATACTCATTGTTTCCGGCATTGTTAAGATGATACGATACCCTTTAGCTGCGGCAACAGAAGCGAGTCCAATGCCGGTATTTCCGCTGGTGGGTTCAATAATCACTGATCCGGGTTTCAAGATGCCCGCTTTTTCTGCGGTGTCGATCATAGCATAAGCGATACGATCTTTAACGCTTCCGGCAGGATTGAGATACTCTAGTTTTCCAATGAGTGGCGCTTTAATGCCTTTCGATTTTGAAAAGCGATTGAGTGCTAAAAGGGGGGTATGGCCGATAAGATCGGTTAAACTTTCATAAATTTTTGTCATCTTCTCTTCTCCTTGAGACAATCAATGGTTGCTTATAAGGTGCTTGTAGATGCAGATCGCGCTTATAAAAGAAAACCGCTATTGACGAATGATAAGCATACCATTATTATATGTTTACTCTATATAGTGTAGAGTATCAGGATCTGGAAATAGTTGTCAATTAATATTCACTGAGGAGTTTCTATGAAGTTATCCGCAAAATCTCGTTATGCATTAGCATCGCTTGTGAAGATGGCATTAGTCCATGAGTCTCAGCCTGTCACTACAGTTTTAGAGATTGCCGAAGATTTAGAGATTTCTAAAATCTATTTAGAGAGAATCTTCTCAGAACTGCGTCGGGGAGAAGTTGTCGGTTCGATCAAAGGGGCTCAAGGAGGATATTATCTCATGCGAGCACCTAAAGAGATTACGCTCTATGACATTTTAAGTAGTGTTGAGCCAGCGCTCTTTACCGAGAATGATGCCACGGTGGAAGAGACCGCCCACAATATTGAGCGGGCTCTGCTTGAACAGGTCTATCGCCCTATGAGTGAAGGATTGATGAAGATTTTAACCAATATTAAGTTGTCCGACATTGCCTTAGAAGCACAAGAGGAAGAGGGCAACTATATGTATTATCTCTAACTTTTTATCTCTAACTTTCGGTATTAAAAATGTCGATTTGTAAGCATGCAGTCGATATAAGCATGCGATAGTCGCTCCCGAGGCTCCGCTAACTTTCTTAGAGGTTATTCATAAAAAATGCGCCCGGTAAGGCGCATTTCTCTTTTAATGATTCTTTCAAATTGATTAGCCAATAATCGCATGAGGATAGAAGCGCGAAAGATCTTGGGTAATCCGAGAGTGATCTTCACGAATATTGAGCCCACAAGCGGTATCGCCAACAATCCAACTTCCTACGACAACATGATTACCATCAAAAACAGGTAGAGGTTCATAGGCTTGAATAATGGAGCCTTCAATGCCGTAAGGGCCATCTGCACTCTCTAAGACTTGACCTTCTGTGATGATTTCAACATTTGCCCCTTCTCGAGAGAAGAGTGGTTTCTTCACATAATCAGTGAGTGTTTTTGCTTTAGGATCATCGGCAAAATAGGTGGGCAGAAGATATTGATGGTTAGGAAACATCTCCCATAAGAGGGGGAGAAGCGCTTTGTTAGAGAGAATCGCTTTCCAACCTGGTTCAAGCCAGAGCGTTTTGTTCATATCGAGATAACTCGCGAAATCTTCCCCTAACATAAACTCCCATGGGTAGAGCTTAAAGATCGCTTTGATCGGATCATCATCGAGGTCGGTATACTCCAATTCGCTATTGATACCAATCTCTTCGATATAGAGAAACTGAGTCGCTAAACCCGCTTCTTGAGCACAATCTTCCAGATACTCTACCGTTCCTCGATCTTCATCTGAATCTTGACAGCAGCTAAAGTGAAGTAATTCAACTTGATGATAGGCGCGTAATTCTGAAAAGCGCGAGATCAATTGCTCCTGAATACTATTGAATTGATCCGCTACCATAGGGAGGTTCTTCGCTTCGATCTGATCTTCTAACCAGAGCCATTGGAAGAAGGCGCTCTCATAGAGAGAAGTGGGGGTATCCGCATTATATTCTAAGAGTTTAAGGCGTCCGGCACCATCGTAGGCAAAGTCAAAACGGCCATAGAGTGATGGGGCTTTCTGCTCCCAAGAATCTCGAATAAAGCGCCAGCTTTGAGGCGGAATCTGAAATCTTTCCAGCAGTTGTTCGCTCTTAACCACTCTCTCAACCGCTTGAAGCGCCATCTGGTGAAGCTCTTCTGTGGCCGATTCAATCAGTTCAATCTCTTTAAGGCCAAATTGATAGTAGAAATCTTCACACCAGTAGCGCTCGCCATACATAGTATGGAAGTTAAAGCCATACTCTTCAGCTTGTTGTTGCCAATGGGGGCGTTCGGTAATAGGGATGCGTTTCATCGCTAGCCACCTACACTGCGACGAGTATTGCTTCCCGAAGCCGATTTTGCCGGCGCCATATTCTGTTTAGAGACCATCTGTCCAAAACCACCACGGCGCAGTGTCTGTCCTGCTTTTCCGGGTCTTAAATCTGTCGGATTGACTTTAAACTTTGTTCCTGGTTTGACATTGCCAAAGTTTTTGCCACTAGAATCGAAGAACTGCCCTTTATTCGGACCTGCTTGAGGCGAGTAGAGGGGCTTATGGGCATTAAATCCACCCATCATTTTACCAAAGAGGAAGCCTGCCATAAGGGGCATCCAGAAGCTTCCGCTCGATTGTGCGCTATTCTGTTCTTGATTGAGTGGTGCAACTTGACAACCTGCTTCCCCAAATTCAGCAATACAATCCTCTCTTGTCGCAAAGCGAGGTGCGGTATCGATCGCTTCTTGTTGTGCTTGTGCAAAGGTTGTTTCACAGAGCGATTTTGCATCGGGATTGTAACGCACACACTCTTCAACGTTGCGATACATGGAGACCTCTTCCTGCTGTGCGCTATTATCATTACATGCAGCAAGGAAGAGCGCAGAGGCGACAATGACTGCAAGCGGTTTGAGGCGAAGTGATCGTTTCTTACGGAATCGATCAAGATTAACGGTTGTAGTACGTTTACGCATTTTTGCTCCTAAAATCTAGTTGTTGAGATAACTCAATGATTGAATATCTATCTGTTGAATATCTATTCAACTTTTTATGTATACCGTTTCTATTTTACCCAATTTTAGAGGGAATAACTCGATATATAGCGATTTTTCATAATAATGGGAATCAAAATGTGTAATTGTCTGATCATCACTGTGATAACTTCTTCGGCATCATTGATGCCGACTTGCGGGCATAGAGAGGTGAAAAGTGTGTGATAGTCGATTCCTGTGGCTTTGCTGATGATCTTATTTATTGAAACATATTGAAACAAAAAAGCTGAACGACCGCCGGATCTTACTATTGCGTATTTCCATATATTTCGCGCCGGCGAGTGGCGATTTTCAATCGCCAGCAATTATGGATAGTTCAATGATATTAATCTCGGCATTGAGAATGCCGACCTGCGGGCATGCAGTGGTGAAAAGTGTGTGATAGTCGATTTCTGTGGCTCTACAGATTTTCTTATTTTGGTTGATAAAGTGGTCCTGAGGAGTGCTACACTAAGCACTTAAGTCGTGCAATGCGTCAACACAGCAATGAGTGTAAGGAGTTATATAAGATGCCTCAAGGTGAAAAATTTAATATCTATAGCCATTTAATCGGGACCTTACTCGCATTAGGGGGAATGTCATTTATTATTGTCTATGCCAGCCTCTATAATGATGCGTGGAAGATTGTGAGTGTTTCGATCTATGGCGCGGCGCTTGTTTTACTCTATCTCACCTCAACGATCTACCATCTTCTTCAGCCCGGTCCAAGGAAAGATCTCTTTCAGGTATTAGATCACTGTGCGATCTATCTCTTAATTGCAGCGAGTTATACCCCTTATACTTTGGTGACTTTAGGTGGCGGTTGGGGTTGGTCATTATTTGGTGTCTCATGGGGATTAGCGGCGATCGGGATTATTCAGGAGATCTTAATTGGTCGTCGAACACAGATCTTCTCATTAACGATCTATCTTGTGATGGGCTGGTTGATTGTGATTGCGGCAAAACCGCTCTCTATAGCGCTCTCATCAGAAGGGCTCTTCTGGCTAATTGCCGGTGGGGTCGTCTATACCCTTGGGGTGATCTTCTTTCTGTTAGATGAAAAGGTGAAGCATGCTCATGGAATTTGGCACCTCTTTGTGATCGGCGGAAGTGCCTGTCAGTACTTTAGTATCCTCTTCTATGTTGAGTAGTCGAAGTCATCAATCTACGGGCATGCAGTGGTGAAAAGAGTGCAATCGTTGGCTCCCGCGGCTCGAGGAGTTTTCTTATTCATTGAGCTAATTGGAGCTGATGAGTTGCCGGATATCACCGTTGCGTTCTTCCATAAATTGCGTGCCGGCAAGAAGCGATCTCTCAATTGCTAGTAATGATCGATACTTTTATGATCATCAGCGGGCGATGGATCTCCACCGCTTCGCTGATCTATCTTAAATCGTGTTGAAATCATGTTGTGCTATTGATCACTCTCTTCTTCCCACGCTAAGGGGAGATTATAACCAGGGAATCGCTCTTGGCTATACGCTTTAAAACCATCAGAATTGATAATCTTCACAATCTCTGTAGCCCAAGGCGCGTTGAGGTTCTTCTCGTGGACGACGACCCAGTTAACAAAGTATTTACTCGGCTCAATGGTGAGCGCTTCGGTAAAGTGAATGCCGGCATCGAGGGCAAAGTTACCATTAATGATGGCGTAATCGAGATCATCACGTGCTCGAGTCATCTGGGCCGCTTCAATCTCTTTAATCTCCAATTGGTAGGGGTTCTTCGTGATATCACGCTTCTCAATACGGAAAGGATCGGCAATATCATCACGGAGTTCAATCCAACCTAAGTTCTCTAAGATCCAGAGCCCGCGGGAAAAGTTGGTGACATTGGAGGGAATCCCGACCGTTGCTCCTTTTTCGATCTCATCGAGCGATCTCTTCTTGCCGGCATAGAGGCCATAAGGTGCAGTTGGAACTTGAACTAACGGGGCAAGGTGGCCATCGCGAACACGATTAAACTCCTCCATATAGGGGCGATGTTGAAAGATATTGAGATGGAGTGTACCCTCTTCAACGCTGACATTAGGGATCACAATATCGGTGATCTCGGTGAGTTCTACTTGATAACCCGATTTTTGTAATTCTGGTGCAAGATACTCCCGCACAATATCGGCAAAATCCCCGGGAGAGGTGCCAATTTTAATTCTGTTTTCGCTCGCTTGTGCGGTTGAAGCATCCTCTGAACATGCCGTTAAGAGTAGTGGCATTGCTAATAGAAGCAGTTTCATGCCTCGTTTAAGAGATTGCCAAAGGGAAGGTTTTTTATCGCTTAATGATAAAGTGGGGGTGAGGAATGGGGTGTTGATTTTCATCTTATTCTCCTAGTAGGTGCCGAAAAGGAGATTCGCTTAGCTGTTCTGCCCGCAAGCTTTTCTAAATCGGCATTCTGTTGTTGTGGATCGTTAATTGTTAGTTATTAATTGTTAATTGTTAATCAGTTAATCGTCATTGTGTGGTTGGGTGATTGTGTTATGAATAGCGATGGGGATGAGTGCTCTGTTAGTCGTTATTGGTCGTTGCTAGTTACCAATAACAACCACTATTTATTATTACTTCTCTCTTTCTCTCTATCTATTCATCTACACATCTACATATCTATACATCTACTCATCAATTGAAATATCAGCATAGAAACGAGCGGCGACATCAGGATGGGAGCGTAAACGTCCTTTTAAGAAGTTTTTGCCAATCTGCGTAAAGAGCGGGTTTTTAGGATCTTGGGTGATTGAGAAGCTTTTCCCCTGTAGCGCTTTCGGCAATGTTAAAAGTGGCACGGTCGCATCGAGCTGTGAAGTTAAAAAGTAGGCGAGAGAGTAGCGATCCTGCCCAACAGGGGAAGGAAGTACCCGATGAAGGGTCGCTTTGAGATATCCTTGTGAGGCGATCTCAAGGAGTTCACCAATATTGACAACAAAGGTTCCCTCGATCGGCTCTGCTAAGACCCACTCATCATCTTTTAAGACCTCTAATCCCGCTTGATCCTCCTGCTGAACAAAGGTGATATAGCCAGAATCTTTATGAGGTCCGACCCCTTGCTCGCCATCGACGCCGGGATAGTGGATCGCTTTGGAGAGAACAGAGGGTTTATGCGCGTAGGTGGGGGCGAAGATCTCCTCATCCTGCCCTAAGGCTAAAGCAAAAGCGGTGAGCATCGACTTTGCTAATTCTGTCTGACGCTCTTGAAGTTCAATAAAGGTGGGGCGTAACTCCGGAAGCGAGTTGGGCCACTGATTAGGACCTTGAAGGCGAAGCCAAGGTTGATCATGAGGGATCTGATCGAGGGGAATCGCTTCATACTCCGGCATAAAATCGAACTGCTCACGGCTATCGGGCTTCTCTCGTGTAATCTCATCATGAATATTGGTGTAGCCACGAAAGTGAGGTGAATTCGACATATGGATCGCTAACTTCTCCTCTAATGGTAGCGCAAAAAATTCTTTCGCTAATCTTTGCGCCTTTTCGATCAATGATTGGGGGATATTATGATTTTTAAGGTAGAAGAAGCCGATCTCATGGGCGGCATAGCGGAGCGATTCTAGGAAAGCTTCTCGCTCATCGCCTCCTGCAAGAAATTGATGATAATCGAGGATGGGAAGTTGAGGATTCTCTGATGACATACATTTTCTCCTTGTGATGATTGTCAGGTTTGTCAGGTTCTAATCGTCTTGATCGATTAGATTTCATTGAGTGATCTCAATTGCGATCTGATTTGCCTGCTCTCCACAAGGTATTTTAGGGGGAGAATCTCTTTTTGAGAGGGACGCTTTAGCTGGTTATGCCCGCAAGCTGTTATCAAATCGGCATTACATATATGTATAGACTACATTAATGAGAAGTGCAAATAAATTTTGTAGATAGAATGGCAAATGTGATTTTAAATAGGGGTTGTAAGTAGGATTGTAACTAGGGTCGAAACTAGAGAGCTATAGATAAAATTCTCAATAAATCGTTGTCACTCTTTCGTGCGAGCAGTATAGTGTTTTGAGGCTATTTAGGCTCAGTTTGAGTTCTTTTTAATTCAGATTATTAATTTAGATTATGTTATGAGGTTCAATTTTTAAGTATGACAACGATTACCAATGTCGAAGACCTTCGTCTGCTCGCCAAACGACGTGTACCCAAAATGTTTTATGATTATGTCGACTCAGGTTCTTGGACAGAATCCACCTATCGCGCAAATACATCTGATTTTCAGAAGATCAAGCTAGTGCAGAAAGTGGCACGGAATATGGAGAATCGATCGTTAGAGCGGAGAGTTCTTGGTATTCCGATGTCGATGCCGCTCGCTATTGCTCCTACCGGACTTGTGGGCATGGTCCATCCCGATGGGGAGATTCTTGCAGCACGAGCCGCTTCGCGATTTGGTATTCGTTATACATTATCAACAATGAGTATTGCCTCCTTAGAAGATATTAAAAATGAGGTGGGTGAGCCATTTTGGTTTCAGCTCTATGTGATGCGTGATCGTGACTTTATGCAGCGCCTTATCGATCGTGCAAAACGAGCAGGGTGTGATGCTTTAGTGATTACTCTCGATCTGCAGATGATCGGTCAGCGTCATAAAGATCTTAAAAATGGTCTTTCGGTTCCACCTAAACCGACTCTTCGAAACTGGTTAAACCTCCTCACTAAACAGCGCTGGTGTTGGAATATGTTGAAGACAAAACGGCGTCAATTCGGCAATATTGTCGGGCATGTGGATGGGATCGATGATCCAAGTTCTCTTGCTTCTTGGACTAATCAGCAATTTGACCCAACCCTCAATTGGGATGATATCGCCTGGATCAAAGAGATGTGGGGCGGAAAAATTATCCTAAAAGGGATCTTAGATGCTGAAGATGCCAAGATGGCGCATCAAGTGGGTGCCGATGCCATTGTTGTAAGTAATCATGGCGGGCGCCAGTTAGATGGTGCGCTCTCTTCCATTGCGGTTCTCCCTTCTATTGTTGAAGCGCTTGCCGGCACTTCTACCGAGATTATTCTCGATAGTGGTATTCGTTCCGGACAAGATCTCCTCAAAGCAGTTGCATTAGGGGCGAATGCCGGAATGATTGGTCGCGCTTATCTCTATGGTTTAGGCGCTATGGGGGAAGCTGGGGTCACAAAGGCATTGGAGCTGATCCGCAATGAGTTTGAGACCAGTATGGCTTTTTGTGGCGAAACCGATGTAGATCATGTCGGTCGCCATATTTTGGTTCCTTCCACGATCCCAGATCCTTTTCGTTAAATCTCTGTAGCCTCTCTTTTAATGTTTCACATGAAACTCAATCGGTCAGGAGTCGTAAATCGTCTCAATCCAGTAAAGAGCAACTAACAAGAGCGCTTAAGATTACGCTACCCCGATTGCCGGATCGGGGCGTAATCCCAAGGTGTGGCAGATGGCATAGGTCAGCTCAGAACGATTGAGCGTATAGAAGTGGAAGTCTTGAATCCCCTCTTTTCGGAGAACTCTCACCATATCGATGGCGATACTCGCACCCACAAGGCTTCGAGTGGTGGGATCATTCTCTAAGCCTTCATAGCGTTTATGGAGCCAGGAGGGGATTTTGACATTGAGTGGGCCGGCGAATTTCACAAGAGAATCGTAATTGGAGACAGGAAGAATGCCGGGAACAATCTCCGCTTCAATTCCCACAGCAACGCAACGATCACGAAATCGAAGAAAGGCATCGATATCGAAGAAGAACTGGGTAATCGCTAAATTGGCGCCGGCATCGATCTTTCGTTTGAGATGAAGAAGATCTGCCTGGGCATTTTTAGCTTCGGGGTGAATCTCAGGGTAGGCGGCGACAGAGATCTCAAAATCGTGTCGTTTTTTTAGAAGCTTCACTAAGTGATCGGCATAGATACCTGGGTTTTCTGTACCCTTAGGGAGATCTCCGCGCAGTGCCAATATATGGCGAATGCCAAGATCCCAATAGTTGTCGGCAATCTGGTGAAGCTCCGCTTCGGTGGTATCCACACAGGTGAGATGGGGAACGGCGGTGAGATCAGTTTTATGGACAATATCTTCAATCACTCGGTGCGTTCGATCCCGTGTTGATGCATTCGCACCGTAAGTGACGGAGACAAATTGGGGTTTTAAGACTTTAAGGCGCTCAATGGAGTTCCAAAGGGTGGTTACCATCTGTTCGCTATTGGGGGGAAAGAACTCAAAAGAGACATTGACATCATTCTGAAGTTCAGAAAGGCTCTGGTTTAATAGCTCAACATATTGCGCACTCATCTATTTATCCTCTGTCGATTAATGGTGATTGGGGGGGTGATTCGGTGACTGAATGGTCTTTCCATTTTCGAACTGGCATAAAAAAAGCCAGCACTCGTTCTCATCAAGTGTTGGCATTACGCAAACTTATCTTTCGATCACTATCCCTAGATAGGTCGAAGGAATTGGCACCTTAATTTTCATCAGGTTGCCGGGCATCACAGGGCCTTTCCCTCCGCCACTCTTGATAAGATCTCGGTATTGAAGATGGTTGCTTCTATTACCGTGTTCTCATCACTATAGAGGAATTGATCGATAAAAAGCAAATTTAAAAGTAAGTTTTCAATAAGTTTCTAATAAATTTTTAACAAGATCTTAATATTTTCTTAATTTTATGGTGGAAATCTGGCGTTTTATATCCCTCTTTTTTCACTATTTTAAGTTTTTGTTTTGCTATTTCTAAATTTTGAGTGATATAGTGAAAGAGTAGTTCTTATTAAGAGAGATGGAGGGAATTGGCCCAATGAAGTCTCAGCACCAATCTTTTTGTGCTAAGTCCAACAGATCGATGAGTCTGGCAGATAAGAAGCATTAATCAGTTAATGATGCTCTTCTTGTACCCAGGAAGAGCTTTTTTTATACCAGAAGTCTCAGGACAACAAAGGGAGTCACTATGATGAAAAAAGGTCTATTAACCGTAGCACTTTCCGCTCTTTTTTTAGCCGGATGTCAAACAGCAGGGAGCTCTATTGAGTTAGAAGAGGTTGTGGCAACACCGCAGTTAGAAGCAGCTATCAAAAAATTCACGAATGAGGCTGCGCCGAGCTATGCTGTCGCTTATGCTGATCTTAACCAAGATGGCATCGATGATGGTTTAGTCCTCCTTGAGGGGGAAGAGTGGTGTGGAACAGGAGGCTGTACACTGCTTGTCTTTGAAGGTTTAGCGGATGGTCGTTACAAATTAGCATCAAAATCGACCGTTGCGAATGCCCCGATCTATGTCTTAGAAGCACGTTCAAATGGTTGGTCTGATCTCTCCGTTTATAGTAAAGGGAAAGGGCAGGTCGTGATGAAGTGGGGCGGATCAAATTATCCTGCTAACCCATCATTACAGCCCACATTAATTATCGATAGTAAGGCTGTGAAGCCCGCTATCTCTGGAAAGATCGATATTCCTGATTAATGTGTGATTGCTATCTAATCGTTGATTCTATCCGCTATGGTGCTTGATCTGTTGCGCTATAGCGGTTGATCTCGTATAGGCTTATCTTAATAGAGAAGTGCTAATGGCAGATTCGGTCTGCGGTTAGCGCTTTTTTATGGCCGATTCTATTATGGTCGATTCTATTTTTCTCCTCCTTCCTCTCTCTATCAGAACGACAATTAGAACGATTATTAGACCGACTCAAGATGCGATTAGAATGGCGTTTTTTTAAGTGCGCTACAAGTTAAGATCGCTTCAAGAGTTACAGTCACCGAAGTAACCACTATTGATGACGGCAGCGATTGTGTCTGCCGGTAGAGAGGAGTATCTATTTTATGGCTATCGAACAGCAACTTCAGAAAATCGCCCAGCAACGGATCTTAATTTTAGATGGGGCAATGGGAACGATGATTCAGAAGCGGCAATTGGAGGAGCATGATTTTCGTGGGGAACGTTTTGCCGATTGGGAGCGAGACCTTAAGGGGAATAATGATCTCCTAGTCCTCACGCAACCCGATATGATTCTTGAGATTCATGAAGCTTATTTAGCCGCGGGTGCCGATCTTATTGAGACCAATACCTTCAATGCTACTAAAATGTCGATGGCAGATTATGGGATGGAAGCTTTTGTTTATGAGATCAATTATGAAGCAGCTAAGTTAGCCAAACGAGCTTGTGAACGTTATAGCACGGCAGAAAAGCCCCGTTTTGTCGTCGGAGTATTAGGCCCTACGAGTAAGACTGCTTCGATCTCTCCTGATGTGAATGATCCTGGCTTTCGAAATACCTCTTTCGATCAATTAGTTACAGGATATTTAGAAGCGATCTCGGGATTGGTCGCCGGTGGTGCTGATATTTTGATGGTGGAGACCATCTTCGATACCCTCAACGCTAAAGCGGCGCTCTTTGCCATTGAGACTTTCTTTGAAGAGGCGGGGATCCGCCTTCCGGTAATGATCTCCGGCACAATCACCGATGCCTCCGGTCGAACGCTCTCCGGACAGACAACTGAAGCTTTCTACAACTCCTTACGTCATGTTCGTCCCTTTTCGATCGGACTCAACTGCGCGCTAGGGCCTGATCTCTTGCGTAACTATGTTGCAGAGCTCTCCCAAATTTCTGAATTTTACCTCTCAGCCCATGCAAATGCCGGTCTTCCCAATGCTTTTGGTGAGTATGATCTCGGTGCTGATGCGATGGCGGAAGAGATGGCCGAGTGGGCTTCTTCTGGATTTCTCAATATTGTTGGGGGTTGCTGTGGAACAACGCCGGAACATATCGCTAAGATTGCTGAAAAGATGAAGAATGTAGCGCCTCGCATTGTAAAAGAGAAACCTAAATCGTTACGATTATCAGGACTTGAGGCGTGTAATTTAACGATTGGGGAATCGCTCTTTGCTAATGTGGGGGAGCGTACAAATATTACAGGTTCTCTCCGCTTTAAGCGCTTAATTAAAGAGAAGAATTATGCAGAAGCGTTAGAAGTAGCGCGAGACCAGGTGGAAAATGGGGCGCAGATTATCGATATCAATATGGATGAGGGGATGCTCGACTCTAAAAAGGAGATGGTCACCTTCCTCAATCTTATTGCTTCAGAGCCCGATATCTCTAAAGTGCCCATTATGATCGACTCCTCAAAGTGGGAGATCTTAGAAGCGGGGCTTAAGTGCATTCAAGGGAAAGGAATTGTTAATTCAATCTCGATGAAAGAGGGGGTTGCGCAATTTATTGCGCAGGCAAAACTGGCGAAAAAATATGGCGCTGCCATTGTGGTGATGGCATTTGATGAGGCAGGGCAGGCGGATAATTTAGAACGCCGGATTGAGATCTGCTCAAAAGCGTATGATATTTTGGTCAATGAGGTCAACTTTCCGGCAGAGGATATTATCTTCGACCCCAATGTCTTTGCGATTGCAACGGGCATTTCAGAACATAATCGTTATGGGTTAGATTTTTTGGAAGCGACGGGATGGATTCGGAAAAATCTCCCCTATGTCCATATCTCAGGGGGGATCTCTAATGTCTCCTTCTCTTTTAGAGGGAACAATCTAGTACGTGAGGCGATTCATGCGGTCTTTCTCTATCATGCAATTGCGCGGGGATTATCGATGGGGATTGTTAATGCTGGTCAGCTTGCGATCTATGAGGATATCCCCGAAGAGTTACGAGAAGGGATTGAAGATGTGCTATTTGATCGAGATCCTGAAGCGAGCGAACGCCTTTTAGAGCTAGCACAGAAATATCAAGGGGAGGGCGCTACTCGTAAAGAGGAGAATCTCGAATGGCGTGAGTTGCCGGTCGGTGAGCGATTAACCTATGCCTTAGTCAATGGCGTTGATAGCTATATTGAAGAGGATACTGAACTTGCACGACAAAGTTTTTCACGGCCGATTGAGGTGATTGAAGGCCCCTTAATGACCGGTATGAATGTGGTGGGAGATCTTTTTGGTGAAGGAAAGATGTTCCTGCCCCAAGTGGTCAAATCAGCGCGAGTGATGAAGCGTGCGGTAGCTTACTTGATCCCCTTTATTGAGGAGGAGAAGAGAAAGTTTGGCGATATGAGTCAGTCAAATGGCAAGATTTTGATGGCGACAGTAAAGGGTGATGTTCACGATATTGGGAAGAATATTGTCGGTGTTGTATTGCAATGTAATAACTTTGAGGTGATCGATATGGGGGTGATGATTCCAACCCCGGCGATTATTGCGAAAGCACTTGAAGAGCAGGTGGATGTGATTGGACTCTCCGGTTTAATTACGCCTTCGCTTGAGGAGATGGTGGGTTTTACTAAAGAGATGGAGCGGCGCGGCTTAGATATTCCCATCATGATTGGTGGGGCAACAACTTCGCTAGCGCATACGGCAGTTCGGATTGCACCACAATATAGCCATACCGTTGTTCATGTGCGTGATGCTTCCCGCTCTGTTGGGGTAGCGCAATCTCTGATTAGCCCGGAGCTGCGCGATCAATTTATGCAGGATGTGAAAGAGGATTATGCAAAGCGCCGTACAGCGTACCTCGAAAGACAGCGCGATATTAAGCTGATCCCCTTTCAAGAGGCGGTCAATAACCGTTTAAAATTAAGATTTGATCATATTGTAAAACCGGAGAAGATGGGGATTCATGAGTTTGAAGTGCCGCTCGAGGATCTTTTGGCGACGATCGATTGGACCCCCTTTTTCGCTTCCTGGCAGTTGCGTGGGAAGTTCCCAAAATTATTAGAAGATGAAATTATTGGGGAAGAAGCGACAAAAGTCTATCAAGACGCAGAGAAGATGTTGGCAAAAATTATCGAGGAGAAGTGGCTAACAGCGAAAGCTGTTGTCGGACTATTTCCTGCAAAAAATGCAGGTGAAAGTACAGTTTTATTTACAGATGATACTCGTACAGAAGAACTTGCACGTTTGCATCATCTGCGTCAACAGACAGAGCGACCCAATGAGATGCCAAATCGCTCTCTTGCTGATTTTATCGGTGAAGAGGATTATATCGGCGCATTTGCCTGTACGGCAGGTATCGGCATTGAACCCTATATTGAGGCATTTGAAGCTGATCATGATGATTATAGTGCGATTATGCTCAAAGCGCTTGCCGATCGTCTTGCCGAAAGCTTAGCGGAGTATCTCCATAAACGGGTGCGTAAAGAGTATTGGGGATATGCGAAAGATGAAATGCTTGATAATGAAGCGCTGATTCGAGAAGAGTATCGCGGCATTCGCCCGGCGCCGGGATATCCAGCCTGTCCAGAACATACGGAGAAAGCTACACTCTGGCGCCTTCTCAATCCTGATCAGCGTATCGGTCTCGCAATTACTGATAGTTTTGCTATGTATCCACAAGCAGCTGTTTCCGGGTGGTACTTTGCTCATCCCGAAGCCCACTACTTTGGGGTGGGCAAAATTGGTCGTGATCAGGTTGAAGATTATGCTACGCGCAAAGGTTGGGATCTGAAAGAAGCAGAAAAATGGCTCGCACCCAATTTGGGATATGAACCGGAGGAGTAGAAATCGAAATTTTATAAAAAGTAGAGGGGGCTCTATTTTTTAGTATACTGGTAACTTATTTTAAAAAGATATAATAAGT
Source organism: Ignatzschineria sp. F8392 (assembly GCF_002252045.1). GTDB lineage: Bacteria > Pseudomonadota > Gammaproteobacteria > Cardiobacteriales > Wohlfahrtiimonadaceae > Ignatzschineria. The sequence goes on along the minus strand of NZ_NEFF01000006.1, from coordinate 59,390 downwards.
CTAATATATTGCAAATTTTTTGATATTCTTCTGCTGAAATGCTTGTAAATTGTGAGCCTGAGTGGGCAGTAATATTTGTCTTGTTAATAAGAGCTTCGAGGTTTATTTCAGTATAATCTGATCTTAATAGATTACTTATAGAGTTAAAAGAACGAAATGCAGATTTTAAATCATTATTTTTTGCAATATGAGTCACAATACCATTGTCATTTTGTCTTAATACTTTAAAAATATTTTCAACTTTTTTCTCGAGGGAATTCTGTTTGCTAGGATCGTAAGGAAAATTACTATGGTCATATACTAGATGAATATAACTCTCTAAGACTTGGCGTATTGCCGAAGTAATTAGTTCTGTATAGTCCTTTTTTTTTAATTGAGATAAGTAATTAATTTGCTCTATTAAATTATTCCAGTACTTAGATGAAGAGATCGAAGTATTATCTTTCAAAATAGATCGTTTGATTAGATTTTCATTTCTATCAATAGGAAGCCCCCCTTTCGAAGAGCTTTCGCTACGTGAAGCCTCATCATTCGAAGATGTATCATTCGAAGATGTACCACTTGAAGCTGTATCACTTGAAGCTGTATCACTCGAAGCTGTATCACTCGAAGCTGTATCACTCGAAGCTGTATCACTTGAAGCTGTATCACTTGAAGATGTATCACTCGAAGCTGTATCACTCGAAGACGTACCACTCGAAGGTGTATCACTCGAAGATGTATCAGTTAGAGTTTTAACTTTTTGTTGGGCTTCCCAGTCTTTTTTAGAAAGCAGATCTTTCTTATACTTTTCTCTAACTTCTAGAGCAAAAAAACGAACTAATTCATTTGTTATTATTTTTAGAGCTTTATATGAATTATTATTAAATAGTTTTTCTCTACTACTTACTTCTCTTAATGTGTTTTTACTGCTTGGGTCGAGCTCTACAAGGCCAAAGATTATTTCATTATAGATTAATTTTGTTTGTTGGGATTGTTGGGCTGATAAATTTAACCAATCTTCTCTGCCATGGCCATAAATCTTAAATCCACCTCGATATATATTCACACCTGTATAGGCATTTAAGAAGTTATCCTGTATCTTTTTTTTATCTTTTTTATCAATGAATTGTTTTGAGAAATAGTAATTATAAAAGTTAAAATAAATTTTATTTAAAATTTTATAATCGTCTTTAGTTAGATTTATTCCTTCTCTAGGTTTTTTACCTTGTTCAAGAACTCTGTCATTTAAATCAGCGAGTTGAGTTTTTGTTGCAGCCCTATCGACTATAAAGTGCTCTTTATCATAAATTTGTTTTACACTATATGTTATTTCATGAAATTCACCATTTTCAAATATTGCCTTTATAGAAAAAGGGGCATAATTGATTGAAAATTCAGGTTTTAAATGATTTAAATGATAGTTTTCATCATTTCTTATAATGATTTCTTTACTTGATTTGGGATAAAGAATTTTAATATCTATAGGGTATTTTTTAAAAGGTTGTAATATAGGTGCTATATCGTAGTAAATCATTGTATATGATATTGCTTCTAGGTCTATACCATAGAGATAATATAGCGTTCCGCTTTCATAAGGGAAATCGATATCTGCTACTTTGACTGATAGTTCAAGTTCATTTAAGTCTTCAGTTTGGGATAGTTCATCGTTAGTTATTTCTAGAAAATATACGGCCTGACTATTTTTTGTTTTTGTGTATACCTGAATGGTATTGGCTATATAGAATAAAGTAAATCTACCAATGCCTTTTCCTCCCAGAGCATTTGGATTATTCGCTTTCTTTGAATCGCCGATTACATTCCAAGCTTGATATAGCTCCTCCGGATTTAATCCAGAACCATTATCTTGAATTTTAATATGATCCTTATTGGATAAATCTATAATAATTTCATTAGCTCCGGATTCGTAAGCATTTTTTATAATTTCAGATAAAACAATAACACTATTAGAAATACTTTCTTCACCGAGTATATTTTGTATTAATTTAGGTGATATTTTCATTTATATAGACTCCAGAATCACTTTTAGTTTACATGCTATTTTTTTAGCCAATAGAACCGGTACAGCATTACCAACTTGTGTATATGCAGCTGTTCTAGCCGGTTTTCCACTTTCACTTTCAAAGAAATAACTATCGGGAAATGTTTGTAATCTAGCAACTTCTCGGACAGTTAATGATCGATTTTGTGTAATATCAGGATGAATGTAATAGTGACCATCCTTTGATATATGTGCAACAATAGTATGAGAAGGTTGATTTGCCACTACAACCTTAAATCTATCCAAAAATGATTTTAAATTATTATGATTAATTAATCTTTTAGGTAATTCATTATATTTTAATCTTTCAGAATATTTATTCCAGTTTTCAACAACTAATTTGTAAATTTCTAAATCTCTTTCGTTATGAGGTCTAGCTTGATGAAATGTAATATAGGGTATATCGCAAATATTTAGCTTCTTTAATAATGGGTTCTCTTGTATTTTAGGTACTGCAAAAATTTTTCCAGTACCCGCTTTTAAATCAGGGAGATCTAAAATAAAATCATGAACTGTGTTTGAGTGATTGGATTTTGCTAACGAAAAATCAATTACATTCTGAAATAGGGAACCAATAATAATGATTCTTTTGCGATTTTGTGGAACGCCATAATCAGAAGCATTAAATGTATAGGCTTTTGCGCTATAACCCGCTTCCTTAAATGAGCTTAACATTTTGTCAAAATGCTTTTTCCCATCAATATCCTTAGCAGATAGCAAGCCTGTAACATTCTCAAAAACAAAAAATTTTGGTTGGTATCTTTTTAAAAACTCTACATATTCTAAATATAGATAATTTCTATCGTCGCCAAGCATTTTATTTTTATCACTCGATCGGCCTATTAAAGAGTAGGCTTGGCAGGGTGGGCCTCCTACTATCAAATCTAATTTTTTCCCTTCTAATAGCTTATCTATTTTCTTAAAAATAATTTGGCGATTTTCTTGAGAAATAGCTTTGCAAATAACAGAATCAAATTCTGATTTTGGAACATGGTTATATAATGTCTCCCGTGAAATTTCTCCTCGAAGATATGAATAATAGATATCAAGCTTATTTTCTTTTTTAAAAAAATAATAAGCATTCCTTGTTTTCAAGGTATAGCATGCTGCTTTTTCTTTTTCTATATGAGCTATTGGAGTATATCCTGCTTGTATAAATCCTTCTGATAAGCCCCCAGCTCCAGCAAATAAGTCTAAGAAATTAAAAGTAGTCAATATTCGATGTGTCCTATCATAGAATTGGAGATTTTTTTAGTGATTTTATAATACCAGGATTTTAGTCATTATATAACTCATATAAAAGTTAAGGGTGTTTTACTAAAAGAAATGATCTGAGATCTAAAATGAGTATACTTCTGTCTAAATGTTAGGCATATGTAGTAATTGGTTAACTGTCAATATCACTTTTGATGATAAATTTTGGCATAAATAGGAGTTTTTCTCATTTATTCATCACAAAAAATGATCAATAGGGGGAGAAGGTATAGTGTTAGCTCTATTTGAAGCATTGAAAAGGAGCATTCTTGCACCTTAAAGAGAGGAGGCTTATACAGTAATGAGATTTTATATCTAATTAATATTTTTAATGAGATGCGATCTTTATAGAGAAAATATTAATTACAAATAGAAATCGAGCCTCGCTATTCTATTTTCAGATTAAGATTTTCAATTTTTTAAACTTTATTGAATCTTATTGAATAATATCAGAGGCTTTTTAGGGTTTGCGACTGATATTTCCAACAGATAGGTATTTGAATGAACTTCCCTAATGAGGAGTAATACCTTAGAAGCAATTCGTGAGTTCATTATGGAATATCTACCTAATAAGGAGATTTATGACAAACACGAAAAAACACCAACCGATGGAGTTGAGTGATATTACGATCGTGAAGAACGATCAATTTACCAAGGCGATTACCGCTGCGGCATTGGGGAATGCCATTGAGTGGTTCGATTTTGGGGTATACGGCTTTTTGGCCTATGTTTTAGGGAAAGTCTTCTTTCCAGATGCTTCCCCCGGCGTACAGTTAGTTGCATCATTGGCTACCTTCTCGGTTCCCTTTTTAGTCAGACCGATTGGCGGCGTCTTCTTCGGCGTTTTAGGGGATAAGTTTGGGCGGAAAAAGATTCTCGCTGTGACAATTATTATCATGTCGGTCAGTACCTTTGCGATCGGCTTGATCCCCTCTTATGCCACAATCGGTATCTGGGCCCCAATTTTGCTCTTAATTGCAAAGTTAGCACAGGGTTTCTCTGTCGGCGGAGAGTATACGGGTGCCGCGATCTTTGTTGCGGAATATGCTCCTGATAGCCGCCGAGGATTTTTGAGTAGCTGGCTCGATTTTGGATCGATCTCCGGATTTGTCTTAGGTGCCGGTGTCGTTGTTTTGATCACTACTCTCTTAGGGGATGATCGTTTTGAAGAGTGGGGCTGGAGAATTCCCTTCTTTATTGCCGGACCTTTAGGAATTTTAGGCATGTATCTGCGCCATGCGCTCGATGAGACACCAACATATTTAAAGCATAGCGAGAGTATTGAGGCAAAGCCGGTAGCGAAAGAGTCCCTTATAACGGTTCTTCGTAATAACACAAAGAGTATTCTTTTAAGTGTTGGTATCGTGATTTTAACTAACGTGACCTACTATATGTTACTTACCTATATGCCGAGTTATCTCTCATTTAGTTTGGGCTATAGTGCTGATCACGGGGTTCTGATTATTATTGCCATTATGATCGGTATTCTCTTTGTTCAACCCTTAGTGGGGCTATTGAGTGACCGTTTCGGCCGTAAAGTCTTTATTAAGATCGGTAGTGTCGGAATGTTAATCGGTGCAATTCCCGCTTTTTATCTCATTAATACCGGCAATGTGGGTTTGATCTTTTTAGGTTTAGTCTTCCTCGCATTGATGTTAAGTTGTTTTACCGGAGTGATGGCCTCTATTTTGCCGGCGATCTTCCCGACAAAAGTGCGTTATAGCGCCATGGCAACGGCGTTTAATATCTCCGTCTTAGTGGCAGGATTTACACCGACTTTAACCGCTTGGTTGATTGAATTGACCAATAATCTCTATGTGCCGGCATTTTATCTAATGGCGACAGCTTTTATTGGGATTATTTTGACCTTCAATATGAAAGAGACGGCGAATCGCCCATTACGTGGGGAGACCCCGATTGCCTCTGACCGTAGCGAAGCGAGAGAGATTTTGCAAGCTCATTATGATCGTATTGAAAGCCGTATAGAGAGTATTGATGAAGAGATTGCGCGTCTTCAAAAACGCCGGGAACGCTTGATCGATCAACATCCGGAGATTGATGGCTAGTGATAGCTAGAGAAGCCACTCAATAGGGAGCCAAGTTAAAAATCGGATCAGCGCTCGCTCTAAGATCGATGTATTTGGCTCGACATCATAAGTTTTGAGTAATCTCTCTTGATTATCAAATAGCTGCCATTTTAATTGATCATCTTCTAAGATCACTTTGTAAGAGCGCTCTAATAGATGACGCTTAATGCGGTCGGTCATATCTTTAGCGAGATGGGGGTTTAAGATCGTAAGCCCCATCTCGGTATTGATTTTTGCTGATCGAGGATCGAGATTTAATGAACCGACAAATAGGCGATCATTATCAACAACAAAGGTTTTAGCGTGCAAGCTGGAACCGGAACTTCCCACAAGCCCCTTATCTTTGAGATGAGGGGTTTTATCATGTGATTTTTTGAGTTCATAGATATCGATATCAGCTTCGATAAGCGCTTTGCGATAATTAATATATCCCGAGTGGACGAAGGCGACATCGGTGGCTTCATAGGAGTTTGTTAATACCGATATCTGGATACCTTGCTCTGCAAGATCTTTTAAGAAAGCAGTTCCTACCTTTGTCGGTACAAAATAGGGTGAGACTAAAAAGAGCTCTTTTTGGGCGTCGCCAATCGCGTTATAGAGTGGCTTGTAAAAATCATTTTGACTCCAGACACCGAGTGCTTTACTAGGAGGATCGGAGATCAGAATCGCTTCTGACCACTGCCAATCGATATTGTGATGATAGAGCTTTTCTAATAATTTAGATTGCGCTAAAGCGGATTGATAAGTTTCAACATCAGCACGATATTTGACTTTGCGAAGCTTTTCAAAAGCGGCGATATGATCCGATCCATACTCTTTTGTCACGATCTGTTTAGCAGGGTAGGAGAGCTCGCTATTCCAATAGCGATCAAAATCGTGAGAGAGTTGTGGCACGATATTGCCGATCGCCATCACATCTAAGTCAACAAAGACAGTACCATTACCGGCAGCAAAGTATTCATCCCCAATATTACGTCCCCCTGTAATGGCAGTGACACCATCGACCACAAGGAGTTTATTGTGCATGCGATGATTTAAGCGTTTTAAGTCTGTTAGATATCCTAAAAAGCGAAATTTGCGATTAGTAAAGGGATTAAAGAGGCGCACTTCGATATTGGGGTGATAATCTAAAACTGCGATAAGGTCATCAAGACCCCGAGTATTATTATCATCGAGTAGCAACCGGACACGAACACCCCTCTCAGCTGCATTATAGAGGTCGTAGAGCAGCATGGTTCCCGAGGTATCGGGGCGCCAAATATAGTATTGTAGATCGATCGACTCTTGAGCTAAGTTGAGAAGTACAGAGCGAGCAACGAAAGCGTCAAGAGGGTCAGAGAGCTCTAGTACCCCTGTTAAGTTGGGATCTTCCGGATACTCTTTTTGTAACATCTGTACGAGCTTATTCTCCTCATTGATAGGCAGAGCACTGCTTTTTACCTGTTTTAGTTCTGGTAATGGCTTTATTGCATATGTGGCAAAAAGAGCAAGGAGAATGGTAGTAATGATAAGGCTCATAAATAGGGGCTTAATGATCTTTGCAGAGAATGTTTTTTGTATCTTATTAGCCATAAGTGCATGTAATCGCTTAAATTTCCAAAGAAAACCCCAAAGCTATTGATCCACTTATCGAATAAATTTTGTTGAATAAACTTTATCGAATTAGTTTTATTGAATCAATCTGCTTTGGGGCGATTAATAGAAGATCTTCTATTGAAGAATCTCTATTGAAGAGACTCTAATGGATACGCTATCTTTCTGATCTAACCCACCACAGCGGCCGCTTCAACTAATAGATCACTTAAGAACCAATAAGCAAATCCGAAATAGATCACAACGCCTAAGAAATCCATAATAGAGGTGAGCATCGGGGAGCTAAGGGTTGCCGGGTCAACATTGAAGCGCTTTGCGATAAAGGGCAGCATAATGCCGAACAATCCACCCATAAAGGTGACGGTAATCATCGAGAAGCCGACAACCATCAAGACATTAATACTAATACCGCTCTTAAAGAAGAAGGCGAGTACCACTTCCACAAGTGCCACCATGACCCCTAATGCTAAGGCAACGGGAATCTCCTTTTTAATAATAAACCAGATATCTTTCCATTTAAGATGGATATCTCCAAGCGCCATGGAGCGAATCACCAAGGTGGCTGATTGGCTTCCGGTATTTCCGCCCATATCGACGATCGGAGCGAGGAATGCGGCTAAAATAATCACCTCAGAGAGAATCTCCTCTTGCCGTGCGACAAAGGTACTGGTAAAGACGCCAAAGATGGTTAAGATCACTAACCAGAAGCCTCTTACTCGAAACATACGCCAAAATCCAGAGTATTGGTAATCGAGCTCAGGCCCTGTCATTGCCACGTTACCCCCGAGCTTTGCAAAGGCGCCGGCCGCGGTTTCGCGTAACTTTTCCATCGCATCTTCGATCGTCACAATACCGATGAGATGCCCGTTATTATCGGTAACAGGAAGTGCCGGGAGATCATAACGTTCAATTAGGGCAATGGCCACTTGGCTATTTTCTGATGCCTTTGCCTGAATCACATCGGTATCCATAATATCGCGGATAAGGTCGCTATCTTTAGAGAGAAGGATATCTTGTAGTGATACAACACCGATCAGATGGCGATATTCATCGGTAATATAGATTTGTGAAAGAGCCTCTTTAGTCTTTGCATCTTGGCGGACTTTATGCCAAATATCAGAGACGGTACCATCAGCTGTCACGCTAACATAGTCGGCCGAAGCGATCGAGCCGATACTCTCTTCCGGATAGGAGGAGAGCGTAATAATCGCTTCTCGTTCCTCTTTTGAGAGTGTTGGCATCAAGATATCGCGTTGCTCTTTACTCAATGTGAGATAGAGTGTTACCTGCTCATCTGATAGGAGGCGATTAAGGAGCGATTGGAGGGTTTCGATATTGAGATGGGGGATAATTTTAACCTTCTCTTCCTCTTCAAAGTGAGGGTAGAGCTCAGTTAATTTCTCTGCCGGTAATTTTTCAAGAAGCGGGATAATCGATTCAGTGGGGAAGAGTTCTAAGGCATCCGCCATATCGATAGGTTGGCTCGAATCAACTAACTCTTCAAAGGATTGATAATTGTTATCTTCAATAATTGGTTGTAAAATTTGATACAGATTGTTGCTCTCATAAGTAACCATAAATAATCACTTTCCTTGAAATGGGTGTGAATAACATTGCTTAAAGCAGCGAAATCTCAAGTTTGATGGCTCTATTATCAAACTTTTTCCTATTTTATCATTGATTTGACTCTTTTTAGGATTTTCTCCAATCGGGACTTTGACTACTCTTTTTATTCAATCAAAAGGGTGTCTAGGTAAGAGGGTTTATGGAGCTGCGGGAGCCAACTATCGTACTCTTTTCACTACTGTATGCCCGCAGGTCGGCATTAATGATGCCGAGAATCATATCGTTATAGTAGCGATACTTGCCGGCATGAGATTTTAGGAAGCGTGCAGAGGTAATCTCCGGCACTTGATCAGCTCTTACTGATTTCAAAAGATAAGAAAATCTGCGGAGCACGCGGGAGCCAACTATCGCACTCTTTTCACTACTGCATGCCCGCAGATCGGCATCAATGATGCCGAGATGAATGCTATTTAAGTAACAACAACGGCTAGTGATTGAAGATCATATTTGCCGGCGCGTAATCTATAGAGGTGCGCGATAGTAAGATCCGGCAATCGTTCAGCCCTTTTTATCTCAATGAATAAGATAATCAGTGAAGCCAAGGGAGCTGACTAATTTGCTCTTATTGCATTCACATGCCTACCGGTAAGAAAGCAGAAAAAAAGGAGGGAATCCCCTCCTTTTCATGCATAGTTGATACTTTGTGGTTAATTTTGGCGCTTAACCGAAGACTTTAAAACGTGCTGCTGTATCGATATAAGCTTTAGGGTCTGCCTCTGTTTCGATTGAACCAAATGGCATCTGCGCTTTTAATGCCCACTTTTCAGGAAGGTTCCACTCTGCTTTAACGGCAGCTTCAATCAACTCATTGTAGTGTTGTAGAGAGGCGCCGATATTGACCTCTGCCAGTGCGAGCCAAACAGCATATGCCGTAATTCCATGCGCTTGTTCAGACCATTTAGGGAAATTAGCAGCATAAGCTGAGAACTGCTCTTGAAGATCTTCAACAACTTGTTGATCTTCAAAGTAGAGAATCGTTCCTGCACCGGCAGCAAAGCTCTTAATTTTAGCCTCTGTAGCGGCAAAGTTATCAGCAGGAACGATCGCTCTTAATGCCTCTAACGTGATGTCCCATAACTTTTGATGCGCTTTATCATGTAATAATACAACGCGAGAACTTTGGGAGTTGAAAGCAGAGGGTGTATCTTTCGTAACTTTTTCAATTAATTGAGTGATCTCCTCTTTTGACTGAGGAAGTTTATTTCCAAGGTGGTAAATTGTCCGGCGTTTTTCCACTAGCGAGGTAAAGTTTTGCATAGATTCAATTCCTTCTATCGATTGTTAGTGTTGTTTCGTAATGACGCTAATCTTGAGCCATAAGAATAACCTATAAGACTTTGCGCCAAGAGCACAGAGTCGCCTCTCATATTGAAACGACTCTCTTAAGATTCCTCCCCATCATAGGGATTAATCTCATCTTTGACTATAGATGAGAAGAAAATCTTTAATGCCTAAGCGGCACAAATAGCGCTAAAATAGTTTGATGAAGAGGGGATGCTCAGTGCTATTTTGAAGTACTTATAGCATCGTGAATGGGAACAAGTTGCGAGGGATAGGTGATGACTCTACTCCACAATCTGGATTTTAATGATCTACAAATTTTTTGTAAGGCGGCAGAGAGCCGTAATTTTACCGATGCCTCTATTGCGATTGGTGTCACACCTTCTGCGGTGAGTAAGGCGGTCTCTCGCTTAGAGAAAAAGTTGAATATTAAACTTTTTCAACGCTCAACTCGATCAATGCGCTTAACTGAAGAGGGGAAGAGCTACTACCTTGTCTGTAAAGAGGCGATTGAAAATATTCGTGATATTGAAAGGCAGATCAGTAGTAGTGGTGATCTCCATGGTATTTTACGCATCAGTATGCCCGATAGTTACGGCATTAAGAAGTTTCTGCCGGCAATGACCCCTTTTTTAGAGGCGCATCATGAGAGTATCCAGCTTGAGGTTTCACTGAGTAACTCTTACGTTAACTTTACTAAAGATGAGTTTGATCTTGCCATTCGTATTGGTGAACTTAAAGGGGATCGTTTGGTGGCGAAAGAACTTCATCAAGCACAATTGAAGTTGGTGGCATCTCCCGCCTATTTAGAGCGCTATGGTGAACCTCAATCATTAGAAGAGCTCCATCAAGCAGAGACGATCGCACTGCGATTTCCCCATACCGGGCAACTACTACCCTGGGAATTTGGCGCTGATTCTACGCCTTTTCATTTTTCGCCGGCCATGGTGCATTCAAACTCCTTAGGCGCATTTGAGACGGTATTAAACGGCTTTGGTATTATGCAGTTTTTCGATTATGCCGTCGATAGTGAGATTGAATCGGGGCGTATTATTGAGCTCTTTCCAGAGCATCGACCCAAACCAAAATCAGTGCATCTTGTCTATCCCGAGAGCCGTTATCTGCCGGCAACTGTTCGCTCTTTAATGCAATATCTGCAGATGAAATTCTCTCACTAAAACGCTATAGACAATTGAGGGGAGAAATTTTATAATTTCAGCTATTGATGACTACACTTGTGGTCATGATAAGTAGAATGAGAATTGCAAGAGAGGAGTGAAGAGATCGATGGAATCGATAGCGCGCCGTAAGATGATTGAGATCACCCCATCGGAGTGGGAAGTGATGCGAGTTTTATGGGCGAATGGTGCGGTGGGTAGCCGTGAAGTGATCGCTGTTTTAACGAAAAAGAGAGGGTGGAAACCCACCACGATCAAGACATTGTTGGCACGACTTGTGGCAAAAGAGGCGGTGATTACAGAACAGATGGGCAACCGCTATCTCTATCAGCCCAATATTGAAGAGGAAGAGGCTTGGGATCATGCTGCGGCAACGCTCTTTAGCTTTGTCTGTGCACGAGATCGAGCGGAGAAGATTGCTCGATTATTACAGGCACAAGCATTAGCAAAAGAGGATATTCCGCTGCTAAAAGAGGCGCTTACCATCGCCGAGAAGCAGGTGATCGATCAGATCCCTTGTGATTGTTTTGTTGGGCAGTGTAGCTGTCATAAAAAGGTAAAAAGAGTCTGTTCAAATAGCTATTCGAGCCAAAAAGAGGGAGCGCAGTGATGAGTGAAAAAGAGAATCTATTGAATAAAATGATCACAAAAGAGGCGATAAAAGAGGGTTCTGAGCGTACTTTTTTGCATCTTGCGATTACGGGAATGACCTGTGCTAATTGTTCAGGACGTATCGAGCGTGTCTTAGGGCGTAAGCAGGGGATCTATCGAGCAAATGTTAATCTGGCGAGTAAACGTGGGCTTTTTGAATATAATCCTGCTCAAATCACTCCTGAGGAGATTATTGCACAGATCGAGAAGACAGGGTTTGGTGCGATGCTCGATGATAAGGCGCATCAGGCAGAGTTGCAGGTAGCAGAAGCAAAGGCGGCTAATCGTATGCGCTGGGAGCTAATTATCAGTGCGATCTTAAGTGCGCCGATGTTGTTAGGCATGATGGCGATGATGTTAGGGAGTGAGGCGAGTTGGGTCCACTTCGTTCATCTGCCTTGGGTACAGCTCCTTTTAACGACGCCGATTCAATTCGGGATTGGTGCAAGGTTTTATCGGGCGGCATGGGCTTCTCTACGAGCAAAAGCGCCGAGTATGGATCTACTTGTGGCAATGGGAACAACCGCTGCCTATCTCTATAGTCTCTATAATGGTTTTTTAGGCGGTGATCCGACACATCTCTACTTTGAAAGTAGCGCCGTCATTATCACACTCATTCTCTTGGGGAAATATTTTGAGGAGCGCGCTAAAAATAGGACGGGCGCTGCGATTCGCTCCTTGATGTCTCTCCAAGCAGAGACAGCCCTCCGTATCGATAATTCTCAGTCGGGGCAACACTATGTTGAAGTACCGATTGATGCTGTTGTTGAGAATGATTATCTTCTGGTACATCCCGGAAAGAGTATTCCTGTTGATGGCGTTGTTCTATCAGGGCACTCTACCGTGGATGAGAGTATGTTAACCGGGGAGAGTTTGCCGGTGGATAAAGGGGTGAATGATCTACTCTATAGCGGAACGCTCAATCAGAGTGGCGCATTAGTGATGAAGGCTTTAAAGCGAGCCGACGAGAGTACACTCTCAAAAATCATTACTCTTGTGAATGAGGCGCAGGGGAGTAAAGCCCCGATTCAGCAACTGGCGGATCGTGTTTCAGCAATCTTTGTGCCGGCAGTGATTCTTATCGCCTTTATAACGCTTTTAGTCACTCGTCTGGTTTTAGGCGAATGGAGTGATGCTATTATGCATAGTGTTGCGGTTTTAGTGATCGCTTGCCCTTGTGCTTTAGGATTAGCGACGCCGACAGCGATTATGGTAGGAACCGGTGTGGGTGCGCGGCAAGGGATTTTAATTAAAAATGGGGAAGCGCTCGAAAGGGTTGCTAAAAGTAGTACGATTGTGCTTGATAAGACCGGAACGATTACAGCGGGTGCACCAGAGGTAAAACATTTTGTAGTCAATTCTCAACTGATTGTGTCAGAAGCACAAAGGAGTGAGATCCTTCGTTATTTAGTGGCGTTAGAGTCCCATTCCGAGCATCCTTTAGCAAAGGCGATTGTTGCTTTTGGGGCAGGGCAAGAGCAGGAGTTGTCACTATCAAGCAGCTCGAAGAGTGCCTCCTTTCAGGTGGAGGATTTTCAAGCTTTAGTCGGGGCGGGGTTAATGGGGATTATTGCAGAAGAGCGCTATTTTGTCGGTTCTCCCCGTTTAATGGTAGAACGTCATATCGATTTAACGCCCTTTGCCTCACTGATCGACCGGCATGAATCGCGGGGAGAGACTGTTGTTTTAATGAGCCGGGAGCAAGATCTTGTTGCACTTGTTGCTATTGCTGATCCCGTGAAAGAGAGCTCGGCGGGTGCTATTGCGGCCTTAAAGGCAAGAGGCATCAAAGTTTTGATGTTAACAGGGGATAATCAGCGTACGGCAGAGAAGATTGGCGAAGAGGTGGGACTTTGCCCTGATGAGATCAGAGCGGAGCTCAAGCCGGAGGATAAGGCGAAGATTGTGGCAGATCTTCAGACGGCAGGAGAGTCTGTTGCTATGGTGGGTGATGGAATGAATGATGCGCCTGCACTTGCGCTTGCTGATATCGGTATTGCGATGGGAACAGGGACAGATATAGCGATGGAATCGAGTGATGTGACCATTATGAATGGTGATTTGAGTTCATTACCTAAGATGATCACTCTTTCAGAAGGGACGATGCGGAAGATTCGCCAAAATCTCTTTTGGGCCTTTATCTATAATGTGATCGGCATCCCCTTTGCAGCACTCGGTTTTTTAAGCCCTATTTTAGCCGGTGGCGCGATGGCATTTAGCTCTGTGAGTGTTCTATTAAATTCACTTAGCCTCAATCGTCTGAACTTAGATCGTTTGGGAAAGGATAAAAAGTAAAAACCTGCAATTTATCAGTTGTTATTGTTGAAGAAGTTAAGCAATAAGAGGGTTAGTGGAGCTGCGGGAGCCGATGATTTCACTCTTTTCACTACTGCATGCCCGCAGGTATAGATTGGCATTGTCAATGCCCATTGCCGGCATGTCATTTTTGGAAGTATGTGATAGTGAGGCCCGGCAACTCAACAGCCTTTTTTGTTTTAGAATGACTCATCGTTAAGGTAACGATACTTGGATACTTGCTAGCATGTATCAAAATAAAATCCCGCAACTTAACAACTCCTACCATTTAGTTCAATGGATAGGGAGACTGTTATGTTGCGGGAAATTTGTGGTGCTTTAATGATGCGCTATCTATGCAAATGAGAAGGCGAAGATTAAGAGGATCAATGCCGGGATTACAAATTTGATGTGATAGAAGAGAATCGGCGCAATTTTCTGATTAATCGTTCCTTCATTGGTCAACTCTTTGAGTGCAACTTCACGCTTTAAGACAAAGCCGATAAAGAGTGCAGAGAGAAGGCTGGTGGTGATAAAGAGAATATTGGCACTAATATAGTCAAAGGCATCAAAGATATTCATACCGAAGATGCGGACATTACTCCAGCTACTCTCTGCCAAGATACTTGGAATATTTCCAAAGATAAAGATCACCGCAAGTGTAATAAAGGTCGCCATTGCACGCTTCATCTTAAATTTCTCGATCAGGGTTGTAATGGTCACTTCATAGATAGTCAATGAGGTGGTCAATGCTGCAAGGAGAAGAAGTAGGAAGAAGAGCGATGCAAAGAAGGCACCAAAAGGAATCGTTGAGAAGACTGCCGGTAACGCTTGGAAGACTAGTGAAGGGCCGGAAGTTGGCTCAATACCTGCTGAAAAGAGCGCTGGGAAGATAATAAAACCGATCGCAAGAGGAATCAGCGTATTGATAATGCCGGCACTGATACTAATCCCGACAAGGTTCTCTTTCTTGTTGAGGTAGGAGGAGAGCGTGACCATCACGCCAAAGCCGATACTTAACGCAAAGAAGACCTGACCTAATGCCAGCAGAATCACTTGGGAGTTGATCTTGCTAAAGTCGGGAATGATATAGAATTTAACCCCTTCTAATGCACCAGGAAGAAAGAGGGCACGAACCATCAGTGCTAATACTAAGATCAAGAAGATCGGCATTACCCAACGGATTACGCGCTCAATACCATCGATCACCCCTTTCACTAAGATATAGTAGTTGACTGCTACAAAGATAAAGGTGTAGAGCGTCATCTTCCAAGGACTATTGGTGGATGTTTCAAAGAAATTTTTTGCCTCTTCCGCACTTAATGGTGTTGAGAGATCGATCTCTCCGAGCGAAATACCGCCGATATAGCTCATCACCCAACCACCGAGCACCATGTAGTAGGCTAAGATCCCAAATGCGCCTAAAATCGCAATAATCCCTACGGCTTTCCACCATTTTGAGATCGGGCGATCTAATCCTTTACCACTAAAGGAGTCGACGACGTTGGTATGGAGTCTACGACCAATAAGATGTTCTGCAACTAGCATCGGAACACCTAGGATTAACATTGCAATAAAGAAGACAAAGAGATAAGCACCTCCCCCATTTTCACCAACAAGATAAGGGAAGCGCCATGTGGCACCAAAGCCGATCGTCGCACCTGCGACGGTAGAGATATAGATTAGTTTATTGCTCCAATTTTCGCGAGCCATAACTCCTCCTAAAAGATTTATTAGTTTTATATAACGTTGTCTATAAGATTTTATATAACGTTTTATGTGATAGGCATCATTATTAACATAGATTCTATTTTGATGTGAGATTGATTAATAATCAGTTGTTTTATAGATGATACATTTTGGGGCTAATCGATCGATGGATTGCCGGCACGATATTGAATATCGGCAATAAAAAAGAGCAGATCAACGATTTGTGCTATTGATCTGCTCTATTGTGTAACCGAGATCTCTATAAATAGTTATAAGCGATCTCTATTGATAGTTGATGTTGATTATCCTTCGAGAAGAGATTATTTCTCATCAAGCAACATTGTTCCTTTTTCAGCAAGGTTGATATGCCATGAGAATGCTTCATCAAGAAGGTGTGGTGTATTGCCCCCACGTTTTGCTTTTGCATCTTCAAAGTATTTACGAGCTTGCGCCTTATATTTCGGATGCATACAGTTTTCGATAATTTTTTCTGCTGCATCTGTTGGGCAAAGACCACGAATATCTGCATAGCCTTGCTCTGTCACAATCACATCAACCTCGTGATTTGTATGGTCAACATGTGTTACAAAAGGAACGATTGTTGAGATGTTGCCATCTTTAGCTGTCGATTGTGTAACGAAGATCGTGATGCGCGCATTACGTGCAAAGTCTGCCGAACCACCGATACCATTCATCACATGGGTACCGCTAACATGAGTTGAGTTGACGTTACCGTAGATATCAACCTCTAATGCTGTATTAAAGGCAATAACACCAAGGCGACGAATCACTTCAGGATGGTTTGTGATCTCTTGTGGACGGAAGAGGATCTTATCTTTATATTTCTCAAGATCAGATGCTAAGTTATCCACTCGTTTCTTCGAGAGTGAGAATGCGGTTGCAATTGCAAAATCAACAACGCCGGCATCGATAAGATCGAAGATTCCATCTTGTAATACTTCAGATGCAACAACTAAGTTTTTGAAGCGATCTGATTTGGCCATACCGCTTAAAACCGCATTGGCAACGGAGCCAACACCTGATTGAAGTGGTGCTAAGTTAGGACCTAGACGACCCTCTTCAACCTCTTTGGCTAAGAAGTCTAATAAGTTATCTGCAATCGCTTGTGTCTCTTCATTAGGTTCAAAGAGAGGTGATGGGATATCAGGACGATCTGAGAGGATCACACCACGAACTTTCGCTGGATCAACTTTAATACCGATAGTGCCGATACGCTTACTAAGATCATCATAGACAGGAATCGCTTCACGATTGTCACCTTGATCTTTAGGAACATAGATATCATGAATCCCTTCATAACTATCTGGGGTACTAGTATTGAGTTCGATAATGACGTGATCTGCTTTCTCTACAAAGATTGGAGAGTTACCCACTGATCCTGTTGGAATGATAAGACCATCTTCTGTAATGGCCGCTGCTTCAATTACGGCATAATCAACTTTACCGAGATTTCCTTGACGAAGAGTCTCTGCTGTGTGAGAGAGATGTTGGTCAATATATTTCATCTCACCACTGTTGATCTTCTTACGCATGACAGGGTTCGCTTGATAAGGGAGGCGAAGATTGATGATATCTGCTTCAGCCATCGCTTGGTCAGCATCTGGACCTAATGATGCACCGGTGAAAATATTGACTTTAAACTTCTCATTTTTGCCTCTCTCTGAGAGCGCTTTAGGGAAGACTTTGGGTTCACCAAATAGGGTAAAGCCACTCATCCCGATGGTCATACCATCTTCGATCCAAGATGCGGCTTCTTCTGCTGAGACGATCTTGTCGAGAAACGCCTCATGGCGAATTTTTTTGCTTAAATCTGTACTCATAGTTGTGATCCTCTTTGAATTATATTTATCTATATTTATCTTTTTTCTTAAAGTGCTTGTCATTACTAGAAGATCCCTCTATGTTGAAGGGTATTTATCCTCTTGGTAACGTTATTTTCGTTCCCACTAATATAGACAGATAACCACCAATAGTTCAAGTGATAAAGTTGCCGTGCGTCAAAGGAATAGTTATCAAATATTAGGCTCTATTGCTGCTGATTCATCGAGATTTGATCGCTCTTTATATCGATAAAAAGAGGTTATAAAGGCGTGATTTTTGTTTTTATATCAGATTGATTTAGTTAATTATATACCTATAATTCCGCTCTCTTTTGTTAATATGTATCATTTCTATTTAGGTTTATAGTATACTCTTCTGTTTTATAAGATATCTATGGATAAATCGGTCGAAATAAGCGCATATATTTAAGCATATATATGACAATAAAATGTCGACATATATAGAATATTGAGTAAATATCGAATATTGAAGAATATCAATAGAGGGTGATAAAACAGCATCATTTATTGAGTATATATTGAGTATTTATGGAATGCTTATTGAATATTTTTGGCGATATATTAAATTAAAGGGCCTGTTATTGAGCGATTAACATATTGAGTTATGGTCTATTTTTTGGAGCTTTTATTAAAAATGCTGTCGACAATGCACTATTAAATAGACAAGTTTTTCTATTGTCGATTAAAATCTATGAACGCATTATTGATAAGTCCCCTCTAATTGATAGAAATAGCGGTTATCAGTATCCAATACTGAGTTATGAAACGTTGCTATTTTAATATTTTCCAATATTTTCAGCCGGAATTACTCAGCATCTATGTCAGATATTAGCGTATCAGATATTAGCGCAATAGATCAGAAAAGAAGATCAGATCGGAAAAGCAGGTCGGTAAAGAAGATCGACCTATTGATCTGTTCTTGACTCAATCTCTGATCGGTTCAATTAACGGGTTTATATAGATCGCTAGATCGCGAAAAGTAAGATAATCGATATTAGAAGAAGAGATAGAAGAAGATAGAGCAGGATCGTAGTAAGACAATCAATAAGAGAAAATTAGAGATCTGTGATAGAGGTCTCAGTAGCAGCAAAAGTAGTAAATAGTAGTAAATAAGCAGTAGTTAGCGTAGTTGAATAAGCGCTCCATTAGTAGAGTGATTTAGATAGAAATATTTAAAATAGCGAAGAGAGAGAAAGTAGACAAAGTATGGCCAAATTTTATGTAACCTGTGCTCAAGGGTTAGCCCCCTATGTGAAGGAGGAGTTAGTCGCATTGGGGATCGATGCAGTTGAAGCGGGAACCGGTGTTGAGTTTCAGGGTGAGATAAAAGATGCATATAATGCATGCTTATGGACACGCTGTGGATCACGTCTTCTTCTAGAGTTAAAATCGGGGCGATTTGAATCGCTCGACCAACTTCATAAAGAGCTAACACTCTTTCCTTGGTCAACCCATATGCGTGAGACCGATACTTTTGCAACCAAAGTGACTGCACGTCGAGCCGGCAATATTCACACCCATTTTGCGGCACTTCGTGTTAAAGATGCTATTGTCGATTATTTTAATGATCTGATGGGGTGTCGTCCGAATGTTGACCTTGATAATCCCGATCTTCGTTTCTATCTCCATATTTTTGAAAATCGTTATACGCTCTATCTGGACTTTAGTGGTGAGCCGCTTCATAAGCGTGGTTTTAGAAGTGAACAGGGAGCGGCCCCTATTAAAGAGAATTTAGCAGCCGCGCTTCTCTATCGTTCTAAATGGCCAGAAAAAGCAGCAGAGGATCAAGATTTTATCGATCCGCTTTGTGGTGCCGGAACAATTTTGATTGAAGCGGCCTTGATGGCGAGAGATATTGCACCAGGGCTCTATCGCTCTCACTTTGGATTTATGGGTTGGCGCCTTTTTAAACCGGCGGAGTGGGAAACGGTATTACAAAACGCAAAAGCGAGAGCAGTGGCGGGTAAGGCGCGTTATCAAGGGCGACTGATCGGTATTGAGCGGAGCTCTATGATGATCGGTATTACTAAAGCAAATGCAGATCGTGCAGGCGTATTACCTAATATGACCTTTAAACAGATGAGCTTTCAGGAGTATCAACGTGATGCAGATCTGAAAACGGGTTTAATTGTCACCAATCCTCCCTATGGCGAGCGTCTTGGAGAGAAGAGTCTCTTGATGGAGACTTACCGTGATTTAGGTGATTTTCTCCGACAATATTCAGGATTCAGTGCTGGAGTTATCACATCTGACCCTGAGCTTGGACGAGTGATGGGAATTAAAGCGGAGCGAATCAATAAATTTTGGAATGGTCCACTTAACTGTGTCTATCTCCAATTTCAGATTGATGAGCGCTACTTTGTTAATCGAGAGAAAGCAGATCATAATGAGCAGCGCCTTGAACGGGAAGCACTCTTTGAAGAGGGGGGAGAATCCTTCTTTAATCGCCTGATGAAGAATTATCGACATCTCTCTCGCTGGGCAGAACGAGAGGGGATAGAAGCTTATCGACTCTATGATGCCGATATTCCAGAATTTAATGTTGCGATCGATCTCTATAAAGATCAGGTTGTTATCTATGAATATGAAGCACCACCTACGATTAAGAGAGAGATTGTTGAATCACGATTTATGAAGGTGGTTCAAATTACACCTTTAGTTCTTGATCATATTGCCGTGGATAAGATCCATATTAAGCGTCGTCAAGTTCAGAAAGGGCGACAGCAGTATGAGCGTTACGGGGAGGAGGGGCATCTTTTTGAGGTTAGAGAGAAGGAAGCGCGACTTCTAGTCAATTTGACTGACTATTTAGATACAGGATTATTCTTAGATCACCGAGAAGTGCGATTTAAGATTGGAAGAGAGGCGAAGCGGAAACGTTTCTTAAATCTCTTCTGCTATACCGGAAGTGCAACGGTTCATGCGGCAAATGGGGGAGCTTCGGAGACACTCTCTGTGGATCTCTCTCGAACCTATTTAAGTTGGGCAGATAAAAATCTCGCATTAAATGGACATTTTGCCGGACATGAATTGGTGCAAGCGGATGTGCTTGAATGGTTGAGATCGGAAGTGGAGACCTTGCGAAAAAAACCATTAATGGCACGAAATAAGGATAAGTTTGATCTTATCTTTATGGACCCGCCGACATTCTCTAATTCGAAGAGAATGGAGGGGGTATTAGATATTCAACGAGATCATACGCAATTGATTACTGATGCGATGAGGCTATTAGTAAGCGATGGTGAGTTACTGTTTTCAACAAACTTGCGAGGGTTCCGTCTAGATCCTCAACTTAATGAATTGTTTGAAATCGTTGATATCTCAAGAGCAACATTGCCTTTAGATTTTAAGAAAAGGCCAAAGATACGACAATGTTTTATAATTAAACATAAATAGAGTTTAGTGATTATTTAATAATATAAATAAAGCGGCATATAAATATAGTATATAATCTTAATTAGGTGGCTATTTTTTATATGTTAAAAATTGAAAGCATAACCTAAATAGTCATTATTATTGAATGGAGAAAAAGTGATGAAAGATATAGATTTAAATTTAAATGGATTAACAATTGATAAAATGGAGCACCTTATTACTGAGTTAAGTCAAGAGATTGAGACCCGTCGCGCAGCAGAAGCTGAGCAAGTTCGTAAAGAGATTGAGAAATTACTCGATCATTCAGGTCTCTCTTTTCATGATGTATTCAAAGATAAAGTGGGCCGTAAAGGTCGTAAAGTTCCAATGAAATATGGTAATCCAGATAATCCAGAGCAACTCTGGAGTGGTCGCGGTAAAATGCCTCTTTGGATGAAAGAGAAAGTTGAAGCGGGCGCGAAAAAAGAAGACTTTTTATTACCAGAGTTTCGTTAATCATTATGATTAATGGATCAGTTTAATGGATCAGTTTAAAGCGCTGACTGAGTATTATGGTCTATATAGTCTTATAGTTTTATAGCGGTTTAGAAAAAATACTCAAAATGGGATCTCATGATTGTTGATATGTTGTTTGGGCATATCTGATAATGTTAGATCCCATTTTATTTGCGCAGAAGAAAAAGTTGCCCCATTTGATGTAACTTGCAATGCAGTAATTTTAAGATGATCTGCGCTATTTTTCGGAAGATAGAGGGCGATAGAGTGGGCTTGTTGATTAAAGGAGGTTGTGCCGGCATAGAGCTTTCCTCCTCTAAGATCACCGTAGAGCGCCTGCTGCAGGGGATTGATCTCTAAGGATTTTAATCCCTGTAAGCCGCGACCATCTGCTTTGAGATAAGCTTCTTTTGTGGACCAGAGGAGAAAGAATCGTCTCTGCGCTTCACTGTTGAGGGGGAGAGAAAGTGGGGCAGGATTACCCGTTGATGATTTGAGCGATTGCTCTCTATCCTCTAAAATCCATGCTCTTTCAATCGGTGTAAAGGTTCTCTCAAGTAAGCCGGAGAAGCTTCTTCGTGGTTGAATTCTCTCTAGATCGATACCGATAGAGATCATTGGCGCTACCGAGCTCGATGATGTCGTTGCTGATAGGGGAAAAATAATAACGGCAACCGCATCTTCTGTATGTGTAAGATTAAAGAGGTAAGGCGCTGAGATAAAGCTCGGTTTTTGGTGCTGATTGTAACTCAATTCGGGAAGAGCGGTGATCCCGGGATCGTAGTATTGTTGCAGCACTGAAAGCAGTAGCGCCCGACTCATTAGATGGGTGTAGCGCCGCTTCTCCCCTAAATGTGGCAGGAGAAACTGCGGATATTGCTGCTTAGCCCATGTTATCGTGACAGTGTTGATCGCCATTAGGGCAATGATCGCGCCACTCTCTTTGTGATCGATTAGCAAGGTATTAATCTTCCACAAGTGTTTTCTGCCAAAAAATCTCTGCACTCCTCTCCTCTTTAGCGATCATTCTTGCGGTGACAAAGAAGTAGTCGGAGAGGCGATTGAGATATTTTAAGGAGTGAGGGTTAAGAGGATCGTGACTATTGAGCTCCCATAAAGCACGTTCAACTTTACGACTGATGGCACGAATATAGTGTGTTTTTGCAACGGTTGAGGTCCCGCCTGGAAGGATAAACTCCTTAAGAGGGGGCAACTGCTCATTGTAATCGGTCAGCCACTCTTCCAATTGTGTGACCGCTTTTTCTCTAATCAACTCTGTTCCCGGCATCGAGAGTTCACCGCCAAGATTAAAGAGCTGATGTTGCACGGTTGACCACTCTTTGATGATCTGTCTTAAAAGAGGGGCATCATCCTCTTTGACGACCTCATTGAGATCAGCGATACCAATGCCGATGAGAGAATTGAGTTCATCGATGAGTCCAATGGTTTCAATGCGAGGATGATACTTTTCAAGGCGGATATTGCCGGCAATACCTGTTGTTCCACTATCGCCTGTTTTGGTGACAATTTTCGATAAGCGATTACCCATAATTAATTCTCCTATTGATCTGTTCATCGTTCATGATGATAGTTTAATCCTTTTTTCATCTTAAACTCTACTGATATCCCCATCGATATTAATCGTTACTAAGGCAGATAGTTGAGGAAAATCCCGATAAAGAGTGTTAAGCCGACCCAGTTATTATGAATAAAAGCTTTAAAGCAGAGAAGACGATCATGATCTTTAATCAGTTTAATCTGATAATAGAACAGGCCGATGACAATCAAAATCGATAGGAGAAAATAGGGCGTGAGATTCTCGATAGTGCAGATGGAGAGAAGCAGAAGTGTCATGGCTGTTTGTAGTGCGATAATAATGTAGTAATCCTTCTTCCCGAGCCAAGATTCAAAGAGAAGAGCAGAGGATTTAATATTGATCGACTTATCATCTTCCCGGTCGCTCATTGCATACTCTGTATCGTAGATTAAGGTCCAGAGGATATTGGTGAAGAAGAGAAGATAGGCCGTCAGGGGAAGTGATCCTTGAATCTCCATAAATGCCATCGGAATACCAAATGCAAAGGCGACACCAAGGTGCGCTTGCGGCAGAGAGTGAAAGCGCTTCATAAATGGGTAAGAGAGCGCAATCAGCAGTGCTGGAACCGATAATAAAATGGTCTTAAAGGAGAGGAAAAGCGCCAATATTGCCGCGATCACAATAAGGAGAAGAAGGAGAGATACCGCCTCTTTGGTGGTGACTTTACCGGAAGTGAGTGGGCGATCCTTCGTGCGTTCGACAAATTTATCAATATCACGATCGGCAATGTCATTGATAACACAACCGGCAGAGCGCATGATAAAGACCCCTAACATAAAGATAATAAGCACTTTTGCAGAGGGCAACCCTTCACTGGCAATCCAAATCCCCCATAAGGTGGGCCACATCAATAGGTAGCTACCGATCGGCTTTTCTACCCGCATTAACTGAAGATAGTAGGGAATGTTTTGGATCTTTAACATAGGGAAACTCTCTCTTATTGGGTTCATATTGGTGATATTGATGAATCTCCTTAGTATAGTGCTTTCAGCGGTGATTTTCAGCCTTACTTATCACGCGGATCAATCGGCTTAATCGTAGTTTTAAGGTGAATATGGTAGAGTATTTGCACTATTCCCCTTTTTGAGAGAGTCGATAAATGATTGATACTGCACATATTGCGATCGCACCATCTTTAAGATCATTCACCTTTAGTGCGGCAACTTTAGCGCGCCTATCTGAGAGCTGTGCTTACCCCCTTTCGGGTGAAAAGGTGCTCTTTGGTATTCGTGCCGGAAAGCTATTAGATGCGCAATATGGCAGGTGGCTGCCGGAAGTGACACTCATTGAAAATGAGTTAGATGGGGAGTCTCTTCGCTGTCTACTTGGGATTTGGAATAGAGTAACAGGAGAGATTGCCCTCTTTCCGGCATCAACGATTCCTCACCGGAAATGGCAAGAGAAGCAGATTGCATCCCCTGATAAACAGATCGCAAACTGTTTAGGAAGTGGTGCTTATCACTATATTGTCGGAGCGCATGAGCCGAGTCATCGTCCTTTTGAAGAGGGGGCTTTTCGTCTGAGCCGTTCTCAGCCTGTATTGGCATGGCGCTTCTATCAGCCTGATCATCAATATCGTCTTAGTCGTGGGGTGGCAACGTTATCGGTGGTGAATGATCATATTCATAGTGCACAGAGTGAGTTAAGACCCGATGGGATCTCATTCTCTTCAGCGGGATGTCAGGTGATCGAGGGAGATCATCGTCCGCCGGCAATGCCGACAGGTTGGTATCAACAATTTCGTATCTATGCCGGACAGTCAGCAATGCCGTCACCTTTAGAGATTGGATTATCTTTTCGCTATCTTTTGACACATGTTCGCCACTTAGAAGCGATTGCTCAAGGAGATTGTTCTCTTCGATTATTACAAGGTTCTGTCGGAATGCCGGTACGACAGTTACAAGAAGCATTGATGCAGTTAGATTTTTTAGAGGAAGCAGATATCGATAAGGGGATCTTTAACGGTGCGACTGCAAAAGCGCTCTACCATTATCAAAAAGAGAATGGATTGCGTGCAGATGGCATTGCGACAGAGAGAGACTTAAAAAAGCTCGGCATTAAGCCTCTTTACTAAAAAGCAGGCTAGACTTAATGGATTTAATCATCAGTAACATCAACAGTATCAGTAAAATTAATAGCATTAACGGCATCAGTGGGATCAATGGGATCAATAGTATTCATTGTTTATGAGCTTATCTATAGATGTGATTGATCTCGTGTTACTCAGTGCATGATATTAGATTTAGAATACTAGCTTTAGAGTACTAGGTTTATAGTGTTAGGTTGATAATATTAGGTTAATGTCATTAAACTCAGGGTTAGGGCTCAGGCTTAAGGCTCAGATTATTAGGCGATTTGCGCTATCGCTCTCTTCAATCGTTATTTATTGTGTTGCGTTAGGAATAAGTTGAGGTCAAGAATGAAGACATTCAGTTGGTTTTGGAAAATTCCTTTTGTGCAGATGTTGCAGGGGTACAATCTGCAAAAATTACGGCAAGATTTGATGGGAGGTTTGACGGTAGGGATGATTGCGGTGCCACTTTCGATGGCTTTAGCAATCAATACGGGTGTTGCCCCACAATATGGACTCTATACCTCTATCGTTGCCGGTTTTTTTATTGCCATTTGTGGGGGCTCTCGTTTCAATATCTCCGGGCCTACAGCCGCTTTTATCGTTATTTTACAGCCGATTACGAGTCAATATGGATTAACGGGACTTATCCTCGCCACTAGTATGGCCGGCGTTATCTTAGTTTTGATGGGGCTATTTCGCGTGGGTAGGATGATTCACTATGTCCCTTATCCTGTAACGGCGGGATTTAGTACCGGTATAGCGATTGTCATTGCGATGACGCAGATTCCCGATCTTTTAGGAATCGATGATCCACTCCAAGCCGATGGTTTTATTGAGCGCATTATTGCCATCTTTCAGATGTTGCCACGGCTCTCTATTGTTGATCTTGGGTTGGCTATTTTTACCCTCGCGGGGCTCATTATTCTCCCCAAATTTTTTCATCGGATGCCGCCCCATCTGATTGTATTGGGGGTGAGTGCGCTTGTAGGAGTTTTCCTTGCGCAGATGGGTTTTGAATTTCGGACTATCTACTCTGTTTTTAGTTATGAGCATCATGGAGAGACCTATCAAGGAATTCCGAGCTTTCTCCCAGAATTTCGCGCGCCTTGGATCAATCCTGAAGGGGAGAGTATCCTCTCTTTTAAATTGGTTCAAGAGCTGTTGCCGAGTGCTTTTGTGATTGCGGTATTAGGTGCGATCGAATCGCTTCTCTGCTCAGTTGTCGCCGATGGAATGAAGAATACACGTCATAATCCCAATGCTGAGCTGATTGGGCAGGGTGTGGGTAATATTATTGCTCCCTGCTTTGGTGGATTTGCGGCAACTGCGGCACTTGCACGAACAGCGGCTAATATTCGTGCGGGTGGAAATACACCTATTGCCGGGGTAATTCATGCGGTTTTTGTTCTCTTTACGCTCCTCTTTTTTGCAAAATTATTAGGGTATCTCCCGATGGCAAGTTTGGGGGCGATGTTATTGATGGTCGCTTGGAGTATGGCGGATGTTCGCTACTTTAAAGAGACGGTGAAGATGGCGCCGAGAGCAGATTTGGCTGTCCTCTTTAGCTGTTTAATTTTGACCGTTGTTTTCGACATGGTTGTTGCCGTGGCAGTAGGGATGGTGCTCTCAAGTTTCCTCTTTATGACAAGAATGTCCGCTTATACTGAGACAGAATTTTTCCTCGATGATGATTTTGTTGAAAATGGACGTAAAGGAGCAGCAGAGACTCAAGAGTTTGCCGGCGGAATTGAAGGGGAATTGGAAGAGGAGCTTGAGCAATCTGCTCCGCTTATTTTGCATTATGAGATCAGAGGCCCCTTCTTCTTTGGCCCGGCAAGAAAGACCATTGAGTCTCTCGATCGCTTACCTTATCTTGATCAGCAGATTGAGGTGATGATTATCTATCTCGAGCGGGTGCCGATGATCGATTTAACAGGTTTAATTGCCTTTAAGTCGATGTTAGATCGTCTGCAGAAGAAGGGGATTGAGGTAGTGCTTTCGGGGCTAAATAATGATACGAAAGCGGTCTTAGGGAAAGCCGGTCTTTCTCCGAAGAAGCGAGAAGGTCTTCACTGGGCGAAGGATCGGGAAGATGCAGAAACGATCGCTTTTTCGCTCTGTTCTATCTGTGAGAGTTCTCTCTCTGATACTGATATGTCGGACGAGAAATCCCCACATTAATCATTATTTTCCATCAGTAATCTCATCTTGATCTCTTGCCGTAATCGACTTTATGGTGCTAGGTAAGAGATTAGGAGAGATGGTTATGATGCTTTTTTTCTTCAGGGTCGAGCTGATGAATCTCATCGATAATTGAGCAGTTATCCGCAGTATGGTTCTGTGTACAGCGGGCTTGAATATCGGTGAGCATCGCTTTTAGGGTTGTGAGCTCTTGAATTCTTTCATCAATATGGAAGAGATGATCTTGGATTATTTCATTGATCGGAAGACAGCTCTCCTCCCCATTTTCTGTTGCATCGATCACTTGTCGAATCTCATCGAGACTCATATCAAAAGCGCGACAGTTGCGGATGAGAATCAATCGTTGCAGATGATGGGGGCGGTAGATGCGGTAATTATTATGCGCTCGCTCCGGGGCATCGAGTAGCGCCTCTTTCTCATAGAAACGGATCGTTTCAACAGGCACTCGACTCAATGTCGCTAATTCACCAATTAAGTAGGCTTTTTCGTTCTTTACAATCTGCTTTTTCATATTGATTGATCTTTCCTTTTATATGCCTTTTATAACTCTTTTCGCATCCAATGAGTGTTTCATTGCTTATCTATTCTACACAAATTTCCTTGACCCTGTAGCAACTATAGGGTGTCTAATAAGATCAATAGAGAAAAGATGGGAATGCAAAGATGCGCTATCGATACGGTTATTGTAGGGCGGTATGATAAATGGGAGAGAAGATGAGAATTGATAGTTGTTGTGCCGGCGAAATCGGTAACAGAGATGAGAAAAAAGGTGGAGATTGTCATGACGTTCATCATGAAGATCGAAGCCTCACTTCTGAGCATGATCACCGTGAGGGCGATCATCACGATCATCATGATCATGAGCATCATGAGGGGGAGAGCTGTTGTACCCTTCCGGCTGAAGAGTATGAGCCGACAGAGAGTGATATTCCTGCTGGATATCGACAAGATATTCTCTATATCAAAGAGATGGATTGCCCGATGGAATCGAAGCTCATTGAGCGAGCTTTAGCTCCTTTCTCTGAAATCGACTCTTTGAACTTTAACTATTTAAAACGGGAACTCTATATTGTGCATAAAGGGGAGTTAGCGCCCTTTTTAGAGAAGATTAGAAAGCTCAATATGACGCCGCAAAAGGTGACCGATGGAATCACTGCAGAGAGTTCGGCTGAAGGGATCTATGCTAAGAGTGAGCGCTGGCGTTTAATCTTGTCGGGGCTTGCTGCTGCTACTTCAGAGCTCTTTGAATTTGCCGGTTGGAGTAGTTGGGGAAGTGCTCTCTTTGCCTTTTTAGCGATTGCTTTAGTGGGGCTCTCAACATACCGTAAAGGTTGGGTTGCGATTAAGAATCGGACGCTCAATATTAATGCTTTGATGAGTGTTGCGGTGACCGGCGCGTTACTACTTGGGGTCTTTCCTGAAGCGGCGATGGTGATCTTTCTCTTTACACTTTCGGAGAAGATCGAAGCACACTCTTTGACAAAAGCACAAAATGCAGTGGAAAAATTATTAAAGCTCGCTCCCGATAATGCTCAGGTAGTAACCGATAAGGGGATTGTTGAGATGCCGGTAGAGAAGGTGAAAAAGGGGGATCTTTTACGGATTATTCCTGGGGGAAGATTACCTTTAGATGGGGTGATTACCCGCGGACAATCGAGCTTTGATGAGTCTGCTATTACCGGGGAGAGTCTGCCTGTGGATAAGTCTGTGGATGAGACTGTGTATGCCGGGACGATTAATCAACAGGGGGAGATCGAATATCGGGCAACTTCAACAGCGAAAGATTCCACATTAGCCAAGATCGTTAAAACGATAGAGTCAGCACAGGTGAAGAAAGCGCCGGTGCAGCGATTTATCGATCGTTTTGCCGCCATCTATACGCCGGTTGTCTTTATCGTTGCGCTCTTAATCGCACTCTTATCACCCATTTTTGGAATCTCTTGGTTTGATTCGATCTATCGTGCATTGGTGGTTCTCATTATCGCTTGTCCTTGTGCCTTAGTGATCTCTACACCTGTGGCGATTGTAAGTGCTTTAACACAATTGGCGCGCCATGGAATTTTGGTAAAAGGGGGAGAGTATATTGAAAAAGGGGCACATTTAACCCATATCTCTTTTGATAAGACCGGTACATTGACACAAGGTGCGCCCACCTTTAGTTCAGTTATTGCATTAACTGATGCCGGAGAGGTAGCTCCGCTTTTAAATCATGAGCTTGAGCGTTTAGCCGTAAGTCTAGCTGCAAGATCAGATCACCCCATTTCACAGGCGATTGTGAGTCACTATCTACAACCGGTAATAGAGATCGATCATTTTATGGCGATTCCGGGAGAGGGTGTTAAAGGGGAGTGGCAAGGAGAAACCCTGTTACTCGGTAATCGGAAGATGATGCTCAATCATCAGATTCCCCTTGAGATGATTGCTCCCCATCTTGAGGCAGCTGAGGCAAGAGGATCGAGCCTGACACTCTTTGCTTATCACGGTCAGATTCGAGCGCTCTTTATTGTGGAGGATCCTCTTAAAGAGAATGCAGCAACAACGCTTTCAACATTAAAAAGGTTAGGCATTACGCCGATATTGCTCTCGGGGGATCACAAAGGTGCGGTTCATCATGTGGCAGAAGCTGTAGGGATCGATCAAGCCTTTGGTGCGTTATTGCCGGAAGAGAAGCTTACGATCCTTACGCGTTATCAAGGAAACAATCAACATATTGCCATGATTGGTGATGGGATCAATGATGCACCGGCGCTTGCGCAATCTGATGTCGGTTTTGCCATGGGAGCGATGGGAAGCGATATCTCGATTGAAACGGCCAATGTAGCCTTAATGGATGATGATCTTGCGAAAGTTCCTTACTTTATCCGAGTCTCTCGTCGTACGGTAACGTTAATTAAGCAAAATATCGCTGTCGCTCTAGGGATTAAAGCGATTTTCTTTATTGCGATCTTTATCGGTTATGAGAGTATGTGGGCCGCAGTATTTGCTGATGTTGGCGCTTCTCTTTTGGTGATTATGAATAGTCTACGCATCTTAAAGGAGGATTTTGAAGATTAGTGATATCTTTGTCTCTTATTTTTCTCTCTCGATCTTTTTATCGAGTCAAAAAAAGAGCCCCTTAAAGATCTTTTTGTATGTTTGTAAGATTATTTAAGGGGCCTGATGGTTTAGTAGGATATTTTTATATCTTTTTATATCATTAATACCATATCATACGATATCATCTCTTTCCATATTTTATATTTAGGTATATTGATGTGTCGTGGAGCTACTGATAGTCAATAATCACCTTCATTGCTTTTTCATCAGCAGCATTTTTGAAGACTTTATAGGCGTGTTCAAGATCATCGAACTTAAAGTGATGCGTAATCATCTTTTCAAGAGGGAGCTTTCCGGAGCAGCAGGTTTTTAACAACATGTCGGTGGTGTTTGCATTGACAAGTCCAGTTGTGATTTTCAAATTTTTAATCCAGAGTTTTTCAAGCGCAAAGCTGACAGGTTGACCATGCACACCGACGTTTGCAATATTGCCTCCCTCTTTAACCACATGTTGACAAACATCCCATGTTGCAGGAATCCCTACAGCTTCAATTGCACAATCAACGCCGCGTCCATTCGTGAGGGAGAGGATCTTTTCGATCGGATCTTCAGTCGCTGAGTTGACAACATCGGTAGCCCCCATTTCGAGCGCCATCTCTAATCGATTCTGATCAGTATCGGCAACGATGATCTTACTTGGCGAGTAGAGTTGTGCGGTTAAGAGTGCTGCCATACCGATCGGGCCGGCACCAACAATAGCAACGGTATCACCCGGTTTGACATCCCCATACTGAACGCCAATTTCATGGGAGGTTGGAAGTGCATCAGAGAGAAGAACCGCAACATCTTCACTTAACTCTTTAGGAAGATGGTAGAGGGAGGTATCAGCAAAGGGAGTACGGACATATTCTGCTTGTGTGCCATCGATCATATATCCCATAATCCAACCACCTTCATTTAAGCAGTGTGCATTGAGCTGTTTTTGACAGTTTTCACAAGTACCGCAGCGGCTGACACAGGAGATAATCACTTTATCCCCTTTTTTGAAGTTCTTAACAGCGCTACCAACTTCTTCGATGATGCCGATACCTTCATGCCCTAAAATACGGCCATTAAATTCGCCATCACGCTCTTTAGCTGTCGCCTCAATTTCAGGATTTTTACCCTTCATAATACCAAGGTCAGTGCCGCAGATCGTTGTCTTTGTAAGTTTTACAATAGCATCTGTGGGGGCTAAAATTTTGGGAATAGGGCGCTCTTCAAAACGAAGATCATTTTCACCATAATAGACCATAGCTTTCATACTTTCTGACATAGCATTCTCCTTAGTATTGTGGAAAGTTGAGTAAAAAGTATACTATTTCATAGTAGGATATCTCGCCTGAAAGTACAATCTAAATTCACTTTATCTTCAGTGTTAACGCCCTTTTTATCGAGGATTTGAGTTTTTTTGTTAAGTAGGTCTTTGATAATGAAGTGATAATATTAAGAAAAGGATATTAATATATCTCTACATTTTTATATTTCCATATCCCTATACTGCAAATCATTATAATTTAATATTTTGGGGTTTTTATCTCTTTCTTCGATAGGTATAAAAAAAGAGCACTATCTGTAGTACTCTTCTTCGTTGCCACTTTTTTTGATAAGTGACAATTATGCTTTTTTCATAAACTCTGATTTTAGCTGTAAGCTCGTACCGTTGACTTTACAGTCGATATCGTGATCACCATCGATAATACGGATATCTTTGATCATCGTTCCTTGCTTAACGACCATTGAAGAGCCACGAACTTTGAGATCTTTGATAACGGTCACCGAATCGCCATCTTGAAGTGGTGTTCCATGAGCATCGCGTGTTACCGGTTTTTGCTCCTCTTCAACCACCTCGGCATTTACTGGCCACTCGTGACCACAGTCGGGGCAGAAGTAGAACTCTGTATCGGTATAGGTATGTGTCATCTGACACTCTGGGCAAGGGGGTAAATTATGCATTGTATTCTCTCCCAAATAATATTTTATCGGTTGAATCGGTGCGATATGATGCGCAACTGTCGATTCGGCACTGAGGCAATATACCTAAATAGGAGTTAAAAATCGAGGTGTTAAGTGAATATTGAGGGGGATAAGCACTATCTTGATGATTTTTTAGTAATCTTGTTGAGTTATTTTGCTATTTTAATAGCGCTTTTGCCTCGATCATGATCTCAAAGCGTTTCATTGAGAAATCGCTATAATAGTGGAGTGAACTCATATGGAGCGAGCTTGTTGAGGATCAGTAAATTGTTATAAGGGGATAAGATGAGTAGAAAAATTAGCGCGGTAGCATTTGATCTTGATGGAACATTGATTAATAGTGCTAAAGGCTTAACAGAAGCGATTGATCTGATGTTGAAGACTTTAGAGTATCCTGTTGCCGGATTTGAGAAAGTCTCGGTCTGGATTGGAAATGGCGCTATTAATTTAGTGGAGAACGCGCTTAAAGATGCCGGGGGAGAATCTGCTCTTTCGCAATTTGATGAGGCGTATGATCTCTTTAATCGCTTTTATGCTGATGTCTTAAAGAAGGGAAGTGAACTCTATCCCGGCGTGCGTGTGACATTAACCACATTGAAAGAGCAGGGCTATCGTTTAGCGATGATTACTAATAAGCCATCACGTTTTTTACCACAGTTGTTGAAAGATCTCTCTTTAACATCACTTTTTGACCTTGTTTTAGGCGCCGATGATGTCACTGCCAGAAAGCCGCATCCGGCACCGATCTATCAGACATTGGGGGTTTTTGGGCTTTACCGCGAAGAGCTTCTTTTTGTAGGAGACTCCCGCAATGATATTGAGTCGGCAAAAGAGGCAGGTGTTGCAACAGTTGGTCTCACTTATGGTTATAACTTTGGACGGCTCATTTCAGAAGAGAATCCTACCTATGTGATCGATCATTTTGAAGAGCTCTTATCGATTTTGGAGATTCAATCTTAGAGAGAACCTCTTTTTCATGACTGACGATATCTTATCTAGCTAGCTATCAATATCTATAATGACAATACGATAAGACGAAAAGAGAAAAGAGAAAAGAGCTATAGCAACAGAGAGTGATTTCAAATTTGAAGCTCTCCATTAATCTATAGCTCTTTTTCTTGCTGATTGCCCTTTAGCGATCGGTTTTGTGAGTTTTGTTAATCTCTTATCTCTATTAACATTTCAACACGTTAGCGTTCTATCGATTAGCTACCGACAGTTGCAGAGGCAACTTGTGGGAAGAGTGGTGTCATAAGATAGAGTTTAATGACAATCGCATTGACGATATCGATAAAGAATGCCCCTACCATCGGTACTACTAAGAAGGCTTTTGTTGAAGGGCCAAAACGCTCTGTCACCGCTTGCATATTAGCAATAGCTGTAGGCGTTGCCCCAAGACCAAATCCACAGTGACCTGCTGCAAAAACAGCTCCATCTAAACCGCGACCCATTACATTGTAGGTGATGAAGATTGCATAAAGCGCCATGATAATCGCTTGTACCGCAAGGATAATGATCATTGGAATCGCAAGCGATTTAAGCTCCCACAATTTAAGACTCATCAATGCCATAGCAAGGAAGAGAGAGAGGCTGACGTTTCCAACGATAGAGACCGAGCGCTCAAAGATAATTTGATCACTGATTAGTGAGAGAATGTTATTGATAATCACACCCACGAAGAGGACGCAAACGAAGGTAGGAAGTGCAAATTTCGTGCCGTTGAGCGCATCAGAGATGATCGTTCCTAAAGTGATTGAGATAAGAATCATGGTGATGGTCTCAATCAATGCATTTGAAGTAATACGACGACTTGCGCGAGGCTGCTCAAATGCAGTGATATCATCAGATGCTTCCTTATCTTGATCTTTCCCCATAATGGTTGTATCAAGATTCATTTGGCGTTTACGAAGGAGCATGCGCGCTACAGGACCACCGACTAAGCCTCCTAAGACAAGGCCAAAGGTCGCACAGGCCATTGCAATCTCTGTTGCATTGGTAAAGCCATATTCTTTAGAGAATACTTCGCCCCAAGCGGCGCCTGTTCCATGGCCACCTGCTAATGTTACAGAACCGGCGAGAAGCCCCATCAGTGGATCAATACCCAGTGCTTTTGCTAAGCCGATACCAACACCACTTTGAATTAAGAGGAAGATGATTACGACAAAGAGGAAGATTAAGAGAGAGACACCCCCTGAGAGGAGGCTTTTGAAGTTTGCATTAAGACCGATTGTTGCAAAGAACATCAACATTAATGGCGTTTGTAATGCTGTATCGAACTTGATTTCAAAGTCGAAGACAGTTTTTAAGATTAAGATCGTAAATGCAATAATCAATCCACCAGCAACAGGGCTTGGAATTGTAAAACGATCGAGGAGGGGGATTTTTGCGACGACAACACGACCAAGAAGCAAGGTTAAACAAGCAATGACGATCGTAGCGTACACATCAAACGAAATCATGTTTGAGCTGATCATTAGGGGTAACTCCTATATCTAAAATAACGATTTTTCAATCAATTCTCCTTCTAGTAGAAGGCTTCTGTCTCAATACCCTAATCGAAAAATATCTCTAAGAAGTATCTCTAACGGTTATCTCAAAAATTTCTAGAGAGTATCCAAATAGGAACCAAAGAGGATACCAATAGCGATATGAAGATACTTCTCCATTAGGGTTGGTATTTCTAAAATGTGCGTTTAGAGCATTGATAAGCACTAAAGCGCACGATGATCCTCGATAATGATGGATCAAACAGTATGCCAATGAGGATACATTCTATAGTAAAGGGCAATCTGTTATAATTCAGTGATCTAAAACTTTGCAAAATTAACCTGAGGCAATCAGCGATGACAAAACGACTTTTACAATGGATTCTTCCCTTGAGTCTTCTTCTATCCCCAACAATAACTTTGGCAAATCAGAAGTTTATAGTCGATTATTTTCAGGATCTAGAGACGCTCGAGGCCAATTTCACACAAGAGATTATCACTAAAGATCGTGTTGATACAACTATCGGTGAATTGATCGTTGAGAAAAATAATCGGGCATTAACAGAAAAAGAGCAACAATTATCCTCGAAAAAGGATCAAAAAGCGCAAACATCATCCCCTAAATTTCTCTTCGATTACCAAAAGCCTTATCAACAAATTTTAATTAGTAATGGCAAAAAATTTTGGTTTTACGATGTCGATTTAATGCAGGTAATTATTAAGCCTCTCTCTGAAGTGCTCAATAATCCTGTCTTGCAGATCCTCTTGAGTTCTGATCCTTTGGATCAATATTTTGATATTAAGACAGTGAGAGATCGCCGAGAGTATCTCTTAACTCCTAAAATGGGGCATTCTGACTTAGAGGTGAAAGATATTCAGGTCATCTTTGCAAATCGTAAAATCTACTCCTTCAATGTGGAGGATGTTACGGGTCAAAAGATCTCTTTTGTGATGAAACGTGTTCAAGAAAATAGAGAGATCCCCGCTTCTCGCTTCGATTTCACAATTCCTGCTGATGTCGATGTGATCGATGAGACGAAGTAAGAGAGGCCTATTCAAAAGTGCACCAATGAATGTCATTAAGTGCCATGAAGTATCATGAAGCGTTATGAAATATCATAAAATGTAATGGGATGGAATAAGATAGATGAAAGATCTCTTTTCTGACTTAGCAGAGGAGACAAAGTTACAATTCTCCCCTCTAGCTGATTTAGCGCGGCCACAAACTTTAGCGGAAGTCGTTGGGCAAGATGCGCTTTTAGGTGAGGGAAAGCCACTCTATGAAGCTTTCCGTAGCGGAATACCCCATTCAATGATCTTTTGGGGCCCACCGGGCGTTGGAAAGACGACATTAGCAAATCTGATCGCCGAAGAGTTTGATGCAGCATTTATCTCCCTTTCAGCCGTCTTTTCAGGGGTAAAAGAGATTCGGGAAGCGATAAAAGAGGCTGAAAGCTATCAGCTTCAAGGGCGAAGAACGATCCTCTTTATCGATGAGATTCATCGTTTTAATAAGGGACAACAGGATGCCTTACTCCCCTTTGTAGAATCTGGTCTTGTCACCTTTATTGGCGCCACTACAGAGAATCCCTCATTTGAAATCAATCAAGCGCTCTTGTCGCGCGCATCAGTCTATCTTCTCGCGCCACTTGATGATGAGGCGCAAAAGCGTTTAATTGAGCGTGCTTTAAACCGTTATTATCCGCAATATCAGCTTGATGAAGCGGCAACAGAGCGTTTAGTTGAGTATGCCAGCGGTGATGGCCGGCGGTTATTGAATCTTCTTCAACAGCTGCTTGTAGTGGCTAAAAATGATGAGCTGTATGAGATTGGTCGCCCCTTAGTTGATCGGATCTTATCGAATCAGCCGAAGCGCTTTGATAAAGGGGGCGACTATTTCTATGATCAGATCTCCGCGCTTCATAAGTCGATTCGAGGTTCTGATCCAGATGCTGCGCTCTATTGGTTCTCGTTGATGATGGAAGGTGGTGTCGATCCTCGCTATCTTGGGCGAAGAATCCTGATGATTGCTTGGGAAGATGTTGGTCTTGCAGATCCTAGAGGGATACAGATCGCCACAGATGCATTAACCACTTACGAGCGATTAGGAAGTCCTGAAGGGGATCTTGCTTTAGCACAAGCGGCAATCTATCTAGCCTGTGCTGCAAAATCGAATGCAGGTTATATGGCTTTTAAGAGAGCGAGGCAATTTGTTGCAGCTGATCAGACGCGACCAGTTCCCCTTCATCTTCGTAATGCGCCAACAAAATTGATGGCAGATCTCGGGCATGGGCAACATTACCGTTATGCACATGATGAGCCCAACGCTTATGCTGCCGGCGAACGCTATTTCCCTGAAGGCATGGATGAGATGAGGTGGTATCACCCAACAGATCGAGGATTAGAGCGACAAATTGGTGATAAGCTCAAGTTTTTAGATCAGTTAGATGAAGCGGCTAGGAAAGGGGAATAACTATCTATTTTTATAACTAATCACCTTTAACTGAAAGAAGTGTAGATATGAATTTGATTATTCAGAAGATGGATCAACTCATTGATGCGGGACTTGATAATTTACAAGAAGACATTGATATAGAATGTAAGTTAGCATTAGGAAAGGATGGTAAGGGGCGAGTCCCTAATTCATTGTGGGAAACTTATAGTGCATTTGCTAATACTAATGGTGGAATTATTATTCTTGGGGTAAAAGAGTTACCTTCTGGTTTGTTTGATATTCAAGGGATAGATAATATTCATCAAGCACGATCTGATTTTTTTAACACCATTAATAATGGCTCAAAAGTTAATAAAAATATATTGTCAGATAAATATGTTCGGGAGGTGGAGATTGGGGGTAAGCAGTTGCTCTTTATTGCAGTTCCAAGAGCCTCAAGGAAACAGCAACCCATCTATTTAAATAATAACCCGCTCAATAATACATATATAAGACAAAATGAAGGTGATTATAGACTAGACGATGAGTCTGTAAAAAGAATGTTGGCAGAACAGGTTGATATTCGAGATGATCAGATTTTAGTACACTATGGGATTGATGACATAGCAATGGAGTCATTGAAGTCCTATCGACAGCGTTATAGTAACTTAAAGCCCCATGCGGAATTGAATGATTTAGGGAATCTTGAGTTTTTACGGCGCATTGGTGCATATGGGATTAATCGTGAAACAGGAGAGGAGGGGTTAACAAGAGCAGGTTTACTAATGTTTGGAATGCATCATGTGATTAGTGAGGTCTTTCCTAATTATATGATTGATTATCAAGAATGGCCTCGCGCGCAAACAGAAACTCGCTGGATAGATAGAGTTGTTCCAGATGGTTCATGGAGTGGGAATCTTTATGATTTTTATAGAAAAGTTTACTCTAAGCTTGTTCAGGATTTAAAAATACCATTTGCATTAAAAGATGGTATTCGGCAAGAAGATACACCGATTCATATTGCTTTGAGAGAGGCGCTGGTTAACTCTATTGTTCATGCTGACTATAGCGATCGTGCTTCTGTTTTAATTGTAAAACGACCTGATATGTTTGTTTTCCGTAATCCAGGATTAATGAGAGTTCCTTTGAAAGTTGCTCTACAAGGAGGTGAGTCAGATTGTCGTAATCGAAAACTGCATCAAATGTTTCGATTAATCAATGTTGGAGAGCAAGCAGGGTCTGGTGTTCCTAAAATATTATCTGGTTGGCAATCTCAACATTGGCTTCCTCCTTACTTGCTTGAAAAAAGGGAGCCTAATAATCAAACCCTATTAGAATTAACAATGGTAGATCTGTTTCCTCAAGATACAATGCAGCAGTTAATGGTTCAGTTCGGTGAGAAATTTACATTATTAAATGAAGAAGAGAGGGTTGCTTTAGCGATCGCTAAGATTGAAGGTGTTGTCACACATACACGTTTACAATCAATTAGTACAAATCATTCTGTTGATATCTCCCGTAATTTGCAACATCTGGTAAAAGAGGGTTTTTTGAATAGTACTGGGGGGAGAGGTGCTGTTTATACTTTAAGTGGAATAGAAGTTTTAAAGCCAGAAGATGTTTTTAGTAATGTAGCTATTTCTAGCTCTGTAATTAGCGATAACAGCTCTGTAATTAATGGTGATAGCTCTGTAATTAGCGATAGCAGCTCTGTAATTAATGGTGATAGCTCTGTAATTAGTAGATCGGAAATTTTAGAGTCCTGTTTTCAGGCGAGAGATTCATATGGCAGGTTTTGTAGTGACAAATTAGAATTCCCTATTATTGATGATGTTGAGAAGTTAACCACTGAATATAAGAAGCAGTTATATGAAATAGCAGAAGAGGCTAGAAGTAAGCAGCGTTTAGCAAGAGAAACTATGGAAAACTTGATATTGCAGCTTTGTGAAGATCAGTTTGTTACTTTAGTATCTCTTGGTAAACTTTTAAAACGAAAGCCAGAGTCATTACGACGAAGTTATTTAACTAAACTGATAAAAAATCAGCAATTATGTTTGGCTTTTCCGGCAACACCTACCCATGAAAAACAAGCTTATAGATCTAACTCAAGAAGCTCTTCTTAAGGATCATTCATTAAGTATATTTTATTGAGTTAACTAGTAGACTAAAAAATAATGTAGAAATGAGCGTGGAAAGGGATATTGCGTAATAAAAAAGCGATCTCTATTTAAAGGATCGCTTTTAAAGAATTGTATAAATCAATATAAATCAAAAATCACATCTAAATTATTAGAAGTAATGTAAAAATGGCTTAATTTTCATTCTTAAATGAGATTGATCGCTCTTTCTAATCGTGCAAGCGTTCGCTCTTTGCCGACTAAATAGAGGGTCTCATCAAGGTTGGGGGAGTTTGTGCGCCCAACGATTGCGGTACGAAGTGGCATACCGACTTTTCCCATTCCTACTTCAAGATTTTTCGTGACAGTTTTAACTGCCGCATCAAGCTCTGCAGGTTCCCATTCTGTGACATCACCTAAAACACGGACTAACTCTTCAAGTACCGGTTTTGAGACTTCCGTAAGCTGTTTTGCTTTTGCAGCTTCATCGATCTCAATCGCATCGATAAAGAGATATTTAATCATTTCCGCAAGCTCAACTAATGTTTCCGCACGTTTAACATGTGCTTCAACTGCTTTTGTGAGAAAGTTATCAAATTCTGGTGTGGTTTCTGTTTGGATACCAATTTTCTCTAAGAATGGCTTGAGCAATTGTCCTAATTCTGCTGGATTTTTCTCAATCATATAATGTTGATTGAGCCAGAGAAGTTTTGAGGTATTAAAAGCACTTGCTGATTTAGAGACATTTTTTAGATCAAAATATTGAACCATCTCTTCGAAGGTAAAGATCTCTTGATCGCCATGAGACCAACCGAGACGAACAAGATAGTTGATCACCGCTTCAGGGAGAAAGCCTCGCTCATAATACTCCATCACACCTACTGCACCGTGACGTTTAGAGAGTTTTTGACCATCATCTCCTAAAATCATCGCAAGATGAGCAAAGTGAGGAACGGGCTTGCCTAATGCTTTGAAGATATTGACCTGACGATAGGTATTGTTGATATGGTCATCACCACGGATAACATGGGTGATCTCCATATCGACATCATCAACAACAACGCAGAAGTTGTAGGTGGGTGAACCATCGCTACGAGCGATAATAAGATCATCTAACTCACTATTTTGAACGCTCAAGTTTCCATGAACGAGATCAGTAAAGCTCGTTACGCCGACTTGTGGATTTTTAAAACGAACCACAGGCTTAATACCTTCTGGGATTTCAGGAAGTGTCTTGCCCGGCTCAGGGCGCCACGTACCATCGTAACGTGGTTTTTCTTTCTTCGCTTCCGCTTTTGCACGCATCTCTGCTAACTCTTCAGGCGTACAGTAGCAGTAGTAAGCATGACCTTTCTCTAAGAGCTCAGCCACAACCTCTTTATAGCGATCAAAACGTTTAGTTTGGTAATAAGGACCTTCGTCATATTGAAAGCCTAACCATTCTAAACTCTCCATAATTGCCGCGACTGCCTCAGGTGTTGAGCGCTCAAGATCGGTATCTTCGATACGCAAAACGGTTGTACCTTTGTTGTGAAGGGCAAAGAGATGAGAAAAGAGCGCAGTTCTAGCGCCACCGATATGGAGATAGCCCGTTGGAGATGGGGCGAAGCGAGTTTTAACCATAATAATAGATCACATTATCCAGTTTAAAAGGTGAATTAAATAGTCAATATCTTCTGCCATGCACTCGATCGATTATCGAAATCGGGGGGCAAAAGAGATTGAGAGATAAGATAAAGAGTGCCATTTAATCGACCTAATCGGAGTGATTTTATCGATAAAGGCGCTCTTATAATGGGGGTAATTATAGCACTCTTACTCAATTAAAGAGCAGATAAATCATTCTTGAGAGGGGCTTTAAGCTTCTGAATCCTCATGTTTTGTAACCTCAAAAGAGCCCTCTTCTGCTGCTAATTTTGCCGCTCTTTTCTTCTCAATACGTTTACCGATATAGAGGCCTAATTCAAAGAGAAGTAGTGCTGCAATTGCAAAGATAATCATTGAGAAGGGATCGGGAGGCGTTGCAATGGCAGAAACGGTGAAAACACCCACAATAATGTAGGGACGTTTTTTTACAAGACTCTCCGTTTTAATAATCTGTAAAGAGATGAGGATAATGAGAACAATGGGGATCTCAAAGACAATTCCGAAGAAGAAGAAGAGGCGTAAAACTGTTGAGAGATATTTGCCGATATCTGTTGCCATCTCAACGCCTGATGGCGCAGACCCTGAGAGAAACTTAAACATAATGGGCATAACGGCGTAGTAGGCAAATGCCATCCCCGTATAGAAGAGAATAACGCTTGAGAAAATGATGGGAAACGCCACTCGTTTTTCATGTTGATAGAGCCCCGGTGCGACAAACCCCCAAACTTGATAGAGCACCCAAGGGATGGCAATAAAGAAGGAGACCCAAAGCGTTAATTTAATGGGGACAATAAAGGGTGCGATCACATCGGTAGCAATCATTTTCCCCCCTTCTGGTAAGACATTGAGAAGAGGTGTTGCGACAAAGTTATAGATATCATCACGGAAGTAGATGAGAGCTAAGAAGATAATTAAGACCCCGGCGCCGGCACGGATAAGGCGATCACGAAGCTCAATAAGATGATGAATAAAGGATTGTTCTTTAGCGGTAGAATTTGTCATAGTCGGGATATCTATCGAGTTATAAACGAAGGTTAAAATGCAAAGATTAAGATGCAAAGAGGAACTCTTGGATCAGACGTGTTCCTGTAATTCCTAGTAATAGAATGACCGCTGTCAGCAGAATAAACTTCGCTGCAGGGCGACCACGTAAACCATAGTAGTGATGCGCCCATAAAATAGCACCATAGAGAATCCATGCAAGCCCGGTTAAGACCGTTTTATGAATGAAGTGGGGCGAAAACCATTGATCAAAGAATGCAAAACTTGTTACAAGGCTGACTGTTAGGAGAATAAAGCCGATGGTGAGCATTCTAAAGAGAAGCAGCTCCATACGTAAAATGGGAGGAAACTTCTGGGTGATTGAGCGCCGATTTTTTAATGCTCGATCCCGGAGATAGAGTAGTAATGCTTGTACGGATGCAAGTAGCAAAATCGCATAGGCGATAATAGAGGTTAAGATATGGAGGCTTAACCAAGGAGATGGGGTACTAAAACCAACATCTTGATGATCAAATAGGGTTAAAATTTGTGTTGCACCGGCAAAGAGCATAATAGCAATAGCAGTATTGAGGTGCCGCTTAAGGTAAGGAATGATGAGAAGGACCATCATGATTGAAGCTAAAGAGAGCGCTTCAATGGCGCTAATGACTTCAAGATCCCCAATTGATAGTTGATAACTTAAGGAGATTGCATGTAAGCCAAGTGCCGAGAAGATCGAGATATAACTGAGAGGCAACCACCATTTTTGTCCCTTCTTGAAAAGATGTGCAAGAAGAAGTAACGCTGACAAAAGATAGAGTCCAATATTGAGTGATACTAATGTCATAATCTTAAGATTCTTACCTTTTTATATCTAAGGGGGAACTTTAAAGAAGTCCCTATATCAAGTAAACTATACAGTGATTTTACTAGAAAATTGATAAGAATTATAAATAAAAGCTAAAAAGGGTTTTTATGTTTGAAAATTTAAGTGGTCGTTTAAGACAAACAATGCGTTCCCTTAGAGGGCAGGCGAGATTAACAGAGAGTAATATTCAAGATGCTCTGCGTGAAGTCCGTATGGCGCTTTTAGAGGCGGACGTTGCGTTGCCTGTGGTTCGTGAGTTTATTAACCAGGTGAAAGAGCGTGCTGTTGGTCGTGAAGTGATCGAGAGTTTAAACCCTGGGCAAGTTTTTGTGAAAGTGGTTCATGAAGAGCTCATCAATATTATGGGCGAGAGTAATGAAACCTTAAACCTGCAGACACAGCCGCCGGCAGTAATATTAATGGCAGGTCTTCAAGGGGCGGGTAAAACCACAAGTGTTGGTAAATTAGCGCGTTATCTTAAAGAGCGTGAGCGTAAAAAAGTCGCCGTTGTGAGTGCGGACGTCTATCGTCCTGCGGCGATTGAGCAGCTACGAAAGGTGGCTGGGCAGGTGGGTGCAGAGTTTATCCCCTCAACGGGAGATGAAAAACCACAAGAGATTGCGCGTCGTGCGTTAGAGAGTGCAAAATTGATGAATGCGGATGTCTTAATTGTGGATACCGCAGGTCGACTCCATATTGATGAGACGCTCATGACCGAGATTCAAGAGATCCATCAAGTGCTCAATCCTATCGAGACCCTCTTTGTCGTCGATAGTATGACAGGGCAAGATGCTGCAAACACGGCAAAAGCCTTTAATGATGCGCTCCCTTTAACGGGTGTTGTTCTGACAAAGATCGATGGTGATGCGCGTGGTGGTGCGGCTCTTTCGATTCGTCATATTACCCAAAAGCCTATTAAATTCTTGGGAGTTGGTGAAAAGCTTGAAGCATTAGAACCTTTCCACCCCGATCGTCTAGCATCTCGTATTTTAGATATGGGAGATGTGCTCTCTTTAGTTGAAGAGATGGAAGCTAAAGTTGACCGAGAAGAAGCTGAGCGGATCACGAAGAAATTTAAGAAAGGGGAAGGCCTCGATCTCAATGACTTCAAAGCACAGATGGAGCAGATGCTCAATATGGGAGGCATCAATACGTTACTGACCAAATTGCCGGGAATGGGTGATATTGCGGAGAAAGCTAAAGGGAAAGTGGACGATAAGATCTTTGTTCAGAAGATTGCCATTATTAACTCCATGACGCCGGCAGAGAGAGCCGATCATAAATTGATTAAAGCGCCACGTCGTAAACGGATCGCTGATGGTGCAGGTGTCAATATTCAAGAAGTCCATAAACTTTTAAAAGAGTTTGATCAGATGCAACGGATGATGAAGCAATTTAAAGGGGGCGGTGTTAGAAAGATGATGCGCTCACTCAAAGGTAAATTGCCACGCCACTAATATGTTATCGGTATTATGTTATCGGTATCATAGGTTGATGCCCGATGATGGATAGAATCAAAATTGATAAGAGAACCCTTATTGCTCGGCAGTAAGGGTTTTTGCCAAATAGGGAGAGAAGAGATGAGTAGAGAATCGATCAATCATATTCCAGCGCTAGATCGAGAGGCGCTAGAAGGTGGCTATCAGAGCGGACAAGGTCATAGCGGCAATAGTCATGGGCATAATAATAATGGAGGAGGAACCCTTGATTCCTCACACTTAACAGAGGCGTTAGCTAATGCCCTCAACAATGCAACTGTCGAGGCCCGGAGAAAGAGACGTTGGACCATCTTTTTCCGATTGCTCTTTGGTACCCTCTTTCTATTAATGGTCTTACTCTTTTTTGCCGGAAGATCGATCGAAAGCGGAGCGATTAAGGTTGATTCAGAGGGGCGTGTTCTCGATCGTTATAGTGCGGTAATCGATCTAAAGGGGATTATTGCTGAAAATAGTGATGCAAGCGCTGCAAGATTGATATCAGCACTAGGGAAAGCTTATCAAGATCCCAAAGCTGTCGGAATTATATTGCGAATCAACTCAGGGGGAGGATCTCCGGTACAGAGCGGTTATGTCTATG
Source organism: Ignatzschineria sp. F8392 (assembly GCF_002252045.1). GTDB lineage: Bacteria > Pseudomonadota > Gammaproteobacteria > Cardiobacteriales > Wohlfahrtiimonadaceae > Ignatzschineria. Next base: position 14,408 of record NZ_NEFF01000006.1, on the reverse strand, counting down.
ATGAGATTAATCGTCTTCGTGCGCTCTATCCTCATAAGAAGCTTTTTGCCGTGATTGAAGATATTGGCGCTTCGGGAGCTTACTATATTGCGGCTGCTGCAGATCAGATCTATGCAGATAAAGCGAGTTTAGTGGGATCGATCGGGGTGACTGCGGCGAGCTTTGGTTTTGTCGAGTTGATGGATAAGATCGGTATTGAGCGTAGGCTCTATACATCAGGTGAATATAAAGCTTTTCTCGATCCCTTTTCACCCCAAAATCCTGTTGAGACAGAGTTTTGGAAAGAGGTACTCGATGGTGTCCATCAACAATTTATTACCGCAGTGAAAGAGGGGCGCGGTTCTCGATTAAAAGATGCTGATAATCCGCTACTCTATAGTGGTCTTGTTTGGAATGGAGAGCAGGCGCTCTCCCTAGGATTGATCGATGGTTTAGGTTCAGCCGCTTCAGTGGCTAGAGAGTGGCAAGCGCCGGCATTGATCGATTTTACAGAGAAAGAGGATCCATTGAGTAAGATGATGCGGGAGCTAGGGTTAGGTGTGATATCTACCATTAAAGCACTCTTGCCACAGCCGGGACTCTATTAAAACTTTCTCTTTCATGCACTCTCTTAATAGGAGATGATTGATCGACTTATGACTGATCGACTTGTCTGAAAGAATTCTCTCGTGAGTCGTCAATAAAAGAAGCGCTATCGAACGGTAGAGTCAATGATCATTAAAGATGATGACCCTACCATTCAAATAGCGCTTTTTATGATGATGTTTCTTCTCTTTTGAGCGATTGATTACTCTTAAAAAAGGGGCTTACGCCCCAATGTGCACCCAATGCGCATATCGTAACTAGTGATTCTGATCTTCTAATTGATGATCGTAATCATTGTCGATTAAGACTGCTTGCATCAAGAGGCTTGCCGTTGCGGTATTACAAGCAATCGGAATATTGTAGAGCGTTGAGAGGCGAATCAATGCTTTAACATCAACATCATGGGGCATTGGCGTTAAGGCATCTGTAAAGAAGATCAACATATCGAGTTTATCAGTACAGATCATTGATCCTAATTGTTGGTCGCCTCCGAGAGGACCGCTCTTCAATCTTGTTAAAGAGAGATCGGGATACGCCTCTAAAATATGGGATCCGGTAGTTCCTGTTGCGTAGAGATTATGTTGTCTAAAGTAGGGGAGATAATCTCCGATCCAATCGACTAAGAGCTTTTTCTTTGCATCGTGGGCGACTAAGCCGATAGAGAGAGGTTTCATATTTAATATCCTTCTAGGTGGTAAAAGCGGGACGAAAACTTATTACTGATAATAGATCCTCTGATTTATTTTGCAACAGCGATGATCAAGATCTCAATCTCTCTCTCTCTTTCTTATTCGTTGCTCTTATTCATTGTTCCTATTTGTTGTTCTCTGTACGCTTCTTTTTTATATTTTCTTTTTACCCAATTTCCCAAATAGTGGGATATTGTGCCAAGCAAGCCCTGTTGTTTCGAGGACCACTATGGGCGCAAGAAGTAGGAGTGCTGTGATATTAGGAAGCACCATTAAACCGTTAAAGAGATCCGCCATCTGCCAGACAATATCGACATGGATAAAGGCTGCACAGAAGATACCGATAACAGCAATCAATTGAAAGATGGGAACCGCTGCGCGACTCTTAAAGAGATAGCGAACATTTGTTTCGGCATAGTAGTACCAGCCAATAATGGTTGAGAAGGCAAAAAAGAGTAGGGAGATTGCGATAAAGATGCCTCCGATAGAGCCAAATACCATCTCATAGGCATATTGGGTGATGGTAATGCCGGTACCGTGACCGTCAAAGAAGGAGAGAAAGGAGGGATTGTCACTCATTGAGGCTTCCCAGCCTCGTATCCCTGAGGTAATAATCACAAGACCTGTCAGAGTTACGATAATGCCGACAACAAAGACCCCCATCATGGCAATATAACCTTGCTCTTCGGGCGTTTTAACCTTTGCTACTGCATGAGCATGAGGGGTTGAACCCATTCCCGCTTCATTTGAGAAGAGCCCTCGTGCAATACCTAAGCGCATTGCTTGCTGAATCGCAATTCCAGCACCACCTCCTAAAACCGCTTCAGGATTGAAAGCGGCAATAACAATCATCTTTAATGCCGGGAAGATATATTGATAATTGAGGCCTAAGACGATGATAGCTCCTAGAAGGTAGAAGAAGGCCATTGAAGGGACAACTTTTTCAGTAAAGGCGGCAATATTGCGAATCCCACCAATAATAACGAAGGCAACGAGCAGTGAAACTACAAGTGCCGTGATCCAAGTGGGAATCGAGAGTGACTTTTCAAAGGCCGATGCAATCGAGTTTGACTGCACCATATTGCCAATAATGCCGAGCGCCAGAATGATGAAGATGGCAAAGAGAATGGCAAGCCATTTGATACCTAACCCTTTCTCAATATAGTAAGCAGGGCCTCCTACAATCTGTCCTGTACGATCATAGGTGCGATATTTTTGCGCTAAAATGGCTTCTGCATAGATGGTCGCCATTCCAAAAAAGGAGGAGACCCACATCCAGAAGAGGGCTCCTGGCCCACCGGCGATAATTGCTGTTGCCGGTCCTGCGAGATTCCCCGTTCCTACCTGTCCTGCAATGGCGGTTGATACCGCTTGAAATGAGCTCATTCCCTTCTTATCTGCTCGTTTTCCTGAGAGGGAGAACTTGGCAATTAAGGTCTTTAGGGCGCTCTTAAATTTTCGAACCTGAATCCCTTTTAGGAGAAAGGTGTAGAGAATCCCGGTACCACAAAGCAGGTAGACTAGCAGATAGTCCCAAAGGATTGTTTGAAAAGCGGTTAATAATGTATCAAAAGACATTGATCAGAATTCCTAAAATTGTGGGAAATAGCGCACAACAGCTAGCTTTTGTTCATAGGCTTAAGTCAACTATTACGGCAAATTTTTAAGCTAATTTTGAGAACTCTGTATAATGATCTCTTCACAAAAGCATTATGTATGTAGTATCTCAAAAAGAGATTATTATAAGCATAAAAAGAGAAAGATGAAAGTCAAAGCGTATTTACTAGAGCCTAGGAGGGGCATGTAATCATGCAAGTATTGGTATTAGGAAGCGGTGCTGTTGGCACCTCACTCGCATATTTTTTAGCTAAAAAAGGTTTTAAAGTCACCGTTGTTGATCGACAGGATGGCGCAGGACTCGAAACAAGCTACGGTAATGCGGGGCAGATCTCACCGGGTTATGCATCCCCATGGGCGGCGCCGGGAATCCCAATGAAAGCGATTAAATGGCTTATGCAGAGTAAGCATGCACCTTTGGCAATTCGTCCAACTTCTAGTTTGAAGCAGTATAAGTGGATGTGGGATCTCTTCTTAAATTGTAATGAGAAGAGTTATGCGATCAATAAGGCGCGTATGGTGCGGATCTCTGAGTATAGCCGTGATTGCTTAAAAGCATTGCGCGCGGAGATCGATCTTCATTATGAAGAGAGAACTTTGGGAACAACTCAGCTCTTAAGAACAGAAAAACAGATGGAAGCGATTAAGAGCGATATCGCGGTATTAGAAGAGTTTAATGTCCCTTATGAAGTTCTCGATCGTGATGGTATTGTTGCGGTAGAACCTGCATTAGCGAAGACCGTTGATAAGTTGGCAGGCGGATTACGTCTTCCTAATGATGAAACGGGAGATTGCTACCTCTACACAAGTCGCCTTGCAGAGAAAGCTAAAGCATTAGGTGTAGAATTTAAGTTTGGCTCGATTGTGGATAAGATCGAAGTCGATGGGAAGAAAGTAACCGGCGTTATTGTTGATGGTGAGCGCTTAACGGCAGATGCTTATGCGGTCTGTTTAGGAAGTTATGGTGCAGAGAAGTTAGCGCCGATCGGTATTGAGATTCCTGTTTATCCTTTGAAAGGATATTCGCTCACAATCCCTATCACAAATCCTGATATGGCGCCTAAGTCTACAATTTTAGATGAGACTTATAAAATTGCGATCACCCGTTTTGATGAGCGTATTCGTGTCGGCGGTATGGCAGAAGTAATGGGGTATGACTTGAGTCTTGATCCTCGTCGTCGCGAGACATTGGAGTTTGTGACAAAAGATCTCTATCCAGAAGGGGGAGATATTCCAGAGGGGATTTTCTGGACCGGTTTAAGACCGGCAACACCTGATGGAACGCCTATTTTAGGTCGTGCAAAATATGATAATCTCTTCTTAAATATCGGTCACGGAACGCTAGGTTGGACCATGGCGGCAGGATGTGGTCGTTATGTGAGTGATTTGATTGCAGGCGAAACACCTGAGATCAGCACTGAAGGACTCGATATTACGCGTTATAAACGTTAACGATAAGAAATAACGTTAATAAATCGCCAGATTGCATATTAGGAGGCTCATTGAAAAATGAGCCTCTTTATTGTGTTTATTGTGCTTATTTTGTCTATTTTATTTTTATTTACTGTGAATTATTTACTGTTAATGATGGCGAGTTTTCTACTCGCTGAGCGCCGCGGTGAGATAGTGCCCTTTTTCTCGGTAGATCTTAACGCCGACAGCATCTGTCTGTTCAATTGCTTGAAGCTTATTGAGCTCGATCGTTAATGCCGGAATATTAAATTCTTCGATCAGTTTTTTAGCTAATAGTTCAGTAAAGGTCTCTACGAGTTGAAAGGAGGAGTTTTTGGCAAAATCTTTAATGTAATTACTCACCTTTTCATAGTCGAGCGTCAGAGTAATATCATCACTATTTGCTGCAGGGCGGTTATTCCATTCCATCTCAAGATTGAGGGTAATGGGTTGAGGGTTCGTGCGTTCATGGGGATAGATGCCGATAATGATATCGAGTTGAAGATTTTTGATAAAGACAATATCTGGTTTAGGAAGTGAAATTTTTTCCATGAAGTATTCCTTATTGTAATACAACGCCCTTTCGGGAAGAGTTGATAGGGTGATAAGAGGAAAATCTAAAAGATCAAAAAGGCCGGTAAGTACCGACCTTCACGCTAAATTTTTACTATAACTGCTTACTATTCTATCATTATGAAGATTTCAGTTTATTGAAACCAGCAATTGATAGATATCTATTTACCATGGGCTATTTATCTATCTCCTCTATATCTATTCCCTCTATCGAACTAATTGAGCTTACTGTTATCAGTAGAGAGCAACGGGATAGGATCCCAATACCTTAAAGAAAGAGGAGACCTCTTCAATCTCTTTTAAAGCTAATTTTAAGCCATGTTCCTCAAAATGTCCTAAAACATCGATAAAGAAGATATAGCTCCAATTGCTATTTTTAGAGGGGCGGGACTCAATGCGTGTCATTGTAATATTGTACTTTGAGAGTGGCGCAATTAGATGGAGCAACAAGCCGGGGCGATCATTGGCCGAGACAAGTATCGTTGTCTTATCATTACCACTTGGTGGGATACGTTTTGTGCCGATAATTAGAAACCGCGTACTATTGGTGAGATTATCTTCAATATTTTTTTCCAATATGGGGACGCCGTAGACTTCAGCCGCTTGCTTCCCTCCTAAGGCTGCAGTTCCCGATTCGTTATTGGCGCGTTGAACTGCACCGGCATTGGAGTTTGTAGCGATACGCTCTGCATGAGGAAGATACTCATCGAGCCAGGAGCGACATTGAGCTAAGGATTGTGGATGAGCATAAACAGTCTTGATCGATTGTAGCTCAGATTCATGGGACATTAAGTTTTGGTGGATCTTTAACTCTGTTTCACCACAGATATAGACATTTGAGGTGGGGAAGCAGTCGAGAGTCTGATTCACTGCTCCTTCCGTTGAGTTTTCAATGGGAACAACACCAAAATCAAACTTTCCTGACTCTACGGCATGAAAGATCTCATCGATCGTTCGAATGGGAAGGCGTTTCGCCGCACCGCCGAAGTGTTTAATGGTTGCCTCTTCAGTAAAGGTTCCTTCCGGGCCTAAGTAAGCAATATTGAGCGGTTTCTCTAATGAGAGACAGACAGACATAATCTCGCGAAAGAGACGGGCAATATCGATATCTGGAATAGGCCCTGGATTTGCTGCCATTTTACTCTTTAGAACTTGAGCTTCTCTCTCCGGGCGATACATTTCACTATCACCACTTGCGATCTTAATATCGCCGATCGCTTTTGCCTCTTTAGCGCGTTCATTCAGGAGGTGCAAAATTTCTGCATCAATCTTGTCGATAGCCGCTCTATGGGGGGCTAAGGGGTCAGTTGTTGATGATTCTTCAGTTGTAATCTGCTCATTTTGGGAGATCTTCTCTTCGGATGTAACACTCTTCTTCATTCTCTATTCCATAATTCCATACATGATTTTGATGATCGAATATTTCTGTTAACGCTCGATGGTGCGTTTATTAATATTTTTGGTTGCTCAAATTACTATAGAATGAATTGTTATAGAATGACAATGATCATTCACGAATATCATTCACTAAATAATCATTCGTAATAGTGATACTGAATGATCAGTACTTAATGTTCGGTACTTAATGATTGATGCTGAATAGATCGTTCATCAGAATTCTTTAGTGCTCATGATGATGGGTACAAAATTGAAGTGTAAAAAAGTTGTAGTCTAGGAGATAGGTTAATGGCAGAGAATTTAGTGGCAGAGAATATTATTACATTTGAGGGAATGACACCGAAAATAGGGCAGAAGAGTTGGGTTCACTCAAGTTCAACCATTATTGGTGATGTTGCGTTAGGAGAAGATGTCTCAATCTGGCCGGGAGTTGTGATTCGTGCCGATGTTAATCGTGTTGTGATTGGTGATCGAACCAATATTCAGGATGGATCTATAATCCATGTGACCAATCCTGGTGCAAATCCTCCTGATGGATATCCTACTATTATTGGTAATGATGTCACAGTTGGACATGGCGCTATGTTGCATGGTTGTACCATTGGAGATGGGGTTTTGATCGGTATGCGCGCTATTTTACTCGAAGGTTCACGGGTAGAGCCGCACAGTATTTTAGGGGCTGGTGCGCTCTTAGCGCCAGGAAAAGTTGTGAGAAGTGGTGAAGTCTGGGTAGGGGCGCCGGCACGAAGAATTAAGGTATTGAGTGAAGAGGAGATTGAAGGGCTCTATCTCTCTGCAAAACAATATGTCACTTTAAAGGATCGGTATTTGAAAGAAGGTTTATAGAAAGCCATTACATTAAGGCATAAAGGCATTAAGGAATTGAGGCATGAAGGGTTAAATTCACGGCTATTAAATGGTAATAGAAGATGGTAATAAAAAATTGCGATTAATGAGGTTGTTAACAAGTTTGTGGATAAGTCTGGTAGAGCAAGATAATTAGTGGCTATCGCTTGAGATCGCTGATTTCTACTTGCTTTTACCAATAGCAAGCTCTTAAATATCATGCTATAATTTTGAAGATCAATATCTGCAAAATTTCAGATCTGTAATAGTGAGCGACATCTTATGTGAGACGATTTCAGAAAGATATTGGTTAACGTCGATATCTATCGCTCACCCAAGAAGAGACTAAAAGAGGACCTATGAAGTTAGTTATTCAAAGAGAACAGTTGATGAAGCCTCTGCAGGCGATCATCGGTGTAATTGATAGAACGCAGACGCTTCCCATTTTAGCGAATGTTAAATGTGTTGCGAGTGATGATGAGATTACGCTCACTACCACTGATTTGGAGATTGAGTTAACTTGCTCATTTCCCCATATCCCTGTTGAGCAGGGCGCCATTACATTCCCGGCAAGAAAGCTATTTGATATTTTAAAAGCGTTGCCAGAGGGCATTGAAGTGCAGATTGAGGTTGATAATCTGCGAGCAATTATCACTGCGGGCCGTTCACGATTTACCTTAAGTTGCTTACCGGTCGATGAGTATCCGGTATCGGATCATTTAGAGTTTGAGAAGACCTTAACTCTGCCGAAAAATGAGTTTCGTCGCCTGATTGAAAAGGTTGCTTTCTCTATGGCCGTTTCCGATGTGCGATACTTCTTAAATGGTCTATTGCTAGATGTTAATGATACAGAGCTCAATGCTGTTGCAACGGATGGGCATCGTCTCTCTGTCTCTTATCTCCAATTACCTGAGAGCTCTGAGATGCAAAAGCAGCTGATCATCCCTCGAAAAGGGGTCGAAGAGTTACTCAAGCTGATTGAGAATGAATCGGCACCGGTTCATTTAGAGCTCAGCGAAAATCATCTGCGTGTAGAGCTAGGAAGTATTGTCTTTACAACAAAACTGATCGATGGCAAGTTCCCTGATTATAAGCGTGTTGTTCCTCCATTAGGGGATAAAATTATTGTGGCGGATCGGGTCGGATTGATCGAAGGGCTTAATCGTGCATCCGTCTTGTCTCAAGATAAATTCCGCGGTATTCGTTTTACCGTTTCTGATTATCTTCTAAAATTACAGGTTAATAATCCTGAGCAGGAGCAAGCAGAGGAGGAGGTTGAGGTGAATTACCAAGGGGAAACCTTCACAACAGCCTTTAATGTGGGATATCTGATCGATGCGCTAAAAGCCCTCGATGATGATATGGTTCGTTTAAGCTTTACGGCCATTAACTCAAGTTGTCTGATTCAGAACTCAGATAGTAATGGTGTCAGTTATGTTGTTATGCCGATGAGACTCTAACTCAGAGTGATTATTCAATCTTTACAAGTTGAAAATTTTAGACATTTAGCGAGTCAAAAGTTTAATTTTGACTCGCAATTTAATTTAATTGTCGGAAAAAATGCATCAGGTAAGACCTCACTACTTGAGGCGCTCTACTTTTTATCCCAAACCCACTCCTTTAGAACTTCCCGTATCAATCAAGCGATCTGTGAAGGAGCGGATTATCTTCGCGCTATTGCTGAGCTTCGCTCTTTAGATGGGGTCTCGACTTCTCGCTTAGGGCTTGAGCGAACAAAAACGGAGTTAATCGTTCGCCAAGATGGTGAGAATATTCGGCGTCGATCTCATCTTGCAAAACTATTGCCGATGCTCTTTTTAGGGCCTGATACCGGCACACAGTTGATGGCAGAGCCGAAAGCTCGCCGGCAATTTATGGATTGGGGATTATTTCAAAATTACGATCTCTATCACAGTATCTGGCAACGCTATGATAAGGCACTCTCTCAACGCAATGCAGCTCTAAAAGGGGGCTACTCCAATGCTGTTTTAAATAGCATTGAATTGGAATTAGCAGAATCAGGGGAGATATTAAATGGTTATCGTCGGAGATTTGTGGAGGAGATTACTCCTTCAGTTGTTCTATTGTTAGGAAGGCTTATTGATCAAGATGCCACTTGGCGTTTAGATTACCTTTCAGGATTTACAGAAGGGGCATTGCAAGAGGAGCTCTTTACGGCAAGAGAGCGGGATCGGCAGATGACCTTTACTCGGATAGGTCCTCATCGAGGAGATTTCACGCTACGTTGCAATGGACGAATTGTGACACAACATCTATCACGTGGTGAAATTAAGCTGGCAACGATTGCGCTGATGCTTTCACAAATTCAGTTACATCAGCAACTTCAAAATGCTTCAACGATTCTCTTAATGGATGATTTAACCGCAGAACTTGATCAAGAGAAGCGACGTATTCTTCTTGAGGAATTAATCGCCCAAAAATCGCAACTCTTTGTGACTTGCTTAGAGGCAGATGAGTTTCCTGAGTTAACCGATCCTACTCTGATCTCAGAAAGAAGTTACTATCAACTTAATGACGGGATTGCGCAAAAAATGGTATAATCGAGAGCTATTACAAGGAAAAATGGGTAGTAAGTTACTGTCAATTGAATCATAAAATAATTTTATTCTTATTCTCAATTTATGGGGCTTTACTACGAAATTATTACAGGATTATTATAAAAGACTTATAAATTTTCATTCAATTTTGATCGGTTTAAGAAAACAGGCTTGTATTGAATTTATATTGATTTGCATTGAAGTTGCATCGAAATTGTATGACGTAAACTTTATAGAGTTTGATAGGGCTTTATAGAATTTTATAACAGCAGATTGCATATCTATTAATTTGTTAATTGATATTGCATTGCTCATAAAGATCTATAAAGGTTTATCGAGACTCGTAAGGGTTAATAAAGATTTATAAAGATTTATGAGTTTTATAAAAGTTTTATCAGAATCAATAAAGAGGTATTGTGAATGACAACTGAAAGTCAATCTCCAAGTATCAAGGTTTTAAGAGGGTTAGATGCTGTTCGTAAGCGCCCTGGAATGTATATTGGAGATACCGATGATGGTACCGGTCTTCATCATATGGTGTTTGAAGTTCTTGATAATGCGATTGATGAGGCATTAGCGGGGCATTGTGACGATATCAGCATCACAATTCATGTTGATAATTCTATAACAGTAACGGATAACGGCCGTGGTATTCCTGTTGAGATTCATCCTGAGGAAGGGGTGTCATCAGCGCAGGTTGTGATGACGGTGCTTCATGCTGGAGGAAAGTTTGAAGATAATGCTATCTCCGGCGGTCTACATGGTGTTGGGGTTTCTGTTGTCAATGCACTCTCTTCAAAGTTGAAATTAACCATCTATAAACATGGTAAAATTCATGAGCAGGAATACACTTTGGGGGATCCTGATTACCCCTTAAGAGAGATCGGAGAGACAGATAAAACGGGAACGACGGTCTATTTCAAGCCGAGTAAAGAGGTCTTCAATAATATTGATTTTGATTATGATACGCTCTATAAGCGGCTAAGAGAGCTTGCATTCCTTAATTCAGGAATTCGTATTACTCTGCGTGATGAGCGAGATGATCGAGAAGATGTTTTTCAATATGAAGGTGGAATTAAGGCCTATGTTGAGCTGATTAACAAAAACCGTAATAAGATCCATCCTCAAATTTTCTATTGTAATTGTCAAAAAGATAATATTAGTGTTGAGATCTCTCTTCAATGGACTGATGGTTATCAAGAGAGTGTTTTCTGTTATACCAATAATATCCCTCAAAGTGATGGTGGAACGCATCTTGCCGGTTTTAGAGCGGCAATGACAAGAACGCTTAACCGCTATATGCAAGAGGAAGGGCTTTTAAAGAAAACAAAAGTTGCCACAACAGGCGATGATGCGCGTGAAGGTTTAACGGCAATTATCTCTGTGAAGATTCCGGGGCCTAAATTCTCTTCACAGACAAAAGAGAAGTTAGTTTCGAGTGAAGTGCGTCCTGTGGTTGATAGTATCTTAGCAGAGCGTTTAGAGGAATTTCTTTTAGAACGTCCTGAAGATGCTAAAGCGATTACCTCAAAAATTATCGATGCGGCGATGGCGCGTGAAGCTGCTAGAAAAGCGAGAGAAAACACTCGAAGAAAGAGCGCACTTGATATCGCAGGATTACCTGGAAAGCTTGCAGATTGTCAAGAAAAAGATCCTGCAAAATCAGAGCTCTTTATTGTGGAAGGGGACTCGGCGGGGGGATCTGCAAAGCAGGGGCGCAGCCGTAAATTCCAAGCAATTCTTCCTTTGAAAGGGAAGATCTTAAACGTAGAGCGCGCGAGATTTGATCGAATGATCGGTTCTGCCGAGATTGGCACTCTAATTACAGCGCTTGGTTGCGGAATTGGTCGTGATGAATTTGACCCTGATAAGTTACGTTATCACCGTATCGTTATTATGACGGATGCTGACGTTGATGGTGCACATATCCGTACACTTCTTTTGACTTTCTTCTATCGTCAAATGCGTGAGCTTGTTGAGCGTGGTCATATCTATATTGCACAACCACCGCTTTATAAAGTTAAGCGGGGAAGACAAGAGACCTATATTAAAGATGATAATGAATTAGCTCTCTACTTCTTAAATACTGCTTTAGAGAATGGTTCTATGCATCCAAGTAGTGATGCGCCGGCAATCTCTTCTGTTGTGATGGAGTCTCTAGCGAAGCAACTGATGAAGGTTGAACATATTATTCATCGTATTGGACATCGGGTGCCGGAAGAGGTTCTCTATCATCTACTTGAAATGCCGGCATTAACAGAAGAGATGCTAGCGACAGCCGATGCCGCTGATTGGGCTAAGATGTTAGAGACAGAGTTACAACGAGATATCTCTGAAGGGGCAGTAAATTACCGAGTAGTTGCAAATCCTGAAGCAAAAGAGATCACTATTTTGGGTGAGCGTTACAATATCACTGATAAATATCTCATTGATGCTCGCTTTATTAACTCAAATGAATATCAAGAGATCGCTATTCTCGCAACTGAATTACACGCGCTTATTCAACCGGGTGCTTTTGTGCAGCGTGGTGAAAAACGCTTTAAGATTAGTGGCTTTAAACAAGGTTTAGACTGGTTGATTGATGAGGCTAAAAAAGGACAACAAGTCTCCCGCTATAAAGGCCTTGGAGAGATGAATGCCGAGCAGCTATGGGAAACAACAATGGATCCAGATTCTCGCAGGCTTCTGCAGGTTAAAGTTGAAGATGCGGTTAAGGCGGATGAAGTCTTCACCATGTTGATGGGGGATGAAGTTGAACCTCGTCGTGAATTTATCGAAGAAAATGCACAGATGGTCGGAAATTTAGATATTTAATAGTCCTATACAGTCTATTTTATCGAAGCCTCGTAAACTTACGAGGCTTTTATTTTGTATTTATAATATGATTATTTTTTATTTTATTAGCCAATCTATTTTTGGAATAGAAAACATTGAAAACCATTAATAATGCTGGTATTTGGGCTCTATACAATTATTTATGATTATTGACACATATATTATCTGTATATATACTGAGCAAGTTATTTTATGTCGCTTTTTTTATGTTGCCCGAGCTTATTATATAAATTTATGAGAAATATTTTTTTAAAGTCAATTGTTAGAGCGGTTTTTACTTCTGTGTTTATGGTTTTTTTGGCTGTCGCTAATGCCGCAATTGATTATCATCCACCACTCGAGGGTGAATCCTCAGATAAGCTTCTTATAAATGTTGAAAGAGATAGAAAAATTGGTGGTAACGGTCAGTTAACAGAGAGTAGTTGCCCGATTGAACTCTATATTAATGGGCAAAAGGTGGGTAGTTATTTAATTAATGAACACCAGCAATATTACTTAAGTCCAGGAGACTATAGTTTTCGGGTGGAAAACTGCTTAGGGCAGAGTTCTATCTATGATATGACTTTACAAGTTAATGATGGTCAATATTATCAGGACTATATATTGTCCGTAGATTTTAAAGGTAAACCTTTTATTATTAAAAACACGTTAAAGCCACTCTATAGCTCAAATGCCCAATAATATTTGGTTTTAAATTAGCTAATAAGTCGGCTATTATTAAATGATTTTAATTTAATTTATATTAATAGAATATATTTAAAATTGCACCTATAATATATAAATAATGGTTAGTATTCGTCTTTATTTTGTAAATATAATTAAACTCACTTAAAAACACTTAGTTAAAGAAGTAGCTTCTTTAAGTTGCCCTTCTTTGCTCGAAATTTAGGCCGATAAATAGTGTTCTCTCATCATTAGTTGTATGTAGCATGCCGATTTTAAACCTATTTATTATCCTTCCTCAGTAATTAAAAAATCAAGGTTCCAGATTATGTCTAGCTCAACATTCTTAGTTGTTAATAAAAAATCATCTAACGAAATGACCGTTAATGGCTCCAAAATTGTGTTGCATGATGCCTCTGTTGTTCACACAGGACTATATCGTGCCGATGTTGCTGAGTTTATCCAAGAGGGTAATAACCTTGTTTTGAAGCTCAAAAATGGGCAAGTCATCGTTATTGAGAATTTCTTTGTTCTTCATGATGACATTCATTCGGATGTTCTTTTTGAAGATGATAACGGCATTCCATGGTTACCTCTTTTAGCAGGAGGAGTGGCTGCTGGTGGGCTTGTTGCTGCATTATCATCGAGTAGTGATAGTGATGGTGCTGTTTCAAAGAAAGAAGAGGTAAGTAATGGAGACTCACCTTTAACTGAAGGTGGTTCTACGGGTGGCGATAAACCAGGCGCTGGTGATGGTGGTTCTACGAGTGGCGATAAACCAGGTGTAGGTGATGGTGGTTCTACAGGTGGCGATAAACCAGGTGCAGGCGATGGTGGTTCTACGGGTGATGATAAACCAGGCGTAGGTGATGGTGGTTCTACGGGTGGTGATAAACCAGGCGCAGGCGATGGTGGTTCTACCGGTGACGATAAACCAGGCGTAGGCGATGGTGGTTCTACCGGTGACGATAAGCCAGGTGTAGATGATGGTGGCTCAACGGGTGGCGATAAACCAGGCGTAGGCGATGGTGGTTCTACGAGTGGCGATAAACCAGGCGTAGGCGATGGTGGCTCAACGGGTGATGATAAACCAGGTGTAGGTGATGGTGGTTCTACAGGTGGCGATAAACCAGGTGTAGGTGATGGTGGCTCAACGGGTGGTGATAAACCAGGCGCTGGCGATGGTGGTTCT
>NZ_NEFF01000005.1 GCF_002252045.1 Ignatzschineria sp. F8392 | reverse complement strand
ATTAAGAGCTCCTAGCTAATTAGCTAGGAGCTTTTTCTTTGTCGGGATTTTTTATTCTTAAGAAAGTTCGTGGAGCTGCGGGAACCCACTACTTCATTCTTATTACTAGTGCATGCCCGCAGTTTGGGCATTTTCAATGCCTTTTGCCGGCACGTGATTTTTGGAAGAGTGCGATAGTAAGTTTCGGCAAGGCAGCAGCCTCTGTTGTTTCAACTAATTATTTCAACTAATTATTTCAACTAATCATCTTTATGATTCTTAAGAGAATTTGTGGAGCGGCGGGAACCCACTACTTCATTCTTTTAACCGGTGCATGCCCGCCGGTTGGCATCTTCGGTGCCCTTTGCCGGCACGAGATTTCTGGAAGAACGGGGTAGCGAGATCTGGCAACTCATCAGCTTTTATAACGATAAGAAATGTTTCGGAGATTGAATGATCGCCCCTTGCCGGCACGCAGTTTTTTGGCAGAATGGGATAGTGAAGACCGGCAACGCAACAGCCTCTGTTGTTTCAATGGATCATTTTGATGATTCTTAAGAAGATCTGTGGATCGGCGGGAGCCGACTATATCGCTCTTTTTGCCGGTGTATGCCCGCCAATCGGCATCTATGATGCCGGGGTGATTTCATTCTTATTACTAGTGTTGCCCGCCGGTCGGCATCTTTGATGCCGGAAAAAAGCTTGGTAGAAATATTAACTCAATGTAACCTGAAGTTTCAGCAATTGAGAAATTGCCCCTTGCCGGCACGTGATTTTTGGAAGAATGCGATGGTGAGCCCCGGCAACTCATTAGCTTCTATTTGTTTTAAGATCGGTACTTATAAAAATATCAAACTAAAAATTGAAATAATAACTTTATTGGTATTATTAGAGGAGGTCTGTAGTAGCTGCTCTCTTAAAATTATGGCTAATTTCCAGTAGAGTTAAGATGATTTTGGAGTTCGAAGATTGATATAATGGTACATATTTTATATCTCAGCTCTAATATTTTATGTAGATCTCAATAATTCCTTTTATGTTATGACGTTTTAAATGAAACAATATCGAATTTTATTAGCATTTCTTGCCCTTTTTCCAATGATTATCTATTACATTGGTCTCTCCTTTTGGCCACAATTTATGGCAACTCATTTTATATGGGGAGTCCCTTATTCTATTTTAGGCGGTGTAGTAGTGATGTTATGGGGGGCTTTTATTGCTCTTTTTTATGCGCTACTCTATTTTTTAAATAGAGATTTGCAAATAAAGGATGATTGATAATAGCCAATCCCTTAATGAGTATGAGATAGGAAGTTGATGAATAAAGTTTATAGAACTACAGGGAATAATGATGCATCAAAGTAGAAGTGTGACCCGCTATTTTTTAGCTGATCGATCGATAGGTGTATTGCAAAACTCATTTGCGCTGGCTGGGGATTATCTTTCTGCAGCAGCTTTTTTGGGCTCGATAGCAATGTATTTTACCCAGGGAATGGATTCTCTCTTCTATGCAGTGGCAACACTACTAGGATGGGTTTTATTACTCCTCTTCTTTTCCGATAAATTAAGAGCTACTGGTGCCTTTACTTTCTCTGATGTAATTAATACCTCATTTAATAGTCGAAGATTAAAAGTTTTAAGTGGAGTGACAAGTCTTCTCATATCGATATTTTATCTGTTAGTACAATTGGTGGGAGCTAGCGCATTACTTACTCTACTACTAGATTTAACCTTTGTCAGCGCATTATTAGTTATATCTCTTTTAACACTTTTTATTGTTTTAGTAGGGGGCATGAGAGCAACAACGTTTATTCAAAGTATTAAAGCACTATTACTATTTCTATTTGCCTTTACATTGCTCTTTTTAGTTTTGAAGAGAGTGAATTTCTCATTTGAAGAATTATTTCTGCGTGTTGCGGCCGTTACCTCTTTTGATTACTTGATGCCAAGTAGCGCTATTAGCTCAGGAATTGAGCAAATCTCATTAATATTAGGATTATTATTAGGTTTATTAGGCTTGCCCCATATTTTAATGCGCTTTTTTACAGTTAAAGATCAATCTGTTGCACTCTTTTCAGCGGCAGGAACAACGCTACTGATCGCAATCTTTTTTATTCTTAATCTTATCATTGGATTTGGTGCTGTAGTTTTATTAGAAGGAGAGCAGTTAACAGGAGGGGCAAATATGACGCTACTTCATTTAGCTTTTCTATTGGGTGGAGGTCTCTTTCAAACGATTTTAGCAATATTGGTTCTTATTACGGTATTAGCAGTTATCTCTGGTATTGTCATGGCTGCTAGTGCGACGGTGACTCATGATCTATTACCATTATTAAAAACCGAGCAGCAGTTAAGTGAGGCTTGGCAGCTGATCATTGCTCGTTTAGCCGTATTAATGATTTTTATTTTTGGCGCGATACTTGCTTATTTTTTTAGAGAGATGAATCTTGCTTTTCTTTTTGGACTTGCATTTTCATGGGTAGCAAGTGCCCACTTTCCGGTGATGTTAGGGCGATTTTATCTAAAAGGCTATAGTGAAAAAGGAGCATTTTATGCACTTTTAGTAGGTACATTGGGTGTTTTACTCTTCCTGATTTTTAGTGATACTGTCTGGGTTGATATCTTCTCTTTTCATTCTCTTTATAGTTATCGTAGCCCCACGCTTTTTATCTTGCCATTAACACTTGCAGTCTTGTGGTTATTCCGAGAGCAAGAAGTGGGGGAAAGAGAAGCGATAAGCTAAGCCTTCGCCGCCAAAGTAACTATCTTGAATCCCTTTTATTTTGAGTTCTGATAATCTTTTTTCTACCAGTTTTTGTGAGCTTTTCGATTTTAGTGTTGCATAGAGGTGAAATCCTCCTTGAGGGATCTGATAAGTTATAAGATCAGTTAAGTTTTTATCGAGCCAATTGACAAGGCGATCTGCTCTTATTTTTAGAGCTTGCTGTAATTTTAACTCATGCTGATTTGCATAATGTTCAAGATAATACTCTGCCATATATTGTGGAAGGGAGCTTAAGCCTGAATCAAGCTGTTGCCGGATATTGGCTAAGTTTTCGATGATAGAACGGGGCGCAACCATCCAACCTATACGAATTGATCTTCCTAGATACTTTGAGAGAGAGCCTAAATAAAATATATTATGATTTTTATCTGTCATTTTTAGCGGTCGATTGTCGATATAGTTGTAGAATGTTAATTGACCATAAGCATCATCTTCGACAATCGGTAGTTGTTTTCGATGACAATAAGCTATTAATGCTTCTCTTCTTTGAGACGATATGACTCGACCTGTAGGATTATGAAAAATAGGATTGATGAAGATCATCTTGATTCTATGTTTATAGAGTAATTGATCAAGCTTTGAAATGATGACACCTTCTTGGTCCATGGGGATCCCATATATTCGAATACCTAAAGCTTGAAAGATGGAGAGCGAGTAGAAATAGGATGGATTTTCAATAGCGATAGAATCTCCACTTTTTAAGAGTCCAAGCGCTATAAGTGAGAGCGCTTGCTGTGTGCCTGAGGTAATCATAATCTCCTCAATAGGCACTTCCCATTGGTGGCTTCTTTTAAGATAACGTTGAACTGCAGATCTTAAGTCTCTTGTACCGAGCCTCATCGATTCTTGCTCTCGCTCGGCATTTAATAGCAATTGCCAATCAATTTCAGGAAGCTGAAGAGAAGGGTAGAGTTCTATTGGAAGATCGCCATTTGTGAGATCATATTTCACTTTTGGTTGGAAGATCTCTCTATTAAATGGGCCATTCCACTGTAATCTCGGTTTTGAAAATTGACCCCACTTCTGTGGATTAATATAGGTGCCGGAGCCTACTTTTCGGATAATAAGGCGACGTTCATGAAGTTCTTCCATTGCTCTTACAACAGTCGATCGATTGACAGAAAAGAATTGGCTAAGTTCTCTTTCGGAAGGGAGTTTCTCTCCCGGTAATATTTTTCCTGCTATTAAGGCTTCTTCGATAGATTCGATGATTTGTTGATAGAGAGGTTTTTTGCTATTTCTTTTGATGTCAAAATGCATGGGGCGATTGTTCTTTGAGTTATTTGACAATTAAATTGTCATTGAGGGAGAGGCGAGAGGCGGGATCTCTTCTTATTTTGGAGATCATTTATTAAAAATAATCTCCTTCTTTACTGTTTAATTTACCAGAGATTAGGTCAGCTTTAAATGGATGGGTATAAACTCATCCAAATGGCTCTTTTATAGATTGAAAAAGTTCTATATTGTAGGGATTGTTTGATAAAAGTGGCGAATAAGTGTGGTTATTACTATTTATATATTCCATCTAATATTCTATCTATATCCCACTTATATATCTATTTCATCGGCTGTTGAATGCCCATTGAATGACTATTGAATGGCTATTCAACGGCGATGTTAATCATGAATAATAGTTGTCAATAAACAATAGTTGGCAATAAACAATATTTTCAATTACTAATAAATATATAAAAATCATATATCAGATAGTAATTGGCAGTCATGTGATAATAACTATTTAAAGCTATTTAATATAATATCTACTATGAAGGAGAGAAAATGAGTCAATTTATCGAAATGCCTAAACGTGGCGTGATTATGGATGTTGTGAATGTTGAAGAGGCTAAAATTGCAGAGGCTGCAGGTGCCTGTGCAGTGATGGCATTAGAGCGAGTACCTTCTGACATTCGTAAAGAGGGAGGAGTTGCCAGAACAACAGACCCGGCATTAATCGAATCGATCCAGAAAGCAGTATCGATTCCTGTGATGGCAAAAGTTCGTATAGGGCATATTGCAGAAGCTAGAATTTTAGAGGCGATGAATATCGACTATATTGATGAGAGTGAGGTGTTAACGCCGGCAGATGATGTTTACCATCTTTTAAAGAGTGATTATCGTGTTCCATTTGTTTGTGGGTGCCGTAATCTTGGCGAAGCATTACGTCGCTTAGGTGAGGGGGCAAAAATGCTTAGAACTAAGGGTGAACCCGGGACAGGAAATATTGTTGAAGCTGTGCGTCATATGCGTGAAGTGAATGCTGAAATTCGCCAGTTAGTGAACATGGCTGATGATGAACTGATGGTTTTTGCACGAGATCATCAAGCACCTTATGAATTAGTGAAAGAGGTAAAACGATTAGGACGATTACCGGTTGTTAACTATGCGGCAGGTGGTGTTGCAACACCCGCTGATGCTGTATTAATGATGCTTTTAGGTGCTGATGGAGTATTTGTAGGATCCGGTATCTTTAAATCTGAAAACCCTGAGAAGTTTGCATCTGCTATTGTGCAAGCGACTAAAAATTATGAGGATTTTGAGCTTTTAGTACAACTTTCCAAAAATTTAGGGACCCCAATGAGTGGCCTTGAAATCTCAAAAATCCCAACTGATGAGATTATGGCGGGTCGATAATCTTGGTAAAAATCATATAGTCATATCGATAAATGACTTTAGACGGGCTAGATAGAGAATAATCTATCTAGCTTTTTTATGTGAGTAGTAAACTCTATTCTATTTGTTTGTATCTATGGGGATTAATGGGGAAATAATTTTACTATATCTTTTTACTATATCTTTCTATAATAAGTTATAATCTTCGATCTAAGAGATTTTGATTTATAACAGAATCTATAGGGAGTAATTGATTGAAAGAGCCTTATAGATTCAAGTTTCAATTTTAATGGATTCCAATGAAAAGTATGCCTTTTGTTAAAAGAATAACTATTATCCTCGGAAGTATAATATTAGCTTCTTGTGCCAACAGTAATAGCCCTTCACTTAGTTCTCAAGAGATTGAGATAAAAGAGGTTGATAGTGCAGAAGCGCAAAAATTATTAGCTTTATCGAAACAACTAGAGCAGAAAGTTCAAAAATCGAATCAGCTAAAGTTAGATGAGAAGAATGAGAAGGCGAATTATAAGAAGAGAGGCAGTAGCATTACTCTTGTTGATGCTGCTCAAGAAATCATTCTGTTTCACCCTCGTGTAACTCAAGCGAAAGGAGAAGAGCGTACCGAAGAGGAGTTAATTGCAGTTGCGGAATCGAAATATTACCCTCAAATTAATGGGGGGATTGGAATGCGCAGGGATAGTAATCGTTCTGATCGTTATGATCGTGAGTTTTTACAAGATATCAATCTTGAAATAGAGCAAGTTCTCTATGATTTTGGTAAAAGATCAAGTGCAGTTAAGAGTGCAGAGTATAGTTATTTGACGGCAAAAGCTTATACATCAATGACGAATGAAGAGCTAATGCATATCGCCGCATTGACAGTTGTTGCTGCAGATCGTTATAAAAAGTTGATGCAGTTATCTCAAGATCAAGTACAAAGAATTGCAGCATTAGGAAAGCTAGTTGATGAGAGATATGAAAAGGGAGCAAGCAATCTTTCCGACGTTTATCAAGCAAAATCGCGCTTAGATGATGTTCTATCTGAAGAGCTAGATGTTGCAACCCAGCATCAAACAGTTTTGAGAACATTAGGGATTATTATCGGTCAGCCCCAATTGAGTAATGCAACGATTGGATCGCTTCCTGCCGGTCTCTCTTTAGCTTGTGACGTTGCACCTGATTGGAGTGCTATCCCTGCATATCAAGTAGCAGAATTGGAAGCTGAACGGGCGCTTGCTGAGCTTGAAAGGGCAAAAGCAGATGAACTACCAACCATTTCATTGAGAGGAAATGCTTCAAGAGCGCTCAATGCTACGCCTCGTTATGGTTCGCGCATTGATTCTAC
The DNA here is from genome assembly GCF_002252045.1 of Ignatzschineria sp. F8392. Taxonomy (GTDB): domain Bacteria; phylum Pseudomonadota; class Gammaproteobacteria; order Cardiobacteriales; family Wohlfahrtiimonadaceae; genus Ignatzschineria. Next base: position 194,116 of record NZ_NEFF01000005.1, on the reverse strand, counting down.
CGTGAGTCTTAATGTGACGATGCCGGTATATCAAGGGGGAGGGCTGTCAGCTAGTAAGCGAGCTGCTGCGAATCGAGCTCAATCAGCTGATGCTAAAAAAGCTGAGGTTCAATTAGATGTGAGTCAAAAATTGAGCGATACCCAAGTCAATTTAGAAAACCTCCATAAGCGGAAAAATCTCTTGATGCAACGTGTTGATAATCTTAAACATACTAAAGAGTTATATAAGAAACAATATTTAGAATTAGGAACTAGAACGTTAGTTGATCTATTAAATTCTGAGCGAGAATATCATCAGGCTCAGGTTGAAGTTGTCAATAACCAGCTTGATATCATTCAAGCACAATTAGATTGTGCATTTTATCAAGGCCAATTAGGGAAAAGTTTAGGTATAAATCAATATCGTTGATAATTGAATTCTTATTAGCAACTAATTAATATATAATTGATATCAATATCATTATTATAATCTGTCAATGTTTAATAGGATTGGCAGATTTTTCTTTTTCAGATGTAAAAAATTATTTTTATTTTTTATTGTTTTGTTATTTTTATTTAAATCTCAAAAAGAGATGAGTTATTGATGATCTTGAATAAATTGTATATTGATATTCATCAAAATAGTATAATAAAAGATAAAATTGACTGTGTTTAGATCTGTTCTATCACTCGGAATTAATTATTAATATTGGAAGTAAATTTGTGAACAAGAACGAAAATATTGAAGCAGTAACGGAAGAAGTCGAGGAAACAGTTAGTGAACCAGATAATCGAGATTATGGTTCATGGATTGAAGCCATTTTAATGGTGGCTAAGCATTATCGTATAGAGTGTTCGAAAGAGAATATCTTATTGACAAGCCACTGGCTCAGCGATAGACCGGTTAGTGATGTATTGCGAAGTATTGCTCGTCAGGCGGGCTTGAGTTTTAGTGTTATAAAATTAGAGGACTCTGAACTGTCTGTCTGGCGTTTACCCTTAGTTGTTCAGCTAAAAGAGGGTCAGATCGGTGTTATTGATGCGATCGATAAAGATGGTGACCTCGGTATTACTTATAGTGGTGATGGGGGTCTGAAGAGTCGAATTAGTAGAAAAGACCTTTTAGAGAATGTCATATTAGCTGTTGTTTTAAGACCAACACATACCGTTAGGGATGCAAGGGTTGATGAGTATGTTAAACCTCATGATCGCAGTTGGTTTAGAAAAATTGTCATAAAAGATTGGAAGCCCTATAGCCATATCTTTATTGCTTCTTTTGTTGTGAACGTATTAGCATTAGCGGGGATTCTCTTTACTCGACAAGTTTATGATAGGGTTATTCCAGCTGAATCTTATCCCACGCTTTATGTTCTCTTTAGTGGTGTTTTAGTTGCCATTATTTTTGGCTTTATTATGCGAAAATTGCGGACGAGAGTAACCGATCTTTTAGGGAAAAGGGCAGATATGCGCATTTCAGATCGTGTATTTGGTCATGTGTTGCGTATCAATAATATGCACCGACCTAAATCGACCGGGACATTTATCTCTCAAGTAAGAGAGTTAGACAGCGTTCGTGAATTGTTAACATCAACCACTGTTACAGCATTTGCTGATATGCCGTTCTTCTTTCTTTTCTGTTTTGTCTTTTGGTATATCGCGGGATCTTTAGTTTGGATTCCTATTGGTGCTGTTATCTTGATGGTTCTACCTGGAATTTTAGCCCAAAAGAAATTACGTGCTTTTGCTAATCAGGCAATGAGGGAGTCGGCATTAAGAAATGCGATGTTAGTAGAAGCGATACAGGGCAATGAGGATATTAAGACACTGCAAGCAGAACATCGTTTTCAGACGCAATGGAATAACTATAATGCTGTTTCAGCTGATGTTAATCTTCAACTGCGCTCCTTGATTAGTACCCTCAATAGTTGGACACAGAGTATACAAACATCAGCTTTTGCTGTGATTGTATTATTTGGGGCTCCAATGGTGATGGAGGGGGATTTAACAACAGGGTCTCTTATTGCTGCATCTATTTTAGGTGGAAGAATGATTGCACCTATGGCAGGAATTACGCAAGTTTTAAATCGTTGGCAGCAGGCAAAAGTCGCTTTAGCAGGGATTAATCAACTAATGGAGCTTCCGGTGGACCATCCTCCAGGGGAGAAACGGGTTCATAAGAGTGCGATCGCCGGTCATTATCAGATTAAAAATGCGCAATTTTTCTATCATGCAGAGAGTCAACAACCTTCATTGACGATTGAGAATTTAGAGATTAAAGCGGGAGAGAAAATTGCAGTTTTAGGTCGCAATGGTGCCGGAAAGTCAACCCTTTTACAGGTCCTTTCAGGATTGTTAACTCCTAAGGGGGGCGTGGTGACGCTCGATGGGGTAAGTTTGTCCCATATTGATCCGGCTGATGTGCGTCGAGATATAGGATTGATGAGCCAAAATTCCCGATTGTTTCACGGAACGATTCGAGAAAATCTGCTTTTTGGTGCTCCTTTAGCAACTGATGAGAGTCTACTTCATGCTCTGAATATGACCGGAGCAGCAAGCTTTATCAGTCAACTACCAACAGGTTTAGATTACGTTATTGCGGAAGGTGGGCATGGTCTATCTGGGGGACAAAAGCAATCCCTGTTATTGGCAAGACTCTTTATTCGTAACCCCCATATTGCGCTCTTAGATGAACCAACTTCGGCGCTTGATGATGTGACAGAGAAGAGCTTTATCTCGGCATTAGAGGGCTGGAGTATTGGAAAAACTCTGATTGTAGCGACACATAAGATGAGCGTTGTAAATCTTATGGATCGTATTATTGTAATTAACAATGGTCGAATTGTATTAGATGGATCTAAAGAGAAAGTGCTAGCACAATTATCGGGGAAGAAGTAGGTCTTAAGTAGAGAAACCGATCATGCTAAATAGATAAGTTTTAGCGATAATTATGAAATGATTAGTGCTATTAGAATGATAGAAACTAATCTTCTCTACGAGTATTAGAAGAATTTAAGAGGTTTATATGAGTAAAACCGATGAAAAACGTGATCTTTTATTATTAGATTATGAAGAAGATCAGAGACGTTATAAAGATCATATTGGGGAGTCTGAAATAGTAAAATCTTCCCGTATTATTTGGGCTTTTTTATTGCTACTGGTAGCACTAATAGTGTGGGCTTATTTTGCTGAAATTGTAGAGGTCTCAACGGGATCTGGAAAAGTTGTTCCCACCTCTCGTGAGCAGGTTATTCAATCCTTGGAAGGGGGAATTATCTCTGATCTTTATGTGCGCGAAGGGGATATTGTTGATAAAGGGCAGGTTTTAGCGCAACTCGATTTAACTAAAACTGAAGCCACTGTTGAGGAGAGTGCGGCGAAGTATCGTGCTGCGCTTGCCAGTATTGCGCGTCTTGAGGCAGAAGTGGATCATAGTGAGTTAGATTTTCCAGATGAACTTGATGCTTTTCCTGAGTTGATCCAAGCAGAGACTCGTCTTTATGAGACTAGAAGAAAAGCGTTGGAAGAATCTGTTCGTGGTTTGGAGCAGTCACTTGCATTGGTAAAATCTGAGCTCCAATTGACCCAAGCTTTAGCGCAACAGGGAGCTGCGAGTAATGTTGATGTTTTAAAACTTCAGCGCCAAGTAGTCGATCTTGAATCACAAATTACAGATAAGCTTTCTGAATATATGGTTCAGGCGCGTGAAGAGCTGAGTAAAGTCCAAGCGGAAGCGGAATCATTAGAGTCAGTGGTTCGAGGTCGGGAAGATTCTCTTTCACGTTTAACCTTGCGCTCCCCCGTTCGTGGCGTTGTTAAAAATGTGATGTTAACGACTCGAGGAGGTGTCGTACCTCCTAATGGTGAATTGATGCAGATTGTCCCTTTAGATGATCAGCTCTTGATTGAAGCACGTATTTCGCCTCGAGATATTGCCTATATTCACCCAGGGCAAGATGCTAAGGTGAAGATTACAGCATATGATTACTCTATTTTTGGAGGTCTTGATGGCAAGGTAACAGTCATCTCTCCTGATACCATTCAGGATGAGACAAAGCCTGATGTCTTCTACTATCGCGTCTTTATTTTAACAGAGACCGATTCTCTTATAGATAAGAAGAGCGGGAATGAGTATCCCATTGTGCCGGGAATGATCGCAACTGTTGATATTAAAACAGGCGATAAGACAGTATTTGATTACTTAATGAAGCCATTTGGTCGTGTTAAAGAGGCGTTAAGAGAGCGTTAGGGAGCGTAAGACCTGTTAAGAGTGGATCAATATGAGCCAAAATCAAATGTTGATCAAATGTCGATTAAATGTTGATTAAATTACCGATTTAAATGCTAGGAACAGATTGGGAAAAAGGATAATAGAAATGAACTCGATAACATTAGGAGAAGCACTCAATAACCGTGCTGATCTTCAGACAAAAATTGCACAGTTGATAACACGTTTAGGCGATAACATTAAGGTGCAAGAAGGTGATGCTCCAGCGCTATCCCCACAAACTTTAAAGATGGAGCTTTTTGCGGCAATTGATGCCTTAGGGGCGCTTATAGAGCGGATTAATAAGACCAATATCGCCACCGATTTTGATGAGAGAAGAAAGCTCTCAGAGGCATTGATTGAGCGAGAAAATTTAATGAAGAAGCGCCAGGTTGTTCAGCAGATGATCGACAAAGCTTCAGAAAATAGTAATCGTTACAGTATGTCGGAGATTAAGTTTATCTCTGTTGTAAATGTTGAGGCATTGAGCAAGGAGTATGATCAGCTCTCTAAACTTTGGCGAGAGCTTGATAATCAGATCCAAGCAATTAATTGGCGCACAGAGTTACTTTAAAGGTACAATTAGTTTAGGCAATATAGAGAAGGCGAGTATAAAACTGATAACTGTCATAGCATTAACCATGCATCCTTTAACAATTAACGTTAAGAACAGTTAACTCCGTGGCAAAGCCACAGAACAAGTAACACTTGACTATTGACTACCATATACTGATTCTCTATATGGGTGGGAACGGGGTATCCCTAGCTTTTAAGATTCTATTGTAGAGTTTTAGAGGCTAGGGATTTTTTATGCCGATCTATTTATGCTATCTATTTATTACTCTCGTCTCTTCCTTCTAAAGTGGAGAGCTCGCAGTTATTATTTTGATTGCCATCAATGACACACTTTTCTAATCGTTTAGCTGCATCAACGCCTTGAGCACATGCGCTTAAAAGAAGAGCGGTTGCAACAGTTGTAATAAGGAGTCGACCTTTTTTCATGGGGGTTAGATTCATGTTAATCTTCATCATTAGTTCCTTTTATCTGAATTTATTGGCTCTATTTAATAGAGTTTTGCAATTCTACAATCCTACAATCCTGTCATTCTATTTCTTAAGTTTAAGCCTCTTTAAGTAGTATAAGACAGTATGATAAAACAGTATAAATTAGTATAAAGATTTGAACCGAGATTTACCTTGGCTCAAACTACCATCTGTTTTTATTAAAGCAGGTTAGAGAGATTAGCGGGGGTAGTTAGAGTTGTTAGCTCTATTGATTGAAAATTTCGAACGATTTTTACTGCATAATGATTTTGCTCTTATTAATTGTGATTTATTGATCTAATCTCTGAAGTTTGCATCTTATTTGTTCACACTTTTGAAGTGGAATACTTTTATCTTTTTTATCCCGTGCTATAGTGAAAATGTTAAAAATTAAATATAAAAGTGGTGAAATAGAATTGGATTAGATTATCGTTTAATCAGATTTTATTGGAAAATCTTATTTGGCAATTCTTATCTTATAGATTCTGATGGATTTTTAAGACCCTACTTTTATCACTATGTTAGGAGAGATTATGAAAAAAGGATTTGCAAAGAGTCTATTAGTATCGGCATTAATTGCGACAATGGCAGTAAGTGGTGCCGTTGCGGCAGAGGTGCCGGAAGGTACTAAACTCCATAAAGAGCAGAAACTGATACGAAATAATGGTGCAGAGCCGCAATCACTTGATCCTCATAAAATTGAAGGGGTGCCGGAGGCAAACTTAGCGCGCGATCAATTTGAAGGTCTTGTCAATATTGACCTTAATGGTGAGATCCGTCCCGGAGTTGCTGAATCTTGGGAGAGTGATGATTATCGTGTTTGGCGTTTTAATCTGCGCAAAGATGCGAAATGGTCTAATGGTGATCCGGTAACTGCGGAAGATTTTGTCTACTCATGGAAACGTTTAGTTGATCCAAACACCGCATCTCCTTACGCAAGTTATCTTCAATATGCCCATGTTGAAAATGTCGATGATATTGTCAATGGTAAAGCAGATCCTGATACATTAGGTGTCCGTGCTCTAGATGACCATACATTTGAAATTACGTTAAGTGAGCCGATCCCCTATATTGATAAATTGGTAGGGCATACATCAACTGTTCCTGTTCATCGTGCAACTGTTGAGGAGTATGGTAATCAGTGGACTTCACCGAAGAATTTTGTCAGTAATGGTGCTTATAAATTAAAAGATTGGGTGGTGAATGAGCGTATTGTTCTTGAGCGCAACGACCAGTATTGGGATAACGATAAGACTGTGATCGATGAAGTAACGTTCCTCGCGATCCCTTCAGAGGTTACCGATGTGAATCGTTATCGTAGTGGCGAAGTGGATATGACCAATAATGCAATCCCCGTAGATCTCTTCTCAAGATTGCAACGTGATATCCCAGATGAGGTGAAGATCTCTCCATCACTCTGTACTTACTATTATGAAATTAATAATGAGCAAGCACCTTTTGATGATGCACGGGTAAGAGCAGCTGTTAAGTTGGCGCTTGATCGCGATATTATTGCAAATAAAGTTATGGGACAAGGACAGACGCCGGCCTTCGGTTTTACTCCGCCTTCAACAGTTGATATGGAAGCGATTGAGCCAGAGTGGTTCCAGCTTACACAGAAGGAGCGTAATGAGAAGGCAAAACAACTCTTAGCAGATGCAGGATATGGTCCTGGTAATCCGCTCTCATTTACACTACTCTATAATACTTCTGAGGCGCATAGAAAGGTTGCAATCGCCGCGGCATCGATCTTAAAACAGAATGCCGGCATTGAAGTAAAGCTTGAGAATCAAGAGTGGAAAACATTCTTAGATAGTCGTCATCAAGGGAATTATGAAGTGGCGAGAGCAGGTTGGTGTGCTGATTATAATGAGCCATCAAGTTTCTTAAATATTATGCTCTCTACTAGTAGTAATAATACCTCTCACTATAAGAGTGATGAATTTGATGCCGCAATGCGTAAAAGTATTACCGCAGCGACAGAAGATGATCGCGTAAAAGCATATCAAGAAGCTGAGAGAGTTCTTGATGAAGATAGTGCATTAGTTCCTATCTACTACTATGTCTCTCCTCGTTTAGTAAAACCCTATGTGGGCGGTTATAGCGTTAACAATCCGCTAGGTTATGCTTATACGAAAGATATGTATATTATTGAGCATTAATTACTAATCGTTAATCGCTAATCATATTGCGCTAATTATCTTGTTTTGTCGATATCGGTATATCTCTATATTGATCTATCGATCTATTCATTACATGGTTTTTACGATGAGCAAGTAGAAAAGCAGCTGAATGGAGTACCCCATTTTGGCTGCTTTTTTTAATAGTATTCAAATAGTATTCAAATAGTATTAAAAATAGTGTTAATGCTATTAGCATAGGGTGTTGTACACCTAGTATTGGCGCATAATATTAAAAGTATGATAGAAAAGTAGAAAAAAAGAAGAAAAGAAAAAAAGAAGAAAAGAAAAAAAGAAAAAAAGAAGAAAAGAAGAGAAGAGAGAAGAATCGAGGAAGAAGGAATCAGTTATAAAGAGTAAGTTATCAAGGTCTTAAGGATATTTCAGAGAGAATTTAGAGAGATTTAAAAAAGTCTTAAAAGGAGATATGACGATGGAGCAGAAAAATCGTTTTTATAAAGGGCGTTTGGCATTACTGCCGCTTGCTGTAGGATTTACGCTTTGGGGAGTTTCAGTTGAGTTAGCCTCTTCTGCAATTGTTCCTGAGGGAGTTAAGTTGGCAGATCAACAGCGTCTAGTTCGCAATAATGGTACTGAGCCTCAATCATTGGATCCACACAAAATTGAAGGCGTTGCCGAGTCTCACCTATCTCGAGATCTCTTTGAAGGGCTTGTGATTATCAATGATGATGGGGAGATGGAACCTCGAGTGGCAAAGTCCTGGGAGAATGAGGACTTTATCGTTTGGCGTTTCAAGTTAAAACCAGATCTTAAGTGGTCTAATGGAGATCCTATTACGGCATCAGATTTTGAGTATTCATGGAAACGATTAGCAGATCCGGCAACGGGTTCCCCTTATGCCAGTTATCTGCAATATGCACACATTGAGAATATTGACGATGTTATTTTAGGAGAGAAGCCGGCAGATGATCTCGGTGTTAAAGCGCTAGATGATGAGACATTAGAGGTGAGATTATCAACTGCTGTCCCCTATTTTCCGCAACTTTTAGCACATACAGCGATGTCGCCTGTTCCTCAAAAAGTGATAGAAAAATATGGTGATCAATGGACCAATGTTGGACATTTTGTAGGAAATGGCGCGTATCAATTGGCGCAGTGGCAAGTAAATGAATTTATTAAACTAAAAAGGAATCAAGCATATTGGGATAATGATAATACGGTGATTGATGAGGTACTATTTTTACCGATTACCTCAGAAGTGACAGAAGCACAGCGTTATCGTGCCGGAGAGATCGATATTACCGCCAATATTCCTATCGACTTTTTTCAGAAGTTACAGGCAGAGATTCCAAATGAGATTAAGGTAAGTCCTTATCTTTGCACCTATTATTATGGGATTAATAATAGCCGGGAGCCTTTTACTGATATTAGAGTAAGGGAGGCGTTAAAGTTAGCGCTTGATCAAGAATTATTAACAAATCGGGTAAAAGCACAAGGTGATCTACCCGCTTATAGTTTTACCCCTCCTTATATTGCCGGCATTGAAGAATTGACGATTCCAGAATGGTTTAATCAGCCGATGGAAGAGCGTAGTGCGCGAGCAAAAGCGCTCTTAAAAGAGGCAGGCTATGATGAATCTAATCCCTTAAAAATTAAACTGCTCTATAACACCTCTGATCTTCACAAAAAGATGGGCGTTGCCGCAGCTTCACTTCTTAAGCAGAATGCGGGTGTAGAGATGACACTAGATAATCGAGAATGGAAGACTTATGCAGATAGTCGGCGAGCTGGAAATTATGATGTTGTCCGAGCTTCGTGGTGTGCTGATTACAATGAGCCATCGAGCTTTTTAAATATGATGATAGGGGATAGTAGCGTTAATACCGTTCATTATAAGAGCGATGAATTTGATCAGTTGATGAGGCAGACCTTAACAGCGAAAGATGATCAAGAGCGAGCTCATTTCTATCAAGTTGCAGAAGAGAAGTTAGATCAGGATTCTGTGATTATTCCAATCTTCTATTTTGCAAATCTTCGTTTAGTTAAGCCTCATGTTGGCGGATATACTGGGAAGAATCAGTTAGGATATTACTACACGAAGGACCTCTATATTATGGATCATGATGATAGTAATCAGATAGATGATCTCTCTTCTCACCGCTCTCGTAGTGAGAGTAAAGCGAAGTAATAGCGAGTTAACTGCGAGATAATTATGAAGAGATTCTCTATTGATTGAGAGGTTCAAGAGAATCCTCTTTTCTATTGATTGAGAGGTTCAAGAGAATCCTCTTCTTATATTGCTTTCGCGCCTTGAAAACTTTCATATCTAACCCTCTAAACCACTCTATTTTCCCAGTGATGCGAAATAGAAACTAAGTTTTAACTTATTGAGGCTGATCTATATAAGGCTATCCTAGCTCTTTAGATTAATAAGCCCATAAATTAAGTCAGTTAAATCAAATATCAGTGGGAATTTAAGAGCATTATGCAATTGCTTCAGTAATGAGTTGCGTAATGATAGAGGAAGAAGTTGTAAGGTGAAGATTATAATTACTGAGCTCTCCGACTCGGATATTAAGGCACAAAAGAAACAGACCCATAAGCATCAATATACAAGGTCTCAAAGAGGGATTTTAAGTAGATGTTTATTGGGTTTCTCTTCTTTGTTTACAAAGTTAAGATCCTTATGGCAGAAGCGTCCTATTTTAATTGAGCTATTAGGGGCTATTTTGCTCCTTTTTCTGATTGTTTTATTATCCCTTGTAATGCGTTATCTTTTGATTGTTCCGCTTAGATTGAGTCATCAAGAGTTGGAAAAAGATCTTAGAGCAACTCAATTAGAGATCAGAAGAGCAGATCAAGCTCTCGATCCACTCTATCGATGGCGAGATCTCCATCTTCTTCAGCAAAAGAGTAGCGTGATCTCATTGATTATGCTTTTAGCGCAAATAGAGCAACACTATTCACAAAAAATTTATCTCACTAATCTGTGGCAAGAGAAAAGGGAAGCTCCTTTAGTATTGCAAGGACGAGTTGTTTCCTTTGATTTAATGCGTGAGATCGAAGCGCTCTTTGTTCAAAATGGCTGGAAAATAACTACCCAAATGAGTGCTGATCAGGAGCCATTTCGATTATTTACACTCTCTTTAGAGCCTCATCTCTCTTTACGTGAAGTAGGTGGAGAATGAGGAGATCATTGTTAGAATTAGTTCAATTTTTTAAGCGAGATCTTCGGGAGTTTCACTGGCACGATTATTGCCGGCTCTCTTTTAAAAGTCGTTGGATACTGCTATCGGTTCTTTTGCTGTTATTAAGTTTTCTTCTTCTAAAATGGACCCCCTTAGGATTTGATTTTTCAGAGAGAAGAGAGCTGCAACAGTTAGAAGAGCGATATCAACGGCAACAATCACTATTAACCCTTGTAAGAGAGGAGCAGGAGGCATTACTAAAATCTCCTCAGCTCAAGGAAGTGAGAGCGATGATTCAGCAACAATTGACAAAATGGGGGTCGGTTGATGATTTTGCGGAGAGAGTTTATCGCTCTTTCATCGATAATGGATTAATCCTTTCACTATTTACTCCTATTTCTGATGCGTCTCATCGAGGAAGTCTTACTCTTAAGTTACGGTTATGTGGTGATACATCGCAACTTTTAAAGAGTCTCTATTCACTTTCGGAGCAGTATCCTAGATATCTTGTAGAGATTGAAAGTTGGACGAAGATGTCAAGTAATGCCCTTTGTGATACTGCGATAGAAGAGATGGCAGCGCAGATGCCAAGGAAGATGTTTAAGGTTCAGCTAAAATTTTATGATCTTTTTATACTTTTAGGGGGGGCCGAGCGCTCAATTTCCTCTCTATCTGATATCCCGGCAACAAAGGCTAGTGATATCTCCCAAGAGCTTATAACCCATCAATTATCGCTCAGTGATTGGCAAGCGTGGATTGCTCAAAATTTTATCTCAAAAAATTTATCTTCCGAGTCAGGATCATTTTGGCTCCCTTTCTCTTCTGTGAGATTGGATCACAATGATCATTACTCTGCAAGAGAAGGTATGCTCAAGAGGCATGAAGAGCCGTTATTTCATTGGCAGTTGGGAGAGGTATTTCAAGGAATTCGTTTTTTAGGAGTGATTAAGAGAGAGGCGTTATCGCTATCCTCCTTCGATCATCGTGGAAGAGCACTATTTTCCTATAATAATGGGAAGATAATAGCTGTTGATCTTTCTATTTTAGAGCGACAATCTGTAGAGATCGATTTTTATAGAGATCAGCTTCTGCTCTTTAATCGGGAGTTTATAGACTATCTTCAAGAAGAAGCCTTAAGAGAGTGACTGCTGGATAAGGCATAGGGGGGGTAGATGCTATTTGGAAGTAGAGTAGAAGCAGAGGGAAGTAGGGTAGTGATGCAGCTAGGATTAAAATTGGAGCAGATAAGATGTTTAGCAGAGAAACAGAAGGGTGTGACAGTAAGAAGATCAATTGTGATAGCTATTTTTCTCATACTATTATTGGGGATTATATTGCAACCTATCAGTTTCGGAAGTAATCAGATCGATAGCCTATCGAAGGAGGAGTCCTCTGATAATACGGACTCACTCCCTTCTGTTACCGTGACAAATGATTGGGTACCGGATGTGCAGAGTTCACAGAGCTTTCAAAATGGAGAGCCTCTCTACTCTTTCTCGCTAAATGGCGTCAGCCTCTCTTACTTTGTGAATCTATTGGCGAAAGAGTCAGGGAGAAATATTATTGTTGATCCCACTGTTGATCAGCACATTACACTCCATCTTAATCAGATGAGTTTTTCAGAGATATTAGAGCTTCTCCTTCTCTATACGGGGTTAAGTTCAATGGAGGTAAATGGTGTCATCATGATTGCAAGCCACAATACTTTTGCAAGAATGAATCAAGAAAAGATCACTACTGAGGTTGTCGCGCTCCATTATGCAGAGGCAAAGGAGATTGCTGAGATTTTGCGAGGAAAGGCATCAGGAGGATCAGGTGAGTTACGAGGAGGTGGTAATGAATCAACTTTCACTCTCGGTGTCGATCATCGTCTCAATCAGGTAGTGATAACCGCATCTGTATCTGAAATGAGGGAGTTGAAACGCCTTATTGATCAGTTAGATCAGCCTGCACAACAGGTGGAGATCTCCGCTTACATTGTGGCTGCTTTTGATGATTTTGCTAAAGAACTTGGGGTCAACTGGGGACTCAATTATCAACGGGGAGCTTATGAGCTTTCAGGAGCGATTCCTAATGAGCAAGCAGGTGCAGGTCACTTTGGAGGTCAATTAGGAAGTTTAACCTCATTAGGGGTCTCTCTTCCCGATTTTTCTATGGGCTATATGATTTTAGGCAAAGGGTTAAATTTAGGTCTAGAGATCTCGGCAATGCAATCAGAGGGGAGAGGTGAGATGCTCTCTAATCCTACGATTTTAACGACAAGCCGGCGAGCCGCCTATATCAAGCAAGGAACTGAAGTATCCTATTCAACAAGCTCTAATGAGGGGACAAATACAGAATTTAAAGATGCGGTTATGGAGCTTAATGTCGTCCCGCAAATCACCCCAAAGGGGAAGATTTTGATCGATATCTTAATCTCTAAAGATGAGATCTCAGGGTATGATCCAAAAGGGGAGCCTATTATTTCGAAAAAAGAGCTCAAAACGCAGGCATTAGTCAATCATGGTGAGACAATCGTTTTAGGCGGTATCTATGAGTATGATACCGCAACAACTGTTTCAGAAGTCCCTTTTTTGAGTCGACTTCCCTTTTTAGGGAGACTCTTTAAGCGAGAGGGAAATAAGCAGAAAAAGGCAGAGTTGTTAATATTTATTAGGCCAAGAATAGTTGATACACTGAGTCCTTAATCAAAGTGAAATCAAAGTGAAATCAAAGCGAAAATAGAAGTAGAGATTAAAGAGAAAATTAAAATAGAGTTTGGCAATAGATAAGAAGTTAGTAAGGGTTATTGTCAAGATAGATTCTGTAGGAGCGGGGAATTTGGTGAAGAGTAATACTGAGAATAGTACTGAGAGAAATATTGAGAGAAATATCTACTTAGTAGGGCCGATGGGGGCTGGTAAATCCACGGTAGGGCGTCTATTGGCGGAAGCATTAAATCTCACTTTTTTTGATAGTGATCACTACATTGAGGAGATAACAGGTGTTACGATACCTTACATCTTTGAGTTAGAAGGAGAATCAGGATTTAGAGAGCGAGAAAAACGAGCGATAGAGGCTTTAACGGCAAAAGAGGGGATTATTCTTTCCACAGGAGGCGGTGCTATTTTGGCAGAAGAGAATCGTCGACAACTATCTGATAATGGTATTGTTATCTATCTTAATGTTTCGCCGGAAGTGCAGTATGAACGAGTTCGGTTTGATAACCAGCGGCCTCTATTGCAGCAGGATGATCCGCAGGCCGTTCTTGAAGCACTCTACCTGATCCGTGATCCTCTCTATCGAGAGGTTGCGACATATACTGCTTTCTCAGACAATATCCCCCCGAAGGTGGTTGTTAGTGGTATCATAGAGAGTATTGTTCAAAATCGATCGCCTCTCCCGGAGTGGCTTATAGGAAGTGATAATAGATGAAGACTTTAACTGTAGATTTAGCCGATCGTTCATATGATATTGAGATTGATAAGAACCTATTAGCGACAAAGCGTTTTGTAGATGAGTTTCCCTATACTCAGCGGCTTGTTTTAACAAATAATACGATATACGCCCTCCACTCAGATCGAATTTTATCTCTAGTTGATGGTAATCGAGACCATGTGGTCATCATTGAGGATGGGGAGCAGTATAAGAATTTAACCTCTTTTGCTGAGGTTCATACCCGTCTTTTAGAGTTAGAATTTAATCGTAAAAGTCTTCTGATAGCCTTTGGTGGTGGTGTGATTGGTGATCTTGCCGGGTTTGTTGCAAGTACCTATCAAAGAGGTATCGATTTTGTTCAGATTCCTACAACACTTTTAGCGCAAGTCGATAGTTCAGTCGGCGGAAAGACTGCGGTCAATCATCCCTTGGGGAAGAATATGATTGGAACTTTCTATCAGCCTAAACGTGTTTTAATTGATCTCTCATTGCTCGAGACATTGCCACAGCGTGAATATATTAGTGGTCTTGCAGAGGTCTTAAAATATGGATTTATTCAAGATGCCCCATTTTTAGAGTGGATGCGACTCAATTATGAAGCGATTTTAGCAAAAGATCCCGAAGTGATTTCAGAGATGATCTATCACTCATGTGCTTGTAAGAAGAGTATTGTTGATCAAGATGAACGAGAATCAGGTATTCGAGCGACACTTAACCTTGGTCATACTTTTGGGCATGCGATTGAGAAATTGATGAAGTATCAAGGAATCCTCCATGGAGAAGCTGTTGCAATTGGTATTAATATGGCCGGCTATCTCTCATGTCGAATGGGATACATTAGTAAAAAAGATCAGCTCTATATCACCTCTCTGCTCGATCTTTTTGGACTGCCTTGTATTGCTCCTGAAGCATTCTCTATTCCTGCATTCTTAAATGCGATGCGATTAGATAAGAAGAATGTGACACAAAAGATTCGTTTTGTACTTTTAGAGACGATAGGCAAGGCAATCATAACGGATGAGGTTCCTGAAGAGTTTATTATCGAAGCAATTGAATTTGGAACACCTTAGATGCACAGAGATGAGCTTATGCATAAATTACCTTGGTTATCCTTAGGGCCTATCGAAGAGGTGATGCGACGGGTAGAGCAACATATTAGTATGGGGCTCGGGGATTTCTACTCTATCTATGGCCCTTCAGGGTGTGGTAAATCTCGCTTTATGATGGAGCTGAGCCGTAGATTAAATGAGTATGGGCACATTGTTGCGCGTGAAGTGATTGCCGGCAAGGGTTCTATTTTTACCAAGATAGCCACTCTTTTAGAGTGTGAGGCGAATGAAGAGGCGATTATTACACGTCTTAAGGAGATTCCGCCAACAGGTTTAAAGATGGTGCTGCTAGTGGATGATGCAGATCAGCTCACTACTGAGGAGCTCTCTTTTATCTATCGTACAAAAGAGGCGATCAATAAGAGAGGACTTCGAAGAGGGCAAGAAGAGATCCATGTGGTCGTAGTTCTCTTTATGGATCTTAATAACCAAGATATCTACTCAAAGGAGCTTCTACTTCACTCTAAGAGTTTTACAATTGGTCCGATTAATCACATGCAGATCAAGGAGCTCGTTTGGCATATCTATAAGCATCATGGCAAGACAGCAGATTGCTCCTCTCGGGATCTCAATCGTTTACATGCATTCTCATATGGTTATCCCGGTCGGATTGTTCGTCTTGTGACCGCAGAATTGCAGCCGGCATTTACCCTCAATAAAGCATTAGTCTCTTGGATTCTACTCCTCTTTATCATCGTTGTCGGCATGATCTATGCTGCGTTTAATTATGAGAAGAGTTTAGAACTTCTTGGATTTGGTGGTGATAATCCCGTAGAGGAGGCTCAACTCTATCCTGAGATGTTGATCCCTTCAAAAATGGCAAAGCCTTACTTTGAGGGGGTTAAGAAGATGATTGTAGAAGCTGAAAAAAGAGTGATAGCTGCTCCCTTAGGGATAGTGATTATTCAAGGAGAGCCTTCTTCTACCGATGAGTAGAAGTTAAGAGAGAGAATACAAACAGCACAAACAATAATATCGAATCTATTTTTTTAGGCTATTTTTAGGCTATTTTTAGGAGTTTTATGGTACTACTACGTTTACAAGATGTCTCTTTAGCTTATGGGGCAAGACCGCTTCTAAAGGATGTGACATTTGCTATTTCAAAGGGTGAGAGAGTCTGTTTAGTAGGCCGTAATGGAGAGGGGAAATCCTCACTCTTGAAGGTTGTTTCGCAAGAGATTATGCCAGATGGTGGCGAGGTCGTTTTTAGTGATGATCTGAAGATTGCAAAATTAGATCAAGAGATTCCCACTGATTTAGAGCAGAGTGTCTATGAGGTTGTGACAAGTGGTTTAAGCCAGGTAGGTGAGAAGCTACAGCAGTATCACTCAATGATTGATGCTGGCGATAATGTTGATTTAGCAAAATTAGGTGATCTTCAGAGTGAGCTTGATCGTTTAAATGCTTGGACTCTCGATTCAAGAGTGGCAGAAATCTTAACAAGATTGGAACTCGATGGTCAAAAACGGATGAATGAGCTCTCTGGCGGTTGGATTCGTCGGGTTCTATTAGCTCGAGTTTTAGTGAGTGACCCTGATCTTATCTTGTTAGATGAGCCGACAAACCATCTCGATATTGAGATGATTGAGTGGTTAGAGAAGACATTGATCGATCTCTACCGTGGTGCGCTTCTCTTTGTTTCTCATGATCGCCAGTTTTTAGATAATGTTGCCACTAAAATTATTGAGTTAGATCGTGGAAATTTAACAGAGTATCCCGGATCATTCTCTGATTATCAGCGGTTTAAAGAGATCGAACTTCATAATGAGGCGCAAGAAAATGCACTCTTTGATAAACGGTTAGCAGAAGAAGAGGTCTGGATTCGACAAGGCATCAAAGCAAGAAGAACCCGAAATGAGGGGCGCGTTCGAGCCTTAAAAGCGATGCGTCAAGAGCGAAAAGAACGTTTAGAGCGTCAGGGGAAAGCTGTTTTACATCATGAAGAGGCACAAAAATCGGGTAAGCGGGTGCTCTATGCCGATGATATCTCCTATTCAGTTGCAGGTAAAAACTTGATTAAAGACTTTACTTTCACCTTGATGCGTGGCGATAAGGTGGGGATTATCGGTCCTAATGGGGTTGGGAAATCTACTTTAGTGAAGTTATTAATGGGGGATTTAGAGCCCGATAGTGGTCATATTGAGCGGGGAACGCAGTTAGAAATTGCTTATTTTGATCAGCTTCGAACAAAACTCGATCTTAATGCAACCGTTAGTGATAATGTTGCAGATGGAAGTGACTTTATCGACATTAAGGGTAAAAAACGACATGTTATCAGTTGGTTACAAGATTTTATGTTTACCCCTGAAAGGGCCAGAAGTCCTGTAAACTCACTCTCTGGGGGTGAGCGAAATCGTCTACTTTTAGCAAAGCTCTTTACAAAACCCTTTAACTTTTTAGTTATGGATGAACCAACGAATGATCTCGATATTGAAACCTTAGAGCTATTAGAGGAACTGGTTGCTAATTATGAGGGGACTCTACTGTTAATCTCTCATGATCGTGCTTTTCTAGATAGTGTCGTCACCTCTGTTTTAGTCTTTGAAGGTGAGGGAAAGATCGGGGAATATATCGGTGGCTATAGCGATTGGCAAGAGCGTTTAGCTGTAAAGAATGCAGAAATGCAGGCAGCTGAGCGTAAGAGAGAGAAGAGCGCGACGAAAGAATCCCAAGCTGATGATAAGAAAGTATCTTCTAATTTAGGTAAGAAGCGTGAAGAGAATGAGAATAAGCCGAGAAAGCTAACATTTAAAGAGACTCATGAGTTAGCACAACTTCCTGAGCTTATTGCGCAATTAGAGAGCGATATTGAAGCTTTAGAGGCGATGGTGCAATCGGCACAATTTTATCAGGAGAGCCATCTTTATCAGACGGATAAGTTAACAGAGCTTGCTGAGAAGAGTGCATTATTAGAAGAGAAGTACGAACGTTGGTTAGAACTTGAAAACATTCAATAGAAATTTTGAGAAAAAAGGGTATGATTTATAACGACTCTTTTAGGAGAATAGTGAAGATGAAAATGATAAAACCTCTCGTTATATTGGGTGTAAGCCTCCTCTTTGTTGGTTGCTCAATGCATCGCGTTGATGTTGTTCAAGGTAATTATATTGAAGAGACGCGTATAGAGAATTTAAAGCCGGGAATGAGTAAGCATGAGGTACAGATGTTATTAGGGACGCCACTGGTAACGGATGTTTATGAGCCTGATGTTTGGTACTATGTTTTTCAACATTCCACATCAAGTGGTGAAGTGAAAAAAGCACGTACTGTTAAAGTTCACTTCGATCAGCAAGGTCGTTATCTCTATTTAGAGGGAGATAATGAGTCACAATTAGTAGATGATGCTGAATAGTCAGAAGATGAGTGTAAAAGAGAGATAGAGTCACTCGCCGGTGTAGATAAGATTTATCCTATGGGGTAAATCTTATTTTATATGATGGCTATCTAATCAATGATTATTGAAGGGAGTTACTTGATGAGTCAATATGAAATTTTATTAGCGTCTCGCTCACCAAGACGGCAAGAGCTGTTACAACAATTGCAAATTCAATATCAAACAGTGGATGTTGAGGTTGATGAGCGTGTAAAGGGAGCTATTATGCCGGAGTTTTATGTTAAAAGTATGGCAGAAGCTAAGGCACTGGCGGCACTTTCAAAATATCGGGATCAGATTAATCATCAAAGACTTCTTTTAACGGCTGATACGGCGATTAGTTACGGTGGTAAGATCATTGGTAAGCCGGAGAGTGAAGCTCATTTTTTTGATATCATGCGCACTCTTTCTAATAAGCATCATACTGTTTTTACGGCAATTACTTTAGTGGGAGCAGGTTGCAAAATTGATGCAGAAGGGTCTCGAACTCAAGAGAAATTTGTGACAATGTTAAGTGAAAGTCGCGTGAAATTCTCTATCTTGCCGGAAGACTTTATTCATCATTATTGGCAAAGTGGTGAGCCGCAAGATAAAGCTGGTGGTTATGCAATTCAAGGGGTAATGGCGGGGTATATTGAGTCGATCGAGGGAAGTTATTCCGGCATTATGGGATTACCGCTATTTGAACTTCGAAAAGCATTAGAAGAGTTTGGTTGTTATCTGATGGATGCTTAATCGTGCATCGATCTAGTATCGATCTGTAGTGTAGGTCTGGCGAAAACCTGACCTCAGTCTCTGTTGGAGTTGTAGGAAGTGAGTTATTAGTAGAGTGTTATCAAGAAGATACTGATAATAAATTTTGCATTAGCACTGTTATAGAGAGTATTTTAAGAATTAATATCGACATTAATATCGGTTTGAAAGATGAATTCAGTTAAGAGAGAAGAAGAGAAGAGAGCGGTGACTCAGAAGCAAGAGGCGGAATTATCACCTACAGATGTTCAGGTGCAGGGTAAGGGGAAAGAGGAGGGTTCTCCACAAGCGGAGAAGTCGGGCCTCTATAATGATGTTGCAGTTGAGGCTTCTCATGCCGAGTTGTTAGGTGAGCCATTAGAATTTACTGTTAAAGAGTATGATGAAGCACCATCAGATGTTAATGAGAACGTTGAGTCGAATAATAAGTTAACGCATCTCAAAGCCCCTTCATTTGTTGCTGATCGCTCTACTCCAGAGCTCTTTGATGCCACTTTAGAGAGTAGTGTGTCTTCAGAGATGAACTCTGAAAATAGAAGCGCTTATTTAGGAGATGGACGATTAGAGCCCGTGATTTCTGATCAGAGTGATGCAAAGGTAGAATCTTTCAGTGCGATCGACTCTATCGTGGCAGAAAATATTGAGGAGATCGAGGAGAGAGCGGCACAGATAGAAAGTGATGAATCGATTAATAGGGATGAAGATGTCAATGTTAATCCTCCAAAAAAACGACGCGGGAGTCAATTAGGTATGGGATGGTTTCAAGGATTTAGTCTATTTATATTTGGCTTGCTCTTCGTAGGGTTAGCTGCGTTTGCCTACTTTATGTTTGGAGAGGAGTCTCTCTATAGTGGAAAAGAGGTGAAATATGTGGCAGTTCCTAATGAGGAATCGGGGGCAATGGCGGCGTTAAATCCAGCTATTCCGGAAGAGGAGCGGCAGCGTTATATCTATGTTCCTAAAGAGCCTCGTGAAGTCGTTGAAGTAGCAGAGGTTGAAGTGCCAGCATTAGAGGGTACAGAAGCACAGAAGTTTACCCAGGTGGAGATTGTAAGTCACAATGATGCAACGGGTGATGATGAGATATCTGTTGAGACGATGGTTGAAGAATCATCCGCTTTAACGCTTCTATCTCTCGATGATTCGGTAGGAGATCTCTCACAAGAAGATCAATCTTTAATCGATAGTTATCTTCTTCAGGCTGATATCGCCTATACACAGGGAAATTATGTGGGGGTCGACCAAAACGATGCTTACTACTATTATCAAGAGATCTTAAAATTAGATCCAGAAAATAGTGCTGCGCAACAGGGTTTACTCAATATTGCCGATATCTACTATCGGAGTGCTTATGATGCTTATAATTATGGACAGTTAGATATTGCAGAGCAGTATGTCGCAATAGGTTTAGTTGTTCAGCCTAATCATAGTGCGCTTTATCAGCTTAAATCGATCATTGATCAGAAGCGAGCAGAATCGCAATTTGATATCCCCGCTTTTAATCAAGGTGTACAAGGCTTTCAGTTTGAATAGAGAGAGAAACGCTTAGAATTATTATAAGTTATGACTATTCAAGTTATGACAATTCAACTTAAGTGAATGCATAGAATTGAATAGATAAGCAGAGATAAAAAAGTATAGAACAGAGCATAGAAAAAGGCCCTAGAGATTTTAGATCTTTAGGGCCTTCTACTTAAGAGCGATCTACCATTACTCACCCTTTTCGATTTCACTCTCTTCGGTTGAGATTAAAGCATCTACAAACTCATTTGAGTTGAACGGGCGAAGATCATCGATTGTTTCGCCGACACCAATAAAGCGAATGGGAATCTCAAGCTCTTCCGCAATTGCAAAGAGGATTCCCCCTTTCGCTGTTCCATCGAGTTTGGTAAATGTCATGCCGGTAATCGGTACAGTCTCATTAAATTGGCGTGCTTGATTAAGCGCATTTTGACCCGTAGAGGCATCAACCACTAACATTACCTCGTGAGGAGCGCTATCATCATGTCGTTTAATCACTCGATTAATTTTGGCAAGCTCCTGCATTAAGCCTGAGTCCGTATGGAGTCTGCCGGCAGTATCGGCAATTAAGATATCAATTTTCCGCGCTTTTGCTGATTCCATCGCATCAAAGATAACAGAAGCCGGATCAGCGCCCTCTTTTTGTGAGATGACAGGGATCTTATTTCTTTCACCCCAAACTTGTAATTGTTCTACAGCAGCAGCTCTAAAGGTATCGCCGGCTGCTAACATTACAGAGCGACCTTCTGCTTGGAATTTTTTCGCTAATTTACCAATAGTTGTCGTCTTACCCACGCCATTTACACCAATCATCAAGATCACATAAGGTGTATGCTCTTTATCGATCACTAATGGTTTTGATACGGGCTCTAAAATCTCCTTCATCTCTACCTTTAATGCCGCAAAGAGTTCATCCACATTAGAGAGTGATTTACGGGAAACAGAGTCGCGGATTGAGGTGAGAAGTTGCTCAGTAACATTGATGCCCACATCGGCCATTAAAAGGCGCGTTTCTAGCTCTTCTAAGATCTCTTCATTAATCTCTTTTTTACCAAGGAAAAGATCTGCAATTCCTTCAGTAATATTATTACGCGTCTTACTTAAGCGACTTGTTAGGCGGGCAAAGAATCCTTTCTTCTGTTTTGGCTTCTCTTGAGTGACCTCGACATATTCTTCAGCTTGCTCATTAATCTGTCCATTAGCAATCTGCTTATCGGCTTCTTCGTCGATAGAAGTTGATTGTGAGTCGCTGATTGTCGGTTGCTTAACTTCAATCTTTTCAACTTCAGTTTCTTCAATTTCAGTAACTACTTCAGTCGCTTCCTCTTTGGAGTCCTCAATAGGGGAGGGATCAAGCGGCATCTCACTCTCTGTAACATGCTCTTCTGAGACTTTCTCATCTTGAAGATGACTCTGTTCATTAGATGCTTCAAGAATTGCCTCTTTGGCATCAGAGGCAATCTCTTCTAAAAACTGATGTTGTGCCGGTAATTCTTCTGCAGAATCGGATTGACTCTGAGGTTTAACATTCTCTTTAATCTCATCTGCAATATCGTGAGCAATCTCCTCAACAATATGCTCTACAATGGAAAGAGGGGAACTCTCTTTTTGAGAGGGGATCTCTTTATCATCTTCAGCAGGGGATTTAACTGCTTGAACGGAAGATTTTTCCTCAAGCGGAGTCTCTTGAGAGACAGCCTTATCCTCTTTTTTGCCACCAAATAATCTACTAAACCAACCTTTTTTCTTTTCAGCCATAATCTCTACTTCTTATTCTTTATTCTGTTTTAGAATTTATAAATAGGGGGTTAAATTTTAAGGGTTATTCTATCAGTTAATCACTGAGTTTGCTCTTTTCTCTACTTGTGGTATTATTCTAGATCTTAATTAGGCTCTGTTAGCAAATTGCGGTATAGAGATAGGTTTGACTAATTATTAGCTAATCAAGAAATAAGGCTTGTCAAACTCTAAAATATATTGCATTATATGCATCTTGCTTCAGGCGTATAGCTCAGTTGGTTAGAGCGCCACCTTGACATGGTGGAGGTCGTTGGTTCGAATCCAATTACGCCTACCAAATTTATAAGGGCCTTTAGCTCAGTTGGTTAGAGCTCTCGACTCATAATCGAGCGGTCGCTGGTTCGAGCCCAGCAAGGCCCACCAACTAAAGAGTAAGGCAGTAATTATAAGTTATAAAGCCCAACAAATTACATCTGTTGGGCTTTTTTGTGAGTAACAGTCAAAAGATGCATGCATATTGCACGAGTAAAATCTTGATGATTCATCATTTTGAAAAAATAATTATTAGAGAAGTTATCATTAATTAGTCATTAGGGAATACCTTTACCATGCATTTTATTAATGGTTTTGGTGGGGCAGAATAATAGAGTTATCGTTATCAATAATAATGGTTGTCAGTTAGTTGACTATTGAATTATGAATCGAGTGCTTTAAGTCGTTATCAACTATTAAAATAAATGTGGCACTTCTATTGCGGATATTTAAATATGAAAAAAATTTTTTTCAATCAAAAAATTAAAGACCTTTTTAGAAAGGTAGGCCTGTTGCTTGGGTTATTGCTTTTAGTTTCTACTCCTGCATTTTCGGCTTGTAAAATTACCAGTCTTCGTACAAATATGTTTGGGCAATCATCTCACTTGCCAAATTCTATGGATAATGTTATCAGTTTTGATCAAAATGCACTTCCTATTAGTTTTACTCTTGAGGCAACGGCTTATTGCAGTAAAGTCGCAACTATCACTTTTTTCCCTATGGATAGCGCTACGGGGTATAATGCTACTTTTACGCAATTGACGGAAACTATTCTCCGGGATTTAAAGCCCTCACGTGTTGAAGGAACGATCACAACAACAATCACCCCGCTTCGTGAAAATAAAACGGTTCAGTCAGTTTCAAATTTCTTTACAAGGCATACAAGCCATGCAGGTAGTACAACTTTTTATGGTGATCAGAGTTTTCGTATTCAAGCTCATATACCTGCATTAATGCTCTATTCGGCTATTTCAGGTAATGGAAAAGAGTATGAAACGGGGGGGATTATTTTTTCTTTGAGTGATGAAGATAGCATAGCTAATTCGATAAGATTAACCGTCACTCTTCTGTTACAGTCTATGCGAGAGAACGTTTGTTTACGGGGCGCTTTTAAAGCTACTGTTGATAGACCTGCGGTAAATTTTGGTAGCATTAGTAAAAGTGAGGTGGAGGCCGGTAAGATTTATCGAGAACCATTTGCTATTAATGTTGTAAAAACGAATAACAATTGTAAAGCGCCTATAATGCCTAGAGTTGTATTTAATTCAGGCACTCTCTATAGCGATACGATGGTGGATTTACAAAATGGATTAGTTTTAAAACTGAAAGATGAAAAGAATCGAGAAGTTAAATTTGGGCAAGCAAGTGGAGACGGCACTATATCAGGTTATAATAGTCAGCCTCTAAACATGAAGTTTAATGCAGAAATTCAACAATCTCCAAGTAAAGGTCCTATAAAGTCTGGTGATTTTTCTAGCGTTATTATTTATACGATGGAATATTATTAACTAAGAGTTTTGTGTGGTAGGTCTTGATTTTGAACGCCCCAAAGGTTATGAAAGCTTTTGGGGTGTTTTTTATGGACGAGATATGCATGCAACTCAATTATTTTTTAGTATCTTTAATGGTTAAATTTCAATGGCTAAATTTAAGTGGATAACAACCTACCGATAATCATTATATGTTCCTATCCCAAAGTCATAATATTTTTCAATAAGTTGAAATATCATTGCTCCCTCTTTAAGAGGAATTGTATGAGGTTTGAGTAGGGCGCCATATTGATCGAGCGTTTGTAGGTATTCATCGAGCATCTCTTTCGATTCTTGATCTGCGAGAAATAGTAGTAGCGAGTGTTCTGCTTTCTGGTATTTGGCTACATCTTTCATTTCGCTAGGATAATCAATAAGGGAGATTTGGTAGGGTATTTTAATCTCTTGTTCTTCTGAAAACTCCTCTATTGTAATCGTGTGATCTAAATAGCTTGCTCGATGCTCTTGATTGAGGTTTTGAAATTGCTCGTTAAGAAGAGTTGTAATCATTTCTGTTAGCTGTTCGGTTGAGCGACTGCTCTCAGTGAATCTCTCAGTTAATTTATCAGCCATCATTTTACTGCGAATAAGATAAGAGAGAAGCGGCTGAAAAGAGGTGTTTTGCATAATATCCTTGTTGGTTGATAAAAAGGAGTGCTTTCCTCGACACTCCCTTGAGTGAGTAGTGTTATGAAGTTATCGATTTTTCTAGAGGTTGTTTATAAGCAAAAGCTTGCTGAAGCGTATTAATCTCGCGCTGAATACTATCAAAGCCCTCAATTTTTGGAATTGGCTTAATCTCTTCTACTTCTGAGTATTGAGCAGCATTTGCTAGCGTCTCAAAGAGAAAGAGGAGCGAGGCTAAATCTTGCTCCTTAAGTATTGGGCGTGATGATCTCTCTGTGGCGCGCTCAAGAAGAAAGGCTAACTTTTCCATCGAGTAGATAATAGGCCAGTAGTACTCGAGTAATTCTCTCTTTTTGGGAATCTCTCCGATAGCAGCATTATAGAGTGCCATAAGATTATTTAAGTTAGTTTTCATCTTTATTAGTCGAGCTTGAATCTGCTTTTCGGTACTCGCTTTCTCTCGAGAGAAGAGTAGAAGAATCATCTGAGATTGATTGCGTAATGTGCGCATTAAAATTCGTGGGATACGTACTGAAGCAGATCGTTTACCCATTAGAAGAACACCGATAATACCGATTGCACTTCCGATAACGACATCGATCATTCTTGCGCTAGAGAAGTGGAAGAATGAAAATTCTCCGCCGGTGATTGTTTCGGCTAAGAGAAGGGCATTGGGGGTAATAAAGATTACTGCCAAACCGTAGTTACGGATAATGAAAAGCTCGATTGTCGCTGTAAAGAAGAGGATAAAGAGTGCGATGGGATAGCCAGAAGGTTTAAAGTAGAGAATTGAGCTGGCAATGATAATTCCGATAAAAGTACCAATTGAGCGTTGAATGGCGCGATGTAGTGTTGCGATCATCGATTCGCCAGACATTACAGCAACACAGGAGAGTGGTATCCAGTAAGAGCGAGTAAAGTCGAAGCTATAGGCGATAAGAGCAGCCATTGTAGTGATAACACTAAAACGGATAGCCGTTAAAAAGACAAGCGAGTTACGATCGAAGGCATTCACTAGGAGATCTTTAACAGATGTTTTGCTCTCTAATGTAACGGGTTCCAATTCTGCAAGAGGTGCATGTAAGGCTTGCTCCATTTTTTTGAGCTGTTGCGTAATAATCGCCATTGATGGAGAGAGTGCTGGCAATTTCGGGGTATCGATATCTGCGGTAGTACTACTATTATTCTTTTTAGAGTGATTATGGAGAAGGATATCCCTATTTTTTCTATTGAGAAATTGATGATCAATATCAGATTCGATTTTTTGTAAGGAACGTTGCAGATAGAGCGCTAGTTCGGGGTCAATAGCTGTATTATCATCGGAGCAATTATTGAGGATTGTTAAAAAGTACTCATTTCCTTCAATGGCAAGATGCAGGAGGCGACGATATGTTTCGGAGGGTTGCCAAGGGAGTTCACCGGCAATTAAGGTGTCAAAGCTCTCTTTAAATACGCCCATCGTCTTATATTTTTCTTCTTGAAATTGAGTAGCCCCAATACTTTCGCTAAGCATTATTAATTGTTGATATGCTCTACGAATAGCTCTAATTTCGGGGCGATGAGGATTGAGAAGAAAACCGCTCATAGCGATAATCCAAGAGAGAAGCGCTCCTAAAGAGACCAGTCCTGCACGTGTTAAATCGCCGGCAAAATCTGTTTCTGACATATCCGCCGTCAGGGCAAAGATGAGGACAAAAAAGATGGCAGAAGGACCAATAAAGCGCAATGCATTGAAGATAAAGAGGCTAACGCCGGCTATAAGACCCATGACGATAGCCACGGCAAGAGGGTAGGGTGATAGCAGAGATCCTAGAAAAGAGCAGGTAACAATGGTAAGGGCAACAAAGAGGAGACGCTTTGAGAGCTGTGCATAAGGAATAGGAAAAGCATAAAGATAGGTAAACCCACCTAGCCCGGCAATCAGTCCATATTGCAATTGATCTAACCAGATTCCAATTAAGATCGGAAGAGTCATCGCAACTCCTGCCCCAATAGCTCGCTCCCATGGCCAGGGGCGATTGTTTACGGCGATAGCTTCTTTAAGAAAGTTTGTTACTTTTTTTATCATATGCTCTTAAAATTTTTAAAGTTTTTTAAAGTTAAAGCGATCAAGGAAGGTCGATATGTTTGTTGATAGATCTTTTTAGATGCTTTTAGAGGACTCATTATACTTTAAAGAGGGGAGTTGAGCGGTAAAGTATTGTGGTTTTAAGGTAGATCACATCTACTATGGGGAATAAAGTAGGGCAGTTTTTCTCGATTTAGGCTACAATATTGCACAAATTTTTTTGATCTCTCTTTCCTATTACTCTCCGATATTAATATATTTTCTCATCCATTTTTTGATGGGGTATATTGATCAATTATGTGATCAATGATGATGACTGAATGGTTTAATCTGAATGGACTAATCACCTGTTTTGATCAATGAGATTGGCGAATATTAGATCGATGATTCCAAGTTGATAAGACCGGTGTTGGATGATGGCTGATAGCTAATCAGTTTTTAGATATTGTGATATTGCCATTGTCAGGGGATGGAATTTTAGTGAGAGGGGATTATTTAATCTATTCACCGCTGGTGCTCTGTTAGAAACAAAAGGTATTTATGAAACTGCTTCACGAAAGAATTATCCAAGATGGTTTGGCATTTGATGATGGAACCTTGAAGGTTGATAGCTTTATTAACCATCAAATGGATCCAATCTTGATGAAATCAATTGCGGTAGAGTTTGTTCGCCGTTTTGCAACGCTTCCGATTAATAAGATTATTACGATTGAGGCAAGCGGTATTGCACCAGCGATTATGTTAGGCTATCTACTTGAGCTTCCTGTTGTATTTGTGAAGAAGAAAACTCCAAAAACAATGGAGAAGATGTATCTCTCGACAGTCTACTCTTTTACCAAGGATCGCACCTACAATGTTTGTGTGAGCGAAGAGTATCTCTCTAAAGAGGATAATGTTCTCTTCATCGATGACTTCTTGGCAAATGGTAATGCGGCATTGGGCGTTAAATCATTAATTGATCAAGCTGGAGCAACGCTTTCTGGTATGGGCTTTATTATTGAGAAGAGCTTCCAAGAAGGACGTGCAAGGTTAGAAAAAGAGGGGATTAATGTTCAATCTCTCGCGCGTGTTGCTTCTCTTGCCGGTGGACAGGTTTCATTTATTGAAGAGTAGTTTCTATGCGTCATTTGAAGCGTCATTTGAAACATCATTTGAAGCGTAATTTGGAAGCACGAATCGTAGGAGTATTTAGAGAAGGATTCTAATAAAAAGAGAATCTCGACAAGGACAGATGGATATTTTATTAATTACATTAAATGCGCGTTATTCTCATGCATCACTGGGTCTTCGTTACTTAAAGGCGAATCTTTATGAGTTAGAAGAGCGGGCAGAGATCCTTGAATTTACGATTCAGCAGAATAGGGAAGCGATGTTAGAAGAGATCTATCATCGCCAACCTAAAATAGTCTCTTTTGGAATTTATATTTGGAATTTTAGGGAGACGACGCTTCTTATTCGAGATCTTCGCGCCTTAATGCCGGAGTTGATTATTACGATCGGCGGACCTGAAGTCTCCTATGAGTATGAAGAAATCGAGATCTTTCCTCTTATCGATTACCTTATTACCGGTTGGGGGGATGTCAGTTTTTATCAGTTAGCAAAATCTCTGCTGATTGAAGGAAAACCTTGGGAAAGTAAGGTGGTTAAGGGGATTGAGCCGCCTCTCTCGGAGATCAAACTACCCTATTACCTCTATACAGAAGAGGATATTAAACATCGAACGGTCTATATAGAGGCTTCTCGAGGATGTCCCTTTAAGTGTGAATTTTGTCTCTCAAGTCTTGATAAGACGGCGTGGCGTTTTCCTCTAGAGCCCTTTTTAGCGGCGATGGATGATCTTTACCATCGAGGATTACGACAATATAAGTTTGTTGATCGAACTTTTAACTTAAAGAAAGATTTCACGCTTGCAATTTTAGATTTTTTTCTACAAAAAATTGCCGAGAATCCAGATGAGCCGCTCTTTCTTCACTTTGAGTTAGTTCCTGATTATCTCTCAGATGAGCTGAAGGAGAAGATTTTAGAGTTCCCAGATGGCTCATTGCAGTTTGAGATCGGAATTCAGACGCTCAATAGTACAACACAACATCTTATCTCTCGACGCACAAATCTACCGGTGGCAAAAGAGAATATCTCTTGGCTTTCTAAAAATACAGATGTACATCTTCACGTGGATCTGATTGTCGGTCTGCCAGATGAGGATCTAGAGAGCTTTGCAGTAGGTTTTAATGAGCTTTGGTCGTGGGAGCCCCAAGAGATCCAGGTGGGGATTTTAAAGCGTCTCAAAGGTGTGCCTATTATTCGCCATACCAATGAGTTTCAATATCGATTTAGTCAAGAGCCCCCTTATTCAATCTTACAAAATCGTGAATTACCATTTCCAGAGGTGATGGAGATGGAGCGATTTGCGAAGTTTTGGGATCTTATCGCAAACTCAGGCCGTTATCGTGAAACGTTACCGCTTATTCTTGCTGATAAGCCTTTTGAGGAGTTTAGGGCGTTAGCTCGCGCACTCTATCAAAGCTTCGGTCGAGCATATGCTATTGCTTTAGATCGACTCTTTAAAGCGATCTATCTCTATCTAGTGGATGAGAGAGGATATAGCGTTGAGAGGGTTCGAGAAGTGATGCGGCAGGACTTTTTACGCACAGGAATTAAAGGATGGCCGAAGTATCTCGGTGAAAGACCTGATGAGTTACTCTTTGAAAGAGATCGAAAAGCAGGTAAAGATGAGCGACTCCATGAAGCATTGCCTCAACGACAACGGCAACATAGAGTCTAAAGTATGTGCCTAAAGAGAGTTTAAAGAGTCCTAGCGACTGTGATCACTAATCAGGCATGAGTTGCGGCGCAACACTATAAAGTGGAGAGAGATTGCGGCTTTGGAAGGGAAGTAGTTGCCATGCAGATTGAGTGGCAAGTTCTTTAAGTTTCTGATACTTTTCTGTGTCCGCTTCACCACCCATTGGCGCTTTAATATAGAGGCATGACCCGGTTCCGGTAATATAAGGGTCAAGATCGAGAGCTGTTAGTTGCTCAACGATTTGCTCCATTTTGGGATAATGGTGATATATTGCCGGCAAGCAATCATTAATTGCGCGAGATTGATCGAAGTAATACTCACTCATAAGTGTTGAATCTCTAGGGAGAAAAGGGCTTTCAAAGATCACTTTTGTACTGATGTGTATGCCGGGATTGATCATTAAAAAATGCTCTTCAGGTAGTGAGAGCGGAGTTAGTTTTTCACCTATTCCCTCTCCCCATGCGCTTTTTCCATAGATAAAGATAGGCACATCTGCCCCTAACTGACTCCCAATCTCAATCAATTTTGCCATTGAGAGGTTAAGCTCCCAGAGTCTGTTTAAGACAATGAGTGTTGTTGCAGCATTGGAGCTTCCTCCGCCGATGCCGGCACCCATCGGGAGATTCTTGATCAGATCAACAACGACTCCTTTTTGACAGTGAGTTGCTTTCTTGAGTGCCATAATTGCGCGATAGATTAGATCTTCCTCTTTGGGAAAGCTCGAGTGTGAATAGAGAAAGGTGATCTCAGGCTGCTCGGTTATTTGATAGCCGATCTCATCATGGAGGTCGGTAAATTGAAAGATAGTCTGTAAATAGTGGTAACCATTAGCTTCGCGACGAATAACGCGAAGCATCCGGTTAATTTTGGCCGGAGAAGGGTAGTAGTGCATTATCGAATAATCCAGTTATCAATAAGAAAACGTAAGCGAATATCATCACCTCGAGTGATCGTCATTTTTAAAGGAAGCTCTAAACCGCTCTTAGTGGTCCACTCTTGGTAGCTAATGCTCCAGCCATCTTCATTAAAACGCTCCACTTTTCCATTTTTATCATAAGTAACGGAGGTTGTAGGATGGTAAGGCTTTCCTTTAATCCAGTTTTGCGTTCCGGAAACGGGCCATTCAATTCCTGTTAAGTTATAAAATAGCTGATCAGGTCCACGATCTTTAAAGGTTTGTTCATCGATTGTGATCGTTGATTCGTGATCGTTGATCTGAATATCAGCCCGACCTTGAGCAAATGGCCCCTGAATAATGATATTGATAGCATCATTTTTGGCTTTTTCAATGGCAAAGCTAACCTGGCCGCTCTGTGTCGGATGCTTGATTGCGGTTCTGCCAAAAACTTTATAGTAGTCAGATTCCTCTAATGACTCATAATTAGGGGTTGTACAGGCGGTGACTGCTAAAGTGAAAAAAATAAAAGGGATAATTTTTGATCTTTTCATGGTTTTTTAAAAAAAGTTTGATAGAATTGTTTCCGTCGTTACACAGCGCAGAAAGAAATCTCTTAAATAGAGAATGACATTCTACACTTTGAAGCGACTTATAAACAGAAGTTAAGTTGGTCGAAAATGAGACATAAATAAAACTAGACTTCAAAATATAAATGTTTATAATAGTTGTTCTTCTGATGGGCTATAGCCAAGCGGTAAGGCAGCGGGTTTTGATCCCGCCATCCCCAGGTTCGAATCCTGGTAGCCCAGCCATATTATGAAAGGTATTGCACTGTAATTGAGTTGATTATGTCAAGAGGTAAATTACAAATAGTTGCAATACCTTTTTTCTATTTTAATTTTCGAAAATTTTCTTTATTGATAGAGGATTCTTTGTAATGAGTAGCAAAGACCAGATGATGGTGTTTACCGGCAACGCCAATCCAGAGTTAGCTAAAAAGGTAGTTGAACATTTAGGGCTTGAATTAGGAGATGCGACAGTAGGGCGCTTCTCAGATGGGGAAGTGATGATCTCTATCAATGAAAATGTTCGTGGTAAAGATGTCTTTTTTATTCAGCCAACTTGTTATCCAACTAATGATAACTTAATGGAACTTCTGGTAGCATGTGATGCGCTTCGTAGAGCGTCAGCAGGTAGAATTACAGCAGTCATTCCTTACTATGGCTACTCAAGACAGGATCGTCGTCCTCGTTCAGCTCGTGTACCTATCTCTGCAAAAGTTGTTGCAAATATGATTACAAGTGTAGGTTGTGATCGTGTATTGACTATCGATCTCCATGCTGATCAAATTCAAGGGTTCTTCGAAATTCCTGTGGATAATATCTATGCATCATCAGTTATCCAAAATGATATCATTGCTCAGGGTGCTGAAGATATCACTGTCGTCTCTCCTGATGTCGGTGGCGTACTTCGTGCTCGTTCTGTTGCAAAACAGATTCCAGGTGCAGATTTAGTGATTATTGATAAACGTCGTCCAGCGCCGAATGTTGCTGAAGTAATGAACATTATTGGTGAGGTTGAGGGTCGTAACTGTATCATTGTTGATGATATTGTTGATACAGCGGGTACATTAGCGTCAGCTGCGAAAGTTTTAAAATCTCGTGGTGCGAAGACTGTTAGAGCATATTGTACGCATCCGATCTTCTCTGGAAAAGCAATTGAAAATATTGAGGGTTCAGGGCTTGACGAAATGATTGTAACTGATACAATACCCCTCCGTGAAGAAGCAAGAAGATGTAATAAGATTCGAGTTCTCTCAATTGCTGATGTGATTGCTAATACAATCAGTCGCATTCATGAAGAAGAATCAGTGAGTACACTCTTCTCAATGGAATAAAAGTTATTGGGCTATAGCCAAGCGGTAAGGCAGCGGGTTTTGATCCCGCCATTCCCAGGTTCGAATCCTGGTAGCCCAGCCATATAAAAAGATGAAAAGGTATTACTCGTTAGAGTGATACCTTTTTTCTTGTCTGATCTTCTAGCGATAAGGAGATTCTTCAGCAATCTATCGGGGCATTCTATATAATGGAGAATCGAAATTAGAGATCAAATCAATTGAGATCAGTTTAACTGAGATCAGATGAATTAACTTGAGGAGAAGTTTATGTCACGTAAAGTTTTTTGTGTCAAATTGCAAAAAGAAGCAGAAGGTATGCCAAGACAGATGTATCCTGGGGAGCTAGGAAAGCAAATTTTTGAAAATGTCTCTAATGAAGCATGGCAACAATGGTTAAGAGCGCAAACAATTTTAATCAATGAGTATCGTATTAACCCACTTGATCCTAAATCGAGAGAGTTTTTAGAAAAACAGATGCATGATTTCTTTTTTGGTGATGGTGCGGATATGCCGGATGCATTTAAGCCTCAATAGTTGCTTAATAATGAATGTAGAGATGGTGGTGAGGAGAATAACTGGAAATTACAAATTACCTTACCATTAAGAGGATGTGCGCTTTAGAGCCACATCCTTTTTTTGTGATGACCTATTGTTTTAAATGGCTTTCTAAAGCGTGATACTATCGTTTTATGTTATCTCTTTGCTGCTTCTCTTCTCCGCTTCTTCTCTTTTACTCACTTGCTCTTGAGCTCTATTCATCAAGAGAGTTACTGAATAGTGATTGATTGAAAATCATTCATTTAAAATAAAGCTTGAACTCTTTTTTAAAAGAGGGTAAGGTTTTTCTTATGAAAACTAAAAATATCACACTTCTACCACTACGACTTATTCTGCTGTAACCGCAATGGTTGCAGCCTAAATCTGCTTATTTTAAAGATTTTAGAAGTCCGTAGTTCTCTTTGGTGTGATTATGAATCCCTTAGTTTCTTTCTCAGATAAAAATACCTTAATCAATATCACAACACGAAATGATCATTTCGTCCGTTGGCATGTCTTAACCTATAGTTTACAACTACTCTTTAGCTCTTTTGATTGGGAAGAGTAGAATCTTGTCGGTCATCTATCTCTCTTGTGATTGATGATTGAGGTACTCACTTTCGGCAATTGCTACCTTTCCTTTTTGTTACCGCCCCCTTTTTTTGATTCATCGATTTATTGATAATAAGCGCATATTGAGTGCGCAGAAATAGCATACTAATAAAAGTAGAGGAGAATTTAATTATGGTCCCTAATCCTGAACAGAAATATCAACGCTTTGAAGTTCCTAACTATACAAACCGTACTTGGCCTAATAAAGAGATTACTAAAGTGCCACGTTGGTTAAGTTCAGATTTACGTGATGGTAACCAATCACTGATTGAACCAATGAGTGTTGAGAAGAAGATTCGGATGTTTGATCTTTTGATTGAGTGTGGCTTTAAAGAGATTGAGGTAGGATTCCCATCAGCTTCCGATACAGAATTTAGTTTTGTACGTAAATTGATTGAGGAGAATCGTATCCCAGATGATGTGACGATTCAGGTATTAACACAATCGCGCCAAGATCTTATCACAAAGACATTTGAAGCATTAAAAGGGGTTAAGAAAGCAATTATTCATTACTATAATGCTGTCTCTCCCACTTTTAGACGTGTTGTCTTTAAGATGGAGAAGCCGGAGATTAAAGCATTAGCCGTAAAAGGTGGTGAGATGATTTTAGCTGAATCATTAAAGTATCCTGAAACGGAATGGCATTTTGAATACTCTCCTGAAATCTTCTCCGATGCAGAATTGCCATTTTCACTCGAGGTTTGTGAAGCTGTCTGTGAGGTCTTTAAGCCAACACCAGAGAATAAGTTAATTTTAAACTTACCGGCAACTGTTGAGATGTCAACACCTAATGTCTATGCGGATCAGATTGAGTGGTTCTGTGATCATATTAGTTGTCGTGATTCTGTTGTCATCAGTGCTCACGTCCATAATGACCGCGGTTGTGCTGTTGCGGCGACAGAGCTTGCTTTAATGGCCGGCGCTGATCGTGTAGAGGGGTGTCTTTTTGGGCATGGTGAGCGAACAGGGAATGTGGATTTAGTCACAGTTGCGCTCAACATGTATTCTCAAGGACTCCATCCTGGTTTAGATTTTAGTAAGATCAACACGGTTGTTAGAGAGGTGGAGTATTGTACTGATTTACCAGTCCATCCTCGACATCCTTATGCCGGTGAGCTTGTCTTTACCGCTTTCTCAGGATCACATCAAGATGCGATTAGAAAAGGATTATCTGATATGAAAGAGAATCCTGAGCAACATTGGAGAGTGCCTTACTTGCCGATTGATCCATTTGATTTAGGCCGCTCTTATGAGGCTGTGATCCGAGTGAATAGTCAATCAGGTAAAGGGGGAGTTACTTATCTTCTTGAAGAAGATCATGGTATTGAGCTTCCTAGACGATTACAGATCGAATTTAGTAAAGTTGCACAAGAGGTTGCTGATGGTGAAGGGGTAGAGCTTACTTCAAATCATCTTTATGAGATCTTTGAAAGAGAGTACTTCAATATTAATCCTCTATTAGAGATCAAGACACCAATCGATATTGAAGAGGATGCGGAAGGTAATACTTCTATGATGTTAACCTTGAAGACTCCGACGGGAGAGAAAGTATTAAAAGCAACGGGGAATGGACCTATAGCGGCTTTAGTGAATGGGGTCAATGAGCTTTTTTCCTGGGATGTAGATGTCGTAGATTATAGCGAACACGCCAGAAGTAAAGGTTCATCAGCACATGCTGTCTCCTATGTGGAGATGCAGATCGGTAACCGTACGCTCTTTGGTGCAGCAACACATGCTAATACATCACGATCTTCATTGAAGGCTGTTATCTCGGCATTAAATAGAGCATTAGCAAAAGATTATCTTTCCTTTTAAGTAGATTCTTTAGAGGGGCTTTTAGGGATCTTTTAAGGGTGGTATCAATAATATTAATACTATTAATTTTATATGGAATCTTGATCAGCAGCGGTGATCAGTAGCAGCAATCAGCTACGGAGACTATTAATAGAGTATATGTGGTACCATCCTTTTTTATTGTCTTCTATCACTCCTCTTCTTTATCAGCCTCATCATTCTTATTAGACTTGTCAGTTTTGCCAGTTTTTTATGAAATTGATTCTATCTTGTATCATTATCCTGGTGGGGCCTATTCTCTTTGGTAACTGATTGAATTATATTTTAGTTGTTTGGAGAGAGTGGTGATATGGGGAGGCGAGAGGGAGGGAGCGTGAAAGAAATAGCTCAAACTCCATTTTGTTGAAAGATATTTTATTCGGCACATAATGGGAGAAAATGGTAGAATTACCGGAACTAATTGAATCCTTTTTAAACTTTTTCAAGCTGATATAAGCCCCTCATACAGATCTAAAGCGTAGGTCTAATGAGTAAGACTGAAGGGTAAAATTAAAGAGCTTGGGAGCAGTTTTTTTACTATTGAACATTAAAAGAAGAGAAGTATGACATATTTATTTACCTCTGAATCAGTATCGGAAGGCCATCCAGATAAGGTGGCAGATCAGATCTCTGATGCTGTCCTTGATGCTCTTATTAAGGAAGACAAGGGTGCGCGAGTCGCGTGTGAGACGCTTGTTAAAACAGGTGTTGCGATCGTCGCTGGTGAAGTAACTACAAATGCTTGGGTAGATCTTGAAGATCTCGTCAGACGTGTAATTACAGATATTGGTTATGATTCTTCAAAAGTAGGCTTTGATGGTAAAACTTGTGGTGTCTTAAATATCATCGGTAAACAGAGTAGCGAGATCGCTCAAGGTGTAGACCGTAAATTGCCAGAAGAGCAAGGAGCGGGGGATCAAGGCTTGATGTTTGGTTATGCATCGAATGAGACCGATGTCTTAATGCCGGCACCTATTACATTTGCGCACCGATTAATGGAGTGTCAGTCAGAAGCACGTAAAAGTCGTCAGCTTTCATGGCTTCGTCCTGATGCTAAGAGTCAGGTGACTTTTGCCTACAATAATGATGGTTCCATTTCTCACGTTGATGCTGTTGTTCTTTCAACGCAACATGATGAGGAAGTCAAAGCGAAAGATTTGGAAGAAGCTGTGATGGAGCTGATCATTAAAAAGACACTTCCTGCAGAGTGGTTAACAAAAGAGACAAAATATCATATCAACCCGACAGGTAGCTTCACAATTGGTGGGCCAGTGGGAGATTGTGGCTTAACAGGACGTAAGATTATTGTTGATACATATGGTGGTATGGCGCGCCATGGTGGGGGTGCTTTCTCTGGAAAAGATCCTTCTAAAGTGGATCGATCAGCTGCATATGCAGGACGTTATGTTGCAAAGAATATTGTAGCTGCCGGATTAGCCGATAAGTGTGAGATTCAGGTCTCTTATGCTATTGGTGTTGCAGAGCCAACCTCTATTTCGATCACTACGTTTGGAACGAATAAGGTTCCTGAAGCAGAGATTGAAGCATTAGTACGTAAACATTTTGATCTTCGCCCTTATGGCATTATTACGATGTTAGATCTCTTGCATCCTATCTATCTTCCAACTGCTAGTTATGGTCACTTTGGTCGCCATCCTTATGAGATCGAATATGAAGCTGCAGATGGAACTACAACTACGGCAACAGCTTTCAGTTGGGAGAAGACAGATA
This sequence comes from Ignatzschineria sp. F8392, assembly GCF_002252045.1. GTDB lineage: Bacteria > Pseudomonadota > Gammaproteobacteria > Cardiobacteriales > Wohlfahrtiimonadaceae > Ignatzschineria. The sequence continues at coordinate 156,740 of NZ_NEFF01000005.1, read as the reverse complement.
AGGCTGATATCCTCAGAGAAGAAGCGGGTCTTAAAGAGTCTTAATTGGCAAAGATAAATGGTTATTCTCTCTCCATCTTGATGCAATTATTCTTGACATTGCAGTGGAAAAAGCTAGAATATTCCGTTGTCTTAGTATGAATTTGATACTCGTAGTGCTAACAGTAACCGCTACGAGTATTGTCACTTATATAAATAAAGGGATTTAGGTATGAAACGTACATTTCAACCAAGCTTAATCAAAAGAAAACGTAACCACGGTTTCCGTGCGCGTATGGCTACAAAAAATGGTCGTAAAGTGATCAATCGTCGCCGTGCTCGTGGACGTGCTCGTTTATCAGCATAATTAAATAGAATCAATTTCTAAAGATTCAAGGCGCTTGTTATCGTTGAATAATAGGCGCCTTTTTGTTTTGCAATGTGCTCTATTGCGTTAGTATCTATTGAGATCAGATATATCGATATGAATAATTTTCAATTTGGAAGAGAGAAGAGGTTATTAACCGCACAAGATTATAGTGCGGTGTTTAAAGATAACCGTAGTTTTAAAGATCGCTCTTTCCTTATATTAGTTAAACTAGTAAAGCGATCTGACTCAAAAGAGCAGGGGAATACTTTAGATTTGAGAGTGCCGAGATTAGGTCTGGCGATTTCAAAAAAGAACTTTAAAAGAGCAGTAGATCGAAATCTTGTAAAGCGAGTGGTTCGAGAGTCATTTCGAAGACATCAAGCACTTTTAAAGGGGCTTGATATTGTTGTGATGAGTCGAGCAACGACAGATGTGCATAATTCATTAGCATTACACGCTTCACTTGAAAAACATTGGGAACAGATCAATAAAATATGCGTACAATCTTGATATGGCTTATTAAGTTTTATAAATATTTTTTGAGCCCACTAGTGGGGAATCAATGTCGCTTTGAGCCGACTTGTTCAACTTATGCTTTAGAAGCAATTACGCGATATGGTGCAATCAAAGGAAGTTGGTTGACAATTAAACGGCTTGTTCGTTGTCAGCCACTTTGTAAAGGTGGGGAAGATCCTGTACCTTAGGAGCTTCTCAATTTGTTTTAACATTTATTAAAGAAATTATTTATGCAGAATAATCAGCAGCGTCTTTTTCTCTTATTGATTTTAGCTGTCATCATCTATTTTCTCTACACGAAGTGGGTGGATTACAACGATCCTAAGCCACTTACGCCGGTAGAGCAGGTTGTGCCAGGCGCAACTGGAAGTCTAAATAGTGATGGACAGGTCCCGATGATTGGTTCCTCAGATCAAGGAGTACAAACTGCGGTTGCTCTTGATGAGTATATTACTGTTGTTACAGATGTGTACTCGGTCAATATTGCAAAGCAGGGTGGTGATATTATTGAGGTAGGGCTTCTTAAATATCCTGAAAGCTTAGAGGAGAAGGATAAACCCTTTAAGGTGATGGATAATAGTAGCGAGCGTTACCAAGTCACTCGTTCTGGATTATCGAGCCAGACTCATGAAGGGACGCCCAATCATACGAACGCTATCTTTAGCAGTCAAAAAGATCATTATGAGTTACAACCTGGTGATGAGAGCATCATTGTTCCTCTAACCTATGTTGATCCTGAGAGCGGATTAACTGTTAATAAGATTTATGAGTTTAAGCGTGGGCTCTACACTATTGGTTATACTCAAGAGTTGCAGAACAATTCTGACCAAGTTTGGGTCGGTGGAGAGTATCGTGAGATTGCCACTAAGAAACCGCAGACCCCTAAAGGGAGTGCTATTGGCGCATCAAGTTTCGATGGTAGCGTCTTCTCTCTTCCTAACAATGATTATAAGTATGAGAAATTAGCTTATAGCAAAATGACAACTACTGAGCGAGGCTTCAATGCTGAAGGGCATGAGGTTGTGCAGCATCGTCCTAAAGAGTTTAGAGGTGAAGGTGGTTGGGTTGCAATGATTGAGCAATACTTTGTCGCTGCTTCTGTTCCTGGTAAAGATAAAGAAGCCACAAAGCAGACTCAAAATGTCATTCAGACGTTGCAGTATGGTAACTTTAAAGATGAATCACAAAATACTTATGTGATTCGGATGATGGACCAAGCTCCTGTTACTGTAAAGCCAGGTGAAGCTCATAGTTTTGAAGGTCGTTATTTTATCGGTCCTAAACTTAAAGAGCAGCTAGAAGAGACAGCAGAATATCTTGATTTAACACTCGACTTTGGTTGGTTTAGTCCTATCTCTGAATTGATGTTATGGATCTTGAAGTTCTATCATTCATTCTTAGGCAATTGGGGTTGGTCGATCATTCTTTTAACAGTTACTGTTAAGATTGCGCTCTTCTATTTTGCGAATAAGGGTTATACCTCAATGGCAAGAATGCGTAAGGTTGGACCGAAGCTTGCTCTGATTCGTGAAGAGTATGCGGATAACCGTCAGAAGCAATCTGAAGAGATGATGAAGCTCTATCGTAAAGAGAAGATTAATCCTTTAGGAGGTTGCTGGCCAATTATTATCCAGATCCCTGTCTTTATTGCGCTCTTCTGGATGTTGATGGAGAGTGTTGAGTTACGTCAAGCACCATGGATCTTATGGATTAAAGACTTATCGAAGATGGATCCTTACTTTATCCTGCCGATTATTATGGGAATCACGATGTTCTTCCAACAACGTTTAAACCCAGCGCCAACAGATCCAATGCAGGCGAAGATTATGAAGTGGATTCCAGTGGTCTTTACCTTTATGTTTATGTGGTTTGCAGCAGGTATTGTTCTCTACTGGATTACAAACAACCTCTTAACAATCCTTCAACAGACTATTATTATGAAGCGTGTTGAGCGGGACTCTAAGAAGCATAGTTAATGGTGTGGTCAACTCACCGGTAAGTTAGTCTTAAGAGGTAATTATTGATGATAACTTACGTTAGCTATCGACAGTAACAACTTACAATCCCCTTTATGGGGATTGTTTTTTTATGAGGAACTATAAGAGTGTTAAAAGATCAAACAATTGCAGCTATTGCAACAAGTACCGCGATAGGTGGTATTGGTATTGTGAGAATCTCGGGAAGTGAAGCATTAGAGATTGCTCAAAAGATGACAACACTGAAAGATCTCAAGCCAAGGCATGCCTATTTCTCCCCTTTTCTAGATCGTGATGGGACAACGATTGATGAAGGGGTGGTTCTCTACTATAAAGGCCCCAACTCCTTTACAGGAGAAGATGTTATTGAGCTTCAGGGGCATGGTGGCGTGATTGTGCTTAATCGTGTCTTAAATCGAGTATTGGAGCTAGGTGCAACGATGGCGCGAAGAGGAGAGTTTTCTGAACGAGCCTTTTTGAATGGAAAACTCGATCTGGTACAAGCTGAAGCGATTCATGATCTTATTGTGAGCCAGAGTGAGGCGCAAGCAAAAGCGGCGATGAGCTCTTTAACGGGGAATTTCTCAAAAAGAGTGAATAAGCTATTGGAAGCACTTATCATGATGCGTGTTTATATTGAGGCAGCGATCGATTTTAGTGAAGAAGATATCGACTTTATTTCAGATGGAAATGTAGTTAAAGGACTTACTGAGTTAAATAGTCAGGTCTCTGAACTTCTAAAATCAGCCGGCAATGGTAAAGTTTTAACGGATGGTATTCGAGTTGTTATTGCGGGAAGACCTAATGCCGGAAAATCGAGTCTTCTAAATGCTTTATCGGGGGAAGAGACCGCAATTGTCACTGATATTGAGGGAACCACACGAGATGTATTGCGTGAACAGATTATTTTAGATGGTATGCCTCTCTATGTTATCGATACAGCAGGGTTGCGCGAAACGACCGATCAGATCGAAGCGGAGGGTATTAAGCGTGCAAAACAGGAAGCGGCAACTGCAGATTTAGTGCTCTGGATGCATGATGATCGCACTCCTTTTGAGGGTATTGATGCCGATATAGCAGCACTCAATATTCCTACAATTATTATTCATAATAAGGCGGATCTATCGGGGAGAACAATTGGTGCACATGAGAAATATATTGCAATTAGTGCTAAAGATGGTCAAGGGTTAGAGGCACTGAAGAATGCGATCTTAAAGCAGGTCGGCTTTGAGGCTCAGGAGGGGCTCTTTAGCGCAAGAGAGCGACATCTTCAAGCGCTTCGTTCTGTTCTAGAGCATTTCGCAACGGCATTATCATTGATTGAAGATGAAGTTGCGATTGAACTTGTAGCGGAGGAGTTGCGACTGGCTCAGATTGCTTTAGGAGAGATTACAGGGGAGTTTAGTTCTGATGCCCTTTTAGGGGAGATCTTTTCTAACTTCTGTATCGGTAAGTAGTATCGGTAATTAGTATTAGAAAGAGATAATAGGAAAGAAGTATTAGGAAGAAGTAGTTAAGTGCTAACTTAGTGATCATCTATCAAGGATGAGGAGTTTAATCGTATGGAGAGCTTTCTAACGGAAGAAAATCTATTAAAACTGGCGACAATCAAGATGCCTTTTGGTCGTTATGCCGGAAGGATCTTGATAGATCTCCCTGAGGAGTATCTTTTATGGTTTAATCGTGCTGATAAGGGCTTTCCAAAAGGTGAGTTAGGGCAGTTGATGCAATTGGCTTTAATGTTAAAGATCGACGGGACAGATGGATTAGTCAGGCGATTAAAGGTCTAAAGTTTGAAAGCTCCTTTGAGGAAGGTTCTCCCATTCTCCGTTCCCATCTCTTTTTCTTTGTGCGATATATTCTTCAGAGATGGTGAAAGTATCTTTTAGGTCCTTTGGGGTATATTGGTGGGTATATTTGTAAGATATCTTAAAATACTTCAAAAAATCAAAACTCTTAAAAGATCAAAAATTCTTAAAGAGGTCATCTTAAAATAGTAAAAGCCATCACTCTTAATGGGGCTCACTTCAAAAGTTGTGTCGAACTTTTGGGGTGGAGTTCATTAAGAGGATGGCTTTTTATTGTTTTTTTGTTCTCTAGTTCTCTAGTTTTATTTAGAATCCTTGTGGATTCTTTAAAGAGATCTAAGTTTTAGAGCTAAGCTCTATCTATTTTACAAGATCACCTACAGACTTTTTAGTCTCTTCAACGGTCTTGTTCATAGCATCTTCAGCTGCTTTTTTCATCTCTTCTGCAATTTCAGCAGCTGCTTCTTCAGCGGCCTTTTTAGCTTCTTCGATCTTATCCATATTGTCGCCAGCTTTTTTCGCAGCATCTGCAGCGGCTTTCTCTGTTGTTTCAACGGACTTTTCTACCGCTTTTGCTGCAGCTTCTTCTGCTTTTTCAGCTTGTTCTGCGACTTTATCAGTTGCTTCGCGCTTTAACTCAGCTGCTTTATCAACTGCTTTTTCACTCTCTTTCGCAGCTTTTTCTGCAACTTCTTCAGCTTTTTTTGCTGCTTTCTCTTCAGCTTCAGCTAACTTCTCTTTTGCTTCATCAACTTTCTCTTCAGCACTATTTGTTGCTGTTTTTTTAGCTTCTTCAGCAGCCTTTTTCTCAGCTGCAGCTTTCTCAATAGCCGCTTTTTCTACTTTTTTAGCCTCTTCTTCAGCCGCTTTTCTTGTCTCTTCAGCCTGCTCTATGGTCTTTTTCTCAGTCTCTTTTGCAGCCTTTTCAGTTGCTTCTTTCTCTTTTTTAGCTTGTTCAACAACTTCTTTCTCTGCTTTTTTCACCTCTTTCTCCGCTTTTTTAGCAATCTCTTCAGTCTGTTTGACTGCAGCCGCTTTGGGATCTTTTGCTTCATCTGAGCATGCAACAAGACCTGCAAAAGCGATTGAGCTGATTAAGAGTAATTTTGTAATATTTTTCATATAGTCAAATATCCTTATTGTAGAGTGAATATATTATTTAAAAAACAAGTAAATAATAAGTGATTATTTGTGATTAAGTAATATCGAAATGAATGCCGAAATGAATATTGAAATGATATTCAATACTTAAATAGTTTATCTCTCCGATTATACGGTATTTACCTTATAAAAAAAACTATAGAGAGCAATGATTAGCTAATTTTTCTAAATTTGTTTAATTTTATTTGATTTCATTTGATTTTATTTAAATTTTCACCATCTTAATTCGTTATTTTAGCGTAGAAGTCGCAGTAAAAAGCAATAAAATCACAAAAAAGAGCTATTTGTTCATCAAATAGCTCTAGGTTAGAGCCTCTATTGAAAGAGGGTAAGGCAACTTTAGAGAGAGATTACCAATGATTGCTAAAATGATTGCTAAAGATCATTTTCTTCCATTGTTAAGATATCATCGACCTTTTCTAGAAAAGGTTGATCTTGTAGCGAGATGATCTTGAGGATATTGAATAGACTCTCAACGATCTGTGTGGAGTAGTTCAAATCATTTAAGATAGAACTGGTGGTAAATCCATCAATTGAGCCGCTCTTGAGTGCTGAGTAGACATCTGAGCGAAATTGACTCTCAAATTTACGTGAGTACTCTATCAATTCCGCAAGGGGAATCTCTTGTAGTTGTGGGTAGAGAAGAGATGCTTGATTCTTTAATTCTTCCTTCATCTCTGCGCTAGAGAGATGAGAAGTGGATTCATCTTCATTGTAGACATGTAGTGAGTAGACCGTCCGTAAATTACTGACAATATACTCTCTCAAACGGATATAGAAGTTTTGGGCCACATTTGGATCTCGTGAGAGGTAATATTTGAGATTTTTTTGCAGATGATGACTATTTTTAACGGCAGAGACCAACTTAAAGGCGATAATTTGGCAAGTTGAAAGAACGCTCTGATACTTCTCCTCATTCTTGTTATATTCAATCTTACTGATAAAGGTAAGGAGCTCACTATAGAGATTTTTAATATGCTTTCGATAGAGTAGATCTGCATCAACAGGATCAAAATCATCATATTGGGTAATAGATTCTGGAGTTACCTCTTTAGCCGATAGCACCTCTCTTTTTAAAAAGAGGATATGGCAGATCACCTCTAGGCTTACTTTAGAGAGATAGGTGAGCTCTTGGAGCACAGCTTGGGTGGCTGTTTGTGTTGAGGAGAGCGCTGTATCGAGAAGATATTTAGGCGGAGTATATTGAACCTCTACCTCTGTCTCACTATAGTCGCCACTAAAATCGACAATCTGTTTTGGCTCGGGAATGTTAGGAATCATTTTTTCTAAAAAGAGCGCTAATCTCCCTTTCAGCGGCCAAAAAAGCAGAAGACCTACAATATTAAAGAGGGTATAGAAAGCTGCAATTTGGATAAGGGGATCTAATGCTAATTTTATTGCGAAGAGATCGAGTAGTGTAATGATCGGTTTGAGTAGGATTAGAATGACAATTGCTGTTCCTGTATTGTAGATAACATGCGATCCGGCAACTCTCATGCCGGCACGATCTCCGCCTAAAAAGCCTAAAATACCTGTAGCTAAGGCACTTCCTACGATTGCTCCAACCGTTAAAGCATAGCCTTGAGGTGCATCTATCTGGGCAAGAGCAAGCATTGTCAAGATCAACATTATTGTTGCATGGCTTGATTGAAGCACTATGGTTAATGCGGTTCCTACAAAGACAAGAATTAAGATCCCCATCCATCCTTCTAGTTGATAGCTTAAGATATCAAAATCTTCTGTAAAACTAGAGAAGCCACTCTTAATGAGATCAATCGCCAATAGAATAAATGCGACACCAATTAAGACACGTCCGGCAGCTTTAGCTGTTTTCCCGGCAAAGGAGGCGAGGATTCCCATCACAACCATCGGATAAGCAAAAGGACCTAAGCTTACATTTTGTCCTGCAAGCGCTAAAAGCCAGATACCACCACTTGAACCAATGTTGGCCCCAATAATAATACCAATACCGGCAGTTAAAGTGATAAGACCGGTACTGATAAAGGCAATAATAAGCAAGGCAACAACAGTGGTAGATTGTAAAATTAAGGTTGAGCTTATTCCAAAGAGAAGGCTTTTAAAGGGCGTTTCCGTTCTCTTCGCTAAAATTCGTTCTAATCTACCACCGGCAAGTTTTTCTAGTCCATCTTGCATGCTCTGCATTCCAAAGAGGAAGAAGGCAAGACCAGCACACAACTCAAGCCAATCACCATTGAGGTAGAATGAGTAGAGAAGAAGGAGAGTAATGACAATGATGCCGATATTTTTAAGTAGTTTTTTGACCACATTGCCTCGCTTAAATTATTAAATTATCTAGATCAATTAAATTAGATAGCGTAAATTTATATAGTTACGGATAATTGATCGCATCTAATAGCTACATCTACTTGCTGCAGACATTAGATGCAGAAAGAATTGAGTGAAAGAGGTTATTATAGGTAGTGTTGACCTATTGCTCAAATTATTAGAGCGCTTTGAGCAAGTATCGGGTCGGTATGCTCAAAAGAGAGAGTGGGAAGAGAGTGACACTGAGTCATAACGTTTAATCATAACTTAGAGTAAAGATAGGTAGAGTAAAGATAGGAGCATTAAAGCAAAAAATGGAGTGGTTAGATGATGCAGTTGCGATCGAGCGATTTCGTGACTCATTAATATTTGAGAAGGGTGCGAGTGATCAAACAGATGATTCTTACATTAGAGATCTTGGTAAATTGAGTCGTTATCTACAAGAGCGTGAGCTCAATTTGGTCTCAATTACTGCAGAAGATCTTAATAATTTTTTTCAAGATCTGATTGAGGCAGATGCAAATCCGCGAAGTCTTGCACGTTATCTCTCTTGCTATAAGCATTTTTATACCTTTTTACAGCTTGAGAAGGTCAATGAGGGGAATCCTGCAGAGAAAATTAAGCTGCCTAAGTTTCATAAACCGCTTCCGGTATCTATTTCGCAAGAGGAGGTTGTTGCGCTTCTCAACGCACCGGATCGATCAACGCCAATAGGTTTAAGAGATTATGCAATGTTGGAGATTCTCTATTCATGTGGTTTCCGTGTGACAGAATTAATCTCTTTGCAATATAGTCAAATTAATTTTGAAGTGGGGTATGTGCGTGTTGTTGGGAAAGGGGATAAAGAGCGTTTAGTTCCTATTGGTGAGGTCGCTTTAGAGGCTGTAAAAAGCTATATCGATCGATCAAGACCGCTGCTTCTTAAGGATCGCGCGAGTAATACCCTCTTTGTGAGTAATCGGGGGACGGCAATGTCTCGGCAGGCTTTCTGGTATGTCATAAAGAAATATGTCCAAGAAGTCGGTATTCAAGGAGAGGTTTCGCCCCACACCTTACGCCATGCATTTGCAACTCACTTAGTTAACAATGGTGCAGATCTGCGGGTAGTGCAACTCTTATTAGGTCATAGTAGTCTCTCTACCACACAAATTTATACTCATGTTGCTAAAGAGCGACTAAAACAGTTACATGCTTTAAATCACCCAAGAGGGTAGTGACAGGTGCGTTTACTGGAAAAGAGCGCTGATAAAAAGTGTTTGATCTTTACGATATTCTATTTACATTGTAAGTGAATACGATACACTCTCTACATTATTGTGAAAAAGTGTCCTGTAAAAGTGAACGAGCAGGTAAGCGAGAAATTGAGCAGACACTGATCATAAAAGAAGACAATTATTAAAATATCCACAGAGGCAATTCATGAAAAAATTACTCCTGGTTTCGGCCACTCTATTAGGCTTATCGGCAGTTGCAAATGCAGATGCAAACTTGAAGCACTTTAATAACTTAATTCAAGGGGTCACTGTTGAAGAGGTCCAACCATCAGTAATTGATGGTTTGTATGAGGTCTTTGTAAAAGAGAGCCCTTATCCTATCTTTCTCTCTAAGGATGGAAAGTATATGTTAGAGGGAAATGCGATTGATCTCGTCAAAGGGGTCAATATGAGTGAAAACTATGCCAATCGACAAAATAAAGAGAAGATTGCTAAATTAGATCCTGCTGATATGGTGGTCTATCAATCACCGAAAGAGGAGCATGTTGTTACTGTATTTACAACAACAGATTGTCCATTTTGTCGTATGCTTCATTCACAGATTGATGATTATTTAGCAGAAGGAATCACGGTCCGCTATGTAGGATTCCCTTACCGTGGCCTCAATTCAGAAGGGTATCAAGAGATGGTGTCTGTTTGGTGTGCTGATGATCGCAATAAAGCACTAGATGAGGCTATTGCTTTTGCTGATAATCGAGGTGGAGCAAAACCTAAGCCCGCGAGTTGCAAAAATCCTATAGCGGAGCAGTATCAGCTTGCTTTAGAGATGGGGGTGCAGGGAACGCCGGCAATTATTTTAGAAGATGGTGCTATTTTACCAGGATATCTTCCTCCTAAAGAGTTACGTAAACGTATCGATGCAAGGGAATTATAGGTTTATAGCACTTGTTGGGTTTTTATCTCTTGAATAGATAAAAGAAAGGTCATCTTAAAAGATAAGATGACCTTTTGTTCTCTTCTAATTTAAATTTTTAGCTTATTAATGATCGATCAAAGACCGAATTACCGAATTAAAGATCGACTAATTTGATTAATTTGTTAACTTATTTGAAGTTGAAGAAGATTTTAGGTGCTTCGTGATTACGTCTAAAGAGAATAATCATTGCGCCTATTTTCTGGATGAGAGTTGCATTGAGTGCAGTAACGATCTCTTCTGTGATAGACTCTCTCTCTTCACGATCACGACCTGCGAGTTTAATCTTAATAAGCTCGTGATGTGCAAGCGCTTTGTCAGCCTCTTTGATGAAGCTTTCTGTAACGCCTTTATCACCTAAAATAAGCACCGGATCAAGATGATGGGCTTTACCTTTAAGAAATTTGATATGTTCAATTGTGAGTTTAATTTGTGTCATGAGTAATGAAAATAGTTCTCGAAATAAAGAGATTAGCGTATCACATCAAGCGCAGCTTCGTCATCTTTTTAAAAATTTGAAGGTGTTAGCGGTGAGCCTACTACTTGCCGGTATTATTTTGTTAGTTGCAATTCAATTTATGAATTTCACTCCAGCAGTAGAACTAGGATTGTTATTCTTCTTTGGTCTTTGTGGCGCGCTCTATCTTGTAGGGCGAGGGCGATCTTTTCTCCTTCAGTATCATGCTATAGAGGCGAAGATTGAAGCAGAAAATGAGGATAAAAAGAAGAAGGCTAAGAGATCGACACAAATAGGAGAGACACCAGATCAAGATTCATAGTGCATATACCTAATAGGATATCTTAAGGATGCATAGAGATGGAGAGCTCAGTAGTTAATTAGCTAATCAACTATTAATCAATTAAATAGTAGCATTGAATATGGATTGTTCTCTTTGAGTAGTGCTATTAGATGATGAAAAAATGGTAAAAACAGCACTATAACAATAGTAATGTAACAGCTTAAAAATAAAAGCAAAAAGCAAAAAGCAAAAAGCAAAAATTAAAAGTAATAAAAGAGTAAAAATTATGGCAAAAAAGAGAAGCGCAAGTAGTACAAGATGGCTTAAAGAGCATATGGACGATGAGTATGTATTGCGATCAAAGCGAGAAGGGTGGCGTTCTCGGGCAATCTATAAACTTCAAGAGATTGATGAGAAAGATCGTCTGTTTCGATCAGGAATGACTGTGGTAGATCTCGGTGCAGCCCCAGGTAGTTGGTCTCAATATGCGATGCATCGCGTAGGGGATCATGGTGTTGTCATTGGTCTAGATCTGCTACCTATAGATCCACTTGCTGGCGTTCACTTTATTCAGGGGGATTTCCGGGAAGATGAGGTGCTCGATGAGTTGCTGGAAGTATTAGATGGACGTTTAGTGGATGTTGTTCTTTCTGATATGGCGCCTAATATGAGTGGTATTAAAGGGGTTGATCAACCTAAAACGATGTATCTGCTCGAATTAGCATTAGATTTTGTAAAGGGTAATCTTAAGCCGGGAGGCGATTTTCTTTTGAAGATCTTCCAAGGGGAGGGGTTTCAGGAGTATTACAAGGATTTACAGAAGAACTTTACAAAAGTGGTGACAAGAAAACCGAAGGCTTCTCGTGCGAGAAGTGCTGAGATCTATCTTTTAGCAAAAGGTTTTAAGGGAAGAGATGAGGATTGAAAGTATTGATTTCATCCCCATCATCTTGGGATAAGGGCGGGGATGTGTAAATCAATCTCGCTATTAATCGTAAATGATATTTCAAAAAGCATTTAGAGGTCGCTTGAAATGAGAAAAAAAGGCCTCAGATTATGAGGAATTACTCTCAAAGCGTGATAGACTTCTATATTGCTTTTTGGTAAAAATGAGTAGGCAAATCTAAGTGCAATCATCGAATCTGACGTAGTAAAGTAGAATTGTTTACATATTATCAATTGATTTCAACTATAAAATCGAGGTTAGTCTTTTGAAGTACAAGGGAAGAGATATAGCTTTATGGCTTGGAATAGGTATTTTTGTATTTATGCTATTTCAAGGCTTTGGCGGCAGTGGGGGGCGAGAAATCCCCTATTCAGAATTTTTAAAGCAGGTAGAAAATGGACAAGTGCGAGAAGTTAGCATGAGCGGTCCTGCGAGCGCGAATATTGAAGGGGTAACCTCAGATAACGTTCGATTTTCAACCTACAATCCTGAAACAAATAATGGCCCTCTGATTCAGAGTTTAATTGATCATGGTGTTCGCTTTACAGGTAAATCATTAAGAACTCAAGGATTGTTTCTCTCAATCTTCTTGAATCTGTTACCGATACTCCTACTCTTAGGATTCTTCCTCTTTATGATGCGCCAATCGGGTGGTGGCGGTAAAGGTGGACCGATGAGTTTTGGTAAGTCGAAAGCGAAGATGTTAACGCAAGATCAGATTAAGACGACCTTTGCGGATGTAGCGGGTGCTGATGAGGCGAAACAGGAAGTGGGTGAAATTGTTGATTTCTTAAGAAACCCAGGACGATTCCAAAAATTGGGCGGAAAGATTCCCCGTGGTATTTTGATGGTGGGCTCTCCAGGTACAGGTAAAACATTATTGGCAAAAGCGATTGCCGGTGAGGCAAAAGTACCATTCTTTACCATCTCCGGTTCTGACTTTATGGAGATGTTTGTAGGGGTTGGAGCTTCGCGTGTTCGAGATATGTTTGAGCAGGCAAAAAAACATGCACCCTGCATTATCTTTATTGATGAGATCGATGCGGTTGGTCGTCATCGTGGATCAGGAATGGGCGGTGGACATGATGAGCGTGAGCAGACCTTGAATCAGCTTCTTGTTGAGATGGATGGATTTGCAGATAACCAAGGGGTTATCATTATTGCCGCAACAAACCGACCTGATGTTTTAGACCCAGCGTTATTACGTCCGGGTCGTTTCGATCGACAAGTTGTTGTCCCGCTTCCTGATGTGAAGGGTCGTATAGCGATTCTTAAAGTACATCTTCGTAATGTTCCTGCAAGTAGTGATGTGGATATTGAGCAGATTGCACGCGGTACGCCAGGCTTCTCAGGAGCAGATCTTGCTAACTTAGTCAATGAGGCGGCACTCTTTGCTGCGCGTAAAAATCAGGATCAAGTTACACTTTATGATCTTGAAGAAGCAAAAGATAAGATCATGATGGGAGCAGCAAGAAGCTCGATGCAGATGACTGATGATGATAAAAAGCTCACTGCCTATCATGAAGCAGGGCATGCTATTATTGGTTATCGTTTAAAGTCAGATCCTGTCTATAAAGTAACGATTATTCCAAGAGGTCGAGCTTTAGGGGTCACAATGACACTTCCCGAGCGTGATCATGTAAGTGTTCCGAGAATGTGGTTAGAAAATAAATTAGCAATGGTCTTTGGTGGTCGCATAGCAGAAGAGTTGATCTTTGGTTATGATGCCGTAACAACCGGGGCAGCAAGTGATATTCAACATGCTACAAATCTTGCGAAAAAGATGGTAACAGAGTGGGGCTTATCTGAAAAAATGGGCTTTATCTCTTACTCTGAAGGAAATGAATCCTACTTAGGAGGACATTCAGGTCATGCATCCGGCGTTTCTGATGAGACAGCGCGTCAAATTGATCTTGAGGTCAGAGCGATTATTGATCGAAACTATGCTCGAGCAGTAGAAGTCTTAGAGACTGATATTGATAAACTTCATAAGATGGCGGAAGTGTTGTTAGAGATTGAGACAATCGATGCTGATCAAGTTGAAGATATCATGGAAGGACGCCCTGTTCGTGGTTTAGATAAGAAGCATGATGAGGATCCGGCTTCCTTAGATATCAGTGGACCACCTAAAGTAGACATTGTCTCCTAATAGTCACTCTGACTTTAAGTTTAAAGGAGATTTGAAGAGAGCTATCCTCGAAAGAGGGTAGCTCTTTTTTGGGTTGATACTTTTGGTAACTGCTCTATTTTCATTAGATCGCTTTTCCTTTAGAATAGGCATCTATTTATTAGATCTGAATTTAGGGTCTAAAATTTGGGATCTAATCTTGAACATGTTATGGGGTAGTGGAAAGCGATGAGTCAGCAGTTTAAAAATATTGGGATTATTACAGAGTTAGTATCAAAAGAGCCTCCGGTAGTACAACAACATTCAGAAGCTAAACAAGCTGAAAAACTCTCATTTTCTCAATTGCAAAAACGTCTGCGTCATCAGGTAGGAAGAGCTGTGATGGATTATAAGATGATTGAGGAAGGGGATCGTATCATGGTTTGTCTCTCGGGTGGGAAGGATTCTTACACGCTGTTAGATCTTCTTATGATTCTGCAGAGACATGCGCCGATCTCATTTGAGATTTTAGCGGTTAATCTTGATCAAAAACAACCCGGTTTTCCTGAAGAGATACTTCCTCAATATCTAGAGAGTATTGGTGTGCCATATCATATTCTTGAACAAGATACCTATTCAATTGTGACAGAGAAAATTGCACCCGGTAAGACGATGTGTAGCCTCTGTTCTCGGTTACGTCGAGGTTCTCTCTACTCATTTGCTAAAGAGCATGGCTATAATAAGATTGCTTTAGGACATCATCGTGACGATATTGTTGAGACTCTCTTTATGAATATGTTTTTTGGGGGAACAATGAAAGCGATGCCACCAAAGTTGCGGAGTGATGATGCTGATAATATTGTTATTCGCCCTCTCAGTTACTGTAGTGAAGCAGATATTGCCGCTTATGCTCAATTACGTGAGTTTCCAATTATTCCTTGTAATCTATGTGGCTCTCAAGAGGGGCTACAGCGACAAGAGGTGAAGAAGCTATTGCAGCAATGGGAGCGAGAGTCACCCGGAAGAATCGATAATATTTTTAGAGCAACAAAGAATATTCGTCTTTCCCAGCTATGTGACAGCGACCTCTTCGATTTTGAAGCATTTTCAACAAATAGTGAATATGTGAAATCTTAAAAATTTCTGTCTCGAATTACACCCCAAGGTTTTTTTATTGAACCTTGGGGTTTTTTGATCAGTTTATTATTGAGATATTAGATGACGAGATAGTAGAAGAGTGGGACTGTTAAAAATGAGATGGGGATACCGATAGCGGTCATAATGGAGGCGAGTTCTCCATCGAGTCCGCGCTCAAGCGCAATAATAACAGCAATCACCATCGGTGCCATGCCCGCTTGCATCAAGACAATCTGATTGATGTAGATATTAGAGGATGCATAGATAAAGAGAAGGGTGGCAAGAATAAAGAGTGGTAGGATAATGAGTTTAATAGTAAGACCGATCGTTAGATAACCGATGAGTTTTCTATTACGAGGTATCGTTAAGTTTGCTCCAACAGAGATCATGGTCAGCGGGGTAATGAGGCTACTGAGAGACTCTAAAGTGAAAGTTATAAAGGCTGGGTAGGCAAAGGGTTTGAGGAGGAAGGCAAAGATCAGAGCAATAATTGGAGGATATTTAATTAAAGCATGTAAGTTTTTACGAATAGAGATCTTTTCACCACTATAGAAGTCAGCGATAAAAGCACCGAGTGTAAAGAGAAGAATAAAGTTTGATTGATCAACCCACAATGCGATTCCAAGATACTCTTCTGTTCCCATCATTGCCTGTATCAAGGGGACACCGACAAATGAGGTATTTGCAGTTCCTGCAAGTAAAATGAGTGTCCCGGTAGTGATGCGAGACATCGGAATAAATATTTTGATGATATAGATGAGGATGATTGTTACTAAGAAAAGCACCCAGGGCGAGAGAAGAGGGAAGAGGGCATCTAAAGAGAAGGTTTGTGAATGAACTTTATCGAGTATTAACGCCGGCAGTGCAACTGTGATCGCAACACGATTGAGAGAGTAGATAAATTCGCTTTTGCAGCTGATTGTACGTGTGACAAGTTTACCTATTACAAGGCATGTCAATATTAAGATAATTCCATTCATAAAGGCTGATCCATCCAATATACCCTCTTTTGCACTAAGGTGTTTTAGAGCAAGAAGAGAAAGAGAGTGAGTATTTTTAATCCGGTAGGGGCGAGCGCAATGAGGAGATTGATGAAGGAGCTGATGACTCAGCTAATGAGAAAATCATCTCCTTTTTTGCTCTCTACCACTTTAATATAGATCACTCTATTATCCTATCTCAAAGTCTGAGTTTGCTTGAGCAGAGGGGCATGATTCGAAATTAAGGGGAGTAATCACTCCCTCTTTTAATAGATTGATATAGGCAGGCGCCCCTTTTTGGAGAAAACCGTAATTTCTAGAGCTTTTCTGCTCTTTCTGCTCTTTCTGATAAATGAGAGTTGCCGGGATCGATGTCCCCAAAGCGAGTGCTTCTTCTAGAGGGATATCGAGAAGATCGATTGCATTGAGAATAGAGCAAGCCATATCGATATGGGCACCGGCAAGCGTTCCTTGATTATTTGTTAAGCGCCCTTGATCGACATAAATTTGCTGATCATCTAAGTAAAATGATTTTTGATCACTGCCGATAGAACTCATGGCATCACTGACAATAAAGAGTTTTCCTTTAGGCTTACTTTGATAAGCCAGCTTCACCATTAAAGGATCAACATGAAAAGTATCATTGATAATAGAAACGTAACTCTCTTTCGATTGAATGGCATAACCTGTCGTTGCCGGATTGCGGGAGCTCATTTGTGGCATCGCATTATAGAGATGGGTAAATCCTTTAACGCCGGCCGCTATAGCTCTATGAAGGAGATCAGGAGGGCATTCGGTATGTCCGGCAAAGATAATTGCACCTGATTGAGTAAGCTTTTCAATAATGAGGAGCGGCACCATTTCAGGGGCTAGGGTTATGAGGCGAGGGATTTCTGTATAAGAGGCGATCAGATCGATCATCTCATCACTCAGAAGTCGGATATTATCTGCTTTATGGATCCCTTTACGTTCAGGATTGATCATCGGTCCCTCAATATGGATCCCAAGTAACCCTGGAAGCTTTTTCTCCATCCCCTCTGAAACGGCCTCCAATCCTCTTTTGATCACCTCATCTGTAGCAGTAATGAGCGTGGGAAGAAGTGCCGCTGTTCCTCTTGCTCGATGTGCTTTTAAAATTTGGGATATGCCGAGAAGGTTAGGGGCATCATTAAAGAGTATTCCTCCACCACCATTAACCTGTAGATCGATAAATCCTGGGAGTAATGTACCGCGATACTCTTTTATAGAGTAGGAGGAGGGAATATTTTGGAGAGGAATGATCGCTTCAATAAGATCATTTTTTAATAAGATGGCTGACTCTTTGAGTAGTTGCATGCCATCAAAGATTGTGGGAGCAACAAGAGCGATATTTTGATTCATGATTTATTATGACACTGGACTGATATTAGGCTGATATTGTGCCGGTATTATGTATTAAACAGAAGGTATTTTCTTTAGGAAATAGAGACTGAAAGTATCCTAGTCCTGTTGAGCGTCAGTGACAATCCTATTTTTTTAATGAAGAAGAGAAGCAACTATTTAAATTTTTTATCATTTTATTGCATCTCCTACTATATCTCTTGCTTGTATCTCTTTTTCACTTTATAAGCTCTTAATTTTACAAAATAAGATCTTAGAAGGAGGTGAAAGAGAGATCAAAGAGTGTCTTAAGAGAGGTAACGCATCTCGCTAGAATGACACTCTTTGAGGCAGTAGCTTATAGCGTCTCAGTCACTTTTTTAAGATTAGGGGGTAGATCAGGATCTAGGCCACGATGTTTAGAGAGCTTCTCGATCACCCGGTAGTATGCGGTAATCTGAACTAATGGTTGAAGAAGAGGGTGAACCTCTGGAACGGCTAAGGTATATTCATCTCCCGCTTTTGATGCAACAGAGAAGACTTGTGCTCCATAACCTTCTAACTTTTTATTAATCTCTAAGCAGGATGCTCGAGATTGATCCGAGCCAATAAAGCTAATGACGGGATATTGTGGGGTAATTAATGATACTGATCCGTGGAAAATTTCTGATGCTGAGATTCCTTCAGCATGAATTTGGCAGGTCTCCTTCAATTTTAGTGCAGCCTCTACCGCAGCACTGAGACCTACGCCACGACCGATAATGAAGAGATCTTTTGCATGAGAGAGATGATCAATCAATGTTGGCCACTCACTATTAACAGCCTCTTCCAAGGCTAATGGGAGGTTAAGAAGGGCATCTGCTAAAGCACCATCTTCGCTCCATGCAGCAAAAATAGCGGCATAGATTGAGAGGCTTCCGACAAAGCTTTTAGTTGCGGCAACACTCTTTTCTTCCCCGGCTTTAATACCAAAGAGAAAATCACACTCTTTAGCAAGTGGGGATTCTTCATCATTGATAATACCGATGACCTTAGTCCCTTGTGCGCGCATCATCTTTGCAAAAGTGATAAGGTCTGGACTTTTACCAGATTGAGATGTGACAATCAAAATGGCATTATCAGTTTTGAGTGCGCGTTGATAGACAGTAGCTAAGGAGGGCGCAGCAACAGAGACGGGAACCCCTAATCCTGTTTCAAAGAGATACTTCCCATAAATAGATGCATTGTAGGAGCTCCCTCGACCTAATGTAATAATCTGATTAGGTTGCTTTTTCTTGAGATACTCCGCAAGTGCGATCAATGTAGAAGCATTTGCTTCATTTTGATGCTCGATAACATTGGGGATATCTAAAATCTCTTTAGCCATGTAGGTCGACATTGTTTATTCCTTATTTTGCTAAATATTAATGAGATAGAGGTTGAGATAGGACTCTCAGTCTATCATTTTTTGATCATTATACCGTTTTGATTAACGTTGTTATTGGTTTATATCAGTAGTTTTATGAGTACTTCCATCATATTTTTCTCTTTTTAGCGGTTAACTACTTCTTTTGCTTTCTGCAAAGCGGCTAATTGCGAGCTACCGACAAAATCTTTTGCAAATTGATAGGCGATACGACCACTGCGGGAGCCTCGGCTCTGAGTAAATTGCAACGCTTTTCGTTCAACATCCTCATTATAAGGGAGATCGGGGGCTAATTGATAGAGCCAACTTTTCACTATCGCGAGATACTCTCTCTGTGAAGGTGGATAGAAAGAGACCCATAATCCAAATCTTTCTGAGAGTGAGATCTTCTCTTCGATCGCCTCTTGTGGGTGAATCTCCTGCGCTTCATATTGATTAAGATTATCTTGCATCGATTCAGGTAATAGATGGCGTCGATTAGAGGTGGCGTAGAGAAGAATGTTTTTTGCCGGGCTCGAGAGGGAGCCATCTAACATCGCTTTTAGCGGTTTATAAGCGGGATCGCCAGACTCAAAGGAGAGATCATCGCAGAAGATAATGAAAGGGTAGGGGAGTTCTTTTAATAGTGAAAGAAGTTCAGGAAGATCCTCAAGATCTTGACTATCAATTTCAACCATCTTTAATCCATCTCTGTGATAAGAGGCTAAGGTTGCTTTGATTAGGGAGGATTTTCCAGTTCCGCGCGCGCCAGTTAAGAGTAGGTTATTTGCCGGTAATTGCGCTAAAAACTGTTCGGTATTTTGACGGATAGTTGTAATCTGTTTCTCAATTCCAACAAGTTGCTCAAAAGAGATGGTTGCCGGGTTTTTAATGGGGAGAAGCTGTCCAAAAGGTGAGTAGCTCTTTTTTGCCCAGCGAAATGCAACATTTTCTGCAAAGTTGATGGCTGTATGATCAGGTGGAAAGAGTGGTTCTAAACGATCAATACTCTTACTAATTTTCTCTAAAAGAGTTCTAATTTTTTCCATAAATCTCCCTCCAGATTGGTATTCTCTTGATCTTTTTTGAAATTATTATCGTTATGTTTGGTCAGTTATGACTGATAGTCATGATGGGCTGTGGGGTTTAATTTTCCCCATAAGAAAAGACGATTTTATTTTTCATAAAATCGTCTCTTATCTGCTATTTTATAGGTTTATTTCTCTTTATACTGCCCATATGCCATGATCTTATCATAACGTTGTGCAAGTAATTCCTCTACAGAGAGTTGAGATAATTGATCTAATGCTTCAAGAATCTCTTTTTTGATATTATCGCTCATCTCTTTATAGTTGCGATGCGCTCCACCTTGAGGCTCTTCAATAATTTCATCGATCAGTTTTGCTTCTCGATTCTTCTCTGCTGTTACACCCATCGCTTCAGCCGCTTCCTTATTTTTCTCTGCACTTTTCCAGAGAATAGAAGCACAGCCTTCAGGGGAAATAACAGAGTAGATAGAGTATTGAAGCATCATCACTTTGTCACCTACAGCGATCGCTAATGCGCCGCCAGAACCACCTTCACCTGTTACGGTGCAGATGATAGGAACGCGTAATTTGCTCATCTCTAATAAGTTACGAGCAATTGCCTCACTCTGTCCACGCTCTTCAGCTCCAATACCAGGATATGCTCCAGGTGTATCGATAAAGGTGATGATGGGAACATTAAAGCGCTCAGCAAGCTTCATGAGACGAAGTGCTTTACGGTACCCCTCAGGGCGAGGCATACCGAAGTTGCGTCTGATCTTCTCCTTGGTATCGCGCCCCTTTTGATGACCAATCACCATGACTGTTCGGCCCTCAATTCTCGCTAAACCGCCAACGATTGCTGCATCATCTGCATAAGCGCGGTCACCATGGAGTTCTTGGAAATCCTCACAAATAAGATTGATGTAATCTAGGGTATAAGGACGTAAAGGATGTCGTGCGAGCTGTGTGATCTCCCACGAAGTAAGCTTAGAGAAGATCTGCTCTAACTTCGCATTCTTCTTCTTTTCTAAGGCTTCAATTTTATCCGATACATCAATATCTGCGTCTTGAGCCCAATTTTGGAGCTCATTTATTTTAGTTTGAAGCTCATAAATAGGGGCTTCAAAATCGAGGTAATTCGTATTCAACACAATACTCCTAAGAAATTCGATATGCCCTATAAAATAGCATATATTAGGGCAATAGTAAGCTAAACTATTATACGCGAGCAGGAATCTTTTCGCGATGCTCTTTTAATTTCGATGAGATTTGGAAGGCGAGTTCTAGGCTCTGTTGTGCATTTAATCGAGGGTCACAGTGTGTATGGTAGCGATCTTCGAGATCTTTAGAGGTGATATTTTGCCCACCCCCTAAACATTCTGTGACATCGGTACCTGTCATTTCAAAGTGGACGCCACCGGCATAAGTTCCTTCGGCATTATGGGCATCGAAGAAATTGACAACTTCAGCAAGAATTTGATCAAAGGGACGTGTTTTATAGCGATTTTCAGTAATGGTATTACCATGCATTGGGTCACAGCTCCAAACAACATTTCTCCCTTCTCGTTTTACAACGCGGAGAAGTCTGGGGAGGTGCTCTAAAATATTATCGGCGCCCATACGAGTGATTAAGGTTAAGCGTCCTGGTTCATTTTGCGGGTTAAGGGCATCAATAAGACGAATAAGTTCTTCATCGCTCATTTTTTGACTCACTTTGACCCCAATTGGGTTTGCAATGCCACGGGCATATTCGATATGCGCGCCATCGAGTTGACGAGTTCTCTCCCCAATCCAGACCATATGTGCAGAGGTGTTATACCAATCTCCGGTAGTAGAGTCTGTTCGCGTCATTGCCTCTTCATAACCTAGGAGAAGCATCTCATGAGATGTGAAGTATTCTGTCTCACGAATAATGGCATTATTAGGGTCGACACCACAAGCTTGCATAAACTTCAATGCATCTTGGATACGTGTTGCCAGATCGATATAACGCTCTGCTTGAGGTGATTTATCAACAAAGCTCATTGTCCAGCGTTGAACGCGGTGAAGGTCGGCATAGCCCCCCTTTGCAAAGGCACGGAGCAGGTTGAGAGTTAATCCTGATTGCGCATATGCTCTCCATAATCTCTCTGGATCGGGTTCTCTCGCCTCAGTAGTAAATTCAATACCATTGACAATGTCACCTCGATAGCTAGGAAGGGTCACACCATCAATTGTCTCGGTATCTGATGAGCGAGGTTTTGCAAATTGTCCGGCAATTCGACCTACTTTGATCACAGGGCTACTTGCGGCAAATGTTAAGGTGACTGCCATCTGTAGAAGGACGCGGAAGGTATCACGAATATTATCAGAACTAAAATCTGCAAAGCTCTCGGCACAATCTCCCCCTTGGAGAAGAAACGCCTTTCCATCAACAGCTTGTGCTAGATGGGACTTAAGAGAGCGAGCTTCGCCGGCAAATACAAGAGGAGGCGATTTACGTAAACGATCCTCAACCGCTTTAAGGGCTGCTTTATCTTTGTAGTTAGGCATCTGTGCCGCAGGGAAGTTTCTCCAGCTAGAGGGTGTCCAAATCTGAGTCATAATAATCCTATAATCCTCTCTTGAATTGTCTTGATGACTTAATGGGTAAAAAATAATAATACACTAAAATTAAAACAGTAGACTTAAACGCTATGAATACTGCTCTACAGTGGTACTGCATCATGCGGTTAATAGTGAAAGTAATAAAAAATGCCTTAAGAGTTATCCGCTTAAGGCATTTTGAACATTCTATCTATAAACTATTGTAGATGATCTATTTCTCTATTGGGGATTAAACTCTAAAAGCTCTATCGATGAGTGGATGATTTTAGAGCGATTCCCATTAAGATCTATTCTATTTAGTTTTTTGATTGATCAACAAGGCTATTTTCTGTGATCCATGGCATCATAGAACGAAGTTTAGCACCTGTCTTTTCAATAGGATGTTCTGCATTTAAGCGGCGAAGTGCAGTCATTGATGGATAGTTAGTCATCCCTTCTTGAATAAACATCTTCGCATATTCTCCAGATTGAATGCGATAGAGTGCATAACGCATCGCTTCTTTTGTCTCTTCTGTAATAATTTCAGGGCCTGTCACATACTCACCATACTCGGCATTATTAGAGATGGAGTAGTTCATATTTGCGATTCCACCTTCATACATAAGGTCTACAATTAACTTTAACTCATGTAGACACTCAAAATATGCCATCTCTGGAGCATAACCAGCTTCTGTTAATACCTCAAAGCCCGCTTTGACAAGCTCTACTGCACCACCGCAGAGAACTGCTTGTTCACCGAAGAGATCTGTTTCCGTCTCTTCTTCGAAGGTTGTTTCGATTACGCCAGCTTTGCCGCCACCATTTGCAGATGCATAAGAGAGTGCTAAATCGCGCGCTTTACCAGATGAGTCTTGATAGACAGCGATCAATGTAGGAACGCCGCCACCTTTAACATATTCAGAGCGAACAGTGTGACCTGGGCCTTTTGGAGCAACCATCACAACATCGAGATCTTTGCGAGGAACAATCTGGTTGTAGTGGATATTAAATCCATGAGCAAATGCAAGTGTTGCACCCTCTTTAAGATTAGGTTCAATAGCATCACGATAGACAGCAGGTTGATTCTCATCAGGAAGGAGAACCATCACGAAATCAGCCTCTTTAGTTGCTTCCGCGATCTCTTTTACGTTGTGACCGGCATTGACAGCCTTGTCCCATGAAGCGCCACCTTTACGAAGGCCGACAATAACATTGACACCTGAATCTTTAAGGTTTTGCGCATGAGCGTGACCTTGTGATCCATACCCAATGATTGCAACAGTTGTCCCTTTGATTAATGAGATATCGGCATCTTTGTCGTAAAAAACATTCATCTTTAAATATCCTTTCTTTGTTTATGATCTCTCTTCACTATGCTATAAGTTAGCACGCTCTTAAATGGCGATTCCTTTAGGATTAGCTTAAGTGAAAATAGAGAGATTATTTTTTATCTAATTTATTAATTTATCTAATTTATTTTAATATTGATCTTAGATATTACTCTTAGATCTATTCTTAATTTCTCAAATATTGAGCTATTTTGTTACTTTTAGATTTGTGGTTACTCAATTTTAGAGCGTTACTTTAGATCGTTAAACCTTTTGCGCCTCTGACTAATCCGAGTGCACCAGATCTTACAATTTCGATGATTCCTAACTCCTGTACCGCCACAATAAAGGCATCAAGCTTCTCTTGTGTACCTGTCATCTCTATTGTGTAGGAGAGAGGGGTAACATCAATCACGCGGCCTCTAAACATCTCATTGATACGAAAAAGCTCAGAGCGATTTTGCCCTTCAGCTTGTACTTTAATGAGCATCATTTCACGCTCAACATAAGCACTATCGCAAAGATTTGTAAGTTTGACAACATCAATTAATTTGTTGAGTTGCTTGATAATCTGCTCAACAACATGATGATCGGCAATAGTGACAAGTGTTAAGCGAGAGAGTGACGGATCATCTGTCGCAGCAACACAGAGGCTGTCAATATTGTAACCACGGGCGGAAAATAGATTCACTACCTTCGATAGTGCGCCGGCTTCGTTCTCCATTAAGATCGAAATAATATGACGCGAAGTTTCTGTATTAAAAAGTGTCATTTTTCTCTCCTATACCTGACTTAAGCCTTCTTTGAGCGTATTTTCCATCTTATCACGACCCGCTAAGATCATTTCGTGATGACCTTTTCCGGCAGGAATCATTGGGTAAACGTTCTCGCTGGGATCGGTGATAAAGTCGAGGAAGATGGTCTTATCTTTCTGTTTGAAAGCTTCACGTAGTGCCGGTTCAACATCACTTGGTTTGTGAATTTGAACGCCACTGTGACCATATGCCTCAGCAAGTTTTACAAAATCAGGGAGAGAGTCGAAATAGCTCATGCAGTAACGCTTCTGGAAGAAGAATTCTTGCCATTGGCGTACCATCCCCAAATAACCATTGTTGAGGTTAATAATTTTAACAGGAGAGCAATATTGCAACATGGTAGAGAGCTCTTGGAGCATCATCTGAATACTACCATCTCCGGTAATACAGGCGACTTCTCTATCAGGACGGGCAATTTTTGCTCCCATTGCGGCAGGAAGGCCAAAGCCCATCGTGCCGAGACCACCTGAATTGAGCCACTGTCTTGGCTCATCAAAGGGGTAATATTGTGCTGCCCACATCTGATGTTGGCCCACATCTGAGGTGATAATCGCTTTACCTTCCGTGACCTCAAAGAGTTTTTCAATCACAAACTGTGGTTTGATAACCACGTCAGATTGTTCATACTTTAAGGATTCCATTGCACGCCATTCACCAATCTGCTCCCACCATTTAGTCAGAGCATCCTGATCTAATTTACCTTTTTTGCTCTTATGGATTGCATTAAGCTCTTTAAGAACAGGTTGAAGTTGACCCACAATGGGAAGATCAACAGGGACATTTTTAGCAATTGATGATGGATCAACATCGACATGAATGATCTTCGCGTATGGGCAGAAGCTCTCTAATGTTCCGGTAATCCGGTCATCAAAGCGCGCACCTAAGGCAACTAAAACATCACAGTGATGCATCGCCATATTTGCTTCATAAGTTCCATGCATTCCTAACATGCCAAGAAACTGCTTATCAGTTCCCTCGTAAGCACCTAGTCCCATTAAGGTACTTGTGATAGGAAGATTGAGCGCTTTAACAAATTCACGAAGTTCTTTAGAAGCTTCACCAATAATGACGCCCCCGCCGGTATAGACCATTGGGCGTTTAGCTTTCATAATAAGATCATATGCGCGAGCGATCTGTTTTGAGTGCCCCTTAACGGTAGGGTTATAGGAGCGCATTGTAATTTTTTCAGGGTAGACAAACTCTGCTTCATGGACCGTAATATCTTTTGGAAGGTCTATCACAACAGGGCCAGGGCGACCTGTTGTAGCAATATAGAATGCTTTTTTAATTGTGCTTGCGAGATCTTTGACATCTTTGACTAAGAAGTTATGTTTGACACAAGGAAGGGTAATTCCAACAGTATCTACTTCTTGGAACGCATCATTCCCAATTAAGCTTGTAGCTACTTGTCCAGAAAAGACAATCATGGGAATTGAATCCATATAAGCAGTTGCAATACCAGTGACAGCATTGGTCAGCCCAGGACCGGAAGTGACCAGAACGACACCTGGCTTTCCTGTTGTACGCGCATAAGCGTCGGCAGCATGGGTCGCAGCCTGCTCATGGCGCACAAGGACATGTTCAATTTTGTCTTGTTTATAAATCTCATCATAAAGTGGCAGAACTGCACCTCCAGGATAACCAAAGATACACTCTACCTTCTCCTTCATTAAGGAGTGAATGACGATTTCTGCACCGCTTAATTTCACAGGATCTCCTCTCTTTTCAATATTTGTTATTCATTTTTTTAGGGTATCGGTTAGATTCCAGAGACTCTTTAATCTCTATCATCAATCTAATCTGATCTAATCTTCATAAAGAACTTCCACTAACTTTCAGTGCTAGTACCACCCATTATGAGTATTGTTCATTATCTGGGAACTTATTCTTATCTCTCCATCAGATATCACGATACAATAGTGTCGATGATTATTCGGCACCTTTTTACTCCCGCTACCGTCAAGTGTAGTAGGAATATTTATAATGATAGAGTGATTGAGATTTATATTTGTTATTCAGAAAATGATTCAGAAATGGGTGGTCATTTATTCTTTTTTCTTGCCGATAAATTTAAAGAAACTCCCTCAATTATTGGGGGATTTTAGAAACTTATTCGACACGGATAAATTTAGAATCCTCAATACCTTTAATTAACATAGCATTATTAATGATATTTTCTACATTTTCTTGCACTGTTTTTTTTAAAAACAGGATAACTTGTTGATATTGATCATAAACTTTAATTTTTTCTGCTCTAATTTCCGCGTCTAAAAGCACTTTTTTAAGCGCTTCAGTAATAGTGTTGCTCACTAGATTGTCACTATATTTAAAAGAGAGATAGTAATGGGAAGAGAAGGCTTTTGCTGGAAGTGTTGGCAGCGCCTGAAGATTCTCTTCTAAAAAGCCTAATGCCGGCGCACTATGGTTGCGGCTCTTGTTTTGAATTATTTCAATAAGATCGGCAATGACCGCAGATGCTGTTGCTTCACTACCTGCACCGCGACCGGAGTAGAATTGTTCGCCAACTGCATTGCCTGCAACATAAACGCCATTAAGGACACCATCGACCCGAGCGAGCTGGTGATCTTTAGAGAGCAGGGTAGGATGAACACGAAGCTCAACTCCCTGCTTGCTCTTTCGGGCAATGCCGAGATGTTTAATGGTATAACCCTCTTCTTGTGTAATAGCAATATCTTCGGCGGTAATGGTATCAATCCCTTCGATATAGAGATCTTCAAAATTGAGGGGCATTCCAAAGGCTGTCGCTGCAAGAATAGTTAACTTGTGAGCCGCATCGATTCCCTTAATATCAAATGTAGGATCTGCCTCGGCATAACCATGTGCTTGTGCTTCTTTGAGGCATTGGTCGAAGTCGACCCCTTTATGACTCATCTCCGTTAAAATATAGTTAGAGGTACCATTAATGATTCCCATCACGGTATCGATCTCATTTGCAGATAACCCCTCTCTTAAAAGTTTTAAGATGGGAATGCTCCCGGCAACAGATGCCTCAAAACGGAGAAATACCCCATTTTCTTTTGCAAGTTGAAGCAGTTCATTGCCGTGGAGAGCGATAAGCTCCTTATTGGCTGTAATCACAGATTTTCCATGACTTAGTGCGCTTTTAATATAGGTTAATGCAGGTTCAATGCCACCAATGAGCTCAATTACAATATCAATTTCAGGATGATCGGTAATATCGGTAATAGAGGTTGTCAGGTTGAGATCGTAAGGGTTATCTCTCTCGAGTGAGCGCACAAATACTTTTTCTATAATAGGGGTGCGGGTAATTCGACGAGCAATCTCTTCTCTATTTTTTGTTAAAACAGCGGCAACGCCTGAGGCAACAGTGCCAAGACCAATTAATCCTACTTTAAGAGGCTCCATGATAGATCAAATTTCTCCAATGATTAATGAGTGATGAACAATGAGAGTTCAAAAATAGTTTCTGAGTGAGTCTGCTTTTAGGCGCTTATCTATTTTTGACTACATCATTAAGGATTGAAAATTAGGGAGGATAAAACCCCTAATTGTGACTTAAAATTAGTCGTATAATTGAGAGTGTACCTGATTTTTTTAAAAGTGGAAAACAGTTGAGATTCTTGACTATAAAATAAGCAAAGATCTCTCTTGTTCCTTTTGTGAAAATTTTGTTAAGCCCCTATTTGAGCCATTTTATTAAGAACACTCCATATCATTTGTTAAACGATGATATGGAGGTTCACTTAATGTAGATTGATGATCTATTTTGTTGATTTTTGATAAATCTCTATAGCCTTTAATGCCCCTTGAAAGATTTCATAAGGCGTTGCATCACCATCCATATATGCACCTCCCGTAATAATTTGATATTGCGCATCATAATGTGCCTCAGTTGTTGCGGTTTCAATATGTTTTATATTCCACTTTTCAAGAGCGGGAAGAAAAGCGCCGGCATTTTGAGCTTGTCCAAAGGTGATAGATGCATCTTTGATATTGAGCTCTTTGAGTGCAATTGCAATAGCCATTGGGGCAGCACAGATCGCAATAATTGGTTTTTTCATCTCGATAGCACCTTTAAGTTTCTCCCCGATATCGGCAGAAAGGGTAGCGTCTTCTCCCTTATCAAGAAAATTAGTGAAGTTTTTAATCACGCCGAAACCACCAGCGAGTGCTACACCATCGATTTTATTGAGGTCTAGTTTGGAGATGGGGGAGATTTTCCCTCTTGCGATACGGGCAGCCTCTTGCATAATATTGCGCTCATCTCCTTCAATCTCTCCATTGAGGTGATTGATGGTATCGGTTTGCAAGCGATCTGGCGCATAGAATGAGACCGCTATTCCTGCTTTAGAGAGTGCGATATTAAGTGCGGTCGCCTCTGTAATTTCTGCACCATCTAGGTGACCACATCCTGAAAGAATTAAAGCAAAATGTTTCTGATTCATACTTTTGTAACTCCTTTTAGTTTGATGGTAATAATTAACACTTCCCCGATTTTTACGTTAAAATAGGCGAAGAATCAATCTTCTTTCATCATACCAGATAAATATTGATCTCGATGAGAGAGGATAGATAAGGGATAGAAGAGATATTATAAGAAGCATTATAAAAAATAGAGACAGGTAGAGAGATCGTCGACCGCTGAGCGGTAGATCGGTAGAGTGATCAATTGAGATTACTCAGTTACAAGTTGGCAAATCGGCAACATGGTCGCTGAGTATGATTGTTGAATATTATCAGTGACATTATCAGTAATGAGTGCTGATCTTTGATATCGTTGCTTAGTACCGCTCTCTATTTGAGTATATACAGAGATATAAATTATAAGGAGCCTCTCGGAATGAAGAAACTGTTCAACCTGCTGTTACTCTTTGTGTGTATAACGCACATTCCTACATATGCTCAAACAGGAGCTGATGAAGAGGGGTCGATTGTTGATAACTCAGGAGTGGTAGAAGAGGGTAGGGATGAACCGGTCGATCTTATTGAAGAGATTGATGCTGCAACATTCTATAGAGATCAAGCAATATCTGAGGTTTATGATTTTTTAGCCGCAGAAATTGCTTCTAAGCGTGAAGATTGGGAGAGTGCAAAAGAGCATTATGATGCGCTATTAGAACGAAATAGTGACCCAAAAGTTTTAGAGCGAAGAATTCGCCTCGATCTAGAAGCCGGCAGTATTGCTGATGCACTTCCACTTATTCAGAAATTGGTGATTCAAAATCCATATAACTTGGCAAATTATAATTTATTAGCACAAGCTTACCTTTTAACCGGGGATCTTGAGTATGCGGCAAGAACTTATAATAACCTGGTAGTGATGATCTATCTTACCAATGAGGGAGTTGTTGAACCTTCTCCTTACTTTGCGATTTTAAAGAAGCTTCATGAATTTGAAATTCCATTAGAAGAGCAGCTAACGCTCTTTAAAAAGATGGCGGCTTTAGAAGAGCATGATACTTTTCCTTTAGTGCTTTTAGCGGGTTTTTTAATCGATAATTTACGCTTTGATGAAGCAGAAGGTTATCTAGAGAGAGCATTACAGCTTGATCCTTCTAATCCTAAAATTTATGCACTCTACACCTATATCTATTGGAATGAGGGTGAACCTGAAAAATCGATTGAGTTATTAGAAGAAGCTTATAACAAGTATCAAGATCCAGAGATAGGGCTAGAGTTAGCGAATACATTAATTGCTAATTTTGAGTATGAAGAGGCTTACCAGCGCCTTATTCCTCTAATGATTTTAACAAATGAGGACCCTGCTGTTTTTGAGAAGTTTATCGGCATGGCTTATGTCATGGGTAATTATGACAATATCAAAGAGATGTTGCAGTTGAGACTGGATCAGCCTGAAATTTTAACTCGAGCAATTTTAAATCTCTTCTATTTCTCTGAAATTTTAGGGAATAGTGAAAACCTTTTAAAAGTGCTCCCTGAAATTGAGAATCCGACGCCAGAATATGCCGAAGCTCTCTATACCATTAAGGCTAAAATTGCATTAGCAGAGGGAGATTATGCACAATTCAATCACTATTTTGATCAAATTGCACAATTAGAGATCTTCGATGCACCATCACTTCTTTTGAAGCGTCTATTAATGCTCCAAGAGTTAGAGGAGTATGATCTACTTGATCAGGTATTAGTAGAGGAGGCGGCCCTACTTCCTGCGGTTGAGAGTTCCTATCTTGCTTTTCTTCGCTCGATGAGTGCTCTATATCATCAAGACTATAATGAGATGGCGGAGATTCTACAAGAAGAGATCCGTAATAATCCGCAAGATCCTATCGCCTATAATGCTTTAGGATTCTCTCTGATCGAAATCGACCCTAAAAATGCAAAGGTTGCATTACCTTTTATCTCTAAGGCAAATTTAATGGCGCCGGGGCGTGACTTTATTCAAGATAGTCTAGCCTGGGCCTACTATATGTTAGGGGATCTAGATCGTGCTTATAAATATATTGTACAAGCGTATCATCAGAATAAAGATCCTGAAATTATCGCTCACTATATCGTGATTTTAGATGCTATTGGCGAGCGTCAAAAAGCGGAAGATCTCTATCACCGTTTTAATCTATTCTTTGGAAATTCAGATGCAAAAGAGGTGCTCATCGAAAACGTTGAGTGGATTAACGAATGAGAGTAGCAAATATGCTGAAAGCAAAAAAAGGTAAACGGATCCTGTTTGCCTTTTTATTTTTTATGGTGGCAACGTTGAGTAATCTGCTGTTTGGCGCAACAGTTGTCGGTACGGGAAAGATGGAAAATCGCGGTGGAGAGATGTTAATTATCTTTCCATTAAGTCAACAGATTAAATTTAATAGTTTCCGTCTACAAAATCCTGATCGGTTAGTGATCGATATTCCTAATGCCGAGTTACAGCATAAGGCTAGCTCTCTTCCGATTAGCTCAGCTTATGTCGCAGGGGTGCGTTTAGGAACCCAGCAGGGAACCGACCTTCGTATTGTTGTTGATCTCAAGCAAGGGACAGTACCGGCGAGTGCGGCGGTCTTAAGAGGGCGCTTAGGTTATGAGTTGGTTATTGCGGTGGGTGCATCTGT
The DNA here is from genome assembly GCF_002252045.1 of Ignatzschineria sp. F8392. Taxonomy (GTDB): domain Bacteria; phylum Pseudomonadota; class Gammaproteobacteria; order Cardiobacteriales; family Wohlfahrtiimonadaceae; genus Ignatzschineria. The sequence goes on along the minus strand of NZ_NEFF01000005.1, from coordinate 125,026 downwards.
AGGGAGTGTGAAAGAGGATCTCGCTTCATCAGGGCAGACAGTTGTGACTCAGCCTCAGGAGATACAAGTTGCAAAACGTGTTCCTAAGAAAAATATCTTAATTATTCTTGATCCCGGCCATGGCGGAAAAGATCCTGGTGCGGTTGGTAAAGCGGGAACAAGGGAGAAGGATGTTGTATTACAAATTGCAAAAGTATTGCAACAGAAGATCAATCGTGAACCCAATATGAGGGCGATCTTAACACGAAATGATGATACCTTTATTCCTTTGAGAGAGCGTGTATTGATTGCAAGACGGAATAAGGCAGATATGTTTATCTCCTTACATGCCGATGCGGGCTCTGCAAAAGCAGATGGCGCTTCTGTCTATATTCTCTCCACTAGTGGCGCATCGAGTGAAGCGGCAAGATTACTTGCAAGAGCTGAGAACCAATCTGACCTTATTGGTGGCGTCAAGATCTCTGATAAGGATGATGCTATCGCCTCTATGTTGCTCGATCTATCACAAGAGGCAACGATTGAATCCTCTAATGCGTTGGGAAATCATCTTTTAAAAAATTTGAGTCGTCACGCTAATCTTCATAAAAAACAGGTTGAACGAGCAGGATTTGCTGTATTAAAAGCGCCCGATATCCCATCTGTATTGATTGAGACAGGATTTATCTCTAATCCGAAAGAGGAGCAGAACCTTCGCAATAAAAAACATCAAGATCGTTTAGCGAATGATATTTTGGCAGGAATAAAGGCCTACTATAAGGAGCGTCCGGCAACGGAGCTTATCTATAGTACTGTGGTTCAGCGCTCAGATAATAGCCGTGCGCAAGTATTGACTCAAAATCAAGCAAAAGTTGTCGCTCCTCCTAAGCAGTCGATTACGATCCCTCCTATTCGTCTTGAGTCAAAATCGGTGGAGCCTGCAATTCAGCCAGTAGCGCCGCCCATTGAAGTTACGATGATTGAGCCACCGCCGGTGACGATTGGGGTTCAATTTCCTGAACCTTCTGGGCCACCTATTGAGTTGATTTCAAAAGAGCGACCACCGAAAGAGTATAGAGTGCAACGAGGCGATACTATTGCGGAAATTGCTCGGACGCATCAGGTCAGTGAGTCGGCATTAAAGCAACGTAATGGGCTTCCTGATAATCAGCTTCGAGTGCCCGCTGGAACGATCTTAATTATTCCATAATTATTGATTCCATAATCATTGATTTCATAACCATTGATTCAGTAATCGTTGTTTTTGATATTGTTTGAGATCTTTTTAGAGATTCTAATTTTATTTGAAACTGAAACTGAAACTGAAACTGAAACTGAAACTGAAACTGATGTTGATGTAGCTCTAGTTTCAATTTGAAGATCTAACGTGATCTAAGAATGGTTTTTAATTGCTATTGAGAGAAGAGATGCTTCTAGGAACTCCTAGATAGCATCTTTTTTATGATTGCATTTTATGGTTATGCGTAATTAGGTAGCAAAGAGATATAATATTTTTATCGCAAATTATTATACTTTTTAATAGATTATCTCGTTAAAAAACGGTATGTTGATGAGTGAGACTACTTTTTGTAGGGCTCGTTCTTAATATTCGTTAAGGAGATTAGTGTATGAAAATGTTATCTGATATCAATGGTGATTTGCGTCCGCAGAGCTCTTATCAACTCTTAATTGATGGGGAATGGCTCGATGGAGCGCAAGGTAAAACCTTAGAGAGCCACAATCCCGCAACAGGTGAGAAGTTGACAGAGATCGCTGTCGCAGAAAAAGAAGATGTTGATCGTGCTGTAAAAGCGGCATGGGCTGCATTTGATACGTGGAGTCAAACTTCGCCACAAGAACGAGCGAAATATCTCTTAAAGATTGCTGATCGCTTAGAGGCAGAGTTAGAGCGTTTTGCAACATTGGAAACGCTCGATAATGGTAAGCCAATTCGTGAGACGATGAATGTTGATGTTCCGCTAGCGATCGATCATTTCCGTTATTTCGCCGGCGTTATTCGTGCAGAGAGTGATGAAGCGAACCTAATTAATAAAGATAGTTTAAGTATTGTACTCAGTGAGCCTATTGGCGTTGTTGGACAGATTATTCCTTGGAACTTTCCACTTTTGATGGGGGCTTGGAAGATTGCCCCGGCACTTGCTGCAGGTAACTGTATTGTCATTAAGCCATCGAGCGATACTTCTATTACACTCCTTGAGCTTGGTCGTATCCTCAATGAGGTATTACCCAAAGGGGTTGTTAGCGTTCTGACAGGCGGTGGTTCAACTACAGGGAACTATATCTTAGAGCATGAAGGTTTTAGTAAGTTTGCCTTTACCGGTTCCACAAGTGTTGGATATAACGTCGCGAAAGCAGCTGCCGACAAGCTAATTCCAGCAACTTTAGAGCTAGGTGGAAAGTCAGCAAATATCATCTTTGAAGATGCGCAGATTGATAAAGCAATCGATGGCGCGCTGATGGGAATTCTCTTTAATCAAGGTCAGGTCTGTTGTGCGGGTTCTCGTCTCTTTATTCAGCGATCGATCTATGATCAATTTTTAGAGAAGTTGAAAGAGAAGTTTGAGAGTGTTCGTGTGGGAGATCCCCTCGACCCCAATACACAGATGGGTGCGCAAATTAATGAGAAGCAACTTAAGCAGATTTTGGGCTATGTTGATATTGCGAAAGAGGAGGGTGCGCGTGTTTTAACCGGTGGTCAGCGTGCCTCAGATCGAGGTGCATTTCTTTGTCCGACGGCGATTGTGGATGTAAAGCCCAATATGCGCATTGAGAAAGAGGAAGTTTTTGGTCCTGTTGTTGCTATTTTGCCTTTTGATAGTGAAGAAGAGGTGATCGAGCTTGCTAATGACTCGGAATATGGTTTAGGTGGCGCCGTCTGGACGCGTGATATCAATAGGGCGTTCCGTGTTGCAAAAGCTGTCCGTACGGGACGGATGTGGGTCAATACTTACAATGAATTGCCGGCACACTCTCCTTTTGGTGGTTATAAAAAATCGGGAATTGGTCGAGAGACCCATAAGATGATTCTCGATGCTTATACCCAGAAGAAGAATATTTACATTAGCTTTAACGAAAAACTTACCGGCTTCTACTAGCTTTATGCTTGATCTGAATGGAAGTAGGGTATAAGGCACTCATTAGCCGACGATGACTATCATGGATTACTGAGTGCTTATATTACTGACTGAAAGGGCTTTATCTTTTAAGGTAGAGCTCTTTTTTGTGGAATAAGGGTAGCGGTATGGTGGCAAGGGCAGTGGAATAAGAAGACTTTTTAAGCAGAAAGTAGCTAATTTTTGCACAAAGCTATTTAAATTCTTTAATGGTGCTATGAAAAGTATAAATATACTGTAAAATAGCAATCATTATCATTCGAGTGCATATTTCATTTGTAAGAGTTCGTTTGAAAGAATTCATTTGTAAAAGGACAAATTGTTTTATATATGAGAATACAGTATTGGGTTCTCATTCTCATTGTATTATCAGCGATCTCCCTCTTTGTAGGGGTGATAAATATATCGGTGAATGACCTATTTAATTTAACAGATGCTCAGAAGCAGACAATATTGATTAGTCGTATTCCGAGGCTTATTACCATTTTAATTGCCGGGGCAAGCCTCTCAATCAGCGGTCTTATTATGCAAAAATTGAGCCAGAATGCTTTTGTCTCTCCGACAACTGCCGGCACAATGGAGTCTGCACGTTTAGGGATTTTGGTAGCGATTTTGCTCTTTGCCGGAGCCTCTCCTCTTGTAAAGATGGGGTTAGCCTTTCTCTTTGCCCTTTTAGGAACATTTCTCTTTATGAAGATTCTTAATCGAATTCGTTATAAAGATGTTGTCTTTGTTCCGTTAGTGGGGTTGATGTTTGGTGGCATTATCGGTTCAATTTCAACCTTTATTGCATATAAGCATGATCTGATTCAAAATTTAGCCTCGTGGTTGATCGGTGATTTCTCTATGGTGATGTCAGGCCGTTATGAATTGATCTACATCTCCATTCCATTGATGATTATCGCTTATCTCTATGCCCATCAATTCTCAATTGCCGGTTTAGGCGAGGATTTTTCTAAAAATTTAGGTCTAAAGTATCAGCAGGTGGTCAATATCGGTCTTGCGATTGTAGCGATGACGACCGCATCTGTTATTTTGACAGTTGGGATGATTCCTTTTTTAGGTTTGATTGTTCCCAATATTATCTCACTCTATAAAGGGGATAATATCCGCACAACCCTCCCTTATACTGCGCTTTTAGGGGCAATTATTGTTCTTGCATGTGATATTTTAGGGCGCATTATTATCTATCCTTATGAGATTCCTATTAGCGTCACAATTGGTATCTTAGGAAGTTTACTCTTTATCTGGTTGCTCTTTAAAAAGGTGGGGCAAGCATGAATATCAGAGTAATCGATACAAGAATGAAGTTAGTGCTTCTCTTGATTCTTGCTGCTGCAAGCTCGGCGCTCTTTCTCTTTTATCAATTAGGGGCTAATTGGGACTATGTTTTGCCAAGGCGAGGATATAAGCTTTTAGCAATGGTCATTGCCGGAAGTGCTATAGCATTCTCTACGGTGATCTTTCAAACAGTCACGCATAATCGAATCTTAACGCCAAGTATTATGGGGCTTGATTCTCTCTACCTTCTGGTGCAGACAATATTGGTCTACTTCTTGGGCGGCAAAAATTTTGCAATGATTAGCAATGAGTGGCTTTTTCTCCTTTCGGTCTTGGTCCTAGTCACTTTTTCAATGTTGTTGTTTAAGATGTTACTTGGAAAAGATGGGCGCTCAGTCTTCTTTCTGCTCTTGATTGGAATTGTTTTAGGCGCACTCTTTCAGAGTTTATCCACCTTTATGCAGGTCTTGATCGATCCTAATGAGTTCTTCTTAGTTCAAGATAAAATGTTTGCTAGCTTCAATAATGTGCAGGTGAAGTTAATCTGGTGGGCATTAGGAATTATTGGGGTCACGATGATTCTCTATTTGCCGATGATTAAATATCTTGATGTCCTCTCGTTAGGGCGCGATCAATCGGTTAATTTAGGGATCTCTTACCGCAAGGTTGTGATGTTGACGCTGATTGTGGTCTCTGTTTTGACAGCAGTATCAACAGCCTTAATAGGGCCGATCACTTTTTTAGGCTTATTGGTGGCAAATCTGGGCTATGAGATCTTTAAAACTTATCGTCACTCAGTTTTACTGATGGGGACGATATTAGTGAGTATTATTGCCTTAGCATTTGGGCAGATGTTGGTGGAGCGAGTCTTCTCATTCTCAACGACCTTGAGTGTTATTATTAACTTTATTGGTGGACTCTATTTTATCTATCTACTTTTAAGGGGGAGCAAATAAATGGTTGTAGTCGAAGGAGTTTCAAAATTATTTGGGCAACGAAAAGTTGTTGATAATGTTTCCATTACGATCCCTAAAAATAAGGTCACATCCTTAATTGGGCCTAATGGGGCAGGTAAGAGTACACTCTTAGGGATGATGAGTCGTTTGATTGATCCTGATGCTGGTTCTATTAAGATCGATGATCGTCTGATTCGTGATTGGAAGAGTGATGAGTTGGCGAAAAAGATTTCGATTCTTAAGCAGGCCAATCATCTCAATCTTCGAATTACGGTTCGTGAGTTGGTTGCTTTTGGACGTTTTCCTCATAGTAAAGGACGTTTGACGGCGGAAGATGACGCATTGATTGATGAAGCAATTGCCTATATGGGATTGACAGATCTTGAGAATAAATATGTCTCTGAGTTAAGTGGTGGGCAGCGTCAATGTGCTTTTATTGCGATGGTAATTGCACAAAATACCGATATTATCTTTCTAGATGAACCGCTCAATAATCTAGATATGAAGCATTCTGTAGAGATTATGCAGGTTCTGCGTAAGTTAGTTGCTGAGAAGAATAAGACTATTGTGATCGTGATTCATGATATCAATTTTGCCTCTTGTTATTCAGACTATATTATCTCCCTTAAAGGGGGGGCATTAGTGCATGAAGGTGCAACAGAGAAGATTATCGATACCAATATTCTCCGTGATATTTATGATATGGAGATCCCAATTCAGACAATCAATGATCAACGGATCTGTGTCTACTTCTCTTAAGTCGCTTAAATCGCTTAAGTTGGGGGCAATCTAAGCCTAATGCTTAGAGATGAGATTTAAAGTATAAAGTTTAGAAGATAGATTGATAGGGTATGCATAAAGATAGAGGGAGCATTTTCTCTTTTTTTAAAGTATGATGATGTGAATGATTCTCAATTATATAATTGAATGGCTCTTATTGAGGAATCTTTACTAGATGGTAGTAGCTCTGTGTTGTGATGGTCCAATTCCATAAGATTCGCATCTTCTTGAGAAGGGGTAATATTGGGCTTATCTCAATTGTGATCATTTAGTTGATCGAGCTTTAAGTTATCGGCCTATCTTTAGTTCAATTTCTAGTTTAATTTCTAGTTCAATTTTTAGTTTAATTTATCGAAATAATGAAAAGCATAAAAGCTTAAGGAGTAAAAATGAAGTCCAAATCGTTTAAGAAAGTGGTTCTTGTATCGGCATTAGCTTTAGTCTTGGCAGCATGTGGTGAAGAGAAGGCCGCTACGCCGGCAAAAACAGCTGAAAGTCCTGCAAAAGAGCAGAGCAGCAGTGCTGTAGCTGAAACTAAGCGTATTACTGTTAAACATGATTCAGGAGAAACAGTTGTTCCTTTTGCGCCAGAAAAAGTAGTTGCTTTCGATTTTGGGGCATTAGATACCTTAGAGTCTTTAGATATCGATATTATTGGACTTCCTAAAGCAAATCTCCCAACCTATCTTAATGATTATAGTGCTGATAAATATCAAAACTTTGGGACACTCAAAGAGCCAAACTTTGAAGCGATTCATGCAGCGAAGCCAGATCTAATTATTATTGCAGTCCGTCAAGCGCCTCTTTATGAGCAATTCTCAGAGATTGCTCCAACGATCAATCTCTCAGTCGATGATAATGATATTATGGGGTCTACTGAGCGAAATATTCGTGTTTTAGGGGAAATCTATGGTCGCGAAGCGGATGTTGAGAAAGAGATAGCGCTTCTTAATGAAAAGATTACAAAGGTTCGTGAAAAGACTGATCAGATGGATGAGACAGGTCTCATTCTTCTTGTGAATGATGGCAAGATTAGTGCTTATGGGCCAGGATCACGTTTTGGTATTATTCACGATGTTTTAGGTATTAAGCCGGCAGATAGTACTATCAAGCAGTCGCGTCATGGCCAAACAGCATCTTTTGAATATGTGATGGATCTCAATCCTGATTACCTCTTTATTGTTGATCGCAGTGCTGTTATTGCAGGTAATGGCAATAGTGGTGCTAAAGAAGTTGTAGAGAATGATTTAGTAAAAAATACAAATGCCTATAAAAATGGAAAGATTGTCTATCTCGATCCTAATGTTTGGTATCTCTCAGGCGGCGGTTTTAAATCAACCAACCAGATGATTGATGATATTGCCGAAGCAATTGATCAGTAAGTAATTCACGAGTTTAAATTTAATTTTGAATTTAGTTTTGAATTGAATTTGAATTGAATTTTAATATCAATTTCCTTTATTCAGATTTGCCACTACTTCGGTAGTGGCTTTTTTTATCTTCAGCTTTTATCATCAGTTTTTATTTTTATCTACTGAATTAAGGTAAGGGGGAATGGGGAAAGCCCGGAAGCCCTTAATAAAAAATCCTATGGAACTACTAACAACTTATTCTGTTAGGCTCCATAGGACTTTTTAATATCGATTTTAGTATCTAGTATCTAGTATCTAGTATCTAGTATCTAGTATCTAGTATCTAAATATTTAGTTAACGACGGTTTTTGCTTGCTGCAATACGAAGGCGAAGAGCATTGAGCTTGATAAAGCCACCTGCATCTTTCTGATCGTATGCACCACCATCATCTTCAAATGTTGCAATATTCTCATCAAAGAGAGAGTCATCAGATTTACGGCCAACGATGATAACATTCCCTTTATAGAGTTTGACGCGCACGACACCATTTACAAACTTTTGTGATTCATCGATCATTGTTTGTAAAAGTTCACGCTCAGGACTCCACCAGTAACCATTATAGATTAGGCTTGCATAACGTGGCATCAACTCATCTTTAAGATGAGCAACTTCACGGTCAAGTGTAATTGACTCAATCGCACGATGTGCCTTCAACATAACGGTCCCAGCAGGTGTCTCATAACAACCGCGAGCTTTCATACCGACATAGCGGTTTTCTACGATATCAACACGACCGATTCCATTTTCACCAGCGAGTTTGTTAAGCTTCTCCATAACGGTTGCAGGAGAAGTTTCAACACCATCAATAGCAACAATATCACCATGGCGATAGGTTAACTCTACATAGGTAGGCTTATCAGGTGCTTCTTCAGGAGAGACTGTCCAGCGCCACATATCTGCTTCTGGCTCTGTCCATGGATCTTCTAACATCAAACCTTCGTAAGAGATATGGAGTAAGTTAGCATCCATTGAGTAAGGGGATTTTTTACCACCACGATCGATCTCAATATTGTTTTTCTCAGCGTAGTCGAGAAGCTTTTCGCGAGACATAAGATCCCACTCACGCCATGGAGCGATTACTTTCACGCCTGGTTTAAGCGCGTATGCACCTAATTCAAAGCGAACTTGGTCATTACCTTTACCGGTTGCTCCGTGAGAAATTGCATCTGCGTTTGTTTCATTAGCAATTTCAACGAGGCGTTTTGCAATTAATGGACGCGCGATAGAGGTTCCTAAAAGATACTCCCCTTCATAGATCGCATTTGCGCGGAACATTGGAAAAATAAAGTCGCGAGCAAATTCTTCGCGGAGGTCATCGATATAGATCTCTTTAACGCCAAGCGCCTTCGCTTTATCGCGTGCCGGCTCAACTTCTTCGCCTTGACCAATATCTGCCGTAAATGTTACGACTTCGCAATTATATTCATCTTGTAACCATTTGAGGATTACAGAAGTGTCCAATCCGCCTGAATATGCGAGAACCACTTTATTGATTTTTTCCATTATAGTCTCCTGTCGACTTTTGGGGTTTTTGACTATTTTCTTAATTCAAAGAGATCTTCCACTTCTGGAATACTCTCTTTGTCTGTGATAAATAAGATGAGATGATCATTCTGCTCAATAGAGATGGAGGGCTCAATTTTCATCACTTTCCCTCTTCGGATAAGTCCCGCGACAACGACATTTTCGGGCCAACGTATCCCTTCCAAAGATTTACCGACGATTTTTGAGGTTTCAGCATTACCGTGGGCAATAATCTCCATTGCTTCTGATTCGCCTGATCTAAGAGAGTATACCTGAACAATATCTCCTTTTCTAATATAGGTTAACAAGGTACTTAAAGTTACCTGTTGTGGCGAGAAGGCGAGATCAATATTTGACTCCTCTTCAATCATCTCAAGATAAGAAGAGCGATTGATCAGCGCCATTGAAAACTTCGCACCTAGACGCTTAGCTAACATAGCGGCCATAATATTGGTTTGATCATCATTTGTGAGCGCGCAGAAGAGATCCGTTTTATCGATATTTTCTTCAAATAGCAGTGTCTCATCGGTACAATCCCCATGAAGAATGAGGCTACGACTCAGCTTAGAAGCAAGGGCGTTAGCACGTTCTGCATTCTCTTCGATCAGTTTTACATGGGTATAAGATTCAAGCGCTTCCGCTAATGCCGCGCCGATATTACCACCACCGGCAATGGTGACTTTTTTGGCAATTCTCTGTTTAGATTGAAAGAGCTCAATGACCTCTCTTGCATCTGAACGGGCACAGAGAAAATAGATCTCATCATCCTCTTCTAAAATAGTCTCATCATGAGGAATAAATTCGCTTCCTTCCCGATAGATAGCGACATAGTTAATATTGAGATGGCGTGTTCGGCGTTTAATCTTAGCAAAACGGCGTCCATAGAGTTGAGAGTTCTTCTCTACACCGATAGAGACAATAAGCGCTTCCCCCTTAGAGAAGCGTAAAACATCGAGTGCGCCCGGCAATTCAATAATGTTTTTAATATAGTTGGTGATTAAAATCTCAGGGCTAATGACAACATCGATATGGAAGGTGGAGTCGAGCTTATTTCCGAAAAGATCGCTATGGCGAACATAATCGCGTGAACGAACCCTTGCAACCTTTAATTTAATTCCAAAAACGGTATGAGCGATTTGGCAGGCAACAATATTCACCTCATCGCTCGATGTTACAGCAATAATCACATCCATATTTTCGGCGCCGGCCTCCTTTAATAAGATAGGAGAAGCCGCATTACCGCGGATTGTGCGGATATCATACCGCTCTTTAAGAGCAGCTAATGGGGCATATTGATTATCGATAATGGTGATATCGTTTTGTGCTTCTTTTGACAAAACATGGGCAACAGTAGAACCTACTTGTCCGGCACCAAGAATCAAAATTTTCATGACTGCGATTATTCCTTTTGAAAGACGCTTAAAATAATAGCTCAAAATAGAGGGATATTGTATCTGTTTTTCTAATTGACTGCTTCTTAGATTCTTTTACGAAGTCGTTATTAAGTTGCCATCTAGTTGCCACCTAGTTGCTATCTAGCGTTATCAAGAGATTATTGAGATGTGATGAGCACATTATCGGATTGGTTGTGGTAGATAGATTCATTATCTCACTATATCTTTCTTAAAGTAGGTGGCGAAATAGATGATGAAAAGAGGAGAGTTATCACAACGATAGCGGGAAGTGAGAGATGATGAGATAGATCGCTTGCTTTTCTCCATTTCATTGCTCTAAATCCATTTTTAGGGTATAATTCTTGTCTCAAAATACCTAGAAGGTAGACTTATCAATATCTCAAAAGCTCTGATTTTGCTGTAGTCTATATAGATAGATGCAGTAGACATATACGGTCACATATACGGTCAATGGGGTGAGGGTTTTGAGGTAGTAATGAGTCTACTTTTTTCATTTGATTTGATTAATACTCTTTCATGAAGTTTTCTACTTTAACTTTCTATTTCAACTTTCTATTTTAATTTTACTTCGATTTTTTTACTTCAATTTTGGTTTTAGTCTTTCTGTTTTAGACTTTTAGTTAAAATTATGGATAGGATTCTAATAGAGGGATTCTAATAGAGAGTTTGTAATAGAGTTTTTGCAATAGGAATAGAGGGTCAATAGTAGTTGTTAAAATTCACTGTTGGGGTAATTCTTAAATCAATTCAAATTAATTCAAATCAGATCAAGTAGGTTCAAGTTGGTTCAGATCGATTATTCAAAGATTATTCAAGTCGATTAGATTAAAGTAGTTTAGTTAGATAATGATTCCTCGTTAGGTGAGGTTGCTGTAGAGTCGGAAGCTATTGCCCAGAGAATATTCGAAAATATGGATGGGTTAAAAGAGATAATTGAGTGAAGATTGTCTCGAATATAGTGAAAACAAGGGGAGATCATCTCTTCTAGGAGCGCACCTTCAGATAAGCGATATACTTCACTCTATCTCATTAGAGATCATCATCGATCACATGTAGTCACAGGAGGATGCTTTATGGTTCATCATCAAAATGCAAAAAAAGCGCATGAGTTTGCAGAAGAGACGGTCGGATCGTTAATGGATTTCGATTTTATCTGCGTTCCTGAAACCTATACAGTGAGTGAGACCTTTAAATATTTGAGGAAAAACGTTCATGGTAAGGCGAATATTCACTACAGCTATGTGATCGATCCTTTAGGGGTGTTGGTTGGCGTCCTCTCATTAAGAGAGTTATTAGGCGCTGATGAGAATGCTATCTTAAAAGATATTATGGCGCCTACGACACTTAAACTCTCTTATGATCTTGACCAAGAGAAAGCGGCTAAAATTTTCCAAGACTCAGATCTTGTCACATTGCCTGTGATCGATACTAATGGACGAATGATCGGTGTACTCCATGTTGATGAGATGATGGATGTTTTGCAACAAGAGGCGACCGAAGATATCCATAAGATGGCATCGATCTCTGTAGATGAGGATGAAGAGGTTAAAGGCTTGCTCGAATCTTCCATGGGATGGCTCTATAAGAAACGTATTGGATGGCTTGTGATTCTTGTGTTTGTTAACCTCCTTTCTGGTGCTGGAATTGCCAGTTACGAAGAGTTGCTCAATCAACATATCTATGTTGTCTTCTTTCTTCCTCTATTAATTGCAAGTGGTGGAAATACAGGATCACAATCAACGACACTTGTTATTCGAGCTATGGCAGTCGGTGATGTTACGATGCGAGATTGGGGTAGGGTCTTTGCTAAAGAGGCTTTAGTATCATTTGCACTAGGAATTACAATGGCGGCAGCGATCGCGGTGATCGGTTACTATCGTGGTAGTGATTATGGTGCCGGAACAGAGACGGCGATTATTATTGCTTTATCGATGGTAATTGTTGTAATGTTTGGTGGTCTATTAGGGGCTATTATTCCTTTTGTCTTTAGATTATTTAAGCTCGATCCGGCAACCGCAAGTACACCCCTTATTACCTCAATTTGTGATATCGCGGGTGTCTTTATCTACTTAGGAATCGCTAGTCTTTTCTTGCAGTTATAGGTGAGTGGTCAGCGTGATCAGAGAATCTAAATGTATTATCTAACCATATTGTATAGATGCATAGATGTGTAGATGTATGAAAGAGAGTTAACTTATGCTCTATGAGAAGAAGTGATCGGTGATCCTTATCATCGATCCTTTTTTATTGTTTATGAGATAGTTATGGGATAATTCTGAGATCTTGAGATGAGAGGTAGGGTTTAACTTGAGGACTTAGTTAAGCGCTTGGATAAAGTTTTCAACTCAATAATTGAAGTTGAAGGTAAAATCAAAATCAAAATCAAAATCAAAATCAAAATCAAAGTTACAGTTACAGTTACAGTTACAGTTACAGTGATAGCTTACGTTAAAGCTTAAAGTGAAATTTAAAGCGAAGTTTAAAGTAAAGTTTAAATAAGAGTTAAGAGAGGATCGTGTGAAGAGAGAAGAGGGGTTTTTAACAACAATCGGCTACTATTTTTCTCGGCAGAATCTCTCTGTAGCACTTCTTGGTTTTGCTTCAGGATTGCCGATCTTGATGACACTCTCAACGTTAACCTATTGGCTCTCTACTTTAGGGGTGCAAAAGAGCGCAATTGGTCTTGCGTCACTTTTAGGATTGCCTTATCTCCTTAAGTTTTTATGGGCACCACTCCTTGATCTTTTTACTCTTCCTCTTTTAGGGCGTTTAGGGCATCGTAAAGGATGGATCTTACTTTTTCAGCTTATTATTGCCGGCATATTTGCACTTTTAGCATTTATCGATCCCACAGAGAATCCTTATCTTTTAGGCGTCTTAATCTTTCTATTAGCGACTGCATCGGCAAGCCTTGATATTGTGGTAGATGCTTATCGTATCGACTCTTTAGATGAGGAGACGCAAGCTTATGGTGCCAGCAGTTATCTTTTTATGTATCGTATTGCGATGCTGTTGATGGGGGCCGGAGTTTTAGCGCTCTCCGATTTTTATAGCTGGTCACTCATATTTCAAGGTGTAGCATTGCTCTTTCTCTTGATTTTTCTCTTAACGCTCTTGATAAAAGAGCCAAAAAGAGAGGAGGTTGTTACAGAGCCCAATGCGCCATTAGTGGTACCTTTGAAGCGATTTATGGAGGGTTTTGTCCAATTTTTTAAGCGAGATAAAGCGCTTCTATTTCTACTTTTGGTTATCTGTTATAAGTTGCCCGATGCTGTCTCTGGAATAATGGTTACTCCTTTCTATCATGAGATGGGCTACAGTGGTGCTGAAATTGGTGCGGTGACTAAGGTCTATGGCTTAATTGCAACATTATTAGGCGCATTTTTGGCTGCAACCATTATTCATAAATTGGGGCTCTATCGAAGCCTAGTTGTTTCTGCGATTTTAATCGGGATTACCAATTTGGGATATCTGCTAATTATCGCAAAACCTAACTTATGGATGTTGATTGTAGCCATCAGTGGTGAGAATTTTATCTCTGGCTTTTCAAGTGCGCTCTTTATTATGTTTTTAGGGCTATTGTGTGATCGTAATGCTTCTGCTACACAATATGCACTATTAAGTGCTTTGGCTTCTTTTGGTTTGCGCGTATTTGGTGGAGCATCGGGCTTCCTCGCGGAAGGACTTGGATGGGAGGGATTCTTTATCAGCACGGCGATTCTCTTTATTCCTAGTCTACTGCTGATTCTTCTTCTAAAGCCCTCTATTGTTAAAATGAGAGTCCCAACTTCTTAGGCTTTACCCTCTTAATCTTAAGTTTTTTTATAGGGGAACGTAGAGGTCTAGGACTGTATAAGAGAAGATCATAGCCATAATATCATTGACGTTTTTGAGCTTTGGAGTATTGGAGCTAAAGCGTTGATAATCGTTAGTTTAGGTTTATAGAGATCGCTGAAAGATCTCTATAAACTAAGTATCACTGAAAGTATCGCTAACTTCCGTTTCTATTGAGAAAGATTGGGAAAGGGTTAAGAAAGGTTAAGAAGCATTAACTTTAAAGTTCGCTGTAACCTGATCTTCTAAAGTTAATGTGAGTTGATCTCCAGGAGCAAGCTTACCAACTCCTTCAGGCGTGCCGGTGTAGATAATATCTCCTTTTGAGAGACCATAGATAGTCGAAAGGTAGGCAATAATCTCCGCAATAGGATAGAGCATCATTTTAGAGTGACCATTCTGTTTTAACTCACCATTTTGTTTAAAAGTGAAGGTGATATCGGTGGGATCTTTGATCTTATCAGCCGAAATAAAGGTGCTGACAATTGCCGCTCCCGGAAAGCCTTTACATTTTGTCCAGGGCTCGCCTCGCTCTTTGATTTGATCTTGGAGATCACGCGCCGTTAAATCGAGTCCTACACCATATCCGCCAATAACTGAGAGAGCGGATTCTTCAGAGAGATTTTTAGCATCTTCTTTAATGTAGATGACCAATTCCGCCTCATAGTGAATGGCATCTGAGAAGGAGGGCAGTGTAATAAGATCGCCCTCCACAGCAAGTGCCGAAGTGGGCTTTAAAAATACCAGCGGTTCTGTTGGTGTGGCGTTATTAAGCTCTGCAATATGTTTTGCATAATTTCTTCCGATACAGAAAATATTCTGAATTGGAAAATTACTACCTTCAATTGTTATTTCTGCTCTTTTCATCTCTTCTCCTAAGGTTGAATATTGAATGTTATAAGTTGTTTACACGACGCTTTTTTAAGCGTGATTGAATACTATTTTTTAGTGTAATAGATCTCCGGCAAGTATGTTAGCCCATTTATAGCTAAGGTGACTTTTTATACAGATTGTAATTGATACAGCTTTTTAGAGTTACTGCTATTTTTTTAGTAGAGGCTATTTGGTAGAAGTTATTTAGTAGAGATTATTCTTTAATCTCTCATTTTGAAAGAGAGATAATAGAAGCGAGATATAATATATTTAATCTATATAATGAAGGTTATAGGGATAAAATAAGAGAGAAATGAAAATAGATAGCTTAATTATCACGATAAATCTATCACGATAAATCATAAATTATCAATTATGAAACGTGATAGATAGCACCATCAAATAGTCGTTATAAGTTGGATAGGGCTGAGAAGATTAAAATAGAGATATATTGAATAGAACTCTATTGAATAGAAGTTTATTGAATAGAAGTCTATTAAAAAATATTTAAAATATTACGAAAGAGTAAATAAAAGAGTAAATAAAAGAGTAATTACAAAGAGTAGAGGAGCTACTTTATGGCAAAGAAAGAGAAGAGATCGACAGATATAGAGAACCGATTAAATGTACTAAGGGCAGGTGTTTTAGGAGCTAATGATGGCATTATCTCTACAGCCGGATTGGTTATTGGGGTTGCAAGTGCGACAACAAATTTAATGACTATCTTAATTGCAGGGCTTGCGGGTTTATTAGCGGGTGCCTTATCGATGGCAGGGGGAGAATATTCTTCTGTAAGTACACAAAAAGATGTAGAGAAAGCGGAAGTAGAGAAAGAGAAAAAGTTATTAGATAGCGATTATGATGGTGAAAAAGCCGCTTTAACGCACTACTATGAAGAGAAAGGGCTCTCATCAGATTTAGCATCGCAAGTAGCAACGGAGTTGATGAAAGAGGATGCCTTAGCTGCGCGTGTTCAGGCGAAGCTCAATATCACATTAGGAGAGTATGTTAATCCTTGGAATGCTGCATTCTCTTCTATTATCTCTTTCTCCTGCGGTGCGATTATTCCACTTCTCTTTATTCTTTTCTTGCCCCAAGAATTTAAGATTGTAGGGACCTTTGCTGCCGTCTCATTAGCTCTTGCTTTAACAGGGTTTGTCAGTGCAGCATTAGGGGGCGCACCTCGATTAAAAGCGGTTATTCGAAATGTAATTGTAGGGATGTTAACAATGGCTGTTACCTATGGTTTAGGGCATATAGCACATATTTAAGGGTAATTAATTACTACTGAGATTGAGTATTTTTGTGAAGAGTATCTATTATTATCCATAAAGAAAAGAGGGGCCAGCTCGTTATGATGTGAGTCAGCCCCTCTTATTTTATGCCTTTTAGTGGCATTATAATAGGTAAGGATTAACTCCAAAGGTTTGATAATTCTCTTCAGTTAAACGAATTGATAATGGTAATGTTAAGAGATCTTCGATAAAGGGATCTGCGAGTAGAGTTTTAGTGCGATCTGTAACCTTGAGGTAGGTCTGGCACTCATCACAAACTTCTGCATAGATTGGGCTTTTATCTCCCTCGATACGCTGTTGATAGAGCGATTTGTTGCTCATACACTCGGTACATTGACCTCTGACGACATGCCATTTTGTTTCACAAAATGAGCAGTAGAGATAGCGAAGCCCATCTTCACTATTATCGAGAACGCTACTAATTGCCGGCATTTTACAACAAGGACAGAGGTCTCGTTCTCTGAGCTGGTAGTTCTTATCAATCTCTAGTTGCGCTGCGGCATGATGAAGGGTTACCTGTAATGCTGCTAGGAGAAAGATACGCTCTTCTGCTGCAATCTTATCGAGTTCTAATGTTAAGAGCTGTTGAAGAAGGGTCTTGAGAGTGATTTGATCTTGGCTCTTCTCTTTAATCGTTGCAATGATGGATAATATATTGTGATAGGGATGATCAGCAGTTCCATCGATCTCTTGTGTGAATATCAATTTTAGTTTTTGGCAGATCGTTTTTAGTGCGACTTGGAATTGGGTGAGTGTTTCGTTTGTGATGGCAATAAAAGGAGGAGTCTCTTGAAGGGTAATCTTCTTTTTCTCTGTAGAGTTAAGGCTCGCTAATTGTTGGAATGCATTCTCTTGCACCATCACAATATGAAGTAGGAAGGGGAGCGCCGTCATATCGGGGTGATTTTTGATGGCCTCTTTGAGTACTTTTTGTCGGTAAGGATAGTGACTCCCTTTAGGGGGGAGGATCTGAATAATCTCTTTGATACCACCAACAGGGATATTAGTCATAATTTATTCTCTTTTGGGTTCTCTTAAAATTTAGATAGTTGATATTGAAGTGGGATATTGAAATCAACTAGTGAAGTCTAATAGACTAATAAGTCTATTAGTATAAAGTATGGATGAAATAAAGTGTTGAAGTAGGCATTGAAATAGGAGAGCTCCCTTAATCTTAGCATTACATCTCGCTTTACAAAGATCTTAGGAGCTCTCTTTTAGATACCATTACTCATTACTTTTCATAATGATATCTTGATATAGTTTTGAGTAATTTTTTAGTTGTTTGCTGAGTTTACCTGAACTATTTCTTTAAAGGCTCATTATCTTGGCTATTTTTGCTCTCTGATTGCTCAACACCTGCCATCACTTCTTTATACCAAAGTGGGTGATGTGATTTAGCCCATTTCTCTGTAACGACACCTTCTGTCATCGCACGAATAGTCCCTTTTACCCAGATTGCCGCATAGACATGCACAATAATTGATGCAATGAGGATTAAGGCAAACCAAGCATGAAGTAGAATCGCAACACGGCGAAGAGGAATACTGAAAGCATTCGCAAAATAGGGCTGCCACATCATGATTCCAGTAATGATTAACACAATCATTGAGAGTGTCATTACCCAGAACATCACTTTCTGGCCGGCATTATATTTCCCAACATTCGGAAGATGCTCACCTGTAATAACCTCTTTAACAGAGAGCGCCCACTTCACATCCTCTTGATTGATAAAGTTTCGCTTTACATAGCGGAAAAACTGGATAAAGAAGCCAATAAACATGATGACACCAACGAAAGGATGGACAATACGAGCCATCTGCGGTGTACCAAAGATTTGGCTAAACCAGAAGAAGCTAGGGTAGAAGAAAGCTAATCCTGAAAAAGCAAGGAGAATGAAGCAGAAAGCTACTACCCAGTGATTAATGCGTTCCGATGCGGAATATCGCTGTATAAGTCTCTCTTTTGCCATAATCTACTCTCCTTTACCTTTTGATTTTTTAGGATCAATAACTTCTTTTCCTTCATCAGGATCATCTGCACGGCTAGGTCCTACAGTAACGTAGTGTAAAAAGCCAGTGAAGACCGCCGCTGCAATACCAAATGTAGAAAGGGGTTTTAAGATACCTTTCCAGAGACTTGTAACAGGGCTGATCTTTGGATCTTTCGGAAGGTTGCTATAGAGCTCTGGTTTATCAGCATGTTGAAGAACATACATGACATGCGTTCCGCCAACGCCTGCGGGGTCATAGAGTCCTGCATTTTCATAACCACGAGCATTGAGATCTTTGATTCGATCTGAGGCATATACTTTCATATCCTCTTTAGAGCCAAATTGGATCGCGCCTGTTGGGCAAGACTTAACACATGCCGGTTCTTGACCAACAGCAAGACGATCAGAACAGAGAGAACATTTATAGGCTTTGTTATCTTTTTTGCTCAGACGTGGGATATTAAATGGACAGCCTGTAATACAGTAACCACATCCAATACAGTTCTCCTGATTAAAATCAACAACACCATTATTGTATTGAACGATCGCTCCAGGAGAAGGGCATGCCTTTAAGCATCCCGGATCTTCACAGTGCATACAGCCGTCTTTACGGATTAACCACTCCAATTTGCCATTTTCTGTCGTCTCATTAAAGCGCATTACCGTCCAAGACTCATTGGTTAAATCAGGAGGGTTATTGTAAGTACCATCACATGTCCCTACGACATCGCGCAGATCATTCCATTCAGAGCAGGCAACCTGACATGCTTTACAGCCGATACAAGCTGAAACATCGATCAATTTTGCTACTTCAATGCCTTGACGTACATCTGGGGATTTAGTTGAAGTC
Organism: Ignatzschineria sp. F8392; assembly: GCF_002252045.1. GTDB lineage: Bacteria > Pseudomonadota > Gammaproteobacteria > Cardiobacteriales > Wohlfahrtiimonadaceae > Ignatzschineria. The sequence goes on along the minus strand of NZ_NEFF01000005.1, from coordinate 105,702 downwards.
GCAGAACGACGTTTAATATCTAAAGATTCTAAAATCATTTTTATCTATATCCTTTTATGCATTGAGTGGCTCAACATTCACAAGGAATGTCTTATATTCCGGTGTCTGTGTATTTGCATCACCGACCGCAACAGGTAAGAAGTTGGTCAAGAAGCCTTTCTTCGCAACGCTCTCAAATCCCCAGTGAACGGGAATTCCAACTTGATGTACCGTTTTGCCATCAACTTTAAGTGGCATGATTCGCTTAGTGACAACTGCAACAGCTTCAACATAACCACGATTTGAAGAGACCTTAACACGATCACCTAACTTGATCCCTTTCTCTTTTGCTAATGCTTCGCCAATTTCGACAAATTGCTCTGGTTGCGTAATCGCGGCAAGAAGTGCATTTTTAGTCCAGAATTGGAAATGCTCTGTTAAGCGATAAGTTGTTCCCACATAAGGGAATTTGTCGTGTGTACCAAGCATGTCACGATCTCGCTTAAAGATTCTAACTGCCGGATTATTAACCGGTGTATAGAGCGGATTGTAGCCAAGCGGTGTCTCCATCGCTTCAAAGTGGGTTGGGAAAGGACCATCAACTAATTTATCGCTTGATGAGAGTCGACCAACACCTTCAGGATTCATAATAAATGGATCCATAGGGCTACCTGGAGCTGCGGTTGCATCAAAGTCAGGAACATCCCAACCGATCCAGCGCTCACCATTCCATTTGAAGAGACGGCGATGAGGATCCCAAGGTCGTCCCATGCGATCAGCAGAAGCTCTGTTGTAGAGTATGCGACGATTTGCCGGCCATGCCCAAGCCCAACCTAATGTAATACCAAGACCGGATGGATCGCTATTATCACGACGCGCCATCTGATTTCCTTCTTCCGTCCAAGATCCCGTATAGATCCAGCAACCTGCCGCCGTTGAACCATCATCTCGTAATTCAGAGAAGCTACCTAAAAGCTCTCCTTTCTTACGGATTAATTTGCCATTATCATCATAAAGATCTTCTAGTGCGTAACCATTTTGCTCTTTAGTGATCTCTTCTGAGCTCGGATAAAGTGGCTGAGCATAATCCCATTGGATATGCATAATAGGATCGGGGAAGGCACCACCTTCTTTTTTGTAGAGCTCACGTAACTTAAAGAGAAGGCGAGAGAGAATTTCTGTATCCCCTTTTGATTCACCAGGGCCATCAGCTGCTTGATAGTGCCACTGTAACCAGCGAGCAGAGTTGACAATAGAACCTGAGCCTTCAACGAAGCAGTGTGCAGGGAGACGATATACTGTTGTCATCACCTCTTTGGGGTCGATATTGTTATGTGCGCCATGATTTTCCCAGAAACTACCCGTTTCTGTTGTTTGTGGGTCAATCACAACAAGATATTTTAATTTCGCTAATGCTTGACGATTCTTATTGGTGTCAGGAATCGCCGCTAATGGGTTAAATCCTTGGCAGATATAACCATTCATCTCCCCTTGATCCATCATCTCAAAAGCTTTAATGATGTCATACATTTTGTCCCATTTAGGGAGATAATCGAAGGCAAAATTATTCTCTTTGGTCGCGTAAGGACCATAGAAAGTCTTCATCATACTATTGAAGAACTTCGGTGTGTTTTGCCAATAGTTCATCTGCCCAGGACGAAGAGCTTTGGGGGTTGTCTCACGAATATACTTCTCATAAGTATTCTGAGAATCGCTTGGAAGATTGAGGTATGCCGGGAGCTGCGTGGAGAGAAGACCTAAGTCTGTCAATCCTTGGATATTTGAGTGCCCACGTAAGGCGTTAACACCACCTCCAGGAACGCCCATATTTCCTAAAAGAAGCTGAACCATCGCCATTGTGCGGATCATCTGTGTTCCAACAGTATGTTGTGTCCAGCCTAATGCGTAGAGGATCGTGGAGGCTTTATCATTAGCGGCACATTCACCTAAAGTTTCAGCGATATAGAGGAAATCTTTCATCGGTGTGCCGGTAACGCGTTCGACCATCTCAGGAGTATAGCGATCGTAGTGGGCGCGCATCATATTGAAGACACAACGAGGATGTTGAAGTGTCTCATCTACTTTAGCGTAACCATTCTCATCGAGCTCATAGGTCCATGATTCCCGGTCATAGCGTTGTAACTCTTCATTCCAACCCGAGAAATAACCATCTTCAAAGTCATAATCGGGATGCATAATGAATTTTGCATTCGTATACTCTTTTACATACTCCAAGTTGATCTTGTTATTATCGATCAACCAGCGGATTAAGCCACCTAAGAAGACAATATCAGAGCCAGAGCGGATCGGAGCATAGAAATCTGCAACCGCAGAAGTTCTATTGAAGCGTGGATCGACACTTAATAATTTAGCGCCTCGTTTTTTGGCTTCAATCGCCCATTTGAATCCCACAGGATGTGCTTCGGCCGCATTTCCTCCCATTACGAGGATCACATCAGCATTACGAATATCGACCCAGTGATTGGTCATTGCTCCACGACCAAAGGTTGCCGCTAAGCTTGCAACTGTTGAGCCATGGCAGACACGTGCCTGGTTATCGATCGCAATCATTCCTAAAGCACGAATAAATTTACCAGTGACAAATCCATTCTCATTAGTAGTTGCAGAAGTTGCTAAAAATCCGGTGGAGGTCCAGCGATTGACAGTCACGCCATCGCTATTTTTTGTTTGGAAATTGGCATCACGATCATCCTTCATCCAGCGTGCAATCTCATCAATGGCTTGATCCCAAGAGATGGGTTCCCACTTATCAGAGCCAGGACGTCTTACCTCTGGATACTTAACGCGATTAGGGCTATGAACAAAGTCGATAACGCCGGCACCTTTAGGGCAGAGTGAACCACGACTTACCGGATGATCAGGGTCTCCCTCAATATGAATAATCTCAGCCTTGGAGTTTTTCGGTTTACCGCCCATAGAGTAGACTAACATTCCACAACCGACAGAGCAGTAAGTACAGACGGTTCTTGTCTCTTTAGCTTTTAAGATCTTATATTCTCTAACAGCTGCTTCTGAAATGCTCGGCATCATTCCTAATGCTGCGAGGCTTGTAGCACCAACGGTGCCCGCCGACACTTTGAAAAATTGTCGTCTTGATAATTCCATCGTTATTTCCTTTAAACTTTTATAGTTTAATGAGGTAGAAAGAGCTCATTAATTAGGTCAACTATCCTGATCTGATATTTCTCTGCAATTTCTCTCTACGGCCTCTATTTTATCGCTGTATACACCATTGCTCATAGAAAAATCGTTATTTCTGCTCAATCAATTTATGATAGAAAGCAATCGTCAAATTGCTTTTAATGATAAATGGATCTAATTATCAGGAGTTTAGGTTGTTATATTATGGATATAATTAACAGATAATGACTCAAATATATATTTATCGATATTGGAACTTTAACGATCGACTTCTGTTGAAGATTATAGATCTGCAGAAATACTCTCGAAAATAGTACCGAGAAATGCACCGAAAAATATATCGGCAATGCTACTATGCCGTTGCACTCAAGAGTCATAAAATGGTACAGAGTCCTAGATTATATCGTTATTGTTGTCAATAATCTATATGGCTGATTTACATTTATATGGAATCATTGTAAGCGAATCACTTTGAAGCATGATTGAGCATCATTAAAATATAAAATATCAAGGGTTAGATACATCTTTTAGTGAAAAAGGGATGCTCAATAGCTGAAAAAGACATAGAATAGAGCAATTGCTTCATTTGCCGGGGCTATTGGGATCTGCAAAAGGGGCTTGCAGAGAGTATTGCTCCATTAGATATTGACCAATCGGTATTTAAAAAACTTTAAAGGTTTAAAGGTTTAAAGTTTTAGAAGTTTAGGACACTAGGACACTAGAACATTAGAACACTAGAAGTTTAGGAAATTAAAAATTTAGAAAAACCATAGCTATGAATAACTTACAATTAGAAAAAATTATCAATGAGAAGTTAGAGAGTAACGGGATCAAAGATTATGTCCCTAATGGATTGCAGGTGGAGGGGCGATCGGAGGTTAAACATATTGTTGCCGGAGTAACAGCAAGTCTAGAGTTGATTGAATGTGCATTAGAGCGTAACGCCGATGCATTGCTTGTTCATCATGGCTACTTCTGGAAGAGTGAATCACCCCTTATTCGAGGGATGAAGTATGAGCGTATCAAAAAATTGATAGAGGGCGGTATTAATCTCTATGCTTATCACCTTCCATTAGATCTTCATCCTGAGCTTGGTAATAATGCACAATTAGCAGAACTTTGGGAAATTGAAAATGTAGCGCCTATATCTACGGATAACCCTCTAGTCTTAACAGGAGATCTTGCCGAAGTGGTTGATGTCGTCTCTTTTGCAAAGATGATTAAACATACTTTAGGACGAGAACCTTTTGTTGAAGCCTCAGGTCCTAAGTTAATCAAACGAGTTGCGTGGTGTTCAGGAGCTGCTCAAGATGCCTTAGAGGAGGTGGCGATGCAAGGTTATGATGCATTTATCACAGGGGAAGTTTCTGAGCGGACGATCTATATTGCGCGTGAGCTAGGAATTCACTTTTTTGCCGCAGGCCATCATGCAACAGAGCGTGCAGGAGTTGCAAAGTTGGGAGAATGGTTAGCTAAGCATTATGATTTAGAAGTTGAATTTATCGATATCCATAATCCTATCTAAACCTTTCAGGTCGTTGTATCGTAAATTGATCAATAGTGACTAACGGCGATCAAGTGTGATTAATTGGCTTGGTTGGTTATCGTTGACTATTGTTGGCTATTGTAAGTTTCTATCAGCTTTTATTCGCTTTTATCCATTTTCATTATCTTTTATTGGTTTTGATCAATTTTAGTTATTATGTAATACGGTGAAAGAAGAGCATCCATAAAGGATACAATCTTAATTTTAGAGTAATTTCATCTCAATTTTATCGCGATTTCAGGTAAAATAGATCTCCAATGTTGTTGGGGTTTTAGATAAATCTATTATAGGTAAACCCATTAGTAATAGATCTCTTATTGACAATCAGGTTGAAGCTTGAGATGTAGAATTGAGAGCAGCGAAGCAGATAGCATAAATAAAGGGTAGAGATGTCAAAACAGATTGAAGAGAATCCGAATAGTAAGATTCCACTTGCAAAGAATGGTAAGCAGGCGCTAGATCAATCTGCTTTAGATCAACCACATTCTCAAGAATCAATTGCTGAAACTCAAGTAGATGAAGAGGGAGTGGAGGAGAAGGGAAAGAAAAAGACTCCAAAAAGTAGAAAGAAGAGATCGTTGATAGGTCGCTTTTTTACCTGGCTTTTAAGTTCTTTTCTGATGCTCTCTACCGCGATTATCTTACTGCTCTTCTTCTTGGTGGACACTCAGGCAGGATTGAGGACTCTAACAGCAGCAGCGAATCGTTATGCTAGCGATTATATCTCGATAGGAGATGCAAAAGGACGATTAGGCCAGGAGTTTCAGTTAACAGATTTAAGATTAAATTTACCAAACTACCCGCCACTTAAGATTGCATCTTTGGATCTCGCTTGGGACTATGTCGCTCTTTTAGAGAAGCGTGTAGATCTTAAGGCTCTAAAAGTATCGGGAGCTGATCTCAATTTTACACCAATTGTTCCCGAGCCTGAGAAGGAATCTTCAGAGCCTTTCTCCCCGCTTTCGATCAAAGAGATCGATATCCCTATTAATATCGCTTTAGACTCTCTCGATTTTGCTGAAAGTACGCTACAGATTGGTGATTTCTATCTTGGTTTGAATCAGTTTGAGGTCGATGGTTTAGCATTAGTTGATAATAATGTCACATTAAAGCATGCGTTAGGAGATCTCCATATTTTAGTGGGAGATAATGTCGATCTACCTTTTGTTGTTGCGCTCAATGGAGATGTTGATCTTCCTAAAGAGAGTGCTGATCTCAATCTTGCGCTCTATGCTCAAGATGGGATCGTCAATGATGAGCACTTTAATGTGGCCCTCAACTCTCAGCTCGATGGTGAGCTGAATGATCTTAAGTTCAATATTGATGGGCGCGTTGATTGGTCAAATATGTTAAATGATCCTATTCTTCTAAAATTGGAGAATAGTGTTGTAGCGCAAAATAGGATCTCTACCTATCTACATATTAAAAACTTAGCCAATCAGATGATGCTAGAGAGCGTATGGCAAATCGATCAGCCTTACGATTTCGATCTCACGATGAAGATGAATGCACCCTATCTTTCACAGTTTCATCCCAATATTCGAGGTTCGATGATGGGAGATCTCTGTCTACAAGGGGACCTTATGCAGCCTCTTTTGAATGCCGATATGCGCATAGAGAAGCTTGATATCTTAGGGCTTCGACTCAATCTTTTAACACTGCTCGGATCTCATAATGAGAAGCATCAGGCAAAAGTTGCTTTGACATTAGATCAGTTGAAATTTAATGAGTTCTATCTTAAACATTTAGGTATCAATCTTGATGGAACTTTAACAGAAGAGTTCGATTTTGATATTACTATTCAAGATCTAGAGCGGGAGCTAGTCGCACAGGTAGAACGTCCTTCAAAGAATGAGAGGGTTATCGATAAAGTGATAGCATCGGGAAGTGAAGAAGAGATTTACTATGCGGAAAATATGCCGATCTCTTTCTCCCCTAAAGGCGCAACTGAGGAGCTTGTTAAGAATGTGGAGTATCGGGTACAGGGGCGTGCTGAATCACACCAATTTAATTTCTTGCTTGATAGTATTGGCGGGATGATTCATTCAAATGGAGTTGCGGCTCTACGTAACTTAACCACAGACCCGACCTTTGATCTCTACTTAGGAGAGTCAAAGATTACCTCTCCCTTTATTGGTGATTTTAAATTAAATCGCCCCGCCTACTTTCATCTTGGTGCCAAAGATCAACAGATTAAATTGAGTCCTGTCTGTTATCAGCAGGGGTATGTAGTCTTCTGTGCTGAAGGGGAGCGGACAAAAGAGGGGGTTAATACTGCAGTTGTGACACTCAACAATCTTCCATCATCGTTGCTAAAAGATTATCTACCTGACGATATCTCGATCAATACAAAAGCGAATGCCACGATTGCAGGACAATTTTCAACAGAGGAAGATTTTATCGGGGTTGCAAATATCTCTCTTTCAAAAGGGGATATTCGTTATCGTCTTCAAGGTCGGGAAATTGAGATTCCTCTCTCAACGACATTACTCGATGTGCAGGCACGCCCTAGTGGTGTTACAAGTACCCTCAATGTAGATTGGGGTAAATATTTACGAGTTGTAGGAGATGGTAAGATTAATGATCTCTTTAAGAAAAATATTGTTGATGCAAAAGTGAAAGCAGATGTGCCAAGTTTTGATTGGGTCTCGCCGCTTGTGCCGGCATTACAAGGCTTAGGTGGAGAGATACTATTTACTTCAGAGGTCAATGGGCCGATTGAACACCCTGAAATAGGCGCAAATTTAAGTGTCAAAGATGGCAGACTCTATATTGCTTCTCTCAATAGTCGTCTTAAAAATATTAATCTGAATGTTAATTTACAAAAAGGAACCCCTGTATTTCTGATTAAAGGTGCGGTTGGTACCGAGAAGGGGGCATTACAACTTGATGGGCTCTATAATATCTCTAACTTAACAGCTTCACTCAATGTGAAAGGGAATGACCTTCTATTAGCAAATAGTGATGATATTAAGTTAATGATCTCTCCTGATTTGAGCTTTAATGCTTTGGGCAAACCCGGGGGTGGCAAATATCGCCTTACAGGTTCAGTAAGAATTCCGGAACTCTTCTATCAACATAAAGCCTCAGAAGGGGGTGGATCTGTTGTGACCGTCTCGAGTGATACCGTCATTATTGGCGATGGTAATGAGCATAAGCGAAGTGAAGATTTTATGAATAATCTCTATATGGATGTCAATTTTATCTTAGGAGATCGTATTAAAGTTGGGGCAGAGGGGCTAACTGCAACCTTAAATGGGGGTGTCAAAGTTACGAAAGCTTATAATCAAACAATCCGTGGACTGGGTGTGATCAATATAGGTAAGGGGGAGTTTGATATCTATGGACAGGTATTAACGCTCGATAAAGGAAAGATACAATTCTCCGGAGCCTCTATTACTAATCCAGCACTCGATATTCAAGCATCTCGAAGTTTTGTTAATGAGATCGAAGGGCGAGAGGTGCAGGTAGGGGTTAAAGTCTTAGGGAGTGCCGAAGCGCCGAGAATAGAGCTCTACTCCTCACCGATGTTAACGGATATCGAGATCGCCTCTTATCTCTTCTTAGGGCGAAGTCCTAATCTGCAATCGCCTACGGAGAATCTTATGTTACTCAATATGGTACGTAAAATCGCAACGGGAGAACCTATTTCAGGCTCTAAAGATGGACTCGCAAGTCAGTTAGGGTTGAGTGATTTCGGCTTTATGGAGACCCCGGAAGGCTCTATTGGTGTTGGAATTGGAAAACGCTTTGCCAATAGCTTCTATGTGGGCTTAGGTGTCGGAGTTGAGGATAGTTCTGGTGCGTTTGCGATTTTAAGATATCGTTTCTTAAAGTACTTTAACGTTAACACCGCTATTATGAGTGAAGGTGGAAGTATCAACGTTAACTACCTTCGAGATTTCTAGAGGTCTTAAAGATCTGTAAGATCTTAGATTTTGTGGCGACGATGCTATTATGTAGTAGGCTAGTAGTGTAATAGTCTACTGATCATACCTACTGATTATAAGCGGATCATAAATTAATAGTGGAAAATTAATAGTAGATATGTAAGAGAGATATTTAAGAGGTAGATGTGTAAGAGTAGACATATGATGATACGATCGATTATGAGTATGATCATGGAGAGATGGGTATTACTCTTGATTGAGTTATATCAGTAGATGATCAGCAAAATGATTACTACAGATGATCTATAGATGATCGTTATAGATGACGGTAATGACCGGTAAGAGATCGGAGTCAGGGGTGCTATAAATAATGAGCAATAAAAAACTGACAATAAAAAATCGGGAGATGATCCCGATTTTTGTTTTGAGTAATAATAGTACCTTATGATTTTAATACTTTAATATCATAATAGCCTGATATTTTGATACCTTTCCTTCTATTATCAAGACGCTTATTTTCATAAGATTGAGCCTGTAGAGTGTAGAGTATAGAGCTCTACTCTTTCTACGCTACTTTAGGAATGATCACTCTTGGTTGGAATGATTCTGCTTGAGCAATATTCCAGATGCTTGAGTAGTAGTTACTATCAATATCTTCCTCTAAGAGCGCACCTTCCGCAAGGTAGTAATGCATATTGGAGAAGAGACGAATCTCATTTTCAGATGAACGCATCACTAGATGTTGCGGGAGTAGTTTCGATGGATGTGAAACCCCGGCAGAAGAGAGAATCTCTGAAAGTGCATGAAGCGTATTGTGGTGGAAGTTATAGACTCGCTCAATCTTATCTTCAACGACTAACGCTTTTTGTCGTAGAGGATCTTGCGTTGCAATACCTGTTGGACAGCTATTAGTATGGCAGCTACGAGATTGGATACAACCGAGAGCAAACATAAAGCCCCGAGCCGAATTAACCCAATCAGCACCAATTGCTAAAGTTCTTGTGATATCGAAAGCAGTGATGATCTTTCCACTTGCACCAATACGGATCTTCTTCCGTAATCCTGTCCCCACTAAGACATTGTGGACAAAGAGAAGTCCCTCTTGTAGAGGCGTACCAATATGGTCAGCGAACTCAATCGGCGCAGAACCTGTTCCCCCTTCTTTTCCATCAACGACAATAAAGTCTGGTAAAATTTTAGTCAATAACATCGCTTTTGCGATCGCCATAAACTCCCAAGGATGGCCTACACAGAGTTTAAAACCAACTGGCTTACCGCCACTCAATTCACGGAGTTGTTGGATAAATTGAAGTAGTTCAATCGGCGTAGAGAAGGCGCTATGATTGGAGGGAGAGATACAATCTCTATCTCTAGGAACACCTCTAGTTGCGGCAATCTCCTCACTAATTTTATCTTTAGGTAGAACACCACCATGACCCGGTTTTGCGCCTTGACTCAACTTAATCTCAATCATCTTGATCTGTGGATCAGCCGCTTGTTTTTCAAATTTTACAGGATCAAAGTGGCCATCTTCTGTACGGCAACCAAAATAGCCAGATCCTAGCTCCCAGATAAGATCTCCACCATGTTTGCGATGGTAGGGGCTAATGCCACCCTCGCCGGTATCATGAGCGAAATTCCCCATTTTTGCGCCACCATTGAGCGATTCAATTGCACGCGCACTGAGAGCTCCGAAACTCATCGCCGAGATATTGAGGATTGAGGCAGAGTAGGGATGTTTACATTCATCTCCACCGATTGTGACACGAAATGTCGCAGGATCAGCTGCCGGTACTGTTGCCATCGAGTGGGTAACAAATTGGAATCCTGGCTCATAAGTATTTTGCAATGTTCCAAATGCTTGTACCGAATCTTGTGCAATATTTTTGGCACGAGCATAAACCAACTTACGTTCAGCATGGGTGAAAGGAACTGCATCATTATCCGACTCAATAAAGTATTGGCGAATCTCTGAGCGGAAGTGCTTTAAGATATAGCGTAAGTTACCAATAATAGGGTAGTTTTTACGAACAGCATAGGTATTTTGTGATAGATCAACTATCCCAATAATTGAGAGAATAGCAGTAATGCCGGTTAATACCCACATTGTCGTACTCTGTTCTGCAAAGAAGAGGCCGTACACGGTAAAGGCTAAAACAAAAATAAGGGGTAAGTAACGCCCAAATCGAGCAGCGATATGCATATCAGGGAGCTCCTATATTAGCTAGGTAATGGGAAGGTTAAAAGCGTCATTATCATAACGCATTTTGGAATAATAATTTAGAAATTTTCTCTCGATTTTTCCATTAATTGCAGATTAATGAGAAGATGATTTTGGATAAAGTTAATGCTCTTTTTCACCGATTTTGTCTCTTAAGTCTCTTATACTACGTTGGTCTAACGTATTGATCTAAAAAACTGGATAAGAATAAAATAGAAGTAAGGATGAATTGTATTATCAAATAAATTGAGTTATCAATTTTGTGACATTTTAAACTCTCACTTTTACAAGCGATCTTTCTATCTTGTTTAATCTCCTATTATTAGGCAATGATAACCTTAATTGAAGTGGGTTTGGTTAAAATACTACCAAATTACTACATTACTAGATATAAAAAGAGGGATTAGCTTTAACAAATCCCTATAGGTGGTAGCTTACCATCAATTTTGATAGAGGTGTAATGATAGATTTTTATCACACTTATTGCGTATAATAATCGATATGAAAAAGAATGAGCTAAATCCGTGGGATGATCATATTGTCCCTCGTAAAAAATTGGATGAGAAACGGGTTGCTAAGAGCAAGCTTCGTAATGTGCAAGCTGAAATTGGTCAGTTATCGCGCAAAAGAAGTGATCTTAATCCTTATCAGGTACTCACGATCTACCTTAAAAGATCATTGCAATTAACCTATATTGAACCTTGGTTTCAAGCCTTTTTGCCACCTCGATTAAAGGGAAAGCTCTTTATCTCGACAATTGGCAAACGCTATTGGGTGATTGGTACTACGCGACCTGAATATCGAATGGCATTTACTTTTTATCAAAAAGAGATTCATAACTCTTTGGAAAATCATCTTAATAAAATTTCGAAGAAACGTTGGAAGATCCCTGGATTTAAGATCGCTGTAATGCCGGAGAATCCTTACGATAAGCTCTATCAGAAAGAGTTAGAGGCCTTGATGTCGATTAAATCTGTACCGATGAAATCGAAAGAGGAGAAGGCTGCATTTCGTAAAAAACGGCAAGAGGAGCAAGCGGCAAAAGCAGAGGCTGAAGAGAAACGCAGGAGTGCTGCAAGTCGTATTATTGGCACAATTTCGGAGGAGCTTGATCAATATCAGAGTCGTAGAGGTCGGATGGAGCTTCTTGCAACGGGATCGCAGGAGTTATCATGAAGGGTGAAAAGCGTCAGCTGATTGAGCAGATGATTGCAAAAAGCCAGCAGAAATCAGAAGCGAAAAAAGAGATAAGGATTGATAGTGAGAGTTTACAGACTTATTACGATGCCTTTTACCAAGGGCATGGTGCTTCGCTAGAGAGTGATGAATTACTACACCAATGGCGTTACTGGCGTGAGCGAGCGATGAATTTTTTGGTGCGTCGTGAACATAGTGAAGTGGAGCTCAGGCAAAAGTTGCGTCAAAGAGCATTACCTGAGTGGCTGTTCGAGCCATTGATTGAGTGGCTCTATAGTAGAGATTACTTAAGTCTTGAACGTTTTGCTTATAGTTATGCTAAAAATAGAGCAGATTTGGGATATGGTCCGATACGTGTCAGTTATGAGTTGAGGGCTGAGCATCAAGTGCCTGAGCGTTTTATCAATGAGGCTTTCCGAGAGATCAACTGGGACAGAGCAGAGGCGGTCGCTGCACGAAAAATTCGACATAGTGATCCTCTGAAGTATCGAGCAGCACTCTATCGACGAGGATTTAATAGTGATGGTTAGAGGGTTGTTAGGTCAGTCGAGGTGACAGCTTATAGTGAGATAATCATTGATCTAATAGAGCTTAATTGTGAGAATCTATCGATGATTGTGGTAGCGCTCCATTATGGGGGAATTGTGAAGAATCGCTCGAGGAAGTTTGATCGCTTTTGATCTAACTTCCTCGTTTTATTTAAAAAGTGGGTATAATAAGCGAAATTATTTTCAGTTGATTTCAGTTGATTTTAGAGGAATAGAGATGGCATTAGATGAACGATTGCAGCGATATGGCTTGAGTTTTCAAGACCTACAGAAGCGAGAAGGGCTAGTTGAAGTAGATACCCTTTATCAACAAATTCTCCCTGAAGAGACTCTATCGACCCTACTACAGTGGCGTCGTGGAGAAGCAGAATTTACTGCAATTGAAGAGTCTGAATTTCAAATTGAATTAGGTGCTCATCTCAACCGATTTATCGCAGAGCTCTTTCATATTGAGAAGGAGAGTGAAGCTTTAATTGATCGCGCAAAGCGCTATGAGCGATTGATGCTCTTTAAAGAGCAATTTATACAGCGGGGTGCTAAACGATACCGTCAAGAGATTGAGGGAACTTTCGCTGAGCATCATGCAGAGCTTCTGAAAAAGATTGGCGTTTCTGATCAAGATCCCGAATTAGAAGCCAAAATTGCAAAATTTGCCCTCTCTCTTGATCCAGAAAAGAATGCTGATGAGATCGTAGCGATTCATCAATGGGGTGCTTTAGCAGAGAAAGATCCTGAAGGTGCTGCGCGCGTTCAAGATTGGATCACGTTTAAATTTCCTGCCCGTCTCGACTTTGATCATCTAGTTGCCACAGAAGAGCGCTCTTTCCAGGGAATTCCTGTGAAGGTTGGAAGCCGACCGCTTCGTAAGCGAGATGGCTTTGATCTGACAGACCAGCGAATGGATCGTTATGAGATCGCAAGTGAGATTGCCTATTGTAAATATTGTCATGATCATGATGGTGATTTTTGTAGTATCGGCTTCCCGGTGAAAAAAGGGGAGCCTGAGCAAGGTTTCCGTAAAAATCCCTTCAATGAGACATTAACAGGTTGCCCATTAGATGAGATGATCTCAGAGATGCAAAGATTAGAGAAAGAGGGGCTCTCGATCGGTTCGCTTGCAATCACTATGGTAGAGAATCCTATGGTGCCGGCAACGGGGCATCGTATCTGTAATGACTGTATGAAATCGTGTATCTATCAGCGTGCGGAGCCGGTTAATATTCCACAAATTGAGACAGGCGTCTTATCAACAGTATTAGATCTTCCTTATGGGGTCGAGATCTATAACTTATTGGCGCGTTGGAATCCTCTTAAACGTGAAGATTACCTTCCAGCGGAGGAGAATGGCCGTAAAGTATTGGTGGCAGGAATGGGCCCCGCAGGCTTTACCATGACGCACTACCTTTCACAACAAGGCTGTCATGTAGTGGGAATTGATGGATTGAAGATTGAGCCTCTTCCCGCTGAGATCTTAACGCAACCAGTTAGAAATTGGGATGATCTTGAAGAGCGCTTAGGTGATCGTATCCTTGCAGGATTTGGTGGCGTAGCCGAGTATGGAATTACGGTACGTTGGGATAAAAACTTCCTAAAATTGATCTATCTGACTTTGGCACGTCGTCGCAATGTAGAGATCTATGGCGGTGTCCGTTTAGGGGGAACATTAACATTAGAAGATGCTTTTGATCTTGGCTTTGACCATGTATCGCTCGCAGTTGGTGCCGGTCTTCCTAGAGTTTTAAAGATTGATAACTCCTTAGCAAAAGGGATGAAGCAAGCCTCTGACTTCTTAATGGCGATGCAGCTAACAGGTGCCGCTAAAGATAGTTCAATTGCTAACTTACAAGTACGTCTTCCGGCAGTTGTTATCGGAGGTGGTTTAACTGCCATCGATACAGCAACAGAGGTTCAAGCCTACTATATTAAGCAGGTAGAGAAGGTGCTTCATCGAGTAGAAATTTTAGGGGAAGAGAAGATCCGTGAGAATCTCTCCCCAGAAGATGATGAGACCTTAACAGAGTTTTTAACTCATGGTCGAGAAGTGCGCGCTGAACGTGAACGTGCAGCAGCTGCCGGCGAAGCGCCAGATTTTAACCCCCTATTGCAGAAGTGGGGCGGTGTAATGATTGCCTATCGGAGAACATTGCAGGAATCTCCAGCTTATACTCTCAACCATGAAGAGGTCACCAAAGCTTTTGAAGAGGGTATCCATTTTGGTGAAGAGCTCAATCCATTAGGCGTTGAACTTGATCAGCATGGACATGTGAAAGCAATCCGCTTTACCAAATCGGGTGAGGAGGAAGTTGTTGTTCCGGCAAGAGCGGTATTAGTGGCGGCAGGAACTTCTCCAAATACTATTTATGGTACTGAATATCCCGGTTCAATTGAGATCGAAGAGAAGCATCATTTCCAAGGATATGATCTTGATGGCAATCTCGTTCCATATCAATGGGGTACAAATAATAAAGAGGCTTTTGCACCTTTTACCTCTTATCGTCGTGGTGAGAAGCGCGTCTCCTATATTGGTGATACACATCCTGTTTTCAATGGTAATGTGGTTAAAGCAATTGCAAGTGCGAAAAAATCATCGCGCATTATTATGCAAGCACTCGATCGTCTACCTGAAAATAGTAAGTCTAATAATATTCTCTCTTTAGAGATGAAAGAGGGCTTAACGGCAACGATTCAGTCGATCGATGCCTCTAACCCAACTGTTTGTGAGGTTTGGGTAAAAGCACCTATGGCGGCTAAAAACTTTAAGCCAGGGCAATTCTTCCGGATGCAGACTTTTGAAACAGGAAGCGAAATTGTTGCCGGAACCCGTCTGCAGATTCCGCTTTTAACAGTTTCAGGAACAGGCTCTACAGAAGATGCGATTCGTCTACTGGTCTTCCAATGGGGAACGGGTCAACGATTGATTCCTTCATTAAAACCGGGAGATCAAGTTATTCTCGCCGGACCTACAGGTGCTCCTACTGAGTTACCCTCAGGTAAAACTATTTTAGTAGTGGCAGGACGCTGGGGCGCAGCGGTGATGCTCGATATCGGCTTTGCTCTTCGAAGTGCCGGCAATAAGGTGATCTATATTGCGGCAATGGGTTCTAAAAATGATGTGGATCATATGGATGAGCTAGAAGAGGGTGCAGATCAAATTATCTGGGCGGTAGGCAAAGGAGATCCTATTGAAGCGCGTCGTCCCCAAGATCACTCTGTTGTTGAATGGGATGTGATTAAGCTTATCAAATCGCTCAATGAAGAGGGAATTGTTGATATGGGTGAAGTTGATCGCTTAATGGCGATGGGTTCTACCGGCATGTTAAAAGGTTTCCAAAAAGAGCTCTCTGAAGGTGGATCACTTAAAGATCTCTTTAAAGAGGATCTGCATGTCACCGGAACTATCGGTAGCCCGATGCAATGTATGATGAAAGGGGTATGTGGTCAGTGTCTACAGTGGCAAGTTGATCCTGCAACAGGAGAGCGCACCAAAGCAGTCTTTACCTGTTCACAGCAAGATCAGCCTCTTAAAGCGGTTGATTTAGATAACCTTACAGCACGTACGAGCCAAAATAGATTGCCAGATATTATCTCTTCTCACTGGTTGAGCTATGTTTTAGAAGAGAAGGCAAAAGAAGAGGGTATCTAATAAAGACTTATTGATAACATTCATCGATCATCATGGGTCGCCATCTTGATTGATGAAGTTATCAGTCAGATACTAGTCGATACTAGTCAGCTGTTAGAAGAGAGATACTTCATAATCCATTCATTAGCTTACAATGCTTATAAAGATGATAAAGCTTATTATTAAGTTAGTCAGTGGAGATGTGAAGATCTCTCTTTTCACTTTTCTCTCATCTATTCTATTTTTCACGCACCTTCTATTTTGTATTTTTTATTTTGTTAAATCAGAAAGGGAGCAGTTCAATAACATCGTAGGCGGGCGTTTCATAAGGATGTGCTGATTTAAGAGCGGCAATTGCATCATGGATATAGGGTTTAGCGACAACAAGTTCCACGCGCCATTCAGGAACCCGTTTTAATTGAGCAATCTCGCCAGAGTAGGGGTTGCTGCCGGGAAGTGGTTTAAATTGTCCTTCTCCTAAGACTTGCCATGCACAATGGGAGTAGTTGCCAATTTTACCCCCTTTTGCGGCAAAGATTGCTTCTTTGACTGTTTCTAAATGTGTATCAGGAACAAAAAAGAGTAGTTTATACATTATTTTCTCCAACTTTGTTAAATTCTTTCTTTGTTAAAGTTATTATCGTTAATTATCTCGAATCTAGAGAGGATATCCGCCCCATTAAACTTATTTAGCGGGCTTTTCAATAATGATATCATCACTAAGTTCGCCATTAATGGCAAGGTGATTCGCTTTGACATTATTTTGATAGAGATCTAGATCTAGGAGATCTAACATGGAATTTTATTATAATCCCCCCATCGAGCCTTGGTTAAATATTCTCTACCAAGATGAGGAGATTATGGTTGTCGATAAACCGGCAGAATTGCTCTCTGTTCCTGGGAAAGGGGCAGAGCTTCACGATAGTATTATTACGCGGGTTCAGTGGGAGTTTCCCACTGCCGAGACGGTCCATCGACTAGATATGTCAACAAGCGGTATTTTAGTGATTGCTCTTACGAAAGCTGCGGAGCGAGAGTTGAAGCGTCAATTTCGGGAGCGAGAGACTTACAAACGCTATATCGCCGATGTTTTTGGCATCATGGAGGAGGATGGAGGGATCATTCATCTTCCGTTGATCTGTGATTGGGAGCGTCGGCCTAGACAGATGGTCTGTTTCGAGCGAGGAAAAGAGGCAATCACGGCTTACCATATCCTCTTTCGTAATCGACAGGAGAATTTTACTCGCATATCGCTCAATCCTTTAACGGGACGATCTCATCAATTGCGCGTTCATCTGCTCTCCTTAGGGCATGTGATCTTAGGCGATCGCTTCTATGCTCAAGGTGCAGCATTGCAACAGCGAGCGCGATTAGCGCTTCATGCTTCTGAGTTAAAATTTATTCATCCCTCAACAAAAGAGGCGCTCCACTTTAAGGTAGCGCCACCTTTCTAGCCTGTTTTTTCCAAGTCATAAGCTTTAAGTAAAATCTTTTAACCTCTATGAGCCTATGAATCTGTGAACCCATAGAATCTATTAGTCGATAGGACAGAAGCGATAGAGAAGATTTACCCAATAGTTAGCAACAATAGGGATTAACTGATCATTGAAATCATAGTGAGGATTATGAACAGAACAGCCATGCGCACCATCGGTTCCATTCCCTACAAAGAGATAACTTGAGGGAAGCTGTTGAGAGAAAAAGGCAAAATCTTCACTCCCGGTCATTGCTGGAAAGTTAGGAATAATCTTCGCTTCACCATAGCAGTCGATCGCAACTTCTTTAGCAAATTGAGTCTCTTTTACGCTATTGTGAAGGATAGGATAGGCCCTCACATAATTGATCTCTGCCGTTGCACCATAGCTTGCTGCTTGTGATTGAATGAGCTGTTTAATGCGCTCCTCCACTAGATCTTGAACATCGGCATTAAGATTGCGAACAGAGAGCTGAAGGGTGACACTATCTGGAATAACATTGAAAGTTGTTCCCCCATGAATAGATCCAACTGAAATAACGGTCATCTCTAAAGGTGAAACATTACGTGCCACAATCGATTGAAGATTAAGAACGATAGAGGAAGCTGCAACAATGGGATCAATAGTGAAATTAGGCATTGCCGCATGGCCCCCTTTCCCCTGAATCTTTACGGTAACACGATCTGAGGAGGCGAGTGCCGCACCACTTTTAAAGCCGAAATGACCGAGCGGGAATCCCGGCATATTATGAAATCCAAAGATCGCCTCACAAGGATATTTTTCAAGAACACCGGCTTCGATCATCGCTTTTGCTCCTCCAAGCTCCTCTTCTGCCGGTTGAAAGAAGAGATTAAGCGTACCTTTAAAGTGAGGGTTTTCTGCAATATATTTTGCAGCCGCGAGAAGCGTTGCGGTATGACCATCATGGCCACAAGCGTGCATAATTCCTTCTCTCTGACTCTTGTAGGGGAGTTGATTCTCTTCCTGAATCTTTAAAGCATCCATATCGGCACGAATACCCATCTTCGGGCCATCCCCTCTTTTGAGTTGCCCTACAACCCCGGTCTTACCAACGCCCGTTTCGACATGATAACCCCAGCTTTTTAGAGATTCTGCAACTAGCTTAGCCGTTTTAAACTCTTCAAAACCCAACTCTGGAAATTGATGGATCTGCTGCCGAATTATCATCATCTCTTCTGCAATAGTTTGTAGACCTGGGAGTAGATGATTACTATTAAGATGATTCATGTGAGGCCTCTCTCTATCTATGATTTAATGATTTAGGAATAATGTTTAGAAAATAGTGCAATCTACAATATAACGAGATCTTAAGATCTACTCAATATTGATTGAGAGATCAATTTAGCGATTGCAATCAGAGAGTGCATCAGAGATTGTGTTATAGATCGAGCAGGAATCAGATTAGGTGCTGATTTAAACCTTGAGTAAGGAGCTATATTGCCTGAGAGTTTAAAGATATTGAGTTGAAATTTTAGGTGGGAGGTTCAATATAGATGGAATAGTAGATGGAATAGTAGATGGAATAGGTAGAAGAGATAGAGATTTATCTATTAGGGACAGTTGTACTAGCATTAGTGAGTTGTATAACCATTAAAAATATTGATATTCAGTGAGGAGAGAAGAAATGGCACGTGGTGTGCGGGGGTTTTTAGCAGAAAAAGGGGTCACATTATCCCCAAAGATCTATTTTATAGATGCATTGAGCTATATGGCGCTTGGGCTCTTTTCATCACTCTTAATGGGACTTATTGTCAAAACATTAGGGCAACAATTGGGGTGGGAATCATTTGTCGAGTTAGGAAGCTTTGCAATGAAGCCGGAAATTGTTGGCGGTGCAATAGGTGTAGCGATTGCAGCGAGTTTAAAAGCGCCACCATTAATTCTCTTTTCTGCCGTATTTATAGGGGCTTTTGGTAATAATATTGGCGGACCTGCCGGGGCTTATGTGGCTGTTCTGATCGCAGTGGAACTTACAAAGTTGATCTATAAAAGTACTAAGCTCGATATTATTATTGTTCCGTTTATCGCTTTTCTAGTCGGTTTCTGGATTGCAAAGTGGATTGGAATACCGATTCATGACTTGATGCGTGGTTTGGGAGATCTGATTAATTGGGCAACAGAGCAACGTCCGCTTGTGATGTCTATTTTAGTTGCAACCGTTATGGGTTTAGCATTAACTGCACCTATTTCGAGTGCTGCGCTCTCCTTTATGTTGGGACTAGATGGTTTTGCTGCCGGAGCGGCCGTGATTGGTTGTAGTGCGCAGATGATCGGTTTTGCAACGAGTAGCTATCGCGATAATGGCTTTGGTGGATTGATCGCTCAAGGTGTCGGCACTTCAATGTTGCAGATCGCGAATATTATCCGTAAACCTCTTATTTTAATCCCTCCGACTGTTGCCGGAATGATCGCCGCCCCCATAGGTGTCGTTCTCTTTAAGATGACCAATAATGCTGCCGGTGCTGGAATGGGTACAAGTGGTTTTGTTGGCCAATTTATGGCTTTTGAATCGATGGGGTTTTCAATGACAACAGCAATTTATGTCTTGATCTGCCACTTTATATTGCCAGCAGTGATCTCGCTTCTTTTAGCTTATTGGTTCTATCAGAAAGGATGGTTGAAATTAGGTGATATGAAGCTCAATTATGAGTAAGTTAGATTGGGGGTGATCTGTTGTTGTATCTATTTTAAACAAGGAATTTGTCCCCTTTACAGCGGTAGGTGTGCTAGTATGCAGAAAGTATCCATTTAGCAATGCGCAAGGAGAGAGTTATGACAAATAGAACAGGTATTACCATGGGTGGCAATCCTATTACACTGATCGGCACAGAAGCGGTCGTTGGGGAAAAGGGTGCTAATTTTACAGTTGTAGATTTTGCTTTAAAGCCTGTCACGTTAGATGATTTTGCCGGCAAAATTAAGATTATCTCTGTTGTTCCATCAATCGATACGGGTGTTTGTGCGATTCAGACAAAGAAATTTGAAGCAGAGGCAACTGCATTGAAAGATACAGTGGTCTTAACTATCTCGGTAGATCTACCCTTTGCACAAAAGCGTTTCGCCGGTGAAAATAGTATCGAAAATAACCATCTTCTTTCAGATTATCAAACACATGATTTTGGTGTTGAGTATGGTTTTGAGATTGAAGGATTAGCGCTTCTCTCTCGAGGTATTGTTGTATTAGATCGTGATAATGTGATTCGTTATGTTGAGTATGTTAAAGAGGTTACAACAGAGCCTGATTATGAAGCGGCATTAGCTGTTGCAAAATCGCTCTAATTAACGCTTTAACGCTTTAACACTTTAATTAGAGATAAGAGATATCCTGACAGATCCACCCTCTATCTTTTATAAAGAAGGATAAGAGGACAAGAGGAGCAGAGGGATTAAAATATCTATTAAGGCAGCTCTTAAGCTGCCTTTTTTCTAGGCAGAGAATCGATCGAGCCGGTTAAAGAGGTCATCTAAGATAGTATAGTGATCGCTTGGTAGAAGGATTAGCTCGCTCTCTGCTCCTTCAGTAGATAATTTTTGGTGGTAGGTGAGGCTCTGATAGATCAGCTCAGGAAGTTCATTTTGACCGACTATAATTTTTATCTCTTTGCCCATTGGTGCCGGCAGTGATTGGGGTGAGAGTAGCTCAATCTCTTTGGGACTCAATTGTAAAGCTCGATTGAGGTGACTTTTAGCGATCGATTCGAGTTGATAGAGTCCGCTTAGAAGCCATACCTCATCGATTAATGGATGATTAGCATTGAGGGCAGCAAGATGGGCTCCTGCAGAGTGACCGATAAGGAGGGTAGGTTCTGTTTGATCGATTCTCTTTTCATAGCGGTAGAGATAATCGAGAGCAATGGTTATTGCCCCATTAATTTCGGTTAACGTTGCTGTTGGTGCTAAGGGATACTCTATTAAGAGTAGATGGTAACCTGCAGCTAAAATTGGTTGCGAGATAAATGCAAAATCAGTTTTATCACACCATTGCCAATATCCTCCATGGATAAAGAGGATTGTACCTTTCGACTCTTTTTGATTGAGAAATAGATCATAAGTCGCTCGATCCTCTAGAAAAGATCGGTGCTGTAATGCTTTCTTATCATTGATCTTATCGTGCTTTGTTAAATAGCTACAGTTAAAGATATGGGGATAACGTTCATAAGCGATTTTACTTCGTATTTTAAAATCGTCTAAGATTCTCCCCTCATCGGCAACTGTAGCACTATTATCGTAATGATATCGCTTTTTCATCCTTCTCTCCGATACTCTTAAGGCCTACTACTTAAACCTTAAGAGTATTTTTTATGGGTGGATTTACCCTAGAGTTTGAGTTGATCTCTCTTGATGACGCTTTTTTTGCTGCTTAATAAAGTAGAAGATCACAAGAAGAATCAGAAAAGGAATGCCAAATTTTAGGGTGGAATGGAAGATATCGGTAAACCATGTCGTGATAGTGATAGCTATGATTGCCCCTAAACCAAGTAATGTACCAATAGGATATCCCGGCATCTTAAATTTTAATTGAACCTTTTCTCGTCTCATCGCTCTTCTAAAGAAGAGGTGAGTAAAGAAGATCATTCCCCAGGTAAAGAGTGCACCAAACATAGAGAGAGCGATCATAATGGGAAATGCAGTATCGGGATTAAAGGTATAGACAATCGCTGCAACGGCAATACCACTTGCGGAGAGCGCTAATGCATGCATTGGCACCCCATTTTTATTAATTGTCCCAAAAACTTTAGGCGCATCCCCAGCACGTGAGAGGCTAAACATCATTCTTGTAGAGATGTAGAGCATACTATTCATCGCTGAAAGCGCAGCGATAATGACGATAAAGTTTAAGATGCTATCAGCAAAGGGAACATTGAAGGATTGCATTACAGTTACAAATGGACTGGTTGCTTCTGGGGTAATTAAACTCTTCCATGGCACCAACATAATAATAAGGGCAAGGGAGAGGATATAGAAGATAAAAAGACGCATCAATGTAGCTTTAAAGGCATGACGAACTGCTTTTTCAGGATCTTCCGCTTCTCCTGCTGCAACTGCAATCATTTCAATACTAAGATAGCTGAAGATAGAGATAATGACACCGATCCAGACACCAGAAAAGCCATTAGGGAAGAAGCCATCATCTCCGATCAAATTCTCTTTTACTTCTGCGCTATTTTTAAAACTTACAATAACGCCAATTGCCATAATGATAAAGGCGATAATTGCAAAGACTTTGATGGCTGAGAACCAATATTCCACTGATCCAAATGCTTTAACACTATATGCATTTACATAGATGAGTGCGGCAGAAAAGAGAACTATCCAGATCCAAGCAGAGATGTCGGGGAACCAAAATTTCATATAGTCGGCAACTGCGGTAACCTCAGTCCCTACCGCTAAGACGATACAGGCCCAATAGCTATAACGAATGAGAAAGCCAGCTAAAGGATGAACATAATGTTCTGCATAAGCCCCAAATGAACCTGAGGTAGGATGTTGAACGGTCATCTCAGCTAAGCACCCCATTAAGAGGAGAGCGATAACACCCCCAATTGCATAACTAACAATAACACCAGGGCCTGCAAAAGCGATAGCGAATTTACTACCGAGGAAGAGTCCTGTACCAATAGCGCCACCGATAGCGATCATCGCCATCTGCTTGCCTGTTAATTTTTTATGAAGACCTGCTTCACGAGCTTGAATTTTATCAAAGCTACTCATTGTATCCTCCTAAGATCTTATATGATGACGATCTTAAATTCCTCTGTTTTTGATGGTGGCTGATAACTTCTGCCATTTTTATTCTTTTTGTTCTTGTTATTCTTTTACTAAGAAGTATCCTATTTTTCTGCCATTAGCTATCTCTTTCGATTTTAATCCCATTTTGCTCTTAAGTTTACTTTTGTTGATAGATAGTGGCCGCTATTGTCGATTAGGGTTAATAAAATTGATATGAATCAGCCGATATGAACCAATCGATATGGCGTCAGTTTCATCTGTCTCGACAATAGCGCATGATGAGATATGAACTTAGGTCACATCTCCCCTTTGTTGATAACGAGGATTCTCCCACTCTCTATTTTCAAATACCGCCTTAATATGGGCGACAGCATTCCAAATATCGCTATAGCTGAGATAGAGTGGTGTTACACCAAAACGCATGACCTCAGGCTCTCGATAATCACCAATAACACCGCGGGCAATAAGAGCTTGAATGACGGCATACCCCTCTTTATGTTCAAAGCTAACATGGCTACCACGATAGTGATGATCTAAAGGTGTAATCAGTTTTAAACCATATTGATGACACTCTTGCTCAACTAGTTGGATAAAGAGATCGGTAAGGGCCAATGACTTTTTACGAATCTCCTCCATATCTGTCTGTAGGAAGATATCGACACCTGATTCAATGAGTGACATGGAGATAATTGGTTGTGTTCCACATAGATAGCGACGAATGCCTGATGCTGCCTCATACTTTACAGCCATATCAAATGGGCGTTCATGCCCCCACCAGCCAGAGAGAGGTTGCCAAAAGCGAGTTTGATAACGAGGATGAACCCAGAGCATTGCGGGGGATCCAGGGCCACCATTGAGATATTTATAGGTACAGCCAACAGCAAAATCGGAATCACTGCCATTAAGATCGATGGGAACTGCACCGATAGAGTGACAAAGATCCCAGATCACTAATGCGCCTTTCTCATGTGCGATTCTATTTGTTTCTGCCATATCATAGAAGTAGCCGGTACGGTAATTGACATGAGAGAGAACAATAGCGGCCGTCTCTTCATCAATTGTATGGGCGAGATCATCAGGATGATCAATCAGCTCAATGCGATAACCGCGATCTAAAAATTGGGTAAACCCTTGGATAATATAGAGATCTGTTGGGAAAGAATCTCTTTCGGCAATAATGACTTTACGTTGAGGATTCTTCTCTTCTTGAATATGGATCGCGCTCGCTAATACTTTGAAGAGATTGAGGGAGGTTGTATCGGTAATGACAGTCTCTCCTGTTTTGGCACCGACAAGTTGACCTACTTTATCCCCTAAGCGTGTCGGAAGATTCCACCAATCATTGCTATTCCAACTATTGATAAGATCATTTCCCCACTCTTTCATAATCACTTCTGCTGCGAGTGCTTCTGCTGATTTCGGACGGGCACCGAGAGAGTTCCCGTCGAGATAGATAACGCCTTCTGGAAGCGCAAATTGCTCCTTAAAGTGGGCTAATGTATCGTTCTGATCATGCTGCAGACAATCTTGAAGTGTGATCATAATATTCTCCTTGGTACTTTAGTTGTTTTATCGATTACTTTCTATTATTTTTTTACTATTTTTACTATTTCCACTGTTTTTTTTAATAGTATTTAAATTATGTTATTGATCGCTTTACTGTTTATCTATAAATGATTAGTATGATTTTTATGATTTATCTATAAATAATTTATTTATAAATGGTGAGAGTATTAGCTCTATCCCCACCCCATCTATTTTTAGAAAGCTTATGAAAAAAAGCTTACTAAAACTGGCGATCATTAATTAGTGTTAGCCCTCATTTACAGTGCCTTGTCGACATTTAGTGGCTGATATTATTATCCATTTTCTTGATTTAAATCGTGTGATTTTTCAAAATCAAATAATGAATAATTAACGAAAATTTAATTATCTTTTAGTCGTTTCTTAATCATTTTCATCATATCTTCTAATTTATCTTCTATTTTATTCTCTTTTGAGAATCACAGTTCCAATTTAGCACGAAGTTTAATGAATTTTATTGCAAATAAATAACTCAGAAAACTATTTTTTAGAATTAAATACGGTAAGATGAGATAAAAAGAGAGGAGATTCTAAATGAAACTAGACGAAATAGATTTAAAGATTTTACGTGCACTGAAAGATGATGGTCGATTATCGAATCAAGATTTAGCTGAAAGAATATCGCTTTCCCCTTCAGCGTGTCATCGAAGAGTCAAAGAGCTTGAAAATAGTGGGATTATTAAAGGATATCGCGCTGTTTTAGATGAGAAGAAGTTAGGTAGAGAGATTGAAGCCTTTGTTGAGATAGGTCTTATGCATCTCGATGAATCGGGCCATCAACATTTTTGTGATCACATAGCGACACTCCCTGAGGTCATTAATGCTTATATCATCACTGGAGAGTCAAATTATCTGCTTCATGTGAGAACCAATAATTTCTCCACTTTCTCCTACTTCATTACTCATAAATTGAATAAGATCTCCGGTATTATTAAGATCCATTCAAAGATCGTGATTAGTGATGTTAAGAAGATGTAGAAACAGATCGTTAGAAGCAGATAGTTAACAGCGGATAGTTAGAGACAGATAAGTAGAGCCCGAAAGAGTAAATTTTATTGATCTACTATTTCGGGCTCATAGTTTATGGGGTAATAAGAGGGTTATGGAATAAGAGAAACCTTATTGTGATAAGGTTTAAGCTTCGTGAGCAATCTTCTCAAGATATTGATTGATAGCATCCGATTCATACATCCAGTTTACCGTACCATCACTATTTTCAATGCGAAGGCAGGGGACTTGACGTTTTCCACCTTGTGTCAGTAATTCTTCTGCAAACTGTGCATTATCCTTTGCATCTCTCAATTCAATATTGAGATTGAGTCTTTTAATGGTGCGACGCACTTTAACGCAGAAAGGGCACATGTGGAATTGATAGAGTGCAAGATGAGCTGTTTTTTGATCCATCTTTGCTTGCGCTTCCGCTGATCGTTTAACGGGAGTAGGGGCAAAAGTACTATCAAAAAAGAGAATTGCTTTACCTAGAATATTACGTATCAGTTTCATATTAAATCCTTTTATAATAACTCTATTAACATGGTTCCGTAAGGAGAGATAGAGAAGGGATGGCGAGAAGAGGCCAAAATAGAGAAGGGCTTAGTGTATCAAGCTTTCCGAGAAATGAGAAACGGAGAAATGGTGAAAGAGGGAAGTCAAAAAGGGGGTTATGTCCTGTAAGCTTCTATTTGGATCATCTCTATTTAGATCATCTCTACTCAGGTCATCTCTCAAGCACGGTGATGATCACGCAACCAGCGATCGAGACTATTACTGAAGTTTTGGCGATCTCGTTGATTGAGTGGTTCAGGGCCTTTAGTCTGTATCCCACTACCACGAAGTAATTCGTTAAAATCTCGCATCGCAAGTTTGGCATTGATGCTTCCTAAATCATAAAAATCTCCACGAGGATTGAGAGCAATTCCCCCTTTATCGAGAACATCTTTCGCTAATGGGATATCGGCTGTGATGATGAGATCATCTTTCTCTGTTATTGCGACGATTCGTTGATCCGCTACATCAAACCCTGATAGGACCTGTATCGCTTGAAGGTATGGGGAGCGGGGTAATTTTGTGGGCTGATTGGCGATAAAGATAACTTTTATCCTTTCACGAATCGCTGTTCGGCAGAGAATCTCCTTTAAAACATTAGGGATAGCATCAGCATCTACTAAAATTTGTGCCATTTTGATCGCCTTCTTAATCTCTATTTTTATAATTTGTCTTGGGGGAGTGAATAACTCACTATAAAGTAAAAGAGCCCTTTGGATGAAGAGCTCTTTATATCGTTATTATCTTTTCATTTTTGTTTAGCGAACAATCATGATATCGCAAGTTGAGTGGCGAACGGTGCTTTCAGAGACAGATCCAACAAACATTCTCTCTACCATGCCGTAACCTGTTGCCCCCATGACAATAAGATCTGCATTCACTTCAGGCGCGATCTTCTTAGCGATCACTGATCTTGGTGAACCTTCTTTCTTCAAGGTTGCGATATCTGTAAGTCCAGCATCTTTTGCTTTTTGCTCTGCATCTGCAAGAATTTTTTTCGCATTATCTTCTGCATACTCTTCAAGTGGCTCACGGTAAGCAATCGCTAATGAATATGAGCGAACATCAATAACGTGAGCAATCACTAACTTGCTTGTATAGAACTTTGCTAATTCAATTGCACGATCGAGTGCTTTAAGAGAAGCATCAGAACCATCAACAGGGACTAAAATCGTTTTATATTGTTTACTCATATTAAACTCCTAATATTGGGTTGAGGCTAAAGATAGATCGATATTATGTATCAACATTGTCTCGGATACTCGGGTAACGAATAATAGAGACTTTATATCAAACACTTAATATCAAGTATTATATTTGCCACTTTCTTTTAAGTTATTCTTTTAGGTTATTTATTGATTCAATAGCTTAACGAGCGATCCCTAAAAGGTGCTATTGACGCGCTCTTTTCGACTATTAATCATTTTCATTATACCCAACTTAATGATTATTTACAGAAGATTAAAAATAGAAATAGCGACCAAGATCAATGCAATTTTAGAAGTGATTAACGACGATAGTCGATCTTCTCTTCTGATTGAAGGTAGATGTGTGTTTCCGGCAACGTTGTTGTCGCTATAATCTTACCTCTACGGATAGAGTAGCGGGTTGGAACCTGGCGTCTTAAGGCATCAAAACCATTCTCTGCAGGAAGAATTAAGCAGTTTGCATCGAATCCCTCTTCAATACCATATTTTTCTAGATGAAGTACCTTCGCGCTATTGTTGGTAATAAGATCTAAACCATTATTGAGTTCAGGATATCCCATCATCTGTCCAACATGCATTCCCATATGAAGAACTTGTAACATATTCGCCGTTCCAAGTGGGTACCAAGGATCAAAAACATCGTCATGACCAAAAGCAACATTGAGTCCTGCTTTTAAGAGCTCTTTAACGCGCGTCATCCCTCTACGTTTAGGGTAACTGTCGAAACGACCTTGTAGATGAATATTGACTAATGGATTGGCCACAAAATTGATTTTTGAGAGACGGAAAGCGCGAAAGAGGCGGGATGTATATGCATCATTATAAGAGCCCATCGCAGTTGTGTGGCTCGCTGTGACTCTCTCTCCTATTTCATCACGATAAGCAAATGCAGCAACAGATTCAACAAAGCGAGATTGTTCATCGTCGATCTCATCACAATGGATATCGATGAGGCGATCATATTTTTTAGCAAGTAAGAAGAGGTACTCTAATGATTGCACGCCATATTCACGCGTGAACTCAAAGTGAGGGATTCCACCGACAACATCGGCTCCCATCTTTAATGACTCTTCAAGAAGCGCTTCTCCCTGTGGAAAGGAGAGGATTCCCTCTTGTGGGAAGGCAACAATCTGGAGGTCGATAAACTCTTTTACCTCTTCTTTAAGCTCAAGCATCGCTTCTAATGCAACTAATGAAGGATCAGAGATATCGACATGAGTTCTAACATGTTGAATACCATTAGCGATCTGCCATTTTAATGTCTTTAATGCTCGAGTTTTAACATCTTCATGATTTAAAAGCGCTTTTCGTTCTGCCCAACGCTCAATACCTTCAAAGAGTGTTCCGGAGAGGTTCCATTTGGGTTCTCCAGCTGTTTGAGTGGTATCGAGATGAATGTGAGGTTCGATAAATGGAGGAATTAATAACCCCTCTTCCGCATCAATCTTTTTGATCGATTCAGAGACCTCAAAAGGCTCATCTTGTGGTAAAATTTTTGTAAATTTCCCATCAGCAATAAGCACTTTCCAGAGTCCGGCATGATCACGAAGGTGTGTATTTTCAATCAGTAGTTGCATCTTGCTTACCCCTATTTCCTATCTATTTAATATGGTTTTTAGCACCTAATGTCTTCTCGAGAAGTGTATAGGTGATTAATGATGCGATCACAGAGTTTAGAGGAACTATGCCTCCGAGAAGATAACTTGCTAAAACGCCGGCAATTACGGCGATAATCGCATTCCAATTCATAAAGATGGCATTCATCTCTGTAATCTGCTCATACCGTTTTCTCTGCATGAAGAAGTCGGCGATCAAGATTGTTCCAACGGGAGGAATCGCAGATGATAAAAAGATGAGCCAGTCGACAAAGTTATTATAGAGCCATAGTGAACTAATGGTACCGATAAATCCTAAAATCATAGAGAGCTTGCGACTAGAGATCCCCGTGATGCTTGAAAAGCCCAGTCCTGATGCATAGAGTGCATTATTATTAGTCGTCCAGATGTTGAGTCCTAAAATAAGAATTGCCGGGATAATTAAGCCTTGGATCAGCATTACATCAAAAATATCAGCTTTTCCTAGGGCTAAGGTGCCAATAGCACCAAAAATAAACATGAGAGAGTTACCGATAAAGAAAGCGAGTACTGCGGCAATAATGGCTGTTTTAGCATTGCGCCCAAAGCGAAGAAAATCTGCTGTTAATGTGCCGGCACTAATAAAAGAGCCAATAACAATACTCAGAGCGCTTGCCATAGTGAGTGGGTCAGTTGGCTCAACAGCGGCAAGCGCTTGAACGCCACCAACGGAATCGACCGCTTCCCAAACAGAATAGATTCCCAAGATGCTCATTGAGGGGACGGCTAAAATTGAGAGTGCCGCAATTGCGCCGATACCAAAATACATAGTTCCTGTCATCAATGCTCCGGCAATGGCGATCAAAAGATAGAGGTTGATGCCGGTTACTTCGCTAACGGGAATAACAAACATTGCGACACCAACGCCAAACCAGCCAACTTGTGTGCCAGCAAGAAGTAGAGAGGGGAGCCAAGCCCCGCGACGACCAAAAGCGTAGCGCGCTAAAAGATGAGTTGTTAATCCCGTTTTGACACCAATATAGCCTAAAAATGCGGTATAGATCGCTAAAAATGAGTTACCAATTAAGATCGCGATAAAGAAGTTATTGAGATTCAAGCCCGCTCCTACACGTCCACCCGCTAGCATACTTGCTGAGAAGAAGGTAAGGCCTAACATAATAAAGGAGAGGGAGATGAGACTTTTTCGTTGTTCTAGAGGGACAATACCTTGGCTATAGTTGATATCTTGAGGTTGAGACATCGATGGGACTCCATGAATGATTGATAAAATAAAGTTCTATGAATTATAGGTCTGTTTTGTCCAATTGGGAGTAATCACTATTTTGATTCGCCTCTTTTGTGCGTACAAAACTTTCCCATAATAGATCTTTTTTTTAAAAAGAGAAGTAAATAGCTAGATATTAGACACTTATCTTAAGTGAGTTTAAGTAGTTTAAGTAAGTTCAAGTAAGTTTAAATAAATAGATAGAGATAAAAAAAGAGATCTAACCTCTATATATGAGTATTAGATCTCTCTATCATGACGATTTTAATATTTGGAAGGTAATTTTAAAAAGGTAATTTTTTGGGAAATTAAAATTACTTAGAGATATGCGCTACTAAGTCGAGAACTTTGTTAGAGTAACCGATCTCATTGTCATACCAAGATACAACTTTAACAAAAGTATCAGTTAAAGCGATACCCGCTTTTGCATCAAAGACAGAGGTGCATACTTCACCTAAGAAGTCTGTTGATACAACTGCATCTTCGGTATAGCCTAAAACACCTTTTAACTCACCTTCTGCCATCTCTTTCATTTTTGCGCAGATTTCATCATAAGTTGCAGGCTTCTTCAAGTTAACCGTTAAGTCAACAACAGAAACGTTAGGGGTTGGAACGCGGAAAGACATACCGGTTAATTTACCGTTAAGTTCAGGGATAACAACACCCACAGCTTTAGCCGCACCTGTTGATGAAGGGATGATATTTTGTGATGCACCACGGCCACCTCTCCAATCTTTAGCAGAAGGACCATCAACCGTTTTTTGAGTCGCAGTTGTTGCATGAACTGTCGTCATAAGACCTGATTCAATACCCCATGTATCGTTAAGTACTTTAGCGATAGGTGCTAAGCAGTTTGTTGTACATGATGCGTTTGAAACGATATCTTCGCCTTTATAGGTGTTCTCATTAACACCGATAACAAACATCGGTGTCTTATCTTTTGAAGGGCCCGTCATTACAACTTTTTTAGCGCCTGCTGTAATATGTTTGCGTGCTGTTTCATCAGTTAAGAAGAGGCCCGTTCCTTCTACAACAACATCAACATTGATCTCATCCCACTTAAGGTTTTCTGGATCTCTTTCAGATGTAACGCGGATCTTCTTGCCATTGACCACTAAGTGACCATCTTCAACTTCTACTGTGCCATTGAAACGACCATGTGTAGAGTCATATTTGAGCATATAAGCCATGTAATCAACATCGATTAGATCATTGATTCCAACCACTTCAATATCGTTGCGTTCGCATGCAGCACGAAAAACAAAGCGACCAATACGACCAAAACCATTAATACCAACACGAATTGCCATGATGTATCTCCTT
This sequence comes from Ignatzschineria sp. F8392, assembly GCF_002252045.1. Classification (GTDB taxonomy): domain Bacteria; phylum Pseudomonadota; class Gammaproteobacteria; order Cardiobacteriales; family Wohlfahrtiimonadaceae; genus Ignatzschineria. The sequence continues at coordinate 73,792 of NZ_NEFF01000005.1, read as the reverse complement.
TTGAGAGTCAATTTACAGATTAGATAGTTTACGTATGATAACTGAATAATTGCGATTTTCTACTTTCACTTCTCATTGCACAATTATGTCACTAAACAGTTGTAACTACCTAATAGGCTGTAATAGAGGTTAAAATAAGAATAAAAAACCAAAATAAAAATCGGAATGAAAATAAAAGCTATAACATCAGAATAGATTTATAAAGTTAAAATATTAGCGATAGAAGACCCTAAGTAATAAAGCTTTTAATTGAAGGCTTCAAATAGGGTCTTCAGTAAGAGTTTAACGATAATTTCTTATTAATCTCAATCTATTCTACCTAATTTAATCTTGATAGTTCTTGATGAAGTCAAGAAGTAGTGGAACAGGACGTGCTGTTGCCCCTTTTTCTTTACCTGAAGTCCATGCCGTTCCGGCAATATCAAGGTGAGCCCAAGGGTAATCTTCTACAAAGCGCTCTAGGAAACAAGCTGCGGTAATTGATCCTGCACCGCGACCACCACTGCTAATATTCCCCATATCAGCAAAGTTGGAATCGAGCATGGGTTGGAAGATATGATTCCAAATAGGGAATTCCCATACGTAATCGCGAGTTGTCTCTGCGGACTCTTTTAACTTATTGCTAAGTGAATCATTATTACTAAAGAGTCCTGATACCTCATGACCTAATGCCACGATAATTGCACCTGTTAATGTTGCAATATCGACAATCGCTTTAGGTTTAAATTGTGTTGCATAGGTTAGGGCATCACAGAGAATGAGACGGCCTTCAGCATCAGTGTTGAGAATCTCAATTGTCTGACCAGACATTGAAGTAACAACATCCCCCGGTTTTACAGCTTTGCCAGATGGCATATTCTCTGTTGCTGGGATTAAGCCGATCACATTCGCTTTTAAGTTGAGCTCAGCAAGTGCTCTGAAAGTTCCTAATACAGAAGCTGCGCCGCCCATATCGTACTTCATCTCATCCATCGCCGCGCCCGGTTTAAGTGAGATGCCTCCCGTATCAAAAGTGACCCCTTTACCGACTAAAGCGATAGGTGCCTCATCTTGCATCTCATCATGGATATATTCGAGTACAATAAAGCGAGGTTTCTCTTTTGAACCTTGTGCTACTGCGAGAAAAGCACCCATTCCTAATTTCTTGATATCATCTTTATTGAGAACGGTTGCTTTGATGCTTGGGTATTTTTCTGCAAGTTTTAGCGCAGCTTCGCCAAGATCTTTAGGTGTCATCATATTTGCCGGCATGTTAGCTAATGTTTTTGTTAAAGACATACCGTTAACTAATGCTTGGCCATAGGCAACTGCTTCTGCAATATCTGCTTCTTCATTGCTATCTAAAATTGTAATTGTTTTGAGCTCTAGCGCTTTAACTTTCTCTTTTTTCTCAGCTGCAAATTGATAGAGGACATCGCCGATAGATTGGATGAGTGCTGGAATTGAGGTTGCTTTACGCTTGCAATTTTCGAGTAATGCAAAGGTAGCATCTTTTGCAGGGGTTGATTTAATCCAGCGAGTTGCGGCTGCAACAGCTTTACGCATAATGTCGATATTATATTTCTCTTCTTTACCAAGACCGACCACTAATAGGCGTTTAGCCTTCATCGCACTTAGTCCGAGAAGTGGAAGTACTTCTCCCATTTTACCGCTAATATCGCCACTTTCTACTAATCTTCCAAGCTCTCCATTTAAGAGAGTATCTAATTTCTCTGCTGTAGCAGTTAGTTTCCCTTCAAAAGCGCCGACAACAAGACAATCAGTCTGATGTTGGTCGAGGGCGCTATGTGCTGCGTGAAAAGTCATTTTATTGATATTCATAATATTCCTTTAAACAATCCTTGAGAGGTAACTCTTTTGTGGAAGACTTTTAGTCTATCTCAATGAAGAGAATCTTACTCTTCCTTCAACGATCCTCTTAAAATTTTGCTTGTTGCGATTTTAATAGGGTCGTTAAAGAGTAACGCGGTTAAGAGATCTGTTCTTTGTTAATGGTCAAAATATGTAACATAGAAATTATCTACTGTTGCTAATGAGATTATGTGGCTTTAATTTCTATATTCAACTGGTAAGTTATTTAATTGTACAAATAGGCATTATACGGATGGGCATTGTACAAATTGTAGAGAAGGGGGAGTCAGTGGGAAGAGGGTAGATAGAGAAAGAGAGATCGACATTGAGTTGATCTCTCTTTTAAGTCTTACTACTCTGCGACAACTAAACGCCCACGTAAGGAGTTAGGTTGAGCTTCTGTAATAACTACATCACAGAAGTGGCCAATGAGTGAGCTAGGCGCTTCAAAGTTCACGACACGATTATTTTCGGTTCTTCCAGCAAGTTCTTTCGGGTTATTGCGGGATGGGCGATCAACTAAAATGCGTTGAACGGTGCCGACCATCGATTGTGAAATAGCGGTTGCCTGCTCAGTTAACTTTGCTTGAAGGCGGGCAAGGCGCGCTTTTTTCTCTTCTAAAGAGACATCATCGGGTAGATTGGCCGCTGGTGTTCCCGGTCTTGCTGAGTAGATAAAACTAAATGAATGATCGTAATGGATATCCTCTACGAGTTTCATTGTTGCCTCAAAATCTGCCTCACTCTCTCCAGGGAAGCCGACGATAATATCGGTGGAGATAGAGATATCTGGGCGAATTGCACGGAGCTTCTTAATTTTGGCTTTATACTCTAATACCGTATGGTTTCGTTTCATCATCATCAAAATATGATCTGATCCTGATTGAACAGGAAGATGGAGATGAGAGACAAGCTTTGGAACACGCGCATAAGCTTCAATTAGACGATCATTAAAGGCAATTGGATGAGATGTGGTATAGCGAATTCTCTCAATACCTTCAATCTCAGCGACATACTCAATAAGAAGTGCCAGATCTCCAATTTTGCCATCGGGCATCTCACCTTGGTAATCATTCACATTTTGCCCAAGGAGTGTAACTTCACGAACCCCTTGTTCAGCAAGTGACGCGATCTCACCAAGCACATCAATAAAGGGGCGCGAGATCTCTTCGCCACGCGTATAGGGGACAATACAGAAAGAGCAATATTTATTACACCCTTCCATAATTGAGACAAATGCGGTAACGCCTTCAGCGCGAGGCTTAGGAAGGTGGTCAAATTTCTCAATTTCAGGGAAAGAGACATCGACCTGAGTTCCATTACCTTGCCAAACGTCATTGAGCATTTTGGGGAGGCGATGGAGCGTTTGAGGGCCAAAGATAATATCAACAAAGGGGGCGCGCTTCTTAATCGCCTCCCCTTCTTGTGATGCCACACATCCGCCAACAGCGATCACAATGTGAGGGTTCTCCTCTTTATGTTTGCGCCAACGACCTAATTCAGAGAAGACTTTCTCTTGTGCTTTTTCACGAATTGAGCAGGTATTGAGTATAAAAAGGTCTGCTTCTTCAATCTTGTCGGTCTGTTCTAAGTTGCAAAATGCTTTGAGTGAGTCTGCCATCTTCTCTGAGTCATACTCATTCATCTGGCAGCCCTGGGTTTGAATATAAAATTTCTTATATTGTACTGTGGACATAACTAGTTATAAATCTCGCAAGTTTGTAGATATCGATCGATGATCCCGATAATTTTTAACGCTCTATTTTAGCCTATTTCTCTAATAACTTCAGGTTAGTTTGTTGGCGATTTCTGATCTGTTTTGTCTGTTATCGCTTTGGACACTCAATTGTGGTTGTTGGAGATAGAGGCTCACCTTTTACAATTTAGCCCTCTTGAATCCAGATATAACTTGCCATGCGTCCCGACTTAATGCCATCTCGGCGATAAGAGTAGAAGAGGGCGGGATCTGAGTAAGTACAAAGATCCCCTCCATAAATTTGTGTTTCAGGGATACCTAGATTCTTTAAACGTAATTTTGCGAGTTGATAGATATCAGCAAGATACTTTCCGTTATTGGGAGAGGGGATAAATAGTGAAGGGTGATCTCTCTCTACATTGCTGATATTTTTCAGTAGGGTATTACGATATTGAAAGGCGGATTTCACTTCAGGACCAATCTCAAATGCTTTTTGGGAGATTGCAGGGCCTAGCCAGACAAAGAGATCGTCACTTTTTTGCTTTAAAGCGTGAATACTATTCTCAATAATATCCATTAAGAGCGAGCGCCACCCAGCATGAATAGCGGTCACAATACTCTCTTCTCGATTAGAGATGAGGATTGGCAAGCAATCTGCGGTTAAAATCATTGCCGGTTGATTGAGCTCACTGGTGTAAGCTGCATCAGCGCCGGCACCATTCCACTCTGGTAAAATGGGGACGCAGAGATTGGAGTGAATTTGGGTCAATGAGAAGTGGATGCCGGGAATCTTAAAGGTCTCTCTGAGGCGCTCTCTATTAGCCAATACATCTTCACGCCGGTCAGCAGAACTTAAGCTCAAATTAAGACCAGCGTAATCTCCTTGAGAAACCCCACCTTTGCGCGTTGTTGTAAAAGCCTTTATTCGTTGAGAGAGGGGCCAGTTCGGAGCAACAACTACGATACCACTCTCTTCTTTAATGATCTTGCTGCTCATAAGCGATACTCTCCTCTCGAATGGCATCTACTAGATTTTTGAGATCATTAGGCCAAGGTTGCTCAAAGAAGAGGGTCTCTCCTGTGCGGGGATGTTCGAAGGAGATCGAGTAGGCGTGGAGTGCCTGACGTTTAAATCCTCTTAAGACATTTTCAGCGTGTTGCCCAAATTTTTTGGGTATCCGAAGACGTGCGCCATAATCACTGTCGCCGACAATAGGATAATTTATATGTTGCATATGGACACGTATCTGATGAGTTCTGCCGGTCTCAATGTTGACCTCTATAAGGGTGTGGGCTCTAAAGCGCTCTTTGACGCGAACATGAGTGATTGCTTCTTTCCCCTCATTATTCCCCTCTTCATCTGTCTCTGTTACCCACATATGTTTCCGGCGATGGGGATTGCGGCCGATAGGAGCATCAATGGTACGTCCCGAGATCATTTCACCAATAACAAGGGCATGATAGATCTTTGTGGGGGTTCTTGCTTTAAATTGCTCAATAAGATTCTCTTCAGCTGCTGTATTTTTTGCAATCACTAAGATGCCGGAGGTCTCTTTATCAAGACGATGTACAATGCCGGCACGACTTAAGTTTGCTAATTCAGGGCAGTGATGGAGGAGCGCATTTGCAAGTGTTCCTTGTTGGTTTCCAGCGCCGGGATGAACCACCATGCCGGCAGGTTTATTAAGTACAATAATGTCATCATCTTCAAAAATAAGATCGAGATCGATCTTCTCGGGGATAATTTCTTCACTATCTGATTGATTTTTTTCGATAGTTAGTTGAATAATATCTTGAGAAGAGACACTATCTCTTGGGCGAGGTACTTCACCATTAAGAAGAACCTGGCCATTCTTAATAAGACGTTGCCCTTGGCTTCGAGATAGATTAGGCTGAAGAAGCGGGAGGATCGCATCAATGCGCTCACCAGCTAGATGTTCGGGGATTGTGATAGTAAAAGTTTCTGACTGTTTCATAATTTATCTGTATAATCTCGAAGAATTAATTCAATTTGTTGGACCTATAGTAATAAAATGAAAGCGAAAACACTAAAAATTTTTATGATACTAATTACTGCTGGCGTTATTTCCGCTTGTGGTTCGACCTCTGCTAAAAAAGATGATAAGTACTACGCTATGACGGGGCAAGATCTTTTAGAAGAGGGTAATAAAAACTTAGAGGGAGCTAGTTACGAGGTTGCGGTTCAACACTACGAAGCGATTGAGGCAAGATTCCCCAATACTAGTCTTGCTGAGCAGGCAAAATTAAATAAGATTTATGCTCACTACCATAATCGTGATCATGATAAAGCTTTAACAGAGATCGATACCTTTATTAGACGCTATCCACACCATGAGAGTATCGACTATCTCTACTATATGCAAGGTTTGATCAACTTTGATAGAGCAAGATCGATCCTTGATAAATTGCTTCCTCCTGATCGAGCGAAAATTGATCAGAATCAGATGAAGGAGTCGCTTCAATCATTTATGACAGTGATTGAACGTTATCCTGATGGTGACTATGCAGAAGATTCTGCTGAACGTGTCATCTATCTTCGTAACTTATTGGCAGAAGCGGAGATTCATAAAGCAAAATTCTATCTCGATCGTCATGCTTATGTGGGTGCTGCAAATCGCGCACAATATGTTCTTGATAATTATGATGCGACAACATCGGTATCGGATGCTCTCTATATTCAAGCAAAAGCCTATCAAGCGCTCGGTTTAGATGAGCTTTCTCAGAAGAGCCTTGCGGTGTTACTCCACAACTTCCCATATGATAAGCGCCTTGTAGAGTTTGGTTATACCATTACACCTACTGGTGCGGTTTTAACTGAAAGTGTTGTTGAAGAGTAGCCGAGTGCGCCTTGTTATGGTGGGCGGTATCTGTAGTATCACTTCTATTTATTCTTAAAAAGAACCCCTTAATAACCCTTCTCTTTCGATTGACGTTATTAAGGGGTTCTTTGATTTTGTCGTTCTTAAATAGAGTTGGAGTTGTACATTGAGGTGTGCTAAAAATCGCTATCTATCTTCGCTATCTATCTTTTGTTGTCACATTAGTCATCCTATAAGAAGACCTGTGGAGAAGGTATGTGAGAAGTAGAAGGGATGGCAGAGTCAGCGGTAGAGTCGTAAAAACTGATTTTGTTAGAAAAATATTGGGTATAATCTTCTTTATCGCGATGGAGTCTCTTGTTTTTAAGATCACTTATGTGCAATATTGATTGTTTATCTGAATTAGTGCGTGAATAAATGGGTGAATAGATAGGCACTAGGTGTTTAGTAGCTATTGTGATTGATTAAGATTGATTTGTCGTCAAATGAGAGCCGTAGATAAAAATCGAAATTACAGATATTACGGATATTACAGATACGGGTATTGTAGAGTATTGCAACTATCGAGTAGCGATATGTGTAATTGAAAAGAAATGACGATAAAAAGATAAATCGATAAGTGATAAGCGATAAGAAGATGCAAAAAGATAGTAGACGATATATTAAAGTCTGGATGGAATAGCAATATATGATAGTTTTGACACTCTATAGGTTGTTGTGGTGGGTTCTTTTACCCATTATTATTGTCACTCGGCTTTTTCGAGATTGGCGCTCTCCATTAGGTGTACGTTCCTTTTTACATCGCTTTGGTTTTCATAAATTGCCGGCAGCTGATCTAGTGATTCATGCTGTTTCATTGGGGGAAGTGCGTGCCGTCACCCCATTAGTTCGAAGATTATTGCAGGAGAAGCAGTGCTCAATTCTTTTCACGGCAACTACTTTAACTGGTAGTGATCAAATTATTCGCACATTTAAGAAAGAGATCGCCTCTGGAGCTCTTTATCACTCCTATCTGCCCCTCGATTTTGGTCCTTCTGTTTCTCGCTTTCTGGCGCAGGTAAAACCTAAAGCGATCTTAATTATGGAGACCGAGATTTGGCCTAATTTAATCTATCAAGCAGGAAAGCGTCACATTCCTCTACTTATTATTAGCGCATGTCTCTCTGATCGTTCTTATCGTCGTTATCAAAAAATTGCGCCAGCGATGCATCGGCTCTTGAAGTCTGTGGATGTTTTAACACAGACCGATGAAGATACATTGCGCTTTGAAGTTTTGGGGGCGAGATCGGTAGAGCGGATGGGGAATATTAAATATGATCTTACCGTTTCAGATACCCTCTATCAAAAAGTAGAGCCTTTAGTGGCACATCGCTCGCCTCACTCGATCTATTGGATCGCTGCAAGTACTCATGAAGAGGAGGAAGAGATTGTTGTTGAGGCCTATATTAAGGCGCGTCGCCGAGCACCGCATCTTAAATTAATTTTGGTACCACGCCATCCTGAGCGCTTTCAAGAGGTGCGCTATCTATTAGAGGAGTATGCAGATGCGCATGATTTTAAGCTCTCCATTCGTAGTGAGGGGGATCTTTTAACGCTCAATCCAAATGCAGATATTTGGTTGATCGACACTTTAGGAGAACTACTACTCTTCTATCTCTTTGCTGATATTGTGACGGTTGGCGGTAGCTTTGTCCCAATTGGTGGACATAATATCTTAGAGCCAGCCTATTTTGCTAAACCGATTATTGTTGGGCCCCATATGGACGAGAATCGGGAGACCTTGTTCAACTTTCTCGAAAGTAGAGCATTGATACAGGTAGATGCAGATCAGCTAGCGGAGGTTGTCATCGACTTTGCAAATGATTCCTCTCTCCGTGAAAGTTACGGCGCTGCCGCACAGAAAACAATGGCTCAAAATCAAGGTGCTATCGAGGTTATCATGGCAAAGTTGAATGAGCTTCTTGATTAAGTCTCAGATTAAGCTTCATTTTTATCCATCATTGGGGATCATTTGCTAATTCTCAGCCATCTCTTATATACTGCTAAAGTTCTTTGCTAATCCTTCATCTCTTTCTTCATCTATTTAATGGCCTTTTAATGGCCTTTTAATGACCTTTGTAATATGGTCAGCTTCTGGGTGATATCAATAGAGAGAAAGACCTAATAATGAACAACAAATTAGATTGTTGCGATAGTTTTAGGGATAGTTGTTATTGAGTATCAATGAAGCGGGTCTCAAATAGAGTGATTATCAATGGACTTCTCCATGATTAATCTGCATGAGAGGCTATAGGAGAAAGAGGTAGGGTAGCAAATATTTGATAATAAAATAATTTAATGCAATATTGATCAAATAATTTTAAGTTAGATATTATATATATTCACATACTGATAAGGATAGATAACAAATATGGCAAAATCTAAGATTTTTTATACAAAGACAGATGAAGCGCCAGCGCTTGCAACCTACTCATTTCTTCCGATCGTAGAAGCTTTCACTTCTCCTGCTGAGATCGATATCGAGGTCAAGGACATCTCACTTACGGGAAGAATCTTAGCACTTTTCCCTGATCTTCTCACAGAAGAGCAACGTGTTGAGGATGCTCTTTCAGAGTTAGGTCATTTAACGCAAGATCCTAAAACAAATATTATTAAACTCCCTAATATTTCGGCATCTATTCCGCAGCTGAAGCGTGCAATCGCAGAGTTACAAGCTGCAGGATTTGCAATTCCTGATTTTCCTGAAGAGCCAAAAGATGAGAAAGAGGCAGAAATCAAAGCACGTTATGCGCGTGTGTTGGGGTCTGCTGTCAATCCTGTATTGCGTGAAGGGAACTCGGATCGTAGGGCACCGGCAGCAATTAAGGAATTTGCGCGCAATAATCCGCATTCAATGGGTGAGTGGAAAAAAGATTCAAAAACAGCTGTTGCAACAATGAGTGAAGGGGATTTCTATGGAACGGAGCAATCTGTCACGATCCCTGAAGCAACAGAGTATAAAATCGTCTTTAAAGGAGCGGAGGGTGAGAAAACTCTAAAAGATTATGCGCCCCTATTAAAAGGTGAAATTATTGATTCCTCGGTGATGAATCTTGCTAAATTAAAAGCATTTGTTGCTGAGGCGATTAAAGAAGCAAAAGAGAAAGATGTCCTTCTCTCAGCGCATTTGAAAGCAACGATGATGAAAGTATCAGATCCTATTATGTTTGGTGCGATAGTCGAGGTCTATTTTGCCGATCTGTTTGCACAATATAGCGATCTCTTTAAGGAGTTAGGAGTCGATACCCGTAATGGTCTTGGAGATATCTACGCCAAGATTAAAGGTCATGAGAAAGAGGCAGAAGTGGTTGCAGCAATCGATGCGGCAATTGAGAAAGGTCCACGTCTTGCAATGGTTGATTCTGATAAGGGAATTACCAATCTTCATGTCCCTTCAGATGTTATTGTTGATGCCTCGATGCCGGCGATGATTCGTGCTGGGGGTAAAATGTGGAACCGTGATAATAAAACGGAAGATACCGTCGCTATCATTCCTGACCGTTGCTATTCAGGCGTTTTTGCGGCAACAATTGAAGATTGTATTGCCAATGGTGCCTTAGATCCTCGTACAATGGGTACGGTACCTAATGTTGGTTTAATGGCGCAAAAAGCAGAAGAGTATGGCTCACATGATAAGACATTCCAGGCAGAGGCTGATGGTGTTATCGATGTTGTAGCGAAAGATGGCACAATTTTGATGAGTCAAAAAGTAGAGAAGGGTGATATCTTCAGAATGTGTCAAGCGAAAGATGCACCTATTCAAGATTGGGTAAAATTAGCAGTAACGCGTGCACGACTTTCAGATACGCCTGCTGTTTTCTGGTTAGATCCACAGCGTGCGCACGATCGTGAGATGATCAAAAAAGTTGAACGTTACTTAAAAGATCATGATACAAATGGTCTTGATATTCAAATTATGGATCCTATCTCTGCGGCAAAACATACGTTAAAGCGTATTAGAGAAGGAAAAGATACGATCTCTGTAACAGGTAACGTTCTACGTGATTATTTAACGGATCTCTTTCCTATTCTTGAGCTTGGTACTTCAGCTAAGATGCTCTCAATCGTTCCGTTGATGAAAGGGGGCGGTCTTTTTGAAACAGGAGCAGGTGGTTCTGCACCGAAGCATGTAGAGCAATTTTTAACTGAAGGATATCTTCGTTGGGATTCTTTAGGTGAGTTTTTAGCATTAGCAGAATCACTTAAACATTTAGGTCGCACTCAGGATAATCCAAAAGCCTTAGTCTTGGCTGATGCACTTGATCTTGCAAATAGTAAGTTCTTAAAAGAAGATCGTTCACCAGCAAGAAAATTGGGACAGATTGATAATCGCGGTTCGCACTTCTATCTTGCTCTCTATTGGGCGGAAGCATTAGCAAACCAAGATCAAGATGCAGAGTTAAAAGAGATCTTCACTAAAGTGCATCAAGAATTAGCGGAAAATGAAGCGAAGATTAATGAAGAGTTGATTAGTTCTCAAGGTAAAGCGCAAGACATTGGTGGCTACTATCGTCCAATTGATGAAAAAGCAATTAAAGCGATGCGACCTAGTGAGACCTTCAATGCTGTTTTAGCGGCGCTTTAATCATCGATCAATAAAAAGCGATCATCAAAAATTAAAAATAGAGAAAATAGTTTTTGATTGAGTACAAAAGAGAAACCCCGACAAGATTACTTGTTGGGGTTTTTTAGAGCTTTTTATAGCTTTTGATACCATTTTTTATTCTACGGTTTTATTCTACAGAACTCTCTGATCAGTTTGCCACTATATTGACTAAGCGGTTAGGCACGACGATAATTCTACGAATCTCACCTTCAATAAATTTAGCCGCATTCTCATTTGCAAGAGCTGCTTTTTCTATCTCCTCTTTTGAGGCAGAGGCTGGAACAATAATCTCTCCTCTTAAGCGGCCATTAACTTGCACCATATATTTCACTTCATCAGAGACTAATGCTTCCGCAACAACTTCAGGAAGTGGATGGTTAAGAATATCATCGCCAAATAATGTCTCCCAGATCGTGTGTGTAATATGGGGAACAATAGGACTCAGTAGGCGAAGCATAATAGAGAAGCCTTCCTGTTTAACTGCCGCTTCATCTCTAGAGTCACCCAATTTACTTAAAATATTGAGCATAATCATATTAGCAGAGATGACGGTGTTAAAGTGGAATCGCTCATAGTCGTAGAGTGCTTTCTTCAGCTCTTGATGAATCTCGCGACGGGCATCTTTAGCGTTCTTTTCTGTTAATGCTTCACAGCTGAGGGTTAAATCTTTTAAGATCGCCTGATTCTCATAAGCGAAGTTCCAAACACGACGTAAGAAGCGATCTGCACCTTCTAGTCCAGATGCTGACCATTCAAGTGTCTGCTCAGGAGGAGAAGTAAACATCATAAAGAGACGCGAGACATCTGCACCATACTCTTTAACAATCGCTTCCGGGTCAACTCCATTATTTTTCGATTTACCCATCTTTTGGATGCCATAATAGGTAACAGGTTCACCATCTGCTTTTAAGAAATACTCTTTCTCACCATTATTTTCACGAACTTCAACATCTTTAATATTGAACCACTCGTAGCCTTTTGAGCTATGGCGGAAGAATGAAGGAGAGACAACCATTCCTTGAGTTAAGAGTGCCTTGAAGGGTTCAGGGCCCACTTTTTCAATATCGCCTAATAAACCTTCATTACGCATTAGCTTATGGAAGAAGCGTGAGTAGAGAAGGTGGAGGATGGCATGCTCAACACCCCCAATATATTGGTCAACAGGAAGCCATGCTGTTGCCGCTTCAGGGTCGATCATTCCTTTCTCATAATTGCTACATGCAAAACGAGCGTAATACCAAGAGGACTCAACAAAAGTATCCATTGTGTCAGTTTCGCGCTCAGCTGCACCACCACATTTTGGACAGGCTACATTTTTGAAAGAGTCTAATTTATTAAGTGGGTTTCCACTTCCATCAGGAATACAGTCGGTCGGTAGGACGACAGGCAGATCTTTTTCAGGAACAGGGACTTCGCCACAGCTTGGGCAGTTGATGATAGGAATTGGGCAACCCCAGTAGCGTTGACGTGAAATTCCCCAGTCGCGTAAGCGATATTGCGTCTTCGGTTTACCTAAACCTTTAGACTCTAATGCTGTACCAATTTTACTAAAGGCTTCTTCAAAATTAAGACCATCAAACTCACCAGAATTGATCAATGTGCCATGTTCTGCGAGTGACTCATGCCATGTATCGGTGCTGATGTCCCCATTTTCTGGTTTGATAACAACTTTGATAGGGAGGTTATACTTTTTAGCAAAGGCAAAATCACGAGCATCATGTGCCGGAACGGCCATTACCGCGCCATCACCATAAGCCATTAAGACATAGTTAGCGACCCAGATCTCAACCTTTTCACCTGTTAGGGGGTGGGTTGCAAATTCCCCAGTTGGCATTCCTTTTGCTTCTTGTGTTGCAAAGTCAGCTTCACTAGTGCCTGTTTTTTGACATTCTTTAATAAACTCTGCTAATTGAGGATTCTTTTCTGCTGCTTTTGCGGCAATAGGATGCTCAGGAGCGACTGCAACATAGGTAACACCCATCAATGTGTCGGGGCGAGTAGTGAAGACATTAAATTGCCCACCTTCATGGAGGAATGTTACCTCCATCCCTTCAGAGCGCCCAATCCAATTTGCCTGCATTGTTCTGACTTGCTCAGGCCACTCTTCTAAAAGTGCGAGATCTTCCAATAACTCATCGGCATAATCGGTAATTTTGAAGTAGTACATAGGGATCTCACGGCGTTCCACAAGTGCATCAGAACGCCAGCCACGCCCATCAATAACCTGCTCATTAGCAAGTACTGTTTGATCTACAGGGTCCCAATTAACGATCCCTTTTTTACGATAGATAACCCCTTTTTTATAGAGTTGGAGGAAGAACCATTGCTCCCAACCATAATATTCAGGATCGCAAGTAGAGAACTCGCGGGACCAATCGAAGCCAAATCCAAGCTCTCTAAATTGTTTACGCATATAGACAATATTCTTCTGCGTCCAATCATTAGGAGAGACCTTGTTATCGATCGCCGCATTTTCAGCCGGCATCCCAAATGCATCCCAACCAATTGGTTGCATGACATTGTAGCCACTCATCTTTTTATAGCGGGTGATAACGTCACCAATGGTGTAGTTACGGACATGGCCCATATGGAGTCTACCGGATGGGTAGGGGAACATCGAAAGACAGTAGTAATTTGGCTTATCGGTTTTATCTTCTACTTTAAAAGAAGCATTCTTTTCCCAAAATTCTTGCGCTGATGCTTCAATTACGGCCGCTTCGTAGGTTGGTTTCATTCAAAAAAATCCTTTATTTTATAGTCATTTAATAAAGTTTAAATAGGGTTTAATCGTCTTTAAGCAGAGTTTTAATACTCAGTTTTTAATACTCAAATGTGCTTAACAAGCTTAATATTAATAATTTTTAATAATTTCGCTAACGATATCGTTAAATATTGTTTAAAGCTGCCACTAGACAGTTTGATACAGATTTTTCGATTATACATTTTAATCCTAGTTTAGGACCTAAATTCTGAATCCTAAATCCTAAATCTTGAATCTCGGAGGAATATCTATCAATGTATGGCGATGCATCTATCTTGATAGATCAAATATATTGTTGCATCTATATATTGGTATCAATTGTAGGTTTTAGTCAGCAGTTTTCGGGCAAATAATCTAGAAAGCATGTAAAAACCGCTACTAAAGTAGTGTTGAAAATGGTGGTAATATGCCACTTTCTACAGCTATTTTTTGATTTCGTTATTATACACTATGTTTTGGCCCTTTTGTCCTATTGGCTCGGGAACTTTCTAAGAAATGTTCAGTCGTTTCTTGGTGAATGTTGTTATAATAAAGAGCTTGCCTTATCTTATTTGAATATTAGGAATCATCATATTATGAGCAGTCAGCCTACGTTAGTCGTTGAAAATATCCATAAGTCTTTTGGGGATAGAGAGATCTTAAAAGGGATCTCATTGACCTTAAATAAGGGAGATGTTGTCTCGATGTTAGGGGCTTCTGGCTCCGGTAAGAGTACTTTTTTACGATGTATTAATTTGTTGGAGAATCCAGATCAAGGAGAGATAACGCTCAATGGCGAGAAGCTCATTTTAGTACCAGGGCCTGATGGTTTAGTGGCAAAAGATCCTAAAGCATTACAGAAGATGCGTACTGAATTAGGGATGGTATTCCAAAACTTTAATCTTTGGGGCCATATGACGGTGCTTGAGAATATGATCGAAGCCCCTATTCATGTTTTAGGGCTCTCAAAAAGGGAAGCAAAAGAGCGCGCATTAGCGCTTTTGGCTAAAGTAGGGATGAGTGAGCGAGTGAATGATTATCCTATTTCCTTATCAGGTGGGCAGCAGCAACGTGTTGCAATTGCGCGCGCTTTAGCGATGGAGCCGAGCGTTATTCTCTTTGATGAGCCGACATCAGCACTTGATCCAGAATTAGTGCATGAGGTATTAACAGTGATGCAAGATTTAGCAAAAGAGGGGATGACGATGATTGTTGTTACCCATGAGATGGATTTTGCGCGTAATGTTTCCAATCGTGTCGTCTTCTTCCATGAAGGTAAAATTGAAGAGGAGGGAGCGCCCCATGAACTCTTTACGAATCCTCAGTCAGATCGCTTTAAGCAATTTATTAAGCATTATAATCGTTAGAAATTCTCCTTTTGAGGGTAAAGAATTACCAATTAAAGGCTCTTTGTGAGCCTTTTTCATTTCTGATGTAGCATCCTGTTATAGAGATAACTGTTATAGAGATAATTATGAAATCAATATTAGAAAGTTTTGGGATTGATCCATTTATGAAACAGCGCGATGATCAGCAAAATCATGCTTTGCAAAAGGGATCAATAGGGAAGAGCGACTCTAAATTACCGACTAAACCCCAATTTTCAGGAATTATCTATCTCGACTATGCGGCAACGACGCCGGTTGATCCAGAGGTGATCGACTCGATGGTCAGCGCAATGGAGTGTGATTGGGCAAATGTAGGAAGCCCTCATGAATTGGGGATGCTGACTAAACAGAGAATTGAGGATGCGCTTTCAGAGATAGCGGCACATTTTAATCTTCAGAGTGATGAGATTATTATTACAAGTGGTGCGACTGAGTCGATTAATCATGCGCTAAAAGGGGTATTGATGGCGCAAAAGAAACGGGAAATTATTACGACTACGATCGAGCATAAAGCTACACTCAATACGCTCCAAGCATTGATGAAACAGGGATATCGTGCAAAATTTATTGCACCTAATGCGGAGAGAGTCATTACCGCGGAGATGATTGAGTCTGCAATTACCGAGGAGACAGCATTAATTTCACTCATTTGGGTGAATAATGAGACCGGCGATAAGTTACCTGTTGAAGAGATTGCGCAGATCGCGCGTCGATATAAGATTCCGATCCATATTGATGCTACGCAAGCAGCCCCCCATTTTCAATTTGATGCGACACAATTTGATTTAGTGAGTCTTTCAGCTCATAAATGTTATGGCCCTAAAGGAATAGGGTTACTCTATCGACGTGCATTTCCTAAGTTGCCGATGAAACCTCTCATAGATGGTAGCGGAGGACAAATGGCGTTGCGGGCGGGGACGATGATGAATGAGTCGATTATCGGATTTGCTAAAGCGCTTAATCTCATTGCCCAGCGTTGGGAAGATGAGCGTCATCGCTTAGTTCGATTAGAGAGTCTTCTTCTGAAGCAATTGCTCCCTTATGGCGTGGAGGTCAATAGTGCATCCCCTTTAGCTGAACGAGAGCCTGGGGTGCTCAATCTTTATATCCCTCACGTTCACGCAGATGCCTTGATGGCATTAACCCCTAAAGTGGCGGTAGCAAGGGGTTCTGCGTGTAATAGTGATAGTTCACTCCCCTCTTATGTATTAACTGAGATGGGATATAGTGATCGGCGAGCACTCTCTTCAATACGAGTGAGTGTCGGCCATTTTACAACTGAGGAAGAGATCTTAACTGCCGGAAATTATTTGAGTGAAGCTATCGCATTTTTACAAAGTATTGCATTAGGAGAGTCGGCCGCATGGTATGGAGAATATAATCTTTACGATAGTGATATCTCTTCTATCTTAATGCCAAATTTTGTGGTGGGGAGTCGTGAGGGTTATCAGGAGAGTGAAATAGCTGCAGATCCTCTACTTGTCATCGATGAACCTCACTATCAATTAGCGCTATATGGTTCAGTAGATCTGCTTGAAGTGGATGATGGGAAGATCTTAAAACTACAAGATATTACGGCAAAAGTGTATGGCGCACCTTTCTATTTAGCGCTCTTTAATGAACTTGTTAAGACTTTAAGAGAATCGTCATTGACGCCTAATCTCTCATTAGAGACCCTTTTAGGGAGAAGAATTCCAGCACAATATCTACGTGATTCTCTACAAATTGAGAAGGCGTTGCGGAATTTTGTCAATGAGTCTTTATAAGTGTGAAGATTTAGGTAGAAACTAGAAACTTAAAAATAAAAATTGAAAAAGAGACATTGAAAAAGAAGAGCTGAAAAGAGAAACCCCATTAAAAAATGGGGTTTTTCATTGATATGAGATTTTTTTGAAGTTTTTATCTTCTATCTATTTCGTACTTATCTTACTCGCGCGCTTATCTTACTCGTAAGACTTTCCAAGTTGAGTAGAGATATTGCATCATTGACCAGAGTGTTAAGACGGTTGCAATAATTAAGAAGATAATGCCGAGTTCATAGAGCGGTATGCCGAAAAGAGGTTTTTCGTAGAGGATAAAGGTGATTGCCCCCATCTGAAAAGCCGTTTTCCATTTGCCGATCCAAGAGACAGCAACGACCCCTCTCTCTCCCATACTAGCCATCCACTCTCGAAGTGCAGAGATAGTGATTTCACGGCTGATAATAATCATTACAGAGAGTGTGAGATACCACTTATGGGGATCGTGATCGATAATTGCAATGAGCGCTACTGCAACAAGGAGCTTATCTGCAACAGGATCTAAAAAGGCGCCAAAACTAGAGGTTTGGTTCCATTTTCTCGCAAGATAACCGTCTAGCCAATCTGTTAATGAGGCGGCCATAAAAAGGAGCGTCAATACAATATTTTTATTAGGAGTATCGAGAAAGTAACAGAGAATAAAGACAGGAATCGCAACGACTCGTGTCCAGGTGATGAGGCTAGGAAGGTTCATACTTAGATTAACTCCTCGAGAACATTTTAATAGGCACCTCGGTTATTATAACAAACTTTTTTGAAATTTATTTAATTGCGCAAAAGCCCCATAAAATCTAGCAAGAGCTATTTTTTTTTGTTAAAATAAGCCACTTTTTAAATTGCTGTTCTTGGAGAGAGACATATGCTTAGAATAATGGAAAAAGGTTTAACCTTTGACGATGTATTATTAGTACCTGATTACTCTGAAGTTCTTCCGAGAGATGTGTCACTCAGGACACAACTTACTCAAAAAATAGCGCTCAATATTCCGCTTCTTTCGGCGGCGATGGATACCGTAACAGAGAGTAAAATGGCAATTGCACTTGCACAGCAAGGTGGAATTGGCATTATTCATAAAAATTTAACCCCAGCAGAGCAGGCAAGACAAGTTCGTAAGGTTAAAAATTTTGAGAGCGGTGTTTTAACAGATCCGATCACAGTCACTACGGAGTGTACATTAGAAGAGGTGCGTAATATTATGCGTGGCCGCAATATCTCTAGTGTGCCGGTGCTCTCAACAGATGGAAAAGTGGCCGGAATTATCACAACACGTGATTTACGTTTCCAGACCGATTTAAACAAAAATATAACAGAGGCGATGACGAACCGTGATCGCCTTATTACTATCCATGAAGGGGCAACACGCGAGGAGATTATCGATCGTCTCCGCACTCATCGTTTAGAGCGTCTTGTTGTTGTCAATGATAGTAATGAACTTCGTGGATTGATCACTGTTAAAGATCTTTCCCATACTGATACACACCCTAATGCGGTGATGGATGATGAGGAGCGTCTACTTTGTGGCGCTGCGGTCGGGGCTGGTGATGGTACAGAAGAGCGTATAGAGCAGTTGGTAGATGTTGGTGTTGATGTGATCATTGTCGATACTGCGCATGGACACTCAAAAGGGGTGATTGATCGTGTTCGTTGGGTTAAACAGCACTATCCTGATCTTCAAATTATTAGTGGTAATATTGCAACAGCAGAAGCGGCAAAAGCTTTAATGCAAGCGGGTACTGATGGAGTGAAAGTAGGAATTGGTCCAGGTTCAATCTGTACAACTCGTATTGTGGCAGGTATTGGCTTCCCACAAGTAAGCGCCATTGCTAATGTGGCTGCAGCATTGAAAGGTACAGGGATTCCTGTTATTGCTGATGGGGGTATTCGCTACTCTGGTGATATGGCAAAAGCATTAGCAGCTGGTGCAAACTCTATCATGGTGGGTTCTATTCTTGCAGGAACGGATGAGTCTCCAGGAGAGATTGAGTTCTATCAAGGTCGTGCTTATAAATCATATCGTGGCATGGGGTCATTAGGGGCGATGAGTGCAGGTTCATCTGACCGTTACTTCCAAGAGGGGTCGAGTGCAGATAAATTAGTTCCAGAAGGAATTGAAGGGCGCGTTGCTTATAAAGGATCTGCAGCACCGATTATCCATCAGTTAATGGGTGGAATTCGCGCAGGAATGGGATATGTTGGTTGTGCAACGATCGAAGAGATGAATAATAAACCACGCTTTGTAGAGATTACTAGCGCCGGGATGAATGAGTCTCACGTTCATGACGTAACGATCACAAAAGAAGCGCCAAACTATTCTCGCTAATACTAATATATTTATGCTTATGTTTATGCGTAATTAAAGATTATAGATGTTCTCTATATTCGCTATTGAAGGCTTGTTGAAAAGTTATTGAAATGATTGTTCAATTAGTGATTATTTTAGTTGGGTAATTTCTCTAAAATAGTGGATAATAGAGGCATTGACTAGTTTGCTATTTTGCGCTAAAAATCTCGGGGAGAGATCCTCGAGATTTTCTAGTTTTAAAAAAAGATGCAGAAATAGAAGATGCATCAGTATCAAAATAGCAGTTTTCCGTTTTAAGACTTATTTTAAGACTTACCTTAAATTTAGATGCGATTGAGCATATAGATCATTTTAGATAAGCTTAGATAAATCTGGACAAATTTGGATAGACTTGAATAAACCTTGATTAGTTTGAAGCGACTTTAATGAAGCGCTAATCAATTTTAGTAAAATTTAAGTTGCAATAAAGCAGATAGAATATTGCCTTATTAAGATGGGGTGAGAGGATTCAATCGAAAAGAGTGATCCTTTCGGATATTGTAAACCATGATTTAAAGTAGAAGATATAATGACAAAAGAGACTGTAGTGAACGATCACGAGCATAATGAGAATCATCTAATTACAGAGCGCCGCGAAAAGCTTGCAAAGATTCGTGAGTCGAAACCGGTGGCATTCCCTAATCACTTTAGAAAAGATACCGATGCAAAAGCACTTCATCAAGAGATGGAAGGGCTTGATCGTGAGGCGCTAAAGGAGAAGGGTAAGATTGTTAAGATGGCCGGTCGTATCGTTGCTAAGCGTCTTTTTGGTAAGGGTGGTTTTATCAGTCTGCGTGATCAGACCGGTGATATTCAGATATTTGTGAACACCAGTTTAATTGGGGTTGAGGCCTTTGAAGAATTTAAGACCTGGGATATTGGTGATATTGTTGCCGTGGAAGGTGAAGTCTCTCGCTCAGATAAAGGGGAGTTGACCGTAAGAGCGAATCAGTTAATTTTATTAACAAAATCGTTGCGCCCATTGCCGGATAAATTCCACGGGCTAACTGATGTTGAAGCACGTTATCGTAAACGTTACCTCGATCTTATTATGAATGAGTCCTCTCGTGAGACCTTCCGTAAACGCAATTTAATTTTACGAACCATCCGTAACTTTATGGATGAGTGGGGTTTTGAAGAGGTGGAAACACCGATGATGCACCCTATTCCAGGCGGTGCAAATGCACAACCCTTTGTAACGCATCACAATGCATTAGATATGGAGTTTTATCTCCGTATTGCACCGGAACTCTATCTTAAGAGATTAATTGTTGGTGGTATGGAACGAGTTTATGAGATTAATCGTAACTTCCGCAATGAAGGCGTTTCTACACGGCATAATCCTGAATTTACAATGATGGAGTGGTATTGGGCATATGCAGATTACAAAGATATGATGGATATGACCGAGGCGATGATGCGTAAAGTTGCCTTAGAGGTGAATGGCTCGACAGAAGTTCCTTATCAAGGATATACATTAGATTTTGGTAAGCCATCATTGAGAATGACGGTCCAAGAATCTATTTTGAAATATTGTGAAGAGGCGAAAGATTACGACCTCGATACAAGGGAAGGAGTTGCGTCATTAGCAGACCTCTACCATATTAAATATCAAGATAGCGATTGCTGGGGTAAAATCTTGATGGAGATTTTTGATGAGAAGGTTGAAGAGAATTTGATGCAACCAACCTTTATCACAGGTTATCCGCTTGCAGTATCGCCTTTGGCAAGAAAGAATGATGAAAACCCACTAATTACTGATCGGTTTGAGTATTTTATTGGTGGACGAGAAGTCGGTAATGGCTATTCGGAGCTTAATGATGCGGAAGATCAGCATGAGCGCTTTATCTCTCAAGTGGCAGATAAAGAATCAGGGGATGATGAAGCGATGCATTATGATAAAGATTTCGTAACGGCGCTTGAATATGGTATGCCACCAACAGGTGGAGAAGGAATAGGTATCGATCGATTAGTGATGATCTTTACAGATTCCCCATCAATTCGTGATGTATTACTCTTTCCTCATATGCGTATGCGTGATTGATTAGTTGATTAATTGATTGATATAACAGGTATTCTGTATCAGGGTAATAAGAGCAGAGATCTTCAAACTTCAATGATCTCAGTAAAAGATAAGTAATAGTGATCCCTTTTCATAAGTATGAGAAGGGATTTTTTATTGCCATAATAACAGCTTCATTATCTCGATTTATGATATGATTATTTTCACGGCCTACTATTTCTATATGTAGCACCATTAATAGAGGAGAGCTTCTGGCCGTATTTTGAGTATCTACTCATTAATTTTCTCATCTATTTATCAATAGTGGTTGTAATCTATTCGATCTGTCGAAGTTATAGATAATCTCTAGATCACATATAGTAATAGGCTCATCAAGAGCAGATCTTATTTATATTGAAGATGGCGCGTAGCTTGATAACTACCCCATAATGAAAGAGATTAAAAAAGATAGAATGAAAGCGAAAGCCTCGATATATGCCCACACAGCTCAGGCAAAAGTGATGCAGGCATTAACGATTTTCCTCTTTACCGTCATTGTTATGGCGATAGCAGCAAAGTTTGATTCCCCTATCCCCCTTCTTACATACCTTATTTTAGCGCTATTTATCTACTACATTGGAGATATGAGAGCAGCGCTCTATACCGATCGTTTACGCGTACGGGCTACTTTAGGGAAGAGGAGAGAGTATCTCTTTTCTCAAGGAAAATTTTGGCTTGAATCGAAGCCTTCACTCTTTGCTAAATTATTCGGTTCTGAAGAAGGTTTACGAATTGTTTATCAAGAGGAGGGGAAAAGAGCGGTTGTTGTGATGAATGAGCTCTTTTCAGATCAAGATTTAAGGGAGCTTTATGCCGAGATTGATCAGCTCCAAAGGGCATATGCTCAAAAAGATGAAGTCACTATGTTAGGGTAGTGATCTATTTTTTCAGACTTCTACATACATTTTATATAGAGATGTAAAAAGCCCATCATATGATGGGCTTTTTAGTGGGTTGGTCGTCTCTTCACGACTCTACTAAATTTGGAATCAAGATAAAGCAATTATGAAACTTAAGCTCTATTTTGATAGTTGATAATAAAATAATAATCTCAAAATTGGGTCAATTAAGATGACTCTTTGCAGTGATTATGAGAATTGTACGAAGTTTTTCATCTCTTCAAACCAATTGAATCCACCGCCTTTATACCAAACTTGTTCGGTGTTTTCATCAACTCTTATAATGGTATCCCACTGTTCATTTCTCATTAGTAAGCTACCAAC
Source organism: Ignatzschineria sp. F8392 (assembly GCF_002252045.1). Lineage (GTDB taxonomy): Bacteria > Pseudomonadota > Gammaproteobacteria > Cardiobacteriales > Wohlfahrtiimonadaceae > Ignatzschineria. The sequence goes on along the minus strand of NZ_NEFF01000005.1, from coordinate 51,207 downwards.
ATCTACAACATGACCGTTTCTATCGATTGGTTGTTTTTTAATCATAATTTTCTCCTAATTTTTTCTTGTTATTACCATAGGAATTAGCAACGCCTGATTAAGGAGCGTGCTACTTGAAAAGATCTACTTATCTGTTTAATCAATTATTTTGACTCACAAATATTTAATAGATCTCAAACAATCTAACCTGTTTAATGCAATTTGTACATATTAATTTTTATATTAGTGGATTAATATCCAGCTATTAGATCCAAGGTCACCCCGTTTTATGGGGTATTTACCTCTTATTCACTTTTGAGAGATCTGTCTAAATTTTTTCAAATAACATTAATAGCATCCAAAAATAGACGCGTATTCTACTGCGGTTAGCTATCGTGCTTTCCTCTCTACTAGGTAGAGATTATTACTCAAGCAATCAATATTCATTATCATCATCTATATCAGCCATGATCATCTAGATTGGTGATCAAATGATGAGAAGAGTTTAAATCTCGGAGTAATAATATTTAGTAATGGGTTTATATCTGTTTATTGGTCATTACAGTGAATGTGATCATTCATCAATAATGCGCTATTTAAGGCTATTTTTTAACCTTTGGATTTTACTAGCAACTTCACTCTTCAGTTATCGGTTTTATATTATGAGAGTGGCAACACAAGGGGCTAGTAGTAAATTCATTTATTGCGAACATCGTTCATTGTAATAGGGATTTGTTGGGGTGTCAATTTTTTAATGAAAAAGAGCTAACTGTTCTTTTTCATTAAAAAATAATTTATAGTCTATAATTTAGTTATAATTCTATTTTTTTATCAAAAATAGAATTATAAACATGTCCGGAGGTGTTTTTATTAAATTCATCTTTTACTATATTTAATAAACCTTCATTTTGATAAAGATCGACTAACGTAGTAGCCATTACTTTTGATGCAAAAATCATGGCACTAAATCCAATGCTAGATCCTGATGCTGCAGTTGTTTGCCATGTGTGAGCAGCTGTTCCCAGAGGCCATGTTGCTACTCCAAACATAGCAGTAGGAGTTATCCAGCTTACATCGCCAACATCGGTAGATGCTTTAAAATATTTATCAAAATCTAATGGTGAAGAAGTTTTCTCATGGAGATACTGGTCTATAAAAGATAAGGGGATAAAATTACTCTCCAAACCTTTTATTTTTTCTGATCTGGTAAATTTTTCACTAATTTCTTTGGCAAACACTCTAGCATCATCTCCGTATTCAGGACCACCCAGTGTATTCATGTTTTGTTCGATTAGTTTAACTAAGGTTTGATTTGTTAATACTTCATAACAGCCAGAAACTAACTCCACTTTTGAAATTTTGGTTTGAGTCATTAGGGCCGCACCCTTTGCGATATCATTAAGCCACTGAAAAATTTCATCTGCAATTTCTCTTTTCGGTGCACGTATGTTGTACCATACTTCTGCTTGAGCAGGAACCGTGTTAGGCTCTATACCGCCTTTAGTGATTATATAATGGATACGACTTTGCTCATCGATATGCTCTCGCATGTAGTTAGTCCCGGTATTCATTAATTCAACAGCGCTTAATGCACTTCTTCCCATGTGAGGTGCAGATCCAGCGTGAGAGCTTTTTCCTTCAAAACTAAATTTGGCAGATATCATAGATAGGAGGCTACCAGCCCATGGCATAGTAAAAGAAGAAGGATGCCATGTTAGACATGCATCTAAATCATGAAAGGCTCCCTGCTTAGCCATAAGAGCTTTACCTATTAGGACCTCTTCTGCAGGACAGCCATAATATCGAATTATTCCCTTTATTTCCCCTTTTTCTATCTGCTCTTTGATAGCAAGAGCTGCGCCAATACAGCCTACCCCTAGTAAATTATGTCCGCAGCCATGTCCGGCGCCATTTTCCTGTAAAGGATTTCTGTGAGAGCTAGCTTCTTGAGAAAGGTTTTTTAGAGCATCATATTCTCCTAAAAGTCCCAATATTGGTCCCTCTTTTCCATATTCAGCCATAAAAGCAGTAGGAAGATTCTCATATTCTATGATTTTGAAGCCATGAGATTTTAAGTATTCCTTTTGAAGATTAGAGGCATAAAACTCTTCTAAAAATAATTCAGGATTTTCCCATATCTTTTTAGCAATAATAGTTAAAGAATCTTTATTTTTATTGATATTTAAAACAATCTTTTCTTTGATCATAATACTAATCCTTTACATTAATTTAGAAAATATACTAGCTACAAATACTGAGCCTACAGTTACTGTGACAAACCCTCCTACTAATACCTTAGGTAGCATTTCTTGCATTAATATGTTGTACTCCTCATCATTTTTTGCTATGGCTCTAGATGCTTCTTTGGTTAAAATATAATTGGGTGGGAAACCGCACAAACAGTTAATTGCTATTGCCGTTGACATCATCCAGGTCTCTTTAAATATTTTCCCGGTAATGATTCCAAATATAATAATGCCTGAAACCCCTACTATCATTGTCCCAAACAAAGGGATGGCTACTTGTATAATTTTTTGTGGTGTTGCTGAAGCTAATCCTCCAAAAACAAAGCCCATTAATAGAACCATTAATAATCCCATTGTTTCACTTTTGCTGAATATTTTTTTATCTAAAAAGCCCAATTCAGATGCTATAATTCCAAGTAGCAAACAGACAACATAAGTATGAATAGCCCCTCCAGTCATGCGAGAAATTAGTTCGGCTATCCAGCTTACGATTGCCACTTTGGCAATCAAAACGGTAGGAGTTAAATATTTCTGTGAGAATGTGGGGAATATTTTTATAGGGGTATTTTCTACTTTTGAATTTAATTCTTCAGGCTCTATTATTCTTAATGATCCGGCTCTAAATTTTTCTAGAATATATTTTGATTGCCATCTTAAGGCATAAGTCATGATGGGATATCCAACAAGACCTTGTATTGAAAAAACGATTGCAGCAGTAATGGCAAGATCTTCTCGTCCGATGGAGTTTGCAGCTTTAACCATTATATCCATGGAGGCAAGTCCACCAGCTAATGGCGGTGCAACAACTAATCCATATTCTTTTCCAAAAATCACTCCGCCTATAAAATAAGCGAATATCATCACTCCAACCAAAGACATTACTCCTATAATGACAGTTTTCCACTGACTAATTAATTCTTTGATCGACATTAGACTTCCCATGCTAGTTACTAATAAAGTTAGAAGTAATGTGAAGAGGGTTCCGCTAATTCCAGATATGTTTAGTAGTGTTGATTTAACTTCTTTTCCTCCTACGACATGAATAATCTCCGTAGGAATAACAGTCCAAAATCCAATTAAAAATAATATAGCTGTTACAAAGATAGAGGGAAGCTTTCCATTTGTTTTTGCTGATAAAAGATCTCCAAATGCCTGTAATACAACTATTATGCCAAAAGCAAACATTGCGGTTATTTGCATATATATATCCCCATTTTTATAAATTATTATAATTACTTTATTGCTAACTTTTTATTCAGTGGCTCATTACCTTATAGGTGAAATTTTTATATATTTCCAAGACAATTTATGTATTGAGTGATTCTTAAAAGGTATACTATGAATCAAAACTATTTCTAAAAGGAGTGCTCTTTTCATAATAGATGCCATCGTTCTCATAGAGGCCATAGATGATTTTTAGAAGAGACTCGATCAAAAGAGAATGATCATCTTTACGAAAGTTCATAATAATTGCAGCTGCTAATGTGGGATCTTCTAGGGGATGGTAGATAACGTTAAATTTTATTTTTTGGTAACTAGTAGGGACGATAGAGATACCTTCTCCGGCGGCAACTAATCCTAAGGCAAATTGTAGATCTCCTTCTTCTCGCATGGTTGGTAATGGCAATCGACGTTGTTTAAAAGCCTCTATGATTAAGGTGGAATAGCTAGGTGAGCGATCCTTAACGCGAGAGAGGATAATGGTCTCTTCTATTAGTTCTGAAAGTTTAATAGGCGTATCTCTTTGTGAGAATGGGTGGTTAAGCGGTGTTGCAACCACAAGAGGTTCTCGTCGTAATACAATATTTGTAATAGTGGGATCCTCTATGGGCATCCTGCCAAAACCTACCTCAATCACACCTGATTTTAGAGCATCAATTTGAGTGGGTGTCCCCATCTCTTCAATCAATATTTTAAATTCTGGGTGTGCAAGCCTGATCCCACAAATAATTTGTGGGAGATATCCAAAAAGTGTTGAGCCGACAAAGCCTAATTTAAACTCCTTTTTTTGAGAGCCGATTCTGCGAGTCATCAACTTTGCTTCTTCAGAGATCTGTAAGATGTTTTTAGCGTGTTTATAGAAAAAAAGGCCTGCTTCCGTAAGCTCGATGGAGCGTGATTTTCGATAGAAGAGCTTTGCATCTATCTCTTCTTCTAGTTGTTGTATCTGTCTACTAAGAGGAGGCTGGGTGATAAATAGTTTCTGCGCCGCTTTGGTAAAGCTTAATTCATCAGCTACGGCAATAAAATATTCCAATTGTTTGAGTTCCATATCGATACCTTTTCTGCATTGATTCATATCTAAATAACCTTAGACAAGATAAAGAGAAGAATCTTATTCTTAGATACGAAGCAGGTAATCTCTATCATTATTTTTATTATCTAATTTTAAGATAGCAGTGATTGCAAAGGAAAGACAACTATAAAGAGAGGAAAAGGGAAATGTTTTTTAACCCATCATTGTTGGAAAAAGAGGCAAAAAAGATTCTTTATGATGGCAGTGATGGTAATGCTTCATATCTCTAAGTAGCAGAATTAATAAGGTAGATACTTTATTAGTATGGATGAAATGATATAGATCAAATACTCTTTCTAAGAACATTTTTCTAAAAAGGTTTTAAACAGGTGTGATCTAGAGAATTATTTCATCAAGTTCATTTAACAGACTAAAAGCAACAGACTAAAAGTGACTAGTAAAAGGTTTCTGTAGATTGCCGTGATAACTCGTAGATAGTTATTAGGTAATGATCTAAAAATCAAAATAGAAATCATAACAACAATAATAATTGGAGGATATTCACTATGAGAGTAGAACGAAGTTTAAGAGATTGGAAAGATTTTGTAACAAATTGCCTCGATTTCAATCCTGAAGAGGGACGATATAGAATTGCACGAGAGATGTTTACGGATGAAGAACTTTTTGATCTAGAGATGGAGCTTATTTTTGAAAAACAATGGATATTTGCTTGCCATGAGAGTCAATTAGCGAATAAACATGATTTTATTACGATGCAAGCAGGGCGTCAGCCACTTATTATTACACGAGATGGCAAAGGGGAGCTAAATGCTCTAGCAAACACCTGTCAACATCGAGGTGCAACATTAACACGAGTCTCTGCAGGTAACCAGAGTACATTTACTTGCCCATTTCATGCTTGGTGCTATAAATCTAATGGTGATCTTGTGAAGGTAAAAGCACCGGATCAATATGATGAATGTTTTGATAAGGCAAAGAGGGGGTTGGCAAAGTCAAGAATTGAGAGTTACAAAGGCTTTGTTTTTGTTAATCTCGATCCAGAAGGAGAGGAGTCATTAGAGGAGTTTTTAGGAGATACTAAGCTCTTTTTTGACATGATGGTAGAGCAATCTGAAACGGGAGAGCTCGAAGTCGTTCCAGGTCAATCCAATTATACTTTTGATGGTAACTGGAAGCTTCAAAATGAAAATGGCTTAGATGGCTATCATGTGAGTACCGTTCACTACAATTACGTCTCGACAGTAAAGCATCGTCAGCAGATAGAGGCAGAGAAAAATATCAAAGGCGCCGAGACCTTAGATTATAGCAAGTTAGGTGCAGGAGATGCTGATACAGATGATGGCTGGTTCTCATTTAAAAATGGGCATAGTGTTCTCTTTAGTGATATGCCCAATGCAGCAGATGTGCGGCCAGGATATGACAAAATTATGGCTCGCCTTTATGAAAAGTATGATAAAGAGCGTGCTCAGTGGACAATGCATCGTTTACGTAATCTAAATATCTATCCAAGTCTCTTCTTTATGGATCAGATCAGCTCACAGCTTCGAATTATTCGCCCTATAGCCTGGAATAAGACGGAGGTAATCAGCCTTTGTTTAGGGGTGAAAGGGGAGAGTGATGCTGATAGAGAGAGTCGTATTCGTCAATTTGAAGATTTCTTTAATGTTTCTGGAATGGGAACCCCGGATGATCTTGTTGAGTTTAGAGAATCACAAAGAGGATTTGAAGCTCGTGCTGCAAAATGGAGTGATATCTCCCGTGGGCATCATCTATGGAATTATGGCCCATCTAAAAATAGTGAAATTTTAGGAATTAATCCTGTCATTACCGGCACAGAAATCACCCAAGAGGGATTGTATGTTAATCAGCACTCTGCCTGGCAACAGAAATTATTAGCTGGTTTAGAGGAGAAGATAGCAGCAGAAAATACTCAGATGATGAATACAAAATAATCTTAGGGAGATACTTGAATGAAAAAGAAAAATTTTAATATTGAGACACAAGTAGAGATCGAACAGTTTCTATATGATGTTGCAGAAGCCTGTGATAACCAAGATTGGGATCGATATCTTGATTATTATAGTGAGAATGTCACTTTTCATATTCCGCAGTGGTTAGATGAGCATCGTTATACTACTGATCCTAAGCGAGAGATGTCACTGATGTATTATGCAAATAGAGGCGGATTAGAAGATCGAGTTTTTCGTATTAGAACAGGAAAATCAGCGGCCTCAACACCGATGCCTCGGACATCGCATATGCTCAACAATATTCGTTATCACCAAGAAGATGATCTCTATAAGGTAAAGGTCAATTGGGTGACGCATTATTACCGATTTGGTGTTGCAGGAACCTTTTTTGGTTATGCCTATTACGATCTTATTAAAGTAGATAATTTATGGAAGATAGCATATAAGCAGGTCATTTTACTTAATGATAAGATCGATTCAGTCTTAGATTTCTATCACGTATAGGGGGCAAAGATGTATACAGCCGCAATTATATTTCGTGATGGAGTAACAAAAGTATTTGATGTTGCACAGAGTGAAAAACTGCTTGATGCTGCTTTTAGGAATGGAGTCAGTCTTCCCTTAGATTGCCGAGAAGGTGTCTGTGCCACCTGTCGTTGTCGCTGTGATTCAGGCAAGATTGAGATGGAATATTGTGATGAAGATGCTTTAAGTGATGGAGAGATTAACGGAGGTTATATTCTCTCTTGTCAGACGACTCTGCAATCACCAGCTTCTTTCTATTTCGATATTGATTCTTCAATCTGTAATGTTGAATCAAAGTCAGTGACTGCTGAGGTTAGCCAGATAACCGCTATAGCAGATAGCGCAGTGATGATGGAGGTGACGCTGAAAGAAGAGGATAAAATCTCCTATCTTCCTGGGCAATATGCACATATTACGATTCCTGGCAGTGATGAGAGTCGAGCTTACTCTTTTGTTAATGCAGAGGTAGAAAATGGTAAGGTAAATTTTCTTTTACGATTATTACCTGATGGGGTGATGAGTAATTATCTACGTGATCGATGCCAGATAGGAGATCAATTACAGTTAACATTACCCTATGGTGTTTTTTATCTTAGAGAGATAGAGAGGCCGCTACTACTTATTGCAGGCGGAACAGGGCTTTCAGCAATCTTAAGTATGTTGGAGCAATTAGCTAAAATGGATCCGGCTGCATTACCTCCGATTCGTATGCTTTATGGAGTCCGCCGAGAAGAGGATCTCTGCGCGTTGTCACAATTAGAAACGTATCAAAAGCTTCTTCCTGATTTTCAATTTGATGTCATTTTAAGTGAGGGCGCTAAAGAGTGGAGTGGGAAAAGAGGTTTCGTGGTTGATCATATTGATCTTGACTTTATCAAGAATCCATTTGACCTCTATATTTGTGGTCCGCCAGGATTAGTCTCTTCTGTAGAGTCTTGGGTTGCCTTAAAGGAAGAGATTGCGCCTTGTAATATCTATTTTGAACGTTTTGTTGCAAGTTAGTGATAGGGAACTCTAAAAATAGAGCATTCATAGTCTATTTTAATGATTGCATGATTGCATGCAGGGGATCAGGTGAATAGTAGGGGGGTATTAGGATAATACTTCTAAGTATTTAAGTATTCCTAAATAATTTCTGTCAATTACATGAATTGATCAATATCATTAAAAATGAGAGCCGACGATAGCTAATATTGCAATTTGTCGGCTCTTTTTTATCGCTATTTCTACTATTTAATCTCTTTTTTGTATAGATATTTCTCACTAAAGCTTGATGTCATATCTTTATTGATAGCGCTTATTGCTAGGCGTTTTTCTAATATTTTCTTGTATTTTTCTATAAAAGCATCTAAGAGTTTGTCATCTCTAGAGGGAAGGTTATCGCTCTTTTCAGAGATTAGGATGAGATCAAAAGAGTTAATGATCCATTTTGATGAGCTCTGTTTTAAATTGAGTAGTGTTATAAAAAGAATTTAAAGGGGGAATGTGAAGGGAATTGCCATCATGATCATTTTTGATATACTTCACAAACGCTAAAAAAAGCAGAGGTATTAGCGCAACCCTCTATAAAAAACTAAGGAGATTCGATATGAATCAAAATCGTGCGATCGTCGTATTTAGTGGCGGTCAAGATAGTACAACCTGTCTATTTTGGGCAAAAGAGCGATTTAAAGATGTTATCGCATTAACTTTTGATTATGGACAGCGTCATAGTAATGAAGTTGATCATGCAAAGGCAATCGCTAAAGAGCTTGATGTTGAGTTGATTGTTTTTGAATTAGATCTCTTCTCCCGGCTAACAAAAAATGCCCTTACAGATGAGAATCTCGCAATTGAGAGTCATGATGGTGAACCTCCATCAACATTTGTTCCAGGGCGGAATCATCTCTTTTTCTCCATCGCCGCAATGGTGGCTTATCAGCGTATGGCTCAACATATTATTGTCGGGGTTAGTGAAACCGACTTTAGTGGCTATCCTGATTGTCGAGATAATTTTATCAAATCATTAAATGTCACCTTGAATTTAGCTATGGATGCTTCTTTTGAGCTTCATGCGCCTCTAATGTGGCGTGATAAAGCTGCCGTTTGGGCATTAGCGGATCAGTTAGGTGCATTCGATTATATACAAGATAGAACGCTTACCTGCTATAACGGTATTCCTGCCTCAGGTTGTGGGGAATGTCCTGCCTGTATTTTACGTAATAATGGTTTAAATCAATATCTTGCGCAGTGTAAGGAGAAGTAATGTTACAACAATTTTATCCAACGCCGGCACATAATTTTCGTTATGAGCTCAATAAAGATATGCATTTTGCCGCCGCTCACTTTATTCCTAATGCAGCTGCGGGTGTCTGCCAAAATGTGCATGGTCATACCTATTTTGCCAATATTACTATTGTGGGAAATGAGTTAGATGAGTGTGGCTTTTTGATCAATTTTCAAACCTTAAAAGCCTTACTTCATGGCGTTTATGATCATACGCTCATGAATGATCATCCCGATTTTCAAAATCGGCCTCCTTCAACAGAAGTTGTTGCCGAGATGGCGTGGCGTAGAATTCAGGCTGCTTTAGATCAAGAACCGCATCGGCCCCGCTGTTTGCAGGTTTTAATTAGAGAGACCCCGACAAGTTATGTTCGTTATCTTCCGCAAGCGGAGGATTTTTAGATGAACTTTCCTGTTTTAGAGATCTTTGGGCCAACCATTCAAGGCGAGGGAATGGTGATCGGTCGTAAAACCTGTTTTATTCGTTTAGCCGCTTGTGATTATCAGTGTGTTTGGTGTGATTCCAAATTTACTTGGGATGGCTCTATGAAACCTGAACTGATGAGTACGGAGGCTATTGTCTCTGCTGTGACCAAAATTGCAGATCAGAGGGCAGATCACATCACTATCAGCGGGGGAAATCCAGCCCTCTATAAGGGATTATCAGAGCTTGTCTTGCAATTGCAAAATAAGGGCTATCAGGTCGCAATTGAGACGCAGGGATCTAAGTGGAATGATGCACTACTCTTCATTGATGAGGTTACGCTCTCTCCGAAGCCGCCATCGAGTCAGATGGAGACCGATTTTATGATTCTATCAGAGATGATTGCAAAATTATCGGGACGTAATATCTCCCTAAAAGTAGTGATTTTTGATGAAAAAGATCTTCAATATGCCAAAGAGATCTATCAGCGTTATCCGAATATTCCTCTCTTTTTGCAAGTAGGAAATGATCAGACCGATTTAGAAGATGAAGCTGCAACGGCAGAGTATCTAATGAGGCGCTATCGTGAGCTTGTTGAGGTTGTGATGGCTTCAACAATTTTGAAAAATGTTCGTGTTCTCCCACAGCTTCATGCGCTATTGTGGGGAAATCGTCGCGGTGTGTAGATTAAAGTGCCGGAAGTAGTAGTGAGAAGATCTCATCATCTGATTCAAAGAGCCCAGGACGCCAATCATTAGGATCGGAGAGAGAGATCGTCACAAGATAGGAGTAGAGAAGGAAGGCGCGTTGGGCGGCTTCCTTTTCGCTATAGCCAAGTGATACGATCAGCTCTTCAATATAGTTGAGTCGAAATTGATCCACCTCTTCCATCATCTTTCGTGCCATCTTATCTCGTCTTGCCCATGCTCTAATTGCAAGTTCAAAGTCAGCAGCCCCTTTTGCAGAATCGCCCCGCGTTGGGAGATTAAAGATAATGGCTAGCTGCTGTTTCGGCGGATAGTGGGTATTTTTTAAACGACGAATAACTTGATCGGTTGCTCGACTCTTCCAATCGAGCAAAATCTCTTGGAGTAGCTCATTTCGCCCTTTGAAATGATGGTAGAAACTTCCGCGAGTAATGCCGATATTTTGCGCTAATGTCTCGACACGAACCGAATCAATACCGCTCTTAATAAGCATCTGTTGGCCCGCTTTAATCCAATCATTGCGAGAAAGTGGGGTGGATACTTTACGTGTCATAAATGATCAATACCTTATTTGCTTGGTTCTTTAAATGCCCCTATTACCTTGTCATTATAACTTTATGGTGGGGATAGAGTAGTAAGAGCCGCGATAGGTTTTTTTAGAAAATGGATTTGAAAATGGATTTCTATAGAAGGCTTTATAGTTCGGTTACCAATTTTATCGGGCAATTATCATTTCATAAATAGTTATTAAAGGCGAATTATTAAATTGACTTTGATCAAACAATAGCCAAAACAAGCAAAGCATACAGTACTGTATTGACAGTCATCAAAGATCTTGCTTAATATGACAAACATACAGTTGTGTATGGTTATATCGGTTACCTGTTTTAATCATTGGCTACTAAAGCAGATTTTAAACAGTGTTTTAAGGGCTATCGGAAGTTAGAAAAGCTGTCGAAAGAGATTAAAAGCGACTGGCTAATGGGTGAGAAGCTCGGTGAAAGCTAATAGATCAACCAGAGATAACGGTATTACTAGATAACAAAAGTAGATAACAGATAACAAAATTAAGAGCAGAAGCATTCTTCATCTTGAAAATTAAGATCAATATTCAGATCAAGATTCAGATTAAGATTTGGAATCAGGGAGCTTTAAGTATCTCCTCTCAGTAGATTCTAAACTTCTGCCTCAAATATGCATAGAGGGAGGATATAAGCATGCAAGGAATAGGCAAAAGCATTTTAGCAGCAGATCATCAGACAAATTATCATGAAAGTGGTAGTGGCGAGCCGCTCTTTCTACTTCATGGATCGGGTCCAGGAGTTTCAGGCTGGACAAACTGGTCGAAGACCATTTCTCGTTTTGATGATCGCTGGCGTGTCATTGTTCCCGATATTGCTGGTTTTGGCTTTACTGAATTTAAAGAAGGTGCCAAATATGACATCAAATTATGGGTCAATCACCTTATTGGCATTATGGATGCTTTAGGTATTGAGAAGGCCTCTTTTATTGGTAACTCTTTCGGAGGTGCTGTAGCGATCGGTTTAGCCCTCTTTGATCCAAGCCGTGTTGATAAATTAATTCTTTTAGGAACGCCGGCAGGAGAGTTTGAGCAGACACCAGGATTGCGTGGTGCTTGGACCTATGAGCCATCTGTTGAGAATATGCGTGCATTGATGGAACTCTTTCCATATGACAAGAGCCAAATTACTGAGGAATTGGTAATGGCCCGTTATGAAGCATCAGCAAGAGAGGGCGCACAAGAGGCGCTTCGTAAATTACTGCCGAAGCCAAAAGAAGAGGGCGTCACGATGGTTCGTGGTTTCCCACCTAAATATTTAGAAAATATTGAAGCACCCACCTTAGTGGTTCATGGTCGTGAAGATAGAGTTGTTCCTCCAGAGTGTGGACTCCTATTAGCAAATAGTATTCCTAATGCAGACCTCTATCTCTTTGGTCAGTGTGGTCACTGGGTTCAATCAGAGCAGACAGAGAAGTTTGTTTCTATCGTTAGAAGTTTTTTAGAGGCCTAGAGTGATATGAGTCGAAATGTATTGGAGCGTGTGCTGTGGCATCTTTCTGTAGAGAGGCCGGCAAAAGAGCGCTTTAAAGAGGATCCTGTACGCTATCTCTCACGTTTTGATTTAACGGATGAAGAGAAGAAGATGGTGATGGAGTTTGATGTTGCTTCATTGCAGAAATTAGGGGTGAATCCGATGCTGACAATGGGATATTGGCAAGAGCTTTCCCCCACTCGCAGTATGCGTCTCTATAAAGAGAAGCTAGGAGCAGAAGCGGATCAAATTAACGCATTTTCAGCAGCATTAAAGGAGTAGCGGCATGGCTAAAATTGTAGGTGGATTTTGGGTCCCTCATGACCCGGTAATGTTTGTAGCGCCAGATGCTCCTGCTGATAAGGATGTTGCTGCGCGTATGTGGCAGGCATATGAGACTTGTGGTCAAAAAATGGCAGAGTTAGATGCAACTGCCGCAATTATTGTAGGTAATGATCACTATATTCTTTTTGGCACTAACTGTCTTCCTCGCTACCTTATCGGTACAGGTGATGTTGATGGACCTATTGAGAATTTAAAGGGCTTAGAGCGTGGCGTGATTAAAAATCATGAAGCTTTAGCGCAGCATATTGTTAAACAGGGTGATAAGGAGAATTTCGACTGGTCAGTAGCACGTAGCTTTACTGTTGATCATGCCTTCTCAATTCCACATCAATATGTTGTGGAAGTTGCTGAGAAAGCACTGAATCGTAAGATTCCAACAATTCCTGTTTATATTGCAAGTGGTGTAGATCCCTTTATCTCGCTAAATCGTAGCCGTGAATTGGGTGAGCATATCTTAAGAGCTGTAGAGAGTTTCCCTGAAGATGAGCGTGTTGTCATTATCGGTAGTGGCGGTATTAGCCACTGGGTAGGCACGGTTGAGATGGGTAAAGTTGCCGAAGATTTTGACCAAGAAATTTTAGATCTTGGGGTGAAAGGAGATCTTGAAGGATTATCTCGCTATAGCAATGAAGAGATTTTAGAGCGAGGCGGAAATGGTGCGATGGAGATTCGTAACCTTCTCTGTGCATTAGCCGCTGTACCTAATCGAAAAGGAGAGGTGATCGATTATGCACCGGTTCCTGAGTGGGTTACAGGACTTGGCTTTTTACAAATTCATGCAGATCAGGTAGGAGGAGAGTAATGTCGAAAGTCTTACTATGTAGTGCCGATGAATTGACACCAGGATCTTTAAAAAAGGTTCAAAATGAAGTTGTTGGCGATCTTTGTGTCTATAACTTAGATGGCGAATATTATGCAACACTCGATATGTGTACCCATGCGACCGCTTCTTTAGCTGAAGGGTTTATTGAAGATGATCTGATTACCTGTCCTGTCCATTGGGGGCAATTTAATATCAAGACCGGTGAAGCTGTTGCGTTTCCCTGTGAAAAGCATCTTCGTACATTTAAGATCGTTGTGGAAAATGGGGAGGTCTTTGCAGATCTAGAATCCCCATCACCGGAAGCGGTTGAAGCAAATATAGAGAGTTAAATATAGAGAATTAATTGCTAAGAGATCTTGCGATCGTAGTAGAGAATCATAGAGTCATCAATAGCAGATAATAAGAGATGGCGATGGTTAAGAGCGATCGAGAGTAATCGATAAAAAAAGATCTAAATAATCAGCAATTAATCAGCAATTAATCAGCAAATAATCAGTAGAGAATCATAAAAGATCGAGATAGTGGGCTGGAATATCTTCTGTGATATTTCTGTGATATGCGCCACTGTGAAAAAATCTTATGGAGGAAAAAATGAGAGAAAGAAGTAAATTGCGGGCGTTAGAGCCAACACCTGTTTTAAGAGAGTTAGATCGACTCTGCGATATGGAAGAGGGGCGTCTCGCCGGCAAGGTATTTTGGGATCAAGAGATCTATGAGCAGGAGCTTGAGAAGATTTTTGCACGCTGCTGGCTCTTTGTGGCCCATGAGTCACAACTTCCAAATCCCGGTGATTATCTTACAACAACGATGGGCGAAGATGAAGTCTTAGTCGTCCGTCAAAGAGATGGATCGATCAAAGCTTTCCTCAATGCTTGTCCTCATCGTGGTAATAAAGTCTGCTTCGCTGAAGCGGGTAATGCACGAGGCTTTATCTGTAACTATCACGGCTGGTCATTTGGTCCTGATGGAGCGCTTAGAGGCGTTCATGAGTCAGATATCTATGAAGAGAGTGACTTTGATAAATCTCAACATGGTTTAAGAGAAGTTGCACAGATCGATTCTTATAAAGGGTTAGTCTTTGCAACATTTGATCCAGAAGCACCGAGTTTACGAGAGTATCTTGGAGAGATCACCTGGTATCTTGATGCACTTCTCGATAATGATGAGGGGGGAACAGAGTTTGTCGGAGGCTGTATCCGTTCCACAATTGAGTGTAACTGGAAGCTTGCAGCAGAAAACTTTGTTGCCGATATCCTTCACGCAGGCTGGACCCATGACTCTGCAGCAAGAGCGATGTTAGGGGGCCCGGTTGCTAAAGTGAGTGACTTTCCTGAATCATACCAAGTGAATTGGAATGGCCATGGTTATGAGTTTGCCCTCGACTTTGTTGGAAATGCTGCGGTTTTAGGAGAGAGAGCGATTAATAAATATCTCCATCTTCATCGCCCTTCAGCAGAAGAGCGTTTAGGAGAGTTCCGTGCTTCCATGATCGGCGCGGTTTCATCTTCAACTATTTTCCCAAATTTCTCATTCCTTCCAGGGCAAAATACGGTTCGTGTTTGGCAACCAAGAGGTCCTAATAAGATCGATCTCTACACCTGGGTGATTGTTAACAAGAATGCTCCAGAAGAGATTAAAGAGATGTGGCGTAAAGGGGCAATGATGACCTTCTCCCCGACCGGTGTCTTTGAGATGGATGATGGAGAGAACTGGGAATATTGTACAAAAACAAGTCGCGGTGCAGTAACACGTTATCAAGATCTCTATATTGGTTTGGGGATGAATACGAAAGTCGAAGAGCCTGAAATTCCAGGAAATGTCTTTAAAGGGCAGATCAATGAAGCGAATGCGAGAGCATACTATCAACGTTGGAAAGATCTATTACAAGCAGAGAGCTGGGATGATGTTCCTGATCGAAATGGCAAGATGAAGTAGGAGGATACGATGAGTAGAGAAGAGAAGCAGTATGCAAGTTTAGAGCAGATTCGAGAAGTAGAGCGTTTCCTCTATAAAGAAGCACGTTTGCTCGATTGGGAGTGCTGGGATGAGTGGCTTGTCACGCTTTCAGAAGAGATTCACTATTGGATGCCAGGTATTGAAAATCGTCGTCGTGAGGATAAATTAGGTCAATATACGAAAGAGCATATGGCTTACTTTGATGATGGCTTACGTGATCTCAATCGCCGAATTGAACGCTTTAAGCAACCTTCAGCTTGGGCAGAAAATCCACAAACGCGCAATGTCCATATCATTACCAACATTGAAGTTTTCCAAGGGGAGAATGAGGGCGAGTTTGAAGTACATTCTTGCTTTACCAATGTTCGTAGCCGTGGGCTCGATGAGGAGTATACGCTTGCCGGTAGAAGAGAGGATATTATCCGCTATGAGGCAGAGACCTTAAAGCTCTATCGTCGGAAGATTTTAATTCCTAATGCTTCACTACTCTTTAAGAATCTTAATACATTCTTATAGGTTGTGGAGAAATACTCAAAGAAGAAGAGGAGTCAGTTTTGGGTTGGTTAGAAGGATATAGCGCACTTATTACTGGAGGGACAGGTGGCATTGGTAGTGCCATCGTTCGCCGCTATGTAGCAGAGGGGGCAAATGTTACTGTCCTTGCAAATAATGCAACTGAATTAGCAGCGCTTCAAGAGGAGCTTGGTGACCGCATTGCCACTGTTTGTGGTGATGTGACCGCTTATGAGGATAATGCACGAGCGGTAGAGGTTGCTCTAGCTAACTTTGGAAAGCTCGATGTCTTTGTGGCAAATGCTGCGCTTTTTGATTACTTCACCCGTCTCGATAAGATTCCTCCTGAGGAGTTTGAGCGCCACTTTCAGAAGCTCTTTGCTGTGAATGTTCAAGGGTATCTGTTAGGCGCTCAAGCTGCGATTCCAGCGTTAAGGGAGAGCAAAGGGTCAATCATCTTTACCCTCTCTAATAGTGCTTTTTATGCCGGCGGTGGTGGAATTCTTTATGTGGCATCTAAGCATGCGATTGTGGGTGTTGTACGACAATTAGCCTATGAGCTTGCTCCCCATATTCGGGTCAATGGTGTCGCTCCAGGTGCAACCGATACCCCTATGGCAACATTAACTGACCTCAATGAGAAGAGCGTTCCCCTCAATCAGCTGCCCAATTTTGCAGAAAATGCGGCCTCTGCTGTACCGCTGCAAAAGATCGCTGATCCAGATGCTCATACAGGGCATTATGTCCTCTTAGCATCACGTGAGAACTCAGCTTTAACAACCGCTACGATCATCCATAGTGATGGCGGTTGGGAAGTTCGTAAGCCGGGCATTCATAATCGCCGGTAACGGCTATTTCACTGACACCACTTTGAGAATGCTTATTTTAGGGAGAGTTATATGTCGCAACAGTTACAACAGACCTTTTTAGAGTCGCTGGCAAACTTAGAAGTGCCGGTGATGGTCGCTCCTATGTTTTTGGTTTCAGGGCCGAAGCTTTTATTGGCGGCTTGTCGTGCTGGTGTTATCGGTAGTTTACCATTACCGAATGCCCGTAATATCACGATATTAGAAGGATGGTTAGAAGAGGTTAAGCAGGGTATTGCATTGTTAGAACAGACGCAAAAAAGAAGCGTTCCATGGTTGCTCAATATGATTGTTCATCGCACTTATGATCGTTTTGATGCTGAGCTAGAGTTAGTAAGAGAGTATCAACCTCCTTTAGTGACAACAGCGCTTGGTTCGCCTAAACGTGTTGTTGCTGATGTGCATCGTTATGGGGGTGCTGTCTTTGCCGATGTGACGAATGTAACTCTTGCAAAAAAGGCAGTCGATGCGGGTGTCGATGGTCTGATCTTAGTCTCTCATGGTGCCGGGGGGCATACAGGATTGCATAATCCTTTTGCCTTGATTGCCGAAGTACGTCAATTCTGGTCAGGACCTATTGCACTTTCGGGAGCAATGATGAATGGCCGGGATATTTTGGCAGCAAAAGTTTTAGGCGCCGATCTAGCAGTGATGGGAACTCGATTTATTGGAGCCAAAGAGAGTTTAGTAGTAGATCAATATCGACAGATGCTGTTAGATGCTAATCTAGATGACATTATTTTAAGTGATCAAATTAGTGGTGTGCCGGCAAACTGGTTGAGAGCTTCTCTCGAAAGTGGCGGGGTTACTTTAAATGTGGATCAGCCTTCAAAAATTAATTTCTCTGGCAATATCTCGGATGATAAACGCGCTTGGCGTGATATTTGGTCAGCAGGTGAAGGTGTCGGGCAGATTAAAGATTTGGGCACTGTTGCAGATATTGTTGCTCAATTGAGTGCCGAATATCAGCAAGCAAAGGCGAAAGTGATCGATTACTAGGACTGTAAGGTAATGATTTTAAGGTAATGATTTTAAGGTAATAATTTTAAGATAACGATTTTAAGATAATACTTTAAGGTAAGTAGTGTGTGAAGTAGTACAACTAACTTCAACATCAATAAAATAGTAAAAAAACCAAAGAATCAGAGAACCAGAGAACAAAAGAGCAAGACAATCGCGCAGTAGTGCAATAGAGCAGTAAAACAACAGAACACTAGAACAAAAACAACAGAACAATAAATGATTCGTGATCGCTTAACTGTATTGAAGTGAAATATATTGAAACGAAATAGGATCATAAAGTTGATAGGGAAGAGGATAGAGAGATGATGTTAGATCATTATAAGAGAGCAGCTGCTGAGTTGCTCCAGGCAAGAGAGGAGAAACGAACTTGTGGTAGGATCTCCGAAGCCTATGGCATTACCAGTATGGAAGATGCTTATCGAGTGCAGGAGATTAATACTGAGATTGCCTTAAAAAATGGTCGCCGTATTGTTGGGCGAAAAATTGGTTTGACATCCACTGCCGTACAACAGCAATTAGGGGTAGATCAGCCCGATTTTGGAATGCTATTTGCGGATATGGAGATCGGTGATGGAGATTCGGTTGATGCTTCAACTTTAGTACAACCGAAAGTTGAAGGGGAGATCGCCTTTGTTTTAAAGCGTGATTTACCCACAGAAGATACCACATTAGCTGAGTTGATTAGCTCAATTGATTATCTCCTGCCGGCATTAGAGATCGTCGATACGGTGATTGAGAATTGGGATATTACCCTAGCTGATACCATTGCCGATAATGCCTCAAGTGGGCTCTTTGTTTTAGGAAAGACCCCTGTTTCACTCGATCAGCTCAACTTAGAGTTAGAGGGGATGCTGCTCTATAAAAATGGTGAATTAGCATCTACCGGTGTAGGCGCTTCCTGTTTAGGAAATCCCCTAAATGCCTGTTTATGGCTTGCTCGCACAATGTCACAAAAGGGGCGCCCCCTTCTTTGTGGCGATATTCTCCTTTCAGGCGCATTAGGACCAATGGTCAATGTCGCTAAAGGGGACTCAATCTCAATGCATCTGACCCGCCTAGGCAGTGTGAGATGTGATTTTGTCTAGCTTTATCGTTTGATATCGCTCTAGTTTAATTACGTTTTTACCGACTCAATTAAGATGTTTGTCATTTTTCCAACAAAAGTAGTTGGAGAGTCGTTATTTGCGCCCTCAAAAGCTCAACTGAGGGATCTATGAAAAATAATAAAGAGCAATCTAAAACCAATAGTAATGATGAGAAATCGATATCGCTGAGAGTGCCACAATGAAAGTGATGCACTCTCTAGCGGATCGATAATCTAAAAACGGAGGAATAGTATGTGTAGGACTTTGGATCAAGAGCAGGGATTAGTTAAAGCAACCGTTTTAAAATCTTTTTATGCAAAAGAGAAGCAGAAAGAGGAAGCCGTTGGGAAGTTGGCGGTCGCTTCTGCACTCTGTGAGTATCGGGATGATGGAAGCTTTGTGATGAAATCCCCCGAGAAGCTAAAGCCATATGCAAGATGTGTTGGGGAGTGGTTAGATTACTGGGCGCATAAGAAGCCGGATCATCCATTCTTGTCAGAACGTGAGGGTGATGGTTGGAAAACGTTAACCTATGCAGAGACACGTGAGAAGGTTGGAAGAATCGCTCAAGGACTTCTCAATTTGAAGATGCCAACCTGTCATCCGATTGTCTTTCTCTCGGGTAATGGATTGAGCCAAGCATTGGTTACTTTAGCCGCTTACCATGTGGGGATTCCTGTTGCGACAATCTCAGCTGCTTATTCACTACGTCCTACCGACTTTTCTCGCCTCAATTGGATCTTAAATACCTTAGAACCTTCAGCTGTTTTTGTTGATGATGGAGAAAAGTATAAGAAGGCATTAAGAGGCGTTGAGGTAGATAGCCGACTTATTATAGAAAAGAATGCCGATCTCTTTTCACAAGCGGTCACTTTTGATTCTCTCTTAGAAGCGCCTGAAACAGAGGAAGTGACTCACTATTTTGAGCAGGTAGGTCCCAATACTGTCTCTCGCTATCTGATGACCTCAGGATCAACGGCAGATCCTAAGTTTGTTGTTCATACTCAACGGGTTCTCTGCTCTAATCAGCAGGCGATTTCCCAATGTTGGCGCTTTATTGAAGAGAGCGAGATTGTAGTGGTGGATTGGTTACCTTGGAGCCATGTTTTCGCTTCTAACCATAACTTCAATATAGTTCTTCGAAATGGCGGTAGCCTCTATATTGATGATGGTATGGCAACCGATCAGAAGATTGAGCGAACCATTGAAAATATCAAAATGGTTAAGCCGACTCTCTACTTCAACGTACCTAGAGGATATGAGCTCTTATTACCCTATCTTGAGAAGGATCCTGAGTTAGCAGAAGCACTCTTTGGTCGTTTAGAGCTACTCTTCTATGCAGGAGCAGCGCTTCCTAAAGTTGCTTGGGATCGTTTAGAGAAGGTTGCAAGTAGTTGCCGCACTTCGCCCCTCTTTATTGCAACAGAGTGGGGAACGACAGAAACAGCACCTGTGATTACTAATGTTCACTACACTATTGAAGGTCCTGGCAATATCGGTCTTCCGGTTCCCGGCGTAGAGGTGAAGTTTGTTCCTAATGAAGAGAAGTATGAGATGCGTGTTCGTGGTGAATTTATCTTCACGCGCTATCTTGGCGATCCATCAATGACCTCAAATGCCTTTGATGAAGAGGGTTTCTACTACACTGGCGATGCAGGTTACTTAGCAAATCCACAGCGTCCAGAGCAAGGTATCATCTTTGATGGACGTATCACGGAGGATTTTAAGCTCAATACAGGAACCTGGGTTTCTGCCGGAGTTTTAAGACCGCTCTTAGTCGATGCCTTCTCCCCTTATGCGCTTGATTTTGTCATTACAGGACATGATCAAAAATATGCAAGTGCCATGATGTTCCCAACGAAGGAACTCTATCTCTTAGCGGATGATCCAGAGCAGAAGTTAGATGTTGCACAACTCTCTGAGCACCCAACAGTTAGGGCAGAATTATTAGCACGTATGCACCAATTTTATAAAGAGAATTGTGGCTCCTCGCGCCATATTAAGCGTTTAATTATTCTTGATACGCTCCCCTGTTTAGAGTCAGGGGAGACAACAGATAAGGCTTATATTAATCAACGTAAAACATTAGCAAGAAGACAAGATCAGGTGATGAAACTCTATGCCACTAATCCCGGTAGAGAGGTGATTAGACTCTCAGAGCTTGAAGAACAGTAGAAGGATAGGAATGATGAAAGAGAAAGTACGCGCTGCGATTATCGGTTCGGGAAATATTGGTACCGACTTGATGATCAAGATGTTAGAAAATGGCGCCAATGTCGCGATCGATACGGTTGTGGGAATTGATGAAGCCTCAGATGGTCTTAGACGCGCAAGAGATCGAGGGGTGAATACCACTCACGAAGGGGTAGAGGGATTAGTTAAATCACCTAATTTTGATGAAATTGAGATTGTATTTGATGCGACCTCAGCAAGCGCTCATCTGCATAATGAGAAGGTTCTTCGTGAGAGAAAACCTCAGATTAAGATGATTGACTTAACGCCTGCCGCAATAGGTCCTTATTGTGTACCGGTTGTCAATTTAGAAGAGCATATTGAAGAGAATAACGTCAATATGGTCACCTGTGGTGGACAGGCAACGATTCCTATTATTGCCGCGATTTCATCGGTAACGAAGGTTCATTATGCCGAGATTGTCGCTTCTATCAGTAGCCTCTCTGCAGGACCGGGGACGCGCGCTAATATCGATGAGTTTACCGAAACAACATCACGCGCTATTGAGGAGATTGGTGGCGCAACTAAAGGAAAGGCGATTATTGTCCTTAACCCAGCAGATCCTCCTATCTTAATGCGCGATACAGTCTACTGTTTTACCGATAATGCTGATCTAGATCAGATTCGCGCGGCAGTGGAGAAGAGAGTCGCTGAAGTGAATCAATATGTGAAGGGATATCGCTTAAAGCAAGATATTCAGTTTGAGGTGATTCCGGAAGATAAGCCTCTCAATCTACCCGGTATTGGTTATCGTTCGGGCTTAAAAGTGGCTGTCTATCTTGAAGTTGAAGGTGCGGCACATTATCTTCCTGCCTATGCTGGAAATCTCGATATTATGACCTCAGCGGCGTTAGCCACTGCAGAAAAGATCGCCCTCAATTTACTCGCTCAAAAGGAGGCATAAGATGGGAATGCCAGAGAAACTCTATATTTCAGATGTAACACTCCGTGATGGTAGCCATGCCATCATGCATCAATACTCACTCGATGATGTCAGATCGATTGCTAAAGCATTAGATGAGGCAAATGTTGATAGTATTGAGATTGCGCACGGTGATGGTCTACAGGGCTCAAGTTTTAACTATGGCTTTGGTGCGCACTCTGACCGTGAGTGGATTGAAGCGGCGGCAGATGTTGTTAAAAATGCCAAGATTGCGACGTTACTGCTTCCTGGAATTGGAACGACACGGGATCTGAAAGAGGCCTATGATGCCGGGGCGAGAGTGGTTCGAGTTGCAACTCACTGTACAGAAGCGGATGTCTCTGCACAACATATCGCCTATGCGCGTGAATTGGGGATGGATACCGTAGGCTTTTTAATGATGAGCCATATGACGACTCCCGAAAATTTAGCGTTACAATCTAAAAAGATGGAAAATTATGGTGCAACCTGTATCTATGTTGTGGATTCAGGTGGCGCTATGACAATGAATAATGTGCGTGACCGTGTTCGTGCTGTTCGAGATATCCTACTACCTGAAACCGAAATCGGGATTCACGCACACCATAATCTCTCCTTAGGTGTCGCAAACTCTGTTGTTGCTGTTGAAGAGGGCGCAAATCGAATTGATGCAAGCTTGGCAGGAATGGGGGCAGGGGCAGGGAATGCGCCGTTAGAAGTCTTTATTGCTGTCGCGAACAAATTGGGCTGGAAGCATAATGCTGATCTCTATCGTCTAATGGATGCGGCAGATGATATTGTTCGACCACTCCAAGATCGTCCTGTCCGTGTTGATCGGGAGACTTTAGCATTAGGTTATGCCGGCGTCTATTCAAGCTTCTTGCGCCATGCTGAAGATGCAGCAAATCGATTCGATCTTAAGACTGTCGATATCTTAGTAGAGTTAGGAAAACGTAAAATGGTAGGGGGACAAGAGGATATGATTGTCGATGTGGCACTCGATCTTCTTGATGCAAAACCAACGGCTTAATTACTCTATTAGAGTTTAGACTTATGGTCAGATTGAGTAACTAGATCAATCTGATCAACTAGATCAGAGCTAGATCAATTATTGATTAGCTGGATGCGATCTATTAAATCAGTAACTCCATTACTTCATTACACTTTGACTAAAGTGCTTTTGCCTAAACAGGATCTCCTTTCTGTTTAGGCATTTTTTTAGAGATAATTCCATCATTTTTCTTTTTACTTCACTCCTACCTCATTCCCACCTCACACTCACATCTTATTTTTATCTCATTTTTATCTCGTTACT
The DNA here is from genome assembly GCF_002252045.1 of Ignatzschineria sp. F8392. Lineage (GTDB taxonomy): Bacteria > Pseudomonadota > Gammaproteobacteria > Cardiobacteriales > Wohlfahrtiimonadaceae > Ignatzschineria. The sequence continues at coordinate 27,721 of NZ_NEFF01000005.1, read as the reverse complement.
CTCTCAGCTGATCTCTTCATCTTCTCATCTTATTCTCTTATTTTCTTATTCTCTTCAAAAGGGGATGAGTGAGTCACTCTTCAATGAGCAACCTTCAGTGTAGGGGTAATCTTCAGTGAAATAAAGAAGGGGATCTATTGCATAAGAGAATCATACTATAGAATCCCCTTTTCCTGAATCATCCATTGTCAACAATGGATGGTACTAGAAGGTATAAGATGTTACTTTACCGAAGTTTCATTAGATCGATCTCACTATTTTGTAACTGTTCGGGATCGAGTGGCGCTCCTTTTCTAAACCAAAATCTTCCGACGCCGATCGCTTTTGGCTCATTAAAAGCAACAATTGAACGCACTTTCTGCTCATTATCGAGATGGATAAAACATTTTTTATGATCATCTTCGCGAATAACGAGTTGACTCTCTTCATCGATCGGAAAGCCCATAATCTGAATATTGTGATGATACTGATCTGACCAGATCCAAGGAACTTCTTGATAAGGTTCATCTTTTTTACCCACAATTGCTTTTGCAACCTTTTCTGCTTGCTGCTGTGCATGCGCCCATGATTGAGTTGTAAAACCAACAAGAGGGTGAATTGCCACATCTCCGGCAGCATAGATATCGGGATCAGAGCTTTGCCCATAATGATCTACTACAATTCCCCCTTTTACTTCGAGTCCTGCAGCAACAGCAAGCTCTGTTGCAATCTCTGCTCCGGCACCGATCAGTAAGATATCAGCTTCTATTGTGATATCGCCACTTTGAATTTGTAAGATGCCATCGCTCTCTTCTGTGATCTCGATCTCTTTGGCATTAAGAATAATAGTAGTCCCTTCTGCTTCATGGAGCGTCAGTAGATGGGCAGAGACTTCAGGAGAAACACTGCGACTGCAGAGGCGATCTTCACGCTCAAAAAGAGTGACGTCTAATCCGAGCTTATTAGCAGTTGCGGCAACTTCTAATCCGATCCAGCCTCCACCAATAATGGTAAGTCTCTTTCCATCAGTTAATCTCTCTTTCAGTTTCAGCGCATCTTCCACTGTTCTAAGAGTATAGCTATTTTTAAAAGTGAGCCATTGAGCATTAGGAACTCTAGGACGGCTCCCGGTTGCGATGATTAACTTATCATAGGGGAGAGTAGTGCCTTGATCGGTTTTGACAACTTTTGCTTGGCGGTCAATCGCTGTTGCCCGCATTGGCTTATGCCATTCAATATTGAGCTTATCGATGCTCTCCTGATCGAAGAAGTAGAGATTCTCTAAAGCTTCTTTTCCATCTAAAATCCCCTTTGAGAGCGGTGGGCGCTCATAGAAGACCTGATTTTCATCGGAGATAATCGCTAGTCGCCTCTCATACCCCTCTTTTCTGAGAGTAGAAGCGGCAAAAGCAGCTGCTTGACCTCCACCAATAATAACGATTGAATCCATAATAATTCCCTTATAGTGATTGTATAGTTAAAAATAGTTTGTGGATTGCGCGAGAGTGATAACTGCTAATATCGATCGCCATTGTGGTTGCAAAATTGCTATGGTTGCTACTTTTGTCATTGCTATTGCCATTATAGAGAGGCTTAGGGTCAATTTATCGCTTTTTATCCTTAAATCTCTAATCGGGCTGATCGATAGGGTGTATTAAAATACTAAAATGCGCCGATAACACAAACATACATATCTGTATGTTTAACTATATAGGACTCCTATAAGATGATCAAGAGAACAAAATAAGCGCCTAAATTATAAATTAAAAGGGAATTAGAATAGATATAGAATTCTATTAGCCTCTTAAAAGACTCTTAAAAAATATTTTTAAGAGCAAAGTATCGGTGAAGATCTCAAGGATTTTTAGGTGATATGAAGTGAATTAAAAAAACCTCAAAATCATCTTTTGAGGTTTTATCTCTATCTTCTTATCTCTCTCTTCGTTAGCTTAGAGGGTTTATGGGTTGTCCCTTACCGGTTACAGCTTATAGGTTATAATCGAGCCCAATATCGAGCGATTTGACACTATGAGTAATCCATCCCATCGCAATAAAATTGACACCTGTCTGTGCGACCTCTACCACATTTTGAGGGGAGATACCGCCGGAAGCCTCTGTTTGGCAGATACCTTTAGCGAGTTTGACCGCTTCTCGCAATTCATCGGGGCTCATATTATCAAGTAATACCAGATTAACCCCCTCTTTGAGGGCAAGTTCCAATTGCGCTAATGTATCTACTTCAACTTCTACCGGGATGAGATGGCCGGCAAAAGCCTTCGCTCTTTGAATGGCGGTGGTAATATCGCCGGCGATAGCGATATGGTTATCTTTAATGAGAATTGCATCATCTAGTCCCATTCGATGGTTGCGTCCACCACCGGCGCGTACGGCATATTTTTGTAATACTCGTAATCCCGGAATAGTTTTCCGAGTGCAGGTAATCTCAACAGGGTAATCAGCCACCATCGCTTTAATAGTCGCTACTTCTGTCGCGATTCCACTAAGATGTGTCAAAAAGTTAAGTGCCGTTCGTTCTGCAGTGAGTAGCGCTCGAGCATTTCCGGAAACTTCCGCTAAAACTGCTCCCGCTTCGATGGCATCACCATCTTGAACCATCGCTGTAAAACGGATTGAAGGATCGATCTCTTGAAAGGCTAATTGCGCAAGATCCATGCCGGCAATAACGCCCGATTTTCTAGCGATAATCTGTAGTTGGCTCGATCGATCAGCTTCTATCAACGCCGCACTTGTAAGGTCACCACGGCGACCTAAATCTTCTTCTAATGCCTGCTGTACAAAGGGGCGTAGTAAGGGGGTAGGTAGGGCGGCAAGCGATGTCATATGATCTCCTCTTCTTCTTGATAACTGGTCAGTTCAATTGCATATCTGTGATATTTCACTTTTGCTCACTTTGGCACCATTAATAATGCTCATAATGAGCATATCGATTAATTTAGAAAATCTCAATAAATACTCAATAAGTATTCAACAAATATTCAATAAATGCTCAATCAACACTCAAGAAAGCTTTCCTTAATTCTCAATTATCTTGATCACCTTAAATCAACTTAAGCAAAACTTAATCAAAATGATGAATCAAAAGGGGTTATGAATAATCCCACTTTGGGAAAGTGCAGGAATTATTCAGGGAGTTTTTTATAAAAAGGCTTGTTCTTCGGCAAAATTCAATATATGCTCAAAATGAGTATATGTAGCCTCTGATTAAAAGATAATATTGGAACTCGCATTAAATCGCTTAAACCAGCGCAAAATTATCTGTAATAACTGCCTGCAATAGTATGAAGTTGGATAGAAGCTAATAATGAAAGAGCGCGTTTTAAGAGAGCTACTTAAAAAAGTTAACGATTTTAAGGAAAGTGATAGAGGAAGATGGTTGCCATGAATCAAGAAGTAACAAAATGGGTCGACTTTATTCAACCAACAAGAGATGGGCAGGCTGAAATTGCTCAGGCAAAAGCAAAGGTGCCGGCATCTCTTAGCGCTGAAGAGGAGGCGCGTGTTATTACCGAATTAAAGCAGCTATTGAAAGAGGAAGATGCCGTGTTAGTGGCGCATTACTACACCGATCCTCGTATTCAAGCATTAGCTGAGGAGACGGGAGGTTGTGTAGCTGACTCGCTTGAGATGGCCCGTTTTGGGCGGGATGCAAAAGCGCAGACGTTAGTCGTTGCGGGGGTTCGCTTTATGGGAGAAACTGCAAAGATTTTAAGCCCCGAAAAGCGGGTATTAATGGCGGACCTAGATGCAACTTGCTCTTTAGATTTAGGCTGCCCAGAGGAGGAGTTCTCTCAATTTTGTGATCAATATCCTGATCGAACGGTTGTGGTTTACGCTAATACAAGTGCCAAAGTAAAGGCTCGAGCAGATTGGGTTGTCACCTCAGCAATTGGGCTCGATATTGTTAGAGAACTAGATCGTGCGGGTGAAAAGATCATCTGGGGTCCTGATAAGCATCTTGGACACTATATTCAAGAGCAGACTGGCGCAGATATGATCTTATGGCAAGGTAGCTGTATCGTTCATGATGAATTTAAAGCAGATAGTTTGGCACTCTTTCGTCAATCTCATCCCGATGCGATGGTCTTAGCGCATCCTGAATCGCCGGCATCAGTATTAGCACAAGCGGATATTATCGGTTCTACATCACAATTGATTAAGGCGGCAGAGGCTTCAAACAGTACCCGCTTTATTGTGGCCACAGATCGGGGAATCTTCTATAAGATGCAACAAGCGGTTCCTGGTAAAGAGTTATTAATTGCTCCTACCGCCGGCGAGAGTGCAACCTGTAAGAGCTGTGCGATGTGTCCTTGGATGGCGATGAACTCACTTGCCAAATTGCGTGATGTCTTACAACAAGGTATCAATGAGATTAAAGTGGAGGAAGAGATTCGCCTAGGAGCCGTCAAGAGTCTTAACCGGATGCTCGATTTCTCAGAAAAGATGCGCTTGAATGTCCAAGCTTCCGGTGATTTTGCCGCTGATCAGACACTCTTTCAATATGTGGGGCCCGCATAATTTTCTCAGAAATATGACTCAGAGATATAGCCCAGAAATAGTTTAGCGGGAGATCGGTAATTTACTGCCGGAGAGGGATCGCTCTAAGAGTACATCATCTCTAAATTGGTAGAGTCTTGCCGGTCTTCCCGGGCCACTTTGATCAAGTTCGCCAGTCTCTTCGATCAGCTCTTGTTGTGTAATAAAGCGTCGGAAATTCTGTTTATGAAGTGTGATGCCTCCAAGCGCCTCAATACTCTGCTGGAGTTGCAGCAAGGTAAAGGTAGGGGGCATCAATTCAAAAATCACGGGTCGATATTTAATCTTTGCTCGCAGTCGCGCCATTGCAGAGGCTAAAACTCGGCGATGATCATGTGCCATCCAACGTCCAATCACTGTTTCTGGCAGCGTTGAGTAATCCGCGCCAGCTTCAGGTAGGATCCCGACCTCATAGAGTAATTCATAGCGCTGTAAAGCATACTCTTCATTCCAAGCAAAAGGGGAAATTCCCCAACAGAGTTTCACCCGTTGTTCTCTTGCTCGCTGTTCTGCAATTGTATTGCCGGCATTAATCCAATGGCGGAAGATAGGGTAGAAGGTCTCCTCAATAAATGCAGGAGGGGCTTCTCGATGATCTTCCCATGGGAAGTAGAGATACCAATTACACCAGGTTGCACCACTTTTACCAACTTTAGCCTCTTCATCAGGCTCTTCTCGTACTAATCCAAGATAGCTAATATAGATCACATAGTGTCCGGAGGAGGTTTTGCGATTTGTATCGACAAAGGTGTAGAGCTGCTCAACATAGCCGAGTGGGCGGCCCGTTTGAGTCTCAACCCACTCTCTAACACCCGCTTGCAATGAGCGATGAATCGGCGTGAGGGGACCATTCGGAAGAAGTGTACCCGATTCGACGGTTAATACCTTAGCTTCCGATTGTGTCACAGAGATTAAGACTGCTGCGAGCTCTGTCGTTCCTTCTTTAGCTCTCTGATTAAATGGGGTCATAGGCAAATTTTATCTCAAATATAGGGGGCTTACTTTAAGATCACTTGTCGATCCGGTTTGAGGAGGTATTGTACCTCAATTTCATTAAGGACGGGGGCTAATCTCCATTCAGATCTCCAACGATCTTCCCCTCTCTCTCCTTTTATTTATGGGTCTATTTTGGGGATTTTATACAGGTATTGTGTTTCAAGATTACTTCATGATTGCTTCATGATTGCTTCATGATATTCCTCATTACCCCCGCTCTCTGTATTGTTATAAATGCAATTCTGCAATGCTTAAATTGCACTATGCAGCGCTTAAAAATATCGTTAGTCTGTTTTCTAGAGGTAGAAATAGCAACCAGCCTTTAGGGGGGAGAGAGATAATAATATGAGTGATAACAATCAGATAGAGAATTGTTTTATTGTAGAGGAGCCGGAGGCTATAACCGCATCAGATATTGACGAGAAACACCATACGGCGCTCTTAGTTGAGTATCTGGTTCAAACGGAATACCAAGAGTTACCCCTTGCTGTGATCGAAGGGATGAAAGCATTAACTTTAGATTGGTTAGCCTCTGCTTTAGCGGGTAAGGATTTCTATCCGAGTGATCTCTTTCGTCAATATGCTTCGATGATGGGGCCGGATAATGGATCGAGTACTATTTTTGGATCAAAAAAGAGAAGTAGCCCCTATTTTGCAGCACTCGTTAATGGTGCTTGTGGCCATCTCTTAGAGCAGGATGATCTCCATAATCGTTCTGTTTTTCATCCTGCAACCGTTGTTTTTCCTGCATTGCTTGCCGCCTGTGAGGATCTCAATGCATCTGGGGAAGCTTTTTTGTTGGCAGCGACGATGGGATATGAGGCGGGCATTAGGATAGGAGAGTTTTTAGGAAGATCCCATTATCGAGTCTTTCACACAACCTCTACCGTTGGCTCAATCTCTGCGGCAGTTGCGGTAGGAAAATTGATGAATTTTAATCGGGAGGAGATGCTCAATCTCATCGGCAATGCAGCAACACAATCAGCAGGAGTTTGGGCCTTTTTAGAGGATGCGGCAGATTCTAAGCAACTTCATACAGCAAAAGCGAATGCAAATGGACTATTAGCAGCTTATATGACTCAAATGGGGCTAAAAGGCGCAAAGAATAGTTTAGAAGGGGCGCAAGGATTAGGTGCGGGGATGACCCAAAAATGTGATCCGTCCGCTTTAAGTGATGGTTTAGGGGAGCGATGGGCCTCGATTGAAACATCCTTTAAGTATCATGCCTCATGTCGACATACCCATCCAGCAGGTGATGCTCTTTTGCAACTGATGAGAGATGAAGAGCTCTCTTATCGCGAGATAGTTAAAGTGGAGGCTTTTGTCCATCAAGCAGCGATTGATGTTTTAGGAGCCGTCACTGAACCACAAAGTATCCATCAGGCGAAGTTTTCGATGGGAACCGTCTTAGGATTACTTGCTGTCCATGGGAGAGCGGGACTCTTTGAGTTTGAACAATATAGCTTAACTGATTTAGAAGTGATCGCTTTTCGGAAGAAGGTATCGATGACCTTCGATCCAGAAGTTGATGTAGCTTATCCGCGGGAGTGGCGCGGTAAAGTTAGAGTGGAGACGCTCGATGGAGAGCAATATATCGCAACGCTTCGCTACCCGAAAGGTGATCCAGAAAATCCTTTGTCAAAGATAGAGTTAGAGCAGAAGTTCGAGCAGCTTCTACAGTTTTCAGGGGATCAAGATCTATTAACGAATTCTGAAGAGTTGATAGCGATGGTTTGGCAATTAGAGAAGATGAAAAGTCTTAGAGAATTAACGGCGCTGATTCAGCATTCTTAAGAGTAGCGCTTAAGAAGAGAAGGAGGTGGAATAGTCGTGATAAAAAAGCTCGAAATAGTTACTCGAAAGAGTTACTAGATAGTTACTAGAAGTAGTTACTTAAGCAACCTACACAACATAAAAAATAACGATAACAACGAAAATAACAATAATGAAGTGAAAATAATCACATGCTACAGAGGATATGAGCAGCGTAGGGGCTCAATTGTCCCTATTATCTTGCGGATATCATCTGTAGTTTATTAAAGGAGAATGGAATGATAAAAGTAATAACAACACAGATGATGAAATCGATTTCGACGACATTACTAAGCAGCGCACTCTTAATTGCCGGTATAAGTAGTGCTGCAGCAGATGAGCCGATCATTATTAAGTTTTCTCATGTGGTTGCTGAACAGACCCCTAAAGGTCAAGGAGCGCTTCTCTTTAAAGAGGCTGTTGAGAAGGCTCTGCCGGGGAAGGTATCGGTGGAGGTTTATCCTAACTCCTCACTCTTTGGTGATGGTCAAGAGATGGATGCTCTCTTAATTGGTGATGTCCATATGTTGGCACCCTCTCCTTCAAAGTTGGAGTACTACTCAAAGCAGACTCAACTTTTTGATCTTCCATTTCTCTTTGATGATTTCGATGCGGTAGCACAGTTTGCTAAGAGGGACGCCGGAAAATCGATCTTAGCAAGTATGGAAAAGTCCGGAATTACAGGACTTGCTTATTGGAACAATGGTATGAAGCAGATGTCTGCTAATAAGCCATTAAGAGAACCTAAGGATGCAAGGGGATTAAAGTTTAGAGTACAAGCTTCTACTGTATTGGAAGATCAATATAAAGCGATACGAGCAAATCCTAGAAAGATGTCTTTTGCTGAAGTTTATCAAGGTCTACAGACAGGTGTTGTAAATGGTACAGAGAATACCTACTCCAATTACTACTCCCAAAAAGTTCATGAAGTACAAAACTATATTACAGAGAGTGATCATGGTCCGATTGTCTATATGGTGATTACCAATACAAAGTTTTGGGAGAGTCTACCCACGGAGATTCAGCAGACATTAATGACAATCTTAGATGAAGTGTCTGTTGAAGTTAACCGTCAAGCCTATGATCTTAATATGCAAGACAAAGCTAATATCTTAGCGGAAGGAAGTACGGAGATTATCACGCTAACACCGAAAGAGAGGGAGAAGTGGCGAGGAGCGATGCAACCTGTTTGGAAGAAGTATGAGAAGGTGATTGGTCCTCATCTTATTCAAGCTGCCCTCGATGCCAATCGCCATTCAAGTAGTAGTTCGGATGCACCTTAAGAGAAAGTGAGGTTCGTGCGAATAATAGATAAAGGTTACAAGAGATTGGATAACGATTGAACCTAAGTATTGATCATCAGCAGGCTGTGATACATCTTCAGATCTCACGTTTATAACAGTGAGGATAGGGGAATGTTAAGGGGGTAATCTGCTGATATTGTTAGTTTCTCTTGTAGCCTTTTTAAATAGATGGAAATAGTTGATAAAGCTGAGAAATAACTGAGAGAGATGTAGAGAAATAGAGAAGTAGAGAAATGGAGAAATAAATTAAGCACTATTAGAAAGCTGTTTAAGAGTAGTTTTATAACCATAAATTGAATTTGGAAAGAGCAGAGGAAGAAGGAAGATGGGGCGGTATAGCTATAAGGATTACCAAATAGTAGAGCATCAATATGATGTGGTCGTTGTCGGTGCAGGAGGCGCGGGTTTACGCGCAACATTAGGCATGGCGGAGAAGGGGTTAAAGACCGCTTGTGTGACGAAAGTCTTTCCAACACGATCTCATACCGTTGCCGCACAAGGGGGCGTTTCTGCTGCTTTAGGGAATATGGGGGAAGATGATTGGCGCTACCATATGTATGATACGGTCAAAGGTTCTGATTGGCTAGGGGATCAAGATGCGATTGAGTATCTCTGCCGGGAGGCTATTCCTGCTATTTTAGAGTTAGAACATTATGGAATGCCTTTCTCTCGAACTGAAGATGGCAAGATCTATCAACGCTCTTTAGGCGGAATGACAGCTCGTTATGGAAAAGCGCCGGCACAAAGGGCTTGCGCAGCTGCAGATCGGACAGGTCATGCAATGCTTCATACTCTCTATCAACAATGTTTGAAACATGAAGCGGAATTTTTTATTGAATATTTTGCTCTCGACTTATTGATGGTTGATGGAGAGTGTCGTGGCGTATTAGCTTGGGATCTCACCGATGGTAAGATCCACCTTTTTCGAGCAAAGATGACTGTTTTGGCAACCGGTGGATATGGACGCGCCTATTTTTCAGCAACTTCTGCTCATACCTGCACCGGAGATGGTAACGGGATGGTGGCGCGTGCAGGATTGCCATTACAAGATATGGAGTTTGTTCAATTTCATCCGACAGGTATTTATGGTGCAGGCTGCCTTATTACAGAAGGGGTACGCGGTGAAGGTGGTTTTTTAACGAATTCCAAGGGAGAGCGCTTTATGGAGCGATATGCACCTAACGCTAAAGATCTTGCTTCTCGAGATGTTGTTTCTCGCTCGATGTTATTAGAGATTCGGGAAGGAAGAGGAGTGGGACCTTTAAAGGATCATGTCTATCTTCATCTAGAGCATCTCGGTCCTGAGATAATCTTTGATCGTCTCCCAACTATTGCCGAAAGTGCGATGACTTTTGCCGGCGTTGATGTAACACGGGAGCCGATACCGGTAATCCCCACAGTCCATTACAATATGGGTGGAATACCCACCAATTTTCATGGTGAGGTGGTAACTCTTCGTGAGGGTAATCCCGATTTTGTTGTTAAAGGATTGATGGCATTAGGTGAGGCGGGCTGTGTCTCTGTGCATGGAGCGAATCGCTTAGGTTCCAACTCCTTATTAGATTTAATTGTTTTTGGACGTGCTGCTGCGAAACGTTGTGCAGAGATTATCGATCCTCAAAGCGCTACGCCTGAGATTCCGGCAGAGATTGTCATTGATCGCCTAAAACGATTTGATGAGATTCGTTTTGCTGATGGGACTATTGCCACTGCACAACTTCGGGATCAGATGCAACGAGCAATGCAGAAAGATGTTGCGGTCTTTAGAACTGAGGAGACTCTTAAAGAGGGCTATGATGCTATTTTAGAGGCGTATCAACAATTTAAAGAGATTAAAGTTTATGATCGTAGCCTTATCTGGAATTCAGATCTTGTAGAGACTTTAGAGCTTGCAAACCTCTTAGCATGTTCATTAACAACTGTTGCCTCTGCATATAATCGTCAGGAATCGCGCGGAGCTCATGCGCGCGAAGATTTTCCAAAGCGGGATGATCAAGATTGGATGAAGCATACATTAGCGTGGGTTGATGCCGAAGGTGATGTGTCGATCGATTATCGTCCGGTTAGAAACTTCACTTTAACTGATGAAGTGGCCTATATCCCCCCAGAAGAGCGCTCATATTAGGAGAGATGGATGAGAAAGAGTGATCGGGTAGAGTTAAAACAGTTACGTTACTTTACCCATGTAGCAGAATTTGGCAGCTTTACTCGAGCATCGAATCATCTCGATATCTCTGCCTCTGTATTGAGTCGGCAGATTCGTCAGTTAGAGGTCGATTTAGGTAAGAATCTACTGATTCGAGATGGGCGTGGTGTCACATTAACTGAATCGGGATATCTCTTTTTAGAGCATTGCCGCAAAATTTTAACGCAGTTAGAAAAGGCGGTAGAGTCGGTTTCTGGAGCTGAGCTTGCGGGGAATGTCTCTCTTGGTTTTCCTCCCACTTTAGCGCGTTACTTTTCAGTTCCCATTATTCGTACCTTTCATGAGTTGATGCCGAAGGCAAAATTACGTGTTATTGAGGAATCAACAGTCTCTATTGAAGAGGGGATCATTACCGGTAGAATCGATATGGGATTAATCTACAATCCTGTTCATATGCAAGATCTTGATGCTGTTTTTCTCTTAAAGGAGAGTCTCTATCTAATAGCGCCACGCTCCATGAAGATCGAGGCAACGGAGCAGGGGATTTCATTGGCGAAAGCTGCCGTATTACCACTGATATTGCCGGCATATCCCAATGGGCATCGACGTCTCATTGAGACAGAGATGATTAAATTAGCGTGTAAGCCAAATCTGATTTTGGAGGTCAATAGTGTTCGAACAACTTTCGAATTGGTAGCAAAGGCGATGGGTTGCACTATTTTTTCAAGTAAAGGTATTGATCTGCTTCCCAAAGAGGAGCAGAAAAATATTCAGATGCATCGAATTCATAGTACTTCTCTGATCACCAATCTCTATATTGCTACTTCCAATAAACGGGTCATGACCAATACAGAGGAGACCTTGAGTAAGATTATCGCTTCACTCTGTTTAGAGTATTTTGCCGTCAGTGAATAGCGGGATGATCAACAATATTAGACATAGATAGAACATACATAAAACATATATAGATATATATAGAAATAGAGATCTATAGACGTATAGACGTCGTATAAACATATAAATATGCAAACACACAAACACACAAACACACAAATAATATAGGCATATCGAGATATCTATTAATAGATACTAGAAAATAGATACTAGGAGGAGAGATGGCAGAGAAACTGCAGAAAGAGGGCGCTTTAGAGGAGTTACGGATATTATCTCCCACGGCGATTTTGGGATATGGTTTTCCATTGAGTTCATTTGAGCAAGGGATGGCGCGTCATCCCCACGTGATTGCCGTTGATGCCGGTTCAACCGATCCTGGGCCTTACTATCTCGGAAGTGGAGAATCATTTACCGATCGAGCGGCGGTTAAACGAGATCTGAAAATTATGATTCCGGCCGCAAAAGAGGCGGGGATACCTATTATTATCGGTTCGGCTGGTGGTGCTGGTGCGGCATCTCATCTACAGCTCACCTTGGAGATTATTAAAGAGATCTTAGCGGAAGTGCATCTTAAATTAAAAATAGCGGTGATCAACAGTGAATTACCAAAAGAATCACTCTTAAGCGCACTAAGAGCCGGAAAGATTACTCCTTTAGCACCGGCAGAAGCATTAACCGAAGAGATGTTATTAGCAAGTAGTGCGATTGTTGGGCAGATGGGAGAAACCCCATTTATTGAGGCTCTCGATCAGGGCGTAGACCTCATTTTGGCAGGTAGAGCCTATGATCCTTCTGTTTTTGCTGCTTTTGCAATCCGAGAGGGCTTTGATCGCGCTTTATCACTTCATCTTGGTAAAATTTTAGAGTGTGCAGCAATTGCAGCACTCCCTGGAAGTGGCAGTGATAGCATGTTAGGCACATTGAGGAATGATCATTTTATTGTTGAACCATTAGCTGATAATCGTCGTTGTACAACACTCTCAGTTGCCGCCCACACGCTCTATGAAAAGTCAGATCCTTACCATCTTCCTGGTCCTGGGGGAGCGCTCAATTTAACAGGTTCAAAATTTACTCAAATTGATGAGCGTCGGGTTGCCGTAAGTGGTACAACTTTCGATCCTAGTGAAACGTATTGCATTAAACTGGAAGGGGCAAGAAAGATCGGTTATCGCACAATCTCTATCGCCGGTGTCTCTGATCCAATAATGATTGAGAAGATTGAGGAGATTTTAGCAGCGGTAAAAGAGCGAGTGATTGATAACTTTTCCGCAAGTAATTTTGGAGAGTTCCATCTCAACTTCAATATTTATGGACGAGATGGAATCGCTCTTCTGCCGGAGCGAGCAGATGAAAATAGGGCTCCTCAGGAGTTAGGGATCATTATTGAAGCATGTGCTCAGACACAAAAGGAAGCGAATGCGATCTGTGGTTTTGCGCGAAGTACAGCGCTTCACTTTGGTTATGAAGGCCGAATCTCAACAGCCGGTAATCTCGCATTTCCATTCTCCCCTTCAGATGCAGAGATGGGAGAGGTCTACCAATTTTCACTCTATCATCTATTAGAAGTTGAGTCGGAGAGTCAGCTTTTCCCTATTGAATATCTTGAGATTGATGGGGGTAAATAGGGATGAATCGACGCCATAATTTAGAAAAATTAGAAAAAGTGCAGTTCTTTAACTGCTCTATAAAAATTATTCAAAACGCCATTCAATGCAGTATTCAAAGAGCTATTGGGGGAGGAGTAGGATGTTAACTCGAAAACAAGATAGTCAAGATCATCAAGATCATCAAGGCGCATCACAAGCGATGACCACTTACACTCTACGAGAGGTTGCCTCGGTAATACGGAGTAAGAATGCCGGCCCCTTTGAACTCTGCTTCGATATTATCTTTATTGAAGAGGCATTTTATCAGCGCTGTAAGGCAGCGAAGATTATCACTCCTGAATCTTTTGCAGATCTCTATGGCATCACGCCCGACCAGGTTCTCAATGTTGTCTATTTTGATCCGGCAAAAGCATTGAAGATCACAATCATTCGGCCAATCTCTTCAGGTGCTTTAGGGGAGAAGGATGTTTACGGCGCACAGCAACATCGCCCACTTGTCAATTTTCAGTTTCAATTAGCTTCTTCAGTCAACTCAACAGAGGAGGGGAGTAATGCGTAAAATTAATGTCGCCGCTATTACCGACTTGGTGGCAGAGCTCTCTATTGAGGCAAATACCTCATTGAGTGATGATATTTATCAATGCCTTGGTGATTGTATGCAAAATGAGAGCTCTCCTTTAGGGCGTAATATTTTACAGACGATTATTGAGAATGCGGACCTTGCTAAGCGGGAGCGGCGCCCAATGTGCCAAGATACCGGGCAGACAGTTGTTTTTGTGGAATTAGGGCAGGATCTTCATATCGAGGGTGGATTATTAGAAGATGCGATTAATGCTGGAATTCGGGAAGGGTATCGTCGAGGATATCTGCGTAATTCTGTGGTAAAGAGCCCTTTTGATCGGGTCAATACCGGTGATAATACCCCCGGCGTTATCCACTATGATATTGTTGCCGGCGATCAGTTGAAGATAACCGTCTCCCCTAAAGGATTTGGGAGTGAAAATATGAGCCAGCTGAAGATGTTAAAGCCGAGTGATGGCTTAGAGGGCGTCAAGGCATTTATTTTACAGGTGGTCAAAGAGGCCGGATCGAATCCTTGCCCCCCAATTATTGTTGGTATCGGCGTAGGCGGAACAATGGAGAAAGCGGCACTCTTGAGTAAAAAGGCGCTCTTAAAACCGATCGATATTGATCATGAAGATCCCTTTTTAGCGGCGCTTGAAGCAGAATTATTGGAGAAGATTAATGCTCTTGAGATTGGTCCTGCTGGCTTTGGCGGAAGAACGACAGCATTAGCTGTCAATATCAATCTCTATCCAACCCATATTGCCGGTCTTCCTGTTGCTGTGAATATTGGTTGCCATGCTAATCGCCATGCAGAAGGGGTCTTATAGCAGCATTAAGGTGATTGCCGGTTATCTTAAGAGTATCGGTGGGGAAAGTAGCTTAAAGTAGCTTAAACCAATTTATAGATAACTAGTACATCAATATTTAATACATCAATAACTAATGTATCGATAATCAATTCAGCTAAGGGAGAAGATGAAGTTGATAGAATCAATAAGATCGGAGGAATTAATGAAGCAATCAAATGAGCGATCAAATGAACGATCAGATGAGCAATTAGATGGACAATCAGGTGGGCAAGGAGCGAGCAAGGAGTTGACACTTCCACTGACACAGGAGGTTTTAACAACGCTTAAAGCAGGAGATCTAGTCTATTTGACCGGTTCTCTCTATACCGGTCGCGATGCTGCACATAAACGGATGAGTGAGATGCTCTCCCGGGGAGAGTCGCTGCCGATAGAGGTTGGAGGAGAGGTAATCTATTACGCCGGACCTTGTCCTCCTAAGCCGGGAGAGGCGATCGGTTCTGTGGGCCCAACAACAGCAAGCCGTATGGATGCTTACTCTCCTCAATTGATTGAGGCGGGATTAGTCGCGATGATAGGTAAGGGAAGTCGCAGTCAAGAGGTGATTGAAGCGATAAAAGAAAATCAAGGAGTCTACTTTGCTGCAATCGGAGGCGTAGCGGCCTTAATGGGCAAATGTGTTCTTGCAGCAGAGGTGATCGCTTTTGAGGATCTTGGCCCTGAGGCGATTCGGCGTTTAGAGGTTAAAAAGTTGCCTCTTATTGTCGCAATCGATGCAACTGGGAAAAGTCTATATCCTTGAATTATGTGGTATAAGACTTTTAAGAGGTGATCTAGGTTAATTTTACCCATAAAATATTTTCTATCTCTTAGATGTTTTATGCTATGTTCAATTTAAGTGTTAGAGTAAATCTCTTTAAGAGATGTATCACAAAGATCTAAGATCGATCAGCGCCGTTAGTGCGTTAAAAGTAAAAGACACGGTAAGATGTCGAAAATATTGGATGGAGGAGAAATAGGGCTGATTACAGCACTATGGATAATATTGGGGGCTACTCTAGCATCCCATTTAAGTTGCATGTTACATCTCCTGTATCATGATATTTTCAAATAATTACCTCTCTTAAACTTTTCTGCTTCGACTTTATCGTCTGATATCTCCCACTGTTCAATATTCTTAATATTTTTAATATATTAAAAATCTATATCAACAAAATAATCATAATATCTTAGGAGGATTTATGAATCGTTTAATTCAACGGTTAATCGCCACTTCTGTGTTAGTAGGTGGTTTAATCATGGGTTTTTCACATGCGGATGAGCCGATTGTGATTAAATTCTCACATGTTGTTGCTGATACCACCCCTAAAGGGCAGGGCGCATTACTCTTTAAGAAACTAGCGGAAGAGCGTCTTCCAGGACAAGTGCAGGTAGAGGTCTATCCTAACTCATCACTCTATGGTGATGGGCAAGAGATGGATGCATTGCTTGTAGGGGATGTTCATATTTTGGCTCCTTCTCTTGCAAAGTTTGAGCATTTCCAGAAGAAGATTCAACTCTTCGACCTCCCCTTCCTCTTCGATAATATGGAAGCATTAGATCGATTCCAGCAATCTGAAGCAGGGCAATCACTTCTAACAAGTATGGAAGATAAAGGAATTACCGGTCTTGGCTATTGGCATAATGGCTTGAAACAGCTCTCTGCCAATAAAGCACTTCATGTTCCAAGAGATGCTCGTGGTCTTAAATTCCGTGTACAAAACTCAGCGGTATTAGATGAGCAATTTAAAGCACTTCGTGCAAATCCTCGTAAAATGGCGTTTGCTGAGATGTATCAAGGGTTACAAACAGGGGTTGTAAATGGTGCAGAGAACCCATACACCAATATCTACTCACAAAAAATTCATGAAGTACAATCTCACATTACTGAATCAAATCACGGTGTTCTCGATTATATGTTGATCACAAATACCGATTTCTGGAATGGATTACCAGAGAATGTTCGTAATGAATTGACCGATATTATTGCGGAAGTAACGGTAGAGGTGAATAATCAAGCAGCTGCACTTAACGAGCGTGATAAGCAGAGTATTATTGATGCTGGTACAACAGAGATTATCTACCTAACTCCAGAGCAGCGTGAAGCATGGCGTGATGCGGTTCGTCCTGTATGGGAGAAATTCCAAGATCAGGTGGGTGCTGAGTTAATTGAAGCGGCACTTCAATCGAATAATCCGCAGTAGAAACCCCTTCTTAATATCATCAAAATTTAATCACTCCCCTTAGCCGAACAATAGATTAACTACTATTGATTATGCATTGCATTACTACCGCATTACTATTGGCTAGGGGGAGTTGATCCCTGTATGTAAAAAAAGAGAGGATTTCGAATGTTTATCAGTACATATCAAAAACTTGATAGGGGCTGGCAGCAGATTGAAAAATTTGTCACAGTTCTCATTTTAAGCGCGATGACCTTCGTGACTTTTATCTATACGATGCTCAATAATCTCTATACCCCCTTTTATAGCTTAGCGGATTGGGTTGCCGGGGATGAGCCATCAAAATTGGAAGATTTTTTCCTCGATGTAGGGGATGCAATGATGGATCTTGCAACCTCAATGAACTGGTCTAATCGCTTTACCGCAGCCTGTTTTGCTTGGTTAATCTTCTTCTGTATGTCGTATGGCGTGCGTATCGGCGGGCATATTGGTGTCGATGCCTTAGTTAAATTATTTCATAAGCCGATAAAGCGTTTTCTAGCCTATATTGGTCTAGGAGCATGTCTCCTATATGGTGGAATTATGCTCTTTGCTAGCTTAGATTGGGTGCTTAATTTCTACAAACTTGGAACTTTAGCCGAAGATCTCGATCGTTTTGGGATTAGACGTTGGCATATTACGATGATTGTTCCCATCGGTTTTCTCCTTCTAATTCTGCGTTATCTTGAGATCGGATATAAAATTATTACTCATCAACAAGATGGTTTAGGTCTTGCAGATGAGGCAAAAGATGCCCTCGAAGAGATTGCACATGCTGAGCATATTGAGTTGGCAGATGATCAATTAGGAGCGAAAAAATGACCATATTATTCTTATTTGTGTTGCTCTTTGCCCTAATGTTGATCGGTGTTCCGGTTGCCATTTCTCTTGGGTTATCGAGTGCATTAACTATTATCTTCTTCAGTCCTGATTCGCCCCGCAGTTTAGCGATTAAGATGTTTGAGACATCTGAACATTCAACCCTTTTAGCGATCCCATTCTTCTTGATTGCGGGTGCTTTTATGACAACGGGTGGGGTAGCTCAACGCTTAATTGATTTTGCCAATGCTTGTGTCGGCCATATTAGAGGGGGGCTTGCAATCGGTTCAGTCCTTGCTTGTATGCTCTTTGCAGCACTATCGGGCTCAAGTCCTGCAACAGTTGCCGCCGTAGGTTCAATTGCTATTGCCGGCATGGTTAAATCAGGTTATAGCAAAGAGTTTGGTGCTGGAATTATCTGTAATGCCGGAACATTGGGAATCTTAATTCCTCCTTCAATCGTAATGGTTGTTTATGCCGCTGCTACAGAGCAATCGGTTGGTAAGATGTTTATGGCCGGTGTTGTCCCAGGCTTACTTTTAGGGGTAGCATTAATGGCGGCGATCTATATTGTTGCGCGTATTAAAAAGCTACCAGCACAACCTCGCGTCAGTGTTAAAGAGTGGTTTGTCGCATTTAGACGTGCGCTTTGGGGATTGCTCCTTATGGTGATCATTTTAGGGGGTATCTATAGCGGAATGTATACACCTACTGAAGCGGCGGCTGTTGCAGCTGTCTATTCGATGTTTGTAGCACTTTTTGTCTATAAAGATATGCGGATTAGTGACTTTTCGAAGGTGATGTTAGAGTCGGGTAAGATGACGGTGATGTTGATGTTTATCATTGCTAACGCCATGCTCTTTGCCCATGTTTTAACTACAGAGCAGATTCCACAATCGATCGCAAGTTGGGTGATTGAGATGGGCTTCTCTCCATGGATGTTCTTAGTGATTGTCAATATCGTCTTGCTTATTGCAGGAAGTTTTATGGAGCCATCAGCCGTTATTCTGATTTTGGCACCTATCTTCTTCCCCATCGCGATGGAGCTTGGTATCGATCCTATTCATCTAGGGATTATTATGGTTGTGAATATGGAGATCGGGTTAATTACACCGCCTATTGGTCTTAACCTCTTCGTCTCTTCAGCTGTAACGGGAATGCCTATCACAAGTACGATTAGAGCAGCATTGCCATGGTTGATGATTCTTATCTTCTTCCTGCTCTTGATTACATATATTCCTTTCATCTCACTTGGATTACCGACTTTCTTAGGAATGATGTAATGCGAGATTTGAATCTCTATGATTGAGAGATTATAAGAGATAAATTATAAGGAATAAGTAAAGGAATAAGTACAAAGCCATACACTCAGCGGTTAGAGTGTATGGCTTTTTTGTATGGGTTAAGATGTGTGGGTTAAGAAATAGGGGAGAGATGATCAGAGAGAGTGGTCGGGGGAAGACGAGAGATTGGGGAGAGATTAGATTGAATCCATCGGAATGCCTAAGCGCATATATTCATCGACACGCATGCGAGAGTGCAGGCGATAGCGAGAAGCGGGGTAGATAAATTCAGCATAGCTGATAAGACCGATTGAGCTCCAGGTTCTCCGTTTAATATCGAGGCAAGCAGAACCTAATTCTACTTTGAGGTAGCGACTTAAGGTCTCATCTGCGATCGTTGCTTCTATTGAATGCTCCATCTCTGTCAGGTCATAATTCTTTAAAAGAAATCCACTTGGGGATATTTTTAAGAAATCTTGCTCAAAAAAGTTAGGGACAAGATGATGGGGAATATAACGCTTCTCAACCGCTAAGGGAAGATCATTCTCAAAGTGGATAATATGGCAGAAATAGAGGGTCGATTCGATCGGTACTTCCAATTTTTTCGCCACCAAACCACTTGCCGGCAATAATTTTTGTGCAATGATCTCAGCACGATGGCGATTACCACGATTCTCGATCTCACCGACAATATCGACAACAGTTAATGGTTGAGAGCTCGCTTTCTTTGGCATTACAAAAGTGCCACTTCCTTGAATCCTTTTAAGAATATTTTGTCTACTGAGCTCTGTAATCGCTCGATTAATGGTCATTCGACTCGCATTAAAGAGCTGTGATAACTCCTGTTCTGTAGGGATTTGTTCACCTTCGCTATATTCATTATTTTCTATCTTTTCAAGAATATAGTTCTGAACTTTTTTATATATTGGGATCGACATGCATATTTTTCCGGCACTGAATGAATGAGTAGGCAAATTATAGCCCACAACTTGGTCTAATTCATTATTATCTCATGTAAAAATCGAGTTTTTATGGGGTTTTTTCTGGCTTTAAGAATGATTGTATCTCTCTATTATCAAAGTGTTTCGTGATATTAGACATCTTAATGTCTATACAATAATTAAATGTATAGACATTTAGAAATAGCTATGTATATAATGAAATTAGCTTCAGAGCTAAAAATGAAAAGAAAGAAATTGATTAAAAATTTGAAGCTTTAGGTGTCGGGTTTAGGGAGGAGACTCAGGGCGAGAGTAGATCAATACTCAAGACCACTATTCAAATCTCTAAATCCCATGCTTTAAATATATAAAGCTTCGATCGAATAGAGGTGATCTCCATAAGGAGGTCACATCACACAATCTTAGTTTGGAGGATAAGAGTTATGTCTAATAATAATGATCGTTATAGAGATGTCGAGATTCGCGCACCGAGAGGAACAGAATTAAATGCTAAGAATTGGCTGACAGAAGCCGCTCTTAGAATGTTGATGAATAACCTCGATCCTGATGTTGCAGAGAACCCTAAAGAGCTTGTTGTTTATGGGGGAATTGGCCGAGCAGCTCGTGATTGGGAGTGTTTTGATAAGATCGTTGAGACATTAAAAGCGCTTGAAGCAGATGAAACACTCCTTGTGCAATCAGGTAAACCTGTAGGTGTCTTTA
Organism: Ignatzschineria sp. F8392; assembly: GCF_002252045.1. Lineage (GTDB taxonomy): Bacteria > Pseudomonadota > Gammaproteobacteria > Cardiobacteriales > Wohlfahrtiimonadaceae > Ignatzschineria. The sequence goes on along the minus strand of NZ_NEFF01000005.1, from coordinate 7,029 downwards.
AGACCCATAAGGATGCGCCGCGCGTCTTAATCGCAAACTCCAATATTGTCCCCCATTGGGCAAATTGGGAGCATTTCAATGAGCTCGATAAGAAGGGCTTAATGATGTACGGACAGATGACAGCAGGTAGCTGGATCTATATCGGTAGCCAAGGAATTGTTCAAGGAACCTATGAGACCTTTGTGGAAGCTGGGCGTCAACATTATGGTGGTTCTTTAGAAGGAAAATGGATTTTAACTGCCGGTTTAGGCGGTATGGGGGGTGCTCAACCGCTTGCAGCAACGCTAGCTGGAGCTGCTTCTCTCAATATTGAGTGTCAACAATCGAGTATCGATTTCCGTCTTCGTACAGGATATGTTGATGAGCAAGCAGATGATCTTGATGATGCATTAGCGCGTCTTGAAAAATATACTCAAGAAGGTAAAGCGATCTCGATTGCACTTCATGGGAATGCTGCAGAGATTTTACCGGAGCTTGTTCGTCGTGGTGTTCGTCCTGATATGGTGACTGACCAGACGAGCGCACACGACCCACTTCACGGTTATCTACCTATTGGCATGACATGGGAAGAGTATAAAGAGGCGGCAAAAACTGATCCTGCCGGAACAGTGCAAAGAGCAAAAGAATCGATGGGTAAACATGTTGAAGCGATGTTAGCCTTCCAAGAAATGGGCGTGCCAACCTTTGACTATGGTAATAATATTCGTCAAATGGCGAAAGATGTCGGCGTTGAGAATGCTTTCGATTTCCCAGGATTTGTACCGGCTTATATTCGCCCACTCTTCTGCCGTGGTATCGGTCCATTTAGATGGGTTGCGCTTTCGGGAGATCCAGAGGATATCTATAAGACCGATGCGAAAGTGAAAGAGTTACTTCCCGATAATGAGTCTCTCCATCGCTGGTTAGATATGGCAAAAGAGCGTATCCATTTCCAAGGATTGCCGGCACGTATCTGCTGGGTTGGTTTAGGCGATCGTGCGAAACTCGGTCTTGCATTTAATGAGATGGTTCGTAGTGGTGAGCTTTCGGCACCGATAGTGATTGGTCGTGACCACCTCGACTCAGGATCTGTATCTAGTCCGCACCGTGAAACTGAAGCGATGAAAGATGGTTCAGATACCGTTTCAGATTGGCCACTACTCAATGCGTTACTCAATACTGCAGGCGGTGCAACATGGGTATCTCTCCATCATGGAGGGGGTGTTGGTATGGGCTTCTCTCAACATTCTGGAGTCGTGATTGTTTGTGATGGTACAGATGAAGCGGCGGAAAGAATTGCGCGCGTATTGACAAACGATCCTGCTACCGGCGTGATGCGTCATGCAGATGCAGGCTATGAGATTGCTATTGAGTGTGCAAAAGAGCAAGGCTTAAATCTACCGATGGTGAAATAGACCTATCGGATCATTGATAGGGCTTATCATAGAGCTGATCGATATTCTCTAATGAGTCTCTTCTTTCTACTGATCTTCTAATAGCATGAGTCTTTATCCAAAGCTTTCATATAAGTCTTCCATATAAGGTTTTCATACAAAGTTTTATGTAAAGATTATCCCATGTAAAGATTACTATTAAAGGCGATATCTATTGATTATGCTGATGAAGAAAAGGGGAGGAGAGTCATTGGGGAATATCATTTTTCTGTTTAAGCGCTATAAAGATGTAAAGAGATGGATAGAGATCTATAAGTGAGGGAAAGATGATAAATTTTTGGCAAAAAACAGCGAATGAGATCTGGACAGGACGCGATGATAGCCATGAGAGTCAGGCTGCAAAGCGGATGTTCCAAGTTGTTCCTATTGTAGAAGAGCCTCAATTTAACTTTAGTGAGCGAAATGCTCTCATTGGCTTTGCCTGTGATGAAGGCGTTAAGCGAAATCGTGGAAGGGTGGGGGCGGCAGAAGCACCAGATCAGCTACGAAGAGTTTTTGCTAATTTTGCTGCGCATCAAGGGCATGAAAAGTTGATAGATTGCGGCACGATTCATTATCGAGAATCTCTTGAAGCTACTCAAAATGCCTTAACAGATCTTGTTGTCTTACTACAGAGAAGTCACAATAAAACAGTGGTGTTAGGGGGTGGGCATGAAACAGCCTATGCCCATGGATTAGGACTCTATAAGAGTGATCGTGATGCAAAGATAGGAATTATCAATTTTGATGCCCATCTCGATATGCGCCTAGCTGCGGAATCAACCTCGGGGACACCTTTTAGAGAGTTACAAGAGTATTGTCAAAGAGAGAATCGCCCCTTTCATTATCTCTGTATTGGTGCAAGTGAAGTTGGAAATACAGGCTCTCTTCTAGAGACGGCTCATAGTAGTGGAACAGAGATCATTTGGGATTATGAGTGCCACTTGGGAAATCTCCCATCACTTGAGGCTCAATTGGAAGCATTTTTAGAAAAAGTCGATCTAATCTATCTCAGTTTTGATCTCGATGCGCTACCGCCAAGTAGTATGTTTGCGGTATCGGCACCTGCATCTTTAGGTGTTGACCCTCAACTCTATCTCCATTTGGGGAAGAAGATTAAAGAGAGTGGCAAATTACAAGCTCTCGATTTTGTAGAGTATCTTCCATCACGTGATCATGATGATCTATGCGCGCGGGTTGCGGCTCGTTTTATTTGGGAGTTTACACGAGGGTTGTAACGGCTCTAAAAGAAGAGAAAGAGCAGAGAAGATGAAGAGAGAAGAAAGAAAAAAGAGGAGAGTAGAGAATGGAGAATCGAGATAAGAATCAAAAAATTTGGCATAACTGTCAGATCGTCACTATGGCTGATGGACACTATAATCTGATCGAAAAAGGGGTTATTGTGACTAATGATCAAAAAATTCAATGGATCGGTCCTGAGGCTCAATTGACTGATGTGGATGGCGATTATGAAAAAATCGATCTTGAAGGTCGATTGGTCACCCCCGGCTTGATCGATTGTCATACCCATCTAGTATTTGGTGGAAATCGTAGTGAGGAATTTGAAGCGCGTTTAGAAGGGGTTAGTTATACAGAGATTGCTAAACGTGGTGGAGGTATTCAGAGTACAGTTAATGCAACGCGTCAGGCCTCAGAAGAGGAGCTCTTTTACACTGCTAAAAGACGGATCGAGCATCTGATGGCAGATGGTGTGACAACCGTTGAGATTAAATCTGGTTATGGCTTAGATCTAGAGTCTGAATTAAAGATGCTCTCGGTGATTGCGCGCTTAAAAGAGACGATGCCGATCTCCATCCATACTACTTTTTTAGCCGCTCATGCACTTCCTAAAGAGTTTGGGGATGATTCAGATCATTATATCGATTATGTGATTGAAGAGGTTCTTCCGAAAGTTGTTGAGCAGTGTAACATTGATGCGCTCGATGCCTTTTGTGAACATATCGCTTTCTCCCCTGCGCAGGTGGAGAGGCTCTTTATCGCCGCTCAAAACTATAATATTCCGATTAAATTGCACGCGGAACAACTCTCATCTCTGCACGGTTCAACATTAGCTGCAAAATATGGCGCATTGTCAGCAGATCATATGGAGTATGCGGATGATTCTGATGCAAAAGCGATGGCGAAATCAGGAACGGTAGCGGTTCTTCTTCCGGGCGCATTTTATATGTTAAGAGAAACACAATATCCCCCCATTGATGCATTTAAGCGAGAGGGTGTTAAGATCGCACTTTCAACGGATCTCAATCCCGGAACATCTCCACTTCTTTCACTCCGTTTAGCACTCAATATGGGATGCACACTATTTAAACTTACCCCAGAAGAGACATTAGCAGGCGTGACCTATAATGCAGCTTTTGCACTAGGTATAGAAGAAGATGAGGGTTCGTTAGAGGTTGGTAAATTAGCCAACTTTGTTGCTTGGGATGTCACTCACCCTGCAGAACTGAGTTATTGGTTAGGCGGTACATTAAATAATAGAGTGATCTATCAAGGTTCTGAAATCACGGATCTCTGTTAGAGGATTAAGCGTGATTATAAGGGATCACGATAGCTACTTTTAGAGATAGAGAACACTGGTTAGAGATGAGTGGCAGTAATAGTCATAAAGTAGCTATCAAAATAGCAAGCGTCAACAAAAGTCAACATACAAGACAATATAACAATAAATATAATGATAAAAGTGACGAAAAAATGGCGATAAGTATAACGATAGAATTTAATCGGAGGAAGATGATATGGATGATGTTTTAAGAGAGAATAGAAAGAAGAAAGGTTCGGAGCGCTTGATGTTAACCCGAGTTTTTCTCTACAGTTTGGTGGGAGTTGCGCTCTTTTTTATCTCAATCGATATTGGGGGAAAAGAGACCATTATGTTGGATCATATCGCTGGCTTTGTGATCCATCAAATGCGTCCCTTTGCTTTAACTGCGATTATGTTGATTATGGCGTTTGGGGCCTTCTATCCCTATATTTCAGGGAATTATAAAAACTCTATAAGCGAGAAGATTTTCTCTGCATTTAAAGTATTAGGGTTTATTTTAGCCATTCTCTATTTAACAGGATGGGCCCCTGCTTGGGCGATGACGCCCGATATGTTACCTTTTCTGTTTGAAAAGCTAGCATTATCGGTGGGGCTCTTAATTCCTGTTGGAGCAGTAGCATTAACATTTCTATTAGGTTTTGGTTTTTTAGAATTTGTTGCTGTCTTTATGGAGCGTTTAATGCGTCCTCTATTTAGAACGCCGGGAGGATCTGCTATTGATGCTGTTGCATCGTTTGTAGGGAGTTATTCCATTGGTTTATTGATTACAGATCGTGTCTATCGTCAGGGAAAATACTCTCTAAGAGAGGCAATGATTGTTGCAACAGGGTTTTCAACAGTCTCGGCGACATTTATGATTATTGTAGCTAAAACGATGAATCTCATGGGTGCTTGGAACTTCTTTTTCTGGAGTACCTTTCTGATTACTTTTTTAACAACAACGATCACAGCTTATATCCCACCGATATCACGTCTCGATAATAGAGCTGAAAATCCTTTACCAGATAGTGGTGCAGATCAGAGTCGTTTAGCGCATGCAAAAGATCTCGCAATTTCACAATATGAAGCAAATCCAGGGCTCTTTATCTCTCTTTGGAGAAACTTCAAAGATGGTTTAAAGATGTCATCGGTTGTTGCGCCTTCAATTTTAGCTATCGGATTTACCGGGCTCATTCTCTCAAAATATACACCCCTATTTGATTGGATCGGCGTTGTTTTAAAGCCGGCACTCTTAATAACAGGATTAGAGGGAGCCTCTGAACATAGTGGTGCAATTGCATCAGGATTAGCAGAGATGTTCTTGCCGGCAATTTTACTCAACGAAGCAGATCTCTCTATTCGTTATATTGCTGCTGTGACATCAATCGGTAGTGTGCTCTTTCTCTCGGGAAGTGTCCCTTGTATTTTAGCAACAAAGATCCCTGTAAAATTTTGGCAAATATTGGTGATCTGGTTTATCCGTACCATACTCTGCCTAATTTTTGCAAGCATTGCTTTTAGAATTGGAGTTGGAGTCGGGTGGTTAGGTTGATATCTTATCTTGAGATATTTTAATCGAAAGTTTCTTCTATAAGCCCAGAAAGAGCCGACACTAAGGTGTCGGTTTTTTTATCCCTTCACACAAACGATCTGCTTTAAGGTATGCACAATCTCAACAAGATCTTTTTGCGCAGCCATGACGGCATCAATATCTTTATAAGCCATCGGGATCTCATCGATCACCTCTCTATCTTTTCTGCATTCAATCCCTTGAGTTGCTCTCTTTTGATCCTCTATAGTAAAACGTTTTTTAGCCTCGGTTCGGCTCATCACTCTGCCGGCACCATGGGAGCAGGAGTGAAAGCTATCAGGATTTCCTAAGCCCCGAACAATATAACTTTTAGCGCCCATCGATCCTGGAATGATCCCTAATTCACCTTTGCGGGCAGAAACAGCCCCTTTTCGTGTAACATAGATCTCCTCGCCAAAGTGTTGCTCTTTTTGAACATAGTTGTGGTGGCAATTGACAGCGATGGAGGTTGTTGTAAAAGGTTTTTTAATCACCTTACGTAGCGCTTCGATACTATTTTTCATCATCACCTCTCGGTTAAGATGAGCATAGTTTTGCGCCCACTCAACAGCTTCAACATAATCTTCGAAGTGTTTTGTCCCCTCTTTGAGATAGGCAAGATCTTTGTGGGGAAGATTGGCAATATGGCTCTCCATATCCTTTTTTGCTTGAGCGATAAAGAAAGTGCCGATGGCATTACCAACACCTCGAGATCCACTATGAAGCATAATCCAGATTCGATCTAACTCATCAGTACAGAGTTCTATAAAGTGATTTCCTGTTCCAAGCGTGCCAAGATGATGATAATGATTGCTCTTCTCTAATTTAGGATATTTCGCTGTAATTTTCTGGAAGTTAGGAAGTAGTTGTTGCCAATAGTGATCCACTATCTTTGGAGGCTCCTGCCAGCTACCAATATCTCTTCGGCCTCTACCTACTGTTCTACCATGCGGAACTGCTTCTTCAATCGCAAGACGAATAGGGTAGAGATTATCGGGCATATCTGCCGCAGTTAAAGAGGTTAGAACTGCAATCATTCCACAACCTATATCAACGCCGACGGCTGCTGGGATAATCGCTTTTTTAGTAGGAATAACAGATCCGACAGTGGAGCCCATTCCCATATGAGCATCTGGCATTGCCGCGATATGGCGAAAAATAATAGGTACCTGCGCTGTATCAGATAGTTGCTTTTTTGTCTGTTCATCAAATGGAACCCCTTTTGCCCACATCTTGATGGGAACGCCATTGGGGATCTTTTTTTGAATATAGGCGCGATCGCTCTCTGATTGTGGATGATTCTTTTTTGGGGGAATATTTTTCTGACCTTTTTTTCTCATCTCTTTATCTATTTTTAATTAATTTTGATGAATGTTAAGGCGGAATCTAATTCCTAGCGCAACACTGACTTAAGGAGTAAAATGTTGCCATGAATTATTCAAGATTATCACTTAATGAACGCATCAACATTGAAGTTGGGATAAAACTCAATAAAAGTGTTCGAA
>NZ_NEFF01000004.1 GCF_002252045.1 Ignatzschineria sp. F8392 | reverse complement strand
TTCGAACACTTTTATTGAGTTTTATCCCAACTTCAATGTTGATGCGTTCATTAAGTGATAATCTTGAATAATTCATGGCAACATTTTACTCCTTAAGTCAGTGTTGCGCTAGGAATTAGATTCCGCCCTTTTATAGGATTTATTATTTTAATAATGATATTTGTTAATACAATATATCTATTTTTTGTTATTGTGAGAATAGAGGGTATCCAGCATTATTTTATTGTATCTAGTAATGCATCTTACAATGCATCTTGTTATACCTCCTTAAAAATGAAGCGATTAGGTAGAGGTTAATTATGGATTATCTACATGGTTCTGATTTGAAAGCGATTCTTCATTCGAAGCGTGCGAATATCTATTATTTGGAATATTGTCGAGTGATGCAGAAAGATGGACGTGTTCTCTATCTTACAGAGGCGAAGCGGGAGAATCATTACTACAATATTCCGATTGCCAATACGACCGTAATTTTACTTGGAACGGGTACATCGATTACGCAAGCCGCAGTTAGAATGCTTGCGTCAGCAGGTGTCTTAATCGGCTTTTGTGGTGGCGGTGGCACCCCTCTCTTTATGGGAACGGAAATTGAATGGATGACACCACAGAGTGAGTATCGACCAACGGAATATCTTCAAGGTTGGTTAGGATTTTGGTTTGATGAGCAGAAAAGGTTAGTGATTGCAAAATCCTTTCAAGAGTCACGTATCAATTTTCTTCGCCATGTATGGGCGAAAGATCGAGATCTATATCAAGAGGGATTAACGTTCGACCTTCCTGATTTAGCTGCTGCTTTATCCGTATTTGAATCAAAGATTCCTAAAATAAATAGGGTTGGAGATCTCCTTCTTGCAGAAGCGCTCTTAACAAAGCAACTCTATAAAATTGTAGGAAAACAGACAGGTCTGCATGACTTTAGTCGTAATCATGAAGGAAATGATGATGCAAATGATTTCCTCAATCATGGTAATTATCTTGCGTATGGGCTAGCTGCTTGTACGCTTTGGGTATTGGGAATTCCTCATGGTTTTGCAGTGATGCACGGAAAGACAAGAAGAGGCGCATTAGTTTTTGATGTAGCTGATCTCATTAAGGATTCGATAGTACTCCCATGGGCTTTTATCTGTGCTAAAGAGCGAGCCACAGAGCAAGAATTTAGGCAACAGATATTGCAGAAATTTACACAACATAAGTGCCTCGATTTTATGTTTGAGGAAGTTAAAAAGGGTGCTCTTCGTTCGTGGGCGGATAAGGGGCATTAATTTTAGAATTTATTTATAAATTAAAATATACTGGTTGATTTTTTATGTTGAGTGAAATATAGTCTAATAACTGATTTAACATTCAGCTTAGAAAAGTATTTTTTACTTTATATATTTTACTGCCAAATAGGCAGCTTAGATTCACTGAAAAAAGAAGGTGTGAGTAATTAAGCTTTAGGGTTATAAACGATGATGGTGACTTTTATTAGTCAATGTGAAAAGAAGGCATTAAATCGTACTCGGCGTGTATTAGATGCCTACGCGAATCGCATTGGTGATAATGTTTGGCAAACGATTATTACAGAAGAAGGCTTACTAATGGTCAAGAAACTTCTGCGTCGCACCGCCTCTAAAAATACAGCTGTCAGTTGTCACTGGATACGCTCTCGTTCAAGAAGTGATCTCTTATGGGTTGTAGGAAATCGTAGCCGCTTTAATGAGATGGGATATGTGCCGGTGAATTGGACAATGAAAGACTTAATAATGGATATTACAACAATGAAAGCAAAAGAAAATGAATTATATGCTAATACCCAATTGCAACCTCTTGCAGAGCACCTTTTTGCTGTTGGTTGGGTTGCTGAAGCACTCTTCAAAAAAACGGTTAATAATGAGGAGTATCAGAAACTTTCTCAAATAGCTTTTTTAGCAGGTTGCTTGCATGATTTGGGTAAAGTTGACCCCTATTTTCAAGACTGGGTGAGGAAAGGGAAGCAAAAAAATCCTGAAGATGATGGTCAGCACATTGATGTGAAATTCACATTTGAAAAGCATCCTAGACATAATGAAATTTCCGCAATTTTATTAGCGATTTTTGATTCCGAGCTTCAGGGATTAAATTTAAGGCAAAAAGAAGCATTGATTCATACAATCTATTGGCACCATGCAAAACCTTTTAGAAAAACAGATGATTTTGAAGAGGTTTTTAAGGCATATGAATATCTTCGAAAGAATTTAGATAGCAGTGCTTTTCAAAAATTAATTGTAGGTACAAAAGAACTCCTCAAAGAGATACAGAGAGTTGCGGATCAATATCAAAATAGAGAATCTCTCATTACTCGACAAAATTGGTCAGTAGATGCATTAGCAGATCTTTTTGAGCAATTTGAATATCACTATAAAGGAAAAACTTTTGCAGAATTTAAGAGTTATTCTTTGACAGATGACTTTGAACGACTGAGAAATAATATTCAAAAAAATGCGCATAATAATCTTTTACGATCTTGTCTGATTAGTTCTGATCGATTGATTTCTCAACAAACCGCTGAAAATCTAATGTCGCTCATTACTGAGGGGCGTTTAGATACATTGATTGAGGATATGGTGGAAGATGATGTTTCTCTATTAATGCCCCATTTAGAATCGGCTTCTACCAAATTCCCCCTGAGTGAAAGAACGCAAACTCAAAATAAAATGGCTGAAGTACTGAGTCAGAAGCGTGATATCCCTGTATTAGCAGGTCCTGCTGGATGTGGTAAAACAAGAATAGCTTTAGAGTGGGCGCGTTTACAAAAGGCATCTCAAATTATCTGGGTGTGTCCAAGAATTCAGGTTTGCCAAGGAATCTTTCAAGAATTAATTGAAACTTATCTCCCTGATGCGGATGTTGAAATTTTTACCGGTGAATTTAAGTATACTAATGAATGGGGCAATGAAACACCAGAAGAGGATTACTTTTCGGGAGATGTCATTGTCACAACGATAGACCAAATTTTTGGATCAGTTGTGAGCCATACCCGTGTTGATAGCTTAATTCCATTTATGCAAGCTCATGTGGTATTTGATGAGTTTCATGAATATATTCCAATGGATATTTTTAATATTCTGTTTGCGGAGTTAATTGCAAACAAAAATATGCATGAAAGCTATCAGAAAAAAACTCTGCTAGTGTCGGCTACGCCTCACTATTTTTACTTAAAAGAGATTTTAGGGATTAATTCTGAAGATGTGGTAGAAATGGCATCTTTTAATCCGAGCCAATATCAATTGCAATTTGTTGAGTATGATGAGAAATCTTTGGATAACAATCCATTTTTCCAATCTTACGAAAATAATACCTTTGTCATTAGTAATACAGCATTAACAGCTCAGCTAGGTTTTATCTATCAGAAAGAGCAAGAGAATAGCATCCTATTTCACTCTAAATATAAGAAGAGTGATAAACGAACATTATTTGATGAAGTCTACAATTCTTTTAAAAAAGAGGGCTCCCATAAATATGCTGTTTTAAGAAGTGGGCCTATTGTTCAGGCATCTTTAAATATCTCTTCAGATGCGATGTTGATAGAGATGACATCACCAGAAAATATGTTGCAACGCTTAGGGCGGTTAGATCGCTTTGGGCAGAATAAAAATCCCAATATTTTAACCATTGCCGTTACTGAAGCAGTTAAAAATGGTAAATCTCTTGGCACATCAGCCTATTTTCTCAATCAACTAAATAGCTTACAGACAACCAAGCATTGGTATGACTTTCTACAAGAAAAAATAGGAGAACGTACTTTTTTATTGACGGAGTTATATCAGATTTATAAAGACTTTTATCATTCTGAATTAGGGTTTAGGGCGACGCAAGAAGATTTAGAGAGAGCTATTAAACAGAGTATTACATTAATAGGTAAAAAAGTAGCCGAGCCAAGTGTCGTTGTTAAAAATAAGACTAAGGATCAGAAAACAAGAATTAGTAAAAACTCTTTACGTGGCGATAGTCGATTTGTGCAATTAGCCTTGTTAGATCTTGATGATTATCAGCATCCTATCTTTATGAATGCTTATGCGTATGAGCCACCGCTCGATGATATGAGTGAATACGATAATTTAACAGAGTCTTTGGCCGCTGTAAGAGATCTTTTACCATTTATTGCTCAAAAACAGGGCATTGTTGATCCAAGCCATCCTATGAAGGGAATTCCGGCGAAAAAAATCAAGTTAAGAGAACAAGTGTTAGAAAGATATGCCCGAGATCCTGATTATCCACTTTACTTAAGCTATCACATTGATGACTTAGATAAAGTCGGTGGTGTAGGGCAGCGCAATGAACATGCCATCTATTATGCGATATGTAGTCAACAAGCAATAGGCATGATTGCTTATGACAAACTACAATTATTAAATCACTCTCAAGGAGAAGACAATCATGAATAAGGTCACAGGTATTAAAAGTGTAGATTTTAAAATCAAAGCGTTCGGTTATGGTGTGGTGAATTGGAATGGACCCACAACGTTAATGGGGGACAATGGTAAAACAGTCGATAACCATACATTACCGAAACTACGTGGTTATACTAATTTATCGGGTAAAGTTAAAGACGAGACGGGCTATAAATACCGCAAAGAAGCCTCTGATATCAATTTTCAAGAAACGCCAATGTACATCAGCCAAAACTGTATTCGTCATCATCTCTTTAGAGATCAAGCTTATGATCTGCATTATGCAAAAGATAAAAATTTAGAAGATGTGATTGCTTCTATTACCGGATTAATTAGAGGTTATGTTGTTCCTTCTAGTCAATGTAAACGCACAAGTCCGCTTTTAATTACCGACTTTGTGGATCAATTAGGAAATGGTAACTTTGAGCAGATGGGACGATCGGGTTCAAAAGAGAAAGAGACCAATAAGAAAGGGGAAGAATCGAGTAACTCTTTCTTCTCTAAAACAACTTTTGGAGATACGGAATATGAAGCTTATGGCTCTATCAGTATTGAACAGTTAGAATTTATCTCACTTGATAAAAAGTTTGATCGTGCTGCTATGGTCATTAAAGAAGGCGATGGTGAGAAAATTGCTCAGAAAGTGGCTGATTTTATCAAGAGCTTAGACCCCTCTAGAGATCCTAAAGCGGTATTTCACCCTAATTATGTGCGTGTAGGAACGATTTTTGAAGAAGGGGAAGCAGGAATACTGTTAGATAATACGGCGATTGATATTCTTGTGAAAGAGACCTTAAAAATGTTACAAAATCTCACTATTCGTCAAGCAAAAGGCTATATGTATGTGGATAGTGTTGAGGTCGATTACAACGATAGTAATAAGATGATGCGAATTAAGCGTAATCCTGAACAAATTGAATCTACACCTGAGCGGGATTATGCGGTTTATTTTAAAGCACAATAGGAGGGGACATGCAAATCATTATTGATTACGAATCCTCTTGGCGAAATTCTTTCTTAGATGGCTCTAATAATGAGCCATTACCTAAGAATGGCCGTAAGTTTATTGCATCTATGACTGAATTGAAGAAAGCAGGTAACTATAAAGCGCATCAAATCACAAAAGATACGGTGATGGGAATTTTGAATAGATTAATAGGGGATCAGCGTAAGCTCTATCAATCAAGGTTAGATGAACATTACTATTTTCAATATATCGAATCTATATTGACAGAAAAAGATATCGAAGATCATATTCAATACAAAGATCAAGAAATGGTATTTATCCGCAATGTTTCAGGTAGTGAAGATCAAAACTCCTTTACAGGCATGATTAAAGCCAAAGATGTCTCATTTAATAGCGACTTCTCTGAGCATTTATGGGGCGTATTATTTATCCCCTTCCCAGAGATTGCAGATTGGATTCTTGCTGATGATATTCAAGTAAAGATAGAAAATCTTCCAACTTTAGATCCTATGAGTGTTATTGAGCAATTAGAACATTTAAATACGATTAAAGCTATTGAACTAGAAGGGAAATTGAAAGAAGCTTATGAAAAAATAGTCCTCAGTTTTCCAGAGGTCGATTTTAAACTTACGGCGAAAGGTTTATTTACGCCTATCAGTTTTTATACTGCAGCTCTATATCTTCAGCTCGATCGTTTAAGTAAACAATATGATTTAAGTGAAGTTGTAACAGCACAAGGAGGGTTAAGTGGTATTTCTAAAAGAGGATTTACCAAAAAGGATTTTATGAAACGTTATACGACAGGCCCCAAAAAATTAGTATGGGGGAATCCTTATCTACTTAAAACAAGAGTGAAAGGAGAAGGGGAAATGACACAGTTACTAACTAAAGTAACAGGTAAACTTACGATTAACTTGAATATTTCTTCTGAAAAAGCAAGAGATCTAGAAGATAAGATTCGAAATGCCGGTGTTTCAGCTTTTTATCTTGGTAAAAAGGGATTAGCATATGTTTCAGATATTCGTATGTAAAGGAATTCAAGATGAAATATTACATTGAGCTAACATTGATTGAGAATAGTAAAGGAAACTTGTATTCCCTCTGGTCTAGAATTTTTACCCAGATACATTTAGCTTTTGTTGAACGTAAAGATAAGAATAATAGAATTCATTATGGTATCTCGTTTCCTAATTACTTTTTTAATGAGAGGGCTAGTATTGGTGTTTTGGGTGATAAAATCCGTATTTTTGCAGAGACTAAAGAAGAGTTATTTCTTCTTGCTCTCCCAAAGTGGTTAGATCGATTATCGGATTATGTCCATATTCAATCAATTAAGGAAGTACCTAATAAAATTGAGGGTTATGTGAAATATCAACGTTATCAATCTAAAGGTGATTCTCGGTTAGAGAAGGAGAGAAGGGGATATGCCGAACATTATGCTCAACAAAACTCTGTCTCTATCGAAGAAGCGTTAAGTAGATATTCTCACTGGGAAAGAAGAGAAGTCAATTTTCCTTATATTCAAATGAAAAGTTTACACTCAAATAAAAAATTTACGCTTTTTATTAGAAAAGAAATTGTCGAAGAGAATTTAGAAAATTGTTCTAACCAGCTCTTTACAACTTATGGTTTATCTGCTGGGGGAGTTGTTCCTGAGTTTTAACCTTTATTTTTTGCTCTTTAAAAATTTACATATAATTCAATAGGTTATAAAAAAAGGAAAAATCATTGGTATTTTAAGGTAAAATAGACCTCAAATCAGATTTTTCCTTTCTTTTGGGGATTTAATCTATTGTTCGCTGCCGCACAGGCAGCTTAGAAAAAAGCTCACTCTTCTTACGCGCGGTTTTCGCTGTTCGCTGCCGCACAGGCAGCTTAGAAAACTCGAACTCGTTGCAGAGCTGAATGATTGTGGTTCGCTGCCGCACAGGCAGCTTAGAAAGGAGGATATCGAGGTTTTTAGCAAGCTCTTGCGTTCGCTGCCGCACAGGCAGCTTAGAAAAATCGATAGCCCTCGCACTGCTTTTGCTTTAAGTTCGCTGCCGCACAGGCAGCTTAGAAAAAGCATTTAACATTGTTTATATAAGATGTGATGTTCGCTGCCGCACAGGCAGCTTAGAAATTTAGGAGAGTTTTTAACTAGTGAAGTTGAAAGTTCGCTGCCGCACAGGCAGCTTAGAAAGTCCTCACCAATAAAGCAAGTTGGGTTACTTTGTTCGCTGCCGCACAGGCAGCTTAGAAAAAAATTAACTGTAGTTACTGCATTAGTAGCATGTTCGCTGCCGCACAGGCAGCTTAGAAAGAAATAGGGAAGTTATCTCAAAGAGAGTGAAAGTTCGCTGCCGCACAGGCAGCTTAGAAATTCATTATTGATTCATAATTAATACCTTTGACGTTCGCTGCCGCACAGGCAGCTTAGAAACGGAAGATCTGCTTTTTACACCGCAGGTGTGAGTTCGCTGCCGCACAGGCAGCTTAGAAAAGTTTTATACGTTATCTTTGTATTATTTTTTAGTTCGCTGCCGCACAGGCAGCTTAGAAATTTTTCTGTAAATAAAGGAATTAAAGAGCTAGGTTCGCTGCCGCACAGGCAGCTTAGAAATGTATACTCTCCCTCTTTAAGCTCAAAATATTGTTCGCTGCCGCACAGGCAGCTTAGAAATCTTTAAGCTCAAAATATTGACCACCAAACGCGTTCGCTGCCGCACAGGCAGCTTAGAAAATCAACATGAAATACCCCGTCTAATATTCCTTGTTCGCTGCCGCACAGGCAGCTTAGAAAAATATAAAATTGGAGTCCCTTTCTCCCCTTTTGTTCGCTGCCGCACAGGCAGCTTAGAAAAAAAGAGGCAAAAGAAAATGGCATTAAAGTTTGTTCGCTGCCGCACAGGCAGCTTAGAAAACCCTTTTGGATACCTCTCTTAATTCCCCCTCGTTCGCTGCCGCACAGGCAGCTTAGAAATCATCTAAAATAACTTTATTTCTTTCAGGAATGTTCGCTGCCGCACAGGCAGCTTAGAAATGCAAACATAATGAAAATACCTCCTAATGATAGTTCGCTGCCGCACAGGCAGCTTAGAAAATATGCCCTATATGCCAAGGATATGCTTTAAAGTTCGCTGCCGCACAGGCAGCTTAGAAATTATCCCCACTTTTTAAAATAGTTAAACCATTGTTCGCTGCCGCACAGGCAGCTTAGAAATGAGGGGGTTCATGCTACCGGTCATGAATCTAGTTCGCTGCCGCACAGGCAGCTTAGAAATTCATTAACAGTTACACGATCTCCAAGATTTTGTTCGCTGCCGCACAGGCAGCTTAGAAAAATTATCTAAGGATATTTACTCTGATAATGGTGTTCGCTGCCGCACAGGCAGCTTAGAAAAGTGGTTAGATTCTAAGGAAAGCCAATTGATAGTTCGCTGCCGCACAGGCAGCTTAGAAAATCTCCTTTCATAATAACGGAAGATAACGATTGTTCGCTGCCGCACAGGCAGCTTAGAAATGAATATATTAAGTTTGAAGTTTAAATTTAATGTTCGCTGCCGCACAGGCAGCTTAGAAATAAACTATATTATCGCTTAAATATGCGCGTATGTTCGCTGCCGCACAGGCAGCTTAGAAACGTCTAGCCACCTTTAGTGTATCAATAGTCAAGTTCGCTGCCGCACAGGCAGCTTAGAAATTAATATCTCATTAGCAGATAATAAAGACGATGTTCGCTGCCGCACAGGCAGCTTAGAAAAATATGATATCCATGAAAGTGGAAAAATTGAGGTTCGCTGCCGCACAGGCAGCTTAGAAAAAACTCAAAAAGCATAATATCGAAGATTTTTTGTTCGCTGCCGCACAGGCAGCTTAGAAAATCATATGAAGATGATACATATTTATACCAAGGTTCGCTGCCGCACAGGCAGCTTAGAAAGATATCTCGAATGATGTCTTTTGCAAGCGCTCGTTCGCTGCCGCACAGGCAGCTTAGAAATAAAATCTTAGCGACTTTCTCGCGCTTCTCTTGTTCGCTGCCGCACAGGCAGCTTAGAAAGTCAATATTAATGCGATGTACCGTCATTATTTGTTCGCTGCCGCACAGGCAGCTTAGAAATTAGATTAAACTCATTATCTCACTTAGTTTTTGTTCGCTGCCGCACAGGCAGCTTAGAAAATGTTAGCTTCTACAGTGTACTGAATACCGCCGTTCGCTGCCGCACAGGCAGCTTAGAAAATGCCTTAACTCCTGATTTTTAAGTAAATAGAGTTCGCTGCCGCACAGGCAGCTTAGAAAAGTTAAAGAAGCAGAAGAGCGACTAAAGGGTTGTTCGCTGCCGCACAGGCAGCTTAGAAATAATTTACTCATAGCGTAAAGAGAAGGGCGCAGTTCGCTGCCGCACAGGCAGCTTAGAAAAAGCTTGAGATTAGAATTTTTAGAAGGTGTAGGTTCGCTGCCGCACAGGCAGCTTAGAAAATTAATAGTATGTGTGATCGTTATTGCAATCCGTTCGCTGCCGCACAGGCAGCTTAGAAATTTAAGTGCGGATATTTACGCACATCGACATAGTTCGCTGCCGCACAGGCAGCTTAGAAATGTTTGTAACATGTTGATTTTCCTTTTTTGGGGTTCGCTGCCGCACAGGCAGCTTAGAAAAATCTATTTGATCATCGCAAAATGAATAAGATGTTCGCTGCCGCACAGGCAGCTTAGAAATTAAAGAAGCCATCATTTCTCCAAATGTGATAGTTCGCTGCCGCACAGGCAGCTTAGAAATTTTCAATTACCAAGCATAACCAACACTCATAGTTCGCTGCCGCACAGGCAGCTTAGAAAATTTTTATTTCTGAAGAATGTAATTTAACTTGGTTCGCTGCCGCACAGGCAGCTTAGAAAATAAAAGGTTTAATAAAAGAAAAAAATGAAGCGTTCGCTGCCGCACAGGCAGCTTAGAAATGAGAGCTTCTCTTTTACTTGACCCCTCAACTGTTCGCTGCCGCACAGGCAGCTTAGAAAACTTACGGTCTTGATATACCCGTCTTATCTTGGTTCGCTGCCGCACAGGCAGCTTAGAAATAAATATATAACTGATCTTCTTGCGATAAAAGGTTCGCTGCCGCACAGGCAGCTTAGAAAAATTAGCTAGCTTTGACACTTTTGAGTCTTGGGTTCGCTGCCGCACAGGCAGCTTAGAAAATTATCGAACGACCTAAATCACCAAACTCACCGTTCGCTGCCGCACAGGCAGCTTAGAAACATAAGCCCCTTCTCTCAAAATTTTACCACTTGTTCGCTGCCGCACAGGCAGCTTAGAAATAAGGTTTGCACTCGTTGCGATAAATAGCTCTGTTCGCTGCCGCACAGGCAGCTTAGAAATTTTCAATTACCAAGCATAACCAACACTCATAGTTCGCTGCCGCACAGGCAGCTTAGAAAGATATCGATAAGTTTATAGATGAGATCGAGTAGTTCGCTGCCGCACAGGCAGCTTAGAAAGAGCTTAAAGATACAGGCGCAGAGTGGACTAAGTTCGCTGCCGCACAGGCAGCTTAGAAATTGCCCCTTATCTTTTTTTGCACGTTTCCTCAGTTCGCTGCCGCACAGGCAGCTTAGAAATAGAAAAGAAAAAAGACAGAACATAACTAGTTGTTCGCTGCCGCACAGGCAGCTTAGAAACAATAAAAAACTGTTTAAAAAATAATAGGTTATGTTCGCTGCCGCACAGGCAGCTTAGAAAAAATGGCTTCGACATTAGCTTCTTATGGTTTGGTTCGCTGCCGCACAGGCAGCTTAGAAAAGTCCATAACAAGAATGATCGACTCTAATGCCGTTCGCTGCCGCACAGGCAGCTTAGAAAAACATAATGAATAGTCTTGTAGATAACATCTCGTTCGCTGCCGCACAGGCAGCTTAGAAACTTTCTGTTTAAGTGATCTTGTTTCTTAAGTGGTTCGCTGCCGCACAGGCAGCTTAGAAAATAGCCGTTATAAGATAGCAATCATTGGAAACGTTCGCTGCCGCACAGGCAGCTTAGAAAGTGAATAAATCATCGTATTTTTAACGGGCATTGTTCGCTGCCGCACAGGCAGCTTAGAAATGTTACTGGACTCAAGTCGGGGTTAGAGCTTGGTTCGCTGCCGCACAGGCAGCTTAGAAAATATTGGATGGTTGTTGCTAAGGCTACTTATTAGTTCGCTGCCGCACAGGCAGCTTAGAAAATATTAACCTCTCGCTACTTCTTTATAGATTGGTTCGCTGCCGCACAGGCAGCTTAGAAATTACGAGTTACTTGTTAAGCATTTTACTGCATGTTCGCTGCCGCACAGGCAGCTTAGAAATAAATCTCTTATGTAGCCACCTTTCGCTCATTGTTCGCTGCCGCACAGGCAGCTTAGAAATGCTCCCGTAATACCTGCCATTCGGAGATGAGGTTCGCTGCCGCACAGGCAGCTTAGAAATTTCTAATCCAACCGTTGCGCTCGTACATGCAGTTCGCTGCCGCACAGGCAGCTTAGAAATGATTTATTAACACTCTCAAGTTTACCCTTCCGTTCGCTGCCGCACAGGCAGCTTAGAAAAGTGACCGTTATTATAAGCATATCGTAATGTTGTTCGCTGCCGCACAGGCAGCTTAGAAATGATGTGAGAGTTATAAAGAAAGGCACGACAAGTTCGCTGCCGCACAGGCAGCTTAGAAATTTCTCATTATCCTCCTAAATCTCTTATGTAGGTTCGCTGCCGCACAGGCAGCTTAGAAATTTTACGGCGTGAAGCAGTTTTCAAAAGATGAGTTCGCTGCCGCACAGGCAGCTTAGAAAGTATATTATAAAGACAGACTTCATGACGTGTTGTTCGCTGCCGCACAGGCAGCTTAGAAATTGATAACAAGCTTCGCGTACGGTTCATTATTGTTCGCTGCCGCACAGGCAGCTTAGAAATGATGTAGTGGGTGATTTAAAAGAAGGGGAAAGTTCGCTGCCGCACAGGCAGCTTAGAAAATATCGTCATTCAAAATGAATTAAGAACCGTCGTTCGCTGCCGCACAGGCAGCTTAGAAAAGAAGTGGTGTATATCATAGTGCTGTAGACGAGTTCGCTGCCGCACAGGCAGCTTAGAAAAGTAAGCTCATTACGTACATTGCTGAATTTATGTTCGCTGCCGCACAGGCAGCTTAGAAAGATCAGCGCATTCCCGTCAACCTGTGTGATAAGTTCGCTGCCGCACAGGCAGCTTAGAAACGCTGACAAGTTTGTTTTAGATATGATTAGCTGTTCGCTGCCGCACAGGCAGCTTAGAAATTACTCATTGATAATACTCCTGCTACTTTTACGTTCGCTGCCGCACAGGCAGCTTAGAAAAAAGAAACCTGTGGGTTCGCTCGTCGGTACTTGTTCGCTGCCGCACAGGCAGCTTAGAAACTCTGCCTAATTTTGGAAGTTGTGTCGCAATGGTTCGCTGCCGCACAGGCAGCTTAGAAAGTTCAGATACCAGACAATCGCCGCCAATCCCAGTTCGCTGCCGCACAGGCAGCTTAGAAATTATATCTTCCCGAAAGCTTCTCTTTGACCTGGTTCGCTGCCGCACAGGCAGCTTAGAAAATCTTTAAACCGCCTGTGCGGCGAATCAACAAGTTCGCTGCCGCACAGGCAGCTTAGAAAAAATAACTCACGATCTCGATCGTTAGTTAAAAGTTCGCTGCCGCACAGGCAGCTTAGAAAAATTGGGTAAAAAACCAAAAAAAAAAATAATCGTTCGCTGCCGCACAGGCAGCTTAGAAATTTCAATTTCTCTTAATTAGGGAGTGCTTATAGTTCGCTGCCGCACAGGCAGCTTAGAAATTATTGATTTTGATTTATCTAGCGAGCGAGGAGTTCGCTGCCGCACAGGCAGCTTAGAAAGCTGTTAATATTGTTACTACTTGGAACCCTTAGTTCGCTGCCGCACAGGCAGCTTAGAAAAAAGGCGCAGAGCACGCCGGCTATGGTGCCTAGTTCGCTGCCGCACAGGCAGCTTAGAAATAAATAATTTTTAAGATCTGAAATTGTGAATTGTTCGCTGCCGCACAGGCAGCTTAGAAAAACAAAATTTAAAAAACGCAAGGTCGCTACTTGTTCGCTGCCGCACAGGCAGCTTAGAAATTGCAACTCAATTTCATTATCGAGTATTATTTGTTCGCTGCCGCACAGGCAGCTTAGAAATAACGTCAGAGTACTTCAAACACCTCAGTTTGGTTCGCTGCCGCACAGGCAGCTTAGAAAATCTTTACATGCGAACTCTTTCTTCTTAAAGTGTTCGCTGCCGCACAGGCAGCTTAGAAATCTTAAAAAATCTTCAATCTCTTTTTCTGTGAGTTCGCTGCCGCACAGGCAGCTTAGAAATTTTCAACAATTCTCTTCATGATCTTCTTTTGGTTCGCTGCCGCACAGGCAGCTTAGAAATTCTTTCATAGGAATTGATAATGGCATTACACGTTCGCTGCCGCACAGGCAGCTTAGAAATTGATGATTTCTTAAGCGATTATATGGAGCATGTTCGCTGCCGCACAGGCAGCTTAGAAATCGAGATTGTCAAGAATAAATGAGAGGGATTCGTTCGCTGCCGCACAGGCAGCTTAGAAATTTGGAGAATCTCATATAATCACCCCAAATCAGTTCGCTGCCGCACAGGCAGCTTAGAAAATTTGTATATTACTTAAACTCATTTATTATAAGTTCGCTGCCGCACAGGCAGCTTAGAAAATAATGCAAGAATTCAAAGAGATAACTAAAGAGTTCGCTGCCGCACAGGCAGCTTAGAAATAAAAAATTATTTTCTTTAAATCTTAAAACCAGTTCGCTGCCGCACAGGCAGCTTAGAAATTTCTATCTTTATAAAGTTTAAAAGCAGTGTAGTTCGCTGCCGCACAGGCAGCTTAGAAATTGATATACTGATTAGAGACAAACACCAGAAGGTTCGCTGCCGCACAGGCAGCTTAGAAAATAGAAGCAATCTTCACTGGCGTTTATAGCTTGTTCGCTGCCGCACAGGCAGCTTAGAAATTCTTGATCTGCTACGCTATAGCAAGCGATACGTTCGCTGCCGCACAGGCAGCTTAGAAAGTTTTCGTCTTTCTTCCACATATAAATAGCCTGTTCGCTGCCGCACAGGCAGCTTAGAAATTTTTTAGATGTTCGCTTACTTTCTGTATTGTGTTCGCTGCCGCACAGGCAGCTTAGAAAAAAAGCACGGGGCACGGAATAGTGTATGAGGCGTTCGCTGCCGCACAGGCAGCTTAGAAAATCACTAAAAAAGAGTTGTTGAGGGTATAAACGTTCGCTGCCGCACAGGCAGCTTAGAAATGATCAGGTTGGTGCGGTTGGTAAAATTGGTCGTTCGCTGCCGCACAGGCAGCTTAGAAAAAAGATTGTGGATGGTTAGATAAAAAAGCAATGTTCGCTGCCGCACAGGCAGCTTAGAAATGCCACACCTTTGGTTTCTTTAATATTAATGAGTTCGCTGCCGCACAGGCAGCTTAGAAAAAAATTGGCAGGTTAGTATTTCTCTTATGATCGTTCGCTGCCGCACAGGCAGCTTAGAAAAAAGCGAAATAAAAGAAATTAGAGAAAAGTGGGTTCGCTGCCGCACAGGCAGCTTAGAAATGTTTGTAACTGTGTGATAGATAAGCCTCGCAGTTCGCTGCCGCACAGGCAGCTTAGAAATTATGGGAAAAGATCGACAGCGAGAGGGCGCTGTTCGCTGCCGCACAGGCAGCTTAGAAAATTGATCCTGCTCGACCACTTCAAACTCTGGTGTTCGCTGCCGCACAGGCAGCTTAGAAATCGTTCTCCTGCTGTGTCTCCGTCTAGCCATATGTTCGCTGCCGCACAGGCAGCTTAGAAAATAGTTTGTTCGACTAGCTCATAGATAAAGTCGTTCGCTGCCGCACAGGCAGCTTAGAAAAATGTGTCGATAATCTCATCATCATCATTAAAGTTCGCTGCCGCACAGGCAGCTTAGAAATAAACCATCAGGCGATAATCCAAGATATATCGGTTCGCTGCCGCACAGGCAGCTTAGAAATGTAGTAAGACCTAGACCAGAGATATTAGGGGGTTCGCTGCCGCACAGGCAGCTTAGAAAAGTTCATGCGGTAAAGCAATTACAAATTCTCTGTTCGCTGCCGCACAGGCAGCTTAGAAATTTTTGATAACGCCGATAATTTGCTTTATCCCGTTCGCTGCCGCACAGGCAGCTTAGAAAACAAAACATGAAGGACCGATTGTTACTGAAGCGTTCGCTGCCGCACAGGCAGCTTAGAAAAGAAAAGTATAGTAATAAAGTCGATAAGGTTAGTTCGCTGCCGCACAGGCAGCTTAGAAAGTTCATTAATTTAATCATTTTTTCTCCTTACAGTTCGCTGCCGCACAGGCAGCTTAGAAACGCTCACCGGGTACGAATCAAAATAGACCACTTGTTCGCTGCCGCACAGGCAGCTTAGAAATTCGATATAGACTTGCGCCCCTTTTTTGAGATGTTCGCTGCCGCACAGGCAGCTTAGAAAAGTCTCTTACGTCAATGTGAGTGAAGTTTTTGGTTCGCTGCCGCACAGGCAGCTTAGAAAATGATGTCTTTAGCTTCGTTAGAGAATATTCGGTTCGCTGCCGCACAGGCAGCTTAGAAAATAATAACATCGCGAGGAGTAACACCAGATCTGTTCGCTGCCGCACAGGCAGCTTAGAAATCTGGTTTAGAATAAACCGAATAATAAGCCATGTTCGCTGCCGCACAGGCAGCTTAGAAAATGATTTCAAAAACGATACTAATTCTTTGTCGGTTCGCTGCCGCACAGGCAGCTTAGAAAATGGTGAAGCCATCCAGCTCCCCCGTGTAATAGTTCGCTGCCGCACAGGCAGCTTAGAAAAATATGTTGAAGCCGTTACCTCTCACAATATCGTTCGCTGCCGCACAGGCAGCTTAGAAAAATCAAGCGGCCGGCAGTGTAGAACGACTCCAGTTCGCTGCCGCACAGGCAGCTTAGAAATTGCCCGGCTCCTTGCCTAAGGCCGCGCTGTAGTTCGCTGCCGCACAGGCAGCTTAGAAAGTCGATAGTTTTAACTTACGCTTTCACAATGTGTTCGCTGCCGCACAGGCAGCTTAGAAATGACTATACAGTTGAATTAGATGAAAAAGAGAGTTCGCTGCCGCACAGGCAGCTTAGAAATACACACTTGACAATTGTTAATAAATGTGATAGTTCGCTGCCGCACAGGCAGCTTAGAAAACACTAAGATCGCAGGCTCTTTTTTTATATGAGTTCGCTGCCGCACAGGCAGCTTAGAAATTCCAGTTAATACGTCGACTTGCTAATAAGCGGTTCGCTGCCGCACAGGCAGCTTAGAAATATCAAATAAAGCTTGCGAATATCGAGGCGGCGTTCGCTGCCGCACAGGCAGCTTAGAAAAAAATTGGGATGGGTGGTCTCGTAATTAGCGAGTTCGCTGCCGCACAGGCAGCTTAGAAAAGTTGCATACTTCAAAAGTGTCTGCTTTAGGTGTTCGCTGCCGCACAGGCAGCTTAGAAATTTAGCCACCCCTGTAATTTTTCGATTTAACTGTTCGCTGCCGCACAGGCAGCTTAGAAAATTTTTGGTCCTTGTAAGATGATTCCCTCTTTGTTCGCTGCCGCACAGGCAGCTTAGAAACACTCTTGGAGCTTCTGGTAGATCGCTTCGTAGTTCGCTGCCGCACAGGCAGCTTAGAAATCAGATAAGATTCAAAACGCAACAATCTTCCCGTTCGCTGCCGCACAGGCGGCTTAGAAATGATAAGGCTACTACTTCCATCATATCTTGAGGTTAACCGTCGCACAGACAGCTTAGAAAACTGTTAGCTTCCTGTAATGACTGTAGATATAGTTAACCGCCGCATAGGCGGCTTAGAAATTCTATATTCTCTTTACGTTCCTTCTACAATTGTTCACTGCCGTATAGGCAGTTTAAAGTTTCGGCGGAAAAGGAGTCCGTAGATGCTTTGGTACAGTAGCATTTGGGGTAGCAGGTAGATAGAAAAAAGGCCGTTAATATAACGGCCTTCTTTTTAGGTTTAATCTGATATTTTTTATCAGAGATCAAGTCTTAATCAGTTATTAAATGATTAATGCTTGATTAGAATGGAGCGTCGATATCGACAACGTCAACGAGTTTGATATTAACGAACTCTTTAAGACCTAAGTCGATCAATTCACGACCATATCCTGAACGGCGGATACCACCGAATGGAAGGTCTGCTTTAACCATGGTTGGGTGGTTAACAAATACCATTCCTGTTGAGATTTGGTTTGCAACACGACGGCCACGCTCATTATCTGAAGTGAATACTGAGCCACCTAAACCAAATGGTGAGTCATTAGCAATGCGAATCGCATCAGCTTCATCTTCTGCTTTAATGATCATCGATACAGGACCGAAGAACTCTTGGTAGTATGCTGGGTTATCAGGCGTTACATTTGTTAAGATTGTTGGTTGAATGAAACAGCCTTGTTCTGGTACTTTCGGACCTACTTCAGTTGCAATCGCACCATGTTTTACCGCCTCTTCGATCTGTTTTAAAAGACCATCTTTCGCACGCTGTGAAGAGAGTGGTGCAAGTTGAGTTTCAGGGTCCATCGGATCACCAGCTTTTAATGCGGCAACGCCGGCAGTATATTTCTCTAAATACTCATCATAGATTTTTGCATCAAGAATCATACGTTTTGAAGAGACACAAACTTGGCCTGCATTCCAGTGACGACCAAATACACCCCAAGCAACAGTCTTATCGATATCTGCATCATCTAATACAACAAATGCATCAGCGCCACCTAATTCCATAATCGCTTTTTTAAGATGTTTGCCGGCAACTTGAGCCACCGCAGAACCTGCAAATTCAGAACCGGTTAAAGCAACACCACAAACGCGAGGATCTGCTAATACAAGCTCAACGTCATCATGTTCGATAAAGAGATTTTGGAAAACACCTTCAGGAAGACCAGCATCTTTCATCAATTGTTCAAATGCTAAAGCACATTGTGGAATATTCGATGCATGTTTGAGGATAAGCGTATTACCCGCAGAGAGTTGCGGTGCGAGAATACGTGCAACTTGATAGAAAGGGAAGTTCCAAGGCTCGATAGCAAGAAGAACACCTAATGGCTCATATACTAATTCTGCATCACCTTCTGCAGGATCCATAACAGGTAATTTACGTGGTTGTAATTGCTCTTCAGCATGACGGACATAATATTCTAAGATCTGTGCAGAGAGCTCAACTTCACCTTTTGCTTCTGCAAAGATTTTACCCATCTCAAGAGTGATCACTTTCGCATATTCATCAGCATTTGTACGAAGAAGATCAGCCGCTTTTTGAAGATAGACAACGCGCTCAGAGACCGGAAGTTTTTTCCAGTTTTGAAACGCTTGATCCGCAACGCCGATTGCCGAAACAATCTCTTCACGCGTTGCACTTTCGAAAGTTTTAATCACTTCATTGGTATAAGGGTTTACAGTTTGAAATGCCATAATTAATGATTCCTAATAAATTTTGAATGTAAAATCATTATAGACCTCGTCTCTATGCAATGCACCCATTTTACCAATAGGAATGAATAACATTTGGGCGGTTGTGAATCTTGATTTTTTATAACTTATTGATTCTATTCTTGTAAATAACAATTAAAGAATTTGTAAAATGTTGATCAATTTCTACCCAAGCTGATTTAGCTCACAAATTTTTATCTTTTCATAAAGTTATCTCCATCTGTTTTGCGCAAAAAATGTTGAATTTTGCAATTGCCATTTATGCTTATTGGTCTTTCTTGGGGCTATGTTAGGGTAGAGTCTGTACTAGATTGTTTGTATGAGATTTTTGATAGCAGGAGATAAGTGAGAGATGGATAAAGTGATGATGATTGATGAGATCGATTTTGGTGCGCTCTATAGGCAGCATGCGAAAGCTTCATTGCGCCGGCCTAAAACAGCAGCTGACTGGGATGCTCGGGCAGAGAAGTTGGCGGTGGAAGGAGAGGGTAGTAGTAGTGACTATGCAACAGTCTTTTTAGATCGGATGGAGCTCTCCGGCGTTAAAACGGTATTAGATGTTGGCTCTGGTAGTGGCACGATCGCGCTTGCAATTGCGCCTTATGTTGAACGAGTCTACGCACTTGATCATAGCCCCAAGATGTTGGCGCTTTTAGCGGAGAAGGCAGAAGTTGCCGGCATCGATAATATTGAAACGATTCTCCTTTCGTGGGAGGATGATTGGTCTGATGTGCCGGTCTGTGATGTTGCGCTCTCTTCTCGCTCTTCGATGGTCTCTGATCTTGAGGCAGCACTCGATAAGCTCAATAGTCGTGCAAAAAAGGCGGTCTATATGACAATGACGATGCGTCAAGGTTACATCAATCGGGAGTTTCTCGATCTTTTAGAGCGTGAATATATTGGATTTCCAACCTATATCTATGCCCTCAATCTTCTCTATCAACAAGGCTATAATGTTGGTGTTGATTTTATTACGGCAGATCATCGCCGGGAAAGAGAGGCCCCCTCTTTAGCACAGTTTATCGAAGAGATTGATCACGCTTTAGGGCCACTCTCACCTTTGGAAAAAGAGCGAGTTGAGCATTACTATTGGGCTAATCATGAGCGTCTTTTGCAACTTTATCACGATATCCGACCATGGGCTTTTCTCCATTGGGATCGTCGCTAATTGATTGCCGAAGAGAGACTCAAGGTGGATTAAGATTGATTCTTAATGTCTATTTTTAATACCTAAATGATTATTTTGATGTGCTATTTTCGGAGCTATTTCTGATAATCTTTTTCTAACCCTGAGCAGGAAGCGCCTCTAAGACTTTAAGGACGATCTGACTAGAGTTTTTAGCAGCAAGATCGAGATATTCAACAAAGCTCATCGGCATCTCCTTATCAGGAAGATCAGAGAGTGCGCGCATCACGATGAAGGGGGTTTGATAGAGATGAGCGACTTGTGCGATGGCGGCAGCTTCCATCTCTACCGCTAAAACATTGGGAAAGATCTCTTTAATCATAGCGACCTGTTTTTGATCCGCGATAAAGGCATCTCCTGTGGCAATAAGACCAATTTTAGAATTGATATTGAGCTCTGTAAGAACCTTTTCTACCAATGCGACAAGTTCAGGATCGGAGGGAAATGTTTTAGGGAGATCGGGAAGTACTGCAGGCTCTAAACCGATAGGGGAGAGATCGACATCATGATGCCCACTTTCACTAGAGATAATAATATCACCAATTTCCATCCCAGAAATGAGGCCACCGGCAGAACCGATATTGATAATCATCGATGGATGGTAGTGTTCATGAAGAAGCGTCGTTGCCATTGCGGCTTGCACCTTGCCTACGCCGGAGCGAAGAAGAACGACTTGATGACCTTGTAGCTCTCCCTGAATAAATTCAACGCCGGCAATAATGCGTTTTTCTGGGGAATTGATCATACTTGCTAAGAGAGCAACTTCTTGTGCCATCGCACCAATGATTCCGATCATGATATCTCTTCTATCCTCTTATCTAATGCTATTTTTTAAGTGGGCTTTACAGTTAACTTGTACAGTTAATTTGTACAGATGATTATTTCACAGATGATTATTTTATAACGATCCTCTATTTTTCGATTCTCTATTTTATATTGTGATGAATGGGAATGATAGGGGTATTGGTGACTTACTCATAATGATACATCGAGATATCAATGCTAGATCAAGATGACTCATGACTATCGTGACTGCCGGGAATGTGGATTCATATTTTGAAGTGCTTATTTTGAAAAGAGCGTCAAAAAAGTGGCAATTCTTCTCTTAGAAAGAAGCTTACACTCAGGCAAGGTAAAGTTGATATACTACCTAAGATTTAGCCCCATTCTCGATCAAGAAGAGATGGTGGCACTTAACATTGGGCATCAATTGAAGAGAGAAGGTCATGAGCCAAGTAGCAGGAAAGGAAGAAACAAAGTTAAAGCGGGGGCTTAAGAATCGTCATATACAGATGATCGCTTTAGGCGGTGCAATCGGTACTGGGTTATTTTATGGATCAGCTGAGTCGATTGCTTTGGTCGGACCGGCGATTCTACTCGCTTATCTATTGGGTGGATTTATTATCTATCTTATTATGACGATGATGGGAGAGATGTCGACTCATGAGCCTGTTGCCGGCGCATTTAGTCACTTTTCTTATAAATATTGGGGCGAATTCCCGGGCTTTTTAGCAGGTTGGAACTATTGGTTTCTCTATATATTGGTGAGCATGGCAGAACTTTCGGTGATTGGAATCTATATACAGGTCTGGTTTCCGGAGATTCCGCTTTGGGTCTCCTCATTGACGGTATTGATCATCATCACCATTATCAATCTCTTCTCGATTCGTATCTATGGTGAGTTTGAGTTTTGGTTTGCATTGGTAAAAGTATTGGCCATTATGCTTCTTATCGCTCTAGGTGCTTATCTTATTATCACCGGCACCGATGGTGCTTCCATTGCTAATCTTTGGCAGCATGGTGGATTCTTCCCTTATGGTGTTAAAGAGTTTCTTCTCTCTTTAGTCATTGTGATGTTCTCCTTTGGAGGGACAGAGCTTATCGGTATAACGGCAGGGGAGGCAGATGATCCTAAAAAGTCGATTCCTAAAGCGATCAAGCAGGTGATTTGGCGTATTCTTCTCTTCTATATCTTATCGATTGCCGTATTGATGATTTTGCACCCTTGGAATGAGATCGGAACGGATGGTAGCCCCTTTGTGATTATCTTTAAAGAGATGGGCTTTGGTATTGTGAATACCCCATTGGGTGAGATCAATATCCCGGCGACTTTCTTCAACATTGTCGTATTGTCGGCGGCGATCTCTGTTTACAATAGCGGGATCTATAGTAATGGGCGGATGCTCTTTGGATTAGCAGAGCAGGGCAATGCGCCTAAATTCTTTATGAAGCTCAATCGTAATTCCGCGCCGGTGGTGGCTATTCTCTTCTCATCACTTTGTACCTTGATTGCTGTTGTCATCAACTTCTTAGTGCCGGAGGGAGCATTTATGCGCATTATGTCTCTTGCGGTAGCGGCTGCAACTATCACATGGGGATTGATTGTGATTGTGCAATATAAGTTTAGAAAGCAGGTAGATGAGAAGAGCTTAACCTTCAAAGTCCCTTTCTATCCGATCAGTAACTTTATTGCATTAGCTTTCTTGGCGTTGCTTCTTGTGATGATGACGCAATCGGGCAGTATGGTTTATGCTGTGATTGTTATTCCGATCTGGATTATCGTGCTCTATATTGGTTTTAGGGTGAAAAAACGATTAGAGAAGCGTACGTGAGCATAAGCGTTGTTGAATGAGATTGAGTTAATGTCGGTTGATAGATAACAATTTAATAATCAGAACAGTCGCGTAACTTCTACTGAGTAGAGTGAGGCTGATATTTTAAGGGGTTATTCTCTTGAGATATCAGCTTTTTTATTTCAGAAGGATTAACCGTTCAGGTAGCGATACTTGCCGGCATGTAACTTTTGGAAGAATGCAGTGGTAATCTCCGGCAACTCATTAACCTTTGTTGTTTTAACAAACAAGAAGGATTATGGAAGGGCGGGAATCGACCATTCCGCTCTTTTCACCGGTGTATGCCCGTAGGTCGGCATCGATGATGCCGAGAAAATAGTATTAAATTGATGTTATTTGCCGGCGTGAGATCATCAACTGCCGGCGCATGATTTATGGAAGTACGAGATAGTAAGATCCGGCACCGTATCAGCTTTTTTATTTCAGAAGGACTAATCGTTCAGGTAGCGATACTTGCCGGCATGTAACTTTTGGAAGAACGCAGTGGTAATCTCCGGCAACTCATTAACCTTTGTTGTTTTAACAAATAAGAAAGATTATGGAAGGGCGGGAATCGACCATTTCGCTCTTTTCACCGGTGCATACCCGCCATTTGGTATTTTTAATGCCGAAAGTGATTCTCTTATAGATAAGAAGTGCCGGGACAATAATTAAATAGGGTTTAAACAGATCTTAAACAGTCTTTCAATATTATGTGAAGGCGATAAGAGATCGTCCATTGCCGGCGCGAGATTTATGAAAGTGCGAGATAGTGAGGGCCGGCAGTGTTCAGCCTATTTCTTTTGATTATTCATTCTTAAGAGGTTTATTGAAGGGCGAGAACCGACCATTTCCTTCTTTTCCATGATCGGGCATCAATGATGCTCATTGCCGGCACGCAACTTCTGAAAGAACGAGATAGTGAGATCCGGCAGCGCATCAGCCTTTTTTCTATTAATAAGCTATTAAACCGAGTTATTAAACCGCGGCATAGAGGAAAGTGATAGTGATTGTCTGGAGCGTAATATATTGATAGAGGAAATAACTCCCGATAGTCACAAAGAGGAGTAGGAGAATGAGTCCATAAGGCTTTCCTCGTGGAATCGGCATTCCATAACGATTAGCAACAGCACTTCCCGGCATAATAAAGGGGAAGAGTCGAATTAAGAGTGCTAAAGAGATTAGGATAAAGAAGAGTGTATAGTAGACCATTTTATCTAATGTCATCGGCATCATAATAATAATGAGTTCTAATGAGTAGGGGAATATAAAGAGGAGCGTCGCCCACCATCCCGAGAGATTGATATCATGCAGACGCATTACAACGGCACGAATATTAAGCAGAATAACCGCCCCAATAAAGCCGGCATGAAAGATAATTCGTCCTAATGTTTGTGTCATATCGATCGATTTATCCGCTGATTCCGTCAGTGAAAAGATCCCCTGTTCAATCACAAAGTAGTAGAAACAGTAGATAATAATCGCCAAAACGAGATAGGTTGCAAAACGGTTTGCGAACTCGAGTCGCCCAATTCTACCAGTGAAATTGATTGCAAAATAAGCAGGTGCCTTCTGCATCTTTTCATGGGATTTACTCATAGATCTCCCTCTACCTTCTATTAGTGTCGATATTATAAAGTAGAAAACCGAGATAATAATTTCTCGGCTTCTATTTTATGGTTAGTTCTTGAGATTTTACATCTCTTGCTAATTGAATCTACAGAATCTATTTTTTCTTCTCTTGATCGGCAGTGTCAGCAAATGTGAGATCTTTACCTCTAAAGACACGAATGATAACACCTTTGAAGACCCAGATATTGATAAGCCCCAAAAGAAGAAGAATGGTGATCACAGAGTAAGCAAAGTAGAGCTCTGACATATCTTTGATAGATGCGAGTAATCCGGTCTTAAAGTGAAGCACAATCAATGCAATGACGGCGACGACATAGACAAGAAGAAAGAGTGACATCCACAACTTTTTAACGCCCTCTTTCGTGAGAAGGAAGAGCGAAACGATGTAACAGATAATGAGAAGCGCTAATAAACCGATTAAAACTATTTCCATGTTATAAACTCCTTATAAGAGGTCTGTTGTATCAGATCGATATCGATTTTGCCTAAGCATCTAAAGGTTTGTTCTTTTTCTCTTCAAGATATTTCACAATAAAATCATGAAAATCCTCTACTTTTTGTGCGCCTTGAATCGCGATCTCATTATCGATCACAAAGAAAGGAACGCTCTGAATATTGATGCGATGTGCGATCTTTTCATCATCACGAACGGCATTTACATAAGTCTCATCATCTAAAGCTTTCTTCACATCGGTAAGATCGAGTTTTAGTTTATCGGCAATCTCAATCAGGGCAACGATATCACTCAGGTTAACGCCCTCCTGAAAGTAAGCCTTAAAGAGAAGATCCGCACAAGCCTTAATTTTACTAGGTGCTCTATTGGCAACATAGTGAAGAAGCTGATGTGCTAAAAATGTGCTTGTAGGAATGATTTTATCATTATTGATCGTAAGGCCAACGGTTGCAGCCATTCCCGCGGTATTGACCGTCATCTCTTTCGCTTTTTCAACCGTTGTTTGGTAGCGTTCAGCTAATACTTCAGCTAGAGATTCTTCAGTATAGAGTGGCGCATCAGGCGCAAGTTCAAAGCTACGATACTGAATTTTGATCATCGCCATCTCCTCTTCACTCAATTGCATGATGGCTTGTTCTAAATTGTGTTTACCGATATAACAAAATGGGCATGAAAAATCAGACCAAATTTGGATATTCATACGGGACCTTTCCTTGATCGACAAAAAATGAGATTATAAAACTTCTTGTTATTATAACAAACAAGTATCAAACAAGCAGATAAAAGGAGTAAATATGACTGGGGAAAGAACCGTAGAGAGTGTTAATGGCTATCAAGGTAAGAATCTATTAAAGACACTCGGTATCGAGATGGTTGAGCTAAGTGAGAAGTATGCTGAGGCAAAGATGCCGGTGACAGAGGCACTTCAACAGACGATGGGCTATCTCCATGGCGGTGCAACAATTGCATTGGCGGAAACTGTTGGAGGGATCGGCTCTTTTGCCATACTACCTCTTGATGAAGCTTGTGTCGGAATGCAGATTAGTGCAAGTCATCTCTCTTCGGCAAGTATAGGTGATACGGTGATCGCGAAAGCTGATCTGCTCCATAAAGGGCGTCGAAGTCATGTTTGGGATGTGAATATCTACTCAGAAAAGAGTGGTAAGTTAATCTCAACAATTAAAGTGACAAATGCGATTGTTCCGATCCAGAAAGCAAGACCCCAAAAAGAGGATTAGATAGAGTATCCAACGCCGATACGACCGTATAGATGGGGGCCAGCATCATTTCTCCCTTGGATAGATGCGCTCCCACCACTTGCAGCGCAGCCACTCAAGATAAGTAGGGTAACTATCATCATTACGGGAAACATTCGTTTGCTCTGCTTAATCCATTTAATCATTCTATCTCCACAATTAATGTCGGTGAGTTTTCAGTATTAACACTTCCAATATTAACATTTTTAATATTTTAGCCCTTTGTTCAATTCTCTCTGCTCAATTAGAGTATTATAACGACTTTTTAGTGCTCAATATCAAATAAATTTAAGTGATTTCAGCGATTTTAGCAGTTCAAGTTGATTATTTAAGTTGTAAAAAAGCCCTAGATAAAATATCTAGGGCTTTATCGTTACTCGATAATTTATAATATTGCTCTACTAGAGATCACTCTTTAGTAATGCATCATCAATTAGTAGTAACGGATTCTACGGTTAGATTCGCGCATTATACGTTTGTAATGGCGTTTCTGAGCCGCAGCCTTCTTGCGCTTTCTTTCAGCGGTCGGTTTTTCATAGTACTCACGTGCACGCACCTCAGATACGATACCTGCTTTTTCGCAAGACCGTCTAAAACGACGCATAGCAACGTCAAATGGTTCATTCTCACGAATTTTGACGGAAGGCATTGAACATCACCTCAATTATTAATAGGTTAAAATAAATTGCTCTTATACTGAATGTAGTCAGAGCACCAATCCACTAGTATAACCCCAGTTATGAAGAATTTCAATAATAGGGGCTATTTCATGAATGTGTTACTTATCTTTGAGCTTGATTCATAAGCTCATCGAAAGTTTTCTTCTCAGTAACAATCGCCGCTTTCTCTGCTAAGAGATCTACAACTTGATCTTCTAAAGCGATATTACGGATATTTTGCATACTGTTTTTATCTTTTTTGAAGTGTTCGATCACTTCTGCTGGATCTTCATAAGTTGAAGCAATAAGTTCTAAACGTTTATCAACGTAGCTCTCATCCGGCGTAATTTTGTTATCTTCAATAAATTTGCTAACAAGAAGGCTTAAACGAACTTTTTGTTCAGCTTGTTTTGAGAAGATTTGTGTGATCAATTCCATTAATTGATTCGCTTCTTCTTGGCTACGTGGCTGAGGGAAGTTTGATTGTTGCGCCATCGCTTGTGCTTCAGATACAACCATCACTTGTGGAACTTCTAATTCGTGATTTTTCTCAAGTGATTCTAAAACTGAAGATTTAAAGCGGTTATGGATAACGTTATTTAATTCACGCTCCATATTTTTGCGTAACTCTGAACGAAGTTTTTCAACATCGCCGTCAGCAATACCGAAACGCTCTGCAAATTGAGCATCGATCTCTGGTAATTCACCAACTTCTACACTGTTAACAGTGATATCGAACTCAGCTTCTTTACCTGCAAGATGTTCTGCTTGATAATCATCAGGGAAGGTGACCTTAATTGTTTTAGTCTCACCTTTTTTCATTCCAACGATCTGATCTTCAAATCCAGGGATCATGCTGTTAGAACCTAAAATTAATGGTGTGTTTTCAGCTTTACCACCTTCAAACTCTTCACCATCAACACGACCTACAAAGTTGATGTTGACGCGATCTTCAACTTTTGCTGCTTCATCGCTCTCTTTCCAAGTTTGGCTCTGCTTTTGAAGCGTTGTGAGCATATTTTCAAGATCAGCATCTGTTACTTCAGCTTCAAACTTAACCGCTTCGAGCTTGTCAAGGTTGTCTAATTTAACTTCGGGCATCACTTCAAACTCAGCGGTAAAAGAGTATTTGTTCTCTTCTGATGGGCGATCAATCACCGGTTGACCTGCTGGCTCTAGCTTAAGTTCAGTAATCGTTGCTTGATATTTTTTGCCAATCGCTTCGCCGATCACTTCATTTTCAACTTCAGCGCCATGCATATTGCGAACAACTTTAACTGGAACTTTACCAGGGCGGAATCCATCAACGCGAACGCGACGAGCTAACTCTTTAAGACGCGACTCAATATCTTTCTCAACTTGCTCTGCATCAAGCTCAATAACGACGCGGCGTTTGAGGCCTTCTAATGTTTCTACTGACATAATTATATACCCGATTCTAAGATTGAATTCTAAAATTGAAAATATAAAAAAAGGTGCTCATGCAAGCACCTTCTTCAACTTATTAAGGTGATCTCTATCACCATAACTCAATATGGTGCGAGCGGAGAGACTCGAACTCTCACGGATGAACCACTAGATCCTAAGTCTAGCGCGTATACCAATTTCGCCACGCTCGCATAAGCCGTAAATTATACATTGTCTTTATTGCTTGTCAAGACTTTTTGAGTTGCCTATTTTGCCTCTCTTGCTGCTTGAGCAATGCAATGAACTATGAGAAAAGATGATAATCTATTTCTGTAAAAACACAAGCATTTTTATTGCTAAAAAAATGAGCGTATCATTTATTACATTGATTCTTATCCATTTTAAGGGAGGGATCACTGAACGATAACTGTGTGATTACCTTTAAGTTACCACCCTGCAGTTATTATCTTTAAAAATGGTGTTTAAAAAATGGAGATAGTAAATAATCAGCTGATAGGAAGGTTTATAGAGGGCGCCATCGAGAAGATACTATAGCGGGCAGATTCTATATCGAGAAGATGCTATTAGAAAAGTGTCTATTATATTGACAATCTAAATTTTAAAGATCAGGCTATAATTGAAAATCAGTATGATATTTGCCCAAAGCAGAGCACTCTATACCTTCTATGTTGAGATACTGGTATTGAGTAACTTGATGTTAAATATATGTTAAGTATTAAATAATTCATGTTGAGTAATATTTTTACCATAGTGTGGTTCTTTGGCATCATCTAGAGATATCAATAAAAGGTCTATAACGATCTGCTTAATTTCTTTACCTTAATATTAAGGATTAATTTTATGAAAAAACTGAAGTATTTTTTTACTGCGCTGATTGTTGCACTCGTTGTGACCGCATGTTCTGCCGATAAAGATTCACCAGAAGGTGCTGTGCGTCAATTTGTTGAGATGTTTGCAACGGGTGATGCTTCTAATTGGACCAATGTTGTCTATATTCCTGATGAAGCTAATACGCCGGAAGAGGCGCTCGGCAAAGCTGTTGTTCAAGAGAAGTTATCACTTCTTGCGGAAGAGGGGAAAAACTATTATGACTCACAAGGTGGGCTTAAAGATATTACCTTCGATAATGTAGAGTATAATAAGAGCAAGACAGAGGCTACAGTACTTTTCCAAGTTCATTATAAAAATGGCACAAGTGAAGATCCAGAAGAGATCGAAACAATGAAAGGGAAAGAGGGTTGGAGAGTAAAGTTCTAATTGTTGATCTAATTGTTGAGCTTTCATCCAATTCATTCTAGATCTCTCATTTAGGTGATGTTGACATTTGATGTTGAGATTAATCTGAGAGATCAATAGAAGATCGATAGAGAAGAAGAACGTTAACAGCGTTCTTTTTTTATATGCTTTAGAAGCTTAGACTTATCCATTTTTTAGGGCGATCATTTATGCGCAATTATCCTAAACGCAATTATTTTAAAACTTTTCGCCCATTATCTGCTCTCTTATCGTTTGGGCGATTAGCTCAAGGGTATGTCAGAAGTATCAATCGGCGTGTGAGATTATTCCTTATTGTGCTATCTCTCTTCTGTATAACATTATTGATAGCGCTTATTGTCGTCTTAGAGATTGATCTCAATCCTTTTAGTGATCAGGAGTATTACCAACCGTGGGATTCGACCTATCGTGACCAATTAGCTGTAGGCGATATTGTCTTTCGTACGGCATATGGGAAGGAGAGTCGCTTTGTGCAGTGGATCAGTGGTGGGGAGTTTTCCCATATAGCGCTGATTACCGCTACAACGCCTGAGATTATTGTGACTCATGCCACAACAAATGATGAAGAGGCGCTTCCTAATCAAGTTTTAGCAACACCGATTGAGAAATTTCTCTCCCCAACATTTGCTAAAACTTATCTGATTGCGCGACCAGAATTTCTGCCTGATATCGATCGACTCTATTTTGCAGAGATGGTTGCAGCTAGGGTAGGAGAGCCTTATATCTTAAAGGGGCGTGAGGAGGAGAATCTCTACTGCACAACACTTTTAGAGATTCCATTACAACAATTTGCGCCACATCTTGCCACTCAGTTGAGTTGGCAGGTACTATCTTTGCCAGGAGTTGCCGGGGAATATCTCTTTCCAGATGCTTTTTTATCATTACCTGATATGCGACCGCTTCTGATTGATGATCAGTGGATAGAGGATCTGTGAAGCAATAAGGTAATAAAGCAATAAGAGAAGTTTGTAAAAAGTATTGAAGGTAAGCAATGTAGAAGAAGCAGTGCAGGAGAAGCAGAGTCAGTGATATAGAGTAATATTAATAAAGTGATCCTCTGATGAATCTGCTAAATTTATCCACTAAATCTATCTACCTATTTCACTTAATCCACTCAATCTTCAATCCACTCAATCTACTTAAACTGACTCATCACTCTTCATCCCCCTCTTCAGACTGAGATGTGGCGCCTTGCTGCCAGAAATTTTCAATTGTTCGAATTAATCTCTCCTGAATCTCTTCAGAATAGGAGCTGACAGCATAGTCGCTATAGAGCTTGTGATCCTTTTTGGCATAACTTTCAGCAATACGAATTAAAATATCATCCTTAATAATCCAACGTTTAGGGAGATTTTTCTGAATTGCGATCAATTCACGCATCTTCGCTAAAGCTTTTAGGAGCTGTTTAGATGCGCCTCTTAAACGCTTATATCCCTTCACTTTACGCCATGCTTGTTCTGGTTGTGGCTCATATCGTTCCCGTTCAGTTAGGGGGGTGAAATGGGAGCGTAGCTCTCCCTCTTTGCCGGCATCACAGATCTCTTTTTGAAGTTTATGATATGTCGGAATAAGGTAGTGAACATCATCGTAAGCATACTTTAGCTGTTCGCTCGTTAGAGGACGAAGATCCCACTGTGTACGGGTCTGATCGCGAATAAGATCAACATTACAATAGTGAAGAACAAGGTCATGATAGCTCATGCCGACCTTCTGCTGTTGTGTGATCTGAGCTGCAATCTGGGTATCGAATACCGGCGCGGGAAGAATATCGAGCGCATGAAGAATCGCCTCAAGATCTTGGCTCGCAGAATGGATAATTTTCGTAATATGTTCTGCTGTTAAGAGTGCTTTGAGGTGGGTAAAATCTTGAAGCGCTAAAGGATCGATACAGACTGCTTCTGTCTCTGTTGCAAGTTGAATAAGGCAGAGCTTCGGGAAATAGGTTTTAACCCGAAGAAACTCTGTATCGAGCGCTAACAGTTCAATCTCCTGGAGCTGCTTTTGGCACCACTGATCTAAGGCTTCTTGAGTATCGATGTAGAGGTCTTTCATATCTTATTCCGCAATATAGTGAGGGTCTTATTATACGGATTTCTTCTCTTTTTGGGTGAAATTGGTTAGAAATCGGGAACGAGATTGAATAATTGATGCAAAAATCGCTACTTTTTGTCCGATTTTTCACTGATGATTATCATGTTTACTTGGTACTTTCAGTGTAAGATAGAGAGTTTAAGCGTCAGCAGAGAGAAGAGAGTTGAAGTGAGATTGATTGACGTAAAACGTTTATGAAAAACGTTGATAAAGAGCGTCAATGAAGAATGCGAATAAAGAACGCGAATAAAGAACAGATTAAGATAAGTGAGGAGTTTTATATGGTTCCCTTTTCCGCCTTAAATGCGATCCCCTACTTGATGGAGTATCAAGAGAAATCACCATTAGTTCATTGTATGACAAATGATGTTGTCCAAAATTTTACGGCAAATCTACTCTTAGCGACGGGGGGAAGTCCGGCAATGATTCCTGATATTCAGGAGTGTGCAGAATTTACAGAGATCTCTAGCTCACTTCTAATCAATGTGGGAACTTTAACGCAGATACGAGCAGAAGCGATGCTCCATTCAGCAAAGCAGGCAATGGTTACGGGAACACCTTGGGTATTAGACCCTGTAGGGATTGGTTCAGCGCTCTATTTTCGTACGAAGATAGTGCATGAGTTACTCGCTTATCGTCCTACTGTGATTCGGGGAAATATTGCCGAAATAATGGTATTAGCCGGCATTGATGCTGTTGCTAAAGGTGTTGACTCCCATGAGTCGGGCAGTGATGTGGCTCAATATGCAGAGATGGTTGCCAGAGAATTTCAGACAATAGTGGTGATGACTGGCGAGGTAGATTATATTACCGATGGCAGTCGAGGTTATACCATCTCTGCTGGAACGACACTCTTAACGCGAGTGACCGGGACAGGCTGTTCGCTCTCTGCGCTTGTTGCCGGAATGATCGGTTCAACACCAGATACGCTAGAAGCCGCTGCGACAGCTTGCTATTTAGTTGCACTTGCCGGCGAATTTGCTGCTGAAAAAGCGACAGGAATGGGTTCATTCGCCCTTCAATATCTCGATGAGATCTCTAATATGACTCCTGAGAGATTATTAGAGATTGCAAAAAGGGAAGCCCCCGAGATTCAGTTTTAATAATTGAGTATTGAGTATTGAGTATTGAGTATTGGACAATCAAACGATCAAATGCCGTGCTTTAGGGCTTCAAAGTTTTAAGGCTATAGGATGAAATGACTATTAAGATGAGATGGTCACATTATTGATCGGTTAGTGAATATATAAAGGAGAAAGGATGGGATATCCGAAAATTCGTCGGGAGTTGAGCCGTACCTCATTTGATCTATCGCTCTATCTTGTGCTCGACCCTGAGCTCTGTGGTGGTATTGCAGGTATGGTCTCAACGGTTTATGAGGCCGTTGAACGAGGTGTTACCTGTGTGCAGCTTCGCTCAGAAAAAGAGGTTGATAAGCGTTATTGGTATGATGCGGGATTATTACTGAAAGCGCTTTTAGAAGATTATGATGTGCCGCTCATTGTGAATGATCATATCGATGTGGCGCTAGCTATTGATGCAGATGGAGTCCATGTAGGGCAGAAGGATTTGCCGGCAGATGTTGCACGTCGATTGTTAGGTCCTAACAAAATTTTAGGACTCTCTGTCGGCTCAATCTATGAGATGGAGCAGGTCAAACTGCAAGATGTCGATTATGTTGGAATTGGCCCTGTCTTTACAACCTCA
The DNA here is from genome assembly GCF_002252045.1 of Ignatzschineria sp. F8392. GTDB lineage: Bacteria > Pseudomonadota > Gammaproteobacteria > Cardiobacteriales > Wohlfahrtiimonadaceae > Ignatzschineria. The sequence goes on along the minus strand of NZ_NEFF01000004.1, from coordinate 209,257 downwards.
ACAAAAAAGGATGCGCGAAAGGCTCTTGGAGTTGAAGGATTGAGTATAATTGCCGCGCAGAGAGATATTCCTAAGGTTGCGATCGGTGGAATCAATATTGATAATGCCGCAAGTGTTATGAAGAGTGGAGTTGATGGGATTGCCGTTGTTTCTGCTATCTGTGGACAGGCAGATATTGCATCAGTTACAAGACGATTGGCATCGATTGTACGAGGTGAGAATGAATAAGATCTTAACAATTGCCGGATCAGATCCTAGCGGTGGTGCCGGTATTCAGGCAGATTTGAAGACTTTTTCAGCACTTGGGTGCTACGGGATGGCAATTCTCTCGGCATTGACGGCTCAATCTACACAAGGTGTTACCGGTGTTTTGCCGGTTCCTACAGAGTTTATTGAGAAGCAGTATCATACATTGATGGATGATATCGATGTTGATGCCGTTAAAATGGGGGCACTTGTCAATAGTGAGATTATTACAACGGTTGCAAAATTATTAACGGAGCGACCGATCCCTTTTGTTGTTTTAGATACGGTGATGATTGCAAAAGGTGGGCATCCACTATTAGTTGAGGAGGCCGTGACCGCTATTCGTGAAGCGTTACTTCCTTTAGCAGATATTATTACGCCCAATCTACCCGAAGCTGCGGCGCTTTTAGGGGTGAAGGAGGCGCAAGATCTTGAAGAGATGGCTGAGCAGGGAAGAGCGCTTCTCTCTTTAGGACCTAAAGCAGTCTTGATGAAAGGTGGGCATCTTGAGAGTGAGGAGAGTCCCGATCTTCTTGTAACCGCGACGGGAGTTGAGCTCTTTAATGCAACGCGTATTGCAACTAAAAATACGCATGGCACTGGATGCACACTCTCTGCTGCAATTGCCGCACTCTATCCTTCTCATGGATTAAAAAATGGTGTTCGTTTAGCAAAAGCCTATATTGAAGGGGCGATTGAGCATGCCGATCGACTAGATGTTGGGAAAGGTATTGGGCCAACACACCATTTTTACCGTTGGTGGTAATTTCGAAAGGTATCATAAGGTGTGCGATAAAGCGTCATAATATGTTGCGTCATAAGATGTTGTTTTATGCAGCGGCCTCTATTAGTGTGAGTGGTGAGATAAAAGGTGGGCGGTAGAGATGAAATATCATTTTCAAAATAGAGATCCTCAGTTGATCTATAAACTTTTAGCCTCTACGATTGTCCCGAGGCCGATTGCTTGGGTGACAACAGTTGATCAAATGGGTATATCTAATGCCGCTCCTTTTAGTTTCTTCAATATGATGGGGAGCGAACCACCGATTGTCGCACTCGGGATTCAACATTCGGCAGATGGTGGCGCTAAAGACACATTGCGTAATATTCGTGAACAAAAAATTTTTGGCATCAATCTGGTCAATAGAGAGGATGCTGAGCTGATGAATTTAACTAGTAGAGATTATGATGCAAGCGTTGATGAGCTCAAAGAGCATCAAATTGAAGTAATAGCCGGAGATCTCCTTCCTATCCCGCTGATCGCAACTTCACCTGTTAAGATGGAGTGTCGACTCTATCAAGAGATCCCCACGGGGGAGAATCAAGCAGTTATTCTCGGCGAAGTGGTGATGCTTCACTTGATTGACGAAGCTTTAATAGATGCTGATGCCGGCTACGTAGATGCAACGAAGTTAAATCTAGTCGCCAGAATGCATGGTAGAGGGTGGTATAGTGAGCCGGATAATCTCTTTGAGATGTTGCGTCCTGACTCTGAAACGCGCTAACGACGTCTTTTCCCACGACTTTGTCGCTCTTGCATCTCCGCAATACTTGTGCGAATTTGAAGATAACTCTCTAAACGTCGCGGAGAGATCAATCCTTCATGAATCGCATCTTGATAACGGCAACCGGGATCATCGGTATGGCTGCAGTTACTAAAACGGCAGGGTGTTGTAATCGCTTTTAGCTCAGGAAAGCCTTCATCAATTGCAGCGAGTGGGAGATGTTCTATATTGAAACTACGAACGCCGGGAGAATCGATAAGATAGCTCTCTGTCATCGGCAGATGGTAGAGGGTGGTTGTTGACGTTGTGTGATTCCCTAATCCCGTGGAGGCATTAATTTTTTGTGTTTGTAGCGCTAAAGAGGGGATGAGGTGATTTGTCAGTGAAGATTTACCGACGCCAGATTGGCCGACAAAGATCGATGTTTTCCCCTCTAACTCCTCTTCTAATTGAGTGATCAATTCGGGCTGGTAGATAGAGGTCTCAAAAATAGGAATAGAGAGCTTGCGGTAATCCTCTAAGAAGGAGAGATCGATAGAATTATCAATTTGGTCGATCTTATTGAGAATAAAGGAGACTTCAATGCCGAAGTAGTAGGCAGCGATCAGATATCGATCGATCAGTGAAGGGCTTGGCTCAGGTTTAGGGGCGATCACAATATAGAGTTGATCAATATTAGCGGCTAAAATCTTTTCAGCCCCGCCAAAAGCGATCCGTGAGAAGTGGTTTTCTCGTGGTAGACGAGCGATCACAACCGGTTCACTCTGCTCTAATTGATAGTAGACATAATCCCCACAAACAATGGTTCCAAGGCTCTGTCTGACAGCTGCTTTATGGAGATTTAGCTCGCCATCTTCGAGTGTCACATGTTGACCATGTTGTGCAATCACCCGACCGGGCGTTGCATTTTGTAGCTCTTCATTAGAGAGAAGCGCTTGTTGACGCGCTTCAATCACCCTTTTTTGTTGATTCGTAAGGCGGCGGCTCATCTTTTATTATCGCTCTCTATTTTTCAAGATGGGGGAGTTTATTAGGAACACCATCCCACTTCTCTGCATCGGGAAGAGGCGGTTTCTGTTCTGTAATAACAGGCCACTTACGTGCTAATTCCGCATTGAGTTCTAGGAAGACCATCTGATCTTCACTCAGATCATCATCTGCAAGGATCGCGCCAGCGGGGCACTCAGGTTCACAAAGTGTGCAATCGATACACTCATCAGGATCGATTACAAGAAAGTTTGGGCCTTCATGGAAGCAGTCAACAGGACATACCTCTACACAGTCGGTATATTTACATAAGATACAATTATCTGTGACGACAAATGTCATTTATAACTCTCCAAAGATCAGTTCGATTGTAGATTGATAAGGTGTTTGTAATTATGTTTGTAGTTAGTTAGCTTGAAATAGCTTTCTTTAAAACTTATTTAAGACTTATTGTGACGCTATTGAGAGATGATTACAAGTGGTAATCGCTAGCAAGTCTGATCGAAAGAAGAGCCCAGTTTCGATTAAGAGTAACATTGATCTCCTAACTCAACTGAGCTTCTTCTATCTGAGTCCTTCTAACTTTTTTCTAACTTTTTGCTAATCTATTTTACAATCACATTAGCAATACGACGTTTACCAACTTGGATAATGACATTATCCCCTTTAGCAAGCGTTAAGCCTTTATCTTCGATACGCTCTTGATTGATGCGAACCGCTCCTTCAGTAATCATTCTAAACCCTTCAGAGTTAGAGCTAACAAGGCCAGCATCTCGCATTGCTTGTGCAATACCGATAACACCATCCGTAGAAGTGACTACTTTCTCTTCAATATTTTCAGGCAGATTACCTTTCTGGAATCGCTCAATAAAGTTGCGCTGTGCTGAAGCCGCTGCTTCGGCATTATGATAACGGGTGATCAATTCATCACAGAGTTCAAACTTAACATCGCGAGGGTTACGTCCTGCAGCGACTTCTGCTTTTAGACGCTCGATCTCAGCATTTGAGCGGAAGCTTAGGAGTTCGAAATAGTTCCACATAAGATCATCTGAGATCGACATCAATTTACCAAATTGTTCATCTGGCGCTTCATCAACCCCGACATAGTTGCCGAGAGATTTAGACATCTTATTGACGCCATCAAGACCTACAAGAAGTGGCATAGTGATAGCACATTGTGGTTTGCTATTTCCATAAGCACGCTGAAGATCACGCCCCATTAAGAGGTTGAACTTCTGGTCTGTCCCGCCGATCTCAACATCCGTCTGAAGATGAACGGAGTCATATCCTTGCAATAATGGGTAGATAAACTCATGAATCGCAATCGGTTGTTGAGCTTTATAACGCTTTTCAAAGTCATCACGCTCTAACATGCGCGCAACTGTGTGGCGTGATGCTAATTGAATCATGCCAGCTGTACCAAGCTCGCCTAACCATTGGGAGTTGAAGACAACTTTGGTTAACTTAGGATCGAGCACTTTAAAGATCTGCTCTTCATAGGTTTTAGCATTTGCTAAGACCTGCTCACGAGTGAGCGGCTTACGAGTAACATCTTTGCCTGAAGGGTCACCGATCATGCCGGTGAAGTCACCGATTAGAAAGTTTACTTCATGACCGAGATCTTGAAAATGACGCATCTTATTGATAACGACGGTATGTCCGAGATGTAGATCTGGAGCTGTAGGGTCAAATCCTACTTTAATGCGGAGCTGACGATTCTCTTTCAATTTAGCGGTTAAATCTTCAATGGAGATCACTTCATCAGTACCACGTTGAATAATCTCTAGACTCTCTTCTATGGTTGCCATACTTTTATCCTAAATATTCTTAATATGCTTAAATGAGTTGTGAGTCATCTGCTCAATCCTTCAAGGGATGATTAATGACTTGTTAATAATGACGTCTCGCGACGTCTGTCATACTTTTACTATTCACTTATTTCATTATTGAAATGAGTTATTTTGCTGGCGCCGCTCTTCTGCTGAAGGGGGAAAGACAATCTCCTCCATCTCAATGGTCGGCTCACCTAAGCGACTCTCTTGAATGATCGTTCTCTTTTTCATCTTGAGGGTCGATTCTGGCTTATAAGTCTCATCGCGACGCTCTTTTGCAAGCTCTTCAGCTGTTGGCTGGAGGGGATTGCTGCTTGGTGTACTATTTAGTGTACTGTTGGGTGTCGCATTACTATATTCTGTATTGATACGAGTGCCGATACCATCGCTTCCTAAGCTACTCACCACTGGTGGCGCAACTTCTATCACCGGCATCTCAGGGCTAGACATCAGCTCAATAGAGCTGCTTGTTCCAGCGATATTTGCAGGTGATTTTGTCGGTATATGGGAGACTTTCTCACCGATGATAATGGGGATACCGGTCTGTTGCTGAACTGCTAAGTTCACCATATCGTAGTTGATCGATGCATTAGGATAGGGTTTGATAAACTCAGCAAGCTGCTTGAGTGCCTGCTCTTTAAGGGCGGGAACCGAGAGATTATCTTCCTCTAAAGGAGGATGAACCTCGATCATAATATCATTGCCCGAAAAGCCATATTTCACCGGCTGATTGAGGAAGGTGACCATGGTATTGGTGGGAACCATATCGTAAAGATGCTCGATATGTTGTGGATAGAAACGCATACAGCCATGGGTAACACGCATACCGATACCGGTTTCATCATTGGTTCCATGGAGCAGATAGCTAGGAAGGGCAAGGCGTAAAACGCGAGTCCCTAAGGGATTGTCTGGGCCTGCCGGAACAACACTAGGAAGAGTGCCACGCCCCATCTCGACATGCTCTCTACGAATTGATTCTGGTGGATACCATGCGGGATTCTCCTGTTTACGGGTAATCGACCAGGAGCCTAATGGTGTTTTCCAATCCATCCGACCAACGCCTACGGGGTAGACATAGACCTTATCTGAACCTTCTAAGAAGTAATAGGTTCGCATTTCAGGAATATTGGAGACAATTCCCGAACGTTTACCTTCTGGTAAGATAAATTGGGTGGGCAGTACAAGGGGTTGGTTCTCATTGAGCATCCAGGCATTAATCCCGGGATTTGCCCAGCGCAACTCATCGTAACCCATCTCATGACGAATCGTAAGATCCACAAGTGACTCATGTTTTTTAGGGGTGACATAGACGAGCTCACCAATAACATCATCACCCGCTTTGGGCTTTTGGTACTCAACATACTTTTGGGCGTATGCAGAGGATACGAGGAAACCAACGGCTAATAATATGCGCTTCAATTTCATATATTACTTCTCAGCAAGGTTAGATCGTGGAGGAAATCCTACTATCCCTGAAGCTTATGGAATTTCTCCATGAGCTCTTCTTGCGTCTCGACGCGATCAGGGTTTTTAGGGATACATTCAACCGGGCAGACTTCAACACATTGTGGTGTATCGAAGTGACCGACACATTCTGTACATTTATCGGGATCGATCACATAGATCTCAGGTCCCATTGAGATTGCCTCATTAGGGCACTCAGGTTCACATACATCACAGTTAATGCACTCATCAGTAATCATTAATGCCATTGCTTTTCTCCTAAAATGACAACGTTATTATGGGCTAATCATTATAGCTTCTCTACTCACTCTACGATAGAAAAATAGGGTGGTAGATCTCGGATTATAGATCTCACATTATAGATATCGATCAGATAACCATTAGAATTCTATTTGTGATCTCTTCACGATCTATTAGAGATCGATCGTAGAGGAGGTAAGAAGCTATCATATATATCATATATAAATAGATGGTAGATGAAGATAGATTGTATCCGATTGTAGTTATAGATACTCTCTATTTTGCATATAGGGTTTAAGTACTTCAGGGATGCGAATACGACCATCTGCTTCTTGGTAATTCTCTAATACCGCTACTAATGTACGTCCAACCGCAAGACCGGAGCCATTAAGTGTATGGATTAACTCAGGTTTGCCACTTTCGCTATTGCGGAAGCGCGCTTTTAGACGACGCGCTTGGAAATCTTCACAGTTTGAGCAGGAAGAGATCTCACGATATTTCTGTTGTCCCGGCAACCAAACTTCTAAATCATAAGTTTTTGCCGCAGAAAAACCCATATCTCCGGTACAAAGGACGACGCGGCGGTAGGGGAGTTCTAATTTCTCTAAGATCACCTCAGCATGGCGAACAAGACGTTCTAATGCATCGTAAGAATCTTCTGGTTTTGTGAAGTGAACCAATTCAACCTTCTCAAATTGATGTTGGCGAATCATGCCGCGTGTATCTCTACCATAACTTCCCGCCTCAGAACGGAAACAGTTACTATGTGCTACTAATTGCGTCGGAAGCGCACTCTCTTCTAAGATCATATCTTGCGCTAGATTTGAGAGAGGAACCTCAGCCGTTGGGATAAGATAGAAATTGCGCTCATCTTCTAACTTAAAGAGATCTTCAGAAAATTTTGGTAATTGTGCCGTACCATAAAGACTCTTTTGATTGACGACAACAGGGACATTCACCTCCATATAGTTATGCTCTTCAGTATGTGTATCGAGCATAAATTGCGCTAATGCGCGGTGAAGTTTTGCCATATTTGATTTAAGAACAACAAAGCGTGAGCCACTAATTTTAGCCGCTGCTTCAAAATCCATTCCTAAAGATTCCCCTAAAGCGACATGGTCTTTCGGCTCAAAATCAAATTCACGAGGCGTTCCCCAGCGTTTAATTTCAACATTATCATCCTCATCTTTACCGACCGGCACATCATTGTGTGGAAGATTGGGCATATCGAGGAAAATCTTTTCTAACTCTTCGCTGACAACATTGAGTTCAGCCTCAATTTTCGAGAGTTGATTACCTAAATCCGCTACAGAAGCCAAGATCTCAGAGGCATCTTCCCCTTTCGATTTTGCGATACCGATCTCTTTTGAGCGTTTATTGCGCTCATTTTGTAGTTCTTGAAGTGAGATCTGCAATGTGCGACGACTCTCTTCAAGTTTATTGAATTGCTCCGTGTCTAAGTTGTAGCCACGTTTTGCAAGTAGAGTAACAACATCATCTAAATTCTGTCTTAATAAGCGTGGATCAATCACTTGTATATCCTTCATGAAGAGTGAAAATTAACCCCATATTATATACGAAAAATGGTATGGCTTCCAAAGTAATATCAGTTCTCCTACCCGTTGAGAAGATTAGCGCTCTATTCCCATTACTTTAACAAGCTCAGGTAAGTAATTCAGGTAAGTAATAGCGTGAGATGATAAGAGGCTTCGATGAACTTCGATGAGCTTGATGGGAGTAGTGATATGATAGAGGGCGCTAATGGCGCGGAGGCATAGTCGATGGTAATAATCGATAGTAATGTATCGATAATAGCAATGGATCGATAGTCAATAATCGTGACTAATGACCGCTGATGATAACAGATGATATTATCTCCTAATGATGTTATATCGATCTTATATCGAGAGAAGGAATTGAGATAGATGAATAGAGAAGAGAGAGGAGAGGGGCGAGTTAAGCGCTTTCGCCGACTATTAATTGCTTGCACACTGCTGTTGACGGGATGTAGCTCTGTGATGCATTCTCAAAATGAGGCGATGGATCATTATCGATCAATAATCCTTGAAGAGGCGAAACTCGATGCTAAAGAGCGTGAGAAGCTCTATCAAACGGAAGGATGGTATCAAGAGAAAGTTTGGCAAAAGGGAAGTAACAGAGAGGAGATCCACCTCACTCCCGAAGCTTCAGCATTACGAACCCGGGACTTTGTAGAGTGTTTAGATGCGGCAAATGCGATTGAGTCAGGAATTAGTGAACGAATGGGGGGAAGAGATCCCATTCAGGTTATTCATGGCAGAGCGACGGTTGAGGTCTGTATGGTATCGCGAGGATATCATCTTCTTCCTTATACAACGCCCTTGATCTGTGAAACAGATCATTATGATGTTTTGCCAGTCTGCCATTTTGCGCGCCATGAGATCCTCAATTATCGGGATCAGCGGCGCTAAGAGCGCCGAAGAGCTCTTTTTAAGAACTCTTTTTAAGAAAAAGAGATTACGCGATATTTTTGTGCTAGAAAGATCGCGCTCTCCATCGATTTTTTAATAAGTGGCTGAAGATAGGCAAAGTTTTCATCTTCTAGTTTAAGGCAGTTGATAACCCGTAGAAGCGAAGCGAGCTCTGCTGTTACCGAAAGGGTGAGAAGATAGAGTGCCGGCGAGTGCTCTTTATCATCAAAACTATAATGTTGATCATAGTAGTAGAGAAGATCATTAAAGACTTTAATGGCATTGAGTCGCTCGGGGGTAAACTTCTCAATAAATTGCGTTTCAGAGAGAATAATTCGCTCTTTTGGGGCGGTAAGATTTAGATCCGCAAGATACTCTTCAGTCAGATAATGTTCTGATAAAAGATCAACTTTTCGGGAAAAGGTGAGCAACATCATCTGAAAGTGTTGGTTAAAGAGCTGCCTTTTCGCTTCCTCTTTCTGTTCCCGCATCTCCTCTCGCGTTCTCCCTAGTTCCTCACGATTAATAGCTAACTCTTCGCGATTGAGTTGTAAGTCCTCCCGCTGTAGGTGGAGAGAGTAGAGGACGCCGGTAAAAGCAACGCCGGTAAAGAGCGCCACAATCGCATCGAAAAAGATACTCTCATTGTTAGGGCTCTTAAGTGTTAGATAGATTGCGATTAACCAAGTCATTACAATAAAGGAGATGGTAATAACAAATAACCAATTGAAGGGTTCGCGTTGTTCACGTTTTTTGCGGCGCATAAGTTTTAGCTCCTAAAGAGTGTGACGTAATAGGATCAGTTTATTGATAGATGCTTCTTAGATACTCTGTCTGATAGAGGTTTGCTTTTGATATCTCTCTTTAGCCCTCTATTTAAGTTCTTTGATGGAGATCTTTTCTTAGGAGTCTCTCTAAATCTGCCTCTATTTTAGTCATTTTATAAAAAGAAGCTATAGCCGATCTTATATAAAAGAGTGTATAAAAGAGTGGATATAAAAAAGCGCTAGAATCTTTAGCATATTCTGCTTGAAAATCTAGCGCTTTTACTGATTTGAGCTGATGGTTGAGATCGTTGAGATCATTGAGATCTACCTGAATTCTTAATGATTGAATCGATCGAATAGTTCGAATAGATCAAAATAATCAGACGATCTTCTGTAGGTTATGATGCTTGCTCACCACTTTCTAAAAAGGCATTAGGATCTTGGAATCGCTCCTGATTGAGTAATCCTAACTCCTTATCGGTCACTACTGAAGCGGTTAGCGCACCTGAGATATTGGTCATTGTTCTACCCATATCGATCATAGGGTCGATAGCAAGCACCATACCGATTAAGGGGAAATATTCTCCCATTCCCATCCCTGAGAGAGCAATGGTTGCAGCAATCGTTGCCGTTCCTGGGACGCCGGCAATCCCGATCGATCCAATGACGATCACAATCAATAACATGATATAGAATTGAAGATCTGTCTCAATACCTACCATATGCGCTACCATCATCACTAATAGTGCAGGGAAGAAGCCGGCACAACCATTCATCCCCATTGTTGTTCCAAGGGAGGGGATTAAGTTTGCGGTACTACCAGAAACCCCCATTCGCTCTGTCAGAGTGGAGATTGCAAGGGGTAGTGTTCCTACAGATGAGCGGCTAGAGAAAGCCATCACTAATGTATCGCGTGATTTACGGAGAAACATTAATGGGGAGAGACCATGGCCGGCAACGATTAAGAGATGAATCATAATCATAATAAATGTCGCAACATAGATCGCAATAACAAAGCTTGAAACCTTGATCACGGCAGGAATACCATTTGTCATAATAGTACCGGCAAGTAGTGCGATAATTGCGTAGGGCATATATTTAATAATAGTCATGGTGATGCTCATAACGATTTTATGAAGTGCATCGATCAATTTTTGGAAAATTGCGATCGCTTCAACCGCTTTCGGGCGCATACGATTAGCTGCAACTCCCACTAGCGCCGAGAAGATCACAAGCCCAATGATATTGTTATTATTCATTGCCGAGATAATATTATTGGGTACAAGATTGACAAAAGTATCAACCAAAGTGGTATATTCACGCTCTTTTGCCGCCGTCTCAACTAATGCATCGCCATAACCTAAATTCATAATATTGGCGATAAAGATCCCTAGTAGGGCTGCAATACCTGTTGTAAAGAGCAGCCAGAATATTCCGCGACGCGCCACTTTTGTCAGGCGCTGATCTCCACCAAAATCTAAAATCACCTTAACAATGGAGACAAAAACAAGCGGAATAACGAGCATACGAATAAAGGCGATAAAGGTCCGACCAAAGAGTCCATACCATGTTGCCGTCTCTTTTAAGACAATATTGGCTTGATCGGGAAAGCCTTGCCATGCCTGAATTCCTAAACCAATGAGGGCGCCAAAGATGAGCCCAACAGACATGCGCATAAAGAAGCTTGATTTACGCTTCTGTAGACGGTAGATAATCCAAAAGGCGATCGCTAATATCAGTAGACCGATGATCGTCTCATAGCGGGAGATCGCTAAGAAGTTTTCAAAGAAAGCCCCTTGAAAAAGCGGGGTTTGTGGGGTGCCGATACTCTCAGGCATGATCTGCTCCTTCTCTTATAAGAATTGAATTGAGTACGCTTTATAGTTGCTTTTTTAGTCACTTTTTGTGATCGATTAGTGATCGATCAGATCATCTACTGCTCATTCATTTTGAGGAATCGATTCTTTTGACTGACTCTACTCTATGGTTAGCTTAAGATTAATTGTTATGAATCACAAGTTATGAATTATAATGGAAACTGATTATATATGATAAGTATGTTTTTGTCTTTCTCTTTTATTCATCTACTTTTCATCAATAAACGCTCACCAATAAGCGGGTAAAGAGGGAGTAAAGCGAGTAAAATTGTGCTAGATTATATCCTTTTTATTATTCCCCCAACTGAGTACGGAAAGAGTCACTTATGCGCTTAAAGAAAGTTAAACTCTCTGGTTTTAAATCGTTTGTTGAGCCGACAACTTTTGTTTTAACGAGCAAGCTAAATGGTATCGTCGGTCCTAATGGCTGTGGTAAATCCAATATAATCGATGCCGTTCGTTGGGTCATGGGAGAATCTTCCGCTAAACAGCTACGTGGGGAGTCGATGAGTGATGTCATATTCAATGGCTCTGAGCGTAGAAAACCTGCCGGCATGGCCTCTATAGAGTTGATCTTTGAAAATGATCAGGGGCGTTTAGGAGGCAAATGGTCAGAGTATCGAGAGATTAGTATTAGAAGAACACTCGATCGGGATGGAAAGAGTCAATATTTTTTAAACAATACTCGCTGTCGTCGACGCGATATTACCGATATCTTTTTAGGGACCGGATTGGGACCTCGCTCCTATGCCATTATTGAGCAGGGAATGATCTCTCGTATTGTTGAATCAAAACCCGATGAATTACGTATCTTTTTTGAAGAAGCAGCTAATATCTCAAAGTATAAGGAACGCCGGCATGAGACAGAGCAGAGGATAGAGCATACACGCGAGAATTTAGAGCGACTTAACGATATCCGCCTAGAGCTCGGAAAACAGCTCACAAAATTGGAGCGGCAAGCAGATGCGGCAAGACGTTATCAAGCCTTAAGAGAGCAAGAGCGAACGATTCGTTACTCGCAAGTGACGGAGCAGAAGAGAGCGATCGAGGCAGATATTGAGAAGCTTCATCAGGATCATGTTGGGGAGTATGAGCAGTTTCAAACGGTTTTAGCGCAATATCAGGAGATCAGTGCAGAAATCGTGGTACAAAAAGAGCACTTTGAAACACTTGAGGCGACTCTTGCGGAACGAAATCGTGAACTCTATCCCTATAAACAGGCGGTAGATCATCTTAATCATGAGCAGATAAGACTTCAAGATCTTCAAAAACAGGCGTTAGAGTCACAATCGGAATGGCAGGAGAATGGCGAGCGACTCTCTCAAGAGTTAGAGGTGACCACTACTGAACTTGCCACATTGGAGGAGAATCTAACGGAAGAGAAACTGACCTTAGAGTCCCTCGAAGAGCAGCTTTGGCAAGAGCGTGATCAGTTAATGACATTAGAGCAGTCGCTCGAGTCGGCAGAGAAGCGAACACAACAACTGCGTGATCAAGTAAAGCAGTTAGAGCAGAAGCTTCAATTGGCAAGACAGAGCCGGCAATTTCATCAAGAGCGCTTAACGCAAGTGATCGCAGAGCGTGAAACTTTAGAATTGCAAGATCTCTCTGAAGAGGCGCCGGAAGCTTCAGAAGAGTCTCGAGTGCTAGAAGCCTCATTAGTGACCTATCGTAAAGAGCAGAGTGAACTCAATACTCAAATAGAGGTTGGGGATAGTGAGCTTATTACCTTAAAGGCTGAGATTCGCGGTTTACAAGATCAGCAGCGACAAGAATTAGCCACAAGAAACCAACTTGCCGGCGAAATTAGCATGTTGCAGAAGATGCTCAATCAAGATGAGCAGAAATCACGCTCTCCACTCTTTGAACATCTCGTTGTTAAAGAGGGATGGAATAGTGCGGTGGATACTGTTTTACAACAATTTTTAATGGTAGAGACAGAGAAGCAGCGGGGAAGTAGCTATATGATTGGGGAGCATCCCTATCAATATGATTCTCATCAACTGGGATACTATATTGAGAGTGATATTGCGATGGGCTCACTGCTCTCACATCTCTATATCTTTGATGACTCCCATCTCGATCCTCTTGCGGTAGAGAAAGATGCCGGCTTCATGGCCCGTAGAGAAAAGTTAGCACTCTATGAGATGATCGTAACAAAATCGGGATTACTCTTCGGTCCTGATTGGGCGCTCTACAATACACAAGATGCCCAATTTGGGATCTTAGCACGGCAACGTTCTTTAGAGAATGCGATCTCGGAGCGTCAAGCGATCGATCAAAAATTGGAATTTCTCGATGAAACCCTCTATGAGAAAGAGGAGGCGTTGAAAGCGCGTCAACAGCTTCTTGATAGAGCGCGTATAGCGTTACAAAAAGTTAATCGGGAATATTATGATCTTGAGAAAAAATTGAGTCTGCTGCTACAAGCTGAGAGTCATCAAGCAGAGGTGCGTCATCGGGCAAAACGCCGCTTTGATGAGTTAGTTGAAGAGGAGCGTAAGCATCAAACACAACTTGCTCATCTTGCTACCGAAATAAGAGTTGCAGAAGAGGAGCAGATGCTTCTCCAAGAGCAGTTTGAAGAATCATTGCTTCAATATGAGATGCAGAAGAGTCACTATAGTGAGCAGAAACAGCAGATGGAGCAGTTGCGTGAAAGTCATCGCGCACGAAAAGGGCAAGTTGATCAATTAGAGCATCACTTTGTTCGTCTTAAAGAGCGTCACAATAGAGCTGAAGAGGAGTTAACGCTACTGCAGAAACGTTTAAAATCTCAAGAGAAAGTGGGAGATTATCAGGATCAAATCGCCGATCTTGAGGTGGAAAAGGTGATCGCCATTGAGCGACTTGTCACCTTTGAATCTGAGCTTAAAGCTTTAGAGCATGAGGTAGAGAAGGGGCGTATTGCACTCACCACACTTGAAGAGCGTCGCGATATCTTCAATAGCTCTTTAGAAGCGTTGAAGAAAAAGATGAATCAATTTTCGATCCGAGAGGCGGAGTTCAATACAAAACGCGCCATCATATTAGAGCAGTGGGAAAAGATTGTTTCGGAGATCTCAGATGAAGAGCTATTAATAGCGAAAGAGCATTATCAATCTGAAAAAGCAGAGGTATTAGAAGAGAAGTTAAAAGAGATTCAGAGCGCTATTCAGAAGATGGGAGCGGTTAACTTGATGGCGATAGCTGAGAGTGAAGAACTTCGGGAGCGTAAAGAGTATCTCGATACCCAACATGAAGATCTCGAAACTGCGTTATCGATGCTTGAAAAAGCGATTCGAGAGATTGATCAAGAGACGCGTACCCGATTTATGGAGACTTTTGAAGCAATCAATGATGATTTCTCAACCCTCTTTCCCCGTCTCTTTGGTGGCGGAAAAGCTTATCTTGAACTCACAGAAGCGGATGCATTAACGAGCGGGATCAATATTATTGCGCATCCTCCGGGTAAAAAGCCGGGGACGATCCATCTTCTCTCAGGGGGAGAGAAGGCTTTAACGGCGATGGCATTGGTCTTTTCCATCTTCAATCTCAATCCTGCACCATTTTGTATGCTCGATGAGGTGGATGCGCCGCTTGATGAGGCAAATGTTCGCCGTCTTGGAAAATTGATCGATGAGATGAGTGAAAAGGTACAATTTATCTTTATTACCCACAATAAGGCGACAATGACAATCTCCGATTCCTTAATTGGTGTCACAATGGCAGAGCCGGGCGTCTCCCGTCTAGTATCGGTCAATCTTCAAGATGCAATGGCTTTTTCGGAAGAGTAGAGTGGGTAGAAAGGAGAGATATTGATGAGAGAGATGAGATTGAAGAGTGTAGAAATTAGCTCCCCGAATAATCCTCGAGTAAAAGGGTGGCGGAAATTGGAGCAGAAGCGAGAGCGAGATCGTGAGGGGCTTTATCTTATTGAAGGATTTCATCTCCTCGAAGAAGCGTTGCTCAATGATGCGGAAATTGAGAGTATTCTTTATAGTGAAGGGATGGTTGCGGAACACCCTACTGATTGGCAGAAGATTAAGGCTGCTCTAGAGCAATATTTAGATCGGCATTCAGATCGGCATTCAGATCGAGATACAGATCGAGATTTCGGTCAATCTGGATCTATAAAGAAGCATGGCGCCTCCGATAGGGAAGGTGGAATATCACTCGAGGCGATTGTTGTGTCAGAGAGTATCATTAAATCATTAGCAGATACGGCAACTCCACAGGGGATTATTGCGCTTGTTCGACAGCCTAAGCGTACTTTAGAGGATTTTCTAATCGCGGGAGAGGGGCGACCATCTGCTCATCTTCTGTTGCTCGACAGCGTGCAAGATCCCGGCAATGTGGGAACGATGATTCGAACGGCAGAAGCCGCTGGTTTTCAAGGGGTTATCTTAGGTGAAGGATCTGCCGATCTCTATAATCCTAAAAGTATCCGAGCAACCCAAGGAGCGCTCTTTCAGATCCCAATTTTAACGGGAGTTTCTCTGCCTCAATTATTGCCTCTGCTCCATAAGGCGGGATATCACTCTTGGGTTACCACTTTGGAAGAGGCACAATTTTATAGTGATCTGCGCGTGCCTGCGCGTTGTGCATTAGTGATGGGGAATGAGGGGCAAGGTGTCTCCCCAACATTATTAGCGATGGCAACACAGAAGGTGAAAATTCCGATGCTTGGAGCTACAGAGTCTCTCAATGTTGGGGTTGCCGCTGGAATCTTGATCTATCATCTACTTGCCGGGAATCGCGGCGCGTAATTGAGGAAGATAGCGCTGAAAATAGACCTCATCAATTCTCTCTCGCGGGTATGCCTGCTCTTTTTCAAGAATAGTAGAGATCACTTGTGCTGCATGCGTCACAACTCTTTCTAAAGAGAGTTCAGGCTGATTAAGAAGGCTATTTGCGATCATAGCGGTAAAGATATCTCCCGTGCCGCCAAAATGGATCGGAATCATCTTATAGGGAATTTTAAAGTAGTGTTGTTCACGTTCGCTATAACCGAAGATGTAGAAGTGATCATCGATCTTCACACTGGTAATAAGGATCGATTTTGCCCCCATTTGGTGGAGCATATCGAGCCAGTGATAGACCTTCTCTTCAGTGACATGGTGATACTCTTGCGCTTCCCCTAAAATCAGTAATGCTTCAGTAAGATTGGGAATAATGAGATCGGAGAGCATAACGATATCCCGCATACCGGCAACAAGCTTGTGGGAGAGTCCACTATAGAGCTCACCCCAATCGCCCATAATAGGATCAGCAATCAGAAAAGGTCGCTTTTTCTGTGTCGCAATTAACTCTTTGATAAGAGCGACTTGAGCCTCTGAAAAGAGAAATCCGGTAATAAAGAGATCAAATTGGAATTGATGTTTTTGCCACATCGCTAAGCTCTGTGCCATATAATCTGTCAATTCATAAACGACCGCATCACCATAATCGAAACTATTAGAGACAACGGCAGTAGGAAGGTAGCTAAGTGTTCTATTCTCTGCTGTAAGAAGTGGTGTCATAACCGAAAAAGAGACCTTACCGACACCGGCAAAATCACCAATTAAGAGGATCTCATCTCCCTTTTTCCCGCTCTCTTTTTCGATCTTTTGGTAAGTAGTAGTACTACTGCTCATTTGGTTTTTTAGATCCATTTTTACGCTCTTTTTTCTGACTATCCAGACTCTCTCTATTCTCTTTGATCTCTTTGAACTCTTTAGTCTCTCTACTCTTCTTGATCTCATCTTGTGAGGCTGTTTTTATTTTTTCTCCCTCTTTCTCTACTTTTGTTGGCGGTGGAAGCTGTAATGGTGGTCTGTTTTTCTCATTTTGACGATTCTCCTCCTCTTTCGCTTCCCGACGTTGTGATTGATCAAAGTCGATAAACATCCGCGTTACAAGTCGTTTCTCTTTACGGTTAAGAGCATCATAGAAAGCTTGATATTGGCGATTCTTCTCCTTAAACATTCGATGAAAAACAGCAAGATATTCTCGGGTATTGATCTGCTCTAAACTACGATGACCACTATAAACTTCTCCCGGCTGAGGGTTAGAACCGCTTCGCATCAATGTTTCATGCGCCTGTCTTGCCTCGATAATTGGAATGCGCCATCGAGGTTGCTCTAATAAGCGTTGATATTGAATATAGAGATCGGGAATCTCTTTGATCTCTTTGATACTCTCCGGTTTGTTGGGATTGATATAGATGGGAAAGCTAAGCCCCTGATTTTTTTCATCTTCCGGATGGCGAGGATGAAGTTCTATAATCGCCTCTTGTTCAAGACTGGTAACATTTGCAAAGCCAGGAAGACCGTTGATCCCTAAGAATTCAATGCGATCCTCCATAAAGTCTTCAAGCGTAAAACGGGTATGCTGCATCGTTGTTCCATAAAAGTAGGCCTTATGGAAGATATGTTGGAAATTAGCACGAATACAGTTGGCATACTTGAAGGTGGTATTGGTAATTTGCGCCTCTTCAAAGCTCGCTTCTGTTAGATCAGTCATGGTGAAGCTTGAGATATTGAGGGTTGCATAATTGAAGTTGGTATCGAAGCAATTACTATTATCAAAAGTAACATAGTTGAGGCGCGCATAAGTGAAGTTCACATTACGCAGATTCATATTTTCAAGATCGGCATGATCACTGTAGACCCCTTTGAGGATCGAGCTAGCTAAATTGAGCTTAAAGTTGAGCGCACGAACAAGCGTCTTATCGTGACTATGCTCTTTTTTACTCAAGAGACGAAAGAGGATCGCAATCTCATTGCCAGGTTCCTCTTCATGCTGTCGAATCACTTTAGAGTCATCATCGTAGCGTTCTGCATAGGCTCTTGAAAATCGAGTCTTTGCAATAGAAGGGTAGTAGGTTAGAAGATACTCTTCACTATTGGTTAAAGTACGAATATGACCACATAGAATGCTCAAGACCTGCTCATGGAGTGAAAAAGCTTTGAGATAAGCTTTAATTTGCGATTGGTCTGCGGGATATTGTTGAAGATAGCGTTTCTTTAAGGAGGATTGTCCCTTTGTTTCAGCAGCTGAAAGCGGCTTACTCGTCATATAAGGAATAATGGGATAATCTTTATAGCGATGATAATAGACATTGTAGTAACGGCTATCGAGGTAAGGAAGCGCTTTTACTGCATCTTTCACAATCTCCCATAAGATATAGATCCCTCCTAAACGTACTGATTCATTCTTGTCCCCGAGTAACTTAATACCCTCTAACATTCGGCGATCGACTTCACTTTCACGATCTTTCTGCTGGGTATATTCAAGATGTTTCTCTGAGTGGCGCAGTGAGCGATGGCGTACTGAGGCCACATAGGCAGAGACACTAAATCCTAAGACGGCAAATGCGCCAAAGTAGAGTGAGGTCAGAAAGGTGTATTCTCCTCCGTAGAGCTTTGATGGGGGAACTTGGGCGATAAGTGAAACAATATCAACAAAGAGTAGTGAGAGAATCAATACCATTGGAATGGCAAAGATTCCCATTACAAAGAGGCTATGTTGGCTACTTAATCGCTTTAAAATGATCGATGCATTAGGCGTTTTCGCATAGAGGATAAAACGTTTAAGTCCCGTCAGTAGCGCATTGTAGAGCATACTAAAGATAAAGAGGGTCACCGGGACAATAAAGATCAGGCTAATAATGGAGATATTATTGTGGAAGGGAGAATGAACGGCTAACCATAATCCGACAGGAATAAAGGCTAATAGATGAGCCGCTATTCGTCGATTACGACGACTTTTGAGAGTCCATGTAATCAATCGATGAAGTTGTTGTTTAATACTTTTACCGTAATTGAGAAATTGCGTCATATCTTTACCAAAAATAATATTTCAGTTCTCAATTATGCCATTAATAGGGATAAACTGCATCAAGCCATTCAGTGATTCTCTCTTTTGCTCAATCTTCTTCGATCTTCTCTCGGCATTCTCTCATCCGCTTTTCCGCTCTTTTCTCGCCTCCTATTTAGGGCTCATTTATGCTCTCTTTTACTCTCTACCTAGAATTATCCCTTTAATGTTCTATTGCTGATCTTCTTTTTTCTCCTCTTTCGGGAGAAGGAAGGTTAAAAGCCCAATTATGGGGAGGAAAGAGGTCAATACAAAGACTGTTTGTAATGATGTGATATCCGCAAGCCAGCCTAAGAAGAGGGCGCCGATGCCGCTCATACCAAACATTAAGCCAAAGAAGATGCCGGCAATCATTCCGACACTGCCGGGAACGAGTTCCTGAGCAAAGACAACAATTGCCGAAAAGGCAGAGGCCAAAATAAGACCAATAATCACAGCACAGATCATCACTCCCATAAAGGGAAGATGGGGAAGCGCCAAGGTAAAAGGGAGTGTTCCGAGCATTGAAAACCAGATAACGGTTCTTCTGCCAATCTTATCGCCAATCGGTCCGCCGGCAAAGGTTCCCACTGCAATTGCGGCAAGAAAGAGGAAGAGGAGGATCACGGCATTTGAGCGTTCAATATCAAATTTTTCAATAAGATAGAAGCTAAAGTAGTTGGTAAAGTTAGCCATATAGAAATATTTGGCGAAAATAAGAATGCCTAAAATAATCAGTGCCCAAATAGTGCGTCTTTTACCATAAGGAAAGGTGATTTTTCTCTCTCTCACCTTCTGTTCATTGCGCTGATATTCCGCACCCCAATGACCAAGATAGCTAAGGAGGATAAGCGCGATAATACCAGCGATAACAAAGTAGAGAATATTCTCTTGATGAGCATATTTCACAATGATAATTCCGGCAATCAAGGGTCCAAAAGCAGATCCCATATTGCCACCGACTTGGAAGATCGATTGTGCTAGTCCAAAGCGGCCACCTGATGCGATGCGTGTTAGCCGAACGGCTTCGGGATGAAAGATGGAAGAGCCAACGCCCATCATCGCCGCGGCTATTAGAAGATGAGGGTAACTTGTTGCAAAGGCGAGTAGAGTGATGCCACTTGTCGTAATTAACATGCCAAAAGGGAGAAGGTAGGGCTTAGGATATTTATCGGTCCAAAGTCCAATGGCGGGCTGTAAAATAGAGGCGGTACATTGGTAGATTAGGCTAATAAGGCCGATTTTAGCAAAGTCGAGAAGGAAGAGCTCTTGCAGCATAGGGTAGATGGCTGTGAGCATCGATTGTATAAAATCGTTAAGCATATGGGCTGATCCTAACATCAATAGGATCGGTACTGCTGTCTGTAATGAGCGAGTCTGCATATTCCTCTCTATCCTCTTATGATCATTTCGATAGCGACTGTTATTGGTAGGGTCATTGCTATCGATTTTTGATCTATCTCTACTATATCTACAATTTAAGGGTGGTTATTATCTATATTATCTATTCTTATTATTTTTTTAAATCCCTCTAATATGGGGATTTAAGGTCGGGATGTAAGCGATAATTTCTATCTACTCTATTTGAAAGTATCAGAGTTTATCGGCGGACTCAATTGTTAGATTAGCAAATCAGATCTCTCTAATTTTCCCTACTCTATTTTTTATATTTGATTCCATAAGAGGACTTGTGGAAAGGCGGGAGAGAACAATTTCGTTCTTATCACGACTGCATGCCCGCAGATTGGCATCAATGATGCCGGGGGTAATATTGTTAAAGTAGCGATACTTGCCGGCGCGTGATTTTGAGAAGCATACGATGGTAAGGATCGGCAACTCATCAACTTTTTTTGTTTTGATCATTCATAATATTGTTCTTAAGAGAGTCTGTGGAAGGGCGGGAACCGATCATCGCGTTCTTTTTACCGTTGCATGCCCGCAGATTGGCATCAATGATAGCCGGGGATAAGATTGTTAAAGTAGCGATACTTGCCGGCGCGTGATTTTGAGAAGCATGCGATGGTAAGGACCGGCAACAGAAAGATTGCCATCTGTCGGCATGAGATTTTTGGCAGAACGGGATAGTAAGATCCGACAGCGTTCAGCTTCTCTTTAATCAATGATTCTTAAGATCATCACTTTGCCGGCATGAAGTTCTATTTGTATTCTATTTTTATCTGTTTTGATTGAACCTAAAAATTTTAATATAGACTTTAATCGCATCGGTTAATAATGGAATCTACATTGAACAATCGATATTCTCTTATCTGTTACTTCGTAGACTAATCGATGTTTTTCATCAATTCTTCGACTCCAAAATCCAGAAAGATTAGCTTTTAGTGCCTCCGGTTTGCCGGTACCCTCAAAAGGTGTTCTTTGACACTCCTTGATTAAATTATTAATGCGTTTAAGAGTTTTTCTATCTTGTGTTTGCCAGTAGAGATAATCCTCCCATGCGTGTATTGTCCATTCGATTGTTCTACTATTCATCCTCAATTAGATCTCTCTCAACTTTTTTACCGGAACGCAATTGAGCGATTGATTCAGTTAAGCGATTAGCATTATTGGGAGATGAGAGAAGATAGAGAGTCTCCATCAAACTATCATAATGTTCTTGTCCCATAATGACGGCATGACCCCCCTCTTTTCGAGTAATAAATGCAACATCAGCATCATTAACGACGGTATCTAAGACTGATTTTAGATTATTGCGGGCATCTGAGTATGTGAATATGTGCATATTTTTGCCTCCCATAAAAATGTTGATGGAATGAACTTATTGTACAGTTTGTTGTACAGCTTGGCAATAATAGAGATTCATTCGTAGTCATGGGGAATATTAGTCTCTCTGATGTTAGGTGAGAGCGAAGTAGTAAGATCTGACGACTTGACGGCAGATTCTATTTTCATTAATTGTTTCCATAAGAGAGTTTTTGGAGGGGCGGGAAAGGACTATTTTATTCTTTTAGCCACTGCATGCCCGCCTAATGGCATCTTCGTTGCCGAGAGAATGAATTTGTAGTGTCACTTAAATATGAAAGCGCCCAATTGCCGGCGCGTAATTGATAGAAGCACGCAGAGGAGCTCTCCGGCAATAGAAAGATTGCCATCTGTCGGCATGAGATTCATGGAAGAACGGGATGGTAAGATCCGACAGCGTTCAGCCTCTTTTGTTTAATGGATAAAAGAGGCAGTAGAAAGATTACCATTTTGCCGGCGCGTGCTCTTTGGAAGAGTGCAGGAGTAAGATCCGGCAACTCAACAGCTTCTCTTATTACTATTTTGAAGCAGATAAAAAAGGGTACTCGTTCATAGAGTACCCTTAATTTATGTTGTTTTTGCTAATCAAAGATGATTAGGGATAATTATGAGCGCATCGCCTCTTTATAGGCAACTGCCGTCTCATCGAAGCGATCCATAATTTTTTGTGAAGGACGGCTAAAGAGACTGACGATGACAATCGTGATTGAAGCGAGAACAAATCCAGGAACAATCTCATAGAGATTTAGAATGGGGAATTGTGCGAGGATATCGGTTACTTCAACATTACCACTTGCGGCTAACCACTCTTTAAGTTTCGGGAAGATAATAACGGTTAGAGCACCAACAATCATGCCGAAGAGAACCCCATTACGTGAAGTACGTTTCCAGAAGATAGAGAAGATTACCACAGGACCAAATGCTGCACCAAATCCTGCCCATGCATAGGAGACGAGCGAAAGAACTTTACTATCAGGATTGTAAGCAATGTAGATTGAGATCGCGGCAACAAGGAAGACCATCATACGACCAATCCAGACTAACTCACCATCAGTTGCTTTTGGACGGAGGAATCCTTTGTAGAGATCTTCTGTTAAAGCACTTGAAGAGACCAGTAATTGGCAACTTAAGGTACTCATAACTGCCGCTAAAACACCTGAAAGAACAATACCGGCAATCCATGGATTTAAGAGTACTTTTGCTAACTCCATAAAGATCGATTCAGCATTACCTTTCACCACTTCACCTGCAGCATTAATACCCCCTAAGACATTGATCCCCTCTTCCGGATGCTCTAAGAAATAAGCATAACCGAAGAAACCGACAGAAACAGCACCAATTAAGCAGAGCGCCATCCAAGTAATAGAGATACGGCGTGCCGCTGGGATTGTTTTTACAGAATCTGCAGCCATAAAGCGAACAAGGATATGAGGCTGACCACAGTAACCTAAACCCCATGCAAGGAGAGAAACAATGGCAATCCATGTTAATCCATGGGTGAAGTTGAGGTGTTTTTCGCTCTCATTACGTACCACTTCAATGGTATTCATAATGTCAAATTCCCCAAAGTTGTTCATCTTTAAGATGACAACAACAGGAACTAAGAGAAGAGCAAAGATCATCAATGTTGCTTGAACGGTATCAGTCCAACTAACGGCGAGGAATCCCCCAATAAAGACATATGCAATTGTAGCAATTGCACCGACCCAAATCGCAACATCATATTGCATGTTGAAGGTAGATTCAAAGAGTCTCGCACTTGCGACAACACCAGAAGCACAATAGATAATGAAGAAGAAGAGGATGATAATGGCAGAGATAATTTTAAGAATTTTACTCTTATCATCAAAACGGCTGTGGAAGTAATCAGGTAGTGTTAACGCATCATTCGCCTTCTCTGTAAACATCCGTAGACGACCTGCGACAAAGAGCCAGTTAAGATATGCCCCTAATGTAAGGCCGATGGCAATCCAAGATTCAGAGATACCGGCAATAAAGACAGCGCCGGGAAGGCCCATCAATAACCAGCCACTCATATCAGATGCTCCTGCCGAGAGCGCGGTGACGACACTTCCTAGGCTTCGACCTCCGAGGATATAGTCAGAAAGATCTTTTGTTGATTTATATGCATAAAACCCAATTCCAATCATCGCAATAATATAGATGAAGAAGGTTATATGCAGCGGTTGTAGTCCACTCATGTAATGCTCCTTTGATTCATTTTGGTGGTATGTAACGATCGATCACTTTTAGATTTTTAGTTAGATCTTTACCGTTTTAAAACGATCATCTTTAATCTCAAATCAAAGGGGAGAGTAACTCTCAGCCTAAGGGTTGAAATATTGATGCTAAAAGTGAGTCGTTATCTTCTCTTTTACTTTTCTTTTAAATAGATTAATAGAATAGATTTAATATAGATTAATTGAATATGATTAACAGAACTCATCTTGCAGAGCGATCCACCACAATGGAACAAAAAAGGATAATTATGCCATTTTTGCTCCAAAAGTGGGGATAAACTCTTTATGATGAATACTATTTAGACGAGGAGGATTCCTCTTTAGCCGGGTGGTCGCTCTGATTTCCCTCATCGACAGCATAAGCCTGGGTGAAGAGTGCTGCATCACCGCCAATGGCTGCTGTATTGATGGAGAGTGAGTGCTCACTCATAAAGCGGAGTAGGTAGTTAGGCCCACCTGCTTTTGGCCCTGTTCCTGAAAGACCCATACCTCCAAAGGGCTGTACTCCAACAACCGCCCCGACCTGATTACGATTGACATAGAAGTTCCCAATACGAGCGCGCTCTACAATATCATTGACGAAGGTATCATTACGGCTATGAATCCCCATCGTTAAGCCATAGCCTGAACGGGTCACCTCATCTAATAGGCGTGGAAGATCATCACGATGGTAACGAACAATATGGAGGATCGGTCCGAATTGCTCTTTTTCTAATTCTAGGATCGAATCGATCTCAAAGATTACCGGGGAGATATAGAAGCCATTTTGGCAAGGGCTTTCAGGTGCTTGTGCAATCAGTTTTCCTGCGGCAGTTAACTTCTCGATATGCTCCATTAAGCCTGCTTTTGCACGCGCATCAATAACGGTGCTTACATCGGTTTTTCGCTCGAAGGGGAGTCCGACAACATAATCGGCAAGCGCACCTTTGAGAAGCTCAATAATGCGATCCGCAATCTCATTTTGGAGATAGAGAACACGAAGCGCAGAGCAACGTTGGCCGGCACTGACAAAAGCAGATTGAAGAACGTCGCGCACCACCTGTTCGGGAAGTGCCGTTGAATCAACAAACATCGCATTCTGTCCGCCTGTCTCTGCAATTAACATCGGAATAGCCCCATCACGTTCAGCGAGATTACGATTGATCGCTTTTGCTGTTCCTGTTGAGCCTGTAAAGCAGACGCCAACGACGCGAGGATCTTTAGTAAAGAGATCTCCTAGTACTTTTCCATCTCCGGGAAGAAGGGCAATTACAGATTGTGGCAGACCTGCGTCAAAGAGAAGCTCTACAGCGCGATAAGCGATCATCGGCGTTGCTTCTGCCGGTTTTGCTAATACCGTATTCCCCGTCACAAGTGCGGCAACAACTTGACCAAGGAAGATCGCCAGTGGGAAGTTCCAAGGGCTAATACAAGCAATCACCCCTTTTCCACTATAGAAGAGCGTATTGCGTTCACCTGTTGCACTGCGGAAGAGAATCTCATCTTGATACTTCTTCGCTTCCATTGCATAGTAACGGCAAAAATCGACCGCTTCACGGACTTCATCAACACCATCTTGGATTGTTTTTCCCGCTTCTAAGCTACAAAGTGCAATGAGCTCTTCACGGTTTGCTTCTAATAGATCGGCAAATTTTTCAATAATTTCTGCACGCTTCTCAAAACCTAAAGCATTCCAATCAAACCATGCGGATTGCAGTGTTGTGATTGCAGCTTCAACATTTTCAGCAGTTGCGGTACTGACTTTACCCACAAAGCGTTTCTGATCAGCAGGGGAGTAACTCTCTACAAAGGGATTGCCAACAACATTTTTCCCACCAATAATGGGTGATGCTTCCCAATTTTTTTGTAGGAATTTCTCATAAGCTTCAGAGAAGGGATTCCAAGTTGAGCTAATATTGCTATTGAGGCCACGTGAGTTACGGCGCTTTCCGTAGAGGTTATCTGAATAGATTACCGCAGGGTTTTTGATCGAATCATATTGAGAGAGAAGAGTAATCGGATCTTCAACTAAAGATTCAATTGTTACCTCAGGATCGACTAGTTGATGAACAAATGAAGAGTTTGCCCCATTTTCGAGGAGGCGGCGAACCAGATAGGGAAGAAGGTCATGGTGCTTTCCGACCGGCGCATAGATACGGACGCTACAACCACGTTTCTCCATCACCTCATTGTAGAGAGCTTCTCCCATACCGTGGAGACGTTGGAACTCAAAATGAGGATTATTGGCCATATCACTAATATTGAGAATAGCGGTCACTGTCTGTGCATTATGGGTCGCAAATTGTGGTTTGATATGATTTTGCGCCATTGGTGAGAGGAGGTATTTTGCACAAGCGAGATAAGAGATATCGGTACTCTCTTTACGTGAAAAGAGTGGGAAGTTATTTAAACCACGAACTTGTGAATCTTTAATCTCGGTATCCCAATAAGCACCTTTCACAAGACGAACAGGGATTGTTGTCTTTTTCGATTTTGCAAGTAGAGTTGCCCAGATTAAGGTGGGAAGTGCATGCTTAGCATATCCTTGGACCACTAATCCTAATCCGCCCCATTGAGCGATCTCATTAACTTCAAGAAGCTTCTCAAAGAGTTCCAAGGAGAGCTCTAAACGATCGGCTTCTTCCGCATCGATACTGATCTCAACTTCTCGTTCCTTACCTAAAAGTGCTAACTCTTTAACACGCTCGAAGAGCTCGCTCATTACCAAATCTTTATTAGCCACATTGTAGCGAGAATGTAGCGCAGATAACTTAATCGAGAGTGACGGCTTAGGACTCTTAGGGAGCGGGCTCTCTTTTCCAACTGCGAGGAGCGCTTGTTTATAATCTTGAAAATAACGTTCGGCATCCGCTTCAGTCATCGCCGCTTCTCCGAGCATATCGAAGGTATAGGTATACCCTTTATCTCGGAGCTTTCTACCATTAGAGAGTGCTTCTTCAATTGTCTCACCTAAGACAAACTGTTTTCCCATCACCTTCATCGCCTGGTAAGTCGCCCGGCGAATAATCGGCTCACTCAATTTGTTACAGACTCGTTTAAAGATCCCGCTTGCTTCATTTACATCGATAATATTCCCGGTGAGGATCAATCCCCAGGTTGCAAAATTAACAAGGCTTTTATCACTATTTCCGCGATGGCTCTCCCAATCGATTCCTGTTAATTTATCTTTAATAAAGGCATCGGCAGAAGCTTTGTCGGGAATTCTTAGATACGCTTCTGCAAGACACATCAAGACTAATCCCTCTTTTGTGGAGAGATTATATTCACGCAAGAGTGCATCTAACGAGCTCTCAATATCGGGCTTACTACGAATATCCTGAATAAGAGAGAAGGTCTCTTGGCGAATCTTATTTGATGTGGTGGCATCAAACGTTAAACTCTCTTTCAATCTGTTAACACAGATATCCTCATCTTCAAGATAAGTCTTACCGATCAATGGAAAGAATTCCGTGGGGGATAATGCCGGTAATTGCTGATCTTGTAAAATTTTTGTGAGCATCACTCATTCTCCTCTGATGTGAAGATCAATCGATTTAATCTCGTGATTAAAATCCTTTGTTGACATTTTTTGACACTTTTGCGTTATTAGTGCTATCTGAATATTTGTAATGAACATTACAGCTCATTACGAAATCTGTTGAACCTAACTCTTTTGAACATATTTAGATTAGGTTATTTTAGGTTATTGAATCTATTCTCTTTTACTTCTCATATTTCTCATATTTTTGCGACGGCAATCCCATTTTGAGGGGTAGAAAATCATTGGTCAGGTCATTGATTAGGCTTTTACTAGATCGACACTGATTTTGGTTACTGATCTCTACTACCGCTCGAGATGATTGCCTCTATATTGATTTGTGATTTGCCTTATGAGATCGCCTTGTGATTATAGTTGGAGGTGATCATTTTTGGTGATTAACTTAATCATTAAAATAAATACTTTATTATCAATCACTAAGCGGCATTTATTTAAATATTTAAAAGATCTGTAAAGATATATCATTACTACTCAATAATAACAACCTATGGGGGTGCTTATAAATTGCACTTCTTGCTTTTTATCGACGTTTGATGGGCTGTTTTAGATAAAAAAACGCCACCTCTTTTTTAGGGGTGGCGTCTATATCTTGAAGTTCACTTCAAGATTTATTTCAATACTCAATACTCATTTCAATATTAATTAATAAATTAAGAGTTAAGAAATTAATAAATTAAGAGTTAAGAATGATTGAAATGGTTTTGAATCACTACTTTGATTACTTCGATTATTTTAATGATCCTACCATCTCTGAAGGAACAACCCATTGATCAAACTCTTCTGCTGTTAAGTAACCTAACTCTAATGCAGATTCTTTGAGCGTCGTTCCTTTAGCATGTGCATTTTTCGCAATCGCTGCTGCTTTATCGTAACCGATATGGGTATTGAGAGCAGTTACTAACATTAAGGAGTTATTCACTAATTCTGTAATGCGGTCACGGTTAGGCTCAATACCAACAGCACAGTGATCATTAAAGCTCTCCATTCCACCGCCTAAAATACGGACAGATTGAAGGAAGTTATTGATGATCATTGGACGGAAAACATTAAGCTCAAAGTTACCAGAAGCGCCGCCGATATTGATCGCAACATCATTTCCAAATACTTGCGCACAGCCCATTGTTAAAGCTTCAGACTGTGTTGGGTTAACTTTACCCGGCATAATAGAGCTACCTGGCTCATTTTCTGGAATAGAGATCTCACCAATACCAGAACGTGGACCAGATGCTAACCAGCGAACATCATTAGCGATCTTATTGAGCGATGCTGCAAGACCTTTAAGTGCGCCATGAGCCTGTACTATTGCATCGGTTGTTGCTAATGCTTCAAACTTATTGGGAGCGGTGATAAAAGGCTCTTTTGTGAAATCAGCGATCTCTTTTGCAACACGAACGGCATATTCTGGGTGAGTATTGAGTCCAGTTCCCACAGCAGTACCGCCAAGTGCAAGTTCATAGAGATGGGGAAGAGCAGCTTCAATATGCTTCTTACTATGCGCTAACATCGCTTCCCAGCCAGAGATCTCTTGCCCTAATGTTAAAGGCGTTGCATCTTGAAGATGGGTACGACCAATTTTTACGATATCTTTAAATGCTTCAGACTTCTCTTTAAATGTTGCATGAAGACGATCTAACATCGGTAAAAGTAGACGTTTGATCTCTAATACTGCCGCAATATGCATCGCAGTTGGGAAGGTATCATTGGAGCTTTGAGCTTTGTTCACATCATCATTAGGATGCACTAGTCGCTCTTCACCACGAACGCCACCTAATAGTTCACTTGCACGGTTTGCCAATACTTCATTCATATTCATATTGGTCTGAGTACCAGAACCTGTCTGCCAGAGAGAGAGGGGGAATTCTGAGTTATGTTTACCTGCTAAAACCTCATCTGCAGCAGCAATAATCGCTTCTGCTTTTTTAGCATCTAAAGCGCCTAGATCCATATTCACTTTAGCTGCAGCACGCTTAACAATTGCTAAAGCTTCGATCAGCTCTTTAGGCATTTTTTCAGTAGAGATCTTAAAGTTCATTAATGAACGTTGAGTTTGTGCTCCCCAGAGTTGATTACTAGGAACCTGCATCTCACCCATGGTATCTTTTTCAATACGAAAATCGGTCATCGGTTAATTACTCCTTACTATGTTTTAGTGATAAATAGATTGACTGCTAACTTTATTGTTTATTTGTATCTTCAAATTTGTATCTTCAAATTGTGCACTTAATTGTGCATCTAATTACATATCTCATCATGATGCCATAGAAAAAACTTTCAGACTACGTTTTAACTACATAAGGGCGCTTCCTAAAAACTCAAGGTAGCGCCTTTTTTTCTTTCAGTTTTCTTGTCACGTTTCTCTGAGTATCCGCTAAAATGGCGATTATCTTCAGGTTCCTATCAACATCTTATTTACATTATCATACATTATCAGCGATCCATTGCCGCTCTTATCGTAACCTCCTGGAGAACAAATGTGCAATTTTGGTCTTAAGATTTGATCTTAAGAAATGGTTAGAGGATGAAGATGGAGATGAAAAATGAGGGAAGTTAAAAATTTGAGATAAAAAACTGAGACAATTGATCAAGCATTAAACAACTACTTACCACGATTTGTTATAATGAAACTCTGCACTACCTAATAAAGGATAATCAAACAAGATATGGCATCTTCTTATAAGAAGCATCTCACCTATATACAAGGTTTTATTCAATCGCCTCGTAGTATTGGAACATTGATGCCCTCATCGCCGACACTCTGCCGGGCGATGGTTTCAGAATTAGATTGGAATCAACCCAATTTAAGAGTGGCGGAATTAGGTGCTGGTGATGGTGTTTTAACAAAGCATATACTTCATGCAATGTCTGCAGATTCAACATTGGAGGCATATGAGATCAATCCACTCTTTTTTGCCGACTTGGAAGGGATCAGTGATCAGCGCCTTACGCTCCATAAACATTCAGCAGAGCGGTTGAGTCAACCTTACAATATTATCTTCTCTTGTCTTCCTTTTTTATCCCTTCCCCTGCGCGTTTCCTTAAAGATTTTGCGCTCAGTCTTAGCGATTTTGCAACATACCGGTGGTGATTTTATCCTTTTCCAATATACCCAAAGAATGGAGCGTGTACTCTCCCGCTACTTTCAGTGGGAGCGAAAGCGGGTGGTTAAAAATTTCCCTCCTGCTTATGTCTATCATTGTCGTGCAAAGATTCGATAACGTCGCGCTTCAACAAAGAGCATCATGACACTTAAGAGAAAGAGTAGAGCAAAGAGTGCCATTAACCCTTGAATAGAGATGAGGGAAAAACTAGCAAGAGCACCGAAGAGCCCAATCATTAGAAGCATGACACTATTTTCACACAGATTTTGAATGGCGATGGCACTTCCTACACTTTTAAAGAGCGAACCGCGTGTCTGGAGCAGTGCATTGAGTGGAATTAAAAAAGCACCGCCACAAGCGCCGATCAAGAGCAGAAGAATAATTGTAAAGAGATAACTCTCCTGCAGAAGAAAGAGAAAGATTAAGAGCGCCATAAAGATCCCCGATAAGAGGCTAATAAAGAGCGTTCCACTACGAATAAAGAGTGCGGCAAAGAGTGTGCCGATAATAACACCGATGCCAACAATAACGCTCAGCTGTGATACCATCTCTGTACCGCCCCCTAGTCGCTCTCTTACCCAATCATTCAGGAGTAGCTTTAAAGTTGCAACGCCGGCCCAAAAGAGTGCAGTACCCATAATTGCAAAACGGGCACGATGATCCTTAAAGAGTATTTTGAGTGTGGTGATGAAGATGTGCCAAATTAGTGGGGGTGAGAGGGATTTACGATTTTTGACATGGATGGTGGGAATAAGAAGGTTAAAGAGTGTCGCAAGTAGATAGGCCGTTAATGTTAAGAAGATGGCGTAGTAGGGTGCTTTTTCAGCAAGAAAGCCACCAAGCGCCGCACCCGATAGAATCGCAATAATGGTAGATCCCTCGATTAAACCATTTGCTTTAATAAGTAATTTTTCTGTTACAAATTGACTTAAGATACCAAACTTTGCCGGAGAGTAGATCGCCGCCCCTAATCCAACAAAAGCATAACTTAGAAAAGGGCTAGCGCCGATAAAGAGTAGCAGTACGCCGACAATTTTTAGCCCATTTCCCCACATCAAGATCTTTGATTTAGCGATATTATCTGCCAAAAAGCCAACAATAGGCGCAAGCGCAATATAGAAGAGAAGAAAAGAGCCTTGAAGAATATAGCTACTCTCTCGACCATAGTGACTATGTTGCAAAAGTTCTAAGAGCGCAAAAAAGAGAGCATTATCGGCAAAGGCAGAGAAGAATTGAGCATTTGCTGTTGTGATAATGCCACGATTAAAGAGGCGCTCCTGCTTGAGGGGAGGAGCGGCATTGCTATTGTTAATACTGTTAGTACTGTTAGTCATCATCATACGGTAGACTCTTCTATAAGTGCATTGAGAGCGGGGTAATTAATTTTGCCACTACCTAGGCGAGGAAGATCAGGCAGAAAACGGCAATCTTTACTAATGGCTAATTCTGATAGCCCTAATTGGCGGGCTGTGGTTGCTAAGGCCTTGCGGTCAGGATCTGCAGGAATCGTTGAAAAGATCACAATCGCTTCCCCTTTAGCGCTATCTTTCCGAATAACGGCAGCATGTTGATAATCGGGATAGGTCTCTCGAAAGAGGCGCTCTGCAGTCTCTAGTGAGACCATTTCCCCGGCAATTTTGGCAAAGCGTTTAATACGCCCCTCAATCTTTAAGAATCCTTCAGAATCGATAGTGACGATATCGCCGGTATCATACCAACCATCATGTTGATCGAGATAGTCAGTAGAGAGTTCACCGGGAGTATCTGCAAAGAGATAACCCTTCATAATATTGTCCCCTTTCACTAAGAGCTTTCCACCACGCTCAATTCCCTCAACGGGTAGGAGCTTAGCCTCCATTCCGGGAAGAATCTTTCCTAAGCGATCAGCTTTATAATTACTTGGGAGATTGATTGAGATTACAGGGGCGCACTCTGAGGCCCCATACCCTTCTAAAATACGAATACCAAATTTTTTAAGCCAACTCTCTTTAACATGATCATTGAGCTTCTCGGCACCTGCGACCACATAACGGAGTGATGAGAAATCAAGAGGATGAGCATAGCGTGCATAATTTTGGAGAAAGGTAGAAGTTCCAAAGAGAACCGTTGCTTGTATCTCATAGATCATCTCCGGAATGATGCGATAATGTAAGGGTGAAGGGTAGAGAAAAGCTTTTGAACCAGCTAAGAGTGAGGTGAGAAGCCCTACGGTTAGGCCAAAGGCGTGAAAGAGAGGGAGCGTGACCATAAAGGTATCTTTGGGCGAGAAATCGGCAACAGTATGGAGCTGTTCAACATTGGTTAATAATGAACGGTTACTATGAACAACTCCTTTAGGAATTCCTTCTGAGCCGGAGGTAAAGATAATAGCTGCTTCCGCATCGGGATCTATCGTTGGAAGATGACGAAGGGGATGACGCCTTGCCCAAAAAGCCCAAACTTTATCACTAAAACGAATCTGTTTTTTAAGATCTTCCAGATAGAGCCACTGAATTTGAGGGAGTGCCGTGACGATCGATTCTAATTTAGCCTCTTTAAGGAAACGTCTTGAGGTGATGATCTGTTTAATATCTGCAGCAATAAGCGCGACCTTAATACTCTCTAATCCTGAAGTGTAATTGATAAGGGCAGCACTTCTTTGAATCGCATTGAGACCAAAGAGGGTAATGGCCGCAGCAGAGGTGTTCGGTAACATAAGACCTACTCGTTCATTCTTAACAGTTACGCGTGAGAAGAGACGAGAGAAGAGAAGAGAATAGGTGATCAATTGCTGATAGCTGATACTCTTGCGGGTAATATCTTCTAGAATGGGGCGTTTTTTACCAAATTTATCACGGGCAGCGATTAGGCTCGCAAAGAGGGTTGTCGGTTGAAAGGTCTGTAAGCGTGTATTCATTAAAATTTCCTGCGTCTTATTGGCAAGTTCATGGTGAGAGATTCTTCTCTTACGCTGAGAGGCTTGATCAGTTGCATGAGAAGCGGATTCAGGGAATGAGAGATATTGCGGCGCGTCAACGTCAATTGTAATTTTGGGAAAGGCGCGTTGTTTAATCACACCTTTTAAGCGGCTAAAGTAGCTCATCTCGGCCCCATTGAGGTAGACAGGAATAAGTGGTTTGCCACTCTTTTGCGCAATAAAAGCAGCGCCTTCATAAAACTTCATAAAGCTCCCGGTCAAGGTGATACGACCTTCCGGAAAGATCACAACACTCTTTCCCTTCTCAACATGTTGTAAAAGATGTTTAATTGCCATAGGGTGACGAGGGTCAACTGTTAAGTGGGGAACAAAACGGAGCAAGGGGCGAAAGTACCAGCGGGCAGCGATACGGCGATCGATCACAAATAGAGGCCGTTGAGGTAGATAGAGCCCTAGAAGGATTCCATCAAGAAACGATTGGTGATTACAGATAATCACTCCCTCTACCTTTTTGCTCTGCGGATCAATATTGAGCTCAACACGGTAGAGTAACTTAAATAGAAGATGTAAAAATCGACGCATATAGCCCTCTGTTTTTTTAAGTTTATAATTTTTATGTTTATAACTTTTAAGGTTCTAAATTTTAATCTCAAATCTTAAATCTCAAATCTCGCAGATTATGGAAGATGATCAATAAGGTAAACGATAGTTAACTTTTGCTAGGTTATTCTCTTCTTTGAATGAAGTCAAGAAAAAGTAATCGATCGTTAACTTTTAGATTCACTTTTAGATTTATCTTCATTATCGATCTCAATTGTATGATAGATAACGCCTAAATTATCTAGAATACCGATACTTAAAGAGAAGATTGTATAGCGAAGATTGTAACAGCGTTTAAGATGTTGCAGGCATAGAGGCCGATCTCTGCTATACTAAACGTTAACAATTGTTAGCTTTTAAGGAGAGAGATATGAAATTTGATTTTTCAAGTGAAGGGAGTAAAAGTCGTTATCTGATTGCGGCCTTAAGGCTCTTTGCTGAGAGAGGTTATGATCTTGTCTCTGTGCGAGATATCTCTAAGGAAGCAGGGACATCGGAAGCGGCGCTCTATAAGCACTTTAAGAGTAAGGAGGAGATGGCACTCTATCTCTTTCGCCTAATTTTAAAGCGCTATACTGCAAAGATTGGTGAGATTGCTCGAAATCAGACACTTACGACTATTGAGCGCTTACAAAAGATGCAACATTATACTTATGATCTCTATCACGCAGATCCTGCAAGTGTGCAATTTGCGCTACTCTCCCAATATAAATTTTGGACCTCGGTAGAAGATGAGTTAAAACCCCATTACTGGATGCAGAAATTATTACAAGAGGGACAAGCATGTGGGGAGATTGATGATCGTATTTCACTTGCGACGCTTGTGTCACTCTATACCGGGCTAATTTTAGAACCATTGATTCAATATCCCTATTTTGAAGAGGATCATGCCTCTTGGGAGCACTTTTCTGTAGAAATAAGATACACAATCAATAAGTTATTGCAGAAATCTTGACCCAGCACAAGAGACTTTACCGAGCTATGTTATAGTGATATTTCGTACAATCAGATTAGGATAATTGATTATGAAAAAGTTATTTATCGCATCAGTACTATCAACAATGGCACTCACCTCTTTCACTGTGGCGCAAGAGTATAATCAATACCTTTCGGCAAAAGGCGTTTGGAGTTATGCTACCGATAAATTTGAACTCAATGATTCAGGGAGCTTCAAAAAGAGCAAAGGGGTTGCCGGTATTCGAATCGCTTATGGGATGACTATTCCGCTTGAAAAGAATCAACTTCGTACGGAGTTAGAGTATGGCTACAATGGTAAAGTAAAGTTTACAATTGATGGTGATAATAGTGAAATGAAAGCGCAAACGGTGATGCTCAATGCATATTATGATTTCGATACAGGAACACAATGGCGCCCCTATTTAGGCGTTGGTTTGGGATATGCGCGTCTAAAAAATCAATTTTCTAATCATGAAGAGCAGCAATATGCTTCAAAGAGCAAAGGAAACTTTGCATGGAATATGAGTATTGGTACCACATATGCGATCGATAGAAATGTCGCCTTCGATCTAAGTTATCGTTTTACCGATTATGGGAAGGTATCGCAAGATAATCATACCTACTTTGATGTGAAAAAGACCAAGCAGCGCGCCAATGAATTAAATTTTGGGGTTCGCTATAGCTTCTAAAAGATTTTAACAATCTTCTAATGAGGCTTTAATTGAAAGGTTTAATTAGAGGATTTAATTAGAAGATTTAATTGCAAAAACGCCGCTCTCATCTGAAAGCGGCATTTTTTGTTATATCGTATCCATCTATTATGCCATCTGCCCAATCGTATTCTTAAAGCGGCGATTGGCGAAGAAGAAAAAGGCAACACCAATTAAGATTAGATAGAGCATTGAGGGCCAAACAATGGATAATCCTGCACCTCTAAAGAGAATCGCTTTACCTAGCTCAATAAAGTGAGTTGTAGGGGCTAATAGCATAATATTTTGGATCAGTTCCGGCATACTCTCTCTTGGCGTCATTCCTCCTGAGAGCATCTGTAGCGGAACTAATACTAGGAGTAAGAGCATACCAAACTGTGGCATATTGCGTGCAATTGTCGCAAGATAGATCCCAATAGAGGTGGTTGCAAAGAGATTGAGTGCCGCGCCTAGAATAAAGAGTAGAATAGAGCCTTCGATAGGAACATCTAAAGCACCTTGAACCACAAAGATTAAAGAGAGGCTCGATGCGATTAAAACCACTAAGCCCATCGCCCAAACTTTCGATAACATAATCTCAAATGGGGTTAAAGGCATCACAAGTAGATGCTCAATGGTTCCTCTCTCCCGCTCACGAATCACCGCAGCGCCCGTTAGGATGATAGAGAGCATCGTTACTAAGTTGATCACCTCATTAATAGCGCCAAACCAAGAGGCGGTTAAGTTAGGATTAAAGCGCATTCTTTCAACGATATTAACGGGGAGGTCCGCATCAATTCGCTCTCGCTTAAGATACTCTCTTACCTCTGCATTAATAATCTGATTGATAATCATATTTCCCGTAAAGCCTTGGGTCATACGTGTCGCATCGATATTAAGCTGGATTGTAGGCTCTCTTCCACCTAAAAGATGCTGTTGAAAGGAGGGGGGAATATTGAGAACAAAAGTATATCTTCCCCGATCCATTCCAGAGTCCATCTCATTGAGTGTGATCTCTTCAGGTAGTGTAAATTGCGGTGGATAGAAGGCGCTCTGAATTCTCTCTGAAAGGGTAGATCGATCTTCATCGACAATCGCAATTGCCGCATTTTGTAAGCCATCAGGGACAGCTGTTGCTGCTGTGTAGACCGAAACGGTAAAGGTAAATGCAATAAGAATAAGCAGCATAGGATCACGAAAGAGTGACCAAAGCTCTTTTACCCCTAAATTGTAGATATTTGCAAACTTTGTTTTCATCGTTTAGGAATCCTGTTTTTTAAGAAGAAGGACACTACAGAGCACAATGAGAGGACCTCCAATCGCTAAAATCATCATCTCTCCTGTCAGATCGTTGAAGTAGAGTGCTTTACTGAAGATTCCGCGAGAGACTGTTAACATGTGTGATGCCGGATAGATCTCCCCAAAGAGTCGAGAGAAGCCCTCCATTGAACTGACAGGATTGATCATCCCTCCAAATTGAATTGCCGGAATCATTGTCCCAACTAAGGTGAAGAACATCGCCCCAATTTGACTGCTAGTAAAACTTGAAGCAAAGAGTCCAAAGCCCGTTGAGAAGATGGAGAAGAGCAGGGCGGCGAAGGTTAAGGAGAGTAATCCTCCTTTAATGGGTACACCAAAAACAACGATCGCCAATATCACCATAATAAAGAAATTGAGCATAGCGATGCCAATATAGGGAATCTGCTTTCCTAACAGAAACTCAAATTTTGTGACCGGCGTGACATAGAGATTAAGAATGGAGCCAAGCTCTTTTTCCCGAACAACTGAGAGGGCTGCCAACATTGCCGGAATAATAAGAAGAAGGATCGGAATGACTGCCGGGACGATCGAGACCAAACTCTTCACATCAGGATTATAGCGATAGCGCATCTCAATATTAAAATCGTTAGGGAGGCTAACACCATGATTATACTTTGCTTCCTTCTTTAACCAATCAAGATGCATTCCTTGAACATAGCCACGTATTGTCTCTGCTCTTTGAGGCATTGCACCATCGATCCAGACACCGATAGAGACGGGATGCCCTTTAGAGACATCACGTGCAAAATTGGGTGGAATCTCAATGGCTAAAGCGATATCGGCATTCCGCATGCGCCGATCGAGCTCCTCATAATCGTAAAGAGGATCTTGTTCCACAAAGTAGCGGGAGCCGGAGATATTATTCGCATAACTATTGCTGAGCGTGGTTTGATCACGATCTAAGATGGCATAAGGAAGATCCTCAACATCGAGAGTAATACCATAGCCGATTGTTGCCATTAAAATTAGAGAGCCTAAAAGTGCTAATGTTGCTCGCACCGGATCGCGCCTTAGCTCTAGCGCCTCACGCCAGGTGTAACTTAAAAGTCGCTGGAGACTGAAGCGTTTAGGAGGAGTCTCATAATCAGGTTGATCAACTGCCTCTTTCAACTCAGCCTCTGCGATATGATTATCGGGGTTATCTGCCGGAATATCATCACCAGCGCCGGCATCGATGAGATACTTAATAAAGGCTTCTTCTAAGGTCTCAGTTCCCTGTTTGACAATAAGATTTTTAGGCGTATCACTATCTAATACTTTTCCCGCATGCATCATCGACATGCGATCACATCGTAATGCTTCATTCATAAAGTGGGTAGAGATAAAGATTGTCACACCATCTTTACGGGAGAGTTCTATCAATAATCGCCAAAAATTATCGCGCGCAATCGGGTCAACCCCGGAGGTAGGTTCGTCGAGAATCAGTAGTTCAGGTTTATGAACCATTGCAACCGCAAGAGAGAGGCGCTGGCGCATACCGAGTGGGATATCATCTGGTAGCTTATTGAGAACGGAGCGAAGATCAAATCGATTGACCATTTCAGCGACTCGTTCATCGATTCGCTCTTTAGGGACATGAAAGAGCTTTGCGTGCAGTTCAAGATTTTGTAAAACCGTCAACTCACTATAAAGCGAGAAGGCTTGTGACATATATCCAACCCGTTTTCGGACATTGATATCTTCTGAGTCGATGGGATTGCCGAAGAGCCAAGCTTCCCCTTCAGTTGCCGGCAATAGACCGGTTAACATCTTCATTGTGGTGGATTTTCCACAACCATTTGAGCCTAAGAAGCCAAAAATCTCCCCCTTTTGAATCTCAAAGCTGACATTATCGACCGCGGTAAAGCTGCCAAATCGTTTAGTTAAACCTTCTGCTTTGATCGCAACAGCTGTATTCTCATCAATCGTTAAAGGGGGAACAACAACAGGTTCATAGCCGGCACGCTTCTCCTCTGGCAGAAGCTTGATAAATGCCGCCTCTAATGATTGACTCTCTGTCCGCTCGAGAAGCTCTTTGGGCGTTCCTGTGGCTAAAATCTTTCCATCATCCATCGCTAAAATCCACTCGAAACGCTCAGCTTCATCCATATAAGCTGTTGCGACAATTACGCTCATCTCTGGGCGGTCTTTGCGAATTCGGTTGATGAGATCCCAAAATTGCGCCCGTGCTAATGGGTCAACCCCTGTTGTGGGTTCATCAAGAATAAGAAGATCGGGATCATGAATTAGCGCACAACAGAGTCCTAGTTTTTGCTTCATTCCCCCTGATAGTTTCCCGGCAGGACGATCGAGGAAGTTGTAGAGTCCGGTGCTTTTAGTCAGATCATCGATACGTTCCCGGCGCTCTTTTGCATCGTGACCGAAGAGTCGTCCAAAAAATTGGAGATTCTCCTCAACTGAGAGCGTGTGATAGAGATTTTTACCTAATCCCTGTGGCATATAGGCAATTCGTGGGCAGATTCGATCACGAACCTCTTTTTGCCGCATATCGCCCCCTAATACAATCACTTCACCTGTTTGTATCGAGCGAGAGCCTGAAATTAATGAAAGGAGTGTCGATTTCCCCACTCCATCGGGCCCAATTAATCCCATCATTACGCCTTGCGGTATCTCTATGGAGAAGTGATCTAAAGCTTGATTTTCGCCATAATTAAACGAGAGATCTTTAATGGTGACGACAGTTTCTTTCATACTCATTGAAGCATCCTTAACTACAAAAGTTAATTACAGAAGATGGAGAGAAGATGATTAAGGGGATCGATCAGTTGCTTTGATCATGCACTCTACTATGGCGCTTATTATGGCGTTTCTGATGATTCAGAATAATCCTCAAAGAGGGGTCCTTGAAGGAATTTTGGCCATTTTTTATCTGGATCGATCTTGATATATGCTTCGCCCGTTACCCCTGTTTTAATATATTTTTGATAACGCTCTAACAACTCATCATCAATTTTTGCTTTAACACGATACATCAATTTTTGACGCTCATTTTGTGTCTCAACAGTTTTAGGGGTAAATTGCGCTTCTGGTGAGACAAATGTTACACGTGCAGGGATAGGGGAGTCAGGGGCAACATCGAGAAGAATCCGAACTTCTGTCCCATCCTTTTCACCCTCTACCAATTTGCCGGTATATTCAGTAGGTACAAAGAAGGTCATATAGACTTTAGAGAGGTCGAGAAGGTTTAATACTTTTCCTCCAGCACCTAAAACTTCAGATGGCTCAGCGATACGATATTGAATACGGCCACTTACAGGGGCAATAAGGTTACTCTCCTCAATATCAGATTCAACCCGTTTAACTGTTGCTTCTGCTGCAGATACTTGTGACTCTGCCGCCACAAATTGTGCCTTTGCGGCATCAATTGCTGCTTGTGCGGCTAAGACTTGCGATTCTGTTGTAGCGATCTCCGATTTTAAGACGCGGGTATAAGCTTCTTGATCATCAAGGTCCTGTTCGGTAGCGGCACCTCGTTTTACCAATGTCTGAATACGCGCTAATTTGCGCTCTGCGGCATAAAGTTTGCTCTCTACTGCGGAAACAGCTGCTTTTGCCGCAACTTTATCACTCTCTCTCGACTTGATAATCGCTTCAGCTGAATTTGCTTGATGTCTTGCTTGTTCAAGATATGCTTTAGCCTCTGAAAGTTGCGCTTCAAGAGAGCCGAGTTGCATCACCGCTAAAAGATCGCCAGCATCAACATAGTCCCCCTCATCCACTAAAATATGGTCAACACGACCGGGAAACTTGGTCGCAATATCGAGCGGCGTAACTTCAATTCGGCCATTACTCTTGATAAATCCCGCCATCTCATCACGATTTAAGAACATATTGGCAATCACAATAAGGGCGAGGATGACAACGCCGCCGATAATATATTTTTTTCGATTATTTTTTTGCATTAGAACAAACCTCAGATCTATCTAAATTATAAGAATGTGAAGCAAGGAGGAGCCCTCAATAAGCTCCTCTTCTATTATCTCTATCTCTAAATTTTAACACCCATTTTACCTTAACGGGAAAATAAAAGAGAGCCTAAAAGAATAAGGGTTGTTCAGCGAGAAGAGAGAAAACGCATAACCTGCTTATTTATAAGATTTATTCATAATATTAAGCGTAACTGCTTTTTATGTAGAAATATAATTTTAAAAGTTAAGGGTTATGTCGTAGTTATTTTTCTATTTTTCTCTCTTAATAAGCGCTTGATTAGATCTTGAGTTTACTATTTTCGTCTGAAAAGTTATAAACGACATTGATAAACATCTGTAACCCATAGATAAAGGAATCTTCATCGAGCCCAAATTGAGGATGGTGATGAGGGTAGATATAACCTTTTTCTTGATTTCCGGCACCAATAAAGGCAAAAGTAGTGGGAAGAATTTCTGAATAAGCGCTAAAATCTTCACCACAAAGGTAGGGCGGATCGGCAATCACTTTAGCTTCCCCAATCATCTCGGCAATCTTTTTAACAACTTCCGTCTTATCTGCATCATTTTTTGTAATACCATAACCGATGGTGTAATCAATTTCACAAGAGGCATCAAAATCGGCACAGCTTGAGGTAATAATTCGCTCAATCTGCTGCTTAAAGAGAGCTCGCGCTTCTGGCGTTGTTGAGCGAACACTCCCACCGATCTCTGCATATTCGGGAATCACATTGAGTCCGAGGGGATTGCCGGCACGAATATAGGTATTGCTAATCACACCTGCTTCTAAGGGGGCTAATTGCCGGGAGACAATACTCTGTAATTGGCAGACGATTTGAGAGGCAATTAAGACGGGATCGATACAGTTTTGAGGCTCTGAGGAATGTCCTCCTTTGCCGATAATTTTTGCTTTATAGATATCGGTATTTGCTGTAACTGCGCCTATTTTAAGATCGATGACGCCGGTAGGAAGCATCGACCAGAGATGATGGCCATACATAAAATCGAGCTCATCTAAAACACCTAACGCCACTATTTCTCTAGCACCACCGGGAAGAAGCTCTTCAGCATGTTGGAAGACAGCCCAAACTTCTCCTATTAATTCCTCAAAATGATCATTAAAGTAGTGGCAAGCAGCCATTAAGATTGCGGTGTGAGCATCATGACCACAAGCATGCATTTTTCCGGGATTTTTAGAGATAAAATCACAATCGATTCGCTCTTCATGAATCGGCAGGGCATCAATATCAGCTCTCAGACCAATTTTAGGACCAGGCTTCCCACTTCTAAATTTAACTAAAAGTGACGTTTTAGTCAGAGGTAGGATCTCCGCATGTTGGAGCTTGGACATCTCCTTAGCAATAAATTGACTTGTTTCAAACTCTTCAAATGAGAGTTCAGGATATTGATGGAGATGGCGACGATAGGCGATCAGTTTTGCCTCATAAGGCTTTAATGCTTCTTGAGTGATAAGTTTCATAATAGTGAACATTTCCCTTGGTAATTGCTATTTCCACATCTATCTCTATAGATGCTTTTATGGATGCTTTATGGATGTTTTTATAGCTTTTTTTTATAGATAACTTGATACATCTTATCGTGCCGTCATCATCAATACCAAATAATTTCCATTGCCCCCATTACCTCATTACCTCATTACCTCATTGCAAGAGGGATTTCCTCAGAAGGGAATGGAAGAGGTCAATTGTGAATAAAAAAACGGTGCAATATCGTGATTAGATATGCACCGTTTCTATCAGTACTTACATACAGTATTTACAGTATTTACAGTACTTTCAGTATGTAAAAGCCTTTTTTATCTATAATAACTTCTCTTTAATAAAGGTCGTTGCAACTTCAATTGCTTTTTTGATGTGTGCAGGCTCACTACCGCCGCCTGTTGCAGAATCGGGACGACCGCCCCCTTTACCACCGACTTCTTGTGCTGCTATATTGAGAAGCTCGCCGGCTTTGATGCGATTAGTCAATGCTTTGGCGACACCACTGACTAATGCTACGCGCCCATCAACTTCAGAGAGCAGAAGCGTGATTCCCGCTGTCTCTGCCTGTAAGTTATCACAAAGCTCTCTCAGTGAGCGGTTATCCGCGCCTTTAATATCGGCAACTATAACCTTGATACCATCGATTTCGATAGCGCTATTGAGAATCTCATTACGACTTGCAAAGACCAGTTTTGATTGCAACGCCGCAATCTCTTTACGCAGTGATTTAGCTTCATCAAGTGCTTGATCAACACGACTCTCAATGTGTGCATGATCTGTCTTCAAAGTTGATGCTAAGTGATGCAATGTTGCGCTTTGCTGAAGCATAATCTCAACCGCCGCTCCACCGGTTATTGCTTCAATACGGCGAACACCTGCAGCGATACCTGTTTCTTGAGTAATCTTGAAGAGACCAATATCTCCGGTTGCAGAGACATGCGTTCCACCGCAAAGCTCAATTGAGTGACCCATCTCTACCACTCGAACCACATCACCATATTTTTCACCAAAGAGCGCCATGGCCCCTTTTGCTTTAGCATCATCGATCGGCATCTCATTGATATCGATCGGTGAGTTTGCACGAATCGCTTCATTAACGAGGCGTTCAATATTTTGCAACTCATCAAAGGTGACCGGCTTATTGTGAGAAAAGTCAAAGCGAAGGCGATCATCAGTAACAAGCGATCCTTTCTGCTCGATATGATCTCCTAAAACACTCTGTAGCGCATGGTGAAGAAGGTGAGTTGCTGAGTGATTCTTTCTAATCAGATCTCGGCGAGTTTGATCCACTTTTGCCGATACAATTGATTGCTCACTAATTTCACCTGATTTAACAACACCGATATGGAGGAAGATATCTTGCTGCTTTTTCGTATCTTTAACTAAGAATTCAAAGCCGTCGCAGGAGATGATCCCTGTATCTCCTACCTGTCCACCTGCTTCTGCGTAGAAAGGGGTCTCTGTTAAAACTAAAATTGCTTCCATACCTTCTGAAACGGCAGGAACG
Source organism: Ignatzschineria sp. F8392 (assembly GCF_002252045.1). GTDB lineage: Bacteria > Pseudomonadota > Gammaproteobacteria > Cardiobacteriales > Wohlfahrtiimonadaceae > Ignatzschineria. The sequence goes on along the minus strand of NZ_NEFF01000004.1, from coordinate 165,017 downwards.
GCTTCACCATCGACTAAAATCGTAGCGATATTACTCTCTAATTGATGACTGTGATAGCCATGGAAGATTGTCTCTTCACTATTTTGCAGATCAAGAAGACGCTCTGCACCAAAGTTGCTTGCTGCACGCGCTCGCTCTCTTTGCTCCTCCATACAGCGCTCAAATCCTGCCATATCGAGGGTTAGATTCTGTTCTCGTGCAATATCATTGGTAAGATCTACAGGGAAACCATAGGTATCGTAGAGTTTAAAGATGGTCTCGCCTTGAATAATATCACCTTTGAGTTCGGCAATATCAGCTTCAAGAAGTTTAAGCCCATGCTCTAAAGTAGTTGAGAAGCGTCTCTCCTCATCTTTAATCGTATCGATAATAAATTGCTGCTTCTCTTTGAGTTGGGGATAAGCATCACCCATTTCTGCAACTAAAGTTGGCACAATTTTGTAGAAGAAGAGTCCTTTCTGGCCTAACTTATAGCCATGACGAATCGCACGGCGGATAATGCGGCGCAATACATAGCCTCGCCCCTCATTTGAAGGGAGAATTCCATCGGCAATTAAGAAGGAGACTGAACGGATATGGTCACTCAATACTTTTAATGAACTGCTCTCTAAATCTTGTGTGCCGACCGCTTGAGCAGAGGCTTCAATCAATTTTACAAAAAGATCAATCTCATAGTTGCTATGAACATTTTGTAATATCGCAGCAATTCGCTCTAAACCCATTCCGGTATCGATCGATGGATTGGGCAATGGGTGAAGCTCACCACTCTCATCACGATTAAATTGCATAAAGACGAGGTTCCAGATCTCAATAAAGCGATCCCCATCCTCTTCAGCTGATCCTGGAGGACCTCCCCAGATATGATCACCATGGTCATAGAAAATTTCAGAGCAGGGACCACAAGGACCGGTATCGCCCATCTGCCAGAAGTTGTCAGAAGAACCATCCTCTTTATCGCCGATACGGATAATCTTTTCCGCCGGGACACCGATCACCTCGTTCCAAATTTTAAAAGCCTCATCATCGGTATGATAAACGGTGACTAATAACTTCTCTTCCGGTAATTGATAGACCTTTGTCAAAAGCTCCCAAGCATATTTGATCGCATCGAGTTTAAAGTAATCTCCAAAGCTAAAGTTTCCAAGCATCTCAAAAAAGGTATGGTGGCGAGCTGTAAAGCCGACATTTTCAAGGTCATTATGTTTACCACCGGCACGGACACATTTTTGTGAGGTCGTTGCTCGTTGATAAGGGCGTTTTTCTAACCCTAAAAAACAATCTTTAAATTGATTCATTCCCGCATTGGTAAAGAGAAGAGTCGGATCATTAGCGGGAAGAAGTGAACTCGATGCAACTTCTTGATGGCCTTTACTGACAAAGAAGTCGATAAATTTACGGCGAATTTCATTAGTCTTCATGGATTGGTTTACTTTATTTAAATAATTTAACTAGTTGGTTGATGGGGTGATTAATATATTAATATCGAATATTGATGATATTGAACTCTTTTTATTCTGAGTCTATTTTGAGTTTCATCACCCAAAATATCTAAAAATATATCCTATCAATTTTATACGGCTAACGCACTAATTGGAAATGAATTGCGCTCAATTGTTCTCTATTGAGTTTTATTGATCCCTATTGAACCCTATTGACACCTATTGAGCTCTATTGATTTTAATAACAGTAGGAGTTTGACAAAAGTGTTAGCCACAAATTAATGGTAAATGGCAATCAATCACTTACTCTTTTTGTATAAAAATGCCGGCTCTTTTATGCCGGCATCTGATTCTATGTTTCTGCTTTGATATGTCTAGCGCTATATATCTAGCTCTATATTACTCTCTGAAGAGCCAAGGCGCTTGTTCCGCTCTCTTTTTCTCATAAGCACGAATCTCATCTTGATGCTCTAGGGTAAGGCTAATATCATCAAGCCCATTGACTAAGCAGTGCTTCCGGAAAGGATCGATCTCAAAATGGAAAGGTCCGGCAAGGATCTCTTCTCCCGATTTTGCCGTGACACTCTGGTTAGGGAGGTCGATTGCAATCTCAAGCGCTTCCACGTTATCTGTAAGTTGAAAGAGTTTTTCGACCTCTTCCGATGTGAGGCGGATGGGAAGAAAGCCATTTTTAAAACAGTTATTAAAGAAGATATCGGAATAACTTGTGCTGATTACAGCGCGAAAACCGTAGTCTGTTAAAGCCCAAACCGCATGCTCTCGAGAGGAGCCACAGCCAAAGTTATCACGAGCGAGAAGGATTGTTGCTGCCTCATATTGTGGCTTATTAAGGGGGAACTCCATATTGAGAGGGCGTTGACTATTATCCATTCCCGGCGCACCACGATCAAGATAACGCCATTCATCAAAGAGGTTGGGACCAAATCCCGTTTTATAGATGCTCGTTAAAAATTGTTTGGGGATAATCGCATCGGTATCCACATTTGCACGATCAAGAGGAACAACAATTCCAGTATGGGTTACAAAAGGTTGCATATATTTGACTCCTCAATCTTAATTAAATTCTCGAACATCAACGAAATGGCCTGCAATCGCTGCCGCGGCTGCCATTGCGGGGCTCACTAGATGGGTGCGGCCATTATTACCTTGACGCCCCTCAAAATTACGGTTGGAGGTAGAAGCACAATGCTCATATGGCTCTAGTCGATCTGGGTTCATCGCAAGACACATTGAGCATCCCGGTTCACGCCACTCAAAACCCGCTTCAATAAAGATCTTATCTAAACCTTCTGCCTCTGCTTCTGCTTTGACTAAGCCAGAACCCGGAACCACCATAGCTAACTTAACATTATCAGCCTTCTTTTTACCCTTAACAATTCGTGCTGCATCGCGAATATCTTCAATTCTTGAGTTGGTGCAAGAGCCGATAAAGACCTTATCGATCTTAATCTCTTTAGGGGATTGATTCGGTTTTAAGCCCATGTAATTGAGCGCTTTCTCTATACTCTCTTTTTGTACAGAGGAGCTTGCCTTTTCAGGATCTGGAATCAACTCATTAATACCGATCACCATCTCCGGGCTTGTTCCCCAGCTCACTTGTGGTTCAATTTTTGCAGCATCGATAGTAATCACCTTATCAAAATGGGCACCTTCATCACTATGAAGCGTCTGCCAATATTGAACGGCTTTCTCCCAATCGGCTCCTTTCGGCGCAAAGGGGCGATCTTTAACATACTCAATAGTTGTCTCATCGACGCCTACTAAACCGACACGAGCACCTGCTTCAATCGCCATATTACAGATCGTCATACGACCTTCCATAGAGAGATTGCGAATCGCTTCCCCGGAAAACTCAATTGCATAGCCGGTACCGCCAGCTGTACCGATCTTCCCGATAATGGCAAGAACAAGATCTTTAGCCGTCACATTAGGTTGTAACTCTCCGACAACCTCGATCTTCATTGTTTTTGATTTTTTCTGCACTAAGCAGCTTGTCGCCATGACATGCTCAACTTCACTAGTACCAATACCAAAGGCAATTGCGCCAAAAGCACCATGGGTTGCAGTATGTGAATCACCACAAACAATCGTCATTCCTGGAAGTGTTGCTCCCTGTTCAGGGCCGGCAACATGGACAATTCCTCGACGAATATCGCCGATGGGAAAATAGGCAAGATCATGCTCAGTTGCATTTTTGTGGAGTGTATCGACCTGAAGACGCGCAATGGGATCAGTAATATTATCGATATCACTTGTTGTCGGTGTATTGTGATCTGCCATTGCGACAATTGAGTTTTTGCGCCACAGCTTTCGACCTGCTTTCTCTAGCCCTTCAAATGCTTGCGCACTCGTTACCTCATGAATAATATGACGATCAATATAGAGAAGCGCCGTACCATCTTCTTCTGTTCGTACGACATGATCATCCCAAATTTTTTCGTAAAGTGTCTTTGCTGTCATCTATTTCTATCCACTATCTGCTTTAGTAAGTCATTCGCCAATCTGATTCAAATCTTATTTAAATCTTATTTTTATGGAAATTGGCCCTTTATTTATCTATTCACTGACTATTAATCATCAGTATCTAGTCATCAGTATTTAACCATCAATAATGTAACCATCAATATTTAATCACTACTATTTAATGATCGGTCCGATTTTAAGGTCGGAATGATGATTAGCTCTACATTGTTAACTCTGCACTGTTAACGCTAACATTGTCTCCACTACTTTTGCGCAATGGTCTTGCTCATTGACCCCCATATAATATCGATCCAATAGTATCGCAATACTATTGATTATGCGTTATAAACGGGCAATGAAATAATCGATCTATTTCAACGCTCTTTTGTGAAGAGTAGAAAAAGAGTCACTAGGGTATAGCATACTCTTTTAAATCGATATCGATTCCTTGTGGGAGGGGATTATAAAAAATGATCATTTTCGATCTACCGCTACAATAGCAGTAATACATTTAGATGATATTATCAAATAAATTGTGAGAGGGTGGTAGAATAGTTGCCACTTTTAATGGCTGTTTTTAATCGTCATTAGATTAGAGTTATTAGATTAAGAGCTATTAGATTAGAGAAGCATTTTAAGAGCAGAAATATAAGCGGATAGATATCGAAGCGTCCGAGTGGTGACTTGTCGTTACTATTAGGAGATATTGATTGAGAAGAGGATTTGATGGGTATGGCATCAGAAAATAATAGAAGAGAAGAGAAGCAGACTGAACAGGAGAAACAGGTTTGGGTCGTTAAGATCGGCAGCGCGATGATTACTAATGATGGGCAGGGAGTCGATCCTGAGAGGATCTATCATTGGTGCTCACAAATTAGCGCACTTCAGGCTGAAGGGATCGATGTTGTAGTTGTCTCATCGGGAGCTGTTGCAGAAGGAATGAAGCTTTTGCAGTGGGAGGAGCGACCTCAATTTCTCAATGAGTTGCAAGCTGCAGCCTCGGTCGGTCAATCTTCCTTAGTTAATGCTTGGATGAAGGGATTTAATGCCTTTGATCTTAATGTCGGGCAGATTCTTTTAACCCATGAAGATGCATCTGATCGTAAACGTTATCTTAATATTAAAAATACGATTCATACATTGATCGATTATAAAGCGATTCCCATTATTAATGAGAATGATACAGTCTCCTTTTCAGAGATTAAGTTTGGGGATAATGATACCCTCGGAGCGCTTGTTGCAAGCCTTATTGAGGCTGATGTCTATATTATCTTGACCGATCAAGAAGGGGTTTTTGAGAGTGATCCTAGAAAGAATCCTGATGCTAAGATGATTGAAGAAGCAGATGCGCATGATGAGCGATTATTAAGCATGGTAACGAGTGAAGGCGGTCGATTTGGTACCGGCGGCATGTATACCAAAATTATGGCTTCCCATATTGCGGCAACATCTGGAACAACCACCTATATTGTCAAAGGGGATCGAGAAAATGCCTTGCTTGGAATTGCAAGAGGAGAACGAATCGGGACAAAATTAAATGCCGATGGAACTCGTTTGACAGCTAAAAAACGGTGGATGCTTGGACAGAAACAGATCAAAGGACGAATTGTGATCGATGATGGTGCCGTTAAGGCGCTTTTGGAAGATGGTAAAAGTCTTCTACCGATTGGAGTCCTCTCTGTTGAAGGAGCTTTTGATCGAGGGGATATTATTCTCTGTCTTGATCAGCAAGGAGAAGAGGTAGGGCGAGGATTGACCAACTATCATGCAATGGAAGTAGAGTCGATTCTCCGCACCCCATCTCATGAAATTGTTAACAAATTGGGCTATATCATCGCCGATGAATTAATTCATCGAAATAACTGGGTTGAAACACAATAATTTACAACCATATTGATAGATAACAATTAAATTTTACGAGAATTTCAGGTACTATAGAGGGCTTGTAAATTAAACAATACCTTATCGTTAAGCCGATATTGTTATAGCACTAGAGGGCTACAGAGCTATGGAGCTATAGACTATAGACTATAGAAATATTGGTACAACAATATTTGTACAACATTACATACAACTTTTGATTTGGTTAAAGGTCTCAGATGATTAATAAATTGATCCGAAAAATATTTGGTACACGTAATGATCGCCTCATTAAGGAAGCGAGAGGTTATGTGGCGAAGGTTAACGCATTAGAAGAGCAGATGCGTGCAATGTCGGAAGAGGAGTTAAAGGGGCAGACCACGCTCTTTAAAGAGCGTTTAGCAAAGGGAGAGACTCTCGATGACCTTTTACCAGAGGCATTTGCCACAATGCGAGAAGCTTCAAGTCGAGTGATGGGAATGCGCCATTACGATGTGCAGCTTATTGGTGGTTATATGTTGCATCAAGGCCGTATTGCAGAGATGCGTACCGGGGAAGGTAAAACGTTAGTTGCAACATTGGCGGTCTACCTCAATGCATTAGCCGGCAAAGGGGTACATGTTGTAACGGTGAATGATTATCTTGCTCGCCGAGATGCGGAGTGGATGGGGAAGGTCTATAACTATTTAGGCCTCTCTGTAGGCGTTGTAGTCTCTAATCAGAGTCTTGAAGAGAAGAAGGCGGCTTATCAAGCAGATATTACCTATGCAACTAATAATGAGTTAGGGTTTGATTATCTACGCGATAATATGGTCTACGACATGAGTCAAAAAGTGCAAAGGCCCCTCTCTTTTGCGGTGATCGATGAGGTTGACTCTATCTTAATTGATGAAGCGAGAACACCGCTTATTATCTCAGGGCCGGTTGAAGGGGGAGCAGATCTCTATCATGCTGTTAATAAATTAATTCCTCATCTTCAAAAGCCAACGGAAGAGGGGCCTGTTGATTTTGAGATTAATGAGAAAGATAAACAGGTTAACTTAACAGAAGAAGGGCATCAGCATCTTGAATCACTTCTTGTTGAGGCAGGTCTCTTAAAAGAGGGAGATAGCCTCTATGATAGTAATAACCTTAAGCTCTATCATCATGTCGATAACTGTCTGCGTGCGCACTATATTTTCCAACGCGATGTTGATTATATTGTACAGAAAGGTGAGATCGTCATTGTTGATGAGCATACAGGTCGAACTTTGGCGGGACGACGCTGGTCTGATGGACTGCATCAAGCAATCGAAGTGAAAGAGGGTGTTGAAGTTAAGCCTGAAAATCAGACATTAGCCTCTATCACTTTCCAAAACTATTTCCGTATCTATGAAAAACTTGCGGGTATGACTGGTACTGCCGATACAGAAGCACCAGAATTTTTAGAGATCTATGGACTTGAAGTTGTTGTAATTCCAACGCATAAGCCGGTTCAGAGAAAGGATTACGGTGATCTAATCTATCTCACACAGAAAGAGAAATATGAAGCAATTATTAAAGATATTCTCGACTGTTATGAGCGTAAACAGCCTGTATTAGTGGGGACAGCTTCGGTTGAGGTTTCGGAATTGATCTCTGATCTTCTCAAAAAGCAGAATATTCCTCATGAAGTACTCAATGCTAAGCAACATGAGAGAGAAGCATACGTTGTTGGTAGAGCGGGTATTCCAGGAGCAATTACAATTGCGACTAACATGGCCGGTCGTGGAACAGACATTGTTCTAGGCGGAAATGTTAAGTTAGAAGAGCAACTCTTCTTAGAATCTAACCCAAATGCTACAGAGAAAGATCTTGAAGAGCTTAGAGCGAGAGCAAAAGAGCGTCAAGAAGAGGTGCTAGCATTAGGCGGCTTACATATTATCGGGACAGAGCGTCATGAGTCTCGCCGAATAGATAATCAGCTTCGTGGTCGTGCCGGACGACAGGGGGATGTCGGATCTTCTCGCTTCTATCTCTCACTTGATGACCATTTAATGCGTATCTTTATGAATCCTAAGATGCGTAATTTGATGGCGAGCTTAGGGATGGGGAATGGTGAAGCACTAGAGCATCGCATGATTACACGTTCTATTGAAAATGCACAACGTAAGGTTGAAGGTCACAACTTCGATATCCGTAAAAATCTTTTACAATATGATGATATTGCTAATGATCAACGTAAGATCATCTACCAACAGCGTGATGATATTCTTCGTGCAGATGATATCACCAACGCAATTAATATGATGCGTGAGCAGGTCTTTGGTGATCTAGTCGAGAAATATATCCCCCCTCAAAGTTATGCTGAACAGTGGGATCTTGCAGGATTGATGGATGTTCTTAAAAATGAATTTAGAATTGAGATCGATTTTGAAAAAGCGCTTAAAGAGAATCCCAACTTAACAGAAGAGGAGATCTATAACGCGATTATCGCCGAGAGTGAGCGTCAATATGCCGAGAAGAAGCAACAGGCGAATGCAGATGTTGATCCTTCCCAATTTAGACGTTTTGAGAAATCAGTCTTACTTGAAGTGCTCGATAGCCAATGGAAAGAGCATCTTGCAGCGATGGATTATCTTCGTCAAGGTATTCAGCTTCGCGCTTATGGCCAACGCCGTCCTGAACAGGAGTATAAGCGTGAATCCTTTATTCTCTTCGAAGCGATGTTAGAGCAAATTCACTACAAAACGATCCGTTTCTTAAGCAATATTGTGATCCGTGTAGAGACTCCAGAAGAGCTCTCAGAAGCACTATCAGCTCCAGAGAAATCAGAGAAGAAGGTGATTGAAGGTTCTGTGACAAATGCCGCTGATGTAGAGCGTTTAATCGATGAGATCGGAAATATTAGCGAAGAGAATATTGCAGAGACTGAAGCTGAGATTAAGGCTGATATCGATTCCGGGGCTTTTGCTCAGGTAGGCCGAAATGAGCCATGCCCATGTGGATCGGGTAAGCGTTATAAAGATTGTCATGGTAAGATCTCTTAAATTGAGAAATTACCAATGAGATTGCCAATAGCATGATAGAAGAAGACCTTGCAATTTAAACTGCAAGGTCTTTTTTATTATCTGAAATAGATTTAAATTGATCTTAAATGGATCTAAATACAAGACTTCTTTAAATCATAAATCATAAATCATAAATCATAAATCACATTAAAGCGCTTTAATATGTGTCGTAAGTTGTGCTCTAGCACTATCGACAGTTAAAGGCTCTTTAAAGAAATCCGGATTCATCACCTCAATTTTACTGTAGGGAATTTTATGCATCTTAAAGAGATGCTCAAGGCGATCTGTTGTCAATGCATAAGTTTTGTAGTCCTGTAGATAATCTTTCATCGCTTCATCGTAGATCGATGGGTGTGCAACATAGAGTGCAACTTCATCGAGCTTCCAATAGAGGATATGCCCACTTCCTAATTGATTGAGTTTCTCTGTCTGATCAAAGATAACCGCTTGCATAATCTCCCAGAGTTCTTCTAATCCAATTTGAATCAGTTGGGACGCAAAAAGACCATTGAGATCCGCTAAGGTCACGATAGACATATTGAGAATATCTTGCGCAAATGCATTTTGGAAATCGTTTACAATCGCCCCATTCAGATGGGCTTTTGTAATTAATTCAGTCTCCATTTTCTCAATAAAATCTGCCGCCTCTGGGGTATCCGGCATTACGACAGTAAAGGGGAGAACCTCTAGAACATCGGCAAATTCACTCAATTCTTTATTGAAATGAAAGACTTCAAATTGCTCTTCTGCCGTGCCGATACCGATAATAGAGGGCTTAAAGTTTTTCTCTCTAAAATGAATTTTAGAAAGCTCAAAGAGCTGTGTATAGATAGGGAATCCAGGTCTTATGATTTGATGGAGATGGTAGATTGAACCAACACCGATAAGACCGAAGTTTTGAATCTCCGGGAAATGGCTCGCAATATTTTGCCCAACACTCTGAAGAAGTTCAGTCGCGGCCTCTTTATCGAGGTAGAGTGCCTGATCTTCTGCTTTGGAAGTATGTTGAATGACCACTGCAAGATCAATTGTACGAAGTCTGTTATCCATAATATCCTTGCTAATATAAAAAATTAATTTCTTATTGTACGACCGACTAAGGGGGAAAAGCAAAGGATCTGCTCAATAAAGGGGAATTTGTACTTAAGATCTTTCAACTAGAGGCTTTCAAGCGAAGAGGGAGCGGAGCATCGATAAGATTGATGATCAAGGCTTATGAAATAAGACTATAAATGCACCATATTAAATGTACTCTATTAAATGCATTATATCTATACACTCTATATTTAGATATATTGTGTATAGTGGATCTTACTATGATAATTTTACGATGCGGTAGTAGAGAAAAATAGAGAACAGAGAATAGTAGAGAGATGCGAAGATCCTCCATTGATCTCTATTACTCTCTATTATTCTCTATTAATCTATTAAATCTCCATTAATCTCGAGATTCGTTGTACTATTTCATTGTACTAATTTGTACTAATATTAGATTGTTGATGATTGATTGTATCACTATCGACATTTCGCCTGATCACTCGATGCAATCACTCTTCTAAGATGGAAATAACAAAATAATTACTATGAAAAAATATCGAAAATACCTTATCGGTGCGTTTCTGATTCTTCTTGCTCTCTCTGCTTATCTCTATTTTGCACCAGAAAAACGAGTTGCCTATCTCACAACAGCTGTTGAGCGAGGGGATCTAGAGGTGAGTATTTTAGCTTATGGCAAAATGGAAGCATCTGATCAGATTGATGTGGGAGCGCAAGTCTCAGGACAGATCAAAAAGATGTATGTGAAATTGGGCGATCGGGTAGCGCGAGGCGATCTCTTAGTTGAGATTGATGACCTTCCACAACAAAATGCAGTCAAAGATAGTGAGGCTCGCTTAAAAAATATGATCGCTTCCAAAGCGGCTAAAGAGGCACAACTTCTCAATGCTCGAATCAATTTGGAGAGACAACAGAAATTGATCCGAAATGGTGCGACCACTCAAAATGAGCTTGATCAGGCAGAGGCTACTTTGAAGGTTTTAGATGCGGAAGTTGATGCTCTCATTGCACAGATAGCGCAGGCGCAAATAGCCCTTGATACTGCTGAGCTTAATCTCGATTACACAAAGATCACCTCACCTATTGATGGAATGGTTGTTGCGACCGTTGTTAAAGAGGGACAGACAGTTAACTCGACCCAGACCGCACCGACGATCGTTAAAGTTGCAGATCTTTCGACAATGACCATAAAAGCGCAAATCTCAGAAGCAGATGTTACGAAACTTCATCCTGGCATGAAAGCTTACTTCACAATCTTAGGAGAGCCTCATCAACGCTATGAAGCTGTATTACGTCAGATCGAGCCGGCAACAGAATCCTTTCAAACAACCATTGGTAATGTTGTTACCAATTTTAATGAGGCGGTCTACTATAATGGATTGTTTGATGTAGAGAACCTCAATAATCTCTTCTATATCGGTATGTCGACGCAAGTGCATATTATTTTGGAAGAGAAAGAGAATGTTTTGATGATCCCTATGGCGGCACTTCGCTTTAAGCCATCAACAATGCCGGCGGTAACCGCGGCAAAAGGGGAGCGAGTAGTCTGGGTCTTAGAAGATCAAGAGAGTGGAAAAATAGCTCCTAGGATGATCAAGGTTGGTCTTTCAAATAGCATTGCTGTTGAGGTTATCTCGGGATTAGAAGAGGGAGAGGCAATTATTACAGCAGAATCGACAGGTTACAATAATGCCGGCAGTATGGGAATGATGGGAAGAAGACGATAATGGGAAAAGAATCTTTGAGCCGACCGATCGGATCGCCACTCATTGAGTTGAAGGATCTTCGACGCTCCTTTCAATCGGGCGATCTCTCTGTTGAGGTTTTAAAAGGAATCACACTCTCAATTGAAGAGGGTGAGTTTATCGCGATTATGGGTGCTTCAGGTTCAGGAAAATCGACCTTGATGAATATTATAGGGGGATTAGATTATCTCTCTGCCGGGAGTTATCATTTTAAAGGGAGAGATATAGCGCACTATAGTGATGATGAACTTGCTGAGCTTCGCAGGGAGCATTTCGGCTTTATCTTTCAGCGTTACCACCTTCTTAATAGTTTAACTGCTAAAGGAAATGTTGAGATGCCGGCGATCTATTCGGGAATGCCGGGGTCGCTCCGCCATCAACGGGCAGAAGAGTTATTAACGCAATTAGGGCTCTCAGAGCGAGTCAATTACTATCCAACCCAACTTTCAGGTGGGCAACAACAGAGAGTCAGTATTGCGCGAGCTTTAATGAATGGGGGAGAGATTATCCTTGCAGATGAACCAACAGGCGCATTAGATAGCGAAAGTGGCGCGGCAGTTTTGGGGATTTTAAAAGATTTAAATCGTGCAGGACACACCATAATTATGGTGACGCATGATCCTGATGTCGCAAGTCATGCAGATCGTATTATCGAGATTAAAGATGGGTTGATTATTGGTGATGAGCGACAAATTTCCGCCCAAGATATTGCTCAAAATAATGCAGAATCGGAGAGTAAGGCGACTCAAAAAGAGCAGAAGAGCTGGAAGCGAGCTTCGGGGCTCTCCCATCTTGGGCTGCGTATCAGTAATGCCTTTAAGATGGCGATTCTCTCGATGTTGATGCAGAGACTTCGAACATTTTTAACGATGCTTGGGATTATTATAGGGATTGCCGCCGTTGTACTGGTGATCGCATTAGGTCGAGGATCGACAGATCAGATTATTGCAGATATTCGTCAGATGGGGACAAACACACTAACGGTCTATCCCGGCACAGGCTTTGGAGATCGGCGCTCTCAAAGCGTACAATCACTACGTCCTGCGGATGTGGAAGCGTTAAAGAAACTCTCCTTTGTGCATAGTGTTACTCCTGTAGTCTCCACTGTTGTCGAAGCTCGCTATGGTAATCAATCAGCGATTAATACCCAGATTCAGGGAGTGGGCGCACAATTTTTTGATGTGCAAGGCTATGAGGTTACAGAAGGAATTGCTTTTGATGAGGAGAGTGAAGCAGCGCTTGCGTTAGAAGCGGTCATTGATGAAAATAGTGTTAAAACCTTCTTTAATGAAGGGAAAAGCCCCATTGGTGAGGTGATCATTATAGGACAATTACCTGTCCGTGTGATCGGTGTTGCAACATCGAAGTCTCAAGGAATGTTTAGTAGTGATACTATGACGATCTGGATTCCCTACTCAAGTGCTATGCATCGCCTAACAGGGGGAACATCTTTTAGAAATATCACCGTAAGAGTCGATGATAATGTCAATATGGCATTGGCAGAGAATAGTATTACTGATCTATTGATGGATCTACATGGAAAAAAGGATTTCTTTATCTATAACGCAGATGCAATCAAGGAGATGGTAGAGTCAACAACGTTAATTATGCGGATTTTAGTCACAGCAATTGCGTTGATCTCATTACTTGTTGGAGGGATAGGTGTTATGAATATTCTTTTAGTCTCTGTTGCTGAGAGAACAAAAGAGATCGGGATGCGAATGGCAGTAGGCGCCCGTAAAAGTGATATATCTCAACAGTTCTTGATTGAATCGGTGTTAGTCTGCCTTATTGGAGGAGTAGTCGGTGTTGCTTTAGCACTCTCGACAGGGTTTATATTAAAACAACTAGGAGGAATGATCCCATTAAGCTTTTCGCTACCCTCAATTATCTTCTCTTTTATCGCTGCATTTTTAATCGGGATTCTCTTTGGATTCTTCCCGGCGAAAAAGGCAGCAGAGCTCGCGCCTATAGAAGCATTAGAGCGTTCCTAAGCTGAATCTATCAGCAATATGCGCAATATCTCAACAATATCTCACCTATTTATGAATGGGAGATTGAAATATTTGTCATAACTTGGCAAACTGATGCAACTTAGGTTTAATCTGTATGTCTTATTTTTTATTAATTGGAGTCTATCTATGAGTCAAAATAAACGGCCTTTATCGCCATTTATGCTCGGTAGCGGATACAAATGGCAAGTTACCTCGGTAATGAGTATTTTGCATCGTGCCTCGGGCGTTGCGTTGGTGTTAGTTCTACTAGTCATTGGTGCTTGGTTGGCGAGCTTAGCTGCTGGTCCAAGTGCATTTGCGACAATGACCGCTTTCTTAAAAAACCCTTTTGTTGTGCTCCTTGTGATCCTTGGAACATTTGCAGCTTGCTACCATTTCTGTAATGGTATTCGTCATCTCTTTTGGGATGCCGGGAAAGGTGTCGATATCGAATCAGCTAAGAAGAGTGCAAAAATCGTACAGATCGCTGCGCCTGTTTTGGCGGTTCTTATTCTTATTGTTGGTTTTGCAGCGTAGGGAAGAGTTATGAAAAAATATCAAACCCCACTAGGTCGAGTTAAAGGTTTAGGATCAGCTCATTCTGGTTCTGTCTCTTGGTTAGCACAGAAAGTCTCTGCTGTTGTATTAGCATTGCTCTTTCTCTGGTTCGCATTCTCATTTGCTAGCCTATATGGTAAAAGCTTTGAAGAGGTACTATTCTGGGTGGGAACTCCGATGAATACCATTCTTTTGGTTGTTTTAGTTGTTGCAGGAATTTATCACGCTATTTTAGGCCTTCAAGTTCTTATCGAGGACTATGTCAGTAAGACCTGTCAGCGCATTGTTATCTTAAGTGCGATGCGTGTCATCTTATCTGTAATTGGTATTGCAATTGTCTGGGCGATTATCCGTGTTGGATTTATCGTTAGCACTATGATGATGCACTAATATGTAGAATATATAGAAAAACATGTAGAAATTTGTAGAAATTTTACAGAATTAATAATTCTCGGAGTTTTAATCGATGAGTAACTTAAAAGAGTATAAAGATTATAAGATTCATGAGCATGTCTATGACGTTGTTGTTGTAGGTGCAGGTGGCGCAGGTCTTCGTGCAACGCTCGGAATGGCAGAAAAAGGTTTAAAAACCGCTTGTGTTACAAAAGTATTCCCAACTCGTTCACATACAGTAGCAGCGCAAGGTGGTGTTTCTGCTGCACTTGGTAACATGGGTGAAGATGATTGGCGCTGGCATATGTATGACACAGTAAAAGGTTCTGACTGGTTAGGTGACCAAGATGCAATCGAATATATGTGTCGTGAAGCGATCCCTGCGATTTTAGAATTGGAGCATTATGGCCTTCCATTCTCTCGTACAGAAGAGGGTAAAATCTATCAGCGTCCATTTGGTGGAATGACTACAAACTTTGGTGAAGGTCAAGCGCAGAGAACTTGTGCTGCCGCAGATAGAACAGGGCATGCGATGCTCCATACACTCTATCAGCAATCACTCAAACACAATGCTGAGTTCTATATCGAATATTTCGCTATCGATCTTTTAATGGATGAGGGCGAATGTCGTGGTGTTGTTGCTTGGGACTTAGCAGATGGCTCAATGCATGTATTCCGCGCACAGATGGTAGTATTAGCAACGGGTGGTTATGGTCGTGCATACTTCTCGGCAACATCAGCACACACCTGTACAGGTGATGGTAACGGAATGGTTGCTCGTGCAGGATTACCATTACAAGATATGGAATTTGTTCAATTCCACCCAACCGGTATCTATGGTGCAGGTTGCTTAATTACAGAAGGTGTTCGTGGTGAGGGTGGTTATTTAACCAACTCTAATGGCGAACGTTTCATGGAGCGCTATGCCCCTAACGCTAAGGACTTAGCATCTCGTGACGTTGTTTCTCGCTCTATGTTGATTGAGATTCGTGAAGGTCGCGGTGTCGGTCCTAAGAAAGATCATATCTTCCTTCACCTTGAGCATTTAGGCCCTGAAGTTATCGAAGAGCGTCTCCCAAGTATTGCTGAGAGTGCAAGAATCTTCGCTGACGTCGATGTTCGTAAAGAGCCGATTCCTGTTATTCCAACAGTTCACTACAACATGGGTGGTGTGCCAACAAACTACCATGGTGAAGTTGTTACTTTAAGAGATGGAGATCCTGATGCAGTGGTTCCTGGCCTTATGGCAATTGGTGAAGCTGCGTGCGTATCAGTACATGGTGCTAACCGTTTAGGTTCAAACTCCCTTTTAGACTTAGTTGTCTTTGGTCGTGCTGCGGCTAACCGTGCTGCGGAAATTTTGAAAGCAGGTGCTGCGCATAAGCCATTAGATGATCAAAAAGTGATCGATATCTTAGATCGTTTTGATAAAATTCGTCACGCTGATGGCAGTATCTCAACTGCTGAATTACGCGATAAGATGCAGCGCGCAATGCAGGAAGATGTTGCTGTATTCCGTATGCAAGAGACGCTTGAAGATGGTGTAAGACGTGTTGATGAAGCTTTCAAACAGTTTGCTGATATTAAAGTTCACGACAGAAGTCTTATCTGGAACTCAGATTTAGTCGAGACTCTTGAATTATCTAACCTTTTAATCTGTGCAGTTGCAACAGTAAAATCTGCAATTAATCGTACAGAATCACGTGGAGCGCATGCTCGTGAAGATTATCCTCATCGTGATGATGTTAATTGGATGAAACACACTTATGCATGGGTTGATGAAAATGGGGATGTGAAGATCGATTATCGTCCTGTTCACACCTATACGCTCACTGATGAAGTAGCTTACATTGAACCTAAAGAACGTACTTACTAATAGCAACAGATTAGTAAAGAAAGGTTAAATAGAAAGGAAAAGATTATGGCTGAATTTAAATTACCCGCAAATTCGGTTGTTAAAGAAGGTAAGTTCTTTAAAAACGAAAATGCGACCAATAAAAGAGTCTTCAAAGTATATCGTTGGAATCCCGATACAGGTGAGAACCCACGTTATGATCGTTATGAAGTGGATTTAGATGCTTGTGGTCCAATGATTTTGGATGCATTACTCTTAATCAAAAACACAATGGATCCTACATTAACGCTTCGTCGTTCATGCCGTGAAGGTGTGTGTGGTTCTTGCGCAATGAATATTGATGGTACTAATACGCTTGCATGTACAAAGGCAATTAGCTCTGTTAAAGATGGCGAAGTGACCATCAATCCATTACCGCATATGCATGTTGTTAAGGACTTAGTTCCAGATTTAACACATTTCTATGCGCAATATGCATCGATTAAACCATGGTTGCAGACAGATACAGCGACACCACCACGCGAGCGATTACAATCAATCGATGAGCGTCGTAAGCTTGATGGTTACTATGAGTGTATCCTCTGTGCATCATGTTCTACCTCATGCCCGAGCTACTGGTGGAACTCGGATAAATATCTTGGTCCTGCAGTATTACTTCAGGCATATCGCTTTATCTCTGACTCACGTGATGAGTACAAAGGGGAGCGTCTTGATATGTTAGAAGATCCATTTAAGCTCTATCGTTGTCATACAATCATGAACTGTACCAATACCTGTCCGAAAGGCTTGAATCCTGCAAAAGCGATTGCAGAGATTAAGAAGTTAATGGTTGCAAGACACTAATAATGATAGAGGATGATGAAGGTGTGAAATTGAAACACCTCCATTAAAAGCGTAAGCAAAATAGAAGTGCCGATCATTTAATCGGCACTTTTTTTATCGCTTTTTTATTACACTATCTACACTATCTGTTATTAAGTTATTAGTTATTAGTTATTTGTTGTTTACCATTTACCATTGATTATGATAATGAGTATTCAGCTTGATCTTAAATAATTCGATGACTTAAGTTTTAAGCTATCGAGCTATCGAGTGCTGGACTATGAGAGTGTTGCTGAGTGGGGTGTTACATCAATCACGCGATGATTGTTATCTCGCATCTCAATATTGGTAAAAGGCATACTCCAGCCCTCTTTTTGCGCACAACGAAGGCAAGCTTCTTGTAACAGCCTTCCTGACTGGAAGTAGTAGCCGGCACCTGAGCCTTTCATTGCCACAATTACGGTATAGACGAGAGAGATCCCCTCATTGATACGTCTAAATTCCACACTGATAGAGTTATATTGATCATGCATCCCTGTATGAGAGAGAAACTCTTCAATATAAGCTTTCAATTTTGTAAAGATCTCATCAACAGGTGTGGCAAAGTGTTTATAAGAGAGCCCAAAATCAGCAACTGCATAGTAACCATAAGAGAGGTTTGTCGGTGCTCCGGCAATAAAGTCAGGAGCAGGGTAGATAATCGTACTATTAAATGAGTTGAGATAGACCGACTCTGGCGTGATTCGTTTAACCTCTCCAAAGACACCTGTTGGTAAGATAAAGCTATCTCCCACTTTAGCGGGGAACCAGATCTCATCATTGAGCAGTGGCCGAGATGTTAAGGTCGCAAGCTCCGGTAACATTAGACGAATACGGCCATTATCGATTGCAGGATTGACAAGCGTTGCACTATAAAGCGTAATTCTTTCAATACGCCAGGGAATACCACGATAGATGACACGCTCTCCTTGTCGGGCTGATCCTAAATTTAAGAAGAGGCGAATCTCTGAAAAGTATTTTGGCACATAATTACGAAATGCAAAGATAAGCGCTAAGAGTATTAAGATCGCAATTCCAAAGAGGACCATATCGCCCATGGCGTGGAGAACAATAAGATAAGCGATAACAGAGACAACAACGGAAAAGACACGGTAGGCGAGTAGAAGTAGTCGCCCCTTTAAATTGACCCGTTGAATCATCCCTTGCTCTTTTTTAGCTCTTCTTGCAATCAGAAGATCCATCCCTTTTGTTAAGAGATAGAGTACTAAAATAAAGGTGGAAAAGGAGACGACAAGAATAAGCCCGCGACCTTTAATAAAATCGAGCAATCCATCTTTAAGTGACTCCATAAAGCTCTTATCAGTTGCCATCGCATCTAAAAGCGCTTGAGTCCGATCACGCTCTCGCAGAAGATCAGTTAAAAAGGTCTCCCAATTGCTCTGAATCACCTCTAATCGCTTTTGTGACTCGGGTGTAAGTTGCTCAAAAGGCGCTTTTTGTAAAAATTCCAATCCCTTCTCGAGTTGCTCAATTTTTTCATTGTAGAGAGCGAGGTCACGAGTTAGGGTATCGCGCTCACGGGAGTTTTGCGTTAATCTCTGAATCTCGGCAAAGACCGGCTGAACAATCTGGAGTAGCTCCGCCTGCCAATCGTAGTTGAGATCGGTAATATTCTCCTTCTCTTTAATATAGTGAAGATCAATTCCCCCTAAAGCATATTTCTCAAACTCATTTCTGGCCTGATTGAGACGAGATTGTAGCTGCTCAATCCGCTCTTTAATTGCGGCCGCTGATTCTTCAGAGTCGGCAGATGTAAGCTCTTTTTTAGCTTCATTGATCTTCTCTTGAGTGTCAATAATCGATTTTTCAGTCGCCTCTAAAACGGCATAAGCTTCATTTTCAGCAATTGTTTCTTGTGCAGAGAGATTGGTTGTAAAGCTCAAACTAATCAAGAATAGCAAGCTAAAAACAAGTCGAAAAAAGATAGTTGGGGAGGAAGTTTGAGAAGAAGAGTGTTGAGATAACGCTCTATATTGCATTGGATAATCCTTCATATGATTGATCTCTAAATTTCTGTTAGAGAGTTTGATCTAAGAGTTCAATGATTTCCCATGGTAACAAAAAATAGAGCGCTCTCCCTAATGATCACGCTATTATTGCTTAAAATTTAGGCATTTTTTGAGAATGTTTCCTCTTAGTAGAAGATTATCTCTAAGTATCATTAAAGATAGTCGCTAAAGGTGATCGCTCTTTTTGTGGTGTAACTATTTGAGTTTAGGATAAGGTTGATAAAGTAATAGGCAAAATAATTCTTTTGAGAGTGATCTCTCTTTTACAATCACTTCTCTGAGTCGTGGTTGAGAGTGGATAAAGAGTGCATTAATTTGATCGATATATGCCAATCATTGCCGGGAACATGGCATAATAGAGCACAACAATTTTCTAAAATTTGTGAGCAGAGAAGGTGGATAGAAATCACACTCCATCACATTTAATTCGGTATAAGGAATATTAAAGATGATGACTAAAGATAAAGTGAAAGCGCTTATTGAAGCAGGTCTAAAATGTGATTACATTGAGGTAAAAGGGGATGATGGCGTTCACTTTGAAGCGATAATTGTTAGTCCTGAGTTTGAAGGTCTCTCAATGTTAAAGCAGCACAAATTAGTTTACGCGACATTAGGCGATCGCCTTGAAACAGAAGAGATTCATGCGCTTGCACTAAAAACTTACAAGCCATCTGAGTGGAGTAAATAATGAGCGAAAAAGAGCGACTTCTAGTTGAAGGAAATGGTCCGCTAAGAGGCTCTGTGAGTGCAAGTGGGGCTAAAAATGCCGTTCTTCCCATTCTTGCTGCCACTATTTTAGCAACTGAACCTGTCACTTTAAAAAATGTTCCTAATCTACAAGATGTTATTGTCCTCTCTAAAATTTTGGAGGATCTTGGTGCTAAGGTGCATTTTGATGGATCAACATTAACGGTTGATCCTCGTTCTATTACAAAGACTCGAGCGAATCATGATTTAGTGATTCAGATGCGGGCATCGATCCTCGTCTTAGGGCCGATGCTGGCTAAATTTGGTCATGCAGAGGTCTCTTTGCCCGGCGGTTGCCCGATCGGTAGTCGTCCTGTCGATCAGCATCTTTTAGGGATGGAAGCACTTGGGGCTGATATCAAGATCGAGCATGGTTATGTATTAGCAACGGCAACGGATAAACGGCTCAAGGGAACACATCATACCTTTGATGTAGTCACAGTTACCGGTGTTGAAAATGTTTTAATGGCAGCAGTATTAGCTGATGGTGTCACTATTTTAGATAACTGTGCAAAAGAGCCTGAGGTGAGTGATCTTGCCCATATGCTCAACAGTATTGGTGCGAAAATTGAAGGCATTGGAACAGATCGTTTAACGATCACCGGCGTTGAGAAGTTAGGGGGCGGTGAATATAGTGTTATGCCTGATCGAATAGAGATTGGCACCTATATGGTCGCTGCGGCGATGACTTTTGGTGATGTCACTATTATTGATTGTATTCCAGAGCATCTTGAAGCTGTCACTGCGGCATTAAGACAAGCGGGCGCTAATGTCGAAGTAGGGGAATCTACCATTAGAGTCTATGCCGGAGAGCCGAAATTAAAAGCACTTCGACTTAAGACAGCACCTTATCCGCTCTTAGCAACCGATATGCAGGCTCAATTTATGGCGATGGCAGCGATTTCAGAGGGAACATCAACAATTACAGAGACCATTTTTGAAAATCGCTTTATGCATGCTAATGAGTTAGCCCGTATGGGGGCAGATATTAAGATCAACAATCGCTTAGCGCTTGTTGAGGGCGTTTCACGATTATCTGGAGCGAGTGTTACAGCAACAGATCTCCGTGCTTCAGCGGCATTAATTCTTGCGGGATTGGTGGCAGAAGGAACAACAACAATAGGGGCACTCCATCATCTCGATCGTGGATATGATTCTATTGAAGAGAAGCTGACCAATTTAGGCGCTAAAATTAAGAGAGTGATTATCGACTAAATCGATGCGCTCAAATGATGAGATCGACTAGTTTGAGTCGTTTGAGTGGCACATCAATAAAAATAAAATAGTAAAAGAAACAATAAAACGATAAAAAGCCTCAAAGATTCTACATTCTTTGAGGCTTTTTTGTGGCTATTTACGAGGAATCGTTCCTATTGAGGTGAACCATTATAGTGATTGATAATTGTGCGAAGATGATTTAAGAACTCCTCTTTTGGGACACTTCCCATCACTCTTAATTGCGGGATCTCCTCACCATTTGGGGCAAAGAAGAGCATCGCCGGCGGACCATAGATCTCAAAATGCTCCTGCAATCGCTGATCTTGGTGATCATTGGCTGTAATATCCGCAACAAGGAGATTAATTTTTGCCATCTCATTTTTTACTTCAGGGTCGCTAAAGACATATTTCTCCATCTCTTTACAAGCAACACACCAATCTGCATTAAACTCCAACATCGTCACGCGCTGATTATTATCTGAAAGAGCTTCATTAAGGCCAGAAATTCCTTTAATAGGGGTAAAGAGAGCGGTCTCTATCTTTTTCCCTGACTCATGGATGGAATGGATACCAAAGAAGAGGGTTGCTAATGCTAATGCTCCAAAGAAGAGGCGTGCTTTGGGTCCGCTCTCTACAACGGTGACCATTAGCCAGATAAAGGTTGCCAATGCAATAACGGCATAGAGCGTCTGCTCCCAATAGAAAGGCAGGGTTCTACCGATAAAATAGGCTGCAAGTCCCAATAGCATAAATCCAAATAATACTTTGATCTTATCCATCCAAGGACCTGCTTTAGGAAGAAGATGACCTGAAGATGCGCCTAAAATAAGGAGCGGCACGCCCATACCTAAGCTCATTGCAAAGAGTGCAGCCCCACCTAATAGGTAGTTTTGTGATTGAGCAACAAGGGTGATAATGCCAATGAGCGGCGCGGTAACACAAGGACCGACGATCAATGCTGATAACATCCCCATAATTGCTGTGCCTAGATAGCTATTCTTGTTTGATTGCTTATTACTGAGCGCACTCAATTTTGACTGGATGGCTGCTGGCATCTGGAGTTGATAGAGGCCAAACATCGAGAGTGAAAGTAGTACAAAAAGTGAGCCAAAACCGATTAAGACATAAGCATTTTGCAGGTAGGCAGCTAACCCTTTACCAAAGTAAGCGGCAAGTAGTCCTAAGAGGGTATAGACCAATGCCATCGCTAAAACGTAGACTAATGAGATTGTAAATCCTTTCTTAGGGGAGAGATTCCCACTTCGTGTCAATATGCCAGAGAGAATAGGAAGCATTGGCAATACACAAGGGGTAAAGGTTAAGAGTAGACCGAGTAGAAAGAAGAGGGGGATTGCTAAATACTCATTATCATGGAGATATTGCGTTAATCGATCATGTTCTGAGGTGATCTCTGGGATCGAGTCACTATTAGTAATGACTTCCTCTATTTGATCAAGATCTCTATCGATGGAAGGATCGATCTCTAACGCTATTTCATAACTTTGTGGCGCAAAGCAGTATCCGCTCTTTGCACACCCTTGTGCCTCAATATTAAAGTAACCGGTATTGATCCCATCACTTTTCACGGTAAAGGGAATAATGGTGGCACTATCATAGATCTCCTGTTGCCCAAAAAATTCATCTTCATGCTCAACCCCTTGAGGAAGCACAATATCGATGATCTCTCCATTGGTATTTTTAAGCTGTAGATCGATCTTCTCTTTATATAGATAGTAATCAGGATTGATCTCCCATAAGAGAAGAAGTTGATGCTCTCCTCCTGCCGGATCATTCTGTTGCAGATGAATTTTCGGTATGAAGGCTTCAATCGGCTTGAGCAGCTTTGTCGGATCGATACCAATCTTAGTGGTAGTAATACCTTGAGACTGATTGAAGAGTGTCTGTGCTGATATGGGCTGAAAGAGTATTCCAGTCACAATGAGCAGTAAGACAAACAACCAATTTTGAATTGTTTTGATTTTTAACATCCTTTTAGACCCTTGCGATAATCGTGTTACTTTCTTATGACTTTTTTATGACTTGCTTTATTGCTTTTTATTGTTTGTAGCTCTCTACTTATTCTAGCTTTATCTAAGTTTTATCTCGTTCTATTATAAATAGGATAATGAGGGCAAGATACCATAAGAGGGCAAGGGGGTATATCTCATTCTATCTAATGGTAGAGTAACTATTGCACATAATGCGATAGAGATAACTGATCTTAACAGTGATTCATTCACTCCTTGATGAGTTCCATTGTGTAAAAAATAGTCCAGTAATTGACACTATGAAAAAAAAGCTTATACTTATGCAATCATTGATTTGCGGGAATAGCTCAGTTGGTAGAGCACAACCTTGCCAAGGTTGGGGTCGCGAGTTCGAGTCTCGTTTCCCGCTCCAAAATCAATCTAGCGAAATCTTATGTGTCTGCATCTATTTCATACTTGAAATAATCAATCAGAGTCTACGACATAAAAAGTAGCTGAATAAAATCTCTACAGATAGCAAGATTGACAATGAGATTTCAAAGAGTATAATACTCACCATTCCTAGCGGGAATAGCTCAGTTGGTAGAGCACAACCTTGCCAAGGTTGGGGTCGCGAGTTCGAGTCTCGTTTCCCGCTCCAAATTTAAAAGCCTGATAACATAAAGTTGTCAGGCTTTTTTGATGCTACCATTTTTTCTCTTGTAGTGCAGCCGCGCCAACTTTCGCAGCTAATGTTAGCGCCTCCTCTACCGTGAAAAATTGATCAGGGTCGGGCGCATGACCTGCAATAATCGCACCCTCTTGAAACATCACAATCTCATCTTTTGCCAATTGATGCCAAACTTCATTGGTTGTCAGGGGAAGTGTGGCAATAATCGCAACCTTATCATAAGGAGTTGTCACTGCAGCAAAATTCACATTAACATCATCATCGAGGAGCGTTGCTTCTCCAAATGGGGCTTGCCGGATTAAGTAATGAAGTAGGGTGCTTGCATGGGCAACCATCCATTTACCATTGGTCAGAAGATAGTTGAAGATCCCTTTAGGTCGAATGATAGCGGTTAATTGTTTAATCTCTTGAAAGAGTGCTTCAGGAGATGGTTTGTGTGGGAATTTTCTCCGTAAAGCATTCAATATTGCGCAAAAGGCAGCCTCTGAATCGGTTGTTCCTACCGGTTGATAAAAATCATCCTCCCTTCTTTGGAAGAGTGGATGAGAGAAGAGACGCTGGCAATCGAGATGCCCATTATGAGCAAAGAGCCAATACTCTCCCCAAATTTCACGCATAAATGGATGGGTATTCGCAAGAGAGACCTGCCCATGAGTTGCTTTACGAATATGGGCAATCACATTTTTAGATTTAATCTGATAGCTCTTTACAAGATCGGCAACAGGGCTGGAGGCGCATGGTTTATCATCTTGATAGATACGAACTCCTTTTCCTTCAAAAAAGGCGATTCCGAAGCCATCAGTATGAATATCTGTTTCACCCCCTCGCTTACGAAATCCTTCGAAGGAGAAGAGGATATCAGTTGGTGTATTACAGTTCATTCCTAATAGTTGGCACATTGAATCCCCCATTTGCTCACTTATTGATAATTGTTCTGATAAGGTTATTGGCTCATTAACTATTGATCATTAACTATTCGATAGTCAGTTACTAAATAGTTTAAATCGTTGATTGCTAGAACGTTAAAGCATTGTACTCCTATAGGAGTTATAGGTATTTAATCTGTTATTCTAGCCTCAGCCACCATATAAGTCTATTTAAGAGCTTATTTTTAGAGCTTTATATTACTTCATTATAAAGTATATGACCTCCTATACCGCTCCTTATCTGCTCTTGAAGGGAACCCTTTAGGGTTGCTACTTTTTTCATCAAAGAGAGAGTTGACAGATTTTAATTTTGCCTTATAATTGTATTCCTCTTTTGCGGGAATAGCTCAGTTGGTAGAGCACAACCTTGCCAAGGTTGGGGTCGCGAGTTCGAGTCTCGTTTCCCGCTCCAAGTTGTTAAAAGCCGAACTTTTATAGAAGTTCGGCTTTTTTTATTCCATAATTTCTCCATCGTTCTTGCTATCATATCTCCATTAATTTGAGTGAGTGATCTTATAGAATCAGTAAAGAAGGGAATCAAAAGATGTCAGAGATATCAAAAGCTCCAGAGAAAAATGGGCGTAATGATCAAAGTTTAGAAGAGAGAATCGAAGATCTCACCGCTCGTATTGACGAACTGGAGAGTCGTGAGGCTTTTCATGAATATACGGTTGAGCTTTTAAATCAAACGATTATTGCTCAGCAGGAGATGCTCGATCGTTTAACGAGAGTCTCTCAACAATTGATAGAAAAGATGAAAGAGATGCCAAAGAGTGAAGAGCAGAGCTGGACGCCAGAAGAGGAGATACCTCCACACTATTGATCTATCAATGATTATCAATGATCTTAAAATGATCCATAGATAAGCTGCCAATGATCTGTTAACGAACTATCAACGAACTATTACCAATATATAGAAAAGAGCATAATGGATATTCCAAAAGAGATTGCGCAATTAGAAGCCCTTTTACCCTATATTCGTACTGAACGAGCACATCAGTTACGTCGTCAATTCTTCGCTTTAAAGCGAGAAAGATCTCCCTCAAAAGAGACGATTTTAAAGCTTAAAGAGCAGATTGTGCAATCAGCCTCAGAGACAGAAGCATGCTTAAATGCTTTTCCTGAACTTAATTATCAGACTGAACTGCCGATCTATCAGGCGCGAGAAGAGATTATAGAAGCGCTGAAATCACATCAAGTTTTAATTGTTTGTGGTGAGACAGGCTCCGGTAAAACAACGCAACTCTCCAAATTTTGCTTAGAGATGGGGTTAGGGGCTAGAGGGACTATAGGTCATACCCAGCCCCGTCGTTTAGCGGCGCTCTCTGTTGCAGAACGAATTGCCGAAGAGCTTGATACACCCCTTGGGGATTTTGTCGGCTATAAGATGCGTTTTAATGAGGAGATCAGTGATAAAACCGTCTTAAAGCTGATGACCGATGGAATCCTCTTAACTGAATTAATGCATGATCGTTATCTTAATCAGTATGAAGTGATTATTATTGATGAAGCGCATGAGCGCAGTCTTAATATCGATTTTCTTTTAGGAATTTTAAAGAAAATTCTGCCAAGAAGACCCGATTTAAAGCTGATTATTACCTCTGCAACCATCGATCCTGAAACATTTTCAAATTATTTTGGTGGGCCAAAAAAGGCGCCTATTATTGAAGTATCAGGCCGAACTTATCCTGTGGAGATTCGTTATCGTGATCTCCATCTTGATGAGGAGAATGATCCTATTGAGATGGAAGAGGGGATTATCGCTGCCGTTAATGAACTGCAGAGCGAAAAAGAGGGGGATATCTTAATCTTTCTACCCGGTGAGCGAGAAATCTTAGAGACGGCTGATCTGCTTCGTAAAGAATTTCGTCATTACGATATCTTGCCCCTCTTTTCACGCTTGAGTCAGGCAGAGCAGAAGAAGATCTTCTCTCCTAAAGGCAGAAGTCGTATTGTTCTTTCAACGAACGTTGCAGAAACTTCAATTACGGTTCCGCGTATCCGCTATGTCATCGATACCGGTGTCGCAAGGGTGAGTCGTTACAATGCTCGATCTCGAATTCAGAGCCTCCTAATTGAGCCGATCTCACAAGCTGCCGCGAATCAACGATCAGGACGCTGCGGGCGGGTTGCGGAAGGAATCGCTATTCGCCTCTATAGTGAAGAGGATTTCAATAGTCGTCCCCTCTTTTTAGACCCTGAAATTTTAAGGACCCACCTTGCTTCGGTGATCTTGCAGATGGGGCATCTCCGCCTTGGTCATCCAGAGGAGTTCCCCTTTGTTGAGATGCCGGAGATGCGGCAGATCCGAGAAGGATTTCAGACTTTAAAAGAGCTGAAAGCGGTTAATGATGAGGGAAGATTGACCCCATTAGGGCGGACTTTAGCCAAAATTCCGATCGACCCCAAATTGGGAGCGATGATTATCCAAGGTGAAAAAGAGGGGGTAGGCCATGAAGTTTTAGCGCTTGTGGCAGGACTCTCTATTCAAGATCCTCGGGAGCGTCCTTTAGAGTTTCAACAGCAAGCTGATGAGAAGCATCGCCTCTTTAGACAAGAGCGCTCCGATTTTATTACGTTACTCAATCTTTGGGCATGGTATCAAGATCGCGCTCGAAGAGAGAGCCAAAATCAGATGCGAAAAGTGTGTCGGGCTCACTTTCTTAACTTTATGCGTATGCGGGAATGGTACGATCTCTATCAGCAATTGAAGGGAATCTATCAATCATTATCCTTAAAATGGAACCCATTCCCTAAAAGTGAGGAAAAAAATCAGCCTAAAGGCGTTAAGGAAGGGGAGTATCTTTTCCCCTCTTTTAGTGAGGACCAGATTCATCGAGCAATTTTGGTCGGCTCTCTCGATCAGATTGGGGAGTTAGGGGAGGAGAAGCTCTACAGTGGTGCTAATGGTCGCAAATTTAAGATCTTCCCCGGATCTGCACTCTACCGTAAACCGCCTAAATGGATCATGTCGCTTGAGATCGTAGAGACAAGCCAAGTTTTTGCCCGCATGAATGCTGCTATCAACCCTGAATGGTTAGAGCGTTTAGCAGAGCACCTTCTCAAACGGGAGTATACAGAACCTCACTGGAGTAAACAGCAAGGACAAGCTGCGGCGTATGAGACAGTCCGCCTCTTCAATTTAGCGATTATTAAAAATCGTACAGTCAGTTTTGGGCGCATTAAACCAGAGATCTCTCGCGAACTCTTAATTCGAGAAGGTTTAGTGGAAGGAGAGATTCAAACGCGAGCTCCCTTTTATCGCGTTAACAGAAAGACGATCTCAAAAGTGGCTGAGATGGAAGAGAAGACGCGGCGCCGGGATATCTTAATTGAGGAGTGGAAGTTATTTGAGTGGTACAACGAGCGATTACCACAAGATATCTACTCTGTCGCATCACTTGAAAAGTGGTGTAAAAATCCTAAAAACAATCAATCACTGATCTTCAGCGAATCCGATATTCTAGACAATGATGAGCAACTCAATTTAGAAGACTTTCCCACCACTATCTCTTTTGGTCAGCTTCGCCTTAATGCAGTCTATCGCTTTGATCCTGCTGCTGAAGATGATGGAATGACCTTAATGGTGCCTTTAGCAGCGCTCAATCTACTCGATAAGACTCGTCTCGACTGGTTAGTGCCGGGATTATTGAGAGAGAAGATTACAGAGATCTTAAGATCTTTACCGCGAGCATTGCGTAAAAACTTTGTTCCACTTCCTAATGTTGTCGATGAGATGTTAGAAAAATTGAGTTTCGGTGAGGGGAATCTCTACTTTCAGATCGCAGCGTTTTTAACGCGACGATCCGGCATTAAGATTGAGCCCCATCTCTTCGATGAGAATCTTCTTGATAAGCATCTTCGAATCAATATCCGAGTGATTGATACTGGTGGCAAGACAATCGCAGAGGGGAGAGATCTTCAACAACTGACTCAAAAATTGAGAGGAAGAGCTGAAAATGCCTTCCAGCAACTTGCTTCAAGCTTTGGTGCCGGCAAAAAAGAGAAAAAAGCGAGAAACAGTGACGAGAAGGGAGCAAGAGAGGGTGCTCAGCTACGCTCTAGAAGGCGAGAGGATAACTCGATAGCATCCGATCAAGAGGCGAAAGAGCAGATCTACTTCTCAGTAGATCAGTGGAAGATTGCATCAGAAGAGCGCTTCGTCCGAAATGGTATCGAGCTTAAAGGGTATCCCGCACTCTTGATCGACAAAGAGCAGCCTTTAACGCTCCGAAAACAGCTCTATGATCGTCCTCATGCAGCTCAAGAGGTGCATCTCAACACATTAGTGACACTGATATTAAAAACACTCCATGAACAGGTAAAATATCTGCGCAGACAGTGGCCTCAATTTGGTAAATTAGCACTAATGTTCCGACAAGTGGGAAATGAAGAGCTTCTGCGAGAAGATCTCATGCGAGCGATTATTAAAGATCGACTTGAAGAATCTTCATCTCTACCTAGAGATGCCGCAGAATTTCAGAAGGTGATCGAAAAAATGCGCCGGGAGATGGTCTCTGATGCGACCGATCTTAGCCGTTTAATAGTCACTATTTTTGAGCGAGTTAATGAGGTAAGGGAAGCACTCAATCAGCTTCATCCGATGAATCGAGCGTTAGCAGAGAAGCGAATAAAGGCGGCTTTAGATCGTCTAATTTATCCTGACTTTATTAGTCAGACGCCCAAGATCTGGCGAGATGAACTTCCCCGATTTTTAGAAGCGATGGTTGTAAGAATTGAGCGTTTTCCTCAAAACATAACACGAGATAATGAGCAAAATGGTGTCATTGAGCAGCATTGGCAAAATTATCTTAAAGCGCAAAAATTCTTTGCTGATAGGGAAGAGTTGCCTGCGATGTTAGAAGAGTATCGCTGGATGATTGAAGAGATGGCTGTCTCCTTCTTTGCCCAACCGATGCGAACTAAGATGACGGTATCAGAGAAGAGGCTCAATAAGCTTTGGGATGAAATTGATCTTTTAATCAAAAATAGTAGTTATCATTAAATATCATTAAATATCATTAAGTGTCATTAAAGATAGAATCTCTCCCATAATAGGGGAGAGGCATTAATGGAGTCGCAACTAAGAAATAGGGCGTCAAAGGGTTAAAGGGTTAAGAGAATATAAATAATAAGTTATTAGGGCTGGGGCATTAATAGTGTTATAGTATTGACACTTGCTTAGCTTATGCTCATATTTAAGTCTCTTGTTTAAGTCTCTTGTTTAAGTCTTATATTAAGTCCCAGACTGATCTAGCCTGTAGTGGGAAATGATATGATCTATACGAGAATAGAGATGAATTAGAAATGAAATTCTGCTCTTAAATTCCTCTTATATTAGGTTTATCTAGGTTTATCCTCTCTTTTTTAAGAAAGGGTTCTTTAGGAAAGAAAATATAAGCAATGGTAAAGCATTAATAATGATGGGGTTATCCCCATTTTAAGCTATTTGCGTGAAAATAGATTGCAAAAAAATAGAAAGAGGGTATCATATTCCCTCTTCATCGCCCTGTTGGTTCATAGTTAAGAACTATGACATAAGTGTACTTGACGCTTATTTGAGATTCGGTCGATGCATGTTTTTGGCTGAATGTTCAAGCGCATTCCCTATAAATATTATATTAAAAGGAAATCCCTCTCTTAATTAGGGATCAGTATCTTTATGTCTCAATTTTCTGATTTAAATTTAAATCCTATTCTCTTAGCTGCCGTCCAAAAAATGGGTTATGACAGTGCAACAGAAGTGCAAACGCGTGTTATACCTGTTGCAATGGGTGGCCAAGATGTTATGGTCTCAAGCCAAACAGGTAGTGGTAAAACAGCAGCATTCCTCCTTCCTATTTTGCATCAAATTATGGATGCGAAAGAGCTAGAAGAGAAGAGCGCACCTGAAGAGCGTCCTGCACCTCGTAAAGGTCGTCGTGGTCGTCAACCTGCTTATAAGATGCCGGCACCCCATGCAATTGTGATGTGTCCAACGCGTGAGCTTGCATTACAAGTAGCGCAAGAGGCTATTCTCTTAAAAGGGGCTCATCGTGATTTCCGCGTTGCAACTGTTGTAGGTGGTATGCCTTATGGTCGTCAAATTCGCGAATTACAAAATGTCACGCTTTTAGTCGCAACACCTGGGCGTTTAATCGATCTTTATAAACAGAGAGAGATTAGCTTTGATAATGTCCACTTCTTTATTGCTGATGAAGCTGACCGTATGCTCGATATGGGCTTCTCTGAAGATTTAGAAACACTCCATAAGAGCTGTATCAATAATCGTCAAACATTGATGTTCTCTGCTACTTTCCCACCGAAAGTGATGAGATTAGCGGAAGGAATGATGAATCATCCTCTTCGTATCGAGATCTCACCTAAAGATACTATCAATAAGAATATTACCCAGATCCTTCATTGGGCAGATGGTCGTGAACATCAGAAGAAGCTCCTTTTCCATTGGTTGGAAAATGCAAAAATCGATCAAACTGTTGTCTTTGTTCCGACTCAGATTGATGCAGAAGAGATTGCAGATGAGTTAAAAGAGATGGGGCTCTCTGTCGATTACCTCCACGGTGGTATGCAGCAACGTGTTCGTAATCGTTGTCTCGATAATCTCCGTCGCGGTAAAATCAAGATTCTTGTAGCGACAGATGTTGCCGCTCGTGGTATCGATGTCGAGACAATTACTCATGTCTTTAACGTTGGTGTACCAAGACAGCCAGAAGATTATGTTCATCGTATCGGTCGTACGGGTCGTGCGGGTCGTGAAGGAACAGCTGTAACATTTGTTCACTTCAAAGATAAGCGTCTTCTTGATGCAGTAGAAGATTTCATTCAATTAGAGATTAAAGCGAATGTGATCGAAGGTTTAGAGCCTAAGAAAGAGCCATTACGTGGTGCACCAAGAGGTGGACGTCGTCGTCCTGGTGGCGGTGCTGGTCGTAGAAATGACTCACGTGGTGGTAGAAGAGAAGGTTCTTCACGCCGTACAGAGGGTCGTTCAGAAGGTCGTGGAGATCGCGATCGCAGTCGAGCACCACGTAGCGAAGGTCGTCGCAATGAATCTCGTAATGAGCGTCGTAGCACAACAGATCGTAGCGCACGCCCTTCACGTCGTTCATCAAGTCGCAGTGCCGCGGTCTAATTAATGGGCTGCAGATAGGTCATATTCAAAAAGAAACTTTTATCTCTTTTCTCCAATGATCAAAAAATAAAAAATATTGAACTCTATTAATATTCGATGAGATTCAATATTCAATAATCAAACTGAAAGATGCCCTCAATCCTCCATAAATCTATGGTTCTGGATTGAGGGTATTTTTATTTTTGTTGAATTGATTTTTCTAAATGCTTAAGAACTGTTTATTGAAACAAAAAACAACAGAAATTGATGAGGTGCCGGTTCTGACTATCACGTTTTTCCATGGATCACGCGCCGGCAGTGAATGATCTTATCGCTTGTAAATGGCATCAATTTGATACTATTTCCTCGGCATTGTTGATGCCCCGATCTGCAAGCATGCACCGGAGAAAAGAGCAAAATAGTTGGTTCTCGCCGCTCCAGATTCTTCTTAAGAATTGTCTATTGCAATAAAAAAGCGCCATCTTTTATTAAGATAGCGCTTCTATTGTGATGCATCATCATCAACCAATAGGTATCATGAATGATTATATGAATGATTATTTATTTGAAACTTCTTTAGGAACAATACCTGTTGCAGAGAAATCTGCTGCTGCCGTAAAGAGAACGTCGGTTGATGAGTTTAAACCGGTCTCTGTTGAGTCCTGAATGACCCCTACTACATAGCCAATGACAACTAACTGCATCGCAATATCATTGTCGATCTGAAAGAGAGAACAGGCAAGCGGAATCAGAAGAAGCGAACCGCCGGCAACGCCTGAAGCACCACAAGCACCAATTGTCGCAAATATGCTCAAAAGAAGTGCAGAGAAGAAATCCACCTCAATTCCTAGAGTATGAACCGCCGCAAGCGTAAAGATTGTGATAGTAATCGCAGCTCCCGCCATATTGATGGTCGCCCCTAAAGGAATTGAGACAGAGTAGGTCTCTTCACGGACACCTAACTTACGACTTAACTCGATATTAACAGGAATGTTGGCTGCAGAACTACGAGTAAAGAAGGCGGTCATACCACTCTCTTTAATACAACGTAATACTAAAGGGTAAGGGTTTTGACGAATAGCCCAATAGACCAAAAGTGGATTGACCACAAAAGCAACAATCCCCATTGCCACTAAGAGAACAACGACCAATTCAATATAAGATTTAATCCCTTCAAAACCAGTTTCTGCAATAGTGACAGAGACAAGACCAAAGACCCCGAGCGGCGCAATAAGAATCACTTTTTTAATAACACTTGTTACTAATTGTGCAAGGTCTTGAAAGAGATTGCGAGTTGACGCATTCGTCGATCTTAATGCAAAACCAAAGAGAACACCCCAAGAGATTAAACCGATATAGTTAGCAGTGACTAAGGCATTGACAGGATTATCCACCATATTCATAAAGAGTGTGCGAAGAACATCCGTAATATCTGCCGGTCCTCGTGCTTCTGCTGCCGGAATATCTAAAGGAACAACAACCGGATAGATAAAGCTGATAGAGACCGCCACTAATGCCGCAAGAAAGGTGCCAAAAACATAGAGAAGGATCACCTTCTGCATGGCCCCATTACCACTCTCCTGCTTATGGTAGTTAGAGATTGCTGCAATAATGAGGATAAAGATCAAAACAGGAGCAATCGCTTTTAATGCCCCAATAAAAAATTGACCAATAATACCGACCGATTGAGCAATATGAAGAGGGAAGAAGAAACCAACGATAACCCCTAAAATAAGGCCAACGATGATCTGTTGAACTAAACTAAATCGATTAATAAATTGAAAAAAAGTTTTCATCTGTGACGTGTCCTAATATGGTATGACATTTTGAGAATAGCGCAGGACTTACGGACTGACAAGCCCTGCGGCGGGTTAAATCTCTTGTTGTAGCCAACGCTCAACAATAATCGCTGCAGAGATCGCATCGAGTTGACCCTTTTTATGGCGCTGTGATGGCTTCAGATAGCGTTCACTCTCTTGTGAGCTATAAGCTTCATTGACAATAAAAACGGGGAGACCAAATCGACCATGGAGGCGATTGATAAATTTTTGAATAATCTTAAGATGTTCAGTAACAGTACCATCTTTTGTATAGGGCATTCCCACAATAAATGCATTAGGTTGCCACTCTTTGAGAAGTTTTTCTACCTCTTCCCAGCGAGGCTGATTATGGGTAACTTTTAAGATCGTTAAGGGTTGTGCCGTTTGAGTTAAACAGTTCCCGACAGCAATCCCTAAATTTTGGGTGCCAAAGTCAAATCCTAAGACGATCGAGGGTGCTTCCCCCTCTTTAAATGCCCCCAAATAGGGGCTATTATCATCTCTGTTATCTTCTTTCACGATTAATGATTGAAGCGAATGAAGTGATTGAGTGCTATTTTGCATAATTTCGTAGAGTTGATTAATAGAGTTTTGAGGCTAATCTGAACACCCCAATGATTGACTAGATCAATGATTAAATCGTTGACTCAATCTGTGATTTAATAATGCGCAGATTCAAATACGAAGTGCAACAGAAACTACTTAAGCTCTGTCACATATTGATCAAATTGCGGTTTAGGGAAGGGAAGCGGTCTCTTTTCAGGGTAGCCATACCAAAAGAGCCCTTCAATAACCTCTTCTTGAGGGTTAAGCCCAAAGATTTTATAGACTTCATCATTGAAGAGAAGAGAGCCTGTAGACCATTTAGTGCCGATTCCTTCTGCTGTTAATGAGAGCATCATCATATAGAGCGCGATGCTCAAGGTGGCATAATCTTCATGGGCAACCTTCTCCTTGCCACTCTTTTTTCGAGCCACTAAGATCCACCCAGGAATTCTCTTCCAACGAGCGAGTTTTGTTTCAGCAGAAGCTGGATCACGTTCAGAGAAAGCCTCTTTCGCATATTCGAGAAAACGAGATTTGATCTCTTTTCCCATAAGATAGAATCGATAAGGATGGGTATGGTGATGATTAGGGGCATAAACAGCAAGCTCTAATGCTCGTTTAACAGGCTCAAGCGGAACTTCAGTCGGCTCAAAATGATGAATTGTCCGGCGAGCAATCATCAATTGCGCTAGCTTACTCTGTTCGAAAAGATCCCCACGATCATGACTCTGCTCAAGACCGCTCTCTGACATTTCCCTTGATAAATTTGGGTCTACCAACGATTCATTTTTATTCATCATAATAAAATCCTCTTCAATTGATCTGATAAGTTATGAGAGATCTCCCCGATATTGAGCATCTCTTGGCAAATTGCTCTGACCTCTTCTTTTAAAGGTTCCGGTAATCGGGAGAGTTTGGCAAAAGGTGTAACAAGGCGTGCCGCTGTTACGGCATTAATCTTATCAACTTTTACAATCTCTGCCCCTATCCATCGGTAGAGGGGAGCGCCTATTCTGGCAAGAGCAATACGATTTCGCCCAATGGATCCCACAATTGCTCTTGCTCGATTAGGATTTTTAAGATCAAAAGCCGGGTGGTTACTGACCATCGCCACATCATCCATCGTTAAGTTCGGATTACGTCCTAGTAGAGAGAAGTAGCGATCTACGAGAAGCGCATCATCTTCATATCGATGATAGAAGCTCTCTAAAATCACTTTTGCTTTTGGATTTTGATTAGAAAGCAGTGCTGTTAATGCCGCATTGATATCGGTCATATTATCTGCTTTCTCATATTCTCTTACTGCTAACTCACTCTCATGGGGGAGACGACTTAGATAGTGCAACGCCACATTTTTAATCGCTCTTGCTGCAATAGAATCCTCTTGGAATCGATCATAAAGCGCTTGCCAATGTTTCTGGAAACGAGTAGCAAGACCCACTTCTACCTCTCTTTTGATTTGATAGAGTGGTAAGATCTCTTCACTTTCTAAGCGATCGAAAAGATGATCATTATCGGGCAAGGTTAAGAGTAGTGCGGCAAATCCAGGTTCTTGATAAGCATAATCAAATAGAGGTGCGAATGCATCACCTATCATCTTGATCTGCTCTTCTCGTGCCAATTCTCGGTTGAAAAGGAGGCGCTCTACTAATTTTTGAGCGGCATCCCACTTTGCAAAGTAATCACGCTCATATTGGATCAGGATTTTCAGATCATCGATCGATTGTGAATAATCGACCATAACAGGTGCAGAGAAGTCTCTCAATAGTGAGATCACCGGCACTTCATCAATATTGTGGAAGATTAAACATTGATGCGCCATCGTTAATGTGTAGGTCTCTTCAAGGAGCATCTCCCCTTGACGATTGAAGAAGGCATACTTAATGGGGATCGGTAATGGCTCTTGCAACTCATTGGTAACAGGATCAAAGAGGAATTGCTTCAATGAAAGACGCATCTCCCGTTTATCGGGGTAATATTCAGTGGCGACTTGAACCTTTGGTGTCCCTCTTTGAGAGTACCAGAGGGGGAAATTTTCAAAAAGACGGGGATTTTCCATCTTCATCGCTGCATAGAAATCATCAACAGTCACAGCCATGCCATCAAACTCTTTAATATAGCGTGCAAAGCCGCGATCAAAGCCTTCACGGCCTAAAATAGTTTGATAGAGGCGAATAATCTCCGCCCCTTTTTCATAGGTGGTTGTGGTATAGATATTCTCAATTGATCCCAATTTATCGGGGCGCACCGCATGCGCAAGAGGGCCTTGATCTTCAGGAAATTGATGTAGACGGAGAAAATTGACATCTTCAATACGACGAATGCCGGGTTCCACTTCTGACATAAATTCCTGCTCACGAAAGACCGTTAAACTCTCCTTTAATGAGAGGTTAAACCAATCTTGACAGGTGATACGATTTCCTGTCCAGTTATGGAAATATTCATGCGCAATGACTGCTTCAACAAAACGAAAATCGCGATCGGTCGCTTGCTCTTTTGTAGCTAAAATACAGCTTGTATTAAAGAGATTAAGCCCCTTATTTTCCATGGCGCCACTATTAAAATCATCCACTGCGACCACATTATAAAAATCGAGATCACATGCTAATCCAAAACGATCCTCATCCCAACGCATCGCTTTTTTGAGGCTTTCAAGCGCAAAGTCACAGGCACCAATATTCTCTTTAGATGCATAGATACGAAGCTGTACGGGGCGACCATCAGGACGAATATGTTGATCTTCGATAAATTGCAGATCGCCGGCAACAATCGCAAATAGATAGGTGGGTTTAGGATAGGGGTCCTCCCAAATGGCATAATGACGCGCTTCATCAAGAACTCCATTCTCTATCAGATTGCCATTAGAGAGAAGAATAGGATAGCATTGATCCGCTTCTAAAGTGACGCGACATTGTGTCATCACATCAGGGCGATCAGGGAAGAACGTGATGTTTCTAAAGCCTTGTGGCTCACAGTCCGAGCAGATAATGCCTCTTGAAAGATAGAGGCCACTTAACGCGCTATTCGCCGCCGGGGAGACACTATTTTTGATCTCAATCAGCTGCTCACGTGCATTTAAAGTTAATGATAGATTACCCGCCTCATCTAACAATGAGCTGATATCTTCCTCTTTCCCATCGATCTTCAATTGAATATCAAACAACATCTTTGACCCATGAAGCTTGATAGTATGGGGTAGATCGATATTTTTTTCTACAATCACCTTAAATTGAGAGCGCACTCTGCTAACCTCAGGGTCGAGAGAGAAATGGAGATCTAAATGGGGAATTATAAAGGTGGGAGCAAGATAATCTAAACGATAGATCTGCTGATCTGAACGGGGCGTAAATGGCATAGAGAGATCCTTTCTATCGGTCGCACGCTTTAGGAGGCAACCTTCAAACAACTAGAATAGTCACTAGAGTAAACGGTTATAGATAGACAGTTATATAAACAGTTATAGTAAACCGTTTCAGCAAACAGTTAGAGTAAAGAATGAGTTTATGACTTATGAGTATAAAGCATGGAATTAAATAGGTAATAAAACAGGTAATTAAACAGGTAATTAAATCATTGAGTACTCTTAATAAGAATCCGCTAATGCGTTACTACAACAGAAGGTTGTAGTGAAATATTACACAAATTAGCGGATCGAGATATTAAATTTTTCGAGAAATATTTCAATAATTCTTTCGGGAAATAGCGCCTATCGGGAGCTATTTTTTAAATTGAATACTATTAATGGCAGCTTCCGCCCCTTTTGTATCATTGGTAGTACCTAAGCAGATGGTGGTAATTTGCTCTTCTACCGCAATACGACAATATTCATAATAGGGAACGTTATTTAGACGCGTCTCAGCAATATAGTTGATCTGGGTATCACTCTCTTTAACGGGCATTACTTTAAAATCGACAATCTCATTAATCGCATCCATCTGCTCATTCATCACCTCTTCAAACTCAGGAAGTGTGATCACAACCCCTTCAGGAAGATCGATCGTGACAGCGTAGAGGATATCTTTCTCAATATCTCCCTCTTTAGCTTGAAGTAGTGTAATGTTCTCCGCAGGAGCACCCTCTAAACGGACGGCGACAATCGCATCTTTCTTATCCATTACATCTTGAAATTGCTCACTGACCTTCATCGTAAAGAGCTGATCCTCGGGGGAGAGGCTCTTTAGTGAGTCACCACATGCTGCTAAAATCATCATTGCGCCTAAGGCGATAGTTGCTTTTAATAATTTGTTCATGGTTAATCCTAGCATCTTTTGTCGATAATAGGATCGATTCTAACATATCTAGCGACAGTGGTTAAGTATCGATTTTTGCAATCTCAATGGGAACTCCTACCGCATCTAAAAGAGAGAGTTGTCTTTGAAAATCTTTAAGCTCCCCCGTAGTTAAAAGCTGTAATGTTTTAAGAGGTAATGCTTTAATGCTATGGCTCTTTTCCTTACTAACTGTAGTCTCCACATCGTTAACACTATAAAACGTCGTAATACGATGGGGGTAACGCATGGTTATTTGGCTATAACACTCTTGGACAATCGCATTTGCCGGATCGATGATAGTGACCTCTTTTGGAAGAAGTGCCTTAAGTGCCGGCATTAAGAAGGGAAAATGGGTGCAACCCAAGACCAATTGATCGATCGGGTATTGAAATAGCGGTTTTAATGTCTCTTCTAGAATCTTTTGATTATCAGCTAGCGTTAGCTTCTGTTTCTCTACCAAATCGACCCATTCCGAACCGATAATTTTATGAAGTGTCTGCGCTTTTGCAAAGCGCTCTTTAAGGCTCTTTAATCGTTCACTATGGAGCGTAGAAAGTGTTGCCGCAACCGCGATATGACCGCTCTTTGTCGCTGTTGCCGCTAACTTAATAGCCGGTTCAATCCCGATAATAATAAGATCGGGGTATTTCTCTCGCAATTTCTCGACACTGACCGCCGTCGCCGTATTGCAAGCAATCACTAACGCATCGATCTTTCGCGCTAACAGCTCCGCCGTTAAGCGCTCCATTCGCTCATGAATATAGTGATCACTCTTTAAGCCATAAGGAAGATGCCCTGAATCGGCAATATAGATAAATTGTGTCTGATTAAGGGGCTTCGCTGCTAAAAAAGCATTTAAGATAGAAAATCCACCAATACCGGAATCAATTAAACCAATTCTAATCACATCTAGCCTCACCTATCCCGGACAATCTATCGACGGCCTAAAGGAACCACAATAGAAGGGTCTAAGAGAGGCGCTTCTTCAACCTCTTCTTCTTTTGTCATCACCTCTTCAGCTAAGAGGGAGAAATCCTCTGGATCGATATCGAGCATCGTTTCATAAGTGGTTAGATCCCACATTTCAAAGAGATTACCATTTCCTAAGAGGATAAGATCACTCTCAATATTGGCATATTGCATCAATCTTTTAGGGAGAACCATTCGCCCTTGAGCATCTAAGAGAACTTCTGTTGCGCCACCTCGAACAAAGCGTGCAAAGTCACGCTCTTTTTTTACAAAAGGGTTTAGTTTTTCTAATTCTTCTTCAACTTGGCGCCAAGCTTCGATCGGGTAGAAGTTAAGACATTTATCGAGCGCACGGCTGATGACAAAATGGTTCATCCCATTAAACTGTTTTCTTAAGGCAGCAGGGAGCGCGATACGATTTTTCGTATCGACCTTTAACTCATATTCCCCTAAAAATTGGTACATATCTGTTACCTGCGCCTACCATTGAATATCCTACTGCCGGATATCGTCTACGACTCGATGCCGCTACTCCTCAATATCGATGAAAGAGTAAAGCGATTCTTTAATAATACGATTATCATCAATAAATGCCAACTCTTAATCGTCATAGTTATCAATTTTAGTCATCACTTTTAGTAATCAATCATTCATTTGATCGTAACCATTAGATCATAACTCCTCAGATCATAATTTATGTGATCGCATTGCTCTGTACGTATGGCGCTATTTAGGCTCCACTAGCCAGATAAGGGGCTTTAACTCACGCATCATAAATTTAGGGATACGATGGGAGCGGCTATTATGGATTTTGGGATCCATGCGGAACTTGATCACTTGGAAAATCTCCCTAAATTCCGGGATCTTTGTTGCATCTTTCCCCTCAAGTAGAGATGCTAAATAGGAGAGCTGAGAGAGCACAGATTGCATCTCAATCAACTCATCATTAATCGTTGAGATATCCCGTTCTCTATTCTTAATCGGCTCATCTTTCATCCGCTCTAGAGAATTTGAGAGAGAGACAATAGAGACTTGAGCCCGGCGGAGCGCTAATTTAAGATCAGCGTCATCCTCACTCTCTTTCGTAATTTGCCATTTCTCTATCTCTTCAATCACCGTAAAGAGATCTTTTCTCGCACTTTTAGTAAGTCGTGGAAGATTGACCTTCTCCCAACTTGGAAGAAAATGGCTAAAGCCGATCGCAATAACAGCGGCAATTAGGGTATCAATGATGCGCTCAATAGAGACAGATATCCCTTGGAACATCGTTAAATCTTTACTAATGTTGAGAATAATTAGGACATAGACTGTCGTAAAAGTGACGCTAAGTGGGTTATGGATACGAATTAAACCATTATTAAGAATAACCGAGACAAAGAGAATCGAGAGCAACCCTAAAGTTGAGATCTCCATGGAGATTAAGATCCCTCCAACGATACAGCCAATAATGGTGCCGATAATTCGATTTCTACTGCGCTCTTTAGTAAGACTAAATCCTGGTCGCATAAGACTTAAGAGTGTAAAAGCGATCCAGAAACCGTGAGAGAGAAAATCGGTCATGCTCACAATTGAGAGTGCGCAAAACATCGCAAGTGAAGAGCGAATTGCAAAACGTAGCACAGGTGATTGGAGAGTTAAATTCTGGGTAATATAATCTTTAGACCAATGCGACTGGGAGAGAAACTTTTTCAATTTATGTTTAGGGAAGCTTCCCTCAAGCGCAACATCATCGACTAAGAATGAGCGAATACGCTCTAAATTACGGGAAAGTGACCAAACTTTACGAAAGTGATTCGCTACAATTTGATAGGCCTCTAACGCTTCGCCCTCTAAATCTTGCCGGCGTAGAAGTTCTAATTCATACTCTAAAGCACGCAATTCTGCCTTAAAGCCGAGACGCTTTAACATATCGCCGGCACGTAAGGAGTACATCCCCATCTCTTCAAGGTTGATTCCCGCTTTTGAGAAGCTATCACGAAAGAAAATCTGCAGATCACTATTGGGATAATTCTCGCGAATAATCACAAAATCTTGCAATGGAATAGTTGCAATCTCACGAGTTTCTATCAGGAGTAGCAATTCATTGACCATCTGATTGAGGCGATGATCCTTCTCATAGTCGAGGCGAAAAAGAAGATCTCGCATCACCTGCAACTCCTCAAGTAGCTCAGTTTGAGAGTTGATAAAGTTTTTAAACTCTTTCTCAATCACTACATTTTGACGGTAACATTTTGAGAGTGCTTTAAGATAGCGCGAAAGGAGAAAGTAGATGCCGGAGAGATTCTGCCGCACAATATAGATCTGAAAAATCTTCGTCACCGCCATGCTAAAGGCAAAATAGAAAAGAGCCCCTAAAGAGAAGAAGAAGAGGTAGACCGCGGGAGTGGCAGCGCTATTAGATGCGGCAAGAAGGGCCGTAAAGCCCACGATAAATCCGAGAGCGATAAATTTAGCCTTAAAAGCATAGATGAAGGCTACGACAAATGAGATAAGTGAGAGTG
Organism: Ignatzschineria sp. F8392; assembly: GCF_002252045.1. Taxonomy (GTDB): domain Bacteria; phylum Pseudomonadota; class Gammaproteobacteria; order Cardiobacteriales; family Wohlfahrtiimonadaceae; genus Ignatzschineria. The sequence continues at coordinate 122,946 of NZ_NEFF01000004.1, read as the reverse complement.
AAACGATCTTTAGAAGATGGAGCCCTGGTGATTGAAAGATAAAGAGCAGGGTAATCAGGACAATCGCAATAAAGGTGCCTAGCATCTCATTGCGTTTATGCTTTAAGGTGCCGGTCTGATCGGCAATAGACATCGTTAAACTACCATAACCGGCAATCATTAAGATCTCTAGCGGAATTGAGAAGAGGGCTAACAGCGCAACAGGCAGGAAGATCCCTAGCGCCATCTTTACCCCCATGGCAAAGTCGCTACTAAAAAAGAATCGATACGTTGCTGTAATAAAATGATTCATACTTCTAAAACCCCACATTTAAAAACGCCATATTAAAGATCATGCTCTAATATGGCGTACTGATGCCTATTTCAATGCTCATCTCTAGGTTAGCATCTTTACCCGAGAAAAGGGGAAGATCCTAGAAGAGTGCAAATTTTACTAAAAATAGAATCGCAATGATATAGGTGGCAGGATGAATATCTTTTAATTTTCCTGTCCCTAACTTCAATGCAACATAGCTGATAAATCCAAAGGCAAAACCTTCTGCAATCGAGTAAGTAAATGGAATCCCTAATACTAAGAGTGCTGCTGGAATTGAATCGGTAGGGGAATCCCACTCAACTTCTGTTAACTCTCTTAACATCAAGCCTGCGATATAGACTAATGCCGGAGCCGTTGCATAAGCAGGAATTGAGTTCGCTAATGGTGAGAAGAAGATTGCGAGAATAAAACAAGCAGCAATCGCAAGTGCTGTAAGACCTGTTCGTCCTCCTGCTTGAACGCCGGCAGTACTCTCAACATAAGCTGTTACAGAGCTCGTTCCTAAAAGGCTTCCAGAAAGAATCGCGGTACTATCAGAAAAAAGCGCACGATTAAAGCGTTTTTTAGCATCTGGAACCTTTGTCTCATCGAGTAGACCACTCTGTTTTGCCACGCTCATTAGAACGCCGGTAGCATCAAAGAGCTCTACAAGAACAAGAGCGATTAAGATCTGTACGAAGCTGCCACTTAAGACTTTTTCAAAGCTTAATTGGAAGAATGTTGGCTCGATTGAAGGAGGCGTTGAGATCACACCTTTAAACTCTGTGTGACCTGTTAAGGCACTGATCACAGAGACAATCAAGATACTTAAAAGAATCGCACCTCTAATCTTAAAGTTATCTAACACTACAATTAAGAAGAATCCTAAAATTGCATAGAGCGCACCGTGAGATGAGAGATCACCTAAGCTTACAAGCGTTGCTGAATTCGCCTTGATGATGCCTACTTCAGGATTAGAAAGACCAATGAAAGCTAAGAAGAGGCCGATACCCGCACCGACAGCAGCTCTTAATGATTTAGGAATACCATTGATAATCCATGAGCGAAGCCCGGTAATAGTGAGTGCAAAGAAGATCACGCCGGAGACAAAAACAGCGCCTAAAGCTTCTTGCCAAGTATAGCCAAAACCACCCGCAGCAACGGGAGCTGCAATTGTAAACGCAAAGAAAGCATTCAGCCCCATTCCTGGTGCAAGTCCAACAGGGTAGTTTGCAACAAATGCCATCACTAAAGTACCAATTGCGGCCGCAAGACAGGTAGCCATAAAGACAGAATCGTGATCCATCCCTGTAGTTGAGAGCAGGCTTGGATTTACGAAAATGATATATGACATCGTTAAGAAGGTCGTAATTCCGGCAATGATCTCTGTTCGAGTCGTTGTGCCGTGTTCTTTAAGTTTAAAGAGTTTCTCTAACATGACGCGTCCTTTTTGCGAAGAGAAATGAAAAAAGTCTCGCAGGTAGTACGAGACTTATGGGGTTAAGAAGATCGTTTTTTAGGGGGGATCATCAGCGATAAGATGATCGAACCCACTAAAGTTCCTAAAATTATTGTTAAAGAGATCGTAATCGGAAAATGGTAGTCGAAATAGAGTACCAACATCTTAATACCGATAAAGATCAAGATAATCGCCAAACCATATTGTAGTAGATGGAAGCGTTCTGCCATATCTGCTAAGAGAAAATACATTGCTCTTAATCCTAAAATTGCAAAGACGTTAGAGGTCATCACAATAAAAGGATCAGCGGTGATAGAGAAGACCGCCGGCACGGAATCGACTGCAAAGATGATATCGGAAATAGTAATTAAAACTAAAACGATAAAGAGCGGTGTTGCGTAACGAACTCCCTCTTTGACAATAAAGAAGTGCTCTTTTTGATACTCATCAGTTGTCTTAACAAACTTTTTAGTCCATTTGACGATCTTATTCTCACTCAAATCTGCTTCATCATCATGACCAAAGCACATCTTGATCCCGGTAAAGAGGAGGAATGCGCCAAAGACGTAGAGAATCCACTCAAACTTAGAGATCAAGAAGCTACCGATCAACACCATCACAACCCGCAAAAAGACCGCGGCTAAAACGCCATAGACTAAGACGCGGCGCTGATAGATATTGGGAACTTTGAAGAAGCTAAAGATAAGCAGAAAGATAAAGATATTATCGATCGAGAGTGATTTTTCAACGATATAGCCGGTTAAAAACTCAAGTGCTTTACTCGTTGCATATTCACTCGTTGTGGCAAATTCACTAGGAATAAGGATCTCTGGTGGCAGCATATAACGAATATAGCCCCAGATTCCTGCCATAAAGAGTAACGCGACGGTGATCCAGATGAGCGTCCAGATCAAAGCCTCTTTTACGCTAACACGATGATCTCCACTTGCTTTGAGTGCAAACATGTCGATAAGGATCATTACGGCAACAACAATGGCAAAGATAGTATAGAGAAGGGGGGAGCCTAAGGAGTGAACCTCCTGCGCGATATGCGCAGTAGATTCGATTGTTTGTGCGACAACTTCAGTCACTGAGAAATACCTCTAAAAAAGGGTAGATAAATAAAGCGTAAGTTTATGGGATTTTGCTATCAAGGTCTATATCTTTAGTGAAAGGTAATTTAAGAAGTCCCTCAAGAGGTTAAAGCGCGCAATTAATCTCACTAATTGCGCGAAAGATATCTACCAAATTAACTGATAGCTACGTAGATAATTCTAGATTCAAATCTTTAGATCCAAACCATTTAAGTTATTTAAATTTTAGATTTTAGATTTAAATTGTTTAAACTTTAAGATTCAAATTGGAAATAGTGATCGAGATATTGCGCAAATGGGATTTGGGGTGAAGCTTCAATTGCTTGCTGTTTCTTCAGAGATTTGATGGCACTCTCCTCAAATGCAACGCGACTCTTCTCATCTAAAGGCTTGAGCTCTTTTTGATAGAGCTTTTTCGCCTGCGTTAAGAAAAATGTCTGATAAGGCGTACTGCTCTCTTTGAGCGCACTTAAAACCTGTTGTGAAGGGAGTAGGGAAGGATCTTCAACGCGTGCATACATCTTCTCAAGAGCTGCTTGATACGCTTCTCCTAATATGGGTGCCAAAGGTGTTAACCACTCTAATACCGCTAAAATAGAAGCTTTAAGAGTGCGAGTTGTTCCGGCAACATTAAATTCTTGAGCGAGATCTAATCCTCGCTTAGCAACTGCTTTCATATTTTTCTGATTATGCTCATACTCTTTTTGCGATAATTCCGGCGCATCGGTCAAGATAGAAGCTGTCATCAAGAGTTGTATAAAGCGCATCTCATCGATTCCAATACCTTCCGCTACGAGCGGGTTAATATCGATCGATCTCAACTCAATATACTCAATCCCACGGCGATTGAGCGCTGTTAAGAAGTTTTCACCAGGGCGCATAATCTGTTTCGGTCGAACGCTCGCGTAATACTCATTTTCGATCTGTAAAATGTGATTGTTGATCTGGTTATATTCGCCATTTTCTACCACCGGAATTTGCGAGAAGATATTGCATGGTGTGGTAATCGCAAATTGAATATTTTTGGTAAACTCTTCAATCGTATTGAATGAGACATCAAAGTGGCACTTATTGTTACCATAACCGATATCAGAAAGACGTAACGATTCCCCTTGGTCAAGATAGCTATCTGTTGCATTAAGCGACGCAAAAGGATTCTCTTTCCCACGAAGAAAGCTCTTATCCATTACCGGTGATGCCCCTAAAAGAAAAGGAATCACAAAGCCATAGCGAGAGATATTACGACAAGCATGGAGATAACGATCTGTCTTAAACTGCTGTAGGCTCATCTCTTTTATCTCTTGACGGTCAAATGCATTTTGAAATGCATCAAAGAGATGATCTTTTAAGGAGAAATTATAGTGAATGCCGGAGATAACCTGCATCATTTTGCCATAGCGAAGGCTCAATCCCTTACGATAGAGGGACTTCATCTTGCCATCATTTGAATTGCCATAATGACCAATTTCGATCTCATCTTCCGATTCAATGAACGGGGGCATAGAATTAGGCCAAAAGATCTCATTATCTAACTTCTCTAAGACAAATCGTTGAATCTCACTGAGGTCCGCCAATGCTTTTTCAGGAGAATCCACAGGATCCGTGACAAACTCAAGCAGAGATTCGGCGAAATCAGTGGTGATATTCGCATGCGTTAATGCCGATCCGATTGTCTCAGGATGCTCTTTATCACTAATCCTGCCTGTTGTCGGGTTAATTCGAAGAGTCTCTCTTTCGAGCCCAATATTAACCTCTTTTAGGGAGGATTGATGCTTTCCAAGGAGTGTCAGATTTTTCTCTAAACGGTCTAGTAAATTATCCATGCAAACGCTCTCTTATCGGTACTACGGGGTTGTTCATTCTGATTCTATTGCATCTATTGCGCCTATCGGGCATCAATAGGGTCATCATTAGGTTGAAACAGGGCGAGATTAAAGCCGACTTTCTCCTGCCATATATTGACTATATTACAAAATAACTCTGCCGTCTTTTCTGTATCATAGAGTGCGGAATGAGCTTGACTATGATCCCACTCAATGCCGGCAGCTTGAATCGCCCGTGCAAGCACTGTTTGCCCATAAGCAAGGCCTGCAAGGCTCACCGTATCGATGACGGAGAAGGGGTGGAAAGGGGAGTTTTTAATGCCGGTCCGCTCGATTGCTGCATTTAAAAATGCAAGATCGAAATGGGCATTATGTCCCACTAAAATAGCACGAGTGCATCCTTTCTCTTTCAACGCAGCACGAACAACAGCAAAGACCTTCTTTAGCGCCTCTTTTTCAGAGATTGCAAAGCGGAAAGGGTTATCGATCTTGATGCCGTTGATCTTCATCGACTCAGGATTGAGAAGAAGCCCTTTCTCTGGCTCAATATGTGCAGAAACACTCTCTGCCATGGTGAGTCTACCCTCATCATTCATATCGATCACAACAGCAGCGATCTCTAAGAGGGCATCTGTTCGTGGGTTAACCCCACCTGTTTCCACATCAATAACGACGGGAAGAAAACCACGAAAGCGCATTGAGATGGGGGGAGGGGATTGTAAATGATCTGCCATAATCTTTGAAGAGTCTCTTCTTCCTTTTCTATTAAATCTTTTAAGTCGGTTTGGATCAGTCTGAAATTGATTATCAACACTTGATCTAATCTGATAAGTTACTTCGATGAGGCGCTCTTTTTAGAGGAGCTCTCCGTTGAAATCTCTTTCTCATCACTCTTTTGATGATCTTTGTGAAAAATAATCTCAGGCGCAACACCTTCTGTCACACACTTCTCATCGACAATTACCTTAGCAACATTATCGAGTGATGGGAGTTCAAACATCGTATCTAAAAGTAGGTGTTCGATAATACTTCTTAAGCCTCGCGCTCCTGTTTTACGTGCTAACGCTTTTTTAGCGATCGCTCTTAAAGCAGATTCTGTAAATTCTAATGAGACATCTTCCATCTCAAAAAGATAAGAGAATTGCTTTGTTAAAGCATTTTTCGGTTCCGTTAAGATATTGACGAGCGCATCTTCATCCAACTCTTCAAGCGTTGTGATGACAGGAAGTCGGCCAATAAACTCCGGGATTAAGCCATATTTCGCTAAATCTTCCGATTCCACCTCAGATAAGAGTTGGGAGATATTTTTCTGCTCATCTTTCGCTTTTACCTCTGCACCGAAACCGATCCCCCCTTTCGATTGGCGCTGTTGCACAATCTTATCAAGGCCAGAGAATGCACCACCACAGATAAAGAGAATATTGCGAGTGTTAACATCAATGAGCTCTGCATTTGGGTGTTTACGTCCGCCGGTAGGGGAGACGGAAGCAGTTGTTCCCTCAATAATTTTAAGAAGCGCTTGTTGCACCCCTTCACCGGAGACATCGCGGGTAATAGAAGGATTTTCACTTCTACGGGAGATCTTATCGATCTCATCGATATAGATAATTCCAGATTCCGCACTCTCCACATCAAAGTCACAGTTTTGAAGAAGACGAAGAACTATATTTTCAACATCTTCCCCGACATAACCCGCTTCCGTCAGTGTCGTTGCATCAGCGATGGCAAAAGGAACATTGAGCGTTTTTGCTAAAGTCTCTGCAAGAAGAGTCTTTCCTGATCCTGTCGGACCGATGAGGAGAATATTACTCTTACTAAGCTCAACCTCTTTCGTATCAGAAAAACGCTCACTCTCTAGACGTTTATAGTGATTATAAACAGCGACACTTAAGGTGCGCTTTGCATCTTCTTGACCAATCACATACTCATCAAGGTGTGTAAAGATCTCTTTTGGGGTAGGAAGGCTCTCATACTCCGCTTCAAGCTCAGCTTTAACATCTTCTACTACAAGATTATTGCAGAGCTCAATACACTCTTTACAGATATAGACACCATTTCCTGAGATAAGGCGTTCTGCTTCGCTCTGATCTTTACCACAGAAGGAGCATTCGATACTTTTTGTGGGTTTATCAGTTTTATTACTCATTGTGTGAATTCACTCCAATTCTTTCATTTATCAACACTTGATATCATCATTCTTAAATATCGCATATCGCATATCGCATATCAGAGACTTCTTTATAGATCTGAATGACTCGATTTAACCCGATTGAGCTCAATTTAAGAGATATTTCTCATGATGTTAATCTATTTAACGCTTAGTGACGACCTGATCGATCAAACCATATTTCATCGCCTCCTCCGCGCTCATAAAGTTATCACGATCGGTATCTTTTTCGATCTGTTTAACTGTTTTGCCGGTATGATGCGCAAGGAGAGTATTGAGTTGCTTCTTAATTTTAAGCATCTCACGAGTATGGATCTCAATATCAGACGCTTGCCCCTGATATCCTCCAAGCGGTTGATGGATCATCACCCGTGAATTAGGAAGGGCAAAACGCTTACCTTTAGCCCCGGCAGTTAATAAGAATGCTCCCATACTGCAAGCCTGTCCTAAGCACATTGTTGATACATCAGGCTTAACAAATTGCATTGTATCGTAGATCGACATACCGGCAGTGACAGATCCTCCTGGAGAATTGATGTAGAGATGGATATCTTTATTGGGATCTTCCGCTTCTAAAAAGAGGAGCTGCGCCACAATTAGGTTAGCCATATGATCTTCCACCTGACCGACCATAAAGATAATCCGCTCTTTAAGAAGTCGCGAGTAGATATCATATGAACGCTCTCCACGACCAGTTTGTTCAACAACCATAGGCACTAAACGCGCCATTTCAGTATCGATAATAGAAGACATTACGAATTTTCCCTCTGTGGTTTAAACCAATTAATCTCAATTAATCTCTTTCAAACGAGCCATTTTAGCAGAAAAGCAAAAAGCATTATGAATAATATTCAGATATTCTCAAATATCATTCCAATCTGCATCTGCTTAAGAAGTTTCGCAAAAATTATCTTGCCCTAAAGAGAGCCAAAGATCCCATTCCTCCACTTCAATTGTGGATAAAATATCTCTGAAATCTCTCGCCCTTAGTAGTAAGATAGAGGTGATTTTTTAGATCACTTTTATACCATTTTTATTTGTACTATCTTTTTAATGCCTTAAGCATTCAGCACCTTATCATCATGAGGTTATGAGACTTAAGCGCAGTTTTCGTTAATTTGAACAACCTACTTAAGCAACTATTTAAGTAACTATTTAAGTCACTAATTAAAGCAGAAATAGAGGATTAATCGCAGTGAGAGAGACATTCAATTTTTGTGCAGGTCCAGCAACAATGCCTTATAAAGTCTTAAAAGAGGCGCAAGCAGAACTTCTCGATTGGCAGAAGCAGGGCGCTTCTGTGATGGAAGTGTCCCATCGTAGTAAAGAGTTTGTAGCATTAGCAAAAGAGTGTGAAGCAGATCTTCGTGAGTTGCTCGATATCCCGGTAAACTACAAGGTTCTTTTTCTACAAGGAGGCGGCCTTTCACAATTTGGCTTAGTGCCTCTCAACCTATTAGGTGATCGTATTGGTGATGGTAAAACCACCGTTGATTATATAGAAACGGGAATATGGTCCAAAAAAGCAGCCGCTGAAGGCGCTCGTTACGCAAAAAACAATATTCTCTATAGTGGTAAAGAGGAGGGCTATATCTCTGTACCAAAACAGAATGAGATCTCCCCTAATCCCAATAGTGCTTACCTCCATCTCTGTTCAAATGAGACAATCAATGGTGTTGAGTTCTTCTACGATATTAAAAATAGCCCCATCCCTGTTGTTGCGGATATGAGCTCTAATATCCTCTCCCGTAAGATCGATGTGAGTCAATATGGCGTGATCTATGCCGGCGCACAAAAAAATATTGGTCCTGCAGGTTTAACTTTAGTTATTGTAAGAGAAGATCTATTAGGAAATGCCTCCCCTTATGTTCCTGATGCACTGAACTATACGCTACAGGCTAAAAATGATTCAATGCTCAACACACCGCCAACTTTTGCAATCTATCTTATGAGCTTAGTGCTTAAAGAGCTTAAGGAGAAGGGTGGCTTAGAGGAGATCGAGAAGCTTAATCATAAAAAAGCATTCCTACTCTACAATACTATCGATAATAGTCGCCTCTATCGTAATCGTGTGGATGTTGATGCTCGCTCAAATATGACTATTCCTTTTACACTCGCAGATCCTACCTTAGATGCACTCTTCTTAAAAGAAGCAGAAGAGAATCATCTGATCAACCTTAAAGGACACCGTAGTGTTGGCGGTATGAGAGCAAGTATCTACAATGCAATGCCGATTGAAGGCGTCATCGCTTTGACGAACTTTATGAAAGATTTTGAAGATCGTCACTACTCATAGTCCGTTCTCTATTCGTAATTCGTAATGGATATCTCTAAATGAGCCCTACAAGAGTCCTAAAATTATAGGACTCTCTTTTATGGGATTTTATTGGATTTTATTGGATTTGTTATTGGGCTTTATTGAATTATGCTGATCTTCAGCACTACCGATTACCTCTAAGTAATGTAGGCAAAAAAGTTAAACAAAAAAGCTCGATTCCGCTATACTAAAACGAGTTTTATCAATTGAAATGGAACTGATAAGGGTGTTTATTGGTCACTCTTACAGATCATATTCCTTATTCTCTCGATGGTAGGGATATCTCTTATCGCACTGATTGCAAAAGTATTCAGCAAAAAGATATATAGATAGATATACAGATATATAGATATATAAAATATATATATCTTTGATCAGCAAACATTTGCGAACTAATCAAACAGACAATGGATATAGAAAACGTAATGGTTAATGGGAAAAAATTTATCAAAAGCCGCTTTGCCAAATTAGTCGGTGGACTCTTTATCTCGTCAGCACTTCTATTTGGCCAATCGACAATCGCCGCAACCGATACACCAAAAACGCCGATTATCACGAAGCCTTCCTATAATGAGCAATTGATCAATTCTGCCCATACGGCAATTTTGGCACAATATCATTATGATCGTATCCCTATTGATGATGCACTCTCAGAGCGTATCTATACACTCTACCTTAAGGCGCTCGATCCACAGAAGGTCTTCTTCGTTCAATCAGATATCGATCAATTTGAGCAATATAAGTATAGCTTTGATGACTTCATTCGCCGCTCACAATTAGAGATTCCCTATGAGATGTACCAACAACTCCTGATCCGTATGGATGAGCAGTATGCTTTGGTCACCGACATCTTAGCTGAAGATTTTGACTTCGATGTGGATAAGAGTCTCGTCATTCAGCGCAAAGATGAAAATTTCCCCAAAGATAAGACCGAGATGCGTCAACTTTGGAAAGATCGTCTACAAAATGAGCTGATTAACCTCATGGTCACAGATGATACCTTGACCCTTGAAGAGGCAAAAGAGAAGCTCCAGAAGCGTTACAATGCTCGGCAAAAAAGAATTCATGATATGGAAGAGGGAGAGCTCTTTAGTCTTATTATGAATGTCGTTTCTCTCAGTTTTGACCCCCATTCTGGTTACTACTCCGCTAAACAGATGGAGCAGTTTAATATCAGTATGAGTCTTTCACTGCAAGGGATCGGTACGGTTCTGCGCCAAGATGATGATTCCATCAAGATTGTAGAGGTCGTTCCTGGAGGACCTGCAGACTTGACTGGCCAGGTGCAGATCGGTGATGAGATTATCGGCGTTGCGCAGGGTGAAGATGGTGAGTTTGTTGATATTGTTGGGATGCGTCTTGATAAAGTGGTTGAGATGGTTCGCGGGGAAAAAGATACTGTTGTCCGTCTACAGATGATTGGCAATAAAGGAAAAGGCGCAGAAAAAATTGTTAAGATCGTTCGTGATACAGTCAAACTTGAAGAGCAAGAAGCGAAATCGAAAGTCTATCAACTCCCTTCTGAAAATGGTGAAGAGGAATATACTTTAGGCGTTATTACACTTCCGGCATTCTATAGTGACTTTGAAGGTAGTAAAAAAGGGATTCAAGACTTCAAAAGCACAACACGTGACGTTAAAAAATTACTACTTAAGTTGGTCAATGATGAGCATATTGATGGGCTCTTAATTGATCTACGCGGTAATGGTGGTGGATCTTTAACGGAGGTGATCGATCTCTCTGCACTCTTTATCGGTAGTGATAAGACCATTGTTCAAACGCGAGGATTTGATGGTCAGCAAGATGCACAATCGAGTCCTAATGAAGAGTTGATCTATGATGGACCTATGGTGGTTCTAATCGATCGCTTAAGTGCTTCAGCTTCTGAGATTTTTGCCGGCAGTATGCAAGATCAGGGGAGAGCAATCATTGCTGGTCAAACCTCTTTTGGTAAAGGTACCGTTCAGACGATGATCGATCTTAGCCGAATTTTAGCAAAATCGACCAAACCAGGACAATCGAAAGTCACTATTGCAAAGTTCTACCGCGCAAATGGAGAGTCGACACAAGAGAAAGGGGTTGAGCCTGATGTAACGCTCCCTTCAATTTATGATCCTAATGAGATTGGTGAGTCGAAAGAGCTCTATGTGATGGCTTGGGATACTATCGATGCAGCTCCGGATTATGAGCCTTCTGTGGTTATTACAGAAGAAGTGACTTCCCAGTTGCAAAATAAGAGTCAAGAGCGCTTTAAAGAGGAAGAGAAGCATCAGATCTTTAAAAAACAGGCGAATAAGACATTAGAGCTCTGGAAGATCAATGAGATGAGCCTCAATCTTGATAAGCGCAAAGAGAAGCTTAAGCGCGAAGAGGAAGAGAATCTTCAATTGCAAAATAGAATGCGAGTTCTCTACGATTATGAACCATTAACACTTGAGCAGTTCCGCAACGAAGATGGTTCATATACAAAGCTCTTAAAAGAGACAGAGACCGATCTTCTACTTGAAGAGGGATTATTGATTCTCCGTGATTATATCGATCTTCTCGATGATGAAAAGAAGAGCGATAAACAGTAACGATATACTGTATCAATCAACAATAGAAATCAGCGATAAAAATCAGCTATAAAAATGGTTAGCCTTCTATTTATATTATTCGATAGAATGCTAACCATTTATTTTTACAGCAACCAATATGATGGATCAGCCACACTAAAATCAGTACTGTTGGAAGTTTGGACTATCAAAGTTTGTATCATTAATTTTATATCAATAATTTACATTAATGATTTATATCGATGGTTTATATCGATGGTTTATATCATTAAAATATCATTAAAGTATCATTAAAATTTATACTATTTAGATTTGTACCATTCATAGTAATGGGCTAAAAGAGTTGAGAGGCTAAGAGATGGAAGATATAAGAGGTAAACGTGTCATTGTAGGAATGAGCGGTGGAGTCGACTCCTCTGTAGCGGCGTTTCTCTTAAAAGAGCGGGGCGCTGATGTTCATGGCGTATTTATGAAGAATTGGGAAGAGGAGTTTGACCAAGGTTACTGTAGTGCGGAAGATGATCTTAAAGATGCAGAAGCGGTCTGTGAGACACTCGGCATTCCACTTCACCGTGTCAATTTCGCTAAAAATTATAAAGAGCGAGTATTTGACTACTTTATCGATACGTTGAAAGATGGGCTAACCCCCAATCCCGATGTTCTCTGTAATAAAGAGATTAAATTTAAAGCTTTTTTAGAGTATGCAGAAGAGTTGGGCGCAGATTATCTCGCAACGGGGCATTATGCTCGTGTTCGCCGGGAAGATGGCAAAGCTTATCTCTTAAAAGGTATCGATAATAATAAAGATCAGAGTTACTTTCTCTATCTACTCAATCAGCAACAGCTAATCAATACTCTTTTTCCGATCGGAGATTATGAGAAGAGCGAAGTACGACAAATTGCTCTCGATAATCGCCTGATCACTTTTGATAAAAAAGATTCTACAGGGATCTGCTTTATTGGGGAGCGAGATTTTACCGATTTTATCATGCAATATCTCCCCACAGAGCCCGGTGATATGGTCATGCCTAATGGTGAAGTTGTAGCGCAACATCAAGGTTTAGCATTTTACACTATCGGCCAGCGACAAGGTTTAGGGATTGGCGGGCGTAAAGATTCTACAGGTGAGCCTTGGTTTGTGGCGGATAAAGATCTTGAAAAGAATCAATTGATTGTGGTGCAAGGGGATCAAAAGGAGCTCTATGGAAAGGGTCTAATCGCTCGCGAGCTCCATCAAATTAATCCTATCAATTGGGAAGAGGTCAACCCTCGCTTAACGGCAAAGATTCGCTATCGCCAACAAGATGTTAAATGTGAGGTGACACTAGAAAAAGAGGGCAAAATCCGCGTCGACTTTAGAGAGCCACAAAGAGCCATCACGCCCGGGCAATCGATCGTCTTTTATGATGGAGATATCTGTTTAGGGGGCGCTTTTATCGAGCGCAAAATTGCCTAATCAAAGTTTTTAATCACCTATCATTACCAATTATCACTTATTGATACTTATTATCACATATTGCTATCACAAATAATCGATAGCTGAACATAAAAAAAGGCGACATACTAAGTCGCCTTTTTCATGTTCATCTATTCCTATCATCTATTCCTTACCCTCTAATTGATAACAGATATCAAATAAGGTACTCTATCAACTATCAGTCGAATATTATTGATCGAATATTTTTAGCCCCTATTTTTAGTACTTTTATAATGGCCCTTTATGAAAATTCTCCAACGTTTTGAATCCCTTATCGACCCTTTTAAATCACACCCCGATAAGGCGCCTCCTAAAACGTTATTTGCCTTCTATTGGCACTATATTAGCCAGATTAAATGGGTCTTTGTTGCACTCCTTGTGACAGGATTTTTTGTCTCAACATTGGAGATCTTTCTCTTTAAATATATTGGAGAGATTGTTGATCTTGTCGATAGTGTTCATACGCCGGCAGAGCTTTGGGAGAAGCACCACTGGACCTTTATTCTTATGCTATCGGTTATTCTACTCTTCCGCCCTTTAGCCTCATTTCTTCATAATCTTCTGATCAATCAATCATTAACGACTAACTTTACATCGATGATTCGCTGGCAACAGCACCGTTATGTCGTTAAACAGAGCCTTAACTTCTTTCATAGTAGCCTTTCTGGTGGGATTGCAAGCCGTGTCATGAATACCGGTCAATCGATCCGCAATTCAGTGATTATGTCTACCGACTCTATGTGGCGCATTGTGATCTATGCGGTTACAACGATTATTCTCTTCTTTGAGATGAATCCTTGGCTCGCACTTCCTATCTTAATCTGGATTCTGCTTTATACGCTGATTTTGCGTTATTTTCTTCCAAGAACACGTCACCGTTCCCATATCTCCGCAAAAGCACGCTCTCGTTTAATGGGCCATATTGTCGATAGTTATAGTAATATCACAACATTGAAACTTTTCTCCCATTCTGAAAAAGATGAGAATGATGCAAAATCGGTGATGCAGAAACAGACCGATGCCGCTCTTCGATCAACGCAGCTCTCAACGATGATGGATCTCACTCTGATGATTCTAAATAGCCTCTTAATTGCGACAACGATCATACTCTCTGTCTATCTCTGGGGTGCCTCTTTAATCACCGCCGGAGCAATCGCATTTACCATGAGTCTTGTTATTCGAATCAATACCATGTCAAGCTGGGTGATGCGGGTGATTAGCCATATTTTTGAAGATATTGGTAATGTTCAAGATGGAATTAAAGTGATAGCCCAATCGCGAGAAGTACAAGACCATCCTAATGCCGGAATGTTAGAAAATGTTAAGGGCGAAATTACCTTCCGTAATGTCTCTTTTAATTACCACAAGGAGAAACCGATCTACCAGAATCTCAACTTGATGATTCATCCGGGAGAAAAAATTGGATTAGTAGGGCCATCGGGTGCCGGCAAAACAACATTAACGCAGATACTGCTACGACTCTATGACATCGATGCCGGTGAAATATTAATTGATGGTGAGAATATTTGTCACTTTACGCAAGATTCTTTACGGCAAAAAATTGGCGTTGTCACACAGGAGCCGACGCTATTTCATCGCTCTATCAGAGATAATCTGCTCTATGGGAATCCTGATGCGACAGATGAGATGCTCTATGAAGCTTTAAGAAAAACTCATGCAGATCAATTTGTCAGAGAACTGATAGATCAATATGGGCAGAAAGGATTAGATGCTTTAGTTGGGGAGAGTGGTGTAAAACTTTCAGGTGGGCAGCGACAACGTATTGCCATAGCGCGAGTCTTACTTAAAAATGCGCCCATTCTTATTCTCGATGAAGCAACCTCTGCACTCGACTCTGAATCGGAGAGTGTGATTCAAGAGAATCTTGAGCAATTGATGGCAGGGAAAACGGTAATTGCCATCGCCCATCGACTCTCCACCATCGCCAAAATGGATCGTTTAATTGTGATGGAAAATGGCAAAATTATCGAGCAGGGTACCCATAATGCTTTACTTGCGAAAGGTGGACTCTACGCCTCTTTTTGGGAGATGCAAGCAGGCAAGATGAAAGAGGATGAAACGGAGAAATAGCGCTTAAAGTAAAATTCTTTTTATGAAAAGAGTTGACATCGATGCACTATTGAGTCTATGATCTCCTCCAACAAATTAAAAATACCTCGTTAGGTGAGGCTCCTGTACGGAGATATGCTACTGCCCAGAAACGTCCAAAGACGCCAACGGGTTTGAACAGAAACTATCGAATTAAGGTGGTTTATAACGTAGCTAGTCAATTAAGATAGATAGAATAAAGCAGGGGTTACCTTCCTCTCGCTTTCTCCTGATATCTGATTGATCTTATGCCGTACAGTGCTAAAGCTCAATGAATGGAGGACGATCAGACTTTTAGATCAATTGGTAGAGATAATCTCTCTATCGATCTCTTGTGAGTCGATTAAAAACGTATAACAGAGATCAGTATCTTGATACTATCTCTCTAGAAAGCGTGCCTTCATGATTGAGGGTACGCTTTTTTGCGTTATCGCTATAAAAATAAGCTTTAAAATTAAACTTTAAAATTAAGCCTTAACAGATAAGCTGCGTTACCCTCAATAAGTTTTATTAGCTTATATTCATATGTTTTATATATTTCGTGTATTCCGTTTAGATATTCGGATATTTGGATATACGCTTTGATATGCGCTTTTATTAACTTTGATCATTTGATTGCTCTCAATTATTGCTGCTCTCAATTGCACTTAGCCTTACCTAACTGATTATCAAAATTGTTCTCTCCCTCAATACTCATCAAAAGGGCAGTGACGCACTTTAAGCGTTATTGAGAAAGAGAGCAAAGGCATTCGCAAAAAGGAGTTTTATAATGACGATCTATCCAGCAGAGCATGGAATTTTACTCAATAACGCCAACAGATCTCAAGAAGCACAACGAGCAACAACGCTTTGGGTCAATCTAGTCGCGCCGAGTAAGGAGAAGGTCGATAGACTCCTTCACTCGCTCAATCTACCACTCGATACCCTCAATCAGCCTCGCGGTAGTCTGCAGAAAAAGATTGGCGATCTTCTTCTTTTAAGGCTTCATGTTCCTAAAAGAAATCTCCCATATTCTGCCATCCCTTACCAAGTGACCCTTTTAACAATCCTTATTAAGGGGAATCGAGTGATCACTATTTTAGAGGATGAAACACCGCTCTTGATGCATCTTGAGCATGAATATTTAGTAACGTGGGCTTTTGCCGATGTGACAAGCTTTGTCTATCGCCTTTTAGAATTGACTACGGAGAGTTTTATTCTTGCAACAAAAGAGATTGAGAGGGAGACAACAAAGATGGAAGATGAGCTCAAAAGCGCTTTTAACAACCAATCTGTCTATCAACTTCTCAATTACAATAAAAGTTTCCTCTTTTTTGCAAAAGCTTTAAAGCATAACCATAAACTTCTCAATCTAATTTATGAGCAGAGCACTCTAAAAGCAGATTATGAGCAGGATCTGCAGCTCTCTGATCTTATTGTAGAGACGGCTCAAGCAGAGAATTTAGCTCGTGTCTATAATGCCAATTTGCGTAACTTGATGGATGCCTACTCCGCACTGATTGAGAATAATCTCAGCCTTTCAGTGCAATATTTAACGATCTTTATCACCATCTCAGCAATCCCGATGTCGATTGCTGCGCTCTACGGCATGAATACCCCCTTGCCATTTCAAGATGAACCTTACGCCCTAACGCTCTTAGGCATCATCACCGGCATCTTAATCGTGGGAGCACTACTCATCTTTAAGGTTAAAAAGATGCTTTAAAGCAACCTGCAATCGATAACACTCAATAGCATCCGATAACAATCAGTAATAACCGATAATAACCAATAACAATCAGTAATAATCAATCTCGTGAGAGATCAAATTTAATCCGAACATTATAAATCGGCCTAGATAGAGGAGTAACATCATGTTAACCATCTACAAAAATAGCGATGAGCGCTTAATCCAAAAATCAGTCATTCGTCCTAACCATCTCCTTCTTTTGATCGATCCTAATATGGATGAGATCAATCAGATGACGCGCCATTTTCAATTGCCGGCAAAATTCTTTACCGATGCCCTCGATCAAGATGAGCGACCCCGTTTAGAGCGAGATGAGCATGGGTACCTTATTGTTCTCAATCTTCCGATTAAAAATCCCAAGGCAGGGGAAAAACATGAACCACCCTATATCACTCAACCTTTAGGGATCATTCATACCGATAGCAATCTCATTCTGGTAAGTCGTCAGCATCACCCTCTTATTGAGCAACTCATCAATGGAGAGTGTGGCGATTTCCAGACAGAGATGAAGACGCGCATCACGCTACTGCTCTTTAAAGCGGTGGCAAAAGCGTATGATGATCATTTAGGGTATATCAATGATGCCGCGGCAGCATTGCAACAAAAATTACGTGCCTCTTACCAAAATAGAGAGCTCTTTAGCTTAATCGAATTGAGTAAGAGTCTAGTCTTCTTCTCAACTTCGCTCTCCGCCTTGGCCATTCTCTATCGCCAGATGATGCAAGGACGCACTTTTAAAATTCAAGAATCTGATCGAAAACTGCTCGATACAATTTTAGTCGATATTGAGCAATCGGCCGAAGTTGCCGAGATGCGTCGAGAGAGCCTTAGTAACCTAATGGATGCTTATGCCGCAATTGTCCATAACAATCTCAATACCGTTTTAAAAGCGCTTACCGCTATCGCCATTGTGATGATTATTCCTACGATGATTGGTTCGATCTTCTCAATGAATGTTGCGCTACCGAATGAAGATGATCCTACGACTACCATTATCGTCGCCACCATCATGGCGGGATTGAGTCTACTACTCATACTCTTTTTCTACTTTAAGCGTTATCTCCGCCTACATTGATCGAAGAGTCGGGAATCGAGATTGAAGAAAAAATTCGAAGATATAAGCAGAAACAGAAGAAACAGCCAACAATATCGGAGGTATCACAATGATGCAGATCTATAAAAACCTTATTCGCAATAGCTACTACCATGAATCAGAGATCACGCAAGAGAATTGGGTAGAGGTGATTGCCCCCACAGCGGCAGAGCGACTCAAGATGAATCGCCAATTGGGGATCTCCAGCCATTTTATTGCAGAAGCACTCGATCCTAACACTCGGCCGATGATTGAGAAGAGTGCCGGGATCACCTACATTATTATCCATGTCCCCACAGTGAATCGGGAAATTGAGAAAAATAGCGATGGTATCCGTTACCGCACAGTGCCATTTGGTATCGTGCTGACCGGCTCTCACCTTGTAACAATCTGTGGTGTCGAGACGCCACAATTACGGGAGAATTTTATTCGAAACTGCCAAGGTTTAGGGGCAGAGCGGCTTATTCAAAATACGCTCGATCTCCTTCATCACACTGCACAACGTTATCTTAAATTGATGCATACCATGGAGCATGAGATCGCAGAAGCAGAGGAGGAGCTCTCCCGCTCATATCGCAATTCAGAGCTCTATACATTACTCTATCTCAACGATGGATTACTCGATATGACAATCTCTCTTAAACAGATGTTACATCTTATGAGAAAGATTAATCATGAGCACCACCTAGAGCTCATCGCAGATGGACAAGAGTTATTTGATGACACCATTATTGAGCTTGAGCAGGCTTACTCTGTTGCAGAGATCAACCAACTCAATGCCAATAATGTGATGGATGCTTATGGCAATATTATTCAAAATAATGTGAGCCATGTGGTTAAGCTTTTAACGGCAATGACGATTGTGCTCTCGATTCCAACATTAATTGCGAGCATCTATGGGATGAATGTTCCCTTGCCATATCAAGATGAACCAGAGGCATTTATGTTACTGATCGCAATAATGGTGGTACTCAGTGGCGTAGTTGCCGGCATCTTCTTCAAGAAGAGATTCTTCTGAAATTCAGAACCCCCCCGTTAACTTAACCTTTAATTCAGTTTTCTTTAACTTAATTTCAATTAGCCTTTGATACTTACATATCAAAGGCTATATACACTTCTTCATTAGTATTATTCATTAGTTCATTAGTTCATTAGTAAAAATTACTAATAAAATCTACTAGTGAAATCTTAATGCTCTTTTCCCAGCATCACTTCTCGCACAATATACTCTGCGATTGCCATAGAAGAGGTCGCTCCCGGTGATGGCGCATTGCGGATATGGGTAATATTCCCATCACGACGAATCACAAAGTCATCAACTAACGTTCCATCTGCTTCCATTGCTTGCGCTCTAATCCCTCTTGTTGCTGGCTTGACCGTCATTTTAGCGAGGCTCGGCACATATTTAGTCGCTTCATTAATAAAGTTTTGTTGGCTAAAAACCGTCTTAGACTCGCGCATAGCGGCGGGAATATTACGAAAAGCAAAGCGCCAAAAGCCAGGATAGAGGAGATACTCTTTAATATCGCGCCAATTAAATCCTTTACCATCATAATTTTCACGCCCTTTAGAGAGAAAGGCATTGGGGCCGATTGTCATTTTTCCATCAATACGTTTGGTAAAATGGACACCTAAAAATGGATATTTAGGATCAGGAACGGGGTAGATAAGCCCTTTAACATCATCTGTATATTGATCATCTAAAACAAAATATTGCCCAAAGAAGGGGACTATTTTAGGCGTATCGATATCACCTGAATTCTTCGCTAATCGATCTGATTGCAAGCCGGCACAGCTTATCGCATAATCAAATTCTGTAGGAATAGCACGATTGCCGGCAAGTGTGATCTTAATCTTACCATCAGAGCGATTGGTGATCGATTCTACAGGGCTATTGAGTTCGATTTTGCCGCCACGCTCCCGAATCTCTTCGGCAATACGTTTTGCAATCGCTTCATAGCTGACGATCGCCGTTTCAGGAGAGTGAAGGGCAGCAACACCAATACAGTTGGGCTCCACCTCTTTAATTTCATCACCATAGAGCATGCGAACATTGGGTACTTCGTTATCGAGGGCGATTTGATAGAGTTTTTTTAATCGTTCCTCTTCAATCTCATTGAGCGCGACCACAACTTTTCCACACTGATCATAAGGAAGATTATTCGTTTGACAATAATCACGAACAAGCTCCACACCACGTCGACATAATCTTGCTTTTAGGCTACCCTTTGCATAATATAATCCTGCATGCACCACGCCGGAGTTATGGCTTGTTTGATGTCTTGCAACCTCCGACTCTTTTTCAAAAAGGGTCACATTGGCATCGGGATAGTCGATGAGAAGCTGTCTTGCAACGGAGAGTCCGTTGATTCCTCCTCCAATCACTGCATAGTTGATGGTTGACACATTTATCTCCTTAATTACGATACTTGAATATGAAAAAACTAAAAAAAATAGAAAGTCTCTCTGATCAAGCGTTTGAACTCTTACGTGAAGCGATCCTTAACAATGTGTTAGAACCAGGAAAACTCTACTCAGCAACTGAGATAGGGGAGTGGGTCGGTGCATCGAGAACCCCCATTCGAGAAGCCGCCCAACAACTGGCCAATATCGGTCTGGTCCGTATTGAGCGTAATCGTGGTATTCGTATCCTTCCGACCTCTTTAAAAGATCTTCTAGAATCTTTCCAAATTCGCCTGATGCTCGAAGTACCATTAGTTCGAAAAGTGGCAATGATTCGGACCGAAGATGACCTTGAAGCGCTCAATATTGCTTATCAGAACCTCTTTAAAGCAGCAGAGGCAGATGATGCAAAAGCAACACTTCAAGCAGATAAAGAGTATCACTCAGCACTTCTTAAAATTGCCGCCGTCGAAAGGGCGCTGACCATTATCGATAATACCCGTAATACCGTTTTACTATCGGGACCGAGTACTATTCCTCATTCACGCACCTGTCTTGAAGCTTTTGAGGATCATCAAGGATTACATAAAGCGATCCTAAATGGTGACCCAGATAATGCCGGCAAAGAGATGGAGCGCCATATTATCAATACCGCACGTCTCTTAGTGACACAAGAATCAAATAGCCGTGAAAATTGGAATGATACCGATATTCTCGAACAGTTCTCCTGGATTCATAAACAGTAATATTTTAAAGATCTCTCCTTACTTATCAATTCGTTTAGCTTATTGGTATTTTTATCATATGTGACAGTTGCATGCAACACGCAATGTGTAATATATCTAAAAGACCGTCATTGAGTAATCTTCCTCAATAGAGCAGATAGATAGCGATGTTTGAACAATTTTGAGCGATTACTAATCAAACCCATCGAAAGGGTTGTGGAATTTCTCCTGATCCTTTTTTAACGCCTATCTTTAATAGATTTCATATGAACCATTAATCGTAAAATTGGTGCGATTAATCTTCAGCAAAATAGATCAAAAGTATTTCAGCTAAACGTACTAGATATAAACTGCTAAGATATAAATTTTTAGAGAATCTCTCTCAAGCCTCAGAGTCTTAAAAGCCTTTAAAGCCTTTAAAGTCTTTAAAGTCTTTAAAGGCTTCAAAGTCATCTTCATCTAAATCCAATGATGGTCATCATAGATGATGAATGAAACTCTATGACTAAAAGTCTAAAGTCTAAAATCTTAAATAGGCTTAAATAGGAACATAAGATAAAAGAATAAGGATCAAAATGGGTAGTAAGCTTTAAAGAGGGTACTCACCTATCTATATATGAGAGATATATAAGGTGTCTGATTCTATATATTATGTTAAATAGTATGTTTATACAGTCCTAACTCATAAATATCTATCTCTTATAGATTCATAATAACGATCCCAAATTAATATTAATCGTAAGCTTACGTAATGAAACCTCAGAATAAATCTTGAGGTTTCATTAAAAGTATTTATATTCAATTTCTACTTGTATTAGAAAGATAGCCTGATGGCCAAAGCTGCTAAAGTGACTAATAAAATTGGCGAGGTTAAAATAATACCGACTTTGAAGTAATATCCCCAAGTGATTTTTAAGTTCTTCTGAGATAAAACATGTAACCAAAGTAGTGTTGCGAGGCTTCCTATTGGCGTTATTTTGGGGCCTAAATCACTACCGATCACGTTTGCATAAACCATCGCTTCTTCAGTCAGTCCTGCCGCCGTACTCGCATCAATAGAGAGTACGCCGACCAATACTGTAGGCATATTATTCATCACAGATGATAAAATAGCGGTGAGAACCCCTGTTCCAAATATGGATGCCCATAACCCGTTATCCGCAAGATGATTGAGAATATCGGTAATATAATCTGTTAATCCTGCATTTCGTAATCCAAAAACTACAAGATACATGCCTAAGGAGAATATCACGATTTGCCAAGGAGCACCGTTTACAACAGTTTTAAGGTTGATTTTCTTTCCTCGATAAGCAATCAATGCCAAAATTAATGCGGCAATAGAGGCGATTAAACTGATAGGAATCTCTAAATAATCAGATGTGAAGAAGCCAATCAACAGAAAAACTAAAATCCCCCATCCAGCTTTAAATGTCGCTAGATCCACAATAGAATTTTTCGGTGCTTCAAGGTGATGAACGTTATATGAAAATTTTGTATCTCTTCTAAAAAAGAGATGGAGCACAATTAATGTTGTGACAACAGAAACGATATTTACCGGCAACATAACAGAGGCATAACGTGTAAAGTTAATATCAAAATAATCCGCTGAAACGATATTAACGAGATTCGAAACAATAAATGGCAAACTTCCTGTATCAGCGATAAAGCCAGCAGCCATCACAAATGCAAGCGTTGTTGCTCGGCTAACGCCTAAAGATAGAAGCATGGCCATAACGATTGGTGTAATAATGAGAGCCGCACCATCATTGGCAAAGAATGCCGCAACTAAAGCCCCGAGCAGAATTAGATAGGTGAATAGTTTTCGACTATTACCGTTGCCAAATCTGGCAATATGTAAGGCCGCCCATTTAAAAAAGCCTGCTTCATCTAAAATTAAACTAATAATAATAATGGCGATAAAAGTAATCGTCGCATTCCAAATAATCTCCCAAACGAGGGGAATATCTTCAAAGGTAATCACCCCAAATAAAAGTGCTAATATAGCGCCAATAGAGGCGCTCCAACCAATTCCTAAACCTTTGGGTTGCCATATGACTAACACCAAAGTCAGTATAAATATAATAATTGCTGCTATCATCAGTAATTTCCTAAAAAAGATCAATAAGCCCCTAATAAAGGAGCTTATCAATATATGATTTATTTATAAAAATAATGCTTATCAGTGATGAAAAAGTTTACTTAATCCTTCTATGCCTACAGGCTCATCATTTTGTAACCTAACAAGCGCTAAGTTTTCTTGACGTTTTGATACCTTTTCAATTTCCGCTTTTTCTTTCAAGGCTCGCTCTTTTAGGAGTCCTGATCGAGTAGGATAATTGACTAAACTGTTATTGACGATCCAGCCCCATGGTTGAATTCCTGCTCTACCTAAATCTTCTTCAAGATGCTGAGCTTCTGTAATGGGCGTTGTTTCCGCAAGTGTCACAAGAATAACCTTTGTTTTATCGGGATCTTGAATCTGCATCATCGGCGTTGTAACGCCTTTACTACCCATTTGCTTAATCACTTCATTGTGATAGGCACCTGTTGCATCTAATAATAGTAGTGTATGCCCCGTTGGCGCTGTATCCATTACGACAATCTTTTTACTAGATTCTCTGATAATTCTCGAGAATGCTTGGAAAATCGCAATCTCTTCGGTACAAGGTGATCTTAAATCTTCCTCTAAAACAGCTTTTTCACTATCACTTAAATTATCCCCATGGCGTTTCATCACTTCCCCACGATATCTTTCAGTTTCCGCAGTAGGATCAATGCGACTGATGGTTAAATTGCTCAACGCTTCATCATTTAAAGTCGATGCTAAATGTGCTGCAGGATCAGATGTCGATAGATGAACCTGTTTCCCCATTTGCGCTAATTTAACGGCAATTGCTGCGGCCATCGTTGTTTTCCCGACACCGCCCTTCCCCATTAGCATTAATAATCCCGTATCCTTTTGAGCAAGTTTTTCTACCATAGTTGCTAAATTGGGAACAGTAACATTGATTGCTTCGGGTGTTATCAATGTTTCAAACGAGAGATTCTCACGATTTAACAGTAATCTTAAGTAATCAATCCCCACTAAATTAAAGGGTTTTAAAGGGATATAATCAATCGATAATTTCTCAAGATTTGATGGGATGGCTTTTAAAATTTTTTGCTCTCTTTCATAAATTGTAGCCCCTAGTTCATCCTTCTGCGCTTCTTCTTTAGGAAATAAGCCATTGATCACGAGATATTGTTTATGAATTCCAAGAGCATACAGTTCATCGAAAGTTTTAGATACCTCATTGATTGCACTTCTTTGCGCTCGAGAGACAAGAACCATCGTTGTCATTTTTTCATCAGCTAAAGCATCAACCGCAGCTTTATATTGAGTTTTCTGTTTTTCTAGTCCTGCTAAAGGTCCTAAGCAAGAAGCGCCTTCTGGTGAAGCTTCTAAGAATTCGCTCCAAGCACCTGGCAACGATAGCATTCTAATAGTATGACCAGTAGGTGCTGTATCAAAGACAATATGATCAAATTCACGCTTAATATCACTATTTGTTAATAGTGCTGTAAACTCATCAAATGCCGCAATTTCAGTGGTACATGCTCCAGATAATTGCTCTTCTATTCCGGCAATAACATCTTCAGGAAGTGTGCCTTTAATAGGATCAATTATTTTTTTACGATAGGCTTCAGCCGCATCGTGAGGATTAATTTCAATCGCTGAAAGATTTGAAACAGCCTTTATCTCGGTAATATGTGAACCTACTTTTTGCCCGAATACTTGAGCAATATTAGAAGCAGGATCGGTACTAACAATTAATACCTTTTTCCCCATATCCGCCAGCGTTACAGCCGTGGAGGCGGCAATAGATGTTTTTCCAACACCGCCTTTACCGGTAAAAAATAGAAAGGGAGAGGCATGTTTAATAAAATTCATATCAATAACTCCTAGTTCAACCGCTATAAAAGCGCTAACAGATCTTTTTCTTGAGGATAACTTTTAAACTCTAACAAAACAACTATTCAACAACTATTGAAATATTAGATGAGTAATTATATATACAGCATCCTAAAATTATCTTAAAACATTTTTAATGTTTGGGATGTTTCTCTCGAATAGACAAACAATGGGTTGGGTTATTAAAGCAACATTCATCAGTTAAAAACTCTACTAAAGATAACATTAAATCAATATTAGCTTTATAACGTAGGAATCTTCCTTCTTGCTCTACATATAGCATTTCAGCGTGTACAAGAGCCTTTAAATGAAAGGATAAATTAGTATTAGGAATATCCAGTAGAGTTGCTATTTCTCCTGCAACTAAACCTGAATCACCATACTTAACTAATAAGCGGTATACATCCAATCTGACTTCAGACGATAATGCTTCAAACATTTTTATTGCAATCTTCTTTTCCATATTTTGATACTATAACTTCTATTGAAATGATGCAAACAATCTATCTGATTTTTTCTAATAGCCCAAACAACAATAAATTTACGATATCACTTTAACAACAAATAGAGCCCATATTCACCCACGCCGAAGACGGCGACGCCATTTGTCATCTCAAAGCAGTTATCGATCTTCCAGGTTGAAGGGTTAAACCATTGATCACTCTCTTCTCTATAGCGCGTATGCCAATCGATCCCTTCTGGATAGTTGAGCATCAGAACCCATCCTTTTTCGCAATGGTAAATCTCACCATCCTTCTCATATTGATACGCCTCGGCAAGTTCAAGAGCGATTCCTTGATAGTTAAATTCAAAGGCGGAAGTTGGAAGATGATGAATCGCTTGGGGCGTTGAAAAACGGACACTATCGATGCCTTGGCGGATATCTTTTAGGCTCTCTAATGGATAATCTGTGGGGGAATCGAGATTAATCCATGATTGTGCGGGGATCACTATTTCGCCAAAACTTAAATCTTCTTCTACTTGAAAATAACGCTCTTTAAGCTCTTCTAAAGCTCGCTTTTCAGCGATTAGATCGGTGATTTCTGTAACAAAGATTGTCCAAAGAAGCATGACTGCCGGGAAAACCGTAATCACCATCGATAGATTGATTCCAAAGAGTTTGAGCTTAGAGATCTCTCTCGATCCTCGTAAATAACGCCGGCGATAGATCCACAACCCTAAAAAGAGTAGAAAGCCAAGGATGGCAATAAAAATAACAATAATAAAACCACCGGCAGCAGCGGAAGCGCCCATAAAGCCTCTCTTTTAAGATATCAATATATTGAAATGATTGGGAATTAATGTAAGCGACAGTATCGATACACTGCCTCTCAAATTGATCTAACAGATACAATATTAACGGGTTATTAGGAATATTGTCTATGATAAAACTCAATAATTACATATAGATCAACCACTTTTGAAGGTTTAATTAGCCTCATTCTAAGAAAGTGGCGCTACAAATCCTCCATTCACCGTGGCATATGCCGTTCCGATGGCAATTTTTGCCGGAACAATCAGCACTTCTCGCGAATATTTAATTGAAAGTCTCCCCTTATTTACAACAATTACTGCAGGTGTTGTTATTACCTATATTGTTGTCTATTTTATCTCTCGCCTCTTACTAAGATTATCCCTTAGCGCTAGTGCATTAGTAGCGGTTGCTGTTGCCGGACCTGCCGTTCCTTTTTTTGGTCCTGCAATTCTTGAAGGTATTTTCGGCACATCTGGTGCAGTACCGATGGCTATCGGTAGTATCGTCATTAACGTTACGATCGTCCCCTTCACTGTTTATCTTTTAACGGTCGGAAAAATGAAGAGTGAACAAGCAGAAAATGATAAAGAGATAGAAGAAGATGCCGGCTCCATATTTATTGAGCACTTAAAAGAGACTGTACAAAAACCTTTAGTATAGGCACCAATTCTTGCTGTTATTATTGTCTTTTCAGGCCTCGATCTCTCTTCTCTTTTTGGTAAATCCCTCAATTTATTGGGATCATCAGCTTCCGGAGTCGCCCTTTTGCTTCCGGGATTATGTTAGCGGCCTACAAAATTCGATTAGATTTTTTAACATGGTTTATTGTCATATTAAAGAATATTGCGGCACCGGCAGCGATCTATTTTGCGGCATCTGCATTGGGACTCGATCATAAAACTGTCGCTCAAGCAGTGATTACAATGGCAATTCCTGCAATGCCGATCATCGTAGTTTTTGCGATTGAATATAAGGTCGCAGAAAAAAATATGCCCGCGGCACTATTACTCAGCACTATCTTGTCGCCACTAACCATCGGTGGGTTTATCTATCTGTTGGCGGTATAGAGGTTAGATATAGAGTATCAGAAAAATAGGGATGCAAACATTGTAGAAAAATAAAACTTAGAATTATTATGCATCAATTCTTTCACGTTAAAGGAATTAAATATATAGATCTACTTTATATTTTTAAAATTTTATCTCCCATTAAATCAATAAGTTACGTTAACATATCTCTATAAAATTTTTGATCTCACTGAAAATACAATATAATTTAATTAGAAAAAGACATTATTAAAATCACTTAAATAGGAGTTATTATTATGAAAAAGTGGATACCGACAGAAATAATGAATATACAAGATCTTAATATAACAAAATTAAATAATATAAGTACTGATATAAATGCCGATATCAAAGTAGATATTAAAACAGATATAGATGACAATGCATTGGAAGCAATAAAATGGATCGTCGGAGGGATTACAGTTACGGTTATGATTACTTTTGCTGCATCATTGCTTAAAAAATAATAATGAAGAATAAAGTACTTTATTTTTTCGATCCAGAATATAATCCATCTCATAAAATCTAAGAAAAGTCGTTTAATTACTATAAGCTAATCACGCTCTAGACGATTTTGATTTAAATTAGGTCGGTACAATTGTGGCGAGAGAGGACTATCAATCGATAAGCCTTATCTATCGAAAGTAACTCTTAATATATCAAGGGCTGAGTCGCTTCGTAAACTTACCCTAAAAAGACACAAGCCAAAACTAGAGATTTCTGTCATCATTATTTTAGATGGAGGAAATCATGAAACCGTAAGCTTACCGTCAAGCGCACAGTTCATAACTAGAGACTTTTTCGGTTAATTGTTTTTTAAATTCACTGGGAGGTAAATTTCCCAGTGATTCATGAGGTCTTTCTTCGTTATAACTTAACATCCAAGCCCAACTAAGTTCCCGCACCTGCGCTAGTGAAGAGAATAAATGGGGGTTTAATACTTCTGTTCGATAACTGCGATTAAAACGCTCGATATAAGCATTTTGATTTGGCTTTCCTGGCTCAATATAACAGATCCTAACGTGATTATTTTCACACCATTTTGTAAAAGCTAAAGAAGTCATTTCACTGCCATTATCGACACGAATCATTCTAGGAACACCTCTTTCTTCTTTAAGTTGCTCTAAAACTCTCACAACTCTAGTGGCCGGTAGTGAGGTATCAACGACAATATCTAAAGCTTCTCGTGTACCTTCATCAATAATATTCAAAACTCTAAAGCGGGTACCACTATAGAGTGCATCACTCATAAAATCGAATGACCAACTATAATTAGCCTTTGCAGGTACAGCTAAAGGTGCGGGGTTACGCTCTGGTAACCGTTTTTTAGTACGTCTCTTTTGATTTAAATTCATTGCACAGTAAATACGCCACACGCGTTTAAAGTTCCATAAATTGCCATCGAGTCTTAATCTGTGAAAACACTTCCAAAACCCCCAACGAGACCGTGTGGAATCTTGAATAATTGCATTAAGCGCATCCACTATAGGCTGATCACGCTTTAGACGGTTTTGTTTCGGATCAGGCCGGTACCAACTGCGACGAGAAAGTCCTGTCAATCGACACGCCTTAGCTATCGAAAGTAATCCTTGATATACCAAGTGTTGAGTCGCTTCTCTGCGTCGTTCCGGCGTTACAGCTTTCCCAATAAATCCTTAATTGCTGCATTTTCTAAAGCTAACTCAGCATACATTTTTTTGAGCTTGGCATTTTCAGCTTCAATTTCCCGTAATCGCTTCAAATCTGAGGCTTCTAAGCCTCCATATTTACTTTTCCATTGATAGTACGTAGCACTACTAATGCCGTGCTCTCGGCAGATATCGGTAACTTTAACGCCTTTTTCTGCTAATTTTAAAATGTTTACAATTTGTGTTTCTGTGAATTTTGATCGTTTCATGATTTCCTCCATCTAAATAATGATGACAGAAATCTCTAGTTTTGGCTTGTGTCTTTTTAGGGTAAGTTTACGATTCATAACAGTATTTTCTCCGAATACTGTAAACAACGCTAGTAAATCCTACATATCAAATATGTATAGTAGCTATCAATCATAGTGTTATTAAAGTATAATATTTACTATCGAATCGAATTAATAACTCTTTTTGAGTTAATCTTTTTAATTTTTTAGGTAGATACTTAGGTTTAATTTGTAAATCTTGTGCAATTTCATCTATGGTCTTACCATCTATAGCTGAGTTTAAGATTTCATATGCATTTTTAAACCCTTTTTTATAATTATTTTTATAGGGTAACCCAAGAAGGTTATATTGACCCATTTCAGAGAGTTTATTAAATCCCTCAAAAGGCTCACGATTATAACTCATCATATTGATACTACAGTCATCTAAAGTTTTTTTTCTTACATTATTAGTAAAACTATCCAATAGTGCTAGTTCTAATATTTCTCTATTAGATGTTCTAGATAGTTGCATTAAACGAGAAATAATAGGAGCTAGTTTTTTTTGTGTTTTACTATATAGGCTATCTGCAGAGCCATCTGACATAAGAACAAATCCTTCAATTCCACTTAAGTTCCCTTTGATTATTTTACTATCTCTAATTACCTGGGTAGATGTAGTAAATATAGTTGAATTAGCAAATTCTCCATTTTCTGGATGACTTGCTATTTTTAATTCTTCATCTTTGAGATAACCGATAACACCATCACCAATATGAAAAATAATAAAATTATCACCTTTAACAGCTACAAGCAGAAGTGTAGAGGCTAGATCTTTTAGAGAAATATTTTGGGCTAAAGAAATTGCATTAAGTTCTTCTAATATATTATTAATAATATTTTGTTTTACAATAAAAGCATTATCAGAATTATAAATAATATCAAAATTTCTACTTAAGTAATGGGCAGCGTTTCTTACTGTGGAATCCGCTCCAATATGAGAGTATCGTGCTGAACCTGCTCCGTCTGCTAGTGCAATTATGTATACTTCATCTTCTTGTATAGAATAAGTTTTATCTTGACATGGTATATTATCTTTAATATGTCCTCTACCTTGTACAGCACATTCTAAAAAATTCCACATAATATTTTATTTACCTACTAAAAATAATTAACAATTGCCCAATATATTTAAATCATATTGGGCAAATAAGAGTATTAGCTATATGATGTATTTATAATAATATTTTTATTATAAAGTACCCCATCCTTTGATTCCCTCAATATCTAGAATAACCTCTTCTCCCGGAATAGATTGAGATGTCCGAGAAACACTTTGACTTAACCATAAGAAAAATTCTTTAAATTTTAAGCCTTGTAATTTTAATGGCGCCCTTTCTGGAGAAAACTCATTTAATATTTCCATATCTGCATGATTACCAATTCCTATAGGAAATATGGTTAGCTTTCTATCATGAATTAATGTTGTTGTTCGATCTATAGCTCTTTCTAACTCAGCAAGAGTTCCATTAGGAATGCCGTCAGTCATTAATACAAGCCATGGTTGATAATAGTCAACACCTTTAT
Source organism: Ignatzschineria sp. F8392 (assembly GCF_002252045.1). Classification (GTDB taxonomy): domain Bacteria; phylum Pseudomonadota; class Gammaproteobacteria; order Cardiobacteriales; family Wohlfahrtiimonadaceae; genus Ignatzschineria. The sequence continues at coordinate 91,942 of NZ_NEFF01000004.1, read as the reverse complement.
CTTGATATTCTTTTTTTCTTTCTTCAAGTAAATCTAAGCCCAAATTTACAGCCTCACCCATAGGGGTCATACCATTAGCTGTAAGAATAGGAGGATTGGGATTTAATTCTAAACTAGAAAAAGGTGTGAGACATTCAGCTTCATAATCCCCACCAAATGTAACTATACAAATTTCTGCCGCATATAATGCAGTTTCATCTTCTTTGAGAGTTTCGTAGAATAATTTTACTCCTTCATTGAGTTCTTTAATCGGTTCACCTTGCATCGAGCTACTGACATCTAAACATAAACACACAGGTACTCTAGCAGTTGGATTTTCAACTAAATCTTCTAAATTTAAAATATAATCATTCATTTCTTTTTCCTTTTTATCTTATTAATAAGTAACATCTGAATATGTTCTACATAATTGTATTCTTCTAGCTAAAATGGCCAATTTTTAAATATATTCCCAAAAAAATTTGAAGTGAGACTAGAATTATTAGACTTATTTGTCTGATTATTAGAACCTCGACAATTTTTACATCTTTTAGGTAAATCAAATCCTTTATTCTCAAAAAATTGCTTTTCTGCATTTGTAATTGTAAAAGTTGTACCACATGAATTACAGGTACGAGTTGAATGTGTAGCATTATTATTGTTATAACAATTATTACAAAGAGAATATTTATTCTTTTTAGTAATATATTTATGATGATTTGAGTAATAAATAGTATCTCCACATTGATCACATGGGTACTCTTCCTTTAAACTCAAACAAGATTTACAATATTCCTTTATCATTAAGTTATCCTGTTTTTCGACTCGACATAATTTACAGGTACTATAAGTCAAACCTGGATGTTTTTTATGACGTGTAGGAAATAATTCTATTGACATAGAATCTTGTTGTTCTAATTTACCATCATCTAGCAAACTTAAATATTCTTTAAACAAAGATAACCATCTATCCACTGAAGTTCTGGTTTGTTCTGTAGAGTTTTTTTCTCCTTTTTTAAAATTTTGATAAAACTCTTGTTTTAGAGCATAAGTTAAATGACTCCAAATGAATTTCCAAGGTCCATCAGGTGTCTTTTTATTACTTTCTTTACCTAATGGATAGGAAAAATCCATATTAATAATATTAGTAATTTGATCATTTCCACCTTGTTGTGAATAGGGTGGTTTTCCAGGTAACATGATCATAAATAGCAGTGTGGCTACTGCAAAATTTTCATTTCCTATACTTCGTAAAAAATTTGAGAAGTGCTTTCTTTGAATTTCAGGTGCAGTAAAGTTTATTGTACCTACAGGACATGGAAAATCTTCTATTTGATAACTATCAACATCAACAAAATAGACTTCTTTTGAGCTTTTAATGAGAATATTATTAGGATTTATATCTCCCAAGATAATATTATACTTATGCAAGTATGATATTTTTTCTAAAATAGTAATACATAATTCTACGGTATCTCTCTTTTTCCAATTAGGAAAATATTTTTGAAGGTTTTTTTTAATAAAAATCTTTTGTAATATTATCCCAGATGCGTAAGGCATTAAATAACCTACAAATTCATTGGAAGAGTTTTTTAAAGCTGTAATAGGATAACAAATACCATCATGAATAATTGGTTTTTGTAACATTAATAATATTTTTTCTTTCTTACGCAACGTGTTATTTTCAGGTTTATATATTTTTGCAACATGCCTAGTATCTGTACGGTATATAATGCCTTCTCCACCTTCAGCTACTTTTTCTAATAACTTAATTTTATGTCCATCTGATCCCGTAACATAATCACCTTCTTGAGGCAAATAGCTAATAGATAATTTTTCATCCTCCATTGTTGTAACTTGTTTCATTAATCTAAAAGCATCTGGATAAGTTTTATTTTGATGCTTAGATGAATATTTTTTAGATTTATCATTGTACAAACGCAATGTACCCCCCTCTGTTATTCTAAAGACATCAATATCCTTTCCATTAACTGATTGGCTTTTATTAAGATTTAAAATGTCTCGGGACAACTTATTATCTTGAGTAATTAAAACTAACTCAAAATCAACCCTAAATTTAGTAAATACTGATAAAAAAACATTATCAGCAAATTGTTCATTTTCATTCCCTTGAATTCTTATTAAACCTTTTTCTTGATTTAAAGATAGTAATTTATATATTTTAATTGCTTGATGAAAAATTTTTTGTTTTTTTGTTTTAATAATTTTTTCTAATTCACTTACTACCCCATAAGGAACAATTATCTCAATATTATTATTTTTTAGGACAGGGCTTATACTATTCCAAAATAATTTAAAATCATCATGTAATAAACTACATGTATCTATAAATATCTTTTTATTTTTAATATTTTTTATTGGCATAAATTTTCATTGCTCTCATTATCTATAATATGATTATTACAAATTTAGTAAAGATACTTCTTGCAATCCATTGAGATTATGTTCAGAAATATCATCTTGTTCCTGACTACTACAACCAATACAAATAGAATTTGGTGTCTTCGGCATTGCATATATCTTCTCGCCAACACAATTTGCTGGGAATGAGATCGGTAAATTGTAGAGCTCGGAATTACCGATAGCCATTTCATTACCATGCGCTAAGGTTGACTGAGTGAAATAGAGATAGAAGATACCGCCTTCTGGTACAACACTTAATTCCTGCCATTCTTTATATGGTGCATTACGCTCAATGAGAACTTCAAATTTTCTACGACGACTACGACCTACATAGTAAGCAAAAGGCGCTTCTCCACCACTTTCCGTAACTGTATGATTAATAGCTTTTACACCAGATCCTGGGGAAAGACGTAAAATACCTAGTGCAACACCAGTTTTCGCAGTTGGCTGAGCTTCATCAAATTGATCAGCTTCTAAGGGCTTATGAATAATAAATTCTAATTCATTCTTAGGTAGTAAATGTTGTAGTTGTTCAAAATTAATTTCCATTTCTTGAATACGATTATCAACAGCACTCAAATCAGTACTTCCAGTCATTACTGAAAATAGATCTTGTACTAGTGGTGATTTAGTAGAATTTCCAGCTAATAAAAGATGAATTTTAGTAATATTTTTATCTTGAAAAGCTTTTTTCATGGCAACAAAAAAGCTTTGAATACCTTGATAAATACGATGAATAAGATACTGATTTAACTCTTCTACCGGAATTATCAATTCACAAGTTACTCTCTCCCCTTCTCTATCAATCAATGTGATAGATTCAACGCCGGTATTACTGACTTGGTTTTGTTCCCACATTGGACGTAATTTAGAGATTAAAATTAATGTATTCGTATGTGCGGATTGAGTATCATCAATCAACATCTCAGAACCCGGAAATGTTTTGGCATCTAATGGTTTGGTAAAAGAGATCTTCTTACTACGACAGAGATCTAAATTATGTTTAAAAACAATGTAAGCCATATTTTCGAGTAGGTTTTCTCCACCTAAGAAATTATCTCCTGAGGCTTCAAAGTGTTCAAACACTTCCTCTATCGCTTGAGTATCATATTCCTCATCCGTTGAAAGACGATATATCCCAAAATCAAAGTCTGTCGTCCCACCGCCAAAATCGAAAACAGCATAAGGTATACCTTCCTCCGTAGGTTCAATATTATAAGCCGGCATTGCAGCTGCAACATAAGCTGCAGGTTCAGAACCACGCTCCTCTACTAGAAACTCTGCCATAACATCTTGATGCTCAACTAAAGCCGCCGGTAAACTGCGCATTAATCCCCGACGGAAAGAAGATAAAATTTTCTCTTTTACATCATTAGGATAGGATACAGGGAATGTCATGTAATATTTTAAGAAAATACCGCGATTACGCCAGTTAATATTGAGACCCAAGAACCAAGCATAGAGTTCAATCGGATCAAAAGGATCCTCTTCATTAACTTTAAGTAATTCCCCTCTTACAGGATTTCGCTGCGTTAAGTGACTTAAGCGATATTCAAATCCCTCTCGTTGATCTCTAATTCGAATCGGATCATCATTATTTTCTCGTAATGCCCACTGTTTTAGCGTAGTCATAATACTTGCTACAATTTGAGGATCACTATCATTATTACGTAAATTGTGTAATGCTTCATGGGAACAGCGAACCTCATTCCAACTTACAAAAGGTTGTTGCGCCTCAGATTGCCAATATTCAAGCATTTTCTGGATATCTAAAAATTCCAAAATAGTTGGATTCTCATAATGTTCCGGTAATACCTTCTCATAATAATCATCAACACCAATACGCAACAGTTTATGATGTCCATTGATATCATCATATGCAACCACTGTACTACTTGTACCAAAGTCTATACCTATACAACGCCCTTTCCATCGTTCAACATCTTTGAGCGGATCTCGGGCAATAAGCCCTTCTTTCTGTAGTAAATCTTGATCTAATCCATTAAATTCCCAAAGTCCTTTATTAGGATCAGTAAAGTTGACTTTTTCAATAATAGGAAGGCGACAGCGGTTGTAATCTAAATTTTTATATGTTTTGATAATATTTAAATTTGTACATGGATATTTTGTCTGATTTTCTAAGAAAATTTGTAATACGTTTTTTATACTATGACCAGAATTATTATATGGTGAAAATTCGTAACCTTCTTTTTGTAATTGGTCAATTAATTGATTAAGATTTTTTTTAGCAACTTCGCCATCAAATAGAATCAAATGTCCTGAAGTAAATATTTGATGTGATAAGTTATTATTTAAGTTAGAACAGACAATTTTTTCAGTCGAATTAATTGTTAACCAAATGCTTTTCCCTAATAATAACTTATTATTTATATCTTTTTTTTCTGCATTGATATCTTTAACAAGATCTTGAAGTAGAAGTAGTCCGGGGATTTTCCAATCGAAATTGTTATTGCAAATTTTTTTTATTAATTTATGTTTTAACGCAGGTACATTCTCTGGTTTAATTCTTGATAAAGTAACGGGAAGGTACCAGATATCTCTTTTTATTAGATCTAACAAAAATTTCTGATTCTCTTTTTTTACCCACCAAAATCTTATTGCATCATCTATATTAGAAGTTTTATTTGTATCATTTGAATTTATTGATTCTAAATATATGCTTGATAAGTATTTATATAAGTTGTTTGCGTAACTGCTCATAAGATTCCTTTGATATCAATTTAATAGCGATACTTCAATAGTTGTATTTAAATATTTTTCTGAAATATTTCCCTCTACATCACTACAACCAACCACTAAGGTAGTAGGTGTAATGGCAGAGGCATAAACTTTCTGTCCTGCATAACTAGCTGGAAATGTGACTCGACGAGGATAGAGTTCCGAATGACCGACTTCTAATTGATCTCCTAACGCTAAATTCGATTGAGTAAATAGAAAATTGAAAATTCCTTCTTTAGGTACAACACCTAATTCATACCATTTGTTATAAGGCGTATTTCGGTTGATCATCACCTGGAATTTCCCTCTGCGAGCACGGCCTACATAATATGGGAATGGGGCCTCTCCTTCACTCTCTTCTACCGTATGATTAATCACTTCTACCCCAGATCCCGGACATAATCTTAAAATGCCTAGCGCCACACCTGTTTTGGCTGTAGGTATTGAAGAGTCTGCTAGATCCGCTTCTAGTGGTCTATGAATTTCAAATTCTGGGATACTATTTTGAAAAATAGACGGTAGTAACTGTGCACAAGCTTGGATATCGGCATCATCAAGATATTCATCAATGAGATCTTGATACTCTATTGTTGTTTTATCTTCTTCTAATAAATTCTCGTCTTCTTGAGTCGGATGAATAACTGCTTCAAATAATGCTTGTACACGTTCTGATTTAGAGGAGTTCCCTGCTAATAAAATATGAATAAGATTTGCTGATCTCTCTTGAAAAGCTTCTTTCATTGCGGCAAAAAAATTACGGAGTCCTTGAAGTATTCTTTGATTTAAATAAGAAGTTAACTCATCTATAGGAAGGGTAAGCTCACAAGTTACCTTTTCACCTAATCGATTAATTAATGTGATACTCTCGACCCCTGTGTTATTAATAATACCTTGCTCCCAAAAGGGGCGAAGTTTGGAGGTTAAGATTAATGTATTAGTTCTAGCTGCTTGAGTTTTATCGATCAGCATTTCAGATCCAGCAAAAGAATCTGCATCTAGAGGCTTAGTAAAAGCAATTTTATGTTGTCTGCAGAGATCGATATTATGTTTGAATACAATATAAGCCATATTCTCAAGTAGATTTTCTCCACCTAAGAAATTATCACCATTCGCACCAAAATGTTCAAAAACCTCCTCAATCCCATATTGATCATATTCATCATCTGTAGACCAACGATAATATCCATAATCAAAATCGGTCGTTCCACCACCAAAATCAAATACAGCATACGCTGTGCCTTCATCTGTGGCTGACACATTATGTGCCTTGATAGAAGAAGCTACATAGGCTGCGGGTTCAGAACCTCTCTCTTCTACAAGAAATTGATCCATAATATCTTGATCTTCAATTAGCGCGGCAGGAAGACTTCGTAGTAATCCACGTCTAAAAGAAGCTAAAATTTTCTCCTTAACCTCTTTAGGATAAGAGACAGGAAAAGTCATATAATATTTGAGAAACAACCCTCGTTGTCTCCAGTTAATATTAAGGCCCAAAAACCACGCATAAAGTTCAATAGGATCCAAAGGATCATCATGATTTACTTCTAAAGGCTTCCCTTTAACAGGATTTTTGGGTGATAAAGAGGATAATTGATATTCAAACTCATTGATTTGATCAGTAATACGAATGGGCTCATCTTTTGCCTCTCGCAATGCCCACTGCTTAAGTTTATTTAAAATACTTGCAACAATTTCCGGATCACTATCATTATTACGCAAATTATGAAGAGCCTCGTGGGAACAGCGGACTTCCCCCCAACTGACAAGAGGTTGTTGAGCTATTTCATTCCAATGCTCTAATAAAGAATTAAGATCTAAAAATTCTAAAATTGTTGGGTTTTCATAATGCTCTGGAGTAACAGCTTCATAAAAGTCATCAACCCCTATTCGCAATAACAAAGGCCTACCATTAATATCTTCATATGCGACAACTGTACTACTCGTACCAAAATCTATGGCTATATTGGATTCTAGACGTAAATCTTTGTGAGGATCTCTCGCTCTGACTCCTTGCTCTCTTAGAATTTCCAGATCAATTCCGTTTAATTCCCATACACCTTTATGTGGATCTGTAAATTGTATTGTTTCAATTTGAGGTAGTCGGCAACGGTTATAATCTAAATTTTGATATAAATCTATAATATTAGGATTTTTCATATAATCAAGGAGATTGAAATTTTCATTTTTAACGGAGGTAAGAGTTATATCAAAGTTAATAATTTGTTCTATAAAATTTGCCAAATTCTGTGCGATAGAATTATTAACAAAGACAAGATGACCATTAGTTCTTTCTTCATCATCTTTCCCTTTGGCTAAATCTATACATCTGTAAGGGTGTCCGATAATCCAATAACGTTTATTCCACAAGAAATATTTACCATTAAAGCTAGATTCATTCTGTATTTTTACAGCTAGAGCTTGTAATTGCTCAATGTTAGGAATCGTCCACCCGAAATCGTAGCCAAAAGGATAGGATAGGTTACGAAACTCTGTTAAATAATGGTTAACTTCTTTATATTCAATCATGCCATCAGAGTTATTTTTCCATAACAATAGATTTTGAGTATCTAAAATAAACTTTTGATCTTGGACGTACCAAAGTGGTTCAGATTTTAAAAGCTGTAAAATCGATTTTTTTAAATAATCTAAATTTGATAATTTTCTATATAGATTATTTGCGTTACTATTATTTTTCATTTTTAAACCTTACTAATCAGTATTTACTAATACTGGCTTTTCAACTCCTTGAGCTGGGTTTTTTAATCCTGGTAACCATATTTCTGTAACAGTATCGCCTGATGAAGCATTATTCCCTCGCTGCATCTGTTTATAATCGTAGCGATCTCCTCGACTAGCAATATATAACGTGGCACTTTTATCTCGATAAATAAGATTATGAATTTTAACAATTTCTTTTAATAATGAAATTTCAACAGAAGTAGCTTCTCTATTTTCACTTTTACATTTCTTTGCTAAATGATCCCATACTTTCTGTACGTCATTCCATTGTGCTGCTTTCGCAATAAAACGAATCAACTCAATTCCTGTCTGATTATCCTTACCATCTAAAGCAAAAATATTCATTAAATCTGGATCGTTAAATACTGATTTGAAATTATCTATCGTTGTCTGTATTCCAGGTAACTGATATGAGTTTTCTAAAGCCTTATTAAGATTTTTTATTTTATTATAAAGATCGGTATTTATTTTTAATAAGTTATTTTTCTTATTTAACAAATCATTATAATTTTCTTTTAATTCATCGATATATTTACTTTTAATAAAAATATCAGACTCAAGATTTTGATTTTTTTGTTTATATTTTTGTAAAATATTCTCGTGTTCTGTATATAACCGTTCTCTTTCTACTGCATAATCTTGTTGTAATTTTCTAATGTTATGTTCTAATTCAGCAATGATGTTTTGTTGTTCTGATTCTTTTATTTTGTAATCAGATTTAAGTTGAGTAATTGTGTCTTCCAATTGAATAATTTTGGTTTGATCTTGAGAATTAATAAGTTGTTTGTCTAACTTAAAAAAAGTCCTTAAGCTCCGGTATCCTTTCTCATCTTGTGAATAAGAGGAATCAATAGATGGTGGCTGATCTTTCCCCATACTAGATAATCCATTAGCAGCAATTATTTTCAATAAATCGATAATAGAATCTAATTTCTGATTAATGGGGATGGGCTCTACGGAATTATTATTTTGAGTATCTTCAGAATGATCTTTTACCATTGCATTTACCTTTATTATATTAAGAATTAAGAAAAAAACGCATTTCTGAACGAACTTTCAAATTAGGATATTCAAGATCTAAACAAAATTTTCTTAGCTTGTCTTGTTCTTCAAAACGTAAATTTTGTAAACGTTTTTTCATAATAGATATCGTATTAGCATCTGGTTCTGGGTAAGGAGTTTGAATATCAGGAATGGTACAATTGCCTGCTAATAGAGCCAGATCAGATGGTTTTACATGCGTCCAAAAATTATGATAAATGATAGGAAGATAAACAATGAGGTTCTCTATGTCCGGTAAGAACATTGTTTGTAATTGTTGTTCTAATCTTGCTTTTTCCAACTCTAAAATTTGCCGTTCTTGGCGTAATGTCTCCACTGTCTCTTCATGAGCTATTTTGGCTTTTTTTTCAGACTCTTGTAATGTCGTTTCTTGTATTCCTAATAAGTTATTTAGAAGAGGAAGAAAAACATCGGTTAACCACCCCATATTCTCAAGAGGCTTATTACTCAATTCTGCTTGAATTAAATTAGCCCTATGAAATAAAGGTTCCCAACATAGAATTTGCCACTTTCTGCAGTTTAAATAATCTAAATGACTAGAAATCGATTTAAGTAACTTAATATCCGAATTTGCATAGAGAACAATTATCTCTATATTTTCAAGTTTATGCTCACGATTTAAATCATCATTTATTCGTTCAATAACTTCATTTAAATCAAATGGTGTTTTAACAATATCAATGCGCTCACCGGATATCAGTAAATTCATCCATTTAGATTGGAGATTAATTTGGTGATATACAGTTACTTCACCATTTAATAGGATAAATACACAGCGTTCTTTCAAAACAAACCTCTACTTTGATGGTTATAAAGTATCAATATGAAATTAATTACGGTACAAGTTATCTTTGACAGTTTCAATTTCGTCAAAAATAGAATCCTCACTTTTGGTATTGCCAAATTCTTTCTCAATAGTGATCATTTTTTCAACAGTTTTTTCCGCTGCTGCTGGCTGTAATTTATCTTTATCGAAATAATCAATAAAACTTTTAGCTTCACCACTTTTTAAATAATTAACAATTCGATCACTATTAAAATACTTTGGATTTAATCCTGATAAAACAGCTAATGCACCACCTGTTCCTTCAGGTAAATCAAATTTATCCTCTATTCCTCGACAAGCAACCCCGATTCCCGCCAATTGTTTCTCCTCTTCAGGAATAGAGATACTGATATCAGGATCCAAATCGAAATCACGAATCGCTTGTAAATACTCCTCATACTTTTCATAATTTTCCATTTGGATACCTGCTCTACCTGCTTGTATAGCTCTATCCCCCATCTCTTCTGTATTTTCGTTAGGTTTAAAGATACCAACTAAAGCTGATACAATATTTATAATTGGATTAATTTTACTTAATCCACCCAAAATTGCTGGCCCAAACTTAGTAGCAAAATTACTAAGACCGCTTATGGCATTACTAACAACAGAACAACAAGCTGAAAAAGCTGATGATATTGCTGAGCCTATTGATGACCAAAATCCCATAAATACTCCTTTATTAAACAATATAAATATTAAAAAACTAGTAACGAGACAGACTATTTTTATTCTCTCCAACTAAAAATGTTTTATAAAATCTTTTGCTAAATAATGTTTTAAAACTATCAGTTGAATCTAATAATCCACTCAGTAATGTTGGAAATTTTTCTTTAAACTTCATTTGAGTCTCTAGATCCCATGTAGGTGTAAGACTATCATTACAAAATAAGGGGAATAGTTGTGCAAATGTTTCTTGTTTTATATCTAGATGATCAAATAGTTCATTTATATTTTTTCTAAGTCTATCTATCAGTCTCGAAAGAATTTCTAATTGAGGATCTATCTTGTATGTTTTGCATACACGAATAAAAATATTTAGGATCTCTCTGTTCTCTCGAATAAAAGTAGCAAAAGTATCAGGATCAGAAAAAGCTCCTGCTTCTGATAATTGTGGGAAGAGTGAAAAACGTTGATCCCATAATTGTTGTTTTCCTTTATTGGCAATCTCTGCTTCTTGAATCTCTTGCCCTGTAGTATTGGCAAGCTGTTTAATTTGTGCTCGTACAGGTGCATGCCAACCACCACTATATACAATTGTTTCTCCAGGTTTGAGTAGTGGTAAAAAGTCTTTCTGATCTCGATTTAAGCCAATTGCATCCCCGATCGTATCTCGATCATCTGCGGCAAAAAGACGATGGATAATTTTAATATTGGTGTTTTTAATCACATCGCTAATGAGTTTATTCGGAATCTGGTCCGCGATAATTAAACATTCGCCATATTTCCGAACCTCTGCTAGGAGATTCGCAAACATCTCTACTCCCATAGCCTTAGAACCATCTGTACCAGGTTCGGGCTTAGATAAGAGTCGATGCGCTTCTTCAATTAAGGTCATATGCTTAAAATTATATTCCTTACGATGACGATACTTCATTGTTTCAGCAACTCGACCTAAAATTAGAGCCATAAAGAAGGCCTTATCCTCTTCATCTTTAAGCTCTTCTAGCTCAATTACTACCTTCTGGTCTAATAGCTGATCAAAATTCATAGAATGGATTGTATTAATCATTGTCCCTTTAATTCCCTGCGTCAATGCTGATAGCCTTGAAACTAAAGATCCAAGATACTTTTCTTCAAACTCTTGTCCCATCCCTGCTGATTTAATGACTCCTTCGAGCTCACCAATCATATCACTGAATGTTGGCCAGACATTTTCTTCACTTTTCCAGGGATCATCGACAAAAAAGTTAGTAGAGGATACAATATCCCAACCTTTATTTTCGTAAGCTTTCATAATGGCCTGCTCTACGATAAAAGGCATAGAAGCTTCCATTGGAAATACTGCTGTTATTGTTGATTTGAGCATACTGACGTGACCTGTCAAATTTTGCTCAGGCGAAATTAATTCAAAAGGATTTAGCCTAAATGTTGTCAGATCTTCACGACCTAGTGAATAGTATTGAATATCTTGATCGATTTCATATAATGCACGATATTCTGTTTTTGCAGGCTCAACTACCATAAAAGGAAAACCAGAACCTAAAAGAATATTCATACAAGTAGTTGTTTTACCAGAACCAGTTACGCCTGTTACAAAGAGATGTTTATTGAGATCGCTTTTAAGTAATGTCAACGGATTTCTATCTAAAATTCTACCATCTTGTATTAAATTACCTAGTGGAAGACTATTATCCTTATCTTTATGGTTATCTGTATTTACAGCAAAAGAGACGCTTTTACGCAATTTGAGTCCTGGTAATTCTTCAGCAGGTAATCCCGCTACTAAAGATAATTCTTGAATATTTAACCAAGTTGCTCCTGTAATACTATTTTCCCGATTGATAGTTGTACCATGGATTAAAGCTGAAGTGATTGTATTATCACTCTCCTCTGTCTCATAAAAAATTTCTTTAAGAGAGAATAAATTATGCAAAGGAACAATATCTTGGAATTCCAGTTTTGTAATTTGTAGAGGAGAAAGAGTACCTTCAGATCCTTGAAAAATAGATTTTACACTTCCCGACAATCTTTGGTATACCTCTAAATTAGGGGCCGACACATAAATTGCCGTTTTAAACATTCCTTTACTTAACCCTTGGGTATACCGTGGAATTTGATATTCCGTAATATGTTGATGTAATCTCTCTATGCGTTTATTGACTGTTTCAAAAGTTTTACTTTGACTTCCACCGCCCGATTTTCCAGTTGTGATTGATTCATTACTACCCTCGGTTAAAGATTCAGAACTTCCGCTAGCTTCTGATTTGCTAGAACTTTCACTAGTTCCTTTGTTCCAAGAGCTACTTTCCCCTGTCGTTACTCCTGAGGAAATAGATGAATTAACCCCTATATTTTTTGTCTTATTCCAGCTAGAACTGGTGGAATCAGATGTACCCCATGTACGTGTATCTACGGAAGAGTCTCCGGTAGACCTTTTTTCACCATGGTTCTCATTAACAGATTTAGTTTTAGCTTTACTAGTACTATCATTCTTACTATTACTAGATCCTCCACCTTTTGATTCACTACTTCCCTCATTCTTACCAGAACTTTCATTTTTTGAAGTGCTAGAACTCTTACCACCACCTTTACTCTCTGTAGATCCTTCTGTTTTTCCAGTTGTCGTAGTTGAGGAGGTACCTGATGTTTTACTATTAGAAGTCCCTTTTGTTTTAGAATCATTCCAACCAGTATTCGTTGAATTTTGAGAAGATACTTTTACATAGGTTGATAGATCAGTAGAAAATTGATACAACTCATTAAGTATGTTACGAATCTCATTTTCCGTTCCTGATTCTGCAACAATAATTAATTGCCATTCAGTATCTACTAAAGTTTTTGCTAAACGCTCAATACCTTGAAAATCATCTTCAGATTCATTATTTTCATCAATAGAAGGGATGCCTGTAACAATTCCTACATGCTTAGATCTATCAATTAATGATAAAAATTCTTGATCATCTTGAAATATAGGTTGAAGTTGAGACCCAATAAAATTACCTTCAAAAGCATTTTTTAAAATATATCGATCAATACTATTATTCTGCTCGCTAGCAACGCCAATATATAAATTGATTCCTTCTTTAGTCCCCGAAAGAATGTAAATAAATGTACTATCACTTTGATATAAGTTAGCAATGACATTAGCCATTGACATTCGATACTCATCAGATTTACCTTCACTAATTTCTTTTACAAGATAAAAACTGAAATAGTTTTTAAGCGATTCTGGAGAAATATCTAATTCCTCAAATTGAATATGCTGTTTATCAATATTAATATTGGTTATTAATTCTTTGGAAAAACTAGTCATTAAGTCACTCATAGCACAGTCTCTCAATTGTATTTAATTGTTTTTCGATACTTTATCCCCCTGATAGATTACATAACCTTATCTATCATTACTCTCTCGTAAACTCACATTCCAACTTATTACACTAGTTTAAAAATCGAATATAATAGAAAACGTCATCAACGGCACAAATCAGGACAATTAAAATTTTTTATCAATATATCTTTATAATAACGTTAATTATTTTGATATTCCATTAAAAAATCCAATTACTGCATGATTTGATCAAAAATAAATCGCTTTCTTCAGAAATATCAATTTTTGATATTATGTATAAATAAATGTCATAAATTACCCAACAAATAGAGCCCATATTCACCCACGCCGAAGACGGCGACGCCATTTGTCATCTCAAAGCAGTTATCGATCTTCCAGGTTGAAGGGTTAAACCATTGGTCATTCTCTTCTCTATAGCGCGTATGCCAATCGATCCCTTCTGGATAGTTGAGCATCACAACCCATCCTTTATCGCAATGGTGAATCTCACCATCCTTCTCATATTGATACACCTCGGCAAGTTCAAGGGCGATTCCTTGATAGTTGAATTCAAAGGCGGAAGTTGGGAGATGATGAATCGCTTGAGGCGTTGAAAAACGGACACTATCGATGCCTTGGCGGATATCTTTTAGACTCTCTAACGGATAATCTGTGGGGGAATCGAGATTAATCCATGATTGTGCCGGGATCACTATCTCGCCAAAACTTAAATCTTCTTCTACTTGAAAATAACGCTTATTAAGCTCTTCTAAAGCTCGCTTTTCAGCGATCAGATCGGTGATTTCTGTAACAAAGATGGTCCAAAGAAGCATGACTGCCGGGAAAACCGTAATCACCATCGATAGATTGATTCCAAAGAGTTTGAGCTTAGAGATCTCTCTCGATCCTCGTAAATAACGCCGGCGATAGATCCACAAACCTAAAAAGAGTAGAAAGCCAAGGATGGCAATAAAGATAACAATAATAAAACCACCAGCAGCAGCGGAAGCGCCCATAAAGCCTCTCTTTTAAGATATCAATGTATTGAAATGATTGGGAAATTAATGTAATCGGCAGTATCGATACCCTGCCTCTCAAATTGATCTACCAGATACAATATTAACGGGTTATTAGGAATATTGTCTATGATAAAACTCAATAATTACATATAGATCAATCACTTTTGAAGATTTAAGCCTCATTTTGAGAGAGTAGCGCTACAAACCCTCCATCTACCGTCGCTTAAATATCATTTAAACATCACTTAAACATCAACTGGAATATATATTTTTAAATATATATTTATGTATATTCAAAAATATATGGAAAACATTTGCAAAATATTTTATAAAAATTATAAAGAGCAGATCTTATAAAGATTTGTAAAATACCTACCACAAGAAGCTACCACTCCCAAATAAGGTGATCGATATGATGATGACTGTATTAGATACAACGCTCCCTATAGTTGTAACGCTGTTACTCGGTTTTTTCGCTGCATGGCATCATGATTTCACCAGTAGTGATGCGCCGATTTTAAATCGAATGGTCTTAACATATGCCGTTCCGATGGCAATTTTTGCCGGAACAATCAGTACTTCTCGCGAATATTTAATTGAAAGTCTCCCCTTATTTACAACAATTACTGCAGGTGTTGTTATTACCTATATTGTTATCTATTTTATCTCTCGCCTCTTACTAAGATTATCCCTTAGCGCTAGCGCATTGGTGGCGGTTGCTGTTGCCGGACCTGCTGTTCCTTTTTTTGGGCCTGCAATTCTTGAAGGTGTTTTCGGCACATCTGGTGCAGTACCGATGGCTATCGGTAGTATCGTCATTAACGTTACGATCGTCCCCTTCACTGTTTATCTCTTAACTGTCGGAAAAATGAAGAGTGAGCAAGCAGAAAATGATAAAGAGATAGAAGAAGATGCCGGCTCCATATTTATTGAACACTTAAAAGAGACTGTACAAAAACCTTTAGTATGGGCACCAATTCTTGCTGTTATTATTGTCTTTTCAGGCCTCGATCTCTCCTCTCTTTTTGGTAAATCCCTCAATTTATTGGGATCATCAGCTTCCGGAGTCGCCCTTTTTGCTTCCGGGATTATGTTAGCCGCCTACAAAATTCGATTAGATTTTTTTAACGTGGTTTATTGTCATATTAAAGAATATTGCGGCACCGGCAGTGATCTATTTTGCGGCATCTGCACTGGGACTCGATCATAAAACTGTTGCTCAAGCGGTGATTACAATGGCAATTCCGGCAATGCCGATCATCGTTGTATTTGCAATCGAATATAAAGTGGCAGAAAAAAATATGCCCTCGGCACTATTACTCAGCACTATCTTATCGCCACTAACCATCGGTGGGTTTATCTATCTGTTGGCGGTATAGTGAAATCAAATATATCTGTAAAATAGAAGATTGTGATCAAATAGATAGCTACCATGTAATAACTAGATAGTCATTTAAAAAATATTAAAAGTGATAAACTATTCCCTATTCTATTAATAGTAATTTTCTTATAGGTTTCATAAATGGCGATCAATCAAACAGAATTATTCGATAAATTAGAAAAACTTACTCAAAATAAAAATCACGATAATTTCATCTTTGAATTTTTACATCTTTATGATTTCCCTAAATCTACTATTACTCGTTTAAAAAAAACGGTCTCTGGCGATGATGATAATATCAATGTTGCTTTAGCACCTTTAGATGGCGAAGTAGCTAATCAAAGAGGTATCTACTTTAAGCCTATTAAAGATGGCACTAAGCTCTTAGATACATTAGATTCATTAAGAAAAAATCACATTATTCAATCCAAAAATATCGCTTTTATCATTGTTACTGATTATCAAGATATCCTAGCTTATGATGTTGAAAATGATGATATGATCGACTGCCCTTTTATAGAGCTGCATAAAGAGTATGGCTTCTTTTTACCATTAGCAGGATATGAAAAAGGTGCTGAATATACAGATAATCCGGCAGATGTAAAGGCGGCAGAACGATTAAGCCGGCTATTTGATCTGATACGCTATAAAAACAATCTCACCACGGATCAAGAAATTCATGCTCTTAATGTCTTTTTAACCCGTCTATTATTCTGCTTCTTCGCTGAAGATACTGATATTTTCAAGAAGAATCAATTTAGCGACACAGTTGCAAAACATACCAAAATAGATGGTACTGATCTTAAGCCATTTTTAAAGTCACTATTCTCGATTTTAAATAGTGAGCCCGCATCCAGTTTACGTCAAAACTCACCATCCCATCTATCTGATTTCCCTTACGTTAATGGTAAGTTATTTGAAGATGAAGAGACCATTCCTAAATTTGACGCTCGTACTAGAAGGATGTTACTAGAATGCAGCTCTCTTAATTGGTCTGAAATTAATCCAGATATCTTTGGGTCAATGTTCCAAGCCGTAATTCATGAGAATCAAAGACGTCGATTAGGGCAACACTACACCTCTGTTCCTAATATTATGAAAGTTTTACGTCCTCTTTTTCTTGATGAATTAGAAGAGGAGTTTATCAGAAGCAGGCATAGCGAAAAGAAACTTAAAGAACTGTTATTGCGTTTAGGCAATATTCGGGTATTTGATCCAGCTTGTGGTTCAGGAAACTTCTTAATTATTGCCTTTAAAGAGCTTCGAAAATTAGAAATCCGTATCTATCAAGCTCTTTCTGATTTGAATGAAGATCCTGAGATGATGATGTCGAATATTCGGCTAAATCATTTCTACGGCATTGAAATAGATGATTTTGCTCACGAGATAGCCCTACTCTCTTTATGGCTTGCAGAACATCAGATGAATTATGAGTTTAATCGAACTTTAAAAAGTTATATCCCAACACTCCCTCTACATGAAAGTGGTAATGTTATTCAAGGTAATAGCCTTAGAACCGATTGGGTAAAATTTTGTCCAGCTGACAAAGGGGAGGAGATCTATGTTGTGGGAAATCCACCTTTTACTGGCGCACGTATAAGATCAAAAGAACAGACTGAGGACATGGAAGCTGTCTTTAAAGATATAAAGTCATTTAAGAATCTTGATTACGTTGCTTCCTGGTTTTATAAAGGGGCGCAGTATATCGAAAAAACCCAAGCTCAACTTGCTTTAGTTTCAACAAATTCTTTAACTCAAGGCGCTCAAGTATCTCTTCTCTGGCCCGCTATTTTTAATCTTAATGTTGAAATATTTTTTGGCTACCAATCATTCTTATGGGCCAACAATGCTAGGGATAAGGCCGCTGTTTATGTAGTGATAGTAGGCTTAAGACCTAAAAGCGATGAACCTAAAAAGCTTTATCGATTTATAGATTCAACTTGGCACCAAAGTTTTGTAAAAAATATTAACCCTTACTTAATTGAAGGTTTTAATACCGTTATTTCGAGTAGACGAATGCCATTATCGCCTAATATCCCTCCTATGGTATTTGGAAGCATGCCTAACGATGGTGGTCATTTAATTTTTAATAAAGGAGAAAAAGATGAGCTTTTAAAAAAAGAGCCACTGTTAAAAAAATGGATTCGACCCTTATTTGGGTCTGAAGAGTTTATAAATAGTATTGAACGCTTTTGTCTGTGGCTAACAGATTTTAATTTAGAAAAAATGGATGATTTCCCATTTTTAAAGCAAAAAGTCGCATTAACAAAACAACATCGACTTAATAGCTCAAGACCTGCAACACAAAAACTAGCAAATATGCCTCACTTATTTGCAGAAATTAGACAACCTAAAGATGGCAATTATATTTTAGTACCAAGAGTATCGTCAGAGCGCAGAAAATATCTTCCTTTGGGTTTTTTTACGGCAGAAACGATTGTAAATGATTCTGTTCAAATCATACCTAATGGAACTTTGTATGAATTTGCCATTATTCACTCAACAATGCATAACGATTGGATGCGAATGGTTGGTGGTCGTTTGAAGCAAGATTATCGTTATTCGGCATCATTGGTTTATAATACCTTCCCTTGGCCACAAAATATCGGGCCACAACGCCGGGAACAGATTGAAAAGCTTGCCAAAGAAATTTTACGCATTCGTGCCCGCTATCCGGATAAGACTTTAGCGGAACTCTATGATCCAGATAAAATGCCGGCAGATCTATTAGAAGCTCATGAAACTCTCGATCGGGCTGTTGAAAAACTCTACCGAGATGCACCATTTCGAGATAGTACAGAACGAGTTGAATATCTATTTAAACTCTATGAAAAACTCATTAATGAAGAGACAAATAAGAAAAAGAAAAAATAGTGGAGAGATAAAATGAGCAAAACAGTCAATTTAGTAGAAGTCACCTATGAGCAGACAGGTGCTAGCACTCAAAATAATGCGATGGGTATGCGAGAGATGCAAGCAAGAGCTTACGCCTATCGCAATAGCCAATATCTATTGATTAAAGCACCACCAGCATCAGGTAAATCGAGAGCTTTAATGTTTTTAGCGTTAGATAAATTACATCGGCAAGGTATCCGTAAAGCGATTGTTACTGTTCCTGAAATGTCTATCGGTGGTTCTTTTAAAGATACAGATCTTGTAAGCTATGGCTTTTTTACGAATTGGCATATTGAAAATAAAAATAATCTCTGTCTTACTGAAGGAGAAACTACCGGCAAAGTAGATCGCTTTGTTGAGTTTATAAAGAGTGATCTGCCTGAAGATACGATTATTCTCTGTACTCACGCAACATTGCGACATGCTTTTAAAAAATTAGAGCCTCAAGACTTCAATAATACTGTGCTAGCAATCGATGAGTTTCACCATGTTTCTGCCGGCGAAGAAAATATTCTTGGAAAGCTGATTGATGAAGTAATGCAAGGATCAAATGCTCATATTATCGCAATGACAGGTTCTTACTTTAGAGGAGATTCGGTACCAATCTTATTACCAGAAGATGAAGCCAAATTCGATAAAGTGACTTACACCTATTACGAGCAACTCAATGGGTATCAATATCTGAAATCTCTCGGAATCGGATATCATTTCTACCAGGGGCGTTATATTGATGCTCTATCAGAAGTTTTAGATACCAATCAAAAAACATTAATTCATATACCTCATGTGAATTCTTCAGCTTCTACAGGTAATAAATATGCAGAAGTAGGACATATCCATGATGTGATTGGAGAATTTGTATCAAAAGATCCAGATACTCATATTTTGACATTAAAGCGTCATAATGATGGAAAGCTCATAAAAGTAGCCGATCTTGTTGATGATAGCAAAGAGCGCCCTATTGTTATGGAGTATCTTCGTAATGTAAATCATGCCGATGATATCGATATCATTATTGCTTTAGGTATGGCTAAAGAAGGCTTTGATTGGCCTTGGTGTGAACATGCATTAACTGTTGGATTCCGAAATTCTTTAACTGAAATCGTACAAATCATTGGCCGTGCAACACGGGATTGTAAGGGTAAAACCCATGCACAATTTACTAATCTTATTCCACAACCTGATGCAACTGATGAAGATGTCGTTATCTCTGTAAATACGATGTTAAAAGCCATTAGTGCTTCCTTATTGATGGAGCAAATTCTAAAACCGAATATCACTTTTAGACCAAGATCATCTGTTATAGAGGGGGAGGCTTTACCGCCGGGAACGATTGTAATTGATGATACCACTAAGGCTCCTTCTAAAAAGGTATTGGATATTTTAAATGGTTCTACCGACGATATTTTTGCAACGTTGTTAAATACGCCTGAAGCACAACAAGCCTACTGGTCCGAACAAGGTTTAATAGAAACTGAAGTTGTAAATAAATTGATGATTCCTAAAATCATCAGACAACTGCATCCTGATCTAGATGACGAGGAAGTTGATCAAATTCATCAAGGATTATTGACCAGTTTATTTATTCGGCAAAATGGAGGGATAATAGAAGGTAATGCCCTACCTGAAGATGCCATTATTGAGGGAGAATTAGCATCAAATAGAGGAGGCACTCATCCTACATCGAGTGATTATAGTGGGCAGCAATTTATCAATATTGGTAATCGATTTATTAATCTAGATGATTTAAATGTAGACTTAATTGCTTCTGTAAATCCTTTTCAGGGTGCGTATGAGATTCTTTCTAAAAGCATCGATGCCCCACTCTTAAAGACTCTGCAACAAACCTTAGCTTCTCAAAAAATTAATATGACCGAAGAAGAAGCAGTAATGCTTTGGCCTAAAATCAATCAGTTTATAGCTGATAATAATCGCCATCCAGAAGTTAACAGCAATGATAATATTGAACGACGATTAGCAGAGGGTCTGTTATATATTCAAAGAAAATATGCTGAAAAAAGACAACAGGAGGGGCAAGAATGAAACTCTCGGGCATAAAAGATGAGCTCCCTTCCCTAACTTTCGACGAAATTCTCAGCGGACAAGATGATCCACATGGATTACTCAAAAATATTAAGCCTAAAAATAGTAGCAATAAACTACAAAGCGCTTTGGTTTCTAAATTTGATGAGATTAATCAATTTATTGATCAAAAATCTCGATTACCCGAAGTAGAGAGTAGCGATATCACTGAGATGATATTAGCAGAATCGCTATATAGTATTATTGAAAAGCACTCTGATAATAATATATTACGGCAGATGGATCGCCATAACCTCCTTACAAAGGCAGTGGCTTCTATAGCTATAAATAGAGATATAAATATAAAAAATAACAACTCTAAAGCAGAAGAAGTGACTTCTTTAGAAGATATCTTTAATGTTGCCGGTGACCTTTTAAAAGATAACAGCGGAATATTTGAGCTAAAACATATACCAAAGACCAAACAAAATAAAGAGATGCCAGATGACGTAGCTGAGAGAAAAGAGTGTCCTGACTTTTGGAGATTTAAACCGCTATTCATTACGATGCATCAAAAACTTAAAGATGGAGAATTTCAATTACAAAAGTTTAGTAATAACTCCCAAATACGAGAGGGAGATTTTTTTATCCTCAAAGGAGTTGCCTGTTTTGTAGATTCCATTGCGAAGGTAAGTGAAAGAGAAGATGTCCATAACCCAAGAATGCGCCTCATTTTTGAAAATGGATTAGAGTCAAATATGCTAATGCGATCTTTGGCTGCTTCTTTATATAAGGAAGATAATGGACGTCGTATCTTACAAGGTGCTGATGCTGTCACAGAGTCCCTGCTCAATATTTCTCATAAAGATAAACCTTTAGGTTATCTCTATATTTTACGCTCTTTAAGTAATAACCCTACCCTAACAGTATATAAAAACCTTTATAAAATTGGGTTTACAACAACAACGATTGAAGATCGGATTAAGAATGCCGAGAATGATATCGCTTTTCTAGAAGCACCTGTCGAGCTCGTAAAATTTTTCGAATGCCGGCATGTCGATCCTCATAAACTTGAAAGATTAACGCATACTTTCCTCGAAGCTCAAAGGCTTAAAGTTACTTTAATAGGAAAAGATGGGAGTCGATATCAGCCACAAGAATGGTTTAATGTCCCTTTAGGAACCATTATAGAAGTAGTAAAAAAAATTAGTGATGGGACTATAAATCAATATCGTATGAATAACACGACAGGGGAAGTTGTTAGGAAATAATATTAATTTGACTATAAAATTCAGAATATCAAAAGAGGATTCTATGTCATTAAACACCAGTATTTTTGAGAGAAATGATTTTAAAGAAGTTATTCGCAAATTAGAAGAGCTTTTAACCCACTCTAAAATTGTTTTATTAGGAGCAGGGGCAAGTTTCTGCGCCGGATTGCCTTTAACAAATAAGCTGACGGAACAGGTCTTGAGAGACAATAGCCTTTCTACCACATCTAAAGAAATTTTAAAAGCCATTCAATCTAAGTTTAAGGGAGCCAATCCCGCTGCTCATATTGAAGATTACCTCAGTGAATTAATTGATTGGTTAGCCATTACAGCTCGTCGCTTTAATAGAAACGTGGATGATAATTCTATTTCGATCAATAGGAAAAGATATAAGTATGATCAATTATTAAAAGCTGTTGAAGAAATTAAATTAGCCATCTTTTCTGTGATAAACAAAGATGTAACAATTGATACGCATATTAAATTTATTGAATCATTACATCGACCTATTCGACCAGGTAAAAAGTCATCAGAATGTATCGATTATCTAGTGATGAATTACGATACTTTAATAGAAGATGCTTTAGCCCTTTCAAAAATAAAATATGCCGATGGCTTAGAGGGAGGAGTATCAGGATGGTGGAACCCTGATGTATTTGAAAAAAGTGATTTAGAAGCTAAAGTCTTAAAACTACATGGCTCCATCAATTGGTCAGAGGATCCTTCTTCTTTCACTCCGTTTAGAGTTAACAATCGACTTAACTTTCAAAAAGATCCATCAGCAAAAATAATGATATGGCCTGCATCTACTAAATATAGAGAAACGCAGTTAGATCCATATGCATACTTGATGCATAAAGCAAGAGGTATTTTAAATCCTCAAAATGGAAAACAAAAAGTCTTATTAATTAGTGGTTATAGTTTTGGAGATTCACACATCAATTTAGAAATTGAGAGAGGCCTCAAAAACTCTAAAGGTAATTTAACTGTCTTAGCTTTTATCAGCGATAATGAACCAACTGGTATTATTAAAGACTGGAATAATAATCCTGATATAAACAAGCAATTATTAATTTTTGCTAATAAGGGATTTTATCATGCAGATCAACAGATAATTTCTGAAAATGATATTAAATGGTGGAAGTTTGAAAATTTAACTCAAATTTTAGAAGGACGGATTTAACATGATAAACCAACTTATTAAACCTATTGATAATCTTGCTATCGGTAAAATTATCGAAGTTGATGGTACTCGTATTATTGCAGAATTAGACCCCCTACTATTAGATCTATCTAGGGTATTTGCGGGAGAAAACTATCCTATAGGCCAGTTTGGTTCTATTATAAAAGTACATTTTGGGCGAAAATCAATTTATGGTTTAGTTAGTCGCCTACGAATGAAAGCTGACTACGAATTAGAGAATGGAATCCCTATTGTATCTTCCGATGAAAGAATTATAGAGGCAGATCTATTCGGTGAGGGTGAGTGGAGAATAGGTGCAGATGAGAGCCCTTCTTTAGAATTTCAGAGAGGTGTTGCTACATACCCTCTCCCTCAACAAACCATTTACATTACACAAAAATCCGAACTGAAATATATATATGGTAATACACAAGGTGCAATTATTCATTTAGGAGAGCATGTTGGTTCAGGATCCCCCTGTTATGCTGAACTTAATGAATTGCTTGGAAAGCATACCGCAATATTAGGGTCTACAGGATCAGGAAAATCAGGAACAGTCTCAGCTGTATTGCATAGCATCTTAGAACGAGGGAATATTGCTCACTATGAACGTTGGCATCCACAGATTATTATCTTAGATCCTCATAATGAATATGGAAAAGCTTTTCCAAATCATCAACGCCTATCTACAGATGAAGGATCATTAAAGCTTCCTTATTGGCTATTAGATCTTGAAGAAACTATAAGTTTATTTATAGGAAAGACAGAGTATGCAGCTACATCTCAATCTAATATAGTTAAGAACGCATTAATAGCAATCCGTGAACAGGCCGCAAATAAGTTATTATTAGATAAAAGTCTATTAACAGTCGATTCTCCCATCCCATATATTTTGGGAGATCCGAATGGCATAGATGAATTTGGGAAAAAAAATAATGAACTATATACAGAAGGTTTAATTGGAGAAATAAATAAACAGCGTCCAACTAATACAAATAAAAACCAACATGAAGACTACAATAAAGTTATTCGTAAAATTAGCTCTCTCTTAAAAGATGGTAGATTAAAGTTCATGATGAAAGGTTGGGATGGCAAGGCCGATCCTTTACCTAGTATTCTTAGTCAATTTTTAACCTCAGAGACGTCTATCCAAATAGTAGATCTATCAGGCATACCCAATGAAATTGCTGGAATTACAAGTGCCGCTATTGCCCGAATTATATTTCAAATAAAAGTATGGCAGTCAGAAGAGGAAAGACAAAATAGTCCTGTTCTTCTTGTGTGTGAAGAAGCCCATCGTTATGTCCCGAATAAAGGTGAGGCTCAATATGAGGCCGCTCAATCAGCAATTAGAAGAATCGCAAAAGAAGGTAGAAAATATGGCGTTGGATTATTTTTAATATCGCAACGTCCAAGTGAGGTAGAGGCTACGGTCCTCTCTCAATGTAATTCTTGGATTGTCTTGCGTATAACAAATGATACTGATCGAGAACATGTCAAAAGTATTTTGCCTGACTCAATGACAGGCTTAACCAAGATGTTATCAGGATTACGCCGACAAGAAGCTATATTTTTAGGTGAGGCGGCAACACTACCTTCCAGAATTATGATTAAAAACTTAGAAAAAGATCAGCT
This sequence comes from Ignatzschineria sp. F8392, assembly GCF_002252045.1. Taxonomy (GTDB): domain Bacteria; phylum Pseudomonadota; class Gammaproteobacteria; order Cardiobacteriales; family Wohlfahrtiimonadaceae; genus Ignatzschineria. The sequence goes on along the minus strand of NZ_NEFF01000004.1, from coordinate 66,779 downwards.
TCCTAAATCAAGCGATATTGATTTTGATTTAGGCTGGCAAAAGGCAGCCTCTAATTTAAAAGACATGGAAAAAGTGATAAATCGTTGGAGATACCAACAACGTTAAATAACAGAACAAAACTTATATCTTGTATTGATTCTTAACAAATGAAGTACAGAAATAAAGTACAGTTTTGAGGCTTATAAAAATAATAAATTTGTTATTATCTTCCTTATTTAATCACATACGTAAGTTTAAAAATGTTTTCCCCCCAAAAAAACAAAAAGCCGGCGCTATGCCGGCAATTGAATGGATACTCCCATTAAGGTTTATTGTTTTTAAGAGATGTGATTATGAGTAGTGATACAGATTTTCACAATTTTTTATACCTTGGGAGAAAGTGATCCTCAATGAGTAGGATGAATTGTGATGGAATTCACCAATAAGGATATTGGGCACTTTAGCCCTTTCTGTAAAATAGCATCCATTAGAACACATAAAATATGTGCTGTTTGGGTCTAGTGAAACTACTGTACAGAACAACAAATCATAACAAAAATTGTCACAGGTAGCGGAAAATCTTTCTCATTTATTGATATAAGTTGACATATATCATGATTTCTTTATTTAAGGTAAATATCTCTAAAAATGAGCTTAAATGCGCTAAAACAATATAAATTTTTGCCTGGAATTGTTATATATTGTTAATGAAATAACGCCTTTATCCATTTAATGAGGAGTTTAAGATGAAATATAATAGAGATATTCTTTTTATTAATGATTTTTCCGAGTATAGCGATCATCCTTTCCATAGACTCAATGAACGATTGAAAGAGTTACAGAGTGCTCTGAGTGCTTTGGGGTATCAATTTACAGTGGTTGAATCTCTACCACAGGCAACGGCAATCGTTGCGCAGATGCCTCACTTTGGAGGTGTTGGGCTCTTTTGGAGCGGTAAAGAGTCAGATGGCGCTGATGCGCTACACTTTTTAACCACTTTTCGCGCTAGAAATCCAGAAACGCCCATCTTTCTCCTCTCGGTTGAATCGATTACTCATAATCTGCCGATCGATCTCCTTAAAGAGATGAAGGAGTATATCTATCTCTATTCAGAAACGCCTCCCTTTTTAGCCAATCGCATCGACCGAGCAATTCGTCGCCACTATGAAGCGATGCTGCCACCCTACTTTAAGACTTTAAAAGAGTTTACCGAAGATGGTGATTACTATTGGGATTGCCCCGGACATATGGGAGGAATGGCATATCTAAAGCATCCTGTTGGCGCAGAGTTTTTTAAATTTTATGGGGAGAATATGTTCCGCTCCGATATTGGTGTCGCTACGGCGGAGATGGGAGATTATCTCATTCATGAAGGGCCGCCAAAAAAGTCGGAAGCGATTGCGGCAAAAGAGTTTGGAGCTGATTGGACTTTCTATGGTGTCGGAGGCTCTTCTACCTCCAATAGAATCGTGGCGCAAGGTGCCGTAGGTGCTAATGAGATGGTGGCTGTAGATCGCAACTGTCATAAATCGATCAATCACGCCTTAACACTCTCTCAGGCGCGTCCTGTCTATCTTCAACCGACACGAAATGGCTTCGGTCTGATCGGCCCGATTCCGACAAAAAGATTAACCAAAGATCATATCGATAGTTTAATTGCCGCAAGTCCTTTAACAAAGGATGCTATCTCACCGGCGCCCACTTATGCCGTTGTCACGAACTGTACTTATGATGGCTTCTGCTACAACATTAAAGATGTGGTCTCTCATCTTGGCGAATCGGTACCGCGTATCCATTTTGATGAGGCTTGGTACGCCTATGCAAAGTTTCATCCTCTCTATAAGGCACGTTTTGCGATGGATGTTGAAGATAATGATCCCCATCGACCGACAATATTTGCCGTACAATCGACCCACAAGATGTTGCCGGCACTCTCAATGGCGTCGATGATTCATGTGAAGAAGAGTGATCGAGCACCACTCAATTTTGAAGACTTTAATGATGCCTTTATGATGCATGGCACCACTTCGCCCTACTATCCGATCATTGCATCGATCGATGTTGCCGTTAATATGATGAGCGGCCAATCGGGTTACTCTTTAGTACAAGAATCTCTTGAAGAGGCGATCGCTTTCCGAAAATCGATTGTCTCTATTAAACGCCGACTGCAGGAGGAAGAGGGAGAAGAATCTTGGTTCTTCGATCTGCTCCAACCGCGTGAAATCTACTCTGAGAAAGAGAATCGTCATTATAGCTTTGAAGAGGCGCCGATAGAGCTTTTAACTCATGATCCCCGCGCTTGGCAACTTCGAGCGGGTGAGGATTGGCATGGATTTAGCGCCGAGGATCTAGCAGATACCGATAGTATGCTCGATCCAGTAAAAGTGACGATTACCTGCCCCGGCATTACCGCGGATGGCACCTATGAAGCGATGGGAATTCCGGGATATGTGATGACCCGTTTCCTCGATGATCGTCGAATTGAAATTGCCCGAACTGGTGATTATACCCTCTTAATTCTCTTCTCTGTTGGAACAACAAAAGGGAAATGGGGAACATTGGTAGAAGCGCTCCTCGAATTTAAGAGACTCTACGACAGTGATACGCCGGCACTCGAAGCGATTCCTTCTCTAGCCGCTCAAGGGGATCACTATCGAGGGATGACCCTAAAAGCACTCTGTCAGAAGATGCACGATGAGATGAAATCGGCCGATATGATGAAGCAGATCAATAATGCGGTGAATGCTGATCCTATTGCTGAGATCTCTCCGGCAGAAGCTTTCCAGAAGGTGGTTCGTTATCAGACTGAAGTTGTTAAATTAGAGGATTTTAAAGGGCGCATCTCCGCCACAATGGTGACCCCTTACCCTCCCGGTATTCCTGTTTTAATGCCTGGCGAGCGTCTCTCTAAAGAAGATAGTGGTGTCATCGCTTATCTTGAAGCGCTACAAGCGTTTGATAAGAAATTCCCCGGCTTTGAACATGAGCTACAAGGTGTTCATATCGATGAATCGGGGGACTTCTGGGTTCGAGCGATTATTGAAGAGGATCGCGCGCCGATCGAGCCGACCGTAAAATTTAGAAAGCAACGTTCTCATGCGATTCGTACCGCACGCGGTTAAGGAGATCCATTATGAAAAAGCAAGCATCAAAAGCAGCACAAGCAACGAAGCCGGCTTCTAAATTGGGCTTCTTTGCACTGATTGCCATTGTTGTAGGTTCAATGTTAGGCGGTGGGGTTTATAGTCTGCCGCAAAACACCTCGCTCCACTCTGCTGTCGGCCCCATTATTATCGCCTGGCTTATTGCCGGCTTTGGGGTCTATTTTATTGCCAACTCTTTTCGCATCCTCTCTGATATTCGCCCCGATCTTAAATCGGGGGTCTATATGTATGCGCGTGAAGGTTTCGGCCCCTTTATCGGCTTTGTCGTCGCTTGGGGCTACTGGCTCATGACCGCTTTTGGGAATGTCGCGTTTGCCGTTATCTTGATGGATGCAATGAACTATATCTTCCCGGGGAAATTTACCGGGGGGAATAATCTCAACTCCATTATCTTCGGCTCCATTTTGATCTGGCTCTACTACTTCTTAGTTCTTCGTGGTATCAAGACAGCGAGCTTTATCAATATGGTCGGGACGATGAGTAACCTTATCCCCTTAACGCTCTTTATCATTATTATGCTCTTCTTCTTTAAGTTCAGCCATTTTACGGAGAACTTCTGGGGTCATAGTGCGCCGGCACCCAGTGAGGATCTTGGCTCTATTCCTAAGCAGATTATGTCACCAATGTTAGTGGCCTTATGGTGCTTTATCGGTGTTGAAGGGGCTGTGGTTCTCTCAGGCCGAGCGAAAAATCCTGCCGATGTCGGGAAAGCTACTTTAATCGGCTTTTTAGTGGTATTAACGATCTATATTCTGCTCTCGATCCTTCCCTTTGGTTTTATGGCGCAACATGAGATTGCAGAAGTTCCCAACCCTTCCACTGCCGGCGTATTGGGTAAAGCTGTTGGCAATTGGGGGCAATGGTTGATGAATATTGGGCTGATGATCTCCGTTCTTGTCGGCTGGCTCTCTTGGACACTCCTCTGTGCAGAAGTCCCGATGGCAGCGGCACAAAATGGAACCTTCCCTTCGCTCTTTGCCAAGCAGAATAAGAATCAGACCCCATCATTCTCACTGCTCGTCAGTAGCATCATTATGCAGGCGGCGATGTTATTGGTCTATTTCTCCAATAATGCGTGGCAAACAATGCTCAGTATCTCAAGTCTTATTATGTTGCCGGCCTATCTTGGGACTACGCTCTTCCTCTTTAAGCTCTGCACGCAAAAAGAGTATGAGAAGTATGCTAAAAAAGGTAAAACGCTTGCCTATTTAAGTGGTTTGATCGGTTTTCTCTTTGGCCTTTTTATGTTCTATGCCGGCGGTATTCAATATGTGGTAATGGTTCCCGTCCTCTTAGCATTGGGAATTCCGGTATTTATCTGGTCTCGCTGGGAGAAGAGAGATGGTGCGCCGATCTTTCAAAAAGTGGAAGTGCTCTATCTTCTGATCCTTCTGCTATTAGCGATTGCCGGCATTATCTCCGTCTGGGGAGGTTGGGTTAAGTTGTAGTTAAATTCATACTCGTTCACTATTCACATTATTTACACTACTACAGAACTTTTACAGAAGTTTTACAGAAATTTTTATAAAAATTTTTACAAAAATATAAAAAGTGAGGATTCATCAATAATGGGTCAATCAAAAGGTGGTAAATTGGGCTTAATCGCCCTAATTGCAATCGTTATGAGCTCCATGATTGGGGGCGGTGTCTATAGTCTTCCCCAAAATATTGCTCAATATTCCGCGCCGGGACCGGCAATTATCGCATGGATTATTACCGGTATCGGTCTCTTCTTTATCGCAAACTCTTTTAGTATCTTAGCCAATGCTCGCCCCGATCTAAAAGCGGGGATCTATATGTACGCCCATGAAGGCTTCAACCCCTTTGCCGGCTTTCTCGTCGCTTGGGGTTACTGGCTTATGACGATCTTTGGCAACGTCGCCTTTGCCGTGATCTTAATGGATGCGCTCAATACCTTCTTCCCCGGCGTTTTTACCAATGGAAATAACTTAAACTCTATTATCTGCGGTTCGATTCTTATTTGGGGATATAACCTCCTTGTGAGTCGTGGTGTAAAAGTGGCCGGCTTTATCAACTTTATCGGGACAATCGGCAAGACAATTCCTCTTTTGATCTTTATTATCGTTGTGGGAGTGATGCTCGATTATAGTAATTTAACGCATAACTTCTGGGGAAATGATCCCCATACAATGAGTGAGCTTGGCTCCCCCGGGAGACAGATCACCAATCCCTTAATGGTAACTTTATGGGTCTTTGTAGGGGTTGAGGGTGCCGTTGTCCTCTCTGGGAATGCGAAAAATCCCAAAGATGTAGGAAAAGCCACCTTGATCGGCTTCTTCTTAAGTCTCTTTATCTATATTGCGCTCTCTATTTTGCCCTATAGTGTAGCGAGTCAAGATACTTTAGCGAAGATGGCAACACCCTCTACGGCAGAGGTTTTAAAGCTCGTTATTGGTGAGGCCGGTTCGATGATTATGAGTATCGGCGTAATTATCTCGGTGATGACAGGATGGCTCGCTTGGACCATGCTCTGTGCTGAGATCCCGATGGCCGCTTCTGAAAATGGAACCTTCCCTAAATTCCTCTCCATTAAAAATAGTCGCGGCGCTGCAAAATACTCGCTACTGATTAGCAGTAGTATTATGCAGATCGCGATGATCTTGGTCTACTTCTCTAAAGATGCCTGGAATACAATGGTAGATATCACCTCGGTAATGGTGATTCCCGCCTATCTTGCCACTACCCTCTTCCTCTTTAAATATGCAGTTAAAGGGGATAATGAGGTGATTAAGAAGCGTAGAATCTTGGCATTAATGAGTGGCTTGGTCGGTTTTCTCTTCTGTGCCTTTATGCTCTACGCCAGCAATCGCCTCTATGTTGCCGTCATTCCATTACTATTAACGCTAGGTGTTCCGCTCTATATCTGGGCGAAGAAGGAACATCGAACAGCGCCTACAGCAGATGGAGTGATAGAAGCGGGAGATTCTCAATCTGAAAAAGGAAAACTCTTTAGACGCGATGAACTCCTCTACCTCATCCTGCTTCTCATTTTAGATGCAGTTGCGTTAGCAGTTCTCTACTTTGCCCTCTTTAAGCATTAGTTTTAAGGAAAAAAAAGCCGGCATGATCGCGATGATCGTGTCGGCTTTTGTAATTGATAGGATGCATTCTCTATCAATATTACTAGGGGATCGTTATCTATCGATAGTGATAAAACTATCGATTATCAATTCTCTTATAACCTCTCTGCTATCTCTTTTCGATTGAAAAGGTCACCGTGAAGAGATAATCATATTCAACCGCTTGCCCATCCCGCTTTGCAGGCTGATAGCGATACTCATATTGGGGATTAAGCGTAATAGCTCTGCACCATCTTTTGCCGGCGCGGGCTGAATCGCCTAATAGAGGGCGATTGAGAATTCAATTCTCCTTCGCCGGAGAAATAGCGTTGTAGCATCATAGGGATGCTCTGATCGTAGGGCCTAATTTCAAAGGTCTGATCCCCAACGATCTTTCAACGCTTAATGATTCATTTGACTATGATCCATCAAGTCATGATTGGTCTCGGAGTGATTTTGCATCTGATGCTCCATCGTGTGATCCATCGTATGGTCCATTGCCTTATGATCCATAGTGCTGTGATCCATTTCACTATGCCCCATCGCACTATGATCGATCATCTCATGCCCCATTCCCGCATGATCCATGCCGCTGTGATCCATTTGAGAGTGGTCCATCTGTGAGTGATCCATCATTCCATGTCCATGATGATCATGTCCGCCACCGATTCCAAGATCGCTCATCAGCATCGATCCCATATAGAAAATGGTCATCGCTAAAACAAGAACTCCCGAGATCTTTCGTGCTTTAGGGGAGCTAAAGAAGCTTCCAAAGAAGTTGCCGGAGACACTTAAGGTCAACATCATCGGCAAAGTTCCTAAACCAAAAAAGAGCATGACTAATGGTGCAGCAAGCACGTTTTCGACCCCTAAGCTCATCGCAAATGCCATATAGACCATGCCACAAGGGAGGAGACCCCATGCAAGCCCGGCAACATAAGCCCCTTTTAGACTCTTAATGGGGAAGAATTTGCGCGTCAATTGAGAGATTGGGCGCGAGAGCTTGTTAAGCGGTTTTTCAATAAAAGCAAGATATTGAGGAAAGCCGATCAGTTGTAGTGCTACAAAGAGCATAATCACACCTGAAAAATAGCGAATCACTATCTGCAACGGTTTGAGATCTTGCATCGCAATACTCAAAAGCATCGCTACAAAACCTAAAATCACATAAGTAGAGATTCGACCCAAATTATAAAAAATGGCCGTCCCTATCCGTTTACGGTGTGTATCCGCCTCTGTATTCATCCCTAAAATACCGACAATCGGCCCGCACATCCCTACACAATGCAGCGACCCATTAAGGCCTACTAAAAATACCGCTGCGAGCAACGTAATATCAATCATTTTTGTCCCTTATTATTGCTGTTTTTTATAACTATTTTTATAACTATTTTTATAACTACTTTTGTAACTACTTTATTTTTTATATCTATTTTCTATCTTTACGCACTCCACTCTGAGTTGCGCTATATCTCACAAGCTATAATTTATAAGTTGTATATACAGGATTATAGTGTATAGTTGTCTATACAGCTTGTTAACTATAGGGGTATAGTCTAGCCGTAAAAAAATAAATAATAAAGCCCCAAAGATCACTCTTTTTGAAAAAAAGGTTAAAAATCACCGCTAATTTAGAAATAGATGATCAATATCAAATAATTAAAAATAATTAACCTCATTGAGTTTGAGTGCATTCTATAAAATAAAAATAAGCTCTATCAATGAATTTTAGATAAGGGGCTTGATGATCTAATGATTTATTTAATAATTGATTTTAAATACGGCTATGGAACTGGTAGCGAGATGCAGGATAGAACTGCTCTGCATAAGAACGAAGTTTCTCTTGAATCTGGAACTTCTCGATCACCTTAAAGCAAGCCTCTTCGCCATCAAGCGCTAAGATCTTCTGTAACTCTAAAGAGGGAATGATTGCTTCTAATCGATGTTTTTGCGACAGTGCCGGCACTAAATTGAGCAGATAAGCACTACTACAATGGTGAAGGAAATGCTCCTCTTCATAACGGGGGGCAAAAGCGGCAAGTAACGTTCGCTTCTCATACTGAATCGGAACGCCATTGCTTAGATAGAGGATCTCACTATAGAGAAAGGGGAAATCTGCCGCCTCTTCATCGGTAAGTTGAAAGTGGGACGCAAAAGGGACCTCATCGAATGCAAGGCGCTTACGCTCTAAGATAAGAACGCCATATTGGTTCCCTTCAATAGCAATCTCCTGAGAGATCGGAAAGAGCTCAAAAAAGGGGGTTAATTGAAATGGCTCTGCGACAAAAGTTCCAGAGCCCTTCTCCCGAAAGAGATACCCCTCTTCTGTCAGCTCCTTAAAGGCACGATTCACCGTCATGCGGCTAACATTTAAAGCGGCAGAGATCTCATTTTCAGAGGGGAGCTTCTGATGGGGGCGCCACTCTCTGAGCGCAATCTTTTCGAGAATAAACTCTTTAATCTTCTGATAGAGCGGTAACGAGCGATCATCACGCTCAAGTGAGTGCTGAAGTTCTTGAAATGAATGAATAGGCATATTTTCGATTCAATCCCCCATCGATCGATCATTATAAAAGAGGGTAGTATAACTTAAAATCCTGATCACTATGCTATTTCCCCGAAATTGATCTTACTTTTGATCTATAATGGAAAGATAAGTAGATCAACTCCTTTATTTTAACCACTCTACCCCAATCTTACTTGATTGATTATCTCTTATCGATCATATTTCATGAGTCATATTTCATGAATCAATGTTTCATTGAGGTTTTATTAAAGTTTTATTAAAGTTTTATTAAGGGGCGAGTTGATCTCTCATAGCTTACCCATCAACTTCTAGATCGAATCGAGGGCGATAATAATGACAAAAAACAAGATATCACCAGCTGAATATAGCATTATGCAGGTTTTATGGTCCCAAAACCAAGCCACTAGCCAGGAAATGATCACCATTTTAAGCAAATCGACCGACTGGAAACCTAATACGATTCAGGTAATGCTCTCTCGCTTAGTGAGTAAAGGGGTTGTCGGCATTCGAAAACGGGGTCGCTACAATGTCTACTTTCCTACTATTGCCGAAGGTGAGCGCAGTCGCCATATTGGAGAAAATGCCGGCCATATCTGTGCAAGAAAGATTGGAAGCCGTATTGTCGAGATGATTGAGAATAGAGTTCTCTCTTTTGAAGATATTGCCAAGATTGAAAAGGCGCTCGAGGCGAAAAAAGCCTTTGCTGTTGAGGAGGTGATGTGTGATTGCCCGCCGGGAACCTGTACCTGTAAAAATTGTAACTGTAAGCGAGAAGATCGAAAATTTGCCCTAACGCCAGCCAATAGCCAGGTAGAAGATCTTGCTAAAAGTAGCATAGTAGATCAAGGGCTTGCAACGGCATTGATGACAGAGCTAGATAATAGCGCTGGCAATGCGAAAAATAGCGCTGAAAATAATCCCGCAAAAGCAACCGTTAAAAGTAGCTGTTGTGGTGGATAGAGAAAACCCACTTTTGACTATTTTAAGCTTAATCTCCAATAAATCTATTAAGGAATCTATTAAGGAATCTATTAAGGCCATTAAAAACAGATCGAAAGTGGGAGGACTATACTTCTCTTACTCTCTTAAATTAACTTATTACACTTATTGCAAATGATGATGAGATCGAATCATCAAACTAAGTTAGAGGTTCTGGAGAATGTTTTAAGTAATCGAAGCAGCGACCAAAGGGTTTTGCATATTGGCGTTTTCCTTGCCCTTTCTCACCAACAAATTTCCCCTTCTCCGCCATCAATTTTCCCCGAAGGAAAACTTTATCTGCACGCCCTTTAATTTTAAATCCTTCAAATGCAGAATAGTCGATTCCGTGGCAGAGATCGCTATTATGAATCACACCTTCATAATTTTGATCCCAAATTAAAATATCCGCATCACAGCCCACAGCAATACGCCCTTTATGCGGAAGGTTGATCAATTTTGCGGGATTACTTGCCGTAATCTCTACAAATTTTTGCCGGCTAATATGGCCTGCTTCAACACCATAGGTCCAAAGCATCGACATCCGCTCTTGCATGCCGGGAACGCCATTAGGAATTTTTGCAAAATCGCCATATCCCTCCTTCTTCTTCTGAAATCCGCCCACTAAAGCACAGTGATCGGAACTTGCTGCCGTTAACCAACCTCGGCGAAGCCCTTCCCAGAGAGGTGCTTGATTCGATTTATCCCTCAATGGGGGCGCACAGACATATTTAGCACCTTCAAAATAAGGAAGCCCTAAGTAGGACTTATGCAGTGTGAGATAGTGTGTACATGTTTCGCCATAGATCGGATATCCCTTCTGATAGGCATCGCGAATCGCTAACATCGAATCTTCGAGCGTCACATGAACTATAAAGAGCGGCGCTCGTGTTAAGATCGCCATATCGATCCCCCGACGTGTTGCCTCTACCTCAGTAATAGGAAGGCGTGAGTAGTAGTGATCAATTGTCTGTTCCGGATCTTCCTTCTCTAAGATCTCTGTCAAATAGGAGATCATATCGCTATTTTCACAATGGAGCATGGTGGTGATCCCATATTTTCTCGCTTCTCGCATACAGTGCATAATGGTTTCATCATTTGAGTAATACTCACTACCTTTATACCCCATCAATAATTTAATAGTGGAGACCCCATGTTTTGGGAGGTTTTTTATATCATCAAAGAGCCCTTTATGCCCACCGCCCATTACCATTGAGTGAAATGCATAATCACAGCTTGCTATCCCCACCGCTGTTTGATCATGCGCTTCAATCGCATCACTAAATGTTTCACCTTCATGCATCGGTGCAAAATCGATCACCATCGTTGTACCACCAGCAAGTGCGGCATGGGTTGTTTCAAAGCCCATACCACCAAAGGAGCCTAAATGGGTATGCTCATCAATACCGCCGGGAAGGATATACTTTCCCTCGGCATCAATGACTTCATCGGCATTTGGAGTTTGATCAGTAATTGCAATGATCTTCTCCCCTTCAATCAGCAGGTTTGCCCGATACTCATGGTCAGTATCAACAATGATGCCATTTTTAATCAGAATAGTACCCATAACTCTTTTACCCTAATATCTTATAAATTTTAAAAATTTAATAATCTTTGCTCAGAAAATGTCGACATTCTAGACGTTCTTTCAATTAATGTCATTATCCTACATATAAATTTTGATAAATAAAGCTATTAGGTCAATTAAAGTGATTTTAAATCAAATAGATAAAAATGAGTAAAGAAACCATAACAGATGCTAACCTTAATCTAAGATTGAAAAAATGAAATTTAGAAAGGAGAGTCTGTATGGAGAATATGAAGAAGAAAAAGATCAATGACGAAAAGATCAAGAATAAAAAGATCGGTCACGAACAATCTGAAAAACTATTCCCTCAAAAGAAGCCGAGAATCGTTGTTTTGACCGGTGCCGGCATTTCAGCAGAATCTGGTATTCGCACCTTTCGTGCCACCGATGGTTTATGGGAAAATCATCCTATTGAAGAGGTCGCCTCTCCTGCAGGATTTCGGCAAAATCCGCAATTAGTACAACAATTCTATAATGATCGCCGGGCGCAATTACAATCGGAAATGGTAAAGCCCAATGCAGCACATTTTGCGCTCGCTCATTTAGAAGAGCAATTAGGGGATCATTTCCTCCTTGTCACACAAAATGTCGATAATCTCCATGAACGTGCCGGATCAAAGAGATTGATTCATATGCATGGAGAACTACTTAAGGTTCGCTGTTTAACAAGTGGAATGATCTTCGATTGGAAAAGTGCCATAACAGAGGAGAGCCTCTGCCCTTGCTGCCAACGACGAGGTTATCTGCGCCCTCATATCGTTTGGTTTGGGGAGATGCCGCTAGAGATGGAGAGAATCTACCAAGCTTTAGAAGAGGCTGATCTTTTTCTCTCTATTGGTACCTCTGGAAATGTCTATCCTGCTGCCGGCTTTGTAGAGATTGCGAAGATGGTGGGGGCACATAGTGTAGAACTCAACCTCGAACCGACCCAAGGAGCAACGCTCTTTGATGAAGCTTATTATGGACCTGCTTCTGAAATTGTCCCGCAATATTGTAACAAAATCATCAGTTAAGCCTTGTAAAATCGGGAATTTGCATGAGGCATGGATATTCGCTAGCCCCTTCTAGGAGAGTTGAGATGGTCGATTGGATACCATTTTGAGGTTTATATTGCTTAATTTTTAACCATAAACTGTATAAATTTCCATATTTTGTCGCTAAAAATTTTAGTACACTGATTTTTCGCGTTGAAAATATCAATGAAAATTACAAACACCTGACTCACTTTAGGAGCCAAGATGTATCAAAAAATTAAGTACTTTTTCACACTTCCAACTGCAGGCGGCATTATCTTAATGCTTTCAGCAATTATTGGGCTTATTCTCGCCAATAGTGCATTATCAGACCTCTATGTCTCTATTTTAGAGAGCCATATTGCCGGCTTGTCGGTACTTCATTGGATCAATGATGCTTTGATGGCGATCTTCTTTCTCTATGTCGGTCTCGAATTGAAACGAGAATTCATTAGTGGAGAGCTTGCAACAAATACACAGCGTATTTTACCTGGATTAGCGGCTTTTGCAGGGTTAGCAGTTCCGGCATTGATCTACTTTGCGCTTAATAGTGCAGATTCTGTCGCGCTTCACGGCTGGGCAATTCCCACAGCTACAGATATCGCTTTTGCGCTTGGGATTGTGGCACTCTTAGGCAGTCGTGTCCCCGTCTCTCTTAAGATCTTTTTAACCGCTTTAGCCATTATCGATGATTTAGCGGCTATTTTGATTATCGCGATCTTCTACAGTGACTCCTTACAGTTGAGTTATCTCTTAGCGGCGCTTCTCTGTTTGATCATTTTGATCTTCTGTAATTACCGCCGAATTATACAACCATTCGTCTATATCGTTGTGGGCGCTATCCTCTGGTTTGTTGTCTTAAAATCAGGGATTCATGCCACGCTCGCGGGTGTTGTCTTAGCGATGACCATTCCACTCAATGGTGTTAAAGAGAATAAGAAAGGGGAAACACCTCTCATTGCATGGGAACACGCTCTTAGCAATTGGGTCAGCTTCTTAATCATTCCGCTCTTTGGATTAGCCAATGCCGGCGTCTCTCTCAAAGGATTTGATTTCTCCATGTTGACCCATCCTGTTGTTTTAGGGGTAACATTAGGACTCTTTGTCGGAAAACAGATCGGCGTTTTTGGAATGGTCTTTATCGGAGAAAAATTGGGAATTTTCAAGCGCCCAAGTGGTGCGACTTGGTTGCAGGTTTATGGTATCGCCCTACTCTGCGGAATCGGTTTTACGATGAGTCTCTTTATTAGCATGTTGGCCTTCACCTCGGCAGAATTACAAGATCTCAGTAAGATTGGTGTCTTCTTAGGATCTATTCTTTCGGGAGTTTTAGGTTATCTTCTGCTTCGTTTCCACAAAGCGCCAGCAGAAAAGCTCGGAAGCAATTAAAGAGCGACTACAAGTCATTAAATGCCACTATAGATAGACTATTAAAAATCTGAAATGATTTGAAATAATCTAAAGAATCTAAAATAAGCAAAAACAAGCAAATTTAGCTAAAAAAGATGCCCCAATTTCTACTATTAGATCAAAAGATCGAAGGTAGAAATGGGGCATTTCCAATAAGAGATTACAGATATTGCTCTAAGGAGAATACTTAATCCAATGTTAATCCAATGTTAATTCAATGTTAATTCAATGTTTTAAGAATCTGCAATTTAGCAATAGAGACTGTTACCTCTTTCACTCAAATTCAGGTCTAATCTTATCTTTTACCCTCTGCAATAGAAGATTTGGTCAGCGATAAGATTAGAACGGAGTTAGTTTACCTCAATTACGCAGGAATAACACTCTTAATATCGATTCCTAACGCTTCTGCCACACCTTTTCCATAGGCTGGATCTGCTTGATAGCAGTGATAGATATGACGTTTTTTGATCTGCTCTTCGCTATCACCCATATTTCGAGCCGTATTCTCAAAGAGACGTTGCTGCTCTTCAGGTGTCATTAATCGGAAAAGTTTGCCCGGTTGCTCAAAATAGTGATTATCATCTTCATGGAAATCCCAACGCGTTGCCGGTCCGATAAGATCGAGTTCTGGCTCTTCTAAGTGACGAGCTTCAGTCCACTCACTATAACTATTGGGCTCATAAGCAATACGGCGTCCTTGGTTACCATCAACACGCATTGCTCCATCGCGATGGTAGCTATGAACAGGACATTTAGGAGAGTTAACAGGGATCTGATGATGATTAACTCCTAAACGGTAGCGCTGAGCATCCCCGTAAGAGAAGAGTCGACCTTGTAGCATTCTATCTGGTGAGAAACCAATTCCTGGAACAACATGAGCCGGATTGAAGGCTGCTTGCTCAACATCTTGGAAGTAGTTATCAGGATTACGATTAAGCTCAAATGTTCCTACCGGAATCAATGGAAAATCCTTTTTATACCAAACTTTGGTGAGATCAAAGGGGTTGTAAGGCATCTTTTCTGCCTCTTCAAGCGTCATCACCTGGATAAACATATCCCATTTTGGATAATCTCCTTCGGCAATCGCATTGTGTAGATCACGTTGACTCGCTTCCCGATCTTTACCAACAATCTTTTCTGCTTCGCTATCGGTTAAGTTCTCAATCCCTTGACGTGTATGGAAGTGGAATTTTACCCAGAAACGCTCTCTCTCTTTATTGATAAAACTAAAGGTATGGCTTCCAAATCCATGCATATGACGATATGACTTTGGAATACCACGGTCACTCATGGTAATGGTGATTTGATGAAGCGCTTCCGGTAACGATGTCCAGAAATCCCAGTTAGCATTAGGACAGCGCATATTGGTATGTGGATCACGTTTAATGGCATGATTAAGATCAGGGAATTTTAAAGGATCACGGAAAAAGAAGACCGGCGTATTGTTACCGACTAGATCCCAATTTCCCTCTTCGGTGTAGAAACGAAGCGCAAATCCTCGAATATCACGCTCCGTATCAGCCGCACCGCGCTCGCCGGCAACGGTTGAAAAGCGAGCAAACATCTCTGTCTCTTTACCAATTTCTGAGAAGATTTTTGCACTGGTATATTGGGTAATATCATGGGTAACGGTGAATTTCCCGAAAGCTCCCGATCCTTTTGCATGCATCCGTCGCTCAGGAATAACTTCACGATCAAAGTGGGCTAATTTCTCTAAAAACCAGACATCTTGAAGCAACATCGGTCCACGGCGACCTGCGGTTAAAGAATCTTGGTTATTCGCAACGGGGGCACCTGCTGCGGTTGTAAAATATTTTTTATCGCTCATAAAGTTATCCTTCTGCTGAAGTGTTAAACATTGATGTAAGATCCTCTCAATGAAGAATGATCGGATGATGATCGATCCACTCTGCTTAATCGACCCTACCACTGCAGATTAATACTTTTTTGATCATTATGAAAATGAATTATATTAATAGATCTATTTAATCTTATTAAAAAGAGTCTCATCAATTTTTTTTATCACAGTATTACCAACTGGCCTGCTGCCTGAGTAAGATAAAGAGAGAATAAAGAAAAATAAGGTGGAATAAGGTGAAATAAGGCGAAGATGCAGCCTAAAGCGATGATTGCTACAGCAGAGGCATGAATAATTCGTTATAATTGACTCTTCTTTTCTATTTTTAGAGTCATTATGGTTCTACTGACACTTACCGTTATTCTTTCTATTGCCGTCTCGTTTCTCTGTTCGATATTAGAGGCGACGCTACTCTCATTAACGCCCACCTTTATCTCGCAGCAAAAAGAGCGATCACCCCAGCTCTATCTTCGTTTAAAAGCGCTAAGAGATAAGATTGATCGACCACTAGTCGCAATCTTAACACTCAATACTATTGCCCATACGGCTGGTGCTGCCGGTGTTGGTGCTCAAGTAACAGCACTCTATGGAAGCGCTTATTTAGGAGTAGCTTCCGCTGTTATGACGATTCTTATTTTGATCCTTTCAGAGATTATCCCTAAGGTTTTAGGGGCGAAATATTGGCGTCAGATAGCGCCAACCCTACCGGGAATTCTCAATCCGATGATTCTAATTCTTCGCCCTTTTATCTGGCTTTCAGATCGGATTTTGCGCATTATTGGCAATAATAAGGAGGAGATCAATCTTCGTGCTGAAATAAAGGCACTATCACAATTGGCGAAAGAGCTTGGGAAGATTGAGACAAAAGAGCAGCAGGTGATTGCTAACGTATTAGATCTCAATGAGGTTGATATCACCTCAATTATGACTCCGCGTGTTGTAACAACGGCAATTAAGCCGGATATCGATCCTCAAGAATTGACGGATCTTATTGAAAAAAATCAATTTTCACGATATCCCATTATTGATGATGAGGAGAATCCATTAGGTATATTTTTTCGTCATGATCTCCTTAAAGTAGCACAAGGCGGCGAAAAGATTATGGATCTAGCGGAAGAGCCCCTTGTTTTTCCCGATACGATCAGCGTTAAAAATGCTTTTCGTAAACTACTCGATGAGCAACAACACCTTGCCTTTATCTATGATGAGTACGGAACTTGGCTCGGTATTATTACCTTAGAAGATATCTTAGAGAAGCTGATTGGCGAAGAGATTCTCGATGAGCATGATCTTGTTCCCGATATGCGTCTATTGGCCAAAAAGCGCTGGGAGAGCCGGCAAGAGAGTGAATTAGGTAAAATTAAAGGGAAATCCCATTAGCCTATAAAGCTTATACAACTGCACAGCTTCAGGCGGTAGATAATAGATGATAGATAATAAACGATAAAAAACCCGTAGAAAACTACTACTCTACGGGTCTAATTAAAAATTGATGATTACAACTAACGACTAGTAAGCTAGCAAAATTTGTTGCAGATCGCACTAATTTAGAGGGCTTTACCAACTTCGTTACCGATTACACCACCTACAGCAGCGCCAATCCCTGTACCTAAAATCGTATCTGTCACCGCAGCACCAGCGACTGCACCAGCACCTGTACCGATGACCATGCCCTTCTCTTTATTGCTCATTCCATCCCAAGTTGAACAGGCTGTTACAACAGCAACAATCGCAAATAAAGAAGCTACTTTTATGATTAACTTCATCGATTTTCTCCTTATTAAACATCAAAGATATCAACTAAATACCTCTGCGGTACCATGATATAACATCAACTAATATCTTAATTTCTTGCTACCTATCTTATCTAAAATTGTCTGCTAACTTTCTATTAAATTTTCTATTAAATTTTTGTTAACTTTCACTTAGTATTATTACATAAAACAAAAAAAGAGATGCAACAATCTGCATCTCTTTTCGTTTATAAGCATCTACTTATCAATAGCCGATAATTATTTATGCTCTTTGATCATCTCACGAAGAACGTAATGTAAGATACCGCCTGATTTGTAGTAATCTACTTCATTAAGGGTATCGATACGGCAAAGGACAGTGAATTTCACCTCACTACCATCTGCTTTACGTGCTACGACTTCGATATCTTGACCTGGCTTGATATTGTCATCTAACGCAATTGTAAATGACTCTTCACCTGTTAAACCTAAGCTTTCAGCATTTTGACCATCTTTGTACTGAAGTGCAAGGATTCCCATACCGATAAGGTTAGAACGGTGAATACGCTCATAGCTCTCAGCAATAACTGCTTTAACACCTAAAAGGTTTGGACCTTTCGCTGCCCAGTCACGGCTTGAACCTGAACCATACTCTTTACCCGCAAGAACGATTAATGGCGTATTCTCTTCTGCATAGCGTACTGCTGCATCATAGATCGGCATTGTCTCGCCTGATGGGATATGTTTTGTATATCCACCTTCAACATCCGTTAACATCTTGTTACGAATACGGATATTTGCGAATGTACCACGGATCATTACTTCATGGTTACCACGACGTGATCCATAAGAGTTAAAGTCTTTAGGCGCTACACCTTTATCTTGGAGATAGAGACCGGCTGGTGAACCTGCCATAATTACCCCTGCTGGAGAGATATGGTCTGTTGTGATTGAATCACCAAAGTATGCAAGAACGTTTGCATTTTCGATCGATTTAACCGCTTCAACCGGTTGGTCAATCTTCTCAAAGTATGGAGGATGTTGAACATAAGTTGATTTCTCATTCCATTGGAATGTCTCTGTCTTATCAACATCAAGCGCCTGCCAGTGAGCATCACCGTCGAAGACACCTTCATAACCTTTACGGAACATTGTGCCATCAACTTTTGCAACTGCTTCTGCAATCTCATGATTTGAAGGCCAGATATCTTTGAGGTAAACATCATTACCATCTTTATCTTGAGCGATCGGATCTTTTGAGATATCGATACGAGTTGTCCCTGCAATTGCAAATGCAACGACTAATGGTGGTGAAGCGATCCAGTTTGTTTTGATCTGTGGATGGATACGGCCTTCAAAGTTACGGTTACCAGAGATCACAGCAGCCATTGTGAAGTCGTTTTGATCAATCGACTCACCCACTTCTTTAATTAATGGACCTGAGTTACCGATACATGCCGTACAACCATAACCTGTTAAGTTGAAACCAACTTCATCAAGATATTTCGTTAAGCCTGCTTTATCGAGATACTCACTTACAACTTTAGATCCTGGAGCTAAAGAAGTTTTAACCCATGGCTTACGTGTCAAACCAAGTTTTGCCGCTTTTTCTGCAACTAAACCTGCTGCCATCATAACGCTTGGGTTAGAGGTATTGGTACATGAAGTGATTGCTGCGAAAACAACATCCCCTTGATTGAGAGTCTCTGTTTTACCATCTAAAGTGATATCTGCAGAAAGGGTGATATCTTCTTTTGAATCTTCAACAAATTTATCAAATGCTGATTTAAGGTTTGGTAAAGTGACACGGTCTTGAGGACGCTTAGGACCTGCCATGCTAGGCTCTACGCTACCAAGATCAAGTTCAAGCGTATCTGTAAATACCGGCTCATCATGATCATTACCCCAGAAACCTTGCTCTTTTGCATAGCTTTCTGTACGTGCGATAACTTCTTCATCACGACCTGTTAGACGCATATAATCAAGTGTGATTTGATCTACTGGGAAGAAACCAACCGTAGCACCATACTCCGGCGCCATGTTAGAGATTGTTGCGCGGTCTGCTAATGGAAGCTCTTTAAGTCCATCGCCATAATACTCAACAAATTTACCAACAACACCTTTTTTACGGAGCATTTCAACAATTGTTAAAACCAAGTCCGTCGCAGTGACACCCTCTTTCAATTTGCCGGTTAATTTAAAACCGATCACTTCAGGGATCACCATTGAGATAGGCTGACCAAGAATCGCCGCTTCCGCTTCGATACCACCCACACCCCATGCAAGTACTGAAAGACCATTCACCATTGGTGTATGGGAGTCAGTTCCTACACATGTATCTGGCATAATCCAAGTTTTACCATCTTTCTCATTGGTCCATGCCACTTGTGAAAGATACTCAAGGTTAACTTGGTGACAGATTCCTGTTCCGGGTGGAACGACGCGGAAATTATCAAATGCATTTTGACCCCACTTAAGGAACTCATAACGCTCACCATTACGCTCCATCTCGAGCTTAACGTTCTCTTCGAACGCTGAATCTGTACCAAACTTATCGATCATGACTGAGTGGTCGATAACAAGGTCTACTGGTGCTAATGGATTGATATGTTTTGCATCGCCACCTGCTTTAACCATCGCGTCACGCATTGCTGCTAAGTCAACAACAGCAGGTACACCGGTAAAGTCTTGCATTAAAACACGTGCAGGGCGATATTGAATTTCACGCTTAGATGTGCGGTTTTTAGCCCACTCACCAATTGCAGCGATATCGTCAGCATTCACTGTAACATTATCTTCAAAACGGAGTAAGTTCTCTAAAAGAACTTTCATCGATTTTGGTAAACGAGAAAGATCACCTAATTTCTCTTCTGCTTTCTTGATTGAGTGGTAGTGATACTCTTTATCCCCTACTTTTAAGGTAGAGAGAGTATTTAATGAGTTTACATTACTCATGTTGACCTCCTAAGTTAATAAAAAAATAGTCTGCTAAATCCTTTAAAAACTTGATATTAAGGCTTTTATCAATAACTTTGTTTTATTCTCTTTTATTGTTCTTTGTTATTGCACCTTAT
This sequence comes from Ignatzschineria sp. F8392, assembly GCF_002252045.1. Classification (GTDB taxonomy): domain Bacteria; phylum Pseudomonadota; class Gammaproteobacteria; order Cardiobacteriales; family Wohlfahrtiimonadaceae; genus Ignatzschineria. The sequence goes on along the minus strand of NZ_NEFF01000004.1, from coordinate 46,374 downwards.
TCCGCGCTCATGATAGCAAGATTACACAATAAAAGGAAACCTTAAAAACACTCTTGCATGCTAGATGATTTCATCAATAAGGCTTAACATTTCCACAACACCCATCGCCGCAGCAAAACCATTATTCCCTGCTTTTGTACCAGCACGCTCTAACGCTTGTTCAATGGTATCGACTGTTAAAACACCAAACATCACAGGTTTACCACTCTCTAAACCAACACGACTTACCCCTTTTGCAACTTCTCCGGCAACATACTCAAAATGGGCAGTAGCGCCACGAATAACAGCGCCTAAACAGATCACAGCATCAATATCGCTCTTTTCTGCAAATTTTTTCGCAATAAGAGGGATCTCATAGGCTCCAGGAACCCAGGCGAGGGTAATATCTTCTTCAGAGACACCGCTTCGTACTAAGCCATCTCTTGCTCCCTCAATCAACTGCTTGGTAATCAAGCTATTGAAGCGCCCTGCAACAATCGCAATCTTTTTACCTTGAATACTTAATTGACCTTCTAATACTTTCATCTTTTCCTCACTTTTTATATCGAATATTGAATCTCAAATATCTAATCTCTAACTTCTAACTTTTAATATCTAACTTCTAAAAACGAATTTTAATCTCTAGCTCTTGAGCTATCACACTTAATCGATCGTCATTATCGATAGTTGTTATCGATAGTTATTAATATTTAGCTCTCTAATCCCGCTAAAGCACGATACTCTTTATTCAGGGTAATATACTCAAGAGATAAACTTATTATATTTTATTATATTAATTAACGAGTAAGTCCTTTATGTCCCATATGATCTCGCTTAACATCTAAATAATCGCTATTTTCTGCCGTCTCAAATCGAGGTGTCCCCCCTTCTTTAACCTCTATTCCTGCAGTTTTAAGCGCAGCAATTTTATCGGGGTTATTAGTGAGAAGATTGACCTTTTTAACACCAAAAAATTTTAAAATCGCCGCCGCCTCATCATAGGTCCGTTCATCAGCACCATGACCTAAGAGCTGATTTGCGGCAATGGTGTCATACCCCTCTTCTTGCAATTTATAGGCTTTCAGCTTCTCCACAATACCGATTCCTCTTCCCTCTTGTCGCAGATAGAGAAGAATGCCATTCTCCGCTTTTGCTGTCTCTTCTAATCCAAAAGCTAATTGCGCATGGCAATCACATTTGAGTGATGAAAAAACATCTCCCGTTAAACATTCAGAATGGATTCGTACCGTCGCTTCCTGGTGAGCCTTCTCTGTTTGATGTTCTTGAAGAGCTGAACAGAGCGCCATATGAGGCTCTCCCCCATTTTTATTAGGAAAGGAGTAGATCTTAAATGTGCCATACTCCGTGGGTAATGTCGCTTCACTCAATGGCATCAGAAGAGATTCATCTTCTAGCATCAAGCGATAATTCACGATATCTTGAATCGAGATAATCGGTAAGCCATGCTCTTTAGCATATGGAATAAGATCACTCTCGCGAGCCATCTCACCATCCTCTTTTAAAATTTCACAAATAACAGCGGCGGGTTTAAAACCGGCTAAAGTCACAATATCAACAGCAGCTTCTGTATGGCCGCGACGCTCTAAAACGCCACCCTCTTTAGCAATCAGTGGGAAGATATGGCCGGGGCGATTAAAGTCAGCGCCGGTTTTACTCTCATCTGCTAACGCGTTGAGTGTCTCTGTTCTCTCAAATGCCGAGATCCCGGTATGAGTTGTTGCCAAATCGATTGAAACGGTAAATGCGGTTTTATAGGGGTCTCGGTTATCAACCACCATCGGTGCTAATGCTAATCGATCTGCATATGCTTGTGAGATTGGCGCACAGATCAATCCTCCGGCATGGCGAATCATAAAATTGGTATCTTCGGGAGTTACAGTCTCTGCCGGCATAATCAGATCTCCCTCATTTTCTCGAGAGGCATCATCGGTGACAATGATCATCCCCCCTTTCTTCATAAATTCAATTGCTTCTCTCACTTTTGCGACAGAACCGACTTCTTGAAATATTGTTGCCATCTCTTTTCCTACCTAATTTCTATAAAGATCTAGAAAGATCTAATAAGCGATCTATAAAATGAAAATGTTATGCACTAAAAATTCTTAATAACCCCAATTGGAGAGTTGCTCATACTGCAGACTCTTTCGCTCTTGCTGTTGTGCTTTGATATATTTGCCGATCATATCGAACTCAATATTGACTCTGCCCCCAATCTTCAACTTCTCTAAATTGGTATTCTCAAATGTATGAGGGATAATTCCTACTTTAAAGGAGCGATCTGTCACAGAGATAATCGTTAAACTGATCCCATCGATTGCAATAGAGCCTTTAGGGATAATCAGTCCTTCATGGGAATCCTTCAATTCAAAAGTGAGCTCACGAATATCACCAAGATCATCCACTCTTAAGAGCTTTGCCTCACCATCGATATGGCCACTCACCATGTGCCCACCTAAGCGATCGCCCATTCGAAGGGCGCGCTCTAAATTGACAAGGGTTCCCTCCTGATATTGATCAAATCCTGTCCGCTTGAGTGTCTCCGGCATCAAGTCTGCTTTGAAATAATCATCCCCAAACTCTGTCACCGTTAGACAGACGCCATTTACGGCGATGCTATCGCCCAATTTAACATCCCCTAAAACCACTTTTGCACTGAAGGTGAGTCTAGAGATATTGTGATGATGATTCATTGCGATAATTTTTCCACGCTCTTCAATAATTCCTGTAAACATCTAACGTCTCCTTCTTGCGACGGTTAAAAATGATTCTTCAAGTAGTTCAACTGATTCAATTGTTACAAGTGGTGCATCGCTTAATTGCTCGATACTGCTCGATTGCCACAGCTCTAATGCCTCTGAACTTCCAATCAATTTAGGTCCATAGAAGAGAAGATATTGATCAACACAATCGGCGCTGATAAAGGCATCATAAATGCCGGCGCCACCTTCAATAAAGAGACTCATAAAACCGGCATTAAAGATATATTCTAAAACGGATTGAGGGGTGATCTCGGCAAGTGGCACTACTTCAACCCCTTTTGCTTTTAATAGCGCTTCTAATGAGTGGCTAGGAGGATTCCCAGCATCATAGAGAATCAGCGAAGGGGCTAAATTGATATTAAAGAAGTGATATTGAGTGATGATCTCTTCGGTAATGCCCACAAAATTGTTGAGCATCAATAGACGTGTCGGCGCTTTAGTCTCATAACCATAACGTACCGTCAGTGATGGATTATCGGCTAGAAGTGTTCCCTTCCCAATCAATATAAGATCGTGCAATCCTCGATAATAATGCGCTCGTTTACGAGCGGCCTCACCGGTAATCCATTGTGAGTCGCGTCGCTTGGTTGCCAATTTACCATCGAGGCTTAAAGCAGCCTTTAAAGTAACAAAACTCTTTTTATAACGCTGATTGTGGCTAAAAATTTCAATAAGTCTCTCTCCCTGATCAGCAAGAAGATTGGTAACGACCTCAATGCCGGCATCCTGTAAAATTCGATGCCCTTTACCGGCAACAGCGGGATTAGGATCTTCCATCGCCGTGACAACGCGTCGAATTCCACTCTTTAAAATGAGATCGGTACAAGCGCCCGTCTTCCCTCTAAAGCAGCAAGGCTCTAGTGTGACATAGAGTGTTGCTCCCGCGAGTTGATAGCCATGATCAAGCGCATCTTGCACAGCATTCACTTCTGCGTGAGCGCCTCCGGCGTATTGATGATAACCCCGGCCGATGATCTCGCCCTCTTTGACCAGTAATGCCCCGACATAGGGGTTAGGTGAGACTGCACCATAACCACGCTTTGCAAGCTTAACCGCTTCTAAAAGATAGGTACGATCAACCTCTTTTTGACTTAAACTCTGATCGACATTCTGCTCAAACTCTTGCTCTAACGCTTCGCCTGAAGCCTGATATTGCGCCTGATCTCTTTCGACCAATGTCTGATCTGATCTCTGCTCTGATTTCTGCATTAAAAAAGCCCCTTGCAATTCTGCTTGGGGCTTTTAACGATTCGGGATAGATGTCTGTTAAAGTCTCTTATATCTATATCTATAGTTATCGCATAATCTCTAATAGACGATATCGATAACAACAAGTTATGGTCGTTGAGAAGATATCTCTTAGCTAAAACGGCTTAAGATGATTGATCTTATCAGCTGTGAGAGCTGATTATCTCCTAGAGGATCTTACGATAGTATCAGAAAGATCAAGTTCTCTATTGCTCTCTATTACATAATACTCTCTAAGAGCATGGAGAAGATCATACGCTTATTTCAACTCTTTCTGCTATCTCTCATCATGAAAGATGGGCATACAAGATGAGCATTAAGATGAACACTGAAATAACCGATTAAAATAATCTCAACCAAGATACAACTCAATATAAAATGTTACTTTAACAAATCATTTATCTTTTACCATCCAGACTATACTGTCGGTTTTGGAATTGCACCAATATCAGCTTACGCTCGCGGACTATCACCGCCGGTCGGGAATCGAGAAATTCTCTCACCCTGCCCCAAAGATAAATTTAAAACTTCTTCAGGTACTATACCCTTTCTTTTGCTAAAAAAAAAGAGCCTCTTATAGATTAGAGGCTCTTCTTGGTGATTTTTTTAATATCTATCTAAACATCTATCTAAATAACCATCTTGATAACTATCTCTTAATATCACTCAATATCAATCAATATCACTGTGAGATCACTATTAGATAGACCTCTCTATAAACTACGCTCTATGACGACGAATCGCAAAACCGAAGTAGAGACTATAGATCCCGGCAACTAAGGCATATGCGCCAATCAAAGTTGTAATAATCTCGATGCTATTGAGTGGAGAGTAAGACATTGAGAGCCCTAAAAGAAGCCCTAAAATACCAATAACTAATGTTAACCACCAGCTTGCTACCCCCATTTTCTTAAGACTAAATGAGAAGGTAATTGCAGAGATACCGTAAAAGATTAACCAGAACATAAAGAGGAAGATCATCATCATCTCTGGTAGGCCTTCATTAGCATGTTTAATGAGATAGGCTCCGATAAAGACCTGTAAGATCCCCATAATCAAGTTAAAGACCCAACCTTCAACATGTCTATTGGTCAGTGAATAGATCACTTCAAAGATCCCGGTGACAAAGAAGAACGCTACCATAAACTGTGACAAGACAATAAAACTTGTTAAGGGGCTGATAAATAGATAACCACTCATAATGATGTAGAGAATCCCCATCAAGACCCACATCCACCAATTCTTAATTGCTCTTTCCATTTTGTAAAACTCCCTAAGAGTACAGCTGTTATAAAAATGTAGATAAAATGCATATCACGTGCATATAGATCACATACAAATCATATATAAACTACATATAAATGACGTATAAGTCACGTATAAATCGAATATGAAAGATATATAAAAATATTCGTAGATTATAACAATTTATTACAGATATATATATGATAATTCGCGATAATTCTTTTACCTATTACTAATGTCAAACATAGCAGAGATATTGAGGCGAAAGATAAGCTTCGCACCTTATCATAAAGGAGCATAAAGGAGGTGATCTCTCTGCCATAAAACTAATAAAGCCACGCTAAAATTGCACAATATCTCATAGATACTTCGCAAGTTTCTGGCAAATTATTAGATAGATGTTTGCAATCGTGATCACGATCCACTATAAAGATCGATGCTTAAAGCAATAACAATATCTATTTCAATAGAATGATCAGTAAGGTGTGACTATTTTTATACCTATTATTTATTAATATTAAAGGAGTATACTGTGGCAAGTTCCGCACAAAACCCAGACTTGCTAGCTGAGGAGCAATCTCGTTTCAATCTAGCAAAGGTGATTAAATCTGTCGTGGGGATCGCGATTATAGTAGCTATTTGTGCTGTCATCTATCGCTTTCTTCCCTTTACAGAGCAAGCCAATAAAGGGCTTGTGATTCTCTTTTTTATCGGTGCTCTCTGGCTAACAGAGATTGTTCATACCACGATCACAGCACTACTAGTGCCACTTTCTGCAGTTCTATTAGGGGTGCCGGAGTCGATCACTTTAAAAAGCTCATTAACGAGTTTTGCAGATCCTATCATCTTCCTCTTCTTTGGAGGATTCGCCCTAGCAACTGCACTTCATATGCAAAAAATTGATAGAAAGATCGCCCTCTTTATGATTCGTCTCTCAAAAGGACATCTTGGAGTCACCGTCTTCTCTCTCTTCTTTGTCACTGCCGGCTTATCGATGTGGATTAGTAATACGGCAACGGCGGCAATGATGCTTCCACTTGCACTTGGGATTATGAGTAATCTCGATTTCTCTAAAGAGCGCGGGACTTTTATCTTTATCTTGCTCGGAATTGCCTACTCCGCAAATATCGGCGGACTTGGAACATTGGTGGGATCGCCTCCTAATGCGATCGCAGCAAAAGCACTCAACTATAGTTTTGATGATTGGTTCCTAGTAGGAATTCCTATGATGGTTGTCTTGATGCCAGTGATGTTTATTGTGCTCTACATTATCTTTAAGCCAAAGCTCAATATGCGAATCAATGTCACAAATGAGGTTATTCCTTGGACCCTTCCCCGTATTGTTGCCACAGTACTCTTTATCGTCACAGCAATTGCATGGATTAGCGGCTCTTACATTCAAAAGCATCTCGGGATCAGCTCTCCTGATACATATGTTGCAATCACCTGTGCTATTGCAGTAGTAGTTTTAGGCTTAGCTTCGTGGCAAGAGGTTTCTGAAAATACAGATTGGGGAGTTCTCTTCCTCTTTGGCGGGGGATTAACCTTAAGTGCTGTATTAGGAAGCTCAGGCGCTTCAGAGATCTTAGGCAATACAGTTGCTGATCTCTTTGGCCGCTCACATCCTTTAGTGGTCATCTTTATTGTTGTGATCTTTATTATTATCCTTACTGAATTCACCAGTAATACCGCATCAGCTGCACTTTTAGTACCGGTATTTGCCGCAGTAGCTGCAGAGATGGGAATGCCTGAAGAGGTATTAGTATTGATGATCGGCTTAGGTGCTTCATGTGCCTTTATGTTGCCAATAGCAACACCACCAAATGCCATTGTTTTTGGTACCGGTCACTTAAGACAGCGCGATATGATGTTCGCCGGCGGTATCCTCAACCTCTGCTGTGTGGGGATCTTAACAATCTATGCTTACTTCTTCCTTCTTTAGAAAACATAAGAGAGCAGTGATTAATTCTCTGCTATCGATAGTTATTAAATAAAGAGGAGAAATAGAGAGAGGAGCAATATTAAATTTGCTCCTCTTTTTTTATTACGCTTTGCGCAACTGAATCGCAAATTGGATCACGTGGCAGATGCCTCGATGTAATGCTCCCTCTTCACGCATAACCTCTCCGACATAGAAATGGCGAATAAAATCCTCTGCAAAGAGCTTTGTAAAGAGTGAGGGAGAGTAGAGATAATCTTGATTTCGAGGGCCTCCAGATTGATAAGGAATCTGCTCTTCTGAATAGACTTCCCCAACAATCCACCCACCAGATTTAACGCTTTGACGTAAGCCTTGGAAGACCTTTTCTTGCATCTCTTTAGCAAAGTGTCCATAAACACAGATCGCCGCATCATAACGATTTTCCGGCCAGATCACTTCTGTTAAATCCACCTCTCTTGTCTCAATAGGAAGATCCTCCTTGCGTTGATTGATCTTCTCTAGTGCCACATCAGAATAATCCCACACTTCAATTTTGATCGGCTCTTCGGCGACGACAGCCTCTTTAGCGATATAGAGAGCATTTCTTCCCTCTCCCTCTGCGATCGCTAAAATATCCCCTTTAAGATTGATCTTCTGATTGATCTCACGAATAAATTGATTCGGTGCCTTTCCATAGAGATAAGCTTCTTGAGAGAAACGCTCATTCCAATGTGATTTCATATCTACTCCTTCATTGATGAAAAAGGTGATCTATTATAGATCACCTCTCCATTAACTTAACTTTTCCAGCATAAACTAGAAACGATAACTATTTAACTTTATCAACGAGTTTAAACTCTAATTGAGTCGTTGTATTTGATAATCTTAAGAATTGACCATCAGCAGAAACAACCGCTTCAGCACCATTTTCTAAGAGCTGAGCAATGTCGCCATCGAGTTGATTAAGAAGAGGGTCTGTGCAGAGCATACGGGTCATCCCTACACCTTGAGCACGTAAAATACCACGATTAGAGAGCGTTGCTTGACCAAAGAAGTTATTGCACATTGTTCCTGTTACACGCATATCTTGGCTAAATGCAATTGTTGGCGCCGCTTCATTTTTACCTGCTTCGAAGGCTTTACCATTCACAGATACTAATTGATAATCATGATGTTGCAATTCTGGAACTGTTGCAATTTTTGTATCTAATTGGCTCATAGGCGTAATTCCTTTTGATGAACATGCCGCTAAAACAAAGAGAACCGCAGCACCTAATAAAAGCTTTTTCATCTCTGATTCCTTATTAACTCAATATAATTCAATTCGATTCAATCCGATTCAATCCGATTCAATCCGATTCAATTATTTGATCGAATAAAATAGTAGTAACACGCTATCTCTTACTGATCATTAGTGTCGAAAATAGCACCTAAACCGCTAATGCTCTCTAATATTAATATGTAAAGATTGAAGCAATAAAAGATTATACACAATCTCTTTACTTTTTTAGAATCTTTCTCCCCTCTATCCCTACTGTTTTATATTCGCTTTATATTCGCTTTATATTCGCTTTATATTACTTAAGCCTCTTTCTCTGTCGCAACAATAATGCTAGATGCTTTAATAAGGCCGATAACCTTTACGCCCTCTTTAATCTCCATCTCATCAAAGCTCTCATTGGTAATCACTGCTGTTAAACCAAGTCCCTTCTCTGTGACAAAGTGGACAGTACTATTAACCGCGCCTTTCACACACTTCTCAACACGTCCTAAGAACTGATTACGTGCAGAAAAACGAAGATTGCCATCTGCTTGTGCTAAAACAACCCAAGGTGCTTTGATCACGGAGATTACCACTTTACCAGGGACAATTCCCAAAGTTTCACAACTCTGTTTAGTGATAACAGTAACGATCTCATCACCATTATCTAAAGTGATAATCACCTCATTATTAACACTTCCTTCGATAATAGCGCTCACCTTACCACGAAGCTGATTACGGGCAGAAACTGCTCTCATATAAAACCTTCCTTTTCAATCTAATTCGATATAGTACAAAATATAGTACGAGATATCATACAAGTCATTATAATATCATCTCTCTCCCTAATCCCCTATAGATAGATAACGGTCCAATAAGGCTGTTATAGATTGGGAATAATCGGTTATAATGATCCCGCTTTATGACAGAATCGATCGATATCTCATAACTTATGGAAAAAATTGAAGAAATATTGATTTAGAAAAGAGATAGCATAAGAGAGAGGCGCTACTCCAAGATTGTTAAGTTACGAGATGATACTAATAAATAATCTCATAAATGATCTAATGGATAACCTAATAAGTGATCTAATAAATAATTTAAGGAAAATAACCTAAGAAGATTGGAGAGCGATCAATGATAGAGAGGAACCCCAAATTTATTATGAAAAAGAGTGTAGTGATGCAAGAGCCCAAGATTGTTCTAATCGACCCTAATCGTCTCTTTCGTGAACGAATCGACTTTCTTTTAAGAAATGAGATAGAGATCAATAGCCCATCGGTAGTCGTGGCTGAATCCTTAACCTCTCTTCCTGCTACCATGTTTGAGATTGATCTGCTCTTAATCGATGCACACTATCTCAATAGTGCAAAAGAGCGACAGTTATTTGAAAATCTCACCGCTCAATCGCCTGATATGGTCATTATTCTCTGGGTGGAAGGTGTGACAAAGAGATTCTCTATCGGAAACCCACAGAAAAATAGCACCACGGATGCAGCTCATGAGCAGATACTTTCAGAAAAGATACGCCACCAACTAGCACCGATTGAGCGTTACTACACCTTAAGCAGAAGTGTCGATCGGCAAGCCTTTATCGATCTGGTGACTCAAATTTTAACACCACAAGAAGAGAGCTATAAGCACTCCCTCCTAGCGACACTAACCCCCCGTGAAGAGGAGATTTTAGCCTACCTCGTTAAAGGGGATAGCAATAAAGAGATTGCCCGTGCGCTCCATATATCAGAGAGTACCGTAAAGGTTCACGTCCAAAATATCTTAAAGAAATTCTCCGTATCGAGCCGCGTTGAAGCGGCTGTCTATGCGGTTCGTCATGAGCTCATGAAGTAGTCGACATGAAATAATCGGTATGAGGTAATCGGTATAAGGCAACCGACCTATAAAGAGAGTTTTGCGAGCGCAGAAAGAAGATCTGCTTTAAGATCTTCTAACTCTTCTAGCCCCACAGAGAGACGAAGTAGCGTCTCATCAATCCCCATCAACTTTTTCAATTCCGGAGAAAAGGTACCGTAAATGGTCGATTCCGGATGGATAATCAATGTGCGATTATCAAAAAGATTGGTAGCTCTACGGATTATTTTTAAGGCATCCATCAGCTGGAAACAGGCCTCTTTTGAGGCAAGATTGAAGGTTAACATCGCACCGGGATATTTTTTAAAGAATTGATCACTCAAAGCTTTATAAGAAGATGATGGGAGTTTAGGATAATTGACCGCTTTAACCTGCGCCTCCTGCTCTAAAAACTGTGCTAATTGATAAGCGCTCTCCCCCATCGCCTGATAACGTAATTTGAGCGTCTCTAATCCCATAATTTGGGCATAAGCGCTATCTGCATCTAAACATGCCCCAAAATTACGAGCGATCTCTCGCTTAATTTTAAACATAAAAGGGCTAAATGGCGCGGGATTTGTCACTTTGGCTAATCTTCTATTTGCGGACCAATCAAAGATTCCATAATCGAGAATTGCGCCCCCAACACTAGTTGCCCCTCCTGAGATATATTTTGTCGTTGAAACAACCTCAATATCAATCCCCCATGCTCTTGCATCAAAATCACACCAAGGAACAACAGTCGTATCGACAATTAAGGGAACCTTTTTACGGATTAATAGAGGCTTTATCTTGGTTAAATCGGCAATTTCAAGGTGAGGATTGGTCACAAGCTCACAAAAAAATGCTACGGTATTCTCATCGATCGCAGCTTCAATCTCGGCCGGAGAATCTGTATTGACAAAACGAACCTCAACTCCAAACTCCGCCAAAGTAAATTGGAAAAAGGAGAAGCTATTCCCAAAGAGATGGGGAGAGGTGACAATATTACTGCCGGCATAAGCGAGTGCCATAAAAGTATTAGAAATTGCCGCCATGCCACTACTGAGCATCATGACATCTCTCGCCCCGGAGATCGCTTTAATCTTATTCTCTAACGCTTCAACCGTAGGATTACTGATGCGAGAATAGGTATGTGAAGGGGTATGCTCTCGATTTTGGAAAGCAGCAGCAATCGCTTCAGCATTTGGAAATCCATAAGCAGCACTTCGATAGATAGGGGTATTCATTGATCGGTGAATATCGGGATGATTTTTATCACTATTGAGAATTTTACTGGTAAATCCTAATGTGGATACTTGTTGTTCTTTTTCTGTTTGCTTTGTCATTCTTAATATCTCCCCTACTCTCATCCTCAAATGGACTCTATTATTCTATTCATTGTGCCTAATAACCGCTGATTGACAATTGATAATTAATACTCCGTAACCTCCACACATAACTACCGATATCATTTCCTTTAATGAGTAGCGATCGATGAGTAGCGATCGACCGCTGCGCCTATCAGCCCCATCAACCCTATCAATATCAATTCCATCAACGCTGTCAGTCTCCTTTATTAAACGCCCTTTTTCATCCAGAGATGAGCCTCCCGGCCCTATGGCGAGTGAAAGAAAGCGTTATCCAGAGAACTATCTAAAGTATGTGGAATCAATTAAGCATGCAAGTAGTTTTTAAAAAAAGAGCAATAAAATCAACACTATCAATCCTCTTTAAATATCTTTTAAAGATATGTTCACGACTCTATTGATTGCTCTATTGATTGCCCTATCACGCTACTCCCTTCAGTAATGGATCGAGATCGAAATATTGATCTACTTTCTCCATCAATGCCGGATCTGCTGCGGCTTGATAGGGAATTTCCCCAATCATGGGAATATCGGTAAATGCTTGAATGCCGGCAATATAGTTCGATAATGAGGGAGAATCAGAGAGATGATTTGCAATCCAGCCGGTAATCTCTAAACCAGCAGCCTCAATGGCATCAAAGGTTAGACGCGCATGATTGATCACACCAAGCTTTAAACCCACAACAACAATGACAGGGAGCCGATTCTCAATGACCCAATCGCTATAGCTACGCTTGAAGCTCAAAGGTGTATACCAGCCTCCAGCCCCTTCCACCAATGTGATCTTCCCCTTACTCGCAAGAAGCGCTAAACCACGAGTCATCACTTCAAAGTCGATCACTTGCCCCTTTTTATCGGCCAAAATATGGGGCGCTTCCTCTTCAGGAAAGAAGTAAGGATTGACCCATTCATAATCGAGATCACAATAAGAGGCTCTCAGTAATGAATAAGCATCCGGATTTTTAATACCTAATGGCGTTTCAGCGGCACCAGATGCGACAGGTTTATAACCATTCGCTTTTGCCCCCTGCCGATTAAGCGCTTTAAGCAAAAGCGTTGAAACATAGGTCTTACCAATCTCAGTATCGGTACCGGTGATAAACCATTGTTGATGATTCTCTACTTGTTTCTCTTGCGCCATTTTATCTCTCCCTTCTTCCATATTGCTCTTCCATATTGTGATTATCGATATTAACGCTGCTACAACTTAAATTTCTTCGCCTAACTTCTTTTCCTAATCTCAGCCTAATCTCTATCACTACTGCCTGGCAAGATAATTTCAGCCACATGATAAGTTAATTGATACGCGCCAAGTTGCTGGAAATATTGATCGATCTTTAAAAAATCATTTCGTCCCATCAACCCCTTTCGACGCGCCGGCAATGCCGATGCCCCTATTGAACGTAAACTCTTAAAGAGCGCCTTTAAAGTTGGAAAGTACATCACCTTCTCATAATGAATCAACTCTCCGCCCAATTGCGTCACGATATGGTTCGCCTCTTCAAAAGAGACAAAAGGGAGAATATGTTGTTGATCATCAACGGCCTTAAAAGCATTCTCTAATTCTTGTAATGTGCCATCGAGCAATGTTGTCACAAAGAGTCTTTGTTGAGTCACTCCTTGTAATCCGATCAATGCCTGCCGAAGACTATGGCACCACTGCACCGCAAGGCTACTCATTGTAAAATCGAAAGAGGCAGCCGAAAAAGTCTTCCCGATCTGCTCAATATCCCCTTCAACAAATGCCTGATAGCCCCCTTGCGCCTTTGTCATCGATAGCATCTCTGGCGCAAGATCGAAAGCGGTCAATTCTATTTGATGATTCAACAGCGCTTTTGCCGAAGAAGGATCGGTAATAGGTGATTGATCCTTATCTATAACTCCCTCGATATTATTTGCGATACTATTTGAATTTACGATAGGAGCAGTGACCAATGCGGCCCTCAGTGCGCGCCCGAGATAGCCTGTTCCGGCACCGGCATCCAAAATTTTGATGGGATGAGAAGACTCCCTCACCTTATCTTCCCTATTACCGCTCTTACCACTTTTCTTATCACTTAAAGGAAGAAGTGCCGGCAATAGGTATCGAGTCATTAAGCGATCTGCAATTTCCCGTTGAACAACGGCAACAGAATCATATTGTGCCGCATAGGTGCCAAATTTTTTCTGCACCTCAGGCTTTGCTACACGATCTATCAAACTACACATCTAGCACACCCACCGCTTCATCGTTCTGTTGAGTTAAAAGGATAATGAGCGACTCTTCTAATTGATCAATAAGATAATCGATCATCGATTGTTGATGTTCTGCGGTAATAGTAATACGGAGACGCGCACTTTTAGGGGGAACGGTCGGTGGCCGAATCGCCGAAACCCAGATCCCATGATTCTTCAATAGTCTTGATAACTTCAATGCCACTGAATCTTCCCCAATCACTAATGGCTGAATAGCACTCTCGGAGGGAATAAGGTAAGGAAAAGGGAGCGCATTAAACTCATTAACTCCGGGAGATAGCGTAAAATTACGACTAAATCTCTCTTGTAAAGTGGCAAGCATGCCTCCCATACGAGTGCGGAAATAAGCAATATTCGCCACAAGCTTCTGTCGACGCTTCTCCCCTTCATCAGAGCGAATAAGGGTGATCGCCTCATTTAAGATCTCTGCCTGCATAGGTGGAATCGCCGTACTGTAGATTAATGGACGAGAGAATTGAGTAAAGTACTCAGCAAGCTCATCAGAGAGAAGGACCGCCGCACCACTGCAACCAAATGCTTTTCCAAAAGTGACAATAAGAATATCTGGCTTAATGCCGGCTTGATCACAACTTCCTCTCCCTTCATCACCGATAATGCCAATCCCATGTGCATCATCCACCATTAAAAGCGCTCCATAATTAGCCGCTACCTTCGCTATCTCACCAAGAGGAGCGCCATCACCATCCATACTAAAAAGCCCTTCTGTAACGACTAGTTTAAGTGGCGTTTTAAGTGGTGTTGGTAAAGAGGAAGTATCAAGAGATGAAGCGTCAGATGCAGGATCAAATGAAGAAACATTATAACGTTCGAGATAACTCTCTAATGATTGCAGATCATTATGCTTGAAGCGATGCAATCGTCCGGGAGATAAGATAGCAGCCTCCATAAGTGATGCATGAGAGAGTCGATCAGCAATAATGAAATCCCCTTTCTCAATCAGCACCTTGATCACTGCTTGATTAGCTGTAAATCCAGAAGGATAGACAATCGCAGCTTCATACCCCAACCAATCTGCCAATCGCTCTTCCAATAGTGCAAGTGGGCGACTAAATCCTGTTACATGGGGCGAACCACCACTTCCCACACCATAATGTTCTGCACCATAAGCTGCGGCAAGAACTAATTGAGGATGGTGAGCTAAACCGAGATAATCATTAGAAGAGAAGTTGAGATATGTTGCCTCTTTAACTTCAATATTGATGCTACTTCCCTGTGCATGACAGACAACTCTCTGCCGATAACGATCATCGAGTCGTTGTTGCTCGAGCGCTTTTCTAATTCTTTCTTTCCACATAACCATAAAAGCCATTGAGAAAACGCTCTAGCAATCATTGCTAAGGTTTATCAATGGCGATTCCTATCGATTCCTAAAAATATATTATCTTGAATATTATCTTGAAAAACATCTTGATAAGTTATTCCCCCTATAACCTCTTATACCCCTTATAAGTTCTAATGAATCTCTAATGAACCCTTAGGGGATCTTATGGGATCCCTTCATTAACCTACGATGCTCTTCAGGTGAGATTGAAGCCTAAAAGTGTTATCAAAAATCTTATTTATAGTACCATAGAGCTCTATCACTTGAGCTGTAAATCTCATTTAGCTCTCCGCTCTATCAGCAATACACCACTCTTTACAGAGATTGATCATGGAAAGTAAGTGGATAATAAAATAGATAACAGATGGATGATAAGTGGATGATTTATCGCAGCACAAACCATCAACCTAAAGAGAAGAAGATGAAACAAGAGAAAAAATCCTTACAAGGTCACGATACGTGTTTTGATTCTATCGATTTAACATTTGATACCCAACATATCTGGCACCCTTATACCTCAATGAGTGAGCCACTTCCTTGCTATCCGGTTACTTCGGCAGAAGGGGTGAAATTACGCCTAGAAGATGGAAGGGAGCTTATTGATGGGATGTCTTCTTGGTGGGCGGTACTTCATGGCTACAACCATCCTGTGATGAATGAAGCCATTAAAGCACAACTGGAGAAGGTCTCTCATGTGATGTTTGGGGGAATTACCCATCAACCTGCGGTGGACCTTGTTAAAAAATTGATCGAGTTGACACCATCAGCGTTAGAGTGTGTCTTCCTTGCAGATTCTGGCTCAGTTGCTGTTGAAGTTGCGCTTAAGATGGCCTTTCAATATTGGCAAGCCAAAGAGAGCTTAGCCGCAAAGAGTGAAGAAAGAGCTGAAAAACCACGTCATCGCGTTCTCTCACTCTCTCATGCTTACCATGGAGATACCTTTGGTGCGATGTCTGTTTGTGATCCACAAAACTCGATGCACTCTATCTATGGTGATTATCTCCCAAACCACCTCTTTGCAGATACCTTCACCATCGGTTTTGATGAGCCTTGGGATGATTCCGCAGCCGATAATTTGCGAGAGCTCTTTGCAAAACATCATCATGAGCTCTTTGCCGTGATTGCCGAACCGATTGTTCAAGGTGCCGGGGGCATGCGCTTCTACCATCCCAATTATCTTAAAGTCCTTAGGGAGCTCTGTGATGAGAGTGGCGTTTTGCTCATCTTTGATGAGATTGCAACCGGCTTTGGACGTACCGGACGATTCCTTGCAGGAGAACATGCCGGCGTTGTTCCTGATATTATCTGTTTAGGAAAAGCGCTAACAGGTGGCTATTTAACGCTCTCTGCCGTCTTAACTACACGCCATGTTGCTGAAACCATCAGTCAAGGGGATGCTAAATGTTTTATGCATGGCCCCACCTTTATGGGAAATCCTTTAGCCTGTGCCGCAGCGAATGCGAGCCTCTCACTGCTAGAAGGAGGTCATTGGCAAGAGAATGTCTCCCGTATTGAGAAGCAGCTCAAAGAGGAGCTCTTAAATCCATTGAGAGAGAATCCCCATATTGAAGATGTCCGTGTTTTAGGCGCAATAGGCGTTGTCGAGTTAAAACGTCCCGTCAATCAAGCTCGTATTCAGAAATATTTTGTCGATCGCGGCGTTTGGATTCGCCCCTTCAATCGCCTGGTCTATATTATGCCCCCCTTTATTACCAATAAAGAGGAGCTCAGAGAGCTGACATCAGCCTTAGTGGACCTCCTCAATCGGGAAGATTTTTCAGAGTTTGTTGAGTAGTAGTGAGCACTCCCCATGAAATCTGAGTGAATCTATATGAAAAATAATAAGCAACAACCCACCCTCTACAACAGGATAAGGTGGAAGGAAGATGGACGAGAAGTTAACAGAAACCTCAATATCTCAAACATTCATACCTCAAAGAGAAAACGAAATGATTAATGCTAAGACTTTAACAATTGAGATCGATCCTCAAGGCAATCAAGATAGTCAAGATAGTCAAGATGCTCAACATCATCAGCATCTATCCCTCTCCTATCTTCAATGTCAAAGCCATCAACAGGGAGTCAAGAGCGATGAGACGCCGGCACTTCTCTTTCTTCATGGGATATTAGGAGATGCTCGCACATGGCTTCCCTTCCTTTCTGTCTTCCCACAATATGATTGTTATGCATTAACCCTCTCAGGCTTTGGGAAGATCGAGCCGGGGAGTGCTGAAGGGGAGATACTATTTGATACCGATCGCCATGCCGCAGAGGTTGTCGCCTTTTGCCAAGCGCTCAATAAGCAAGAGGGAAAACCTCAGCGGAAATATATTGTTATAGCATGGTCTTATGCCTGTCATGTTGCGCTCTTAGCGGCGGACAAAGATCGATCACAAAACCGCTCACTCTTCTCAGAGCTAATTCTCTATGAACTCATTATCCCTAGTTATGGGATCTCTGAAGAGAAACATCAACAATTTACCCGGGATATCGCTAAGATGATGAGCCCTATCATTCGTGCTTTTCGTCGAAATGAGGAGATGCAGGCAATCGATCACTTTATAGCCGCCTGTAAAAATGCGCCCTTCACTCTCAAAGAACAATCGAAGCATATTCAAGAGATTAAGGAGGAGAATCGACATACCCTCAATAAGCTCTTAACCCAAAAAGATCCCCCTCCTTTTAGCGCAGAGATGTTACAAACACTCAACGAGAGGGTTCCCATCACCATTCTTTGGGGGAAAAATTCACGTGCGATCTTTCAACTGAGCTCTCAAGCTGCCTTTACGGCACTCAATGAAGAGAGTACAACTCTATCTAAAACTGTTAAAGGAGGAGAGATCGATGCTGATCATCTTCTGCCCGAAGAGAATCCTGAAAAGTTGATCCTTCTCCTCAAGGAGCTGATCTCCCAATAGGGATTAATAATTTCTCAAAACAATAGTGTCATCATCAATCAATTCATCATCAACCAATAATAATGAAACTAATGATCATGACGCATAACCCCATAACTAATAGAGTAGAACTCAACAGGTCAAATTAATAGATCAAAACTAATAGATCAACAATAGGGAGACGATATGGCTCAATTCGCAGATAAAATCTACTACAACGGCGCAATCTTTACAGCAGATGCAGCACATCAGATCACCGAAGCAATCGCTTTCAAGGATGGCAAAGTACTTGCTACAGGGACTTTAGATTTGCTCAAACCATATATCAGTACAGAAACAGAGCAGATCGATCTTGCCGGCAAGATGTTAATGCCGGGAATTATCGACTCCCACCTTCATCCTTTCTGGGGTGGACTACAGCTCTCCGGCTGTAATTTAGATTATCAATCACTCTCGGTAGAAGAGACTCTAAAATTTATTCAAGATTATCTCGACCGAGATACACAGAAAGGGGATCGGGATTGGCTCCCTGTCCGGGCCTATCTTCGCCATGCCGTTCTCCCATTAGGATATGATATTACTCGCCGTGATCTTGATCAGCTCGATACCGTACGCCCCGTTATTCTCTTTGCCAATGATTGCCATACCTTAGTTGCAAATAGCCGAGCATTAGAGCTCTTCGGTATTGATGAATCTACTCCGACGCCCAAAGATGGTACGATTCGCCGCTATTCTGATGGGACGCTTAATGGAATCATGGAAGATGCGCCGGCAATGCGTGCTTATGATTCGATTCCAACTCTCGATGCCACCGCGGCTATCCAAGTTGCGGAGAATGTCCAGCAACTCCTTAATCGTCAAGGCGTAACAACGGTGATGGATGCCCGCGCACTGCCTCTGCAATTTGATGCTTTTACTGCAGTTAAAGAGGCAGGTAAATTAACCCTTCGCCTCTTAGGCGCGCGTGAGATTACCCCCGATGATTCCCCAACTGTTGCCGATGTTCCCCGTGCGGTAGAAGAGATGGCGACATTTGCAAAAAAATATAGTGATGCATCATGGGAAGTGTCACCAGGAATTTTTATTCAACATGCCAAATTTTTTGTCGATGGCGTTATGCAAGCACCGATCCATACGGCAGCACTCCTCTCCCCTTACCGTATTAATTATGGGACAAAGAGTGCGCCAGAATATCGCTTATCAGAACAGACTGGGGATCTCTACTATTCAGATCAATTATTAGCTGCTCTCATTACAGAGGTGAGCCAACATGGATTTCATCCCCATATGCATACTGTGGGAGATGGCGCCATTGAAGCGACGCTCAATGCCATTGAGAAGATGCGTGCTCAAGTGAAGGGGGATATTCGCCCAAGTCTTGCCCATAATGAGTTAACTTCTCCCCATCAATATGAGCGTTTTAGAGCACTTGAAGCGATTCCTTGCCTCTCATTTCAATGGGCTGACTACCCACAAGTTTTTGCCGACGAGATGATGGAGATCTTAGGGGATGAGCGCTTTCAATATTTAGAGACGGCGGGTAAATTCTATGATGCCGGTGTGCGAGTTGCCTTCGGTAGTGATTGGCCGATCGATCCTCTCGATGAGTGGTTCGCTTTTAAAGTTGCGGTCACAAGGCGCGGTGATGGCGATGATAACCCAAGACTCAGCACCGATAGAGATCTCACTTTAACCGAAGTTTTACGATCTGCCACGATTGAAGCGGCCTATATGCTCGATGCTGATCGTTATATCGGTTCATTAGAGCCCGGTAAATTTGCAGATTATATTATTCTCGATCGAAATCCATTTGATCAATCGCCTGAAGAGATCGGCACAACTCAAGTGCTCAATACCTTTGTCGGGGGAGAAGAAGTTTATCGCGCGCAATAGCGCTTCTTACCATAGAAGATAGAGCAGCGATAGAATCATCAAAGTAGATTATCGGCATCTTTTCAGTTCTCTTTTTATAGGGCTTTTTAGTACTAAGAAGAGCTGATAAGTTGCCGGATTTTGCTGTTGCACTCTTCTTAAGATCGCGCGCCGGCAAAATGGCTTCTTTTTCTACCCCGTTCCACCAAGTATATTGATTGAGACTTGAGATAAGAGCGATCGATGAGCTACTACCCGCGGGCATGCAGTTGTGATAAGAATGAAATTATTCTCTCCCGCCTATCCGCCGATGATCTTATGCGTTCAGCCAAGTGTAACCAGGTATCTAGTAATCGCGTGAACTTTAGTCCTTCCATCTTAATAGTGCTCTTGATGACTCTTTCCCTTAAAATCGGGCAGTTTAGGAAGCTCGAAACCATCAGTCTGCTGCTCCACCATCTGACGCGCCTCTTTAAAACTCCAGATTCGATAATAATCTAAGACCCAGAGAATAACTCCGAGAAAGATTAAAATCATCACAAGACGCATCACTAATTTAATAAAGACCGAAGCGATCTTTCCAACAAATCCTAAGACAAAACGTAATGCGCTAAAGGCTACTAATATCACTAAAACGATCACTATCGCTTCCATTGCTTCTCCTCTCTACTCAAAAGCCGTTAGAAGTCATTCAAAGCACTCCGAACTACTTAAAATCACTTAATCCTCTTAAACCGCTTAAATTCTTTGAATCTTTTGAATACGTTACATCACTTAAAACGAAAAAAAGGAGAGATGGCATCATCTTTTGCTAACTCAATTGTCTCTACAAAAGCTTGCAATACTGGGCTAATCTCCTCTGTTACGCGATGGATAAAGGTGGTCGTAATCTCACTATATTGAGCCGGCAATTCATGACAGAAAATAAGCCCTTGCTGCTCATAATGTTGCACCGCAGAATAAGGCACATAAGCAATCCCTAAGCCAGAAATCACACTACCCAGAGTCGTCTCTAATGTACCAAGCTCCATATTCTTTGTTGGCTCAAAATGGATCGTCTTTAACCACTCTTGAAACTTTGCTCGATACCCACATCCATCACTAAAACTTAATAGCGGCATCTCGAGCAGTGTCTCAATATCCTCTGCTCGATGATCCGCAATCAATACTAACTTCTCTTCAAAAACATCAATTTCACGCAATTCCGGATGACTTGTAAAGCGACTCTTAGTAACAAATGCCCCATCTAACTTATAATTTAGTACTTTATCTCGTAACTCCGTTGTGACTCCCGTGGCTAAACGAAGATCGACCGTTGGGTAATTTTTATTAAACTTAGAGAGAATAAGCGGCAACTTAATCACCGTCTCAACAGAAGCGATCTCTAACTTCCCGACAGGTTTTCCACCAGAACGAGCAAGCTGCATCATCTTGTCAGAAAGTTCAATAATCTTATAAGCAATATCAATTAATACCTTTCCTTCTGGCGTCAATTGCATTCCCTGCTTACTTCTAAAAAAGAGCGTAACATTGAGATCCTCCTCTAACTTCTGAATCCGAGAACTCACATTTGATTGTACATAATTGAGCTCTTTTGCCGCATGACTAATAGAGCCTAATTCCGCCACTTTTGTAAATATCCGTAGATCACGACCATTCATAGCTACCCGCCTCCTCTTTGGTTCAATAGCGAAGATATTATATCCATCACTAAAAATGATCGCAACTAATATAATTAATCGTTTTACAAGATATGAAAAGAGGTTTAAATTGAGTCACATTGCGAAGAGATGCCTGCCTTGTGGTAATAGGGGCTTCAGAAGAGGCTTCAGAGGCAATGCTCAACGCACAGAGAACAATGAACAGATAACAACGAAAAAATAGTGGAATAATCGACAAGGATGGGGTGAATTATTATGGCAAGTCGGCATAGTCTAATTTATGGAGTAATTTTACTGATCATCGCAAGTGCATCTTGGGGCGCAATGTTCCCTGTTGCCGCGGAGATCTTTAAGGTGATGAATCCTTACTACTTCACACTCCTACGCTATCTTCCAGTGGCGTTAATTTTATCGCTTCTCCTTCTCTATAAAGAGGGAGCTTCCGCCTTTAAAACTGAAGGGCATACCTTCATGATCTGGTTTTTTGGATCGATGGGCTTTACCGTCTACAATCTTTTGATGTTTATCGGGCAAGATCAATTGGGTGATCCCGGCGTTCTTATCGCCTCAATTATGGAAGCTGCCGTTCCGATCATCTCTGCCATTGTGATCTGGGCTTACTATCGCTCAAGACCGAGCAACTTCACACTTGGAACGATCATTATCGCTTTCTTCGGCGTCACGCTAGTTGTCACTAATGGTGATTTCTCAACACTCTTTAGTGGTGATCGTCTCCTCCCCCTCTTTTTGCTCTTCTTAGCGGCATTAGGCTGGGCGCTCTACACAATCGGTGGCTCCCGCCTTCCAAAATGGTCGGTGTTACGTTACTCCACACTCTCAATTATCTATGGAATGGCAACTACCTTTATCGTAGTGATGATCGGCACAATCTTTGGCACAATCACACCGCCCACATTGCCGGAGATCTACTCTGTTAAGTATGAGCTTCTCTTTATGATCTTCCTCCCCGGGCTCTTTGCGCTCATTGGCTGGAATAAAGGGGTGCAGATCTTAACACCGATCAATGCGGTACTCTTTATCAACTTTGCACCTGTAACAACGATCATTATTCGGATGTTCCAAGGACACACCATCGAAGTAGTAGAATTGCTCGGCGTTGTGATCGTCTGTGGTATGATTATAGCGAACAATCTCCATAATCGTTTTCAACAGAAAAGACGCTTTCCTAAAAAAAAGAGTGCTAAGAGCGCTGAAGTAGCTCTCCATGATGTTACAACAGAGAGTACCACTGCCGTAAGCGCCATAAGTGCAAAAAATATGCCGGCAAAAGATGTTGCGAATATCGAAAGCGTGGAGAGTGAGAAATGTCATATTGCAGATGAGGGCTTAACCGCACGTTAATTGTTGGGCCTAGAACTCATCTACAAGTTAGTTAACATAGTTAAAGAGTTAAAAGAGTCATAATATGGTCCACCCTTCTGCTGATTATCTTCCTATCATCTATAAGCGCTATGCGAAAGCATGGCGCAAATTACGTGCAGATGCACCCTTTATCGAGAAAGCTTGGCTCGATCGATTTCTCTCGATGATTCCAAAAGCGGAAAGTGCAGCGGAGCGTGAAATTTTAGATCTTGGATCGGGTGATGGCTACCCTATTGCTCACTATCTTATAGAGGAAGGCTATTCTGTTACAGGGGTTGATATCACAAAAGCATTTATCAAAGCGGCTCAAAAGAATTTTAAGGGAATGCCGGCAGAGTGGGTTCTAGCAGATATGCGCGATATTACTTTCGATAAAACGTTCTCCGGCATCATCGCTTGGGATAGCTACTTCCATCTTCCCCCTAATGATCAAGTTGCGCTATTTAAAAAATTTGAGCGCTACTGCGCCCCAGGAGCACCACTTCTTATAACAACAGGGGCAGATGCCGGCGAAGCTATTGGGGAATTTAATGGGCATGATCTCTATCATGCAAGCCTCTCTCCCGATCACTACCGGCAACTCTTTATTGATCACGGCTTTGGCCTGATTCAATATCAGATTGAGGACCAAAGCTGTGGCGGACGAACAATCTGGTTAGCTAAGAAACGCTAACCAGATTATTTTTGACTTATCCATTTTTATCCATTTAGGATTTAACTTTTGACTGTCTCTTTTTTATCTTTTTTATTTTAAAAAAGTTTCACTATAGAGCGCATCTGAAAAACCAACGAATGCCTGATCAGCCGTCACTACGACAGGACGTTTAATCAATGTTGGATGTGCTTGTAAAATCGCTACAGCCTCTGATCGCTCCATCACTGACTTCTTCTCACTCTCTGAAAGTGCGCGCCAAGAAGTACTCCGTTTATTGACTAATTGATCGAGCCCAATCTTATCGATCAACTCTAATAAGGTCTCTGCCGGCAATGGGGGATTACGATAATCCTGAAATTGATAATCGATTTTATGATTATCTAACCATGTAAAAGCTTTCTTCATCGTATCGCAATTTTTAATACCATAAACAATCATTAAGGTCTCCTTATATCATCAATACTCTAAAAATCTAAGAATCCAAATTAGAGTTAGAGTTAGAGTTAGGAATAATAGAATAACAAAAAGCCTACTAACAATCGTTAGTAGGCTTCTCAATTTGGTTGCGGGGGCCGGATTTGAACCAACGACCTTCGGGTTATGAGCCCGACGAGCTACCAGACTGCTCCACCCCGCGCTAATTGATTTAGTAATTATAGAGCCTTTTCAAAAAAAGACAAGCATTATGTTAAATATTTTCAAAAACATCTCAATGCTTAACGATTTCGCTCTTCCAACTTCGCCAAAACATCGCTCCAAGAGAGCCCTTGATCCTGAAGTAAGACAGTTGCGTGGTAGAGCAGATCAGCCATTTCGGAGATTACTTCTTCGGCATCATGAACTGTTGCGGCTAAGGCAACTTCAACCCCTTCTTCCCCCACTTTTTGGGCAATGCGCTTTGTACCCTTTGCATAGAGTGAAGCGGTATACGACTCTGCAGGATCTCCCCCTTTTCGTGATGCTAAGAGAGACTCTAGGCGAGAGAAGAAGACCCAAGGAACCTCTTTAGAGCAAGATTCAAAACAGCTGATCTCCCCTAAATGACAGGTAGGCCCTTCTGGCTTAGCAAGAATGAGAAGAGTATCTTGATCGCAGTCGAGTGCATAATCAACAATGGTTAAGTAATTTCCCGAGGATTCCCCTTTTGTCCAGAGACGCTCTTTCGTCCGGGAATAGAAGGTGACTCGCCCTTGCGTTAAACTCTCTTCTAAAGCTTCGGCATTCATATAGCCTAACATCAAGACTTCGGCAGAATAGTAATCTTGCACAATCACCGGGAGAAGATGCTCTACCTTCTGCCAATCTACCGATGCAATAAGTTCTTGAGCTGCCTCTATCGAGATCTTTCTCTCCCCCTGCTGCTGAGCAGTTTTTACAGGAATCACCTCAATCCCCGCTGCGACAAGATACTCTTTAAGCGCGGTGATATTGATCAGCTCTTTATGAAATGCTGACGCACCTAAAGTGCCATCAACTCCGGCAATAAGATAGGCATCTCGAAAATGCTCCATCTTTCCTGCGCCGCCTGAAGCGATCAATTTAGCTCGCTTACAAACAGCTTTAACTGCCTTTAACTGCTCAAGATCATAACCATCTCGCACGCCATCTTGATTCATCATATTAAGGACAATCTCACCGGCACCTCGGCTCTCAACCTCGGCAACCCAATCTAAGGTACGCCATTGAGTCTTCGCTGTTGTCGCCTCATCTCCCGTTAACGTATAGACAAAATAATCATCTAGCGCTTTGTCATAGTAAGAATCGATCCCAACAACAATCTTATCACTCCCAAAAGCTGCTACTAACTCATTAATCAGATGAGGATTTGCCAGTGCCGGTGAATTGATTGAGATTTTATCAGCCCCATTGGCAAAGAGCGCTGCAGCATCTTCGATCGAGCGAATGCCACCTGCCACACAGAGCGGAATATCGATCAATGCTTTAATCTCTTTTACCCATGATTTATCAACCACCTCCCCTTTGCTCGAAGCGGTAATATCATAAATCACCAATTCATCGGCCCCCTCTTGGGAGTAACGCTTCGCTAAAAGTGCCGCATCTCCCATCGTTTCATGGTTCCGAAATTGCGTCCCTTTAACCACAACGCCATCTTTAATATCTAAACATGCTACTATTTTTGCCAACATCTGATCGCCTCCTCAGCGGTAAATTTTCCTTCTAATAGTGCGCGTCCCACAATAACACCCGCGACTTGACTCTCCTTTAAGGCTTCAATATCCGCCAGAGAGCCAATACCGCCTGAGGATTGAAATGCAATATGGGGATACTCGGTCGAAAGCTCCTGATAGAGCGGAACATTCGATCCTGACAACATACCATCGCGCGAGATATCAGTGCATAAAACATGCTTTAAACCATAAGGCGCATAGAGAGCAATTAACTCCTCTAAACTACGCTCACTTGTCTCTAACCAACCACTGAGAGCAACCTTTTTAACGCCCTCTTCGATACGAATATCGAGCGCTAAAACAATACGATCACCTCCAAATTGTTGAAACCAACGGATCACTTCATCAGGATTTGTAACAGCTGTAGAGCCGACAACAACTCGAGAGACACCGATATTGAGTAAGTTTTTAATATCCGCTTCAGTTCTAATCCCGCCGCCAACTTGAATTGGTGCTTTCACCTCTTCAACAATCTTTGCAATCAATGGAAGCTGCCTAGCCGCAGGATCTTTAGCGCCATCTAGATCCACAAGATGGAGATATTCTGCGCCTGCATCAACATAGTGTTGAAACTGCTCAACGGGTGAGTATGAGAAGGTGGTCTGGCGCTGATAGTCACCCTGTTGGAGACGTACAACTTCGCCATTAATAAGATCTAAAGCGGGAATAATCATGGGCTACTCCTTGTAGCAATAGGTTATTGATAAGTTATTGATAAGTTGTTGATGCGTTATTGTTATTAATTAAGATAGCTTAATATGACTCAAGACGACTCAAGATAACTTAAGATAGATTCAGATTGGTCAATAAGATGGGACAAGATTGATTAAAGTAGACCTTTCGAGCTCGGCAATAGATCCCCCTCTACCTTAATTGCTTGACGCAATGTCCGCCCAAATACCTTAAAGAGTGATTCAATTTTATGGTGTGTATTGACCCCTTCTGCCTTCAAGTGGAGCGTACAGCCTAATGCGTAAGCTAAGGAGCGGAAGAAGTGAGGAACCATCTCAGTACTAAAGGTGCCGATCATATCGCGATTAAAGGTTGCTTCAAAATCGATATGGGGACGGCCAGAGAGATCTAATGTACAAAATGCACGACACTCATCCATCGGTAGAACAAAGCCAAAACGGGCAATACCTCGCTTATCTCCTAATGCAGCACGAAGCGCTTCACCAAGTGCAATCCCAGTATCTTCTACAGTATGGTGATCATCAATCTCTAGATCACCATCAACCGCAACATTCATCCGAAAACCGCCATGAGTTGCGATCTGATCGAGCATATGGTTGAAAAAAGGAATACCGGTCTCAATCGTACTACTACCGGTCTCATCTAAAAAGAGCTCAATCTGAATATCAGTCTCTTTTGTCTTACGCTCGATCTTTGCACTGCGAGCTTGATGCCCTTCTCTAACAATTCCTTTGTCGATCAATCGCTCAACAATCAAGGGCCAATCCATCTTCTCGCGATCATACAGAATTCCCTCAATCCCCATATTTTCAGCAAGACCAAGATCGGTCTCTCGATCACCAATCACATAGCTATTTTCAGGATTAAAGAGCTTCTCCTCTAAGTAGCGAGTCACCATACCGGTCTTTGGCTTACGACACTCACAACCATCTTCCGGAAAATGGGGACAGAGTAAAACATCATCAAAGAGAATGCCTTGTGAAGCAAAGGTCTCCATCATTCGCTCATGCACAAGATCAAACTTATCTTGTGGATTACTCGGCGTTCCTAAACCATCTTGATTAGAGACAATCACAAAGCGATAGCCTGCATTTTGTAACTCTAAAAGTGCCGGAATTACTTTAGGTTCAAATAGCAATTTCTCTAATGAATCTACCTGAAAATCACTCTTTGGCTCATCAATTAAAGTTCCGTCTCGATCAATAAATAGAATGTTCTGCATTAAAATCCTCTTCTTCCTCAATTTTTATAATCTTTTATAATCTGTTAAATCATTAAAGTTAAATCGTTAAACTCTCCGCATAGCGATTCATTGCGGCAATTAAAGCATCATTCTCTTCCGGCAATCCGACAGAGATTCGTAACATATTCGCAAGTGCCGGCAAACTTTGATAGCGGACAAAGATTCCCTCCTTAGAGAGATAATCAAAGAGTGATTGGGAGTCCTGCACTTTCACCAATAAGAAATTGGCTGCCGATGGATAGATTCGCTCAACAATAGAGATTTCAGCTAATCTTTCTTTTAATGCCTCTCGACTCTTTAATATCTTCGCTCGGCTCTCCTTCATAGTAGCGATCCCTTCTGCTGTAAGCGTCGCCTCTGCCGCGGCAATTGCCGGTACTGGAAGCGGATAAGGCGCAATCACTCGGCGTAGGATATCGATCAATCCTCGATCAGCAACTACAAAGCCCATCCGAATACCCGCTAAAGCAAAAGCTTTAGAGAGTGTCCGCACTAAAGCAAGATGAGGATACTCTTTAACTCGGGTAACGAAGGAGGCTTGATCACTAAATTCAATATAAGCTTCATCAAGGACCACGATCGTCTTATTGCGCGTTGCCTCCAAAATAGCCTCAATCTCCTTCGTGGGAATCACATTGCCGGTGGGATTATTGGGGCTACAGAGAAAAAGCATCTTAATACCATCGAGCTTTGCAAGAAGCGCCTCTAGATCGAGCGAGAAATCCTCCCGGAGCGGCACCATCACCGTCTCGACATCATAAAGATCACAGGTAACTTGATACATTCCGAAGGTGGGAGGAAGGTAGAGTAACTTATCCTCTTTCGGCTCACAAAAAGCTTTAATCAAAAGCTCAATGGCAGAATCCCCCCCTAATGTTGCCAGAATCTCTTCTTGATCAACACCGAGATATTCCGCATAGCGTGCAATCACCTGCTCCGGTTGTGAGTCGGGATAGCGATTCATCATGAGCTCCAGCGAGATCGGCATAGCATAGGGGTTTTCATTAGCATCGAGATAGATCTCACGACCACTATAATCTCTTGCTGGGGCGATATAAGGCTCACATTTCTGTACAGATCGGCGGCTCAAACGTTGAGCGATATCGTTCGACTCTTTTGATAAAAAATCGTCTAAATGACCCTTCTTTTGCGCCACTTCCACGTCAATCTTAGCTTCAACCCTATTCTCACTCATATCTCCCCCTATCGATCTCTGATTACTTTCTTGTTGGTTTCTTATTAATGACCTATTAATAAATAACCAATTAATAGATAATTAATAGACAATTAATAGAATTATCTATTAGCCGTATTGCTTGTTTGTAGATCCTATATCAATAACTCATATCAATAACTCATTGCATCGATCTCTATTGAATGGATCTCTTCTATCATCTACTCTCTTGCTAATGCTTGCAAGCGAACATCTACTGCCAATTTATGAGCATCTAATTGCTCCTTTTCTGCAAGGAGTGCAACCGTCGGTCCTAAGCGTGAAAATCCCTCTTTCGTTAAGCGTTGAACAGTCATTCGCTTACTAAAATCGGCTAAACCTAAACTGGAATAGGTTCTAGCATATCCATAGGTCGGTAACACATGATTAGTACCCGATGCGTAATCTCCCATCGACTCTGGAGAGTAAGCCCCCAAAAAGAGTGAGCCAGCATGCATAATCTGATCAACCCATCTCTCCGGCGTTTCTGTCTGAATGATTAGATGCTCCGGCGCATAACGATTACTCACCTCAATAGCTTCTGTTAAGTTTTCAACCAAGATAGAACGGCTATGTTCCAATGCGGCCCTCGCTGTCTCTGCACGTCCTAGTTGTTGCAGCTGCTTCTCAATCTCACGCTCTACTGCATCGATCAAGGGCGCTGAAGGGGTCACTAAGATCACCTGGGAGTCAGCACCATGCTCTGCTTGAGAGAGAAGATCTGCCGCTACAAAGGCGGGATTAGCAAATTGATCCGCGATAATTAAGACTTCGGATGGTCCTGCCGGCATATCGATGGCAGCGCCTCCCGGCATCTGACTAATTTGACGCTTTGCTTCTGTTACAAAGCTGTTGCCGGGACCAAAGATCTTATCAACCTTTGTAATGCTCTCGCTTCCTAAGCCTAAGGCAAAGATCGCTTGTGCGCCTCCCATCTGATAGATCTTATCGATTCCACAAAGTTGTGCTGCATAGAGAATCTCATCTGCAATCGGGGGCGGAGAGGCAAGAACAATCTCACCACATCCAGCAATTTTAGCGGGAATTGCCAACATCAAGACTGTTGAAAAGAGTGGCGCTGTCCCCCCTGGAATATAGAGGCCGACAGATTCAATCGCTCGTGTTAAGACCTCACAATAGACACCCTCTTCTGTCTCTACTGCAATCTTCGGTTGCTTTTGAGCCTCATGAAATTTCTTGATATTGCGATACGCTCGTTCAATCGCCTGTTTAAACTCAGAAGATAGGCGTGATTCTGCAGCGGCAAATGCCTCTTGCTCTACTGCCAATTGTGTCACTGAAACTTTATCAAACTCTTCTGTTAACGCAATGATTGCCTGATCACCTTCAGTTTTTACTCTTTCGCCAATCTTGGCAACAATCTCTTTAATCTCTTTCGCAGATCGCTCTGCAGGTCTCTCTAATGCTTTTTTTCGCTCTGCTTCTGTCAGAGAATTCCAGATAATTTTCTCCATTGATTTGCTCTCTTTTTCACTCAATCTGCCATTGATGATGCTCTGCCACGCTAGAGCACCGACCCAATAATTTCGATTACTCCATCATCTTCTCAATAGGAAGAACTAAGATAGAGCTAGCACCTTTTGCTTTCAGTGCTTCCATCGTCTCCCAAAAGAGAACTTCGCTACTGACCACATGAACAGCAACGCGAGATTGATCTGTTGCTAATGGTAAAATAGTGGGATTTTCAGCACCCGGAAGAAGCTCGGTAATCTCTTTTAGACGATCTTTAGGCGCATGGAGCATAATATATTTTGATTCATTTGCTTGAATAACACTCTGTATTCTCGGCATAATTTTAGCGATTAAGGCCTCTTTTTCTGGGCTCATCTCAACATTTGTCTCGATTAAACAAGCTTTAGAGCGGAATATAACCTCAACCTCTTTTAAGCCATTTGCCTCTAATGTTGCGCCTGAAGAGACCAGATCACATATCGCATCTGCTAATCCCGCTCTTGGGGCAACCTCTACAGATCCCGTTAAAAGAGAGCTCTTATAATTGATTCCCTTCTCCTTTAAATAACGATCTAAAAGATTGGGAAAAGAGGTGGCAACACGAAGCCCTTGAAAATCTTCAATTCCCTGATAGTCACAACTCTTAGGAAGTGCTAAAGAGAGGCGACATCCCCCAAAGGGGAGAATTTGTTTCACACGATAGAGGGAATCGATCGATTCTTGACGCCCTAAAGCTACCTCTTCTAGTACATTTTGACCAACAATTCCTAGATCGACAACACCATCAAACACTAATCCCGGAATATCATCATCACGAACTCGTAGAATATCGATCGGCATATTTTCTACATGAGCGATCAACTTATCCTTGGTCATATTGATCTTAAGTCCACTCTTCTCAAGTAATTCTTGAGACTCTTCACTTAAACGTCCTGACTTCTGGATAGCGATTTTTAAGCGACTACTTTTCATCATTGTCGATGCCTCTTTTCTACGATTTCAATCTGGTTATAAAAATAAAAAAGAGAGGCTTTTATCATAGTAACGCCTCCCTCCTCTGTGTTAGCGTAGTAGTACAATAATACAATTTAATAGAGATTACAATTCTTTTTTCACTATATCTAAACTATATCTAAACTATATCTAAAAAAAGCGGTCATATTGACCGCTCTCTTCTCTCTATTGTTGAGACTCATCATCACTCCAGGTTGCAGGATATTTATATCCGGCAAATCGTTCAGCGGCGTAAACCTTAAAAGCATCGGAGTTATAGGCTTCTTTAACATCTTTGACCCAAGGCGCATCTACATCTTTACTCTTCACAGCAGCCCAATTGATAAAAGCAAATCCAGGGTCTGTAAAGAGCGCATCACTAAAAGGAATCTTTGAACTTGCAGCATAATTCCCTGGAATAATGACATAATCGAGATCATCACGAACGCGCGGTAATTGCGGCGCTTCAATCATCACTAATTCAATCTTATGGGGATTTTCTGCAATATCTGCCGCAACTGCTTTGAGTGAATCTGTTCCCGGCTTTAACGTAATCAAGCCCGCATCCACTAAGAGTGCAAGTGAACGAGAAAAGTTACTAGGATCATTCGGCACAGCAAATTTAGCCCCCTCCTCTAATTGATCTAAACTCTTCTTCTTTCCGCTATAGATGCCTAATGGCCCCGTCGGGATCTGAAAAACCTCTGTGATATCGAGCTTATGGAGTGTCTTAAAAGAGTTGAGGTAAGGCAGATGTTGGAAAGTGTTGATCTCGATCGAACCATCTGCTAGTGCATGGTTAGGAAGGACATAATCGGTAAAGACCACCAGATCTACTTGAT
This sequence comes from Ignatzschineria sp. F8392, assembly GCF_002252045.1. GTDB lineage: Bacteria > Pseudomonadota > Gammaproteobacteria > Cardiobacteriales > Wohlfahrtiimonadaceae > Ignatzschineria. The sequence goes on along the minus strand of NZ_NEFF01000004.1, from coordinate 14,052 downwards.
ATCCCTTCGCTTCCAATTGAGGCTTAACAGAATCGGTGACCATATCAGCAAAATCACCCACAGTTGTGCCGATGCGAATTTTTTTACGATCTCCATTGTCACTCTGATCATCAGAATTACATCCGGCTAAAACTAATGAGCCCCCGATTAGCGATATAAATGCTAATTTTTTTAAAACTACTTTCATCGATTCTGTTCCTTCTCTCTGTAATGAATTTATAAATCTATCGTTTCTGTTAAATGTGTTGAATATATTGAATGTGTTAAATGTGTTAGGCTGAATCTATTTTAAATTTCTTCAAAAATAAAAAAGCCCGTAACCTAAAAGGTACGGGCTATTTGGCTAATTCTGGTATAGAGGCTTAGAGTCTACTTAGATCTAACTCATCTTCTATATCACGCTTTAGCTGTTTATTGCCCGCAAGCTGTGTCAAATCGGCATTCTTTATTAAAACGGGTATTAGCAATAGTGTCAATACCCTCGATTAAAAAAGTCTTAAAAGTCTTAAAAGTCTTAAAAGTCTTAAAAAGAGCTACATCTCTCAAAAGTAACTCAAGAAAGAATTAAACTCTCTAAAAATCCCAAGTTCTCTTACGGCGTGTTTTCGCAAAGAGTCGCGGTAAGATAGAGGTTCCTAAAATAATCCCTCCGAGAAGAATCAATGCTCCTGCTGTCCATTCACTACTTCGATTGACCGACTGAAGACGCGCATTTTCCTGCTTTAATGTTGTAATCTCCACTTTTTGAACATGATCACGACGATTTAGCGCGTCATTCTCTTGTGCTAATTCGATCTCTCTGGCATTGAGCGTACGTAACTCCACAATCTCCGATTGTAGCGCTTGATTTTCAGCAGTTAAGACCTCCAACTCATTTAAGAGTGCTTCTTTATCTTGATTAGCACGATTAAGGGCTTGAGTCTGCGCCTCTTTTAATCGCTCAATCTCCTCTTCTAATGCCCTATTCTCTTGCAGTAGTGGCTCATAACGATTCTTAGCCTCTTCAATATAGTTACGCGCACTCGGCTCATTCATCAAAAAAGTATTATAGATCCAACCGGTCTTATTTCCATCGTAACGAATCTGATAGTACCCATTCCGCTCTGCTAATTTAACAACGGGTTCGCCGGCATTAATCATCTTTGTGATTCGGTAATTATCGCCGGCACCGGCTCTAATAGGGGCTTGTAGTTTATCGCTAATATAGAGCTGCTCTGCCATTGCAAAAGATGCAAGCCAGAAGAGTGCTGTCGTTAGTAAGCGCTTCGATCTTTTCATAACTCATTCCACCTATTGTTGATTGTGACCTCGGAAGATCCTCTATAATTTTTGATTGATATCTTTAGTTGATATTTTCGGTTGACATAAAAAATCTTATTATACATGAAAGAGGGATTGCAAAAATGGGGTGCTTTAAATAACTTCAGCCGATATAAGGTATAAAAATAGTCTGAAGTTCCCTACAATGATAGGAACAGAAAACTACTAACCCTCAACAAATGAAAAGGAGTCTATTGATGAAAATCTATATTATTACTGGTGGATCAAGAGGGATTGGCCACGCGTTGGCTACCTTATTAGAAGCAGAAGGCTATAAGGTACTACGTGTCTCTCGCAGCAATCCTGAGCAGCTCCCTAATCATCTTGCTCTCGATCTTACCCAGCCCGAGGCAGCAGATCATGTCATTGAGTGGTTAAAGCCTTACCTCTCTCTTGCGACAGAGATTACTCTGATCAATAATGCCGGCGTTGTACAGCCTATTGAACAAGTTGGGAGATTAGGAAATGAAGCAATTGCAAAAGCGATCGATATCAATATTAAAGTGCCTATTGAGCTGAGTAATCAATTTGTCGCTGCAACGCAGAATCTCCCCATTATGAAGCGTATCGTTAATATCTCATCTGGTGCAGGACGACATGTCTACTCTGGCTGGTCAATCTATTGTGCTACAAAGGCAGCCATCGATCATTTTAGCCGAGCACTCCATTTAGAGCAGAAGCAACAAGCGCATCCCATCTACGTTACAGCCCTTGCTCCCGGCGTTATCGATACCGACATGCAGGTGGAGATTCGAGCAAGTTCTCCTGAAGCCTTTCCCCATATTGACCGCTTTTTACAACTTAAAGCGCAGAATCAATTACTCTCCCCCCATCAGGCAGCAGAAGCAATTATTCGTTACTTTAACTCGCCACTCATGATCGGTGATGAACCGATTGCTGATATTCGGGATTTGAGATAAATACAATACAGATTGATCGTCAACCACAAAAAAGTCCTTTATAGCAGCAATAGATCACCGCTATAAAGGACTTTATCTATAACTATTCGCTAAAACCTAGTTAAGATTAACCAATCTTAACCAGTTTCAGACTCAACTACTGCCGGCGCTTATGCATTCATAAGACGATTGAGTCGTGCGACAAATTCAGAAGGATTATCGAGCTGTGCGCCCTCTAATAGTTGCGCCTCTTCATAGACTAACATTGCGATATCTTCTTCCATCTTCGCATCATTCGTCTCACTCAATTTCACTAAGAGAGGATGCTTTGGATTGATCTCTAACCATGGTTTAGTTGAAGGAACGTCATGACCTGCCTCTTTCAGCATCTTTTCAAAATGCCCACTCAGTGCATGTTCATTACGAACTAAAACGGAAGCTGAGTCGGTGAGGCGCTTCGAGATCTTAACACTCTCAACACGATCGCCTAATACCTTCTCTACGCGGTCGATCAGTTTTACTTCATCTTCACTTGCCGCAGGCTTCTCTTCTGCTTCCTTCTCCTTATCAAGCTCAATATCACCTTTAGCCACATTCACCATCGGTGTGCCATCAAACTCATGGAGGAAACCTGTCATCCAATCATCAATCACATCGGTCATGAGAATCACTTCAATACCTTTCGACTTAAAGATCTCTAAGTGAGGGCTATTTTTCGCGGTATTGAGGGAATCTGCCGTAATATAGTAGATCTTATCCTGTCCCTCTTGCATACGCTCTTTATAAGCTTTAAGAGAAACAGTCTCTTCATCGGTGGTTGTTGAAGCAAAACGTAGTAAGTTTGCAATCTTCTCTCGATTGGAGAAATCTTCCCCTAATCCTTCTTTTAAGACGCGACCAAATGCGGCCCAGAATTTTTGGTACTTCTCCTCATCTTGGCTGAGTGTCTCTAACATTGAGAGACTTCTGCGTGTCAATCCTTGACGAATGGTATCGATTGTTCTTGAGTTTTGGAGAATCTCTCGGGAGATATTGAGTGGCAGATCTTGCGTATCAACAACCCCTTGGATAAAGCGGAGATAGCGAGGAATTAACTTATCGGAACCCTCCATAATAAAGACACGCTGAACATAGAGATCGATACCATATTTTACCTCTTGATCCCACAGGCCACGCGGCGCCACCGCAGGAACATAGAGCAGCGAGGTATAGGTCGTATTACCTTCAACGCGATTATGACTCCAAGAGAGAGGATCGGTATAGTCATGCGTTAACTCTTTATAAAAAGCGATATACTCCTCATCACTAATCTCAGAACGCTCTCTCTGCCAGAGAGATTCTGCAGAGTTAATCTGCTCAATTACAATCTCATGCTTAAGATCGTCTGCCTCTTCCCCCTCTTTCGGTGGAATAGGCTTCTCAACCCCCATCATAATGGGATAGGCGATATGATCTGAATATTTCTTCACAATATCGCGAATTGACCACTCATTGAGAAGATCAAGATCATCTTCACGCATATGGAGAATGACAGTTGTTCCCGCTTTATCACGTGTTGTCTTTATCAGGGTGAATTCCCCTTCCCCTTTTGACTGCCAATGTGTTGCTTCATCCTCATTTGTACCGGCTTTGCGCGTAATTAATTCAATCTCATGCGCTACGATGAATGCAGAATAGAAACCAACCCCAAACTGCCCTATCAATTGCGATGCATTTTTTTGATCCGCTTCTAAACGCTCCAAAAATGCCTTTGTTCCTGATTTTGCGATTGTTCCAATATTCTCAATCACCTCTTCACGGGTCATACCAATACCATTATCGGTGATTGTTAAGGTCTTCGCTTCCTTATCAAACGCAAGATCGATCTGTGGCGTTCCTTGCCCATCAATCAATTTGGTATCAGTAAGCCCTTCAAAACGACGCTTATCTAAAGCATCTGAAGCATTTGAGATCAATTCACGAAGGAAGATTTCACGATTAGAGTAGAGAGAGTGGATCATTAAATTTAAAAGCTGATTCACCTCAGTCTGAAACTGCATTGTTTCTGCATGTGTCTCTTTTGTCATAACTATTTTGACTCCATTAAACAATGATTAAATAACGTGATAGATCTGAGCACTATAAAGCTTCATCTATAACTATCTATCTTGTATATCTATTTGGTAGATCCTATGAGATAAAACTAGGTAATAAGAATTATCTAAATAGAATCTGAATAGATAATAGATGGAGTTCCAAATTAGAAATTCAAGGTGAAAACCATTCTTGAGTGAAAAATAACCATAAAAAAAGCCCTCTTAGCAATCGCTAAAAGGGCTATTAAAAGGTGTGAATATGATAAATTATCAACTTATCATGAGGGTGATCTTAACAAGAGATCCTGATAAATACTAGCTCACTAAATAAGGTCAGAGTGTTGGAAAAAGCAATTAGGTACAACCTTAAAAGATAACTCTTTCATTTTTATAGAGTATCCCATGATGGATGATCTCACTTATCATCCATAAAAAAGAGCTATTGAGAAAATAATCCCAATAACTCTTCTATCTATACTTCTATTTATGCTTCTATCTTTTTTTATAAATCCATATCCCCAAGACACACTCCCTTTAGAGGGAATTTAAGTATCTACAGAAATATTTGAAATATTTATAGAAGATAATTACATAAATAATTACATTTATAATTACATTTTTTGAATCTTATCATTTGCCACTTTTGATAACTCTTTCGCTTTCTCTTTTAAAGCTTCAATCTTCTCATCTAATGTCTTTTTAGCATCATCAGCATTATCTGAGAGAGAGTCACGCTTTGCTTTCAAAGCAACAATCTGATCATCAATAGCACGTTTTGCTTCATGGGTTTTAACAACCGTCTCATCTGTTAATTTAGCAGCAACATTACCCAACTTTTCAGCTGCTTTTGTGATGCTCTCTTTAACGATATCACCTTTTGTTTTACTCATTTTTTATCTCCTATTTTATAGAATCACTGACAAAATTATTGATAATTTCAACCTTAACTTTAAATCTCAATCTAGCGAACCAAAATGACTCAACAATAGTATTTGAGTTCCAGCTCCAAGCTACTCTCACAATTCATTCTAACGAATTATTGCAATTACTTATCACTTACTTATAGTCACTAACTGACTGACTATTAATTACAAAAATAAAATATTTCTATAATTTATTATACCTTATTTACAAAATGAAATAGCGTTAATAATGGCGCAGGGTTCTATAGTTCGCCAAATTTCCCACTCATAAAATCGAGAGATGCTTGCTTAATCTCTTCCCGTGTATTCATCACAAAAGGGCCATGTCCGACAACGGGTTCATCAATTATCTCGCCACTCAAAATTAGAATACTCGATTCGTTGATCGCCTCTAATGTTGTCTTATTGCCCTCTCTTTCTAATATTGCAAGATCAGTCTCTTTGAAAACTTCCCCATTGCAGCGAACTTCCCCCTTCAGTACAACGATACCAACATAACGATTTTCAGGTAAGAGGATCTCTGCCTTTACCCCTTTTTGCAATACAAGATCCCATAGGTCAACCGGCGTGGCCGTATTAGCTGGACCTTGATAATATTGTGGCTCTTGTTGTGGCACTTGCTCCCTATTCTCAATAGAATCGTCGAATAGATTAGGTGGGTATTGGCCAGCAATAATCCGCATCAACCCCCCTTCTACAACTGAAAATTGAGGGATATCTGTAGCGATAATCTGCTGATATCGGGGAGAATCCATCTTTTTTTCCGCAGGCAGATTGACCCAAAGCTGCACCATATCGAGTACGCCTCCTTTCTGAGAGAAGGACTCTGAAAGCATCTCTTCATGGAGGATACCTCGTGCTGCCGTCATCCACTGAACATCACCGGCACCTATCGTTCCGCCCTCTCCAGTAGAATCACGATGAGCAACCACTCCTTCATAGACGAGTGTCACTGTCTCAAAGCCTCGATGGGGATGAGAGCCGACACCACGGATCTTATCGCTAGCTTCAAATTTTGTTGGCCCCGCACGATCTAAGAGCAAAAAAGGATTAAGATAACGTCCATGATTGTTATAGGTAAAGAGAGAGCGAACATGAAATGCATCTCCCACCCAATGAGCTGCTGGCGCATGATAAACCCCTAATAACGCCTTATTACGCTTATTAATCTCTTTCATAGTCTCTCCTCTCTCTTTATCTAATTGCAGCAATAAACCAGTCACTAAACTGTTGCCACTCTTCTCTAAATTGGGGATATTGCTCTCCAATATTGGCCAATTGGGTAGCAATCTCATCTCCATGATAGCGCACTCCCACCAATGCTATTGCTAAGCGCTCAAATGGCTCGACAAAGAGGCTATCTGTGAAAATTTTCGCCTGTTCGATTCGCCCGCCTCTAGGAATATCGAGATGAATCTCGACACCACCCCACGGAAAACGCTCATCAAGAAGATGGGAGAAATGAAGTGCTTGACCAAAGTTCCAATCCCAACTCTTCTGCTTCTCATAGATCGCTTCAAACCCGGGAATCTGGGGGGGATTCTCCTCTGAGATATATTCAATCGCCTCGATCTCCCCAAATTTCTTCCTAAATTGTGCCTCGATCGCACGGCAGATCACTTCATGATTCAATTCGGGCTTAAATTCTACTAAATTGGCAACGCGTGAACGCACAGAGCTGATCCCTTTCGCCTGTAGCTTTTTAGGATCAGGATTGAGATAACGGCTCAATCGACCAAAATCGACATCGATAAGGAGCGTCCCATGATGGAAGCCACGATCTTTAGTCTCCCGGTAAGCCGATCCAGAAATCTTTCTTATCTCGCCATCTTGCTCAACAATAATATCATTACGCCCAGAGCTCTGAGCTTCAATTCCAAGCGTATGGAGCGCCTCTAAAATCAGAGTCGTTGAACTCTCCTTATCATAGCCAGGCTTGCCGGCCATAAAGGTGAAATTGGTATTTCCTAAATCATGATAGACAGCACCTCCGCCACTGCTTCTTCGCGCTAATGTGATACCATCTTCCTCCATTTTTTGGGTGTTACACTCTTTCCAAGGATTTTGTCCACGACCAATCACAACGGTCTGATCATTACGCCATAAAAAGAGAACCTGTTGCGAAGCATCCATCGTCTGAAAGATCGCATCTTCAACCGCTAAATTAAAGAGTGGATTGACGCTTTCAGATATCAAAAGACGTGGTTTCATGTTCTATATTCCTTCTGTTTGTGCTCTGACTTAATCTCTCATTTAATGGGGTTTAAGAATGAGATTACAACCCTCTCAAAAAAACTTAAGTTAATGAATGTGCTTTTTGCGTTGCAGGTCATACCAAAATTGCAGTCGCAAAAAAACTCTTTAGCGATGAGATTCTTACAGCAATACGAACCCTTACCCCCTTTCGAGAAGAAGATCAAAAATTAGATGCTCTTGCGCGTTTCACTATTGCCGTCATGATCAATAAAGGGGCTGTGAGTGATGAAGCGTTACAAGAGTTCTTTGCTGCAGGTTATAACGAACAACAGGCCGTTGAAGTTATCTTAGGAATTGCCCTAGCTACACTCTGCAACTACACCAATAATCTTGCTCAAAATAGCATCAATCAAGAGCTACTCCCTTTTGCCTAAAGATCTGCTGAGATATCGAAGATCTCAGAGATCCCTGGTTTTAAAAGATTGGTAGCAATAGGTCAATATTCCCTTAATTACCCCATAAATATTCCCCTTGAAAAGTAGATAGCAGAGGTTAAATCATGAGTACCCCTTTTCTAGAAACAATTAAGCTTCATGCCCAGCAAAATTTGCGTCCTCTTGTAACCAAGATCGATCAAGAGGGCTTATATCCCAAAGATTATTTAATGGAGCTTGGCAAATTAGGTGGATTTTCAGCATTATCAGATCAAAAAGATGAAAATTCAGGATTAGCTAATCAGATCGCAGTTATTCAAGCTGTCGGGAGAGAGTGTGGTGCAACAGCTTTCTCTGTATGGTGCCAAAGTGCATGTGCTTGGTATCTTTACAATACCTCTCGCCCAGCTGTACGAGAAAAATACCTATCGGAATTATTTTAGGACATTCTCGATTATTGGAATCACTTAGTAGTGCGCCCTTCCAATTACTGCGTATGATTTCTCCCCTATCCTGGATGCCGATCGTTGTGATGCTTCTTGGTATTGGTAACGCCCCTATCTATTTTCTTTTAACCTTTTCTGCTATTTGGCCCATTATTTTCAGCACAATATCTGGGGTCAAAAGCATTGATCCCTCTTGGTTACAATTGGGTAATTCTCTCGCAGCGACAAAGTATGAGATGTTAAAAAACATCATCTTTCCTGCTATTTTTCAATCTATCGGAAATGGCTTACGTTTGGCAATAGGGGTTGTCTGGATTGTTCTTGTTCCTTGTGAAATGTTAGGTGTCAACGAAGGTCTTGGCTACTTTATTTTAGATACCCGTGATCGCTTAGCCTACTCAGAGCTGATGGCCGCTATTTTACTCATCGGCATGATCGGTTGGTCATTAGATGCATTTGCAAGAGCATTTATCAGCAGAAAATAGGCACCATCTCTCCCAAAAAAGATCTTTAAATAGAAGTACTACTCAATATTATTGGTAAATAGATTGACGAAGTGAAAATTTTACTCTAATCTCAACACTCATCAAGACAAAACATATATGACTAGTTTAGATGGATAAGTTGGTACTGAAAAATAATAAAAATCATCCGTAAAATTTTTCAGCCAGAAACTATTTTCATTCAATAATTCCCTTATCTATCGCTCACTCTAGTCAAGATATACTCAATACCTATTCAATATCTACCTCAGGGAGTAACCAGAATTTATCGCCATGTTGCAATACTTACAAGAAATCTTTCCGCTTTTGGAGTCCGCTTTCTGGTTAACCCTAAAAATCTCCTTTTTAGGGATTCTGAATGCATTAATATTGGGATTAATAATAAGCTTAACAATCTTTTTCAAGATCCCTCTATTAGCGCCCATTAGTAATGCATTTGTAGCATTTTTCCGCAATACCCCACTCCTTTTACACCTCTTTTTTCTCTACTTTGGATTACCAAGAATGTTTGGCATACTACTGAGCTTTGAGACAACAGCGCTTCTAGGTCTATCACTATTAGGTGCCGCATATATGGCTGAGGCCTTTAAAGGCGGGATCGCACAGATCGCTTCTTCACAATTAGAAAGTGGCAAAGCAATAGGTCTCAATCGCCTTCAGATAGCACGTTATATTGTCATTCCTCAAGCACTTTCATATAGCATTCCTGCGCTTGGTGCAAATGCAATCTTTCTTTTTAAGGAGACTTCTGTCTTTACAGCCATTGCCGGAACCGACATCACAACTGTAGTAATCAACTTAATTAGCAATGTTGGTCACACCAATGAGAATCTTACCCTCTTAGTCGTCGCGTATGCCATCGTCATTATTCCTTTTACCCTTCTTCTCTCACAACTTGAAAGGAGATTGCGCTATGCAGAATTTGGGGCTTGATATTTTAGATTGGATTACGATAAAGCGTTTGGCAACAGGCTTCTATTTTACATTAGAAGTGGCATTTATCGCGATTCTCCTCACTTGGATCTTAGGAACTTTAATCGGCATTATTCGTACATCTCAACATCTAGCAGTACGGATTCCTTGCAAAATCTATTTAGAGATCGTCAGGGTTTTACCGACTTTAGTGCTGCTCTACTTGCTTTACTATATTTTGCCAACCGTTATCCCGATCGATCTTAATGGCCGAACCGTAGGGGTGATCGCCTTTACCTTTTGGGGAGCTGCAGAGATGAGCGATATTATTCGCAGTGCGATTCTCTCCCTTCCAAAGCATCAGCGTGAATCTGCTACGGCAATCGGCTTAAATACTCGTCAAATTTTCTACTATGTCTTGCTACCCCAAGCTTTACGAAATGCGGTAGGTCCCGCCTTAAACCTTACCGCAAGAATTATTATGACAACCTCTCTGCTTGTGCTGATTGGTGTGCAAGATGTCACTAAGGTGGGTAAAGAGATTATAGAGTATGCCGCGATGATGAATAATCCGTTAGCACCCTTTTGGATCTATGGATTAATTTTATTGCTCTTCTTTGCGATCTGTTACCCCATCTCTAAATTAGCGACTTACTATAGTCGACGTACTTAGTAACGTATAGAACGATGTATAGAGCAATACGCATAAACTTCAATATTCATAAACCCCAATATTTCCCCTATTTCTAGATAGCCCTAAAGAGATATCCTTATCATGACCACCCTATTACAAATTTCAGATCTTTATAAATCTTTTGCTCAAAAAGAGGTTCTCAAAGATATCAACCTGCAAGTAAAAAAGGGTGAAGTGATCGTTATTCTTGGTCCTTCAGGATGTGGTAAATCGACACTACTCAGAACAATCAATGGATTAGAAAAAATCGATTCAGGATCAATCTTATTTGAAAATAGCGAATTAAATCACCCAAAAACGGATTGGACAGCGGTGAGAAGCAAAATCGGAATGGTATTTCAAAGCTACGATCTCTTCCCCAATATGACTGTTCTGGACAATCTTTTATTAGGTCCCTTAAAAGTAGAAAAGAGAAGACGAAATGAAGCATTAAAGCAGATAGATCAGCTCTTAACTCGGGTGGGTCTACTCGATCGAAAAAATGCCTATCCACGAGAGTTATCCGGCGGACAGAAGCAGCGTATTGCAATTGTTAGAGCTTTAGCGATGAATCCTCAAATTATGCTCTTTGATGAGGTAACAGCATCGCTTGATCCTGAAATGGTCAGAGAAGTTTTAGAGGTTATTTTAGAGTTAGCCGCCAGTGGGATGACAATGCTAATTGTGACCCATGAGCTCAATTTTGCACAAAAGGTTGCTGACAAAATTATCTTTATGGAAGCGGGTTCTATCTTAGAGATTACAGACCCTGAAATCTTTTTTAACAAGCCCAAAACTCAACGAGCCCAGCAATTTTTAACGGTTTTTGACTTTTAAAAATCTTAAATCAATAAACCCATGATATGCAGATTCGATCTTATCTATTGAACCCTATTAACAACTACAAATAACAACCGATAACTATCAGTATTTATCAATCAATATCTATCAACCTACCAATAACTATTGACAGTTATTGACCATTATTAATTAATCAAGGAGTTAAATATGAATGGATTATCTAAAACACTTAGCATTGCCTTCTTTGGTATCTCAACCCTTTTTACAAGCCTCTCATTTGCAACAGAGACAGATCACAGCCTAGAAAAGGTAAAGGAGAGTGGAAAGTTACGTGTCGCAGTATTCAGCGATAAGCCCCCTTTTGGCTACGTCGATCGCGAAGGAAATAGCCAAGGTTACGATATCGAACTAGCAAAAGCATTAGGAAAAAACCTTTTTGGAAATGAAGAAAGCGTCACCTTTGTTCTCACTGAAGCTCAAAATCGTATCAATGTCTTAGATGCTAATAAGGTGGATCTAACCTTAGCGAACTTTACAGTCACCCCCGAGCGTAGCAAACAGGTGGATTTTGCTGAACCTTATATGAAAGTCGCTATTGGTCTGGTAACGCCTGAAGGAGCCCCTATTACAGATCTTGCTCAATTAGATGGCAAAACTGTGATTGTTAATAAGGGGACAACAGCAGAAACTTACTTTGAGAAAAATCATCCTCAAGTAAAACTGCAAAAATATGATCATAACTCAGAAGCTTTTGCCGCATTAAGAGATGGTAGAGCTGTAGGGTTAGCGCATGATAATGCCCTACTCTATGCTTGGGCGAATAATAATCCTGAATTTGTTGTCGCTATTCAGAAAATTGGACCCGAAGATGTTATTGCCCCAGCCATTAAGAGAGGAAATGAAACCTTACTCAATTGGGTTAATGAGCAGATAGAAGCACTTCAAGCAGAAGAATTTTTCCATCAAGCTTATGATAAAGCTGTACGCCCCTTCTATGGTGATAAAATAGATCCTGATAATATCGTGATTGACCAGAGTAATCGCTAGATAAGCGCTATTCGATAGCAGTTGCTATTCATCACTCATTTTAAAAAATAGGAAAGTAAAAAAAACAGAAAATGGAGTCACTAGGAATTAACACTCTTAGTGACTTTTTTATTGAGTATTAGAAATAGCGATATTACAAAATATTAAAGACAGATCTCCTTTATAAATCAACAACAGAGACAAATAGAATAAAGCTAAATAAAAAGTAATTTGATATCAATCATAATCGATAGTGATTCAATAATATCGACGCCTCTCACAAGATTATCTGTCTACTCAATTTTCTAACGATTGTGATAAAATTGAACTTACCAAACTCTATATTCTCAAGGAATAGAATCGATGAAAAGAACCTTTTTGACACTCTCCATCGCCCTTATTTTAGGATCAGCTCAATTAGCGACCGCCAAAATGCCGGCATTAACGACCCCCTCAATGAGTGATCAAGAGTATGCTGAAACATTAGGATTTGAGCTGAAAAAGGAGGATTCTGAGTCTGACAAGAGTGCCTCATCAGAGAAAGAGGCGCCAGCAACGGTAGAGGCTCACCAAGATAATCTTAAAGAGCAGGAACAATCAGCGATAGTAGATAATCAAAATACAAATAATGCCGAGACAGAAAAAGAAAATGCGCGTCCCCAAATAGAGCTTAAAAAACTTGTCTATCGTTGTGATATCTCGCTTTCACAACCCTTCCCTCTTAAAAATCCAGAAAAAGTAGAGCTTGCTTTAGGGAATCTCTCAAATGATGAAGAGATGGTAATTAAATTAAAAAATATGCCGATCAAGTTAGAGAGAACCCATTTTGAGCCTGAACATCTCTATATCTGGAGTAATACAGATAATAATGTCTTAATGACACTTGAAGTTGATGAGGTATATGAAGATAACTTTGTCAAAGCACAAACCGGCACCTTAACGATCTTAACGCCAAAGCTCAAAGAGGAGTATCGAGCTGTTCATAGCTGTCGCCGCTAAATAGGTAAAAATGGTTAAAGGTATCGAATAATCTCTAACGACTCAAATGAAGGGGTACTGATCATCGGTATCCCTTCTCTCTCTTTAATTGTGCCAAAGATACAGGCTTCTGCTCCCAAGTGATGCTGAAGCGCTTCAATATCTTCCACCGCAATCTTCTTCTTTAAGTTTCCTACTTCCACAATAAATTGTGGTTTCCCCTTCCGCTGTTCAAAAAGAATCTCTAATTGATTATTTTCACTCTTAAAACCTGTGATTAAGCCACAAACACGCTTCTCATCGCCAATATAGTATCGAGCATCTTGCACAAAGAGATAATTTGAGGCGAATGTTGGTAGCTGAGTTAACCCCAATAATGTGCTCACAATTAAGAATTTCCCCCAACGCACCTTTCTCTTCCCAACTTTTTCGACCCTCATATTAATCTCCTTCTCAATTTTTGCGCGATACCTAAGTGATAAGATTGATCCGTACCATAACGCATCATCGATTGATGCTATTATCGGTTATCTCATCGTTACTACTCCACAATGCTACCACACAAACCTGCATATCAGGGGAATCCTGTTGAGAACCAGCATTGTGATATCAGTATTAAGATATAATGGATATAGTAGCGCTCTATCAAAGCAGATATCTCAAAATGATTCATCAATACCCATTGATATATACATTATATTTATTAATAATAATTAACGTTTATTGGTTATTATTGTTACTTGAATTCTAATTCCTAACGCAACAGTTAATGTTTAGTCATCTGAGTAGCTTCATATTCCTTGTGAAATAGTTCTGTAATAACTTCGATAGGCGACCTAAAATTAAAGCGTTTTCGAGGTCTACTG
>NZ_NEFF01000003.1 GCF_002252045.1 Ignatzschineria sp. F8392 | reverse complement strand
ACCAGTTTTCCTGGGGAAAATAGCGCTATGGAACCACCTGATCCCATCCCGAACTCAGAAGTGAAACGTAGCAGCGCCGATGGTAGTGTGGGAGATCCCATGTGAGAGTAGGTCAACCCCAGGGCTTTATCCTAAAAGCCTCTAGCTTAACCGCTAGAGGCTTTTTTCTTGCGTGCGCTTCATGCTTATTGCGACCGTAGTGTTGCAACTTTGTTTAATAGAGATTGTTATGTTACAAAGGAATTATGGATGAAATAGAATATAAGGGGAGATCTAATGATGCAGAAGCGCTCTAAGGCAGTAGTTTTGATTGATTTAATTGAAGAGATAGTAGGGAAAGAGGGGCTATCAAATAGTAGTTATCAACAATTTATTCAGAGAAATATCTTAGAAGAGAGTAATCGTGCTATTGCGCTAGCTCGATTGGAAGAGATTCCTATTATTTGGGTGAAGGTGGGCTTTGCAGATGACTATCACGATATCCCAAGATTCTCACCGATGTTTCATCAAGCGAAAGAGCGAGGCGCATTACGACTTAACTCTCCTAATAATTGTTGGATTAAAGGATTAGAGCAGAGTGAAGAGGATCATTACTTTATTAAAAAAGGAGTGAGTATTTTTACCGGCAATAATTTGGCGAGATGGCTTGAGATATCTAAAATTGATACTCTTATTTTAGGAGGTGTGAGCTCACTGCTAGCTATTCAGAGTAGTGCAAGAGAAGCCCATGAGTTGGGCTTTAGAGTTTATGTCGTTGATGAGCTTTGTGCTGCTAAGAGTTTTGAGCTTCATCAAGAGAGTATGGATGCATTAGAAGGATTAGCCACGGTGATTTCAATCGCAGAATTAAAAAAACTCCTAGAAGCATAGCTCCTAGGAGTCTTGTTACTCATCTATTGCTTGTTTACTGTTGCTATTTTTTAACTTCTTTAACTTCTGATTTTGTCTTATGGCTTTGTCAATTTATATAAGGAGCCGTGATTATTCATCAATAAATTGATCAGCAAAATCTCGTGTAGAGAGATTCATAAAGCGTGAATAGCGTCCTTGGAAGCTCAATTTTACTGTGCCGATAGGACCATTACGTTGCTTAGCGATAATAATTTCAGCGATGCCTTTCTCCGGAGAATCCTCATTATAAACCTCATCACGATAGACAAAGCAGATTAAGTCAGCATCCTGCTCGATCGCACCAGAGTCACGAAGGTCACTCATAACAGGACGCTTGTTAGGCCGTTGCTCAAGACTACGGTTGAGCTGTGATAGAACAATGACCGGACAGTTGAGCTCTCTTGCCATCAGTTTGAGCGAGCGTGAGATCTCAGAGACTTCTGCGACTCGATTATCAGACATTCCAGGGATGCTCATCAGTTGAAGGTAATCCACCATCACTAACCCTAATTGCCCATGATCACGCTGTAATCGACGAGCTCTAGAGCGCATTTCGGAAGGGCTTAAACCACTCGTATCATCGATAAAGATCTTTGTTTGAGCTAGAGTTTTTGTGGCATCGCTCAATTTCTTAGCCTCAATTTCATTGAGCTCACCGGTTCTAATTTTTCCTTGTTCAATCCCTCCGATGGAGGCGAACATTCTCATAACGAGTTGTTCTGCAGGCATCTCCAAGCTAAAGATAGCAACAGGCTTATTTGTATACATCGCAACGCGTTCAACCATATTCATTGCGATTGTTGTTTTACCCATTGATGGTCGACCGGCAACAACGATCATATCACCATTTTGTAGACCTGATGTCATCTCATCGAATTGATCCCATCCTGTCGGCGCACCGGTTACTCCTCCTTGAGATTGTGCCAATTCATCGATTCGCGCAATGGTACTCTTTAGAACATCACGAATATCGATTAGCCCGGCATCCTGCTTTGTTCCCTGTTCGGCAATTGCGAAGACCGCTTGCTCTGCAAATTGGATCAGCTCATTACTGCTACGACCATCAGGATTGAATCCAGAGTCGGCAATATTAGTTCCTACGGCGATTAATTTACGAATAACAGAACGGTCATAAACAATATTGGCGTAGGCAGCAATATTACTAACCGAGGGCATATCTTGTGCCAATGTGGCAAGGTAGGGAAGTCCCCCCACATCTTCGAGCATCTCTCTCTGTTTTAGATGATCACTGACGGTTAAGATATCGACCGTCTGCATCTCATTGTAGAGAGAATAGATGGTCTCAAAAATAATACGGTGATTTTTACTATAGAAGTCGCTAGGTGATAGTAGTCCATCGATCCTATCCCATGCATCTCGATCAAGTAGCAACCCTCCTAAGACAGCTTGTTCAGCTTCTATGGAGTGGGGCGGAGTTTTGATCTGTGCGATATCGCTATCTTGTGATGATCTATTTTGCATATTCTCTTTTAAAATGTATTCTCTTATAAAGCAAGTATTGCACTATCGAAAAGATATAGAAAGATATAACAGAAGCGGTAGAAATTTTAAAAACAGCTAAGAAGATGCTTTAATAAGCATCCTCTTGAAAATACTGATTTAATGCGTTTCTCTTACTTAGATCTGCTACCGATCAGGGCTCTGTTATGACGAAACCTATTTTATCATGTTGGTAAAAAAGCGTTGCGCTTGATGATACTTTTATAATAGAATTCTTGGAATAATTCTTATCTTCATTTAGAGAGAATCAATGATTAAAGGGTAGGGTAGTCGCAGATGCTGACTATTAACCTACTGTTATCTTAGGGATTAAAAATGGGACTCAATCTTGCAATCTGTTATATGAAATAATTAACTATAATTTAATAGTATAAGTATCTTGATCAAAATTAATTAATCTATATTAATTATTTAATGAATTTACAGCTTGTAAGGTTGCATTTTTAGGTTATGAACATTACACTGATTTCTCGATTTAGGAAATCAGTTGATAATAGAGCGCTAAGAGACTAAATGAATAAGTCTGTTAGTCGAACAAGCAAGGGTTAAAGATACATGGATAGTAAATTGATCATTACGGACAGAGAGTCTTTTATAGAGCAGCATAATGAATTTGTATGTGATAATAGACGTAATCTTTTGAAAGTGGCGACAGGCGTTTTAGCCGGATCAGCTGTCTTCGGTATCTTCGGATTAAATCCAGCATTAGCGAAACAAGCAGTGTCGCAAGAGCGTGAATTAACAATTTATACGCCCGCATTAGGTGAGACTACTCGCACTGTTTACTGGACACCTACAGAAGGCTATATCAGAGAATCATTAGATGAGATCTCTTGGGCTTTAAGAGATAGAAGAACAACAACTTCTAAACTGTATGATCCTAATGTACTTGATCAACTATTTGCTTTAAGACTCCGTTTAGGCTTTAACAAGCCAGTTCACGGCTTAAGTGGTTACCGTTCTCCACAAACGAATAGAGCTATCCGTGGAGCAAAATCAAGTCTCCATATGCAAGCAAAGGCGATTGATATTCGTATGCCGGGTATTGCAACTCGTAATCTCCGCAATGCAGCACTTTCCCTAAAAGCAGGTGGTGTTGGTTACTATAGCCGTTCAGCTTTTGTGCATATTGATAGCGGTGCAGTGAGAAACTGGGGCCGTTAATTTTAGATTTTTATCGACAAGAGATAGATTTGTTAGAGAGCCACTTCTTATAAGAAGTGGCTTTTTATTTTTCCATACCTTTTCTGTAAATTTTATAAATTTTTTATAAATATCTATGATAAATTCCTATGCTTTATACTAAAGGTTTAAGGGCGATATTACTTAGTAAAATTTTAGAAGGGGGTGGCATGGAAGCGCAAAAATGTATTAAAGAGAGTGACAAGAGAGGGCTTATAGAAGAGCTTCCTCGGGATAGTAGTGGAAAAATCTTGGATAAAAGTAGTGTTCAACTCCAATCTCGCCGAAGAATTTTTGATGGTTTTTTTAAAATTGATGAGGTTATCGTTGATCATCAACGTTTTGATGGAGAGATGCTCTACGATATTCGTCGCGAAGTGATTGTAAAGTGTGATACGGTGAGTATTCTTCTCTATGATCCAAAGTTAGATCATCTACTCTTTGTTCGACAGCTTCGTGTGCCTCTCTTAGAGCGAGAAGAGCGACCTTCGCCTTGGACTATTGAGATTGTTGCAGGAACAATCGATCGTGCTGAAACGCCGGAGATGATTATTCGTGCAGAGGCGAAGGAGGAGGCTGGAGTTGATATTGAGACATTGATCCCAATTTATCAGTACTACCCCTCAACAGGAGGAAGCCCGGGGAAAATGCATCTCTACTTAGGACTCTGTGATCTTCGCCATGCCGGCGGCTATTATGGGGTTGAAGAGGAGGGAGAAGATATCGAAGCATTTACTATGACTCGAGAAGAGGCTTTTCAACTATTAGATCAAGGAAAGTTGGATAATGAGTTTACGCTCATTGCCATTTTATGGTTTAAACTACATTATCAAGAGTACTTGATGAGTGCATAAGCAGCAGAAGGAGGCTTATATGTTATTAAGGATTCATCCAGAGACACCACAAGCGAGATTGATTGAGCAGGTTGTTTCAATTTTTCGTAATGAGGGGGTTGTTGTCTACCCGACTGATTCTAGTTATGCTATCGGTTGTATGGTAGGAAATCAGCGCGGTATGGATCGCATCTTAAAAATTCGTCAAGAGAGTGCTAAAGATCACTATTTTTCTCTAATTTGTAAAGATCTTTCAGAGCTATCGCACTATGCCGTGGTGGATAATCCTCAATATCGCCTCTTAAAAGCGATTTTACCAGGACCGTATACGCTTATTTTACGTGGAACAAAAGAGGTTCCTAAAAAACTTCTGATGCCAAAACGAAATACAGTAGGACTTCGTGTGCCAAATCATGTTATAATCCAAGCTGTTTTAGCAGAGCTCGGTGCCCCGATACTCTCTACCACCTTAAAAATCCCTGGTTATGAAGCTTATGAGCTAAATGATGCCACCTTAATTAATGAGGTCATAGGGGATCATGTTGATGCGATTATTGATGGTGGAGCATGTAGTATGGCGCCAACGACAGTCATTGATCTGAGCGAAGGAGCCCCTGAAATATTACGTAAAGGGCAAGGCTCAACAGCTTTGTTTGAATAAAAGTGATACCAATAATTGAATATTGGTGTATAATGCTTTGCTTAGAATAAATCTGGGTAAGATGGTTATTTCATTAGAAGGTTTAACGGACATGAATATTATTAAACAATTAGAGCAAGAAGCAATGCAAGGCAAAGAGCTTCCTGCTTTCAACCCTGGCGATACAATCGTTGTAAATGTAAGGGTAAAAGAGGGCGATCGCGAGCGTATTCAAGCATTTGAAGGTGTTGTGATTGCAATTAAAAATCGTGGAATGGGTTCATCATTTATCGTAAGACGTATCTCTCACGGTGTTGGTATGGAACGTACTTTCCAAACTTATAGCCCATTAATCGCGAGCATCGATGTTAAACGTCGTGGTAGCGTTCGTCGCTCTAAGCTCTACTACTTGCGTGAACTTTCAGGTAGAGCAGCAAGAATTAAAGAGAAATTACCAGCGCGTAAAACAGCAGCGACTGCATAAATTTCGAAATTCTTTGAATCCAGATGAAGACCTTGGTGATTTTAATCGCCAAGGTTTTTTTCTATCTTCAATCTTAGCTGAACACAAATCTAAATAAAAATCTAAACCAAATTTAAAGCTTAAGCCTAACGCTAAATCTTGGATATAAGCGTGATTGATAATGATCGATATATATTGTATTTAGGGGAAAAAGCCTCATATTATTAGGGTGAAGTAGAATAAATCTTGTCCTGATCGATATAATAGATGATGATCGATTGAGATAGAGAGATAAAAAATGGGATCTGATTTAGATCGAAGCGTTGATCAGATCTGTTAAAAGTATTGCAATATATTTATAGAAGAGAAGGAGACTCTATGTTTAAACGAGTTGCTTTATGGGTTGCGATGAATATCGCGGTGATCGCAGTGATCACTATTATCTTAAAAATTACCGGCTTAGATACCGCTATTTCAGGTGGGCGAGGCCTCTTTCCGATGTTACTCGCTTGTGCTGTAGTGGGATTTGCCGGTTCAATTATCTCCTTACTAATGTCAAAAAGTATGGTGAAGCGTTCTATGGGGGTTCATGTAATTGAGGCACCTCAGAATGAGTTTGAAGTATGGTATGTCAATGTTGTTGAACGACAAGCGGCGGCATTAGGTTTAAAGCGACCTGAGATTGGCATCTTTGATTCTCCTGAACCTAATGCTTTTGCGACAGGTGCAAGTCGAAATAATTCATTAGTAGCGATCAGTACAGGGCTCATGCGCGTGATGAATAAAGAGGAGATCGAAGCCGTTGTAGGCCATGAGATGGCACATATTGCGAACGGTGATATGGTGACAATGGCTCTTCTGCAAGGGGTTCTCAATACCTTTGTGGTCTTCTTATCTCGGATTATTGCGGAAGCAATTGCCTCTCGTGGAAACTCCAATGGTGAGAGTAGCAGTAGTGGAATCTATATGATCAGTACGATTGTATTGCAGATCGTCTTTGGTGTTTTAGCACAAATTATTGCAAGTTGGTTTAGTCGTCATCGTGAATTTAGGGCTGATGCCGGAGGCGCAAGACTCACCTCTAATCGACAAATGGCAAATGCGCTAGATGCATTGCGCCGTAAACCTGAACTCAACCAAGATCTTCCCGGACAATTTGCCGCATTTGGTTTTACCGGTTCAATTCGGGATCTCTTTAGTACCCATCCTCCTCTAGAGAAGCGTATTGCGGCACTGCTTGAGGCTGAAAATCGTCAGAGATAGGATAGAAACAAGTTAGAGAAAAGATAAAAAAGAACTCCAATCGCTAACAATCATTGTATTGAAAGTGATTGGAGTTTTTTTTATCTATATTGTCTATATGCATCTATATATGTCTATATGTCTATTTAAAATAGGGAGAAAGCCGGAAAAATGGTCTGTAAGAGACTTTTATACTTAAGAGTGATCCCTATTAGATAGACATTAGAATAAGTATTAGATAAAGGTCGTTAAAATTGCCGCCGCTTTTTGGAGCGCAGGAAGACATTTGCTAATTAACTCATCGATACTATATTTGAGCGTTAAAGCACTAATGCTGATGGAAGCGATCACTTTGCCACTTCGATCAAAGACCGGAACGGAGATTGAGCGCAAGCCTACCTCTAACTCCTGATCAATAATGGAATATCCCTCTCTATGCACCTTTTCGAGCTCTTCGAGAAGTTGGTCTCGGTCATAGATGGTGCGATCGGTATAAGGAATTAGATTAGATTGTGCCAAGATTTCGATCTGCCGCTCTTTAGACTCAGCTGCGAGCAGAACACGACCGATCGAAGAGCAGTATGCCGGTAGATGGCTTCCGATCGTTAAGGTATTGGACATGATTTTTTGTCGATTATCTGATGAGCGGGCGATATAGATCACCTCATCTTTGACTAATACTCCCATCGTAGCCGTCTCATTAAGCTCTCTTGTGAGATTCTCTAAGATCGGCTGTGCCGTGGTTGATAGTGTTTGTGAGTTGATATAATCATGTGCAATCATCAGCACCTTAGGGGAGAGCTCATAATAGCGGTCATCTTGTAGGACATAGCCTAACTCGACTAAGGTGAAGAGCCCTCGGCGAACCGTTGCGCGTGGGAAGCCTGTCTCTTTGGCAATATCGGAGATCGTTTGTGCTCGTTTGCTCGTTGAGAGAACCTCAAAGATCATCAAGCCTCTGGCAAAGGAGCTTAGAAAGTCTGCATTATCTGCATGTTTCTCCAATGTTTTTCCATATTCTTCTATTGATTCTTTCTGCATAAGCATTTTATCCATGGTGGTGGGGAATATCGCTTGATCGGAGATTCTCACGCTTGAGTATCTAAAGATCTATATTCCCTATCAGTATAGCCCTTATTAAGTGATCTCTCTTTAGAAATCTCCCATAAGAAGCATTATGAAAAGTTCTATAAAAAGGTTCGAAGGAGTTGTGCTGATCGTTGTAGTACCGGTAGAAATTTATTGATCATATCCTCAACAGAATTTCGCATCGCATGGGTACTAATATTGATTGCCGCAATAATTGCTCCTGATTTATCGTAGACCGGTACGGCAATAGAGCGTAAGCCAATCTCTAACTCTTGATCAATTATGGCATATCCTTGCTCTTTGATCTTCTCCAATTCCGTTAAAAGATCCTCTTCTGTATGAATCGTATTGGGGGTATAGATCTTTAGCTGATGCTGAGCTAATAGTTCGATCTGTCTCTCTTTAGGTTCGGCAGCTAAGAGAACGCGTCCCATTGAGGTACAACAGGCGGGTAACTGACTGCCAATTGCTAAAGTATTTGACATGATCCGCTGCGTATTTTCTGACGAGCGGGCGATATAGACAATATTGCTCTGCGCTAAAACTGCCATTGAGGAGGCTTCATCAACCTCTTTGGTAATATTCTCGAGGATTGGCTGCGCGGCATTGGGAAGTGATTGGGAAGAGATAAAGCTGTGAGAGAGCGTTAAGATCTTTGACGTTAAGGTATATTCCCGATCATTTTGGCTCACATAACCGAGTTTCACCAGTGTATAGAGTCCGCGTCTTACCGTTGCGCGTGGAAAACCGGTGATTTTGGCAATATCGGATATTGATTGAGGACGTTTACTGTTAGAGAGAACTTGGAATATCACAAGTCCCCGGGCAAAAGCGGTGATGAAGTCAGGGTCTTCTGCATATTGCTCTAAAAGGGGAGAGAGCTCTTCCATATAGTTATTCTGCATCTTTTCCGTCACTTTGTTCCTATCCGGTTTTCTAAAAAAAGGGCAATCCTCGATAAATTTTTACACATTATAGACGATAATTTTTTTCTATGTAGAAGATCTGATTCATAAAAGTATTAAAGATTTGACAATCCTAGTGGGGTATGAGATTAATAAGTTGTGGGCGATCAATGGAGTCCTGGTTCGACAGGCGAACATGGAGCGCTGAGTAGGTTAAGAGTCGAGATTTCAAGCATCTTTAAGATCTCAGCATTCAAAAAAATCTCTTAAAAGAGTCGTGTAAAAGAATCGTTTAAAAAAAATCATAAAACTATATAAGAGATAATCACTCAAGAGATTAATTCATCACCGAGTGATAGGTTGAGGGATAGATTGAGTGATATAAAAGAGAAGTATCAACAGCATCAAGGAGAGGAAGCAGTGAAGCATCAAGAGCAGCGATATAACGAAAAGATCAATTATCTCTATGTGGCGGGGGAATCCCCTCGTGACCTCATCGTATTCTTACATCCTTTGGGGATGAATCGACATGTTTGGGATGAAACGATCGCCGCTTTTGAATCGCAATATGATCTTTTAGCGATCGATCTCCCTGGACATGGGAATAGCCCCGCACCGAGCGAGGATGAGCAGTGGCGAATTGAGTCATTAGCAGAGATGGTGTTGGGATTAGCAGATCAGTTAGGCTATCAGCGCTTTCATTATGTAGGAACCTCTATCGGTGGTGCGATTGGTCAAGAGATTCTTCTTTTAGCGCCAGAGCGTCTGAAAAGTTTAATGATTACCAATAGCAGCCACAAAATTGGTGAAGCTTCTGCTTGGGAGAGCCGTGCGGCAGATGTTCGTCAGATCGGTTTAGCTGAGATGGCACCAACAATTGTCCCTCGCTGGTTCGCTTCTGATTATCTAGAGAGTGCCATCGAAGAGGTTGAGGATTGGAAGCGCTCATTAGCGGCAACAAGTAATGAAGGTTACGCTCAGTTATGTGAGGCATTAGGTGCTTGGAGTGCGACCGATCGTCTTCCGAACCGTGATCAATCAGTGCCGGTTCTCTGTCTTGCAGGGAGTGAAGATAAGGCGATGGCGCTTAGCAATATGGAGCAATTAGCCGATCTGATGGGGGATAGAGCACTTAAAGTATTAGCTGTTGGTCATGTCCCTTCGGTCGAGGCACCAGAAGCATTTAATCAAATCTTGGCAGAGTGGTTAATGGCGAAATAGTGTCATTACACCATATTATCTAGAGTTATCATCTAGAGCCATCATCTGTAGCTATTATTTGAAGTCGTTATGAAGCCACTATGAAGCTACTATGAAGTTACTACCAGGAGAGGCTGTGATAGCTTCTCAATAGAGTACCGAGATATAAGGAATAGAGAATGACCCTTTTAGCAAATCAAACATTATTGACAGATCGTATCGCTAAGATTGAGACATTGATTGTCGATCTTCCTACCATTCGTGGGCATCAACTCTCGATGACAACGATGACAACCCAAAGTTCTGTGATTGTAAAAATCTATACAGAAGGGGGCGTATTGGGATTAGGAGAAGCCGCTACAATTGGAGGGCTTAGTTATGGCCCTGAGAGTCCTGAAGGGATGCAATTGACGATCGATCAATATATCGCCCCTCTTCTGATTGGGCAATCGATCGCTTCTATCAAAGCATTAAAGGTGCGAATGGCGCAAAATATTCGTGGCAATTACTTTGCTAAAAATGCTGTTGAAACCGCTCTTTTTGATATTCAAGGGAAGATTCTGAATGTTCCGATCTCAACGCTTTTAGGTGGAAAAGTTCAAGATCATCTCTCTGTTTTATGGGTATTAGCAAGTGGTGATACAGAGAAAGATATTATTGAAGCGAAAGAGATGATCGCTTCTGGACGCCATAAAGATTTCAAATTAAAGATTGGTCGTCGGCCTGTGAAAGAGGATGTTGCCCATGTGATCGCTATTAAAGAGGCGCTAGGGGAAGAGAGTATGGTCACTGTTGATGTGAATCAAGCTTGGAGCGAGGCGGAAGCAATAGTGGGGATGCAACTACTACAAGATGCCGGTATCGATCTTGTTGAGCAACCTTTAGCTCAACATGAGATTGCCGCCCAGGCGAGTTTAAGTGAGCGCTTTAATATTCCTATCTTAGCAGATGAATCGGTCGGGCTTCCTTATGAGGGCTTCAATATCGCTAAGATTGCCGGCGCAAGAGCATTTGCTCTAAAGACCGCAAAATCTGGGGGGATGCTTGGAGTTTTAGCATTAGCAGAAGTGGCTCAAGCTGCGGGGATTGGCCTCTATGGTGGAACGATGTTAGAGGGATCGATCGCAACAAGCGCCGCTATTCAAGCCTATTCAACATTGCCGAGACTTGAGTGGGGAACGGAGCTCTTCAGCCCTCTTCTCCTCAAAGATGATATTGTCGTCGAACCGCTTCAATACCGTGATTATGGGGTTGAAGTGGCCGATAAGCCGGGATTGGGGCTTGAGCTTGATGAGGATAAGATGAAGTTCTATCGCCGCAAATCGTAAATGATTCATGATCTGAGGGAGAGAATCTACGAGATCGTGAAATATTCTCATAATGAGATGAAGTAAAAATTTAAAAAATAGAAAACCGAAAGTGGAGAACCGAAAGTAGAGAACCATATCGGTTCAGGTAGATCTAGATAAATCAAGTTTATAGAGATCAAGATTATATCGATCGAGCAGTTAATCAGAAGGAGAAGTCATGCTGTTTAAAGTTGAGATGATTGTCAATATTCCAGAGTCAATGGACCCTGATCGCCGAGCAGAGATTTTAGCGACGGAGAAAGCCTATTCGCAAGAGTTACAACGCTCCGGCAAGTGGCGTCATATCTGGCGTGTAGCGGGTCAATATGCCAATGTGAGCATCTTTGATGTTGAGAGTAATGAAGAGCTTCATACATTATTAACTGGCTTACCACTCTATCCCTATATGGAGATTTCGGTTGAGGCGCTTTGCCGTCACCCCTCTTCGATTCGTGAGGATGATCGCTAGCTGACGCTACTGCAAGTAGCAGTAAGAGGAGTCGATAATTGATTCCAATAAGTTATTGAGAGAAGCATTATTGAAAGAAGTTTAACGTTCTGTGGCGAATTGAATGCCATTAAGATTGGCTGCAGAGCGATTGAGCGTAGAGCTTAAGAGAGATCACACTATTAATATTGAACAATTAATAATTGAACAATTGATATCGAATAATTGATATTAAAGCAAAAAGATAAAAGAGATGACTCAATTAAGCTTGCAGAAACGATCGACCTTAAGAGTCGAATAGATATAAAAATGGTAAACACCAAAGTTAGGAGAATAAAGATGAAAACAAAGATTTCTAGTCCAGAGTTTTTAGAAGGTTTTTTACGTACAGCTGCAGGTTACGATTCAGATGAGGGGAATCCACGCGTTAAGGAGATTGTTCATCGTCTTTTATCAGATCTCTGTAAAGCGATTGATGATCTTGATATTACGGTAGATGAGTTTTGGCATGGTGCCAATTATCTTCTTCGCTTAGGTCAAGCGCATGAGACAGCACTCTTAGTTGCAGGCTTAGGCTTAGAACATATCCTCGATGTACGTGAAGATGAGCTTGATGAGAAAGCGGGATTAGCAAAAGATGGCGCAACACCGAGAACGATTGAAGGGCCGCTCTATGTTGCCGGCGCTCCAGTTGTTGAAGGGGAAGCGCAACTTGATGATGGAACTGATACCGAGAGTGATTTGATGCATCTTTCAGGAAAGGTGGTTGATGCCGTAACAGGAGAAGTGATTCCTAACGCAACGGTAGAAGTATGGCACTGTAATAGTAAAGGAAATTACTCTTTCTTCGATCAGAGCCAATCAGATTTCAATATGCGTCGCACAATTAAGACCGACAATGGTCAATATACTGCGCGTAGTATCGTTCCGAGCGGATACTCTGTTCCACCAGGAAATCCAACAGAGCAGCTCTTAACACTTTTAGGTCGTCATGGATCTAGACCTGCACATATCCATTTCTTTGTTCATGCACCAGGTTATCGCCATTTAACAACACAAATTAACTTAAGCGATGATCCGTTCTGTCATGATGATTTTGCTTACGCAACGCGTGATGAGCTGATTGTTGATGCTGTGGAAGTAAACGATCCAGAGAAGATTGCAGCCGCTAAAATGAAAGGTCCTTATAAAGAGTTAGTCTTTGATTTTTCATTAACGAAAGCAGCAGATAGTGATCAGGAAGTGCGTAGCTCACGTGCAAGAGCGGCACTCTAAAAAGGGCGTTATTAGAGGTGCATCTTTTCTATAGAATCATTTTAAGGAGGATGCATCGCTATTTCAGTGAGGATTCTCCATAGCCTCACAGAAAGAGAGATAGAGTCGAGCTCTTTATTATGGAGTTTGGCTCTATCTCTTTTCATCTCTCTATGATCTATCGCCATAATAGATGTAACAACAATAAAATAAGAATAATAAAAAAGAACCATAAAAGAATCATAAAAGAGCGATAAAAAATCAGAGAGATGCTATAAGCCGTAGTTGAAGAATAAAAACTAGCACAATGAAAGAATTTTAATAAATTCAACACTTTAAGGTGATTGGAATCCCCTTTTTTGCGCTCTATTTTCTCAAGAAGAGTTTAGAGATTGAGCTTTAAGGGAAGATGCTGGAAGAGAAGTGGCAACAAGAGAGTGGCAGGGGAGAAAGGCAATATTTATCACCACCTACCATCACAACATATATTTTTACAAAGGGATATTACAAAAGGATCAATATGATTAATAAAATTAGCCCATCTATTCATGCAGCGATCGGAAAGATATTCGATGGCGCCACCGTTATGATTGGCGGATTTGGGACGGCAGGGCAGCCTGCTGAACTCATAGATGCGCTGATTGAACATGGCGCTACGGATCTTACTATCATCAATAATAATGCCGGCAATGGAGATATCGGTTTAGCCGCACTTCTTAAGGCTAAGCGCGTTAAAAAGATTATCTGCTCGTTTCCTCGTCAATCGGACTCCTATGTCTTTGATGCCCTCTATCGTGCAGGAGAGATTGAATTAGAGCTCGTCCCTCAGGGTAATCTTGCCGCTAGAATTCAAGCCGCAGGATCGGGCTTTGGTGCGATCTTCACCCCAACGGGCTATGGAACAGAGCTTGCAAAAGGGAAAGAGACTCGAGAGATCAATGGCAAAAATTATGTTTTGGAGTATCCCATTACGGCTGATTTTGCCTTAATCAAAGCTTATAAGGGAGATCGTTACGGCAACCTTATCTATCGAAAAACAGCACGGAACTTTGGTCCTATTATGGCAGCCGCAGCAGCAGAGACTATCGCTCAGGTGAATGAAGTGGTCGAGGTAGGCGCCTTAGATCCTGAATGTATCGTCACACCCGGCATATTTGTAACAGATGTTGTGGAAATTAGATAAGGAAGAGAGAGATGACAAAAAACTATAAACCATTAACGAGAAATGAGATTGCCGCTAGAGTTGCTGAAGATATCTTTGACGGTGCTTATGTCAATTTAGGGATCGGTCTTCCAACCTCAATTGCCAACTATTTAGGGGATGATAAGGAGATCTTTCTCCATAGTGAAAATGGATTATTAGGGATGGGGCCATCACCGGCACCAGGAGAGGAAGATCCTGATCTGATTAATGCCGGAAAAGAGCTAGTAACCTTGTTACCAGGGGGAAGTTACTTCCATCACGGTGACTCTTTTACCATGATGCGAGGCGGTCATATCGACATCTGTGTCTTAGGGGCATTTCAAATTGCAGAAAATGGAGATCTTGCAAATTGGCATACCGGCGAACCTGGTGCAATCCCTGCTGTCGGTGGAGCGATGGATTTAGCTATTGGTGCGAAAAATGTCTGGGTTGCGACGAATCATACAACACGCGATGGAACGCCTAAGATCGTTAAAAATTGTACTTATCCCTTAACCGGTATTGGGTGTGTTGATCGAATTTACACCGATCTTGCGGTGATTGATGTACGTGATCAAAAACTCTATGTGACCGAGCTTTTCGGGGGAATTACCTTCCCTGAGTTAGAAGCGGTCACTGATGCCCCCTTAATCGATGCAACTTCTGAGCGTAAAGCCTTATAGCGTAGAGCATTATTTTAAGTGCATTAAGTGCATTAAGTGCATTAAGTGCATTGAGAAAATAGAGAAGAGTAGAGAAGAGAGAAGAGAAGATGAGAGAGAGAAATGCTTATATTTGTGATGCCATTCGTACCCCATTTGGGCGATATGGTGGCGGATTGGCCCCTGTTCGTGCCGATGATTTAGCGGCGTTACCGATTACGGAATTGATGAGCCGTCATCCTCAAGTAAAGTGGGAAGCAGTGGATGATGTTATTTTGGGGTGTGCTAACCAAGCCGGGGAAGATAATCGTAACGTTGCGCGAATGGCTTCATTATTAGCGGGATTACCGCAAGAAGTACCTGGGGTGACGGTCAATCGATTATGTGGTTCTAGTTTAGAGGCGATTGGTTCAGCAGCTCGTGCAATTAGAGCAGGAGAAGCAGATTTGGTGATTGCCGGTGGGGTTGAATCGATGACACGTTCTCCCTTTGTTGTTGGTAAGAGCGATAGCGCTTTTGGTCGTAGGCAGATCATGGAAGATACCACAATGGGCTGGCGCTTTATCAATCCAAAGCTAGATCAGCTTTATGGTACGGAAACGATGCCGGAGACGGCAGAAAATGTTGCAGAACGTTATCAGATCTCTCGAGAAGATCAAGATGCTTTTGCTTATGCAAGTCAGATGAAGGCAGCTCATGCAGATACGGCAGGATATCTTGCAGAAGAGATTATACCGGTCCAAATTCCTCAAAGACGTGGTGAAGATCTTATCGTTGCTAAAGATGAGCATTTACGTCCGACAACGACATTAGAGGGATTAGCGAAACTGAAGCCTTTCGTTAAAAAAGAGGGTGTTATTACTGCCGGTAATGCCTCTGGGATTAATGATGGTGCCGCAGCACTTCTAATCGCCTCAGATGAGGCAGTTGCACAGTATGGTTTAACGCCTAAGGCACGTATTGTCGGCATGCAGAGCATGGGGGTTGAACCTTCAGTGATGGGGATAGGACCCGTTCCCGCCGTTAAGAAGCTACTTAAACGATCTGGTTTAACATTAGCAGAAATGGATGTTATTGAGCTTAATGAGGCATTTGCTGCCCAAGCATTAGCCTGTATTCGAGAATTAGGCTTAAAAGATGATGATGCGCGTATCAATCCCAATGGTGGAGCCATTGCTCTCGGTCATCCTTTAGGGGCTTCCGGCGCACGATTAGTGATCGCCGCGCTCAATGAATTACAGCGCCGAGAAGGGCGTTATGCACTCTGTACCATGTGTATCGGTGTCGGGCAAGGTATTGCCTTGATTATTGAACGAGTTTAATAAATAGTCGGAGAAGAGAGATTGTAGGCAGTAGGAAAATATTCAATTTTTCTAAAATTACCATGATCTTTTCATGTTCTCCCAATTAACTATTCCACCAGTACTTTTAGCTATTAGCACTTAATTGTTATATCCGCTCTATCAGTAAAATCTCTTTGAAATCGATCAATAGAGCGCCTCTTTAAGTAGGGGCGTTCTCCTTATGGATCTTATCTTTTAAAAGTTCTAAAAGCTCTAAAAATTCTAAAAGCTTTCTAAGAGTTTTTGGTCGTTTGAATAGAGGATCGCCGATAAAGGATGGGTAATGGTTATTGGTTTTTGGGGTTAAGCGGGCTGGTTTGGTAAAGAATTTAGAAGAGGATTTCAAAGAGTATTTGGCAGAGAAGGAGGTGGATTTTAGGTCAGTCTATTGGAGTAATGGATCGATATATTCGAGATGGTTACGTTGGTTGAGCTAAAAAAAATAGCAAAGAGGTTAAGCGCCTTACCATTTGTAAAAAATAATAGATAAAGCAACAGACCGGTCAGAGAGTAAGGTTAATGTTGCAGATAATAAGTCAATTAAGTCAATTAAGTCAATTGTAATGAAGAGAAAAACCTCCAGAGGTTAGAAGAGAGATAGCATGAAAAAAGTTAATAACTATCTATGGGAATCCCATAATAGATCAAAAGAGATGCTGACCATGAAGCGACTGAGAATGTTGTTTACAGGAGGTATTAATAATGAGACCGGCTTAAGACCGGAGATTGGTAAAACTTATAGTTTGACTCAGTTTTTAGGATTGATACTGGGGCCTCTCCTCTTTATTTTAATCTATTGGGTCTTTCCGCTTGAAGGGTTAAGTGAGGCAGGAAGAGGCGTCTTAGCCACTATTACTTGGGTAGCAACATGGTGGATTTTGGAGGTTTTGCCTTTAGGGATTACGTCACTTTTACCTATAATCCTATTGCCCATCTTTACAAATGTGACAGGTAAAGAGGCGGCAACGAGTTATGCAGATCCCTTAAATTTCCTCTTTTTGGGAGGCTTTGCTATTGCATTAGCACTTGAGCGTTGGCGTCTGCATGAACGGATTGCTATTACGGTGATTAGTCTTGTGGGTACGAGTCTATCCGGGCTTATTATCGGCTTTATGTTAGCGACCGGTTTCTTATCGATGTGGGTCTCTAATACGGCAACGGCACTCTTGATGATTCCGATTGGAACGGCTATTGCAAGTAAAGTGATTGAGCTTATGCGAGAAGAAGAAGGTCATAGTGAGCTAGAGGAGATCAAGGTTCAAAAATCAATTATCTTTGCGATCGGATTTGGTGCCACGATTGGTGGTAGTGCGACATTGATTGGAACGCCTACTAATCTGATCCTAGCAGGGCTCTCAAAAGAGCTGTTAGGCATCGATATCTCCTTTGCGCGTTGGATGCTCTTTGCCGTGCCTTTGATCTCGCTCTTGATGATCTGTGCCTCTTTCTATCTTACGCGAATTGCCTATCCTTTGAAGGTGAAGAAACTTTCGGGCAGTGTCGCTTTTATTGAGCAGACCCGTAAAGATTTAGGGCCGATGAGTTATGAAGAGAAGATGGTCTCCCTGATCTTTATCTTAACGGCATTCTTCTGGATCTCTCGCTCTTTTCTCTGGGTCGGTGTTATTCCCGGTATTAGTGACACAATGATCGCAATTGCCGGCGCGATCCTCCTCTATCTTGTACCCACTAAGCGGGGAGATAATGGTCGCCTTCTTGATGGTAGCTCTTTAAAAAAGATGCCGTGGGATGTGTTGCTCTTAGTAGGAGGAGGAATGGCGATTGCCGTTGGTTTTGCAAAGACGGATCTCTCTTCTTGGGCTGGCGATCAACTCTTAGCGCTTCGAGGAACCTCCTATTTTCTGGTTCTCTGCTCAATGACCATCATCAGTATTTTAATGACACAAGTAACACCTAATACAGCAACGGGAACAATTCTCCTTCCAATAGCGATCACACTTGCTGTTGCGACAGATGCACATCCCTTACCTTTGATGGCTGCCTCGGCGCTTGGCGCAGGATTTGCCTATATGATGCCGATCAGTACCCCGAGTAATGCCATTATCTTTGCAACCGGAAAGATCACCTTTAGAGATATGTTATCGAAAGGAACCTTTTTAACTATCGTGACCCTCTTTTTGATCATTCTCTTTATCTATCTGCTATTCCCCTTAATTTTTGAGGCAGATTTAGCGGCAGAATTGATCTAAAGCAGGGATCTAAAGAGGCATTTAAATAGAGCAGATCATCTCTCTAATGGGGGATCTGCTCTCAGCAGTAGATCTAGTAGACAGAGGAGCGAATGATGATATTGAGTCAGTTGTTGCCCGATAATCTTCCCATTGTGAAGAGTACCATTGGGGAGAATTTGGGGTTTATCTATGAATCTTTAGAGGAGATCTCTCGGGAGTGCGCTTCAATGCCGGAGTGCGGGAGCAATATCCTCTATGACAAGATGCGAAACTCAACTCGTAATAGCTTCTATCAACTGCTCTATATCACTGAAGGGGAGGCTATCTTAGAGCATGCCACACAAAAAAATGTGATTCGAGATCGTCCCTTTATCTACTATTCAGCGCCGGGACGAGCACAAAAGATCACTATTAGAGGATGTGTTAAAGGGCATCTTCTCTTTATCTCAAAAGAGATTTTGGTGGATATACTCAATAAGCTTCCCGATGCTACTCGCTCTTATCGTGATGAGGCATTTATTCTCGATCTTGCGTTAAAGCGGGAGAATCATTCAGAAATTGCTATTTTAGAGAATGCTTTAATATCAATTCAAGAAGAGATCGCCAAAGAGGAGAGTTTGGGGCTTAGAGCGCTGTTACTCTGTTGGATCCGGCTCGCTTACATTGTCTCTTTTCGTCTAGCGCATCATGGATCTGCGCTCTTTCTCTGTCAGCATCGACATGCGGAGAAGTTTCGGCGTTATCTTCATCTTATTGATGAGCATTTTCGCGAGCATTGGGCATTGCCCCTTTATGCAAAGCATCTCAATATCACGGTTTCGACCCTTAATAATATCTGCCGGGAGCTAGGGGGATTGCCGGCAAAAGAGTATGTTGCACAGCGTCTTGTGAAAGAGGCAGAATTTTACTTAAAGTACCAATCACTCTCAATTATTGAGATCGCACATCAATTGGGATTTAAAGATTCTTCCTATTTTACCCGCTTTTTTAAACGTCATGCGACCATTACGCCGACGGCATATCGGCAAAAAATTGATGATAATAATCGAGATGAAGAGATCGTGCCGAATCATGATCTAGAAGCGTTTGATTGAAGAGGGGGAGATGTGAGAGGCTGAAAAAAGAGATGAGAGAGTAATGGCCGTTACTCTCTCATTTTTTATTAAAATTGTTATTAAAATCAATATCAATATCAATATCAATATCAATATCAATATCAATATCAATATTGTGGTTGTTAGGCTTGCTCTATTTCAGACCTATTATGATCTATCCCTGATCTGCTTCAGCATGAATCGCTATCGATCTTATCGTTGTATCTTTGTATCTTTGTATCTTTGCGCGCTTCTTATGCTGAGCATTCGCTTTTGAAGATGTTGAGCGCTGATTTTAGTTATCGCATCTCTTCACCAATGGCATGAAACGCACGAGAGAAATAGGCAAGAGCCGCGCCGCCATTGCGGTTTCGTATCTCAAAGAGCTCAATAAAGAAGAGGGTATGGGTTCCCATCTCCATCGTTTGAATAACCTCTCCTTGTAGATTGGCAAGAGAATCTTGCAAGATAGGTAGTTGATGCGCTCCTTCGCACCATGCATGACGGCGAAAACGTTCTTCGATATTCAGTTGTGTCAAGCCGGCGAAATCCTTTGCGGTCTCCTCATGCTCCTTTGCTAATATATTGATCGCAACAACACCATTTTCTTTGAGCGTTGCATTTGTTTTACTATGCCGATTGACAGCAATCATCACTGTTGGGGGTGAGTCGGTAATTGAACAGACTGCTGTAGCGGTTAAGCCACATTTTCCCGCACGACCATTAGTCGTAATAATATTAACTGCCGCCGAGAGCGAACTCATGGCATCGCGAAATTGCTGCTGAATGGGGGTTAGTTGAGGTTTATTCATCTTCTCCTCCTTTAATGATGACTCAATTCACTCAGAATCAACGAATCAATCGATTCTGAGCTCTACATTTATCTCAAGTCTTATCATTTTTATTCTCCTCTCTATTGTAGCTTCAATGCTTGAGCATCAAGGGGCTACAACAGAAGGGTATCGATAAGAGCTTGATTATTGAGTCGTTATTAGCGATCTGCTAAGAGTTGATCAATCACATTAATATCATCCGAATTGTGTAGGTGGGGAACTTTCCAACCATCCACATCATAATCGGAGAGACATTGATCCACTAAGCTGATCATTCTATCGAGCTCACCAGAGGCGCGAAGCTGACCTAAACATTGAGTTCGAATATCATCCTGATTTCCGGCATAGTTGATCTCATAGAGCTCATGGCGTCCGCCAAATTCAGTGCCAATAGCATCCCAGAGAAGTTTTAAGATCTTAATACGATCGGTGTGGTTAATATCATTGGAACCTCGACAATAGATACTTAAGTAATGATCAAGTGTTGGGTCTTGGAGATCACGAGATCCTGAAGGAAGATAGATCAAACCACTTGCCACTGTCTTTTCAATAATATTTTTAATACGAGCATACGCTTCCGGCGCATTTGCTCGATAGGCATGGACCGCCTCTTGATCGGGGAGGAAAGTCCCATTCCACACTTTTGAATTTGCCCACATCGCCTCTAAGAAGGAGCTAAAGGCATTACGAAGGCCGGCAACTTCTCCTACTTGTGCTTGAACGCCACGGAATTCAAGAGAGCCGGTACACTCCAATGCTTTTACTAAAAGACCTGTGATAAACTCGAGCTTGACCACAAAGCGGGCACAGGCCTGCATAGGGAAGAGCTGCACAAATCCTGCTTGTCCAAACCAAGCCTGACATTTTTTAGGATCTTTATAGATTAAGACATCTTCCCAAGGGATAAAGACCTTATCAAAGATGAGGATCGCATCATTCTCATCAAAGCGGCTTGAGAGAGGATAATCGAAGGCATTGCCGGTAAGGCTCGCCATCAACTCATAAGAGGGACGACAGATTAACTTAACGCCCTTAGCATTCATCGGTGCGATAAACATCATTGCCGAAGAGGGCTCTTCCCCAATTAAGTTAGCAGGACCGGGACCAATAAAGTTGTAGTGGGTTAAGGCCGAATTTGTCGCAACGACTTTAGCGCCACTGACGATAATACCATCTTCTCTCTCTTCTTGAACGGTGATAAAGACATCTTTTAATTCACTAACCGGCTTTGCTCGATCAATCGGGGGATTGACGATTGCATGATTCATATAGAGGCAGCTCTCTTGCAATCGCTTATACCAGCGACGAGCATTATCGGCAAACTCACCATAATAGTCGGCATTAACGCCAAAAGTATTTCCAAGGGCAGCTTTATAATCGGGCGAACGTCCCATCCAACCATAAGTTAGTTTTGACCATTCAGAGATCGCTTCAATCTGTTCTCTTAACTCTTCACGGCTTTTTGCATAACGGAAGAATTTGTGGGTATAGCCCCCATTGCCGGTATCGGTCTCCCAGGTCAATTTCTCTTTTGTTGCAGGATCATGAAGTGCATCATAGAGTTTAGCGATTGATGCAACAGAGTTTCGAAATGCAGGATGTGTCGTAATATCTTTGACGCGTTTGCCATAGATATAGATCTCTCGTTCATCTTTTAAGCTCTCAATATACTCTGCACCAGTAAATGGGCGATTTTTTTCTGCACGAAAGTCTTCAGGTAGTTTTGTCATTATTCCCTCCTTTGGTTTTTTATTATTGGTCATGACAACCTGAATTCACGATAGCAAAAAGAGAGGGGACAAAAAGGTATTATTGAGAGATAAATCGGTACTTTTCACCAAAAAAAGCTATTTTTGACGCTTTTTTACGCTAAAAGTATTCTTTAGTCGGACTTAGGGGCGACTAGTGGACGAGTAAAAACCGAGCGTGACACGATCATTTCCGCCATAATCTTGCCGAGTTTCAATCGAGTGATAGCCTACTTGTGCCATCCTTTGTTGCAAAATTTGACTCTGATCATAGCCATGCTCAAGGAGAAGCCAACCGGCATCTTTAAAGTAGAAGGGTGCATTATCGATCAGATAGAAGAGATCGCTCAATCCACGGTTCTCTGCAATTAGGGCGCGTTTGGGCTCATATTTGACACCATCGCCCTCAAGATGTGGGTCGATGGGATCGATATAGGGGGGATTGGAGAGAATGAGATTGTAAGAGGCTTTAGGAAGTGAGCTAAACCAATTGCTCTCGATAAACTCAATATCGAGATTATTTCTCTGGGCATTTTGTGCGGCAACTTTTAAAGTTTGTGGATAGTAATCAACAGCGGTCACCTCAATATCAGGACGATATTTTTTGATGGCTAGCGCAATAGCGCCACTGCCGGTGCCAAGATCGAGTAGAGAGAAGGAGCTCTCTACAGTTGTAGGAATCCGCTCAAGAGCAGCTTCTACAATCACTTCAGTATCATCACGTGGAATTAATGTCTCTTCGTTGACCGTCAGTTGTAGGCCGTAGAACTCTTTCTCACCACAAATATAGGCATAGGGTTCTCCTGCCGCTCGGCGCATAAGGAGCTGGCGATACGCTTCTATCATTGAGGAGGATAATGCTTTTTCTGGAAAGGCGATCAGATAACTACGATTGCGATCGAGTAGATAGGAGAGGAGGAGTTCTGCTTCAAATTGAGGGGAGGGGAGATGTGCTAACTGTCTTCTCCCTTCAAGAATTGCATCCGCAATTGTCATGATATCTCTCGTTGTATCGATGGGTGATTTTCAAGCTTTCAATAAAGCATATTTCAATAGAATGGGGATGAGTTAGCCGATAAGCCGGGTTCTGTCGTGGATGATCATTCCTCTAGGCCTAGAATTGCTCCTAGGCTCAAGCGACCTACCCGAGTACAACGCGGATCTCGTCTAATGTACTCCTATTTGGTCTTGCTCCAGATGGGGTTTACCTCAGCTACGAAGAGTCACCTCTCGTACGGTGCGCTCTTACCGCACCTTCTCACCCTTACCGAGATCGAAAGATCTTTAGGCGGTCTAATTTCTTCAGCACTTTCCATGGACTCGCGCCCTCTAGACGTTATCTAGCATCTTGATCCGAGGAGCCCGGACTTTCCTCTCGTTATTTTGCAATAACCAGCGATCATCTAGCTAACTCAAGCGCACCATTTTGCCTAAGTTTTTCAATTAAAGCAATCAGAAAGGAGATTAGGGGCTATATTTTTTTAAGCAGGAGGGTTACACTCACTATAAATAGCTAGGGAAAAGGGGAATCTATGGGAGAGAGCAGAGAAACCGAACTGAAAAATCAGCGTTATCGAATTTTACTGCCGGTGATTTTAGCCATCGCGATCTTTATGCAGATGCTCGATACCACTATTCTTAATACCGCGCTTCCCTCGATTGCGCAAGATCTCAATGAACCACAACTGAAGATTCAATCGATCTTGGTTGTCTATACCTTGGTCTTAGCGATCTGTGCGCCGATTAGTGGTGTTGTCTCCGATAAGATCGGCACTAAGCGTACCTTTCTTCTTGCGGTGATCTTCTTTACGTTGGGATCACTCTTTGCGGCACTCTCTTTGACCTTATTGCAACTTACCTTATCTCGGGTATTGCAGGGGATTGGTGGGGCGATGTTAACCCCTGTAGCGCGCCTTGCTCTGATGAAGGCTTATGATCGTAAAGAGTATCTGCGGGTGATCAATTATGCGATTACTCCCGCCTTGATCGGGCCGATTTTAGGGCCTGTTTTGGGGGGATATCTAGTGCAATATATGAGTTGGCATTGGATCTTTCTTATTAATATTCCGATCGGTGCGATTGTCCTCATATTAGCGCTCTTCTTTATGCCTGATTTTCGCGGTGAGCCTTTCCGATTTGATCTTCGTGGCTATCTCATCTTTGCATTAGGCATCTTCGCGATCACTTTTGGTCTTGAATACTCTATTAATGGAGAGCAGAAATGGATTACCTTCCCCCTTCTGATTGTCGGTTTTATTCTATTAATTAATTATTGGTTCTATGCTAAACGAAAAGAGGCGCCACTATTTGCAACGACGCTTTTAGATGTCAGAACTTATCGCATTGGCCTTTTAGGAAATCTTATCGCACGCTTAGGGATTAGTGCGATGCCATTTCTATTGCCGCTCTTCTTTCAGGTTGCTTTAGGTTATACGCCGAGTGATGCCGGCTGGCTCTTGGTTCCTATCGCTGTTGGTGGACTCTTTGTTAAGCCGATTGTTACTCGAATTTTAAAGTTGATGGGATATCGCCGAGTGTTGATTTGGAATACGCTCTTTATCAGCCTCTTAATTATCACCATTGGTTTTGTTGGGCGCTTTATCCCTATACCGCTCTTAATTGTGATTCTCTTTATATTGGGGGTCTGTAACTCAACTCAATTTACGGCGATGAATACTTTGACAATTGGTGACTTAAGAAAAGAGCAGGTCAGCAGTGGCAATAGTCTAATGGTTGTTAATCAGCAGTTAGCTTTAACGCTAGGTGTCGCATTTGCAGCACTCTTCCTAAACTTCTATGTGGGGCAGGGATGGTTCGTGTCGGAGAATACTGAAAAGGCATTCCAACTGACCTTTATCACGATGGGGTCTTTAACATTCTTTGCCACCTATATCTTTGCTCGATTGCGCCATGATGATGGTGATTTAATGGCAGGGCGAATCGATGAGGAGAAGGAAGGGCTCAATCCTCATCAAGAAGATCCCCAACATGAAAAGGTTCATCAGCGAAAAGCATAAAGCTGATCTAGTTTATTAGTTGACCAGTTGATTTGGGGGGTAATCTATTTAGCGGGAGACGCCATGGGTACCATCGGGAAAGAAGATCTCACCTCGATCGACCTTATGATCTTTAAAGGTACCGATAAAGGTGGAGCCATCACTTAAGATCAAGCGCCCACGACCTTCAAATATTCCATTTTTATGCTCGCCTTCATAGATCTCTCCGCTACTCATCTCGCTTCGCCCAAAACCGTGAGGACGACCATTTTTTACGGCACCTTGATAGTGAGAGCCATCGGGCATAATAATCTTTCCATATCCTGTTGCAGTTTCCGATTTTAACTCACCAATATAGATGCTCTGATCAGGAAGAATCTGGTATTGATCCGTGGTGAGAGATTGAATCTGCCGTTGTGCATCGAGATAGGGCTGGTGAGAGGGGAGTGACTTTGGCGTATGGCTACATGCCATAATAAGAAGGGAGAGAAGTATCGGAGCTCCACTTTTGAGGGTTCGATAAAGTATCTGCTTCTTACGTGACTCTTTTGATACTGTTTGCATAGATGCTCCTTTTAATATTGATATCGATATAAGATATCGATGTGAGGATTAGAATAGAAGTTGAGTCTGAGTCTGAAACGAAGGCTGAGATTAAGCGTGCGATCGATTGATAATTGGTTACAGATTACAGATTACAGATCACTTTTACTTTTATTGAGACGAAAAAAAACGTCCTATCGGACGCTGTCTTCTCTCTTATACTCTTTAGAGTATCGATCTATTATTGGGAGTAAAAGATCATCAATTTAAGATGGTCGGGGCAGAGGGATTCGAACCCCCGACCCTCTGGTCCCAAACCAGATGCGCTACCAGACTGCGCTATGCCCCGAACTTAAATTTTTTAAGATTCTTTGGGAGAATCTTTTAAAGCAAAGGTAAATTGGGGTGAACGACGGGACTTGAACCCGCGACAACCGGAATCACAATCCGGGGCTCTACCAACTGAGCTACGCCCACCATAGATGATTTACCGTTTTCTTTCTTGGCTCTAATGCACGCCTTTCTGCTGCTTTCTGCTTAATGGCGCGCTCGGCAGGACTCGAACCTGCTACCCTCGGCTTAGAAGGCCGATGCTCTATCCAGATGAGCTACGAGCGCTTAAAGCACTTTAGGGCCGCATTTGAATCAGATTAAAAATTGGTCGGGGCAGAGGGATTCGAACCCCCGACCCTCTGGTCCCAAACCAGATGCGCTACCAGACTGCGCTATGCCCCGAAATTTTTATTCTTGCTTTCCAAGAAAGAAATGTATCATAGGCTATTATTTTTATAGCGTCAAATATTTGAGTAATTTTTAATCGTTTCCTGTAGCTTTTTAATCTGTGCTCTTTCAATGATATTAGGAATCTCCTTACGATCGGCATCGGCAATAAGCGGTTTGAGATCGATCTCTTGTAGCGCATCTTGTAAGGTGAGGAGATATTCTCGTTGTGGATACTCCCGCTCTGTGAAATGTAATCGACCGCGAGCATCTGCCATACAAGCATCAACAAAGCGGATTAAATTTTGGGGCTTGCGAATAGCATCGAGGCGCTTGAGCAGTTTTAAGATGGTCTTCGGCTTGAGGACAAAGGCCTGATGCATTAAGAGGTGATATTCCGTCACTTTAAGGGCGATCTCACGAAACTCTTTAGGAACTTTCAGCCGATCGCAAAATTGTTCCACAATGGGAACACCACGAATTTCATGCAGTTTATGGCTGGGCCATTCCTCCGGCGGGGTGATCGCTTTACCAAAGTCATGGCACAAAATGGCAAAACGGGTAGGGAGATCATTGGTAATTTGAGTCGAAACCTCAAGAGCCATCAATGTATGGACTCCGGAGTCGATCTCAGGATGATATTTAGCCGTTTGTGGAACACCAAAGAGTGCTTCCAATTCAGGAAAGAGAATTTCAAGAGCTCCGACTTCTCTAAGCGCATTAAAGAAGTGGTGTGGTGTTGCCTCCCCGAGAGCTTTGAGTAGCTCCTGGAAGACTCGCTCCGCAGTCAGTGCTTCAAGCTCACCTGAGTCGATCATCGTTTTAATCAGCGCTTTTGTCTCTTCGGCAATGGTAAATCCATATTGAGCATAACGCGCATAGAAGCGAGCAAGGCGTAATACGCGGACAGGATCTTCCACAAAAGCAGGACTGACATGGCGTAAGATACGCGCCTCGAGATCCTTAAATCCGCCATAAGGATCTATCAGATTGCCCTCCTGATCTTCCGCCATCGCGTTGATCGTTAAATCTCGGCGAAGAAGATCCTCTTCCAAGGTGATTGAGGGGTCTGCCGAGATAGCAAAGCCTTGATAACCTTTGGCGACTTTTCTCTCCGAGCGGGCAAGGGCATACTCCTCTTTTGTTTCAGGGTGGAGGAAGACTGGAAAGTCTTTGCCAACGAGAAGATAGCCGGCATCGGTCATTATTTCAGGCGTTGCACCCACAACAACCCAATCATGCTCATGGTAAGGATGGCCTAAAAGTTTATCTCGAACGGCGCCGCCCACCAAGTAGGTCTGAAATGAACTCATATCTTTTTCTATCTATTCCTTACAGTATGGTACTGATTACTTATTACTGATTACTTATACTTAGATCGTTTATTCAGAATCTTGACTGAGATCTCACCTTAGATATTACCGTTAAGAGTGATACTCAAATAGGTGATACCCCAATATTATACTCAACTTTCCCCTCAACCACGGCATTTAAAGATGGTCTCTTCAATGAGGGAATTAATGAGAGAGATGCTTAAGAGAGATCTTTAAGGGGTAATGATTATTTTCCCCGGCTGCGTCATCACATTGCGACGATCAGGAAGATACATATCCTCAATGATTGTGGTAGGCATCTGATACTCTCCCGGCACACTCGCCTCTAAGAGGTAGCGGAAGATCACCTTCTCTCCGGCTCTAAGGGGCAGTGAAGCGACATAACGATCGAGGCGATACTCCTCATGAATTTGCTCTTGATCCTCCCAGGAGAGATTTTCTGATTCGATCGAATAACTTGATCTCTCGCCATCGAAATCTCCCGGCGCCTTTGCATCGATG
The DNA here is from genome assembly GCF_002252045.1 of Ignatzschineria sp. F8392. Lineage (GTDB taxonomy): Bacteria > Pseudomonadota > Gammaproteobacteria > Cardiobacteriales > Wohlfahrtiimonadaceae > Ignatzschineria. The sequence continues at coordinate 272,789 of NZ_NEFF01000003.1, read as the reverse complement.
CCGGCAATCAGATGAGGATTGACAAGATTAAATCCTCCCGGAATCATCGCCGTTAAGAGGGCGTTGGGAAGATCGATTTCTGGTGTTATCTCGATGCTAACTTCAATCTGTTCCCCTACTTGGTAACTTCTTCCTTGTGCGGCATCGAGGGAGTTTCGATATTGCATCTTAAATTGAGTTGCGGTTGTAAGCTCTTTCGGCTCCCCTTCGATCATATATTGAATAAAGAGGGGCTCAAGTGCCTCAAATGACTCAATCTCTTCTGCCGCGATCGGTTGATTGCTCTGAAGAATCTTCTGCTCACCATTGATCATAACTTTTAAAGGGGTCTCCTCTTTGACAGCATCACTTCCTAAACGAATTAAGGCGTAACGATCTTGCGTGGAGAAGCTATTCTGATGAGCTAAGCGTTGATTAAGTCGATCAAAAAGCCCCTTTTTCAACTCCAGAGAGATGGGATAACCACGATCAGTGAGTCGATTGAGAAGGTCGATCATCAAGGCTAACTCTGAAATAGAGGATTGGTAGTAACCATAATATTGCTCAGCTTGATCGATCTTGTTCGGCAAGGTGGAGAAGAGAGCTAATCCCCCTTTGGTATCCCCTAAAATCATCAATGCCCCTCCTAAGTAGGTGGTTGCAAGTGGCGTTAGACGAGGCGCTAATTGGGGGAGGAAGAGTAGATCAGCAAGATAGATCTTCCCACCGTCGGCAAGAAGCCAGCTTGCGTAGCTGATCGATGCGAGTGAATCTCTTGTTAATCCGTTGGCATAATCGGAGATCTCTAAACCATAGAGATTAAATTCTGCCTGCGTCTGATTGAGGGCTCTTTGGAGGTAGCGATAAGCGGCATCTAATGCCTCTTGGGTCACAATTGTGTAATGATCCCGCTTTGCCGTGACTAAAAGATCGGTGACATAGTTGGTCGCCGGCAGAAAGCTCGGCCCACTATTCCAGAGGGGAAAGCCTCCGTCGGGTTGCTGTCTTGCTAAGAGTTGCGCAAGGTGATCTTCCACGAACGACTCTTCCCACGCCGAGAAGTGAGCTGTTGAGTTCTCTTGAGTTGCGTTCTCCTCTCTTGTCTCATCGGTTTGATGGGCTTGGTAGAAGCTTCTCTTCACCAAATTGAGTGCCGGCGACTTAAAGAGCCAAGGGAAGGTTTGGCTAGTCAGTTGTTCGCTACAGGCGTAAGGATAATTGAAGAGCTCCAGCGCATAGAGTGCCGGATTGATCGTTGGATTTTTGGAGAGCGTTAAGATGCTCTCTGCTCCCGCTTCATACTGCTTCTGCCAGTGGCTTAAATCGATCTTTTGGCTTGATGAGAGATATTGTCGGTGATATTGTGCTGTCTGCATCGTTTTGGGAACAATACCAATTTGATAGTGGCGCGTTGCCTGATAAAGGGGACTCTCGATTGTTAATGTTACGGTTGCCGGTGCTTCTATTGTGGCTCCTTCTGCGGTCGCTAATGAGGGGAGCGTGATAGGAATCAGTTCAAACCGCTTCTCATTGTAAGGTAGTATTAGATGCTGTTGCCAAAGGGGCTCTTTGCTACTTTGCATCTTGTTAGATGGCTCCTCTTCTCTTGCTTGATCAAGCTCTTTTGAGACAGCGGGGGGTTGCTCGGGAGATTTCTGTACGGAAGATTCCGCTGTATCGAGAACTTGAATGGTATCGCTACTTAGCGTGATCGTGACAGGAACTCCTTCTCTTTTTAAGGTCTCTGTCAACGTCTCTGTCAATGACTCTTCTGGTTCCATATTGATCAACGTTAAGGCTAAAGCGCTCTGATCTCCCACGCGAATAAAGGGAGGTGGAAGGAGATCGGCAATAATGGGCGCACGGATAATCAGCGCTTTTTCTGCCTCACCCACTTGAGAATCATTAAAAAGTTTCACGGCAACAATCGCCTCGCCATTAAAATCAGGAAGTTCAACTTTCCAACTTGCTTCTCCATCATTGAAAGAGAGAAGGGGGGAGGAGAGGGAAACCGTCGGCATCTCCGTTAAGTTGAGGGCAAGCTGATTCTCCTCTTCCACCACTAATCCATCGCCGCCAAATTGAGGGTTGAGGAGTGAACCCTCTCCCCGTTTAAAGAGACGGCTATAGTAGTCGATAATGGTTGCGCTATAACGGCGCTGACCAAAAAAGGCATCGAAGAGTGAGAGGGGCTTTTGCGGGATCATATTGAGAATTCCGCTATCGGTGATAGAGATCGTGCCATAGAAGGGGCTCTTATCGGCCATTTTTGTAGACTCTTCTGGCAGCGTGACCCGAATGGTCAGTGGCTGATTAGGCTTAGCAACCGCCGGAAGATCGATCTCGGGACGAATCTCTCGATGGGCTTCATTGACCTTAAGCGGAATGACGCCAAATGAGCGCACCAATTCCCCCTCACTATTTCGAGAGAGGAGAAGTGCTGAGAGATAGAGATTGTGTCGATCCCAGGGAAGATCGGCTGGGAGATTGATCGATGTTTTTCCTGCTTCAACCCTTAAATTTTCATGATAGAGCGGCGCCTCCCCTTCGATAAGAAGGGTTAAATTCCCCGCTAAGGGTGCATCGATCGTCACCTTAAGAGCTTGACCAGGAGTGAAGAAGGGATTCTCGGTTGTTAGGTTGAGATGTTGCGGTTTGACAGCGGGTAACTGTCCACTATTAGATTCTTCCCAACGGCCACTAAAGGTGTATTGGGAGATTAAGCCGGATTGGAGATCTTTCACCTCGAGGAGATACTCCCCCCAGCTATTGGGCGTGACCTCATAGTGAATGATCTGATCTGCATCGACGCTCTTCTGCTCAATAACCTGATAGCGACTACTATATTGGCAATCCCAACCGCGGGCGGCACTGTAGATCCAGATACAGGAGGGATCTTGATATTTTAAGGTGATTAGGAGCTGGCTAGGGACAATCTCTCCATCACTGCCGGCACTAAAGAGCTCAAAACGGGCGCTATCGCCATAGCCGAGATCCCGAGCTCTAAAGAGAGGACGAATAACGGGAATCTCTTTATGGGGCCAAAATTGTTGTTCAATCTCACGGGTAATACCGAGAAGAGAGCCATCGAGAATCGCTACATGGCTTTTTAGTGTTAAGATGCCGGAGAAGGGCGCTTCCACCGTATCAGGGATTTGAGGGAGTTGTAAGGTGATTTTTGCATGCCCATTACGATCGAGTAATCCCTCTTGTAGATATTCTGCAGGATAGCGATCGAAAGGGAACTCAATCATTCCGGCATACCAATCCTCTTTTCCGATAAAGGGGGTCCGATCGATAGAGAATTGATTCTCTAAACGGTAACGATTCTCCGCTGCCGGCGCGCCGAAGAGGTAGTGGCTATCAATGGTTAGCGGCAGATCTTCATGATAGAGATAGGGCTTTTGGGGGGAGAGAAGCGTTAGCGCCATTCTCTCTGGAAGAAACTCTTCAAGATAAATTTTTAAGGCGCCTAAAGGTGCATCACTTGCTAAATCTGTGCGTGCTTCGATCTGCCATAATCCCAATTGACCGCTAGCAGGAAGGGGAATCTCTTTTTGATAGAAACCATCAGCTTGTGCATCAAGTCGGTAATCTCGATATCTCTTTCCATCGGGAGCGATGAGAGAGAGGGTGATCGGCTGTGCCGGCAAGGGACGAGCATCATAATCTCGCATTAAGAGATTGATCGTTGCAACCTCGCCGGGGCGATAGAGGGTTCGATTGCTATAGAGATAGGCGATCTCATCTCGGCTCGCTTCTCCAGTGACGGCATACTCATTTAGATCGAGGGCGATCTCCTTTAAAGGAAGCACAGAGAGATCCTCTCCCTTTCGGACAACAATCACATCTTGGCTCTTTAATCTTTGAGAGATTTCACAGAGGCCCGCCTTAAATTGGCAGAGATTACGCTCTTTGATCAGTTTTCCCTTCTGATTGCGCCAAACCTCAAGTGAGCCCTCCTCGAGAGGTTCACCTGTGGAGAATTGGTTGGCAATAATCAGACTTTTTTGAGGGTAGAGGCGTGCTTGTAGCCCAATATCGGTGATAAAGATAATTCGGGCATCGATATTTTTATAGATTTCACCGGCAGGATTGACGGTGACAAGATAGGCGCCGGAAGCGATCTCTTTAGGCAGAGGAATTCGGTGATGATGCGTTTCAGTGCCTTTAGTCGCCGGTTGAGTTGTATGGTAGCGAAAGATCGCTTCAGGGGTGATCTCGCGGTTCAATTGGGAAAAGCTCCAGCTACTAAGATCATTACCGATATAGTATTGCTCAAGCAGTGAGGGGAGATTATCGATAGCATAAAACTCTAGATCGACCTGATCGGTGCCGATCATCTCTATCGGTAGTGCCCCATTTTCTATCGGTAAGACCGGCCCGCGCCCTAAAATTTTTACCCTTTGGCTCGGCTCGCCGATATAGATCTCAGCAGAGCGTTGGGAGTGCTCTTTCTGATGGGGAAAGAGTTCAGTTGTGACCTCATAACTACCACTATCGACCGGGAAGTATGAGAGACGAAACCCATCTTTGCTCAAGTGCCACTGCCCTTGTTGATCGATAATATAGCGCTCTTGTTCGCTATCGAAACGTTTGACGCTAAATTGTTTTTGTAACGATGTTGGGGGGAAACTTTGAGGCATGTCGAAGAAGATAGAGAGGGTCTCTTCTCCTTCTATCGTTGCCGCATTGATCGACTCGACTTGTGCTGAAGCGGGCATCAATATTAGGAGGAGGGTGTAGAGGAGCAGAAGCGGGAAGAGGAGTTCTTTTCGGCATTTACTTAAGGGAGAGTGCTTCTCCAGTACTTTTTTTCTCTTCATCATCTTGATCCTCTCTATTGTGATTCTCGGGGCAGTGACCTTAATTATGCCAAAAAAGTGTAGTTTTTGTGGCTTTTTTATTCAATCGATCGGTTTAATGTGAGGGATTTTTGCCTCTTTAAATGTTTCTTTAAAGCTTTTCGTCACTCTTTTTTTACAATGATCGGCTTAAAGTTCGATAGAATGGCTTAACTGTGATTAGAGATGATCGAGATAGAAAATCGTTATTTGAGAGAGCTATTGGATAGCGCCGCCATTTGAGAGATCCATTTGAGAGAGATATTTGTGAGAGATCTGACAGTGGTATCGAAGAGTGAGCGGGTTATTAGAGGGCGTTGGTCGCTCTTTCCGCCTCCAAATAGTGGGAATCGTTGCGGTTACCTAAGAGTTTGGGGAGTGGCGATGAAGCGTTGAGAAGAAGGGTGCTTATGTGAAGCAGGAATATCGTGACAATGAGAGATCAGCGGAGGGTCGAGCGGTTGATTCACAAGTGGAATCAGAGCTCGATCTACCAGTGGAGCCTCAGATAAGATCAAGGATCGTTCCTAAAAAGTGGGGACAATGGCGCTCTTTTTGGCGTTTAGTATGGCTCTCTCCGTTTATAGTGCTCTCTCTATCTGCGCTGCTCTTTCTTCTTCTCAATTTTCTCTTTCCGTTGCAACCGCCCGTTATCTCTGTTGCTACCACGGTGGTCGCTGCCGATGGACAACTTTTACGACAATTTACCGATCATGAAGGGCGCTTGCGACACTGGATAACGCTGGAAGAGGTGGCGCCTAGCTATCTTTCGGCACTATTAACTTATGAGGATCGCTACTTTTATCACCATTTTGGGGTCAATCCCTTTGCAACGCTACGTGCTTTAGGACAGTGGATCTCGGCGGGGGAGGTTGTCTCCGGTAGCTCGACCTTAACGATGCAAGTGGCGCGTCTGCTCTATCCCCATCCTCGAACGGTTATGGGGAAGATGACGCAGATCTTTCGGGCTCTACAGCTAGAGCTAACCTATAGTAAAGTGGAGATCCTCACCTTCTATCTCAATTTAGCGCCGATGGGGGGAAATATTGAGGGCGTTGCCGCCGCCGCTGAGCGTTACTTTTCAAAACCGGCCATCGCCTTGACCCTGCCTGAGAGCGCACTTTTAGTCGCCTTGCCACAACGGCCTTCGATCTATCGGCCCGATCGCTCACTTCAAGCCGCTCAAGAGGCGCGCAATAAGGTGCTAAAGCGACTCTACGATTTTGGGCAGATCGATGAGGCGCGTTACTTTGCAACGATCGCCGATCCAGTGCGTTATCAGCCCAGTTTCTCCCCTTTCTCTGCACCTCTTTTAGCAGAACGGCTACGCCGGCAATATCCCGATGCTGTCCAGATTGAGACAACGATCGATTATCGTCTGCAAAAGGCGGTGGAGGATTATCTCTCTTTGAGAGAAAAGCAATTTTCCGATCGACTCTCGGCGGCAGTCTTGATTGTGGATAATCGAACACATGAAGTGGTGACTTATGTGGGATCCCTCGCCCTTTTTGATTCAGAACGGGCGGGGTATGTCGATATGGTGCCGGCTATTCGTTCCCCCGGTTCTACGCTTAAACCTTTCGCTTATGGATTAGCGCTCGATTACGGCATTATCCATGAAGCGAGCCTCTTAACAGATCTTCCCCGCTCTTTTGATGGTTATGAGCCCCAAAACTTTGATAAACGTTATCGGGGGGCGATTCCCGCCTATCGCGCGTTGCAGCTCTCGCTCAATATCCCCATTGTGCAGATCTTTCAGCAATTAACGCCCCACTATTTTGTCAAAAAGGTACGAGATGCCGGTATTACTCTCTATAGTGAGACTCCCACTTTGAGTCTAATTCTAGGTGGCGTAGGCATCTCTTTAGAGGAGCAGATTCGTCTCTATAGTAGTTTAGCAACAGCAGGAGAGGTCTATCCTCTTCAGTGGGTTAGATCGGTCCGGGAGCCCCACTTTATCCAATCTGAGCAAGATTACGCTTTTGATATAGCGCGCTCTGAATCACTTGAAAAAGCGGAATCACTCGAAGCGCTGAGAGAAAAGGGCGAGGGGAGAACCTTTCTTTCTCCCGAGGCGAGTTGGCTTGTGGTAAAAGCATTGAGAGGAGTGGCGCCACAGAAACGCTTCAATAGTCGAAGAATCGCATGGAAGAGTGGAACGAGCTATGGCCATCGGGATGCTTGGGCCTTTGGTGTCACTGCCGATTGGAGTGTTGGTGTCTGGATTGGGCGCCCCGATGGACTCCCTAATATCGGTATGATGGCTAGTGATAGTGCGGTTCCGCTCCTTTTCGATCTCTTTCAACTTCTACCAGAAGAGAGAAGGGAGATTGCAAAGCCTGTAGGTATTGAATCGGCACAGATCTGCTGGCCTTCTGGGCGCTCATCAGCCGTGGTGGCGGGTCGTGATTGCCTTCAACGATTCTCCATCGACACCATTGGTGGAAAAATCCCCGGAACTCTCTATGATGCGCCGGGAGAGCTTCCTCATGCCGGTTGGCCGGCTCTATTGCAATCATTACAACCATTACAACCATTGCAATCATTGCAAACGCGTGACTCTCTCTCACGACCTACCTCAGGGAAATTATTGGTAGGAGCATCGGAGGAAGTATCGGGGGAAGTATCAGTAGAGAAGCAATTGGGGAGAGATGGGCGTAAGAGAGGAGAGAATCCCTTACAGAAGTTGATGATCACCACCTTGGTGGATGAGAGTATCATCTTTCAAAATGATCAACAACTTCCCTTGACGGCAACAGGAAATGGCCCCCGCTATTGGTATCTCAATGGACAACTATTGGAGGCTCCTCTTCTTGATCTTCCCAATATGATGCCGGGACTTTATCGTTTAACGGTGCAGGATGATCAAGGTCATTTTCACAATATTCATTTCGAGCTACGTGCTCCCTATTAATTCCTATTAACCCCTATTAATCTTAATCTCTTTTAATTTTGGAGGAAGAGAATGAATCAACCTAAATCCCGTTTAGATCAGATTATTGCAGAGACACATCAAAATAGACGCTTACGAGAGCAGGGTTATCGAGAGCAAGCGTTAAAGCTCTATCCTTGGATTTGTGGACGCTGTCAACGTGAGTTTGATCACCGCAATCTGCGAGAGTTAACGGTTCACCATAAAGATCACAATCATGATAATAATCCCGCTGATGGCAGTAACTGGGAGTTACTCTGTCTCTATTGCCATGATAATGAACATCAACGATTAGAAGAGGCAGCCCAATATGGTACCGAAAATAGAGATGGAAAGAGCGATATCGCCACCCATAATCCCTTTGCTGATTTAGCGAAGATGATGAAAAAGGGATAATTTACTTTTAAGTGATCTAAAGATTATTGAGAGAAGCCCATTTTAATCAGCTTTAGAGCTATTTTTGAGCTTTTAAAGCATGATGGAAGAGGGCTCTTTTTTGTGGAAAGTAGTGCAATAGTAGTTGCAATATTTATTTTTATAGCTTAATTTTGAATTGATCTGTGATATATCACAAGTTTTTTAGTTGAGTATCAACTAAGGTTAGGGAGATGGATGTGAACAAGAATAAACGAAGAATTCCTCTTCGAGAGCAAGCCTATCAGGAGATTAAACAGCGAATTTTAACCTGTGAGTTTGCGCCGGGAGAGTTTTTAAATGAATCTTATTTGCAAGATGAGCTTTCATTAGGTAGATCCCCTATTAATCAGGCATTACACCGTTTAGCCGTTGAAGGATTAGTGGATATCTATCCTCGAAAAGGGGTGATGGTCAGCCAGCTCTCTCTCAATGAAGTGATTGAGATGATAGAGGTACGTCTCGTTAATGAGTGTATGGCGGTTCGATTAGCTACCGAGAGGGCTCAAGCCTCAGAGATTGAGGCGATGCGGGAGATTCTATCTGAAACCCCCAAAGCGATTGAGAATCGAGACTTGACCGCTCTAATGAGGATCGATTTACGCTTCCATAATGCCATTACAGCAGCCTCTCGTAATCGTGTTCTTTCCGATATCTTAAGTGGATTACATGAGCGACAGGCTCGTTTCTGGTTTCTCTCCCTTTCAGCAAAAGAGCAGATGACACGTGCTTATGAAGAGCATTTAGAGATTGTAGAAGCAATTTCACAACGGGATAGTGCTTTGGCTGAGCAAGCAATGATTCGCCATGTGGAGAACTTTAGAAAAAATATTGTGGCAACGATCTGACAATAATTTCGGTGAGTTATCGCTGCCGCAGAAGCAGAATGATTTTTTATAAAAAATGTAATGAGAGGAGATAGAGATGAAACAGAAACAATTAGCACTTGAAGTGCTTTTGCCAGAAGGAAGCGAATTGCTTGATTTCACCCCGAGTCGCTTTATGGTCGGCGGTTGGGCCGGAAGAGATCAGAAAGCGATTCAAGAGCATATCGATGAGTTAGCGGAGATGGGGATTGCACCTCCTAAGAAGACACCCTGTTTTTATGAATTAGAGCCACTACTTTTGACAACGGCAACTCAAATTGCGCTACCTAGAGCAGATTCATCAGGCGAGGTGGAAGTTCTCTTTTTCAAAACAGGTGGGGAGCTCTATCTTACCGTCGGTTCTGATCATACAGATAGAAAGGTAGAAGCTTATGATATTACCGTTTCAAAGCAGATGTGTATGAAGCCTTTGAGCCAAACTGTCTGGCGCTATTGTGATGTGGCGGATCATTGGGATCAACTCATCATGCGCTCTTATCGAACCTTAAATGGTCAGAGAGAGCTCTATCAAGAAGGTTCTGTGACAACCTTGCTCCATCCTTTAGAGCTGATGGAGAAGTGGAAAGGTGTTCCCGATTTAGAAGAGGGAGAAGCGCTCCTTTGTGGAACGCAAGCAGTGATTGGGAAATTGGGCTTTGGTGAACGCTTTGAGCTTGAACTTTTCGATCCAATATTAAACCGTACATTACAACATCAATATGATGTCGCTCTTTTAGCGGTGGATGAGTAGGAGTAGCACGATGACTCAGATATTAAATAGCACGCTCACAGCAATGACTGAACAACTAGAAAGAAGAGAGATTACAAGTGTCGATCTAGTCAGCGCCTCTTTTGAGAGAATTGCTGAGATGGGAGAGGTGGGAGCACTCGCTTTTACAAAGCTCTATCCTCAAGAGGCGATGGAAGCGGCACGGGTCGCGGATCAGCGATTAATGCTTGGTGATCAGGCTCCCCTTCTAGGGTTACCTATCTCCATTAAAGATTCGATGGATATTGCCGGTGAAGTCACGCCTGCAGGGTCGGTCATCTTTACCCAAAATGGCGCTGCCGAGAAAGATGCGCCGGTGATTGATGCGATCAAACGAGCTGGAGCAATTATTGTTGGTAGAACAAATATGAGCGAGTTTGCTTTTTCTGGTTTAGGTGTGAACCCTCACTATGGTACGCCGGTTCATCCTGAGCGACCTGATTATATTGCGGGAGGATCAACATCAGGAGGAGCAGTCAGTGTCGCTTCTCAGGCTGTTTTTGCCGCCTTAGGATCAGATACCGGTGGTTCATTGCGTATTCCGGCAGCTTTTTGTGATGTTGTTGGTTTTAAGCCGACAGCAAGTCGTATTTCGACCGAAGGGGTTGTGCCACTCTCTTATAGCTATGACTCAGTGGGGGCGATAACACGCTCTGTAGAAGATGCGATTGTGATGGATCAAGTCTTATCGCAAAGTGACTATAAAGTGCCGGAGATTCCCCTTTCACAAATGCGCTTTTTTGTCACCAAAGATTATGTGATGGAAGGGTTAGATGCTGAAGTTGAAGCAAGATTTCTAGAGACACTCGCTCAATTAGAGCAGGCAGGTGCAACGATTATCTATCGAGATTTCTATGAGTTATCACAGATTCCCCATATTAATCGTCAGGGGGGATTAACCGCGGCGGAAATATGGAGCGAGCATGAATTCTTTTTTGATCAGCTACGGGATCAATATGATCCTTTAGTCGCTCAAAGAATTGAGCGTGGGCGGAGTATTACGGCATCTCACTATCTTCATATTTTAAGAAAAAGAGAGGAGCTACAGGCCGTTGCCGCGAAAAAATTGGCCTTTTTTGATGCTTGGTTAATGCCAACGGTCGCAGTACAGCCTCCTAAAGTTGAGGTACTAGCGGATGAAGCAGAGTTTTTTCGATTAAATGGCATTGTGTTACGCAATACGACAGTGACCAATTTCCTCGATGGCTGTGCGCTCTCTCTACCATTAGGTGCCGGGATAGGTCTGAGCATTTCTGGGCTAAAAGATCAGGATCATCATATTTTAGCGGTTGCTAAAAGTATTGAAAAACATCTTCAGTTATTGCGGTAAATAGTGGCGATTTAAGGTGTAACGTATCAGTGCTTTTATAGTTGCTACGTTAGCTTTTTAACTCCATTTATCTGCTTCTATCTGCATTTACCTGCACTTATTGGAGTTTGTCAGGATTTATCAGTTTTATCTATTTTCATCTATTTTTATCTATATCAGTCACAGTGATGTGATGACATAAACCATAGGAGGAATGATGCTATGCACTCATTCGCAAATCAAGATACGCTTCATGATCAAACAATAATAAAAGATCGTGCTTATCGTAAAATTACAATGCGTTTAATCCCATTTTTAATCCTTCTCTTTCTACTTGCATGGCTCAATCGAGTGAATGTGGGGTTTGCAAAGATTAGCATGCTCGATGATCTACAGTTTAGTGAGGCTGTATATGGTTTAGGGGCGGGGATCTTTTTTATCGGTTATTTTCTCTTCGAGTTACCGAGTAATATCTATCTAGAAAAAATTGGGGCGAAAAAGACGCTTGCAAGAATTACTATCTTGTGGGGGATTACTTCTGCTGCGATGATGTTTGTCACCACCCCGATGATGTTCTATGTTTTACGTTTTCTATTAGGGGTATTTGAGGCAGGATTCTTCCCTGGGGTAGTTCTCTACATCACCTATTGGTTCCCTATGGCGAGAAGAGCGAAGATTAATGGACTCTTTATGACCTCTTTTGCGATTGCCGGCGTTGTGGGCAACCCTTTAGCAGGTTTTATTATGAGTGTTATGGGAGATGTGGGCGGTTTAAGTAATTGGCAGTGGCTCTTTATTATTGAGGGTATTCCATCAGTCATTGCCGGAATCTTTGTTCTGCTCTATCTACCTAATCGTCCTCATGATGCGAAATGGTTAACAAAAGAGGAGCAAGATACGATCGTTGCAGATATTGCGAAAGATCATCAAAGTGTCGAGAAAGAGGGAAGTATTAAGGCAATCTTTAAAGAGCCCGTTCTCTGGCTCTGTTGTGCGATCTACTTCTGTATTGTTGCCGGAAATGCCACTATTGCATTTTGGTCTCCAAGTATTGTTCAGGCATTAGGGGTTAGCAATAACTTTGTGATTGGCCTTATCTCAGCGATTCCATTTCTATTTGGAACCGTTGCCATGGTGTGGTGGGGTGCTAGCTCTGATAAGAGTAATGAACGTAAATATCATACCTGTATTGCGACACTTTTTGCCGGTATCGGTCTCATTTTAACTGGCTTCTTTATGGGGAATGCGGTAGCCGCAATGGTCGGTCTAGTGATTGGTTCAGTCGGTATTTTAGCCGCCTTTCCTGTCTTTTGGTCACTACCTTCTCTCTACTTTGTCGGTGGTGCTGTTGCTGCTGCGATTGCGGTGATTAACTCAGTTGGGAATCTTGCCGGTTTTGTTGCGCCCTATATGATTGGATTTTTAAAGACAAAAACAGATAGCCTTGCATCGGGACTCTACTTTGTGGGCGCGTTAGAATTATTAGCTGTGCTATTAGTCCTCTTCTTTATTAAAATTCCCCGTAAGAAGGCATAATTTCTATTGAAGAATAGATCGAAGACGATGGAAAATGAGTTGTCATAGCTAAGTTGTATTATCAGTAATGATTGCAGCTAACAATGGATTCCCCCAAGAGTGAGTGATCAGTTACTGATAATCTTTTGGGGGATTTTTTTATCTAGACTTTAAGCGATTATGGTCTTAATTGATCTCGCGACTAACTTTGTTGCAAAAAGAGGCGAATCTCTATTAAAAATGGGCAGGAGATAACATATAGTAGAGTAACACCTATGATTATCGGTTATCTGATTAGTTATCTGATCAGTTATTTGATCGATTAGATTATCTTAGTGGTTATCGATACCGTTTATTGTTGTGCTTCTATCTTCTATTTATAAGGATAAGGATTATCAATTATGAAAAAGCGAGTTTTAACTTTATGTGCACTCAGTGCTGCGCTGAGCTTTACCCTTTCAACGGCTGAAGCGAAAGGACGATTAGTTGTCTATTGTAGTGGGACAAATGCTTTTTGTGAGGAGGAAGTTAAAGCATTTAGTGATAAGTATGATGTCAAGACTTCTGTCATTCGTAATGGTAGTGGTAGTACCTTTGCAAAAATTGAAGCTGAGAGAAGAAATCCACAGGCGGATGTCTGGTATGGAGGGACGTTAGATCCTCATTCACAAGCGGGAGAGATGGGATTATTAGAGCCTTATCAATCTGAAGTTTTAGAGGAGATTATTCCTGAATTTAAAGATCCTGCAAAGATGAAAGGGAACTACTCATCGGCAGTCTATATCGGTATTTTAGGCTTTGGTGTCAATACCGATCGTGCAGAGAAGTTAGGGATAGAGATTCCTAAATGCTGGTCTGATCTAACAAATGATGGTCTTAAAGGGGAGATTCAGATTGCCGATCCTCAAAGCTCTGGTACCGCATATACAGCTCTTGCAACCTTTAATCAACTTTGGGATGAAGAGACTGCATTTACCTACCTTAAGGATCTTGATCAAAATATCTCCCAATATACAAAATCAGGCTTTGCCCCTGCGCGAAATGTTGCGCGTGGAGAAGCAACGGTCGGGATCGGTTTCCTCCATGATTATGCTTTAGAGAAGGAGAATGGTGCGCCGATTGAGCTAGTTGTTCCTTGTGAGGGATCAGGTTATGAGATCGGTGGCGTAAGTATCTTAAAGGGTGCGCGTAATTTAGAGAATGCGAAGCTCTTTGTTGATTGGGCACTCTCCAAAGAGGCGCAGGAGATTGCTTGGAAAAAAGCACAATCCTATCAAGTTCCCACCAACGTGACGGCAGAAGCTTCCCCTAACTCCTTAAAATTAGAGGATGTGAATCTCATTGAGTATGATTTTGATAAATATGGGGATAGCGAGATGCGCACCTATCTTATCGAGAAGTGGGTCAATGATGTGAAGATGCAAAAGTAACGAATGATCAATGAAGTTGCGAATCAGCGGTAAGTGATCAACTAAGGATGATCCGGTAAACTCCGCTATAAAATGGGATAAAAGGAATATCGATCACTATCAGGGTCAATCAAGGCTTACCCTTTGGGTAAGCCCCTTTTTATTCTCCCGCTCTCTCGACTCTATTTGAAGCGTTTGAGTCAGTAAGACTTGGGGCTTTATAACGGTTACTGATTTTTTACCGCTTTTTGTGACACTGTTCTATAAATTGAGATTGTTTTTTTATCGTTAAGCATCAGATCATTCAATATCACAATAAGTTGCCGGGGTTAACAGCGGCAAGATGGGTTGATGATCGATGTAAGAGGATGCGATGTAAGAGGATATTTTATGAAGGGTCTTAGCATTAATCTGGAGCGATTGGGTATTAATTCTAAAGATAATTGTGATTGTTATTGTTATTTAGGGAGGGGAAGATGATGGAAACTCAACGGAGGATCGATCCGATCTTTTACTGGGTATTATTGAGTGTCATCGCTTTCTTGATACTCCCGACCTACTCGTTAGATTATGGATTGTGGGATTCAACAGAAGAGGAGATCTTAGAAGCTTTTGGCTGGTCAAGCTTATCGGTCGGCTGGCTCTGGTTTGGTCTACCACTTCTTCTCTTACTACGACCGTTACGCCCGACGATAGAGCAGTTAAAGTCGCCGCGAAGAAATCAGATTGATATTGCGATTTTAAGTCTCTCTACCTTGGTGATGTTTATCTCATCGAGTCTGATGGGGCTGGGGCTTGGCTATAGTGTGATTCTGCTTGCACTGGCTTTTGGTATGATCTTGACGCTCAATCTCGCTCGGCTCGATTATTTAGGTGGAGATCGCTTTATTATTGCGGCATTGATACTGATTGTAGCCCTGATCGCTATCTTTATTATCTATCCTATTATTAAGATCTTTATCCCGGTAGTAATGACAAAAGAGGGCTTTGCACCCTTCAATTTCTTTCATGTTCTCAATAATCACTACATTTTACGGGTTATTAAAAACTCTCTTCTGCTCGCTACCGCTGTGGGATTGACGGCCACTATTTTTGGCTTAATTCTTGCAGTCTATACGGCAAGAATCGCGAAAAGAAGTGTAATTATCGGGCGGATCTTTGCACTATTGCCCATTGTCACGCCTCCTTTTGTGGTGGGTTTAGGGATTACTCTAATGATGGGGCGCTCCGGTTACTTAACGGAGTTTGCGGCAAACCATTTAGGCTTAACCACAACTAACTGGCTCTATGGCTTTACCGGCATTTGGCTTGCGCAAGTCTTAGCATTTACACCGATGTCCTTTATGATTATTGATGGTGCGATTAAAACAGTACATCCTTCGATGGAGGAGGCAGCTTACACCTTAAGAGCAACTCCTTATAAAACTTTCTTTACCATCTTTTTACCGCTTTTACGGCCGACATTGGCGAACTCTTTCTTGATTGTCTTTGTTCAATCCCTAGCTGACTTTAGTAACCCGCTGGTTTTAGGGGGAAGTTTTGATGTGTTAGCGACTCAGATCTACTTCTATATTACCGGCGCACAGCTCAATTATACCTCTGCGGCCACTTTGGGGATCGTTCTGCTTCTCTTCTCTCTAGCTGCTTTTTCGGCGCAATATCTCTGGATCGGTAAGCGCTCTTATGTCACTGTTTCAGGGAAGTTTTCCCGTGGTGATCTGCAACCTCTGCCGATCTCTTTAAAGTGGATCATTATTGGAGTCTTCTTTTTCTGGACCCTCTTTAATGGATTACTCTATGGCAGCATCTTCTATGGCAGTTTCACCATTAACTGGGGTGTGGATTACACCTTAACGCTCAATAACTTTAAGACGCTATTTGGGCAAGGATTTACTGATGGAGCATGGCCATCTCTGATCGATACCATCTCATTTGCAGCCATTGCAGCGCCTGTTACGGCTTTCTTTGGGATTTTAATTGCTTATATTGTGGTGCGACAAAACTTCCGAGGGAAGAAGACTTTGGAATTTACCACAATGCTCTGTTTTGCTGTTCCCGGAACGGTTGCTGGAGTTGCTTATCTTTTAGCTTTTAATGATGCACCGATCTATATTACAGGAACGGCGGCGATTGTGATTATCTCAATGATTATGCGCAATGTTCCGGTGGGAATTCGTGCAGGGATTGCTGGATTAGGGCAGATTGATAAATCATTAGATGAGGCCTCATTAAGTTTAAAAGCTGGCTCTTTTAAGACGCTTTCTCTCATCTTAATTCCACTTTTAAGACCGGCGATCTTATCTGCTTTGGTCTATAGTTTTGTACGAGCAGTGACAACGGTCAGCGCTATTATCTTCTTAGTGACACCTGATACTCGGGTCGCAACGGCTTATATCCTAAATCGGGTAGAAGATGGTGAATATGGAATTGCGATCGCTTATGGATCCATTCTTATTGTCGTGATGATGGCGATTATTCTTATCTTTGACTATCTAGTAGGGGAGTCACGGACTCAACGATCAGCAGCAAAAAATGGACAGTAATTAGGAGAGATTTAACAATGACAACCTCATATTTTGTTGAGTTTAAAAATATTAATAAGACCTTTGGTAAAAATGTGGTGATCGATGATCTCTCTTTGCAGGTTGAAAAGGGAGAGATGATCTCTATTTTAGGTCCATCGGGTTGCGGTAAAACGACCATTTTGCGTCTTTTAGCAGGATTGGAGCAGCCAACGGCCGGCTCGATCTATATTAATGGCGAGGATGTGACTAAGCGTTCGATTCAAGAACGAGATATCTCAATGGTCTTTCAATCGTATGCTCTCTTTCCCCATATGTCTCTTGGGGAAAATGTAGGGTATGGTTTGAAGATGCTCGGCGTTGGGAAGAGGGAGCGAGAAAAGCGTGTCTCTGAGATTTTAGAGATTGTTGATCTTGCAGGATTTGAAAATCGCTATGTCGATCAGATCTCAGGTGGGCAACAGCAGCGTGTAGCGCTTGCTCGTGCGCTTATTCTTCAGCCGAAAGTGCTTCTTTTTGATGAACCCTTGAGTAATCTCGATACCAATCTTCGCCGAAGTATGCGAGAGAAGATCAGAGAATTACAGCAACAATTTGGAATCACCTCTTTCTATGTTACGCATGATCAGAGTGAGGCTTTTGCTGTCTCTGATCGTGTTTTAGTGATGCGAAAAGGGGAGATTATGCAGTTCGATACTCCAGAAAATCTCTATCGTGCCCCCAATTCGGAGTTTATCGCGAACTTTATGGGTGATGCTAATATTTTTGATGGACATTATGAAGCGAAGACCCAACAGTTAGAGGTGAATGGTTACCGTATTAGACTCGATCATGCTTTAGATCGACAAGATGGTGCCTGTCGAGTGGGAATTCGGCCTGAAGCGACCTCTTTACAGATAACCGGTGAAGAGAGTCAAAAATGCCATATTGAGCATGTTGTCTATATGGGAGCAACCTATGAAGTCACGGTTAATTGGCAGGGGCAGATTCTCTTTCTTGAGGTCAGCTCTATCGAAGAGAAACCGAAGCTCGATCAACACTATTATCTTCATATAGCGACGACAGGGATCTTTGCTCTTTAGTTTCTAATTTTGAGGCTTGGGAGGATTTAAGTATCTATTAAACGCCTATGAAATACCTATCAAATTAATTTCGAGTACTCAATTCGCTCTGATTATTATTTTGATAGTGATTTTTTAGGCGTTAACTTTGTTATCTTTAAAATAGCTTTATGCTGATCTTAGAGTCTTCTGATATTTTTTAATAATCAATGCTGATGATCAGCTTCGATGAATTTCTAGAATTAAAAATGCTACTATTAATTGACTATCTTTTACTGAATAAGGTTTAACGAAATGAGTTTGAAACAACCAATTGATCGCATAAAGATTAAAGGTTTTAAATCTATACAATCTGTAGATTTAAAGTTAACACCATTAAATGTATTAATTGGCTCAAATGGCTCAGGGAAAAGCAATTTTGTATCCTATTTCCGTCTACTTTCTCATTTAATAGAGGGGAATTTGGCATTTTGGATCAATAAGCAAGGGGGGGCTAATCGACTCTTAACTTATGGTACACAGGTGACAGAGAGATTATCATCAAGGTTGTATTTTGATAAAAATAGCTATGAATTTGAGTTAACAGCAACGGTAGATGACCGCCTTATTTTTCAAAAAGAGATCTTCTATTTTCAAGGAGATGGTTATCCAAAACCTTTTGATGTTGATTTAGGGCGGGGACATTCAGAAGCGAAGCTTAAGTCAAAGATTGATTCTGAACGAATTGCAGATTACTGTTATTCGGCAATTTCAAAGTGGCGTATCTATCATTTCCACGATACAAGTGATACAGCAAGAGTCAAACAGCAAGGGGCACTACATGATAATAAATACCTTCGACCAAATGCTTCCAATTTAGCTGCATTTTTATATAAATTGAGAGAGGAGTATAACGACACTTATACTCTGATTATTGACACTATCCGTTTAGCGATTCCTTTTTTTGATGATTTTGTATTAGAACCTAAGGCATTATCTACAGAAGAGAAACAGATTCGCCTCTTATGGCGTCAAAAAAATAGCGATTATGAATTATGGCCTAGTCAGTTATCAGATGGTTCTATTAGATTTATCTGTTTAGTTACAGCATTACTGCAGCCGGATCCACCTTCTACAATTATTTTTGATGAGCCAGAATTAGGGCTTCATCCCTATGCGATTACGTTGTTAGGAGCTCTTTTTAGGGAGGCTTCGAAGCGGATGCAAGTTATTATCTCAACGCAATCAGTTCCCCTTTTAAATCAATTTTCTGCAGATAATGTTATTACGGTTGATAGAGAGGATGGCGTTTCCATTTTTAAGCGTTTAGATGGGGAGACATTTTCGGAGTGGTTAGAAGAGTATACGCTAGGAGAACTCTGGGAAAAAAATATTTTAGGAGCAAGACCTAAATGGTAAGGGTTAACATTATTTGTGAGGGGCAAACTGAAGAGAGTTTTGTTAATGCAATTATTGCACCTTATTTTGCTACACAAGGTATCTGGATTAGTGCTCCTTTAATAGGGAAGCCTGGGCACAAAGGGGGAAATGTGAACTGGGCAAGATTAAAGCGAGATCTCACGGTCATGATGAAGAGTGACCATTCCGTCTATTGCACAACTTTTTTAGACTTTTATGGATTACATTCAGATTTTCCAGGAAAGCTGGATGCAGAGAGAGAATCAGACCTAGTAAAGAAGCTAGAAATAATGCAAGAAGCATTAGTTAACGCTGTTACTGAAACTTTAGGTGCAGAAGCTGCAACACGATTTATTCCCTATATACAGATGTATGAGTTTGAGGCAATTCTTTTTAGTGATCCACAATTGATGGAAGAGAAGTTAAATGTGAGGGGATTCTGTGCAATTAGAGATCAATTTAATTCGCCTGAGCATATGCAATAATAGTTCAAGTACAGCACCTTCGAAACGAATAGAGAAGCTTTGTCCAACTTACCATAAGGTGTTAGGGGAACAATTTTAGCAAGAGAGATGACTTTAGAGAAAATTAAAGCTGAATGTCATCTTTTTCATAACTGGCTCCAAAAATTAGAGCAACTTAAAAGCCGATAATAATCTATAGCAGAGCATTTAATACTTGAATATTAAATATATTTTTCTTTGAAACATGTAGCTTCTAATTTTTTCTAATCATGGCTGATAAAGTGGTTAATACTGTTTAGGGCGACAAATAAAAAAGCAGCTTCATCAATATTGGATCAATTGAGAAGCTGCTCTGTGTTTATATTGTGACTCTTTCTGAGAGACCTTTTTTACAGGTCTTAATTTCTCAGATTAGAGGTTCGGGTTAAAGATTCAGAATCAAAGATCAAAGATTAAAGAATAAAGCGACTGAGATCTTCATCTTCTACGAGATCTTCTAACTCATTTTTCACATACTCTTCTGTGACAACAAATTTTTCACCATCGCGATCAGAAGCGGTAAATGAGATCTCTTCTAAGAGACGTTCTAAAATGGTGTGGAGGCGACGAGCTCCGATATTTTCTGTCTTCTCATTCACTTCAAATGCCATCTTAGCAATTTTGTGTAATGCAGAATCATCAAACTCAAGCTCAACACCTTCTGTTTTAAGAAGCGCCTTATACTGTTTAATAAGTGCTGAAGAGGGCTCTGTTAAGATACGGTAGAAGTCATCCGCATTGAGTGATTTTAATTCGACACGAATCGGAAGACGACCTTGTAATTCAGGGATCAGATCAGAAGGTTTAGCTAAGTGGAAAGCTCCTGATGTGATAAAGAGGATATGGTCCGTCTTAATTGCCCCATATTTTGTGGAGACAGTACAACCCTCAATTAATGGTAGAAGATCGCGCTGAACCCCTTCACGGGAGACATCCGCGCCGGAAGTTTCCCCTTTACGGCACACTTTATCGATCTCATCAATAAAGACAATACCTTGGTTTTCAGCAATTTCGATCGCTTTCTGTTTTGCTTCCTCTTCATTGATTAGACGCGCAGCTTCCTCATTTTGAACCACTTTGAGCGCATCTTTGATCTTCATCTTTTTGCTCTTTTTCTTCTCCATTCCCGATTGTTGGAAGAGCGATTGCAGTTGATCTGCCATCTCTTCCATGCCGGGAGGGGTCATGATATTAACGCCGACACCTGTACTTGCGATTTCGATATCGATCTCTTTATCATCCATCTCGCCACGGATAATTTTTTCGCGGAATTTTTGACGCGTTGGGCTCTCTGCCTTGGGCGCATTAGGTTCATCGGCAAAACCAACACTCTTAGGAGGAGGTAAGATCGCATCGAGAACGCGCTCAATAGCAGCTTCCTCAGCTTTTGGATAAGCTTCTTTAATCATGCGCTCACGGACTTGTTTTACGGCAGCTTCAACAAGATCACGGATAATGGAGTCGACTTCACGACCGACATAACCAACTTCCGTAAATTTAGTTGCTTCAACTTTAATAAAAGGCGCATTCGCTAAAGTGGCAAGACGACGGGCAATCTCTGTTTTACCAACACCGGTAGGTCCAATCATTAAGATATTTTTAGGGGTGATCTCTTTTCTCATCTCATCTGAGACCTGTTGACGTCTCCAACGATTACGCAGGGCAATCGCTACGGATCGTTTAGCCTCATCTTGACCAATAATATAGCGATCGAGTTCTTGTACGATCTCTCTTGGTGTCATAGCACTCATATTGATAATTCCTTTCTCTTTTAACTATTTTTTAGATCATTCTTAGATCTTTTTAGATGTTGTTCAGATATTATTTAGATACTTTTCAGGACTTTTCCAAATCTTTTTCAGATTTTTCCAGATATGCTTTCAGGACTATTTGAAGAGATATACTCTTAAGATATCCTTATGCATAGATCCTTTTATGCATCTATCTTTATGCTTTATGGCCTCAATAGAGGTTATCGCTCTTAGAATGAGAGCTTCTCTAATGTCAGGTTTGTATTACTATAGATACAGACGCTGCCGGCAATTTCTAAACTTTTACGCACAATCTCTTCCGCTGAAAGCTCAGTATTTTGTAAGAGTGCTAATGCTGCACTATGGGCAAACATACCGCCCGATCCGATTGTTGCAATATCATGCTCAGGCTCAATAACATCCCCTAAACCGGAGATCACAAAGGTTGCTGTTTCATCAGCAACAATTAAGAGCGCCTCTAATTTACGAAGTGAACGCTCTGTACGCCAATCTTTCGCTAAAGCAACAGCCGCACGGGTAAGATTCCCGCCATGCTGTGCGAGCTTCTCTTCAAAGCGTTCAAAGAGTGTAAAAGCATCTGCGGTTCCACCAGCAAAGCCAGCGATCACTTTACCATTATAGAGACGGCGAACTTTACGCGCATTGCCTTTCATAATGGTGTTTCCCATAGATACCTGACCATCGCCACCAATGACCACTTCATTGCCGCGACGTACTGCACAGATGGTTGTCCCTCTAAACTGTTCCACAATTAAACTCCTTATAGTTTTAAGTTGGCATGCTAATATAATGTGGCATCTTTAGCCCATTTCAAGATGAAAGTAGAAAATGTGCCAAACTTACACATTTTTTGAAGAGAGAATAGATGGGAAGAAGAGGCATTATCTTAGAGATAGATCAGACAGGTCTGATGTAGGGTTGTGAATATAATTCGCTCTTGCCATAAGGGTTATTACCATTAAAGGTCGGTAAGTTTTTAAAGAGTGTCATATTTTCAAATTAAGGGAGAAGGGCAGATGAGAGATCGAAAAGAGAGTGCCGGCGCATTTGATGATTCACTCTTAAGTGATGATGAATTACTACGCTATTCGCGCCATATTATGTTGGATCAATTTGATTTAGCAGGTCAGGAGAGACTTAAACAAGCGCATGTTGTCGTCGTGGGTTGCGGTGGGCTTGGCATGGCGGCTCTTCCTCTTTTTGCTGGTGCCGGAATCGGAAAAATCACATTGGTGGATTATGATCGGGTCGATATTACCAATCTTCATCGGCAGACCGGCTATCGTATGGGGGATCTTAATCTTTCAAAGGTGAGGCAAGCGGCAAAGCATATGCGAGAGCTCAATCCCAATGTCACGCTCGTTGAGGTGGAGCAGAAAGTCTCTTTTTCCGAATTGGAATCGCTGATTCAGGATGCTGATGTTGCACTCGATTGTAGTGATAATTTTGCGCTACGGAAAGATCTGAATCGTGCCTGTTTTCTCAATCGCGTTCCTCTTGTTTCAGGTTCTGCTGTCCGCTATGAGGGGCAATTGACTGTTTTTGATTTTCGTGATGAAAATAGCGCCTGTTATGAGTGTCTCTTTGGGGGAGAGCATGCAGATGATGGTAATTGTGCGCTCTTTGGTGTCTTCTCTCCTGTAGTTCATATTATCGGTGTTTCCCAGGCGCAGGAAGCTCTTAAATTGATTATGGGTTTAGGTTCAATTGCGGTGGGGGAGATCTGCCTCTACAATGCGCTCAACTTTAGTTGGCAGAAATTTAAATATCGACGTAATCCCGATTGCCCCCATCATCGAATCTGAAAAATTAGAGGCCAAAGTGTTAACTTCACCTCTTAATTAAGGTAAATTAGGGTAAATTTCGACAGAGAAGTGAACGATCAATAGATGTCACGCGGGGCAGCTAGATACCATTAGAGAGGCTATTAGAGATCCCATTAGAGATAATTTAATGTTGATCTGCTCATGTCAGTCAAGAAACGATCAAGAAAAGATTGATCGTAGAAAGTTGAGAACAATATCAGAGAATCAGCGAGATTGCCGATCCCTCTATTCCGAACAAGAGAGAAGGTTGAATAATGAAAAAGTTTTTTGCAATAAGTAGTTTAAGTGCGCTTATTCTTGCCGGATGCGCAACGACAGAAGCTCCCACGAAGAGTGTCAGTTATACCGATTATAAAGATAACCACAAACATGATACGGAACTGGTTTCCGATAAACATTATGAGAGTTATCTTGCTTGTGTTCGAAGTGGTCTTAAATCCCATCAAGTGACGGAGTCTGCGCTTAAAGGAAATGGTGCTCGACTTCAGAGTGGTAACCACTTTGTGATTGAGATCTATCGCGCTATCGATAGTACTTATGCGCGTGCCGATAGTGATGATAAGCGTATTATCGATCTTCTCCATCGCTGCAAATAGTGCGTTGGGTAAGAATCAGTTGCCACTAACAGTTATCACTGATGATCGCTACTAACTGTAAAGGTCAGAGCATATTAGAAGAGTAACCTCATTGGGTTACTCTTTTTTTATAGTTTTTTATAGTTTTTATAGGCTCTATGATTGTAGATTTTTAAAAGCGGTAGAGTGGGTCGGGAGTTTAGAGAAATCTTTCCGTAAGATACCATCCGGTAATACTCTCTCGCATCTTTTGGGTCGGTAAGACCTCATGTGGGAAATCTTCAGAGAGAAAGAGAATCATCTGTCCCGCTTTTGGCGGTAGAGTTAAAATCACCTCATCTGAATCGGGTTGTTCGCGACTATAGATTAACAATTCACCGCCATCTCCCGGTTGCCACGACTCATTGAGATAGAGCACCGTAGTGATTTTTCGGCGATTCTGATTTCGAGCATTATCATTATGCCGTTTATAGTAAGCACCACTTGGATAGCGACAGAAATGGGTCTCAAAGTCGCGTAAGCCAAGGTAGAGTTCCCGATTGAGAGATTGTCGAATATCCTCCATCTTTTCAAAATAGTTGGCAATCGGCTCGCCCATTGTTGGTTCGAGCCAGAGGGTGAGATCGCCTCTAATCTCTCGATTCCCCTGTAACGTATGGCGGTGACCGATACGAGCTTCTTGTAATTGATCTTCCGGGATTGCCTCTTTCAGATCGGCAACCTCAAAAGGGGTAAGAAAATCATCCCACACATAGTAGCCCTGTGTGGTGAGCGCATCGATAAGATTGTCTGTTTTCATAGTGAATTTCAGAGATAAAAGTTAAGAAGAGTTTTATATAGTGAAATCCAAAAAAATTAAAATAAAAAACTTAAATGAAATCGTGCATACCTCCATAACTACCGTTATTTAGGGACTTTTAGTTGTAAAACTGATTGTAAAATATTTCTATTTATTGTCAAAAAAATTAGCAAGAAGCTGTCATTACAGTGTCATATTGCATGCCTACTATAGTGAGTGACCCGATTGCAGAACGGGAGTCCTTCTATAGCTTTTGAATAGCTTTTGATTTTTTGGAGATCAATCATGACACGTAAACGTGATGAATTTGAAGTAAATAATCAGACCACAAACTCAGCCTTCTCGGAAGTGATGGATGCGCGTATCTCACGTCGCTCACTCTTTAAGATGGGGGGATTAGGTGTTACCGCCGGTATTATGTCGCTCTTTCCATCTAATCTTTTTGCCGATAACTCCCGTGATGAAGTGATAAAAGCCGCAGCGAGTGGACGCGTCTCATTTAAGCCGGTTCCTTACTCGGTATTAGATACGGTGATTGTTCCCGAAGGATATGAAGCAGTTGCCTTCTATAAGTGGGGTGATCCTATTGGACTTCCCGGTAATAATCCTGAATTTAAGAAAGATGGTTCAAATAGCGCTGCCGATCAAGCAGCTCAAGCAGGGATGAATCATGATGGGATGGCTTATTTCCCATTAGGATCAGGGGATGAGGCTTCTCGCCATGGTCTTTTAGCGATGAATCATGAATATGTCGATAATGGTCTTCTCTTTACCGATGGTGAAGCGAATTGGTCTGCCGATAAAGTTCTTAAATCACAAAATGCAATGGGAATCTCCGTTATTGAAGTGATGAAGAATGATCAAGGAGAGTGGGAGGTAGTTCGCCCTTCTCAATATGCGCGTCGTATTACGCCTCATACAGAGATGAGTATCTCCGGTCCTGCAGAAGGGCATGAGCTGATGATCACTGCCGCAGATCCTACAGGTTCAAAAGTATTGGGAACCATGCAAAACTGTGCGAATGGAAAGACGCCATGGGGAACTTACTTAACATGTGAGGAGAACTGGGCCGATATCTTTGTGAAAGCAGAGGGTGAGCATAATGCTTTAGAGAAGCGTTATGGTATTGCTGATAGTGACACTGCTTATCGTTGGGTGGAGTTTGATGAGCGCTTCAATGTAGATAAACATCCAAATGAGGTGAACCGTTTTGGTTGGGTGGTAGAGATCGATCCTGAAGATCCTACCTCAACACCGGTCAAACATACGGCGCTCGGTCGTTTTAAACATGAGGGTGCTGAGCTTGTTGTTGGACCGGATAAGCGCGTCGCCGTCTATATGGGCGATGATCAGCGTTTTGAGTATATCTATAAGTTTGTGAGTCGTGATCAATATGACCCGGCGAAAGGGAAAGCAAATAGCCAGCTTTTAACCGATGGAACGCTCTACGTTGCTCGTTTTGATGAGAATGGAAAAGGAGAGTGGATCCCCCTAGTTTATGATGAAAATGGATTAACAGCAGAAAATGGCTTTAAAAATCAGGGTGATGTGGTGATCAATGCTCGTAGTGCCGCTGATATTGTAGGCGCAACGAAGATGGATCGTCCTGAGTGGATTGCGGCAGATCCTAAAAACCCTGGCAGTATCTACTGTACATTGACCAATAATAGTAACCGCGGAAAAGCAGGTTATCCTGGAAAAGATGCGGCAAATCCTCGTGATAATAATCTCTTTGGGCATATTATTCATTGGCAGGAAGATAATGCTGATGTCACATCACCCACATTTGAGTGGGATATCCTAGCATTAGCGGGATCTGATTTGACAGATGATCCTAATCTAAAAGCACAAAATCGCGGTGATGCTTTTGGTAGCCCTGATGGATTAGCTTTTGATCATAATGGAATCTTATGGGTGCAGACCGATGTCTCCTCATCAACCATTAATCAGAAAGCGTATGCCGGCATGGGGAATAATCAGATGTTAGCGGTTGATCCTGCTGATGGTTATTTCAAACGTTTCTTGGTGGGACCTAATCGTAGTGAGATTACGGGAATCTCCTTTACACCTGATAATAAGACGCTCTTTATCAATATTCAGCATCCTGGTGAGCCCGATAATGGAACAACTGATCCTTCTGCGGCATTAGCGCTCTCAACATGGCCTGATGGTGCGGCGGCTGGGCGTCCTCGCTCAGCAACTGTGGTGATTCAGAAGAGAGATGGTGGCGTGATCGGCAGTTAATCATTTTGATCTCTAATCATAATCTCATTATGAGTTTATTATGAGCTTATTATGAGCTTATTATGAGATAGCGATAGAGCCTCCTTTAATCTCAATTACATTTTAGTAGTTGGGCTCTTAAAGGGGCTTTTTAGTTCTTCTTACATTTTTCTTTTAGCTTTTTTCTTATTTTAATCATCGCTTATTTCGCTTTTTTTATCGATTTTTATAAAAAAAGTGAAAGAGATCAGCCGCTCTGATGGTAAAATAGGCAGAAAGTAGAGTGTTATGAGATAAAGGGAGTGATCCTAATATCGCTATTTTTGACATCTCTATCTCAGATTTCTCTTTAATAAGAGCTATGCTAAAGAAGGATTATTAAATTATGCGTAATATCTTCAAAAAATCTCCCCTCCTTAACATGAAAAAAGTGGCTGTTGCCGTTGGTGCTGCGCTACTTTTAACCACGGCAGCAGAAGCGTGTACCCGTGTTGTATTCCATGGTGATAATGATCGTAATATTACGGCAAGATCGATGGATTGGAAGAGTGATGTGGGGACTAATTTATGGATCCTCCCTAAAGGAATGGCCCGTACCGGTGAGGCAGGGAATCGCTCAATTGAGTGGGTCTCTCAATATGGTAGCTTAGTGGCAACAGGTTACGATATCTCCACAACTGATGGGGTCAATGAGGCGGGACTCAACGCGAATCTTCTTTGGCTTGCTGAATCAGAATATCCTAATCCATCCGTCCTGAATGAGAAGCCGACGATGGCGATCTCTCTTTGGGCACAATATATGCTCGATAATTTCGCAACGGTGGCGGAAGCGGTTGAGTTCCTAGAGAGCGAGCCCTTTATTATTGTGACAGCAGAAGTACCAGGTGAGACCCGTTTAGCAACACTCCATCTCTCGATGTCTGATGCAACCGGCGATAGCGCGATTGTGGAGTATGTGGATGGGAAGCAGGTGATCCACCATGATCGGAGTTATCAGGTGATGACAAACTCTCCGACATTCGATAAGCAGTTAGCGATGAATGAGTATTGGGAAGGCATTGGGGGAACGGTTGTATTGCCGGGAACTAATCGTGCTGCAGATCGTTTTGCACGTGCCTCATTCTATATCAATGCGATTCCAACCGGCGGGACGATGAAAGATTCGATCTCTAGCGTTTTTAGTGTTATTCGTAATGTCTCTGTTCCTTATGGTCTCAATACGGAAGAGGAACCTAATATCTCTTCAACTCGCTGGCGCACAGTAGTGGATCATAAAGAAGGGCTTTACTTCTTTGAATCGGCAATCTCTCCTAATATCTTCTGGGTTGATCTTAAAAAAATCGATTTTTCCCCGGGTGAAGAGAATGTAAAAAAACTCGATCTTGGGCAGAATCAATCTCATATCTATTCAGGAGAGGTCTCTTCAGAATTTGTTGTAACCCCCGCCTTTAAATTCCTTGGAATTACTGAAGCGCAGTTACAAACAGAGATGGAGAAAGAGCGTGCGGAAGCGCGTGCTTTTGAGGAAAAGGAAGCGGCAGAACTAAGAGAGAATGAGAGCGTGGATACCGTTCCTCTTTAAGTGAGAGAGGAGAGATCTAACAACAAAAAAGCACTGATCAAATGATCAGTGCTTCTACAATCGAATGCGTTTTAAATAGATTGGTTGCGAATCGTTTTATGCGGCAACTTCTTCTATGATCACCGCAGGAGCATCCTCTTTTTTAGGCATCTCTTTTAGATTATTGAGATCATCTTTTTTGTGATCAAAGAACTCTTTCGCCTTATCAACGGCATTATCGAGATTCTCTTTCTGCTGCTCTAAAACATCTTTGACACTATCTGAAGCATTATCAACAGCATTTTTAAGATCTTCTTTCATCTCATTGAGATGGCTCTTTTTATCCGCTGCTTCATCTTCAACGGTTGCCGCATCACTTTCGACCACCACTTCTGCTTGATCGAGCGCTGCATTTGTTGCGGTCTCTGTATCGGTTGCGGCGGCTTCAATTGCTTTCTCAGCCACCTCTGTATCTGCTTTTACCGCATCACCGGCATCAGTACGATAGATCTTATCACCACTCATTTTAGCGCCCCAGGGAAGATCAGAGTTCTGCCAACCATTTTGAAGACGGAAGCCTTTCATTTCGCCCTCTTTAATGACATCCCCTTGGAAGCCATTCACAACATAGTGCGCATTGGTAAATCCAGCATCTCGTAATGTTTCAGCACTTGGTTTTCCACGCTCACTGCCTGAACGGCACATTGTGATGATCATGGTCTCTTTCGGGAGGTTTCTCGCCTCTAAAGCTGCGGCAACCTCTTCAGCAAATTGATCATTCTTATTCATCTTAAAAGCACCTCTCTCATCGCTCCATTCTGTTCGATCGACAATGAGGAAGGGAATATTGAGATCAACAACATCTGTGCTACCGACAAACATAATCTCAACAGGATCACGGACATCCACAAAGAGCACAGGTGTTTCACTCTCCATCTTCAATTGATAGGTCTCTTGAGGTGTTAATCCCATCTCTTCTGCGGCAAAAGACCATGAAGCAAGAAGAAAAAGGGAGGATAAAATCAATTTTTTCATAATAGTCACTCTCTTAACTAGTTGAAAATAGATCATTCGATCGCTATCGATGATTAGCCGATGATTCAGTTGATCGATATGAGTGATAGACTCGCTCTATCCCCTCTATTTTAACAGATGGAATATATTTTTGTATATTGATAATCTGGCGATTTGGTGATCTGATGATTTGCTTATCTGTCATGACTTGAGATATTAATCCCTAGATCGTTTAACCGGCTGATTGGTTGTTTGGTTGATCCGGTTTATCAAGTTGATGGAGTGATATTATCGCTGTTGTTGCTGACTAGATATAGAGTATATAGAGTCTTTTAGAGCAGAACCACAATGATCGGTGTTGTAATTGCCGAGAGAATTGTCGTTAAGATAATACTGGAGGCAACGGCATCTTCAATTACTTGGAATTTTAATGCCATTAGATAGACATTCATCCCTGTTGCGATAGAACCTAAAATAACAATCGCTTTTGTCTCAAAAGGGGGTAATCCCATTAGAAGCGCTACGCCCCAGATAATGAGCGGATGGAGAATGAGTTTAAAGAAGGTGATATTGAGGCTCAATTTCAGATTGGCGCCAAGCCGATACTTCGCCAACCCCATGCCGAGAACCAAGAGTGAAAGTGGGGCAACCATATCGGAAAACATCTCAATGGTATGGGTAGCAAAGGTAGGGATCGGTACTCGGAGAAAGCTCACTAAGAGCCCGAGCATGATGCCGACTACAATTGGGTTTTTCAGAACGCCACGAAAAGTGAGCAAAAATCCTTTAAGCGAGAGAGAACCATGATCTGCCCACTCAATCGCAACGGAGACTAAGCTCCAGAGTAAAAGCGCATTAAAGGAGATCACAAGCGCCGATACAGCAATCGCTTCACTACCCATAAAGAGCATAATTAGCGGAATTCCGATCATTACATTATTGGAGAAGATTCCCCCCATTCCAAAAACAGCCGCTTCCCGAGCGCTCCGTTTTAAGACCCATTTCACATAGAGCTGTGCAATAAAGAAGAGGATAAAGGAAGCACCAAAATAGGCGATAATCAGGCGAGGGTCCATCTCCTCCTGAGTATGAAAGCGACTCATCACACCAAAGAGCATCACCGGGATTGCCAGATTGAAGAGAAAACGCGTTAATCCTTCTGTAAAGGTATTACTCCAACGGAAGATGCGGACTAGAATATAGCCGGTTGCGATCAGAATAAAAAAGGGTAGAAGGGCGTAAAATTGGGTCGCAAAGGCATGTAGAAAGAGTGTCATGACAAAAGTGCTCAATGAAAGGGGAAGTGGTTTTATTCGCGATGATGTTCGATCAGCCCCATCGATGAGGCGAGATTGATCTAAATCAAATAAATTCCTACCACTGTAGCAGAGCATTTTTAAAGTAGAAAGAGGTGCCGGCACTCTTTTTTCAATGGAGATATTTCTAGGAGATAAAGGCGTTATTATTATGCAGATATCGTGTAGGTATCGGACAGATATTGCGCAGAAGCTTGATCGATGTAGACTTTCCCCAGGGGAATCTTTCTATTTAAGCGCTGATTATCTATAATATGTAAATATTAATGCAAATTAATAAAGAAAAGTATTAGAAGCAGAAGTATTAGAAACAAAAATATTAGAAACGAGAAGCGGAATAGTTGTAGAGATTAGATTAAGGGCAGTGATCGGTCCTTATAAGAGTGAATGATTGCTGAAGATCGAAGGAGCTCTCCATTGAATAGAGGAGCAGTATTTTGATCTTTGATCTCTACTATCCCATTGTACTTAAGATAAAAGGCAAAGAGAGATGAAGAAAATCGCAATAGTTGTAGGGTTAGTATTTGGACTTGCCGCATGTGGTGATCATGATGAAACCTACTATATGAAGCACCTCAATAAAGCCCAAGATATGGTCAAAAACTGTGAGAAGCGCCTCGATAATGCTCGCAAAAAGGGAGGCGATAAAGGAGTTGCACTTGTGGAGAATGATCAAGCTTGTATCGCTGCACAGAAAGCATTAGACCAAGCTGCATTAGATCAAGAGATGGAGCATTTTGCTGAGATCGAAGCGAGACTTGAGCGTGAACATGGTGAAAAGAATTGGCAAGAAGTTCTCTCGGTCTATGATGCAATGGCCTGTAATGAAGCGACAACTGCACATGAGAAGGTTGAGTGTAACGCTTTCAATAAATTGGTAAAGAACGCAAAGATTGAAGGGAAGAAAGTTCTTTTTGAAGAGAACTTAGATAATCTCTATCGTCATGAGCACCAATTTTGTGGCAAAAATCCAACAGAATCGACACTTTGCCAATTATGGAAAGATGTGCGAGATGAGAAGAGCTATGAGATGTTAATACCGCTCTCATTGATGGAGCTACAAGCGATTCATCCACAGTTTTGTGCTGAAAGCCATGCCGCGACGGCAGATTGTGATATCTGGAAACGCGTTTGGAAAGAGAAAAATAATCTTGCAGTTGAGCAATATAAGCAGGATCGAGCGCTCTTTATCTCTGGATATAATCGTTGTGTAGATCGTATGGCGAAAGTTGACCGTAATAGTGGTTTAACTGCTACTGAGAAGCGCAATGCGAAGCGTAAGATTAGAGAGACAACGCCTTGCTCTCAAATTGAAGCGGCCTTTATTGAAAAAGGTATGGGAAGTAGCACCAATTTTGGAAAGCATATTGGAGAGTAGTAGGATTCAATAGTCGACTTTATAGTAGAGCGAATAGGTGGGGCGATAATTGCTTCCTTATTCGTAATCATTTGAAAGCGACTTAATCCATCTAGCTTACTCTTTAATAGTAGATGGAAACCATCGTAGGTTGTAGAAAACCCAAAGAGGCTGACATTCTATTTGTCAGCCTCTTCTTATTGTGGTGTAAAATTTTAGTGTGCGCTTAGTGGCATCATTCGGAATTATGCTGCTTCTTTCCTGAGTAGGACGAAAGGAACAGGAGAGTGAGGTTCTCTATTTTGGATCAATTGATGCCGGCGATTAATCAATTTTTGAGCGTGATAGAGTGCTTCAGTTAATACTTTTAGCTCTTTGCGTCTCCAAAAAGGTGCTTTTTGTAGCTGGATCTCTGCTTTTGTGATCTTCTCGTCAATTGCCTTGGGGGTTTCAGCACTAAATTCATTGGCGATTAATAAAACATTGTTAAAATGGCGCTCTCTCTTAATACGAAGATTCTCTTTTTGGCGTTGAGTCAGCAATAAGTTTAATAGATCGGTCAATAACATCTCTCTTCTCCTTTTAGTGACGCAGTTGAGCTCTCTTAGAATCGACTTAATCACTCTTATCTGTTTTTGCAGTTAGATCATGTGGGGATCTTTGATGTAATAAATATTACATTTATGTAATGGTTATTGCAATACATATTTGTAATATTTCTGCTGGAACTTTTACGGTTTTAGATGCTGTAATTGTAACTCATTGGAATAAAAGGAGAATATATTGAGTGCATCGTACATTTAAAAGTGGTGGATAAAGAGTGAGGTAAAGAGAAATAGGAGAATGATCAATCTTATTGATGCAATGAATAGATCAAACGATCGGACGCTTGAATGAATCGAGCGATATCTGCTCTCTAATTATTAGCAGATATCAACCCATTTTCCGATCACAACACCATTGATAGAGGCATTTCCACGAATCTCTATCGGCTTATCGCCCCAGTTAGGATTGAGAGGGATAATATATTTTTTACCATCTGGTTCAATGACCAATTGTTTGAAGGTAGCGCTATCACTCCCTTCAAGTGTCACGATGATGCATGATTTGTTTTCCGGCATCTTCGCGGGATCGACAAAGATAATATCGCCATCTTCAAAAGAGGGGCTACCATTAGGATTCATCATACTAATGCCGGAGACTTTAAGAGCAAAAGTCCCTTTACTATGGGGTGCAGGGCAGGGAACCCATTTAATGAGATCATCTGCTGGAATTTGGCCGGCATCACTAAAATGACCCGCTGCAACCCAAGAGATCACCGGGATCATTCCTTGTAGCGCGGCAGGATTGATAGGAACATCGGGCTCTTCCGTCTGCTCGAGATACATATTGGGCATCTCTGCTAACTCTTCGATGGAACGCGCTTTTCGCTCCCCAAAAACACGGCGACCATTAATAAGGGCCGAGAGCTCACCTTGATTCATCCCGGTCTTCTCAATAAAGGCAGCTTGTTTTCCCCCGTAATAGCGATCAATCCATGCTTTTAAGTTTTCTGCTCTAATTCTTGCTGCTTCTTTCATTTTTAACACCTCTCTAGTTAACACATAAATGTAAATTATATAGTTGCAATGGTCAATCAATTGCGCACTCAATTACATAAATATAATGAAATGGAGGGGAATTAGATGGTTTTGCTGTGAAAAGGGGAGATAAAAGAAGCATTTTAATGGTGAGATGGTGCTTTGAAAATGCTTAAAACTTTAAGAAGAGTCGATCGATAATGAATTAGATCGTTTTTTATTTTTTACGAGATTGGTTTCGTTGTTTCCATTCTCTTAATTCTTGAGGAGAGATATCTTCAGGATAACATTTAGGCGCATAACCGCCTCTTTTGTTATAAGCACTGCGTTTTCCGCAACGACTACCATTTTTAGCTGAATTGTAGGGGCATGGACAATTTCCAGGATAAGAAGCGATAGATTGTTTAATAATGATGTTTTTAATCTCATCATCACTCTGCGCGAATGCAAAGCTTGAAAGAGATAATAGAATGATGAACATGAAAGATGTTGTCAAAACCTTCATGTATTGCCTCTTATATCAGTTGATTTGAATTTTTAAACTCTCTTGTTAATATTCTATATTTATATTTAAAGAAAACAATAATTTATAAATAATATTTACATTAGAGCAATAAAGCTTCAAAAATATTGTAATTATAAAAAGGTGTGGGTTTATAAAGTGATATGAAAGA
Organism: Ignatzschineria sp. F8392; assembly: GCF_002252045.1. Classification (GTDB taxonomy): domain Bacteria; phylum Pseudomonadota; class Gammaproteobacteria; order Cardiobacteriales; family Wohlfahrtiimonadaceae; genus Ignatzschineria. The sequence continues at coordinate 238,571 of NZ_NEFF01000003.1, read as the reverse complement.
AAGCTATTAGTCATTGCGATTAATAGCTTTTTCTTTTGGTAGAATAATCACTGCCGTGGCGCTTATGCTACAAGAAGTAGAGCGAAAACATCAGCATAAAGTGATATAGGTAGAGAAGAGTCTCAATCGAGGGGGTATTTTGTTTTAAGGTCTAACTAAATTTATTTTTTTTTGTAGCTCGCGTCCAAGCTTGCTGATTATACATAAAAGCCCGTTGCCATTTTTTTTCCCATGAATATACTCAAGCGAGTCTAGAATACAGTCAATAGATGTATTGCTGTTATTCAACATTTTAAGTTTTAATGCCTTTTCTAATGTGCGAGTTAGTTCCAAACATGATGGAAACTCTTTATCTTTATTGAGCGGATGGACTGCATAAGTATTTCTATATTCTTTAATATCCTCCAAGTAATACTTTTTTTTAAAATTTTTTAAATTTTCCGCGCTCTCTATGGAAAGACTGTTTAGCAGTCTACTGATATCCTTAGCTTCAATTGCCTCAGACACTTTACATATGCCTATAGCGATAGTGTTTAGTGCTATTCTTAGAGATGCATAAAAAACAAGAGCCTCGTTTTGGGGTAGAGTATTTGGAGTTTTGTCTTTGTTATTTATCAAATTTTGAATAGATATTCTTATTTCATGAGATACATCTTGAATATAAAAATAAAATCCTGATAACCTCTGCTCATCTTTCCGAGTAATTTCGATCTCCATATTTCCTCCTTTTTGTATTAGATAGCGAGATCCCCGCCTCTTTAAGCGCTCTTTCATTATTCTCTTTTGTGTCACATTTGTCTATGAAGTCTGCCAGGAATGACATTAGATCTTTTGAAAATAGTTAAGATTCTTTTGGCTAAGTAGATGATAGAAGCCTTATGTTATATGGAGTTATAGGGCCATTTTTTGAGTGTTAGTACCGTAGTTTACGGTATAAATGTAAATAGAGTGTTTGATACCGTAAAATATGCCGTAAAAAGTTCAGTGAGTAAACGAAACAGGATAAAACAAGAATTAACTCTGATCTTTGAAAAGGCAGTAAAAAAGCGGTTTAATGAGAATTAAGTTAACTCTATTAAACCGCTTTAAACACTAAATGGCGCGCCTAAGAGGAATTGAACCTCTGACCTTTGGTTTCGGAAACCAACACTCTATCCAACTGAGCTATAGGCGCTTTAAAGTGAGCTATTATAACATTGAATAGAGATGATGGGAATAATGTTTTCGCTTACTCGATGTTTTGAATCTGTTCACGAATCTGCTCAATTAATACTTTGAGGTCAACACCGATCTGTGTGAGGATCACATCTTGTGACTTTGAGCCTAAAGTATTCGCTTCGCGATTGAGCTCTTGGGTAAGGAAGTCGAGTCGGCGTCCTACCGGCTCTTTGCGATTGAAGACATCTCGCATCTCTGCAATATGTGCCGTTAAACGATCAATCTCTTCATCAATATCGAGACGTTGAGTGATATAGACAAGCTCTTGTTCAAAGCGTTGCGGATCATGTTCGATCTCTAATTTCTCTAATCGAGAGAGGAGACGCTCTTCAATCTTCTCAATCGCGATCGGACGTTGCTCTTTAGCTTTTTCAACTAATACTTCCATCTGGCTGAGGCGATCGAGCATCATCTCTTTCAATCTTTCACCTTCACGCTCTCTATTGGCTAAAAAGGCGATAATCGCGTGATCAAAGAGCTCAAATAGCTTCCCTTTAATCGATTCGGCATCGAGAGAAGTAGGGCGCATAACGCCGGGAAGTTGAATCAGCTCTAGCGCGGTAAGTTCCCCTTTTTTTCCTAAAAGGGCATTTGCGCTCTCATGGATCGCTAAGATCTCTTTTGCAGCTTGTTCATTAAAGGTAAGATGATGGCTCTCTGCATCATCAAAGTTGATACGGATACCGACCTCAACCTTTCCGCGAGATACTGCTTTTTGCAAACGCTCCCTCAATTCTGGCTCTAAAGCTCTTAAGAGCTCCGGCATCTTGAAAGTAGGGTCTAGATAGCGACTATTAACACTGCGAATCTCAAGATTCAATTGGCCGATATCGCTAGTTGTGGTTTGGCGGGCAAATCCCGTCATGGAACGTAACATAATTATCCTTTATTTTTTAAGCGGTTCTATTTTTTTACTGATGGATTACCATCTATTCTATTTCTCTATCTTCACTCATCAGTGATCAACCATCAACCATCAGCCATCACCTTTCGATATTTGATACTCGATGATTGATATTCGATAGCCGATGATTAAATAGTGGTATCACTAGTCGATCATCTCTGCAAAAACATAAGCTTTGAGCAGATCGAAGGTGGCAATCATCGAATCGATATGTGTTCGCTCTTGTGCATGGGAGGATTCAATACCTGGGCCAATTAAAGCATGGCGAATATCATATCCGGCACGAATTGCCGCAGAAGCATCGGATCCATAGAAAGGGTAGATGTCGACTTGATGTGGAATCTTATTCTCTCTTGCTAAGGTGATCATCTGATTTGTGAGAGCATAGTGATAGGGCCCTGATGAATCTTTTGCGCAGATTGAAACGGAGTACTCATCGGTTGTCTGCCCATCACCTATTGCCCCCATATCAACAGCGAGATACTCCACGACCTCTTCAGGAATAGAGGCATTTCCACCAAAACCGATCTCCTCATTATTAGAGAAGTAGAAGTAGAGCGTATAGGGAGGGATTTCAGCGGTTGTGAGCCACTCAAGGAGAGAGAGAAGTAGGGCGACGCTCGCTTTATCATCAAGATGACGAGATTTAATAAATTGGCTCGCTGTATATTGAAAGCGAGGGTCGAATGAGACAAAATCTCCCGGCGCAATCCCTAGCTCAAGCGTCTCCTCTTTAGAGCGACTCTTCTCATCGAGGCGTACTTCAATATGGTGATCATCACGGGGAAGCTCTCCCGCTTTTTGATAGACATGGACGGAGGTCTCATGCATTAAGATGGTACCGGTAAATGTTTTGCCATCTCGAGTATGGATCTGGCAATACTCCCCCTCTACTGCATTCCAGTTAAAGCCCCCAATTTTTGTCAGTTTTAAGCGACCATCACTCTTAACCTCTTTCACCATTGCCCCTAATGTATCGACATGGGCTGTCAGGAGGCGTGCTCGATTCTTCTCTTGACCTTCTACTTTGGCAATAATCGCCCCTTTATTGGTTATCTCAATGGGGAGATCAAACTGGCTTAACTCACTAAAGATTGCCGCAAGAGCCTCTTCTGTATAGCCTGATGGTGAGGGGATATTGACGATTTTTTCTAAACGTTGAAGTAGCGATTGGAGATTGAGTGACATACGATTCCTTCTATCAAATAGAGAGAGTTAATTAAAATTTGGGTAAATTAAGATAATTTGAGATGAGTTGAGATAAATCGAAATGAATCGGTAAGTGCAGAGATAGATATCGATATGATCGGCATTCTATCTTTGCTCCTATCTTTTTCTATTTTGACCTATTTTAATCTCTATTGATCTCTATTGATCTATCTCGATCTTGATATTTTAGATAGCCCTTATATCGAGGGGTAGCATAGATTTGAACTCTATGAGCGCCATGAACTCTATTGAAATTGAGTTTGAATAGCGTTCGAATGACGCTTGAATAGAGGTTAAATAATTGGTCAAATAATTACGCTCTACTTTTTCGCTCTTGCCAGAGATTGAGCAGCGCTTCGATCAGATCACGTCCTAAAAAGGATCCTGTCTCTGTATCAATTTGGCGAATACCGGTTGGGCTTGTGACATTAATTTCGGTTAGATAATCACCGATCACATCGAGTCCCACAAAGTAGAGCCCCCGTTTTACAAGCTCAGGCCCCAACTTTTCACAGATGAGACGATCATTCTCAGAGAGGGTTTGAACAACGCCTGTTGCGCCGGCAGCAAGGTTTCCACGCGTCTCATTTGCCGCAGGAACTCGGGCAAGAAGGTAGGGTGCTGGAACGCCATTGATGAGGATAATCCGCTTATCACCCTTCTTAATCTCTGGAATATAGCGTTGAACCATAATGGAGGTCTGATTATGCTCCGTCATAGTTTCAAGGATCACATTTAAGTTAGGATCATTTTCTGTCACACGGAAGATAGAGCTTCCCCCCATGCCATCGAGCGGCTTAACGATCGTGTCGTGATGCTGGGCGATAAAGGCTTTGATCTTATCACTCTGGCTTGAGACCAAAGTAGGAGGCGTTAACTCTGGGAACCAAGCGGTGAACATCTTCTCATTACAATCGCGTAGTGAATCAGGGCGGTTGCAGACAAAAGCACCTTGACGCTCCATCAACTCTAAGAGATAGGTGGCATGGATATAGTGCATGTTGAAGGGTGGATCTTTACGTTGAAGGACAATATCATTCTCTCCAAAGATGATATTTTCAGCCTCATCTAGTTGATACCAATCCTCAAAGCTCGCAAGTTCTCGCTCATTTTTGAGTTTTAAATTGATCTTCTGTGCCGTTGTTTGGACAGCGCCATCTAATAGGTAGATCGATTCTTGACGGCTATAGTAGATGGGGAGTCCTAAACTCACTGCGCCCATCATCATGCCGATTGTTGTATCTTTCTGTGCGGGAAGGGACTCAATAGGGTCCATAATAAAGATAATTCGAGCTTCTCTTGTCATAACGTTCCTTTTGCGGGTTGAAATCCCATCTCATAATATCGATTGGGTTATTTTACCACTTTCTCACCAAGAGTGATCTTCCGCAATGCTACACGCTCCTGTTTAATCAAATTCTTCATGGGTTTGGAGATATTCATCATTTTCAATCTCGATCGTTCGTTCTGCTGCTTCACTCCAATCGCCGATAATTCCTTGCAGTGTGGAGATCACGGAGAGTGCTGCTGTTTCAGTGCGTAAGATTCTAGGTCCTAACGTCACGCTATGCGCCCCCGCTTTCTGAAGTAATTCAATCTCTTCATCACTTAATCCCCCTTCAGGGCCAATGATAAAGGTGATCGATGCCGGCATTGTCTCGCCATCTTCTAGATCATTAGATAGAAAGTTCCCTAGACTCTGTTCAGCCGTAGGGGAGAGCGTAATGAGCAGTGACTCCTCTTCAGAAGCGTGATTTTCGATCCACTCTTTAAGCGCAATCGGTTCATGAAGTTGTGGGGGAATATTGAGCCCGCACTGTTCACAAGCAGCGGTGATGATCTGGTGCCAACGTTCGAGACGTTTTGGTAATTGCTCCTTTTTCAGGTGAAGAACACTTCGCTCTGTCACAATAGGTGTGATGGAGTGCATGCCGAGTTCACTTCCTTTTTGCAGCACAAAGTCCATCTTCTCCCCTTTGACAAGGGATTGTAGGATATTGATTTTGATACAACTCCCTCGATTGATCGGATTATATTTTTTAAGACGAACGGTTAAGTGTCGTTTTGTAATTTCGATGATAATGCCATGATATTCGCCACCTTCACCATTGAAGAGTACGATAGAATCACCCTCGCGATGGCGTAAGACACGGACAATATAGTTATAATCCTCATCTTCTAAAATAATATCGGCACCAATAGCTAAGGGTTGATTGACGTAGCGACGCATGAAGACTCCTTTATCGCTTGAGTTAAATTTTTAAGTGAATTTTTAAGTGAAATTTCACGTGAAACTTTAAGTAAAGTTTTGAGTGAAATCGGAAAATGAAAGGCGCTTAATCAATCGACTAAATTGACTAAACGCCTTCTAAAGAGCTTGTAGAATGCTTTCTATTGATTTCTTTGACGCGCTAACTCTGCAATCGAGAGTCCTGCATCTTCCTCATCATCTTCATAGAGTGATTCACGTTCATGAGCTGACTGAATATATTTCACACCATGATTTTTAAGTTGTTGGTTTCTAAATTGAAGATACGCTTCACGTTGAAAGACATAAGGGTCGAGTGCTGCAGTTGTTGTCACCGACTCAACATCGAGAAGTTTACTCCGAAGGTCGATTCCTCCGGCAACTAAAACGCCTAAACTGACCCAATCATTAAAGGCATAAGCATAAGGAGTTGCAAAGACATCGGCAACAACACCGACAGTATCGCGGGAAGTTGATGGGCCGATCAACGGAACAACAAAATAGTTACTATTAGCCCACCCCATCTTGGCAAAAGTAACGCCCATATCATTCTTCTGTTTAGGGGGAAGATTAAAGAGTTCTGTAACATCTACTAAACCTAAAAGACCAAAGGTTGAGTTGAAGACAAAGCGGTGGAGACTCTCTAATGCGGCAACAGGTTCACCTTGCGTTAAGTTAACAACGGTATAACGTGTGTCTGCTAAGTTTTCAAGGGCATTACTAACGCCGGTACGAACTGTTTTAGGAACGACCTTAACGTAGCCTTTAGCAACAGGCTTTGCGATGGCATTATCGATAGCGGTATTGAACTCATAAGTCGCTCGGTTATAACCTTCATAAGGGTCATAAGGATTAGGAGGATTGCCGGCACAGGCCGCAATAATCCAAGCGCAAGAGAGCGTGAAGAGGAGTTTTAGATGTTTCATAAAAAAGTCTCAAATCAGAAAAGTAATTCTAGGTAATCTCTATTGAATCTCTATTGAATCTTATTCAACGTTATCAGATCCTTATTGATTGATCGTTACAAGAATGCAGTGGTGATAAGAATGAATATTTGTAAAAGAATTTTAAAAGAAATTTAACTTACAATTCTACCACTTGCGATCTTGAAACGATATCGATCCTGTTATGATTTTAAGCCCGTTCCTTTATGTAGCAGATAGTAAGCGACTGAAAAGAGAACGATAAAAAATCCTAAAAGTAGCGTAATCGCCGTAAAGATATTGATATCGGAAACTCCTAAAATACTATAACGGAAGGCACTCACCATATAGAGTACCGGGTTAAAGTAGGAGATATTTTGCCAAAACTCAGGTAAGAGAGAGACTGAGTAGAAGACACCCCCAAGATAGGTCAGTGGCGTTAAGATAAAGGTGGGAATAATAGAGATATCATCGAAGCTTCGTGCGAAGATGGCATTAATTAAGCCGGCAAGCGAGAAGACGAGCGAGGTGAGGAGGAAGATGAGTAGCATCAGAAGGATATTATCGATCTTCATATCGATAAAGAAGAGCGCCACAATGGTGACAATTCCACCAACGGCCAATCCTCGGGCAACGCCCCCCATAACATAGCCGGCAATAATCACAATATTAGGAACCGGTGCTACTAACATCTCTTCAATATGGTGAGAGTACTTTGCACTAAAGAAGGAGGAGACAACATTGGAATAGCTATTGCTAATCACAGTCATCATAATTAATCCCGGTGCGATAAATTGGGCATAAGTAACGCCATCCATTGCACCAACACGATCCCCAATCACCTTACCGAAGATAAGGAAGTAGAGAATAGTTGTGATGAGTGGCGGAAGCAGTGTTTGTGGCCAGATACGAACAAAACGATAGATCTCTTTTGTCAAAATAGTATAAAAAGCGATCCAATAAGCGCGGTTACTCATCTTTTGCTCCTGTTGTTTGTGGTTCATTGGTAATGCGAAGGAAGAGCTCCTCTAAACGATTTGCTTTATTTCGCATGGTGTCGATCTTAATATTTTTAGTATTGAGCCCCATAAAGAGATCATTGATCGTATGTGGCTTGGTGATCTCCGCCTCTAAGGTCATAGGATCGATGAGCTTCAGCTCAATTCCTGGGATTTGTGGTAGTTCTGTTGCCGGCGCACTTAGATCGAGAATAAATGATTCTGATTGTAACTCTCGGAGAAGGGCACTCATTGAGCTCTGCTGAACAATCTCTCCATGATTGATAATGGCGATATTTTTACACATCTGTTCTGCCTCCTCTAAATAGTGAGTGGTCAGAATAATAGTTGTTCCGGCAGCATTGACCCGCTTCATCAGCTCCCAGGTCTGTCTTCGAATTTCGATATCAACGCCGGCAGTCGGCTCATCAAGAATAAGAAGACGAGGATTATGGACTAATGCTCGGGCGATCATCAAACGGCGCTTCATGCCTCCTGAGAGTTCTCGCGCCATCACTTTGGCTTTATCCGTAAGATCTAATAATTTGAGTAACTCTGCAGTACGTTTTCTTGCCTCACTGCGAGGAATGCCTAGATAACCCGCTTGATTGATAACAATCTCTTCGCAAGGTTCAAAGGGATTGAAGTTAAATTCTTGTGGTACTAAGCCGATCATCGACTTTGCTAGATTGCGATTTTTTTGGGTATCGATCCCAAATACCTCAACATGGCCAGAAGTAGGTTGTACCAGATCGGTAATAATACCGATAGTGGTGGATTTTCCGGCGCCATTCGGTCCTAATAGCGCAAAGAAATCTCCCTCTTTAACTTCTAAGTTGATCCCTTTCAGGGCGACTTTCCCATTTTGATACTGTTTTTTTAGATCTGTTATCTTGAGTGCTAATGGCGTTGACATAAACGATCCTCATTAGTTTGTTCGATGATGGCGATCTTGATACCGATCTTGACACCAATTTTGATACCAATTTTGCTATTAATAGTAACACTAAGGCTAATATTAATATTGTTATCGAGGGCGACTGATCTGATGCTTATCGGTTAAAATCGCACTATCTCATCGATTGTTATAGGTGAGTAGATGTTTGAGAGATCATTCTATTAGATATTTTTAAGATCTCTTCTCAAAACTTAAAACTTTGAAATTTAAAACTTTGAAACTTAGAGAGCGCTAGAAATAAATAAAGACCTCCTGCAATGCAAAAGATCTTTATAAGATATTCCCGCTATCTGGGGCTATGAGCGAGATCGGCGGTCAGAATCGCGATTCCCATCCCGTTTGAAGTCTCGACCAGAATCTCTGCCTCTTCCTGCTCCGCGTTGACCTTCGTTGCGGTCGTGGTTAAAAGAGCGTGTTTCTGAACGATTGTGGCGACGCGAATCTTGTGATCCAAAGCTACGATTATCGCGCTCATCTCTCTGGCCACGGTTATCACTACGACCGAAGTTACTACGTTCACCGCGATCACTCCGCTCGCCACGATTGGTACGATCTCCACGATTATCAGGGCGATCAGATGAATTACGGCGCTCAAAACGATCATTGCTACGACCGAAGTTACTACGCTCACCACGATCACTGCGCTCACCACGACCTGCGCGATCTCCGCGATTGTCAGGGCGATCAGATGATCTGCGATCGAAACGATCATTGCTACGACCGAAGTTACTACGCTCACCGCGATCGCCACGATTGGTACGATCTCCACGGTTATCAGGGCGATCAGATGAATTACGGCGCTCGAAACGATCATTGCTACGACCGAAGTTACTACGCTCACCGCGATCACTGCGTTCGCCACGATTGGTACGATCTCCACGATTATCAGGGCGATCAGATGAATTACGGCGCTCGAAACGATCATTGCTACGACCGAAGTTACTACGCTCACCGCGATCACTACGCTCGCCACGATTGGTACGATCTCCACGATTATCAGGGCGATCAGATGAATTACGGCGCTCGAAACGATCATTGCTACGACCGAAGTTACTGCGCTCACCGCGATCACTACGCTCGCCACGTTCATCACTTCTTGGGCGCGGACTGCGACTCAATTCACGACGGCGCTCCTGAACACTACCGATACGGCGTGCTTTTGTTCTTTGACGCTCTTGCTTCTCATCGAGAACAACGTGTTGATGTTCAAGACCGACAGACTCAACTAACTCTTTTAAGACTTCTGGGTCGATATCGATAAATTGGCCTTCACGTAATCCCGGTGGTAACTCCACATTGCCATAGCGAATACGGATAAGACGAGAGACCATCAAACCTTGGGATTCCCAAAGGCGACGAACCTCACGGTTTTTCCCTCCTTTGACGGTGACGTGATACCAGAAGTTTGCACCTGTACCGCCTGACCAGAGAATCTCTTCAAATTTAGAGATACCATCTTCAAATTCGATACCATTACGCATATTGTCAGCCATCTCATCGGTAAATTCACCAATCACACGTACGGCATATTCACGTTCTAATTCATGAGAGGGGTGCATCAAACGGTGCGCGAGCTCACCATCATTGGTCACAAGGAGCAATCCTTGTGTATTAATATCGAGTCGTCCTACCGTAATCCAACGGCCATCGCGAATAGAGGGAAGACTCTCAAAAATTGTGGGGCGACCTTCAGGGTCATGGCGCGTTGTAATCTCACCGACAGGTTTGTAGTAGATTAAGACACGGCGCTCTTGTTCGCTTTTGTCGATAGAAATTCGGCGATCATCTAGGTGGACACTCTCTGTCCCATCTATTTGGCAACCGAGTTCAGCGACTTCGCCATTCACCTTAATGCGGCCTTCGCTAATCCAACCCTCAATCTCCCGGCGTGAACCAAATCCTAGGTTCGCTAAAACTTTCTGTAAACGTTCTTTCATGCTGTCCTTAAAATAGGAATTTTCAATTAAATAGGTCTTATTATAGCCGATAGAGCGGCTGATTTATAGTAATCATTTTCTCTCTCCGGTCAGCTTTGGCGCTTACACTCTCTGTTGATTCTATTTTGACCTCTCTTGAGAGTTGTTTGAGCTATTTTTTAGCTTTAAGTTTCCCCTCTTCACCTCTTAACAGGCGCTCAATATTGCTTTTGTGGCGGTAGATTAAAAAGAGATCCATAAAGATCACCGCCCCAACGATCGCTGTTGGTGCGTTAAAAAAGAAGAGGAAGAAAGGAACAGAGATTGCCGCGGTTAATGCCGAGAGGGAGGAAATTTTACTGATAAAGAAGATCAGTAGCCATACGCCAAAAGCGCAGAGTGCGACAAATGGATTGAGCCCTAAAACTGCTCCAAATGCTGTAGCAACCCCTTTACCCCCTTTAAAGCCGAAAAAGAGCGGGTAGAGATGTCCTAAAAAGGCAGCAACGGCAACCAATGAGATAACGATCGCAGATTGTCCTAAAATTTTTGCTAACAAGACCGGAATTAAACCTTTAAGGAGATCTCCTAAAAGCGTTAGTGCGGCAAGTTTTTTACCTCCGATGCGCATGACATTAGTTGCGCCGGGATTACCTGATCCTTCTGTTCTAGGGTCGGGAAGACCTGCAAGTTTACAGAGAATAATGGCCGATGAGAGTGAGCCGATAAGATAGCCGGCAACAATCAGGAAGAGTCCTAGAAATGTGATATTCATGGGATGAAACCTCTATGGGAAAAGGGGGTAATATCGATAATGGGGTGATATCAGTAATAACTATCGGTAATATTTATTGGTCTATTGGTCTATTTTCTCTCTTCTAATCTCCTTTTTATCCTCCTTTTTTATCCTTATCTCTACTTTCGATATAATCAAAAAATCGGGAGATTCTCTCCGGTTTTAAGGTTTTTGTCATCGGAGGAAGGCTATCGAGGAATCGTTTTCCATAGCGACTCTTAGAGAGGCGGGGATCAGCAATCACCAGTAATCCATAATCATCGTGATCTCGAATAAGGCGCCCAACACCCTGTTTGAGCGCAATAATTGCTTTGGGAAGCTGATAAGTATTGAAAGGATCATAACCTTGTTCACGAATGAGATCCATCTTTGCTTGCTCAATGGGGTCACCGGGAGAGGCGAAGGGGAATTTCTCAATAATAACGCAGGAGAGCGCATCTCCTTTCACATCGACCCCTTCCCAGAAGCTCATTGTTCCTAAAAGAACACCATTGCCGGACTCTTTAAACTCCTCAATGAGTTGCATTTTAGGGAGATCACCCTGTACAAAAAGAGGATAATCGGTCTTGCGACCTAATAGCTCTTTCGCTTCATTGAGCGCTCGGTAGCTTGTAAAGAGAATAAATGCTCGCCCTTTAGTGACCTCTAAAATGGGAATAATGGCATCGATCATCTCTGGGAGAAAGCGTGGATCGCTCGGTAGTGGAAGATGATCAGGATGGTAGAGCAGGGAGGTTCGAGGATAATCGAAAGGGCTCTCTAACTTGAGTGTATTCTTTTTCGATAAACCTAATGGGCGGCAAAAATAGCTAAAATCATCTTTGACCGCTAATGTTGCTGAGGTGAAGATCCAGCTAGCATTGAGTAGACCACTATTTTTCCGAAACTGTTCAGAGATATCGAGTGGCGTTGAATGAAATGTAATATTGAATGTGTAGGTCTCAAGCCAGTTAATCGCATTGATAGAATCAGGGGTCTTCTCACTTAAAAGGAGAATTTTCCAGGTCATTGTTAGCTCTTCTAAGCGATCGATCAGTTTAGCAAAGATCTGTGCCCGAACTTTGAGAGGATCAACAATCTGTAATAATGTTTTAAGAATCTCATAGATCTCTTGGTAGAGATTGGTAATGATGGGATTATCTGAAAACTCAGTTAAAGCATAACGCTGATTATATTGTGGCAGTGCTTTACGCAGTTCAGTAAGCGCTTTAAAGAGCGCATCCGCAGCGGTATCGTGACCACTGAAATCGGGAGCATCGACCGCAATGGCTTTATTGAGATCATCAATCCAATCATGAAATTGTTTCGTAGAGATCTGGGTGCTAAAGAAGAGTCCGGCAGTCTCTGCAAGTTGATGGGCTTCATCGATAATAATAATGTCCGCTTCGGGAAGAAGCTCCCCAAAACCATCCTGTTTCAGTGCTAAATCGGCACAAAGGAGATGATGATTGATAACGACGATATCTGAGTCCATCGCTTTTTTACGCGCTTTAAAGACAAAGCACTCCTCATAGTCAGGACATTCATTATGGAGGCAGTTTTCAGTGGTTGAAGTGACTTGAGACCATAATTCATTCTCTGTAATGCCGGAGAGCTGTGTGATATCGCCGATAGGATCTTGTTGGGAGAAACGCTCAATTCGGAAAAATTGTTCAACCTGCTTCTTATTCTCAAAGCGACCGCGTGCGCGTAGTGTCTTTGTTCGATAGAGACAGAGATAGTTACTGCGTCCTTTTAAGAGAGCTGTGGAGATAGGGTGTTTAATCACCTTTTTAAGGAGTGGAATATCCTTCTCATAGAGCTGATCTTGAAGATGCTTCGTTCCGGTAGAGATGAGGGTCTTCTTTTTAGAGAGAAGTGCAGGGACGAGATAGGCAAAAGTTTTCCCCGTTCCCGTTCCCGCTTCGACGATTAGAGTATCTTGCTCCTCAATGGCAAGCGCAATCGCTTCTGCCATCTCAATCTGCTCATCACGAGGCTGATAGCCATCAATCACGCGGCTTAATGCCCCATCTTGGGCGAAAAATTGGGTAATATGATCTCTATTCATAAGATTTTGACTCTACCGTAGGTTTGATCTGAGGATAAGAGGAAACTATTGTAACGTTTTTTTCTGGGAAGCGGGAGGTAGTTATCAAAGGAGGAGAAGTTCAATCGAGCGATTGGGATAGCACCATGCAGAGAGAGAGAAGATGTGAAGATAAATATTGGGGGGAACTAATCAATATAGAACAATGTTACTCTTTGTGCTGAGCTATTATTACTCAATTTCCGAGAGGCGCATTCTTATGGGGAGGGTTAACAATATAATAGGGCTATCCCAAAACTTATCCACAGCTTGTGGGGATAAGAGGGGATAACCCTATTTTGTTAATAAAAATCCTCTAAAGCCTCAATATTACTGGTCGTTAAAGGGTTTTCTTGTCTCTTTATCGGGAGCGACATATCCACCGACGATCACAGTGGTCATCTCCTGGGGGTTGACATGACGTTTAAAGGCTTCCTGAATCTCTTTAGGTGTAATTGCTCTCACTTTTTCTGGTAAAGTCTCATAATAATCGAGTGGTAACCCATAAGTTGCAAGATTTAAGATGGCATAGGCTAACTTAAGATTACTATCGAGATCGAGAACTAAAGAGCCGATATAATTATTTTTGGCACGCTCTAATAGCTCTGCATCCGGACCTTCATTGATAAATTGATTGACGACTGCTTTCGTCTGAGTAATCGCCTCTTCAACGCTCTCATTTTTAGTGGAGAAGCTAATAGTGAAAGGTCCTTCGTAAAAATTGGGTGCAAAGCGGCTATAGATACCATACGTTAACCCCTCTTTTTCTCGAATTGTGGTCATCAAGAGCGAAGTTAAGCCACTGCCACCTAAAAGATGGTTACCGATCATTAAAGGGAGATAATCGGGGCTAAAACGATCGATAGCGGGCTGGCCCATCATCACTTGTGTCTGCGGGCTATTGTAATATTGCTCATAGGTGAGATCCATAGTGACGGGCTCAATCTGTGCCATAGCAGGATGAATCTCACCAGAACCTAAAATTTGGCTAATTTTTGCGGCAATTTTCTTCGCTTCCTCTTCAGAGATATCCCCGACAAAGATAATCTTTGCACCATGCGCATCGTAATATTGTTCCTGGAAGGCTTTCACATCACCAAGGCTCATCTTTGCAAGAGCATTTTGTAACATCTCTGATGTTGCACCAATCACGCTATTAGGATAGAGCGCCGCGTAGTAGAGCTCATTTGCAATCGCAGAGGGATTATCAAGGCGTGCTTTTTGACTATCGATCGCTTGGGCAACCTCTCTTTTGAAGACTTTTTCATCAAAGCGGGGAGATTGCAACATCTCATAGAGAATCTCTAATGTTGAGTTAAATTGTTGCTCGCGACTCAATGAGCGAAGCGAGAAGAGGGTGTGGTAAGTAGAGCTTGAAGCGTCTATCGAACTCTGTAACTGATCGAGTTTTAATAGGAGCGCCTCCTCATCGAGCGATTGTGTTCCAGAGGTGACCATATTGGCAGTCATTGCTGCTAAACCATAGCTATCGCCTTCACGAATCGATCCTGCCTCTAGTGAGAGGATTAGGTCCACCATCGGAATTTCAGGTGCATGAAGGTAGTAGACTTCAGCACCTTCATCGGTACGCCAAGTCTCAACATCAGTTGCAGCCTGCGCGATTACGGTGCTAAAAAGCGCAACTGTGACGAGGAGGGTTGTTATTAACTTTCTCATAATCTTTCTCATTATCATTCCTTTCTAAAGCAGCATTAGATAGCGGTCTCTTGAGTCTCTTGAGTTTTGCTCTTCTCTGAAGGTGAATTCTCTTCAGCGCTCTCGACCGTTTTAATGTTGATCTCCCTGTCAGGCGTCGCCCCGTCGGATATCGCCCTATCAGATGTCTCTACATCGGATATCTCTACATCGGATCTCTCATCTCTCTTTGCTGGCGAGTTTTTGATCGTCGTTTGTTGCGGATGGAGCGTTGCGATCGTGGCTTGCTCCTCATTGAGATATTTTTGGGCCACTTGTCGAATCATCTCTGGTGTTACCTTTTTGAGACGCTCAACACGATTCTCTGCATTTTGCCAACCTTCACCTGTTGTCTCTGCTTGTCCAATTAACATCGCTTGGGATGCAACAGAATCTTTACTGTAGATATTACCTGCTTCATAGAGGCCAATAATGCGTTCAATCTCCTCTTCTGAGGCTAATTCATTTTGAAGAAGTGCAATCTCCTCTTTTAAGGCCTGTTCTATTTGTGCAAGAGAGATCCCTTCTGCCGGAACCGCTACAAAGGTGAAGGGTGTTGTATAGCGCGCTCCATAGTTGTAGTAGCTACCTGCTTCTAAGGCGATCTGCTCATCGCGGACTAAACGCTTAGGAAGGCGGGATGAGGAGGTACCATCTAAAATGAGTGAGGCAAGGAGAAGAGCATCGGCCTCTTGATTCTCTGTGGCATCAATTTCATTGATACTAGGGACTTTATACCCCATAAAGAGAAGGGGCATATTAGCGGGAATCGCAAGGTCGATCCGCTTCTCACCCTGTTGTGCAACTTCAAAGTTGTAAGGACGAGTAATATTTTCACTCGGTGGAATCTCTCCAAAATATTGCTCAACAAGTGCGATCGTTTTTTCTGGATCCACATCGCCGACAATCACTACCGTTGCATTATTGGGTGCGTAAAATTGTTGATACCAATTCGCAAGGTCTTCTAAGGTCCATCCTTCAATCTCCGGCATCCAACCGATCACCGGATTACGATATGCACTTGTGGTAAAGAGATTCGCATTAAAAGCTTCATAGAGTTGTGCTTGAGGATTGCTATCGGTGCGTTGACGACGCTCTTCTGCAACAACAAGTCGCTCGGGGGCAAAATCTTCAGCGCGTAACTCTAAATTTTGCATGCGATCAGCTTCTAATTTGAGCGCTGTTTCAAGCTCCCATGCCGGCAGATTTTCAAAGTAGGCGGTATAGTCAGTAGAGGTAAAAGCATTATCTCGCCCACCAAGATTAGCAATAATCATCGAATGCTCATTAGGACCTAAAGTGTCGGTTCCTTTGAACATCATATGCTCTAACATATGGGAGATGCCGCCTAAACCACGGGGTTCATCTACCGATCCTACTTTATACCAGACCATCGAAGTGACAACCGGTGCACGATGATCTTCTCTGACGATCACTTTTAAACCATTATCGAGCTCAGTTTCATAGGTGTTATCGATAATACGTACTCTTTCGGTTGCTGTTTCGGCAATAGCGATGATTGAGGAAAAAGAAAAAGCGGCAATAAAGAGAGTTGCCGCTTTTTTGAGAGGGTGTACTTTTTGCATCGTCTCCTCCTAATAGAAGATTGGATTAAAAATTGAGATTGATGATTAATGGGATGGGCAGATTGCCCAACACTGCAACACTATTTACTCAACGGTTAAGGTTGTTCCTGTTACAAAGGGTTGTTCGGGATCATTAAGTTGCCATACAAGATCGATCACCTTACGCAACTCTTTAGGATTAGGCGCTCCTTCCGGCATAACACTCATTCGAAGGGCAGAGTTGATGCAGACAGGATCGATCGAGTTGAAGGCGATCTTCTTTTCTGACTCATTCTCAAGTGCAAAGATCTTCATCATGGTCTCTAACCCTGCTTTAGCAATGGCATAGCTCCCCCAATAGGCACGATCCCCTTTGGCAACCTCATCATGGGTAAAGAAGATGACAGAAGCGCGATCTGATTGATCAAGAAGTGGCAACATGGCATGTGTTAGGAAGTAGGGTGCGTTGAGAGTAATATTGAGCCCATGATGCCATTTTTCAGGGCTGGTATGGGCAAGGGGAGTTAAGTAACCGAGATTGATTGCCGCATGCACAATACCATCGAGCTTTCCAAACTCTAACGCTAAGTTTTGAGCAAGATTGTAGTAATCAAGATCTTCTACTTTTAGAAAGTCCATTGTCACAATAGCAGGTTCTGCTCCCCCTCGGTTGACAATAATGTCATAGATGGGATTGAGCTTCTCCTCTTTTCGGCCCATGAGGATAATGGTCGCACCTAAATCAGCGAGACGAAGTGCTGATTCTTTCCCAATTGCGCCAGAAGCACCGGTTACTAAAATGACACGACCTGTTAATGGTTTTGACATATAAAAATCCTTATTAAATCCCTTGATTAAATCTATTAAATCTCTTATTAAATTGTTACCTGATTTAATTTTAGCGTTCGGTATTAGCGCTATTGCAACTTTCAAGATGCGGTCATCTTTCTCACCAATGATGAGTTACGCTTTCGTTGCATAGAGCAGATAATTCATACTCACATCATCGGTAAGTGTTGCAATGCGAGTGAAAGGGTTGTAACTCATTCCTTCAATCTTTTTAACTGTTAAACCATAGCTTTCACACATCTCATAGAGCTCTAAAGGGGTAATGAGCTTGTTATAGTCATGGGTTCCCTTTGGAACAATGCGGAGGATGCTCTCTGCGGCGAAGAGCGCTAAGGCTCTCGATTTTAAGGTGCGATTGATGGTTGAGAAGAAGATATGCCCACCTGGTTTTAACATTTTGCTTGCAGCTTCAATAATAGCGCTTGGGGTAGGGACATGTTCGAGCATCTCAAGACAGGTGATGAGATCAAAAGATTCATGATGCTCTTCGGCAAATTCTTCAGCCGTGATTACTCGATAATCGATCTTAAGATGATTCTCTTTCGCATGCGCTTTAGCGACAGCAATGGCATTAGGTGCCATATCGATGCCGGTCGTTTTGACATGTCGTTTTGCTAAACCTTCAGCGATGATGCCGCCACCACAGCCGATATCGAGTGCTTTAATGCCGGCAAGATCAACAAATTGCTCAATAAACTCAAAACGGGTAGGGTTGATGTCATGAAGAGTCTTTAATTCTCCTTCACGATTCCACCAATCTTGATCGTTAAACTTCTCAATTTCTTCGTGTGATACATTACTCATTACGGGTAGCCTCCTCGCGTAGGCGCGTCATCTGTTCGATCGCTGCTTTTTGCGCAGCCTCTTTTATGCTATTGCTGTTTTGCTGAGCGGCCCCTTTGGCGGGCTCAATCACAGTGGTGTTAATGCTCTCTAAAAAATTCTCAGGAATCATTGATGCTAGTGTTTCCGCCCAAGAAGAGGCCATGCCGGAAAACTTCGCATTTTTCCAATACTCACTCTCTTTAAAAGGCGATTCAATAATAAAAAGGGAGATAACGGCAACAATAAAGATCCCTCTTAAAAGACCAAAGATCGTACCAAGGAGGCGATCAGGCCAGGAGATACTCAATTTTCGCAGTACAAAAGTGATAAGAAGATTGACTAAACCTAAGATGATCAAGAGGGCAATAAAGGTGATTGCAAAGCTGATAAGATCGCCAAAGATCGACTCATCACCACTTAAAGCATTGGCGCTGCCACCAAAGAGATTAGGGAGCATCTTGCCGACATCTTGATAGTAGAAGACGGCTCCCATAAATGCTAATACCCAGACGATCAATGAGAGCGCTTCTGAGATAAAGCCTCTAAAGAATGCCACAATGACTGAAATAGCGATGATGGCAATAATAACGGCATCAATAATGGTTGATATATCCACGTTAATGAGCTCCTAGTCTAACTGTTTTTTTATGGGCAGATAGTGCTGATACTGATCCTTCACTCTTTTGAAAAAGATCGCTCTTTGAAGGTCTCTTTTTAAAAGAAGGAAGATGCATATTGCATGATTCTGCGTTGGTTTATTTAGCCTGTACAACAGAGGGCTTTAATGATCCGCTCCTTGTACGAGATTGTACTTGCTCCGCCTCTTTTTTGGTAGCATAAGGACCAATTTGAACACGATTTAACTTGTTATCTCTTAAGATACGGACGTTATAGCCTTTCTGCTTAAATTCATTCATCAGTTTTTGTGCATTGGCACTGTTGCCAAAAGCACCTAGTTGCACATACCAATGGCCTTGTGCTGTTGCTTTAGGAGCTTGTTGTACCGGTTGCGTTTTTTGTGGCGCCTTTGCTGCGCTCTTTTCGCTATCGGCGATCAATTCAATTTTGGGCATCGCCGGCTCTTTTTTTGGGGTTACTTTTGGTTTCTCAATCTCTTTTTTGGGAAGAGGAGTTACTTTAGGCGGTTCGATGCTTGCTAAAATAATCGCATTCTCTTCTTTGATCTGATGACCTTGTTCAACACTTTGCCATAGCTCTTCACCCACAATATCTCCCGGTGCATTGCTGACAATCTCTTTACCCGATTGGCTCTCAAGAATAATGGGAGGTGCAATCTCTTGCGGCTCTTTTTTCCCTGTAGAAGTGATGCTAATTGCCGGCTTCTGCACGTTATTAGCTTGTGGTGTTGTCGTTGGAAGTTTATCTGAAGGCTGCAATAACAGTACAGCAATGAGCCCGACAAGAGCGAGAAGAAATATCCCACCGATAAGACGTTGTAATAGCGATTTTGTTAGCGTATTAGACATATTGATTCTCTTTAAACCAGTTGAGGCTATCTGCCATCATATGAAATGAGCCAAAAACAATAATAATATCTTGTGGCTGTGCCATTTCTAGCACCCGTTGGCAACCTGTCGCAATAGAGGGTGCCACAAGAATAGTTTGTTGAATAATAGGTTGAATCTTTGTTGCCAAAGCTTCTCCTGATTGACCGCGTTCACAATCATCGATTGTTGCCGTAACCCATGATTGAATCGAATCTTTAAGGGGAGTTGCTAATGCTACGGAGTCTTTATCTTTTAACATTCCTAAAAGGGCGATAATCTCAAAATCCTCCCCCTTTTCAGATCGAAGATCCGTAATTAATGATTTTAACACATGCGCTCCTTGAGGGTTATGTGTCACATCAAGATAGATTGTTGGGCTATTAGCTCTTGTGAGTTGCTGAAAGCGCCCCTCTAATGTTACAGCGCTTAAGCCCTTAGCGATACTCTCTTCTGTTGGTGTGATCTTCAGTTTTTCAGCACCGAGATAGAGCGCAGTAATTGCTGTTGCCGCATTCTGATATTGATGGAGACCTTTTAGCTTAGGTGCCGGCAAAGTAAGGCGCGCTTCCTCTTTAAACTGATAGCTAAATTCGCCAGATTCGAGGCGTTGATAGTGAAAGTCTCGCCCATTTTGGTAGAGGGTTGCCTCCATCTCTTTTACTTGGGTTAAGATCGAGATATTCGGTGCTGTTTCTGCAGTAATGACCTGTGCATGTGTTTTGATAATGCCGGCTTTCTCTCGAGCGATCTCTTCAATGGTATTCCCGAGTTGCGCAGTATGATCGATACCAATAGGGGTGATCACCGCGATATCGGCATCAATGATATTTGTTGAATCGAGCCTACCGCCTAATCCCACCTCAAGAACGGCAACTTCAACCTGTTTCTCCTTAAAGAGATAGAATGCAGCTAATGTTGCAAATTCAAAGTAGGTGAGAGTGATCTCGCCACGGGCAACCTCAATTGCCTCAAAGGCGGCGATAATATCATGATCCTCCGCCTCTTCTAAGTTGATACGAATGCGTTCATTAAAGCGCCAAATATGGGGAGAGGTAAAGAGTCCAACGCGTAATCCGGCAGCATGATAGAGGCTTGCGATTGTTGTGGATGTGGAGCCTTTTCCATTGGTGCCGGCAACGGTAATGATTAGGGGCGCTATTTTGCCAAGGTTGAGATTTTTTAGAACGTTTTTAATACGCTCTAGTTTAAAATCCATTGATAGAGGATGAATGCTCTCTAAATGGGTTAGCCAAGATTGAAGGGAACGATTCGAAGCCATGGTCATCTCTGCCCTTAATAGAATCTGATAAACAATAATATTCCCAATATCTTCAGCCGCTATATCAGTTTGAATTCAACCTGCGAGAGCATGTGAAGTATTATTGGGAAATATTACTATTTAATGTCAATAAGAATGTCAGTAAGTACTCTTCAGTGAGTAGGAGTTTGCTCAGCTAGCCCACTTCTTCTAAAGGTTTTCCTTGATGGGTGAGTTTTGCAAGAAGGCTTGCGATCTCATTTCGAAGTTCACGGCGATCGATGATCATATCGATGGCTCCTTTCTCAAGGAGGAACTCAGAGCGTTGGAAGCCTTCAGGGAGTTTTTCACGAACGGTCTGTTCAATAACACGAGGACCAGCAAAACCGATCAGCGCATAAGGTTCAGCAATATTGATATCTCCTAACATCGCTAAACTAGCAGAGACACCACCAAATGTAGGGTCTGTTAAAACAGAGATAAAGGGTAAGTGCTCTTCATTAAGGCGCGCAATTCCCGCTGATGTTTTCGCCATCTGCATCAATGAAGTTAAACCTTCCTGCATACGTGCGCCACCACTTGTCATAAAACAGACTAAGGGAACTTTATGTTCAAGGCTATGATTGACCGCGCGAATAAAGCGCTCTCCTACAACAGAGCCCATCGAGCCGCCCATGAAGTTGAAGTTAAAAGAAGCGGCAACAATTGGCATACCTTTAAGTGTGCCCGACATTGCGATTAATGCTTCTGTCTCACCTGTTGATTTTTGGGCATCAACGAGACGATCACGGTAGCGACGGCTATCTTTAAAGTTTAAGAAATCAACTGATTCGATATCGGCACCAATTTCAGTTGTTGAGTCTTTATCTAAAAATGCTATTAATCTTGTACGAGGATCGATGCGCATGTGAGCATTACATTTAGGGCAGACTTCAAGGTTTGCCGCAAGCTCTTGTTGATAGAGAATGGCATCGCAAGAACGGCATTTAGCCCAGACACCTTCAGGAACTGTATTCTCCTTCTTCGTTGTGCGGATCATTGGAATTATACGCTCAAACCAGTTCATTCTATAACCATCCTTTTTTTAATATATTCTTTAGTATCGTCGAAGCATAAGCGGTTCTACCTTGAGGTTTTCGCTTATGCTCATCAATGTGTTAGGTTTCGAAATATGAAGATTTCGAGATCAATACTCAATTTTCTCATAAAACAGCAAAATAGCCAATGAGGATTTTCGGCCGTTGTTAGGAAGCTCACCTCAAAAGCATCCCACGTAATCGCAGGACGATATTCGATAGAAATAGTCACAGCAATCAATCAATGCTCGTAAATGGAATTTTGATCCGTTATAATCAGTACGAATTTAGTGCTAATTTAAGGTTGAAGATATTTACCATGAGTTTTGATATTAAAGCGCTCTACCAAGAGGTGATTTTAGATCACAATCGTAATCCTCGAAACTTCCATAAAATTGAACCATGCTCTCATCATGCAGAAGGGCATAATCCGCTCTGTGGTGATCAGATTGAGCTCTATCTCAATATTGAAGAGGGCATTATTACAGATATTGCCTTTCAAGGTGAGGGGTGTGCCATCTCAACAGCCTCAAGTTCCATGATGACAGAGGCGATAAAGGGGAAGAGTATTGCTGAGGCAGAAGCGCTCTTTCAACGTTTTCATAATGCGGTAACGTTAGAAGATGTCGATAGTGGGGATTTAGGTTCTTTAGAAATCTTAATGGGAGTCCGGGATTATCCTACTCGCGTGAAGTGCGCCACATTACCGTGGCATGCGCTCTATTCAGCAATTCATGCAAAAGATGAGATTGCCCAGACGGAATAGGATGCTTAAATGAGTGCCTTATCAAGCGTGACTAAAGAGTAACTAAAGAGTAACTTGAATGAGTAATATACGAGTGAGTCATATAAGGCACCTAGTAAGATATTTAGCAGTGAAACCTTAGGCTAGATTGAGACAGTAAATCAGATAGATACTTTAAGTAGGCACTTTAACTAGATAGTTTGAATAGACAATTTAGATAGACAGTTTAGATAGATAAATTAGATAAATAAATTAGATTAATTATTAGAAGGATAGAGATTTAAATGGATATGAATCGCGATGAACCCAATTTCCCGCAGATTCTCTTTGCAGAGGGTGTAGCGCCGGATGAGAAAGTAGATCAATTAATTGAAGAGATTATCGATGCCATTAAGAAGGTGTATGATCCTGAAATTCCCGTAGATATCTATGAGTTAGGTTTAATCTACGCGATTGAGTTTCTCGATCTGACGGAGAATAATATTCGCATCCGGATCGATATGACTTTAACTGCGCCAGGATGTCCTGTTGCCGGAGAGATGCCAAGTTGGGTTTCGAATGCCGTCTACTCAATTCCTGAAATCAAAGAGTGTATGGTTGATCTTGTGTGGGAACCCTTCTGGACGCCACAAAGAATGTCTCTTCGGGCAAAACTTGAGCTCAATATGCTCTAAAAATAGAAGAGATATGGCTGGCATCAAGGCCTCTATTGAGTATGTCCATGACCCATGAACCCATGCCCCACATGTTATATATCTAAAGCCCTCAAAAGAGCGACTTATCGTTATCTTTTGAGGGCTTTTATATTTAAAATGATTTGCTACAAACAGGTTGTTTCTATTTTAAGGATGATTTAAAGACCATTGCTGACTAGAGAGTTTCGAGTAATTTCTGAAATACTATTCGCGCCGGTAAGGGTCATTGCAACACGCATCTCTTTTTTAAAGAGATCGAGTAAATTTTCAACTCCTTTTTGTCCTTGTGCTGCTAATGCATAAGCATAAGAGCGACCAATCATTACACTATCAGCACCAAGTGCAATCATCCTGACAACATCAAGACCGGTTCTAATGCCTGAGTCAGCTAATATTTTAATATCACCTTTAACTGCATCGGCAATTTCTGGCAATGCTCTTGCGGAGGAGAGAACTCCATCTAATTGTCTACCGCCATGATTAGAAACAACAATGCCATCAGCACCAAATTTTACAGCATCTCTTGCATCATCTGGATCTAGAATGCCCTTAATAATCATTGGGCCTTCCCAGAAATCTCGAATCCATTCGAGATCTTTCCAGCAGATAGATGGGTCAAAGTTTTTAGTTAACCAACCAATGTAATCTTCTAAGTGCGTTGGCTCACCCCGGTATTTGGATATATTTCCCAAGTCATGAGGTTTTCCATGAATTCCAACATCCCATGCCCATTTCGGATGATACATTGCTTGCAATACTCGACGAATATTTGCGTAGGGACCACTCATGCCAGAGTGGGCATCCCGGTAACGTGCGCCTGGTGTTGGCATATCAACGGTGAAAACAAGTGTCTTCACGCCACTCTCTTTTGCGCGTTCTAGCGCATTCTTCATAAATCCGCGGTCTTTAAGAACATAGAGCTGAAACCACATTGGTCGATCTATTGCGGGAACAACCTCTTCTATGGGACAAACAGAGACCGATGAAAGCGTAAAAGGAATTCCCTTGTTGGCAGCGGCCTTTGCTGCTTGTACTTCTCCTCTTCGAGCATACATTCCTGTTAGCCCAACCGGTGCTAAAATTACAGGAATATCTAACTTATCATCCCAAAGTATCGTTTCGGTACTGATATTCTCCATATTATTCAGTACTCGTTGTTTTAACTCAATTTCAGCAAGATCTTCAACATTTCGTTTGAGTGTATGCTCTGCATATGCGCCCCCATCAATATAGTGAAATAGAAATGGCGGAAGAGTCCTTTTTGCCGCTTTGCGATAATCGGTAGGTGCAGAAATAATCATCCAAATCTCCTTTTTAATTTTTGTTTTCTATCTTTGATTATTAAGATATTAATATTTATATCCAAGGACAATCTATCTTTTTTTCACATATATTAAAAGATAATATTTACTTTATGTGATAAAAAGTATATTTATTAGAGGTAGGAGCACAATAATTCTAGATAAAACTGGACTCTAATAAAACTTCAAAACAACAACTTTACTGAAACCTATTCAATGAAAGGTAGGCAGTAAGCAAGAAGAGCCTAAATAAGAATAATCAATTTAAGAGAGGCGAAAGAGTTTAATTTTACTTTTAAAGTTCTTTTTTGATCTACATCTGATCGAATGTGGAGATACTTTATTGATGTTTTTAATGAGTTGAAGTGCTTTTTAATAAAAATTAATCATAACTGCTATGGAGGAGATGCTATTTATGACTTGGACACAGGATTATATTCCGTTAGTTAATTTAGGAGTTTCATCATTATTTGCTGTAATTCCCATTGTTGCTTTTTTCTTAAGTCTGACTATTTTTAAACTCAAAGGCCATGTTGCCGGATTCTTAACTTTAACGCTTGCTATTTTGGTAGCGATTTTCATCTATAAAATGCCGATTACTATGGCTTTAGCCGCATCAGGCTATGGATTTCTTTATGGTCTTTGGCCCATTGCGTGGATTATTATTACAGCCGTTTATCTTTATAAAATATCTGTTAAAACAGGACAGTTCGATATAATTAGGGCATCAATTATGTCAATTACAGAAGATCAACGCCTGCAATTATTGCTTGTGGGTTTTTCTTTTGGTGCTTTTTTAGAAGGTGCTGCCGGATTTGGTGCCCCTGTTGCGATTACTGCAGCATTGTTAGTCGGGCTTGGTTTTAAACCGCTTTATGCTGCAGGGCTTTGTCTTATTGCAAATACGGCACCAGTGGCTTTTGGCGCAATGGGGATACCCATTATTGTCGCTGGAGAAGTTTCAGGATTAGATGCATTTCATATTGGACAGGTAGCGGGTCGGCAATTGCCAATATTATCAATCATTGTACCTTTTTGGTTAATTGCAATGATGGATGGGTTCAGAGGAATTCGACAAACTTGGCCAGCAATTTTGGTTTGTGGTGTTTCGTTTGCGACGACGCAGTTTTTAACCGCAAATTTTATTGGCCCTGAGTTACCAGATATTACTTCCGCTTTAGTAAGCTTAATTTGCTTAACACTCTTTTTACGAGTGTGGCGCCCTAAAGAAATTTTCACATTCGATGGTCAAAAAAAGGTGGATAAAAATGTAAAAAGAGTAGGTAGTGGTTATACCTTAAAACAATTATCTCTTGCATGGTCTCCGTTTATTATTTTAACAACCATGGTAGTTCTTTGGAGCTTGAAGGATTTACAGCAATTCTTGACTTTTGCTACTTTTAAATTTGAAGTGCCACTACTACATAATAATGTTATTAAAACAGCGCCTGTTGTTCCTGAAGATGCCCCTTATGCGGCTATTTATACTTTTAATATTTTAGGTGCTGTTGGAACATCGATTTTTATCGCTTGTATATGCTCAATAATAATATTAAAAATGCGCGTTATTGATGCACTAATAACGTTTAAAGAAACGCTTCATGAATTAAGGTTTCCAATCTTATCCATCGGTCTTGTTTTAGGGTTTGCATTTATTGCAAACTATTCAGGACTCTCTTCAACATTAGCACTTTTATTGGCTCAGACAGGAGTGTTTTTCCCTTTCTTTGCGCCGTTTTTAGGTTGGTTAGGTGTGTTTTTAACAGGATCAGATACTTCATCAAATGCGCTCTTCAGTTCTTTACAAGCCAATGTAGCTCACCAAATCAATGTCTCACCAGAGCTTTTAGTCGCATCTAATACAACAGGTGGGGTGACGGGGAAAATGATTTCACCTCAATCAATAGCAGTAGCAACAGCGGCAACAGGCATGGTTGGTAAGGAGTCAGATCTTTTTAAGTTTACTGTAAAACATAGTTTGATTTTTTGTACATTTGTTGGACTGATTACAATTACACAAGCCTATCTATTACCTTGGACATTAATATTTTTCAATAAATAGTGAGAAATCCAAAGGCTTTAGAAATACTTTCTAGAGCTAGATTAAAAATGCTCAAAGGTTGTAATGATCTTTGGGTATTTTTTATGGAAATAATTTATGGAAATAATCTATGCGTCTGGATTGAGGGGCTTTATAATTTGCTATTGAGATAGGGAAACAAAACAAAAAATAGAGGAAAGTGATTGTCTTCTCCAAAAATCGACCCCTTTTTTACGACCAATCCGCTAAAATAGAGTGGACCTTATTTTAAGGTAACCCTTCATTATTGAACCTATTATTTTCAATCTACTGGTCGATCGATTGATCGACTACCGGACTTTTACTCTTTGATGATTTCGATGATGGTTATCGATAATCTTTATCAAAGCCTGAAACAGCTTTATACCGTATATGGAGCGATCTTTTATGTCTTTAACTCTCTCTCAATTTTTGAAAAAAATTCCTAAAGCAGAATTGCACTACCATCTTTTAGGGGGCGTACGTCTAGAAACGATGCTCGATCTTGCCCATAAATATGATGTTCCGTTGACGGAGAAAGAAGCAAAATCTTATTATCGCGCTTATGCGCATGAGAATGAGGTCATGAAAGGGGGAATTGCTGCTCTTAACTTCCTCTATCCTCTTCTTCGTGAGCCGGAAGATTATGCGCGTGTTGCATATGAGATCTTAGAAGATGCAAAAAATAGTGGTATTCGTTATGTGGAGTTCTTCTGGAATCCCAATGATACTGAGCTTCCTTATCAAGTTGTAACGGATACTTTATCGGCAGTTTTTGAGGAAGCAGAAGCAAAGTGGAATATCAGTGCCTATCTAATTCCCTCCATTAATCGTGAGAAGAGTCCTGAAGAAGCGGTGGAGATGGTCGAATGGATGATCGCTTACCCCCATCCTCGCGTTTTAGGGATCGGTATCGATTATCGAGAAGATGATGCACCGATTGAAAAGTTTTGGAAAGCGTATCGTCTTGCAAAAGAGAATAATCTTCGCTTAACGGGACACTGCTCAGAGTTTGGGCTTCATTGGCGAAATGTGGAGACAGGGCTCGATCTGATTGGGCTTGAGCGTATCGATCATGGCTATACGGTTGTTGAGAATCCCGAGCTGATGCAGCGTTGTGTTGATGAGCGTATTCCCTTTACCGTTGTGCCGAGTAATACTTTTTTCTTAAAAAAGTGGCCTAATCTAGAAGAGTGGCAGATGAAGCATCCTATTCGACAGATGGCGAAGGCAGGTATGGTGATTATCCCGGCAACGGATGATTGGCATATGCACAACACCGATGGAGAAAAATGTTACCGAGTGATGATTGAGAATTTCGGCTTTGATCTCGACGGTGTACGTCAATGTATTGAAAATGGTATCGATGCTGCATGGCAACCTGAGTCGGTGAAAGAGGAGTGGCGTCAGGAGTGGCTTGCTGAATTTGATCAGCTGCGTTCAGAGCTTACTAAAGAGCCAACATTTGATCCTGAATTTCACACTCCTTACCAATTGAAATAGGAAAGAGAGGTAAATTTCAGAGAGAAGAATCTCTAAAGTCCTAAAGTCCTAAAATGGACGAGATTCATTGATTGCCAATGTAATAAATTCAGACTCCTGACAATTTGCTTCTTGAAGTGATTGTTTCAGATAACGAGGTGGCTCATCGAGCGCTTCATCTGTTAACTCAAAGACGCCCCAATGGATGCCGATCGATTGTTGAATGTTTAACATTTGATGAATTTCGACCGCTTCCTTGGGGTTAATGTGTTGCGGCGCCATAAACCAACGTGGCTCATAAGCCCCGATCGGTATGAAGCCAATATCGATAGAGAAGCGTTCCCCGATCTCTTGGAGAAGAGGGGTAAAACCTGTATCGCCGGCAAAATAGAGTGTCTTTCCCCCTAATTGAATAATATAACCACACCATAAAGAGGCATTGCGATCTAAAAATCCTCGCTTGCTCCAATGTTGCGCGGGAACGGCGGTGATCGCTATAGGTGCTTGTGAAAAAGAGAGCTTCTCGCAATCCCACCAATCAAGTTCAATGACTTGCTCAATTCCCCGTTTTAAAAACCACGGTTTAAGTCCTAAGGGGACAATGACAAGAAGGTTTGGGAATTTTTGATAGAGTTCCAAAATCGTTCTCTCATCAAGATGATCATAATGATTATGGGAGATTAAAATCAGATCTAAGCGGGGCATCGATTCAATTACTGACGTTGCCGGTGTTTTTCGAAGCGGGCCGAGAAAGGAGAGGGGAGAGGCACGGTGAGAGAAGATGGGATCGGTTAC
Source organism: Ignatzschineria sp. F8392 (assembly GCF_002252045.1). Classification (GTDB taxonomy): domain Bacteria; phylum Pseudomonadota; class Gammaproteobacteria; order Cardiobacteriales; family Wohlfahrtiimonadaceae; genus Ignatzschineria. The sequence continues at coordinate 209,480 of NZ_NEFF01000003.1, read as the reverse complement.
AATCGATACTTCAGGTGTTGAGATATAGATCGAAGAGTGTCCTAACCAGATGAATGTTGATGCCTCTTTTTCGGGAAAGTGGAGCGGCACCATATTCTTCTTAATAAAGTCTTCATATCCCGTAGAGGGAGCTTGAGGCAGTCTCTTCTGCCGGCGCTCTTGCGTCCAGCGAAGAAGATCTCGCCAATCAATCTTTGTTGGGGGAATATTTTCAAAGCCATAAGGGCGATGATGGGCTTTTTCGGGGTTGTAATGGGGATTGATCCGTTTTTTAAATAGCTGCTTTTTTAACATCTTCATCTCCATCATGGAGCGCTTCTCTTAAAATTTGTAAGGCTCAGTAATATGGTCGCTGGATAAAAAAGAGCATCTAAAGGTTGCTCTAGATGCTCTGATAGTGATCGATAACGTTGTAATACTTCTCTATTTTATCATGGATTTTATCACTTTACGCTAACTACCCATAGAAGTAGTAAGAGAGCGCTAAACAGGTGAAGATTCCAACAAAGACGGGTACCGATGTCCGTTTAACAATCACCAGCGGATTTACCTTCAAGACTGAAGCAACAATAATAATCACGGCAGCAACAGGAGAGGCGGAGCGAATAAGATTGGCCGTCAACTGCATCGGTAGCGCCACCAGAACGGTATTGACATCCATCTGCGTCGTAATCTCTGGAATAATTTTGATAAAGGAGTGAAACACAGCGATGCCACTACCGCTTAAGAAACCGATCAAGGCAGCCATTCCTGAGAAGAAGAACATTAAAATCGGTCCGGCACCTTCAACATCATTAAGGCTATTGGTTAATGTGGTAATAATACCGATCGCTTTTAAACTCTCCACAAAGAGTCCGGCGGCAATAATGAGTGAAACCACTTGAAAGAATCCTTGTCCCATCCCTTCAAAGAAGAGGTTGAAATCTTTGATCGATTTTTGAAAGCTTCTTTTGCGAATCAATTCAATGAGTAAGGGAATTAAGATAGAGATCAGTGTGATTTCTGGAAGTCCCATCTTTAAGAGCGGTTTTCCAGTTTCAGGATTGATAAAGGCAAGATTGAAGAGAAGAAGTAGCAAGATCGGTACAATCGGAAAGATGGCATACCATAAAGGTGCCGGTTTTAATTGTGCTAATTTTTCTGCTTCACTATGCTCTGGTTGATAGGGAACATGTACAGTACCGGCACGACGATCAAGGTGACGCTGCCAGAAAAGATGAGCAACCGCCATAATGAGAAGCGCCGGAATAGAGACTTTTGCATGATACTTAAGCACATAGTCGAGTGAGGAGATCCCAAGATGTTGAGCGACAACGACATTATCAGAACCGAGCGGTGTCGGTGTGATAGTTGCTGTTGTGGCAATAACGGCGCCGGCAGTTAAGGGGGACATACCTGCCGTTCTTAGTGCAGGATAGAGCGTCGCCATCAATAGAATGGCAAGTCCGGCGGCACTTGGAAGCACCATCTGCAGCGCATTTCCTAAGAGAAAGACCACCGGCACTAAGATATAGACTGAACGGATTTTTTGAATCGGTTTTGATAAGACGGCAACCATCGCATCATTCGCACCAATATGATTCATATAGGCAGCAAAACCGAAGAGCATCATAATGGTAAGCCCAACAATACCCATCTGCATCTTAAAGACATCGGTCGCTTTTGCAAAAGGATCGAGCCAGATAGATCCTGTCGGTGTTGAGGTCTCAATAGTATGGCCTAAAAAGACCGAAATGAAGAGGAGGAGGAATGCGGCAAGAAAGAGAACAATTTTGGCATCGTAATTTTTAGTAACAAAATAGCCCACCGCAATCAAGAAGAGAATGCTGATAATAATTTCTAACATCGTTAAAGTAGCTCATGAAAAAGAGGGAAGGAGGCTATTGTACGATGGTTTTTTCTTGATCGTTACAATTTATAAAAAGAGTATAAAAGAGATCATATCTACCATCTAAGTCCAATAACAAGCGTTATATTGTAGGAGATAGTATGACTTTAATTGTGAAAGTGGATAATTTTTAGGAGATTTAGTAAGTTTTTTTAAACAGGACTGCAAGAGCCTACTTATGAGATCTTCATCCGATAAATCACCTGCCGAGTGCCGATAGATTGATGAATGAGGGAGGAGGTATGGCAGTTGCCGGAGCATCCACCACAGAGGGATTGAGTGTTGAGACTTGGGCAGGGTTGATTCTCTAATTTCTCAATTGTTCCCCGTTTGACCCATTGCGACATCATCATCTCTGCGGTATTGGTATCGAGATTGAAGGCATGAGCAAGGTGGGTTAAGGGAACCTCCCCACGCGCTTCAATATAGCGTTTCATCTCTAATAAAATCATTGGCAACAGCTCCCTTTTGAACCCTTCTTATGGCTCTTTTGAATAAACTCTTTACTCTCTGTAAAGATCTCCTTTTTCCCCATATAACGCAATAAGAGGAAGAGCGCAAGAAGTGCAGCAAGTAGGGATCCTAACCAAATAATAGGTGTAACGCCGCCTTCGGTGAAGAGAAGATGGAGTTGGAAATAACCGGTTGCTAAGATCCAGCCAATAATAAAGGTCCAGCTCGCAACTAAGAGCGTCCAGCGAATGCCAGCTTCTCGATAGACTGCGCCAAGTGCTGCAACACAGGGGGTATAGAGCAGAATAAAGATAAGGTAAGCGATCACCGATGCGGAGGAGGTGAAGTAGCGCTCAATTTCAGAGATCGTTGTATCATCTACATCATTCGCTTCTTGAATAGATTCGATCTCCCCATCGGCGACCTGTTGATTAATTCCGAGTGGGTCGAGTAACAATGCCGGTAATTCCGCTAAGTTCTCAGGAATTGAGGCAAAGGCTTCTTGTACTTGGGGCCAGAACTCAAAATCATCATGATCTTCAGGTTGTGAGTAGAGGGCATTGAGTGTTCCAATTACCGATTCTTTGGCAAAGATACCGGTGAAGATCCCAACAGTGGCAGGCCAATTCTCCTCTGTTAATCCCATCGGTTTAAAGGCGGGGGTAATAGTTTGTCCTACATGGGAGAGGAGCGATTTTTCACTATTGGCATTCCCAAAGCTACCATCACTTCCAATATTGTTGAGTAATCCTAAAACGGTCACCACAATAATAATCGCTTTACCCGCACGCAGAATAAAGCTCTTAAGTCGCTCCCATGTTGTTAAGATAATGCCTCTTAATGTTGGGATATGGTAGGCCGGAAGTTCCATAATAAAAGGGGTGTTGGGACCTTTTAGGATAGAGAATTTTAGGGCAAGTCCTGTAAGAATGGCGACAGCAATCCCTAAGAGATAGAGAAGATAGACAATCATCCCAATATTGCCGGGGAAGAAGATTACGGCAAAGAGTGCATAAACAGGTAATCTTGCGCCACACGACATAAAGGGGATCATCATAATAGACATCAGGCGATCGCGTTCACTCTCTAAGGTGCGTGTTCCCATAATTGCCGGAATATTACAGCCAAATCCCACAAGCATCGGCACAAAGGCTTTTCCCGGGAGGCCAATCGCCCTCATACCACGATCGACTACCATTGCGGCGCGTGCCATATAGCCGGAGTCTTCGAGCAGTGAGAGACAGAAAAACATCATCGTTAAAACTGGAATAAAGCTCGCCACAGTTTTAATCCCTTCGCCAATGCCATTTGCAAAGAAGGTAATAACCCACTCAGGTGCATGTAGTGTGGAGAGAAGGGAAGCGAGCCCACTGACGAATATAGCGTCAAAGAGAATCTCAAAAAAGTCGATAAATGCGGAGCCCACATTGATAGCGATAGCAAACATTAAGAACATTGTTAAGAGAAAGATGGGGATACCACTCCATCGTCCTAATGCCCACTCATCGATCTTATAGGTGAGCTTACCGCTGGCAACCCCACTGGTCTTAATGACCGATTTTGCCAAGGTATCGATCGCTTCATAGCGGCTACTAGCGAGAATAATATCGAGCTCACAATCGGAGAGTGCTTCAATATTGTTTCGTATAGTTTCAATCGTTCTCTTCTCTTGCGGAAGAAAGCGTGGATCTTGATAATTACCTTTGATTGTCTCTAAAAGAAGCCAGGGAGAGAGCTGTTTGAGTGCTGAATCTAAGGGGAGCGGATTGAGTTCCTTCTGGATCGCATCGATCACACTCGGACCTTGTGTCTGAAAGGTCTCTTCATGATCGAGGTAAAGTCCTGGCTCATAGGCGAGGATCATCTTTTTGAGTTCTTCGATCCCCTGATTTTTACGGGCAGAGATCGCTACGACAGGGCAGTGGAGTTTCTCTTGTAAAAGTGAAGTGTAGATCTCGATCCCTTCTAATTTTGCGACATCCATCATATTGAGGACAATCATCATAGGCTGTTTTAGATCGAGTAACTGGAAAGTGAGATAGAGGCTTCGTTGTAAGTTAGAAGCATCGATCACATTGATGATCAGTGTCTCTTTTGCATTGAGAAGATAGTTTCTGACCACCAATTCATCTTGCGAGGTATCATCCTCACTATTTTCAAAAGAGTAGGTGCCGGGAAGATCGATCACATCGATCTGCTGATCATTGATTGTAAAGAAGCCACTCTTCTTATCGACAGTGACTCCAGGCCAGTTAGCAACTTTCTGTTGACTGCCGGTCAGAGCATTAAAGAGGGTCGTTTTTCCACAGTTTGGATTTCCAAGTAGGGCAATGGTACGTTTCATCTATTGCGCTCTCTTCTCAACAATAATGGAAGCAGCTTCTTTTTTACGTAGGCAGAGTTGAAAACCTCGAATCATCACCTGAATCGGATCACCTAGTGGCGCTGTTCGAATCACCGTTACTTCACAACCAGGGGTAACGCCCATCGCGAGCAATTTATGACGATAGCTCGGTTCCGGCGTATTGAGTTGTTTAATCATCACCGGTTCATTGATATTGACCTGATCGAGAGAGAGCATTTTCATAGTTGTCATTGTAGCGGTCACCAAGACAAGAGAGGTAAATAGAAGAAGTAGATAAAAAAGAAGTTAATAAAATGATTAGAGAAGTGAGTGATGATCAATAGCGTTATTGAAATCATCATTCATTCATAAAGAATCATTATCAAACAGATAATAGAAATCTATCGCTTTTGAGATCTATTATCAATTGAGCTTTTTATATTATTTGATCCATATCAATATATTTTTTTAATTTATTGTTCAGTTTTTGATGAATGATTCTTAAGAGGATTTATTGAGCGGCGGGAGCCGACTATTGCAATCTTTTCACTACTGCATGCCCGCCATTTGGCATCTTCGATACCGGGAAGATATCGTTAAAAGAGCGATATTTGCCGGCATGCAAATTATGGAAGTACGCAGTGGTAATCTCCGGCAACTCATCAGCCTTTATAAAGATAAGAACTATTCCGGCAATCGAATGATTGCCATCTGCCGGCGCGAGATTTGTGGAAATACGCGATAGTAAGACCCGGCAGCGTTCAGCTTATTTTTGAACGAATGATTCTTAAGAGGATTTATTGAGCGGCGGGAGCCGACTATTGCAATCTTTTCACTACTGCATGCCCGCCATTTGGCATCTTCGACACCGGGACGATATCGTTAAAAGAGCGATATTTGCCGGCATGCAAATTATGGAAGTACGCAGTGGTAAGATCCGGCAACTCATCAGCTTTTATAAAGATAAGAACTATTCCGGCAATCGAATGATTGCATACTGCCGGCACGAGATTGATGGAAGTACGCGATAGTAAGACCCGGCAGCGTTCAGCTTTTTTTGATGAATAAAAAAACCATCATCCATTTAAGGTGATGGCTGATATCGATCGATTTTGGTAACCGATATTTATCCTTTCTCTAAAAGCGGTTTAAGATATTTTCCGGTATAACTCTCTGGACATTGAGCGATCTCTTCGGGAGTGCCGGCAAAGATGATATTTCCACCTTTCGCTCCCCCTTCTGGACCGATATCGATGAGCCAATCCGCTGTCTTAATAACATCGAGATTGTGCTCGATAATAATGATGGTATTCCCTTTATCACGTAAGGTATGAATCACTTTAAGGAGCTGTGCAATATCGTGGAAGTGCAGGCCGGTTGTTGGCTCGTCGAGAATATAGACCGTTTTGCCGGTATCTCGTTTCGAAAGCTCCCGGGAGAGTTTCACTCGTTGAGCCTCACCGCCGGAGAGTGTTGTCGCATTTTGACCTAAGGTGATATAACTTAAACCCACTTCCATCAGTGTTTCGAGTCGACGATGAACAACTGGAATGGCATCGAAGAATTGATACGCTTCTTCCACCGTCATATTGAGAACATCATTGATCGACTTTCCTTTATAGAGAATATCGAGGGTTTCGCGATTGTAACGCTTTCCTTGACACTCATCACACATGACATAAACATCGGGAAGGAAGTGCATCTCAACTTTGATAAGACCATCTCCCTGACAATTTTCACAACGTCCTCCCTTCACATTGAAGCTAAAACGCCCTGGCTGATAGCCTCGTGCGCGTGCTTCTGGCGTATTGGCGAAGATCTCTCGAATCGGGGTGAAGAGTCCGGTATAGGTCGCAGGATTGGATCGAGGTGTTCGGCCGATAGGGCTCTGATCGATATTGACGATTTTGTCGATCTGATCTAATCCTTCAATCTTCTGATAAGGTGCAACTTCGATGCTATTGTTTTTATTCAAAATACGTGCGATAGCGCTGTAGAGCGTATCATTCACGAGGGTTGATTTTCCTGAGCCTGAAACGCCAGTCACACAGGTTAGAAGGCCGAGCGGGAAGGAGGCGGTCACTTTTTTGAGGTTATTGCCTGTTGCGCCAATCAGCTTAATTTCTCTCTTAGGATCTCGTGGCGTTCGCTCTTTCGGCACCTCTATTTTCTTGCGTCCAGAGAGATAATCGGCAGTGAGAGAATCCTTATTTTTCAGTACCGATTGAGGGGTTCCTGCAGCAACAACAGAGCCTCCATGAACGCCGGCACCGGGGCCAATATCGACAATATAATCCGCGGCTAAAATGGCATCTTCATCATGCTCTACCACAATGACGGTATTTCCAAGATCGCGCAGATGGAAGAGGGTCTGTAAGAGACGATCATTATCTCGTTGATGAAGACCGATTGAGGGTTCATCTAACACATAGAGAACACCCATTAAGCCGGCACCAATTTGGGAGGCAAGACGAATTCGTTGCGCTTCACCTCCAGAGAGTGTCTCTGCTGAACGAGAGAGGTTGAGATAGTCGAGTCCGACATTGACTAAAAAGCCGAGTCGTTCCTGAATCTCTTTAAAGATCTTATCGGCAATCTCTTTTTTAGCGCCCGAGAGCTTCACCTCTTCAGCCCATTTTAAGGCCTCATTGATCGGTAGGGCGGTGATGTTATGGATCGCTTCGCCTTCGATAAGAACATTTTTCGCAGCAGGACCTAGGCGACTTCCTTCACAGTCAGGGCAGACACGCATCGCTAAAAATCGCGTTAAACTTTCACGGACAATTTGTGAGTCGGTCTCATGGTAACGACGCTCTAAATTATTTAAGATCCCCTCAAATGGATGGATGCGGATGGAGCGTTGTCCTCGATTACTCAGATAATGGAACTCTATCTCCTCCTCACCCGATCCGTAGAGTAGAATCTTCTGAATCTTTTTCGGAAGCGCTTCAAAAGGCGTTTCTGGGTTAAAGCCGTAATGTCTCCCTAAAGATTCGATCATGGAGAAGTAGTAGCTAGAATTTTTATCCCAGCCTCGAATAGCACCACTAGCTAGTGATAGAGAAGGTTCGGCAATAACGCGATCAGGATCAAAATATTGATTAACCCCTAAACCATCACAAGTTGGACAAGCGCCTTCAGGATTATTAAAAGAGAAGAGACGCGGTTCTAACTCGGCAATGGTAAAGCCACATTCAGGGCAGGCATAGTTAGCCGAAAATTGTAGGAGAGTCTCTTCACTCTTCATATCGACAATTGCCGCTAAACCATTGGTTAGATCGAGCGCCGTCTCTAGTGATTCTGAAAGACGGATACGAATATCATCTCGCACGCGGAAGCGATCGACAACAACATCGATATCGTGATGCTGTTTCGGGTTGATCTCCGGCAACTCATCGATCTCATAGGTTTTTCCATCAACACGAACACGCAGAAATCCTCGTGCTTTAAGCTCTTCAAAGAGTTTGAGATGCTCTCCCTTCCGATTGCGAACAATAGGGGCTATCAACATCAGTCGAAGCTCTTCAGAGAGCGCCATCGTCATATCGACCATCTGTGGAATGGTCTGCGCATTGAGCGGGAGATGATGGGTCGGGCAGTGCGGCGTACCGATACGGGCGAAGAGCAGACGAAGATAGTCGTAGATCTCGGTGACCGTTCCCACTGTTGAGCGTGGATTGTGGGATGTTGATTTCTGCTCGATAGAGATCGCCGGCGATAGACCTGAGATATGGTCAACATCAGGCTTTCCCATCACCGAGAGGAATTGTCTCGCATAAGAGGAGAGTGACTCCACATAGCGACGTTGCCCTTCAGCGTAGAGTGTATCGAAAGCAAGTGATGATTTCCCAGAGCCAGAGAGCCCTGTAATGACCACAAGTTTATTGCGGGGAAGGGTTAAACTAATATCTTTAAGATTGTGCGTACGCGCACCTTGAATAATTATATCTTCCATAAAACCTTCAGATAGGAGGTAGGGGATAGAGCGGTAATAAGATACCGACTCCCTTAAATGATCTTTTTGTACTATGTGAGAATATAGGGTGATCTTTAGAGATTTCAAGGTTGAGAGTGATTTTGGGGGATTCTCTCTCTAGATCTTATCTCTCTCAATCTCACCGCTATATATCTTACCTCTATATATCTCTATTCTCTTTAGCACTATTGAGTTGTGGATAGCGTGTGATCCCTTCGAGGAGTAGAATACTCTCGTAGAGGGGATAATCATTCTCTAGGAGATAACGCTTCTGCTGTGTGAAGTGATCCACGTGCGAATGGGATCTTTTATCGATTCCATTTCTGTCTGTTTTAGGGCTGACTTTAAGGTCAGGGATGAAGATATCAGGGGAAATCCCTTCATCTTGAATGCTCTTGCCATCAGGGGTGTAGTAGCGCGCGATGGTATAGCGAATCGCATCGCCATTGTTGAGGGGAACGGCATATTGAACGGAACCTTTTCCATAGCTATTCTCCCCGACGATTAATGCTCTTTGATGATCTTGAAGTGCGCCGGCAACAATCTCTGCCGCCGAGGCGCTCTGTTGGTTGATCAGAATAATGAGTGGTATTTCAGTAATCAGCTCACGTTCAGTGGCAAGATATTGCTTCTGATGTTGAGTTGCTTGACCGGTAGTATAGGTGATCACACCTTGTGTCAGGAAGAGATCAGCAACATCGATGGCGGCGGAGAGAAGTCCGCCATGATTATTACGGAGATCGAGAATCATCCCTTGGATCGGGGTATTTGCTGTTTTAGATTCAATCTCAAGGGCGAGTAGGGCATCTGCAATCTCTTCACTGCTCCCCTCTTGAAAACGGCTTAAGGAGAGATAGGCAAATTGCCCATATCGTCTCGCTTTTTCCAGACTAGGGAGGGCAATATCGGCACGGACAATCTGGCGCTCTTTTAACTCTCCATTATGAAAGAATTCTAACTGAACGTGGCTCCCTTTTTTGCCTTGCAGCCGTTGCTCTGCCTGCGCTACTGTGAGTTGATCTGTCGGTGTTTGATCGATTGTGACAATGCGATCCCCTATCTGCAATCCTGCCTTTTCTGCCGGACTGTTGGGGGCAATTGTTTTAATCACCATCGCCCCTTTTGTATCGTGGTCATCTCGACTCTCAGCGCGAAGGGTGATACCGATACTGCTCTCTTTGCCAGAGGTCTCATTTTTGATCTTTTGAAACTGCTCGGCACTATAATATTTTGAATGAGGATCGAGGTTCGTTAACATGCCGATAATTGCATTTTGAATCAATGTGGCATCGCTCAGCTCATCGACATAATTGCGTTTAAGCTCATCAAAGACCTCAATAAACCGGCGTAGATCATCTACCGGAATGGTGGGTTCTGCCGGTGTGGAGATCAGATCGATCGGCTCCATCGATTCTCTCTGCTCTTGAGCGACTTTCGGCTCTGCGTAAGCAAGGGGATTCAAACTAAGGGACAGGAGAGTTGAGAGGAGAAGGGGATGGGAGAACGCTCTTTTCATAAATAGGTTCCTTAAATGATATCACTGAGAATGTCAGAGGAATGGGCAGAGAGAGGGCTAGCGAACTTATCGATGTGATTGTCGATGATACTTTTGTTGATGTTTTTAAATGGTTGCGTCTTTGAGTCGGCCCTCGAATCGATGTTGGAGTTGAGCTACTTTGGGCAAGCTAAGCGATTAAGAGAGCGCTTACCGGTCTTGATGCCGATAAGAGTATCCCGATAAGAGCTTCTCTTAATCTTGCGCTGATTATTTCACGCTTATTATTTCAATTTTATTTCAATTTTGCGTGATCTAATTTTGATTGATTCAATCTCGCTTGATGTGACCCGGCGCCATAATTGGGCACTATGATTGGAAATGGATCAGGTTTTTCCCCGTCATCTCTTTAGGCTGCTTTTCACCTAGGAGATAGAGAATCGTTGGCGCAAGATCACAGAGCGCACCATCGGGTTCTAATGTTGCTTTACGGCCAACATAGATGAGTGGCACCGGCGTTGTGGTATGTGCCGTGTGTGGTTGATTAGTCTTCTCATCCCATGTTTGTTCAGCATTACCGTGATCGGCGGTCACTAACATCTCGCCCCCTACTTTTTTAACTGCCTCATAAACCTTGCCTAAGCCGGTATCAACCGCTTCAATCGCCTTCACAATTGCTTCAAAGACACCGGTATGACCCACCATATCAGGGTTTGCATAGTTACAGATGATCACATCAAACTTCTCAGATTCGATCGCCTCGACAAGTCGTTCTGTCACCTCGGGCGCACTCATTTCAGGCTGAAGGTCATATGTTGCAACTTTAGGAGAGTTCACTAAGATTCGCTCTTCTCCCTGAAAGACTTTCTCCTCACCACCATTGAAGAAGAAGGTGACATGTGGGTACTTCTCTGTCTCGGCAATACGTAGCTGGGTATAACCCTCTTTTGCTAAGACTTCTCCAAGACCATTATTGAGTTCTAATGGGGGATAGGCAATCTCTGTATTGAGCCCCTCTTTATATTGTGTCAAAGAGACAAAATGTGAGAGTTTAGGGCGATACTTGGGGGTAAAGCCGGCAAAATCATCTTCTACAAAAGGATAACTCAATTCGCGCGCACGATCTGAGCGGAAATTCATAAAGATTACGGCATCCCCATCGACCATTTTGACCGCATCTTGAATAACAGTCGCCTTGACAAACTCATCATGTTCACCACGGGCATAGGCATTTTGTAATCCCTCTTCAGCCGTAGCTGCTTGGTACTCGCCAATCCCTTGACTTACCAGATCGTAAGCTTTTTCAACACGATCCCAGCGACTATCACGATCCATTGCATAGTAGCGGCCAATGATTGTTGCAATACGACCACGACCAAGCTCTTTAAAGAGCGCTTCTGCTTTTTCAAGAGAAGGGGTTGCCGATTGTGGGGGCATATCGCGACCATCGAGAAAGGCATGGAGATAGATCTTCTCAACGCCCCGTTTTGCCGCAAGACGAATCAGCGCGAAGATATGCTTCTCATCAGAGTGAACGCCACCGGGAGAGAGTAGTCCAAAGATATGGAGCGCGCGCTCTTGAGTCACAAGATCTTCCATCACTTCATTGAAGATGGGGTTATTATCAAATTCACCACTACGGAGATCTTGTGTAATGCGGGTGAAATCTTGATTAACAACACGCCCAGCGCCGATATTCATATGGCCCACTTCTGAGTTACCCATTTGTCCATCGGGCAATCCCACCGCTTCCCCTGAGGTTTTAATGAAAGTGACGGCGCCCACTTCCCGTAGATGATCCCAATGCGGGGTGTTTGCTGCTGCAATGGCATTATTTTCAACTTCGTTACGAAATCCCCAGCCATCAAGAATGGTGAGCACAATCGGTTTAGGTCTAGACATTATGCGTAATTCCTTGTCTGAAATGTTTCAAAGGTGTTTAAAAGAGTTTAAAGGTGTTTGAAAATGCTTTAAAGCATATCTGTATAAAGACTGTATAAAGACTGTATAAAGAGCATTGTTGAGTATGAGGGCTCTTTAATGATCTCTCCTATTATAGCGAAAAAGGGTATCTCGGGGAGAAAACCTTTCATTGAGTTTCTCTTTGCAGAGAGCAGGGTATAAAAAGGAGCATGAGAAAGTAAGTATGAGAAAGGAAGCGTGAGAAAGGAAGCATGAGAAAAAGGGAGGTGAGAGATTAGGGGGCGAGAAACTAAGAGATGAGAAGGAGGGAAGTCGCGAGATATTCGTTGTCGGTCATAATCTCAGCCTCTAAAATAGATCGTTAGGATAATAAGATAATAGTATTCAATATTTATTGATACTCACTGATACTCACTGATACTCACTGATACTCACTGATACTCATAGATACATCATTGATGTTCATTGATATTTATTACGATCTATTACGATCTTTTATTTTGTCTATTTATTGAAAATAATAGAGTGATTAATGAATAAGTAATTGATGGGTGGTAAATATGTAATAGTATGTAAAAATGTATATATAAAATAGCATTGTTTGTTTATAATTATTCCTAGCAATGTTGTCCTGAGATAATGGAGTCTCCTGAGCAATGGACTCTCCTTTTATACTGTGAAGCTACTTTAAAGAGTTGTTTAAAAAGAATCACTTAAGACGAATCATTTAAAAACGAATTTGAGGAGTGAAATGAGCAGCATTAAGAAAAAAGCGAGTAATCTTACTGAATGGAAACGTATCGCTCAAGATCTACTAGATCAGGCGGGTATCGAGATTAATGGAAGTCGTCCCTACGATATTCAGATCCATAATGATCATTTCTATCAGCGAGTCCTGGAAGAGGGATCTATTGGCCTCGGAGAGAGCTATCTGGATGGCTGGTGGGATTGTGAGAAGCTCGATCTTTTCTTTACAAAGGTGATGCGTGCAAAACTCGATGAAAAGTTGCCGAGTAGTTTTAAAGATATCTTAAAGATCCTCTTCGCGCGTTTACGCAATTTACAGAGTAAAAAGCGTGCTTGGATTGTAGGAGAGGAGCATTATGATCTGGGAAATGATCTCTTTACGGCGATGCTCGATCCTTATATGCAATACTCTTGTGGCTATTGGGCGGAAGCGACAACTTTGGAAGCGGCACAGCAGGCAAAATTAGATCTGATCTGCCGAAAGTTACAACTTGAGCCGGGCATGAAGCTCCTTGATATCGGTTGTGGTTGGGGCGGTCTTTCTGCTTATGCTGCAGAGCACTATGGCGTTTCTGTAACGGGAGTGACGATCTCTAAAGAGCAGCAGAAGTTAGCGCAAGCGCGTTGTCAATCACTCGATGTTGAGATTATTTTAGAAGATTATCGCGATCTCAATGGCGCGTTTGATCGGATTGTTTCCGTCGGTATGTTTGAGCATGTCGGCCCTAAAAACTATCGTAAATATTTTGAAGTTGCCCACCGTAATCTCAAAGAGGATGGTCTCTTTCTTCTTCATACTATCGGTTCTAATAACAACCAATACAATGTTGATCCATGGATTGAGAAGTATATCTTCCCCAATGGTGAGCTTCCCTCGATCCAAAAAATTGCAAATGCGAGTCAAGGCAAGTTTGTGATGGAAGATTGGCATAATTTTGGTGCAGATTATGATCGTACCTTAATGGCATGGGCAGAGCGATTTTTAGAGCATTGGCCGGAGTTAGAAGCCAACTATTCTCCCCGTTTTAAGCGAATGTTTATCTACTACCTTATGGCTTGTGCTGGCGCATTTAGAGCAAGAAGTATTCAGCTATGGCAAATTCTCTGGAGTCCATTGGGCGTTGAAGGGGGGATTCGCGTTGCCCGTTAATGGGGGGCATACGAGGTAATTGAGACTCTTTTTGTGTGTGACAATATTGTCATATTACTCTGTTAGAGTAGTTCGGCAGATGTTAAGTCAGTCGATCGAATCTGTCATAGGAAATAGAAATCTTCTTAAGTGATGCTCTGATTATGAAAATACTTCGTTACTTATCGCGCTCACGCTCGCTCATTCGTTAATCACTCATAGGGTATTCGTGGGTCATTTCTTAAAAATTAGCGGAGAATGGGCTATATAAAGCGATGTTTTTAGAGTATCATTAGGGAGAAATTATTTAATACTCGTACACTCTTAGAGGAAATGTAATTATGGGTTCATTTAGTATTTGGCACTGGGCGATTCTTCTTGTTGTCGTACTTTTAGTCTTTGGTACTGCAAAATTAAAAAATGCAGGAAAAGATCTTGGAAGTGCAGTAAAAGGCTTTAAAGATGCAGTTAAAGATGGGGAGAAAGAGGCGAAAGAGAACGCTACACCCCAAAATTTAGAGAATAAAAAAGCAGATACTCAAGTGAAGGATGAGACCGTTGTTGATGAGCAGAAGAATAGTCGTGTGGAGTAATCATCTTCTCACAAGCTTCTCATCAATCTTAAAGCGTGATTGGCGCAGGTAAGAGGAAGGATGCTGCATGTTTGGAATTAGTAGCACGGAATTTCTCATTATTCTCGTCATCGCGCTTGTTGTCATTGGTCCGCAAAAATTGCCGGAGATGATTCGCACCGTTGGTAAATGGGTGGGGAAGATTCAACACTTCACGAGAAGTATTAAGAATGATCTGACCAATGAGTTAGAGCTTGATGAGATTAAGCGCTCAATTGAGGAGCTTAAACAGAGCTCTGAGTTGCAGAAGTTAAAGAGTGAGATCGATAGCACAAAGAGCGAGTTGACTCAATCTCTGAAAAAGGTTGAATCCACCGTTCTTGATACCCAATCTCAAGTTGAGAATGAGGTGAAGAAGGTCGATCGCTATCTTGATATCTCAGAAAAGCCAGAAAGTGTGGCAAAAGAGAGCGCGAAAAAGCCCGTTATTAAAGATGATACGATCGATGATGAGGAGCTCTTTGATCTTGAGTTAGATGATGCCTTTTTAGAAACAGAAGCTGAGTATATTGCAGATGCAGCAGAGGGTGCCGTTATGACTGCACCGCCTAAAAATTATGGGCAACGTCTTGTGGCATCTCCTAGTGATGAGCTCGATAGTCACGCTTTAATTGCGCGTATTGTGCGGATGCGTCAAGCAGAGATTGCCGCGCAAGAGAGCGATAAGGTCGCATTACAATTTGCGCTGATGGAAGCAAAAGAGGCACGAAATCTCTTGAGTCAAGAGGAGATCCGTCGCCGAATGACCTTGCGGCAGTTAGAGTTGAATCGTTAGAGTTTATTGAGACTTATCAATAGGATTCGTTACGATTAAGACTCGTTAACGCTAAAGGTTATATTTGGCTATATTCGGTTATATGCAATTATACAATTATATTTAAGCATTACATCACTCAAGTTATCGCTTAAATTATCATTGTAATTACCGTTTCAATTATTGTTTTAATTACTGTTTCAATATTATCGATAGATCTAGTGGCACCGCAGATTCAGATGGAATCGGGGCTGTGCCCCTAGATCTATTGCTGTTTTAGGAGATACATTTGTGAATGATCGATCTATTCAATACCTTTTTGAGCAATCAGAAGCAGACGCGATCTATGCTCAGAAGCGTCCTTGTAATCGTTTCACCTTTAATGAAGAGGTGGTAAAAGTCTTCCCCGATATGATTCGGCGCTCAGCGGCGGGATATACGACGATTGTAGAGAATATTGGGAATTTAGCACCGCTCTTCGCGCAGGAGAATAGTAAAATCTATGATCTTGGAAGTTCGCTTGGTGCAGTATCGATGGTATTGCGAAGTGCAATTAAGACGCCTAACACCTCTATTGTCGCTATCGATAACTCATCAGCAATGGTGGAGAAATCACGAGAATATCTCAAAGCGCAGGAGATGATGATCGAATCTCTGCTCCCTATTGAGGTTATTGAGGCAGATATTACCGATTATCCCTTTGAGAAGGCCTCTCTCTTTGCGATGAACTTTACGCTCCAATTTATTAAGCGAGAAGAGCGGCTTGCACTTTTGCAAAAGATCTCCGATGCGCTCTTGCCGGGTGGTGCGCTCTTTCTGTCGGAGAAGTTGAGCTTTAGTGATCCGAGTGAGCATCAGATGCTCAATAACCTCCATATTCAATTTAAGCGCTCCCAAGGTTATTCCGAGTTAGAGATTGCTCAAAAGCGAGAATCTCTGGAGGATGTGATGAAGATCGATAGCTTTGAAACCCATAAAGCTCGGTTATTGGAAGCGGGATTTAGTGAGGTCTACCTCTGGTTTCAATGTATGAACTTCTCCTCAATTTTAGCTATTAAGTAGCTTTATAGATGATCAACAGACAGACAACAGACAGACAACAGATAGAAGAGAGAATATGGATAAGATGATTTATCTCGATCAATTACTCAATCATTTTAAAGGGCAGAAGATGGAGCGATTTAGCGCAACATTGCCCTCATTTTTAGCGGAGCGCCTCCGAAAAAAACATGGTGATAGCCCACGTTGGGAGCATGCGCTTTTAGATCTTCCTGAGATTGAAGATTTCACAGCTGATCTAGCATCGGGGGTGATCTTAAAAGGAGCGTGTGATGAAGCGATCTTACAAGATGCCTTAAAACGATTGAAGCCTTGGAGAAAAGGACCTTTTCAGCTCTGTGATACCTATATCGATACTGAATGGCGTTCTGATTTTAAGTGGAATCGAGTGAGTCAACATATCGATTTGAGAAATAAAAATATTCTCGATGTTGGCTCTGGAAATGGTTATTACGGTTATCGTATGTTAGGTGCCGGAGCGAAGAGTGTGATCGGTATCGATCCTAATTGGCTCTTTCTCTACCAATTTTTAGCTATCAGAAAGTATCTGCCGGAAGCACCCATTTGGCAACTACCGATGACATTAGAGGAGATGCCAGAAGAGCTTGAGCTCTTCGATACAGTCTTCTCTATGGGTGTTCTCTACCATCGCCGATCACCGATCGACCATCTCTATCAATTAAAGGGAACACTGCGCCCCGGCGGTGAGCTTCTCTTAGAGACGATTGTTATTGAGGGAGATAAGGAGCAGGTTTTAGTGCCGGAAGATCGATATGCGCAGATGCGTAATGTCTGGTTCCTTCCCTCTGTTGAAGCGCTAATTCTCTGGTTAGAGCGTGTTGGCTTTGTCGATGTCCAGTGTGTTGATCTGGCAAAGACAACGATCGAGGAGCAACGAACTACCGAGTGGATGGATTATCTCTCCTTACCCGATTTTTTAGATCCGGAAGATGATTCTCGAACGATAGAAGGGCATCCTGCACCGATTCGTGCGGTGATCCATGCAAGAAAGCCCCGTTAATAATGACGGGGCTTACCTATGTTTTTCTCTTTTCTACTGTTAATTCCTATTGACTTAACCTTGTGGGATCTGTGCTGACATCTCCATAATCACCTTGATCAGATCCATTGAGAGGTAGCTGATAAGAAAATAGATCAGCGCCGTGATGAGAAAGGTGATGATCATGCCGCGCATTGTTCGTAGCGCCTTAAAGAGCGCAAGGCCGATTGTGGTAAAGGCGGCGGCATTGAGGAAAGCGAGTAGGTAGAAACCAATTTGAAATGCTTGAGGTCCTCGAATATCGAGAAGGCTGACAACCTCATAACGGAACCAGATGGTGCCAAAATAGGTCAATGCAATAAAGAGGATGCCGATCACAATGCCGATTAAGGCAAAGGGGCGTAGAGTAGGATTATCTTTATAGAGAGCGCCGGCAGTAAAAAACATAAAGATCGAGATGACGGAGACCGGCACCATCGTCGTTAAGCGAGTAAAGAGAAAGTTAAAGATAAAGAGTCCAATCCACGCAACAATAAAGATTGCGGTGCGATTATTTTTTTGTACTGTATTTGTCATAATTACTCATCTACTCAGTTAGCAAATATCGATAAAATAGCGATAAATTTCGATAAAATAGTGAAGAGCTCATCAGTGATGGTGACTTGCCCACGGCCCCCCTTTTTTTAAGCAGAAAATAAAAGCGGAAAATAAAAGCAGAGAAAAAGGTTATGGGGTTTCACAATTATACCGATTTTTAACGTTCTTGATAGGGATTATCGATTCCTAGCTTTGCTAAAATTGCGATCTCAAGGGCTTCCATCTCCTCCGCTTCCTCATCCTCGATATGATCAAATCCTAAGAGATGGAGTGTTCCATGAACGACCATATGGGCTAGATGATTCTCAATCTGCTTCTCTTGCTCTTGTGCTTCTGATTCAATGACCGGCATCGCAATAATAATATCTCCTAAGGTGAAGATCTCCTCCTCTAGAAAATCGGGGACCTCAAAGGGGAAAGAGAGCACATTTGTCGGGCGATCTTTCTGCCGAAAATCACGATTCAGTTGTTGAATCTCCTCATTATCGGTAAAGCGAATATTGATCTCGGCAGGTTTTTGGTAGCCGGCATGGAGTAGTGCAGTGGTGATCCAATGTTGTAACTGCTCATCACTTGCGGTATCGATTGTGGTTACGCGCTCGGTGTAGAGGGAGAGTTCTCTATCTTGTAGATTATCTGTATCTGTATCTGTATCTGTATCTGTATCTGTATTTGTATCTGTCATCTGCTACTGCTCCTCAGCGGTTGCTTTACTACTTTTTTCGGCATCTCTTGCCGCGTTAATTACGGCTTTCATCTCGGCTCTCTCTCGTTCGATCTTATCGGCCTTTTCATAGGCATCAATAATCTTTGCCACCATCGGATGACGGACAACATCTACCGATGAGAAGTGACTGATAGAGATTCCATCGACATTCTCTAAGATATCGAGCGCATGTTTTAGCCCCGATTTTACGTGGCGCGGTAGATCTACCTGTGATGCATCGCCGGTAATGACCGCTGTTGAACCAAAACCGATTCGAGTAAGGAACATCTTCATCTGCTCGATTGTTGTATTTTGTGCCTCATCGAGAAGAATATAGGCATCATTGAGGGTTCTTCCACGCATAAAGGCGAGCGGAGCGATCTCAATGGTGTGGCGCTCGATCAATTTATTGACGGTCTCAAAACCGAGCATCTCATAGAGTGCATCGTAGAGAGGACGAAGATAGGGATCGATCTTTTCCGTTAAATCACCAGGTAAAAAGCCTAACTTCTCTCCCGCTTCAACAGCAGGGCGGACAAGGATAATACGGCGAACTTCATCTTTTTGAAGCGCTTCTACGGCAGAAGCGACGGCAAGAAAGGTCTTACCGGTACCAGCAGGGCCGATCCCAAAGTTGATATCGTGCTTGCCCATATTGTAGAGATACTCTTTCTGCGCCGGCGTTCGCCCTCTAATTAAGCCCGCTTTTGTCTTAATGACACGATCTTTTTTATCCTGTTTGAGCGTTTTAAACTCAGGGCCAAACTCTTGAATGACAAGGTGAACATCATTCGGTTCTAACCACTTCTCTTTTGTCTGACGATAGAGCTCCTCTAAGATCTCTTTCGCACTTTTGACATCATCTCCATTGCCGGCGATCTGAAATTCAGCACCACGGTTGCCAATATCAACCATTACGCGCTTCTCAATTAATCGAAGATGCTCATCAAGATTGCCGCACAGGTTTGATAAGCGCTCATTATCGCCCTCAAAGGCGAGTGTGATTGTAGTCATTCGTTCTTCTATTATCCTCTATCGAAATCCGGAAAAAATGCTTTATAACTCTATCATTATGAGCTCTATAGACTCAAGAAGTAGTGTTATAATAGCTACAATTTTGGGGCGAAAAGCGATAATACAAGGTATTTGCGCAACTATATTTGTGTTGAAGTGTAAGACGAATGATAAAGTTGCTCAATATTTAATGCAGAGGTTACGTGTGAAATTGGAACATAATCCGTTGATTCAGGGGCTTATTGAGTTGAAGTGGATGGCTAAAGAGGCGATCCCCCTTCTTTCAGCAAAGATGTATGAAAATGAACGTTCAGTGGTTGGGAAGTTAAGAGCTCATGGACTGACGAGTCAGGCAATTTTTGAGGCGGCATTAGCGGCAAATAGCGCGTTAGAGGAGCCGTTACCTGTTGTGGATTTAGCCTATTTTCAACCTATTGAGAATTTTGACTTTGTCGGCTTTGCAACTAAAGAGGAGCTCTTAGCGCAATATGGGGTCCCTTTGGTTCTACTTCCTGATCGTTTGGTTGTCGTTACAGCAGATCCCGGAAATGAGAAGTTTTTCGATACTTTAGCACTTCGTTATCCTGGCAGAATTGAGTATTGGTTAGGAGATAGCGATCAGATTAAAGCGATGATTGATCTCCTCACTTTCCCGGAACAAGAGACACTCTTGCCTGAAGTGCCTGCTCTAGAGATAGAAAATGAAGCGTTAGAAGCGGGGGCTGAGGTAGAAGAAACAGCGGTAGAAGAGGTTTTATCTCACTCTCTTGATGGGGGTGAGGCAGGCGATGATCAATCTTTTGTGATCGACAATCGTATCAACTTAGAACAAATTGATACCGCGGTTGAAGCGGAGATGGCGTTGATGTCCGATCAACTCTCGCAAACGGAAGAGGATGATCCGCGTGCGGAGGTGTTACGTGATTCTGCACTCGATCTTTCTGAGATTGAGTCGCAAGCCGATGATGAGGATGAATCATCAGAACTCGAGGAGATGGTATCACTCGCCGCATTAGAGGAGTCCGCTACTCCCCATTCCTCTATTGCGCCTATGGCAGAAGTGCCCGATGGATCGATATCCGATGAGGCGACGCCGGTACTAGAAGATTCAACCGAGATTTTAGAATCGGTTCTTGCTGAGATACAGCAAGAGACAGAACAAGAGACAGGACGAGAGACAGAAGAAGAGGTGGCACAAGCGATAGAGCTAGAGGGTCAGAATTCTCTAGAGTCGCAACTAGCGACAGAATTAGCCATTGAAGAGAGTGATGGCGTTGTTGATTATCTCAATTTTGTGCTCCTCGATGCGATTACACAGAAAGCCTCTGATATTCATTTTGAACCTTATGAGTCGAGTTATCGTGTCCGTTTTCGTATCGATGGCATTCTCCATAAGGTCTATGTGGTGCCAGAAGCGTATCGCGATACTTTAGCTTCGCGCTTAAAGGTAATGGCGGAGCTCGATATTGCTGAGAAGCGCTTACCTCAAGATGGACATATTACGCTCTGTTTAGAAGAGGAAGAGGTCGATGCGAGAATCTCGGTGATCCCCACTTTATGGGGAGAGAAGGTGGTAATCCGTCTGCTCGATAATTCGGAGATCAATTATTCCCTTAATAAAATCGGTTTAACTTCGGCACAAAAGAGTGTGGTGCAATCGGCGATTGAGCGCTCACAAGGCTTGATATTGGTTACTGGTCCTACCGGATCTGGTAAGACCGTAACGCTCTATGCTTGCCTCAACTACCTCAATGATGTTTCGCGCAATATTGCAACGGTAGAAGATCCGATAGAGATCAATCTAGAGGGGATCAATCAGCTTCAGGTACACCCTAAAATTGGCTTAACGTTTGCTGAAGCTTTACGGGCATTTTTACGACAAGATCCCGATGTCTTGATGGTCGGTGAGATCCGTGATTATGAGACGGCTGATATTACCATTAAAGCAGCACAGACAGGGCATCTTGTCCTCTCCACGCTTCATACGAAGAGTGCTGTAGAGAGTCTTGTTCGTCTCAAAAATATGGGAGTTGAACCCTATAATATCGCCTCGACGGTAGATCTCGTGATTGCTCAACGTCTAGTGCGTGAGCTCTGTCACTGTAAAGAGGAGGATATTGTTGATTCTGCCTATCTTGAGACATTAGGCTTCACTCCGATGCAAGCGGCGAGTAAGTTCTATCGGGCGAGTGGTTGTTCGGAGTGTCATGATGGATATCGTGGCCGTTTTGCGATCTTTGAAGTGATGCCGGTTTCAAAGCGAGTTTCACAACTCTTATTAGAGGGCGCCTCTCCTTTAGAGATTGCAAAACAAGCGGAGCGCGAAGGGGTGAAGAATTTAAGAACTGCCGGCATTGAAATGGTGTTAGCTGGTAGAACCGCATTAGAAGAGATTTTACGGGTGACGACGGAGTAGTGAGATGGTAGAAAAAGTGCAAGAGAGCTATCGTCTCGATCAATATCTCCAGCTAGCGATGGAGGTTTCTCGCAAAGAGGCAGGAAAGATCATTCGCAATGGTTGGATTAGTGTGAATGGTGAGGAGATCAGAGAGCGCAATTTTAAGGTCACGGAATCGGATCGAGTAGAGATTGATGGTGAGCCTCTTCTCTATAGCAGTCAACCTCGCTATTTTATGCTCTACAAACCTGCGGGCTATGTCTCAAGTCATCGTCATGATGGTCATATCTCGCTCTTTAAGTTATTAGAGGGAGAACATTCGCTTGAGCGGCTTCATATCGCCGGTCGCTTAGATGCCGATACGACAGGAATGGTCTTAATCACCGATGATGGCGCATGGTCTCATCGTGTGACTCATCCAACACATCGCACGGATGAGGATATTGAGAAGGTTTATAAGATTGAGCTTGCGCGTCCGATGACATCTGAGATGATTGATCAGCTTGAAACAGGCGTTGCATTACGGGGGGATGATGAGATCACAAAGCCGGCACAGGTAGCGCTTCTCTCTGAGCGGGAGATAGAGTTAACCTTAACTGAAGGGCGCTATCATCAGGTCAAGCGGATGTTAGCCGCTGTGGGAAATCATGTTGAGAGATTGCATCGATCACAAATTGGTCATCTAACATTAGATGGATTACGAGAGGGTGAATATCGCCCTTTGACAGAAGCAGAGATTAAAGGATTTTAGAGATGGCTGAAGCAAGTATTGCGCTCTTTCGAGATAGTGCGTTAATAGGTGAGGGGAAGGGGTTATTGATTGCAGATGAGAGTTTTGAGCTCTCCGGCATCAGTGCGCGGGATAATATTCGTTACATCACCAATCGTAAGGATATTGATCATGCGCTCGAAGTGATTGGTTTTGATGGTAACTTGAGTGATTTTGAGTTAGAGAGTGCGCCTGATGAATATTTTGATTTTATTCTCTTTAGACTCAATAAGGCGAAAGTTTTAACGCACTATCTTTTAGAATCTGCGGCACGCATCTTAAAAGTTGGGGGAAGCCTCATTTTAACGGGTAATAATCAGGAAGGGATTAAGAGCGTTATAAAGCATGCTGAAAAGATGGGGGCATTAGCGGAGCTTGAACTTTTAGGGAAAGGGCTTCGTTATGCGCGAATTATCAAAGAGGGTGGAAAAACTCTCGATCTCAAAGGGGATGAGTATCGTCAATTTTTAGAGATTAGAGATGAAGTGCAAGATCTCACCTTTATCAGTAAGCCCGGAATCTATGGTTATAAAAAGATTGATGAAGGAAGCCGTTTTTTAGCAGAGACTCTCAATAACGATCCTTTTGCGTTAGAAGGGAAAGTATTAGATCTCGGTTGTGGTTATGGTTATCTCGCTGCATCTGTTGGTAAAAATAGCAAGATTGAACAGTTGGTGGCAACCGATTGTAATGTTGCTGCCGTTCAACTTGCAGCGCACAATCTTGAGAGCATGGGGATTGAGGCGCTCGTAACGCTCGATGATTGTGGCTCAGAGTTAGAAGATCGTAGTTTTGATCGGATTATCTGTAATCCCCCTTTTCATCAAGGATTTGGTACCTCTAAAGAGCTAACGGTCAAGTTCGTTGAGAATAGTAAGCGACTCTTACGTCGCCGAGGTATTGCCTACTTTGTAGTGAATAAATTTTTAGCCATAGAGGAGGTCTGCTATGCACAATATGTGAAAGCAACAGAGATCGCCTCTAATAATCATTTCAAGATTCTTAAGCTAGAGCGGGTAAAATAGTCCTCACTTACGTAAGAGAGGCACAGGAAGAGCGCGCTGGTTGTATCCGGCAGCGTTCAGGTTCTTTTGTTGTGAAAAATGATTCTTAAGAGAGTCTGTGGAGCGGTGGGAGCTTACTATTTCGTTCTTTTCACCACTGCATGCCCACCATTCGGCATCTTTGATGCCGAGGAAGTTTTTTATCTAACAGATGATATTGTTGCCGGCGATTAAGATCGGCAACTGCCAGTGCGTGATTGATGAAAGTACGCGATGGTTGTATCCGGCAGCGTCCAAGCTTTTTTGTTGTGATAAATGATTCTTAAGAGAGATTGTGGAGCGGTGGGAGCTCACTATTTTGTTCTTTTCTCCGGTGCATGCCCACCATTTGGCATCCTTGATGCCGTGAAGATTTCGTTCTTTTCGCCACTGCATGCCTGCCAGTTTGGCACCGATGATGTTGGGGGAAATTGAGGATAAAAGAAAGCCCGAAGTGTTTATCTTCGGGCTTCTGCTTTTTAGTTTGATGCTATCTGTGAAAGATAGATCTTATATAACTGATACCTTAATTACTTCTTAGGACCCACTTTAGCAAGTTCAGCACCTAATTTTGTATCGGTATACTTGTCAAAGTTGTTCTCAAAGAGTTCAGCAAGTTTTTCTGCTTTCTCTGTCCACTCAGCTGGATCTGCGTAGGTGTTACGTGGATCTAAGATTGTTGAGTCAACATCTGCAACTGCTTTTGGCACTTCGAGATTGAAGATTGGAATAATCTCTGTCTCTTCTTTATCAATATCACCACTTAAGATTGCATTGATAATGTTACGTGTATCTTTAAGTGAGATACGTTTACCTGTACCATTCCAACCGGTATTCACTAAGTATGCTGATGCACCTGCTTCTTCCATACGTTTTACCAATACTTCAGCGTATTGTGTTGGGTGAAGAAGAAGGAATGCTGCACCGAAACATGCTGAGAAAGTTGGTGTTGGCTCGGTAATACCACGCTCAGTACCTGCAAGTTTAGAGGTAAAGCCTGAAAGGAAGTAGTATTGCATCTGCTCAGGTGTTAATTTCGATACCGGCGGGATAACACCGAAAGCATCTGCAGTTAAGAAGATAACTTTCTTCGCAGGACCTGCTTTTGATACAGGCTCTACAATGTTTTCAATGTGGTAGATCGGATATGAAACACGAGTATTTTCTGTTTTTGACGCATCATCAAAATCGACAGAACCATCTTCTTTGATGACAACGTTTTCAAGAAGCGCATCACGACGAATCGCACCGTAGATCTCTGGCTCATGCTCTTTTGAGAGGTTGATTGTTTTTGCATAGCAACCCCCTTCAAAGTTGAAGACACCATCATCATCCCAACCATGCTCATCATCACCAATTAATTGACGATTAGGGTCTGTTGAGAGAGTTGTTTTACCTGTTCCTGAAAGACCGAAGAAGATCGCTGTTTCGCCATCTTTACCCACGTTTGCAGAGCAGTGCATTGAAGCGATGCCTTTTAATGGGAGAAGGTAGTTCATAACAGAGAAGAGACCTTTCTTCATCTCGCCGCCGTACCATGTACCACCAATTAACTGCATATTCTCAGTTAAGTTGAACGCAACGAAAGTTTCAGAGTTAAGACCCATCTCTTTGTAGTTCTTATTGGTCACTTTTGCACCATTGAGAACGGTAAAGTCAGGCTTAAAGTTTTTAAGCTCTTCTTCGCTTGGGCGAATGAACATGTTCTTAACAAAGTGCGCTTGCCATGCAACCTCAGTCACAAAGCGAACTGCAAGGCGAGTCTCTTCGTTAGCACCACAGAAACCATCGATAACAAAGAGGCGTTTGCCTGATAACTGATCAAGAACAAGCTCTTTTAATTGTGCCCATACCTCTTCAGTAATAGGTTTATTGTCATTTTTTCCTTTACCGGAATCTGCCCACCAAACGGTATCTTTAGTTGTTTCATCACGGACAATATATTTATCTTTAGGCGAGCGACCTGTATAAATACCAGTATCTACACCGACGGCACCTAGGTTTGTGACAGTTCCTTTATCATAGCCTGTAAGGCTTGGATCAGTCTCTTCCTTGAAAAGAACATCATAGCTTGGATTGTATATAACTTCTGTTGCGGTAATACCTTGTGCTTTTAGATCGTCAATAATCTGTTGTGACATGTCTCTCGTTTCCTAAAAATTTAATTCAAAAAATAAACACACCTTGTTTATGGGGAAGTATGATAACTAATAAACTACAAAAATACTACAAAAAAGTGGCTAAATTTAGAGCGCTTCTTTGAACTTATTGATTTTATTGTTGAGTTTTATTAAGAAGCTATTCCATAGACGATGGAAAATGCCTGTTTTTTCTACATTATCGAGCGCAATAACGGGAAAGCTGTAGAGAAGATGCTTATCGATATAGAACTCTAAATTTCCAACTTGCTCCCCTTTCGTAATGGGCGCTTCTAAGCCGGGGTTAACATGGATCTGTGCTTTAAGATTATCATACTGAACGCGGGGCAGGGTCGCTGTGATGCTCTCGCTGACACCGACAGGAACACTCTTTTCAATGCCGTGAAGGACATTTGCCTCAGCAATCACTTCATTGGCGCTATAGAGCTGTTTGCGATCAAAGTTATTAAATGCAAAGTTAATGAGTTCACGAGAAACGCGTTGACGATAGGCTTCACTATCCGCTCCCATAACAATGACAATTACACGAAAACCATTGCGCTCTGCACTCGATGCAAGAGAGTAGCCGGCACTGTTGGTATGGCCCGTTTTAATTCCATCAACAGAAGGGTCTTCCCAGAGTAGCGTATTGCGATTATTCTGCTTGATATTATTCCAGGTGAAGCTCTTTTGGGAGTAATATTTGTAGTGTTCAGGGAAATTGTTGATCAGCGCGCGAGAGAGAATCGCAAGGTCATAAGCGGTTGTGATATGTTCCGGATCGGGGAGACCACTTGCATTTTTAAAGTGGCTCTTTTTCATCCCCAGTTCAGCCGCTTTCTCATTCATCTTCATGGCAAATGATTCTTCAGAGACCGCAACATGTTCTGCAAGCGCAACAGCCGCATCATTGCCCGATTGAACAATTAAGCCTTGTAAAAGGTTATCGACAGAGACGAGTGTCCCCTCTTCAACAAACATTCTCGATCCTGGCATATTGCGAGATTTTGAAGAGATGAGCACTTGGTCATCATGGCTGATGATTCCCTTATCGATTGCATCAGCGATCACATAATCAGTCATCACTTTTGTGATGCTCGCAGGCTCAAATTGAATAGTACTATTATATTCTGCTAATACGGCACCGGTATCGTAATCCATAATAATCCAAGATTTTACGGCATACTCAGGAAGCTGTAATGTGCTAGGTGATTGCGCAAAGGAGAGTGAAACAGTTGTCACCGCTATTGCGCAAAATTTAAAGATTTTTTTAAACATAGTTGTTTTCATTTTTAAAAGTGGATAACAGTTGTGGATACAGGGAGAGAGAAGGCAACATTTCCTGCCTCTTCTCGACTACGATAGTTTCCAATATAGACTCGATAGAGCCCTTTATCATACTTTACTTCTGTTGGTTGCTGTAGCCTATTTGCCATACTTTGCTGGAAATTGATGGCATTTTGCTCACTGCCAAAAGAGCCTAGTTGAATATGGTAGCTTGGCGCTTGAGGGGTAAATGTAGCACTATTTTGGGTGTTTTGCGGAGCGTGTGAATTGGTGAGAGCATAATCTTGGTGCTGATAGCTGCTCTCTATAAATTGTGGTGTTGGATATTGATCCACTGATGACGGATCCATTGATGACGGATCTATTGGTGACGTGGATATTGACCCTGCCGGTTCCTGCCAGACAACTTCAATCGGCTCTCCTTTATAGGAGATTGTACTCTCTTCCAATTTTGCCGTCTGTGGCGTACCACCTCTTCCGGTATCGGCTCCTCCGACTTCAACCATTGCAACGGGATTCTTTTTCGGTTTTTTAGAAGGGTCAAGATATTGGTGAGGTCCAATGGCTTCAACAAGAACTGGTGCAGTACCATTTTTCACCACATCAAGCTCTTTTGCCGCAGCATAAGAGAGATCGATAATGCGTCCTTTAACAAAAGGGCCACGATCATTGACTAATACCGTGATCGATTTATTGGTCTCGGTATTGGTGACAATAACATAAGTGGGGATTGGGAGCGTTTTATGAGCTGCTGTAAAAGCGTGCATATCATAGGGCTCACCACTTGAAGTGGGTTTTCCATGGAACTTATCGCCATACCAAGAGGCCATTCCCTTCTCTTTATAACCTTTGGAGGTGGGAAGTACACGATAGGTCTTTCCGAAGACGACATAACTTGCAGGATTGCCCGATTTACTCAAAGGATGTTCTTGAGGAGTTGCCCCTTTAACCGTGGTTCGATATCGCTTATGACCTGTTGAGGAGCAGCTCGCAACCACTAAAAGTAGCAGCGAGCCCAAAACAATCTTTCGATAAGTGCCTAAGTTCCCTAATTGCATTAACGAACCCCTCTTCTAATTGCTTCAGCGACTTGATAGACAGCAAGCGCATAGAGTTTAGAGTGGTTGTAGCGGGTAATGGCATAGAAGTTCTGGTAACCGATCCACCACTCATCTACTTTAGGTTCTGCACTGACTTCAAATTCAAAGAGTGTCACTTTAGCGTTAGGTGTTCCGTTAGGAATGATCACGCCGGCATTACGTAACGTCTGGATGTTCTCTTTAGGGGGCGTTAAACGGCCACTCTGTTTCAATTGTTGATAAGCAAGATTCTGTTTGCTGACCTGAACTTCTTCTGCGATCTTGCCACCTCTTACCCAACCGCTCTTCATTAGATAATTTCCAACAGAACCGATAGCATCAACAGGATTGTTCCATAAGTCACGTTTGCCATCCCCATCAAAATCGACAGCATAAGCAAGGTAGCTCGATGGCATAAATTGTGGATATCCCATAGCGCCGGCATAAGAGCCGCGATAGCTGAAGGGGTCGCCACCATTTTCATTAAGGATCTTAAAGAAGTTTGCTAATTCTCCAGAGAAGTAGCTCGCGCGTCTTGGATACTCAAAAGCAAGTGTCGAGAGCGCATCGACAACTTTCCACGATCCCTTATTTTGTCCATAGCCGGTCTCAACACCGATAATAGCGGCAATCACAAAGCGATCGACCCCATAGATCTCTTCTGCGCGTAAGAAGGCATCTTTATATTGATTATAGAATTTAATGCCATCATTGATTCTCTTCTCAGTGAGGAAGATCGGACGATATTTGCCCCAATTCATCACCCCTTCTGCCGGTCGATTCATCGCTGCAATAATTTTTGGTTGAATGTTGGTATGATCGAGGATTTCACTCATCCAGCGTGGGTCGAGATTCTGTTCCCGGCTCACTTTATTGATAAATTCTTGTACATCAGTACGATTTGCTAAGTTACTCTTTTCAGGAAGCGTGCTGTTATTTGTCACTGCCGCTGTTTTGGGGGCAGATTGTTGCATCGATCTTTGGATATGGGCTGGTTCGCTCGCTTGAGATTGCGATAAATTGCTCTCTTTCACACTATTAGATGCACAGGCAGAGAGCGTCATTGCGCTGATCAATGTTACTGTTAAAAGTCGTAATCTCATTTATTGAATCCTCTTTGTAATAGATGCGGGATGTGAATAGATGTTCATTAATATACCAAAGGAGATAAAGAGAGTCATAATTGAGGTCCCTCCATAACTAATAAAGGGCAGTGGGACACCTACAACAGGGAGTACACCACTGACCATTCCGGTATTAACAAAGACATAGAAAAAGAACACGAGGCAGACCGCTCCCCCCACTAATTGATAGAAACTATCTCGAGCATGATAGGAGATATAGAGTCCGCGCCAAATGATCATAAGATAACAGATTAAGAGAAGAACAGAACCGACTAGCCCAAATTCTTCACCAATAATGGCATAGATAAAATCTGTTGTCGCTTCAGGAAGAAACTGAAGTGAGACCTGAGTACTATTCTCCCAACCTTTCCCATAGATGCCGCCAGAGCCGATAGCGATCTTCGATTGAATAATCTGATATCCTTTGCCGAGCGGATCAAGCTCTGGATTGAGAAATGTCTCCACTCGATCTTTCTGATACTCCTTCATACCAAAAAACCAGAGAGAGGGGAGTGCGATCGCAATTAATCCAAAAGCGATTAAGATATAGCGCCACTGCAATCCGCCTAAAAAGAGCACAATAATGCCGGAGAAGAGCACGATAATGGCCGTTCCAAGATCGGGCTGAAGGAAGATTAGAGCGACCGGTAGCGCAATGAGAAGGAGTGAACCGACAACATTAAAAAAGGTTGGGGGAATTTTACGTTTATGGAGATAGTAGGCCACCATCATGGGAACAGCTAACTTGGCAATCTCGGAGGGTTGGAAGCGAAAGAGCTTAAGGTCGATCCAACGATAGGCGCCATTGGCCTCAATCCCGATAAAGATCACGGCAAGCAGGAGGAGAAGCGCGACAATATAGATAATAGGGGTCAATTGCTTAAGTCGCTCAGGGGGAAGAAAGGCGATAAATACCATAATCACAAAGCCAACTGCGATTTTGAGCGCTTGGGAGGTGATATAGGCTGTATTGTGGTTTGATGCACTCCAGAGAACCGCAATACTAAAGAGCGCTAACATAGAGATAAGAAAGGTTAAAACAGTGTCGAGATGAAAGAAGGCGAGTAATCCTTTTGGCTTCACCTCGATGGTATGGTAGAGCTCTTCATGTCTCATAGCTCATCCTCCTTCTGATAAGGTTCACTTCGTTCTAAGAGAAGATTGTTCTTGGGAGTTTTTGAACCTAAGCGAATATTCATCAATGATTTAAGGTCGGGCATCTGTTGATTAGGAGATGAATTCTCCTCTTGCTTCTCTGTAGGAATCTCTTCGAGATAGGGCATCGATTCAAGTTCTAAGAGAGGAAGCGCCATCTCCTCTTCATGGGCAAATGCCCCCTCTTCCGCTTTAACGCGAGCGAGAGTCTCTTTGGCATAAGGTGTATCAAAGTCGAGAAGCCAAGCATCTAGAAGCTTTTTAGCAATCGGCGCGGCAACGCGAGAGCCCGACCCACCATTTTCAACAATCACTGAAATAGCGATTTTAGGGGACTCTACCGGCGCAAAAGCGACATACCAAGCGTGATCTCGATGACGGCGATCGAGTTTATTGGCATCATATTTCGCCCCTTGGGCAATTGTCTTCACTTGTGCCGTTCCTGTTTTTCCCGCTGTTTTATAGCGATCTGATTTTGTTGCTCTTGCTGTTCCTTTAGCGCCATGAACAACAGCGACCATTCCATCGATCGCCACATCCCAATACTTCTCATCTTTAAGGACGATCGGTTTGATAGGATTGGGGATCACAAACTCTTTCTGATTAGAGGGAGGCATCGCTGTTGCCCCTAAAATATGGGGTTCGAAAGCCTCACCTCGCATCCCGACAATGGCGGTAGCTTGTGCGATCTGTAGTGGCGTTGTCAGCCAATAACTTTGACCGATGCCGGCAGTGATGGTATCTCCGGTGTACCAAGGTTGTTTAAAGCGTTGACGTTTATACTCCGGCGTTGGTGCAACCCCTTTCGATTCTCCTAAGAGATCGATGTTGGTGGGGGTTCCAAGTGCAAATGGTTTTAGAAAATCAGTCATAATGGTCACGCCCATATTGTAGGCTAACTCATAGAAGAAGACATCGCAGGAGCGCTCGATCGATTTTCGTAGATCAGAGGGACCATAGTAGCCCATATCTCTAAATTTATGATTATTGCCGGGAACAGAGAAATATCCTTTACAGTTGATGATGGTATTCTCTGTAATAAAATCATTCTCAAGGCCGGCAAGACCGATCTGGGGTTTAATCACCGATCCAGGGGGGTAGAGTCCCTGCATAACACGATTGAGAAAAGGGGTGGAAGGATCATTATTGAGCTCATTAAAATCTTTATGGGTGATTCCATCGACAAAGAGATTGGGATCATAGGTTGGCTTTGAGACAAAGGCGAGGACATCCCCACTTTGAGGGTCAAGCGCAACGATAGCGCCATCATAGTCTTCTAGCGCCTCTTCTGCCAGAATCTGCAGACGCAGGTCGAGAGTTAAGTAGATATTTTTCCCCGGCACAGGAGGGACTTCATCGATTTTGCGGACCGTTCGGCCTGAAGAGCTTGCCTCCACCGTCTCAAAACCCATGGAGCCTCGTAAAATATGTTCAAAACTCTTCTCGGCGCCTCTTTTGCCGATATGAGTGATGCCACTATATTCATGTTGCAAGCCTTGCTCCTCAATCTCTTTGAGATCGCGAGTATCGACTCTTCCCACATAGCCGATAGCATGGACAGCACGATTCTTATAAGGATAGATACGAACTAGATCAGCTTGAAGATTGACACCATTAAGCTTATGGAGATTGATGGCAATAAGGGCAGATTCCTCTTCAGTAAGCCCCTTCTTTAGAACAACACTCTCCTGCCGGTTAGCTCTGCGAAGTCCCCGCTCAAACTGTTTGATCTCCTCTTCTGTGAGCGGTACAAGCGCATTGATCTCTTCGAGTACCTGATCGAGGGGGAGAGTGAGATCTTGCCGGACAATCTCGAGATTGTAGATCGGCACATTGGTCGCTAAAACCTCCCCATTACGATCGAAGATCTGTCCTCGAGTGGGTGGGAGTGGGAGAAGTTTAATGCGATTATCATTGGAGCGAGTGGTATAGAGCTCATGTTCGATCACCTGAAGGTGAAAGAGGCGACCAATCAGAAAGAGAAAGCCACAGAGAACCAGGATAGCGCATAAGATCGCTCGCCCTAAAAAGAGAGAGTTGCTATTTGTTTTCTTCTTATTGCTCGTTACATTCATAGGTCTATCGATTCATCTATCCATTCGATGGTTTTAGCTTTTTGTTGGGGTATTGACTATTGATTCTATGACCATTGATTCTATCGTCCCTCTCTTATCGTTTTCTTAAATATTTTTCTCAGATCCTTTTCTCAGATATTTTTTCTCAGATATTCTGTAGAATATTCTGTTTTTACTTATCGTTAATACCAAAAACTTCACAGATCTCATTGAGAAGAATATTAAGAATAGGCCAGAAGAGACTTGAGACGACAATGGGCATGACCCAGTGGGTAAAACTAGGGGTTGAGTTGCCTAAAATACCATTCACCCAGATTGTAATGAGTGATTGGGCAGCAAAAAGAAAGGGGATAAGAATTGTCTGCTCCGGCAATGTAAAGGACCTTATTCGAGGATAGTAGCGCTTCACAATATAACAGAGCAGGGCAAAGGTAAAACCATGTAAACCCCAGACAAAGGATTTAGAGATATCGAGTAGCAGCCCCATTAGCCATGCTGAACCAACACCAAAGTGTTTTCGGAGTTTGACCGCCCAAAAGAGCATTGTCATTGTGGTCCAGTTAGGACGAATCGCCTCAAAAAAATTGGGCATTGAGATGGTATCTAATACGATCGAGATACCAAAAGTGATTAAAATAATAATCAATCGTTTAAGGAAGGTCATCATACTCTCCCGGCGTTAAGATTAAGACCTCACGAATCCGATCTAATTTTGCAGTGGGGGTTGCGATAATTTTAGCAAAGTATCCTGTCGAGTCGACGGTAATTGTCTTAATGACAGCAACAGGGTAGCCTTGCGGAAAGCGTTCATCTAACCCTGATGTCACTAGAAGATCGCCCACCTTTACATCATCATCAAAAGCGATATTGGAGATCTCAATCTCATTGAGCTTTCCATTTCCATTAGCAATTCCTCGAATGCCATTACGATTGACCTCAACCGGAAGTGAGTGGTGAGGATCAGTAATGAGAATCACTTTGCTCGAAGAGGGGGAGACAGAGACCGTCTGCCCAACAATTCCAAGATTATTTAAGACGGGAAGATTCTCCTCTACACCTTGATTCGCGCCGCGATTGAGAAGCACAATATGGCGATAGGGGTCGGAGTTAATATTGATCAGTTGCGCAATAATGGTGGAGTGATCAAGCTTTGAGGAGGATTGTAGTAGTAGGCGAAGACGTCTATTTTCGGCGGTTAATGCCGCCATCTGTTGCGTTTCGTAAGCAAGATAGAGCTCTTTCTCTTCTAATGTTGCGATTCTTTGTAGAAGCTCCTCTTTTTCGGTATACCACTGTTTGAGCCGCTCAATACCGCGATAGGGGGCTTCTGCAATAAGTGAGAGAGGATGAATAATCTCTTCTAGATAATATTTAGGGAGGCGAAGATAGCTCGTTCGATGATCGAGAAACATCAGCGCGATCGAGAGCAAGCAGAAAAGAATCGTCTTTCCTTTAAGGCCAAAGCTTTGGAACTCAAATTGTTCCTGCCCTTTATCTTGCTTATCCATAAAATATTAGCCCGTCTACTTTGCAAAAAAATGGTAAAAGGTGAGGTGCCGATGAAGGCGGGATGATAGAGAAACCCCTACCGAGAAGTGATTCAAGATAGGGGTTTTATCGCTTATTAAATTCTACTCTAAGCCAAAGGCGTTATAGCCATAGACCCCTTGAAGTTCGAGTGCTTTTCCACCACCACGAACAACACAGGTTAAAGGATCATCAGCAATAAGTGCATCTAATCCGGTCTCTTCAGAGATCAATTGATCAATATTACGAAGTAGTGCGCCACCACCGGTAATGACGATGCCTCTTTCAGAGATATCAGCGGCAAGTTCAGGAGGTGTTGATTCAAGTGCTAATTGTACGGCACTTACAATTCCTTGTAGCGGTTCCATTAAGGCTTCTAAGATCTCATTCGAGGTGAGAGAGAAGGTACGCGGTAAGCCCTCACTTAAATTACGTCCACGCACTTGTGTTTCAAGAACCTCAGCAGTGGGGAATGCCGTTCCAATATCTTTTTTGATTCGTTCTGCTGTCGGCTCACCAATCAACATCCCATAGTTGCGGCGAACATAGTTGATAATTGCCTCATCAAACGTATCTCCACCGATACGAACTGAGTTAGCGTAAACAATTCCTGTTAGGGAAATGACGGCAACTTCAGAGGTTCCCCCACCAATATCGAGAACCATCGATCCCGTCGCTTCATGCACAGGAATGCCGGCGCCCAATGCGGCTGCCATCGGTTCTGGAATGAGGCGTGCTTCAAGCGCTCCGGCACTTTCAGCTGCTTCCTTAATGGCGCGACGTTCAACATGGGTTGCGCCGGATGGAACACAGACGATTACGCGAGGATTAGGGCGACCTAAGAGAATATTGCGTTTGAGAACTTGGTTGATAAAATTCTCCAGCATAATCTCTGTTTTAGGAAGGTCGGCAATAACCCCATCTTTAAGGGGGCGTGTTGTTTCGATCGTATCAGGCGTTCTACCAAGCATTAATTTTGCCTCTTGACCTACCGCTGAGAGACGCGGACGACCCGTTTTAAGATCGCGCTCAATGGCGACAACAGAAGGTTCATTTAACACGATCCCTTGACCGCGCATATAAATCAGAGTGTTTGCCGTACCAAGATCGATGGAGAGATCTCTGGAAAAAAAAGCCTTCAAACGTTTTGGGATCATAATTAATACTCAATGTGAATTCGGTTGACTTTATTAACCTACCTATCAATCTTCTATGAATCTTTTATAAAGTAGGCAGGCTCCTAGAAAATAAGGTACGATTATAGCAATTAATGGCGCCAGATGATTAAAATATTTAGAAAATTTTTATTGTTATCGAGTCTTGAAGGAGAATTAGATGGATCGTAAAAAGCAGTTTGTTGCCGGTAACTGGAAGATGAATGGATCACTTGCGGAGAATCGTGAGCTTCTCAATGAGCTGATGGAGCTTGTGAAAGATGCTGATGCGGAAGTGGTGGTATTCCCCCCTGCGATCTATATTCAGCAGGTCGCTTCTATTACTGAAGGCAGTAATATTAAAGTAGGTGTTCAGAATGTTTCGGCAGAAGCAAAAGGGGCTTTTACAGGAGAGATCTCTCTTGCGATGGTTGAAGATTTTGGTTGCCGTTATGTCTTAATTGGTCATTCAGAGCGGAGAACGCTCTATGGCGAAACAGATGCAGATGTTGCCAAGAAGATGAAAGCAGTTGTTGATGCAGGTCTGATTCCTGTTATCTGTGTTGGTGAAACGTTAGAAGAGCGTGAGTCGGGCAGAACAGAAGCGGTGATTAAGCAGCAGTTAACCTCTGTTATCGATGCTATTGGCATTGAAGCTTTTAAAGAAGCAATTGTTGCATATGAACCTGTTTGGGCAATTGGTACAGGTAAAACAGCGACGCCAGAAGAGGCGGAGAGTGTTCATAATTTTATTCTCTGTACTTTAAAAAGTTACGATGATAAAATATCGAACCTTGTAAGAGTGGTTTATGGCGGTAGCGTGAATGCATCAAATGTAGAATCACTCTTTGCACAAGAGAATATTGATGGGGCTCTCGTTGGAGGCGCATCGTTGAAAGCTAAAGAGTTTGCAAAGATTGTTTTAGCCTAATTTTAGGATAAGGTAGAGTAAGAAAGATGCTTGAAAATCTAATTTATGTTCTTCATGTTGTAGTATGTCTTATTATTATTGCATTAGTACTTGTACAGCAAGGTAAGGGCGCGAATATAGGTGCTTCTTTCGGACAGGGCGCATCAGGTACGGTGTTCGGTGCGGCGGGGAAAGCGAACTTTCTCGCACGTCTTACGAAGTGGATGGTTGCGCTTTTTTTCATTACAAGTCTTGTAATGATGTTTAATTCAGGTAAGATTAGCGCTAGCAGTAGTGTGATCGATTCACTCCCAATTCAGGAAGTTCCTGTGATTGGTGGCAGTGAGCCTGTAACGAAGTAACTCTGCAGCAGATTTTAAAAGTTATGCCGGCGTGGTGGAATTGGTAGACACGCTACCTTGAGGTGGTAGTGCCTAACAGCGTCCCAGTTCAAATCTGGGCGTCGGTACCAACAGAGATCCTAGATAGTGAAAGCTATCTAGGATTTTTTTATTTTTCTATTAAATACATTTTGTTGAATATATTTTTAGTAAGAACCGGCAATGTTCAGCTTATTTTTTGATGAATGATTCTTAAGAAGATTCATTGAGCGGCGGGAACCAACTATTGCACTCTTTTCACCACTGCATGCCCGCCAATCGGCGCTTTCATTGCCGATGATAAAGTATCGCTAATTACCGGCAACTCATCTGCCTATGTTGTTTCAACAAATAAGAAAATCTGTGGAGTGGTGGGAGTTTACTATTTCATTCTTTTAACTAGTGTATGCCCACCATTCGGCATCGATGGTGCCGGGAATATTTTCTATCTAACAAATATTTGCCGGTAATTGAGATTGCCCTCTGCCGGCGCGAGATTGATGGAAATATGCGATAGTGAGGATCGGCAGCGTTCAGCCTGTTTTTTGATGAATGATTCTTAAGAAGATTCATTGAGCGGCGGGAACCAACTATTGCACTCTTTTCACCACTGCATGCCCGCAGTTTGGCATCTTTAATGCCTACTGCCGGCGCGCAATTTCCGGAAGTACGCGATAGTGAGGACCGGCAACGTTCAGCCTATTTTTTTATAAGTGATTCTTAAGAGAGGCTGTTGAATGGCGGGAGCCGACCATTGCATTCTTTTTACTGGTGCATGCCGCGGTTTGGTATCTTTGATGCCCACTGCCGGCACGTGATTGATGAAAGCGTGCAGGAGTAAGATCCGGCATCTCAACAGCTCTTGTTACCTTAATATAGAGTTATCTTAATATAGCGATATTTTGCACTATTTTTTCTCACATACTTGTTTTCTTGTTGGAAGGGTTGTAATATTGTTTTCCTCAATTCAGCAAGCAGTTAAAAAAGTTGATTGAGCAATGCCGGCGTGGTGGAATTGGTAGACACGCTACCTTGAGGTGGTAGTGCGTAACTGCGTCCCAGTTCAAATCTGGGCGTCGGTACCATACAAAGAGAAGCTCTAGTAGAGATACTAGAGCTTTTTTCTTGTCTGTTATTTATCAGTACCTCACCTTATCGCTTCCCGAAAATTTCTCCACTTCACTAAGCTTAACGATGCTTGCTTGGAATGATAGGGGGTAAGATATGCAAACTTTAGAGCGATTGGAGCTGCGCTGGCAGGAGCGACATTTCTTTACCGAACAGATGGCACTGCTTCTAGATGCCGGAATTTCTTTAACGAAAGCATTACAACTACTGGCAAACTATAGCCAGCGCCGACGATTGCAGTTTCTCTTTCAAGAGCTGGAAAAGAGCGTGATGGCAGGGCGAGCACTCTCTACCGTTTTGGCAAAAGCTCCCAAAAGCTTCTCACATCTCTATCTTGCTCTAATCCGTGTTGGTGAACAGTCAGGACAGTTGCCGGCTATTTTTCATTATCTTGAATCGTTAGAGCGGACTGAGAGGGAGAGAGGCATGATGATTCGTAAAGCATTACGCTATCCTCTAACGGTTTTTATTGTCGCTTTAGGGGTTCTTCTCTTTATTCTGACGGCAATTGTTCCCACATTTGAGTCGATCTATCGCGCAAGTGGTGAGCCGCTCCCTCTATTGACACAAAAGGTGATCGATTTCTCCCACTTTCTCTTCTCTCCCCAATTGCTCTATGGGATCACATTACTCTTAATCCTTTTTTGGGGTATTGTTCGTCTCTATCATGCCCAGGGACGCTTTCGATACGCTTTTGATCGAATGGTTTTAGAGATCCCCTTTTTAGGCTCAATTCTACAGGAAGGGTTGATTGTTCGTTGTGCAGTTGTACTCCATTTGATGTTGCAAAGTGGTGTCACGCTAGTTAATGCGATGAAGCTTTTTGCAAATAGTGTGGAGAATTGTTACCAAAAAGAGAGGTTAGAAGCGATGATTGTGGGTCTAAGCGCCGGAAACTCTCTCCATCAAAGCGCTATGAAGAGTGGATTGATGAGTGATGTTGCATTAACCATGATCTCGATTGGTGAGGTGAGTGGGGAGTTAGAGATCATTATGAGGCGGATTGCTGATTATCATAGCGCGCGACTTAAAGGGCGTATCGAAGGATTGATTGCGCTGATCGATCCCCTCTCTTTGCTATTGATCGGGACGCTTGTGGGAGTTATTTTGATAGCACTCTATCTACCCCTTTTCAATATTGGTGCTGCGCTCTAAAGTTAAAATGGTAGAAAATGATGGTAAAAGAGTTACTCTTGTCGGCATTGGTTGCGTTAGGGATTCTGTTTCTCTACGCTTGGCTTTGGTGGATTCGTAAAGGGATCTATAATTTGCATTTTAATCGTCATTTGCCTCGGAATCTGAGTAATCGGCACTTGTTCCTTTTTCAGCAGGGAACGTTTTCAATGCTTTTGTCATTACTTTTCTCTCCATCTTATAAAAGAGGGGAAGAGATACTCTCTTTTGGTACTCTCTTAAGGCTTTTTCTGCGATTTTTTCTATTTTTATTCTCTCTACAACTCCTTCTTTCGCTGAGCTTATCTCTTCTCTTCAATTATCAACTTCAGTGGCAGGACCGCCTCTTTCTTCTCCTTTTGATGCCGTTGATCCTCTTTGACCTGCGCTACTATCTCATCCCTGATCCGCTTCTCTATCCGCTACTATGGTGCGGTATTCTCCTCTCTCTTTTGCAGTTAGGGCCTGTTGCGCTCGAATCTGCTCTTTTAGGCGTTATGGGTGGATATCTTCTCTTTGAGGTCTGTTACTGGAGTGGGGTACTTTTTGTGAGAAGGGAGATTATGGGGCGGGGAGATATTAAACTCTTTGCAGCACTTTTAGCCTGGGTTGGGGTACAAAATTTATCGCAACTTCTGCTATTAAGTGCGCTATTAGGATTGGGATATGGATTCTTTATCACTCTAAAAGGCATTCTATTGCAGAGGCGAGCTGAGAAATTAGAGGGGAGTTTAAAGCGAGCGTTAGAGGTGAAAATCGCCAAAAATTTGGGGGATAAAGTGATACCCTTTGCGCCGGCATTAGGTTTTTCAGGTATAATTCTCTACTTTAACCTACAAATTTTCGGCAATTGAACGAAAAAGAGAGAGGATTGATCGCATCAATTGGCGTGCATTCTCTTATTGGGTTGTATAAAAATGGTAAGAGATGGGCGTGATGAGCGCTACTGTGTATGGATTATTGCATAGTTTTGTAATGTAGTGAATATGTGGAGCGTTGTGGTGTAATATCGCAGGGGGAGAAGATGGGCGAAGCGTTAGATGATAAAGCGAGAGTAGATCAAGGTGATGAGCAGGGAGATTTGGCTCAAAGAGCAAGGCGTCTGCTTTTGACCGGAGGAATTGCAAGTGGTAAAACCTTTGTCTCCGACTATCTTGCTTCAAAAGGGGCGATAATTATCGATACCGATCAGATCTCCCGGCAGTTGACGCAAAGCAGTAATGTTCGTGGTCGAGCAGCGCTTGCCGAGATTAGGGATACTTTTGGTGATCAGCTCTTTACCGCGAAGGGTGAGCTTGATCGCCCAAAGATGCGTGAGTTGATCTTCAATGATGAAAAAGCGAAGCAACAGTTAGAGGCTATTTTGCATGGGCGTATTCGTAGTGCAGTTGAGGAGCAGATCAATCAATCTCACCATGCGCCCTACATTGTGGTGGTTGTCCCTGTGATTGACCAAAATTCCCCCTATTTAGAGTTGTGTGATGATGTGTTAGTAATTGAGGTTCCTTATCAATTACAGTTACAGCGCTTAATGGCTCGTGATAGTATTGATAAAGATTTAGCGGAGAAGATTATTAATGCGCAAATCTCCCGTTTAGATCGACGAAAGCTAGGTAATCATATTATCATCAATGAAAACAACCAGTTTGTGGAACGGCAACTTGATAAACTTCACCTGTACTATCGAGAGCCTGTAGCTCTAACTTGAAAGGGTAATAATTTATACAGTTATACAGTTATACAGTTATACAGTTAAGTAGTTGAATGATGCATTCATGCAATGATGCAATAGCGCAATGGCAGATCATGTAACTGCTTAAAAGTGGTCAAAATGAGAGCTGGTGGGAGTTGATGCGGTGAGGGTTATTAGCAATATTCCAGAGCGAGATAGTGAAATAATAGATAAGGATCAGAATGATTTACGAGTTTCCATTAACAGAAGGTATCAGACGCTTTTTAAGAATCGAGATGTTAGCAGAGCAGGCAGTGGTCTATATTGAGCATGATTCAGAATATAGTACTATCGC
The DNA here is from genome assembly GCF_002252045.1 of Ignatzschineria sp. F8392. Lineage (GTDB taxonomy): Bacteria > Pseudomonadota > Gammaproteobacteria > Cardiobacteriales > Wohlfahrtiimonadaceae > Ignatzschineria. The sequence goes on along the minus strand of NZ_NEFF01000003.1, from coordinate 168,396 downwards.
TGCCGTTCGCGCATTGTTAGATCTCGTCACGCTGGTCTCTAAAAATGATACAAAAATTGAGTTGATCAAACAGCTCGATCAGATGATCTCTATGAATAAGCTTGAAGGGGATGATCAGCTTGAAGCTGTAGAGCTCAAGAATATCTTAAGCCGGCAATCATTTCGTGCTTATGATGATGTTAAGGAGAATGTCTTCCTCAATACATTGCGCCAACGATTTGTCATTGTTGGTGGGATCTGTGCATTTGATCTTCCTGTATTGCATAATTGGCTCAATATGCCCTTCGAGCTACGGAAACAGCACTTTTATCAATGGATGTCTGTAATCGACAATGTGATGCATGCCGTCCGTTTTGTCTTAAAGCATCTTCGTAGCAAGATGATTGAAGAGGAGTGTGTCTTTAAGCATGGCTTCTACTATCGATCGGTGAAGTGGAAGGCAGGGCTACTGCGCCTCAATACCGATGGTTATGATTTCTTTCCAGAATTTAGTGGGAACCGTCATCAATTGAGTATTCGATTAGTGGCGCAATCAACACCTTGGGAGCCTCCTCGTCAAGTGGATACAGATATTACCTTGAAGGTGGAAATTTGTGGTGCTTAACCTATTGCGTTAAGTCTATTTAAGTCTATTTTGAGCGTTATTAGAGGTTGATTATTAGAGATTGATTGTTCGGGGTGATCTAAGATGTTGATGGTATATGAGCGTTTATTGTTTATCGTTCATCATTTATGTTGGATAGCTTTTGATACCAGAGAGATCAGGAAGATCAAGTAGGATTAGGTAAGATCAGGTAGACCGGATAGAATTTTATGATTTTATGTTCAATCGCTTAAAAGAGGAGTGGTTGAGTCGTTAATTCCTTTATTTTAATGAGGTATTTATGAGTTTAGATGGAAAGATTGCATTAGTCACCGGCGCAACGCGCGGTATTGGAAAGGCGATTGCCGAAAGTCTTGCCCGTGAAGGCGCTTATGTCTTTGGTACGGCAACATCAGAGAAAGGGGCTGAAACAATCTCCACCTATTTAGGAGATTCAGGTGAAGGATTAGTACTCAATGTTACAGATCAAGAGAGCATTGAGTCAGTTTTAAAAGCAATTACTGAAAAGAAGGGATCTCCTGCAATTTTGGTGAATAATGCCGGCATCACCCGCGATCAACTCTTAATGCGAATGAAAGATGATGAGTGGAATGATGTTATTTTAACCAATCTAACAAGTGTCTATGCACTCTCAAAAGCGCTTCTTCGTCCGATGATGAAGGCGAGATATGGTCGAATTATTAACATCAGCTCTGTTGTTGGTATTACAGGTAATGCCGGTCAAACGAATTATGCGGCGGCAAAAGCAGGTGTGATTGGTTTTACAAAATCGATGGCAAAAGAGGTAGGATCACGTGGAATTACAGTCAATTGCGTGGCGCCAGGCTTTATCGATACCGATATGACTAAAGATTTACCAGAGTCTGTTAAAGAGTCTCTTTTAGCCAATATTCCCGCTGGTAGACTTGGGGAACCTGAAGAGATTGCAGCGGCGGTCACCTTTTTAGCTTCCGATCTTGCTGCCTATATTACAGGCGAAACCATCAATGTTAATGGTGGTATGTTGATGGACTAATGATTTTTTATTAGTTATAATTGCCATTGTATTAATTTTGGTGAACTGTTAATTCAACAGTCGTTTTTTTAGTACAGAATTGGCACGAGCCATTTTGTTATAATAATTTAAGGATTTAAAGTTATGAGCGACATCGAAGCACGAGTCAAAAAAGTAATTATGGAACAACTTGATGCTAAAGAAGAGCAAGTTGTGAATTCAGCATCTTTCGTAGACGATTTAGGTGCAGATTCTCTTGATACTGTTGAGTTAGTAATGGCTCTTGAAGAAGAGTTTGACTGCGATATTCCAGACGAAGAAGCAGAAAAAATTACTACAGTTCAGCAGGCTATCGACTACGTAAATGCTAACCTATAGTAGTTGATTTACAGAATGTGATTTTGGGTAGATGTTAGGAAACAAGCCTCTGCTCAAATGCATATGTAAATAGAAGCGACTGTTTAGGACTTATATTAAGCTCTATACAGTCGCTTTTTTTTATCGATAGTTTTTCAGTGTAGAATTTTTAATTGTAGAAATTTTAATTGTAAAACTTTCAACTGTAGATTATTGACAGATAATACCGATTTACTTGATGGATATAGATAAAGCTGACAGACAAGGGGGCTTTAAATGAAACGACGAGTGGTTGTTACAGGGCTAGGAGCAGTAACGCCTGTAGGAAATAGTTATGAAGAGTCTTGGAAAAATATTTTAGCAGGGAAGAGTGGAGCGGCACCGATTACCCATTTTGATGTGAGTAATTCCCCTGTAACATTTTCTGCCCCTGTAAAAGATTTCGATATATCGAAATATATCTCTCCTAGAGATGCGCGAAGACTTAATCTCTTTATTCAGTATGGTATTGCTGCTGGCTTAGATGCTTTAGCAGATTCTGGACTTGAAATTACAGAAGAGAATGCAGAGCGTGTTGGTGCTTTAATTGGATCAGGTATCGGTGGATTGCCAGGAATTGAAGAGAATCACTCAACATTAATCGATCGTGGGCCCAATAAGGTGAGCCCTTTTTTTGTACCTGGGTCGATCGTGAATATGGTATCAGGACAGATCTCGATCTTGACGGGATTGAAAGGACCTAATATTGCGGCAGTTACTGCTTGTGCTTCTGCAACACATTCGATCGGTCTTGCGGCGCGTTTAATCGAGCATGGGGATGCGGATGTGATGTTAGCAGGTGGTGCGGAGATGGCAACAACGCCATTAGGAGTTGCAGGATTTGCTGCAGCTAGAGCACTCTCCCGTCGTAATGACGCCCCGGAAAAAGCATCTCGCCCATGGGATGTGGATCGTGATGGTTTTCTATTAGGGGATGGTGCCGGTGTGATCGTTTTAGAAGAGTATGAGCATGCTAAAGCCCGAGGCGCACATATCTACTGTGAGTTGATCGGTTTTGGAATGAGTTCAGATGCATACCATATTACAAGCCCCTCTCCCGATGGTGAAGGTGCATCACTCTGTATGAATGCAGCGATTAAAGATGCTGGAATTGATCCATCTGAGATCGATTATATCAATGCTCATGGAACCTCAACCCCTGTCGGCGATCTGATGGAGCTCAAAGCGATCAAAAACAGTTTTGGTGATGCGGCAAAAGATGTTGCGATCAGTTCAACTAAATCGATGACAGGTCATCTTTTAGGTGCTGCCGGTGGGATCGAGGCGATCTTCTCCATTCTTGCAATGAGAGATCAAATCATTCCTCCTACGATCAATCTAGATAATCCCGAGCCAGAAGTGGCAGAGTATCGTATCATTGCCAATAAGGCAGAGCCGGCAGAGTTGAAGGTCGTTCTCTCTAACTCATTTGGCTTTGGCGGGACAAATGGTAGCCTGATCTTTAAAAAAATAGATTAAGTGAAGAGGTTTTCTTTTGAGATTATTGGGTAGAGTTATTCAGACCTTTTTTCGTTATCTTCTATCGAAAGTAAGCGTTATTATCTTCTTAATTATTTTGCTAGGCGGCTTCTTTGTTGTCTCTAAAGATCTAGAGGACTTTTTGCAGACCCCTGTGAATTTGCCGGAAGATGGGATCGTTCTTGAGATTAAGCCGGGGATGACGATTGATGATGTTGTTGGGATATTGCGTAGTAAAAATATTATTCGCAATGCTCTCTACTTTAAATGGTATGCCCGATTTACCGGTGATGCGAGTAAGTTGAAGGTCGGGGAATATGCGCTCTTACCGGAGATGTATCCTCTTGAACTTCTCTCAATTATTACCAGTGGTCGTGTCTTGCAATATAACTTTACCATTATTGAGGGGTGGAACTTCTCTCAGCTACGGCAAGCTTTGGAGAAATCCCCCCATCTCAATCAGACCTTAAAGGGTTTAAGTAATGAAGAGGTGATGGCAGCGATCGGTTTAGAGGGAAAACCTTATGAAGGCTATTTTCTCCCCGATACCTATCTGTTTCCTAAAAATTATAGTGATGCTGAACTCTTGAAGCGTAGTTACGCGGCGATGAATGAGGTGGTCGATAAGGCTTGGGCGACGCGTCAGCCGAATCTCCCTATTAAAAATAAGGGGGAGCTCTTAACGCTAGCTTCTATTGTGGAGAAGGAGACGGGAGTTGCCAGTGAAAGACCAGAGATTGCCGGTGTTTTTGTGCGGCGACTCCAGAAGGGGATGCGTCTACAGACTGATCCGACCGTTATCTATGGTTTAGGGGATCAATATCGTGGTGTAATCTATAAGAGCGATCTTCAACGTGATACCCCTTACAATACTTATACTCGTGATGGGCTTCCCCCTACGCCAATTGCGATGCCAAGTCGAGAGGCGATCTATGCGGCGGCAAATCCAAAACCGGGTAAGACGCTCTACTTTGTCGCAAAGGGGGATGGTTCTGGTGAACATCTCTTTTCAGAGACATTAGATCAGCATAATCGAGCGGTCAAGCAGTATCGCGATCGAATGAGAGGGAAATAGTAGTGATCAAGCAAGAGAAAGTAGCAGAGAGACCGGAAGTGAAGTCATCTATACAAAACTCCCTTCAGAATAAGAGCCCCGTTCGGGGTTCTTTTATTACATTTGAAGGAACTGAAGGTGCCGGAAAAAGTACGCAGATTGCATATGTAAAAGCATTTTTAGAGGCGCAGGGAATCGATGTTGTCACAACACGAGAGCCAGGAGGTACGCCTCTAGGTGAGTCGGTCAGAGAGTTACTCCTCACAAAGGAGATGTCCCAGATGACAGAATTGCTCTTAATGTTTGCAGCGCGAGCAGAGCATATTGCAAAGGTGATATTGCCGGCGATGAAGGCAGGAAAATGGGTTCTCTGTGATCGCTTTACCGAATCGAGTTATGCCTATCAAGGTTATGCGCGTGGTCTCCCCTTGAGCGATATTGAGGCCTTAGAACAACTTGTACAAGGGGATCTTCGCCCTGATTGTACCTTTTGGTTCAATCTTCCTGTAGTTGAGGGGATGAAGCGCGTTCAATCTCGTGGCAAGAAGGATCGCTTTGAGGCGGAAAATATTCATTTTTTTGAGAAGGTATCTGCCGGATTTGAGGCACTCTCTCAAGCAAGACCTACGCAGTTTTGCGTTATTGATGCAATGGCGCCGATCGATCAGGTTACCGATGCGATCTTGAAAAAGATTGAGAGTCTCCCCGCTTATCAAGCACGAGGAGGAGATGATGAAAGATGAACAAAAAGAGATGATGGACTTAATACGCTTTAAAGAGATCCCTTGGCTTCAGGCAGGTTATCTCGATTTAATGCAGCGAATCGAAAGCCCTTATCCACCCCATGCGCTCTTGATCTATGGAAAGTCCGGCGTCGGTAAACGGTATCTGGTGGATGCGCTTGTTAATCGGATTTTATGTCAGAATCCTCAGGATGGGCATGCTTGTGGCGTGTGTCAAAGTTGTCGCTGGCTGCAATCGGCGTTTCATCCCGATCTCTATATCATCGCAGGCGAGAGTGAAATTAAGGTGGATGATATTCGTAAAATTCACCATTTTGCGCAACTCACGCCGGAGACCGGTCGGAAAGTAGTGGTGATTAAGCAGGCGGATCGAATGAATCTGAATGCCGCTAATAGTCTTTTAAAGGTGCTTGAAGAGCCGCCTCACGATCTGCTCTTTCTCTTAGAGAGTAGTGAGCCGGAGAAGTTACCGATCACCGTTCGAAGTCGGTGCCAATTCTATTTTGTAGAGTCCCCTTCAGAGGAGGATTCTCTCAGCTATCTACAGAAGCAGATTACAGGGCATTACTCCCTAAAAGAGGAGCATTTACGGTTGCTCTTAGCGGTGACCTTTGATGCGCCTTTTTTAGCGCTCAACTATCTACAACAGGGCTATATTGAGAAGCTACAGCCGTTGCAAGAGAGTCTCGAGCGATTACTATTAGGCGAGACGCTCCCAAGCCGAGAGTTAACGCTTCTTCTTGAGACAGAAGCGCTCACCTTTGGCTTTCTCTTTTTTCTTCTTCGAAACTCCTTTGATCCCACCGCGGGAGAGCGTTTTCCTACATTAGAGCCGCTCTTTCTCTATCTTGCGCGTCTTTCGCCCCAATTTCGTTTAACGCAATATGAGCAATTAGTTGAGATTAATCGATTGCGAGAGGAGCAGACACGAACCGATTGGGCATTAGAGGCTTGGTTTGTCTCTTTCTTTGGCTAGTCTCATTGCCGGTTTCTGTAGGTGCCGGTAACGCCTATTCTTCCCCCTCTCCCTCTCTCTCCTTCTCTCTTAGTTAACTAGATGGGCCACTTTAGGAATCTGCGATTTTAGTGTTGTGATTCTTTCCGGTCCTGATGGATGGGTAGAGAGAATAGAGCTACTACTACCGCCGGAGGCATTTAACATCTTCTGCCAGAGGGTGACCGCCGCATTGGGGTCATAGCCGGCAAGCGCCATCAATTCCAATCCTAAAATATCTGCCTCACTCTCCATCGTTCGGGAGAAGGGGAGAGAGAAGGCGACATCTCCTGCTTGTTGCATCAATTCATTGCCAATCTCTCCAACACCTAATACGGAGGCGATAATGGAGATCCCCGAAGTTTTGACTAATGCTTGGGAGGCTTTCTCACGACTATGTTCTCGCAAGACATGAGCCATTTCATGCCCTACAATTGCGGCAATCTCATCATCGGTAAGATTGAGTTGCTCAACAATACCGCTATAGACCGCCATCTTTCCACCTGGCATGGCAAAAGCATTGAGCTCATTGCTACGAATCACATTGATCTCCCACTCAAATTGATCACTATCGGGGCGGAAGTTTTGCGTATGGGGTACTAATCGTTTAAAAACACCCTTAACGCGTTGTGCCGTGCGGGAATTATGATCGACTGCGCCAGATTTTTTAGCATCAAGAATCATCCCTTGATAAGCCTGTTTCGATTGCGCATTGAGTTCTGCGGCCGGAATCAATTGTAGTTGTGAGCGCGTAACACCCGTTAATCCTGCGTGAGTACTACTTGCACAAGCAGTGATAATTAATGTTGCCGCCACAATGGAGAATAATTTCTTCTGTTGATTGCTCTGAGAGGGAATAACGGCTCTTATCTGCCTCAATATCGTTTTAATCTTCATCGCTTCTACGCTCCTAAACAAGTTATATTCTTCGATGCTTTGACCTATTGGTTTTTTGGTTGGCTATCTCTACTATGAGCTGAGAATCAGCAGTTGATCGGCTCAATGGGAGATTTTTCTTCCGGCATCTTACCCTTCACCGTAAATGGATCTATTGTACTACTTTTAGGGGCGATCTTATTGAAAAGCGCTAGAAAATAGTAGGAGGTTACATGAGATCGATGATCAACTTTTTTAGAGAATGGTTTTTATCCTGCGTGACTTTTGTAGCGGAGGCGATTGTGGGTTCACCGGAAGAGAGGCAGACCATTGAGGGACGATCGAGAGAAGATTGTATGGTGGAAGATCGCATGATGGCAGAGGGCGGTTTTACCCTGATGGAGCTTCTAATTGTGTTAGCTTTAATTGCGACCATTAGTATGATTGCGATTCCGGTCTACAGTAACTACCTGCAACGAGCAAAGATTACAGAAGGTCTCACTTTAGCAAAAGGTATTCAACTAGAGGCTGAGCTCTACTATGCTCTCAATGGGGATTGGCCAAAAGAGAATGCTCATGATCTCTTAGGATTAGACAAAGCGGAGAGTTATCGAGGGAATAGTGTGGAATCGATCGCGCTTGATGGGAATCAGATCACTATTACTTACAATGATGAGATTCGTCGAGAAGGGGGCGATTCGGCAAAATTGCTCTTAACGGCAGAGAGTAGAGGCGGATCGATTTATTGGCAATGTCAGAGTGACAATATTGCGAAAGATCATCTTCCGAAAGAGTGTCTTCCTCAATAATATCTTCTCTGAGGCATTGCGTTAGGGGTATGATATAATTCTTCTTAAATCTCCCTAATAGGTGAGAAATAGCTCGCCTTTTAAGAGTAGGGATTGAGAGAAATGATATTGGCAACCGATCGAGAATAGTGATTATTTTTGATCGGTTATCTCTTTTATTGTGTTGATCATTTTTGATAATAGAGCCGTTAATTGTGAAGACATTGCTATTGCGTAGAGTAAAACCTGAATGGATGATCACCCTAATTTTAGGGCTAATTGTTTTGGCTTTAGTGGCGATTATTGCGCGTGACATTATGGAGCGTCGTCGTATTGACCAAGCATTAGAGGAGGCGAAGACCTTAATATCAGAGGTCGCGCTGAGTTTGACGATTGAGCAGATGACAACGCCTCTTGCTGTCTCAAATGCCTTTTTAGCAGAGCGTACCTCCAATATTGCGGACATTATTATCTATCCGGGAAATTATCTTGAGGTAACTTTCTCTCCAATGTTGATCAATCTTCCGAATAGGACATTACAGCTCTCATTTAACTCCCTCGACCAATTAACGCGGGGAAATGTGGAGTGCCGTGGAGGAGATCTCCCGATGCCGATCACCCCTTTACAATGTCGTCGATAGATTCGGCGTCAAAGATGCTAATAGGTGGGCATATCCCGGTAAAAAGAATGAAATGGTCAGCTCCCGCTATTCAACAGCCTCTCTTAAGAATCATTTATAAAAAATAGGCTGAACGCTGCCGGTCCTCACTATCGTGTGCTTCCACAAATTCCGCGCCGGCAGTAGGCATCAAAGATGCCAATAGGCGGGCATATGCCGGTAAAAAGAATGAAATGGTCGGCTCCCGCCATTCAACAGCCTCTCTTAAGAATCATTTATAAAAAATAGGCCGAAGGTTGCCGGCCCTCACTATCGCGTGCTTCCACAAATTCCGCGCCGGCAGTAGGCATCAAAGATGCCAGTAGGCGGGCATGCAGTTGTAAAAAGAATGAAATAGTCAGCTCCCGCCATTCAACAACCTCTCTTAAGAATCATTTATAAAAATAGGCCGAACGCTGCCGGTCCTCACTATCGCGTGCTTCCACAAATCCCACGCCGATAGAAAATAATTAATTCCAAATCGCCGGCATTTTATTATCAAAATCATATCTATTTTTAGATGAACTTAAGTTGCGTGGAGAGCGCTATTTTATTTGGAAAAGAGCAGATTAAGACCGACAAATATTGACATAAAAACAAAATAGTGGAGAAAAGTGGCGAAAAGTGGAAAATATTTTATAGAAAGTGTAATATTTGCTCTAATGATAGAGATATAAGGATGATCGTGAGCAACCCAACGGATAAACATATTTCGGTTCTTTTAGAAGAGTCGATCACTGCACTCAATATTAAACCCAATGGAGTCTATGTAGATGCTACTTTTGGGCGCGGAGGACATTCCCGTGAGATCTTAAAACATCTGAGCAGTGAAGGGTTGTTAATCGGCATCGATAGAGATTTAACAGCACAGGCTTATGCCAATGAGCATTTCTCGCAATATGAGAATTTTCGTTTTCTACGCGGAGAGATGGGAAATATAGCGGCGCTTATAGAATCGATCGGAATCTCAGAGGTTGACGGTATCTTAATGGATATTGGCGTTTCATCCCCCCAACTTGATGAGGCAGAACGTGGTTTTAGCTTTATGAAAGAGGGGCCTTTAGATATGCGTATGGACCAAAAAGCAGAGCTAAGCGCCGAAGTTTGGGTGGCCCAAACAAGCGTGGAAGAGATGACCGAAGTCTTTAAGAAATATGGTGAAGAGCGTTTCTCCCATCGAATCGCCCGAGCAATTGAGCGAGAGAGAGCAGAAACGCCCATCACAACAACATTACAGCTTGCCAATATTATTAGTGATGCAATGCCCTTTAAAGAGGGGCGTATTCATCCGGCAACGCGGGTTTTTCAAGCAATCCGTATCGCAGTTAATGGAGAGCTTGAGCAGTTAGAAGCTGCATTAGCCCAATCAGTGGAGATATTAGGTCATGAGGGAAGGTTAGCCGTTATTAGCTTCCACTCCCTTGAGGATCGAATTGTAAAACACTTTATGCGGGATCAATCGAGAGTGAAAGATCTCTATCCAGATCTTCCTGTCTTAATTAGTACAGGTAAACCGGCGCTGAAAGTGATTGGGAAACCAATTAAAGCAAGCGATGAAGAGTGCCGGGCAAATGTGCGTTCTAGAAGTGCAATCTTGCGGATTGCAGAGAGGGTTCTATGAGAGTAGATAAGTTAATTATTGCAGTTATGGTTGGGGTTGTTGCATTGGGCATCTATCGTTCAGTGACGATTCAACAGAGCTACAGACTGTGGAATGAGATCGATAAGATCGAGCGGGAGAATATCGCGCTACGTGAAGAGTATGGTCGCTTGCAGTTAGAAGAGAGCATGTTAATTACAGAAGCGCTTCTCGATAGCGAGACAAGAGAGCAGTTGAAGATGGTAGTTCCTGATGAGAGCGCTATTGTCTATGTGATTGAGACCAATACCGATGTGAAATATGTTGGACTTGACCCTAAAGGGGTTAATGCACAATAAGTATCATGATAGTGAGGAAGTTACCGGCGCTTTGTGTGCCGGTCTTTCTATTCTGTTTTTTATAATGTAAATATCTCATTGTGAATAGGTGAGTAGGGTATTACTGTTGTAAATATACTATTGTGGATGTTAAAATATGAGTTTTATTGTGAGTTTTTGTTATAAATTATATTATAAACTCTATGAAAAATACTCCTCACTCGATAGACATCAGGCATCAGACATCAGGCATCAGATCTAGATCGATACAACTTAAAATAGAGCATAAAAAAAGCGAGTAAAAGAGAACGAATGAAGAGCGTATTGAAATCGCTAAAGAAGCGTAATTGGCGGAAAATATTCGTCTTAGGGATTTTTACACTTATAGCGTTTGCCGTTGTAGCGAGAGCCCTCTATCTTCAATATTATATGACTGACTTCCTCTTAGAGCAGGGGGATAATCGTTTTGTTCGCCATGTAAAGAATCCTGCTGTTCGTGGCACCATCTATGATCGAAATGGAGAGCCGATTGCACTCTCAACTGAGGTTCGCTCCATCTGGATCGATCCGAGTATCTTAAGTCAAAACCTCCATGAAATTCCTAAGCTGGCCTACTTTTTAGGGCGCTCCGAAGAGGAGATTAAACAGCTCATCCTCTCTCGTCAAAAATCACGATTCTACTGGCTAAAGCGTCAACTTCCTCCCCATGAAGCACAAGTCTTAATGGATCTTAAAATCCCCGGGGTCTACGATCAGGTGGAGTATAAACGCTACTATCCCGATGCGGAGATCACCTCTCACCTTTTAGGGTTTACCAATATTGATGATGATGGGATCGAAGGGTTAGAACTCTCCTATCAAGATTGGCTTAAAGGGGATGATACAACAACGCGAATCTTAAAAGATGCGAAAGGGCGTGTGATCGAGCGCGAGGAGATTATCGATATGGATAATTTCCGTGAGAGTAAAGATCTCACCTTGACGATCGATCGCCGTATTCAGATCTCTGCTTATCGCGCATTGAAGACAGGTATGATTAAGCATGAAGCGGTTGCCGGCGCAGTGATTGTTGCTGATATGCGAACAGGGGATATCCTCGCGATGGTGAATCAACCCGCAGGAAACCCCAATCGTTTAGATGAACGCCGAGCAGAGCTTCTGAAAAATCGGGTCATTACCGATATCTTTGAGCCGGGGTCGACCATTAAACCCTTTGTCGTTGCCGCAGGTTTAGAATCTGGTAAATGGCGCCCCAATTCGATTGTAAAGACAGGGCGTGGTGGTTATCGCGTGGGTAAAAATGTGATTCGCGATGTCTCCTCTTCAGATTCAATGGATGTCACGACGGTCTTGATGAAGTCGAGTAACATCGGTGTTGTACGCATTGCCGAGACACTTGAACCCTCAATTCTCTACAATATCTATGACAAAATCGGTATCGGTCAAAAGAGCCAATTGCGCTTAACCGGTGAAGAGGCGGGGCGACTCGGTCCCCTTCGTCGTTGGCAAGTCGATCCCTTTGAATATGCCACAAAAGCATATGGTTATGGCATCAGTGTCAATACCTTAAAATTAGCGCAGATGTATACCGTCTTCGGTAATGAGGGGCAATATCGACCCCTTCGTATTGTGAAGAATGATTACTATCCTGAAACGGTTGAGGTCTTTAGCCCTCGCGTTACAGGCGAGGTTCTCTTAATGTTGGAAGCCGCAACAGATAAATCGAAAGGAGCCGGCGGTTGGCGTGCGCGTGTACCTAACTTTAGAGTAGGTGGAAAATCGGGAACGATTCGTAAAATCGTCAATGGTAAATATAGTAGTACGCACCATCGTAGCTTCTTTGTGGGTGTCGCACCGATCTCCGATCCTCAATATGTTGTGGCAGTGATGATTGATGAGCCTCGAAAAGATGGTTATTACGGTGGTTTAGTAGCGGCGCCCATCTTTAGTGATGTGATGCGCAGCACCTTAAGAATTATGGGAACTAAACCTGATGCATTGCTCGATGAGCCCAATATTAAGCTCATTGCGAAGTAGGGCGAGGGGTGAAGAGCGATCTTAGCAGTTGCATAGTAGTGAAGTAGCAGTGAAGTAGCAGTGAATTTTAAGCAGAGGAGTGATGGATGAAATTAGCAGCACTTTTAGAAGAAACCAACATCATCGGGGATATTCCTGCCGAGTTCTTAACCCTTGAGATTGCTGGTTTGGCATCGGATAGCCGTTATGCCGCAGAGGGTGATCTCTTTTTTGCAAAGCAGGGGGAGAGCAGTCACGGCCTCGATTATCTCCCGGCACTTGAAACGATCGGTGTTGCTGCGATTTTTTATGAAGATCCTCACGGAACGATCCCTCATCCCACAACGATTCCCGCCTTTAAAGTGGCATCGGTCGATCAATTGATGCGTCTTCTCACCTTTCGCTACTACGAAGAGTTACAAGCACGGCTTGCACTAATCGGTGTGACCGGCACTGAGGGAAAAACATCGGTGACCCAATTTATTGTGAAAGCGTTTGAAGCACTCAATATCGATTGTGGTTTAATCGGAACAAATGGCATCGGCTTTCTCCATAATTTAAAGGAGAATACCCATACAACGCCCGACCTTTTAGCGCTCTATCAATCTCTCGCAGAGATCGATCAGAATGATAATGTTCGTGTCTTGATCGATGGGCGCTTGCCGATCGCGCTTGAGGTTACCTCACATGCGCTCGATCAGAAGCGGGTAGAGGGATTAACTTTTGAGACCACTGTCTTTACCAATCTCAATCGTGATCACCTCGATTATCACGGCACATTAGAGGCTTATGGTGCTGCAAAGGCTCGCCTCTTTTTAGAGTATCCTCAAAAAAATAGTGTTATCAATCTCGATGATCCCTTTGGAGCGACACTCTATCAGCGCTTAAAGCAGGAACGTCCTGAGGTGCGACTCTTCCCTTTTGGGACGAAACCTGTTGATGATCCTCGCTACCTCCATATTGAGAATCTAGAGCTTCATGCGGAAGGGCTGCGCTTTACGCTCAACTTTGAGGGCGCGGCTTACCCGATTGCAAGTCCGCTCTATGGCGCTTTTAATGCCTATAACTTAGTAGCAGCGATCGCGGTTCTTCTCTCATTTCGTCTCCGTATTGAGTGGGTTGTGGAGATTATTCCCCATATTACCCATGTAAAAGGGCGTATGGAGATGCTCCATCTTAAAAATGGGGCGGTTGCAGTTGTCGATTATGCCCATAAACCCAATGCGTTAAAGCAGGCGCTTATCTCCTTAAGAGATCATCTCGATGAGGGTTCGCTCTCTGTAGTTTTTGGTTGTGGCGGCAATCGTGATAAAGGAAAACGGCCATTGATGGCGGCGATTGCAGAGGCGCATGCCGATAAGATCATTATCACGAGTGATAATCCTCGCTTCGAAGAGCCGATGGCAATTATTGAGGATATTCAGGCGGGATTGAGCGATCCTACAAGTGAAAATATATTGATTGAAGCAGATCGAGCGGCCGCAATTGCAACTGCAATTCAGAGAAGTGCGCCGGGCGATATTATTCTGATTGCCGGAAAAGGGCATGAAGATTACCAAATTTTAGGAGATAGAGAGATCTATTTCTCCGACTTTGCTGAAGTAGAGAAGAATAACGAGGAGTTATCGTATGAAGCTATCTGATGCCGCTAAAATTATGAATGGTGAGCTGATCGGGCAGGATGCCTACTTCTTTGGAGGCGCAAGTGATACGCGTAAACTCAAGCCGGGTGAGCTCTTTTTTGCATGGAAAGGGGATCGCTTTGATGCTCACGATTATTTAGAGAGCGCTGAACTCAATGGGGCGATTGGTGCCGTTGTTGAGCGCTTTGTCCCCTCCGCACAGATTGCACAGATTGTTGTTAAAGATAGCCAAAAAGCTTTAGGGAAAATTGCCAAAGCTTGGCGTAAAGAGTGGCAAGGAACGATGATCGCCTTAACGGGATCGAATGGTAAGACCACACTGAAAGAGATGATCACCTCGATCCTCTCACTGAACCACGATGTTTTAGCAACGGAGAGCAACTACAATAATCATGTTGGTTGTCCATTGATGCTACTTCGCCTCAATAAACATCATACGCATGCCGTGATCGAGATGGGGGCGAATCATCCTCATGAGATTGAGTATTTAACAAAGATTGTAAAGCCTGATATTGCGATCTTAAATAACGCCGGTGCTTGTCATCTGGAGGGATTTGGCTCTCTTGAAGGTGTTGCTGAAGCAAAGGCGGAGATCTTTTTAGGTCTTGCGAAAGAGGGAACGGCAATTATCAATGCCGATGATGCGTTTGCGGAGAAGTGGCTACAAGATGTGATCGATTTTAAGAGTCTCACATTTGGTATTAAATCGACCGCCGATGTGATGGCGCATCAGATTGAAGGACGCTCTTTTGAGTTAGAGTTAAAACCCCTCAATGAGAAGCGGAAGATCGAATTAAAATTGTTAGGACGCCACAATATTCTCAATGCCTTAGCCGCCTCTGCCGCTGCAGTTGCCGCCGGCGAGTCGATCACCACGATTCAGAAAGGGCTTGAGCGCTTAGAAGCTGTTCAAGGGCGATTACAAGTTGTGAAGCTCAAAGAGAATGTGCAACTAGTCAACGATGCCTACAATGCAAATCCTAACTCCTTAAAAGCAGGAATTGATGCCTGTAATGCCGGCGTTCGCTGGTTAGTTTTAGGGGATATGCGAGAATTAGGAAAAGAGGAGATCGCAATCCATCGTGAATGTGGCCACTATGCGAAAGAGGCAGGTTTTAGCCAGCTCTTTGCCTTAGGGGAATTGACTAAGGCAAGTGTTGAAGGTTTTGGCGATGGCGCTATCAGTTTTCCCGATCATCAATCATTGCTTGATACGCTTAAAGAGGCGATTGCAACTTATGAGGACTCAACGCTCTTAACGATACTTCTAAAAGGTTCTAATAGCATGAATATGCAATACTTTTATGAAGCGCTTCTCCGGGAGCGTGAGTATCGCGATGATGAGTAATTGCATAATGACTCATGGAACCATGAATCATGCTAGAAGAGTTGAACTTATCCTTCGATTGATAACTCAATTAAGAGCTCAATTAATCATTCAATTAAGAGCCTAACTAATAACTCAATTAAAAACCCAATTAGAAATTCAAATAGTAACTCAAATAGTAACTCAAATAGTAACTCAAATAGTAACTCAAATAGTAACTCAAATAGTAACTCAAGTTACACTCCACTCACTACTTCATTAGAATAGTTCGTTTAAAGGATTCACCACTATGTTGTATGCGCTTCTCTCTCTCTTGGCTGATTACTGGTCGCCGCTACGTGTTTTTCAATACATCACGATGCGCGGAATTATGTCGGCCTTGACGGCGCTTGTCTTTAGTATCGGTTTTGGCCCAAGTTTTATTCGTTATCTTCAAAAGCAGCAGATCGGTCAATTTGTCCGTAATGATGGCCCGGAGAGTCACCTCTCTAAGCAGGGAACGCCGACAATGGGGGGAATCCTCATTATCTTTGGAATTCTGATCTCGACGCTCTTATGGGCAGATCTGACCAATTTTGATGTCTGGGTCGTGCTCTTTGTGTTGCTCAGTTTTGGTGCAGTTGGATTCCTGGATGATTATCGTAAAGTGGTGAAGAAGCAATCCTTAGGATTGCGGGCAAAAGAGAAGTATCTCTATCTCAGTGCCGCAGGGTTACTTGCCTCATGTGCGCTCTACTTTACGGCAGAAGCACCTTCAGATACCGATCTCTTAATCCCTTACTTTAAAGATTTAGCGATCCCCTTAGGGATTCTCTTTATCCCTTTTACCTATCTTGTTATTGTTGGTGCGAGTAATGCGGTCAATATGACCGATGGCTTAGATGGCTTAGCGATTATGCCGACCATTATGGTAGGCGGGGCATTAGCGATCTTTGCTTATATTGCCGGCAATATGGTCTTTGCAGATTATCTCTCGCTCCCTTATGTGGAAGGCGCAGGAGAGGTATTAGTAATTTGTGCTGCGATTGTGGGGGCGGGCTTGGGCTTTTTATGGTTTAACACCTATCCCGCTCAGGTCTTTATGGGAGATGTGGGCGCGCTCTCATTGGGGGGCGTATTAGGAGTCATTGCGGTTATTGTGCGTCAAGAGCTTGTCTTCTTTATTATGAGTGGGCTCTTTGTGATGGAGACACTTTCTGTAATTCTACAGGTTGCATCCTTTAAGTTGCGCAAAAAGCGTCTCTTTAGAATGGCACCGATTCATCACCATTTTGAATTAAAAGGGTGGCCGGAGCCGCGCGTGATTGTCCGATTCTGGATCTTTACCTTTATCCTAGTATTGGTCGGTTTAGCTTCGATTAAGCTTCGCTAATATCTCCTTCAATGCCCTTTAAAATCTTCTGAAAGACTTCTTTGAACTATTTCCTTGAAAGATTTTAAAAAATTTACAGTACCGTTAACATTTGTTGCTACATTAGTTTAGACATTAGTTTAGACATTAGTTGAGACATTGATTGTGATATTACTTTTATAAAAGTGATAGACAATAGAGAAGACATTACGACTGAATGGCGTATAATAGAAAAATTACATATTCACTACAAACATTCATTCGACACAGATTAAAAAGCTTTACTCAAAAGCTTTATCAAAAAGTTTTATCAAAAGTTTTTAATGACAGTGCATTCTATTTATGAGGAGAAGCAAATATGAAAAAACCAGTACGAGTAACCATCACAGGTGCAGCAGGTAATATCGGTTATGCAATGGCATTCCGTATCGCAGCAGGCGATATGTTAGGTCCAGATCAGCCTGTTATCCTTCAGCTTCTAGAGATCACCCCAGCGTTAGAAGCGCTTAAAGGTGTTGTGATGGAGCTCAATGACTGTGCGTTCCCATTAGTGCAAGATATCATCGCAACAGATGATCTTAACGTTGCATTTAAAGATACTGACTATGCGATGCTCGTTGGTGCGCGTCCACGTGGTCCAGGTATGGAGCGTAAAGATCTTCTTGAAGCAAACGGTGCGATCTTTGGTCCACAAGGTAAAGCGCTTAATGATCACGCAAGCCGTGATGTTAAAGTATTAGTTGTTGGTAACCCAGCAAATACAAACGCATTGATCGCAATGAAGAATGCACCAGATCTTAACCCACGTCATTTCCATGCAATGACACGTTTAGACCATAACCGTGGTTTAAGCCTTCTTGCAGAGAAGACAGGTTCACACATCAATGACATCAAAAAGATGACAATCTGGGGCAACCACTCTTCAACACAATATCCTGATCTTACCTTTACAACTATTAATGGTAAGCCAGCGCTTGAGTTAATTGAGCGTGATTGGTATGAAAACGAGTATATTCCACAAGTTCAACAACGTGGTGCAGCGATTATCAAAGCACGTGGTGCATCTTCAGCGGCATCTGCGGCATCATCTGCAATCGATCATATGCGTTCATGGGCATTAGGTACGAAAGAGGGCGATTGGGTCTCTATGGCAGTACCTGCTGATGGCTCATATGGTATCGAAGAAGGAATCATCTACTCATATCCATGTATCTGTAAAGATGGTGATTTTGAGATCGTTCAAGGTCTTGAGATCTCTGACTACTCACGTGAGAAGATGGATGCAACTGAGAAAGAACTTCGTGAAGAAGCAGAAGCAGTTAAATCACTTTTAGGTTAATCAATGTTGATGCGTTGCTAATAGCGGCGTCCTAAAATATCAAGTATTAAATAAGCTAATGATGATCGATCAGATCACATTAGCTTTTTTTATGGATATTTTCGTAGGTAATATGTAGTTTTAGTGCCGGCATCAAAGATGCCAATTTACGGGCATGCAGGGGTGAAAAGAACGAAATGGTCGGTTCCCGCGGCTCCATGAACCTTCTTAGGAATCATTGTTTGAGATAAAAAAGTGAGACAGAAAAAGCTGAACGCTGCCGGTCCTCACTATTGCGTACTTCCATAAATCGCACGCCGGCAGTTGGCGATCTTCTATCGCCAATAACTTTCTTATTTTTTTGAAATAATATAGGTTGATGAGTTGCCGGAGATGACCATTGCATCCCTCCAAAATTTGCATGCCGGCAAATATCGTTACTTTAGCGATATCATCCTGGTGCTGAAAGTGCCGAACAGCGGGCATGCAGAGGTGAAAAGAACGAAATGGTCGGTTCCCGCGGCTCCATGAACCTTCTTAAGAATCTTCATGAAAAAATAGGCTGATGAGGTATCGGCAAGTAGCGAACTCTCAATTGGATATCTGAAAGAGGGTGATTGAAAATGATGATGAGAATCATTAGCCAACTTCTTGCTGCTACTGTTAGAATAGAGAATTATGTAATGTGTTATCTCAAAAGTGCTAGAGAGATCGAAACATTGATGATATCGATGATAACCGATGACGTAGAAGAGATGATGCCGTAAGGGGATACCCCTTTTTATTGATGCAATGATTCACATAAAATTCACGACGATAAAGTAGAGATTTAAGAATGAAGAAAATTGGTGTTGTATTAACAAATTTAGGGACTCCCGATGCTCCTACAAAAGAGGCGCTGAAGGTCTATCTTGAAGAGTTTTTGAAAGATCCTCGCGTGATTGAGGAGCCTAAATGGAAGTGGTATCCCATTCTTTACGGGATTATCCTCAATACTCGCCCACAAAAGTCGGCGGAGAAATATCTAGAGGTTTGGGATAATGGTTCGCCATTACTCAATATTACAAAGGCGCAAGCGGAGAAGTTAACGCAATTATTGCCGAATAATTACCAAGTTGAAATTGCGATGCGTTATGGCAACCCTTCGATCGAATCGGCGATTAAGAAGTTGATTGCCGATAAGGTCGATGAGATCGTGATCTTTCCCCTCTATCCTCAATATTCTGCAGCAACGACAGCATCTGTGATGGATAAGGTTGGCGAGGTACTACGAGAGCTTCGTTATTTCCCCGCATTACGAGTCTTGGGTGCCTATTATCAAAACCCATACTATATCGATGCCTGTGTTGAACGTATCCGCGAATCGACAAAAGGTCTTGAGCTCGATAAGTATGTTTTCTCTTATCACGGTATGCCTCGTCAAACTTATCTCGATGGTGACCCCTATTATGATCAATGCTTAGAGACAACTCGCCTGATCGCAGAGCGAATGGGAGAACCCTTAGAGCGCTTTGAGACCGTTTTCCAATCACGCTTTGGACGTGCAGAGTGGCTCCAACCTTATGCCGCACAATTTTTTGAAGAAGCGCCCGGCAATGCTATTACCAAGATTGCCGTCTTCTGCCCCGGCTTTAGTGCCGATTGCTTAGAGACATTAGAAGAGATGGCGATGGAGAATTATGAACTCTTTATGGAGTCAGGCGGGGAAGCCTATACCTTTATCCCTTGCATCAATAGTGATGATCTCCATATCGAGATGATGAAGGATGAGGTTCTTAAATAGAGCTTGAACAGAGCTTTGAATAGGGCTTGAAGAATATAAGTATAAGCGACAAAAAGAGAGAGCGATCGGTTTAATTCGATCGCTCTCTTTCTATTTTGACTGTAATGATCCTATTATGCTTCTACTTTGCTCTCTTTCAACATCTTCTCAAGATGGTGAATATCCATGCCACCTTTAAGGAAGACAGGATCATTTAAGATACGAAGATGCAATTCAGCATTGGTGTTGATTCCTTCAATAATGAGCTCATGAAGCGCATTTTTAAGGCGACCAATTGCCATATCACGCGTTGGTGCGTAAGAGATAATTTTTGCAATCATCGAATCGTAGAAGGGCGGAACAGTGTAACCTGCATAGATATGGGTATCGATGCGAATCCCTGGACCACCTGGTGGATGATAATTGGTGATTAAGCCCGGTGATGGGATAAAGGTCTCAGGATGCTCCGCATTGATACGGCATTCGATCGCATGACCTTCAAACTTAATATCATCTTGCGTTAAGGTTAACGGCATACCACTTGCGATTTTAAGTTGCTCACGAACAAGGTCAACCCCTGTAATCATCTCTGTAATAGGATGCTCAACTTGAATACGGGTATTCATCTCAATAAAGAAGAATTCACCATTTTCATAGAGGAACTCAAAAGTTCCTGCACCACGATAGTTGATACGTTTACACGCTTCAACACACGCTTGACCGATGCGTGCACGCTCTTCTGCCGTAATACCAGGCGCTGGCGCTTCTTCCAATACTTTCTGATGACGACGCTGTAATGAACAGTCACGCTCACCGAGATGAATCGCATTGCCTTGGCCATCTGCTAAAACTTGGATCTCAATATGGCGAGGCTTTTGAAGGTAGCGCTCCATATAGACTTCTGGATTCCCAAAAGCAGCAAGAGCTTCTGATTTAGTCAATTCGATAGAGCGAAGTAGATCTTTTTCAGACTCTACAACACGCATCCCGCGACCACCGCCACCGCCGGAAGCTTTAACAATAATCGGATAGCCAACTTCACGTGCAAGACGGAGGTTCTCTTCTTTATTATCGCTTAAAGCATCGCCAGAGCCGGGAACACAAGGGACCCCTGCTTCAATCATCGCTTTCTTGGCGGAAACTTTATCTCCCATAATGCGGATTGTCTCTGCAGTAGGGCCGATAAAGGTAAATCCAGAATTCTCAACACGTTCTGCAAAATCAGCATTCTCTGCTAAGAAACCGTAACCGGGATGGATACCATCGGCATTGGTTAATTCAGCAGCAGCAATAATGCTCGGAATATTGAGATAGCTCAGACCTGGCGCAGGTGGACCGATACAGACAGACTCATCTGCAAGGCGCACATGCTTAAGATCTTTATCACCGGTTGAGTGAACGGCAACTGTCTGTATTCCAAGCTCTTTACAAGCTCTTAGAATTCGCAGCGCGATCTCTCCGCGGTTTGCAATTAATACTTTCTTTAACATCTCTAAATAGCTCCTTATTCAAGGATCATGAGAGGCTGATCAAACTCTACAGGCTCACCATTTTCTACTAAGAATTTCACAACTTTTCCTGAAACTTCCGCTTCAATTTGGTTAAACATCTTCATCGCTTCGATAATGCAGACAACATCGCCAACATTAACTTGCGCATCGATTTCTGTGAATGGGTCTGACGTAGGGGAAGCTGCACGGTAGAATGTTCCCACCATTGGTGAACGAACAATTTTTCCAGAGAGTTCAGCAGGAGCTGCTTCTGGCGCTGAAGTTGTCGCTACGGATGGCATCTGCACATTTGTTTGAGGCGCAGCTTGTGGCTGCATCATTGGCATCTGACCGGTAAATACCTGCGTCTCTTTTGGAAAGCGGCTAATACGAAGTGACTCTTCACCGTCTGTAATCTCGATTTCATCGATGGATGAGTTATCAATGAGTTCTACGAGTTTTTCAATTTCTTTAATATCCATTAAGATTAGCTCCTATGTAAAATGATAAGGAGATTCCATAGAGGAATCTCCTTATTTCGATCTATTTGTTCGAGTATTTGTTAGAGATTATATTCGTAATATTGAGTAGTGCAAGTTCATAGCCATAAAGACCACATCCGACGATGACGCCGCTAGCGATATCTGATAGGTAAGAGGTGTGTCTAAAAGACTCTCGCCTAAAGACATTTGAGATATGGATCTCTACAAAGGGTATCTCTACGCCGAGAAAAGCATCACGAATGGCGATACTTGTATGGGTAAAGGCGCCGGGATTGATAATAATGCCCTCAATATTATTCTGCTTTGCTGCATGAATTGCTTCGACAATCTCATATTCGCGATTACTCTGCATTGTGATTAAATCGATATTGCACGCCTTCCCGCACTCAACTAAGTGCGACTCAAGCATCTCAAGTGTTGTGTGGCCATAAATTTCAGGCTCACGCATTCCTAAGAGGTTTAAGTTAACTCCATTGATCAGAAGGATTTTTTTGTGCTTTTCTTGATTTATCATAAGTGACATTTTACCGCATAATTTTTAAGAGTGCCTAAATATTCCTTTATACCATTAAGGCTTTTCATTTGGCATATTTTATTTTAAAGATCTCTCTTTCGCGCTACTTAGAATGCATCTTAAATTTAAGAGAGAGGGGCATCTACCCTCTATTACAGCGAGATCTATGGCTCAGTCGGCTAATAAATAGGCATAAATAGACGCAGATAGGCAAAATAGTCGTAAATAGATATTACAAATAGACATTAAAGTTAGAGGAAAGTTAGAAGCTAAAGTCGTTTAGCTGGGGGTTTTAAATGTTTTTTTAACCATTTCTTCATCGCGCCTCAAGCGTTCTTTAATAACCTTCTATCACCTTTTTAAGCCTTATGAAAAAAGATTTAAAAAGGATTAAAAAAGGATTAACTATAGGTATAAAATCGTTCTGATAAAAAAAATAAAGCGGTTTTTTTGATCAATCTCAGTTATACTCCTTTTCTGTTTAACAAATAGAATGAATGGGATGACTAAAAAAGAGAGTTATTTTTCAATCGATTATTTAGGTCGTATCACCTCTTGGCGCCGGGTTTCACTGCAGCTATTTTTTCTGACACTCTGCCTAATGGCATCGCTGCTCACCCTCACTTTCGCTTCTGGGCGAGAGCGCGCACAACTTTACGAACCGGATCTACTCCTTACCACAAAACTCAACAATGGAATGGGAATGGGAGATAAAGATCACGCCCGCGTTCGTGCCATGATCCAAAATTATGAGACAAAAAATGCCGGAGTCTTCACGCATCTTGATGGTGATGGGCTTGTGGTCTTCAATTATGTTGTTGATGAGTTAGCGCGACGTGGTTTGCCGCTTGAGATTGCTTTTGTTCCTTTAGTGGAGAGTGGTTATCGTCCTAATGCGCGTAATGGTCAACATATTGGGCTTTGGCAATTAGGCCCTGCGGCAGCAAAGACTTTTGGTATTCAGATTTCACAAAAGTCAGATGGGCGTTTAAACTTCGTTCGTGCCACAGAGGCCGCGCTCGATTATCTAGAATACCTTAATCGCCGTTTTGATGGGGATTGGCTCTTGACGTTAGCTGCTTACAATGCTGGGGAAGGGCGAGTTCTTCGGAGTATGAAGAAGAATCGTGCAGCAGGCAAGCCGGTGAATTTCTGGAATTTAGATCTACCTCCCATCACTAAAGCTTATATTCCTCGTGTTTTAGCGCTTTCACAATTAGCATTAGAGAAATCGCAACTCGAAGTGCCGGTCGAATCAATCCCGGAAATTATTGCGGTGAAATCCCCCAATAAAAAAGAGCTCTTAGAAGCTGCACGTCGTTATGGATTAAAAGAGCATACCATCAAGTATCTCAATCCAAGTGATCTCTATACAAAAGATGGCTCTTCAGTGATGATTATGCCCAAAGAGATTGCAACCTTAGCATACGGAACGAACTAAGCGCTGAGGGTGATATTGTTGAAGTAGCTATATTTGCCGGCATGCAAATCGTTGAAGCTCGCAGTGGTCATCTCCGGCAGCGTTCAGCCTTTTTTATCTCAATCAATCATTCTTAAGAAAATTCGTGGAGCCGCGGGAGCCGACTATTTCGTTCTTTTAGCCTATGCATGCCCGCGAATTGGTACTTTCAGTGCCGAGGATGATATTGCTGAAGTAGCGATATTTGCCGGCATGCAAATTATGGAAGGATACAATGGTAATCTCCGGCAACTCATCAACCTATGTTATTTCAAAAAAATAAGAAAGTTATTGGCGATAGAAGATCTCCTACTGCCGGCGCGTGATTTGTGAAAGTACGCGATAGTAAGGACCGGCAACGTTCAGCCTTTTTTATCTCAATCAATCATTCTTAAGAAAATTCGTGGAGCCGCGGGAGCCGACTATTTTGTTCTTTTAGCCTATGCATGCCCGCGAATTGGTACTTTCAGTGCCGAGGATGATATTGCTGAAGTAGCGATATTTGCCGGCATGCAAATTATGGAAGGATACAATGGTAATCTCCGGCAACTCATCAACCTATGTTATTTCAAAAAAATAAGAAAGTTATTGGCGATAGAAGATCTCCTACTGCCGGCGCGTGATTTGTGAAAGTACGCGATAGTAAGGACCGGCAACGTTCAGCCTTTTTTATCTCAATCAATCATTCTTAAGAAAATTCGTGGAGCCGCGGGAGCCGACTATTTTGTTCTTTTAGCCTATGCATGCCCGCGAATTGGTACTTTCAGTGCCGAGGATGATATTGCTGAAGTAGCGATATTTGCCGGCATGCAAATTATGGAAGGATACAATGGTAATCTCCGGCAACTCATCAACCTATGTTATTTCAAAAAAATAAGAAAGTTATTGGCGATAGAAGATCTCCTACTGCCGGCGCGTGATTTGTGAAAGTACGCGATAGTAAGGACCGGCAACGTTCAGCTTCTATCTCTGTTACAAACAAGATCAGGGATCTTCTTAGAGGGAGATCCCATTTTTTACGCGAACAATATCTGCAACGATGGCAAGGGCGATCTCTGCCGGTGTTTTACTGCCGATAGGAAGACCGATTGGGGCGTGGATTCGAGCGAGATCATGCTCTTGATAATCGGTGCATTCCCGTAGACGTGCTAAACGATGAGTACTATTGCGTTTTGACCCCATTGCGCCGATATAGAATGCCGGCGTTGCTAAAGCGGCGATCATTGTAAAATCATCAATGCGGGGATCATGTGTTAGTGAAAGAATCGCCGTCTGCTCCGAAGCACCCTCATTTTCAAGATAAGTCGCTGGAAAGGTCTTCAATAGCGTTATCCTTTCAAGCAGAGGAGAGCTCTCTAATTGTCGAAGCTCCTCTTGCCGATCATCGGCTACAATTACCTTAAAGCCTAGTGTCGTGGCAAAATCGATTGTGTAGAGGGCCACGGCGGAGATACCGGCAATAAAGATTCGATTCTCAGCCTCTAAAGGAAGTGTAATTACACCATCGATCTCTTCAATCTGCGAAGAAGCTTCATCAGAGTGATCTGATAATTGTGCCGACTCCCCCAATATAACCCTTTTAATCAGCTTCTCTTTGCCGGTAAAAGCGCGAGACATCGCTTGTAGATAGGCTCGATTTGTAGATGTGGGTGTAAGCCGTTCAAGTAGTACATCGATCGTCCCACCACAGGGAAGCTGTCGATTAGGGCGAAAATGATCACTCATCTCACCATAGATAATGAGCTCACTCTGCTGTTGAAACCAATTTTGCTTAATTTTGGCAAGGAGATCCTCCTCGATACAACCGCCGGAGAGAGAACCCACATATTCCCCCCGACTATTAGCGGCAAAGAGCGCACCCGGAGAGCGCGGTGCAGAGCCATAGGTGCGAAGTACCGTGCAGAGCCAAATTGTCTCTCCTTGAGTAAGCCACATCTCCGCCGTCTCAATGACAAGTAGATCGAGTTGTTTCATTCTCTCCTCCGTGATGATTCCTTTTTGATGATCTGTAGATGGGATCTGATGCCATGATCTTTATAGTAATCTTTATAGTGATCGTTGTAGCGATTGTTATATTATTTTCTACATTCTATAGATGCGAGATTACCTTCTCTCCCATTTATAAAATTATCTTAAAATTACCGATTCACCCGAAGATAGGGCGCTGTATACCATTGATGATCGCCTGGTTTGGTGAGTAGATCTTCCGGGGTGTCGATATCCCAAATAACGCCGGGATCGAAGACGGAGATATTTCGAGTCATCTCCGGTTTTAGCAGCTTTTGTGCGCCTAGATCGCCGGAGAGTTGTGCTAATTCTGGAAAGAGCATCGCTTTAAAGCCAACAGGATGCCCCGGCATATGATCAAAGAGCGGGCGAATAATAGGATGCTCCGACTTTTCAAGATACCCTTTGAGTAGAATCAGTGTCTCTGTTAAGAGATAGGGAAGATCCGCCGGCAGGATAAAGATCCCCTCTAATGCTTTAAAAGGAGCATCATCGGCAAGCAGTAGCGCTTTGGCCGCTAAACCGATACTCTCGCCTAAACCATCACTCTCGATGGTGAGGATCTGGGGATGCAATGAGCGGGCGAGCGCTGTGACTTCCGGCTCTGCATGATTGGTGATAATCGCAATCTCCTCCCCTTTAAAGGCCCCTTTAACACGATTATAGGTGATCGTAAGAAGGGCTTCTTCAAATAGCGGGGGCGATACGAGCAGTTTATGTTGATTACTCTCTGCTTTAAAGCGACGGCTCATGCCGGCAGCCATAATAAAGATACCAATAGCCATAGATAAGACTCCTTTTGCAGAGAGGCGCTCAGCAAAATTGATGATAGCGTTAGATAACCAGATATCACTCACTATCATTAGCGATGATCTAGATAGCTTAAAGTGTAACAAGATGCAATTCAGATGGAGTAAGAGCAAGAAGCAGGCTTCAATGATTAAAGAGAAGAGCACTGCTTAGAGATAGTACATCAATAGCATCAATATAGACTGTAGCCATGTAAGGAACAACCTTTTGGGATGCTAAATTTATAACGAATTGATAAAGGAAGATTAGGTTATTTCTTAAAAGGCTGAATACGCACATTCCCACTATTACGAAAGGAGATGATCGAGAGGATGTTGTTAAGCTTCTTGCTTCAAATTTTATGCTTTTCGCTACTATTTAAATCGAGTATTATCTCTTTTTCCGGATCTTCCTCATTTTCCTCATCTTCCTCTTCTCCTAGTAAAAATGTGGCAATTGCATGAAGATCATAGGGCTTCATTTGAGATGTGCTCTCTTTAATAATTTGTGCCATCGGTCCTGATGCTACCCCTTGTGGGGCAACGCCACTTTGTAGATAGCGCTCTAGATTATCAAGGTTCCATCCCTTTTTAGTTAGCGCTTCTGGTGTGATGTTGGGTGCATCAATGCCATTAAAGCTACCTCCTTCGAGATAGTGATCCCGATCTAGTTGGCCAAATTTTCCTTTCGGTGAGTGGCACATACCACAATAGCTGACGGTATTGACCAGATATTCTCCTCGCTTCCATGATTTTGATGTACCCTTTGAAAGTGTCGGCAATGGCTGACTCTTGAGAAAGAAGAGGTTCCATAGTTTTAAGAGAAGACGTTGGTTGTAGGGGAATCGAATTTTATTTTGAGGCGGCGCACTATTGACTTCAGGAAGCGTCATAAAGTAAGCATAGAGTGCATTACTATCGGTGCGTGTGAGGTTTTGAAAGTAAGGATAGGGCATTGAGGGATAGAGATTTCGTGAGGGGGGTGCGATTCCGTGTGTCATGGCATTGAAAAAGTCACTCTCGCTCCAACGGCCAATTCCAAAGTCTGCAGAGGGGGTAAGATTACTGCCATAAATTGTCCCTATCGGTATATTAATGGGGACTCCACCGGCAAAAGGATGTGCTTTATCTGCTGTGTGACAAGTAGCACAGTTTCCTAGAATAGCTAGATAGCGACCTTGCTCAATATTCGCTTTTGAAGGAAGATAAAATTGTTTTGGCTTAGTAGGCGTACGGTTCTCTTGTAATGTTAAGAGAGTGATTATAATGACTGAAATTAGAGTGAATATAGCTAAAATCCTCAGCCATAATGGTTTCTCTTTTTTTTGAGGCATGATTAACTCCTAGCGCGAGCTCATTCAGTATTGTTAGTTACTGTGAAATATAGTTAATATATTATATATGTTAGAAGCATCTATTGACTAATCAATTTACAATCGTTGCTTGTTTTTTTATACGATTATTGCCTGTGTCAATAATTTACATTAAATATTAATAATATAAAACATATCTTATGTCGTTTCAGTATTATCGACAAGATCGACTAGGATCTAAATAGAGATCGTTAAAGTTTCGTTTTTGAGAAACTCAATTGTTATCTGAAGCATATATAAAGCGTAGATTTCTCCATTGGGATTATGGGAGGCTCGGTGTACACTATGAAGGTCGATAGTTAGGAGTAAAAGAATATGAAAGAGACATTAACAGATCCATTCGGTATAGAAGAGATATTAGGCAACCCCTTGGTGATTAAATATGGGATCGGTTTGGGGATACTATTATTCCTCTTTTTTATCTACTTTATTATTCGTTTTATTGTGCGTAAAAAGCGTTGGACCACCAATGGCATCTTAAGTCACTTTATTTTGGGCGGGGTTTTAGCCTTTGCTGTCTTTGTTCTCTCCCAATATCTGCAGATGGCATTGATCGACTTCCACATCAAGGTGATCACGGCGAAGATGGTTGTGATTGTACAGATGATTCTAATTGGATTAATTCTGATTCAATCGCTCTTCTTTATGGTTAATAGTTTAGAGCGTTCGCAGATTGAGAAGGGGGCGGATAAAACCTCGGCAAAGATCATTACCCGCGTCTTAAAGATTGCAATCTTCTTAGTGGTTCTGCTTCTCTTTGGCGAGCATTTTGGCTTGAGTCTCTCTGGATTGATGACTTTTGGGGGCATTGGTGGCATTGCGATCGGTTTTGCGAGTAAAGATGTCTTAAGTAACTTCTTCTCCGGCGTGATGCTCTTCTTTGAGCGCCCCTTTAATATCGGTGACTGGATCAACTCCCCAGATCGTAAGATTGAAGGGGTTGTTAAAGAGATCGGCTGGCGCAGTACCAAGATTATGACCTTTGATAATCGTCCGCTCTATATTCCTAATGCGCTCTTCTCCTCAATTAGTGTTGAGAACCCCGGGAGAATGACCAATCGCCGGATCAATACGGAGATCGGCCTGCGTTATGAAGATGCCGACAAGATGGATGCGGTGGTGAATGATATCCGAACCATGTTGCAGCAGAATCCTAAGATCGATCTAACGCAGACGCTATTAGTCTACTTTAATGATTTTGGGGAATCTTCCCTCAATATTATGATCTACTGCTTTACCAAGACGGTAAAATGGGCAGAGTGGTTAGAGGCGCAACAAGAGGTCTATCTGAAGATTATTGAGATCGTCCATAAAAATGGTGCTGATTTTGCCGATACGACACAGCTTCTCTATCTTGATAATAATGAGGGCGCGTTGAAAGTTGAGGTGAAGCAACCAGAGATGCCGGCAGCTCCTCTTCCAGAGGCAGATGCAGTAGCGAGCAAGGTTGATAGTACGCCGGCAGCTACGCCAAAATCCTAAAGTGATAAAGCGAGATGATACTCGATAATACTAAAGTCGCTCTTTTCCAGTAAGTGATAACCCCATAAAGTGATTTTATGGGGTTATTTGTTATCTCCCCAAAATCTGCTTCTCAAGGGCTGTATTGCTGTACTGCTATAGTAGTGTAATAGCTTGATATTAAACGCTATTTTTTGAAAAGTGTTTCCTTTTTTCTGCCTTTTGGTCACTTTTTTTAAAAGTCCTCTTTTTCTCTAATCGATTGATTTAACGATATAAATTCTCTTTTCTCCTCTTTTTTGTCCTTAAAATTTGCGAAAAAATGTTGCCGTAATTTTTGAATCGTGATTAAGTGATGGGGTGATCTATAAATGTCTATACAAATAGCGATAAAGTAACGATAAAGTAACGATAAAGAAAATATAAGAAGAGATCACACTATTAAGATGTAACACATTGATTTTAGCGTCTGTTGATGGCGAATTAAATAATAAAGAGAAATCGAAGCGTTCATTTTAGATGGAGTAATAGGAGGAGATAGAAATTGACTAGACAATTTGTGAGGCAATTCGTCAGGCAATTCATTCGGCAATATCGTCATCTGTTGACTAAGCAATATTGTGGATCGCTCTCGATCGATCGAGATTCTCCTTCTGACCTTCTAAATGGATCTTATTGCGGCACTGCAATGTCGCAAATGCATCAAAGTTGTATCGAGATAATGAAATAACCGATAAAAAATCCATAAACAACTAATAGACAACTAATAAACAGCCCATAAACCGTTAATAAACAACTAATAAAACAACAAATATAAATAGATGAGAATGAGGAAAAGAATCGAGATAGGGGCGTGAAGTTATTACACAAATCTCTCGAGCTTCTTAACAATTCTCAATAGAAGGAGAAGAGTATGTCACAAGAATATATCAAGATTGATGGTCATAGTTTAACGTTAGAGGATATTGTCCGTGTTGCGCGGGAAGATGCGCCGATAGAATTGAGTGCATCAGCCATTGAAGAGGTGGAAAAGTCACGTCAATTTGTCGATCAGTTAGTTGAATCGGGCGAAGCTGTTTACGGCATTACCACAGGCTTTGGTAACTTTAGTACTGTCCATATCTCCAAAGAGGAAGCGAAAGATCTGCAGAAGAATCTGATCATTAGCCACTCTTGCGGGATTGGTAACTGCTTTAGCCGTGAAGTGGTGCGTGCGATTATGTTACTGCGCATCAACAATCTTGCCAAAGGTTTCTCTGGCATCCGTTTAAGTACTCTGCAGACGTTGATCGAGATGCTCAATAGAGGCGTTCATCCCAAAATTTATGAGAAGGGCTCTCTCGGCGCAAGTGGCGATCTAGTACCGCTTGCTCATATGGTTCTACCGATGATTGGGGAAGGGGAAGCAGAATATGAGGGTGAGATGCTTGCCGGTCGTGAAGCGATGGCGCGTGCAGGGATTGAGCCGATTGAGCTTACCTCAAAAGAGGGATTAGCGCTCATCAATGGGACACAGGTGATGACTGCGGTCGGCGCTTTAACCGTCTTCGATTCCATCACGCTCCTTAAAGCGAGCGATATCGCCACAAGTTTAACGATTGAAGCGCTCAATGGGATTACCGATCCCTTTATTCCAGAATTGCATGCCCTTCGTCCACATCCCGGACAACAGCGCGTTGCCGCTAATCTTCTCACCCTTTTAGCCGGCAGTGAGCGAACAACACATCAAGGGGATCTGCGCGTTCAAGATGCTTACTCTTTGCGTTGCGCCCCCCAAATTCAAGGTGCAAGTCACGATGCGCTTAACTATGTGCGAGAGCGCGTTGAGATCGAGATCAACTCCGTAACCGATAATCCTATCATTCTGCGTGATAAGGGAATGGGGATCTCCGGCGGCCACTTCCACGGGCAACCGATGGCTCTCGCCTTCGACTTCTTAGGCATTGCTCTTGCAGAGATTGCCAATGTGAGTGAGCGCCGAATTGAGCGTCTTGTGAATCCAGCTCTCAATAATGATCTTCCGGCATTCTTAACAGAGCAGGGGGGATTACACTCCGGCTATATGATTGTGCAATATGCGGCGGCTTCTCTCGTCTCTGAGAATAAGGTCTTAGCACATCCGGCAAGTGTCGATTCGATCCCATCATCTGCCAATCAGGAAGATCACGTCAGTATGGGAACCATTGCGGCACGTAAAGCGCGTGATATCTATCTCAATGCAAAATCTGTTGTAGGAATGGAGATGATGCTCGCATGTCAGGCGATCGATCTCAATCAGCGTGATGCCGGCAAAGCGCTCGGAAAAGGGACGCAAGTTGCCTATGAAGCGATTCGCAAGCAAGTTGCACCTTTAGCGGAAGATCGTATCGCTTATGTTGATATGCATCGTGTGATCGATCTTATTAGTGAGGATTTGATCGCTCAGGTGGAGACAACATTGGGTAAGAAGCTAGATTAATTCTAGCTTTTTCCTCTGAACCTGAATCTGAACCTGAATCAGATTCAGAACATCCATTTAAATTCGACTTAAATTTAATTAAGAGATCGCCGAATGCAGATAACCAGTGGCATCGGCACTCTTTTGTCGCATAAGGAGAAAAGTATCGATCGAGAGAAAATATAAATAGATAGCAATTCCAATAAATTCAACCAATTTCATATGTAAAAAAATTATAATAATCGAACGCTTTTCGAAGCGAAATGAAAATTTAAGGAGGGGGAGAATATGGAAATTTTATTAAATCCAGTTCTTATTTCAGTAGTTTTGATGATTGTTCTCTGTTTGATTAACGTTAATATTCTATTAGCGATTATGATCTCTGCAATCGTCGGTGGTTTAGTCGGTGGATTCGATATCAGTAAGACGATGGATCTGATCGTCTCAGGAATGGGAGGGCAGGCGAATACCGCCTTGAGTTACGTCTTGCTCGGTGCGCTTGCCGGAGGTATTGCCCAAACAGGCTTGACCACCATTTTATCCAATAAGATGGAGCGAGTCGTTGGAAAGCGCGGTAAGATCTTCTTACTGATTTTAGCGGGTGTTGCGTGTCTTTCTCAAAACGTGATTCCGGTCCATATCGCCTTTATCCCCATTTTGATTCCGCCACTTTTGAAGATGATGAATGATCTTAAGATGGATCGCCGGGCGGCAGCTTGCTGTTTAACTTTTGGGCTTAAAGCTCCTTATGTTGCATTACCCCTTGGTTTTGGGCTTATCTTCCACGGTGTTGTTGCCGAGAATATGACGCTCAATGGGATGGAAGTGGCCAATACCGAAGTGTGGAAATATGTTTGGATTCCCGCATTGAGTATGGTGGTCGGCTTATTGATCGCGATCTTTATCAGCTATCGTAAAAAGCGTAATTATAAAAATCTTCCCATTATTGCTTCAAAAGAGTCGGCATTAGCCGTGACGGATCACTTCACGCTACAACATCTCGGCGCGATTTTAGGGGCGCTCAGTGCCTTTGTTGTACAGCTCTGGACAGGTTCATTACCGTTAGGTGCATTGATCGGTTTAGGGGTTATGGTGCTCTTTAAAGCGATTCCATTTAAAGCGCAAGATAGTGCGATTTTAGATGGGGTAAGATTGATGGGTTTTATCGCCTTTGTGATGTTAATCGCATCGGGTTATGCGCATCTTTTAAGAGAGACCGGTGGAGTTGATCATATCGTTCAGGTCTCTAAAGATCTTGTAGGCGGTAGCCAATTCTGGGGCGCTGCGATGATGTTGATTGTTGGATTATTAGTCACCATGGGGATTGGAACCTCATTTGGGACAATTCCGATCATTGCCACTATCTACGTTCCCTTTAGTATCGCGTTAGGATTCTCTGTAGAAGCAACAACGATGCTGATTGTCGTTGCCGCAGCACTCGGCGATGCCGGCTCACCTGCGTCAGATTCTACCTTAGGTCCTACTGCCGGATTGAATGCCGATGGTCAACATAACCATATCTGGGATACCTGTGTACCTACATTTTTACACTACAATATTCCCCTAATTATCGCGGGATTAGCAGGTGTGATGTTCTTTATGTAGAAAGTATCATTACCAAAGAGCAATAAAAGAGCCTTAGCAATGTGATCAATTTAAAAGTCACCTGCTAAGGCTTTTCTGTTTGAAGATTTATTTTATAGTATTGATGGCAGCGCCGGCTGAAGACCAATCTTAAAGACCAATCCTAAAGATCGCTACTCATGATCAGATCCTAACTATAGTGAGAATCGATCGGCTCTCCCTCATCATCTTTAGCATAGAGCAGATAGATCAATACCAAAAGAAGGACCAATGCCGGGAAGAAGAGCATCTTCTCATTAAAGTGCGCGGTAGCAATGGTGCCGATAAATCCGCCGAGGGCAAAGCCGGCAATCACATAGAAGAAGATCAAGCTCTTGATCAATGCATGAAGGCGCCCGACTAGCGTTAGCATTAAAAAGTTAAAAGCCTCCTGCAACACCGGCGTAATAGCGACATTACCGTAGGTCATGCCATCCACTTTATGAAAGGCATTTCCCTGCATGCCGGCAATAAAGGAGATAATAAGGCAGATATGGGTAATGGTGAGGTAGCCATCTAAAATGCCGGTCCCTAAGATCGTCAGAAGCAATACCTCAAAAGAGAGAATCACAAAAGCCCAAGTCTTCCGGCGCTCCTCTTCCAGATAGGCGATAAACGCAGTTGTCATCGAGCCCAATCCAAAAGCGATCCCAACCCAGATAATCCGCCTAAACTGCTCCCAATCGCCCGTTGCCGCACTATCTCCAAGGAGAATAAAGTTTCCCGATTGCAGTGTGCTAAATGCCTTAATTTTATGGTAGGTATATCCATTTAAACAGCCCGCAATCAGCGCCAAAATAAACGCCATCATCGGCGATTCCACCACCGGCGTCTTTGGCGTTCTAATGGGGTTGAGTATCTTTTCAAAACGCATCTTCAGTGCCATCCTCTATCAAATAGGCAAGATCGAAAATCGACCGCGCCGGCAATCTCTATTAAAAGACCATATCAGATTATGATTGCCATTATATCGGATTTAATAGATCCCAATAATTGATCATCGATAGTATCGGCAGTTTGTCTTGAGCTTAATTGATAGAGGGCATTGTTTTTAATACTTCAGCAAGCCTTTGAGCAAAGAGAAGAATCTCTTCCTCTGTATTGAATCTACCGATACCGATACGAATCGCGCTCTGGATTCGTTCTTCAGAAAGACCTAATGCTTCAAGAACATAAGATGATTGAATGACGCCGGCGTTACAGGCTGAACCGGTAGAAATTGCAAAATCAGGCTGCAATTTTTGGACAACAAGATCATTAGAATAGCCCAATAGAGAGATATTAAGATTTCCGGGATGTCGGTGTTGCATCGATCCATTAATCGCAAAAGAGATACCTTCTTGATGAAGCGCACTAATTAGAAGGGTTCTTAGGTTTTCTAGTTTTATCTTTTCTGATTCCCGCAAGTAATCCATTTTAGCGATAGCAAGACCCATCGCATCACATAAGTGGGGAGAGATAGTACCTGAGCGGAGATTTTCCTGTTGCAAGCCACCATGAATAAGAGGGGTAGGCTTCATTGTTAACATTGAGTCGACGATTAATACACCAACGCCAATCGGTGCATATATCTTATGCCCTGAGATGCTGAGTAGATCAATATTGCTTTCAATAATATCAATTTTTTCATATCCAGCTTGTGCAGCATCGACATGAAATATTGCGCCAAATTTTCGGCAGAGAGCTCCTATTTTTGATATCGGTTGAATAGTTCCAATCTCATTATTCACGGCCATTACTGAAACCATAAGAACATCTTCTGAAAGCATTGCTTCTAATGTATATAGATCGATTATTCCATCTTCATTAACTGGGATAATCTCTACTTCATAATTAAATAGTTCTTTTGCAAACTGTACTGTATTTAAAACACATTTATGTTCAATTGCTGAAATTAATATTTTTTTTCTGTTATTAGAACTTAATACAGCAGATTGAATCGTCCCCATAATCGCATGATTATTAGCCTCACTTGCTCCTGATGTAATGACAATATCGTTAGGAAGGGCATTGTAGATAGTTGCGATATTTTCTTTCGTCTCTTCATATATTTTATTAGCTTTCCAACCAAAAGCATGATTAGAAGAGGGGTTTGCGATAGACCGATCTAATAGTAAGGCATTGATTCGCTCGATTATTTCAGGGTCGCAAGGGGTCGTTGCATTGTTATCTAGATAGATCATGATTCATAACCTTTTGCTGTATAAATAACTAAAATTACAGAAAAGTAATTTTTTTTAATGTAATATTGAGTTTCTGGAACGGAGTTCCAGAAAAGAGACATTTAGTAATTTTGCTATGATTTTGATTTTAGAACGGGTAGTTTCAATGTTAAGAATACCTCAACAAGATGTAAAGCGCCCTATATTTTCAGGGCATGAAACCTTTCCTATGCGTTACGGATGGCTTAAAAAAAGCTTTGATGCATTGAAAAATGCGGAAGAACGAGGAGAGAATGCAAAAGATGTTTTTTCTGCAAATGAAGCAATTGCACAATTTGGGGTAGGAAAAAATATGGTCGGCTCTATGCGACATTGGTGCAATGTTTCAGGATTAGTCGATGATAATGTATTAACTGATTTTGCAAAAGAGATTTTTGACGATAATGGTTTTGATCCCTTTTTAGAAAATCCTATGACGTTATGGATTTTGCATTATACACTCGCAACTAATCCGCAATTAGTAACCTATTATTGGTATTTTAATATTAATAACTCTTTGAATTTAGATCGTAAAACATTACAAAATGAGGTTGTTAATTATTGTAATAAAGAAGGATATACGGTTCCTTCAGCAACAACATTGAAACGTGATGTTGAGTGTATTATTCGTCTCTATATGTATCGAGCTTCGCAAAATACAGATAATGCGGTTGAATCTCCTTTAACTGAATTAAGCTTGATTGTTCCTATTCATAAGCAAGGTTTCTTTGCGAGTAATCGAGGTGCAAAACCAACATTGCCGGCAGTACTTTTCTGGTCTGCTGTTTTCCAGTGTTGGAAGGTTCGTTATGAGAATCAAAAAACTTTAAGTTTGAGTGTTTTAGCATATGAGCCATTAAGTCCAGGTCGAGTATTCCTGTTAGATGAGAATAGTATTGTCAGTTATATCTATGAAACTTCAGATCTTTTTAAAGATCAGGTTGAGTGGTCAGAGACTGCGGGACTACGCCAATTGGCACTAAAAGGGAGAACTCAATTAGAGCATTTGATTGAGAAGTGTGATGAGCTAGTAAGGGAAGTATATAGAGATGGAATCTAAGAACTTTTTTAATAAGTATGTGAAGATTAATGAGAACTTCAAAAAATCAACAAACTTAAGCCATGATAAGGGAAATACTTTATTCTTAAAGGACTTTATCCTTTCCCCCTCGAATCAAGAAAACTTAGAGTATATTGTGAGCGCTACCCAAAACGGGCAGGGCGCATTTACTTTTACAGGACCTTATGGCTCAGGGAAATCGAGCTTTGCGCTCTTTTTAAGTGAGTTATTAGCTTCAAGTAATAAAGAAGCTTATAAGATCTGTTATGAGAAGATTACTAATAAGGATTTGCAAAAAAATTCTTATATTTCATCTTCTAAGAAGAGAACTATTATACCGGTAGTGGGCGAGCCAATTTCGCCGCTATTGCTTTTATCTAATGCTTTAGGCTGTGAGCCGACATCTCACGCAATCTTAGAAGATATTCGTCAACGTATCGCAAAAGATGATGGTTTTATTCTAATTGTGGATGAGATGGGGAAATTGCTAGAACATAGTACATTAGATTCTCATCATGATATCTATCTATTTCAACAGGTTGCTGAATTAGCTAATAATAGCGATGGTCGCTTTATCTTTATTGGCATTTTGCATCAAAGTTTTATTGAGTATGCATCAGGCCTTAATAAAAACACTCAAGATGAGTGGTATAAAATTCATGGGCGTTTTTCAGATTTAGTTATTGATACTTCAAATGAGGAGAAATTAGACCTCATTGGTAAGACAATTACTTATAAAGAGAAGCCAAAGAATCTCGATTCAGCTTTAACTGAAGCAACAATCGAGACGATCAAGAAAAATAGACCTATCAATGAAATAAGTTACAAAGAGCTTTTATCTGCATGTTGGCCTTTAAATCCGATCATAGCGCTTCTTTTAGGGCCACTTTCACTAAA
Organism: Ignatzschineria sp. F8392; assembly: GCF_002252045.1. Lineage (GTDB taxonomy): Bacteria > Pseudomonadota > Gammaproteobacteria > Cardiobacteriales > Wohlfahrtiimonadaceae > Ignatzschineria. The sequence goes on along the minus strand of NZ_NEFF01000003.1, from coordinate 130,662 downwards.
GAGCTTTGGCCAAAACCAGAGAAGTATTTTTACTTTCTTAAGCTCAGAAGAGCCGGGGAGTTTCCAAAACTTTTTAAATAGTACGCCTTATAGTGAAAATAAACTCTATGGGATTGATCGCTTTTGGGAGTACATTAAGAGTAATTTCGACTTTGTTCTCTCTAGATCGGCAGATTCTCGACGTTGGATCTTAGCTCAAGAGGTTCTCGATAAACTGTATGCTCAGGCTTCAGTATCAAAGATTGATGTTGAGTTAGCCGCTACTATTTTAAAGCTTATCTCTTTATTGGAGATCTTCAGAGGGAATACAGGTTTAGTTGCTTCTAATAAGATTATTAGATCTCTCTTTATCTCAAATCAGAAAGATGAGAATGATCTTTTTAGTTTAAGTAGCAGTGACATTGATGAAACATTAGAAAAATTGTGTGATCTCTCATTAATTCGAGAGGCTTATGATAAGAGCGGTTATGTTCTGTTCGATGGTAGTGACTTTGATATTGATGCAGCTCTTACAGATGCATTACAACAGGTTGTTAGTGTTGATTATGTGAAGTTAAATAAGATTGCATCTTTTCAGCCTATTGTTGCTAAAAAACATTATCACGAAACCGGGACAATGCGTTGGATGGAACTCTCTTTAATCCCATTTAATGTTTGGCAAGAGCAGAAAGGGAAGATAGAAGCTAAGCTCGATAATACGAAATTCGGTGCTTGGATTATCCTTATTCCAGAAACTAAAACAGAATATGATGTTGCAAAATTAGCACTCCAAGAACGTGATAACTTTAATAAAACACAACCTATTGTTTTAAGTTTAACTCCATATTTTGAAGTTATTAATAATTATGCAAAAGAGTTGCTTGCGCTTGAATGGATTGAAAAGAATACTCCAAGTTTGATTGGTGACCGAATTGCGCGTCATGAAATTGAAAATAGAAAGAGCCATTTGAGTCTTGCGATACGTGAAATTATTGCAGACTTAAAGAGAGAAACTGAGTGGTATACTGACAAATTAATTGGAAAGCTTAGTGATGCTTCTATGAGTAGAGTTGCATCTGATTTGGCAACTGAAGCTTTCAGTAAGTCTTTATCAATTCATACAGAGCTTCTTAACAATAATAAGCCATCAGGAAGTGCTAATGGAGCAGTAAATGCCTTGTTAAGACGAATGGTGCTTAATAGAGGGGAGAAGGATCTCGGCTTTGAAGAAGGTAAATATCCGGCAGAGTGGGGACTCTATAAGATCCTTTTAGAGCAGACTGGAATTTATCAGAAACAGTATGGTAGTGAGTATTATCTATTAGGAATGCCTAAAGACTCTAAATTATTACAGTTGTGGGATGATACAGATCTTTTCCTTGCTGAGAGGGATAAATGTACAGTCAAAGAGATTTACAAATTCTGGGAGCAGTCTCCGTACGGCATTAAAAAGGGATTACATTCATCTCTATTTCTAACTTATATCCTCAGTAAAGAAGGAAATATTGCCGCTTATTTACAAGGTATGTATTTGCCGGAGATTTCAGAGCTTTTTGTCGATTATTTAATTAAAGAATCAAATGATGTAGAGATTAAATATATCGATATGAGTGAAAGTCGCCAAGATTATGTGCGACAGTTGCATCATGATTTAAGTAAAGAGTTTAAGTCATTTAAATATTGTCAGCCCAATACATTAGATATCTCGCGGAAGTTAGTTGCTTTCATTAATAATCTTAATCCATGGATTATGCGTACTAAGAAGTTAACACGTCCGACGATGAGATTAAGAGATCTTTTAAAAGGTGCGAGCGATCCGAATAAACTCATTTTTGAAGATATTGCTAATCTCTATAATTTACCGATAGATAATTTAGATAAAGAAGGTCTACGACCATTGATCGATTCTTTAAAAGAGTTAGAAGATGCATATCCTAATTTGATTAATAATCTGTCAGGAGTTCTTTATACTGCTTTGCAGATTGATCTTGACTCGATTGATTTAGAAGCATTACATCAAAGGGCTGAAAGTGTTAATCATGTTACAGGAGACTTTAGAATTGATGCGTTAGCATCGCGCTTATCAGTTTTTGATCCTAATAATAGAGAAGATATTGCCGGCATTGCGAGTTTAGCGGCAAATAAGCCAATTAGAGATTGGATCGATTTAGATGTTGAAAGAGCGGTTATAGAGCTTGGGGTATTATGTGATGGCTTTAAGCGAGCAGAGCTCTATACCCACTTAAAAGGACGTCCGAGTAGCCGGCGTTCATTTGTTGTTATGTCTTCTTTTAATGGTGAAGATATTCAACAAGATATTGATTTTTCACTACCTGCTGAAGCTGTACCAGCTATTGATACAATCAAAAAGGCAGTGAGAGAAAAGCTAGTAGATAAGTATGATATTGATGTCCTAAGAGCAGCTCTATTGGAGCTGAGTTTAGAGTTATCTGAAGAAAAATAGGGAATATTAAAATGGAAAAAGTTAAACATGTATTAGGTATCTCGGGCGGAAAAGATAGTGCTGCTTTAGCGGTTTATATGCGTGATAACTATCCAGATATTGATATAGACTACTTTTTTACAGATACCGGTAAAGAGCTTCCTGAAGTTTATGAATACCTCTCTAAATTAGAGGGGTATTTAGGAAAACCTATTTTAAGGATTAATCCTGATCGAGATTTTGATTTTTGGTTAATGCAACATAATAACTATCTGCCATCACCACAGGCGCGTTGGTGTACGATCAAAATGAAGTTAAAGCCTTTTGAGGATTGGGTAAAACCTTTTTTAGATGATGGTTATACCGTCTATTCTTATGTCGCTATTAGAGGGGATGAAGATTATCGAGAGGGATATCGAGCTAAGCAAGATAACTTATACGTTAAGCTTCCATTTCGCGAGGATGGCTTAGATAAACAAGATATTATTAATATCCTGGAGTATTCAGGATTAGGAATGCCAGATTATTATAAATGGCGCTCTCGAAGTGGTTGCACTTTCTGTTTCTTCCAAAGAAAGATCGAGTGGGTAGGGCTATTAGAGCGTCATCCGGAAGCGTTTGAAGAAGCGAAAGCATATGAAAAACATGCTATGGAAAACCAAAGCCCATTTACTTGGTCTGAAAGAGAATCTTTAGAGGAATTAGCTCAGCCAGAAAGAATCGCTCAGATTAAAGCCGACTATGAAAGAAGGTTGGAGCGAGCTAAAGCAAGAAGAATTGCTAACCCGCTCCAAGAAAATGAAGTAATAGACCTTGATGAACTATATGGAACATCTAAGGGCTGTTTGGCCTGTCATAAGTAACTCCATTAACTAGCTATATAGATCTGTGATGTAGTCATCTAAGGTTTCAAACATTCTATTTTTGACTTTTTTTCTGTCTGAAATAATTTTATTATCGTTTGTTTGAACTTGGATGTCTGCATTTACCATTGCACCTATTAAAAGGCGAATGGCTCTTTCAGAAGTATAGTCTTCTTTTTCTTCAAAAGACCTCATGAATTTATCATAAAAAGGATGCATCACATTTATTTCAATCAGTACTTTATTGCCAAATACTTTAAAATCATAGAGCGCAGTATCACCTAAATCAGATTTAACAAAGATATGGTTGTCTCGTAAAGATAATGCATATTCTGCTTCTCTTCTCATTTCTTCGTCACTTAAATCAGGGTAGCGAGGCTTTATCCAGTCAACTAATTCTTTTAGTGCGCCTTCTAGTTCTTGATTGCTAGGTTTTTCTGGTGATGCTGGAGTACCGGGTTCTGAAACCCCTCCTCCTGGAAGTTTAGGTTCAGGATTATCAGAAGTGCCACCATTAGCCCCTGTCGCATCATCGGCTTTAATAGTATTCTTAACACTTTTTATATTTTGTTCTAAACAAGTACTGATCCAGTGGAGAATCTCATGATGATCTTGTTCAGAAACTTCTTCACTATTTAAAAACTTAAGATTAGATGCTTGTTGTTTTTTGTTATCAATACCAATTATTGAATCAATAATTGGCTCTATTGTTACTTCAGCAGACCACCAACGCTCTCTTGGATCAGAAACATCGCGTACAAAGCCAAATCCTCCTGTATCTATTTCTCTCCCCGCTCTAATTATTGATATATTTTTATAGTCATTACCACTGCCAAGATTTCTTTGTAAGTACATTTTTCCAAAGTCGCTACTCCCAGCATTTCTACCATGTTTGTTACGTTCAGATCTAGGGCAGTAAGATATCTTTATAGTTACTTCAGTTTCTATTTCTTGATTATCGTATTCTACTGTAAAGATTCTTTCTGCTGGTTCTGAAAATAATAGACTTGTCGGCTTTGAACCAGCTTGGGTATCTTTCATTAAGAACATCGGGTCAAAAGCTTTGATTTTGGGTTTGCAGAGGAAATCATGTTTAGAATATTTTTCCCCATTATAATCAAAGACTAGAATATTGATGTTACATTTATATTCCATCCCATTTTTATCTTGAAATCCCTGAATATAATATCGGTAAGTTCGTCCAGCAACTCTTTCAATATGAGTTCCTAATGTTTTCGCTGTTTTAGGGCGGACTTTGTTAGGATTTACCCATCTTACAACTGTTCCATGTTCCGGGAAATTTAATAATTTCTCTTTAAAGATAGGGATATTGATTTCTGAAACTTTAGTAACATTTGGTAAAAACGGTTCGCCACTTTCATAGATTTCTTGTAAATCTATATAATTAAAAAGAAGGGGGGAGTTTTTTGCTTTGGTATAGACCTCTACTCGTTTTGTCTGTGAAATTGATGCATTTGGTAGACCTTGTCCATATTTTCCTAAGCCTGATTTAGCATTTTTTCGTGTGCCACTACTCATTTGAAGAGCTTTATCGAAAACATCTTGATCCATGCCTTCGCCATCATCCAGAATAAGAATTTCTTCTATAACTTCAGATGATGTTTTAGTATTATTTCTTATTAATATTACATCTATATTTTTTGCATTAGCTTGAATGGAATTATCAATAATTTCAGAAATAGCTGAAACAGTACTTTTATAACCATTATCTTGTAGTTGTAAAATATTACTAGTACCCATTAATGGGCGTCTATTAGTTGTCATATAGCTTGTTACCTAATTATAAAAATCATTAAAAGAATTAAACATTGCATCATAATCGCCATGATTGAAGTTATCTTTTATTGTATATAAGATATTTTCAGTATTTCCGCCATTTTTAGGGCCTCTCAGAATTCTTCCAACCATCTGAGAATACATTACTATTGAGTTAATTGGGCGAGCTATTATGCAAATGTTTGTTTTAGGTGCATCAAAGCCTGTCGTCAATACACCAAAATTTAATAATACGCTTAAATCACCGTGTTTAAACTCATCAATAATTAAATCTCTATTTTTTGTTTTTGCATCGATATAATCGCTTTTTATGCCATAAAAACTTAATAACGATTGCAAGATTTTATTGTGTTCAATGCCACAGCTAAAGACGAGTATTTTATTATTTCCATCTTTTTTTAAATTATCAGTTATTATATCTAAAATGAATTTATTCCTTCTAGGATTAATAGATAATTCTTTTAGTGTTTCTTTAGAAAAGTCAAAAGATCCTTGTGATACTGATTTAATTGAGAGGTTAGAATTTATATATTCAGACTCAATTTCTTTTCTTTTTATTTTAGCCAAAAATCCTTGCGATATTAGATAATGAATCGGTTTTTCGATATCTTTATATAGCTCATCTGTTATAGTTAATTTATTGTTATCAAAGTAATTAGCTAGTGTATAGCCAGATGTTTGATCATCTATACTTCCTGATCCAGGAGTGGCCGTGAGGCCTAATAGATAGGTAGAAGAATTATCTACAAAAAAATCTAAAGCTTTTTTCCATTGTGAAGCAACAGATCGGTGAGCTTCATCAACAATGACTAAGTAATTATTATTCCTAATTCTTTGCCACACGCTATCTTTAGAGTAGTTTTTTAATAGTTTTTGAATTCCACAAAAGATAATGGCCGGGTGATTCTCTATATCATCAGTTAAGTTATTATTTCCATAAAAGTGTTGAATCTGTATGTCTTCAGTACCTTTTTTATCATAAATATACTTAAACGTTTCATAAGCTTGCTCACATAACTCATTAGATTGTGCTATCCATAAAATTTTATAGTTTTCGTTGAGAAGAGCTTTTGCCGCAGAAAGCCTAATAAAGTCTAAAATAATTTCTGTAGCTGTTCTGGTTTTACCAGATCCAGTTGGCATATGAATTAGAAATCTTTTTTGATTATTAAAAATTAAATTGACAACCCTTTTTCTCATTCTTTCTTGGAATGGGTGAAGTTTATATTCACAATTGGTGGAAATACTTACATTTTTTGAACGTTTAGTTTCAGCTTCTTGATCATGGGGTTCTATAATATTGAATGCAGATTTTATTCTTTTTTGCATTTGTTCTGATGATAGCTCAAGAATTTCATTCTCATCGCAATTCATTATGTTGAGTATATGCTGATTATAAAAAAGTTTTATATCATTAAGAAAAACTTCCTTATCTAATAGTTCATTAAAGCTATATGCAAGAATATAATCTAAATTTATATCATTTACTTCATCATGAGCATCAAAAAAATTTGTTAAGCCTGTAATGTAGGTTCTATCAAAATAAGAGTGTTTTTTACCTTGAGGTAAGCAGTCTAATAGTTTTACGATATCTTTATTCATATGAGTTGATTACCCTGTTTAAATTTTTTATTAGATCATGTCTATTGTTAAATCCATGAATATAGATATCAGCTAATGATTTGAGAACTGTTTCAAGGGTGAGGGTAGAGTTATATTCGATAATGATATTTGTCCCTCGGACTTCGACATTTATAGCTCTTGGTAGTTCAGGAATGCTTTTTATAGAAATATCATTTAGAATTTTCGATTTTTCTGATTTATTTGCTAGCTCGTAAGAGTAATCATTAGGATTATAATTTATTTCATTTCTAAAAAAACTCCAGAGATAATTTTGAACAATTTTTTTTGATACTTTATGTTCAAAAATCTCAAAAATTTTTTTTGAGATATCGCCAGTGGTGAGTCTCTCATTGCTACTTTGAAGTATATAATTAATGTAAAAAATTTCTCTATCCATATGTGCTGTTGTGATAATTTAAGATGTTTAAAGCATTTATGATAATTGATATTTAGCCGTAAACCAAATGATCAGTATTGTTTAAAGGTTTTAATCAAGTTTATTCAATATTATATTTTTTTAATTTGTAGGTGGCATTGAAATTAAAATTTAATTTTATGTAAAAAATAGAAAAAACTATTAAATTTGAGATATTGTTAGTGGAGTGGCTGTATGTTTTTTGAACTTGTTTCAAATACTTTATTGGAAAACTTATTTATTGATAAGTTGAGAAAGGTGTAGGAGTAATTGCTAATTAAAAGGCTTCTTTTAGCAGATTTATAATGCGTTACTTCTGGATTTTACGGGGAGATATTGAGTGGGATTAATTTTTGATAGAGAAATTCCTATACATTTGAAGCGCTCTTTCAAGAGCGCTTCAAGCATTAAACTTATTACAGCTTATTTAACTTCAGGAGTATTTACAGTCTTTAATAAAGAAGAGATCGAAATTAAAGATATATCTTTATATTTTAGAGGGAACAAACAAGATTTCTTTAATAACATAGTATGTATAAAGACGATCAAAGAGCTATATAAATTAGGCGTTAAATGTTATTTAGTTCGTAATCTTCATATAAAAGCTTATATTTTTGATGATAAGGAGATTTATATAGGCAGTGCGAATCTAACAAATAATGGTTTATCTATATCAGCATCAAGTAATATCGAAGTTTTATATAAAGCAGATTGTATTGATAACTATATTGTTGAGCTAAATAAGGTCTTACATTACTCGGTAGCAGTTACTGATAGGATTATAAAAGAGATTGAGGAATCTCTTGCGAACTTTCAATTAACTAAGATAAAACCAGAGAATCTTGACTCTATAGATTGGTCTTTTTGGGATATAGAGGATTATATAAGTCATTTAAATTATTCTGTTTTACCAAAATGTGATCTGTCTATTCCCATTTTGACTCAAGATAAAGAAAAATATTTTCATGATAGCCTTTTGTTTGGATTAAAAGAGGATGGTACATTCGATCGCTCATTATTTATAACTTCTACACTTCATCATTTTTTAGTCAAAGAAGTGTTAGCTCGTGGAGAAGGAAAGCAGTTGATAAGGTTTGGCGAGCTTAAGAACTTATTGATGGAAAAATTATCTTTAGATGAGCCTTGTGCAAAAGAGACTACAAAAAATATTTTTTCTTACTATAGAGACAAGAAGTGTCTTCCTCTTAATTATGAACGATATAGGTATACTGAAAGTCTTAAATTAGAGTTGTAATTTGCTCTGGGAGATCTAGTCTCACTTTTTCTAAAGTTATCAGAATAACCTCTTACCTATCCATCCCCAATAAATCATCTCCTGAGTCATTATTTCCACTAAATAAATAGGAATATTTATAAAAATTGAATATTATTGATGAGTTAATTGCTTTAAAAATAATAGAAACTATAAATGCTCTTTGATTTATCATTATCAGAGAGCATTTAGTCGCTTTGCGGATCGATCTTCGGGGTGTTTGATAATCTGATCGAGGGCGGAATAATCATTCTGATAATTAAAGGAGCTAAAGATGTCCAATCTTACCCATCTTGAATCACGATTTAATCTTATTAAGGATGAGATCCCTACGGCGGTGAATCTTCGGGCTTATCGTTGTTTGAGTTGGTTGAAGAAAGCGAAAGCGTCGGAGGAGGATCTTGATGTGCGTTTTATCTCGCTCTGGATCGCCTTTAATGCGATCTATGCGAAAGATCTCACCTTTGTGGAGAGCGATAAGTCGGCATTTCGTCAATTTCTGCATCTGATTAATCTGCGCGCGGGGGATGAGCTCTATCGTTTAACGTGGGAGAAGTATCCGGAGGATATTCGGGTCTTTCTTAATAATCGCTATGTCTTCCAATCCTTTTGGGATTATCACAATGGGCTCTTTAGTGAAGCGGCATTGAAAGAGGATTTAGAGAAGGAGCGAGAGCAGGTGAAGCGATCTTTAGAGCAGCAAGATTCGGCTAATCTTTTAGTGATGCTCTTTAATCGAATCTATACATTGCGGAATCAGGTTTTTCACGGCGGGGCGACTTATAACAGTCGGGCGAATCGTCCGGCGTTGAAGAATGCTTGTAATCTTCTCACTGTTTATACCGAGCTCTTTCTGCAGGTGATTTTAGATGATCCTTGTGAGAAGGAGTGGGGCAGACCTTACTACCCCTATATTACCGAAGCTTAATCTATTTGTGATCGGCTCTGTGGCGGGTTGCCGGCAGGTTAGCGCGTTTCTCCTAGATCAAAGCTGGTTTCGCTACAATCTTGTTGGAGATCTTTTAAGAGAATCAGATCGTAGCCGATCATCACTTTATCGATCGGATCGGGCGTGAGATAGCGCTCGGCGATTTTGCGATGTTTGTAAGGATCACAATTGTATTGGCCATACATCATCCAATCTTCCCCCTCTTTTTCTGCCATTGCCGCCGCCCATTGAGAGGTCCAGCCATAAGAGGCTTGGGTGGAGCTTGCTAAGACTTCGATAAAATTCTCCACGCGCGAACCACTATAATGCTCGTAGATCACCGGATCGAAGGCATTACCACAGGCGATGCCGAAGCAATCTGCAAAGTAGGTGGTGGGTGCCGGTAATTCCCCAAACTTTAGACGATTAGCCGGCCATGGTGCCGGGTTTTCTTCATTGTGGGCGATAAAGTTATTAAGATCGAAGCTACACTTGGGCGAAAGGGTGAGTTCTAACGCGCGGATCGAACCATTAGCGGTGTAGGTATTGATGCGGCAACCGGCAAGAAGATACTCTTTACCATTATCCCGTGTGACGCGAGCAGGGCCGGTAAAATATTCTAGATAAGCGGTATCCGCACCGATAAAGTCGGGGGTGAAGATCTCCTCGACGGTGATCTTTTGGGCAAAAGTGAAGCTAGGCATCAGGAGCAACGCGCTGATAAGCGGTAGAAGTTTCTCTCTCAATCTATTTTTTACCATGGTGAAATTTCCTTTACGGAATCGAATAATATCTAAACGTACTCGCAATGAGCATGATTTTTGTACAATACAACTCGATCTCAATCTCACTATTTCAACTTTCATCCTCAACAACGGCACTTTCAAGCAGACGCAATAGAGGAGCGATGCTTTAAAGTGGCAACCGGCGAATATTGAAGGAGATTGGGGCGATATAACCTTGATTGCGATCTCTTAGTCTGCTTTATCCCTTCGCTGAACGATTCTCAAGCGGAAGAGGGAGCGACTGTGATGTGAGTATCGGCATGGTTATATTGATGCTTATCGTTTTAATCGTTACAACCAGCACAATATAGCACCAATTCGGCGATATTGGCAGAGGGGGAGAGGAGTATTTCTTTGCAGAAAATTTCGATCTATCTGCTTTGTAATCCCCTTGGCAAGGATTGTGATAATCATTGCGCGTTACTATCGTCTCTTTGGAGAAGCGGGGGAGAAAAAAGATCGATATTAAAATCAATGCGGAAGCTTGAATCTCCTTGATAAACACGTAGAATAAAACGCTTTGATTGAGCGCATTGAGTAGAGCTTAAGCGTGTTAAAATAAGAAAGAATCAGCGGTAGAGCATTCCTCAAGCGCTATAAAAATTAAAATCGATATGTAAGGTTGGATTGTGAGTTATCTGTCTATAGAGTTTGCCGTTGTCTTTATTCTCTTCTTTCTTCTCTATTGGCTATTTAGACGGAGCGTGGCGATCCAAAATGGCCTGCTTTTGGTGGCAAGTTATTGGATTATCGGGTTATTTAGTGTCGATTTCGCCCTGATTTTAGGGGGCTATACCACCGTTATCTATCTGCTCTCAACCGGTATTATTTATGGGCGATCCCCAAAGTTTTGGCTGATCAGCGCTATTGTCGTGGGTGTTGGGAACTTAGCGCTCTTTAAATACTTTAACTTTTTTGCGCCACAATTTGTCTATCGACTTTCGGAATGGGGGATCGATCTCTCACTACCGGTGGCGGAGATTATCTTCCCGATCGGGATCTCTTTTTATACCTTTCATTCAATCAGTTATCTTGTATCGCTCTATGAGCGCGCCGTCGATCAGCGTCAAAAACCACTCGAGCCACAATCATGGCGAGGTATGGCGCCGATCAGCTTCTTCGATTTTGCACTCTTTCTTGCCTTCTTTCCGAGTGTGATTGCAGGACCAATCAATCGTGCGAATCATTTTCTTCCTCAAATTCAACGAACAACCGCGCGTGAGATTGTGGGGTATCACCGTGCCTTTGCGCTAATCTTATTGGCGATTATTAAGGTCTATTGGTTGAGTAGTTACTTCTCGCAAGCGTGGGTAAAACCTGCTTTTGATACGCCACAATCGATGCATACGGTCGATCTTCTCCTTGGTGTTTATGCTTATGCTGCAGAGCTCTATCTCAACTTCTCCGGTTATACCAACTTAGTGACCGGGATTGCGATTCTCTTAGGCTTTCAACTGCCGAGAAACTTTAGAGCGCCATATCTGGCAACTAATTTAAAACACTTTTGGGATCGTTGGCATATCTCCCTTTCGCGCTGGATTCAAGATTATATCTACATTCCCCTCGGCGGTAGTCGTAAAGGGGTGACGCGCACGCAGATCAATGTCTTAATTGCGATGGTGCTCTCTGGTCTATGGCATGGAGAGACCTTCAATTTCCTTATCTGGGGTTTAATCCATGGTGTCGGCGTGGTCTTCTTAAATCTTAAAGATCGTTATCGGCAGAAGCGCTTAGCGGCGGCGGGATTGAGTCGTACCGAGATTCGGGCACATTTTCGCGAGAATGGTCGTGTGACGTATGGCACCTATTTTAATCGCTTCTTAACCTTCAATTATGTCTGCTTAGGGTGGATCTTCTTCCGGAGTGTCACCTTTGAGGATTCGCTTAGCTATCTGCAATCTCTCTTTGCCAACTTTACGTTGGAAGCTTTTCCATACCATTCGCTTGGCGTTCTCTTAGCGATCTTAGCGGTGACGCTCTTTCTCTATCCTATTTTGGTGAAAGTGCCGGCACAATTTGTGCGTCTAAGTCGCCGAATCCCTTGGTTTTTATTGCCGATCCTCTATATTCTCATCTTATGGGGAGCGATTTATTTAGCGCCATCAGGCATTCCGCAATTTATCTATGCCAGTTTCTAAGGAGTGAATATGAGAGCTAAAGTCGCTTATATCTTAATAATTACCGTTGCCGGGATGCTCTTTCTCTTTAGAGAGTCGGTCAATACCTACTGGATGCAGAGCTATCATCAAGATTCTCCTCTAATGGAGATTGAACGCTGGATCACCGGCAAGAAGCCCGAATTTGTCGATTCTATCGCAGAAGTGGATGAGGAAGCAGATGCGCGAGAGGAGAGCGATTACGATCTGTTAGCAGGGCAATCTGCCGGTCAGCAAGATTTAGCCAAGCAGGAGATAGTGAAAGCGGTGCCGGAAGAGGTGTCAAAAGAGATGTCGAAAGCGGCGCCGGAAGTAGAGATTTCTGAGGCTGAAGAGGTGCTGGTGATGGGGTTTGTTGGTCCTCAATTTCCGCAACTGCCGGGAGATCGAGAGGTTCGTGCCGGCGATAAGCTCTTCTTTGTGGGCGATTCGATGATGCAGGGGGTAGCGCCACGTATTAAGCAAGCGCTCTATCAGAAAGAGGGGATTGATGGCGTTGATCTGAGTAAGCAGAGTACCGGTCTCTCCTATCCTAACTTCTACAACTGGCCTAAAGTGGTTGAGGAGACCTTAGCGAAAGACCAAGATATCCGCGTGATGGTGGTCTATCTTGGGGCGAATGATCCTTGGGATTTCCCGGTGCCGGGGCGCAAGCAGTATCTTCGCTTTAAATCAGCAGAGTGGGAACGCGCTTATCGTTCGCGAATTCGTCAGATTCTCTTATCTGCGAAGGCGCATGATATTCCGGTGATCTGGCTTGGTGCGCCCTGTATGCGTAAAGATAAATTGCATAATGATATGATCTATCTCAATCGCCTCTATCAAGCAGAAGTGGAGCGCTTTAATGGTTACTATCTCCCTACGAGTGAGATTTTAGGCTGTAGTGATGCCGGCTATGCCGCACATGTGGTGACCGATAAAGGGCAGCAACGGGTGCGAGCCAATGATGGAATCCACTTTACCGTTGCCGGACAACGAATGGTGGGGAATCGTGTGATCGATCTTCTCTCCATTAATCCTCAAGAGGCGTTAGATGAAGCGGAAGAGAATCAAGAATTAGTGAATGAGTCAGTCACTGAATCCGCATCTTCAGAACTGAAAGAAGTGAAAGAAGCGAAGATGGTGAAAGAGAGTAGAGCGCAGGGAGAAGCGGAGAAAAATGGGCGAAATGCCACAACTTCTGCCGCACCAAAAGCAGAAAAATCGACCGTAAAGCCCGCGCAAGGGGATAAAAAGCTTGAAAGTCAGCATATTGCACCACCATTACAGCTACAGAGTGCGCCGGAAATTGAACTTGAAAGAGAATATTCACCGCGCCGATCGGAGCGATCGATAGACAAATCGGTAGACAAGTCGGTAGAGAAACGAGCAGAGAAAAAGAGGGAGAAAAGTGTTGAGAAGCCTCTTAAGAGCGAGGGGACAACACCGGAAGTGCTCCTATGGGAATGGGCGGATGGATCACCTATTGAGCCTACCGAGTAATCTATTTCACCGATAGAAGTGAAGAATTTAGTACGCTAAATGTTAAAAGGTTTAAAATCGGTGAGTGAACAGCGCTACGAGATATTGATAGCAGACCTTTAAACAGCGTTTGAAGTCTATTGAAAAGATATTGAAAAGATATTTAAAAGATATTTAAAAGATATTCAGAAGATCGACAAAAGATGTTGAAGGGATGTTTAAAAGATGTTTAAGAAAGGTTTAAAATAAGAATGAAACAATTACAAAACTGGGCACTCGGTGCCCTAATGATGATCATTATTGCTGGGTGTAGTAGTGCCGGCATTGGTGATTATCGCCGAGAGATTGGCCCCGGGATTACCAATTACGGTGAGGCGAATCTCTCTCTATTACAGCAGAAAGTTTCGCGTCTTGCTGCCGGCGGTCATGAAGTATTATCGGTCACACAATTTGGGGATTCCCACTCGGCTGCAGATTTCTTCACCGGTGAGCTTCGGACACAATTACAAGCACGCTTTGGAAATGCCGGTATCGGTTGGGTAACACCGATGGATGTAAGAGGTCAACGTCATGCAGAGGTGACTTGGCGCTCACAAAATTGGCAGCTGATCAATAGCCGAACCGACGATCATCCCGCTTATCCGATGGGTGGCTATGTAGCGCGCTCCACTAAGGCCGGCGGTTATATTGATCTCTTACCGCGCAATAGTATGAGCCCACATGAGTCGTGGAATATTCGTATGGTTGTGCGTGAAGAGGTACCGGAATCGCTCTCTCTCTATAGCACTTTTGGACGGACTAATATCACCTTACCGCTGAAAAGTAATAGCTGGCAGATCGTAAAGATGAAGGGTGTATTACCCTTTAAGTTAGTTGCCGGCGAGAAGGGGATCGAAGTGGGCGGATTTTGGCTACAGCGAGCGAATCGTCCCGGCGCGATTGTCTCTTCCATCGCGACCAATGGTGCGCAGCTTTCAATCTGGAATCGTTGGTCCCCTGAATGGACAGCAGAGCTTGCGGCAACAGAGAGTGATCTTGTGATTTTAGAGTATGGTACAAATGAAGCCTTTAATGATCGACTCGATAAGAATCTCTATCGTCAAAATTTAGTGGCGAGTATTCGTAAAATACGTCAGCGTCTTCCAAATGCCGTGATCTTAATGGTCGGACCGGGCGATGCGCTATTACGTGATGCTTCCGGTAAATGTGTCGATCGTCAGCCTCCATCTTATAAGATCGTTAAAGCGGTGCAGAAGTCTGTGGCGCGCTCAGAACATACGCTCTATTGGGATTGGCAGATGGCGATGGGCGGTAAGTGCAGTATCGATCAATGGGAAGCAGAATCCCTTGCCGGCAAGGATAAAGTTCATCTTACCGGCGCGGGCTATCGTCTCAGTGCGAAGATGCTCTATAAAGACCTTATGCAACTCTTAAATGTACGTCATTAATCGAAGTTAAAGTTCGAAAGTCAATATGATAGAAGCCTCTCTACTCCTCACGGATAGAGAGGTTTTTTTATCGTTATTTTATATTGTTGTTTTATATCAAAACAAAAGAGCAAAACAAAATAGGCCGATGAGTTGCCGGTCCTCTCTATCGCATTCTTCCAAAAACTGCACGCCGGCAGTAGGCATCAAAGATGCCAAACCGCGAGCATGCATCGGTAAAAAGAGGGAAATAGTCGGCTCTCGCCGCTCCATGAATTTTCTTAAGGATCTTCTTCTGAAGAATCAATCATCAAAACAAAAGAGGCCGATGAGTTGCCGGTCCTCACTATCGGATGCTTCCAAAAACTGTACGCCGGCAATAGGCGATCTTCTATCGTCAATAATCGTTACTTTAATGATATTCTCCTCGGCATCAAAGATGCCAAAAGGCGGGCATGCACCGGTGAAAAGAGTGAAATAGTCGGCTCCCGCCGCTCCATGAATTTTCTTAAGGATCTTCTTCTGAAGAATCAATCATCAAAAGAAAAGAGGCCGATGAGGTGCCGGTCCTCACTATTGCATGCTTCCAAAAACTGTACGCCGGCAATAGGCGATCTTCTATCGTCAATAATCGTTACTTTAATGATATTGTCTCGGCATCAAAGATGCCAAATAGAGACATGCAATGGGCGGGCATGCAGAGGTGAAAAGAGGGAAATAGTTGGTTCCGGTCGCTCCATGAATCGTCTTAAGGATCTTCTTCTGAAGAACTATTCAACATCCGCCTCATCATTGATCACAGCTTGCGCTTCAATCTCAATCAACCATTCAGGAAGTGCTAATCCTGTGACCACAATCCAAGAAGATGCCGGCATCTGTTCACCGAAGAAAGCTTTCAATGCCATTGAGATCTCTTCTTGTGCCTCCGGCGTATTGGCACTCTCCTTGATATAGAGACGTAATATCGCAATTGAGTGCTTGGTGGTATCTGCTGAGATTAATACTTTTTCGATATTTTCTAAACAGACACGTGTCTGCTCTCCCATTGTTGTTGCGATCGTTACTTGATCTTTATCGGTAGCAACTTGCCCAGAAAGAAAGAGTTGCCGGCAACCTTTCGTTAAAACAGCCTGACTAAAACCATACTGTAAGCTATTAAAAACGGTGGGGGGATTGATCAATTTAAGCATTATAAGACTCCTCAATAATGGTTATGAGATTGTAAAAAGAGATTATAACGAAGGGTGACTGAAGAGAAAGAAATAGATTGAGAGAGTGGGTCACTGAATAAATAGAGTAAATGGTTTACATATCTCAAGATATATCTTAAGATACATATATCAACTATATCTTACGATATAAAATCATCAGCAAGAAGGAGTCTATGATGAGAGAATTATCAAGAATGCAATATGATCTATTAGCTTGTGGAGATCGCTCTGCAAGAGGCCATCAGCGCGGAAGAGGTGCCGGCAGAAGGGGGCGCCATCATTTTTCAGAACATTGCCGTAGAGATGATCGCTTTGAAATGGGCGGTCGCGGTGGCGGACGAAGAAGAGAAAGGGGGCGCGGTCATGGTCGCTTTGGTGGCGGAAGACGCATCAGTAGTGAAGAGCTACAGCTACTGGTCTTAATGCTTCTGTCAGAGCAATCACTTCACGGTTATCAGATTATTAAAGAGCTAGAAGAACGCTCAAAGGGCTTCTACAAACCGAGCCCCGGCATGATCTATCCTCTTTTAGCATATCTAGAAGAGAGTGAGCTAGCTGAGGTAACGATGGATGGCTCTAAAAAAGAGTTCTCCCTTACGAAAAAGGGTAAAGAGGAGATTAGTGAAAAGCTTGATGAGGCAGAAGTGCTCTTCTCTTGGCTCAAAGCACAAGGAGAGCTGATCAATGCGATGGAGCAAGCATATGCGGTAGAACAAAGAAGCGCAGAATCCCCCCATCGAGCAAAACTCAAAGAACTCCGCCTACTTTTAAAAGAGAATCAAAATGCCGAGCATGAGGCCGAGATCAATTCGATTTTAGAAGAGGCGATCGCTAAAATTAAAGCACTACTTTAAGTTATTTTAAGTTTCTTAAGTACCGAAAAATATTTTAAAAAAGAGAAGGAAGCTCTAAGGCTTCCTTTTTATCTTCTCGATCTTTCTCAATCCCCTCAATTATCTTTCCCATTATCTTTCCCATTATCTCCCAAATGAAGCTAAAAGCAGTAGGGGATGTATCGTAGGGGCTTTCAATAAATCGCCGGCATCATCCTTCAGAAAGAGCGTGAGCCGATGTTCTGTAGAGACCATCTTTAAGGCATCAATCATCGCGATCGATTCTGTGGCAATAACATGAGCGATATCATTAATGGTTCGATTGATCAATGCAAGATCCATCTTCTGGTCGATAGATACTACTGTTTCAGGGCTTTTGTAGACCTTTCCCTCATAGTCATATTCTGTCTGAATCGAGAGCGTTGCTTTCCCCTCTTTCAGCATGTCGAGATCGGCGGAATCAATATAGTGATGCATAGGAGTTCCTTATAAATTAAATTGCCTAAAAAAATCATCTAAAAATTACTTAAAATGAGATTACTAAAATCATTATCATTTTAAATTGTTACTTAATGAGTTTATAAGGTATATAGGTAGTTATCGAGTTATTTAATCAGATCTTTGAGTTGAGGAGTATCGAATGAAAAAGCGTTTCTTACCACTATCTATTGTCACCTTCTTATTACTGATGGGCTGCGCAACACAAGAGGTCGAATGGCGCGTTGGACATGCAAGCAGATCAGAAGCGATCGTTGAGATCTATGCCGAAGGGGTAGAAGGCTTTAAAAAGATAGTCACCGCTCCCGATACAGAAGCTGATGAAGAAGCCAATAGAATCTGCCAAGGCTGGGGCATGAAGGGCGCGAGATTGATCGATCAGCGTGTCGATAAAAGCGCTAAAAAAGAGAACGCGCCTCTGACCATCATCGATTATGTGAAGAAGTATCAGTGTTTGGAGTAATGGGTAAAGCGCTAAGATAAGAAAACACCCCAAAATTTCTGCTTAATTTTTGGGGTATCGATTCAAGTTGAAGGCTGGTTTATGGGAGATTTATGGGCATCTATGGGCTATCGATTAAGTATTCTGCTCAATATACTTCTTAGCCGCTTTAGCTAGAAAGCTCGAACGAGTATCAGGATGCAAAGTGGTATAGCGATCGACCTCTCTAATTAGATACTTCGGCCAACTAACATTGAAGCGCTCAGGTTTAAGCGTATAAGAAGAGGTATCAATATCAACAGAGATCAGATCCGCCCCTTGATAATCAGGATGTGCCTTAATCTCATCTAATGTGAAGTGTTTAAATTCAGGTTCAAGACCATCTTCAAGAATCCCTGTAAGATGAAATTCGATCGCTTCTTTTGCGTTCGATACAGCTTCTTCTAGTGTATCTCCATAAGAAAAAACACCCGCTAAGGAGGGGATAGTCACTCCATAGGTGCTATTTTCATTTTTATGAATGACTAAGTGAAATAACATCGTTTTCTCCTGTGTAAGATTATATTTAGCATTTGAAGATTAAGTTAGATACCAGCTGCTCTTATACAGAATTTTTCTTGTAAGCTTTATGTGACATTTCTTAACTATAGTAGATTATCTGAAGAAGTATCAGTGTTTGGAGTCGTGATGAGTGAAGAGAATGTATACTATAATTAGAGATTCTTATAGATAGATTACTATAGACTATAGAGATTATGGGCGATTTGTCGTGAATAATGAGATCATTCTAAAATAGTAAGATAGAGGTAATAAGATGATTTCTTCTAAATTTGATGAACTAAAGGCTTTAGAGGTTATTTTATATGTCTCCTCAAAAGTGGAGTGGATGTATCATGTTGGAAAAATTATCTATTTTGCCAACAGGTATCATCTAGAAGATTATGGACGATTTGTTGTGAATGATGAGATTATCGCAATGAAAAATGGTCCGGTATTATCTTCGATATATGACATGATTAAGCTCGCTAGAAACGGGAAAAATAGTTATAAACAGTTTAAAAATCAAGATGAAATTTTGCATAGTTTGCTATATATCAAAGGAAACTCACCGATAGAGCTCGATAGGCTGATTCCCAAGCGACCCGCTAACTTAGAGTATCTTAGCCAAAGCGATATCACTGCTTTAGATTGTGCTATAGAAAAAATAAAGGATCTCTCATTTACGGAGTTAGAGGCTTTTAGTCATGATGACTTATACCATACTGCCAGATTGAATGATGAGATCTCGATTGAAGATGTTATTCGTTATTCTAAAAATCCAAAAGAGTTATCGGAGTATTTAGCAGGTTAAGTAAATGGCGCCATTTAGTAGTCTCTTATCAGATAAAAAGAAAGAGGAGAAACTAAGGCCGGGTGCAGTGATATATTATTATTGTCCCGTTACAACTCCTCCTAAATATAAGTATCAAGTTATTTGTAATATAGATCCATTATTAGTACTTTTGATAAATTCACGTATCCATGAATTTATACCAAATAGGCCTGAGTTATTAAGGTGTCAAGTAAGTCTAAAGAGCGAAGATTATGATTTTTTAAAATATGATTCGCACTTAAATTGTGTAGATGCTCACGAATGTTATGAGATCACTAATTTAAAAGAGATGGTTGTTAGTAACTATAGAGAGATATATAAAGGAGAGCTACTTCCTAATAGTGTAAGAGAGGTAATAGCTGCTATTAATGAATCGACAGTTATGGCTCCAATAAATAAAAAAAGGATTACGAGTAGCTTAAATGATTTCTTAAATTTGTGTTCTTATGAGTTTTGATTGCTATATTTTTTCTATCAGGATAATGATGATAGAAATCATTAGTTTTGGTTTGTGTTTTTAGGGGGAGTTTTTTTGGAGTAATAGCCCCTTTTATATCCCCTAAAACAAAAAAGAAGCTTGCAAGCTATTGATATGCAAGCTTCTTTTTATTAAAAATGGTACCGAAGAAGAGACTCGAACTCTTACGCCTTTCGGCAAGGGATTTTGAATCCCTCATGTCTACCATTCCATCACTTCGGCGCTATTAAGAGGACTATTTTAGAACCTTGAGGTCTTTTTTGTCAATGAAAATTTTAGTCATTGATTAAATCAAACCTAAGCTTAAGTTCAGCTATAACTTTAGGGTAAGCTTTTTCATAGTTAAAATCATTTTTCTGTAAGTTTGTTTTACTATCCTGAATCAATGGTAACAGTTGTTTTACTTCGATTCAGTGTACTCAAACTAAGCCGATTATGGCATTATTAAAAATAATTTAAATAGCAAAATTTAACATTATCATTCTTTATATTTAATATGCTATGTTAGTATTTTGTTTAGTGAAGCACGTAGCTAATATAAATAATTGGAGGATAGGGGTAGAGTCATGCAAGAACATGGAGCAAATCTGGACACAAAACAAACATGTTTACATATTGAATCTAAAGCAATCCAAACACATTTGGGATTTTTACAAGATATCATTTCAAGATTATCTGACAAAAGCTCGACATGTAAAAACTGGTGTATCACATTAACTTCTGCTTTCATTTTATTATCGCTGAGATTAGAAAATGGCAGTAAGTATATGTTTCTCTCATGTATTCCTATAGTGGTTTTTTTCTTACTGGACAGTTACTACCTTTACTTAGAACGATGTTTTAAAAAAATATACGATTCATTTGTACGAAAACTACATAAAGGTGAGCTCAAAAAAGATGATATATATTTAATAAGTCGGCAATCACAAGGATGTTTAAGCTGTACAGAGATGGGAAGAGCAATGCTTTCTCCTTCAGTCATTATTTTTTATTTACCCTTATGTATGATCGTTTTTGTAGTTATGATTTTTTATTGTTTAGGGGGAAAGTAATATGTATAAAAGTATTCAAATTAGCAATTTTTCATATGCACCATATATAGCGGCTAGAGAGGTTCGCGCATATAAAGAAAAAATAGATAGTGCTTATTTAGAGCCTTTAAAAGCATACTTATTAGATGATTCTAATGAGATTTTTAGTGCTGATAGAATACAAGAAAAACTATTCCCGACAATTAAAGATAATAATATTTTTCTTTCACATGCTCATAAGGATGAAGATGATGTAATTAAATTAGCGATTTATCTAGAAAAATATGGATTAAACGTTTTTGTTGATTCTCTAGTGTGGGAAAATGCACGTAACTTACTTAAAGTAATTGATGAAGAATATTGTTGGCAAGAATCATCTAAGACATACAACTACTATCAAAGAAACCATACAACGGCAAATATCTATATGATTTTAAATACAGCTCTTCATAAGATGATTGATCAAAGTGAATTGTTTTTATTCTTAGGTTCAGAAAGAGCAGTAAAAGTTAAAGATGTCCTAAATAGTCCTAACAAAGAATCAGTAAGATCTCCTTGGATATATTCTGAGTTGGTGTTTGCTAATCAAGTTCAACGAAAAGATAAAATTAGAACTTCAATCACTCAGGAATCAACATATAAAAATGAGAGTGCTAGTATCGCAATGGATGGTAGACCTATTCAATTCGACTATGATAAACCAGATTTAGATTATTCACTATCTCAATATAATTTTAAAAATTGGCTTAATACTCTTCCCGGTAACCATACTGATTATAGTAGGGAATTATTTATACCCAATATAGAGGACTCAAGAAAAATACAAGCTGGAAAACTTCTTGATAGTTTATATAAGGAGGTAGAAAATAATGGTAATCCTAGACAATAAAAAAGGTAATTTTAAAAAAAATAAATGGCAGAATATTCCATTGAGTTCTCTTGTTTATATGCTTAACTTTTTGACAACACTATAATTTTCATAATTACTTCTAATTGTGAGACATCGATCAATATAATGATTAACATTTTGAGTAAAATCACACCACTTAACAGATAAAATATAAGAAGATTCACCTATGTAAACAGAGTTTTCATCATGATTTGAACAATCAGAATAACTTGGCTTTTTAATATTAAACATATTTTTAGAAAGGATCCCAAATAAAATGTTAGTTTTTAAGGTTATACAATTACACTTAGAGCAAATGTTTTCTTCAATATAATATTGATAACTGCCTTGTTTATCTGGTAGAACTACTGCCAAAACAGCATTCATGGGGCTTCTTTGAATATTCCCTCTTTTATCGGTTCTACTTTTATCTTTTAATGAGTAGGATATCTCCCACGGGATCCATTGATCAGTTTCTACTTGTAGAACCTCTTTCATATTTGGTGAAATTAAAACAATTGTTACCGTGCTGTCAAAAATTTTATTAGCTAGTTTTCCTTGGATAGTGTCATCTTTAAATTCTTCTAAACTTTCATCATCCCTTTCACCTTTATTTACATGTTCTTCACCACCAAGTAATTCTTGTAACTCAGTTACATAATCTCTAACTTTTGTTGGTTCTATACATTCCTCTAATAAGCCTTTCAAAGGTGCAACATTTGTATCACCATATTTATATGAAATAAAAACTTTTTTACCCATGTTATATCAGATCTCCTAGTAATTTAATAAATAATGACAGATAAGCATAGTTGTGTATTAGCTCATTTTTGTACACTTCAGGATAAACAGTCGGACTCATATTATAAATTTCAAGAGCTGCCGCACCAGTAGTTGCTATTGGAAATATAGGTGTATCAGGATGATATTCTTGAAATAATTTCATTTCCTCAATAACCCCTTCCATTCCACCAATAAAGATGCCTGCGATAAATTTTTTGTTTTGTAACATGGCCTTTCTCATTACAAATAAGCTCTTTCCCCTATCATCACCAACACTATTAATCAGTTTAATATTTGCAAATGAGTCGTTATCCTTAGGAAAATGTTTTTCAAATAACCTAGACTGATAAAGTGTTACATGATTTTTCACGTCATATTCTAATTGATCTAAAGTATACTTAATAAGGGGGGTTATAGAAGGATGTCCTCCCCAAACTAAATGAGCTTTAGGGACAACATACTTGGTTAATGCATTAATTGAATCTCGTATAGCTGAAATATCAGCACTATTAATGAATTTAGGATCTCGCTCTGGCAACGGAATGCTTGCTGATAAAAATATATTTTTTCGCATATTAAGCCTCCTGCTTATGCGCATTAATAAATTTTTCTATCTCTAATAATTTTAATGATTGCACTGGGAGATATTCACTTAACCAATCTAAATGTTTTAACCATTTTTTTCTGATATGAGTATGGTCATATAAGAGAAATATTTCTTCTATAGGCTCTTTTCGAATTTGTTGTTTTAGTTCATAGATATCATGACTAGTTAAGGAATATGGAACTCCAACAGCAGGGATGATTAAATAATTGGTATTGCCCATTGTCAGCGTAATAAACTTATATGGATGTAATGTTGGTTTTAGTCCTTTATCTTGGCAGATATTAATAAATTCTGTAGTCAAATTATCTTGTCTTGCAGCCAATGTTCTTGTACGTAGACTTTCTGTATCAGAGATTAATTGTTTAATAATAGTTTCGGTAAGATACCCTTGGTTATTAATGGATTTTTTTTGTAGTTGAATAGTTTTAAAAAGATTAGATTCACTCAAAGGTTTACAATCAGGCCATATGATTTGAATAACACCTAAGCTCATTGCGCTTGCTTTAGCTAGTTCTTCTATTGTCCACTGGCTACCAAGAAAATTAGGAGTATTGAGTAAAATAACAATATCGCTATCTGTCA
This sequence comes from Ignatzschineria sp. F8392, assembly GCF_002252045.1. GTDB lineage: Bacteria > Pseudomonadota > Gammaproteobacteria > Cardiobacteriales > Wohlfahrtiimonadaceae > Ignatzschineria. The sequence continues at coordinate 106,786 of NZ_NEFF01000003.1, read as the reverse complement.
TTCTGTGCCAAAGCTCTTCTTGAAAAGGCTCTCCCGGTCTAATGCTATGGGTATCTAAAAATACATCAAACCCTGCTTTTTCTAATATTTCATATAATTGAATTGCAATTTGACTTGATTCATTACGCCTATAACTAATGAAAAGTCTTCTAGATTCTCTTAAAAGGCTAAAACCTTCCAAAATACGACTAATTAAAGGCTCTAATATAGTAGTGTCATCTAATTCAAAAACATTAATAGCTTCTAATGATTTAGGGATTAGTTCAGAGCACTTATTAAGGTCGTCTATAACGGGTAATATTAAAGTTGCATCTTTTATTAGGGTATTAATGAAAACAGAATCTTTTTCAAGATCGGATGAGGCAAAATATAAACAATATGTAGGATTGCTTGCCGAATACTCGTCAAAGTTTAGGTTGTCAATAATTTTAATAAATTTATCCTGTATACCAAGAATTTTAGTTTGCTTTAATAACTGATTAACAACCGATTTTTCATACCCTTCTTTATCTCCTAATAATACAAGCTGATAGACATGATCCATATATTTTTCCTAAAATTATTGAGAATAATAATCATTTTAAAAGTAGCTTTAAACTACATGAAAAGCTGCCTTACAACTATAAAAGTCAATTTGAATTCCTAATTTTTATAGCCTCTTCAATCCATCCTTCAATGTGTTTTTCAATATACTCATAAGCAGACTTGCTAGTTGAACAAAGTGGATCATACGCTTTAGCAATTTCAGATAATTTTTTCCCTGTAAATCTATAATTTATAAAATCTAAAGGATTTTTTCCTTTGCTTGATTGTTCTCCTTGTGAGTTTTTTAGGTTGTGAATATAAATCACCACAACTCACTTTCCTTTATTCCAAGATTCAACAATTTCATGATTAATCCACTTACGATTAGCCGTATTTTTACCTGCAAGAATAACGGTACAAGTTCGACCTTTCATTTGATCAGCTATCCATTTTTTTTATTTGAATATCACCCCCGCCGATCACTGTCTCCCAATCATTATCTTTTGCTGGCTGGTTACCTTCAATTACACCAATATTTCTCACCTGAGATACCCTCCAATTATCAGGTTGATAATGAAAGCTAAAAAAACTTTTCTCACCATAACCCTCCCCTAAAGTTACATTATTATAATTAATTGTTTTATTTTAAATTATCACATAAATACCGTATGTTGTTTTATTATTTGATGTATTTATAATTTAGTTACTTTTTTAAAGTATATTGTTTTGTTAAATTGATAAGAATTATTATACTATTAATAGTTTTTTTACGCCCGATCCAAAAAAGTTAAAATTGCTTTTATGACAAGGTCTGTCTTCTGTGCGTGAACCCAATGTCCGGCGCCGGCGATAATAACGGCGGTTGCATTGGGGAGTTGGGCTTCTACTTCTGCTTGATACTCTTTTTGCACATAGTTGGAATCGCCCCCGATGATAAAGAGGACTTTGCCGGGCCATGTGGGAATTGTTTTCCAGCCGGAAACCTCTTCATATTGTTTGTCGATCACCGGCACATTGAAGCGAAATGTACCATTTCTAAAGGATTTGAGAAGAAATTGGATCACAAAATCCCCTTCGGAGATATACTCCTTCATCAGTTCAGCCGCTTCTCGGCGATCGATAATGCCGCTTGCTTCTACCGCTTTAAGTGCGGCTAAGATATCTTCATGCCGGCGCTCTTGATAATCGACCGGCGCGACATCGATCACAACCATCTTCTCCACGCGATCAGGAATTAACTTCGTGACGGTCATCACCGCTTTTCCGCCCATTGAGTGACCGATAAGAATGACTCTATCGATCTGAAGATGGTCGAGCAGGGTGACGATATCTTGCGCCATAAGATCATAATTCATCTCATCGCTATGGAAGGATTCTCCATGATTGCGCGCATCGATCTGAATGACCGTATATTCCTCTAATCCACGGGCAATCATTCCAAGATTATTCATATCCCCAAAGAGGCCATGCATGATCAGAATAGGTGTTTCATGCTTCTTCACTTCTGGTTGAGTGATTTTATAGTTGAGTAGTTGTGTCATTATCTTCTCTTTGTTACTGATTGTTTTGTAATAGGTCGATTTGATGTATTAACCTGATCCTCAATATCACTTTTCATATTAAGAGCGCAACTTCTTTTGCCATTGATAGATCAGATCGAGTGCCATTCTTGGCGTTAAATCATTAGGATCGAGATTTTTGATCTCCTCTTCAACTTCAGAGGGAATTGTTTCCATAAAGAGAGGGAGCTCCGCTTGAGGGCTCTCATATTGTGGTGCACTCTTTTTCGTTTGTGATGGGGATTTATTGAGCTTCTGCGCGTTGTCGTTGGTACTGTTTGAAGAGGCTTGTTTTCTATCTGCTTCTCTATCTACTGCGCTATCTGCATCTTCTGCTTTTTGATGCCTTTGAGTCGCAGCTTGGAAGCTCTCTTCTAATTCTGCCAATTTTGCTTTTGCCGCATTGATCACTACTTTCGGTACGCCGGCAAGGGCGGCAACTTGTAAGCCGTAGCTCTTTGAAGCGGCACCAGGTTTAACCTCATGCATAAAGATAATCTCATCTTTATACTCCACCGCATCGAGATGGAGATTGCGCACTGTTGGATAGAGCTCTTCCAATTCTGTCATCTCAAAGTAGTGGGTGGCAAAGATGGTCATCGCTTTTGCTTTTTCGGTTAGGTAGACCGCGCTACTCCAGGCAAGGGAGAGTCCATCGAGTGTTGAAGTACCGCGCCCAACTTCATCCATTAAGACAAGGCTCTGCGCCGTTGCGGCATTGAGGATAGTGGCGGTCTCTGTCATCTCCACCATAAAGGTCGATTGTTCTGAGTTGAGATCATCCTGCGCACCGATACGGGTAAAGATGCGATCGATCGGGCCGAGCTCAACACGTTCTGCCGGTACAAAGCAACCGATATGTGCGAGCAGTACAATGAGTGCCGTCTGGCGCATATAGGTCGATTTACCCCCCATATTAGGCCCTGTCACAATCAACATATTGGATTCTGGATTGATAGTGAGATCATTGGGAATAAAGGGGCGTGATAATGTTCGCTCAACAATCGGATGGCGCCCTTTAACAATTTCGATTCCTAATTTTTTATTAAATTGTGGGCGGCACCAATTGTAACGATTCTTCAATTTTCCTAAGGTGATAAAGATATCGATATGGGAAAGCGCATCACTTAAGAGGCGGAGCTCTGTCTGATAGGGCTCTATCTCATTGAGAAGCTGATCCCAAAGCGCTTTTTCGAGTGCTAAGGAACGCTCTTTAGCAGAGAGAATCTTATTCTCAAACTCCTTGAGCTCTGGGTAGATATAGCGTTCAACATCTTTTAATGTCTGCCGGCGCACATACTCTGCCGGCACTTTATCAGAATGAACTTTGGAGACCTCAATATAGTAGCCATGAACACGGTTGTAACCCACTTTTAAGGTGGGAATGTTGAGGCGCTCACGCTCTTCTGTCTCCAGATTGAGTAGGTATTGATCTCCTTTGGTGCTGAGATTTAAGAGCTCATCAAGATCGCTATTGTAACCCTCCCGGATAACACCGCCATCTCGAATTAAGAGAGGCGGTTCATCGACGACGGCGCGCTCTAGTAGATCACAGAGTTCAGCTTGAGGCTTGAGCCAATCGAGCCAGAGAGGATCGATTTTTGTAATCTCCTCATTATTGGCGACCGCTTCTACAATCTGTGGTGTATTTTGTAAGATCTTACGAAGCTGAGTAAGATCGCGGGGGCGCGCGGTTTTTAAGACAATACGGGTAACAAGGCGCTCAAGATCACCAATCTCTGCCAATGCTTCTAAAATCGTCTGATGTTCTCTCTCTGCCTCTAATGCTTCAATTAGATCGAGGCGCTGATTGAGGACTTGATGATCTCTCAATGGGCGATTGAGCCAGCGCGAGAGAAGGCGTGATCCCATCGGCGTTTGACACTCATCGAGGAGCGCGCGCACGGTATGATTGGTCTCACCATAGAGCGTGCGTTCAATTTCGAGATTACGGCGCGTTGTCATATCGAGAATCACCGCATCATCGATCGATTCGAGAGTAATCTGATCAATATAATTTAAGGGATCTTTCTGCGTCTCTTTCACATAGGTGAGAAGGGCGCCGGCAACTTGTGTTCCTAAATCGTGATCTGCAATGGAGAAGCCTTGTAGGCTCTGTGTCTTAAAGTGTTCACAAAGTAGCGTATAGTTACGCGCTTGATCGAAGTGCCAATCGGGATAGGGGGTGAAGTGGCAGAGCGAGCGAATCTTACCCGGAACTGTTAACGATTCACGCACCACAATTTCAGAAGGTTTGATTCGAAGTAACTCTGCTGTCATCGCCTCTTCTGAAAGAGGTGGCATCACAGCAAATTCAGCCGCGGCAAGATTGATCCAAGCAATAAGCCATTGATCATCGACCTGATCGAGGGCGACAGTGATACTCTCATTTTTAGCATCTAGAAGATAATCATCGGTGAGGGTTCCTGGCGTTAAAATCCGCACGACATCCCGTTCAACCGGCCCTTTCCCCGTCACTTCTCCTACTTGTTCGCAGATCGCTACCGATTCTCCCTGTTTGAGAAGACGTGCAAGGTAGCTCTCAGAGGAGTGATGGGGAATTCCGGCCATCGGAATGGGCGCGCCGGCAGAGTTACCCCGCTGGGTGAGGGTGATATCGAGGAGTCGTGCGGCTTTTTTGGCATCCTCATAGAAGAGCTCATAGAAATCGCCGAGACGATAGAAGAGCAACATATTGGGATAGCGCTCTTTAATCTCCCAATATTGCTGCATCATCGGGGTATGTGCTTTTAGATCTTGCTTTCTCTCTGTCATTCGTCTTGCTTCTTTTTATTAAAATCAGTTATCAAAATGTTCTGCTTAATGAATCGCTTGATTAAGTCTTTTGTATCAGACCTTCGTATCAGCTTTTCGTATCAGACTTTCATATCACTCTTCGTTTCATTCTTATTTTGCTTTTATATTCCACTTTTATCTCATTTTTATCTCATTTTCTAAAATCAGGCTTAAATCTGATTGCGCTTATTAAGTTTTTTAAAAATGGTGTAAAATAAACGCTACTGTCTGTTATCTAATTTCGACTAAGCGTTATGCTTAATGCTTAGCGACATTCTTTGCATAACTTGTATACCATATATTCTTAGAAGGAGAATCATGGAAGTATTTTTGGGATCGTTGATTGATCCATCAGTGTGGGTATCGCTCGTTATCCTTCTGTTATTAGAGGTGATATTAGGGATTGATAACCTAATCTTTATTGCAATTCTTGCCAATAAACTTCCACCCCAACAGCGTAACAGAGCCCGTGTGATCGGGCTCTCCTTAGCCTTAATAATGCGCATCATTCTGCTCTCTATTATGAGCTGGTTGATTACGCTAACAGAACCACTCTTTGTTGATCCCATCTTCCATCATCCCTTCTCATTTAGGGATATTATAATGGTCTTGGGCGGATTTTTCTTGATTCAAAAAGCCACACGGGAACTTCATGAGCGAATTGAAGGGGAGATTGAGCTGAGTAATCGCTCTAAAACCTATGCAAAATTTTGGCCCATCGTTCTACAGATTATTGTGCTTGATGCGGTCTTCTCCTTTGATGCGGTGATTACGGCAACAAGTATTGCCAATTACCTCTGGGTGATGATTTTAGCGGTCACCATCTCTATGGGAATGATGATCTTTGCCGCAAAAGCCTTAACGATCTTTGTCCATAAGCATCCGACGATTGTGGTGCTCTGTTTAAGCTTCCTCTTGATGATCGGTCTAACCTTAGTGGTAGAAGGTTTTGGCTTTGAAGTACCGAAAGGTTATATCTATGCCGCGATCGGCTTCTCCCTCTTTATTGAGTTGATCAATCAGTGGATCAATCGTAAGCAAGAGAGCGCTAATAACCAATACTCACGCCGTGAGCGGACTGCGAACCTTGTTCTTCGTCTATTAGGCAATCAGCCAGAAGAGTCCGATGAAGAGGATAGTGAAGAGAAGAAAGATGAAGAGACGCCAATCCTCTTTGGTGAGGATGAGCGCAACATGGTTAGTGGCGTCTTAACATTAGGGGAGAGAACGATTCGCTCTATTATGACACCTAGAAATGAGATCTCCTGGATCAATATCCAAGATTCTAAAGAGCGCCTGCTTGAAAGCATGAATGAGAATCCCCATAATCAATTTCCGATCTGTGATGGCACCTTAGATAATGTGAAAGGGGTCGCGCGATCGAAAGATATTGTAATGGATCTTATCGAACATGGGCGCATTCAAGAGGAATCGATTAAACATGTGATCTTCTCCCACCGCTCAACGAGTGTCTTGAAGATGATGGATATCTTCCGGGAGAGTAAAGCGCACCTGGTTGTCGTTACCGATGATTTTGGTGGTGTTCAAGGGGTTATTACACTATTAGATGTCTTTGAAGCAATTGCCGGAGAGTTCCCTGATGAAGATGAGGGGCTCTCAATTGAGAAGGTCTCCGATGATGAGTGGAATATCGATGCAGGCTGCGATCTATTACTGGTAGAGCAGACACTCAATATCCGTGGGCTAGTTGATGAAGATGGTGATTACAGCTCACTGGGAGGCTTGATGGTGGATCAATTCGATAGCCTTCCTGAAAAGGGCGATTCTCTAGATATCGAAGGTTTCCGTTTTGCGGTGACAGATGTAGATGATAAGCGAATCTTAATGGTCAATGTAAAGCGGCTTGAAGAGAGCAGTGACAATATAGAGGAAGAGCATGATTAATAATAGAGAGAAGAGTGTGGATCATTTAGATCGTTTTATCTTTGATAAATTACCGATTCGGGGTGAGCGCGTCTTGTTAGAGCATACTTGGCGCGAGCATCTCGTCCGTCGTCACTATCCTAAGAATGTTGAAAAGTTATTGGGTGAGTTGATCGCAACAACAGCGCTTTTAGGGGCAACGATCAAGATTGAAGGTCGATTAACGGTACAGATCGAAGGGAATGGTCCTGTCAGTCTCTTAGTGGTTCAAGTCAACCATCTTCATGGTTTGCGCGCAACGGCTAAAATCGATGGCGATGTTGAAGGGTTAACAACCTTAAAAGAGCTCTGCGGTGAAGGAAGAGTGGTGATTACAATCGATGCTCCCCACTTTAAACAGCCCTATCAAGGGGTGATCTCTCTGACTGAGGAGAGTATCGCAAAAGCGATCGAGTACTACTTTGAGACATCGGAGCAGTTACCGACACGCCTCTTCTTAGCAACAGGTCCTAAAGCGGCGGGGGGATTGATGATTCAACGCCTTCCTGGAGAGATTCATAATGAAGATCTCTTCAATCGTGCCATTATGCTTGCAGAGACGGCAACAGAAGAGGAGTTATTAACGCTCTCAACAGAAGAGTTACTCTATCGCCTCTATGAGACTGATGAGGAGCTTGCGGTTCGTCTCTTTGAACCAGAGCAGTTCCATTTTGAGTGTAATTGTTCAAAAGAGCGCTCGTTGACGATGCTCTACCATTTAGGTGAGAGTGAATTGCGGGAGCTTTTAGAAGAGCAATCAGGAAGTGTCTATGTCGATTGCGGTTTCTGTGGTAAGCGTTATCTCTTTAGTGAGAATGATATCGATTTCTCACTCTGTACACCGGAAGAGCAGCAGAAGTTAGATGCTTAAAAGAGCAATATTTTGCATCAAATTGACATCCAATTTAGATTAAACTGACATCAAACTTCTATCTAATCGATTGAAGCAAAAATGATGAGTCAAAATTTATCAATAGTGAGAGCGTTCTGTGAAGCATCATAGAGCGCTTTTTTATAAGAGAGCTGGTGAAGAGAGCCAGTGAAGAGAGAGGAGCAACCTATGTTTGTGACAACGGCCGCGATAGAGCGTCTTATTGAAGAAGATATTCCCTATATCGATCTAACATCTGAGTTGTTAGGGATTGATCAGGCACCGGCAGAGATCCGCTATATTACACGGATGGATGGGGTTGTTGCCGGTACAGAGGTTGTGGCAAAGCTCTGCCGTCATCTCGATATTGAGCTTCTCTCTATGAAGCGTTCCGGCACAAGGATTGCGGCGGGAGATGAGCTTCTTAAAGCAAGAGGAAGTGGCGCTAATATTCATACGCTCTGGAAAGTGGGGCAAAATATTCTCGATTATAGCTCCGGCGTTGCGACGATGACGCGTAAAATGGTGGATATCTGTGAAGCGGCTTCTCCTAAGGTTGCGCTTTTGACGACGCGTAAGAGTATCCCCGGCACTAAAACCTTAGCGATCAGTGGGATTGTTGCCGGCGGCGCCGTTCCCCATCGTTTAGGACTCTCTGAGACGATTTTGATCTTTAAACAGCATCGCCAATTTTTAGGTAGTGATGAAGCATTAGCTGCGAAGATTGCCGAGATTCGCCATCTTGCATGTGAGAAGCGAATTGTGATTGAGGCTGATTCAATGGAAGAGGCGCGTCGTTTTGCGAAGATGGGCGTTGATATTATTCAATTTGATAAGCTCTCTGTTGAGGCGTTAAAAGAGGCTGTTGCGGAGTTGCATATCCATTATCCCGATCTCCATATTTTAGCTGCAGGCGGTATTAATGGGAGTAATATTGAGCAATATTGTCAGACAGGGGTGAATGGTATCGTTACAACAGCCCCCTATTACGCTAAAGCGCTCGATATTAAGGTGGAGATCGAGTGTGAAGCATCAAAATAACGCTTCAGAGTTATTCTTTGAAGCCGTGCTTTGAAGGTATTCTTTGAAGCCATTTTATGTAATTCTATGTAATTTTATACAATTTTATCTATCGAGTTTTCTCGAACTTTTATCGATTTTTTGTCGAATATTTATTCAGTTTTATCAAATTATAATCTTAGGAATCAGAATCTTAAGAATCAGGAAGGGAAGCGTCTGAAAATGGGTGATCGTTACTATAAAGCCCCGGAGAAACCTTATCGAGAGCGAGATCGCGTGACCGTGGCGCTCTCAGGTGCATCGGGTGCGCAATATGGATTGCGTCTGATTGAGGTCTTAGTACAATCGGGTTATCCCGTCAATGTCCTCTTAACACAGGCGGCATTGATGGTCCTTGCATTGGAGATGGATATTCACCTCGGCAGTAGAGGGGCGGAGCAGAAGCAGCGCTTGATGCAGCGATTTTCGATCACTGACCCTGACTTGATTCAGCTCTATAGTGAAAAGGAGTGGACAGCGCCCTTAGCTTCCGGCTCAAATACCTCTTATGCTATGGTGATCTGCCCTTGTTCGATGGGGATGTTAGCGGCAGTTGCTTCGGGGCAATCGAATAATCTGATCGAAAGAGCGGCAGATGTGATGATTAAAGAGCGTAGAAACTTAATGTTAGTGGTGAGAGAAGCCCCCTTTAATCAGATTCATTTAGAGAATATGTTGCGCTTAAGTCAGATGAATGTGCAGATTATGCCGGCAAATCCAGGGTTTTATCACAGGCCCCAATCGGTTGAAGATATTATTGACTTTATGGTGGCGCGTATTTTAGATCAGCTCGATATACCCCATCAATTGATGGCACGTTGGGGAGAGTAGAGCACTTTAAAACCTTATTGGAAGGTGTGCTAAAATGACACAGATAAAATTACACAGATAAGATTGGAAAAGATCAATGAGTAATAGAGAGAAGAGTAGAAAGTATCAGGTTCGCTTTACAGGCGAACTATTACCGGGATTTGCGAAAGAGCAGGTCATTTTAGCGATTGCAAAAGCATACAATGTCGCACCCGAAGAGATCTCTAAATGGTTTGTTCCTGGTGGCGTTACCTTAAGGGAGGAGGCTTCCGCAGATGAGGTGGCTCAGCTTGAGGGATTCTTCCAAGCGCAAGGGTTGCGTCTAGAGATTGTCGATCTCTCTATTGGTGATCGTGCTACTGACGTTGAACGCCCCAAACTCGATGAGAGCGCTGTGCATGAAGCTTCTGTGAACGATCATTCAACAGCAGCAGATTCTGACACTCCCCACACTCGTCAAACGGATCACGTCTCTGAAGAGAGATCTTCTTCACAAGAGATGGGGGTTGCAGATTCATCGAGTCATCAGGAGGCGCAAGGCAATCAGGATGATCTTCGTCGGCAAGAGGAGAGTGGTGAAGAGCATCGAAACTCTCAGCAACAGGGGATCCCGCAACTCAATCTGAATGATTTGAGTAAAGAGAATATTGAGAAGATGTTCGCGCAAGTGAAAGCGATGTTGATTCCTCCCTCCCTTGCAGGTTTTATGCCGGCAAGATTAGGGCGAAGAACATTAGCATTTATTCTCGATTACCTGATTATCTCCTTTCTCTCTTTTGTTGTGATCTATCTATTGGGGATGCTCAATCTGATTGATACAGCACCCTTTCAGGAGTATTTTACCCTAGCAAAAGGGCATCTCTCTGTTGAAGATCTGATGGCAAATCCCGAGCTTCAACCGGTTTTAGAGGAGATGATGTCGGTACTCTCTATCTGGGTGAGCCTCACCTTTGTTCTCTACTTTATTCTGCTAGAGAAGCTCTATGGCGCATCGCTAGGTAAACGACTCTTCAATATGCGTGTCTATAGTTTAAGAACGGGTGGATTGATGAGTTGGAATATTGCGATCTTTAGAACAATGCTCTTCTATATCGGCATCAACTTCTTGACAGCAATTCCGATCATTGGTGGCATTCTCTTTCTGCTTACGCTTCTCTGGGCAACTAGAGATCCGCTCTTTAGAAGAACTCTCTATGATCTCTTTGCCGGAACCATTGTAGGATCTCTCCCTCAAGAGGAGCGTCGTTAATCTCTATATTTCACAAAAATCGCTCTGAGAGGGAGTAATCGGATGAAAAATAGGGTAATATTTAGTAATTGTGTGTTGATATGAGATGCAATGCACATCGCTATTACTTTGCCATCTTAATTTAGTAGGAAGTCATCACTATTATGATCATTGTCTATATCTTAATTGCGCTTCTTTTGATCGCGGCAGCCGTCTATTGGGTTCGCCTTGAGCGGAATAATGTCAAAGAGGAAATTGCAGATAAAGTAGAGCCTGATTTAAAGGATCTCTTTATCGATGGTGAGAATGCGGAAGGGGTTGAGATGAAAGAACCTTCGGTAGAAAACCTCACCTTTGAAGAGATGCCGGGAATCGATCATGATGATCTCTCCTATCGTCCAAAAGGAGATGATCGGGGTGATAATCTCGCTAGAGAGTCTGTCGTGCGAACTGAAGCTGTGAGTGCTGATGCGGCAGTAGAGGAAAGCGATCCGATAGAATTGAGACAATCGACAGGCAATGAGGGTGGTAATAAGAGTGGCTATGAGAGTGCAGAACCTACTTTTGTGGCAGATGAAGAGATGGTGATCGATGCACCCCTGCGTCAAGATGATGAAGCACCTAAGAGTGGTTTTTTACAGAAAGTCTCCGACTTTTTCCGAGGCAATCGTGCAGAGCTCGATGATTATAGTGATGATGGTAATTTGATGCGCCCTGCGGCGGTAGAGACTGTCGCTCTGATTTTAAGTGCCGCACCTGATCAGCCTTATACCTTTAAAGAGATCCTAACAGTAGCGCATGAGCTCGATCTTCGGGTAGAGAATGGTGGATTTATTCAACTTCTAACAACCACCCATTATGGGGATGAGCCGATGTACTCAATTGGTCATCTATTGGGAGAAGGGGTATTTGATGAGGAACTTGTGCGCCATCATCTTGATGATACAACGCCGGGACTCATCTTCTTCTCCAAAATCCCTGGACCTGATCCCGATATTAGTACGATTGAGCAGCTCCTTGCCGGCATCTACCACTTTAACTCCGCATTAGGGGGGACGATTCTAGATACCCATCAGCGACCGATGAGTCGTGAGGATCTGATTGAGCTCTTCCATAAGGTGAATAAGCTCGATAATGAGGAGTGGGAGCGTGCTTATGAGGCGTATGAACAGCGCCGCCGTTAATTGCCGGTGAATTGTTTTGCAAAAGAACGAAAGTGAGGAAGTGCTGTTACAATAACAGCACTTTTTTTATAATCATTTCAGAAAAGATGAATAGAAGAAGTGGTTATAGAAGAAACCAGAAACTAGAAACCAGGAATCATTTTAGAAGCAGTCGATTGAATCGATAAGAGCAGAAAGGATAGAGATGAGTAGAGAGATGAACCCAGAGAAGAAGGAATCGATGAGTGCGTCAATGAATGAGTCGACCAAAGAGTCTATCAAAGAGCGGATCGCTGAATTAACAGAGACCATCAATCGTTTAAATTATAACTACCATGTCCTTGATGAGACCTTAATTCCTGATCATGAATTTGATCAGCTCTTTCATGAGTTAAAGGATCTTGAGGCGCAATATCCACAATATAAAGATCCCAATACGCCGACAGAGAAGGTGGGAGGGCGCGTTCTTTCTGGCTTTACCGAAATTAGACATGAGCGACCAATGCTCTCTTTAGATAATGCTTTTAATGCCGAGGATCTCACCCATTTTCATGAGCGCGTTTTAGAGCGTCTTGGTGGAATGGTGACCGAGATTGAGTACTTTGCCGAGCCGAAGCTCGATGGTTTAGCGGTGAGTATTATCTATGAAAATGGTCTTCTGCGCCAAGCGGCAACACGGGGGGATGGCATTACCGGTGAAGATGTGACAGAAAATATTCGTACCATCCGCAGTCTTCCCCATCAATTAAAGGGCGATTTCCCCGCTCGATTAGAGGTCCGTGGTGAAGTCTTTATGCGTAAATCGGTCTTTGAGAAGATCAATGAGCAGCAGCTTAAAAGAGGGCAGAAGCCTTTTGCAAATCCTCGAAATGCCGCCGCAGGATCAATTCGACAGCTCGATTCTAAGATTGCCGCCTCCCGGCAATTGAGCTTCTACTGCTATGGTGTTGGGCTCTATGAAGCGCTTCCGGTAGAGATTACTCGCCATTCGGAGTGGTTAAGTTATGTCGAGTCTTTAGGGATTCCCATCTCCCCACTCAATGAGAAGATTGATACTTTAGCGGGGATTGTTGGATATTATCAGAGAATTGAATCTTCGCGAGATCAGCTCCCTTTTGAGATCGATGGTGTCGTGATTAAGGTGGATGATCTTCTATTGCAAGAGCGATTAGGATTTGTTTCCCGCTCGCCACGTTTTGCAATTGCAGTAAAATTCCCGGCGATGGAGGCGCGTACACGTCTTTTAGATGTCGATTTTCAGGTAGGACGAACGGGAGCGATTACGCCTGTTGCGCGTTTAGAGCCGGTTGAAGTGGGCGGTGTTGTTGTTGCAAATGCGACACTCCATAATCAAGATGAGATCGCACGCTTAGGGGTGATGATCAATGATGAGGTGATGATTCATCGTGCCGGCGATGTGATCCCTAAAGTGATTCGTGTTGTCTTAGAGAATCGTGATCCTGAATTGGTCAAGCCGATTCTTTTCCCCACTGAGTGCCCCATTTGTGGCTCTCCTATTATTCGCCTTGAAGGAGAGGCAATCGCTCGCTGTAGTGGCGGTTTAACCTGTGATGCTCAAAAATTGGAAGGATTGAAACATTTTGTCTCCCGTACGGCGATGAATATCGATGGTATCGGTGGCCGTTGGTTAGAGGTCCTACTGCAGGAGAAAGTGATCGATTCGATTGCGGATCTCTACCATCTTGAAAAGGCGCGACTCTTGGAGCTTCCACGAATGGGTGAAAAGTCAGCAGAAAAGATGATCGCTTCTATTGAAGGGAGCAAGAGGCCGGCATTTGCCAACTTTATCTATGCATTAGGCATTCGTGAAGTGGGGGAAGCGACCGCACGAACCTTAGCCAATCATTATGAGAGTCTTTCTGATCTGATGAAGAGTAGCGAGGTTGAGTTGATGCAGCTTGAGGATATCGGTCCGATTGTGGCACAGCGTATTGTCGAGTTTTTTGCATTGCCGCATCATCAAGCATTAATTGCGGCGCTTTTAGATGCCGGCATTGAGATCCAATATCCACAAAAGGTGACACAAGCAGAGAATGCAGCGCTCCCATTTTTAGGGGAGACTTGGGTGATTACCGGAACTTTAAGTCATTTTGATCGAAATGGGGCAAAGGAGAAGTTGATCTCTCTCGGGGCGAAAGTGACCGGCTCTGTCTCTAAATCGACTACGCGTCTATTAGCCGGGGAGAAGGCAGGAAGTAAATTGACGCAAGCAGAAAAAAATGGCGTTGAGGTGATCAGCGAAGAACGCTTCTTAGAGATGATTGAGGGATTGTAATGTGTCTAGAATCGGAGGATCAGAAGTTGGCAGATCGGAAGAGAGCAGATCAGAAGAGAGTAGATCTGGAGTCATGGCGCCGGGAAAATAGCCGCACAATTGAGCCGATCGCGTGGATGGAGAGCTGTTTTCCTGAAAAGTTTGGCGTGCCGCGACAAGCCGGTATTGTTCCAGCGGCAGAAGGGGTGATTCATCTGATTCCTCCCTTCGATCATGAGACCTATCTCACAGGATTAGAGCTCTCAAGCCATCTTTGGCTCACTTTTGGTTTTCATCAAAATGAGTGGAAAGGAAAGGGGACCGTTCGCCCACAACGTTTAGGGGGCAATGCACGAATGGGAGTTTTTGCCACGCGTAGCTCTTTTCGACCTAATGGTTTGGGCTTATCTGCTGTAAAGATTGAATCGATCGATTTTCCGGCGGGAAAAATTACCGTTTCAGGACATGATCTTGTAGAGAAGACGCCGATCTACTGCATTAAACCTTATATCCCTTTTGCTGATGCGATTGTTGAGGCAAAGAGCGATTTTGCCTTGATGCCACCGGAACGTTACCCTGTTTTCTTTAGTGATGAGGCGGAATCGGCGCTACAATTAATTCTTCCGCTTGCGCCCGATCTGAAAAGATTGATTATCGAGGTGGTATCGCAAAATCCACTGCCACAATTTCATCATGATTTCTCTCGAATCTATGGCGTAAGATTATTGCATTGGAATATTCAATTTCAGAAGATCGATCTTCAAGGCGACATGGCATCAGATCTGGAATATACGACTAAAAATCAGCCAAATAGGGAAACGATCGGCTTTAGAGTGATAAAGATCAATATTGCTGATCCTAAAATGAAGGATACTTAACGGAAAGCGAACTTCGTTTTTTAATTCCTATTGAGTGAGTAGTTTACCCCTTAAGATCCATAGATCCTAAGGGGTCTTTTTTTGTTCTTGATTTTAGTCGTGATCACCATCTTGTCTGAGATATCAGGTCTATGACAGATGCCACAATATGAAGGATGTGATATGTGATATGGGAGGTGTGAAGCCTTAAGGTTTCAGATAGGCAAAACCATTGTTTTGATCTTCCACAATGGAGATAATCCCTACAGGAACGATTCCGATTTTAGAGGGAATTGTATCGGGGTTGAGCATCTCAGGCGTTACATTTTGTCCGATGAGGGAGTTGTTACAAGCAAAGAAGTGAATATTAGGATCATCAATTGCGGTGATCTGTTCACGAATTTTTGGATCGAGATATCCTTGAATCGCATTCACATTAGCAACAACATGGATGGTGTAGCTTTCGCGTAACCCTTTTACACTATTATTGATGTTGTTAATGACTGTTTGCCACTTATCGAGATCACTAATATGAATCACTAATTTAAACATATGAGCTCCTTATAGGAATGCTTAAAAAGGGGAGATCCCCACGAAATAGAAGAGCTTTTATCGGCGCTTGTTCCGCCTTATTCATCTCTTACTGATCTATTATTAAATATATTATGCATCGATATTGTTTAATAATATTATTGAGTGATGTTGTTTGATAATTTTCTATTGATAATATTGATTATTGTCACTGATTATTAAGGGTTATTGTTTTTGATTGTTACTATTCATCATAACGGCTTACTAGCATCACTGCGATAATCGCTTACAATCACCTTCAATCACCTTCAATCACCCGATAATCATGATTTTCATCGGTATTATCTTTTATCTCTTCTATTATCTATATTATAGTGTTGAAGAGAGATTGTATATCTCTTATCGTGCCTTGATGATAGGTCGAGCGATTGTATATTGAAGAGCATATTGAAGAGCGTATCGACCACTCTATTGTTTGATTGAATATTGAGATTGAGCGACGTTATGTGGGCATCAATATCGCGTGATATCGATACTTTTGCTAAGATCAGAGTTGATACTCTGCTAAAACGCCCATTTGTGCGCTATTCTCCCTGCTAAATATTTCTCGGATCATTGCAATAGTCGGGCGAATTGCTTACTATTTTTGGATATAAAAATAAATAGAGATGGAGAAGTAGATGTGTCAAAGTCAATTACATTGACCGCTCTCCTTGAGTGGCTACAAAGTAAAGAAGCGACGTGGAAGCCGGAGTATTATGCGGCCTGTATCAAGCATCAGGAGCATCCTCTTTTTAAGATGGCATTAGAAACGGCATTCTATCTGGAACAGTTAGAGATTGAGGCGATGCCGCAAGTCGCTCTGATCCTCTTTGTTTTAGGCGTTCCTGTTGAAGAGCAGCCTGAAGGCACACGAAAATTTATCCAATATCTCGGCGTTGTCAATTTCTTAACATCAGGAGCGATCTCTCATGAGAAGTCACCTGAGACTTTGCGGAAGATGTTTTTAGCTTTTGCCGAAGATGTGCGCGTGATTGTGGTGATGCTCGCTTATCAGGTGATTGTGATGCGAAATGCGCGTGATTCCCAAGAGGAGAAGCAGCGTCTTATCGCCCAAAATACCAATACCATCTTTGCACCGATCGCTAATCGTTTAGGATTAGCTCAAATTAAGTGGGAGCTAGAGGATTACGCTTTTCGCTTTTTAGAGCCCGAGTTTTATCGCGAGATCGCCTCAAAATTGGATGGTAAGCGTCAGGTGCGAGAGCAATATATTCTTGATGTGATCGAGATGATCGAAAAGCTTCTCGAGCAGCACGCTATTGAAGGTGAAGTGACCGGGCGCGTGAAGCATATCTACAGTATTGCACGGAAGATGCGGCAGAAAAATTTAGCTTTTGAGCAGCTCTATGATATCCGAGCAGTGCGTATTTTAGTCGATAGTACCGCTGATTGTTATGCCGTATTGGGGATGATTCATGATCTTTGGACCCCTATTCCACGAGAATTTGATGATTATATTGCCAATCCCAAACCTAATGGATATCAATCTCTCCATACGGTGGTATTAGCGCCTGAAGATCGTACTTTGGAGGTACAGATCAGGACGCATCAGATGCACAATGATGCTGAGAAGGGCGTTGCTGCTCACTGGAAATATAAAGAGGGGCGCGGAACTTCGATCGATCAAGCGGATCTTAACTGGTTACGAGATCACTTAGATCGCGTTTTAGAAGAGGGGGAAGAGCAGATCACAGAGGAGAGTATCTTCAATGAGAATGTCTTTGTGATGACCCCTGCCGGCGAGCCGATTGAGTTGATTGCCGGCTCAACGCCTCTCGATTTTGCTTATAAAATTCATACCGGTTTAGGGAATCGCTGTCGAGGAGCGAAGGTCAATGGTGCTATTGTTCCACTCACCTACGTGCTTCAAAATCGTGATGTCGTTGAGATTTTAACCGGAAAACTCCCTAATCCAAGTCGCGACTGGATGTCACCCCATTTGGGCTATACCGGCTCTAGTCGAACACGTTCTAAGATTCGTGCTTGGTTTAGAGCACAAGAGATTGAGAGTAATCTTCAAGCGGGCAAGCAGATGGTGGAAAAGGAGCTTTCGCGCCTCAATGTCCGTTTAAGTGATGAAGAGTTGAGACGTCTGGCAAGCCGTCTACATTGCACGAGCCTTAATGATCTCTATGCCAATATTGGTGCCGGAGAGATCACGATAGCGCAACTTCTATCGCGTCTGCCGGGGGAGAAGCCGAAGAATAATTTCGATCCAGAATTGATGGTGCGCCCACAGAGTAAAAAGGCACAAAGTGGTATTCAGGTGAAAGGGATGGGGAAATTATTAACCACTATCGCGACCTGCTGTAAACCTGCACCTCCCGATCTTATTGGCGGTTATATTACAATCAATCGTGGTGTGACGATCCATCGCATTAACTGTGTTAACTATCGCAATATGTTGGAACAACATCCAGAAAGGGAGATCGATGTTGATTGGGGCTCAACAGATGAGCGCGTAGTGCAGGCGGATATTCATGTAACGGCCTATGCTAATGTCGATCTTTTACAAGAGATCAGTCAATTAGTCTCTGCCGAGCATCTGAAGATCACCAATATGAATATGAAGAGTGAGGCCGATGATACGCGTTCGATCAGCTTTACATTAGAGATCAATCATGTTGATCAATTGAGCCGGCTCTTAGATCGAATCAATCAGATCCCCGCAGTTTTACAGGCGTATCGAAAATAGTTGCTGCAGTATCGGCACTTCAATCAGTCATGCGGCATCAGAAGAGATGCTGACGGGATCATGAGGAGTCTACTTTTAAAGTAGGCTCTTTTTTTTGGATCAAAGTTCCTATTAGGCAGATCTATTAGGCTCTACTGGCAAATAGATTAAGCGGTAGAAGAGAAGTGGGAAAAAACCAATCACCTATTGTTTTTATATGATAAGTATGTTTTATTATAGAGACTCTCTAAAAGAATGAACGAAAAGTATTGATCGAATCCCTATTAAGCAGTGATCGAACTCTGATCGAACATTAATCGACCATTGATTGAGGAGATCGGCAAAGCCTTCTTTGAGAGTTGAGAAACAATCATCTGTGAGAAGAGTACTCGTGAAGATTGCGCTTTCACGTAAAAGATTGAATAATTGTGGGTTGTCATCGAGTTTGATGATGACACTAATGGGTAGAGTGAGATCGTTTTGATCAGCAATCGTTGAGTTTATCACCTGGTGAAAGTTGAAGGTGGGATTAATCCGCCAAAGAGTCAGGCAAAGCGTTAGTTACAGCGTTAGTCAAAGCGTTAATAGAAGTAGCTGAACGATTGCATCTAAAGAGCGATTTAATTGAATTGAAAAGGAACAATAGAGATGAGTGGAGAGATAGAGCGACCGCTATTGAGAAGAGTAGGCCCCCTTATTGGCGTGGCGCATTTCGTTGTGTTATCGATGAGTATGATGATTCCTCGGTTGATGATGACTTCGCGAATGCTTTGCTCGATGGCACGCTGTTGCCATTTTTATCAATCCCTATTTCAGGCTTTATTTCAATTCTCTTTACACCTCGTTAATAAAATGGAGAGACCCCAGTGATTCAATTTAAAAATATTTATAAAACATACCTGCGCAATGGTGTAGAGACGGAAGCGTTAAAGGATGTCAATCTTCATATCGAAAAGGGTGATATTTTTGGTGTTATCGGCTATAGCGGAGCGGGAAAGAGTACCTTAATTCGTCTTGTGAATGATATTGAGAGTCCAACACGCGGAGAGGTGATTGTCGATGGTCGAAATCTTGCCTCATATACACCGAAAGAGCTCCGTTTAGCCAAAAAGAATATCGGCATGATCTTCCAGCACTTCAATCTCTTAGAGACCAAGAGTGTTGCTGAGAATATTGCGCTACCACTTACTCTCAATGGTAAACACTCAAAGGCGGAGATCGATGCGCGTGTTGAGGAACTCTTAAACTTTGTTGAGCTTCCGGATAAAAAGCATGCTTATCCTCGGGAATTGTCGGGTGGGCAGAAGCAGCGAATCGGTATTGCACGGGCATTGGCGAATAACCCCAAAATCCTTCTCTGCGATGAGGCAACCTCAGCGCTCGATCCACAAACGACTATCGCTATTTTGGATCTTTTAAAGAAGATCAATCGGGAGCAAGGTGTCACGATTATGATGGTTACCCATCAGATGGAGGTGGTTGAATATCTATGTAATAAGGTTGCAGTAATGGAGAAGGGACGTGTTGTTGAGACGGGGCGTACCATCGATCTTTTTGGAAATCCAGAGCAACCTACAACAAAGAGCTTTGTTCGTACTGTAATTGGCGATTCTATTCCAGAGCGCGTGCTCGCGAATTTAGATGATCCCTCTATCAAAGATATCTACAGATTTGAATTTTTAGGGCGTTCTGCACAGGAGCCGGTGATCAATGAGTTGATCTTAAAAGGGGATGTGGTGATCAATATTCTCTTTGCCAATATGATTGAGATTGAGGGCAATATTTTGGGAAGTACCTTTGTACAGATGAAGGGAGCGCCGGAGAAGGTGGAGGAGGCGATTGCATTTCTCCGATTCCATGGGGTTCGTGTAACGCATGAAGGATCTAAAAGATCGATCAATATGAGTCAGCGAGTCTTAAATAGTGATGATCTTGGGCAGAAAGCGCAAGGCAAAAAATCCACAAATAGAGTAGAGGGGTAGAGAGATGTTGGAGTGGTATTTAGAAAAATTCCCGACGCAGATTACTTTAGATCAATTTTTACAAGCCTGTTGGGAAACAGTTGTTATGGTGAGTGTTTCGCTCTTTATCGGTATTATTATCGGCTCATTGATCGGTATTACTCTGGTGTTAACGCGCCCCGGAGGGATTCGCCCCAATAATAGCATCTATATGGTTCTCAACTGGGTAGTCAATATTACACGATCGCTCCCCTTTATTATTCTTCTGGTGGCGATTCTTCCCTTTACGAAGTGGTTAGTTCAGACATCGATCGGAACACCAGCGGCGATTGTACCGTTAGTGGTCTATATCTCCCCCTTTATTGGCCGTTTAGTGGAGAGTTCACTCCTTGAAGTGGATAAAGGGATTATCGAAGCGGCAAACTCAATGGGCGCAACCACATTTCAAACGGTATGGAAGTTTCTCTTACCTGAAGCGCGTGGCTCACTCATTTTAAACTTTACCACCGCAATTATTGGCTTGATTGGCGCTACGGCGATGGCTGGGGCTGTAGGAGCCGGCGGTATTGGCGATTTAGCGATTAACTACGGTTATCACCGCTATGATAATGTGGCGATGTTCTACACTGTGATCACCCTGATTGTTGTTGTACAGACGATTCAATCTTTAGGGAACTTTTTAGCAAAACGTTATCGCTAATAAGATTCTAGATAATATTTCAGATCCCGCTCTTTGGTAGCTTTCTTTTTATTATCGATATAGATATAGATCTATAGATCGATATTGATGGATGAGATAAAGAGGCGGTCTTATAGAAGGCATCGAAGGGTGGGAGCATATTTATTACCATGTTTAACAACATCAACAAGGTCATCTAGTCTGGTCTAATTCTATTTAATTCTATTTAATTCTATTTAATTTCATCTATTTTAATCTTAATGGCTGTGCGCTCTTTAGCGTGCATTCGATCAACTCATCTTGGAGAAAGTATGACTCAGCAAATGAGACAGCAAGTAAAAGAGCAATGTGGGGAGGGATCACAGATTCCCTCTCAAGCCGAAATAGTAACTGATCCACTCCTTAAAAAGGCTTTTGATGGAGAGATCAACCTTCTAACATTAACTCACTGTGAGCGCTTAGCGGTGGTGGCAAAAATTGCACAATATTTTAAAGAGAATGCGGAGAAGCATGATCGAGCCGGCACCTTTCCTTTTGAGAATTATCGGTTATTGCGAGCGATCCATTTTCCGGCATTAACGATTCCTAAATCACTTGGTGGTGGCGGGATCTCTTTAGAAGAGATGCTTCGATTACAAACGGAGATTGCTAAAAATGATGGTTCAACAGGGCTTGCAATTGGTTGGCATATGGGGATTAGTAAGCATCTTGGGGAGAATAAGCTCTGGGAGGAGTCGCTCTATCGCGATTTTGCAGAAGCGGTGATCTCACAAGGTGCATTGATCAATAATGCGGCAACAGAGAGAGCAACCGGAAGCCCCACAAGAGGAGGAAGACCCGAGACAAAAGCCGTAAAAGAGGGGAATCATTGGCGCTTAAATGGACGAAAGACCTTTACAACGCTCTCACCTGTTTTAGACTTTTTTGCCGTCAGTGCCTCAATTGAGGGGAGCGATCAGGTTGCAAGCTTTCTGGTACGAAGAGATCTTCCCGGCGTATCGATTGAAGAGAGTTGGGACTCGATCTCGATGAGTGCTACCGGCAGCCATGATCTTGTTTTAGAGGATGTTCTCTTAGATGCCGATGATTTAGCGCAATACTTAATCCCCGGGGAGAAACAACCACAAGGTTGGCTACTCCATATTCCGGCAGTCTATTTTGGCATCGCAACGGGAGCTTATGAAGAGGCACTCTATTTTGCGAATCACTATCGCTCAAATGCAATGCCGGCACCGGTTGGGAGTTTTCCGACAGTTCAGCAGAAACTCGGGGAGATTCGCGTCCTTTTATTGGAGATGGAGTATTTTCTCTTCGGTGTTGCCAAAGAGTGGGATGAGGCGGATCAAGCAATGCGTTCAACGATGGGGGAAGTATTGAGTGCTGTTAAGATCGCCACTGTGAATAATGCCTTAAAGGTTGTCGATTTAGCGATGCGAATTGTTGGAGCGCGAAGTCTTTCACAATCCCATCCACTTTCACGTGCTTATCGTGATGTCCGCGCCGGTCTCCATAATCCGCCGATGGAAGATATGGTCTACACCCAACTGGCAAAGAATGTTTTGGCGTTCTAGAGCGATTATCGCCAAAAATTGATCGAAGTTGTATGTAATTGTATATACGTAATTATAAAAATAAGGGGAATAAAGATGAGGGTCTGGTCGGAGTATTTGAGAAAGCGATTATCAAAAAGAGGGGTACAGTTTTATAAGAACATTAGTCGATGGGCATTAGTGATTGTGATTGGTTTCTTAGTGATGGCATGTGGAAAGTCAGATGAGAAGACGATCGTTTTAGGATTCGGCCCCTCTACTTATGCTGAGCAATTTGAGTATGGGATAAAACCTATTTTAGAGAAAGAGGGATATGATGTTCGTGTGAAGATTTTTTCACAAAATATGCAGATCAATCCAGCATTAATCGGTGGAGATATTGATGTTGCCGGTCATCAGAGTGAAGCATATATGAAGAAGATGAATCAGGAGCTTAAAGGGAATATGGTAAAGCTTGCGGATACTGCTAGCGCACCACAATCTTTACGTTCTAATAAATATCAATCTTTAGATGAGGTTAGAGCGGGAATGAGAGTTGCAATTCCTAATGATCCTGTTAATGGAGAGAGAGCCGCTCGAATATTAGAATCGATTGGCTGGGTTGAGGTGACAAATGATGATGTCTCAAGATTTAGTGTCAATGATATTAAATCGCTCAATGGTATTGAAGTGATAGCTTTAGATCCAGCGCAAGGCTTACGTGTTCTAGATGAGGTGGATTATGCCGTGATTAATGGTAACTATGTTGCAAGTGCTGGTTTAAAAATTAGTGATGGGCTGGTTGTTGAGAAGACGCCGGCAGAACATGTTGTCATTATTGTTATTAGGGAAGATGATGTAGAAAAACCGTGGGCGCAGGCACTTAAGTCAGCTTATGAAGCTTCGGAATTTGAGAGTTATATTAAAAGTGAACCGCTTTTCGATGGTTTTATTCTCCCAAAAGCCTGGGAGCGATAGGATTGCTCTGATCATAGGCTTCATGATATCGGATGTAGTTAAGCGTTAGTATCCGCATCACATCAGTATCACATCAGCTTACATCAGAGAATGAGAGGGGCATCGCCCCTTTTTTTACGTCTCTATCATGTGATGAGTACTCTTTTTTATTTTCTACTTTCTACTTTTCACTTACCCCTTTTTTTATTTCTGTTGCGGCTGTTGTTTCTGCTTCTGTTGCTGTTCGATTCTCGTTAATACCGCTTTCCGTCGTGCTTCTCGCCTTTGTTGAAGATATTCACTCACTGATCCCTCTTCAATGATATCGATCAGGGTTTTCACTTCTGGTGCTACCTTTTTCCCCTTTTTAGGGGATGATCTCGATTTTTTCAGGGGTGTTGCCGGCTGCGCAGGGAGTTGTAGTTGCATCTCTCTCACTGCTTTTGCTGGAGAGTGTTTTTCTTCCAATTCGGTTTGTAAGTCTGAATGATTGCCGGCGGGTGGCTCGGGCTTTTTGGGATTTCCAAATCGATAATGATAGACCACTTCAATAATATAGACCGAGAGAAAATATCCGATTGCAGAGCCGATCAGGATGAGAAAGAGTAAGAGAAGCTCACTTGAGATGAGTGCAAAGAAGCCAAAAGTGGCATTGATGGAGATGCCAGCAGTCGGGCGAAGAAAAGTATTATATTCCTGCGAAAATAGGGAGCTGATCATCGGTATGAGGGTAAAGATCGTGATTAAAAGTAGAATGCCATTACTATTGATTGAACCCATCGATCTTCTCTCCGCTTTAAATATCAGATTCTCTTTTCAAAATTTTGATTAGAGAGGGCTAACTAAAAGATCATTATTATAACCTATTGATCCTATGCCGATCTATTTGTTGTCAATCATACTATCGTTACATAAGGTTGATGATCAGGGTCAGGATCGAGGGCTTGGTGGGATTTGAGATGCAGGAGAGAGGAATAAGAGATGTTATTCTGGCTAAATTTCAGTATCATCTCTCTTTGTTTCTATTGATAAGTGAGTCCTATCTGTGTCAACTTTACATTTTTCTGATCTCTCCCTTCCTAAAGCGCAACTTCGAAATTTAGAGGAGTTAGGTTATCACCAGATGACGCCGATTCAGGCAAGTTCTCTCCCTACGATTTTAAAAGGGGGAGATCTGATCGGTCAGGCGCAGACAGGAAGTGGTAAAACCGCCGCTTTTGGAATTGGCTTATTGGAATCGATCGATCTTAAGCATTTTACAACGCAAGGATTGGTGATCTGTCCGACAAGAGAGCTTGCTGAACAAGTTCGTCAGGAGATTCGTCGCTTAGGTCGTTATCTTCCTAATCTGAAGATCTCTGCGATCTGTGGTGGCGTGCCGATTCGGCATCAGATCCATTCACTGTCACAACATGCACCTCACATTGCGGTGGGAACGCCGGGGCGACTTCTTGATCATTTAGGAAGAGGGACGCTCGATCTCTCTTATACTAAAGTTTTAGTCTTAGATGAGGCGGATCGCATGCTCGATATGGGATTTGCAGATGAGATGGCGGAGATTATTCGTTATATCCCTAAAAAGCGGCAAACACTCCTCTTCTCAGCAACATTTCCTGAAGATATTCGTCGGATGAGCCGCCAATTTCAACATCGACCGAAAGAGGTTGTTGTGGAAGCTTTAGTGGAGAATCGCCCGAAAATATTACAGAGTGTGGTTCTCGTAGAAGATGGAAGAGATAAGCCGGCAGTAACCGCGGAGATTCTCTACCACTATCGACCACAATCCTCTGTGATCTTCTGTAATACCATTGCCACGACCATTGAAGTTACCGATTTCTTACAGCGCCATCGAATCGATGCCTTAGCACTCCATGGAGATCTTGATCAGAAAGATCGGGATCAAGTTCTGATTCAATTTAGCAATCGAAGCTGTCCTGTCTTAGTGGCAACGGATGTAGCGGCAAGAGGACTCGACATTGATGATCTCTCTTTAGTGCTCAATTTTGATGTTCCCTTCGATCCTGAAGTCTATGTCCATCGCATTGGTCGAACAGGGCGTGCCGGCAAAGAGGGGCTCGCACTCACCTTTTCGTTAAGCTATAAGCAGGAGCGAATAGAGATGATTGAAGCGGCATTAGAGCAGCAATTTCAACGAATCTCAGCCACAGAGCTGAAGGGAACGCCCGCACCGCTACATGCAGAGATGGTGACTATTGAGATCAATGAAGGGCGGAAAGCGAAGATTAGTGCCGGCGATATTTTAGGGGCATTAACTGCGAATGAGGCTATTAGTGGAAGTGATGTCGGTAAGATCACTCTTTTGCCGATGAAAGCCTATGTTGCCATTAAGGCACCGCTTGCTAAAGTCGCTGTTGATCAGATCTGGCGTCGGCCGATTAAAGGGATTGAATGTCGAGCAAGAGTTTTAAGATCGTTTAATTAGATGCTTAATTAGATGTTTAATTAGTTTGTTTAACGAGTTGAACTAGCTCGATGCTTTAAGATTAAGATTAAGATTAAGATCTAGATCATCTTAGTTTACTTTAGCCATTTGGCTTAGATATTTTAGTGGGAATTTATGTCATAATTCCCACTATTTTTTTGCGTTTCTTATTCTCATCTCTTCTACTTATCCATCCTTTTTTATCACACATCTTTATCACACATCTTCATCACTTCAGATCAATCATCAGGCCTTTATGAAAAAATTAACCCTATCACTTGCACTCACCTCACTACTCTATCTCTCTTCACCGACGGCAATGGGGGGAATCTCTTCGGGATTTGATGCCTTAGTGGTAGGCGAGAAGGAGAAGGCTTACCAACTTTTTGTGAAAGAATCGAAAAAGGATAGTAATGCGGCCTTTATCGTAGGAATGCTCTATTACTATGGGATCGGTGTTCCTCAAGATGATCAACAGGCTGAAACGTGGCTCTTAAGAGCGGCAGAGGCAGGAAATGGGGAGGCGCTCTATAACTTAGGTTATCTTCGGGCGGAGAGAAAACTTCCGGCGACAAGTGGTGATGCATCGGGGTTAGAGCTCCTTTTAGAGGCAAGTCATGCCGGCATTGATGATGCAGTGATCATCCTAGCGATTAAGTTGTTAGAAGAGGAGGGGATGCCGGAAACATTTTTTACAGAAGAGGTGACATTACATCTCTTAAGTCAATTGACACAGATCGCAAATGGCGAGGGGGAGAATGCAGGATTAGCAGGGATGGTTTTGGCAAGTACGCTTCTCTATCCGCTTCCTTTTCAGCCCTCAGGACCTGATTACTTGCGCGCAGTATCTCTCTTAGAGGAGAGTTATGAGAAAGGCTTTATTCCAGCTGTGATGGGGCTTGCCGCGCTCTACAATGAGGGAGGATATGGCTTAGAAGCCGATCCGATTAAAGCCGCCTATTATGAAGCGATCTTATTAGAGAATTTTATGATTTTAGCGCAGATCTCCGATCTTTTCCCTAAGGAGCATTCTCACTATCGCGTTATGACGCCTCAGCAACAAGCGCAATATCAAAAAAGTTTAGAGAAGATGGCGGCAGAAGGTTCTGTATCTGCACTATTGCAACTGATTTATCGTTATGAGGTAGGAGAAGGCGTCGAAAAAGATCCCCTTAAAGTCAGCCACTATCAAGAGATGTTAGCCCATTTAGGGACGGGAGAGGCGCTCTACGCTTTAGCGTTAATGCAGCTAGAAGGGGAGAGCGCATTGGCCTTTCAGACGATGCAACGAGCCGCAGAGAGCGATTATCTGCCGGCAATCCATTGGTTAAGTGATTCTTTTAACTATGGTTGGAATGATGATAGTTCGATCATTGCCACTTATGAACTGCAAGGTGCTCATTTAGGTGATTCACGCTCTATCAAAGCGGTGGTTGATCGCCTCTATGATGAGCGATCTAATGTCGGATGGTGGAATGAGAGTAGCCGACCACTTGCAATGATTGAGAAAGAGCTCTACGACTGGCTGATTCAGTGGCAACAGGTAGCTCAGAATGAATCACAACCCTATCTTGAATTATCAGAAGCTTATAAGCAGGGATTAGGTGTTGCGAAAGATCCTGAGATGGCATTGAAGACATTACAACAGGGGATTGAAAATGTGGAGTCTCATCAACAATTGCTGCTCGATTTAGCCGATTATTATCGCTTAGGTTTCGGGGTAGAGAGAGATCCTAGCGTTGCGATGGGCTACTACTTACAATCAGAGGCGATCGATAGCACTTTGCAAGGATTAGAAGGTGTGATAGCGCTCTACCTTGAGAGTGATGGTTTTCAGCGAGCGCTTCTAGCTAATCATGATGGGAATGTTGATGGTGGTAATGTTGGTGCAGATCTTTCACCGATTGTGCTTTCACCCCTCATGCTCTTAGAGCTCTTTGAGGTAGAGCTTACGCCTGAGCTTACCGATAAGGTCACATATGCCGCGAAGCAAGATGGCGCTCTTTTAGTTGATGCTACTATTTCAGCACAGCTTTATGAGCATCTATTAGATCGCTTAGAAATTCTGCTTGGGATTGAGGGCTATGAGTCACGTTACAGCTATCTTTTGGCTGATCGTTATATGGCGCAATATTGGGCATTGTTAGCGCAAATTGAAGAGGAGCCAACATTAGCAGCGAGTCTATCGGAGGCGTTAAACGAGGCATTAGCGTTAGCGAAAAGTTATTATCGGGGGGCTTCTGATCTTAGTGAGCAGGCTCATCTTCATGCGGCAGAAGCAGAGATTGCATTAGCCAATGCGCCGATGCTGTTAGACTCTGGTCACATAGGTATCGATCAGGAGATTCAAAGAGCCTATTTGCGTTCGGCAGGCCATAATCTACAACAGATTCAGACACTTCTTTTAACAGAAGAAGAGCTTAACGCGGCCTTTTTAGATCTTCAGAATCATTTTGATGATCCTTCTCGATTTCTCAATAGGGATGAGACTGAACGTGCTTATCAGAGTCTGTTTCAGATTATGGAGGAACTTCCATCGCTACAAAGTTGGTATGGTGAACGCTTGCTGCCCGGCAACCAGAAAGCTTTTTTAGCACTTCAACAATATTATGTCGCTCAATCGGCCAAGATTCCTAATTTTGCCCAATATTATCTAGCACTTGAAGCGCTAGCGCAAAGTAATGCTAATACTAATGCTAATGCGCCTGAAATGGCAGAGCGAGCTCTAACGGCATATTCAACAATAAAAGAATTGGCTGAGCGTGATTATCTGCCGGCAATCTATCTTCTTGCAGATCGCTATCAACAAGAGGATGCGCTCTTGATTGAGGCATTAGGTGGCTCACAGTTAGATCTTCTCTTCTGGCTAGAAAAAGCAGCTCAACTGAAAGAGGATGAAGCAATCTATCGTTTAGCGGAGATCTATTATGATCAAGATCTTCCCTTAATGTTAGCGCCGGGCGAGAGTGATCGTCTGGCAATCACTTATTATCAACAATTGAGCGATCCCGATTATCGATTTGCGAAATATCATCTAGAAGAGGCAAAAGCACGCTTAGAGCGGTATCAAGAGATTCAGCAAGGTGTTGCGAAAAAAGATCCCGAATCGCTCTTTCTACAATCACAGATCTATCGTTATGGTGAGTATGGCGCGATGATCGATCTTCAAAGAGCAGATCAGCTCCTTATTGAGGCGGCAGAGGCGGGTTCTATCGGTGCTATGCGTGCCTATTATGATCAATATGTATCAGAAATGGAGATGGATGAGGCCACCTTGGCACGTTTTAATCGTTATCATATCGCCTATGTTCATCTCACCCATCGGGATTGGGAGACTCAACGGTTAGCCGATCGTTATCTGAAAGGGGATCGTATTCCTGAAAGTCGGAAGAAAGCGCGGGAATATTATCAATTTGCGATGGCAAATGATCCCGATAGTAGCGCCTATTACGATCTTCGACAGATGGATCTCTTTGATAAAAATATGCCTCTTGCCGAGAAGGGTAATAGCAAAGCAATGCTCACAATTGGGCGGGCTTACAGTAATGGCGCCGGTGTTAAGGAGAATCAGGAGCTTGCATATCATTGGTTAAAGCGTGCCGCTGAGAGTGGCGACCGAGATGCGGCCTTCTATTTTGGTGTGATGGCGCAAGAAGGGATCATTGATGAGGCAGGCGAGATCATTATCGCTCCCGATTGGGAGTTAGCCCTAAAATGGTATGAAGCGGCTTCTCCTCGCTTTAAGGCGACCATTGAAGATCGCGTTGAACGCTATCGAACGCTCTATCAACCTGCGGCTGCCGGCGATTCTACGGCAATTTTAGCGTTAGGGGAACTTCATCTCAATGAGTATCGCTCTTATGGAAAGCCTTATGATCTTAAAATGGCGAGAAGTTATTATGAAGAGGCTTTAGCCCTCGGGGTACTTGAGGCTCATTTAGGGTTATTAAAGTTATTAGAGGGGGAAGCGCGTCATCACTATCTAGAGAATCTGCTCGATCGAAGTCAGCGTGAGGCGGCATATCCTGCGTATCAAGCTCCCGATTTTCAATTGGGGCTTATAGAGATGCTCTTGATGCAGAGTGATCAGATCAGTTTAGCGCGTCTGCAATTTGCCATCTCCCAATTAGAAAAGATTGCAATAGATCCTCAAAATAGCTCAAAGATACGAATTGCCGCATTTCAACAACTCTTAACTCTCTATCAGAGAGAGTATGTTGTTGATGAAGTGGTTATATCTGCCCCCGATTTTGAGAAGAGCCGAGCACTTGCATTGCAATATAGTGTAGAGTTCCCCATCTTAAAGAGAGTGCTTGCCGATACGCTCTATCAGTTTAGAGAGGAGGAGGCGCAAGAAGAAGCATTACAACTCTGGCAAGAAGCGGGCGACGAGGGGGATTATATCTCGTTGATTCGTCTCTACCGCCATCTCTTTCCCCGTTCATATGACACAATCAGTTTAGCGGAGCTTAATACTTTAGAAGCTCTCTATCAGCAATATTTAGCCATTGCACCGACATATCCCGTAGGTCCAAGCGCTTATCGTGAGTTTTTGAAAAACTATGAGATCGAAGGAGTTCTTGATAATAGTACGCGGGCGGAGATGAGCCTTATGTTAGCGGCTCTCTGGGAGGAGAATGGGGTCGATTTTATTCGTAATCCACAAAAAGTGAAGTATTGGTATGCGCAATCGTTAGCATTTGCTGTGGATGATCGTATTGTGACAAGGCTTTTAGAGATGGCAGAAAACGAATATCAACGCGTAGAAGCGAGTGGAGGAACGCAGGAGAATGAATCGACCAGAGCGCTTTCGATAGGGTTATTAGCCCCTTTAAGTGAAATCTATCTCTATAGTGCGACATTAGGGAAGCTCGATCAGGATCATTTCAATCAGAATAACGATCGCTTTGATAAGCTAACATCGTTACAGAAGCATGCTTTAATGCAGCTTGCTCAGCGATATCAAGATCTTCGGGATTATTCTGATGGTTGGGTTGTGATGGAGACCCTTCAAAGTTTCGATGAAGGGGATCTGCATGCCGCTTACCGTTTAGGGGGCTACTACTTAGAGGGGCGTTATGTGCGCCAGAATATTCCAAAGGCACTCTACTACTACCAGTTAGCCGGTGAAGCGGGGATTGCAGATGCCTATAATCGACTAGGTCATCTCTATTGGGAAGAGGAGTATGGTATTGCACAAGATTACGCACAAGCACTCGCCTACTTTGAAAAGGGTGCCGCATTAGGTGATAGCAATACTGCCCATCTTGCCGGCGATCTGCTCTATTTTGGTAGGGAGGGAATTCAGCCCGATTATCAGCGTGCTTTCGATTATTACGATCAGACCGATCTTGCCACAGGTAGCCATCATGCCTTAGCAAAGTATAAGCAAGCGGAGATTCTCTATCGTGGTTTATTGCGGGATCTCACCATTGAAGATTTTGCAGAGGCATATCGTCTACTACTGTTAGCCGCTGAACATGGGGATCTACTTGCTATTGATGCGCTAGATCACTGGAGTTATGAAGCGGCTCTAGCAGAAGCTGCGGCTCGTCACGCGAAAGCAACAGAGACTGAGCTAGTGCGTGAGCCTAATGAGTCCACTGAGTCCAATGAACCCACCGAGTCGAATGAGTCGAATGAGTCAAATGAGTCAAATGAAGAATGGGGGGTTTACTGACTCTTTGGAAAATCTCGTAACCAAGAGTGCAGATAGGCAAGCGGTTCTCGTAGATGGGCGATGATCCAAGGTTTTACTCTTGAGGGTGTATCACTTCCTAAGCCATCTATTGTCTCCCAAGGGAGATTGCTTCGTTGGGCTAACATCATCGCGCGGGGGAGATGAAAATCATTGGTAATAATGAGTGGATGCTTAATCTCAATCCCTTGCTGCCGGAGGATCCGATCGCTATTGATAAATTGTTCGGCAGTACGGGTGGATTGTTCTTCAACAAAGATCTGCTCGTCAGGGATGCCGCGTGCGAGAAGATAGCGTTTCATCACCATCGCCTCACTCTCTGTTAACTGATCGGGATAACCGCCTGAAGTGATAATGAGCAGTTCCGGATGTTGTTGCCAATAGTGATAGGCAAGATCGAGCCTTTCCTTCAAGGTTTCCGTCGGCCTGAGGGGCTCTCCCTCAATTTTAGCGCCGAGGACAAGGATCAGATCGATTCTCTCTTCAGCCTCAGCGGTTAACTGCCGATATTGGGAGCTCTGAGTGGCGATCATTATATTGCTGATGATAAAAAATAGTAGGAGAGCAGAGAGGAGAAGCGCTAAAAGGAGTCGCGCGCGTCGAAGCGAGCAGAGTCGTAGAGGGGCGCGTCTAGCTGAAGATTGGATTGGCATCTTGGTTTTGGTCTGAATGCTAATTGATATTTTAAGGTTGATAAAAAAGGTTATCCTCTAAGAAGGATAACCTTTTTTCTAATGCTGCGTTTTATCGTCTGATGACTTTATACCACTGAATCTGGATAGACAGGGAATTTGTCACAGAGTGAAACGACATTTTTTGCAACGCGCTCAATCACAGAATCATCATCGATATTATCTAAAACATCACAGATCCAGTTAGCAAGAAGATCACATTGCGCTTCTTTAAAACCGCGTGTAGTAATTGCCGGTGTACCAATACGGATACCTGATGTCACAAAAGGTGATTGTGGGTCATTAGGAACAGAGTTCTTATTGACGGTAATATTAGCGCGACCTAAAGCTTCGTCTGCTTGTTTTCCAGTTAAACCACGATCGATAAGATCCACTAACATTAAGTGGTTGTCAGTACCGTTAGAGACAATCTTATAGCCACGAGATTGGAAGACGCGAGCCATCGTTTTTGCATTGGCAATCACCTGCTTTTGATACTCAACAAACTCAGGTTGTAGCGCTTCAAGGAATGCAACCGCTTTTGCTGCGATCACATGCATCAGTGGACCACCTTGAATTCCAGGGAAGATTGCTGAATTGAGTTTCTTCTCAAGTTCAGGGCGATTTTTACTAAGGATGAGACCACCGCGTGGACCACGAAGTGTTTTATGGGTTGTGGTTGTCACCACATCAGCATAATCGATCGGGTTAGGGTAGAGACCTGCCGCAACTAAACCGGCAACGTGGGCAATATCAGTAAAGAGATAAGCATCTACTTTATCGGCAATCTCACGGAAACGTTTGAAGTCTAAAGTTTTTGAGTATGCAGAGAAGCCCGCAACAATCATTTTAGGCTTATGTTCAAGCGCAAGGCGTTCCACTTCATCATAATCGATCAAGCCATTGTTATCGACGCCGTAATGGACTGCATTATAGGTTTTGCCTGAGAAGTTAACCTTCGCCCCATGGGTTAAGTGACCACCATGATCGAGGCTCATTCCTAAAACGGTATCGCCAGGATTTAAGAGTGCTAAATAGACAGCACCATTTGCTTGTGAACCTGAATGGGGTTGAACGTTGGCATAATCTGCACCAAAGAGCTTTTTCGCACGCTCAATGGCAAGATCTTCAGCGATATCGACAAATTCACAGCCGCCGTAGTAACGTTTGCCGGGATAACCTTCCGCATACTTGTTGGTCA
The DNA here is from genome assembly GCF_002252045.1 of Ignatzschineria sp. F8392. Classification (GTDB taxonomy): domain Bacteria; phylum Pseudomonadota; class Gammaproteobacteria; order Cardiobacteriales; family Wohlfahrtiimonadaceae; genus Ignatzschineria. Next base: position 73,313 of record NZ_NEFF01000003.1, on the reverse strand, counting down.
GTTGTGAACCTTGAAGTTCCATCACAAGCGGAGAGCAGTAGTTTTCAGAAGCGATCAATTCAATATGATCTTGTTGACGTCTATTTTCTTGCTCAACAGCCTCAAAAAGGGCGGGATCAAACTCTTTTAATGAGATATTTTTAAACATGAATCATTCCTTAGGGGTTAAGAACAAAAGATGTGGTGCGCTCTTAGTTTAGTTTTTCCGGCATAAGCTTGCAACTTAATTGTCATTCTCTAAGGGCATTCTTACCGGCATCGCTTTAGGTTTATTCTTTAGGGAAAATATCTTGCATTAAAGAGAATGGAAGAGGGAAGGGAGAATCAAAAGAGGCGTTGGAAGGAGAGACAAGAAGAGAGGTAAGAAGAGAAGTAAGAAGAGAAGTAAGAAGAGATGAGGGAGACACAGGAAGATAAAGAGTGCGAGAAGTTGATGGATGTCGATTTGTGATTGAATAATTTCAATGAGCTTTTGAATGGTGGTATGATGTGAGGCTTATAAAGCTATTTTAGTGTTGTAGCTTAGAGCGGTCGCTTTCTTAAGATTAAGCTATCAAGAATTAAGCTATCAACAGAGATTAAAAAACAGATCAACCGTGTTAATAATTGCGCAGAAGATTTCGGTGATGATTATTCGCTTTGGAAAGGTGGAAAAATGTTAGATAACGAACTTAAAATCCAACAAGCTCGCACAAATATGATTCAGCAGATGTTGAGACCTTGGAATATCCTCAATCAACGAGTACTTGAGGTTTTCGATGTGGTGCCCCGTAACCATTTTGTCCCTAAAGAGTATGAAGGTCTTGCTTTTTCAGAGACAAGAATTCCACTCAATGAGATCCATTTGATGTTACCCCCTACGTATGAAGGTCGTTTTCTTCAAGAGATCCGTATTGAAGATCATGAGCGCGTTCTTATTGTGGGAAGTGGTAGCGGATTTTTAGCAGCGTGCGCTTCGCGTTTAGGAAATGAAGTCGTTGCGGTTGATATTGTTGAGCGCTTCAATGTCAATGCAGAAGCGATTACCCGTGAGCTTGGTTATACTAACATCACCTATCAAACAGGTGATATTCGCGATATCTACCAAGATTTAGGTGCTTTTGATGTGGTGATCTTTACCGGTTCACTTCCTGAGATGCCAGCTGCATATTTTGAGCTTCTCAATGAGAAGGGACGTATCTTAGCAACAGTGGGTCAGAAAAATGCGATGCATGTAACACTCTTTACTAAAGTTGCCGGAGAAATTAGAACCGAACCTGTCTATGAGCGTGATTTAGAGCGCTTGATCGGCTTTGAGGATAAACCTCAGTTTGAGTTTTAAGTCGATATTTAAGAGAATAGGTCACGAAATATCTAACAGTAGATACTCTTTATAAAAAATCATGAATAGATCATTCAAGATCATGAACAGATCATGAATGGATTCTTAAATAGAGTATCCCTAAACCCATCTATCTTCTGGGATTAGATGGGTTTTGTTTTATCACGCTATGCAATTACAGCGCTCAGTTTTTAATTGGTTATTGAGATTGATTATTGAGATTGTCTATTGAATGAAGTTTGATCTTATGACTATTTGATCTGTTTGACTGCCCTAAAAGGGTTTTAAGGCTTTATCAGCACTATTAAAGCGTTTGTTGAGTCACTATTTGAGCAAGTTTTACTTTATTAAAAGTCATAAAATGATATAAACCTACTTCTTTCTTGTCTCTACAAGGAAGCGTTCTCTTCTTAAAGAGTTGAGACATACAGTTGAGATATCAAGTTGAGATATCTAATTTGAGATATCTCAATCGATATATATTAGTTGAAATATATCGATTATTTGAGCTGTAAGACACAATTGAAGCCATTGAGCGAATTGAATAAATGTGGATTAATGTGGACAAATGGGAAGATTATGAGCCATCTAGCGAATAAAAACTTTGAAGTACAACCTGTTGCCGATTTTGCGCAAACGGCCTATTTAAACTACTCGATGTATGTGATTATGGATCGTGCGCTCCCCTATATCGGCGATGGATTAAAGCCGGTTCAGAGACGTATTATCTATGCTATGAGTGAGTTAGGCCTCAATGCCGCCAGTAAGCCTAAAAAATCAGCCCGTACCGTCGGGGATGTTTTAGGTAAATATCATCCCCATGGTGATAGTGCCTGTTATGAAGCGATGGTATTGATGGCACAACCCTTCTCCTATCGTTATCCATTAGTTGAAGGTCAGGGTAACTTCGGTTCGCTCGATAACCCCAAATCATTTGCGGCGATGCGTTATACCGAATCGAAACTCTCCCGCTATGCGGAGCTTCTCCTTAAAGAGCTAGGGGAGGGAACGGTCGATTGGGTTCCTAATTTTGATGGTTCGCTCGATGAACCTAAACTTCTGCCGGCACGTGTTCCTAATATCCTCCTCAATGGTGGAACCGGGATCGCAGTGGGAATGGCCACCGATATCCCTTCACACAACTTACGAGAGGTGGCGAAAGGGGTCTGCGCACTAATCGACAATCCTGATCTTACCGGCAAAGCACTCCATAAGATTATTCCGGCACCCGATTATCCTACGGGAGGAGAGATTATCACTCCTAAAGAGGAGCTTTTGAGTATCTATGAGAAGGGCCGTGGTTCGATCCGCGTTCGTGCAAGATACCGTGTTGAGAATGATGAGATCATTATCTATGAATTGCCTTATCAGGTCTCCGGTGAGAAGATTCAGCAAGATATCGCCGCTCAGATGCAATCTAAAAAATTGCCGATGATTGAAGACATTCGTGATGAATCAGACCATGATGAGCCAGTTCGTATTGTCTTGATTCCTCGCTCGAGTCGTGTGGATGTTGAGATGGTGATGAATCATCTCTTTGCGACTACCGATTTAGAGAAGTCATTTCGCGTCAATATGAATATGATCGGTCTCGATCTGAAGCCAAAAGTGAAATCATTGGTGGACATTTTACGGGAATGGATTGAGTTTCGTCGTGGAACGGTGGTTCGTCGCTTAACATTCCATAAAAATCGTATTGAAAAACGGCTACATCTCCTAGAAGGGCTCTTAATCGCCTTCTTAAATCTCGATGAGGTGATCCGTATTATCCGCTTTGAGGAGGAGCCTCGGGCGGAATTGATCGCGCGCTTTGATCTCAGTGAAGCGCAGGCAGATTATATTTTAGAGACAAAATTGCGTCAGCTTGCCAAATTAGAGGAGATGAAGCTTAAAGGGGAAGAGGCTGAACTTCGAGCTAAATTAGAGGAGATTATGGCGCATCTTAATGATCCGGCGATGATCGATGCTTTGATTAAGCGGGAGATTACGGAAGATGCTGAAAAGTATGGTGATGATCGACGCTCTAAAGTTGTTGAGCGAGAGGCGGCGGAAGCGATTGATGAATCCACATTAGTCTCGAGTGAGCCGGTGATGGTTGTATTGTCGAAGATGGGTTGGGTACGTGCGGCGAAGAGCCTCGATATCGATCCTGAAGGCTTAAGTTATAAGACAGGAGATGGCTTTTTGACCGCCTGTATCGGGCGGAATAATCAGCAACTGGTCCTCTTTGATAGTACCGGTCGTTGCTACAGTACGCCGGCCCATACACTTCCCACAGCTAGAACGCAGGGTGAGCCTATTACCGCGCGGATCAATTTAGCAGATGGTGCTAAGATTGAGCAAATTATCCTCGATAAAGAGGAGAGTCACTATCTCTTAAGTGCCACAAATGGTTATGGCTTTATCGGCAGTTATAGTGAGTTTTTAACCCGTCAGCGTGCGGGGAAAGCGATGATCAATCTTAATGATGGTGCGATGATGCTTCCGCCTCAAAAGATTGAAGATATTGAGAATCAATGGGTGATTGCGGTTAGTGAACAAGGACGCTTTTTGGTGGTACCTCTGCGTGAATTGCCACAAATTGCAAGAGGAAAGGGTAATCAGATTATTGGTATTCCCGGCGCACAATTTAAGGCGAAGAAGGATTCCCTTGTGGCCACTTTAGTCTTCTCTAATGAGGATACTTTAGAGGTGGAGTATGGTAAGCGTCGCTTTAAGTTAACCCCAAGTGAATGGCAGCCTCTGATCGATGAGCGTGGAAAAAGAGGGGAAGAGTTACGCGTTAATCTGAAGTTAAAGTCGATTACGATTGCAAATAGAGCAGAATAGACTTATAATTTCGGGCTTGATAGTTACAACTGGTCGCGGTTGTAACACATTTTAAACACTTTTAATTGGAGCTAACCAATGTCAAATTACTATTTTGAAGGTACCGTACGTTCGGATATGGGTAAAGGTGCGAGCCGCCGCCTACGTCGCGAAGGTAATATTCCTGCAATTATCTATGGCGCAGATAAAGATGCTGTAAGCCTCGTTTTAAACCATAACGAAGTTTTAAAGCGCTTCCGTCATGAAGATATCTACACTTCAATCGTTGATGTGATTATCGATGGTAAAAAAGAGTCTGCGATCCTCCGTGATGTTCAACGTCACCCTTACAAGCCAATCATCACTCACTTAGACTTTATGCGCGTACGTGCAGATGAAGCGATTGTTGTTGATATCCCTGTTGTTCTTCTTAACGAAGAGAAAGCAAAAGGTGTTGTTAACGGTGGTATCGTTCTCCTTCATGAAGCGACATTAGCAGTCTCATGTTTACCGAAAGATCTTCCACATGAGATCGCAATCGATATCGCTAACTTAGATGTTGGTGAGCACCTCATGATCTCTGATATTCCAGCGATCGCAGGTGTTGAGTTCGTTAATATCATGAACGAAGAAGAGATGAATGATCAGCCTGTTGTTGCAATTGTTGAGCCACGTGCTGCAGTTGAAGAGACAACTGAAGAAGGCGAAGAAGCAGCTGAAGAAGCAACAGAAGAAGCTGAAGATAAAGAGTAATTCATCACTCTTGTTACTTTGAACTGAGTAATAGATAATGATTAAAATGATTGTAGGTCTTGGAAATCCAGGACTTCAATATGCAAAAACCCGCCACAATGCGGGTTTTTGGTTTATTGATAGTATTCGAAATGCGCCACTTTCTCTCAATAATCGCTTTAAAGGATTGGTCGGAGAGCAACTCTTTGGTTCCCAAAAGGTCTATCTTTTAGAACCGGAGACCTTTATGAATAAAAGTGGTGATGCTGTAGTTGCACTTGCGCTCTTTTATAAGATAATGCCAGAAGAGATTTTAGTAGTTCATGATGAACTCGATCTTGCGCCGGGTGTTGCTCGCTTTAAAAAAGGGGGCGGTCATGGAGGACATAATGGCTTAAAGAGTATTATAGAGCGATTAGGTTCTCGTGATTTTATGCGCCTTCGCATTGGCATTGGGCATCCTGGACACGCCTCATTGGTATCGAGCTATGTTTTAACAAAGACGCCAGAGAAGGATGAAGCTGAGATCTTCCAAGCGATAGATGCTGCTCGAGCGGTTCTGCCGCAATTTGTAGCAGGTGAATATGAGAAAGCGATGAATGAGCTTCATCGCCGATAGAACAGTTGAGTTAAAGGAAATTTTATGGCTATTCAGTGTGGGATTGTAGGTCTTCCAAATGTTGGTAAGTCGACACTTTTTAATGCATTAACAAATGCGGGCATTGATGCCGCAAACTATCCATTCTGTACCATTGAGCCCAATGTTGGGCGAGTCAATGTTCCAGATGAGCGTCTTGCACCTTTGGTGAAAATCGTCAATCCTGAGCGCGTACAGCAGACCTATATCGACTTTGTTGATATTGCTGGATTAGTTGCCGGTGCTTCAAAAGGGGAAGGGTTAGGAAATCAATTTTTAGCCAATATTCGTGAAACGGATGCGATTGCACATGTTGTCCGCTGTTTTGAGAATGATGATATCGTCCATGTCTCCGGTCAGGTGAGTCCTATTGATGATATTGAGGTGATCAATACAGAACTCTCTCTCGCTGATCTTGCAAGTGCAGAGCGAGGTCTTCAGCGTCTTGAGCGTGTTGCGAAAGGGGGCGATAAGATAGCTGTTGCACAAGTCGCGCTCTTAAAAGAGAAGGTTATTCCAACACTGAATGAGGCAAAAAGTCTTCGTTCTTTAGGTTTAGATGCGGATGAGCGTCTACTCTTAAGAGATTTTCATTTTCTTACAATGAAGCCTGTGATGTATATTGCCAATGTCAATGAAGATGGTTTTGAGAATAATCCCCTTCTTGAAGCGGTAGAGGCATATGCCGCTGAGGAGAACTCTTTTGTGGTACCAATCTGTGCTGCGATAGAGGCAGAGATCTCACAATTAGAAGATGAAGATAAAGAGATGTTCTTAGCGGATATGGGCTTTGAAGAGCCGGGTTTAAATCGCGTTATTCGCGGTGGTTATCAGCTTCTTGATCTTGAAACTTACTTTACTGCAGGGGTTAAAGAAGTTCGTGCTTGGACCATTAAAAAGGGATCAACCGCCCCACAAGCCGCCGGCGTTATCCATACCGACTTTGAGCATGGATTTATCCGTGCAGAAGTAATCGCCTATGATGACTTTGTTGAATTCGGTGGTGAAAATGGTGCGAAAGAGAAGGGTAAAATGCGTCTTGAAGGGAAAGATTATATCGTGCAAGATGGCGATATTATCCACTTCCGTTTCAACGTTTAAACGTTGAAATTCAATATTGAGGTTTAACGCTTCAACGTTTATTCGCTATTAGTGATGAATGACTGATTATTTACGAATAGTTATTGATAGATATTGATAGATATTGATAGTTACTAATAGTCATTATGTGAAACGGTAAAACCTCGTTTACCTTCATATTTGAGAGAAGAATCACTGCACTTTTGCAGTGATTTTTTTTGCTTATTCGGCAGTGAAGATGCTAATTGGCGGGCATACACTTGTTATAAGAATGAAATAGTAGGCTCCCGCCGCTCAACAGATCTTCTTAAGAATCATTCATCAATAAAACAGGCTGAACTCTGCCGGATCTTACCATCGCGTTCTTCCACAAATCACGTGCCGGCAGTAGGCATCGCTTTAGTTTTCTCATTCCGGCAATGAAGGTGCCAATTGGCGGGCATACACTTGTTATAAGAATGAAATAGTAGACTCCCGCCGCTCAACAAGTCTTCTTAAGAATCATTCATCAATAAAACAGGCTGAACTCTGCCGGATCTTACAATCGCGTTCTTCCACAAATCACGCGCCGGCAGTAGGCATCGCTTTAGTTTTCTCATTCCGGCAATGAAGGTGCCAATTGGCGGGCATACACTTGTTATAAGAATGAAATAGTAGGCTCCCGCCGCTCAACAAGTCTTCTTAAGAATCATTCATCAATAAAACAGGCTGAACTCTGCCGGATCTTACCATCGCGTTCTTCCACAAATCACGCGCCGGCAAATATCGCCACTTTAGTGGCAATTAGGAGATAAAACGTTGAGTGACGATAAAGCCGATAAAGGTTGCGCCGATTGCGCCGATAAAGTGAAAGATGATTAGAAGAAAAGCGGTGAGAAATTCTCGATTTTGTAGTAGCTTCATCGCCTCTAGAGAGAAGCTTGAGAAGGTGGTGAGCCCACCACAAAAGCCGACAATGAGGAAGAGACGAAGCGCTTGATCGGGCTTAGAGAGTAGATAAGCGGCAATGATGCCCGCTAATAAGCCACCGATGATATTAACAAGAAGGGTTGAGATCTGGGTCGGCGTCGAAAGCTGCGTCTCAATAAGGGTAAAGAGATAGCGACAAGCACCCCCTAGGGAAGCACCGAGCATGACGAGAAGAAGATTTTGCATTAAGTTTGGCATATTGAGTGCGCCTTATTACAATAGAGACTTTTAACCCTGATCGCACGATTGAGGGCGATGAGCATCATATTACGCAATCATGTTAGGAGTCTATGTGAAGTTTGATTTAACAAAGATCGATCCGCAATGGAGAGAGTTTATCAAAAGCGAGATGGAAAAATCTTACTTTCGCCAAATAGAGCAGGGAATTGCCCAATCGATCGAGAAGGGCGTTCGTGTCTTTCCGCCGATGGAATCGATCTTTAGCGCATTTCAAGTTGCGCCCGATCAGATTAAAGTGGTGATCTTAGGACAAGATCCTTATCATGGTTTAGGGCAAGCCCATGGCTTAGCCTTCTCCGTTCAACCTGGCGTTAAAATCCCCCCCTCATTGCGAAATATCTATCAGGAGTTAACAACCGATATCCCTGGGTTTGAGCCGCCGCAAACGGGAGATCTCACTGCTTGGAGTGAGCAGGGCGTCTTTCTTCTCAATACTGTTTTAACCGTTGAGGAGAGTAGAGCGCATTCTCATGCGAAGATCGGCTGGGAGCAATTTACAACGGCAGTGATCGATTATTTAGCAGATCACTATCAACATCTTGTCTTTATTTTGTGGGGAAATCATGCCCAGAAGAAGGGGGAAACGATCGATCGAAATCGGCATCTAATCTTGGATGCAGCCCATCCTTCACCCCTTTCGGCTTATCGTGGATTTTTTGGCTCTAAGCCTTTTTCTAAGAGCAATCAATATCTCCTCGATAAAGGAAAGGGAGCGATTGAGTGGCAACTTTAAAAAGTCGCCACACTGTTGTATCGCTCTCTCTTCCTATTTATTGCTGTTATGCCAGCCTATTATGCTCATTGTCGCAGTTTTAGTGCGGCTACAACTACCAATAGCCGAGTACTTTCCACCAAAGACCACCGACATAGAACCAGATAGCAAGGTTAACGACACTCATCACAAAACCCACACGCCACCATTCACCTAATGTTGCGTAGTTAGAACCGAAGATGATAGGTGCGGTTCCTGTTGCATAGTGAGTTAGTGACATCATCAATGATGAGGAGAATGCTAATGTGAGCGCAAGTAACATCGGCGGCGCACCTAAAGCAACTCCTGCAGCTAAGAAGGCGCCAAACATAGCGGTAATATGAGCTGTTGTGCTTGCAAAGAAGTAGTGAGTATAGACATAGATCAGCACAAGAATGAGCATCGAGAGAATCCAGCCAAGGCTCAGCTCATCAATTCCGTGACTAACCGTTAAGGCGAGCCATTTGACAAGCCCCAGCTTTCCTAAAAAGGTTGCCATCATAATGAGCGCGGAGAACCACATAACGGTATCCCAAGCACTCTTGTGGCTAAGTGCATCATCCCAGGTAAGGACGCCGGTGATCAGAAGGATCGAGAGCCCAATAAAGGCAGCTGTTGCGGCATTGATCTGCAACCCGAAGAGAAGATCTGGTACTTCTGCCCACATTAGAAGAAGAAGAATAAAGACGCCCGCTGTGATTATCTCCGGCAGGGACATCTTGCCAAGCTCTGCCATTTTTTGTTTTGCAAAGAGTGGTGCATTCGGTGTCTTTTTAATAGTGGGGGGCACGAGAAAATAGATCACTAAAGGCATAATCAGAAGTGATAAGAGCCCAGGGATAATCGCCGCAATCGCCCACGCACTCCAAGTGAGGCGAAATTCAGCGCCTAATCCTTCGGCAATCAGATTAACAATTAAGGGGTTGGGGGCCGTTGCCGTAATAAACATCGCTGATGTGATGGGGTTAGTATTGTAGTTAACAAGTGCTAAGAAGCGGCCAATCTTCTTTGAAGAGGCGGGATCATCAGGTTGTGAATCGAAACTATCGGCGATCGATTTCATAATAGGATGAATAATTCCGCCACCTCGCGCCGTATTACTAGGCGTTACGGGCGCTAAGATAAGTTCTGAAAAGGTGAGTGAATAGGCAATTCCTAAAGAGCGTTTGCCAAAAAGAGAGATTAACCAGTAGCCGATACGCGCCCCTAAACCAGTCTTATTGAGACTGACAGAGATAATCATCGAGATTCCAATCAGCCAGATTAGGTTATTGGAGAAGCCACTTAATGCATCATTTAGCGCTGCGGTGGCATCGCCAGGATGGGTGACTTGTGTTAAAGCGACCGCCGAGATTGCAATAACAGAGATCGCCCCGATCGGGAGCGCTTTACCAATAATAGCGGCAATTGTGCCGATAAAGAGTGCTAGAAGTTGCCACGCATTCTCTTGAACCCCTTCAGGCGTTGGGATAACAAACCAAATAAGAAGCGTAAGACCCAATGCGATAGCGCCCGGTATTGGCTTGACAGGCTTAAGTGTGATCATATTATTCCCTAAATTATTTTAAGTTATTTGATAATGATAGCGTTAAGATATTGCTCGATACTCTTACTTTGATATTTTGTTACATACCTCATAGATCTCCCACATATACATCATAGATACATCATATATCTTATATATATTTTTAATATATATCATTACTATTATAAGAGAGTATAGAGGGTCTGTTATCGCTATTTTATCTCAAGGCGCTATTGTATTTACTTATAGCTATTTAATATCCCATTTTCTCTTTTTATCACTTATATCTTTTATCTAGTAGGTACTCGCTTTAGTTCTTTACTAAAATAGCTATTTATCAAAACTTACGAGTGAATAGATGAGTGAATCGATATTGATCTTGATTTATGTGTGGGATTTTAAGATAGATTATTATTTGATTTATTAGTGATTATTTGATTTGAGGTTGATAATATTTTATCGCTTTTGTGGCATAGAGATTTCTTTTGATCTCTTATGCGTAAAATCTTCTTTTGTAGTCGTTTTTTAGTTGTTATTTGGTAAAAGTGGTAAAAGTAGCGCAATTATAGATCACTTTTTAGGTTGCTTATTTTATGTGATTTAGCTTATAAAAGAGAGGAGGGGCGATCGAGATCAAATTTTCTTAAGGCATTATTCTTAAGGTATTACTCTCAATGTATTAGAAAAGCGATAAGAGCAATAAGATTAATAAGAGTAATAAGAGTAATAAGAGTAATAAGAGTAATAAGAGTAATAAGAGTAATAAGAGTAATAAGAGTAATAAGAGTAATAAGGGCAAGAGGAGAGCCCAGCGCCTTAATAAGAAGCGAGGTGAGAGATCAGGATCATCAGCATCAACAGCATCATCAGGATTATTCAGAATTGTCAGAATTATCGGAAAAGAATAACGAAACAAGATAGAAGCACGATAGAAGCACGATAGAAGTAAGATAGAAATAAAAAATTATAAAAATAACCAAACACCAAACACCAAATAACCAAAATAATAAGAATAGAAAGAGGAGAGAAGTATGGAGAATACGCATGATCCTAAGACGATGCGTAAGATTTTGATCGCAAGTCTGACAGGAAGTGTTATTGAGTGGTTCGATTTTTTCCTATATGGAACCGTTGCCGCTTTAGTTTTTAATCAGATCTTTTTCGTAAGTGATGACCCTGCTATCGGTCTTATTCTCTCTTACGCCTCTTTTGCGCTCACCTTCTTTATCCGACCCTTTGGCGGTGTGCTCTTTAGCCATATTGGTGATCGTATCGGACGAAAGAAGACCTTAGTGCTCACATTGAGCTTGATGGGAATCGCAACAATGGCGATCGGGCTTCTCCCTTCTTATCATACGATTGGAATCTGGGCGCCGATTCTTCTGATCTTCTTTCGTCTGCTTCAGGGAATTGGGATCGGTGGAGAGTGGGGCGGTGCGCTTCTTTTAGCAGTTGAGTATGCGCCTAAGGAGAAACGTGGATTCTTCGGAAGTGTCCCACAGGTTGGAATTCCGATCGGTATGGTTTTAGGAACATTAGTCCTCTCATTGATGACGCTACTTCCCGATGAGCAATTTTTAGAGTGGGGTTGGAGAATACCCTTTATTTTAAGTGCGCTCTTAGTGGTATTAGGGCTCTGGATTCGTAATGGGATCGATGAGACGCCAGCATTTAAAGCGGTGCAGAAAGAGGGGAAAGTCCCTAAGATGCCGATCATCGATACACTCCGCTACCATTGGCGTGAGGTATTGATCGCAATAGGCGCAAAATTTGTAGAGACGGCACCTTTCTATATCTTCAGTACTTTTATCGTCTCTTATGCTACGATCAATTTAGGGTTTAGTAAGACAACCACTTTAACAGCCGTAATGGTTGCAAGTGTTATCACCTCAATCTTAATTCCTATGATGGGCGCGTTGTCTGATCGAGTTGGGCGTAAGAAGCTCTACGTGGTTGGGACAATTGTGATGATTCTCTATATGTTCCCCTATTTCTGGATGGTGAATCAAGGATCAGTGATCTTATTGGTGATTGCCACTATCTTAGGATTGGGAATCATTTGGGCGCCGATTACTGCCGTTTTAGGGACTTTCTTCTCGGAGATCTTTGCCCCTGAAATTCGTTATACCGGCGTTACGTTAGGCTATCAGATTGGGGCGGCGCTTGCAGGTGGAACGGCGCCCCTTATTGCCGTAACCTTCTTAAGCTATTTTGATTCTTATGTGCCTATTGCTATCTATATTATGTTAACGGGAGTGATCTCGCTTGTGGCGATTGCCTTTGCAAAGAATAAGAGGAGCTCATTTAGTGAGTCGTAATCGCTATTCTAGATCTCTATTGTGGAGATTGAGTGGGTTCAATAATAATTGTTTCAATAGTAATCGAATAACAATAGTAATTGAATAAATATAAGGTGACTGATTACCCTCTAACATTGACAGATAGAACATATAGAGAGGATCATTTACTATGAAGTAATCGTATTACCGCTCTTTTTAGGGCGGTAAGATTTTTTAAGAGCGATCTTCTATCTGTTAGGTCAGGAGATGTTAGATCAGAATAAACTATTGAGGTAGTGTATTAATTTGAAATCTAAATCTGAATCTAAATCTGAATCTGAGTCTGTATATCCATATTAAGGGAGCAAGATATTGTTTGTTTTATTGTTTGTTTCCGCTAGATTTAACAGAGAAGATCCACCATAAAATATGAGGAGATAATAATGAGAATTCTCAATGAGAGAGAGATTGCCGCAACCTATAAGATGCCGGAAGCACTACGCGATGTAGCTAATATATTGAAGGCGAAAGCTGCCGGAAAGGTGGAAAATCCTCTTCGTACAGTGATCGAATTCCCAGAGGAACACGCCTCCGTTCTCTATATGCCTTGTGCAGATTTAGAAAATGAATTGATGAGTATGAAAGCAGTGACAATCTTTCCCAATAATCCATTGCAAGGAAAAAATACGACACAAGGGGTTATCCTGCTATCGGATGCCACTAATGGTGATCATCTTGCGCTACTCAATGCTTCTTATCTAACTCGTCTTCGAACAGGGGCTTTAAGTGGTCTTGCTACCGATTATCTTGCTCGCCGTGATAGCCATATTTTAACGGTGATTGGAACGGGAAAGATGGCCTTTGAGCAGGTTTTAGGTGTTTTGGAAGTACGTAATATCACTAAGATCAATCTTGTGAATCCGACGGTTGAAAATGCAGAGCGATTTGCACAAGCATTGCGAGATTATCCGATCAATTCGGATATTGAGATTGTGATCGCACTTGATCGCTCTAAAGCAGTGCAAGAGGCTGATATTATCAATTGTGCGACACGTTCTAAAACGCCGGTATTTGATGGCAAGGATATTCAGCCGGGAACTCATGTTAATGGCGTGGGCTCTTATCTACCGGATATGCAGGAGGTCGATTTTCACTTTATTACACGTACTGCTCAGATTGTTGTTGATGATTTTCATGGTGCAACGGAAGAGGCTGGAGAGTTTATCCATGCTGTCGAAAAAGAGGGGTGGTCTTTCGATCAGATCTCAGGTGAGTTACAAGATCTTATCGCCGGTAAAATCAGCGGAAGAGAGGACGAAAGCGCGATCACCTTCTTTAAGTCAGTCGGTTCCGCCTACTTTGATCTAGCTGTGGCGCAAGGTGTCTATCACTCTGCATTAGCAGAAAATGTGGGCGTTGATGTAGAGATTTAGGATTAAGCTTTTTTAGATCATAGTAGTCGCGATATTTGCCGGCGATCGGAAAATCATCATCTGCCGGCACGTGATTGATGGAAGCACACAATAGTAAGAACCGGCACCTCATCAGCTTTTATAAAGATAAGAACTATTTTGGCAATCGGATGATTGCTTACTGCCGGCACATGATTTGTGGAAGTACGGGATGATAAGATCCGGCAGCGCTCAGCCATTTTTATCTCAATCAATCATTCTTAAGAAGATTTGTTGAGCGGCGGGAGCCGACTATTTCGTTCTTTTAGCTGATGCATGCCCGCGATTCGGTACTTTCAGTGCCGAGGATGATATTGCTGAAGTAGCGGCGATATTTGCCGGCATGCAAACTGTGGAAGCGCGCAGTGGTCATTTCCGGCAACTCATCAACCTATATTGTTTCAACAAATAAGAGAGTTTTTAGAGCGGTGGGAGCCCACTATTTCGTTCTTATAACAAGTGCATGCCCACCATTTGGCGCTTTCAACACCAGAAAAATCATTACTATTTAAAATGTAATCGCCGGCAGTCGGAAAATCGCCATCTGCCGGCACATGATTTGTGGAAGCACACGATAGTAAGATCCGGCAGCGTTCAGACTGTTTTACTGATGATTTAGATAACACTTAAAGCGCTATTACAAAACAATCGGTCTTCTTCTGTCGTAGGCTTTGGCAGGTTCTCTCTGCTTCGCTCTCATTAAATCCTGAGAGAAGCGCGCGATAATATTCGCCGGTGTTAAAGACTTGAACGGTACCGCTTCTCACCTTTTCATAAGCACTGCGTGCTTCATTGCGTGCGGCATTGTAATCTTTAAATGCGCCTACTTGTACCGCATGACTCAGTCCTGAAGCGCTCACAATCGGCCCACGGATGGGAGCGGTGCCGGGTGAGTAATCTCCTGTGCCGGCGATAATCTGATCGGAAGAGGATTCTAAAACTAATGCCGGAATCGGCGCGACAACCTCAGCAGGTTTGACCTGCTCTTTTTTCGGTGGTGGTGGTGCTTTAACGATTGCGGTAGAACCACTTCGACGCCCTTTTTTGCTATCGAAGAGTTGCGTTTTATCACTCGGTTTCGTTTTTGTGGGAGTGAAGAGAACGGTCATATCTTTTGTGATGTAAGGGGAGATTTCACGAATAGAGCGTCCCTTATAACCATCATTAAAGCTCTGATCGAGAAGTGAGATCATCAAATCATCCCGTAGCTGTGTGGTTCTTCCCCCTAAAACAACAGCGAAAACACGATTGTTGTTGCGTTTAGCGCTGGTTAAGAGATTAAATCCTGATTTACGAATATAACCTGTTTTAATCCCATCTGCACCGGGGAAATCTCGATTAACGCGGTTGTGGGAGCGGAAAGTGACGCCGGCATATTCAAATGAAGGGGTCTGAAAGAGATGATAATATTGTGGGAAGTGATTATGAATCGCGATCCCTAATTTGATCATATCTCGAGCGGTTGTATATTGGTTATCATTCGGTAATCCATGAGGATTGACAAAGTGGCTACTATGCATCCCCAATTTTTTTGCTGTCTGATTCATTCGGCGAGCAAAAGCCTCTTCAGAACCAGATATCTTTTCGGCAACGGCTAGCGCCACATCATTTGCGGATTTAACAATTAAAGCTTTAATGGCAGTCTCTAATGTGATTGCGGTTCCCTCTTTCCCACCAATTTTTGAGGGGGGTTGAGCCGCTGCTTTTGCGGAGAAGGGGACTTTGGTATTGAGATTGACCTTACCTTTTGCGAGATCCTCAAAGACAATATAGAGCGTTAGCACTTTTGTTAATGATGCCGGATAGCGTCTTGCATCGACATCATGTTCATAGAGTGGCTTACCTGTTCTATGATCAACCACAAAAGCGGAGAACCCTGTCTCGGCAAAGGCGAGAGACAATAGCGTGCAGATCAGTAGATTTGCTGCTAGGAGATATCGGAGTGTCTTTTTCATTGGCGCAATTTACGATTCTAGGTTGAGGGAAATAGTCAGGAGGTATGAGAGGTGGTCAACTTCGGTGATTCTTTAACTTCAAAAGAGATCATTAAAAAGCTTGAACCCCATCTCTTATATTGATCCTCAATGATAAGATTGTTTCCCATTGAAGAGTCATTGTCAAAAAAAGAGCTATTATTTCAGTGTACAATTATTTAATTGAGAAAACCATAGTCATGAGAAGGGATTCTATAAAACTCCCCAGATACTATGGTTTTCATTGTTTGTCTGCGACTCAATAGAGGGCTTTATTGATCTTGTCAGATCCAGCAGATCGATCTATAAGACCGATCTACTATGCCGATCT
The DNA here is from genome assembly GCF_002252045.1 of Ignatzschineria sp. F8392. GTDB lineage: Bacteria > Pseudomonadota > Gammaproteobacteria > Cardiobacteriales > Wohlfahrtiimonadaceae > Ignatzschineria. Next base: position 57,216 of record NZ_NEFF01000003.1, on the reverse strand, counting down.
ATTAGGCTGATCCTATTGACAGTTGAGACGCTCTTTAAGGGCATCAAATGCCGCACGAAGCCCCATCGCTTCTCCCCCTTTAGGGCGACCTGGGCGATGACGAATATTCCAAGCCATCAGATCGACATGGGCAAAAGGAACATTGCTCTGTTTCGTAAAGCGTTCAAGAAAGAGTGCTGCTGTAATCGCGCCGGCAAAGGGGACGCTTCCTGAGTTACTAACATCCGCTGTCTCTGCATCGATCCATTCATTGTAGGCTTGATGGAAGGGGAGTCGCCAAACGGTATCACAATTCTTCTCACCACTCTTTTGCATGATCTGCGCAAAAGCATCATCATTGGTAAAGAGTGCCGGGATCTCCGTACCGAGAGCGACGCGAGCGGCACCAGTCAATGTGGCAAAGTCGATTAGGAAATCACATGGTTTTTCTAATGCGTAGGTCAATGCATCGCAGAGAATTAAGCGTCCTTCCGCATCGGTATTGTCGATCTCAACGCTCATACCATTACGACTTTTGACAATATCACCCGGGCGCATAGAGCGATCGGAGACACTATTTTCAACAATCGGGAGGAGGATACGAAGAGAGATATCCCACTCCTCTTGTAGTATCCATTTTCCAAGCGCGAGCATATGCGCTGCACCCCCCATATCTTTCTGCATATAACGCATGCTATTAGAGGGTTTAATATCGAGTCCGCCGGTATCAAAAGTGACCCCTTTTCCAACGAGGGTTAATTGTGGGGCTCCCTCTTTTTCTGCAATAATTTCGACAAGGCGAGGTTGATATTTACTGCCGGCACCTACGGTATAGATCAGTGGGAAATTCTGCTTTAAGAGTTCACTTCCCACAATCTCTTTAATGGTGACGGGAAACCCTAAGAGTTCTGCACGAATCTGTGTTACAAAATTATCGGGGGTTAAGGTATTTGCTGGCTCATTGATTAAATCGCGAATTAAGTAGTGAGCACTCAAAGCATTTTTAACACGTTTTGCAACATTTTCAGGAAGGTAGAAGGAGATTGCGCGTTGCTTTGCTTGTTTATATTGATTGAATTGATAAGCCCCTAAACCAAAGGCGAGGAGATGGTTATAGAGCGCCTCTTCTCCCAATGTTTCAGGAAGGCGGTAGTGGCCTAAAGGGAGTTTTTGATAGCTATCGCCCAAGGTGAAGAGAGGTTCTTTCTCATTGTAACCGACAACCACCTCTTTAAGTTCTCCTTGCTCGTCATAGAGCGGAATGATCTCTCCGGCATGAATTGTCTCATCTTCCTTTTCTCGCTTTAATCGCGTTCGTTGTGCATCTGTTAGCGTTATCTCAGAGAGAGTGCTTGCAAAACTGAGAGGGATAGCATCCGCTTCCTGTTCACTATAAAGATGATCTAATTCGGTCTGTAACATCATGTTTTCTCACTTTCCTGTTAAAAGTCTATCTATCTAAAATTGATAAGCAATGGATATAAAATGGATATAAAGTTGATACAAAATTGCCTCACAATTGATTGAGGCAAAATTGCTATAAGATTCAGATAAGAAGACTATTTTTCATAATGAATTAAAATTTCTCGGTTACCATTTGCGGCAGGAGCAGAGATGATCCCTTGCTCCTCCATCGCCTCAATAAGACGAGCTGCTCGCTGGTAACCAATGCGAAGTTTTCGTTGAACATAGGAGATGGTGGGGCGCTGATCTTCTAAAACGATCTTCACCGCTTCATCATAGAGCACATCTTCCACATCATCAGGTGAAGCAACATAGCCAGAGGCATTCTCTGAGAGTCCTGGAATCTCTTCTGTAGGATCTTTTAAGATATCATCCACATAATCGGTATCGCCTGTTAAGCGGAGAAAATCGGTGACGCGATTGACTTCATTGTCATCGACAAAGGCACCATGAACCCGTTGAGGGAAGGGCGCACCGGTAGGGAAGAAGAGCATATCTCCATGACCTAAAAGGTTCTCCGCACCTTGCTGGTCGAGAACGGTACGAGAGTCGATCTTACTTGAGACTTGGAAAGCGATACGGCTTGGAATATTGGCCTTAATTAAGCCGGTAATAACATCTACCGATGGACGCTGTGTTGCTACAACCATATGAATCCCGGCAGCACGTGCTTTCTGGGTTAAGCGTGCGATCAGCTCCTCAACGGCTTTTCCTACACTCATCATCATATCGGCAAGCTCATCGATAACGATCACAATGTAGGGAAGAGGTTTGAGGAGCGGTGCTGTCGCATGGTCAGAGACCTCACGCGATGCATCCCAGAGTGGATCAGCAATAGGGTTATCGGCAGCAATGGCCTCTTTCACCTTCTGATTAAAGCCATCGATATTACGGACACGAAGTTTACTCATCAGAAGATAGCGACGCTCCATCTCCATCACCGCCCAGCGTAACGCATTTGCAGACTCTTTCATGTCGGTCACAACCGGCGCTAAAAGGTGTGGAATGTTATCGTAGACCGAAAGTTCAAGCATTTTCGGGTCAATGAGAATGAGACGAAGATCTTCCGGACGAGCTTTATAGAGAAGGCTTAATAAGATGGTATTAAGTCCAACCGATTTCCCTGAGCCTGTGGTCCCGGCAATAAGAAGATGGGGCATCTTAACAAGATTGGCCACAACTTGATTGCCCGAAACATCTTTCCCAAGCAAGATCGTAAGGGGATGTTTACTATTGCGATACGCTTCGGCATAGAGCCCCTCTTTAAAGTAGACGATTTGTCGCTTCTTATTAGGAATTTCAAGACCGATATAGGGTTTTCCGGGGATAATATCGACAATACGGACACTCGTTACCGAGAGCGCTCGCGCAATATCTTTATTGAGATTATTGATCTGCGCAATCTTCACACCAGGCGCGAGATCGAGTTCAAATCGAGTAATTACCGGGCCGGGTTCAATATTGACAACAGAGACCTCAATATTGAAGTGCTTAAACTGCTCCTCAATGAGTGAGGCAAGTTCTGCAAGCTCCGCTTCATCATAACTTTCGGTCACAGGAGGGGGATTACCTAAAAGATCTAATCCCGGCAGACGACCGGCCATCGGAAACTCTTTAGGCGCTTTAACGGGGATGGGCATACCACTTTTAGGGTCGATCTCATGGCCGATATAGCGCTCTTTGGGTGCCTCAGGTGTCGGTGTTTTCTCTTGCGGTGTTTCAAATGCCGGTGCGATGACCTCGACGGCTTCATTCTCACTCTCTTCTATCTCAAGATCTGCAACGATGAGATCAAGCGGCTGAATCTCTCGCTCCTCATGCTCTAATGTCGGCTGATCTTCCATTGGGTGATTCTCATCTTGTACCTCTGAAGGATCAGTGATGGCAAATTGAAGCGGGGTAAATTGAAGTGGATCGCTCTCTAATAGATCTTGATTGTCACTATCTATTTGTTCTGTTTGATCTGCTTGTGCTGTAAAAGCGTCAATATCTTCTCCACTTTCTCCCCCTCTCTCTTCTTGCTCATGAGGCAGCGTATCCGCTGAGGCACTCGCTACTACTGCCGCAGTTTTGAGAGAATCGAGAGAAGGTTCAACTTTAACAGGGAGGTCCTCTTCCACTTTTTTGGTTTTACGGCGCGCTTTAAAGAGATTACGGAAGATAGAGGGGATACTCTTCTTCTCTTCCTCCTCTTCAATCACCTCATCAGTAGCGCTCTCTACTATCTCGTCTTCTTGTGAAGATTGGGGCGCACGAATGAAATCATCCCAAACCTCATCAAGCTTGGGTTCTAGTGGATTGATGTCGAGTCTTTCAGCTGTTTTCGCTGTTTCTACGATTGCTTCTTCTGTCGCGGTGGGTTCGTTATGATTTTTTTTTAAGTTACGGAAAATAGGGGGGATGTTGTTTTGTGCTTTTTTCATTTCGTCTTGATCTTCCGCAGGTTGGTTCTCTTCCTCAAGAGGTTGATAATGGTAGCTACTGAGCTCCTCCTCTTTGAGAGGTGTATTCGGCATTGTTAAATCGGCATTAGATTCATAGTTTTCATATGATTCCTCTTTGAGAATTGTTTCATCGATCTCAATAAAATCTTGATGTTTACCCTCAAGGCCATCATCAGCACCGGCAAAGATCTTATTGAAGAAGTTTGGTGCTTTGCGTCCTTCAGTCTCATTGAGCATGCGATCGATCGTCTCTTGCTCAATATTGCCATCATGATCAGGGAGATGTTGATTAACAATATCTGCCTCTACCTCTTTTGAGGGGAAGATAGAGAACCAGAGCATCAGGATGAAGGCGCCACAATAATCCATCCAACCGATAGGGCCTGAGCCGGTAACAAGATAGAAGCCGATAAAGGTTAAGATCGCAAAGAGGATCTTTGTACCATAGGTTAAAAGCTCAGGATCGATGGAGAAAGCAGTGCTGAGAATATTGATAAGTTCTGTCCCAATAAATCCGCCCATCATCCCACCATTGCCACTATGAAGATCGAGTAGTGCTGAGAGAGAGAAGATTGTAATGAGGACGCCTAAAAGTCGAAAACTGATCTTATCTAAGGTGACTGTTAAGATCTTTCTTTTCAAGAAGAGCTGATAGCCAAAGCCGATCAGAAAAAGGGGGAAAAGCCAAGCGGTGCTGCCGATGGCAGAGAGCATAATATCGGCGAAATAAGCCCCACGCTCGCCCATAATATTATGGACAACCTCAGCAGTGGTTGCGCTACTCCAAGCGGGATCATCGGGATGATAACTGTAGAAGCTCAGTGACATTGCAAGCGCAATAATGAGCGTTGCAATAAATAGTACGATTCCTACCGTCTTTGAAAATGCCGTCAGAAAAAGCGTAGAGGCTTTCGGTTTTTTGGGAACAACTTGCCGCAAGATGAGCCATCCTTATTGCAAATAAAGTGAGTAACAGTGAATAACAGTGAATACTTTATGGAACTCTCTTAGAGATTGATGAAGATCCTTTGGAGAGAGTTAACTTCAAGAATTTACAATTTAATAATCTACTATCAAATCTACTACCAAATCTACTATAAAAATCTAGTATAAAATTTAGTACAAAAATCTAATATAACAATCTGTATAACAATCTGTTTTATGCTTCAATCGGTGATTTAATGGCCGGTCGATCTAACCGAACCTATTTTGCCTCATTGATTCATAAGACTCCCTATTCTAGCAAATTGCCCCATGAATAAAAACCTTTACACCTGCGAGATGTAAAGGTTTTTTAGCGATCCTTATAGGGATCTATCAAATAGTTGATAAGGGGGTGCTACTCTAGGGCAATGTTGAGTTGCTCTGACTATCTCCCTCATCGATAACGATCCCATCTTCCTTAGCAACAGGCGGAGGAATAAGATCTTCCCGCTTAAGCCCTAAGACGTAGGCTCCTGCTGCGGCAATGAAGATTGAAGAGTAGGTCGCAATCACGATACCGATTAACATAATGAGCGAGAAGGAGTGAATCACTTCGCCACCAAAGAGATAGAGTGCTAAGACTGCTAAGAAGGTGGTCAGTGATGTCATTACCGTTCTCGAGAGTGTCTGATTGATCGAGGCATTGATAATCTCTTTAGGGGTATCGGTACGATTGAGTCTAAAGTTCTCACGGATACGGTCTAAGATAACAACCGTGTCATTGACGGAGTAACCGATCACCGCCAAGATCGCCGCAAGTGAGGTTAGATCAAACTCTAATCCTAAGATAGAGAATGCCGCAACCACAAAGAGACCATCATGGACTGTGGAGAGAATTGTCCCCATAGAGAGCTTCCACTCAAATCTAAACCAGATATAGACAAGGATTAGGAAGATCGCAAGTGCTGATGCCATTACCCCATCAGATACTAATTCGCTCCCCACTTTGGCGCCAATATAGTCGATCTTTTGAATCGTCATTGGATTATCAGGAAGTGTTAAGGCGAGTGTTAGGTCCTCAGTGATTGTGGTGGACTCTTCAATATCATCGGTCGTAGGAATGTTGATTAAGACATTACGTGCTGAACCGAAATGTTGTGCCACGACAGAATCAAAGCCGATCGCCTCTAACTGCTCACGAACAGCATCGATCTCTACCGGTTTTTCATAGACCGCCTCAATCTCCGTTCCCCCTGTAAAGTCGAGCCCCAATTTGAAGCCTTTCGTGACAGAGATTCCTACTGCAAGGATACAGACCACGATACAAGCGCCAATCCAAAGCTTAGCATAGCGCATAAAGTTGTAGGTGGTCTCTCCTGAGAAGATATGGAGTCGCTCGCGACCGCCGATAGAGAGTTTCTTGATGGTGCGACGACTTCCGTAGAGAAGATTGATAATCGCTCTATTGAAGTAAACGGCAGTAAAGACAGAGGTGATAATCCCTACAGAGAGAGTAACAGCAAAGCCTTTAATAGGGCCTGAACCAATAAAGAAGAGGGCGATAGCTGAGAAGAGGCTCGTTAAGTTGGCATCCATAATTGTGCCGAATGCTTTCCCAAACCCATTGTTGATCGCCTGTTGCGGTGTGCTGCCTTTTCGCAGATCTTCTCGAATCCGTTCATTGATCAAGACGTTGGCATCAACACTCATCCCTAATGAGAGGACAATACCGGCAATCCCCGGGAGCGTTAAAGTTGCTTGAAGCAGTGAAAGAACCGCTAAGATCAGAACAAGGTTTGCGAGTAACGCAACGTTTGCTACCATCCCAAAACCACGATAGCGTAAGATCATAAAGACCATCACCATCAAGAGCCCATAGAGTGATGCATCAACACCGCGTTGAACATTCTCTTTACCGGCGCTCGGTCCAATCGTTCTCTCTTCAATAATATGGATGGGTGCAGCTAATGCCCCTGAACTTAAGGTAATTGCAAGATTGTTTGCTTCTTGAAGTGAGTTGATACCTGAGATCGAGAAGTTGGAGAAGAGCTGCTGTTGAATCGTTGCGACGTTGGCAATCTCTTCTGTTGTGATACTTTTACGAATCTCATTACCCTCTTTATCAAAAGTTGTCTGTAACTTATTTTCGATAAAGACGGTCGCCATCGGTTTTTTCACATTGGCTTTTGTACCCTCAGCAAAGCGGTCAGCGCCTTTCGAATCGAGCGTGATATAGACTTCCGGCAAGTTAGTCTCATGATTGAGTCCTGCTGTTGCCTTAACGATAGAGTCTCCTGTTAAGATCACTTGGCGTTTTAAGAGGTAGGGAACTCCATCACGAGTCAGATAGAGCTTTGTTCCTAATGGCGCACGACCCGTCTCTAACGCTTTATATGCTTCAGTAGCGGAGCGATCATCAACAATACGGAACTCTAATGTCGCAGTTGTTCCTAAAATCTCTTTAGCGCGAGTGGTATCTTGAATCCCGGGGAGTTGAACAACAATACGATCTAGTCCTTGTTGCTGAATAATAGGCTCGGCAACTCCTAACTCATTGACACGATTTCGAAGCGTGGTGATATTTTGGACCACTGCACTTGCTTTTCGTTCATTGATCTCTTTATTGCTAATTTTAGCGATGACGCGATTGCCACTACTATCAAAGGAGAGCTCTAAGAAGGCTTGATTGGTTGAGAGTAGTTGACGCGCACGATTGGCTTCATTAGCATTCCCAAAACTGATGGCAATTGTTTGAGGGTCTGTAATATCGATCAGCGGCGTGAGCCCCTTATCTGCAAGATGGCTCCGGATGCTCTCGGCATAGGTATTGGTCAATTGGGTAATTAACCCCTCCATATCAATTTCGAGGAGGAAATGAACACCACCGCGCAGGTCAAGACCTAGATACATCGGTTGTAACCCAAGTGAAGAGAGCCACTCCGGCATGTCGGGAGCAAGGTTGAGGGCAGTGAGGTATTGATCTTGGAGAACACCATCAAGGAGGTCTTTCGCCTTTAATTGTTCTTCCGTATCTTTAAAACGAATAAGAATTTGATCTTGGGATTCTTCGATACGTTTAACATCGAAGTGGTTCTCTTTCAAAACAGTATCCACGCGAGCGACTAATTCAGAGTTGATCTGGGTATCTCGTGTGGGGGAGATTTGAATAGATGGATCTTCCCCAAAGAGGTTGGGGAGCGCTAAGATAGTACAGAGAACAATGACCCCAAAAATCAGAATATTTTTCCAAAGCGGATATCGATTTAGCATAATATTGGGTTACTTTTAGTGTGTGAATCAAAAAGCCTAAACGCCTCTACAGAGTAGAGGCGCCGGCGCCAGAAAGGCGATTTATTGTCATATTGATCGATCTGAATATCGATTCTAAAATTATTCAGCTTTTTCTGCTTTTTCTGTTTTCTCTACTTTTTCAGGGGTTGCATCAAGCTTCTCACGATAAGTTCCTTTTGGAAGAAGTGAGCTGATCGCTTGACGTTGTGCTTTGATAATAACGTTAGGAGCGATTTCTGCACTCACATAGTTCTCATCAAGCGCACGAATTCTTGCAACAAAACCTGAGCTTAAAAGGATCTCATCACCCACTTTAAGTGAGTTGATCAATTCGCGATGTGCTTTTGCACGCTTTTGTTGTGGACGGATCATCAAGAAATACATCACAACAAACATTCCCCCAAACAGAATTAGGGTTGGAAAAATGCTTTGCTCTTGAGCTTGTGCAAATGCTGGAGAAACTAAGGCAGTTAAAGCAATCAGTAAACGCTTCATAAATGCTCCCATTAAATATGATTTATATGATTCGAAATTAAAAAATTTATGAATATAAAAATGTAATTGCAGAAATATAATTGCAAAAATATAACTACAACAATGTAACTACAAAAATGCAACTATAAAAATACAATTATAAAAATGAATAGTTGATCATTCTAACACTATATTATTGCAAACGCTTAAAACTTCTACTCATTTGAGCGAAATTTTGATCGAAGTAGAGGCACTCATTGTCAGTGGTACTTCATTCGATTCAATTATGCCACTTTTACGGTATGACTCAAGATCCCATATCAGTTTGCAAGCAGGAGTGTTGTGAAATAAAGGGGGAGAAGTGATGTTAACAGGTATAAAGAAAGCCACAAGATGATTTCCGGTGGCTTTCTCTCGATTTCTCGTAAGCGGTAGTTTAATGAGATTTCTTAACTACTTTACTAAATCATCAACGATCTCACTAACTATCTCACTAATTTACTATTTTGATGACTCTTCTACGCTTTTGCTAAGAGCATCTGCGCTTTTTGGATCACATGATCTACTGTGAAGCCAAAGTGTGGGGAGAGATCTTTGGCTGGCGCCGATGCCCCGAAAGTATCGATTCCTATCACAGCATCTGCAAACTCATACCAACCACGAGTGACACCTGCTTCAATGGCAAGGATCTTCTTATCGCCTAAAACAGCCTGTTTATAAGCTTCATCTTGCTCTCTAAAGAGCTCGACACACGGCATTGAAACAACACGAGCATTAAGCTCTTTCGCAGCTTTCATCGCCAACTCTACTTCAGAACCTGTTGCAAGAAGTGTGATCTCGGCCTGATCATTCTCAAGAAGAGTATAACCACCACGCTCAATATTTTTTAAGCTCTCGGCATCTCGGGTTTGGTGAGGAAGATTCTGGCGGGATAGGGCGAGTAATGTGGGGTGATCTTCAGCTTTGAGACCATCTGCCCAAGCAACTAATGTCTCAACCGCATCACAAGGACGCCATACATAGAGGTTAGGAATAAGGCGTAAAGATTCAACATGCTCGACAGGTTGATGGGTTGGACCATCTTCACCAAGACCGATGGAATCGTGGGTCATGATATAGATCACACGTTGCTCCATGAGTGCGCTCATGCGGATCGCATTACGTGCATAATCGGAGAAGACGAGGAAAGTTGCACCATAAGGGATAAAACCGCCATAGAGTGCTAAACCATTCATAATAGCCGCCATACCAAACTCACGAACACCAAAGCGGATATAGTTGCCTTCGCCGGTTGTGATATCGAGATCGCGGCTTCCTTTGAAGAAGGTATTGTTCGATGGGGTAAGGTCAGCAGATCCGCCCACAATCTCTGCAAGATCAGTCGCTAAAAGATCGAGTGCATTTTTGCTCGCTACACGTGTTGCGATATTCTCTTCTTTCTCATTGACGCTTTTGAGCGCTGCGGCAAAGATCTCTTCAAAGTTATCGGGAAGTTCACCTGCAATTCTGCGAAGAAGTTCATCGGCTTTTTCGGGGTGATCCGCAACATAAGCATCGAAGCGGTTATTCCACTCCTCTTCCATTTTATCGCCAGTATCGCGAGCATCCCAAGCTTGGTAGATCTCTTCTGGAACTTCAAAAGGACCATAGTTCCAACCAATGCTCGCTTTAGTTGCCGCAATCTCTTCAGGGCCTAAAGGAGCACCATGAGTCGCTTCTGATCCCTCTTTATTGGGGGAACCTTTACCGATCAGAGTTTTACAGATAATAAGTGTTGGTTTGTCTGATTTTTTCGCCTCTTTGATCGCCGCATCAACAGCTGCAATATCGTGACCATCAATTTGACCGATCACATTCCAACCGTAGCTTAAGAAGCGCTCTTTAGTATTGTCGGTAAACCAACCACGAATGTCTCCATCGATCGAGATGCCATTATCATCATAGAGTGCGATCAATTTGTTGAGTTTTAAGGTACCGGCAAGAGAGCAAGCTTCATGAGAGATCCCCTCCATCATGCAACCATCACCTAAGAATGCATAGGTGTAGTGATCGATAATGGTATGTTGATCTGTGTTATAAGTTCCCGCCATCATCTTTTCTGCAAGCGCCATACCGACAGCATTGGCAATACCTTGACCTAAAGGCCCTGTTGTTGTTTCGATCCCATCTGCAAAACCATATTCAGGATGGCCTGCTGTTTTAGCATTGAGTTGACGGAAATCTTTGAGATCATCGATTGAGAGCGCATAACCTGTTAAGTGTAAAAGAGAATAAAGCAGCATTGATGCATGCCCATTAGAGAGGATAAAGCGGTCGCGGTTGATCCAGTGGGGATTGTTGGGGTTATGTGAGAGATTAAGCCCCCAGAGAGCTGTCGCCATCTCTGCCATCCCCATCGGTGCGCCGGGATGACCAGAATTTGCTTTTTGTACAGCATCCATGCTGAGCGCACGAATAGCGTTTGCGCATTGTTTATTCATCTTTGACATAATATTTCATTAACCTTTAAAGCACTCGAAAATAGAAGCCCTAATTATACTCAACTTTCAATAAAAAATCTTACTTATCCCATAGGAAAGAGCGCCCATTTTGACTGAAAAGTGTCCGTCACTTCTCTCTAAGGATGATTGTGAGAGAATCAATGCTTGTGTGTTATTTGTGCGTTAATTAGACGATCGTTGCACGATAATTATTTATCGAACTTTTTTCGAAAATGAGTTAAAATATGATCCCTGATAGACTTTTTATTCACATCAATTTCAGGGTGGGTTCATGACACATTTTATATTTGTCACAGGTGGCGTTGTTTCATCTTTAGGCAAGGGTATTGCGGCAGCTTCTTTAGGTGCCATTTTAGAAGCTAGGGGACTTAAGGTTACAATGATGAAGTTGGATCCTTATATCAATGTCGATCCCGGCACGATGAGCCCATTTCAACATGGCGAAGTCTTTGTGACCGATGATGGCGCGGAGACAGATCTCGATTTAGGTCATTATGAGCGTTTTATCCGTATGACGGCGAGCCGTCGCAATAGCGTCAGTGCGGGACGTGTTTATAAAACCGTTATCGAGCGTGAACGAGCAGGTGAGTATCACGGTAATACTGTTCAAGTGATTCCTCATATTACCGATGAAATTAAGCATCGTATCTACAATGTGGCGCAGGGTGCCGACATCGCACTGATCGAGATTGGTGGCACGGTTGGCGATATCGAATCTCTCCCATTTTTAGAAGCAATTCGCCAAATTCGCACAGAGGTAGGACCTCGTAATGCGCTCTTCCTTCATTTAACTTTAGTACCATTTTTACGTGCATCGGGTGAGTTAAAGACAAAGCCGACACAACACTCGGTAAAAGAGTTGCGTTCGATCGGTATTCAACCTGATATCTTGATCTGCCGTACAGAAGAGCCGATTCCAGCAGAAGAGCGTCGCAAAATTGCACTCTTTACCTCTGTTGCCCAAGAAGCAGTTATCTCCTGTGTTGATTCTGATTCGATCTATAAAATCCCTGGACTTCTTCATGATCAGGGTCTTGATCGTATCGTACTTGAGCAATTTAATATTCAAGCGAAAGAGGCCGATCTCTCTGAGTGGGATCAGGTATTAGAAAATATCGCTACTGCTGATAGTGTGGCAAATATTTTGATCGTTGGTAAATATACAGAATTGACCGATACCTATAAATCGATCAATGAAGCACTATTTCATGCGGGAATTCAGACAAAGACAAAGATTAAGCTTCACTATGTAGAGGCTGCCTCCTTAGAAGATATGGATGAGACGGAGCTATCTGCGGCATTTGCCGGTATGGATGCTGTCTTAATTCCTGGTGGCTTTGGTGAGCGTGGAATGGAAGGGAAGATTCGCGCGATTCAATATGTCCGTGAGAATAATATCCCCTTCTTAGGGCTCTGTTTAGGCATGCAGTTAGCGGTTGTTGAGTATGCACGTAATGTGTTAGGGCTTGATGGCGCAAATACGAGCGAAGTTGATCCTACTTCTGAATATCCTGTTATTAAGATGTTAGATCCACAGCGCGATAGCGAAACAGATGAGTTTAAAGGCTATATGACGGTGGGTGCGCAACCTGCAACTTTGATTGAAGGGACAAAAGCATATGAAGCGTATGGGCGCGCTGATGTGAATGAACGTCATCGTCATCGTTATGGTGTTAATCTTGATTATCTCGATCAATTGCAAGATGGTAACTTTGTTGTTTCAGGTCGTACTAATGATCGTGGATTGATCGATTTTATTGAGCTGAAAGATCATCCTTGGTTTGTTGGAACGCAATCTCATCCTGAATTTAAATCGACGCCTAGAGATGGGCATCCGCTCTTTATCGCTTTTGTTAATGCTGCAAAAGCAGTGCAAGAAGAGAAGGGTAGTGACGAATAGTCAAAGTTAAGAGTATCAGTTAACAATAGCGGCTAACAATAGAAGATATAAGAATATAGAAAGAGCCTAGAGTGTGGTCGATAGCGAGATCCCTCTAGGTTCTTTTTTATCAGCTATAAAGGATAAAACCATAAAGGATAATATTAGAAGATGAATCAGAAGTTATCGATAATTCTCTATGAGCCAGAGATTCCGCCTAATACCGGAAATATTATTCGGCTCTGTGCTAATAGTGGTGCTGAGCTACATCTCATTGAACCACTTGGATTTTCGTTAGAGGAGAAAGCGCTTCGTCGTGCTGGGCTCGATTATGCGGAGTGGGCAACAATGAGTGTTTGGCCATCTTTAGAAGCGTGCCTTGAGGCAGTATCGCCTAATAGACTCTATGCTATGACGACAAAGGGAAGTAGAAATTTCTTTGAAGCAAAATTTGAGCCGGGAGATGCGCTGATTTTTGGACCTGAAACGCGTGGATTGCCTGAAGCATTGATCTTTTCACTCCCTGGTGAGCAACGTCTACGCCTTCCTATGGTGGAGAATGCCGGGAGAAGCCTTAATCTCTCCAACTCTGTTGCGATTGCGATCTATGAGGCATGGCGACAATTTGAGTTTAAGGGAAGTGATTAAAGAGATAGAGGGAAGCGAAGGGCGCTTTTAAAAGAGGGCGCTTGGAAGAAGAGAGGTACCTTGAGGAAAATGCTTGAAGCTAAGTTTTAAATGAGAGGGATTTAAGAGAGGGGATTTAACTATCCCCTTTTCTTTTGAAGCGAGGATCTCGTGCGGCACGAATTTGTCGCGCTTGCTTGGGATCGATAATCAAGGGGCGATAAACTTCAATTCGATCGCCCTCCTTAAGGGGGTGATCTTGATCGACTTTAATGCCAAAGATCCCAAATTGGGGAGAATCAATCACCTTGCAGGCTTCATGATAGAGTGCAAAGAAGGGAAGAGCATCTTTTAAGGTGATTCCTTCTTGAAACTTCTGTTTTTCAGTAGGCTGACGATCGGGAAGCGCTAAGATAAATTCAACCGTTATAAATTGATCATTAGTACGGTTATAGCGCTTGATTGTCTCGCGATTATGGGGGGAATTAGCTGAGAAGTTTTCCATAACGCACCTTTGCTTGAGCACTAAAGGCGGCAACCATACTGCCGGCAATATTTTCAAAGATTGGAGTCAAAAGTAATCTTGCAGGACCAAAAGAGAAATCGAAATCGATCATGAGATGAATCTCTGATCCACCATCAGGAAGGTCGTTAAAACGCCACTCTCCCCGAAGATGCTTAAATGGGCCATCCACTAGGTTAAGGGTGATTTTCTCACTCTCTACCAAAGTGTTGCGTGTAGTAAACCACTTGTTAAGCGGACCTTTCGCAGTCAAGATAGAGGCTTCCATCATAGTTGGTGTCGATTTAAGGATGCGAGATCCTTTACACCAAGGAAGAAAGGTAGGATATGATTCCACATCATTGACTAAATCGTACATCTGTTTTGCAGAAAATGGTTCTTTTTGTGATCGGCGTATGACAGGCACAGCATTCCTCAATTTATCAATATTTGTTGCTTCAATGAATTAATCTATTCTTCTCTACTCTCTGCGGGCTCTCTAGCGATCTTCTATTGATCTTTTATCGACCTCTTATCGACGCTCTATCAACTTTTATCTACTGGCCGGTCTCTTCCGATAAGTTTTGTTAAAGAGATAACATGAAGAGATAGTACAAAGCGATAAAGTATACAGATTAAGCGAATAGATAAAGAGAGAGCTACCGGTTTTAGGTAGCTCGCTATTATATCAAATTCTAACGCAAATCTAGAATCAATCTCTTGAAGATGCGCCGGAGTTGCGCTTTATTCCGCTCTTTAAGCTTCGGGTGTTGCTTGTAATGCCGTAATCGCAATGGTATAGACAATATCGTCGACAAGAGCGCCGCGCGAGAGATCATTGACTGGTTTTGCTAAACCTTGCAACATCGGGCCGATGCAGACGACATTAGCACTGCGTTGAACTGCCTTATAGGTGATATTGCCGGTATTGAGATCAGGGAAGATAAAGACCGTTGCACGCCCGGCAACAGGGCTATTGGGGGCTTTCTGTTGGCCAACACTTAAGACGCTAGCTGCATCAAATTGAAGGGGACCATCAATGAGCAGATCGGGTGCTTTTTCTCTGGCAATCTCTGTTGCTTTTGCAACCTTTTCGACCTCTTCTCCGGCACCTGATGTTCCCGTTGAGTAGGAGAGCATTGCAACACGAGGCTCAATGCCAAAGATCTTGGCAGATTCAGCAGATTGAATCGCAATATCGGCGAGTTGCTCCGGTGTCGGGTTGGGATTAACGGCACAGTCCCCATAGACATGAACCTGATCTTTCATCAACATAAAGAAGATGCTTGAGACCAGTTTTGAGTTTTTATCAGTGCCAATTAGCTGAAATGCTGGGCGAATGGTATCGGCAGTTGTATGAACAGCACCCGAAACTAAGCCATCGACATCCCCTTCTGCAAGCATCATCGTTCCAACTACGACACTATCTTTCAGTGCTTCTCGAGCACTCTCTTCAGTTGCTCCTTTATGTTGACGGCGCTCAACAAAGCCGGGAACATATCTCTCTACCAATGTTTTGGGATCGATGATCTCAATGCCATGCTCGGGCAGATGGATATTATGTGCTTTGGCAACCTCATCAATTGCCGCAACATCACCAAGAAGTACGCAGCGAGCAATGCCTCGTTCAGCACAGATTGCAGCGGCACGAAGCGTACGGGGTTCATCTCCTTCAGGAAGTACAATTCGGCGATCTGCTTTTTGCGCGCTCTGAATCAATTTGTAGCGGAAGGCAGATGGTGGCATGCGATCTGTTCCTTGTGTCTTCAGCTCTTTTACTAAGCGTTCAACATTAAGGTGTTGTGCAATAAAACGAATCGCAGCAAGATCATCCTTTAATGACTCATTTTCAGGCACAATACCGAGAGTATCGAGCGAGCGACAGAAATCGGTCTGGCAGAAAGTGACCGTCTTTTCGATCGCTTTAGGATCTTTGACATGGTTGATAATATAACCGGCAAGCCAGATATGGGATTCACTATAGATATAGGCATTAAGGTCAAAGTGAGCTGCAACCTCTTCGGGCGTATTTGCTAGGGAGTTTCCAGCAAAGACGACACCCGCACAGAGTGTGCGAGCGATATCGGCATTAAGATCGTGCGTATAGGGGCGCGTGTTATGATAGGTTAAGCCCTCAACGACAACAATATCGTGCCCTTTAGCGGCTTCTGTTGCTCTGCCGACAACAGCTTCTAAAAGATCATCATAGCTGCCATTGCGAATTGCATTATTCACCTCTCCTTCCAAAATGGGGGAGGGGGACTCATCATTGAAGAGTTCACGGTAGAGCTGCTCAGAGCGATTATTATCTTCACCAATAGGGCGAACAAATCCAACGCTTAACCCCGCCTTGCGCAGCGCTTCAACTAATGCCAGTGAAATTGAGGTTAAGCTCTTAATATCACCAGTAGGTGCGACAAATAATGTTTTCATAGATACAATGTTCCTTTTGATCGGTCTTAATCGTTCTTGATCGATTTATGATGCCTGCTTCTCTTTTTTTGCAATAATTTCTAAGGTATCTTGAACAATCATTCCCTCTTCATCCGTACAGACAACTAAAGCTTTACCGAAGTTGGAACTTGTGGCGATAACACCCTCCTTTCCGCCGGTACAGTAGCTGTTAGAAGGATTGCTAAAGCGATAACCTAAGAATGCTAGTTGGCTCATAATGAGTTCACGAACATAGGCTGAGTTTTCACCAATTCCGCCCGTGAAAACAATGGCATCGAGGCGCTGTAGTGCAGGGAGATATTCTGAGATTGTTTTGGCAACGCGATAACCGAACATATCAAGTGCTAAGCGGCAACGTTTATGCCCCTCTTTTGCTTTAGCTTCTAAGGTACGGCAATCATTGGAAACGCCGGAGATACCGAGAAGTCCGCTATCGAAGTTGAGAAGATTATCCATCTCATAGATATCGTAATCTAAACATTCAACAAGGTAGGGGATAAGGCCAGGATCGAGCGATCCGGAGCGAGTTCCCATCATTAACCCTTCAAGCGGTGTCAATCCCATACTAGTATCGACCGATTTTCCTCCACGAATCGCAGCAATAGAGGCACCATTGCCGAGGTGACAGCTGATAATATTGAGCTTTTCGAGGGGGATATCGAGAATGCGAGAGGTGCGTTCTGTAATATAGCGGTGGCTACTTCCATGGAATCCATAGCGACGAATATTATATTTTTCGTAGATTTCAAGTGGAAGGCCGTAGAGATATGCCTCTTCAGGCATAGTTTGATGAAAGGCGGTATCAAATACAGCAATTTGTGGCAGTTCCGGGAGAACCTCTTTTGCGGCCAAAATCCCTGTTAAGTTCGCTGGGTTATGAATCGGTGCTAATGGTGCACATTTTTTGATGATCTCAATCACTTCAGGGGTAATTTCAACGGACTCTTGGAAATACTCTCCCCCATGGACAACACGATGGCCAACAGCTTTGATCTTGTCGGCATAACCCTCTTTTTGGAGAAATTGGAAGGCCTCTTTAAATGCACCTAGGTGAGTGGGATCTTCAAGTTTATTCTTAATCTTCTCCCCATGGTATTTAATCGTTAAGGTGGCGTCGGGCGTATCGAGCTGCTCTGCGCCCCCGCTAATAACGGTATTGCGCTCTTTTGCATGAATCAACGCAAACTTAAGTGAGGAACTTCCGCAATTGATGACTAAAGCATACATAACTGTTTGACTCCTAAGCTTTCAATGTTCGGTGAACATATTGTTGTTATTGATTGGATCATCGCTCTTTCAGCTCTCATAAGAGTAGTGAGGGTCTAAGCCTACTCTTATTTCACGACACCTGATAAGGATAGGTAAGGGGAGGGCTTTAAGTTGAAATCATTAAGTACTAGGGAGAACTTAACCATTTCTGCCATAATCCAACGCTATTTATTTTAGTTTTAATTTTTTATCACGATTTTTTATCACGATTTTTTTATCACTCATTCAATTATCGACTTTATCTTTGAATAAAATGATCGAATGAAATATATCGAGCATTTATCAATGAGTTGATCGAATAGATCGAATAGATAATATTTTTCATACCTCTCTAATTAATACCCTATAAATTGCAAAAACCCAAAAAAAGAGTTGAAAACTTTTTATCTTTTTTGAGAATGTGATAGCAAAAGTTAAGGTAACAATCTGATAATGTCGCAGTAATTGCCTCTCTCAAGCATTTTTCTCAATTAACTCTATCGAGTATCCCTATCGACCATCCCTATCTACCCTTGAGTATCTGATTTAGGCTAAATTCCTGTTATAGCATGGATTCCCTTTTATGGGAGAACAAGATGCACTCGGCTTGATCTATATGCTTTAGATTGCTGAAAAAGTAACCACGATGTCGAGAGACTTTATCGATTTGAGACAATAATAAAGTAGTTAACATTTTGGTCGATTGAGAGAGAAAGGGAGGCGGAATTATGCCGTAGAGTAAATTTTTTGGAAAGCTACCGAGCGCTCCCGATTTAGTGTAAAATGCCCTCTTTTATAGCGATATGATTTTAGAAGATAGATCAAAGAAGAGAGAGTTTTATGGCAATCTTAGATGTAATTACAGTTCCTCATCCTACCTTGCGTGAAAAGGCTGCGCCGGTCACCACTTTCGATGCCGAGTTGAAGCAATTTGTTGAGGATATGCTAGAGACGATGTATGACGAAAAAGGGGTCGGTTTGGCGGCCAATCAGGTTAATGTCTTAAAGCGAGTCTTCGTTGCGGATTGCTCTGAAGAGCGCAATGATCCTAAAGTCTTTATCAACCCTGAGATTTTAGAAGTATCGGAAGAGACCGATGCCGCAGAAGAGGGATGCCTCTCACTTCCAACACTCTATAGCGGCCCGGTGATTCGTCCTGTTGCGGTCAGAGTTCGCGCACAAGATGTTAATGGTGATTTCTTTGAGCTTGAGGCAGATGGTCTTTTAGGGCGCTGTATTCAACATGAGTATGACCATCTCGAAGGAGTGCTCTTTATCGATTATCTCTCACGTTTAAAGCAGCAACGAATCTTGAAGAAGTTAGAGAAGGTACTCAAAGAGCGTGAATTAGAGCAGAATCAGTAATACCGCAACGTCATTAATGCAGCATTATTACGATATTTTACGGTACTTTACGGCATTTTAGGGATCTATTAGTGAATCTATAGTCGAAAAATGAGTGTTAGCGTAGAGTATTAGCGAGTATTAGGATCTAAAAATCTAGGGTTTAGAGTTTAGGAGAAAGGGGTAAATAATGGGTTTAGGAGTTATCTTTGCAGGCTCGCCGGAGTTTTCAGTGCCTACGTTAGAGGCATTGATCGATTCAGAACATGAGGTTGTTGCGGTCTATACACAACCTGATCGTCCGCGAGGAAGAGGAAAAAAAGTGCAATTTACGCCCGTAAAAGAGGTGGCCGTTGCTCATGATATCCCTGTCTATCAGCCTCTCTCATTACGAGGTCCTGAGGCGCAAGCGGAATTTGCCTCCCTCAATGCTGATCTGATGATTGTTGTTGCTTATGGACTGATTTTGCCAAAAGCGATCTTAGAGATGCCAAAGTATGGTTGTCTCAATATTCATGCTTCACTCTTACCGAGATGGCGTGGTGCCGCACCGATTCATCGTGCGATTGAGGCAGGAGATCAGGAGAGTGGAGTTGCGATTATGCAGATGGATGTAGGTTTAGATACCGGCGCTGTTTGGGGAGAGGAGCGCATTGCGATTACCCCTTATATGACAACAGGTGAACTCCACGATCGCCTCAAAGCGGTGGGAGCATCGCTCCTATTAGCGACGATTCCTGAAGTGATTGCCGGTGAGCGTAAACCAACGCCACAGCCGGAAGCGGGTATTACCTATGCAGAGAAGATTAGTAAAGAGGAAGCGAGAATCGATTGGCATGAAAATTGTGCGGCAATTGCGCGTAAGATTCATGCATTTAATCCATTTCCCGGCGCTTTTACGGAGTTAGAGGGCGTGCTCCTTAAGCTCTATCGTGTCTTAGAGACCGATCGAAAGAGTGATTCAAAACCGGGAACATTCCATGTTGAAGATGAGTCGCTCTATGTCACTGCCGGCGATGGTCATCTATTAGAAGTATTAGAGCTGCAGATTGCAGGTAAAAGAAGAATGGAGAGCGCGCTCTTCATCAAAGGTAATGAAATCGATCAGAAGGTAGCACAATAAATGGCCATCAATGAAGCGCTATATCCCAAATTAATGAAAGATCCCCGCTTTGTCGCAGTAGAGACACTCTGCTCTGTACTAGAGGGAGAGTCGCTAACCGATGCATTACCAAGATGCAGTGAGCGACTCAATGAGAATGATCGCCGCTTTACACAGCATCTCCTCTTTGGCGCCTTGAGACAATATGACGCACTTGAGGATCGGCTTTCACAAATGTTGTCGAAACCAATCAAAAACTCAGAGATCGAAGTTAAGGTAGCCCAGATCTTAGCGGCTTATGAGCTCACAGAGATGGCAACTGCTGAGCATGCGATCCTCAATAACT
Source organism: Ignatzschineria sp. F8392 (assembly GCF_002252045.1). Lineage (GTDB taxonomy): Bacteria > Pseudomonadota > Gammaproteobacteria > Cardiobacteriales > Wohlfahrtiimonadaceae > Ignatzschineria. Next base: position 36,637 of record NZ_NEFF01000003.1, on the reverse strand, counting down.
GGGTGAATTTGATTAAAGCGATGGATAAGCCTTGGGCTGCGGGATTAACCAATGCGATTTTGCGCAATATCCAGCGTGGAAAACTCCCACCGGCAAAGAGTGTAGCCGGACGTAGCAATCTCCCTCAGTGGTTTGCTAAACGAATTGAGAATCAATGGGGAAAAGTGGCTTTAGAAGAGATTGGTACCTTCTATCAACTCCATCCTGAGATGATTTTGCGCGTCAATTTAACAAAGGGAAGTCGCGAGCAATATCTAGAGAAACTTGCCAATAGTGGTATTGAGGCGGTTGCACATCAATTTGTTGAGAGTGCTATCGTCTTAGATCAACCGGTGAGTGTTGATCAGCTCCCAGGGTTTTGGGAGGGCGAGGTGAGTGTTCAAGACGCTTCGGCACAACTTGCAGCACAACTTTTAGCACCTCAAAGTGGAGAGTATCTCCTTGATGCCTGTTCAGCTCCCGGGGGCAAAACAACAGCGCTTTTAGAGTCGATGCCTCAAATGAAGGGCTTGGTGGCGCTCGATAGTTCCGCAGAACGTTTACTTCGTGTGAAAGAGAATATTGAGCGCGTGATGGGAGCGATTCCGGAGTTTGTTGAGATTGAAGCAATCGCTTGTCAAGATTATGAGAGCGCGCAATGCTTTGATGCCATCTTGCTCGATGTTCCTTGTTCTGCAACCGGCATTATGCATCGCCACCCCGATATTAAGCGTCTTCGCAAAGCTTCAGATATTGAAAAGTTAAGAGAGCTGCAAGGGGAGATTCTTGAACATGCATGGACCCTTTTAAAAACAGGAGGACGCCTTCTTTATGCAACTTGCTCTATCCTCAAAGATGAGAATGAGCAGCAGATTCGTCACTTCTTAAAAAATCATCCTGAGGCGAAAGAGAGAGCTCTATCACTCCCCTTTGGTGAGCAACGTGATGTGGGTGTTCAGATTTTGCCTCGCTTCTTTAAGTCAGAAGAGAGTCTAGATGGCTTCTACTATGCTCTTTTAGAGAAGCAGTAGTCAGTTATAGTGTAAGAGTATGGGGAGGGAAAGATCGCGGTGCAACGGATTATGAACTGTACAGACCGTACATTATTCGGAAATCGCTCTCAGCGTCTTTTAACGCTGGGGTGCTCACGCTTATTGCCCCTTCTTTTCTTGATAATGTTTCTAATCTCCACACCACTTTTTGCAACAACATTGCAGCGCGCCTCCTCATTAAGTATTGAAAGCATCAAAAATGAGTATTACTATCCCGGCAGAAAGATGGATCGAATTCGGGATCAGGAGCTTCTCAATAACGGTCAATTAGAAGCGATCGATCTTCTTTTGAAGGTGAAGAGCCAGATTATAATGAGTGATGAGCAAGAGCAGATGCTTCTCAATGGGATACCTCTCACCTTTGTTTACGATATTCGGCTTGAGAAGAGAGGCTTTTTTACACAGCAGAGTTATCAGAAAGAGGTGCGTTATCTTCTCTTCTATCATGGGCTTTCAAAGCAATTTGTGGTGCGAGATTTAGAGACAAAAAAACAGCATAGTTATCCTATCTTAAGTTTAGCGCTGTTATCGATCTCAACGCCGGCGGAGATTATTATCAGTATGAAGAGTAGTGAAGGGATTGATCTAGCAGCATATGTGGGAAGGGCAAAATTATGGCTCGATATTGAAGCATTGCCAACACCTCTTCGCATTCCCGCCTATCTCTCTTCTAATTGGTGGTTAAGCTCCGATTGGTTTCAGTGGGAGTTAATCAAGTGATGAGTCTTATTCGAAAACATGCTTTTACCCTCTTTCTACTATTATCACTTCTATTGGTGATTATTTTGGGGGTGATGGTGCGCTCTATTGAGTCCGCTGTCCTCTACTCACGCTACTATACCTGGATCATTATTGCCGGCGTCATCTGCTTTCTCTCTTTGATGTCGCTTGTGGTCTACTTTCTGATCCAGCTATTGCAAGGGGTGCGGAAAAAGCGTTTAGGCGCAAGGCTCAATGCGCGGATGATGATCTTCTTCTCCGGCTTATCGGTCGTTCCTATTGTGATTCTCTTTCTCTTTGCCGGCATTATGATTCAAAGAGGAATCGATAGCTGGTTTGATGAGTCGCTCGATCAAGGTTTCGATGACGCCTTAACCTTAGCTCAATCGGCCTTAGAGACGCGCCGCTTAGATGCTTTGGAGATCACCCAATCGATCGGTCAGCGGGTGGGAGATCTCAACTCGCTCGATCTTGCTTATGAGTTAGAGAATCTTCGTTTTGATGCCAATGCGCTCGATCTTACCGTATTTGATCATCGTGGACGGATTTTAGCCACAAGTTCTAGTAATACCACCGTCAATCTTCCGGAGCTTCCCAACGATATCGTCTTGATGAGTGTCTTTAATGATATGGATTATGTCTGGCTCGAGCCGGTCGGGGATGATGAGTTACAGGTGCGCGTTATTATTCGAGTCGATTCCGATATCCCTCGTGTCGTACAAGCAATCTATGAGATCCCGCAACGTTATACGCAATTAGGGTTATCGACCCAAGCATCGGTAGAGAGCTATAAGCAATATAAGACCTTGCAAGAATCCCTCAAGGGGCAGTTAATTGCCATCTTAACACTTGTTTCACTATTAGCGATTCTCTTAGCGTTAGGGGGGTCTTACTTTGCCACAAGACGATTAGTCAATCCGATTCGTAGGCTTTCGCTCGCATCAAAAGCGGTTTCAGAGGGGAATTTTGATCGGGAGATTGTTGTTAAATCGAATGATGAGATCGGATTTTTAACAGAATCATTCAATGAGATGATTATTAAGTTGCGTCAAGCCAATGAGGCGGAGAAAGCTTCACAACGGCTCTTAGTTGCACAGCGATCCTATCTTGAGGCGGTATTAGCGAATCTCTCCTCGGGCGTTTTAGTCCTCGATAATGATGGGAATATTCGTACCTTTAATGAGGCAGCACTCTCGATTTTAAAGACCGATCGTATTTTATTGCAGAAGCTCTCACTCTCAGCGCCTGAAACAATTGATGAATCGCTTCACTTCTTCTTTATACCGCTACAAAACTATCTTGAGAAGCGAGAGCGTGGGGAGAACGATCGATTAGAGGTGATGCGTGTTGAGAAGGGGATTGCGCAGATACTCTCTGTACGTGTCTCAGAACCCTTAGAGAACCGCAGTCTTCCTAGCGGTTATGCTATTGTTTTTGATGATATTACCCAATTGATCAATTCAGAGCGGGAAGCGGCTTGGGGTGAGGTGGCAAGGCGACTTGCGCATGAGATTAAGAATCCTTTAACGCCGATACAGCTCTCTGCTGAGCGATTAGCCTTTAAGTTACAAGGGAAATTGGAGGTTGATGATCGTTTCCTCCTTGAAAAATCGACCCAGACAATTATTACGCAAGTTAATGCGATGAAGAAGATGGTTAATGCTTTTAGCCAATATGCAAGAGCGCCGAAGCTTCATCTGAAAAAGATCGATCTAAATGCTTTAACAGAGGAGGTTACTTTCCTCTATAGTGATTATGTTCGAGGTGTTGAGGTTATTTTACAAAAACCGGCACAGATCCTCTATGTTAATGGGGATGAGATTCGTTTAAGGCAGCTACTCCATAACCTGATTAAGAATGCGATTGAAGCATGTCAGGAGGAGAAGGATCAATTATTAGGAAAGGTCTATGTTGAGATCTCCAAGCTTGATGAAGCTCATCTACGCTTAACCGTTAGCGATAATGGGAGCGGTATTGATGAATCCTTAATTAATCGAATGTTTGAGCCGTATGTCTCAACAAAAGAGAAGGGAACCGGATTAGGTTTATCAGTTGTGAAGAAGATTGTAGAGGAGCATAGCGGAAAGATCGCCATCTATTCAGGTAAAGAGCAGATCGGTACACGCGTTGAAGTGGTGCTTCCTCTCTATGAAGAGTTAGAAGAAGGAAAAGATAATGTCGAATAAAGTGAATAAACAGTGGGGCGGACGTTTCTCTGAGAGTACCGATGCATTTGTTCAAGCCTTTACAGGATCGGTCGATTTTGATCAGAGAATGTATGCCGAAGATATTGCCGGATCACTTGCTCATGCAGAGATGCTCTATACGCAAGGTATCTTATCAGAGGAGGATTTCAATCTGATCAAAGAGGGGCTTGCTGCGGTTAAAGCAGAGATCGAAGCGGGAGATTTCCCCTGGTCGATTGAGCTTGAAGATGTCCATATGAATATTGAGTCGAGCTTAACAGAAAAGATTGGGATTGCCGGCAAACGACTTCACACCGGAAGATCACGTAATGATCAGGTAGCAACCGATATTCGTCTCTGGTTACGTAAAGAACTCGATCATATCGATCTTGAGTTAAAACGTCTTCAAGAGGGAATTCTTGCTGTTGCCGAGCGTGAATATGACACCATTATGCCAGGATTTACCCATCTTCAAGTGGCGCAACCGATCACTTTTGGTCACCATTTGATGGCTTGGTTTGAGATGATTAAGCGAGATCGTGAGCGTTTTCAAGATTGCCGTAAGCGTCTTAATATCTCACCCTTAGGTGCTGCGGCATTAGCGGGAACAACTTATCCGATCGATCGCCATCTTTCGGCAAAATTGTTAGGCTTTAGTGCGCCTTCTGAAAACTCACTCGATTCCGTTTCTGATCGTGATTTTGCCATTGAGTTTGCGGCAGTAGCTTCTATCTTAGCGATGCATCTCTCTCGTTTCTCAGAAGAGTTAGTCCTTTGGGCAACGCCGGCATTTGATTTTATTAACCTTCCAGATCGCTTCTGTACCGGTTCCTCCATTATGCCGCAGAAGAAAAATCCCGATGTTCCTGAATTAGTGAGAGGAAAAACAGGGCGCGTTTATGGTCATCTCTTCTCTCTTTTAACACTGATGAAGAGCCAGCCTTTAGCTTACAACAAAGATAATCAGGAAGATAAAGAGCCACTCTTTGATATCGTTGATACTGTTTTAGGCTCTGTTCGTGCTTTTGCCGATATGATCCCGGCGATCTCTAGTAAAAAAGAGAATATGTATGAGCGGACAAAATTAGGTTTCTCAACAGCGACCGATTTAGCAGATTATCTTGTTCGTAAAGGGATGCCTTTTAGAAATGCGCATGAGGTCGTTGGAAATGCCGTCCGTTTAGGTGTTGAGACAGAGCGAGATCTCTCAGAGATGATGCTTGCAGAATTACAGCAATTCTCCGATCTAATCGATGAAGATGTTTTTGAATATCTCACCTTAGAGGGTTCTGTTGCGGCACGTAATCATTACGGTGGTACTGCACCGAAACAGGTCTTAGCAGCGATTGAGCGAGCAAAAGCGATTATCTAGCACTAATTGTTTAGTTCTCGTTATTGAGAGGTGAGAGGCGATAGGCATTATTAATCCTATCGTCTTCTCCTTTTATAGCGCTCATCTCTCTACCTTTTCCCTTCCTACGCTTTATAGGGCAATTTTAAGATGTTTCTATCCCCACTTTTTAGCCGTTTTAAACGACTCACCTTTCTCTTTGCATTGATACTCTTTATTGCCAGTTGTGCCGGTGGTCCTCGTATTAAAAATGGTTTTGATGAGCCAAAAGCACTGGAGCCGATGGTCAATTTTTGGGTGCATGTCTATGCGCGTTGGGATAATAATCTTGTCGCGTTTCATGATAATCGTTACCTTGATGTGGTCTATGAGTTAGCGCCGATCAGACAAGGGGATCGCATGACGTGGGATACCATCTCAGAGTTGATTCGTGATGATCTTTTAGCGATCGAAGCATCGCTCAATACGCCGATGAAATTGAGTAAAAATCAGGAGCGGATTAAAAAGATGCTTCTAAAAGCGGGTGGAAAAGAGGCGCTTTACGGTGCTGCGGATCGATTACGGGGACAGCGAGGTTTAAAATCGGAGTTTCGCCGAGGATTAGAGCGTAGTGAGCCCTATATTGTCTACTTTAAAAAGCTCTTTAGAGATGCCGGATTGCCGGAGGAGATTGCTTATCTTCCACATGTAGAATCCTCCTTTAATATGGGGGCAAGATCGAAGGTAGGAGCGGCAGGGATGTGGCAATTTATGCCGTCAACGGCGCGAAGCTTTATGCCGATGCGAGCGAATGTGATCGACTCTCGTTATGATCCTCGTCATGCGGCAAAAGGGGCTGTAAAATTGATGGCTTATAACTACAATTTAGTTCCCTATTGGCCATTAGCCATCACTGCTTATAATGCTGGTGTTGGTCACTCGATGCGAGCGCAGGAGCGATATGGGAATGATATTGGTTTAGTGGTATTTAATTATAGTGAGGGTGCTTTTAAATTTGCTTCTCGCAATTTCTATGCCGAATTTTTAGCAGCGAAGAAGATTGCTGAAGATCCGGGGCATTATTTCCCCGGATTCCGTTACCGTTATCCTAAGAGTAGTATTGAGGGGATTGAGCTTCTAACGCCAATGTTCTTGCGTGATTTAGCAAAAGAGACCGGTGTTTCGGAGGCGACCTTAATTGAGCTCAATCCTGCATGGTTACGTAATATAGAGACCAATCGAGCGGAGATTCCAAGTCATTACGATATTTGGCTTCCCAAAGGAACAATGAAGCGGATGCGTGGAAGATTCTATCAACCGAGTCGAATTCAGCCTTAATACTATTTCAACAGATAATTCTTAAGAAGATTTATTGAGGGGCGGGAGCCGACTATTGCACTCTTTTAACCCTTGCATGCCCGCCAGTCGGCGCTTTCAGCACCGAGGATGATATCTAAAGTAACGATATTTGCCGGCATGCAAATTGTGAAAGTGTGCGATGGTGATCTCCGGCAATTCATCAGTTTTATTAAAGAGCAGTAATATTCAGGTAATAGAATGATTGCCCTCTGCCGGCGCGAGATTGATGGAAATATGAGATAGTAAGATCCGGCAGCGTTCAGCTTCTGTTTTGATTTGTATAAATAGTAGGAATATAGCTAGGGAAGATAGCTGTTGTTAAATAGTCGTGATTAAATAAGAGGTTCAATAGAACTTCAATGGAAGCTCAATAAGCTGTTTCAAGAGAGTGTAAATGGCAATCAATTGAGTAGTAAGTAGTTGAGTAACGGATTACAATTTTAGTCGTGAGAAGTTAGTCGTTAATTAGGTCAATAAGTAGGTCAATAAGTAGGTCAATAAGGGCATATTCAGTTATGGGAAATATTCGTAAAGCAGCGGCTGTAGGCCAAAGTGTATGGTTTGATAATATTGAGCGTAAGATGTTAGGTCACGATGGTGAGCTTGCAAGAATGACCAAAAAGGAGGGATTACTAGGGGTGACCTCTAATCCTGCCATTTTTGAAAAAGCAATTGCCGGCGGTGAGGCCTATCTTCCTACGATTCAAGATCCTGCCAATCATGAGCTTTCAGCACGTGAACTCTTCTTTAAATTAGCGATCGAGGATATCCAATCCGCTTGTGATCTTTTTCTCCCAACCTATGAAGAGACCCGCTATAGAGATGGTTATGTTAGCTTAGAAGTTTCTCCTGACCTTGCAAATGATGCCAATGGCACAATTATTGAAGCAAAAGCGCTTTGGGAAGAGATCGATCGCCCTAACTTAATGATTAAAGTACCGGCAACTAAAGCAGGTCTCATTGCGATTGAGGCACTTATTGCCGAAGGGATCAATGTCAATGTAACCTTGATCTTCTCTGTTAAACGGTATAGTGAAGTTTTAGAAGCTTTCCTTAAAGGTTTAGAAGCACGAGTGAAAGTAGGGCTTCCTATTTTGCAAATCGCCTCTGTTGCGAGTTTCTTTATCTCCAGAATTGATGCAGTAATCGATAGTCAGATCGCGACTACAGCACCCCATCTTAAAGGGCATATTGCGATTGATAATGCGAAGATGGCTTATCAACACTTCTTAACAGAGATGACGCATGAACGTGTTAAATCACTCTTAAAAGCGGGAATGCAACCTCAGCGATTGCTCTGGGCTTCAACAGGAGTGAAAGATCCGAGTTATCAAGAGACAATGTATGTGCATCATCTGATGGGGAAAGGGACGGTCAATACGATGCCGCCTAAGACCTATAATGCATTTTTAGAAGAGAGTGTGACACCTTATCCGCAGCTTGAGAGTGATCTTGAGATGGCAAAAATTCGCTTAGCTGAATTGAAAGATTTCGATATCGATCTTGAAGAGATCTGCCAATCGCTCGAAACAGCGGGTGTTGAACAGTTTGTGACAGCTTTTGATTCACTTCTCTCAACCATTGAGAAGCAGCGCCTATAAACAGCGTCGTAATCGGACGCTAATCGGATTCTAATCTCATTCTAATCTTATCCTGATCGGATTTTGATAAGAGGAGTTTTGATAAGATAATAAGCGCTAAACTGGATGGATTCTTAGTCTACCGGGTAAAGTGAGGATGTAATATTGAAAGAAATCGAGTAGACTCATAGAGTTTGTTGATTTCTTGATGATTTTTTGGAAAGTAGGACAGTATGAAGATAGAACTCTCTCAGCCTTTTTTTAAAGAGCGAATTACCATCATGGGGATTGGTCTCATTGGTGGTTCACTTGCACGTGCGTTAAAGCGTAGTAACTCTGTCGGTAAGATTATTGCTTATGATCGCGATGAAGCAGCATTACAGCGTGCTTATGAGTTAGGGGTTGCAGATGAGATCTATACTGATCCTGTTGAAGCGACAAAAGATGCCGATATTATCATCCTCGCAACGCCGATTACAGCGATGGGGAAGATCATGAAGGAGATTACGCCTCATCTTAAAGAGAGTGCCGTCGTAAGCGATGTCGGTTCGACAAAAGGATCGGTATTAGCGAGTATTGAGGCGGAACTCGGTTATCTTCCAGAGCGATTTGTGCCGGCGCATCCTATTGCCGGTACAGAGAAGCATGGTGTTGAGAACTCTTTCGACTCTCTCTTCGATAATCGCCGGACATTGGTGATTCCCCATTTAGAGAATAGTCACGATGCTGTTAGAACAATTCATGATATGTGGAAAGCAGCGGGATCGATGACGGAAGAGATGGGCGTTAAGCATCATGATCAGGTTTTAGCCGCTACCTCTCATATTCCGCATCTATTAGCTTATGCAACGGTGGATACCTTAGCGAATCTTGATGATCGTGCCGAGATCTTCCGATTTGCTGCGGGAGGATTTAGAGATTTTACTCGTATCTCAGCATCAGATCCCGATCTTTGGGCAGATATCTGTCTGCAAAATAGAGAATCGATCTTAGAAGTCTTAGTTGCTTATCAGAAGAAGATTGATGCTCTACGCCATGCATTAGAAGATGAAGATCGTGAACTATTACGTAAGGTTTTTGCTCGCGCTAAACATGCTCGGGATAATTTCTACAAAGAGCCGTAGATACGGCATCGAAGATGCCAGATTGAAGATGCCAACCTGCGGGCATGCATTCGTAATAAGAGCGAGATGGTTCTCTCCCGCCGTTCTACAGATTCTCTTATGGGTTGAATCAATTAAACAATAGAGGCTGAACGCTGCCGGATCTTACTATTGCGTACTTCCATCAATTTCGCGCCGGCAGAGGGCGATTTTAATCACCGGGTACTAATACTTGTTGTTTGATATAAAAGCTGTTGAGTTGCCGGAGATCGCTACTGCATGCTGTCAGAAATCGTATGCCGGCAGATGATGATCTTCTATCATCGGTAGCAATTATTACCCTATCGATACTCATTTCTGGCATCAAAGATGCCAACCTGCGGGCATGCAGTCGTAATAAGAGCGAGATGGTTCTCTCCCGCCGTTCTACAGCTTCTCTTATTGCTTGAAATAATCAAACAACAGAGGCTAAAGGCTGCCGGATCTCACTATCGCGTACTTCCATCAATTTCGCGCCGGCAGAGGGCGATCTTCAATCGCCGGAAATTATATTTACTACTAAATACTTCTATAAAGCTTGTGTCGGCAAGTTGGCAATCTCTACTCATCATTCTCTTTAGGCGTTACAGGTGCGCCATACTCTTGTAGGAAGGCCGCGTAACTATATTCACCGAAGGGAAGTAGAGCATTGCGTTCGATTTTCGATTTCTTCTTCTCAATTTCAGCCGCCTCAATCTCCTCTCTTAAAGCTTCCTTAATCTCTTCAGCCTCTTCGTTATGCATCGCTTCAATAACGGCATCTTCATCGATACGTGGGTCTAAAGTTGCTGCCGCAATAGGGGAGAGATGTCCATCGGGGAGAATAACGTGGGGAAGGGAATCTTCCACATCGGTTTTGAGACGACGACTCGCCTTGAGAAGATTCATCCAGATGATGGCAATCGCTATAGCAAGGGTAAAGAGATAGAGTCCTCTTGCATCATAACGCTCCATCAGATAGCCCGAGATCAAAGGACCGATAGCAGCGCCGACGCCAAAAAGCATCAACAAAATAGCACTCAGAGAGACCCGCTTATCCTCATCAATATTATCATTGGCAATCGCAACGGAGAGAGGATAGAGGGTAAATTGCAGAGCGATAGCAAAGAAGCTAATAAGACCGATATAGAGATTGGTGATCCAGGGAAGATTGATCAAAATCGAGAGCGTTAAAAGTAGAATCGCCACAATTGTGATCAGAAGAAGACGATTCATCCGATCAGAGAGAAGTCCTAATGGCCACTGAATAATGAGTGATGCGGCAATAGCGATTGCCATATAACTTCCTGCCTCTTGCGTATCAAGCCCTAAACGCGTTGCAAAAATGGGCCCTAATCCATAGAAAGAACCCACCATCATGCCGGCAAAGAGCGTGATAATCAACACTTGTGGCAGTGTCTTTATAAAGTAACCGATATTGAGTGGTGCGGCTTTCAGTGGTGTTGGGTGAATAGCACGTGTGACCGCTAAAGGAACAAGGCAGAGCGAAAAGAACATCGAAACAATCATCAAAATACGAATATCGATCGGATCAATGACCGTTAATGCCAATTGACCTAATAAACCGCCTAAGGAGCTGACCGCCATATAGATCCCAAAGACGATTCCTCTCTGTGTCGGCTCTGCCTGATCATTGAGCCAACTCTCAATCACCATATATTGCACCATCATCATCAGCCCCATAATAAAGCGTGCAGCGAGCCAAAACTCAATGTAGTCGAGTAGACCAATAAGAATAACCGTTGCCGCCGTCACACCAGCACTAGCGACATAACTACGGATATGCCCCACACGCGCAATTAGTTTATGCCCCAATTTTGCACCAATGACTAAGCCTGCATAGTAGGCTGAGGTGAGGCTACTGATTAAGATATCGGTGATGCCACGCGCTTCAAGGTCGAGTGCTAAATAGGTCGTCAATAGACCATTTGCAAAGAGCATGAAGAGTGTTGCGAGATAGAGAGAAGAGAATGTGGTAATTGTCCGCATAAATTTTAGCTCTACAGAAGGGAGATCCATGATAGGGATTCATGATTGTTGATTATTAATTGAGCACTTATAAGGATGTTTCTACTTGAAAAAGGCTCATTCGATAGAAATAGGTGTAACTTCAAGCCCCTATATCATAACGCATCATCGATAAATGTAAAAAAAGAGCGCATATCTTGGCTGAATTTTAATCAGCTATTAGATGCAATTGAAAATAGTTATCATTGGCATTGACAATGTGAAACAGAATGATAATAATTCCTATTAGTGAAAGGATAGCACTCGTTGATAGTAATCATAATGATAATGATTAACATCACATAGTGATCTAAAAGATCTAAGAGCTCAATCGTCTTTTCACACAAAATTTTATGAAATTTATGATTAGGTTTAGTGGTTTTATTCTGTTTTATCTTATGAATTAATAAGGAATTGGTATTCATGCGTCGAAATATACTCTCCCAACGGTTGCGCCTTGCACTTGTGATGGCGGCAACCTCAACACTTATATGGACAGCACAAGCTGATGAAATCCCTCTCGAACAGAGCAAGATCGATCAGTCAGAGTTAGCTAGTGCGGTCGATCTCGGGTCATTAGTTGTCACAGCTTCAGGTTTTGCGCAAGAGGTGAAGGATGCACCGGCATCGATCTCTGTGATTGGTCAAGATGTTATTAATGAAAAACCTTTTAATAATATCGGGGATGTGTTGAGAGATATTGAAGGTGTGAATATCACGCGCGGTGGCAAAACGGGTGGCGTTGATATCGGTATTCGAGGTTTAGAGAGTAAATATACCTTGATGATGATCGATGGACAGCGTTTGAGTCAAAATACATCGGGCGCTCGTCCGAATGGCTTTGGTGATGTGGATTCAGCATTTATTCCACCAAGTTCAGCAATTGAGCGTATTGAAGTAGTAAGAGGCCCAATGTCGACGCTCTACGGTTCAGATGCGTTAGGTGGTGTTGTTAACGTGATCACTAAAAAAGTCCCCGATAAATGGGGAGGGCAGGTGAGCGTTGCGATCGAAGAGCCGACAGATAGTCAATATCCCGGCGGCAATACGACCTCTTTCTATCTCGGTGGGCCGATAAAAACTGATCTTTTAGGGTTAGCCTTAATGGGAAGTTTTCAGACACAACGAAATGCCAAAGGGACTTATCAGTCTGCGAAAGATGAATATACGCCTCTCTATAAATTAGGGGGCTTTGGTGAGCGTCGAAATTTTAATTATGGCGCACGCTTAAGTTTTACACCGGAGAATCAAGAATTTGTTCTTAGCTATGACCGTGGTGTACAGCGTTACGATAATAGTGAAGGGCAGCTAGGAACGCTCCATAAAGATGTGAAGCCGGGAAATGCGGGAGGAGGGTATTCCGATCATCTTCGTTTCACACGGGATCGAGTTGGTCTTACCCATAGAATTGATTTAGATGCTGTCGTTGTGGAGTCAGGACTTCTCTGGGATCAAACAAAAACAATCGGGCGTTTAAATCCCATCTCCAAGTCGCCTAAACCTCATGATGGCTTGCCGCGCGATATCAAATATACCAATATCATCTTCGATAATAAATGGATGTTTGGTCTCGGGGACCACTTTATCAGTGCCGGTATGCAATATCGTCATCAAGCATTGAAAGATACATTAGTAGAATCACCGTTAGATATTAAGCAGTATCAATGGGCACTCTTTGCAGAAGATGAGTGGATGATTAATGATGACCTTATTGCCACTTTTGGTCTTCGTTACGATAAAAATGAGGATTTTGGAAGTCACTTTAGTCCGCGTGCCTACCTTGTTTGGAATATTGATGACAATTGGCAGGTTAAAGGGGGCGTGAGTCGTGCCTTTAGAGCACCTGATCTTCAACAACTCCATGATGATGTTGTGATGGTGACAGGGCAGGGAACAGCGCCTATTTTAGGAAATCCAAACTTAAAACCTGAAACCTCAACATCGGCTGAATTAGGTTTCTCCTATACCAATTTAGATGATTTTAACTTCAACGCGACCGTATTTTATACCCGCTTTAAGGATAAAATCGATTCTATAGAGATCTGCAAAAATGATACGAGCGCTCGTTGTAGTAAGCTCAAGAGTGATTGGCCTGATGCAGGTAAAATTAGCCAATATCAAAATTTAGATAACGCTAAATTATATGGTATTGAGTTAGGTACGCGTTATCAAGCATTGGAGAACGTAGCTCTTAGTGCGAACTATACCTATACAGAGAGTCGATATCGTGATGATGCCGGACGTCGTATTCCTTTTAGCAAAACACCCCGTCATATGGTCAATTTAAAAGGGGATTGGAAGATTACACCAGAATGGAGTCTTTGGGCAGAGGCCTCTTTCCGTGCCAAAGAGTATCGAGGCTTAGAGATGGGCCATGGCGTTAATGAAAAAGGTAAGGCAACTACATTTGCCCTCGATAAGAAGCTCTTCTATCGCTCTTATGCACTCGTCAATGTGGGGGCAAGTTATAAGCCTGCGCGTGATCTATCGATTAACTTTGGCGTCAACAACCTCTTTAATAAGAACTTTATCGATTATCAGGAACCGGAAGCTTATGGTCTACGTGGAAAAGGGTATCAAAACCGCTACGCTCGCGTAGAAGAGGGGCGTAAGCTCTGGTTAAAACTCAATTATGAGTTTTAGACGATCCTAGATGAACCTAGGGCTTCTTAGGGCGTGATCTTAAAGTGATCTTAAAATGGCGCTGATCTTCTGCTCTCCTTTGCAAGATCGGCGCTCTAAGATCAGCCGCCAATTAGCTTATCTTTTAGTTGTGGCTAATCCTTTAGATCACTATTTTTCTATCACTTTAATCGTTACACTTGTTTCATGGCGATAGAGAGGGCAATTCTCTAGTAAGAATAAAACTTCCCTCAATCGCAATGAGATCGAGAAATGATTGATTCAACCGCAAAAGTAAACATGATCAATAATGGCAATAAGATAACATTAATTGTGGCGCTACTTTGTGTCAGCTTGGTGCATGCTGGGGTCTATATGGGCTTAACGGCGGCAGGAAGCTCTCAGCAGATGGTGATGCAAGAGGGCGATGCAACGATGTTGACAATGTACAATGTGCAACTTGCCGGCATTACCGATGAGAAAGAGGGAAATGCAGAAGATTCGGCCATTGAGGCGGAAGCAGTTGAGTCTGATGTGATTGAAGAAGTTATTGAAGAGCCGATTGATGAGGAGATAGCACCTGAGCCGGAAAAAGTTGAGCCTGAAGAGGTGAAGGAGCCGGAGATTATACCGGAGCCAGAGATAGTGCCAGAACCCGTTGTAACTCCCGAGCCGATTCAAAAGCCAGAAGCACCTCCTGTGATTGCGACAAAAGAGCGCTCAGAAAAGCAGGTGCAGAAGGTTGCTGAGAACCGTCCAAAACCAACGCCAAAGCGCGAAGCGCCTAAAGTGGCGAAAAAGCCACAGAAAGCAGCTGAGAATGCGCGAGCAGTTCAGCAGGCCAAGGCGGTCTATAGCGAGAGTGAAGTTAATGTTTTAAGTAAGCCAACGCCAAACTATCCGCGCGCAGCACGGCAACGGAAGATGCAAGGGCAGGTCGATCTGATTGTATCGATCGGCACCGATGGCGCTGCACAAAATGTTCGTATCGCTCGTTCATCAGGGCATGATCTTCTCGATAACGCGGCAACTAAAGCGGCACAAGGAATTCGTCTAAAGCCCTATCGAATTAACGGCGTGGCAACACCTATTCAGGTTAAGATTCAATATCTCTTTAAGATGTAGAGATCCGACAGTAGGCGCTATTGATCGATCCTCAACATGACTCTAAATAGGATTACTCTAAATGGGCTTTGAGTTTAAAAGATGAAAGGTTAGGGAAAGCTCCCTATAATAAGTAACAAATTAAGAATGAAATCAGATCGATCAAGAAAAGATTGAGTAAATGGTCAGATAAAACAATTTAGTAAATCCTTAAGTAAAAAATTAAGTGAAAAAATTCAGCAAATAATCAATCGTAGAATCATTGATAGATATTAAGTGGACAGAAAAGGAATAAAATGGAACCTGTGGTAGAAAATTTAGGATTTATCAGCTTTATTGAGCAGGGTGATCTTGTGACAAAGACACTCTTTGTGATCCTTATTATTATGTCGATCCTTTCGTGGTTAGTGATCTTTTTGAAGTTTTTTCAAGGGATCGTAGATCGCGTAAAAGGGAAGAAGTTTCTGTTCGACTTTTGGCATGCAAAGACACTCAATGAAGCTGCGAAATTGATCTCCTCTAAGCCCACAACACCGCAGGAGCTTCTTGCTAAAGAGGGGTTTCAGGCGTTACATCGATATCAGTCAGGACTCGATAATATCCAGAGTAATAGTAGTCGGAAAGAGTACCTCACCTCTATTTTGCGCGTGACGCTCGATAAGATTCAATTAACCATTGAAAATGGGGTTACCATATTAGCTACGATTGCGGCTACCGCACCGTTTGTTGGGCTCTTTGGAACAGTTTGGGGAATCTATCATGCATTGATTGAGATCGGTTCAACGGGTGCCG
Organism: Ignatzschineria sp. F8392; assembly: GCF_002252045.1. GTDB lineage: Bacteria > Pseudomonadota > Gammaproteobacteria > Cardiobacteriales > Wohlfahrtiimonadaceae > Ignatzschineria. Next base: position 20,764 of record NZ_NEFF01000003.1, on the reverse strand, counting down.
GCACAATCGATAAAGTTGCAGGACCTGTTGGGGAGGCGCTTATTATGACCGGATTAGGTTTAGCAGTCGCGATCCCTGCGGTAATGGCACATAGTTGGTTGGTGCGTCGTAATCGTCTACAGATGGGAAATCTCGACTCTTTTGCCTTTGAACTTCTTTCGATCTTAGATCGCTCACCTCAAACAAAATCTAAAGCGAATCAAACCACAACATCACTCGATAGTGAAGCGTAGGGGGAGATATGTCATTTGGACGTTTAAGAGATAAGGGTTACGAATCGCGAGCCGAGATCAACATGGTTCCCCTTATCGATATTATGTTGGTTCTTTTGGTAATCTTTATTTTAACAGCGCCTCTTGTGACTCAATCGGTGAAGTTAAAATTGCCAGAAGCGGTGGATCTAAAAGAGGAAGTGGTCGTACAAGATCCAGAAAAGCCGGTACTAATCGCCATCAATGCTGATAATGAGCTCTTTATCAATGATGAAGCGATCGACTTTGAGTCAGCATTACCTCGTTTAACAGCGATTAAAGAGGGAAGCGAAAAGGCACCGATGATTCAGTTACATATCGATTCTTCAGTCCCTTATCAAGAGGTGGCAAAGATCGTGACAATTTTAAGTAAGGTGGGATTAGCCAATATCGGCTTTGTCTCTCTTCCAGAAGAGGGAAGCGCCCAACCTTAATATGATCTGTAATCTGCGGATATGTAGATATATGGGATAATTAGATCGCCGGCAATGGGAATAGCTCTCTTGCCGGCGCGTGTTTTTTGGAAATATACGATAGTGAGATCCGGCAGCGTTCAGCCTTTTCTCTTTTGATGAATAATTTGATGAATGATTCTTAAGAAGGTTTATTGAGCGGCGGGAACCGACTATTTCGTTCTTTTAACCAATGCATGCCCGCCATTTGGCGCTTTCAGCACCGTGGATGATATCTAAAGTAGCGATATTTACCGGCATGCAAACTGTGGAAGGATGTAGCGGTCATTTCCGGCAACTCATCAACATTTATAAAGATAAAAACTATTCGGGCAATCGAATGATTGCCCCCTGCCGGCACGAGATTTGCGGAAGAGCGCGATAGTGAGATCCGGCAGAGTTCAGCCTCTTCTCTTTTGATGAATAATTTGATGAATGATTCTTAAGAAGGTTTATTGAGCGGCGGGAACCGACTATTTCGTTCTTTTAACCAATGCATGCCCGCCATTTGGCGCTTTCAGCACCGTGGATGATATCTAAAGTAGCGATATTTACCGGCATGCAAACTGTGGAAGGATGTAGCGGTCATTTCCGGCAACTCATCAACATTTATAAAGATAAAAACTATTCGGGCAATCGAATGATTGCCCCCTGCCGGCACGAGATTTGCGGAAGAGCGCGATAGTGAGATCCGGCAGCGTTCAGCTTATATTATTTCAACAAATAAGAAGATCTTCTTTCGCCGTAGATTAGGGTTACCAACCCCCTGTTGCGCCACCGCCACCGCTTCGACCGCCACCTCCGCTTCGGCCTCCGCTACTTCGGCTACTTCCGCCACTTGATCGACCTCCACCGCGATAACCTCCACCCATTCCGCCGCCACGACCACCTCGGCCACCTTGAATTTTAATCGGCGCACGAATAAAACCTAGCGCAAGGCCCGCAGTCTGAAAGAGTAGGAGAAGAAGTCCTATCAAGATCCCAATCGCAAGATGAAATGCGATAGAGGTAAAAAAACCGATGAAGATCGCACTAGGAAGTGAGCGGAAGAAAGCTTCCATCCAACTGATTTTTTTAACCTTCTTAGAGGAAGTATGTCTACTTTCTCTTTTTGATGATGGGATAGAGGGCTCTCTGCTTGAGTATGAGCGCTTCTGATTTTGAGAGCGATAATGATCTGCCCATGTTTTAAGAGAATCTTGCTGCAGATCGCTAGAATGATTAATCGGTGAATTATGAGGTTCGCGACTTTCAAAGAGAACTCCTTTCTGCTCATTAGAAACCCTTCTCGATCGTTGTTGTAATCGCTGTATCAGCGGAATAAGAAAGGGAGAGAAGACCATTATGACTATAATGATAATGGTCAGCGTCAGATCCCAATCGACCACCTCATCACTATTTGAAGATGCACTTAAAGGAACCTCTTTGAGCGAGGGGAGTGGCTCTCCCTCAATTTGGGCAATAATTGCATCGACAGCAAGCTCAATCCCTTCGGCAAACTTCCCCGCACGAAAAGCCGGCGTTAGATATTGATTTAAAATTTGACCGGCAATAAGATCGGGAATAGCCCCCTCTAAGCCATAACCTACCTCAATACGCATAGCGCGCTCTTTTAACGCAATGAGAAGAAGAACCCCATCATCAACCCCTTTTCTTCCTAGTTGCCACGCTTCCATTACCGCAACGCCATATTCAACAATCTCATTCCCCTGAAGATCGGGCAGAATAAGGACGGCAAGCTGCGATCCGGAATGCTTCTCAAGTTGCCAGATTTTACGATTGATCTCTGCTCTCTCTGCTGTAGAGAGAAGCCCGGCATAATCCATCACCCCATCATCTAAGCGAGGAATGCTCTGCTCAATTTTGCTGACGGTAGAGCGGGATAATCCCTCTGCCGAGATCGGTTGTAGTACAAAAAATGTACTCAGAAGCAGGATTAAGAGGAGATAGAGCGGCAGATGCAGAAAGAGAGATAAGAGTGATGAGGGTGATGAGAGAGAATCTTTTCTCCCGATTTGGGACATATCATGAGCACCATGACCGCTCTGATCATGATGAGAAGAGGGGGAGAGCATCGCTTCTATTCTATTACACATCACATCACCTAATATCCTAATGGGGATTCCTAACGAGCATTTCTAATGAGTATTCCTAAGGGGCATTTCTAGTGGGTATTGGATCGTTAAATATATTAAAACTCAACAACAGGTGCTTGATCGATCATCGGATCATCCACATTAAATTGTGGAATCGGGCGATAGCCGAAGATTTTTGCAATAAAGAGATAAGGGACGCGACGAATTGTAGTGTTGTAGTTGCGGATTGCATCAATATAGCGATTGCGCGCAACGGCGATACGATTCTCTGTTCCTTCAAGTTGAATCATCAAGTTTTGATAGAGCTGACTCGCTTTAAGATCTGGATAATTCTCAACAATCATTAAGAGGCGAGAGAGTTGTGTCCCTAAGGTTGCTTCTGCCTTTTCGTAAGCGATGCGCTTTTCAGGATCTTCTAAATCTGCCGGAGAGATCGCCATCTTATTGAGTGAGGCACGCGCTTTGGCAATATCGGTAAAGATCTGCTCCTCATGTTTAGCATATCCTTTGACTGTATTGGAGAGATTTGTGATCAGATCAGCTCGGCGTTTATATTGATTGATCACTTCAGCGGCGGCCGCTTTCTGCTCTTCATCAAGATTCTGCACACTATTGTAGTAACCCGCCCCGACAAAGCCGAGAATGATAATGATTAGGGTGATAGGAATAAAGGCCCAGTTGAGAGGGCGTCGGCTTTTTAAAGTTGGCGTATTCTCATTCATTTAAAGTAAAGTTCCCATTCATGTTGTATGAAAATGTTGTATGAATATTAATAATCTCTAACAGATCTAAAAATTTAACAAATATTGATAATCAATCATCAATCATCAATCATCAATCATCAATCATCAATCATCAATCGATCAACCATCGATCATCACTATCAGTGGATAATGACATCCGTTGTTGTCTGACTCGCTTTAATAAAGATCGCACGATAACGGATAAAGAGAAAGAGCGTCAAGAGAAGAGCGACAAGGCTGATGGCAAAAGCAACCCAAGAGAGACTTGTAAGGCCCATCTGGCTAATGACTACAGTTCCCACTAAAGCACCCCCACCAATGCCGATATTGAAGATGCCCGAGAAGATCGACATGGCGATATCGGTTGCATCCGGGGCGAGCTCTAATACTTTGAGTTGGAGTACTAAGCCGATACAGGTCATGGAGATTCCCCAAAAGAGGGAGAGGTAGAGGAGTCCATCGGCCAGATAGGTACTCGGCATGATTAAAAATAGAGAGATAGAGAGCCCTAAAATTGAGAGCGGAAGAAAGGAGAGCGGATGTTGATTATTCAGTTTACTAAAGATAATACTCGCTAAAATGCCGGCGCCACCAAATATTAAGAGCAAAATGGTGATCTTATTGGGGGATATTTTAGCAATGCTTTCGCTAAAGGGTTCAATATAGCTATAGGCGGTAAAGTGTGCCGTGACGACAATCGCCGTTAAGATAAATATACCTACAAGTGCAGGGCGTTTAAAGAGAATCGGAAGACTCTTAGCTGAGCCTGCATTTTGGCTAGGTAAGCGGGGTAAAACGATGTAGAGCACAATGAGTGTGATTAGGGCGGCAATACCAATAATTAAAAAGGTGTAGCGCCAGCCCACTAACTGCCCAATAATACGCCCAAGTGGAATACCTAAAACGGTCGCAAGTGCCGTTCCTGTCGCTAAAATACCTAAAGCTTGTGATTTTTTACCTAAAGGGGCAACACGAATCGCAAGTGCTGCGGTAATAGACCAGAAGACCGCATGAGAGAGAGCAACACCGACTCGCCCAACAATTAAGATGGTAAAGCTAGAGGCCATAAAGGTCACCAGATGGCTGATGACAAAAACAATAAAGACAAAGGTGAGGAGTCGCTTTCGTTCAAAGTTGCTTACCAGAAGCATCAAGGGGAGTGAGGCGAGCGCCACAACCCAAGCATAGATGGTGATCATAATCCCCACCTTTTCTGCCGGTAGATCGAAGCTTGCTCCGATATCAGTTAAGAGGGCGATTGGGATAAATTCTGTCGTATTGAAGACAAAGGCGGCGATTGCTAGGGCAATTACCCGAATCCAAGCGAGATTGAAGTGTTGATTCTCTCTCTGTTGCTGCTCTATCGTTACGGTCGATGGTGCTGTCATATATGAGATCTTCCCTTTATGAGTGATTTTAAATCAGCGCTACAGATCATATCTGTTTCTGACAACGCCATTTTACCCCACTTCATAGTTGAGGGTTAAGAAAAGGGGGGATTGAATCAATTGATTGAATTATTTATCTGATTCAGCCCACTTATCGATTAGAGATGATCCATCAATTCATTGATCTTCGTAACACCAATCACCTCCATATCGGGGATAGGATGCTTCGGTTTATTCGCTATTGGAACGATAGCGCGTTTAAAGCCATGCTTGGCTGCCTCTTTCAGTCGCTCTTCACCATGCGGAACAGGTCGAACTTCGCCGGCAAGACCGATCTCTCCAAAAACGACAAGATCAGAGGGGAGAATCAGATTACGAAAGCTTGAATAAGCTGCCGCAATGACCGCAAGGTCTGAGGCCGTTTCTGTCACTTTAACACCGCCTACCGCGTTGACATAGACATCTTGATCGAGCATGGCAATACCGGCATGACGATGGAGAACGGCAAGGAGCATGGTGAGTCGATTCTGCTCTAAACCTAAAGTGACGCGTCGCGGTTGGCCACCGAGGGAATCATCCACTAAAGATTGAATCTCGATCAAGAGAGGACGCGTACCTTCTCGGGTCACCATAATCACACTTCCGGAACTTCGATCTGGTTGACGTGAGAGAAAGATGGCTGAAGGATTGCTAATAGGGCGAAGGCCTGTTTCGGTCATAGCAAAGACACCAATCTCGTGGAGAGGACCAAAACGATTTTTGTAGGAGCGCATAATACGGAAGCGGGAATCGACCTCTCCTTCAAAATAGAGAACGCAATCGACCATATGCTCTAAGACTCTCGGGCCGGCAATTGCTCCCTCTTTTGTCACGTGACCTGCTAGGAAGATCGATGTTCCTGTTCGCTTTGCAAATCGCGTAAGTAGGGCGGTACTCTCTCGCACTTGCCCCACATTACCGGGGGCTGAGTTGAGGAGCTCTGTAAAGATGGTCTGAATCGAGTCGATCACCATAACATCAAGATCCATCGGCTCGGCAACACGGAGAATCTTCTCCACATTGGTCTCAGATAGAAGCTGTAATTTAGAGCCATCAAGTTGAAGGCGCTCTGCACGTAATGCTACTTGGCTCGGGGATTCCTCCCCCGTAACGTAGAGCACCTTTTTCCCCTGATGGCTCAGATGAATAAGGCTCTGGAGCAGGATGGTGGATTTACCAATTCCTGGATCACCCCCGATTAGGACAACAGAGCCGAAGACTAATCCGCCCCCTAAGACGCGATCGAGTTCATTAAGACCGGTGGAGAAGCGGGTGAGCTTCTCTTTTTGCACATCGGTTAAGATCTGTACGCCGGTGGCTCCGGCGGTTCCTGAATAGCCCGATAGGCGCGTCGGCGTCTGTTCCACAACCATCTCTTCAATGGAGTTCCACGCTTTGCACTCTAAACATTGTCCCGCCCATTTAGGGGCGATCGCACCACAATCACGACAGACAAATTGGGTTTTAGCTCGGCTCATATACTTCTCCTTACAGATATTAGAAACTTATCATGACCCTTATTTAGAAAGTGATGCAGTATCACGATGGAGCAGGATCAGAAGGGAGAGTTTAACATAAGCGCTTAAGTCCGATTAATCTTCTCTTATACTTTCTCTCGCATCTTTACTCATATCTTATCGGGCTATTTTCGCGATGGAACTCTCATATTGTGCTTTTTTAGGGAGCATCATGGAAGCGATCGCCGCCACAATGAGGAAGAATCCTGCTAGCCAGAAGGTGATATAGTGCGAGCCATAGGTCTCATAAGCCCAACCGCCTAACCAAGAGCTTAATGTCCCGCCAATTTGATGGCCGATAAAAGCGAGACCATAGAGAATCCCCACCAATTTAACGCCATAGATATCGGCAAGCATTCCTGAAGAGATGCCCATATTTCCTGCCCAAACAAGTCCGCCAACAATCGCGACGGTATAGAGCTGCCATGGCGTTAATACCATCACTAACAGAAAGAAGGCAACACCGCGTACAGCATAGATCGCCACTAACATATATTTATGATCCACATGGGTACTGATTCTTCCTAACATCACGGTGCTAAAGATTGCCACTAAACCAATAAGGCTAACGCCAAAAGCACTCACATCGCGGCTAAAACCATGATCGATCAACATCGGCACAGCATGAGTACCTAAAAGACTCATACTAAAACCACAAGCGAAGATGCCGACCACTAAGAGCCAGAAAGGGTAGGTTGAGAAGACCTCTCGTAAGCGATAACTCTCCCCCTTCATCAACTTTTGTCGAGCACTTATTTTGGCTTGATGCGCTTCAATCTCATGTTCTGTTGTTAAATCACCATACTCCGGTGGCGTTCCTCGGATAATGGCAAAAGCAACGAATAGGGTGGCAATGGAGAAGAGAACTGCATAGCCGATTAAGGTACTCTCCCAGCTAAAAGATTGGATAGTCTGACTAAAAAGGGGCGTTAAAATCGCAATGCCCGCCATCGATCCGGTGGAAAGAAAGAGTAGCGCCATGGTTCGTTTAGCGATAAACCAGCTACTGATCAATTGAGTAAAGGCAACAGGGCTGGTAAATGCCAGTCCAAAGGAGAGTAACCCTCCATAACTGAAGGCAAAGATCCAGATATTATGACTATAGACTGTCAAGATGAGTGAGATAGAGACCATAATTGCCCCTAGGATTAAGGTTGTGCGCGTCCCATAACGATTGACGCAGAAGCCGGCAACGGGCATTCCAAAGCCATAGATCAGCATTCCAAAAGCAATCACTGCTGAAAGAGTGCTGCGACTCATACCTAATCCTTCACTCATTGGAATCACAAAAGGGCCGATACTCATGCGCATTCCAACGGTAAACATCGTTAAGAGTGCCGCGGCAATGACAATGGTCCAGCCGTAATACCATCTCTTCAGTTGAGGCGTAAAATTTTCTCGATTTTCGTCTCGATTCTCAGCATGATTTTCTATTTTTGACATCGTTTTAACAGTTCCTAGTAGTGATTCTATCGATCTTGTTTATCTTATTTTCCTGATTGAGTCTGAATATCGGAATTCATTTCGATCAGAGATCATCGACCATCGATCGATTATCGATTGAGTGTTACGTCATTATTTCTTATTAAACATACTATAAAAAAGTATAATAATGGTCGAAAAAAGAGAGCAGCGGGTAAGACTGCTCTTTCTCTTTTTCGTTCCGGGGGCTATTGTAGCATCTTCCTTTTGAAATTGTTTGCTATTAGGTGAATAGTTTCACCTATATAATACTGTTTGTCTCAATTGCCGGAGTTGTTATCGATCGTGATGGTGAATAATCACATTATAGCCCCATTTTCAGGCTCGCTTCGATAAAGTCATCAAGATCACCATCGAGGACAGGTTGTGGATTTCCCACCTCATGGCCGGTACGAAGATCTCTAATGCGCGCTTGATCGAGAACATAGGAGCGAATTTGACTTCCCCAGCCCACATCCGCTTTGGAATCCTGCAGTGCTTCTGCGGCATCTCGTTTCTTCTGCATCTCTAACTCATAGAGTTTTGAACGTAATTGTTGCATTGCGACATCTTTATTACGATGCTGCGAGCGTTCATTTTGACATTGAGCAACGACGCCGGTGGGAATATGGGTAATACGAACAGCTGATTCGGTCACGTTAACGTGCTGTCCGCCGGCACCCGAGGCGCGATAGACATCGACTCGAAGATCTGAAGGGTCGATATCGATCTCAATATTGTCATCAATCTCAGGGGAGACAAAGACTGAGCAGAATGAGGTATGGCGCTTATTATTGGAATCAAAAGGTGACTTTCGCACTAAGCGATGAACCCCTGTTTCGGTGCGTAACCAACCATAAGCATGATCCCCTTCAAAGCGGATACTTGCGGATTTGATGCCGGCAACATCGCCGGGAGAGGCTTCCAATAACTCTGTTTTAAAACCATGATGTTCGCCCCAGCGCAGATACATTCTAAGCACCATCGAAGCCCAATCTTGCGCTTCGGTACCGCCGGCACCTGCTTGGATATCGATAAATGCATTACTTGCATCCATCTCACCACTAAACATACGCTTGAATTCAAATTGCTCAATCTGCTTCTGATAATCGAGCAGATCTGCTTCAATCATCAAAAGGGTCTCTTCATCATTCTCCTCTTTTGCTAAAGCAACAAGATCTTTGGCATCATCGAGACCGCTTTGCAGTGATAACATGCCATTGACAAAATCATCAAGTGTTGCGCGTTCTTGCCCAAGTTTTTGTGCTTTATCAGGGTTATCAGACCAGATATTGGGATCTTCTAGCTCCATTAAGACTTCAGTGAGGCGCTCCTGCTTGAGATCGAAGTCAAAGATACCTCCGAAGGTCAGCGGCTCTCTCGGAGAGATCTTTAATGGTGTGATTGAGTGTATTGATAAGTTCCATCTAGATAATTACTCCATCTATCTTATAAGTTGATTGATCCTTCAGCTTGTAGATCAGTAGTGAGGGGGAATAGATACAAGCATTGTTAAGATAAAGAATCATGAAGAGGAGGGTGCAAAAGGATTCTCTTAACTAAAAGGCTTGTAATAAAAAATGTTTAAAGGAACTTATTATACGTGATTTAAGGATAACTGATAAATGAAAAGTATCTTTATAGAGGCTTTGATTAACAAAAGAGGCTGAACGCTGCCGGATCTTACTATCACGTACTTCCATCAAGCTTGTGCCGGCAGAGGGGCATCTTCTATTGTCGGCAGAGGATGATCTTTCTATCGTCGGTAGATATCATTAATATCTCAATAGGATATCTCGGCATTGAAGATGCCGAACTGCGGGCATGCAGTTGTAATAAGAGCGAGATGGTTCTCTCCCGCGGCTCAACAGATTCTCTTATGGGTTGAATCCATTAAACAAAAGAGGCTGAACGCTACCGGTCCTTACTATCGCGTTCTTCCATAAATCGTGCGCCGGCAGATGGCAATCATTCGATTGCCGGAATATTACTGCCCTTTATTAAAGCTGGTGAGTTGCCGATCCTTACTATCGCATTCTTCCACAAATCACGCGCCGGCAGAAGGTATCGAAGATGCCAGTAGGCGGGCATGCACAGGTTAAAAGAACGAAATAGTCGGCCCCGCCGTTCAATGAATCTTCTTAAGAATCATCAATAAAAAATCATCCATAAAAAAACCGGTCATTGACCGGCTTTTAAAGACTCTTCTGTTGTAAGAGGTTCGATTGAGATAATCGAGATCTCTACTGAAGAATGTAAGATCGTTCTCGACTAGAGATGGCTGTCGATAAATTGTGCTAATTGTGCTTTGTTAAGCGCGCCAACGTGTTGACCAATAATTTCGCCATTTTTGAAGATCATTAATGCAGGAATTCCACGAATTTGGAACTTAACAGCAGTGTCTTGGTTGTTTTGTACATCAAGTTTGACCACTTTTAATTTGCCCGCATACTCTTCTGAAGCTGCTTCAATAATAGGTGTAATCATACGGCATGGCGCACACCAATCAGCCCAGAAATCGACGAGAACAGGAAGTTCTGCTTTTAAAACTTCCGCTTCAAAGGTTGCATCAGTTGCATTTACTAAGTTACTCATTGTTACTCTCCCCTGAGAAATGGATCAAGATATCCAAAATTAGATTTGGAATTTTCTTTATAAAATATGATAATACCTAGGTATTACACCCGAAAAATGGGGAAATGACAAGGTTCGAACGTGATAAAAATTTCAACCACTGTCATTAATATAATTTATTGAATAATTAATTGAAGAACAGATTAACTGAGGACTCAGGTCAATACCTATGGGAAAACCACTATTAACTTCTATGAAGTTTGCAGATTTAAATTTACATGATTCACTGAAAGAGAGCTTGGAAGATAACGGTTATGTCTACTGTACCGAAATTCAAGAGAAGGCACTCCCCGATCTATTAGCGGGCAAAGATGTCACCGGTCAAGCGCAAACAGGGACAGGGAAAACTGCAACTTTCCTATTAGCGACCTTAAACCACCTCATGACAGTGCCGGTAGAAGAGGGTAAGAAAGGCCCTTATGCCATTATTATGGCCCCAACGCGAGAATTGGCAGTGCAGATCCATAGCGATGCCGAGATGCTTGGACGCTATACCGGCCTGAAATATGCCTTGCTCTATGGCGGCGCCTCTTATGGAACGCAAAATGAGGCATTAGATGCTGATCCTGATGTTGTGATCGGGACTGTTGGCCGAATTTTAGATTACTTTAAGCAGAAGAAACTCAATCTCCGCAATGTGGAGGTCTTTGTTTTAGATGAAGCCGATCGAATGTTTGATCTTGGGTTTATCAATGATATTCGCTTCCTTTTGCGTCAAATGCCGAAGGTTGAAAAGCGCCAAAATATGCTCTTCTCGGCAACCTTCTCTCAACGAATTTTAGAGCTTGCTTATGAGCATATGAATGATGCGAAACTGATTAAAGTTGAGTCAGAGCAGGTGACCGGTTCACGTATTACACAGCGTCTCTATCATGTTGCTTCTGATGAGAAGATTAAACTGCTCTTTGGGCTCTTAAAGCATGAGAAAGCAGAGCGCTCTATCGTCTTTGTTAATACAAAACGTGCCGCTGATGAGGTCTTTGAATCGCTCAATGCTAATGGTTATAAAGCGGCGGTTCTTTCAGGAGATATTCCACAAAATCGCCGAGAGAAGCTCCTAGAAGAGTTTAAAAATGGAGAGCTCTCCATCATGGTGGCAACTGATGTGGCCGCACGTGGTCTTCATATTCCTGATGTATCTCATGTCTTTAACTACGACCTTCCGCAAGATGTGGAAGATTATGTTCATCGTATCGGAAGAACCGCGCGTGCAGGAGCAGAAGGCACGGCAATCACCTTTGCTTGTGAAGAGTATGTCTACTCATTGATGGATATCCAAGATTATATTAAAGAGGAGATTCCTGTTGCGGTGATTACAGAGGAGCTTCTAGTAACGCCAGAAGTGGAAGCGCCGAAACGTCGTGATCGTCGTGGTAGAACTCCGCGTAATAATCGTCGCACCGGTGACCGCAATGAGCGGGATAATCGTTCAGCACGTCGAACACCTCGTCGCCGTCGTCCAGATGATGAGAAAGGGGAGAAAGGCTCTGATCGAAATGATCGCAATGAAGAGCAGAAAGCGCCATCACCAGTAGCGGAGAGAGCACCTGAAAATAGTGCGGAAAAAGCGCCTCAAAAAGAGAACGCACAACCTGCTGCCGGAGCAGAGAACGCTAATAGTGGTGAAGAGAAATCTTCTGCTCCTAAACGTCGCCCTCGTCGTAACGTTCGTCGTCCACGTCGCAATAGTGGCAATCGTTCTAATCGTGCGCCGAAAGCAGATGCGTTGGCACCTCAAGGTGAGTAGCGGTTAGTCTTCCAAATTAGATTATTGAGTTATTTAACGCTAGATCTATCAGTTAGTTATCAGTTATTTGTCAGTTATTTGTCCGTTAGAATAACCAGTTAGAGCTATAAGTTAAATATACGAAATGGGATATACAAATTAGATCTCTCTTATCGGGCCGATGGCAGGATAGGAGAGATCTCTTCTTTTAGAGGAATTATCGATGAAACGAGCAGAATCGGAACGCGTTAAGACGCCGGCTACGCTCTATCTAGATCGGCATCAATTACCCTATGAACTCTATCAATGCACCGGAGAGATAGAGGGCACAGCAGAGTTTATGGCAAACTTTCTGGGCGTTCCAGCCTATGAGGTGATTAAAAGTATCGTCTTTATGGATGAGAAGCATCACGGCTATATGGTATTGCAACATGGCGATCAGACAATCGATACAAAAAAGTTGCGGAAAATTTTAGGGGTAAAGAGTATTCGCCCGGCGCCCTATGAATATGCCCATAAATGGACCGGCTATCAATTTGGTGGAACCTCTCCCTTTGGAATTAAGGCTGATCTTCCCATCTATGCCGAAGCGAGTATCTTTCAGCTTGAGAGCTTCTATATTAATGGGGGAAAGCGTGGGATGAATATTAAGATTACTCCGGCGCTCTTGACCCATATCGGGGTTGTGCCCATTTCGGTAACGAAATAGTAGGAAGTGTGACAAAATAGTAAAAATGTCGCATCACGGTGGTGATAGCGACTCACTATTATTAAAAATAATGTAAAACGATGCAAAACGATGCAAAACGATGAAAAATGATAAAAATTGATCAGAAAGGAATAAAGAGAATGAAAAAAGTAGGACTATTATGCAGCTTTCTTTTAATGATGACCGGCTGTGCTGCAGGGCTTAATGATGGACAGGGAAGTTATCGTGGAAAGGGACGTGTTGCTTCTATCATGATCAATGAAGCAGGCGATTCCGAAATTAGTGTTGAGACGGAAGATCGTGGGCATATTCCGGTTATTGTTTCGGGCGCTGTGGAGATCTTCCCAGGTCAGATGGTAAAAGTGGAGCGCAATAGTCGCGGATTTGGTAAGGTTGATGCACTTTAGTAGATTGATTGAGTTAGAGGAGAAGCGTGGTGCAACATTTTAGTCATCAAAAGATTGAAGAAGAGTTACCGATTCCATCGGAAGAGGCGTTAGCGCGCTCAACAGAATTAGCCTTAGAGATCATCAATGAGATTCGTGAATCGGGGCCGATGCCATTTTCTCGCTTCTTCAACTTAGCACTCTACCATCCTCAGCTTGGTTACTATACCGGTCCACAAGCCGTTTTTGGTGAGGCGGGCGATTTTATTACAGCGCCACTTATCTCTGATCTCTTTTCTCGATCATTAGCGAATCAAGTCAGAGAGATTGCCACTTTGATGGCATCAATGGATGAGACCAAGTCGCAAGACTTTGATATTTTGGAGATCGGCGCCGGTAATGGCACAATGGCGCGAGATCTGCTTTTAGCACTTAAAGCCACGGATGAGCTTCCTTCACGCTATCTGATTTTAGAGGTCTCTCCCGATCTAAAAGCACGGCAGCGAGCCTTAATTGCCGAGAGTCTACCGGAATATATCGATCAGGTTGAATGGATCGATACGCCGCCACAAGCAGCGTGGAATGGGGTGATTATTGCCAATGAGGTGCTCGATGCACTAACAGTTGAACGCTTTAAGATCCATGAGGGAAAACCCCACTATATCGATGTCGATATTGAGTTAGATGATGAGAATCGCAGTGTGCGTTTTGTCTCTCGCTTGCGACCGGCTGATGCGGCATTACAGCGCTTTTATCAATCGCTTCTCGATAAGGGTTATACCCTGTTAGAAGGAACCGAGACAGAGTATTGTCCTGCTCTTGAGAGTTGGTTACCACCTCTTTTTGAACATCTTGAAAAAGGTGTTGCGCTCTTTATCGATTACGGTTATGACGAGCGAGAATATTATCGACCCGAGCGAACGACCGGTACTCTGATTGCTCACTATCAACATCGTGCTCATGAAGAGTTCTATCTCTATCCTGGATTGCAAGATCTCACCGCAAATGTGAATTTTACTCAAGTGGCAACCTTGCTTGTGGAGATGGGATTAAACTTTTTAGGATATACCGCGCAAGCTTACTTCTTGATGGGCAATGGTTTGCAGGAGATGGTTAAAGTAGAGCAGGAAGCTTTGGCAGAAAAGAGCGATAAGAATGATATCGGTTGGTATGAGCTCTCACAAAAGGTGCAGCAATTAGTTCATCCTGAAGAGATGGGAGAGCGCTTTAAGGTATTAGCAGTGGGGAAAAACTTTGATGAAGCATTGCAAGGTTTTGCACTCTACGATTATGCGCACCATCTCTAACTTACAGAGAGATATCTTAAAAGAAGCTGTTTGCTAAGTTTTAGTGAGTGCTAAACTAGATTCGCATGCTGAGAGATTAGCTTGCAGAGCTCTCACCTGCTTCCAACTCTTTGATCTTTTCGATAAAGAGCGAGCCATATTGATCGAGCTTTTTCATGCCGATCCCTCGAATATTGAGAAACTCTCCTGGAGTTTTAGGGCGCTTTTCTGAGATCTCCCGTAAAGTAGCATCGGTAAAGATCGCATATGCCGGAATATCGCGTTCGCGCGCAAGGGAGAGGCGGAGCTCTTTGAGCGGCTCATAGAAGGGGGATTTATAGTGGCTGCCGGGATCGGTAACAGTGCGATGGCTGATGAGATCTTGTCGATAGAAGAGTTGCTTCTCCCCCTTTAAGATCGCTTTAGCCGCCGATTTGAGTCGTAAAATAGGGCGCGCATCAGGTGTTTGATAGAGATAACCTCGAGCGATTAATGTCATAATCATCTCCCGAATAGTTCGCTCTGGATACTCTTTCATAATGCCATAGGTGGAGACTTGATCTAAACCGCGCTCGATAATTTGGCGATTTTTCGAACCCTTTAAGACTTGTGTGACCGTTGTAATACCATAATTTTGTTCTACTCGATAGACGCAAGAGAGGATCTTTTGCGCCTCAATAGTGATATTGATCTTCGGTGTCGTATTGGTGCAGTTGCCGCAATTATCACAACTTTCAAAAGTGGGGGTTTCAGAGAAGTAGCGTAAAATCTCAGCGCGCAGGCACTCTTCAGAGTGGCAATAATCGATGAGTGATTGCAGATTTTGGTAGAGAATTCGTTTTCGTTCAGGATCGATTAGAAACTCATTATTCTCAATGAGATATTTCTGGTTAGAGATATCGCGTGGTGAGTAGAGTAGTAGGCAATGTGCCGGCTCCCCATCTCTTCCTGCTCTTCCTGCCTCTTGATAGTAGGCTTCCATATTTTGGGGCATATTGTAGTGGATCACAAAGCGGACATTTGATTTGTCGATCCCCATCCCGAAAGCATTAGTGGCAACAATAATCTCCACTTCATCATAGATAAAGGCATTTTGATGTTTTTCTCGCTCTTCACTACTCATACCTCCGTGATAGCCTAAAGCATTAATGCCGGCATCTTGTAAAAATTGGGTGAGTAGCTCTACATTCTTCCGAGTCGCACAATAGATGACGCCTGAATCTTTGGGGTAGAATCGGCGAATAAAGTTAAGGATATAATCGCGTTTATTGGAGATCTTTAAGACCTCAAAGATCAGATTTTTACGATCGAAGCTGATAATCGATTCTACGGGATCTTGGAGTTGTAGAAGATTTTTGATCTCCTCGATCACATCGGTTGTTGCTGTTGCTGTGTAGGCGCCAACAGGAGGGCGATAGGGAAGTTGGTGAAGAAAATCGATAATCTCTCCATAGGCGGGGCGAAAATCGTGTCCCCATTTAGAGATGCAATGCGCTTCATCAACGGCGATAAAGCTCACTTTAACGGCGGAGAAGAGGTTACGGATCAGCTGGCTATTGAGTCGTTCCGGGGCGATATAGATCAATTGATAGCGACCTTGTCGAATCGCTATTAGGCGCTCAAGAAAAGTCTCTTCATCTAATGTACTATTAATAAAAGTTGCCGGGATTCCGATCTCAGTAAGAGAATCGACCTGATCTTTCATCAAGGAGATTAATGGGGAGATCACAAGGGTCACATGGGGAAGGAGCAGTGCCGGGATCTGATAGCAGAGGGATTTCCCACCGCCTGTTGGCATAATACCTAAAGCATCTTTGCCCGATAAGATCGCCTCGATAAGGCGCTGTTGGCCAGGGCGAAATTCACTATAGCCAAAATATTTTGCAAGCGCATCCTTCGCTTTTTGTGTCAATGACGTTGCAGTCAATGAAATACTCCCTCAATAAAACCGTATAAACAGTAGCAGAATTGCCCTATCAAGTATATAGCAGTTCCAAATAAAAGCAGGTAACAAATCTATCAATCAAGAGTTTTGTAACCTCTTCTCAGCACCAAAGATGTCGGTCTGAATCTATGTAGTCACACGCCGGCAGGGGGCGATCTCTCTATCGCCGGTAATGATCTCTCAAATAGTATTTTAAATATAAATAGTGATGACTTTTCGGTATCAGAGATGCCAATTGGCGGGCATGCAGTGGCGAAAAGAACGAAATAGTCGGCTCCCGCCGCTCAAAAAACCTTCTTAAGTATCATTGATTGAAAAAAGAGGCTGAACGCTGCCGGTCCTCACCATCGCGTTCTTTTATCAATCTCGCGCCGGCAGGGGGCGATCTCTCTATCGCCGGTAATGATCTCTCAAATAGTATTTTAAATATAAATAGTGATGACTTTTCGGTATCAGAGATGCCAATTGGCGGGCATGCAGTGGCGAAAAGAGCGAAATAGTCGGCTCCCGCCGCTCAAAAAACCTTCTTAAGTATCATTGATTGAAAAAAGAGGCTGAATGCTGCCGGTCCTCACCATCGCGTTCTTTTATCAATCTCGCGCCGGCAGGGGGTGATCTTCTATCGCCGAAAACATTATCTGATTTCATTGATGACAACAAAAGAGATTGCTGAGTTGCCGGAGACCACCACTGCATGCTGTCAGAAATCGTATGCCGGCAGATGATGATCTTCTATCATCGCTAACAATTATTACCCTATCGATACTCATTCGTGGCATCAAAGATGCCAACCTGCGGGCGTGCAGTCGTAATAAGAGCGAGATGGTTCTCTCCCGCCGCTCTACAGACTCTCTTATTGCTTGAAACAATCAAACAACAGAGGCTAAAGGCTGCCGGATCTTACTATCTCGCTCTTCCAGAAACTACGCGCCGGCAGAGGGCGATCTTCTTTTACTCACTCGGCTTGAGGAGATTATCGACCTCATTGAGGGTAGAGATAAATTCCGCAAGAGATTCTGTCTCTAACTTCTTCATCGCACTTGCACGTTGCACTTCTACTGTACGTACGGAGATCGCTTCTTTTTGGGCAATCTCCTTATTAGTCAGCCCCTCATAGACAAGAGCGGCGATCTGCTGTTCTCGCTCTGTGAGGCGCGCATATCGGGAGAGTAGCTCATTACGCTTTGCCCGCGCAAGCGCTACTTTCTCTGCATTTTTAAGGGCATTCATTAAGGTATCGAGATCGATCGGTTTTTCTAAAAAATCGACAGCACCCTCTTTTAAGGTCTTCACCGCGGTAGAAACCTCACCATGACCGGTAAGGATAATGGCTCCGATGGGGCTTTGATGATTTTTTAACATCGTAATGACCGCATCTCCCGACATTTTCGGCATTCGAAGATCGACAATCGCAATAGCGGGTAGGGTAAGATCAACCCCTTCAATAAAAGCGCGACCATCCTCCCAAAGCGCGGTCGGATAATTGAGCGCAGATACTAAAAATTGGCATGACTCGCGAACATCGGGTTCATCATCAACAATATGGACAGTTAAAGTACTCATGGCTGCTCCTTGGGATCAGTTGGGGTAAGCTCTCTCGATAGAATCAATCGAACCGCGGCGCCTCTTACACCATCACGGCGATTATCGATACGTAATTTCCCATCTAAACTCTCGATTAAACGTTGGCAGATCACTAAGCCTAAACCCAAACCATCTTTTTTAGAGGTGCGGAAGGGAACAAAGGGGGCATCGATCTCTGTTTGCGTAAAGCCGGGACCATTATCGAAGAGAAAGAGTTTAATATACTGCGGATAGATTTTAAGACGAATATCGATCACTGTAGCACCTGCTTGTGCGGAATTCATCAAGCAGTTGGCTAACACCTGCTCTAAAATAGAGGGCGTTATTACAATATTGAAATGCTCGGGAATATCCACCTGAATATCGATATGACCATGCATGCGCAGGCGGGTGATCTCAATAATCTGCTCTAAAAAGGTGCGGAGATTGACCTCTTCTCGAATGCTATTCTCTTCCGGCTTTGCCCATGAGCGCAGATTCTTAATAATATTGTGACATTGTGAGACCTGCTCATTAATCTTATGTAGCGGCGTTAAGAGGGGATGCTGTTGGTCACTCTTTTTAAGAATCATAATACTCCCCTCAGCATAATTGCGAATGGTAGAGAGGGGTTGATTGAGTTCATGGCCAATGCCGCTTGCCATCTCGCCTAAAATATTCATACGATCTGCTTTTGAGAGCATCATCTCATAATCATGCATCGTTTTATAGGCACTATCGAGCGCTTTACGGCGTTTAGTTGCGGCATAACTCAGCCAAAGATGGTTGATGAGAAGAATCAGAAGAAAGAGAGCAAAGAAGAGAAGCCAGATCTTATGGGTGATTGCAAGGCGAAAGAGGGTCTCAAAGAGGGTTTCACGCTCCTCATAAAGTTTAATATCTGCCGCTAATTGATTGATCTCCGAAAGCGTATAGGGGAGTTGCCAGGAGGGAAGATCAGGATCATCAAATTGAAAAAGAGCGGTCTGAATGCGTTTAGCGCTCTCTTGATCGATACTATCGAGTGCTGCAAGAGACCAGCTAGGTAGCAAAGCGGTACTGGTCTGGCAGTTAAAATCATTCATCTCTTTTCGGTTAATGAGGCGAAACTGCCCTTCAGGGAGGATATCTTGCCGTTCGAGGCGCTCAAAGAGGCAGGCCGGCACAATAATGGCATCATTTTCATCTGTTGCCAAATAGTCAAAGAGCGCTTCTATTGGGTAACCGCGATATTGAAAGGCGATCTCTTTGGCTAATGTTGGTGAGTTTTGAATCATTTCATGGTAAGCGAGGAGAAATCCCCCCAATGCATTTTGACTGACCGCATCGACTCTCTTACCGCGAAGATCATTGAGTGTCTGAATCGGGCTCTCTTCCTTTACCCAGATGGCACTTCCAATCTTAGCGTGGCTCTCTTCTAAGTGGATATTCTCTTCAAGGCTCGCCATCCAGCGCATGGAGGTTTTTGAGCGAAGATTCATAAAGACTCCTTGATGGGAGAGAAGCAGATCGATCGCGCCACTTGCAACCTCAGACTCAATATTATTGAGTTGAAGGGGTTTAAGGACGAAATGAAGGTCGGGAATCTCATGATTGAGTGCTGTAATCCAAGGGCACCACTCTTTCTCTGCAGCAACATCGCCATAAGGGGCTAAGACACCGATTGTCACGCGAGGAAGGCGATCACGATCGGTGCGATCTGTCATCAGCGAACAGCGATAAGGTGTGGAAAATATCTCAGAAAGCGTCTGATCTTTAGCGGTTATTTGGGAGATAGGGGGAGATGTTGAATGGGATGTGGAATGAGATATGGAATTTGGTGCCGAATCAGAAGCTGAATCGGAGAGTGATGAAGAAGCGATACTCCATTGTCCTAAAATCGATACGCTAAGTAGAAAAATGGTGAAGCCTTTGCTCATCGCACTCAACATGACCCACAATAATCTCAAGGATTGAAATCGACGTGATTTCGGAAACAATCGAGTTCCTTTGAGGTGGGGGAATAGAAATTTAGATATCTTCATAGTGTGAATGATCGGGGTAGGGGTTTGAGCAAAAAATGGCGGATCGATTCTTTATTATAGCGAGGTTATAAGGATTCTCCCATCGATTCCTCTGATCTTCTATCACCGATTATTTTTTAAAACAAAAAAAGCTGAACGCTGCCGGTCCTCACCATCGCGTTCTTTTATCAATCTCGCGCCGGCAGGGGGCAATCATTCGATTGCCCGAATTGTTTTATCTTTATAAATGTCGATGAGTTGCCGTAGATTACCATTGCATTCTTTCACAATTTGCATGCCGGCAAAAATCGTTACCTTAACGACATCATTCTCGGTGCTGAAAGCGCCGATTGGCGGGCATGCAGTGGCGAAAAGAGTGAAATAGTCGGTTCCCGCCGTTCAAAAAGCCTTCTTAAGTATCATTGATTGAAAAAAGAGGCTGAACGCTGCCGGTCCTCACCATCGCGTTCTTTTATCAATCTCGCGCCGGCAGGGGGCAATCATTCGATTGCCCGAATTGTTTTATCTTTATAAATGTCGATGAGTTGCCGTAGATTACCATTGC
>NZ_NEFF01000002.1 GCF_002252045.1 Ignatzschineria sp. F8392 | reverse complement strand
ATGCATTGAGCTTACCAATACTAATTGACCGTGAGGCTTGACCATATAATAGGTCTTAGACAATTTTGATACGAGACATGATCGTTTCCAAAGTTGACGCGAATACAACAACTTAAGCAATTCAATCAGACATTGCTGTTACTAACCAACTAATCAAATTTATTCGTGAGTGGAGTGCAAAATAAAATGCAAATAATGCATCGGCACTTCAAGCACAAGCCAGTTTTCCTGGGGAAAATAGCGCTATGGAACCACCTGATCCCATCCCGAACTCAGAAGTGAAACGTAGCAGCGCCGATGGTAGTGTGGGAGATCCCATGTGAGAGTAGGTCAACCCCAGGGCTTCATTAAGAGCTCCTAGCTAATTAGCTAGGAGCTTTTTCTTTGTCGGGATTTTTTATTCTTAAGAAAGTTCGTGGAGCTGCGGGAACCCACTACTTCATTCTTATTACTAGTGCATGCCCGCAGTTTGGACATTTTCAATGCCCATTGCCGGCACGCAGTTTTTTGGAAGAATGTGATAGTAAGATCCGGCAACTCATTAGCCTCTGTTGTTTCAACTAATTATTTCAACTAATTATTTCAACTAATCATCTTTATGATTCTTAAGAGAATTTGTGGAGCTGCGGGAACCGACTATTTCATTCTTCTAACTGGTGCATGCCCGCAGTTTAGCATCTTCGATGCCCCTTGCCGGCACGCGATTTTTGGAAGAGTGCGATAGTAAGTTCCGGCAAGGCAGCAGCCTCTATTGTTTCAATGAATCATTTTGATGATTCTTAAGAAAGTTCATGGAGCGGCGGGAACCCACTATTTCATTCTTTTAACCAGTGCATGCCCGCCAGTCGGCATCTTCGATGCCCCTTGCCGGCACGCGATTTTTGGAAGAGTGCGATAGTAAGTTCCGGCAAGGCAGCAGCCTCTATTGTTTCAATGAATCATTTTGATGATTCTTAAGAAGGTTCATGGAGCTGCGGGAACCCACTACTTCATTCTTTTAACCAGTGCATGCCCGCAGTTTGGGCATTTTCAATGCCTTTTGCCGGCACGTGATTTGGGGAAGAACGCGATAGTAAGACCCGGCAACTCATCAGCCTCTGTTTGTTTTAGGGTTTGAACTCTTAAGAGGGCTCTTTATCTATTCTATCTTTAAAATGAATAGATTGAGGAAAGGCTTTATAAAGATCAATTGATTGCTTCAATTTCCCCTCTTTGAAGTTGTCGCTCACGAGATCGCATTCGGCTATTTCTACTCTTTTCTTCTAATTTTTGATTCTGTTCACTTGCTCGAATAGGAATATGCTCATCATAAGGATAGATAATATTTTGCAAAATAAAGAAGAGCAATAGAGTGGCTAGAATAGCAAGAAGAGGAATGCCATATCGAATGAGTGCTCTTTGATAGCGGAGAATATAGATTAAAAAGAGAATAACAATAAGGGCAACAACAAGTAATATCATGAGATAGGTGTAATTCCTTTGTGATGTTGTATCAATTTATCTGTAGTTATTGATTAGTACTACTGAGATATAAAATTGGGCTGATGGGTCTGCTCTTTTGCAGATACCCGTCAGCCCTTGTTGGTTTTACCATCTATGTAGATCAGATACTATTTGATTACGGTTATTTCACTCTAAAAAGAGGCGAGTTGTATGATGAATTCCGCTTTTAAAAGTTATAGTTGATCTGCAAATTTGAGTAAAAGGTCTAAATTTTGTTGCCGGGTCTGTTTGGAGATGATAAACCAATCTATTACCGTCCAAATACCTAAGCCACCAATTGTAATGAGCTTAAGAACTCCTAATAAAATATTACCAATATAGAAGCGATCTACAGCAAAAGAACCGAAGAAGAAGGAGAGAAGTAATGCTAATGTCGGATCTTTAAGAGGAAGAGCATGGAGTGCCGCTTGTTGACTCTCATTGAGCCTGTGTAAAATAGAGGTCACTGTTGTTAGTGCTTCTTTAGGATATTTATTCGCATTGATAGCAAGATAAGTATTGATAAACTCTTGATTATGACTATTCACTAGAATACTCCTTTCTTCTACGTTGAATTAATCAGATTGATCGATCGCTCTATGGTAGAGGTTTCTAATAGTGCTACATACCTACATCTGCATCGATTATTAATAGGGAATCTCTTCTATTTTATACTAATAATACTAATAGAGGGAAAATAGGGTTCTACTCTAAAATCTATTTTAGAATCGATCAGCATAATGTAGCAGAGTAATGTTATTGAATCATCAGATCTGAAATCTCATCGGCAGCTGTTAATAGTAGCGGAACAACCTCTTTTACAAATTGCTCTCGGTTACTATAGCTTGTTGCCGGACAACTTACAGAGAGTACATATTGAATCTCTTTAGAGATTTTACCGCGAATAGGTGCAGCGCAGGCAATCATATCGGGTTTAAAGTTTTTCCAGCTAATGAGATAGTCGGAGTTTCTTGCTATTTCGATCTTTTCAATCAACTCATTGATATCTTTTGCTGTTGACGCTGAGTATTTTTCCCATTCGGAGATTCCCTCAAAACGAGCCCTTATCTCCTCATTACTCAATGATCCTAATAACATTTGACCAATGACTGTTGCATAAGCAGGCCATCGCGTTCCAACTCGAATATTGGAGGTGAAAGCCCCTAATGCCTGAATATTATTGAGATAGACAATTTCGATATCATCGAGAATAGAAAGATGAACAGCCACTTTCGTTTTATCACGCAATTGTTGCATAATCGCCGTAACTTGCTGTGGAATATTCATCGATTCAATAGCGGTGTAACCGAGTTGTAGTACTTTCACATTGAGCTTATAACTCTTATGAGGCGTGCGCAAAAGATAACCACAATATTCCAATGTTTGGACTAATCGGAAAGCACTTGATCGATTAATTTCTAAGTTTTTAGCGATCTCGCTTAGAGTCATCTCACTCTTTTCTACGGTAAAACTTTCTAATATCTTCAATCCTCTAACGAGCCCCGGCACAAGGTATTTTTCTGCATCAATCTCTTCTATCATCGCTAAACTCCTCACTTTTTATTCTTATCTATTATAGGAAAAATTAGCTGTTAAGACCTCTATTTAGAAAATGGGCTTGACAAGCTTCTTTTATTAATCGTATTCTTGCATTATTGTTTTATAAAGTAAATGATGTTTTATATATAAAACTAAATAATTTAGTAGATTGAGCAAAATAAGCTAGATAAAAGACTAGTCATTATGGGATTACCCTTATAAATTAAATATTTTATTTGAATAACAGACGATTACCATTCACAAGATGTCAAAACAATAATATGAGTGGATCGCTATTTTCTGATTATCCCTGTCAAGCAGGATAGGGGTCTTTGAGGAGGAAGAAGATGAATTGGGTTTCAGTATGCCAGGTGGGTGAAGTGGAAGAGTATATGCCTAAATCGGTTGATATTGGGGATATTAAGATCGGAATCTTTCAGGTGGGAGATCACTATTTCGCCATTGAGAATATCTGCCCCCATGCTTATGCACTCTTAACAGAAGGCTTTGTGGAAGACGGAACAGTTGAATGTCCTCTTCATGAAGCTATTTTTGATATTAAGACGGGTAATTTAGAGAGTGGTCCTGGCTGTCGAAATTTATTGACTTATCCTGTGAAAGTAGAGGCAGGAGAGATCATGATCTCTGTTGAACAGTAACTATTGCTGTTGATACTTCTTGTTATCTAGCGTAGAGAAGAGGGAAGAGCGCAGAGATTAGGATAATAGAGTGATTATTGTTCTATTTAATAACTATTTTTGAAGAGTTAAATCTTAATATCTCCCTATATTCATATTTTCATATCTCCGTATCACCTCCATTTCCCTTTTGTTAAATAGATTCATTGGAAAGAGATTATTGAGGGCTATTGCAAAAGGGAGCTTTTTTAAAGTGTGCCTGTGGTAGACGTGAGGGAGCGAAGGGAGATCGATTTTTAATCACTGATATCAAATATCTTGTATCAATACTCTGTTGTAGCTTGGCCGATAGGTGGAGTGTAGGCTGATTCAAGATACCAAGAGATACTATAAATTAAGAAACTATTAAGAAATTATTAAGAAATTTTGTATGCAATGACATACAGAAATCAAAGGAGGAAGCAGATGGCAAATTACAATGAGAAGCTTAAAACCTGGCTAGAGAATAGACCTAATCCTGATGCCGGCATCAATAATATTCAGATTCCTGGAGATGTGAAGCATGTGGTTTGGCAAAACCGTGCACATGAACCTTCCGCTTATGAGTTGAGTCTTGTGGAGAACCTTATCGCCGCTTTTTCAAAAGGAGCGACAACACTCTCCGAAGTGGTTTCTGCGCTCAATGAGCAAGGAATGTTATTAGAGAGTGGTGAGAAATTTACAGAAGAGAGCTTCGAAGCTGAGATGGCTCGTTTAGGTTATTAAGGTTTTAAGAGTGTAGGAGGAGAAGATTATGACATCTAGAAAATTTAAAGACGCACAAGAGTACCTCAACTTTGGTTTACGTAACCTGTGGCATCCAGTGTTAGCGAGTTGGGAGGTAGGGACCAGTCCTGTGGGAATTACCCGCTTAGGTGAGAACATTGTTGTTTGGCGTGATGAAGAGGGTAAGGTTCATGCACTTGAAGATCGCTGCCCCCATCGTGGTGCGAGACTCTCTTTAGGATGGAATTTAGGCAATCGTGTTGCTTGCTGGTATCACGGTGTTGAAGTTCGTTTTGATGGTGTTGTTGAGGATGTTCCTGCTGTTGCAAGTTGTCCGATGACCGGGGCTACTTGTGTGAAATCGTACCATGTGAAAGAGGTTCATGGTGCCATTTTCCTCTGGTTTGGTGTTGGTGATGAAGCACCTACAGAACTCACTTTCCCGGAGCAGCTCGATAGTGATGAGTGGAGTCATTTCCTCTGTATCGCAGATTGGAAAGTCAATTATCAATATGCAGTTGATAATGTGATGGATCCCATGCATGGAACTTATCTTCACTCCGTTTCTCACTCAATGTCTGAGGGTGATCGCCAAGCGGAGATGAGCCTAAAAATGACGAAAACAGGTTTTATCTTTGAGAAAGATGGGCAATCAGGCGTGAACTTTGACTGGGTGGAGTACGGAGAAACCGGTGGCGCTTGGTTACGACTCTCTATTCCTTATCAATCTAAATTTGGTCCTGGTGGAAGCTTCTGGATTGTTGGTTTTGCGACCCCTATTGATGAAAATAATACGCGCGTATTTTTCTGGCGTTGCCGTAAAGTTTCAGGATGGGAGCGTGATACTTGGCGCTTTATGTATCGCAATCATTTAGAAGGATTGCATTGGGATGTATTAGAGCAAGATCGTATTATTTTAGAACTATTAGCCCCTAATGCTCGAGAGCATGAGTTCCTTTATCAACATGATGTGGGTATTACACGTCTCCGCCGCACTTTTAAGCGCGCAGCAGAAAAGCAGTTTAAAGAGTATGAGGCATATCAAGCGAGTCAGGCAAATGTAGATGCTGTGGGCGCCACTATTCATCCTGCAGAATAATTGAGGTGATCATGAGAGCACTATTAGAGGGGAAAAAGATCATCATTACAGGCGCGGCACGCGGATTAGGGTATGACTTTACTCGCGCGGCTCTAGAGGCTGGCGCTACAGTACTAATGGTCGATATTTTAGAGGATCTCTTAAAAGAGCGAGCAGAATTACTGCAAGCTGAAGGATTGCCGGCATCTTATATTGTGGCAGATTTAAGTTTGCCTGAAGCTATCGATAAGGTTGCTGAGGAAGTTGAGCAAGCGTGGTCCTATGTGGATGGTTTAATTAATTGTGCGGCGCTAGCTACAGGTGTTGGGGGCGTCGATATGATGAATTATGATCCTGATCTATGGGATCGAGTCATGACTATTAATGTGAAAGGAACATGGTTGATGACACAGGCGATGGTTCCTTTTCTTAAGAGATCGGACCAGGGTCGCGTGGTGAATATCGCTTCCGATACGGCCCTTTGGGGAGCACCCAAATTGATGGCTTATACCGCAAGTAAAGGGGCTATCTTGGCGATGACACGCTCTATGGCCCGTGAATTGGGAGAGTTTAATATTACCGTCAATAGTCTCTCTCCAGGCTTAACATTAGTTGAAGCGACGGCATATGTACCGGCAGAGCGACACTCACTCTATGTTAATGGCCGAGCGATTCAACGGGAACAACTTCCTGAAGATGTCAGTGGCACCGCACTCTATCTTCTCTCTGATCTCGCCGCTTTTGTTACCGGGCAAAATATCCCTGTTAATGGTGGTTTTGTCTTTAATTAAATAAATATGAAACAAGCATGACGTACTATTACGCAGAAATTAATAGGGTTCATCAGAGTCAGAAGTTTTAACGAGGAATTTAAGTATGTTAAATGGAATCAAAACATTGAAGTTTGGTGTTGAGGATATTGCAAAGTCGAAACAATATCTTGCAGACTTCGGCCTTAAAGAGGTAGAGAGTGATATTGAGAGGGCAGCGAAATATCAATTAGGCAATGGTAGCTCAATCTATGTTTTTGCTATCGATGATGAGCGCTTACCGCCGGCATTTGAAGCAGGGTCCACCTTAAGAGAGGTGACTTGGGCGGTGAATCGTTATCAAGACATTGAGCTTCTAGCAGAGAGACTTCAGTCAGAGCCGGGATATCACTTTGCCGATGGTGTTGTTCAGTGTCAGGACCCCAATGGTATGACGCTCCGTTTTGAGGAGTACATTCTAAAAGCAGATTTAGAGGCGACAAGTCTGCCGATCAATCAGTTTGGCAGAATCAATCGGGTCAATGCGCCTAGTCCTGTTTATGAAAAAGCAGATCCTGTTGCTATTGGGCATGTGGTCTTCTTTACCCCGGATTTAGAAAAGACGCAGAAGTTTTATGAGGAGAAGTTAGGCTTCTATCTTTCAGATGCCTATCGTGGGCGTGGCGCCTTTATGCGTTGTGCTGCAGAAGGTTGGCATCATGATCTCTTCTTATTGAAACTGCCACAACGTGAAACAACGGGGCTCAATCATGTTGCTTTTGTGGTGCGAGATATTCATGAGGTGATTGGTGGAGGTCTCAATATGAACCGACTTAAATGGGATTCCTTTATCGGTCCTGGTCGTCATCCCGTCTCATCAGCTTATTTCTGGTATGTACATTCACCTTTAGGGGGCGCTTTTGAGTATTACACCAATGATGATTATGTAACGCCGGCATGGACACCCCGAGTCTATGATTATGCGCTTGAGCTCTTTACGGAGTGGGCGATTGAGGGTGGACTGGATCATGAAACACGACGCCAGGTCAAAGGATCTTAAAGCGTCACTATTGTTTCATGTGAAACCTGTTATCAAAATAGAAAAAGGAGGGAGTGAAGATGGAGAAAGTGGTTATTATTGGGGGTGGGCAGGCATCTGCTTGGGCTGCTTATACCTTAAGAGAAGAGGGATTTGAGGGAGAGATTGCCGTGATTTCAGATGAATCACAACTCTTTTATGAAAGACCACCATTATCGAAGCAGGTATTGCTTGGAGAGATGGATCATCAAAATCTCCATTTCTTCCCACCAGAGAAGATTGCGGCGCTCAATTTGACGCTCTACGCATCCCTCTCTGCTACCAAAATCGATCGTGATAAACAGATAGTTACGCTCTCAGATGGTTCACAGCTTCCTTATGACAAGCTTCTGATTGCGACCGGCAGTCAAGCACGAGTTCCTGTTGATGCCTGGCGATCTCTGCCTAATCTCTTCACACTGCGTACAGTTGAGGATAGTTTAGCGTTGCAGCGCGCGCTCCCATTGATTAAGTCACTTGCAATTATTGGTGGTGGTTGGATCGGTTTAGAGATTGCAGCCTCATTACGGCAACAGGGGTGTGTTGTCACACTATTGGAGTTAGGTGAGCGTCTCTGTGCTAGAAGTGTCTCTGTCGAGGTCTCTGATTTTATTGAGTCGCTTCATCAAGAAGAGGGTATTGAGATCTGTTTTGAGTGTGGAACTCTCGATATTGTGGAAGAGAATGGGGCGTTAACGATTATTCAAAATGGGGAAAAATGGCGCAGCTTTGATGCAGTCGTTGTTGGAGCAGGGGCGCATATCAATAAAGAGCTCGCTGTTGAGGCCGGATTAGATGTGCGTGACGGTATTGTTGTAGATCATTATTGCCAGACATCTGATCCCCATATTTATGCTGCAGGAGATGTCGCTATTCACCCAGATTTAGGATTCTCTGTTCAATCTTGGGCAAATGCACAGCATCAAGGGGTAGTTGCCGCAAAAGCGATGTTAGGGGGCGAAAAGGCGACACCTTACCGTGAAACCCCTTGGCTCTGGTCAGATCAATATGATTGCAATATTCAGATTTTAGGGACGCCGGTCGGACTTGATCGTACTGAGGTAGTGATCCGTAATAGCGCGCCACGTCAAAAGAGCTTCTTCTACCTTACGCCTGAGGGAAAATTGCAATATTTAGTTTCGATTAATGATGCAAGAGTTGTACAGATTGCAAAGCGATGGATCAAGGCTGATAGAACTTTAGAGGCGGTAGAGATTGGCGATCCTGCTTTTAATGTGATGAAGCTCCGTTAATTGATGAGGCTAAATTCGATAGGAGCGATTGATCAGGATGGATTTATCAGAATAAATTGGTAGAAGTTCAAGCATGCCAGCGAGAGGGCTATCGCTCTAAAGTAGGAGCGCAGAGAAACAGGCGAGAAATAGGGGGAGAGGGTCTCCATAAGATAGAAGTCAGTGTCGAAATAGAATAGAAAAAGTAATAGAAAAAGTAATAGAGAATCAGAATAAAAATAGCAGAAAAGAGCAACCACCGAAGCGTAATAAGTCGACAGTGTAAAAGATCGACTCTCATCAAGAGTACGCATTGAGATATCTACTAGGAGGAAATTTATGAAAGAAGCGCTAGCTGAAAGGCTACCTTTTGTGCCCAAAAATTTAATAGTGCATTGGACGCCGGCAACAGTCTTAATGATCTGCGTTGTCTTAGCCTTTTTTGACAAGATCAGCATTGCT
Organism: Ignatzschineria sp. F8392; assembly: GCF_002252045.1. GTDB lineage: Bacteria > Pseudomonadota > Gammaproteobacteria > Cardiobacteriales > Wohlfahrtiimonadaceae > Ignatzschineria. Next base: position 391,867 of record NZ_NEFF01000002.1, on the reverse strand, counting down.
GTACTCTTTTCTGATCCCGCTTTTCAAGAGACGATGGGTGTTGTTGAAGATAAGAGTAGGCTCGGTTGGTTGATGACAAGTTTCCTTCTCTCTTATGGTTTCTCCTCCGTATTTTTAAGTTTTTTAGGAGATCTATTTAGCCCTAAAAAATTAATTTTCTGGTCTGTTTTGAGCTGGGGTATCTTGATGCTCATTATGGGATTTACAACGACTTATGAAGGGATGCTGATCAATCGGATCTTATTAGGGATTGCAGAAGGACCTCTCTTTGCACTCTGCTATAGCATCGTAAAGCTCTGTTATAGCGATAAAGAGCAGGCGCGTGCCTCCACAATGTTTATTTTAGGTACCCCTATTGGTGCGGCGTTAGGATTTCCGATTACCGCATATGTTTTAGGTAATTACGATTGGCATACCACCTTCTATGTGATGGGCGCATTAACCTTAATTGCAACAATCTTAGTCCATTATGGTTTACGTAATGTGGAAGTATCGGGACGGAAGCGAGTCGTTAAGAGCTCACATAGTGTTAATCTTAAGCGATTGATGAGTAATGGTCCTTTTTGGTTAGTCTGTTTTTTTAATATCGCTTTGATGACCTATCTCTGGGGACTCAATAGTTGGATTCCTACCTATCTCATGGAAGAGAAAGGATTCAATCTTAAAGAGTTTGGCACACTATCGATGATCCCTTTTATTGGGATGTTGATTGGAGAGATCGGAGGGGCGCTCTACTCAGATCGCTTTTCGATTCGTCGCGCACCGCAAGTCTTTATAGGGTTATTAGGTGCCGGGATAGCGATGTACCTAATGGTGATCGTTGAGAGCAATATACTCGTGATTACGATGATGACCATCAGCTCTTTAATGTGGGGAGTTTCCGTATCGGCCGTCTTTGCGCTTCTCTCAAATGTGAGTGATCGTGATGTGGCGACGACTGCAGGGGGGATTTTTAATGGTCTCGCTAACTTTACAAGCGCTATTGTACCGGTCTTAATCGCATATATCGTTGCCTTTTCTGGCAATTTTAATACCGGAATTATCTTTCTTGCGGGTGTTGCCGTTGCAGGATCGATCATTCTTGTCCCCTTATTGAGACGTTATTAGGGAGATGTTATTAGGGGCACTTTTAGAGCAGTAGCTTCCTACCGATCGTAATAGAGCGGAAATATTATTGAAGAAGTAACTGTAACAACAATACTTTATTGAGAACCCAAAGGGGATCTTATCCATAGAGATTTATTCATAAAATTTATTCACAAAGGAGAATAGAGATGTCTAGAGAATTTGAAACTTGGAACCGTCCAGAAGGCAAAAGTTTAGAAGAGTGGATGAATACACGAATCGCACGATTAGAAGATCGTAAGTATGATTTTGATGCACTCAAATTTCAAGCTGATTATGACCCTAAATATCGACGTGCGCAGATGCGTTACATGGGGACAGGCGCAACAGGCGTTGCATCAGATAGTAATACCGTTCCGGCAGAGAACTTTACATTTTCAACGATGGTATTACCGGCACAATGTGAAGGGCCACTCCATCTTCATGATGATGTTGAAGAGGTCTTTTTCCTGCTAAGAGGTTCTATCGAACTCTTTTTAGAAGATAAAGGAGAGAAATATTCAGTCATTCTTAAAGAGCGTGACCTGATCTCTATTCCTCCAGGAATTTATCGTGGACTTTATAACTATACGCAAGAAGATGCCTTAATGTGTGTCATGTTGGGTACTTCAAAACCGCAGATCCCGACCTATCCTGAAGATCATCCGCTCTCTAAAGTTAAGCGTAATTAAGCGTAATTATGTGTAGTTAAGTGTAATCAAGTGTCATTAAACGTGATCAGAGATAGATAGGTTATTCAAGATCATGAGATTTTGTACGTAGTATTAATAACAAAAGAGATAAGAAGAAGGGATAACAAGAGGGGCTTAAATCGAATCCTAGAGGGATCGGGTTCTTAATTTGAGATGTATTGAGGATCTGTTAAAGATTTTAGGAGATATCGATTTAAGCCATCTTGACTGATGATTGAGAGGAGAAGAGATTTTATGAACCAGGTTGAGTATCAATTCGCCCCAAAGAGCGGGATCGAGTATTTAGAGAAAAAGGGAGAGGGCACACCTTTTCTGTTACTCCATGGGATTAGCTCTGGCGCATACTCATGGATTAAACAGTTACAGGATCGTGAAATCTCTGCTCATCTTATTGCATGGAATGCGCCTGGATATGGGAAGAGTGAGAAGTTGATAACGGATACCCCTTTGGCTTTAGATTATGCCGATCGCCTCTTTGCATTGATCAATGAGTTGGGGTTGGAGCGCATCATATTAGTGGGGCACTCTCTTGGGGCGATGATGGCCACTGCTTTTGCTGCAAAATATCCACAATATTTAGAGCGAGTCCAGCTGATTGCACCGGCACAAGGATATGCTAAAGAAGAGGAATCTGTTAAGGCGGAAGTCTATCAGCGTCGGCCAAAATTATTAGCTCGATTAGGGAATTTAGGGATGGCTGAGGAACGAGGTCCTTATCTGCTTGGAAATCCTTCTACTGAGAATATGGACATCGTTCGTGAAGTCTCACAACGCTTAACAATGGATGGTTTTACTAATGCGTCTCATCTTCTTGCTTATGATTCTATCGATCGTGCATTGTCACAAATTGATCCACAATTGGAGATCGATCTCTATTTTGGCCTAAAAGATGGCATTACGCCACCAGAAGGGATGCATGCTTTAAAAGCACGACATTCAAGGCTCAATTTAGTTGAGGTTGCTGATGCGGGGCATCTTGCTTATATCGATGCGCCACTTTTTTTTAAAGAGAGACTCTTTGGGCCGATTTAAGAGGAAAAAAACGTTTACAGAGTGAGATAGGTGGATCTCACCCCTCTATTAGAGGAAGAGAGCGTTTGATATTGAGACGAGAATCATAAATAGGAAGGATTAGAAGGAAGATGAGGAGGCAGTCGATGAGTTTTGGTGTGGAGAATCGGGTCGCAATTGTGACCGGTGGATCATCTGGTATTGGTTTAGAAACGGTAAAATTACTTCTAGCAGGCGGTGCTAAAGTTGCTTGGTGTGGACGTAATCAGGCGCGTTTAGATGCTTCTTTAGAAGCGGTGAGGTTAGCATTACCTGAAGTTTCGTCTAGTGACATGTTAACCATTGTCGCAGATGTGCTAGATCGTGATTCTGTGGAAGCATTGATCAACGCTGTAGTTCAACATTTTGGGGGGATCGATTTCTTAATTAATAATGCCGGGCAGGGGAAAGTCGCCTCTTTTGAAGAGACTCAGGATGAGGATTGGCTCGGAGAAGTGACTCTTAAATATTTTGGTGTTTTAAATCCCATTAAGGCGGCATTGCCTTACTTAGAGCAATCAGATATGGCCTCGATTACCAATGTGAACTCGCTATTAGCCCTAAAGCCGGAGCGACATATGATTGCAACATCGGCAGCAAGAGCGGGCTTACTCAATTTGAGTAAGACATTGTCGCAGGAATTTGCTCAGAAAGGAGTTAATGGGATTCGGGTCAATTCGATCTTAATCGGTATGGTGGAGTCGGGGCAGTGGCGCCGTCGATATGAGGAGCGTTCAGATCGTTCTAAGAGTTGGGATGAGTGGATTGCCGGCATTGCCCAGGAGCGAGGAATCCCCATGGGGCGATTAGGTAAGGCAGAAGAGGCGGCACGAGCGTTACTCTTTTTAGCATCACCGATGTCCTCCTATACAACGGGGTCAGTTGTTGATGTCTCAGGTGGCTTCAGTCGAGAGATTTGATGAAGTTGCTCCATAAAATAATCAATAAGTGGTATCGGTAGAAGCGTAATAGAGAGCAGTTGATATATAGAGAACAAATGGATAGAGAAGCAATAGATAGAGAACAACAGATATAGAGTGAGCAGGAAAAGATGGGGGAGAGAATGAAGAAAATTGTAATGATTGGTTATGGGGCGATGGCACAAGCTGTGATGCCGCTTCTACCCGAAGATGTCAAAGTGGGATGGTTAGTAGTGATGCCACAAGATGTCGCTAAGACTCAAGCAATTGTGGGCGATGAGATTAAAGTCATTAGTCGCATTTCGGAGATAGATGGTCAGCCAGATTGTGCTGTTGAGATGGCAGGGCAGTTAGGATTGAAAGCACATCTCTTTGATTTGATTAGTGCGGGAATCGATGTTGGGGTGATCTCAGTAGGAACCTTTGCCGATTCACTATTTCAGAAGCAGGTTGAGCAGGCAGCAAAAGAGCATCAGGTGAAGATCTCGATCTTATCGGGAGCGATTGCCGGCATCGATGGTTTAGCCTCGGCTAAATTAGCAGGATTAGATTCCGTTCTCTATCAAGGGAGAAAGAATCCCCGTAGTTGGAAGGGAAGTTATGCAGAAGAGCTTGTCGATCTCGATCAGCTAGAGAATGCGACCACTTTCTTTAAGGGAAGTGCGAGAGAAGCGGCAAAACTTTTTCCTGCTAATGCCAATGTCGCTGCTACTTTAGCGCTTGCCGGAATCGGAATGGATGAGACTGAAGTTGAGTTGATTGCCGATCCAGAGATGGCGCGAAATCAGCATAAAATCATTGCGCAAGGTAAGTTTGGTGCTATGGAGATTGTGATGATGGGGGTTCCTTTAGAGAGTAACCCTAAGACTTCAATGCTCGCTGCATTAAGTGTGGCGCGTTTCTGTCGTCAGCTAGATGATGCGTTGCTCATTTAAGGATATTGACAGAGGATAAGGAGGATATAGTGAAAAAAATATTTTTAGCAGGTGAATGGAGAGTTGGTCGTGGAGAGCCTTCTAAGAGCTTCTTCCCCGCAGATATGAGTCTTAACGCAGAGTTTTCCACAGCTTCATTGGAAGATGTAAAAGAGGCGATTGTTGCAGCAGATAGAGCATGGAGAGATCCCGCCTGGAGAGATCTATTGCCGACAGAGAGAGCGCGCATTCTCTTTAAGTTTGCAGATATTTTAGAGCGAGATCGAGATGAACTCGCTCAGCTTCAAACTCGGGATAATGGTAAACCCCTCTATGAAACACGGGGATTGGTTGCAAGTGCTATTGCCACGACGCGTTATGTCGCCTCTACATTGGAGACGATGGATAATGAATTAACCAATCAGCGCATGCATGATGCGATTACTTTGAGCCTCTATGAGCCCTTAGGTGTTATTGCGGCCATTACTCCTTGGAACTCCCCTATTGCCTCTGAAGTACAGAAGTTGATCCCGGCATTAGCGGGGGGTAATGCGGTCATCTTAAAGCCTGCGGAAGCTACATCGTTAATTGCACTAGAATTAGCTAAACGATTTGAAGAAGCAGGGTTGCCTAAAGGAATCTTAAGTGTTCTGCCGGGGCGCGGTTCAGTGGTGGGGAATGCCATTGTGAATCATCCATTAGTGAAGAAGATCTCATTTACCGGAGGCACCAATACTGGAAGAGCTTTAGCCCATATTGCAGCAGAGCGCCTTGTTACCACCTCTTTAGAGCTTGGTGGCAAGTCACCTACAATCGTATTAGATGATGCTAATTTAGAGTTAGCCGTCAATGGTGTTATTTATGGCATCTTTAGTTCAGCCGGACAAGCCTGTATCGCCGGCTCACGCCTCTTTGTGCATCGTTCGCTCTATGAACCTTTTTTAGCAAAGCTCATTGAAAAGAGTGCCGCTCTGCGCGTTGGACACCCAGAAGATCCCACAACACAGGTGGGACCAGTGATTAGCGAGCAACATTTAGAGAGTATCGACCGTTATGTCCAGCAGGCGGTTGCTGAAGGGGGTAAGATCGAGATAGGTGGAAAACGGCTATTAGAAGGGGCGTTAGCAAAGGGTTGTTATTATGCCCCGACGATTATTACCGGCTTAAAAAATAGTGACTCTGTCTGTCAAGAGGAGATCTTTGGTCCTGTATTGGTGGTGCTTCCTTTTGATGATGAAGCGGCACTTATTACCGAAGCTAATGACTCCGTTTATGGGCTATCTGCCGGTATCTGGACAGAAAATTATCGCCGTGCATGGCAATTAGCACGAACTTTAGAAGCGGGAACCGTTTGGATCAATACCTATAAGAAATTCTCTATCTCAACACCTTTTGGGGGTTATAAAGAGAGTGGCATCGGGCGAGAGAAGGGGCGTTTAGGGATTCTCTCTTATATGCAACAAAAGAGTATCTTCTTAAGCTTAGATGAGACTCCTAATCCTTGGTGTGAGTCGTAATAAAAGAGAGATAGAGAAGAGAAAGATAAAGATAAAGAAAAATAGAGAGCTCGCGCGAGAGGTAGCGAGATATCGAGTGAGATATCTCATGAGAGAAAATGCTATTAGATCGATAGCGTCTCTAAAAATAGAGAATATGGGTAGAGAATAAGATAGACGCAGATTAGAAGGCGTAGGAGAAAAGAATGAAGGTAACAGTTGGAGAAGTGATTGCACGCTTATTAGAGATGCATGGTGTTGAGGATGTGTATGGTGTTATTTCGATCCATAACCTTCCTATTGCAGATGCTATTGGGCGCCGAGAGAAGATCAATTTTGTCTGCTCTAGAGGAGAAGCAGGTTGCTTAACGATGGCGGATGCTCATGCGCGTTTTAAGGGATTAGGTGTTGCAATTACAAGTACCGGTGCTGGTGCCGGAAATGCGGTGGGATCTCTAATTGAGGCCTGTAATGCGGCGAGTCCGGTATTACATATTACCGGTCAGGTTGAACGAGAGTATCTCGATCGAGATGCCTCATTTATTCATGAAGCAAAAGATCAATTAACTTTCTTGAAGGCGGCGAGTAAGGCAGCTTATCGAATTATGAGTCCCGATAATGCCATTGGTATTATGCGTGAGGCCATTCGTGTGGCGCAAACCGTTCCAATGGGGCCGGTGAGTGTTGAGATTCCGATCGATGTACAAGCGACCGAGATCGAGCTTCCCGAAGAGCTCTATCCTGTGGGAGCTTTACAGATGCCGATGATTGATCGTGCTGCCTTAGACAGAGTGGTAGAGTCTTTAAAAGAGGCAAAACGCCCAATTCTATGGATTGGAGGAGGATGTTTAGAGGCTGAAGATGAGGTTAAAGCATTGGCAGATCTTGGGATTCCTATTCTCTCTTCGACCCATGCTAGAGGGGTATTGCCTGATCATCATCCTCGTAGTTTGGGCGCTTTCCATAACTCTCAAAAGGTCGAAGAGCTCCTAAAGTCAGCTGATATTGCTTTGGTAGTGGGATCTCGTTTGAGAAGTAATGAGACGAAGACTTATAGCGTCCAATTTCCTGAAAAATTGATTCAGATCGATGCCAATCCTGTCGCGCAACAGAGAAACTACCGTGTCGAGCACTTTATCTGCTCTGAGGCAAAAGCCTCTTTAGCGTATCTTGCAACCGCCTTAGAGCAACACTCTTTTATCGATCCCGACTATGATCGAGAGATTAGAGAAGCGAAAGAAGCGGCGATCAATGCTTTGACAGAGCAGTTAGGTCCTTATGCTGAGATCTGTTTTGCTCTACGAGATGCATTACCGGAGAGTGGTATTTTAGTGCGAGATATTACGATGTCAGGAAGCACTTGGGGAAGTCGACTCTTTCCAGTACAAGCTCCACTTCGTAATATCCACTCGCTTGCAGGTGCTATCGGCTTAGGTTTAGCGCATGGGATCGGATCGGCGATTGCTAATCGGGATAAAAAAGTTGTCGCTCTTGTGGGAGATGGCGGTTTAATGCTCGGCATTGGCGAGATTGCAACGATGGTTCAGGAGAAGCTGAATATGGTGTTGTTAGTGATGAATGATCAGGGTTATGGTGTGATGCGTGGCATTCAAAATAACTATTTTGGTGGTCGCCAATATTATAATGAGCTACATACGCCAAGCTATAAGAAGTTAGGAGAATCGATGGGTTGTGTGAGCTTTTTAGCAAGCTCTGTTGAGGAGTTTCGTCAGGTCATTGCCGATGCGATTGCGATTGAAGGCCCCACCGTTGTTGAAGTGGATATGACTGCGATCGGCCCCCTTAACTTTGCAGGTCCGCCACAGAAAAAGCTCTATTAAAGAGAGTCAAATTCAAGAGAATCAGCTTCAGTATCTGTATTGAGAGGGCCGTTATCATTGAAAGGTAACGGCTCTTTTTTGTGAGCCTCCTGCTTTTGATCTTTCTATGATATCTTGAAAGGAGAGTCCTTTTTTAGGCTATTTTAGGAGCACTTTTAAGGAGAGCAAAATGAAGCAGAATGAGAGAGATGGGGGTGCGAAATTAACACCGGCGAAGCAGCGTCATTTATCAGATAATCTATCCGATAATCATAATCTATCGAAAGACTCACCATCTTATGGAGCCGATCGATCGCTAGAATCGGAATTTTCGCTATTGAAAAATTATGATCAGGCAGAGCGCTATCTTCGAGAGGTCGATCTTGATGCGCGTGCTTCACTCTCGCAAGATCCTAATCTGCAGAAGGCAAAATCAGCTTTTTCTCGTTGTGAGTCGATTCTTAATGAAGCAACATTTAAGGTGCGCCGGATTAGAATTAAAAATCTGCGTCGATTGAATGATTTAGAGATCACTTTCGATGATCGACTCACTGTTTTGATAGGGGAGAATGCTACTGGAAAAACAACGGTTTGTGAGTGTTTAACGAAGGGGCTCTCTTGGGTACTCAATGCGATTAATCGCGAAGAGGAGGCGGGTTTAGAGATCGCTGAGGAGGAGATTAAAAGTGGTGAAAATAGAGCGGAGATCTCTCTTGAGATGGAGGTTGATGCACATAATAAGATCCACTTTATGCTTGAACGTTCGCTGCAGGAGGGCGCAATTGCCCAACGCTCCGATTTTAGTGAACTCAATGCCTATGCTAAGGTAATCCGTGATTGCATCACTTTCAATGATTGTAATATTACGCTTCCCCTTTTTATCTTCTATAGTGTCAATCGCCCTAATTTTGTGCGAGGGGCACGTAAAATTCATCTTCATCGGGCAAGTGCATACGATTATGCGTTAGATGAGAAAGTTCGCATCTCCGATATGATTGAGTGGTTTGTGATGTTAGAGAATCTTTCGCGGCAAGACTCAGGAACGGAACTTCGCGATCTTCTACAATTTAGAGCGTTATTAGAGCAGACAGCAGAAGAGTTTACCCAAGAGCATCAAAATGCTGATCCTATGAAGCAGGCGCTTGTTGATGATATGCTTTCAGGGTTAAAAGTGAAGATTGCAGAGACAGATGAAAAAATTGCTGCACTGCAGTGTCGCCCGCTCAATACCGCACAGAAGTTAAAAGAGATCGTCAATGAGATTGTCTGTGATCTGATCCCGAATGCCACAGGGATCTTTGTTGATCGTTCCACAGGAAAGGATCGGGTTGTTCTCTCAATCTATGATGAGTTACATGATATCCAACATCTTTCACATGGACAGCGCTCGGTTCTCTTCATGGTAGCAGATCTTATCTCACGGTTAGAGATCTTAAATCCCCATCTAGAAGATCCAAGGGAGAGCCCCGGCGTTGTGATTATTGATGAGATCGAGCTTCATCTCCATCCTACTTGGCAGCAGACGATTATCGATTCCTTACTCAAAATCTTTCCTAATATGCAATTTATTATTACAACGCATAGCCCACAAGTTATCTCCACTGTTCATAAAGATCGAATTCGCTTTCTGAAAAATGATTTTGAAACCAATCGTGTTCGAGTTCATTCCCCAAGCTTTCAGACTCGAGGCCTCTCTTCAGATAATATCTTGTTGCGCATCTTAAATATTGCGGATGTTCCTGATGTGTACGAACATCAACAATATCAGCAGTTAGAGAAGATGATTGAAAATGGCTTAGATGAGACGCCGGAAGGGGAGGCGCTCTATCTGATGTTAGAGAAGCATTTTGGTCGAGAGAGTATCGAGATGGAGAAGCTTCGTCATCAGAAAAAATTGCAACAGCTCAAAGCGCGACTGCGTAATCGAAGACCTGCTCAGGAGAGAAAGGAGTAGGGGATGAGAAAATTAGTGCGGCCGAAAGAGGTGCCTAAATGTTTAGTACGAGCTCAGAAGAATGGCACAAAAAATTGGCAACGACTGAGAGGGGGTGATCGGCGAGAGATCTGGTCAAAGCTCAATGAGATGCAACATCACATTTGTGCTTATTGTGAAACACCCTTTACAACGGAAGATAGCCATATTGAGCATCTCTATCCCCGCGCTAAATATGAGGCGTTAACTTTTGAGTGGAAAAATCTTTTTGGCTCTTGTAACAATAATAATAGCTGTGGTATCTATAAAGATGGTGCGCATAATCCTCATAAAGTAATTCATGAGTTGTTGATAAAACCGGATCAGGAGGATCCTCACGCCTACTTTCGTTACTATCTTAATGGACGGATTTCGGTAAAGCCGGGCTTATCAGATTATGACTATCATCGTGCGAAAGAGACTATCCGAGGATTCAATCTCAATCATAATGCGTTAGCGAGTCTGCGCAGACGACATCTCGAGCCGCTTCAACAGTTAGAAGAGGAGTTTATTCTCTGGTGTGAATTGTGTGAGGGGGATCCGGAGCTACTCGAAGAGTTAGCCGAGGAGATTCATTCACTCTTAGCGGAGCAGAAAAATAGTGCTTATCAATCGATTAAGGAGCACTATATCCATAATCATTTAGATCTTTTAGGTTTAGTTGAAGAGCGGATCGAAGAAGAGGTGGAGAGATGGGAAGAGTCATATGAAGGAATCGGAGGGGATAGAAATTAGTAAGAGATATTAACATCGATAGTTAGATCAAGAGCAAGATCACAAGGTCAAGAGCGGCAAAAATAACGACAAAGATATCAATGATATTGATTACGATAAGACTTCAAAAGGCAGTCAGTTATGATTGACTTTTCCATTAGCAATTCAATCGCCGGTATTACCGGTAATAAGGAACCATCATGATTACTCGAATTAATAAAGGCCCGCGGATGTCAGATGCGGTGATCTATAACGATACGCTTTACTATACCGCTATTCCTTTAGTGGAAGAGGCAGATATCTATCGACAGATGCAGAGTTTACTTGCCGATATTGATCAGCTTTTAGAGAAAGTTGGAGCTGAAAAATCCCATATTCTAGATGTAACGATCTTTCTTGTGAGTAGTTTAGATATCGAGGGGATGAATCGTGCTTGGGATGAGTGGGTCGATTCTGACAATGCACCGGTTCGCTGTACCGTGCAGGCGGGATTGATGAATCCTAATTGGAAGGTTGAGGTGAAGATTGTTGTCGCATTACCGTCAAAATAGAGCAAGATAGTACAAAATAGAGAGAGCCGATCTAAGGATAGATCGGCTCTCTTACTCTTAATTTACTTCATTAAATGCTGATTAATAGTTAATAGCTAATGAGTTGGATTTATACCCTTTCGATTTACTCCTCCGAGGGTTTCTCCTCATCACTCTCCTTCTCTGTTTCGAGCGACTCTTCTGTTTCAACCGTTAAGTCTACTTCATCGATTTCAACCACATCGATCTCGAGATCTTCCTCATCTGTACTCATCTCATCGTCTGCATCATTCTCCTCGATACGAGACATACCGACAAGTGTATCGCCATCATCGAGACGAATGAGACGCACGCCTTGAGTATTTCGTCCTAAGATTGAGACTTCTGCAACAGAGGTTCTCACTAATACACCATTACAGGTAATGAGCATCACTTCATCATCTTCCTCAACAATGGAGGCTCCCACGATTTGGCCATTTCGCTCTGAAGTTTGGATGCCAATAACCCCTTTACCACCACGATTACGGCGCGCAAATTCCTCAATTAAGGTTCGTTTACCATAACCATTCTCTGTAGCGATGAGGACCACACCCTCTTCCACAGCAAGCATCATTGAGATGACATGTTGTCCTTCTACAAGCGTGATACCTTTAACACCGCGTGATCCACGTCCGGTTGGGCGCACATCAGATTCACTAAAGCGATTCACTAAACCTGTATTGGTAAAGAGCATAATATCATTTTCACCATTAGTGATTTCAGTACCAATGAGCTCATCCCCCTCATCAAGGTTGACGGCAATTAAACCGCTTGAACGTTGACTTTGGAAGTTAGAGAGGACGGTCTTCTTCACAACACCATATTTAGTTGCCATAAAGATGTAGCGATCATCGTCATAACTATCGACAGGAAGCATCGATGTAATTCGCTCATCTGCTTCTAATGGGAGCAGATTGATAATAGGTCGACCACTTGCACCACGGCCCGCTTCAGGAAGCTCAAAGACGCGTAACCAGTAGACACGGCCATAAGAGGAGAAGCACATCAATTGTGCATGAGTGCTGACAACCATCAGATGCTCTACATCATCCTCATCGACCACTCGAGCGGCGGACTTACCACGACCCCCTCGGCGTTGTGCACGATACTCATCCAGTTTTTGATATTTGATATAGCCACGACGCGAGAGAGTTACTACAACATCCTCTTCGGCAATGAGATCCTCTAAGCTGATATCTTCAGCGGCTTCTCTAATCTCCGTGCGACGCTCATCACCGAACTCATCTCTGATTGCAATAAATTCCTCTTCAATAACATCACGAAGACGATCAGGATTGACTAAAATTTCGATCAATTCACGAATAGTATCGAGAAGGCCTTGATACTCTTCTAAAATCTTATCTTGCTCTAAGCCCGTTAGGCGCTGGAGGCGCATATCTAAGATCGCTTGCGCCTGCTCTTCTGAGAGCTGGTAAGTCGATCCAATAAGACCGACACCCTCTAATCCATCTGGTGTTGTCTTCAATTCTGCTGCGCGTGCTAACATGGCTGAAACTTCACCCGGCGCCCATTGACGCGCTAACATTCGCTCTTTCGCTTCCGCACCAGTTGCCGAAGTTCTGATCAGCTGAATCATCTCATCGATATTTGCAAGTGCAACCGTCAATCCCTCTAATAGGTGGGCTCTGCTACGGGCACGTTTCAGTTCAAAGATTGTTCGGCGTGTGATTACTTCTCGGCGATGGAGGAGGAAGGCTTCTAAAACTTGCTTGAGGTTGAGGAGTTTAGGTTGGCCACGATCGATAGCCACCATATTGATCCCGAAGCTCGATTGGAGTGCGGTATGCTTATAGAGTTGGTTGAGAACAACTTCTCCCATCTCTCCTCGGCGAAGTTCAATAACAATACGCATCCCATCTTTATCGGACTCATCACGGAGTCCATCGGGCGCGATTCCTTCAATAATTTTTTCGCGGTAGAGTTCCACAATACGTTCGATGAGGCGCGCTTTATTAACTTGGTATGGAATCTCAGTGATGATAATGACATCACGATCTCGTTTTTCATCATGCTCAATCTCTGCTCTTGCACGAATGACAACACGGCCCCGGCCTGTATGATATGCCTCACGAATTCCACGTGTTCCATTAATAATCCCTGCCGTTGGGAAGTCAGGTGCCGGAATATATTCCATCAGCTGATCAATGGTCAGGTCAGGGTCATGTAAGAGCGCTAAAGAGGCATTAATGGTTTCGGTAAGGTTATGGGGGGGAATATTTGTTGCCATCCCTACGGCAATTCCGGCAGAACCATTAACAAGCAGGTTAGGAATACGTGTAGGGAGTACCGATGGCTCAATTTCTGATTCATCGTAGTTTGGAATAAAGTCAACAGTCTCTTTCTCAATATCTTGAAGGAGTGTCTCGGCAATTTTGCTCATCCGAATTTCGGTATAACGCATTGCCGCTGCTGAGTCGCCATCGATTGAACCGAAGTTTCCTTGTCCATCAATCAACATATAGCGGAGAGAGAAATCTTGCGCCATACGGACGACGGAATCATAGATAGCAGAGTCACCATGAGGGTGATATTTACCCATCACATCTCCCACAATACGGGCAGACTTTTTGTAGGCTTTATTCCAGTGATTATTCGTCTGATTCATTGAATGAAGTATGCGTCGATGCACCGGCTTCAATCCATCGCGAACATCGGGAAGAGCACGGCCGACGATAACACTCATGGCATAATCAAGATAGGAGCTTTTCATCTCCTCTTCTAGGCTAATCGGGACAATCTCTTTGGCAAAATCACTCATTGAACCAACCTTTACTGAAAAACGATAGTTAACTTAAAAACAACATGTAATTGTAACACATTTTGTTGATTAATTCGCCTGTTTCAGATAGAAATTAGCGGATTGAGCGAGAAAGAATAATTCCTGCTATCCCCCCTACAGTCAAAAAATAATATTTAAAAATGGGAATATTTGGCGAATAATGCGCTATCTTTAGGAAAGTTAATTCCACTTTATCTTTTCAATCAAATATTTTTTGTTAAGGAAAGATGAAAAGCAGTAGCTCCAAAGTGCTAAGCTGTGTTAATTGTAATAGAATGATTGACCCTGTTAATAGTGTATCTAATCTATCGGCTCTCAGTAGAGAATAGCGGATATATAGCGGATATATAGCAGGTAAATAGCAGATGGATAACAGATGAATGACCGATGAATAATGGAGAATAATCTCTAGATCGCTTTACTTCAGAAGGATAGTTGAGTGTTAAAGGTTTATAAAAAGGGAATAGTTCTCCTGTTTGTGATGGGGCTTTTAGCCGGTTGCGGGCAAACAGGTGCGCTCTATATTGCAAAAAGCGAAGCAGAGCATAATGATGGACACTTTATGACAAGTTATAAAAAAGATTATAAAAAAGAGAAAGATGAAAATTGATCAGGTGCGTTTAACAGAGGTGGCGGAGGAGTTTCAGACGCCGGTTTATATCTATCGGGCAGAGAAAATTTTAGCAAACTATGATGCTTATCGCCGTGGATTTGGGGATTATCCTCATCTTATCTGCTACGCCGTAAAAGCAAATAGTAACTTATCGATTTTGAAGTTATTGGCGGAAGCGGGATCGGGCTTTGATATTGTCTCTCGTGGTGAGTTAAAACGCGTTTTAGCTGCCGGGGGTGATCCTCAAAAAGTGGTCTACTCAGGCGTCGGTAAACGAAATTGTGATTTAGAATTTGCTCTTAATGCCGGCATTGGCTGCTTTAATGTAGAGTCGGTTGCAGAAGTCTATATGCTCAATAAGATTGCTGGAAAATTGGGAGTTAAAGCGCCCGTCTCATTAAGGATTAATCCCAATGTGGATGCTAAAACACATCCTTATATCTCAACAGGTCTAAAAGAGAATAAGTTTGGAATCAGTATGACCGATGCATTGCCGATGTATCGTGAGATGGCGCGTATGCCCCATATCGATATTCAGGGAATCGATTTTCATATCGGCTCACAATTGACAGAGATTGAACCTTATGCTGAAGCACTCGATATTACGCTTGCCCTGATTGATGAACTCTCTGCATTAGGAATCCATCTAAAGCATCTCGATATGGGAGGCGGATTAGGGATTCGTTATGAAGATGAAACTTTAATCGATCCTGCGGAGTGGATCGATCAAGCGATCGAAAAGATTGGTGATCGTGATCTTAAAATATTGATTGAACCGGGTCGCTCTATAGTAGGGGATGCCGGCGTTTTAGTGACGCAGGTAATTCTTACTAAAGAGAATGAGGGGAAAAACTTTGCCGTGGTTGATGCCGCAATGAATGATCTGATTCGTCCGGCGCTCTATAGCTCATGGATGAATATTATTAACCTCGATGAGCGTGATGAAGGTGAGGTTAAAAATTATGATATTGTCGGCCCTATTTGTGAAACAGGTGATTTCTTAGGGAAGGATCGACAGCTCGCTTTAACATCGGGAGATTACTTAGCTATTACTCATGCCGGCGCGTATGGTTTTACGATGGCCTCTAACTATAATTCTCGTGGTCGAGCCGCAGAGGTATTATTGATGGGGGATGAAGCAAAGCTGATTCGTAAAAGAGAGAGCGAAGAGTCACTTTATGCAGATGAGTTGCAATATCTCTAATGTTAGTAATGATCGTTAAGATCGTTAATTAATAATTGTTAATTAATTATTGTTAACAAGAGCTATTGATTGAGAGTGGTTAATTAAAAAGAGTCGTGTGATGATAAAAATCCCAATGTCCTCGGTGGACTTTGGGATTTTATCTTTAGCACAATTGGAATTGGCTGTAGAAATATTAGTAGAAATATTAGTAAAAAACATCAGTGAAAATATAAGTAGGAATAAGAGTTCATGTTGAAATTATCAGATTACGATTATCATCTGCCCGAGGAATTGATTGCCCAATTTCCACCGAAAGTAAGAGGAACCTCCCGATTGTTAATCCCTTATCATGGCGAGATTCGAGACCATAGCTTTGATGCTTTAGTTGAATATTTACACCCCGGAGATCGGATTGTGATCAATAATACTCGCGTTTTGCCGGCTCGACTCTTTGGACAAAAAGAGACGGGGGGCAAGGTGGAGATTATGGTTGAGCGTCTTCTGACTGAAACAGATATTTTAGCGCAAATTAAAGCGAGCAAAGCGTTAAAAGTGGGGAAAAAAGTTTTGATTGAGGGGGAGCCTCGTCTAGAAATGGTGGCCAGGGATGATCATTTCTTTCAACTACGAACGATCGATGGAAGCGCGATTGCACAACTGCTAGAAACCTATGGGCATCTTCCATTGCCACCCTATATTACACGTAGTGATGAAGAACTTGATCAGTCCCGCTATCAGACCGTCTTTAATAAAGAGGAGGGTGCGGTTGCGGCGCCGACTGCCGGACTTCATTTTACAGAGGAGTTGCTTGATCAACTGCGTCAAAAAGGGGTTGATATTACAGAGATTACGCTGCATGTCGGTGCGGGGACGTTTCAACCGATTCGAAGTGAAAATTTAGATGAGCATCAGATGCATAAAGAGTGGATCTCTGTGCCAGAGTCGGCAGTAGAGGAGATTAAAGCAACAAAAGCGGCGGGGAAAAGAGTGATTGCGATTGGCACGACAGCCGTGCGTGCATTAGAAAGCGCTGCTCTTTCAGGGGAGTTGCGCCCGTTTGTGGGAGATACAGATATTTTTATCAAGCCGGGCTTTAAATTTAGAGTGATTGATGGGCTCTTAACCAATTTCCATCTTCCTAAATCGACACTCTTGGTGTTAGTTTCAACATTGATGGGGAAGAAACGTATCGAAGAGATCTATCAGCATGCGGTTAAATCGCAATACCGTTTCTTTAGTTACGGGGATAGTATGTTGTTAGTGCCGGAATTGGATCGAGCGAAGGAGTAAGTTATGGCGCAAGGTTTAACACGCGATGAGGTAAAGACCTTATCACTCTCTTCTTTAGGTGGAGCGTTAGAGTTTTATGATTTCATTGTCTTTTTAACATTTGCCTCTACCTTAAGAGTGCTCTTTTTCCCGGCAGAATCAGAGTTAGTTGCTACGGTGATGACCTATCTTACCTATGCGATTGCCTATTTTGTTCGCCCATTAAGTGGTGTTGTGCTGGCCCATTTTGGAGATCTGATTGGTCGGAAAAAGGTCTTTATGTTCTCGCTCTTTATGATGGCGCTGCCGACACTTGCCATTGGTTTATTGCCGACCTATGAGTCCATCGGTTATTTTGCACCGGCACTTCTTCTTTTGATGCGAATCTTACAAGGTGTCGCATTAGGGGGAGAGGTTCCTAGTGCTCATGTTTTTGTCACAGAGCATGTCTCCCGTGGGCGTTTTGGTATTGCTAATAGCGCTATCGCTGCAGGGTTAACTTTTGGCGTATTGATCGGTCATTTTGTCTCAACGATGATGAATATCTCCTTTACTGCCTCGGAGACTTTAGCATATGCCTGGCGAATTCCCTTTATTTTAGGGGGTGTTTTAGGGTTGTTAGCAGTCTATCTTCGTCGATATCTCAAAGAGACACCGGTTTTCTTAGAGATGCAGAAGCAGAAAGCACTGCACGCCGGTACACCTATGAAAACGCTCTTAAAAGATTTTCGTCCTCAACTCTTTATTGCGACATTGAGTACTTGGTTACTGATTGCGGGGGTTGTTTTAGTTCTGCTCGCCCCGAACTTAATGAAATCAGAAGTTTTTAATATGGAGGCGGGATTTGTTAATAAAGCAGCATTAGTCGCCACTTTTATGAATATTGTGGGGAGTTTAGCGGCGGGATTCTTGGTTGATCGAATCGGTTTGAGAAGAACTCTTTTCGGGTTTGCGCTGCTTCTTGCGATCACAAGCTATATCTTCTTTACCGCATTAGGCAGTAGTGATTTGACGCAGGTAGGAATCCTCTATGCCATCGCCTCCTTCTTCTTAGGGATCGTTGCTTGTGTGCCGATGATTATCATTCGTCTCTTTCCGGCAGATGTGCGTTTAACTGGCATGGGCTTCTCATACAATATTGGTAATGCCGTATTTGCAGGGTTAACAACCTTCTTAGTACCGGTGATTGCAGAGCATTTCCATCCAATGTTTATTGCCTATTACATTCTCTTCTTATGTGCATTAGGAATCTTTTTAAGCCTCTATTTAGGTCGAGAGAGATTCAAGAGTTATCTCTAATAGATCTTCATAAACTAGGGGAAGTTTTAAGATCGAATAGAGATCTGAGTCTTCAATGATCGGCAGCAGATTGTAACGGCAGGTCACTGTAGGATGAAAAAGAGAAGGGAGCATATTGAAAGATACGCTCCCTCTCTATTTAACTATGAATATAGGAGAAATATCGTATATTCAATATCCAGATATATTTGTGGTTAGAGTAGTGCTTCCGGTGATTCTGGGAGAATCTGTCCACCATCGATAATAATGGTTTGTCCTGTAATATATTTAGCTTCTTTCGATGCCAGAAAAGCTGCGGCATAACCGATATCTTTAGGTTCGCCTAATGTATGTGTCGGGATTGTCGCACGCATCTGATTGAGATAAGTCTCCCCTTGTGCTTCGAGTCCCTCCGTTAAGATATTGCCGGGTAGAACTGCATTCACTGTAATGCCAAAGCGAGCATATTCGAGAGCAGCGCTACGCATAAATCCTAATTGAGCCGCCTTAGATGCTCCATAATGGCTCCATCCGGGGAATCCCGTAATATTTCCTGTAATAGATGATGTAATAATCACGCGTCCATAACCTTGATTTTTCATCACTTTAAGGGCTGCTTGGACAATAAAGAAGGTTCCTTTGACATTGACCTCTTGCATAAAATCCCAATCTTTCTCCGTCATCTCCTCTATGGTTGCCTGAGGAAAGATACCGGTATTGGAGCAGAGAATATCGAGCCTACCATACTTTTCGATCACCTCTTCGATACGCGTTTGGCAGAGGGCTTGATTCGTAACATCTAATGCGACAAAATCGCAACCTAACTCTTTTGCTGTATTATTGCCGGCAGTGGTATCGATATCCGCAATAATAACGGTTGCTCCAGCTTCAATAAGTGCCTCAACAATGCCGCGCCCGATACCTTTTGCGCCACCTGTCACCATTGCGATCTGTTTATCTAATGAAAACATCGTAACTCCTTTGCTTAAGCAGAGATCTTAAGTAGAAAGATAAGAGTGGGAATCTTGGTAGATAATCTTTACTATCTACAATTAACTTTGATGATGGATTCCCAGTTAGAAAGATGGATCTCAATGCTTCATCTCTCAACATTCTTTTCATCACATAACATCATATATAAAATCATCATACAAGAAATAGGGTAGGTTGGGGGTTATTAAAATAATTATTCCAATCGTTATTCAAATTATTATTTTAGTCATTTTATTACAAATCTATTGTGCGCCTATTTATCTAAGCTATTTATAAAATAGTGATGCGTTCATCTATATCTTTTTAAAAGACCTCCGTAAGTTCCTCGTAAGCTTTTAATAAGTTTTGTATAAATTGACTAATCTACTTATAAGCTCTTATTATCTTTGATACTCTCTATCTTTTAGATAAGAGATGACTATCACATCTAACAGCCCATTTTAGCGAGGCTCCCTACTTCTATTTTAAATAAGATTTGGCTTTAAAGGCGCCTTGTGGAACAATAGAGTTGATATTTTAATTTTTAGATAAAGGCACAAAATGATAGACAATGATGGCTTTCGGGCAAACGTTGGAATCATATTGTGTAATCAAAATCAGCAGTTATTCTGGGGTCATCGCATCGGTCAATTAGATGCTTGGCAATTTCCACAAGGGGGAATTGATCCAAATGAGACGCCGGAAGAAGCCATGTATAGAGAGCTTTATGAGGAAGTTGGATTACGCCCTGAACATATTAAAATTTTAGGTAGAACAGATCGGTGGTTACGTTATCGTTTACCCCACAATTTGATTCGCCGAAATCATATGAATGAGAGAACATGTATCGGCCAAAAGCAGGTCTGGTTTATGCTCGAATTTATCGGTGAGGAAGCGGATTTTAATCTGAATGCGGCGGACCATCCCGAGTTTGATCACTATAAGTGGGTTGATTATTGGTTACCATTGCGCGATGTGATTCATTTTAAACGTAAAGTTTATGATAAAGCGCTAACAGAGCTTGCCCCTTTGATTTTTGAAAGAACGGTTCCTAAAAAACCTAAAGATTTACGCTCACGAAGACGTCATTCCCTCTTTAGAATGCACTCTCGCAAGCAGACTTTCAAAGAGCGAAATGGAGAGAAGAGAATTTCTTTTGAAGAGCGACATATAGAGCAACATATTATTATTGAGAAAAGCACGTATTAAACGTGCTTTTTTTATATCACTATTTTCACTATTTATAATGGTGACTTTTAGGGACTTTTCGAGGCTTCTAGAGCTCTTTTTAATGCTCAATCCAGCCTTCCTTTTGTTCAATTTGGTAGGTGAAATAGATCATAATAATACCTCGTAACAGCATAAAGAGGAGGAATGAGAGCCATAATCCATCATTGCCAAAAGGGGTTAGTAGAATACCGATCGGTAAAGCGATTATAAAAGCGCCTATCATTGCATTGCGCATCTCTTTTGCACGCGTTGCGCCGATAAAGAGGCCATCTAGAAGATAACTCCAAACACTAATTAAGGGGAGGAGTGTTAGATAAGGAATTAGCGGGTAAGCGCTCTCTCGGACAGCATCGATATTGGAGATCAGGTTGATAAATTGATCTCCCCATAATAGAAAGAGAAAGAAGAAGAGTAGTGTGATTATCAATGCCCAGCCACCGGCGACGACCATGACAGATCGTAATTGGTCTCGGCTCTTTTCACCAATTGCTCGGCCTGTTAATGCTTCGATAGCATGAGCAAATCCATCTAAGAGATAGGAGAGAATAAAGAGACCATTGAGAATAATCATATTTGCGGCAACAATATCACCGCCGAGCCGGGAGCCTTGTAGTGTTACTAAAAAGAAGGCAAGTTGTAGTGTTAAGCTACGGATAAAGATATCTCGATTTACAAAGATTAAAGATTGC
Source organism: Ignatzschineria sp. F8392 (assembly GCF_002252045.1). GTDB lineage: Bacteria > Pseudomonadota > Gammaproteobacteria > Cardiobacteriales > Wohlfahrtiimonadaceae > Ignatzschineria. Next base: position 370,558 of record NZ_NEFF01000002.1, on the reverse strand, counting down.
CAGTTATGCCACTTTTTAAGAGGTGAGAAGATCCACTCTCCTCGATTTTTTAGCAAGATTTTTGGCAAAATAGCAAGGCCGACAAGAAGACCAAAGTATTCAGAAATTACCGCCGCTTTAGCAACACCTGTAATACCGAGATTGAGTTTTAAGATAAAAAGTAAGGTTAAGAGAATATTAAGAATATTGGTGGCTAATAGCATATAGAAGGGAATACGAGCATTTTGCATTCCTAAAAACCAACCGATTAAGGCAAAATTGATCAGTGCCGCCGGAGCTCCCATTAATCGCCAAGAAAAAAACTGGGAGGCGCCGTCATAAAGAGCAGGTTCGGGATCGATAATTGAAAAAGCGAGTGTTGTAATCGGGAAGGCTAGAAGTAGTAGGATCAGTGCTAAGAGAAGCGCTAAGAGAATGCCTTGAATGAGGATTAGGCGAATCATTCCTCCATTTTTATGGCCATAAGCCTGTGCGGTAAAGCCCGTTGTTCCCATGCGTAGAAAGTTTAAGATAGCGATTAGAAAGAGATAGATACTGCTGCCAATACCGACACTTGCCATCTGATTTGCATCATTCAGATGACCTACAATCATGGTATCAACTGTCCCTACCAGTGGGACAGAGATGTTTGAAAGGATCATCGGGAGCGTTAAAGCCCAGACTCGGCGATGAATGGTAAGGTTATTCCAAGCTAAGAAGAGGTTTTTTCCCATATTTTATCGGCTCTTATAATCGATTTCATTACTATTGCGATGTTTATTGAAATTTATTTTTGAAAAAAATTTGAAAAAGATATTAAAATTTTTCCAAGATGTGTTGCGCTGGATTGAAAAAGGAATCTTATCAGAGAATCTATTAGGACGCTGAAGAGGGGGTTCTAAAATCGCTTAATTGTTGATCATTTATTAGTCAAAATTGAAAAAAAGAGGGGGGAAAGACTTGAAACTCTTTTTATTGACCCCATCAATTAAGACGTAACTCAGGCTAGACCTTATAAATAAGCCTCTGCTAGGGCAAGTTAGATAAGGTTTCTGATAATAACAATTGATAAAACATCATATGGAGCGTTAATTGACTCACTTTTAAGGTAGCAATTAACAATCATTTAATGAATCTTTTAATGAGGAATAGACTATGAAATTACGTCCTTTACATGACAGAGTAATCATCAAACGTGAAGAAGAAGAGCTTAAAACTGCAGGTGGTATCGTTCTTCCAGGAACTGCTACAGAGAAACCTTCACGCGGTGTCGTTCTTGCTGTAGGTAACGGTAAGGTATTGGCAAGTGGTGAAGTAAAGACTTTAGATGTCAAAGTTGGGGATAAAGTTCTTTTCGGTAAATTCTCAGGTTCTGAAGTAGAGGTCGCAGGCGAAGAGCTACTCGTTATGCGTGAAGATGAGATCATGGCGGTTATCGAGGGTTAATAGCTTATAACGTAGATGAGACTCTATTTACATAGATATAGAGATGATGTTCTTATCACTTATTAGATTAATTCAACCTCTAACTGATCATAGTTAACAGATCAAACTAACAGATCAAAGTTATAGAAGAATTTAAACATAGAAGGAATTAATAGATATGGCTAAAGAAGTACGTTTTGGTGAAGACGCTCGTAAAAAGATGGTTGCAGGTATTAATACCTTAGCAAACGCAGTAAAAGTAACGCTTGGCCCTAAAGGTCGTAACGTTGTTTTAGATAAGAGCTTTGGTGCACCTGTTGTCACAAAAGATGGTGTTTCTGTTGCGCGTGAAATTGAACTTGAAGATAAGTTTGAAAATATGGGCGCACAGATGGTTCGTGAAGTCTCTTCAAGAACTGCAGATACAGCAGGAGACGGTACAACTACAGCAACTGTCTTAGCACAAGCAATTGTTCGTGAAGGTATGAAAGCTGTGGCTGCGGGGATGAATCCGATGGATATCAAACGTGGTATCGATAAAGCGGTAGCAGCGGCAGTTGAAGAGCTTCGTAATATCTCTAAACCATGTGAAGATGATAAGTCAATTGCTCAAGTCGGTACGATTTCTGCAAACTCGGATGCGGAAATTGGTGAAATTATTGCAAAAGCAATGCAGAAAGTAGGTAAAGAGGGTGTTATCACTGTTGAAGAGGGTTCTGGTTTAGAGAACTCACTTGAGACTGTAGAAGGTATGCAGTTTGATCGTGGTTATCTCTCTCCTTACTTCATCAATAATCAAGAATCGATGGCCGCTGAATTAGAAGACCCATTTGTTCTTCTCTGCGATAAGAAGATTGGTAACATCCGTGAGATGATCACTATCTTAGAAGAAGTTGCAAAAGCAGGTCGTCCTCTCTTAATCATCGCAGAAGATGTTGAAGGTGAAGCTTTAGCAACACTCGTAATCAACAACATGCGTGGTATTGTGAAGGTTGCCGCTGTTAAAGCTCCAGGATTTGGTGATCGTCGTAAAGCGATGCTTGAAGATATCGCTGTATTAACAGGTGGTACTGTAATCTCTGAAGAGATCGGAATGAGCTTAGAAAAAGCAACAGTAGCTGATCTTGGTATCGCAAAACGTGTTGTAGTTGATAAAGATACGACAACAATTGTTGATGGTAATGGAGATAAGGCTGCGATCGATGCGCGCGTTGCTCAAATTCAACAACAAATTGTTGAAGCGACATCTGATTATGATAAAGAGAAACTTCAAGAGCGCGTTGCTAAACTTGCAGGTGGTGTTGCTGTTATTCAGGTAGGTGCCGCAACAGAAGTTGAGATGAAAGAGAAGAAAGTACGTGTAGAAGATGCGCTTCATGCAACTCGCGCCGCTGTTGAAGAGGGTATTGTCCCAGGTGGTGGTGTTGCTCTTGTTCGTGCATTAACGCGTATTGCTGAGCTTAAAGGTGATAACGATGAGCAGGATGCGGGTATTCGTGTAGCACTTAGAGCGATGGAAGAACCACTTCGTCAAATCGTTACGAATGCAGGTGAGCCGGCGGATGTTGTTCTTAATGCGGTTAAAGAAGGTAAGACTGATTCCTTCGGTTACAACGCAGCAACAGGTGAATATGGCGACATGGTTGAGATGGGTATTTTAGATCCAACTAAAGTTACTCGTTCAGCAATCCAAAATGCGGCTTCCGTTGCCTCTTTAATCATCACAACAGAGTGTATGATTGCAGACCTACCAAAGAAAGATGGCGGTATGCCTGATATGGGTGGTATGGGCGGCATGGGTGGAATGCCTGGCATGATGTAATATCACTCTAATCCCTTTCTTATTCGGGATAGATTAAAAAATAAGAGTAACTTAAGTAGAAGGGTCGCACGATGTGCGGCCCTTTTTTTTAGAGTGTAGAAAATTTCTTTATAGCGGAGGATTATTCAGGGAAGAATGAAAAGAGATACAAGATCTTATTTTGTAGTTTTATAGAAGTGTGGGGGAGTATTGGTAATTTTAATAAATTATCAGTTAATTTTTACGCTACAATGAGGTAATCGATAGCCACTATAGCTACATCATTTTATTAACATTAGGAGAATCAGTAATGAAGAAACTCGCTCTATTATCCCTTGCACTGTTGATGACAGGTTGTACCGTCGCCAACTTTCAATATACACCAGAGGGTGAGTCGATCGCTGTTACAGAAGCGGAGAGAATCCCAATGCACTTAGGAGATGTCTCTGTCAATATTGCATCAAATGCACCGAGTGATGACTTCTTCTTTAATTTAGAGAATAAAAATCATTTTGAGGCAGAATTTAAATCGACGTTTGCAAAAGCGCTTCAAGAGAGCCTCGATCAATCACAGCTCTTTAATGGTACGAAGCGAGAAGCGAACTTAAAAGCGACGGTGTTAAAATTTAGCCAATTAAGTATTGGATTACATTTCCCAACAATTATGGAAGTCAATTATCAGCTCGTTGATGCGACGACAGGAAGAGTTCTATTTAATCAAGATATTAGAACTGAGGCGGAAGCACCTTTAAAAGTCTCCTATCTTGGAACGGCAAGAGCGATCGATGCTCGTAATTTAACTGCACAGCAAAATATTCGTCAATTGTTAGAAGCTCTCAAAAAAGCAAATATTCGATAGCCAATCATCTAGCAATTAGACCATCTAATTTGTAGAGTAGCCTGATGGCTATTTAAGGGATAGAAAAGAGCTCACTTCAAATTGAAGTGAGCTTTTTAATTATCTATATCAAGCAGATTGTAAAGTATACAGATAGATATACAGGTAATACCATTACGAGAGGTCTGATTTATGCCTCAATAAAGGTTGTGTGTTTATCTAGTGGATGAATAATCTTCTCTTTAGAATCGAAATCAAAATCGGTTAAACGATGGCGATGAATGTTGAGTTCTAAGTGTGATTTGATGTAATACTCTAAGGTATTGCTATCCATTACTGCTGTATAGAATGTGATTTCACATTGGCTCTCTTTAGGCGCATTGTGATCAACTGTAGAGCCTAGTGGAAGATCAAAGTTATTGAGGATATGAAATGCTTGATTAACTGCTTTTGCACTCGTCTCTTGTTCTGGCATATTACCGGCAAAAAATGCAGCTCGAACGAATCGTGCTGGCGGAGTGAAGTCTCCCGGAATGCCCGCAAGTCCAGTTCCTTGACCAAACTTAGTAAATGTTGTGTCACGTAATGTTACAGAATCACTATTAACGGGTGAATTATTCACGTAATTACGTAAGTTGGTTAAGTGCCATTGAAAATCAGGGGAGTTTGTCATCACACCCACAGGGTTATCGTGGATATAAAGCGTTTTATCTTGAGGTTCAATAACAATAGCATTGCCCGCCTTATCAAAGAGCGCATAGTGAAGTGGAAGGGTAAATCCTAACGCTTCCTGTACAGATTCAATTAATTCTACATCTTTAATAAGCGCCTTTACCTCATCGATATCTTTACAGTTACCCAGAATAAATGAGAGGAGATTCTCCGGACCTAGACTATATTTCTTAGTCCCAGATGCTTTCTCTTGGTAGCTAGCATAACCCGGAAAGTAGTTGATACTTCCCATCAGACCATGTTCATTAATACCATCATTGACACCATTAAGATCTAGGAAGTTAGATCCCATAAAAGCATACTGCGTTGTGAGCTTATCTCCTTCAGTACCACTATTTTTTACAATCTCATATTGGCGAGGGAGAAAAATTGTGGTGAAGTTAAGGTCAAAACCAAATTCCATGGTTCTTCCGGCGATAAGGCCTTCTTTAGATCTAACGCTGATAGCTGTACACATATTGTATCTCCTTATAAAATTATCGATTATGAATAGGAATAGGATTAGGATTGAATTGATGATTGAGTCTTTGTTGTGGGTACCTCTTCCTCTTTATGGCGACTAATGTGTCGGGTTGTAAAGAGTAGAAAGAGTAGAGCGATTCCGGCAAGGATATAGAGAGCATTTCTTGAAGTCTCTAATCGAGCATTCGCATTGATTTTTAATAACTCATTGATATCTGTTTGTGGAAGCTGATGTTCTTTTAAGAGTTTTTCTAGGTTGTTGTTGCTCATAAAAGTAATTCTATTTTCCGTAACAAATTCAGCAGCAACGGGAGAAATAGTTTTATCCTCTTTTACATGTTGCATAACATTAGCAGGATTACCAAAAGTGAGATATGTTCCTAAGAGGGCAACTCCAAATGCTTGTCCCACATTTCGAGCCGCAGCTTGAATACCACCCGATTGTTGCGCATCCTTATTACTAATTGCTTCAGCGACAATAATTGAAGCTTGGGAGGCGACCAATCCAAGGCCGGTTCCTAAGATACCAAGACCGATATAGAGCAGATAATTGGTTCCTGTTGGTGTTAGCCCCATCGCCATAGGAAATGCGGATATTAAGATTGCAAGATAACCGACTTGCACCGTCGCACGGCGATTGATGTTGGGGTAAAGTTTAGGAATACCCATTGAGAAGATCACCATTGCAATTCCCATAGAGGACATTGCGATCCCGGTATCTGCCGCGCTATAATCGGCTACTTCAAGGAAGTAAGGGTTGATAACAATAACGATTGCAGCGAATGCTAAGAAGGTCATGGCACTTGCTAATATTCCAGAAAATGCACTCTTATTTTTAATAAATGAGCGAGGAATGAGGACTGTGCCATAGCGATCTTCTTCTTTACCTTCGACTCTCAGCAGAATATAGAGAATAATGGCGCCGAGGAAGATAAGGGGGATTGCCGGGGAGTAACCTGCAATATCAAAGGGCGCATCAGGAAGAGCGGTGAATAGGCCCCAATTGCTAATTTTGGAAAGACCAATGATAAGAGCAAAGAGACCTAAAATAGCTAAGATACTTCCTTTTGAATCGAAATGAATTTTTAGATTGTTTTTAGGGAGTGTGGGAATGGTAAAGGTGCCTAAGAATATTAAAGCAAAATAGGCAGCAAGACTGGCAAAACTGATACGCCAACCAACTGTATCAATTAAAAATCCTGCGGCAATAGGAGCAATAATAGAGGCAATTCCAGTCGCTGCACCGATAGCCCCAAAGGCTACGACTCGATTTTTTCCTTGATAGAGCGCCGGGATGATTCCTAATACAGATGGGATCATTAAACTGGCGCCGACACCTACAAGTACACGACCCACCCAAGAAAAGATAAGCATATTCGGTGATAACGATACAGCAAGCTCTCCGGCAATAGCTAAGATCAAACCGATTCTAAAATTTAGCTTCCAACCGATAATAATACCTAATAGTCCGCCCACAATCATCAGGGCACCAGCACACAGAGAGTAGATTGTATTAGCGAGAGATATTTCGCTCATATCAGCACCTAAGCCCTCTATCAGTGCAGATGTCGCAACACTTAAGATGCTATTATCTCCCGTTGTGCCAATTTGGGTTAAAACAAGGACAATAAGCACTAAGCCACTAACTTTTGGAAGCATGTTAGTAGGTGGTGCTTGTGAAGTGATATCTTTCATAAACCCCTCTTTTTATCAAAAAACAGATCTATATTTTAAGGAAAATAGAAAAATCTAATATTTTTGTAAATAAAATTAATATGTTATTTTTCATTATATCATTATTGCAATAAGTTTATTTTTATGACCTATCAATTTGATTTGCAACATTAACACTATGATTTTGTTTGAAAGATATTTGTTGATTGGACAATGCATACTATTATGAATAGTTGTGTTTAATATTTTGTAAATTTAAATATAAATTTTTATCAAATTAAACTCATTAAACTCATTGAGCTTAGGTGGCTGTGAAGTTGGAGTAGAGATAAAGTAGAGATTAAAAAACCTCAAAGGTAGATATCACTTTGAGGTTTCGCTATTTAGAAATCTTATCAATTGGTCGGCAGTATAAAAATTGCCTCTTACCTATTTTCTATCTTCGAATGGTATAGCAAGGTGTATATTCCGACCCTGGGAGTTTCATTCGTTGTTGCTGAACAAACTCTCTTAATAGTTGGTCGATCATCTCCATTAGTTCAGGATCTCCCGATAACTCAAAGGGACCATGTTCCTGAATTGCTTGAATACCAAATTCTTTAACGTTTCCTGCAACAATGCCGGAGAAAGCTTTGCGTAGGTTAGCGGCTAATTGTGCTTTAGGTTGATCGAGATGAAGATCGAGCTTTGCCATATTTTCATGCGTTGGGATAAAAGGTTGCTGAAAATCTTTAGGAATAGTGAGTAACCAATTAAAGCAGTAGGCATCACCTCGTAATTCTCGGCACTCTTTAACCTGTGGCATGGATCGTTTCATTTTGCGAGCAACTGCGGCGGGGTCATCGATAATTATTTCATAAAGTTTCTGTGCTTCTTCCCCTAATGTTTTACTAATAAAGGCATCTAGCGTTCTAAAGTAGCTTTCACTCTCTTTAGGTCCTGTTAAAACGAGGGGGAGGCAGATATCTCTATTTTTAGGATGGAGTAGTAAACCTAAGATATAGAAGAACTCTTCCGCTGTTCCTACGCCCCCAGGGAAGATAATAATGCCATGCCCAAGGCGGACAAAGGCCTCAAGGCGCTTCTCAATATCGGACATAACAATCAATTCATTGACGAGAGGATTGGGAGGTTCCGCTGCAATGATAGAGGTTTCAGTGATACCGATAAAACGACTCTCTTTATTCGATTGGCGAGCATGACCCACTGCTGCACCACGCATAGGTGCTTCCATGGCACCAGGGCCACATCCTGTGCAGATATTAAGATGGCGAACTCCTAATTCTTGGCCTACCGCATATCCATATTCATACTCAGTCTCATTAATTGAGTGCCCACCCCAACAGACGATAATATTAGGATCTTGATCTGTGAGTAAAGCATTGGCATTTCGTAAAATCGCAAAGACAAAATCGGTCGTTAAAGAGTTACGTTGATTCTCTGAAACTTTAATGAGTGAACCGGTATCATTTCCATTTTTATATTCATGATAGAGCGATGAGACAGAATCGATAAAGAGGGTATCTCTTAAGACAGAAAAGAGATTGCGTCGAATCACATTGGTTAATTTACCATCTACAAAGACCTCTTGTGGAGGATTGAAGAGGCGTAGCTTAATACCCCTCTCTGTACGAATTAATTCGATATCATAATCTTTATATTGACTGGCAATGAGCTGAGGATCATCGGTTTTGCTACCAGTATTGAGCACAGCAAGTGTACAGTTTCTAAAGAGAGGGTAGAGCTCCCCTTTTGCTGTCTTTTTTAAGATAGCGCTCTCTGTATGTGAGATCAGATCCATCGATCCTTTTGGGGGATAGATATCGTATCGAATACGGTTTGGCATATATACAAACTCCTTTAGGAATAGGACTCTAAAATAGGACTCTAATAGTTGGTAGATTAAGAGTGAGTACTTTTTTTCGCTATCAACGCTATCGATGTTATCAGCATGATTAACTTTATTAATGACAAACGCATAATGAGTAATGACTTAAGGATGGCATCACAACCAGGTTGAACAGGATTGAGCTAGATGAGATTGAGCTAGAGGCTAATAAGTTCACTCTTCATTATTCTCATTAAATCATGCTCATTCAATTATTATCACTCACTTTTGATAATTCTTTTAATACCAATTTTGATTAAAGTTTCTAATTAATAACACCTTTTAAATAACACTTTTTACTTTTCGATTTTATACTTTTAACTGTTTTAGTTTAATAGTTCATTGTATCACTAAGTATTGCATCCTTAATCTCTTCTACCGTGATTAAATATTTTAAGCTTTAAAGAGTGCCTTAAGATAGGAGGGGAGTGTTCGAAGTAACAATGTTAGCTGCTGGAGTAGTAGGGCGGAAGCTAAATCACTTCGATTTTGATCCTGTTGTTGAACGATCTCTCTCTTTAATTGGCTATAGGTTGGCTGATCAAATTGTCGTTGTTGTAATGTTTGAGTAATAAAGTTGGCAGTTTTATCTAAAAGTTGTAGGACTTGTTGATTCTCAATTGCGGAGCGATGGGCACCAAGAGCGGAGAGGTATCCTAAAAAGGTATTGTTGAGGCAGAGATTGTGAAAGAGCTCTGAGAGTGCAGCTTCATCTTTCCCTTTAGTTTCTGATAAGGAAGCAAAGAGAGCGGCTAATTCACTATCAGCCTCATTGGCTCGAGCGCGTGTTGAGAGATAATTTAAACTATCATGTCGCCCCTGATGATATTGCTCTTGAATTTCCCTTAAGTATTCACTATTTTTTTCGGCGACTTTCTCATAGGCATGTTGAATATTATGATAGCGCCAATCTGGAAGAATGAAGCGTGCAGCAAACCAAGCAATTGCACAGCCAATAATGGTATCAATTAAGCGCTCTGGAGCAATAAATGCATAGTCATTGAGGTTAAAACTGATCAAGACCATAATCGTAATCAGTGCTGTTGTAAAGGAGTAGCCTAGAGCACTTAAGCTGAAAAAGAGTGTGCTACTTGCAATGACCATTAGGACCTGCAATGACGTTGAGGGTGAAAATTGAAGAAAAAGTAGTGTGAATAAGACACCAATAAAGGTGCCGGAGAGCCGTTTTAAGATACGACTTTTGGTGACAATTACATTAGGCTGGCAGACAAAAATAGCTGTTAAGACAATCCAATAGATGCGATTGGTGACAGGACCATTCCCGAGTAGATGGGTATTAGCGAGATTAATTCCCCAGATTATGAGGTAACCTACCCCCATGACAAAGCCCATTCTGACGGCATGACGAAAAATTTCTGACTCTTTAGTTAAATGGGCATTGATGGTTTGATAGATATTGAGAAGTGAGTCTTTCAGAGACACTATTTTGCTGCTCTTCTTCGTGGGACGTAGCGCTTTAATCTCTCTTTGAAAAAGCTCTGAATCTGTTAAACCGCTCTCCATCTTAAGAAGGAGAGTATTGATCTGTTTGAGGTTATGAAGGATATTTTCGATCGAGATAATAATCTCGATTGATGCGGCATGATCTTTTTTGAGTCTTAATGTGGTCTCTTCAAGACGGCTCGTGATGCGCGAGAGATATTGTGGATAGAGATACTTTTTTTTATGAAGTAGAGCTTCGGCCACCTTTTGAGCCGCATTGCCTTGCTGCATCATGACACGCTGATAGCGAAAGAGTAGATCACTATAGAGAAATTCTTTATGCAGAATCTCATATTCTACATGGATAGATGATGCGCGCTCGTAGATCGCTTGTGCTACAAGGTAGTAATTGAGAAGTTCTGAATAGGGCTGATTAGATTGCTCATTCTGTAATCGTCGTATTAAAGCACCCTTAATACTATTGAGGCGCGTTGTTAATGTTTTGCCGGCAATAGAGAGTTTTAATTTCAACTTTTGAATGCTCTCTCCCTCATCAGGGTCGAAGAAGCGTGCTTTAAGTTCTAAAAAATGGGCCAGGTCACGATATGCTTCTCCCAATGATTCAGTAATCGGACGGGCAGGCCAGATCAGGTGAAATAGTAGAGAGATCAGATGATACCAGAGTGCGCCAGTTAGCAGTGTTAATGGTTGAATATACCAAGCTCGATCTGGTTCCAGAGTGAGCATGGCATAGACCATTAAGACTAAAGTTCCAAAGGCAGTTGTTGCATAACGCTCTCCTAATGCACCTAACATGATCAAGGCGCTTGTTCCTAAAGTACAGAGGAGGAGAAAGAGAGGTGGGTAGGGAAAGAAGAGCTCGACGGTTGTAGCTACTAGAAAGAAGATGAGCAGAATTAAGCCAATATTTTTAATTCGGCCTTTAATATGGTCATCTAGATCAGAGAGTGCTGCCGCTACAGCGCCTAAGATAGGGGAGAGTTGAAGATCGCCGGTCAGTGCCATAGGGATCAGTACAACGCCCACCATAATGATCAATATCTTGAGACTATAGAGAAGATAATTATTATAAAAAGGAGCCATAATTTTTGTGAGGGCTAACATTCTATTCATCTCATAATCTCCATAGCGAGGGGAAGTGGCTATTTTACCACTCTATTGTCCGGTCGTATCTCTCTTCTTTTAGCCTTTCATTCCTGCTCTTCTATCTTAGAAACGGATCAGCTCTTTGGGGTAGAGATAGTAATCGATAGGGATATCCCCTGGGTAACTATCCAATATCTTTTCAATAGGTGGGAAGAAGCCGACGCCAATCTTGATAAGATGGGGATAAGTTTTAAAAAATTGATCATAAAAACCGCCCCCATAACCGACGCGATGTCCCTTTATATCACAGGTTAAAAGGGGGGTAATAACTGTTGTAATAGAGTTGATCTCTTCCTCGGTTAAGGGGCTATAATCCTCAGTCGGCTCAGGAATACCCCAACGACTAGTTTTTAATTTGGTTTCTGCTGTTAATGGGATATGTTCAAGCGCTCCTTGCTTAACTCTTGGAACGGCAACTCTAATATTGTATTGCCAAAGGTGTGGGAGCAGAGGACGCAGATCGACCTCTCTTTGAGCTTCTATCGGCAGGAAGAGATGGAGATGTATTGCTGAGGGTTGCTCACTTTTGAGATCGATTAAGTAGCTCAAAAGTTGCCGGCAAATCTCTTGTGAATATTGCCGATATTGATCATCTGAAAGGGCTCTTCTTGCATTGCTGAAATAATCTCTCAGTTCTGCTTTCTCTGCGCTGTAGGGAGGATCGATCTTCATGATAGGTTGCTCCTTTTAAGACTTAGAAAGAATCTAGAAAGAATCTGGAAACGGGATGATAAGAGGGGACAAGAAAAAGCCTAGCATATAAGGGCTAGGCTGTTTAAGCTTATTATCGCACTACTTATTCTTAGGTCTCGCCTAGAATGGGATATCATCATCGAAATCATCAAAGTCAGCCATTCCACTTTCTTGCTGTTTGGGCTGATTAAATCCTTGACTCTGTCCTTGATTTTGGCTCTGGTTATAGCCTTGGTTTTGTTGTGGGCGAGGTGCTTGTTGTGATCCACCATAAGTGTCTTGTTGCGGTGCTTGATTAAAGTCTTGGTAACCAGAAGATGCGGCAGGACCTCCAAAGTTATTGCCACCGCCACCACCGCCGCCTAACATCTGTAGCTCATTTGCATTGATGTCGGTAGAGTAGCGCTCAATACCATTTTTATCGGTATATTTATTAGTCCGAAGAGAACCCTCTACATAGACTTGGCTTCCTTTTTTAAGATATTGCCCAGCAATTTCTGCTAAGCGACCGAAAAAGACAACGCGGTGCCATTCGGTGCGCTCTTGCTGTTGTCCAGTATTACGATCTTTCCAACTCTCTGATGTTGCAACAGAGATGGTGGTAACAGCGCTACCTGCAGCAGTGTAACGGACATCAGGGTCATTACCGAGACGACCAACAAGAATAACTTTATTAATTCCACGAGACATAGTAAAAACCTTAAATCATGTAATGAGTATAAATAGTATTGTATTGTTACACTATACGCTATTTATGCGTTATTTTAAATTTATTGGGTGACAATGAATATGATTAGATCATCAACTATTATCAGAGTGTAATTATTCTGATAACAGTTTGATAACAGCTTGATATTTGATAAAAATCCCTTCTTATAATCGATATCGCTTGTCAGCGATAAGCGTAGTAGAGAGAAGATTAATTAGGGTCTAACCTCAATAAAGGGGATTCTCTGTTCATCGAGGTTCCGCTTTGTCTGTGCTAAATCTCTCGGACTAAATGGGCCAATTTGAACGCGGTAAACGGTTTTCCCATTAACGGTGACTTTATTGACTGTTGGCGTATACCCCATCGACTCCAATTGTGATTTATGAATATTTGCTTCAAAAGTAGAGGAGAAGCTGCCGGTTTGTAGCTTTTTCTGAACACCTTGATCGCGATCTGGCTCAGGAGCAACATATTCGGAGACAGAGAGTAACTCAAGTGCTAACTCATTTTTGATCTCTTTATCCACCGATTCATATCCGGAGGGTTGGCTGATCAATTCAAATTTAAGAGGCTTTTTCTCCTCTTTGGGGATCATCGGCACTTCACTAAGGTTGCGCCCGCCAATAGTCTCTTCTCCTGCCATATGGAAGGAGCGATTAGCGAGTTGCTCATAGAAAGAGAATTCCGATTCTGGAATCTGAATCTCTTCAGGAGAAAAGGGCTTTTGCTTCTCAAGCTCCCGCGCTAATGCTCGCTCTTCTTGTGCGATGCGTCGCGCCTCTTTCTCTGCTGCTTTTTTTTCTGCATGATGGGCAAAAAAGAGGGAGATCGCGATCACTGCAGCAACAATGATCACATAGACAATGAACTCCCCTCGAGTGGGAGTTCTACGGAAGAAGCGGAGAAAAGATTTAACTCTTCTCCATTGTCCTTTTATCTGTACTTGATCTATTTTTGGCATACTTTGCGCATCACTTAGGATTGAAGTTACAACGTTATATTACATCTTTATTATTACATCTTTGTTGGTGCCGAGAGACCTAATAGTGTTAATCCATTTGCAAGAACTTGTTTCGCAGCCATCAAGAGATAGAGCTTGGCATCTTGTAGCCCTTTTTCTGACTCATTATCAGTTAAGATACGAATGGCATTTCCAGATTCATCTTTTGCATTGTAATAGCTATGAACATCTGCCGCGAGCTCTTGGAGATAATTTGCGATCAGATGAGGTGCTCGATTTCTACCGGCAGTTGCAACCATCTCTCCAAAGCTAGAGAGGGTACGCATTAAGCGATATTCAGCGGTAGCTGTTAGTAGAGAGAGATGTTTTGCCGCAAATTCTGCATCAAAATTGTGATCGCGCTTCTCTCTTTCTGCCAAGATTGAGCAGATACGAGCATGTGCATATTGAATATAGTAGACCGGATTATCGCTCGATTGAGAGAGCGCAAGATCGATATCAAATTGAAGTTGAGAATCAGGATTACGTGCCGCTAAGAAGTAGCGTGTTGCATCTTTTCCGACCTCATCGATCAGATCACGTAATGTGACGTAAGATCCAGCACGTTTGGAGATTTTTACCTCTTTACCATCTCTCAATACCATCACCATTTGATGAAGGATATATTCCGGCCATCCTTGAGGAATACCGATATCAAGAGCTTGAAGCCCCGCTCTTACACGAGAGATTGTGCCGTGATGATCTGCACCTTGTTCATTAATGACAAAGCGGAAGCCACGTTCCCATTTTTTCTCATGGTAAGCAACATCCGGGACAAAATAGGTATATCCACCCTCTTTTTTGCGCATAACGCGATCTTTATCATCGCCATATTCTGTTGTCTTTAACCAGAGCGCTCCCTCCTCTTCATAGGTGACTCCTTTCTCAATTAATCGCTCAACAACGCGATCAACAGAGCCATCTTTATAGAGAGAGGACTCTAGGTAGTAGACATCGAAATTGATGTCGAACGCTTTAAGGTCTAGATCTTGCTCCCGGCGAAGATAGGCAACGGCAAAGTTACGGATATTCTCTAGATCTTCAGGATCACCCGATGCGGTGATTTCGCGATCATCCGCTGCAACGCTCTCTTTTGCTAGATAGCTCTTTGCGATATCGATAATATATTCCCCGCGATAACCATCTTCAGGCCAGCCCTTATCTTCAGGGGTTTTACCGTCAATGCGCGCTTTGACTGAAGCGGCAAGATTATCGATCTGAGCGCCGGCATCGTTGTAGTAAAATTCACGTGTAACATCGAAGCCATTTGCCTCAAGTAAGCGGGCGATAGAGTCGCCTACTGCCGCGCCTCGACCATGGCCGACATGGAGGGGGCCTGTGGGATTTGCAGAAACAAATTCAATCTGTACTTTTTCCCGATCGCCACTCTCGTTATGCCCATATTGTGCTCTTTTGGTAAGAACATTTTGTAGCTCGTGATGGTAGACCTCGGGTTTGAAGGTAAAGTTAAGAAAGCCAGGACCTGCGATCTCAATCTTTTCAATTTCAGGCTGCTCTCCGATTGCATCGACCATTTTTTCAGCTAATGCACGAGGATTGCTCTTAAAGGCGCGAGCAGACATCATTGCAATATTACTTGCAAAGTCACCATGGCTAAGATCGCGAGTTCTCTCAACGCTCTTATCAGCGAGTGCGAGATCGATCTCGACCTGCTCATTTTCTGCAACCTGTTGAAGGGCCTGTTTAATAATACGGATAGGAATCTGTTTCATACGTTATTTTACGTTTACTCTATTAAAATAGACACGGGAGATAGATACGAGAGAAAAAAGAGAGAGTAGTCATTAGTCCTTCGATCTTGAGTACATATCATATTGATAGGATATGTACTCAATAGAATCGTGATGAATCTAATACTACTCTTGAATACTACTCTTGCAATCTTCGTGTTATTGATTGAATTTATTGAGGAGTGATTGCATCTTCTCGTCGAGCGTCTGCTGAGGTGCTTTTTCAGCTGCTCTTTTAGGAGCAGATGCAGATGATTTTGCTGCTTTTGGCTTACGGTTTTTAGGTGCTTTTTGCGCCTGTTTTTCAGCTCGTTTTTTGGCTCTTTCAGGGTTTTTCTTTGCAAGAAGCGCTTGAATTTTTTCAACATTCTCTTTAGCAAGAGCACGATGTTCATCATCAATTGCTTCTGCTTCTGTACCATCAAGATTCGTTCTATGAGGTGCATGGACAACTGCTTGTTGATAACGAAGCTGCTTGGTATACCAAGAGAGAGCAGAGCGAAGGTTAACCGCACTAAAACCCCATTCAGTGACGATCGGAATGAGTTGCTTGTGAATACCGATCGCTAATGCTACAGGACGACCATCCTTGGGCTTAGGAAAGATATTCGGAAACTCTTCTGATAACTTCTGGAGAAGCTGTTGTGAGATTTCGATACGTTTTTGACGAGCTTCTTGCGGCGAGAGGTGAACCTCTTCTTGTGGAGCCGATGCTTCTAGTTGTGTATTATTTTCGTTTGACATTATTTCCAAAACCTAGATCTATAAAATTTTTGCTAAGGCTAATTTTATTATATCTTAGCGATAATTGCATTAAGGTGGTAAAATTCTTCTGTTTACACAAGTGTTGAGATGACTCTTTAGAGAGGCAATAGATCGATATAACTCATTGAATTTTTCAGAAGTGAGCCTTTATGAAACTGCGTATTTTATCTTTGATAGCTTTATTGTTTATATCCCTTCCAAGTGCGATGGCGCGTCTTGGAACCGTTGATGGTATCGCGATAGTGATCAACAATGACATTATCACATTATCTGATTGGCAGCGGGAATTAGATCTTGCAAAGCAAGAGATGGCCTATCTGCCACCGAATCAAAGAATGAGTGGAACAGAGCTCGAAGATCATGTTGCTCGTGTCTTAATTACGAGCAAATTTCAGGATCAATTTGCAAAACAACTCGGACTTTATGTTCAAAATAATGAAGTTGATGCCGCAATTATGGATATTGCCGCGCGAAATGGTACAGATGTTGCAACCTTAAAAGAGTATATTGCTTATCAAGGAATGGACTTTAATCAATATCGTGAAAATATTCGTGGGCAGATGTTAGCATCACGTTTACAAAATCAGGTGATCCAAGGGGTCAATATTACAGAAAAAGAGCTCGATCTCTATATGAAGACAGCGGAATTTAAGCGTCTTAAAGAGGAGATGATGCGTGCAGATGTGCCTCAACATAAAGTGAGTCATATTTTAGTTGCTGTGAATAAAGATAAGTCGGAAGAGAAAGCGTTACAGGAAGCGAATCGTCTTAGAGATCGTATTATCTCTGGAGATGGGACATTTGAAGATATCGCTCGTGCAAATTCACAAGATCCCTTCTCTGCAGCGCAAGATGGTGATTTAGGTTGGGTGGGTGTTGGCCAATTAGCACCTACTTTTGAGAAGACAATGATGACGCTTCCGATTGGTGAAATTAGTCAACCTGTAAGAACGCCATATGGTTACCACCTTATTAAGGTAGAAGAGCGTCGTAAAGGTTTCCAAGATGATGAGACCATTCGTAATGTTGCGCGTGAATTCTATTTCCGTAAGAAAGCGGGCGATACTTTTGATGAGTGGCTCAATAGAATGTTGTCGGATGTCCATATTGAGAAGCATGTGGGAACGCCAACAAAGCAATAGACAAAAATCATAAGAAAGGTCATAAAAAAGATCATAAGAGAGAGCTCCGATAATCCAGAGAAGGGTACCGGAGCTCTTTTTTATAGTCAGAATAGGGATAACCCTTTAAAATAGAGCGAGAGAGTAGGATACAATAGAAGAGGTCAGGGGCGAGTAAGGGCGCTATCTGTTTTGTAAAGTCTTCTTTTTTAAATTGTAAGAATCGTAAGCGCTCTCAGCCTTGGTAAGTATTATAAAAGTTAACATCATGCTCAAGATTGAGATTGAGATTGAGATTGAGATTGATAGTAGAGATAAAATAAAGGTTATAAGAGATGAATAAACCACAACATAAAGCCCGGAAACGATTTGGCCAAAACTTTTTGGTAGATGAGAGCATTATCTTTCAAATTGTAGATGCCATCATGCCACTGCCTGGCGACAGAGTGGTTGAGATAGGGCCTGGTCTTGGTGCGATGACGCGTCCACTTCTTGCCGCCGCAAAAGAGATGACCGTGATTGAGCTAGATCGTGATCTCATCGCTTATCTAGAGTCATTACGAGGTTTGACGGTTATTAACCAAGATGTGTTACAAGTTGATTTAGCTCAGTTGTGTGACGAAGGAAAGAAACTTCGTGTTGTTGGAAATCTTCCCTATAACATCTCAACACCTATTATCTTTCATCTACTTGCCCATGTTGAGTTGATCGAAGATATGCACTTTATGCTTCAAAAAGAGGTGATTGACCGCATGGCGGCTCAACCAGGAGAATCAGCATTTGGCCGGCTCTCTATTATGGTACAACGCTATTGTGAGGTCGTCCCACTTTTGGAGATCCCCCCTCATGCATTTGATCCTGCACCGAAGGTGATGAGTCAATTTGTACGATTGATTCCTTATCAGGGAAATCCTTACGGCATTAAGAGTGATGCGCTCTTTTTTGATGTAGTAAAGGCCGCTTTTGCTATGAAAAGAAAGATGTTACGTAATAACTTAAAAGGATTGATGAGTGAGGCAGAGATTGAAGCACTCGATATTGATCCTAAAATTCGGGCAGAAAATTTAGAGATCGAAGATTTTGTCCGTTTAAGTAACTATTTAGCTGAACGACGTTAGAGGATGGCGCTCTAAAATAGATAGCTAATGGATTAATGGAGTAGGCATGAAAGAGAATATCTATGCTGTTATTGATTTAGGCTCGAACAGTTTTCATATGGCAGTAATGCAGGAAGATCACGGCAGAATCATGGTGGTCGATCGCATTAAGGAGATGGTGCAGTTAGGATATGGTCTACTCGATGGTGGTGGCATTGATCCTGTTGTCAGAGAGCGGGCACTTCACTGTCTACGGATGTTTCGAGAGCGTTTAGTCAATATTGCTCCTCAAAATTGCCGGGCTGTGGGGACGTTAACGCTTCGAAAGATGAAAGATCCTCATTTTATTAAAGAGGCGGAAGCGGCTTTAGGTCTACCTATTGATATCATCTCTGGTCGAGAAGAGGCGCGTCTGATCTATCTGGGCGTTTCTCAATATGTGCATGTTGAGAATCAAGATCTTTTTGTGATGGATATTGGTGGGGGAAGTACCGAATTTATCTTAGGTCATCAGAATAGTATTAAATCGGCTTATAGCCGTGATGTGGGCTGTGTCAATATGACTCGCCGTTTCTTTCCTGACAGAGCTTTTACTCAGCAGGGATATGAGCAGGCGCTGATCTATATTGAGTCGGAATTGCAATCGCTCCGTTACCTTATACCGTACAAAGATGCTTATTTTATTGGGACATCTGGCACTATTAAAACAATTGGGACCTTGATCACCTATTTAGGTTTTGAGGATGAGGTGATTACAAGAGAAGCACTTAAAAGGCTTGTGCGTAAGTTTATCGCTTTAAGATCTGTTAAGAAGATTGCTAAATTTTTCGATATTAGTGAATTGCGGGCAGATGTAATCGGTGCCGGTTTAGTGATTTTACAGGCGGCTTTTAAAATTCTTTCGATTAAGCAGATGGCTGTGACAAATGTGGCATTGCGAGAGGGGATTCTTTTTGATCTTTTAGGGCGAGTCCAACAGAAAGATCGTCGAGATGAGACCATCAATAGTCTTATTACTCGATTGGGGGCTGATGAAGGGCAAGCGCGCCGGGTTGCTATCAGTAGTCTCAAATTAGCAAAGATGTTGAAGAATCGAGAAGGAGAGAAGATTACTCTCAATGAGGAGGCGCTCCGTTACCTTAAATGGGCCTCTTATCTTCATGAGATCGGTTTGTCGATCTCCCATCATCGTCACTTTCGTCACTCTGCCTATCTTGTTGAGCATGCCGATTTAGATGGTTTTAGTAAGCAAGATCAGCGAATTTTAGCCACTATTATTCGCAATCATCAACGAAAAATAGATCTTGATGATTTTATTGGCCTTCCCGAATATCTGTTGAAGGTGACACTTCTGCTTCGTGTTTCGGTCCTCTTTAACCGCGGTCGTTATTTACAAGAATCACCGACGGTAGAGATTATTGTGTCAGATAAGGAGATTGAACTCCATTTTGAGGAGAATTGGTTAAAAGAGCATCCTCTCTTTCAAGAAGATCTATCAAGTGAGCGACGTTTCTTGCGTCAAGCGGGCATTGATCTTACTTGGTAGTGAGCAGACTTTAAAGATGTTAGCGATATTAGTTCTGTTGGAATTTTAAAGAGTTCAAAGACTTTAAAGAATTTAAAGACGTTAAAGGGCTTCCCGATATTTAAATCGAGAAGCCTTTTTCTTTCGACTATCTATTTTTGATGATGAAATCGGGATAAATTTTGGATGCTTCAATATAAGGTTTTGGATCACGCCCTCGAAGAAAGCCCCAATCTGCTTTGAGCAGGGTTTTACAGCCTGCTTCATTTCCACCTAAGATATCGGTATGGAGTGTATCTCCCACCATTAAGACGCGACTTGGCTCAAACGCTCCAACCACCTCTTCAATTTTATTAAAAGCGGCTCTATAGCTATTCTGGAACGGTTTGCCACAATAGGTGATCTCAAGGTCAGGGATCATCTTAAGAAGTTCAATTGCATAATAACCCGGCTCCACTGAAAATGAGGTCTCTAGCGGTGCGCTAATATCAGGGTTTCCAATGATCACTGGACGGCGACGCTTAATGAGAGAGATGGTGAGAAGATCTTGCCATTTTTGATTCCAATAGCTCGTTGCAAGAAAGATAAAGCCATCCACACGATCGATATTCTCTTTTGAGAGAAGTACAGTATTTGCCGGCATTCGCTCAATAAAAGCGCCATCGCCCACAATCACACCCCAAGTGCCACCGGCACGTGTTAATTCAAAGTGGGGAAGTTCAAGCTCTACAGCATCTCGAGAGGAGATAATGTGGGATGCCGGAATATCATATCCTAAAGGGGGATACATTTTAGCTCGCACGTCGGTGGGATAAGATGCACCATTTGTGAGGATAAAAGCCTCTTTTCCTTCACTCTGTAAGGCCTTGATAGTATCGGGCATGTGAGGAACGGCAGTGCCTCCCACGTTGAGTACCCCAAAGCCATCGAGTAACAAGATATCAAACTGCTCCTTGATCGCAAGAAGGGAGTCGATTTGCTCCGCTGCTTTGATGGGAGCATCACTTTCAGGAAAGAGTCGGTCATGATTGTAATGAGTATCATAGAGTGACCAAACTTTATCAAAATCAAGCATTTTACACCTTTATTGCAAGAAGTCGGGTTGTCAAAAAATTAGAGCTCTACCATATCATACCTTTATGGCAATGTTTTAACATGTTACTTAAGGCTGTTGGTAGAGAATTATGAGGGATTATATTGGGTAGAAAAAGCTCTAAAATAATAATTCATCTCTATTTTATCTATATTTTATTTTTCACTATCATTTTTTTCAAAAAGCAGAGTAAACTAGAGCTATTATCAGCTACCTTGAGGTTTTTGTGCGCCGTTATAATCTTCTTGTAATTAAACTTTTTGCAAGTTATGTGATTCCTACTGTGCTTGCGATGTTTATTAGTGGAACCTATCAGATAGTTGATGGTTTCTTTGTAGGACATTTTATCGGTGTTGATGGGTTAGCTGCTGTCAATATTGGTTGGTCATATATTACCCTCCTCTTGGGGTTTGGTTTTTTAGTTGGGGTCGGGATCGGAAGCCTCTACTCTATTGCCAAGGGGGAAGAGGAGGATCAAAAAGCCCGGAAAATATTGGGGCAGGCTCTCTTTCTACAATTTGTTCCCGGCATCTTGATTGGGGTGACGCTCTATACGCTGGCTCCTTGGCTAGTGAGTGTGTTAGGTGTTTCTGGAGATACGGCAGAGATGTCGATCCTCTTTATTCGTACCTTCTCTTTTGCGGCGCCTTTTGTTATCGGTAGTTTAGCGATGCCCTTTATTGTTCGAAACGTGGGAACTCCTCTACGAGCAACGGGTTATATTGCAGCTGGGGTGGCCGTCAATATTCTTCTCTCATTTCTCCTTATCTCCTACTTTAAGATCGGCATTTTAGGTGCGGCTTTAGCGAGTATTGGTGGGGAATTAGTGGCGATGACTTTAGGGGGCTATTACGTTTTAAAACAGAGTGAAGAACGATTAAAGCTTTCTGATTTTAAGCCCGATTTGAGGTTGCTAGGCAATATTCTCTTAACCGGTAGCTCCGCCTTTTTTACCTTTATCTATATCGGCTTTATCATGACATTGCATCATAAGGCTTTGGTACTTTATGGTGGGACTGTTGCCGTTTCAGCCTATACAATCGCCGGTTATCTTTTGACGATCTACTATTTTGCTGTAGAGGGGGTTGCTAATGGTGCACAGCCCTTAATTAGTCGATTTTATGGGGAAGAGCGGGTGATGTCGACCCGTTACGTTACGCGTCTAATGGTCTATGTAGGGCTAGGAATCGGGATCATTATTACCGCTTTTTTATTGATCTTTCCCCACTTTTTTACAAGCTGGTTCACCGATGATCCACAGCTGACAGAGGTGACAGCTTACGCTTTAAGATTGCATCTAGCTGTCCTCTTTTTAGATGGGCTTTTTGTGACAGCAACAATGTTTTTCCAAGCAATTGGTGAAGGGCAGAAGGCGCTGGTTATCTCCATTGGGAACTTGATACTCCAAGTCCCATTCCTTTATATTCTTCCAAAGTATTGGGGATTAGATGGCGTCTGGTTAACGATGCCTATCGCTACAGTCCTTTTGGCAATTCCTGTCAGTATTATGTTTTATCGTCGTTATCAGCGAATAACGGATGAAGAGTTTGAAGATGAGCTAGGCGGGTAGTGAAAGAGAACAGCTCTCTATAGGAAGTTTTATTGTTGAATTTAGCTATTGATAGCTACCAAAAAGCCAATGTAACGCATCATATCTTACAAATTCTAATTCTATTATGAATTCTATTATGAATTGTATGATGAATTACATTGGCTTCATTTTGACTGATTTCTTTGATAGATCGTTTTATTGCTCCCTATTATTAATCTGCAAAGAAGTTATATTCTAGTTGCTTATCAGATCGCCCATGTTCTCGGAAATATTGGAGATCTTCCGGCGTAATATCGAAGCGTTCAATCTCACTTCTAAAGTGGGGGATCGGCCGTTTATAGATAAAGCCGATCTCTTTTCCTTTACGGTTGAGTAGTGTTGGATACTCTGTAAATTGTTCGATAACGGCAGGTTGATATCCCATAAAATCCATCACCATTGGTGCCATAATCATCTGATTAGTAATGCCGGGATTCTCCTTAAATTGCTCAATAAAAGGGCTCTCTATGACAGATTGATCAGCAAAGAGGAGTAGTGGAACGATTCCTTCCTCCATTGAGGTTGTTTTTGCATCGCAATGGGTCTTCTTATTTTTAGGGTCGGAGAGATCTTGCCCATGATCAGATGTGTAGATCACAATGGTATCGGGGTATGTTTCGAGTAGTGCTTTTAGCTTTACAAAAAATTGATTTGTGTTTGCCAAAATAAGGTTTTTGTAAGAATTGAGAGCCTCTTCCGAGGTGGCATCTGCAAGGACTGTATTCTTCATTGCCGGCTCAAAAGGTGTTGGAAAACCGGTGTTTTGAAAGGGGAAGTGTGAGCCTTTAAGCCCGGCATAAATAAAGGTAGGTGTCTCACTTTCTGCAAAGATATCGGCAATAATATCGATCACTTCACCATCATTTTTGAGTTGTGATGCAGGGATATTAACGACATTCTCTAACTCTTTATCGGTATAAAAGTTATGTCCAGAGGCATTATGTTGTGCATCGATAACATAAGGCTTAAAGCCGGCAATTTCAGCAAGATCCCAAACGGTCGTATTATCTAAAAAGAGATCACTCGGTTCTTTATTGAGGCGGGGAAGTTTTCGGGCGGCAAGATTGGATGTATCGCTACAGTTTGAAAAGGAAGCGATTAGACCAAAGTCATAAACAGTGTCTGGCGCAAACGTGGTCAGCGCGGGTGTTGTGCCGGAGTGATTATCAAGAGAGACCATATCACCACGGATCGACTCATCCATCACGACAATAATGTTGCGTGCTTTAGGGTGTGTAAGATCAGCTGTTGTAGGTGCTTCTCGGGGATAGAAATCGAAACTGGCACTATCTGCACGCAGATAGTTAAGGTAGGTGAAAGTTACTACTTGTGCTACAGGTGTAATGTAGGAAGCGCGTCCATTGGTTCCTTTTCCACTTTTGTTGTAGATGATCATTAACATGCCGGCAAGCGCGATAAGATAGAGTGCGATGGCTGTTGTTGTTCCCTTCCAACCCATATAGAGCTTTGGAAAGAGAAAGATGCCGATCGTGATAGGAAGATGGTAGAGAATCGCCATAAATATAGCATTCTGATAGCCTAAAGCAGCATCTTTAATCATGACGCGTGCATCCATTAGAGTACGAAAATCCTCATAATCCGGCTCACTCCCTGCTGAAAAATAGTAGATCAGATAGGTCATAGAGCCAAAGAGAAAGAGGAGGTAGAGGGGGATGCGATAGCGCATTTTGGTAAAAGCAAAGAGCTCAACAATTGTGAGTGCAAAGAGTGCTGTTAAGAGATGGCGAATGAGCCGATCTGGGCGTTCAATTGAGATATAGTAGTAAGCTTTTCCCTCAATAAAGGGGTAGTTAATTAGAATAAAGCCGAGGGCAATTAAGATAATTTTACTCAGAAGGCGCATAGATGCTCTTGCTCCTATTTTAGGAATGAATGGAAATCAGGGATGAATGGAATTTTGCATTATACCGATTTTTTTTGAGGCGCTCTTCAAACATCTCAAAGATCATTTGAAATAGGGATATAATGCAAAGGTCAGTATAAAGTCAGGGGCGCAAGTAGAGATGAAAGACTCTTACGAGAAGCGTATTAAGAGGATTGTAGCGGGATATCACCGCCGTCTATGTTAAAATAGAGCCTCTTTCGATAACTTAAGAATAGGAACAGTGCATGCAATTTCAGGATCTGCGGGAATTTATTGCTTTTTTAGAGGCGCGTGGTGAGCTTAAGCGAATTACAGAAGAGATCGATCCCTACTTAGAGATGACCGAAATCAGTGATCGGACCTTAAGAAGAGAGGGGCCGGCGCTTCTGTTTGAAAATCCTAAGGGTTTTGATATGCCTGTCTTAACCAACCTTTTTGGAACGCCGGAGCGTGTTGCTTTTGGTATGGGACAAGAGTCGGTAGAGAAGTTGCGGGAAGTTGGGGAGTTCTTGGCTTTTCTTAAAGAACCAGAAGCACCGGAAAATCTCAAAGATGCTTGGCAGAAACTACCACAATTTAAACAGATCTTGTCGATGCGGCCTAAGCGGGTGAAAAAACCACTCTGTCAGGAGGTCATTTATGAAAAAGGGGAGATCGATCTGACAGCAATGCCGATTCAGCACTGTTGGCCAGGGGATGCAGCTCCCTTAGTCACTTGGGGATTAACCATTACTAAAGGCCCCTCGAAGCGAAGACAAAACTTAGGAATCTATCGTCAACAGGTGATTGGCAAAAACCGACTTATTATGCGCTGGCTAGCTCATCGTGGTGGTGCCCTCGATTATCGTGATTTTCAGCTCAAAAATCCTGGAAAACCCTTCCCTGTTGTCGTGGCCTTAGGGGCAGATCCTGCAACGATTTTAGGTGCAGTGACACCGGTTCCTGATGCTCTTTCAGAATATGCTTTTGCTGGACTTTTGCGCGGAAAAAGAACTGCTATTGCGCGTGCAACACTTCATCCTGAACTCTCTGTGCCGGCATCAGCAGAGATTATCCTGGAGGGTTATATCTATCCAGATGATATGGCGGAAGAGGGACCTTATGGAGATCATACGGGCTACTATAATGAGACCGATTTTTTCCCTGTCTTTACTGTTGAGAGAATGACAACGAGAGTCAACCCGATCTACCATTCGACCTATACAGGAAGACCACCTGATGAGCCGGCAGTTTTGGGGGTTGCACTCAATGAGGTCTTTGTCCCTATTTTACGTAAACAATTTCCAGAGATTGTCGATTTTTATCTTCCACCGGAGGGATGCTCTTATCGGATGGCTGTCGTTTCTATTAAGAAGCAGTATCCTGGGCATGCAAAACGAATTATGTTAGGAATCTGGTCCTATCTGCGACAATTTATGTATACCAAGTTTATTGTGATTGTCGATGAGGATGTCAATTGTCGTAATTGGCAAGATGTGATCTGGGCGATTACCACGCGAATGGACCCATCGAGAGATACCGTGATGGTAGATAATACCCCGATCGATTATCTCGATTTTGCCTCTCCCATTTCTGGATTGGGTTCGAAGATGGGGCTCGATGCTACCAATAAATGGGAAGGAGAGACCGACAGAGAGTGGGGAATCCCCATTGTTCAAGATCCTGAAATTGTAGCGAAGGTTGATGCGAAGTGGGATCGCTTGAAGATCTTTGATTAATCTTAGAGATGGGTCTTGACTAATTTTGACCAACCCTTGATTGATGATCAACAATTGAATCATGAACTATGAGTCGTGAGTGGTGGAATGCCAGCGATCGAAAATGGCTGATGGAAAGAGATCGCTTCTGAAGCGAGAAGGAGTAAAGATGAAGAAGTTACTAAAAATGGGCATCCTCTATATGATGGCTCTTGTTGTGGTGGGTTGTGCTTCATTAGGTGGCGGAAATATCTCTACAAATAATCCTAATGCTTATGGTGATTATCAGGTCGATATGATGAGTAATCAGGAATTGATCGGCAAAGAGGTTATCTTAGGTGGAATGATTATCACAATGAATCAGCCTGCACTAGGGACCCGTATAGAGTTAGTCCGTTATGAGCTCAATAGAGATGGTTATCCTCTTCGAAATGGGGAGATGGATAATAATCGTTTGATTGTGGATATCCCCGGTGGCATCTCTGTACGAGGCTACTCTCCTGGTGATTATCTTACTGCTGTAGGTGTGATTAAATCGGCAGAGGAGATCTCTCTAGCGGGGGAGCGTGTTCGCGTGATTACGATGGATGCCATCGATTATCAGTTTTGGCGAGATCCTAAAAGGGAGATCTATTACGATGAACCCTTCTTCAATAGCCCCGCAATCGGTTTCGGCTTTTATCGTCCTAATTGGGGTTTTGGATTTGGACCTTATGCCCCCTATTACTATTGAGACTGATTAAGTGATAAAATTTAGGCGATTGAAGTGATAGAATAGTAAACAGTAAAAATAAACAGTAAAAATTGAATCAAACCATTAAGGCCCATTTCCCCACTGTAGGGATATGTTGTGGAGATAACTATTGGTGGATGATTGATAGAATAGATGAAACAGATAGAACGATATTAGATTGGTGCGATCTTAAATAACTCGAATAACTTCAATAACGCCAATAACTCGAGTAACTTTAGTAACTCGAACATCTCAAATGGTTTGAAATAATCGATCGATAGAGTGATCTGAATCGATAAATTGGGATAAGTTGGGGTAAGTTGAGATAGGTTAGAGAGTTATCAGATGAGATAACGTTGATCTAGAGCAGAAAAAGAGAAAGTTAGTTATCAAAACTCGCAAGGCATCAGTTGGACTTGTCGAGTTTTGTTCTTTCTTACTCTGGCAGAAATTAGAGCAGTAGATGGCTTGGAAGGGTCTTTGCACATCGAAATAATTATTTTAAAAAATAGAGATTAAGAGCAGAGACGCTATTTATATAAAGGGTAGATCTCAATGCGTAATCTCCTGAATTTTGGTATGATTTGGGCGATTATTATATTTGAGGATAGATTGGATTTTAATAGCTCATGAGTTTATTAGTATTAGGGATAGGACATAAGACTGCTTCGGTAGAAATTCGAGAGCGCGCAACATTAGTGCCGGAAAATATTAGGGCATTTTTAGAGATGGCGAAGAGTAGCCGATTAGCAAGTGAAGTTGTTGTGTTGTCGACGTGCAATCGAACTGAGTTCTATTTTTATCAGCTCTCTATATCGGTAGAGGCATTTTGTGAGATCTGGGCAAAGTACTCAGAGCTAGATGCTAAAACAGCAAAATCACATCTCTATCAAATTGAAGGGAATGATGCTGCGGCTTATATTTTTCGAGTTGCAGCAGGTTTAGAATCTCTTATTCTAGGTGAGCCTCAAATTATGGGGCAGTTAAAAGATGCGCTCACCTTGGCAAGCAAATATGGGATGGCTAAAAAGTATCTTCAGCGAGCTCTACAGATGAGTTTTAATGTGGCAAAAGAGATTCGAACTGAGACCAATATTGGCGCATTTGCAGTTTCTGTTGCCTTCTCTGCTGTGCAGTTAGCGCGAAATATCTTTGATGGGTTAGAGCATCACCATGTCCTTCTTGTAGGGGCAGGGGAGACGATAGAGTTAGTAGCGCGGCACCTTATTGAAGCAGGTGTACGCAAGATTACGATCGCTAATCGCCGTGTTGAGAGAGCAGAGCTGATGATAGAAGAGCTTGGTGTTGAAGCGAAAGCGCACGGTTTAGATCGATTGCCGGAGCTTTTGCCGGCAGCGGATATTGTTGTTGCTTCAACGGCGGCACAAGAGGCTTTAATTACAAAAGAGATGACAAAAGCGGCATTGAAAGTGCGTAAAAATCGCCCAATATTGTTGATTGATCTGGCAGTACCGCGTGATATCTCTCCTGAAATTGATAAACTTTCCAATACTTATCTCTATACAGTTGATGATCTTAACGAGATAGTTGAGAGTAATCAACGAGCTAGGGAAGAGGCAGCAATACTTGCTGAACAATATATTGAGAAAGGGCTTGTACGTTGGTGTGAATGGTATAAAATCGCAGAAATAGGTCACTCTGTACAATCAATAGTCACTTACGCAAATAGAGAACGAGATGAAGCAATTCATCGACTCTTTAATCAATTAGATAATGAATTTGATGCTGAGTTAATTGAGAAGATGGCAATTCAGCTGACTAACCGACTTCTTCACCCGATGATCGAACATCTCAAGTCATTAGAAGTGGCTGAGGATGAGTCAACCATTACCGAGCTTTTAACACAATTTAAGATTTAAAAAAGAGGTAATTTGGTATAATTACGTCATTCATTTTTTATTTACTCAAGGATTGGTATGTCAATTACGTTTGAAGAGGCGCAAGATATTATTGCTAAATCGGAAGAGATTATCTTAGCTTCAGAAATTCAGGACGCTTATGATGCGATGGGTCGTGCGATCACCTATGATTTAGAGCTTTCAGATCCATTAGTGTTAGTGGTGATGAATGGGGCACTTATTCCCGCAGGACAACTTTTAACTCGTTTAAATTTCCCCTTTCAGATCGGTTATCTTCATGCAACAAGATATAACGGTGATATTGAAGGCGCGACACTTGAGTGGAAAGTTAAACCATCCGTTGATGTGAAAGATCGTGTTGTGTTATTAATTGAGGATATTTTTGATGAAGGGACAACTCTAAAAGAGATTGTTTCTGTGATTGAAAATATGGGTGCGCAAGTAGTTTATACGGCGGCATTGGTGAATAAGGTTCACGAGCGTAAACCGAAAGATTTTAAAGTTAATTATATCGGTGTTGATGTTCCCGATCGTTATATCTTTGGTTGCGGTATGGATTATCATGAATATTGGCGTAATCTCCCAGGTATTTGGGCGCTGAAAGAGTAGAGCTAACAGAAAGATAACAGAGGTGTGAGATGAGTAAAAACTTAATTATAAGAGCGCGACAGTTACTACTGCTGATGGTTTTCTCATTAGTGGCAATAGCTCCGCTTCATGCGCAAGTGAAGTTAGAGATTGTTAAGGCCTCAAGTCAGGCTTATCCTATTGCGATTGTCGATCATGCGACAAACAATCAAAAATTTTTAGAGGTGGTGATCAATGACCTTCATCGTTCTGGACGCTTTATCCCTAAAGTAGGGCTTGCTGTGCCGGAACAGCTCAATAATGTTGGTCAGGCAGATAGCGGGATTTGGCGCGCAGCCGGCATCAACTTTATTGCGATCTTAACACCGAAAGGAAATATGTTGCATGTTGAGGTTGGCGATACTTTTACAAAGAGTGTTCGTGCAAGTCGTGATTTTCAATATGTGAATGATGAGAAGGGGCAGCGAGCCGTAGCACATAAAGTCGCTGACTTTATTTATGAAGCGATTACGGGCGTTCCTGGATCTTTTAGTTCAAAAGTTGCTTATGTTTCACGCAATAACCGTAACTTTTCTCTTGTGGTTGCTGATGCCGATGGTGCTTATCCACAGGTGATTTTAGAGTCGAATGAACCGATTTTATCGCCAACATGGTCTCCCGATGGGCGTAAGATTGCTTATGCCTCTTTTGAGAAGAAGCGTAATCAGATTATGGTGCAAGATCTCTATAGTGGGAAGCGTCACGTGGTGATTAGTGAGCCGGGAATTAACTCAGCACCGACTTGGTCACCGGATGGTACACGTCTAGCATTTACACTTTCGCGAGATGGTAATCCAGAGATCTATACAGCTAATATTGATGGTAGTAATTTGACCCGTTTAACAAATAGTCCAAGTATCGATACAGAGCCGGCATGGGGTCCAGATAGAATGATCTACTTTACCTCTGATCGTGGGGGTACTCCCCAAATTTATAGAATGCCTGAAAATGGTGGTACACCCGTACGCATCTCTAATACAGGAAACTATAATGCTAATGCGACAATTTCAGCAGATGGTAAACATTTAGCGATGATGCAACGCAATCCGGGACAAGGCTTTGGGATTGCGGTGATGGATTTAACGACGGGTAATGTTAAACGATTAACAAATGGTGGTAAGGATGAGGCGCCTAGCTTTTCTGGTAATAGTCATATGATTCTCTATTCAGATGGCCGTGGCGGACTCAAAATTATCTCGACAGATGGTAATGTTGAGCAACGATTCTATGGAATTGGAACCGATGTTCGCAAGCCAAGCTGGTCGCCTAATGTTCGATAGATAACAATAAAAGATTTACTACTACATAGATTTCAAGAGGGTTTAAAATGCGTAAGTTAATGATGAGAGGTATCTCCATAGCGCTATTGGGGGTTGTGGTTGCAGCTTGTAGCTCTACCGGTGGTGCTGGCGGTGTCGGGGGGACAGGTGGCCCTGGAGGCGTAGGTTATGGCTATGGTGAAGGGCAAGGACCTGCAAGTACCTATTATGATGCTGACTATGGTAAGCGTGGAACGGCGGATCGAATTATCTATTTTGATTTCGATTCAGATCGTCTACGTCGTGAATCTTATGATGTTGTTCGAGCGCATGGACAAGAGTTAAAAGCAAATCCTAATCGTGGCGTTTGGTTGGAAGGGCATACTGATGACCGAGGATCTCATGAGTATAATATGGGCTTAGGTGAGCGTCGGGCACTAAGCGTAAGAGATCTTTTACTTCAATCGGGAGCAAATCCTAATCAGATTAAAGTACGTAGTTACGGTAAGGAGATGCCAGCAGTCTCAGGATATGATGAGCGTGCATGGGCACAAAATCGCCGTGTAGAGATCGTCTACTAATCAAGGTTCGGTATCACGAATTAGGATCGATATAAAGAGAGCGCCTGTGCGAAAAATAGCATAGGTGCTTTTCTACTTTTAAGAAGGAAATTTTGTGATTAAAAAAGAGAGCTTGGGCTTATATAAACGGATCTTATCTTACTCTTTCAAATATCCACTGATCTTAATCACTTCACTTGTCTGTGTTGTATTAGGTGGCTTTGCAGAGGCGGGGCTATTTTGGTTGTTGAAGCCGATTTTAGATGAGGGGTTTGTAGATAAGAATAGGCTCTTTATTGAGCTGATGCCGTGGCTTGTTGTAGGCGCCTTTATCTTAACGAGTGCTCTCAACTTTGCCGGCAGTTTCGGTATGCAATGGATCTCTCAGCGAGTAATTACAACTCTGCGGGTACAGATGTTTGATAAATTACTCCATCTTCCGCAAACAGCTTATGATAAGCACTCGACCGGTTATTTTATGTCAAAGCTGACTTTTGATGTTGCCCAGTTGATGGCAGTGAGCTCTTTAACGCTGGTTTCAATCATTAAAGATAGTGCGATGATTATCGGTTTAATTACTGTGATGTTTATCAATAATTGGCAAATTACGCTATTAGTCTTTTTTATGGCACCATTTCTCTATCTTGTATTACGTTATGTCTCAAAGCGTCTGCGAGGCATCTCTCGTAGAATGCAGGGGCATATGGGGGAGTTTAACCATATCTTGGAAGAGGGGATTCGAGGTCAAAAAGAGATCAAGCTTTTTGCCGCTTATGATCAGATGAATGGCCGCTTCTCTCAAGTGAATAAGCATCTTCGTCATTTGAGTATGAAGAGTCTGGTTGCGAGTCAGTTAGCAAGCCCTGTTTCACAAGTCTTTCTGGTGATCTTTATTGCGTTTGTTATCTGGTATGCCTCTAATCAAGCTTCTGCAGATCAGGTGACCATTGGTAGCTTTATCTCTCTTTTAGCCGCGATGGTCGGGATGTTGACGCCCATTAAGCGTTTAGTCAGCATGAATGAGGCATTGCAACGGGGTGCTGCCGGTGCGGAAGGGGTCTTTAGTATCTTAGATGCGGAAGGAGAGAAGGATCAGGGCAGTGCTCAGCTCCCCCAAGTGAAAGGGCATATCGAATTTAAAGAGGTGACTTTCCAATATGAAGGGAGTGATGTAGCGGCACTCAATGAGATCTCCTTAGAGATTCAACCTTATGAAACAGTCGCGCTTGTAGGTGCTTCAGGAAGTGGTAAGAGCACCTTTGCAAATCTCCTTTCCCGTTTTTATAACCCCACATCAGGCTCTATCTCGCTAGATGGAAAAAGTATTGATCAGATTGAGCTAGAAGCTTATCGCTCTGCAATCGGTTATGTAGGGCAACACGTTATCCTTTTTGCCGATACAATTGCTAAAAATATCAGTTTTGGTAATGAGACCTCTTCAGAAGATGCGATCGAAAAGGCGGCGCAATTTGCAAATGCGAGTGGGTTTATCGAAAAATTGCCAGAAAAATATGAGACTGTTATTGGTGAAAATGGCGCAAAATTATCAGGTGGGCAGCGTCAGCGGATTGCAATTGCCCGCGCAATCTTAAAAGATGCTCCTATTCTTATTTTTGATGAAGCAACTAGTAGTTTAGATAATGAGAGTGAGTATGCTATTCAACAGGCATTGAAAGAGCTTAGTCGAGAGAAGACGACTATTATTATTGCGCATCGCCTCTCTACCATTGAGCATGCTGATAAAATTGTTGTCTTTGATCAAGGCAGAATTGTTGAAGTAGGAACGCATCAGAGCCTCCTCGAGAGAGATGGGTACTACGCAAAATTGTATCGAGTTGATAAGAAATAACCTACAAAGTAATTGTTATTTTATAAATTTATCAAGTTTATAAATAAAATTTATCTCTTTCGCGATCGCTCTAGCGATATTGAGGGTTGTATCAAAAAAGATATTTGTATTAAAAATCCCACAAATTTGGATTTTTGATGCAAATATGTATCAATTCTAATAAAAATGAGATATGATTGAACCGTTAGTTTGTATTATCTGAAGGTAACTTGTTACAACTGTCTGTAATACATTTATTTTATAATTAGTAATTAAGTGGAGACTTATATGAAAAAGCAATTAACTATTGCTGCATTAGCAGGTCTATTCGCGACTTCTACAGCTGTAGCAGCGACAGATTCGTTAATCGATAGACAAGGTGAGTTTGTAAAAGATCGTCAAGGCGAGTGTGTCTTAGTTAAAGATGGCGTTCCTGGATGTGGTGTTGTTGTGCAAGATTTAACTTTCTCAGCAGATACATTCTTTGCTTTTGATAAAGCAGAACTTCGTCCACAAGGCCGTGAGTTACTTGATAAAGTAGCAGCAGAGCTTGTTAAGAATGCAAACGATGTAAAATCAATCGTTCTTACAGGTCACACTGACGCAATCGGTAGCGAGCAATACAACCTTGGTCTTTCACAGCGTCGTGCAGATGCAGTACGCAACTACTTAGTTGAGAAAGGTGTTAACCCAGCAATCATCACTGCTAAGGGTGAAGGTATCAGCTACACATTTGACAACGCAACAGCTGAAGGCCGTGCGAAAAACCGTCGTGTAGATGTTAAAATTGAAGCAGTAAGAGAAGTAAACGTTAACTAATTGAACGTTTCTCTATTGTTGAGTAACTAAGTCTCTTTTACCTTGAGTAGTATTAACTATTAGAAATATTAGTATCTATTAGGTTGTAAAGGCTTATGTTCAGAGCACTCTATTTTATAGGGTGCTTTTTTATTGTTTAGGGAATTGAGTAGATCCAAAAGATATCAGATCCAGAGGTATCAGATTCAAAGGTATCTCATTGAGCTTTCAGCTGCTTCAAGCTAGAAAGATGATGATATGGATGAATGATAAAAGAGTGGAGAAGCAAAATAGCCTTATTAACCGCTACTTTAAGTAGTTATTGATTCAAGTCTATAAGCAACATCCCTAATGCTTACTGAGCGCCATTATTGGCGATCTATCGGCTACAATAGCTCTATTTATAAGGTGTTAATAGAGGAAGGTATAGATACGCTCTGATTTTAAGCATTGATGCTATATAACCTTCGCTAGAGAGATACTTTTTTAAGGCAAAAAAAGGATGCGCCTCCGTAGTAGTCGGTTGCAAATCACCAAGACTCTTGAACGCGTACGTTCAAGTGGATACCTAACAGGGTTCTTTAGGCTTCTGAACTAAATCAGCTTGCACACCGAGCCCTAATATCGGCGATCCAAAGTATTAAAATTAGGATCAAGAGGTGTATGGTGATAAAAACGCTCGTACATAACAGAAACGCATCAACGACAGTTTGACATAATCACCATTAATTATCAACCTAAGATTGGGCAATAAAGAGGCCGTAAAGCTCCTCTGTATGAGGATTATCCACACTTTCAAGGAGTTGTTTAAAAGAGCGCCCCGTTGTAACAACATCATCAATAATGAGAAGTGATCTCTGTTGTGAGGGTGGGAGTATTTGATGGTTTTTAAGAAAGTGATTCTGAAGATTGGTAAGGCGGTCGGCTCTTTTTAGATCTGTCTGGGGAATTGAAAAAGCTCGTTTTTTTAAGTAGTTATCACAGTAGGGGAGCTCACTACGTTGTGCGAGATGGCGAGCAACTTCACTAACGGGGTTAAACCCTCTTTTAGCGACACGTAAGCGGCCACTCGGCATTGGAATAATTGTTGTATCGATGGGTAATTGAGCAAAGAAATTGAGGGATCGTTGCCAGATAAGCTGGTTGAGTGTTCGTGCTAAATAGGGGCGTAGGGAGTATTTAAATTGCTGAATAATTTTGCGGATAGAGTTCTCATAATTGAAACAGACAAAGATATTTTGTAATTTTGGCGATTCTTTTTTGCATAAATGACACAAAAATGCACCGGGTGTATCACAAAAGATACACTTTCGATCCGCTAAAATAATATCGAGGCAACACTTCTGGCAGAGGTTTTCATACTCCTCGATCACAATTTTTTGTTGGCAGAGGGTACAGAAAGGGGGAAAAAGACTCTTAAGAAGATTTTTAGTATGATCGATTACCCTTCTTCTTTTCATCGTAACACTCTCCTTATCTATCTCCTTTGAGCTAGATCTTTTAAACTCTCTTTTAATCGCTCTTTTAATCTCTATATCTCACAATGCACTCATATTGCACTCATATAGCATGAATTTATCTTGAATGACCTCATATTGAACCTGTATTGAGTTCATATGAGCTTTTACATGAGCTTATATGAACATATATGGACGTATATGAAAGTATATAAAAGATGTATTAAAGATGGTGTTTGTTGAAAGAGTATTGTTGCTTGTCTCAACTCAACACGCCATTTCGAGCATTAATTGGTGGGGCTATCTGACTATTAGATCCTCTGAGAGAGGGGTGATTTCGACGCTGATAGGGTCGTGATCGGAATAACGAAAGGTATATTCTAGTTGGGTGTTGATATGGTGTGCTTGTGGCGTGTGAAATGAAAGGCGTTTGTCTACTAAAATATAGTCTAGTACAACAGGTCGATTTCGATGCTTTGTTGTGTAGAGTCGACCAGGATAATCTTTCCAGATTGAGATTAGCTCTCCTCCTTGTAAGATCTCTAACGTTTGGCTATTGGGTGTATCGTTAAAGTCCCCTAAGAGAATAATATAGTGGGTAGGTAACAATTTATTATAGAAGTTGTAAATTGCGCGAGCTTGTTCATTTCTCTGCTTTCGTGCTCGCTTTTTATCCTGATTGGTCTTTGCATTTTGTGATTTTAAGTGGCAGTTAATGAGGGTAATAGGCTGTTTTTGATAATCGATAGTGAGAACAAGCGGATAGCGTGACGCCGAAAAGAAGCGGCTCTCATCGCCGGAAAAGCAAGCCATCGGCGGCAATGTATGTAGTTCTGTGACTGTGATTGAATCTTTAATCAGAAATGCAGGGCGAATATTTAAATTAAGTGCACCGCCTGAACTCTCATTGGTAGGGGGAAGATCGTAATAGCGGTAGTTCACTCCAGTCATATTTTTAACGATTGTACAAATTCGTTCGCCAATAATAGCTTGAGCGTAATCCTTCTGCTCGTCTGTCTCTGCACCTATCTCCTGTAGGGCGATGATGTCAGGAAGATTGAGAGGATCATCGAGTGCAATAATAAAATTGAAGAGCTTCTGCAGAGAGGAGTGTTCATAGAGATTTTGAACATTGCAGGAGGCAATAGAGAGATCGAGAAGAGGGGGCATCAATTTTATCGCTTATGATCAGATTTAAGAGAGGTGGGTCGATAGAGTAACTTATTGGTAGTAGTGTTGAATCGATTGAAGTAAAGCGATCTTATTTTGATCTTCATCTGTTTCCGCTTCTTCCAATAATGTTTTATAGATCGGTTGATAGCGACTGCGGTAATACTCTTTTTTGAGAAGAATATAGCGTTGCCACTCATCTTGTTCATCCTCAAAGAGTGTCTCAAAATAGTTGCGAGCACGGTAGATAAAGAGTAGAGGATCGAGACGTGGATCATCAAAATAGAACTCATGATATTTCAGCTCTTCACCACTCATCTTAGGAACAAGATCCATCTGGTGCCGATCTTTTCGCTCAAAAAATCCTTGATATAGAAGTGTTTCGACCGGCTCACTATGTGGGTCATTATCAAAGATACGGGGGGTTTGATAGATCTCCATCAATTTTGTTTCGATCAGCTCTCGATTGTTGAGAATAAGTTGATGATTTTTCTGACATCGTTGTTGATCGAGGGTCTCTTTAGGAAGCGTTGAGAGTAGAGCGGTGGGCGCTAAAATGGGGCAACGATTGAGATGAATCCCCTTTAGAGGTATCCGTGCTTCGCCTTCAGGAAGTTCCGCACTAGGAGTATAGAGCTTTTCTCGAACCTCTTCCGCCGAGAGATGAAGTAGTGGTTCAACATCTCCCATAAGATCGATAGAGATAAGCTCATTACGATTTTGTGGGCTGAAGAGGATTGGCGCCATCATAGAGATATTATTGCGCTCTAAGCCAAACATGCCGGAGATATGTAGTAATGGTTTGAGCGAGCGAAGATCGATCAATTGTTGCAGATCTCGTGCGCGTCGATGGTTAAAGTAGTAGGAGAAGAGCCGAGGCTGCTTCTCTTTGATCAGCTTCGCCATACCGATTGTGGCGTAGACATCACTTAACGCATCATGTGCTTTCTCATGAAGTAGATCGTTGGCTTTAGAGAGATTCTCTAGTTTGAAGCTAATATTTCCCATCTCATCTTGTGGCCACGCTATTCCTTCAGGGCGAAAAGTATAAGTTGCACGGACAACATCGAGTAGATCCCAGCGAGAATTCCCATTTTGCCAGCTATAGGCATAGGGATCGATAAAGTTACGATAGAAGAGGTAACGAATCATCTCATCATCGAAGCGGATATTGTTATATCCTAAAATACAGCTATTAGGTCTAGAGAAGGCCTCTTCAATTTGAGCTGCAAATTGCGCTTCAGGCATCCCTTTCTCTTGCGCTTCCTCGAGCGTGATGCCGGTAATAAGAATCGCATTAGGATCAGGAATATAATCTTTCGGTGGTTGGCAGTAGATATTGATCGGCTCTTCAATGATATTGAACTCTTCATCTGTTCTAATGCCGGCAAATTGGGCAATTCGATCCTCTTTAGGGCTAATGCCAAAGGTCTCAAGATCATAAAAAAAGAAGCTCGGTTTCATGATATCTCCTCTATCCACTACTATTTAAAATAGCTATTTAAAGTATGCCTCACGGCGGTTAGAGAGCATGATAACAAAATGTGATCGCCAGCGCTGAATCCCTTACTCTCTTCATGTTTTAATCTCTCTTTTGCCTCCCACTCTTTGAAGTCTCTTCTTTGAAACCCATTCTTTGAAATACATTTTTGACATCTACTCTTTAACAGATCTTTAGAGAGTACACATCTAGAGAGAATATTAGGATTCTTGGAGAGTTGAGAGATTGAGAGATTGAGAGAATTGTTTATAAAGAGAAGTTTTCTCCCAAATAGACACGGCGGACATCCTCATGGTTGAGGAGATATTCGGTATCACCCTCTGCAATGACTGTGCCGGCACTTAAGATATAGGAGCGCTCACAGATGGAGAGCGTTTCACGAATATTGTGATCGGTAATTAAGATACCAATATTGCGCTTAGAGAGCTGTAAGATAATCGATTGAATATCTGATACTGAAAGGGGATCAACACCGGCAAAAGGTTCATCGAGTAGTAGGAATTTAGGATTAAGAGCAAGACTCCGGGCAATCTCAACACGGCGACGTTCTCCTCCTGAGAGCGAGATTCCCAAAGAGTTGGCGATATGCGTAATCTTGAAATCTTCTAATAGCTCATCTGTGAGGGCTTGTTGCTCTTGTGGGGAGAGATCTTTTCGGGTTTGACAGATCGCAAGAATATTATCGCGGCTACTCATTTTTCTAAAAATCGATGCCTCTTGGGGAAGATAGCCGATGCCGAGTTGGGCGCGGATATGCATTGGGCTTTGGGTGATCTCATTATCATCGATAAAGACCTCGCCTTCATCGGGAGTAATTAGACCAACCGTCATATAGAAGCTCGTTGTTTTTCCGGCACCATTGGGTCCTAACAGTCCTACAACTTCGCCCTGTTCGATATGGAATGAGGCACCATTAACAACAGTACGATTCTTAAAGCGCTTAATAAGATTTTGTGCAGTTAGTAGCATCGTTTGCTTTACCTTTTACTGGTATGAGATTCTTGATAAGTCATTTTGATTCTATCACTCTTACTCTATCTAAGTGTGATAGGGAGAAGAGCGATATGGCCACTATTTATCGCGATTATCCATCTGAATTGTAAAGTGGACTCGCTCTTTAGGGCTTCGCTCAGCGTTGATTGTACGCGTATCGAGATCATAGATAATCTTATTGGCCGTTGCGATATCATTGCTCTGTTCTACCTGTGCATTGGTTTCTAGCTCTAAAATAGCGCGCTTAGGATAGTAGCGAAGCGTTTTCCCCTCGCCAAAAACCCAGGGTTCATCAGGCTTTGGAAGATCTTTAATCTTTACGGGATTGCCGGTAGCAATAATATACTCCAACTCACCATCTTCGAG
Source organism: Ignatzschineria sp. F8392 (assembly GCF_002252045.1). Taxonomy (GTDB): domain Bacteria; phylum Pseudomonadota; class Gammaproteobacteria; order Cardiobacteriales; family Wohlfahrtiimonadaceae; genus Ignatzschineria. The sequence goes on along the minus strand of NZ_NEFF01000002.1, from coordinate 331,050 downwards.
AAGGAAGTGGGCTTCATCGGCATAGATCGTGAGGTTACCCTGGACCATAACAACATTTCCACGATAGATACCGGTAGGTTCGGTTGGCGAATTACTCTGAAATTCAGACCAATCAGCATCGATATGGAGGGGTAATTTACGATCTTCGGGTAGTGCTAATGCAATATTACTGATACCGCTGAAGCAGAGAGAGAGGAGAAGAAGAGAGATACCCTGTTTAAAAAGAGGAGAGAGGGAGGGTAAGAGATTATTTTTCATCGTGTTGCCCTGTATCAGATTCAGTTATATAGGTCGATTTTACATCTCTATGGAGTGTAAATAGTTCTTTATGAGGATAGCCGATCAAGCCGTATCCAGAGAGTTGTCGTGTTGGCATCTCAAGTTCCACAAAGAGATCGGTCGTTACTTTCTCCCCCTCATCATGGATATAGAGAAGATCGGTTGTAATAACCATATCATCTTGAGGTTTTTCTCGGTTCGGCTTATGGAGATTGACATTTTTGATCAATGTTAAAAGAGACTTATCCTGTGTATAGCGGGCAAAATCACTTTTGGCGGTCCATTCAACAAGATTGCTAAGTTCTTGCGTCTCATGTTGATCATGGCTTAAGTCATAATGCTTTAGGAAAGGATCTGTTAAATACCCTCCCTCCTCATTATCATAATGTACAAGTGTCTCTCCAATAAGGCGGTATTCAAGAACCCCCTCTCTGTTATAACGAAAGACTTCAAAGTCATTGAGTGAAAGTTGTGGATCTGTTGACTCCACTTTCTCTTGGCTACGACTATCTTGATAGATGACCCAAGCAAAATAGAGCAGGATGCCTAATATAAAGAGCTGGAGGAGACGTTTAAAGATCTCTGCAGTTGTCATAATGGCTCCTTAAAAAGGTCGGTGGAATGGAAGGTTATGGGGTATGTGATCTATCAATTATTGGTATCAGGGGTTAGATCAGATGAGATCGAGAGCCCTTTTGTATGGGGCTTCTCATGGCCATCTTAATGATCTCACTATTTTACTCTATTGCTCTACCGCGAGTCATTCTCTGTAATGGTCTTTTTACTGCTTATTACTACTTATTGCTGCTACTTTTTGCCACTACTTCTTACTATTTTTTAGTAATGGTCTGAATGTTAAGCGCCTCATCTGCCATTAAAAGAATATCCGCACCGCGTGCTGCAAATAGACCATTAGTTACTACGCCGGTGATCTGATTGATAGATGCCTCTAATTGAATAGGGCTTGTGATCTTAAGGCCGGAGACATCAACAATGAGATTATGGTTATCGGTGATAAATCCTTCTCTAATTTGAGCTCTCCCTCCCATCTGCTCCATTTTACGCATCACGTAATGTGCCGCCATCGGGATCACTTCGATCGGGAGTGGGAATTGACCCAAAGTCTTCACCAGTTTTGATTGGTCGGCAATACAGACAAAGCGATTAGCATGAGCTGCGACGATCTTTTCGCGTGTTAAAGCGCCGCCCCCTCCTTTGATCATGGCCAGGTTGTGGTTGATCTCATCGGCGCCATCAATATAAGTATCGATAAGTGTGATATCTGTAAGATCGACAATTGGAATGCCGAGGGCTTCGACCTGTTTTGAGGTTCGTTCTGAGCTCGATGCAACCCCTTTGATCTTAAAAGGAAGCGTAGGAAGCAGGGCAATTAAGCAATCGACAGTGGAGCCGGTGCCTAGACCTAAGATTTGATCTTCAGGGATATATTGTAGCGCTGCTTTTGCAACAGCTTCTTTTTGTTGTTGTGCGTTCATAATATAGTGTCACAATAATTAGGAATAAAAGTGGAAAGTAGTCTAGACGCTCAAATGATAAGGATTTAATCGTTTATATACTACGTGCTTTGCTGTATAGTGTACGGACTAATTATACTCGTAAAATCGATAAAGGGAACATTCAATGACAGTAGCAAAAGATAAAGTAGTTAGCGTAATTTATACCCTCACCGATGACCAAGGTGCGCTCCTTGATACAAACAAAGGTCAAGAGGCTTTGGATTTCATTCAAGGGCATGGAATGATGATCCCTGGATTTGAGAAAGCGCTTGAAGGTGCAACTGAAGGACAAACCCTCTCATTTACTGTTTCTCCAGCTGAAGGCTATGGCGAGTCAAACGATGATTTTATCATTGAAGTTCCCCGTACAGCATTCCCTGAAGATGAAGAAGTTCAAGTGGGCTGGCAAGTAACGGGTACAACACCCGATGGTCAAATGCAAGCATTTAGAGTTCTTGCTGTATCTGATGAGACAATCAAATTGGATGCAAATCACCCATTAGCAGGTAAAAATCTTAACTTTGAAGTTGAGGTAGTAGGCTTGCGTGATGCAACTGAGCAAGAGCTTGCACATGGTCACGTTCATGCCGATGGTCATGATCATTAATTTTTAAATTTTTGATTTATAAAAGAATCTATGTCTCAAAGTAAAATTTATCAATTGAAGGGAGAGCTATCAACGATGATGGTTCTCTATTTGAGAGGAATAGATCTAAAATTATTAGAGGATGAGCTATCAAGACAAATTGATAGCTCTCCTCAATTATTTAGAGGTATTCCAATAATTGTTGATCTATCTGCGATTAAAGTGGGTAACAGCTTAGACCTGAAGTGGTTAAAGAATCTGCTACTCAATAGAGATCTTATTCCGGTAGGCTTAAGAAATGCTAATGAAGATTTAGCTGTTAAGGCGGGCAATGCTGGATGGGCTCTTTTAGCCGGTAACGGTGGTCGTTCGCGTGAAATTGAGCTCAATAGCGCTGAAATTGTTGCGAAAGAGCAGCGTGAAATATCGCATGAAGAGGTAGCAGAAGAGGTGACACCTCAAGAGGTTGTAGAACCTGCTGAACCCATCGAGACAATGATGCATGTCCAACAAGTTCGTTCAGGACAGCAACTATCTGTTCCTCAAGGGGATCTGGTGGTGATCAATTCTGTCAATGAAGGGGCTGAGTTACTAGTCGATGGTAATATTCATGTCTATGGTGCTTTAAGAGGTCGTGCTCTAGCTGGTATTCATGGCAATCGATCTGCAAGAATCTTCTGCCAATCATTAGAAGCGGAGTTAGTTGCAATAGCTGGTTTTTATCGGATGCAAGAGGACATTCCCGCTGAGCTTAGAGGGAAAACGGTTCAGATCTATCTTGATCAAGATGAGCTTAAGATTGAGCAGTTAGTAAAGTAGTTCTCAGCGATGGTATAAAGAGGTAGGAGCTGTTATTTCCTCTCTTTTAGATTCAGCGTAACGCATTAAGTGCAATCAATGATGGCGTAACCCATTATATTATTAAATAGCAGATTAATTTTAGCGGATTAATTGTGATATTAATTGTGATATTAATCAGATGCATTAAGGAATCAGTTGCAACATGCTATGTAAGCTCTATATTAGAATAGTTGTAGAAGTAGTTCATTATAGAGTAGATGGCGTCAATAAGATGCTAAAATTAGATGTTAAGAATAGATGTTAAGAATTATTTTAATAAGCCTGCGCAGATCCTTATCTGTTGATATGCACCTCTTGATAGGATGAGAATAAGAGGCGGTATGTTATAGAGGTTATAGGAATTGTAGAGATTACAGAGTGTAGTATAGCTTGTATTATCTGAATATAAAATCAGGATATAAGTTAAATGTAATTTAAAATGCAATTTATATTGTGGTTAATAGCAGGATGATGCAATATGAAGGCTCTATTAATAGAGCGATCGGTTAAAATCGATTGTTGAAAATCATCTTTAAATCTATTCCGTATGGAATTAGATAAAGATAGTGCAGTGTGATGAGATGTGTGAATTTTAGAATTTATGCTTTTCAGATGTTTTAAAAACGATGTTTTAAAAGCACTTTAGTACTTGATCTCTTATAGGATCAACAAAATTGGTAAAGAGTTTAAGTTAGATAGTCTAAATTAGATAGAATTAGTATGTGGGGGCACGAGTGGCTAGAATCATAGTTGTAACATCCGGAAAGGGTGGTGTAGGTAAAACGACGACGAGTGCGAGCATTGCAGCAGGGCTTGCAAAAAATGGACATAAGACCGCTGTGATCGACTTCGATGTGGGTTTACGTAATTTAGACCTTATCATGGGATGTGAGCGTCGTGTTGTGTACGATTTTGTTAATGTTGTGAATGATGAAGCATCATTGGCACAGACCTTGATTAAGGATCGTCGTCTTGAGAATCTCTACATTCTTCCCGCTTCCCAAACACGTGATAAAGATGCTCTAACGAAAGAGGGTGTTGAAAAGGTGATGAAAGAACTCGATGGGATGGGTTTTGAGTTTATTATCTGTGATTCGCCCGCGGGGATTGAGAAAGGTGCACAGCTTGCGATGTACTTTGCAGATGATGCTATTGTAACGACCAATCCAGAAGTCTCATCTGTTCGAGATTCCGATCGTATCTTAGGGATTCTTGCTAGTAAGACAAAGAGAGCAGAAGAGGGAAAAGAGGTTAATCAGCATCTTGTTATTAACCGCTATAATCCAACCCGTGCCGCAAATGGTGATATGCTCTCTGTGAATGATATTTTAGACATTCTTGGTATTCCCCTTTTAGGAGTGGTTCCAGAGTCTCAGGCCGTATTGCAATGTTCTAACTCAGGGGAACCTGTGATTATGAATGAAGAGTCAGATGCAGGACAAGCCTTTAATGACATTGTTGAGCGTTTTCTTGGAAAAGATCTCCCTCATCGTTTTATTGAAGCGCCTAAGAGAGGCTTCTTTGGACGGATTTTTGGAGGTTAGAGATGTTTCAGCTGTTGTTCGGCAAGCGTCGTAGATCAAATACGGCATCGATTGCAAAAGAGCGCTTACAGATTATTGTTGCGCATGAGCGTGTAAAGAATATGGATGGAAATCCAGATTTTATGCAAGATCTTCAACGAGATATATTGGAAGTTGTTCGTCGTTATTTGCCGGTTGAATCTGAGCAGATCAATATAGCGATGGAACGCGACGGAGACTGTGACGTTTTAGAGTTAAATATCGTTTTGTCGGATGATGAAAAATAGGTGATATTCTGTACTACTGCGGTAGATCATTATCTGAGCAAAAAGGTCGATAACTTATTGATAATAAAGTAGCCGTATTGGAAAATGCGGCTATTTTTTCGTTAAAGCTTGCAATTTTTTTTTTGATCTAATATAACAAAATAGTGTGAAGAAAACTTATGCGTCTAGATAAATGGTTATGGGCCGCCCGATTTTATAAGACTCGCCGTCTTGCTACGGATGAGATTAATAAAGGGCGCGTAAAAGTCAATGGCATTGAGGCCAAGCCTTCCAGAACTATCATCGTAGGTGATTTGGTAACGATAAGGAAGTTACAAGTGATCTACGAAGTCGAAGTGTGCTTGCTTATCGAGCAACGCGGTCCAGCATCTGTAGCAATGACAATGTATCAAGAGACAGAGGCGAGTATTGCTCGAAGAGAGCACGAGCGTGAGCTTCGCAGATTATCTCCGCAGCCTCACTCAGAATCGAGGAGCAGTCGAGATAAAAAACGTTTAAGAGACGTGAAACAAGGGAAATATTTTAAATCGTAATATAAATACGTTTAGTGACGTATATCAAGTGGAGAGAAAGAAAATGGGTTATCGGTCAGAAGTTGATTTGTTAGGGGAATTATTAGTACCAAGTGATGCTTACTACGGCATCCACACCCAGCGAGCAATCAATAACTTCACCATTTCAACCCAGAAGAACCGAGATAATCCACAATTTATTTATGGCTTAGCAGCAGTAAAAAAAGCAGCAGCAAAGGCGAATATGGATTTAGGAGCTATCAAACCTGAGGTGGGGAATGCCATTGTTGCGGCATGTGATCTCCTTCTAAAGGATGATACTTACTACCAACATTTTCCTATTGATGCATTCCAAGGTGGTGCAGGAACTTCACTTAACATGAATGTGAATGAAGTAATTGCTAATCTTGCGCTCGAAACGCTAGGACTTGAGAAAGGGCGTTATGATGTTATCAATCCTAATGACCATGTTAATGAATCTCAGTCGACAAATGATGCGTATCCAACAGGAATGCGAGTCGCTTTTTATAAAGTATCTGAGGCATTAATTGAAGCGGCAGATTATCTATACCAAGGGTTGAAGGAGAAGGAGAAGGAGTTTTCTGAAGTCTTAAAAATGGGGCGTACGCAGTTACAAGATGCGGTACCTATGACTTTAGGAATGGAGTTTGGCGCATTTGCATATCAGATTAAGGCGGGCATCGATTATTTAAAACTTGCTCGACAAACGTTGCTCTCGATTAACTTAGGCGGGACAGCGATCGGTACGGGAATCAATACGCCAGATGGTTACGCTGAGCTTGCGGCTCAATATCTCTCGGAGATTACAGGGTTCTCCTTTAAACCGGCGGATGATCTTATTGCCGCAACATCAGATTTATCAGATTTTGTCTATTTCCATTCAGCATTAAAAGGCTTTGCTGTTAAGTTGTCTAAAATGGCAAATGATCTTCGTCTTCTCTCTTCAGGTCCTCGAGCAGGATTAAAAGAGATCAATCTCCCTGAATTACAGGCAGGAAGCTCGATTATGCCCGCAAAGATCAATCCTGTGTTGCCAGAAGCTGTTAATAATGCCTGCTTTAAGGTGTTTGGAAATGATACAACGGTTTTAACTGCTGCTGAAGCAGGGCAATTGCAACTTAATGCGATGGAGCCTGTTATTGCACAATCGACTTTTGAGTCGATGATGTTGTTGATGAACTCTTGTCGTTCTTTACAAGATCGTTGTATTGAGGGGATTACCGCAAATGAGAGTTACTGTCTCAATTATATTTTGAACTCCATCGGTATTATCACCTATCTCAATCCAATTATTGGTCATGGTGAGGGGGATATTGTCGGGCGTATCTGTGCTAAAACAGGCAAAAGTGTCCGCGATGTTGTTTTAGAGCGGGGCTTAATAGGCGCTGAAGAGTTTGATGAGATGTTCTCATTAGAAAATCTCCGTAAAACATTAGGTCTACATTAAAAGATCTATAATTAAGGGACGCATAATAGGAGGGATCATCAGGTCCCTCTTTTAGCAAGACAAAAATAAGAGAGAATGTTCAATATTAATGAAATTGATAAAGAGATCGATTCGCCTTTGTGCCAAGAGGCGAATCTTTTTTTAAGTGGGTATCAAAAGATCTACTCTCCCCATAGTGCGCGGGTAAAGCAGCAGGCTTTGAGTCAATTGATTGTCTATCTTAAAGAGCGGGAGATCGATGCTTGGCCTGAATGTGATGAGCGAGTATTGCGGGAATATCTGATCTTTAAGGCGAAAGGGGATCGCCGAAAGCAGCGTGAGCGTCTTAGTAGCGCTAGTCTTGAAACGCATCTTGCTGCCTTGAGAATCTTTTTCACCTATCTATTAGAGAAAGAGATTGTGACTTATAATCCCGCAAGGTTAATCTCCCCCCCTAAGAAAGCGGAACGTTTACCAAAAGTTGTAGAAGCTGAGCTCTTAAAGACCATTTTAGATCGTCCGCCGGAGGATCTGTTAGAGAAGCGTGATCTTGCGATTTTAGAGCTTCTCTACTCTAGTGGTCTGCGTCTTGCCGAGGTTGCAGCGCTTAATTTGCAGCATCTCGATCTTAATGAGCATTTGGTGCGCGTTATTGATGGTAAAGGGGGAAAGGATCGTTTAGTGCCTGTAGGTCAGGTTGCACTGATAGCGATTAAAGAGTGGTTGTCGATTCGTCAAGAGTGGTTATCTGCTGCCTCACTGCTCGATCGAGATGATGAGGCGCTCTTTATATCTCAAAAGGGAGGACGGCTCTCAGATCGGCAAATTAGCCGCCGGGTGAAGCGTTATGCAGAGCAGAGTGGGGTTAATATTAATCTTCATCCCCATCTTTTGCGCCATTCAATGGCGACCCATATTTTAGAGTCGAGCCAAGATATACGATTAGTGCAGGAGTTATTAGGGCATGCTGATATCTCTACAACCCAAGTCTATACTCATCTCAATTTTAACCATTTGGCGAAGGTTTTTGATGCCGCTCATCCTCGAGCGAAGCGTAAAAAAGAGTCAGACAAATAAGGGGTTGATAAACAAGGACCTGATAAACAAGCTTGATAGATTAGAGATTCATAGATCAGAGATTGATAGATGGAAAGAGAAAATAAAGGGATAATAAAGGGAGAATAAAGAGAGGGCTACTCAATTTGAGTAGCCCTCTTATCAATTGGTTATCACTTAATTGAAGCTATAACCTTTAAGCTTTGTCTCTTCAATCCTGAATGGAATTAGAGAGTTTCACCACCTACTGGACGGTTACATGGGCAAAGCTCATCAGTTTGAAGCGCATCAAGGATACGTAAAACTTCAGGAACGTTACGACCAACGCTGTCTGGGTTTACAGATACGTGTTGGATAACATTGTGTGGGTCTACGATAAATGTTGCACGTAAGCAAACACCTGACTCTTCATCACGAACGCCAAGCATATCAACTAAATCACCTGCTGGGTCAGCAAATGAGTAGTGACCTAATTTATCTAAATCTGGATGCGCGCGTCTCCAAGCTAATTTACAGAATTCGTTATCTGTAGATCCGCCCATGAGTACTGCATCACGGTCTTCAAATTCTTTAGCGATTTTATCAAACTCAACGATCTCTGTTGGGCAGACAAAAGTAAAGTCTTTTGGATAGAAGTAGATAATTTTCCATTTACCTGGGAATGATTTTTCTGTGATTGTTTCAAATGCAGAAACACCATTCTCTTCTGGATTGTTAAAACCAGGTTTTGCAGCAACAACTTCAAAGGCTTCTAAAGTATCACCCACAGTTTTTGGGATGCGGTAAGTAAAGTCTGTATCAAAAGTCATTGAAAACTCCTTTATATTGAAAGTGACTCGGAATTCGTTTTGTTCGAGAAGTAATCTCCTCGATCTCGTTACACTATTTATAATAGGGGCTTTGATTCGATAATTCAATGAAAAGGCTCATTGAATTATCGAAAGGCTCTTATAGATAATCTTAATCACGTGGCGAGGCTCTATTTACCTCGTTTTCGGTGATTTTTTCGATCGCTTTTTCTTCTACTTCAGCTGTTGCTCCGGCAGCTTTTTCTTCCGGATCTTCCATTCTTGAATCAGATGATGGGATCGCCATTTTTTCGTTTGATTTAACGGCTTTCTGATCCTCTGTCACAATAGACTTTTCAACCTGTGGCATTGCTTTCTGCTCTGGTTGTTGATCATTTTGCGCTACAGTCGCCTCAGCCTTAACTTCTTTCGATGTCGTCGTAGGAGTGGAGCGAGACGAATCATGAGTATCATGATTGTCGATGATCTCTCTATTCCCCTCTTTTGCTTGCTCTGTAGTGACAGCTTCTTTCGTCGGCGCTAGATTATGCTGCTCTTTTGGAGGGTGCATTTCATCTTTAGCATCTGCTTGTGTTGTCGGCATCTTATTATCAGAAGCCGAGCGCTTAACATCTGCTTTCATTGTGTCAGCTTCACTTTTAGACGGCTCTTGAGCGCCATTTTTTTGAGTAGCTTGCTCCTCTCTAGATGGTGTTTCTACTGCAGTCTGTTGAGCTTTTTCATCTTTTGGTGCTGGTTGATCAGCTGTCGCTCTCTCTTTCTCTACAATGCTTTCAGCCACTCTTTTATCTACTTGCTCTTTAGATGGTTTTTTACTCATCTCCTTTTCGCGAGCGATATGATCAGCATCAGTGTTTTTTGGCGCCTCAGCTTTTTTTGTAGCTTCTGGTTTTGTCGTTAGGACCTCTTTTTCAGCAGGTTGATCGTGGGTTTGTGCTTTCTCCTCGACCTGTTTGAGTTGCTCTTGCTCCTCTTTAGCGATTCTAGGACGACCGGTTCTAATAACGCGTTGTTTAACTTCTTCACCAACTTTTACTTCGATGATCTCTTCTTCCTGAACTCTATTGTTTCTGTTGCCAGACTTTTTAGAATCAGATCGTTGATCTCGATCGCGACGATTGCGTTGACGAGGCGCTCTCTCTTCCGATTTCTCTTCAGAGCTATGCTCTTTGCTCTCAGTGACTTGCTCTTTTTTTGCTTCATCACTCCCCTCATCACGACGTTTTTGCCGTTGGTTCTGGCGTTCATTTTGTCGCTCATTACGATCTTTGTTACGTTGAGAGCCCTCATTGCCACGATCATTGTCTCGACCTTGGTTGTTTTGATCAGTCGGCTGTTGTGAGGCCGCTACCTGCTGATTTTTCTCATTGTCAGCCTCATTGCGACCATTGTTACGCTCATTACGTTCGTTGCGCTTTCGCTGTCTCTCTTGCCCATTTTGTGACTCTTGTTGCGCTCGATTTTGCTGATTGCGGCGTTGGTTCTGATTATTTCGCTCTTGCTGCTGATTCTGTTGTTGATTCTGATTATTGCGACGATTATTCTCTTTCGGCTCATTTTGTTGAGTCGTTTGATTAAATTCCGCATTTATATCAACTTCGCGTTCAACAGTCTCGATCGTATTGCGGCTAGGGTGATTATGGCGTTGATTACGTTGACGTTGTTGATTGTTGCGTCCACGATTATTGCGCTGTTGGTTATCGCGATTACGATTATTATTGCGTTGTTCGCGAGGGTTTTTTACCTCTTTTTTCTTCTTTTCAGCTTTATCATCACTCTGGGTTGTCTTATTAAAGAGTGCTTTGACATAGTTAAAGATTGAGCTTAAAACCGCTTCAGTTTTTTGCACAAAGTTTTTCTCAGTTGCTTCGGGAGCCGCTTCCTCAACTTTTGGTGGAGGAGCCATAGGGGAGATTCCTGAAACAGCGGGCTTTTCCATCAATTTCTTATTAGCAATGACGGCCTGATTTCGAATATCATCGATTGTAAGTTCTTCTTTAATGATATGCGATTCACTATCTGCACCTGTCTCATCATCGTTGATGCGATAACGAGTCATCTTAAAGTGTGGGGTCTCAAGTTCTGTGTCAGGGATCACAATTACCCGAACTTTTAGGCGAGATTCAATATCTTCTACATCAGATCGCTTCTCATTTAAGAGGTAAACCGCGACATTTACGGGAACTTGAATCACGAGTTCAGAAGTGCGCTCTTTTAAACACTCTTCTTCAATGAGACGAAGAATGCCCAATGCTAAAGATTTGGTGTCTCGAATGGTTCCTTGCCCTTCACAGCGAGGACAAACAATATGTGAAGTTTCATCAAGTGATGGGCGTAATCTTTGGCGAGACATCTCTAATAGTCCAAATCGTGAGATCTGTCCTACCTGAATTCTGGCTCTATCCGATGCGAGTGCGTCATGGAGTGCTGATTCAACTTTACGTTGATTTTTGCTATCGAGCATATCGATAAAATCGATAACGACTAGACCACCGAGATCACGAAGTTTTAATTGACGAGCGATCTCTTCCGCTGCTTCAAGGTTTGTGTTGAGAGCGGTATCTTCAATGTCGGCCCCCTTTGTTGAGCGACCTGAGTTAATATCGATCGATACGAGTGCTTCTGTATGGTCAAATACGAGGGCGCCTCCTGATGGTAAGCGGACATTGCGCTCATAGGCCGTCTGGATCTGTGACTCCACCTGAAATCTTGTAAAGAGCGGAATCTGATCATCATAGAGTTTAATCTTATCGCCAATTTGCGGCATGATGGTATTGATAAAGACCTCGGCCTCTTTAAAGACCTCCTTATCGTCGATCAATATCTCGCCAATGTCACTACGATAATAGTCGCGAAGTGCGCGAATAATAATATTACTCTCTTGGAATATTAGAAGAGGGGCTGGATGTTTTGTTCCTGCTTCTTGAATCGCTTCCCACAGCATAATGAGATAATCGAGATCCCACTGTAGCTCTTCTGCGGTTCTCCCCATTCCTGCTGTGCGCACGATTAGCCCCATCTCTTCGGGTACGACTAAATCAGCCATCGCATCTCTAATCTCGGCACGGCTCTTTCCTGAAATACGACGAGATACGCCCCCTGCGCGAGGATTATTGGGCATTAATACAAGATAGCGTCCGGCAAGAGAGATATAAGTGGTGAGAGCCGCCCCTTTATTACCACGCTCTTCACGTTCAACTTGAATAATAAGCTCAAGACCCTCTTCGAGCTGATCCTTAACCGCCATCTGATGATCTTGAGGGTTTTTAAAATACTCTTTAGAGATCTCTTTAAAGGGTAAAAAGCCATGGCGTTCAGAACCATAATCGACAAAGCAAGCCTCTAAAGAGGGTTCGATTCGGGTGATTTTACCTTTGTAAATATTGGCCTTTTTCTGTTTTGTGGCCACATTTTCAATATCTAAATCATATAGGTGTTGTCCATCAACGAGGGCAACTCGCATCTCTTCTTGTTGAGTTGCATTAATTAGCATCCGCTTCATTTTTTCTCCAGTAGAGAAATAGAGGTTGCTTACAAGCACTTCCGGCTCTTCTTATAGAAAAATAGAAGAGCACTCGATAAAAGCGCAGGGAAGAAAGATCTCTATTGCTCAAAAATTATTATTTATTATTCTTCAATGCAGATATAGCCCAAGAGACATTTTGTCAAATGGGCTAGATCAAGCTTACGTTTTAAATGAACTATTAAACTATCTGGGCGATCTAGTTACCCGCTGAGCGAGCACTTTGCGCTGCCGCGATAATTTGACGATTTCGTTTAATGAGATCTTCGTTCTTAGTAAAGCTAATAGATTTATTGGCCATCTGTTCGGCTGCTGCATAGTTTTTCTGATGAAGACGAATCTGTGCAAGATCGTACCAAATACTTGCATTTCTCGGCTCTAAGCGAACAGCTCTTTCAAGCGAGCTAGCCGCTTTATCGAGACGATTCTCTTGAACTGCTTTGCGTGCATCATCGAGGAGAACTTTAACAGCATTACCGCCAGACGGTGCTGCTGGAGGCGTCGGCGCTACAGGTGTTGCAGGAGCTGGAGGCGTTGCCGATGCTGTCTTAACACCACTGTTGGGTGCAGGAATAGCAGGGGCGGGAGCTGTAGTTGCCGGGAATGTCGCTTGTGGAGTTGCAGTACCAGCAGTGGTTGCAGGCCAGTTAGACGACGAAGGGGCAGGGAATACAGGTGCCTCCATTGGTGTTTGTTGTGGTTGTTGAGAACCTAAAAAACCAACCTCATTACTTTGAGGAGCTTGAACCGGTGAATCTTGTAGCGCGTATGCTTTTACCGCACCGCTATTGTCAGGGAAGCTAGGCTCATAAGGTTGTCCTTGGATAGGACGAACGCGAGCTCCCTCGGGCGCTGTGGCAGCACAGGCCGTTAAGACTAATAGACTTATTAAAAAAATGGCATTTCTTTTCACGAAAATATCCTTAAACAAATTCTGTTGCATCATGGAATAATCACTGATGAATAGTCGTTATAATTTACCACAGATTATCTCTGTAATACAGTGAGAGTTACATCCCGATATAGGGGGATGTTACTCAAATATAAACCCACCAGACTCCGGAGATTCTGGGATATAGAAGCATTCACTTGCATAGGTTGGCTGATAGCCTGCTATGAAAGGAAGCGTTCTAATTTTAGTATCGGGGCAGGATGTTCTCGGGGGAAGCAATCCTGTTGAGAGGTCGACTGCGACATCGACAATGTTTGCCGGCTTATCGTGAGCGATGTTTTCAAGGTGAAGATTCTTCATAGCACCAGCCCAGAGAGGAAGGGCTCCGGCAGTTCCTGTTAAACGTCTGATAGGTTTATTATCATCACGTCCTACCCAGGAGACCGCAGTATAGTTGCCGGTAAAGCCTGCAAACCAACTATCTCGATAATCATTCGTTGTTCCTGTTTTTGCCGCAACGCGAATATTTTTGCCAAGGCTATTTCGCAGTGATCCGGCAGTCCCTTGATTAACAACATCAATCATCGCTTCTGTAATGAGATAGTTAGGGCCAGGTTCAATCGCTTGGATAGGATCAACCTCAATTTGAGCAAGAAGCTTACTCTCACTATCGGTCACTTCGCGAATAGAGCGAAGCGGTGTATAGTAACCATTATTGGCGATTGTAGAGTAGATCTGTGCGACTTCAATTGGAGGAAGATCGACTGATCCCAAGAGTGATGCCGGAACGGCAGGAATATTGTATTTGATTGGATTGACGCCAAGACGGTAGAGGGTATCGACGACATTATCGATCCCAATATCCATCCCCACTCGAATCACTGGTAAGTTGTATGATTTTGCAAGTGCCGTAATCAGAGGGACCCAGCCATGCAATCTACGGTCATAGTTGTTAGGGCTCCAAGTTTTGCCACCAATGACAAGATTGATAGGTGAAGCATCATCGAGTGGTGTTGCTAAAGAGTAACGACTTGGCTCTTCTAAAGCTCTTAGGTAGACAAAAGGTTTTACTAAAGAGCCGATAGGGCGATTGGTATTGAGCGCACGGTTAAACCCTGCTTGTCTTACATTTCGATCCCCTACTATCGCGGCGATCTCGCCGGTGTTATTCTTCGCAATAACAATGGAACCTTGTAAGATATTAGGCGTAAGGCCTCGATCTTTTTCAATGCGCGTTAATGTATTCATCACAGACTGCTCAGCATAGTTTTGCACAATAGGGTCGAGCGTTGTGAAGATTCTTAAGCCACCTGAGTTGAGTTGATCAGCGCTATACTGCTCTTTGAGCTGTTTATAGACAAGCTCAATGAATGCCGGAAAGCGTGTCTTTGCCGGTGGAGGATTTTCTAAAATTTTGAGGGGTTCCGCCTTTACAATAATGGCATCCTCTTCACTTAAGAGATTCTGTTCAACAAGCACATCAATAATGAGGTTTCGACGCTTGATTGCAATCTCAGGATTACGGCGAGGATTGTAGCTACTAGGGCTAGGGATCACGGCAACGAGGGTCGCAATCTCACCAATAGAGAGCTCATTGACCGGTTTACCGAAGAAGAATTCGCTCGCTAAACCAAAACCGTGGATTGCGCGGTCACCATCTTGGGAGAGATAGATCTCATTGATATAAGCTTCCAAGATCTCATCTTTATCGAAGCGCCAATCGAGGACGATCGCATAGAACATCTCTTGAATTTTACGTTCTAATGTCTTTTCGCTTGTTAAGAAGTAGTTTTTGATCAGCTGCTGGGTGAGTGTCGACCCTCCTTGGACATTTTTTCCTGCTTTAAAGTTGGTCACTAATGCTCGCATAATCCCTTTCGGGTTGATCCCGAAATGTTGGTAGTATGCACGATCTTCCATGGCAAGAAGAGTATCGATCAACATGGGGGGAATCTCTTCACGCTTTAGAAGGATTCGATCTTCATTATGTGTCGGGTAGATCGATGCAATTAAGAGGGGTTCAATTCGTGTCAAAGGGATCTCTTCCCCTGTGGTACGATTTTTAATGTTACTAATACGATTATTTTTAAAAGTGACCTCAATCTGCTGTGACTCTTCCGTACCATCGCTATAGGTGAAGGGACGAGTATGAACGGAGATGCGATTGTTCTCTTGATCGAAGTAGAAGGTTCCTGGCTGACGAAGAGATTTTGAGGCGCGGTAGAGAATCCACTCTAGCTCTTGCTCCATCTCTTTAGGCTTAAGCTCTTTGCCGGCATAGAGTTCTAGGGGACGTGCGTAGACTCGAGCAGGAAGGGCCCATTGGCGATTTTTGAATTCAGGGGTAATCTCGTGATCGGCTTTGATAATGAAATAGCCAAAGATTGGAAGTGCCACGAGTGCCACGATCACAATAATAGAGATGATGAGCCGCATAAGGTATGCCACAGCACGATTAGCACGTTCACCAGTAGTTAGATGGTTTTTTTTGTTTTTCATGAAATAACGGATACCAGCTCTGAAATAGGGAGTAGTCTAAAAAGTAGTGGGCTCAATAGATATCTTGATCTTCAGAGAGATGATCTTAACAATCTACTTTTTTGTTTACGATTTTGCATTATATAAGATCCGCCCTCTAATGAAAAATAATAGTTTATATCAACTTTCTTAGTAGCATTTTTAGTAATATCGGTATAATCTTAACATGTTAAATAATGAGCCTATTAGTATTTAAATTCTATAGAGGTGAATAGAGATAATGGCTGAAGAAGGTAGTAGGAAAGGCGAATCTTGGTTGCAACGACTAGGGTTCGATAAACATAAAGATATTAGTATTGAAGGCCTGATTCGAGATTGCGAAGAGGCAAAGAATCAAGGGTTAATTAGCGATGATTCATTAGAGATGATTCGCGCTATCATTGCCGGCTCGCAACAGATTGTGCGTGACATTATGGTGCCAAGAGCGAAGATGATCACGATCGCCATTGATGAATCGCCAGAGTCAATCTTAGAGCGCATTATTGCATCGGGTCACTCCCGTTTTCCCGTCTTATCAGATAACCATGAAGAGATCGCTGGAGTGCTTCTCTCAAAAGACCTGCTTCCCTATATTGGTGAGAAAGAGTTAGATATTAAACCCCTCATCCGTCCAGTAGAGTATGTCCCTGAAGGGAAGTTTGTGACCGCATTGATCAATGATTTTCGTATGAAGCGGATTCATATGGCACTCGTCGTTGATGAGTTTGGCTCAGTTTCTGGGCTGATTACCATTGAAGATCTTTTAGAGCAGATTGTCGGTGATATTGATGATGAACATGATCGTCGAGAAGAGCCGGCAGAGCAGGTCAAGATATTGAGTGATAATCTCTACGTGATTGATGCTTTAATCCCTTTGGAGGAATTTAATCATTATTTTCAAAGAGAGATTGAAGAGGAGGATGTAGAGACATTGAGTGGGCTGATCATGAAGACAGCAGGGAGTCTTCCGGCAGAGAATGATCAGGTGATCATCGATGATATGTGCTTTAAAATTCTACCTTTCTCCGGCAACTATATCAGTCAGGTTGAGCTCTCTTTTAAAGAGCGTGAGGCGTAATAGCTTTCCCATTGATAAGATCTGCTGTTATGTTTTTTGTTCAATTAATTAACAATGGCATAATTTTGTTTGACAGAAAGAGGCGCTTTATCTAGAATAACAATTCTTAATTCCTCGATAGCTCAGTTGGTAGTAGCACTTGACTGTTAATCAAGGGGTCCCTGGTTCGAGCCCAGGTCGAGGAGCCAAATTAAGAAAAGCCCGGATCAGATGATTCGGGCTTTTTTATATTTTTATATTTTTATACGCAAATTTTTTATACTAAAAAGTTTAGACTGTATAGAGCGGTATCGATATATTGGACATATAGAAAGCAGAGTATGGACCACAATATGTTGATATCAACCTCAATTAAATAAGAGGCTAAGAGAGGATCGATGAGACGATTTTTTATAGTGATCCTAATGTTATCCTTTTGCGCGTTACAATGGGCTGCAGGAGATAACAATGATCGCCGAGAGATTAAGATCTTAAGACAGACGCCTTCAGAGATCGATCGTGCAATTAGTGATCATCTCTGTATGAGCTATGAGGTGATTCATCCCTATCATCGCTGTCTAGAACGTTACTATGATCAAGGTGATCTCGATCAGAAAGCATTACGAGAGTATGATTTTATTATCACTACGGAGCAGTTCTACAATGAATCATTGGCGAATGATTTTCAGTTAGTATTACCCCTCTATCATCAGGCCTTTACTGTAGTTTCGAGAGGCATTTCACGTGATGAATTCTTCACTGAAGGTCAAAGTTTTGGTGTTCTAGATCAGCCGACACAGACAAAAGTTTTAGCGGATGTGTTAAGGGCGATGAATATTAATCGCAAAAAAATACCGCTTCGGCACTTCTCTTCTCAAGAGTTGATCGATTACTTCTGTAGTTTTGAGATCAACGTTGCTTTTGTAACGGGCGCGCATCCGAGTCGCATTGTGCGACAACTCAATACACTTTGTGGCGGTGAACCGCTCTCAATCGTTTCGGCACTCCCGAAAAACTTTTTTCAAAAACATCGTTATTTCTATAAAACAGTTGTTCCGAAAGAGCTTTACTGGCGTATTCCTGAAGATATAGAGACGCTCAGTATCCGGCATCTTTTAGCTGTTAATAATCGATATGACAGTGATGAGTTAGAGGCTTTGATGAATAGCTTTATCGATGAGCTTGAATATAATCGTTCACTGCCTGTTACGGAGGCTTCGATTCTTCTGAACTACAATAATCTGCAAACGCCGCTTCATGAAGTAGGGGATGATATTATTGAGGAGTTACAAGAGGAGCTTCAAGCGGAGTTGGCTGCAGAATCTCAATCTTAGGCGCTGATCTTAATCTATTCAATCTAGCGCTGCTCTAGTACCTAATTATCGAAATTTAATGATCGATAAAGTGTAGGATTTGATCGAGTGCTTTTTGCGTATAGTGTGGGGTATTGACCTCAAACATGGCGAGATCTTCCTCGCTTCTTAACCAAGTCCTCTGTCTTTTCGCATATTGTCTCGTGGCAATAATCGCGCGCTCTACCGCTTCAGCTAAAGTCATCTCTCCTTCGAGATAATTCCATATTTGACGATAGCCGACAGCACGCATTGAAGGGTAGTCGAGATTGAGCTCGGGATAGTGTTCTCTAAGTGTTGCAACCTCCTCAATTAAGCCGGCATCGATCATCTTATGGTAACGCTGGGCGATCTGTTGGTTGCGTCTCTTTTCATCACTATTTGCTAAGGCAATTTTAAGAAATGGGTAGGCAATTCCCGGTTTTTTAGGGAGATTCCAGTAGTAGGTCAGAGGTTTTCCTGTTTCAAGGTAGACGCTCAGCGCCCGAATTACCCGTTGAGTATCATTTGGGTTGAGGCGCTGAAAGCTATCAGGGTCAACTTCCTTAAGCGCTTGATGTAGTACTGCGCTCCCTTCTATCTCCGCACGCTCTGTCAGCTGCTTTAAAGTATCCGATGAGACTTGTGGAATCGGGGAGATTCCTTCTAAGAGTGACTGAAAGTAGAGAAAGGTCCCTCCGACAAGAAGGGGGATCTTTCCTGCAGCAAAGCTTCTTTCGATCTCATAGATCGCATCACGGCGAAATTCAGCAGTAGAGTAACGTTCGGTCGGCTCACAAATATCGATCAAGCGGTGAGGATAACGGATTAAGGTCTCGGCATCAGGCTTAGCGGTCCCGATATTCATCTCCCGATAGATCATGGCCGAATCTACCGAGATAATCTCTACCGGAATTTGATCGGCAATTCGCATCGCAAGCTCCGTTTTCCCGGTAGCGGTAGGGCCCATCAAACAAATTACTCTCTTATTCATGTAAAATCCTTTATGATAATAAGATTATTTTTTACAGGATAGTATAGCGCAATGAGCCAGTATTGGACGACCTTAGATCACCTTTATACAGAAAAGTTACTTGAGCCGGGAGCGGAGATTGATCAAGTTGCTCAATCCTTTCAGATTAAGATTAGTCCGACAATGCAACAGCAGATTTTCCGTGCAAAAGGGGAAGAGCGAGAGGCGCTGTTGCGCCAATTTATCCCTTCGATAGCAGAGAATCATGTCCTGCCAGAAGAGTTAGATGATCCTATTGGTGATGGTCGTTTTACCCCTGTAGCGGGAGTTGTGCACCGTTATCGAGATCGAGCATTGTTGAAGATTACCCAGCTTTGTGAAGTCTATTGTCGTTTCTGCTTTCGTAAAGAGATGATTGGGCAGAAAGGGGAGAATTTAACAAAATCTGAGCTCCAAAATGCGCTCGACTATTTTGCTGAGCATCAAGAGCTGTGGGAGGTGATATTAACAGGTGGCGATCCTCTGATTCTCTCTATCCGTCGGTTGCGCGAGGTATTATTGGCATTAGCGGCAATTCCCCATCTAAAAAGTATTCGAATTCACTCGAGAATCCCATTGATCTCTCCTGAAAAGATCTCTCCAGAACTCTTAGCGCTCTTAGATGAGGTAATGGCAAGTGGCAAGATGCTTACTGTCGTCCTTCATGCGAATCATGCGGCGGAGTTCTCACCGGAGGGGAGAGCGGCCTTGCGTGCTCTGCGGAGTAAGGGGGTGATGTTGCTCTCTCAGTCAGTATTATTGAAAGGCGTTAATGATAATCTTCCGGCATTAAAGGCGTTGATGTATACCTTTGTGGAAAATGGCGTTAAACCTTACTATCTCCATCAGATGGATCTAGCGCGCGGTACGAGCCATTTTGTCGTGAGTAATGAGCAGGGTATCGCATTGATCAACGCATTGCGGGAAGAGATCTCCGGAATCTGTATCCCTCGTCTTATTATTGAGATTCCAGAAGGTGAGGGAAAGCGGGTGTTAGCATAGCTTTTTATAGAGTTAGCAGAATCTCTTGAGCGGTCTGCGGAATACGGTTCCAAGGAAGAAGTAGGTTGAGGCGTGAGCCACCATATTGGCGCCATAACATTGTTGAGCGGATACCGGCGAGAAGTAGAGCTCTAATTTCATTGGCAATATGGGGTTGGGAGAGAATAGATTGCTCCCCTTTGACCATAATGCGAGGTGTTAATTTGCTTAAGGTTTGCGAGTAGAGATCGGCGATCGCTGCGATGATATTTTCATGAGTGATCTCAAAATGTTGTAATCGGGCAGCGATATTCTCAAGGCCACTTCCTAAAATATTGAGTATCTCAGGATTCTTTCTAAGGGAAGCCTCTAGTGAAATGAGAGAGTAGAGATAGATCTTTGCCGGCGCCGGTACATTTTTTAATCCGTGGGCAAATGCTGATAGACCAGGTTTAATATTGCTCACTCCATCATAGACATCATCGATATTTTCCGGTTTGAGAACAAAGATACTATGGAGGAGTGGGTTGCGCTCCTCATTGGGGATAGAGCCGATCGTTGCAATTCGATCAACCAACATCGCTGATTGTAATACTGCCGATAGTGCAATGACTTGATTTCTATTCATTCCCTGCTATTTCATCCTCTTAATCGATCTTCAATATTGATAATATCTTTTAATGTAACTTTAACTTAACTTTAACTTTCCGGCTGACGCTTCTTCTTGTCGTCAGGGCTATTGCAAATCATAACAGAGCTTATAGCTTCTCTGCAAAATCTTCCCGCCAATTTAGAGTGTTACGGGCGGGATTGCTCTTATCATGATTTCAACACTAGAAGAGGCTTGCAGAGATATTGATACAGAGTCCTAAGATGGCCATATTGAAGATAAAAGAGACGATCGATTGAAGGAGTACGGCGCGTCTCATCGGTGTTGAGGCGATCTCGACATCTGCTGTTTGTGAAGCAACGGCAATGGTAAAAGAGAAATACATAAAATCGAGATAGCCGGGACGTGTGATTTTATCAGGAAAGAGGAGCCAAGGATTTTTCTCAATATCGGGGCTACTGTAGAAGAGATGGGCATAATGCATGGTGTAGCCCATTGGCAGTAGAAGCCAAGAGGAGATTAGAGTCGATGCTGTGAGGACATATTGTAAAATCTTCTCATCTCCCGTTAATCCATCATGGCCACCCAAACCGAAGAAGAGGACGAGGAGACTTGCACAGCATCCCGTTAATAGAAAGAAGAGCACCATGCGCGCACTCTCATCCTCATTACGCGTTAGATGGCGAATGTCGTGATTTTTGTGGCGCATAATCTTTTGGGCTAGGAAGAGAATATAGCTCCAGGAGAAAGCATTCCAACTGATGATAAAACTCATCCAAGGCGTATGTTTCGAGATCAAGAGGCAAAAGATAGTGATCGCCACGATGAGAGAGACAAGAAAGCGGGGGCGAGACAGAATGGTGTTGTGAATAAAGTGGAGGGTGCGAAAATTTTCTTTCTCTGGTGTAGACTTCTGCATAATGCGCGCTTCCTCCGTATGCTCATATAAGAGATATAATTTTAGATAAATGTTGTAGATAGAACTATGTAGATAATGATTCTTTTAAAGAGATGCTCTTTAAAAAATTTGAATTATTTTTCAAAATTGATAGAAGAATTATATCGAATAAATGAGGTGGGGCGAAAAGATATTTTTAACTCCATTTTTAGAGGGGTGAATCGGTCTCTTTATCGCATCCTTTGTAGCTTGTTGGTAGTTAATTTGTAGACAAATCATCTTAACTTCTTGTTCTTCTCTTTAATCTCCTCTATAAGTAGTTAAACAACTTTTTATATAGAAAACAGGAAAGGAGAATGGAGTGCTAAGTCTGATTGGATTTGCCACAATTTTAACAATTGTTACCTTATTAATTCGGGGGAAAGTGATCCCGATTGTCGCTTTAACTTTAATTCCCATTATCGGCGCGTTAGTAGCGGGTTTTGGAATGGAAGAGATCGGAGGATTCTTTAAATCGGGTTTAGGCTCGGTGATGAATGTTGTGGTGATGTTTATCTTCGCCATTATCTTTTTCGGGATTTTGCAAGATGCCGGTCTTTTTGATCCTTTAATCAATAAGATGATCCAATTGACTCGTGGGAATATTATTACGATCTGTATCGGCAGTGTGATTATTGCTGCAATTGCGCAGCTTGATGGTTCGGGAGCCTCTACTTTCTTAATTACAATCCCGGCACTATTGCCCCTCTATAAGCGGATGCGCATTAGCCCTTACCTTCTAGTTCTCTTGATAGGTGGAAGTGCTAGTATCATGAATATGATCCCATGGGGTGGGCCATTAGGAAGAACGGCGAGTGTAATCGATATGGATGTCACGGAATTGTGGCGTCCCTTGATTCCTGTGCAAGTTGTGGGAATGATTCTTATGGTAGGCTTAGCAACCGTTTTGGGAATGCGTGAGAAGCGTCGTATTGCGGCATTGCCGGCATCATCTGAGGTAGAGGGAAGTGATGAAGATTTAGCGCCGATGACATCTGATCTTAAGCCGGGACTTTATCTCTTTAATCTGCTTTTAACGATGGGTATCATCGCTATCTTAGTGACGGGAATTATTCCGGCAGGCTTTGCCTTTATGATCGGGGTTGCGATTGCTTTACCGGTGAATTTCAGAACAATTCAGCTACAGAATGAGTGTATTAAACGTCATGCGCCTAATGCTTTATCGATGGCGTCAATTATTCTTGCTGCCGGCGTCTTCTTGGGCGTTTTAAATGGAACCGGTATGCTTACTTCGATTGCGCAAGATCTTATCAATATTATGCCGGAATTTATGGGGCGTTATATCCATCTGATTATTGGATTTTTGGGACTGCCTTTTGATCTTCTTCTAAGCACAGATGCGTACTACTTTGCGTTACTGCCTGTTGTTGACCAAATCGCGACAAGTTATGGAATCGCATCAACCTCAACAGCTTATGCAATGATTGTTGGTAATATTGTAGGAACATTTGTTAGCCCCTTCTCTCCTGCACTATGGCTCGCGCTTGGTTTGGCGAATATCGAGATGGGACGCTATATCCGTTACTCCTTCTTCTGGATGTGGGCGATTGGCATCTTATTGTTGATTGCAGCCATTATTATGGGTGTTATTGCGGTATAAGTAGGGCTGCAATAGGCTAAATTAAAATAGATAATCCCTAATAGACGCAAAATCGATGGCGCTTGCGACTATTAGGGATTTTTAATAGCTAGAGTCATCAATCGAGAATCATCTGACTCGTAATTGTGATCTCGCTTTTGTTACTATGTTGTGAACGATTTTATAAAGCAATTTTTATAGAACAACTTTATAGAACAACGTTATAGATTAACTTTATGGACATAATGGATTATGGTTCATTGCTCAACTGTAGATAGTCAATAACATTGTTATTCTCATAGTTGTTGAGGATATAGAAGTAGTTTTGGTACTCAAAAAGGGTATCGTTAGATCTATTTCGATCTCCTTCCACAACTCCTTCAAGAAAGAAGACCTCTTTACGATCATTGACGACCCAAACTAATGTCTCTTTGATATTTTGATATTGGAAATCTTTGTAGTAATCCGCAGTGTAATTATCAAAATTATCTAAAATAGCCCGAAGACGAGCTTCCTCATTTCGAGCAGCTTCATAACGTTGATATTCGTTACGCGGTAAAATATCGGAGAGGTCAGGGCGATCGGCAAGAAGGTTTTTTCGCTCTTGTTTTAATTGAGCGATCCCTTCTGTTAGGAGATTGGATACCAACTCATAGCGAGCGACTAAAAGATCTTTGATCTGTGATTGCAATTCAGCCTCAATCTTGGGGAGATTTGCTTTGATAGTATCAAAATCTGCTTCTTGAAGATAAATGTCAGAGAGCGGTGCTCCATGAAACCTTGTATCATTCGTTAAATAGAGCGGTAAGATCAGATTATTTAAAAGTGATGGTGGAAGATCGCTGCGAATCAGATTATGACGAAAATTTTCAACTCTTGAGCTGCGGATACTCTTCCACATTGAAAGATTGTTTTGGTAATCTAGCGGATATTGGAAATCGTTAGGATTGGGCGGTGGCGTATCATCTCTAAATTGTTGGAACTTTTCGATGAGAGATTCTAGCATCGAGATATGATATTCGATTCCTGATAAGCCATCGATAGCATAGCTATTGAAGCCTAAATCCGTTGGTGAGACGAGAGGATTTTCATTAAGAACCTTCAATTGCTCTTCTGCAGTGGCGATTATATTATCGATCTGCTCAATCTTATTATCAAAGCGTTGCTCTGCACTGCTTTGAAGATTATTCGCTGTTGTTTCTGCTGCCGTTAACTCACCTTGAAGCGTGCGTTTAAAGGAGGAGAGTAGAGCATCTCTACGTGCTTTAAACTCTTTAGACGAATCGACAAATTGGCACTCATAGACGACGAGATCTCGACCAAGGTTATCTGTCGCGCTACTCCAATCAGTTTTTTTACAGATTTTGCGATTATCAAGAATTTTACCAACTTGGATTGTTCTTTCATCATCCATGAAGGAGTTTTTTACTGTCTCAATTCTAGCGCTATCTTCACCGCAACCCGCGATAATTAGCGGAAGCGCAAGTAACCATACTTTTTTCATAAATAGTTCTCTATTCAATAATTAATATCGGATTTGTGGGGATTTGATCCTGTTTATTAGAAGACTCAATGACTCAATATATAAATAAACAGAAATAAACCGAGTCTTTAAAAGGTGATGAACTCACTCCCTTTTTCTGTTTTGATCTCGAGAGTGTTGGGATCAGGACAGTTTTTAAAGAGAAGATAGCTCGCTTCTCCTGCTTTGATTGTTAGTGGAAAGGCAGATTTTTTGCCGTAAAGATCTTTAAGTGCTTGGGGAAGATGTTCATGACCTGTTATCGCACCTTGATTGGCTCTAAAGAGGGGACAATTTCCCTGATTGAGGGAGATATCTTGAATTGTTACTGTGCTATGAGGCGCTGTGAGAAGAATCATCGTTATTGAGCTATTAGGTGTCTCTCTGCTAACACGGTACTCTGCTGCGAGCAATGTGGAATTAGGCGCTGATAATGCCGAGGAGTCTAAGTGATTAGTCGCTATTTTCTGCTCCTTCGCGGTAGGGTTGACTGTATCGATAGCGGTTTCGATATCATGACTATTCTGATCTCGCATTGCCCGGCAATCAGCAAGATCTTTGCTAATCTCTCTATTTTGTGGGTTAAATGCCCCTAAGTATTCTCCATTCCAAAAGAGCTCAAAGAAGCTCGCTTGAGAGAGCGCTTGTGTCATTTGATTCCATTCTCGAGCCCCTTTGTCACTAAAGGTCTCTTCTGGAACGGAGTAGGATCGCCCATCAATGGCAAGTTCAATCGGCGCTAGTACGCCATCATCATCGTAGGCAGGGACTTGATTCCCTTGAAAGTAGATAGTAACGCCATGATCATAATCCTCGCCGGCCCCTACATTACAACTAATAAATAGCTCGGCACCGTCATTGTTTTCTAAACTATATTCAAGATAACCTTGCCCAAAACCACTGTTCCAGGTGAAAGGTGTAGCATAAGCAGCTGTCGCAATAGAACCTACTGCACAGAGCATCATCGCGGCTTTTCTCATAAGCTCTCCTAAAGTATCGCTTCAATCAATATTTTTAAATTATTTTCACATTATAAACCGGCGATATTTTAAGTGTTTCTAAATCATCTTACTTTTTGACTTATCGATCGATATAGTCATTATTTTCTAAAATGTTTTATGTGAAACATTTTGTTTTGAATCGATATGATGAGGAGATAGAAGTACTTCATTTATTTTTTAGGCTCTATCTTTTTGGTTTTTATTATATTTATGATGAAGAAGAACTGTGTAAAAATTCAACTATCCGGAATTTCCGGATAGTTCGGCAAGGTAGCAGAGAGGTATGAGGCTTTTGCAAAAAGATCGAGAGCTACAATACTTTTGCACACTTGAGACATTAGTAGGGGATAAAAAATAATGAGTGGCCAAGCTTCAAAGTTTCAAGAGAAGTTCAGAGCCAAGACTTCAGTTAGAAGTTGATGTTTTAGCTTCTTTCATAATGAGGGAAGGGCCGACTAATGCGATACTCTCTAAATTTAAGATTAGTTGGAGCAAAAGTTGGAGCAAATCAAACTCCGGACAGCAAAAAGCCCGCTAAATAGCGGGCTTTGAGACTTTGTGATGGTGCCTAGGGCCGGAAATTTAGGGACACATATATAATGGTATATCTAATAATATCAGCAAGATAGCTAAAAATTAAATATATATATTGTTATATAAAACCTTTGAGTTGGAGTAAAAGTTGGAGCAATCCGTACACTTTTAGGTCTTAGAAATACAACTTACAATTGAAGTATTACACGTTACCTGTAAGAAAAGGGACGCATCAAAAATCGCCAATATTGCATTTTATTGCTTATCCCTAGCTTTAATCACAAAAATAATTTTAAAGCCCTTAAAATTGAATTTTTAGGCTAAAACTAACAAAAAGAAAAAAGCCGACCTCAAATTAATGAAGCCGACTTTTTCTGCCTATTATTCTCTTTTTTATTTAAAAGACGATTTGAGGATAAAAAAACGTCTGTAAACCGTTGGTATAACTAATCTCTCATTTTTGCTCGGTGGGTAAATACCCGATCTTATTTTTTTCCGAAATAAATCTCAGAAATTCTCTCTTCTTTTCTTTTTTCGCCAAGAGCTATTATTAAATCTAAGCATTTTAATTTGTGCTTTATCCCATTTACGTTTATCTCTCTAAGATCATCAATTGTCAGTTGATATTTTTTTAAAGTATCAATAATTACAGGGTGATCTAAATGATCGAAACCTAATTCAGGATCTTTAAGCCAAGAATAATCATCCTCGAATTCTATTTCTTTTGGCTCTCCCTCAGTAATTACTTTTTTTTCAGATCCTTTTATTTTTTCCTTTTTAGTTCCAACTAAACTTTCATTTTCTTCATTTTCTTCATTTTCTTCATTTTCTTCATTTTCTTCATTTTTAAAGACTTCATTTGTAGCTTTTTTATTACCACTAATTTTTTTAAATGACGATTTATTGAGACCCAGAAATAATTATAATTTATGTCAATGTTTAAGTTATTACTTAAATTGTCAGTTATCTCTTTTATAGTAAGTATTCACTTACGTCCTCCAGAAGTTGAAGATCGTTTGACGCCTGGACATTGGGAAGGTGATTTGATCAAAGGAAAAGGCAATGCTTCAGCTGTCGGTACACTAGTTGAGCGCACTAGTGGTTATGTTATGTTAATCAAAATGGAAGATGCAACTGCAACCTCTGCTGTTATAGGATTTAGCGCAGCACTCAATCGAGTACCTTTAACATTTGCACGAACAATGACCTATGACCAAGGGAAAGAAATGGCCTATCATGCTCAGATCACGCAAAATACGGGAGTCGCTATCTACTTTTGTGATCCCCATAGCCCTTGGCAAAGAGGGAGTAATGAGAATATCAATGGATTGATACGACAATACTTGCCCAAAGGGACGGATCTTTCTATTCATAGTCAGGAAGAGCTTGATGAAATAGCGCTATCACTCAACAGTAGACCTCGAAAACGCTTTAATTTTAGGTCGCCTATCGAAGTTATTACAGAACTATTTCACAAGGAATATGAAGCTACTCAGATGACTAAACATTAGCTGTTGCGTTAGGAATTAGAATTCAAGATCATATATAATTTTTATAATCAATATCATATATGATATAATATTGAAAGCTTTAATAAATTAATTGTATATTTTAGTTGATTTGGGGGATGTATAGAATATGGGATTTAAAGGTTTTTTAAAGAAAACGATATCCATCACAGGAAAGGTTGCGCTTGTTACAGGTGCAGCAGCAGGATTAGCCGCGTATTATGCAGGTAAATTTATTTTTTCAATGATTAAAGATAACGGGATGTCCACTGTCAATCGATCAATATTAAGCAGTACAAAAAACTTGGATTTAACCAAGGAAGAAGCTGAAATTGTCAGAGAGGCAGAAGCTTTACAGGATAAAACGGATCGTGCAAGAAATAAGCATAACTCTTTAGTAAAAAAAGTTGATGATATTAAGAAAATGTTAGAAATATATGACAAGATTGATGAAATCAACAACCAACTAGATTCTGCTGAGCTAACGGAAGAACAACGTAATCTTTTTCAAAATGAGTTGAAAGAACAACAAGAAGAATTAAAAAACTTGAGAGGAGACGATTTAGGTCTTGGTAATCCAACATCTCTTCAAGAGAGATTAGAAATGATTGCTCCTGAGGTAGAAGAGGCACGAGCCCAGTATGATGAGTTGAATTCTGAATTGAAAGTTAAGATGAGCGAAGTACGAGAAGTTGTTAGAAGCAGAAAAGAGAAGAAAGAGAATCATTCTAATATATAGCGCTATCTGGATGTTATTATAAGGATATTAACTAATGCCAGTGAGATATCATGGAAAGATTATCTAAATATAAATGCTGGAGTACTTAAATATTAGTAGTAAGAATAAATAGGTAGTGATTTATGATATGTAATAAAATAGTTTTTTGTATTTACAAGCAATAGTATTTTTATTATTATATAGCTGATGAATTAATAAAAAATTATAATGTTACATTTTATTAAAAGGAAAATACATATGACAAAACAGAAGAATCTTAAGTTTAAAGTTATATCGGATAGCAGTCATTCTGCTAGACATAGTGCTGGTTGTTCGAATGCCCCCAGAAGTACTTGTTGTACTAGAGTTTGTACTCGTCAAGACGGATCTAATACAGATATGGCTGCCTGGGAAAATTACTTAGAGGCGAATGCTGGTGTACTTCAGTATTAAATTGGATTTGAAGCGATATAATGTAATACTTCAAATATAAACCCTAAAAGATAAAGAGTATCTTTTAGGGTTTTTTATAGATTCTTGGTTAATAAGATTGGCTGGTTATACATATCGTATTATCAAGGAATGCATATAGCTATGAGTCACATAGTATTATGATATACATAACTAATTTAGGATTGAACAATGATTTTGCATAAAACATACCTTTTAAAAAACTCAATTGATGTGTATATCACAGAGCTGGATGATGATGAAATTTTAATGACATTTCATAAGATTACGACACGTGATCGTATTGAAATCCTTACTAATAGTATGGTAGCTAAATTTATTGCTCTATTAAATGGAAAAAATACAATTGGACAGATTTATTCTTTATTAGAATTATCTCCTGATATGGATCAGCTCAATGATTTAATTAATTTTTTATTTGAAAATAAATTGATTACTGAAAATACAGTAGATGATTCTTCATCGAGATACAATAGGCAAGAAGCATTTTTTGATGATTTGTACTTATCCCAAAGTGGGAATGTATCGCAAAAAATTCTCTCAAATAAGTCTATTCTATTTTTAGGATGTGGAGCGTACTCTGGAGCTGTTGCTGAAATACTAGTTAGAATGGGGATTCAAAAAGTTATTTTAGTAGATTATAAAAAGGTAACATCAGCTTCTTTATCAAGACATTTATATACACGTCCCAGTGATATTAATAAATATAAAGTAGATGTGCTTGAGTTATACCTTCAACGTATTAATTCTATGGTTGATGTTCAAAAAGTGATAACACTCATTAACTATGATACTGATCTTAGTAAAATTATTATGAATGATGTTGATTTAGTAGTTAATGGATTGGATGAACCTTATATTGGTCATACCTCTTTAAAGTTAGGACGTTATTTAGCACCACTTAGAATACCTATGTATGTAATGGGAGGATTTGATGCTCATTTGATGAGTTCTGGCGAGTTGATTTATCCTCCACAAACGCCTTGTATTGATTGTGTTCAACAATACTTTCAAGTTGCTTTGAAGGATTGGAAACCTTTTTATAATTTATCTAATTCTATAGATTATAGTAATGATAAAAAAGGTGATATGTCGAATGTAACATATGAGGATAGTTATAATTATTCGCATGCTGGAGGTCTCTGTTCAATGAGCAATTTTTCTGCTTATTTAAGTGCTGCTTCAATTATCGACTTTTTTCTATCTCAAGGTAATCACTTGACTGAGTCTATAATGAGATATGAATACTTATTAAATAAAGGTGAGATAACCAAATTTAAAGTGGGAAAAAGAATCGCATGTGAGGTATGTAATGTCTAATTTACGTTTAAGGAGTTTAATAGGTATTGTTCAAAATGAAGCAGGAGTAGAATTTTTTAATAGTAACACACGAGAGTCAATTTTACTTGAAATAGATTTTCCAGAAATTTTAACGTTTTTAAAAAAGTTTGATGGTAGAACACCTTTCGTAGAGATTTGCGCATATTTTCCTAACTATACTCCAGAAAGTCTTAAATATTTGGTAAATTTTTTACATCAAAACCATATCTTAATATTAGATGATAAACCTTATTCTGAAAGTGATAAAAATGACGGTAGATTGATCAGTTTTTTAGAGGATTATTGCTATTTAAGCTCTGAAGTTATTGAAAAAATAGATCTTATTAAAAGCTCTCGTATAATGATTATTGGTTTAGGATCTGTGGGAAGTCTTATTGCTACATATCTAGCAAAGCAGGGTATAGGGAATTTTATTTTAGTTGATAACGATACAGTTGAGATTACTAATATTCATCGACAATACTATTTTGAAGACCAAATTGGTATTCAGAAAACAATAGCATTAAATGAGGAATTGAAACGTATTAATCCTAGAGTTAAGTGTGAGCTCATACAAGATTGCTTAACTGAAGATTTTTTTGAAAAACATCTTCTATCTCATCCCATAGATTTAATTATTAATTGCGCGGATGAACCTAGCGTTGATTATACAAGTAGGATTGTTGCTAAATATTCCATGAGCAAAAATATACCTCATATTATAGGCGGTGGGTATAATTTGCATTTAACATTAATTGGTCAGACTATCGTACCATATCAAACAGCCTGTTTTGAGTGCTTTACACAGAAATTAAATGAGCTTAATTTAAGCGATTTAAAGAATGTTAAAAAATTACATAGAGAAAATAGAAAGATTGGCTCTTTCCCCCCTCTTTCGGGTATTGCTGCAACTTTAGCTACACTTGATGCAATGAAGATTATTATTAAAAAGTTTAAATATTTAAATAATAGTAATAAAAGAATAGAATTCTCTTTAAAAGACTATAGTATAAAAACTATTCAAGTAGATAAAAACCCTAATTGTGAATGGTGCGGTAATGAAAAAAATAATAATTAACGGTATTACTACAAATAATTTAAAAAATATTGATATACAGATTCCTTTTTATTCTATTACTGCAATATATGGAAGATCGGGAGCGGGAAAAACATCATTAGCTTTCTCTACAATATATAGACTCTGTTGTGATGAGTTTGAAGCGATAGAAAATGGATTTTTAGAAAATGCAGATTATAGAGT
Source organism: Ignatzschineria sp. F8392 (assembly GCF_002252045.1). Classification (GTDB taxonomy): domain Bacteria; phylum Pseudomonadota; class Gammaproteobacteria; order Cardiobacteriales; family Wohlfahrtiimonadaceae; genus Ignatzschineria. The sequence continues at coordinate 299,399 of NZ_NEFF01000002.1, read as the reverse complement.
ACAATATTATTCTAATTTGATTCCAGCAGTTGCTATAGCTCAAAAAAATACGAATCATAATCCAAGATCTAATCTATTTTCCTATCTGAATATTCCACAGTTATTAATATCTCTTGCAACTAAGAATAGTGTAAATATTCCTCCATATCATGAATTAAAACTACATGCAGTACCTAATGAATGCGAAACTTGTAGAGGATTAGGAATTATAGAAGAGATAAATTTGTCTTCTTTCATTAATGGAGATAGGACTATTTTGGAGAACCCTTTTTCATTTTGGGTACCTACTTCTTCTACAAATCTTCGGCATAATCTACTTCTTGCTTATGCTGAGAGTTTATCTATTCCCGTAGATATTCCATATTCTCAATTGAATAATGATCAAAAAGATTCTTTACTTAATAAGAATAGTACAACTAAGTTAAAGTTTAGAGCTAAATATTCAGGAAAATCAAGACAAAGATCCGAATACTATATTTGTGTTTCTGATTATATAAAACAAAATAATCATTTAAAAACGGTGCAGCAAAATTTGGTAAAAACACTTTGTCCTACTTGCAGTGGTTCTTGTATTTCTCCACTGTTACAAAAGAATAATATTTTAGATTTAAATTTCAAGGATTTTTTATTAACTCCTATTACTTCTTTAATTAAAAAAATAGGGGAAAATATATTAGATTCGAGATTAGGATTGGTATTAGAAACTATTGATAGGTTAGGGTTAGGATACCTGAATTTAGCTCGAGCGATTCCCAGTCTTTCTGGTGGAGAATTACAAAAAATTAGATTCAGTCGACTTTTGAGATCTGATATTACGAATATTCTAATTGTATTAGATGAAATCTCTTCCCAAATAAATCCTAAAGATCATGCGATGATTTTAAATATGATAAAAAAATTATCGGTTAACAATACTATTATAATGGTCGATCATGATCAGTCATTTATCGATTTTGCAGATAATGCCATACATATAGGAAGATTTTCAGGAAAACATGGTGGATATATCTGTTCTGCAGAGCAGATATTACCTTTTTATGAAATTGATAATAAGAATACAATTACAAAAACATTTAAATTTACTAAACTTAGTAAAAATAATGTGATAGATCAGGATTTAATGTTACCGCTTCACTGTTTGACAGTTTTTACCGGTGTATCTGGATCAGGAAAATCTTCGTTAGCAGAAGCAATAAGAAATCGTATTGATAGTATTTATATCAGTCAAAAATATACAAACTATTCGATACGTTCGATCTTAGCATCTTCGCTATCTTTAATATCTGTGATTGCAAATTATTTTGCTAATATTACTGGGAATAGTAATAGCTTATATAATCCGTTACAGGACGGCGGTTGCCCCAACTGCTTAGGGGTAGGTGTTATTAAATATGAAAGAGGATATGATAAAGATGTATATCTAAGTTGTCCTATATGTGAAGGATTATTATTTGATAAATCAAATCGTAAATTAACAGAGTCTGTGAATGGTATTTCCATTATAGAGTTATATCAACTCGAGTTAGCAGATATTCCTAAATATATTAATCAGATAACCGTTAAGAGAGTGGTAGAATCTGCTGTAGCGTTAGGATTAGGACATTTACAACTTAATCGAAAAACGCAAACACTTTCTGGTGGAGAATTAAGAAGAATTAAATTGTGTAATCAATTATCTAGGGCTAGAAAAACCAATGACATATTGATTATTGATGAGCCTGCCGCTGGATTAGATCCTGAAACAGCAAGTAAAATAGCATCTTATATTTATAGTAGAACAAAATTATTTAAAGCTGTGATTGTCATAGATCATAAACCGGAAGTAATCAGATATGCAGACTTTGAAGTTAAGCTTGGCCCAGGATCTGGGCCTCAAGGAGGAAAAATTATTGAAACAATTTATAAAAATTAAATTTACAACTGTAATCCTCCCCTTTTTAGGGCTATTTAAAAGTAGAAGGTTTCTCTTGGTTTATTAAAGTTGACACGGTGGCACAGATCCAATGGCGGAATGGGGTCTTTCATTATTATAACTCCATAGCCATTTAGTGGAGTAAATTTGTGCTTCGTTGATTGTTTCAAAGAGATAATTCGATAGTAACTCCTCTCTTACGGTGCGGTTAAATCGCTCAATATAAGCATTTTGTGTGGGTTTCCCCGGTTGAGTATAGATCAGAGTGATCTTCTTTGAATTAGCCCAATTAATTTCTGACTGATATATTCAGGGCCATTATCACATCGAATCGCTGCAGGCTTTCCTCTCCACTCAATAATTCTTTCTAAGGAGCGAATCACTTTTTCTGTCGGTAAACTAAAATCAATATCTACGCAAAGACCTTCTCGATTGTAATCATCAATCACATTAAAAGTTCGGAAATAACGTCCATTTTGCAAGCTATCAGATATAAAATCCATCGACCATATTTGATTAATATCTGTCGCTAATCCCAATGCTTCGGGACGATTTCTGATGATTCGTTGTTTGGGTTTAATTCTGAGATTAAGCTCTAATTCCCGATAAACTCTTAAAACTCGTTTATGATTCCATCGGAACTTTTGAATATTTCTCAAATAATCAAAACATAAACCAAATCCCCAACGCTTATGAGCTTTAGTTAACTTCAGCAACCAAGTTTCAATGAGCCTGTTTTCAGAAGAGGCTTTGGCCTGATAGTGAAAAGCCGTTTTGCTAATTCCAAATATTTCACAAACCAAACGGATGGAGATATCCTGAGTCTTTAAAACAGCTTTAGCCATCTCTTTTCGTTGAGATGGCTTTACCACTTTCCCTCTAAAGCTTCTTGGCGGATACGGGACTTTAAACACTCTTCAGCATACATTTTTTTGAGCCTTGCATTTTCAGCTTCTAGCTCTTTTAAGCGAGTAATCATCGAGGCATCCATACCCCCATATTTTGAACGCTACTTATAAAATGTTGCCGAACTAATCCCATGTTCTCGACATAAATCGGTCACTTTCACGCCTGATTCATTCTGCTTTAAGATTGACATGGTTTGTGTGTCTGTGAATTTTGATTTTTCATAGTTAATTTCTCCTAAGTAAATAATACGAGAAAATTCTACGTTATAGTCGGTATTATTTTTAGGGGGGATTACAAATCCTCTTCAATATTTATTTGATAGATGGGGAGCTTCATAAGAAATCCTTAAGCATACAGTTAAATAATTAGAGGGCTTAGTAATTTACCTAATTTCAACTATAGAAGAACTCAGGAAAGAATAAGTTAATATAATCCTAATTAAATTTAGTATCATCTATTTTTAATCAAACTTAATGAGAATTTTTATGATTATTTCAAATGTTAAAATTAAAAATTTTAGAAATATAGAAAGTATTGATATTCCACTGAGTCAAATGACTGTTTTTGTAGGTGAGAATAATAGCGGAAAAAGTAATATTTTAAAAGCGTTAACTTTACCATTAGGTAATGATGAAATTGGGCAACAAGTAAAAAGACTTGGCTGGCAAGATATCAATGATAATGCTAAGAAAGAATATTTTAAATTTTTGTATGAAGAACAAGAGGAAATAAAAAAAGGTAATTTAAAAGTTGATGACTTTAAAGAGAAGCTTCCTTATGTTTCTGTTGAGTTGATATTTGAACCTAGTGACCTATTTGATGAGTATTATTTAAAAAATTTTGGAAATGAAATTTTGGTTGGTTCGGAAAGCATTCTTTATGGAATAGAGTATCGATATGAAGTAGAAAATGCAGGGTCACTGCTTGAGCATTTGAATAAGATTTTCAATATGAACAATTTTGTATTTGAAGAATTCAAAATGAACTTATTACCTATGAATTTTTATAATTACTTTATACGAGTGACTTCAACTCAGGAAAATGTTTCATATGCAGATCTGCATTATTTTAAATATAATTCACTAGAAGCAGAAAGAGATAATTTTTCAATGAATGGTAATCAGCTAGGATCAAGGGCATTAGTTAATCTTTTGGAGGGGAGGTTACCTGATGATAAAAAATTACTAATAGAGAAAGCTTATAAGAAGTTTTTTGATGGAGTAAATCAACTAGGATCATTGAATGAGATTGTTGATTTTTCTAATCGAGAGCATGTCGAAAATATAAAGGATATATTTAACGAAATAAAATTATTACCGAATATGCCTAATATGAAATCGTTACTGAACAATGTTAGTTTAGGAATAGGCGATGAATATCTCCATACACAAGGATTGGGGCAGAGAAATTTAATATATATTTTTCTAATGATTGCATCATTAGAAAAATCAGCTGAAGCTTTAAATGTGTTAACTTTGGAGGAGCCGGAGGCTCATTTATCAGTTAGTAATATCCACTTGTTTTCTAGCTATATAAATGCATTTTTAGCTGAGGGCGAATCTAATAAAAAGCTACAAATTTTTATATCTACTCATAGCCCTAAATTATTGAATAAACTTTCTTTAGAAAATATTGTTGTTGTTACGCATGGTCAAGCCTATTCCTTAAAGAAGGAATATGATGCTGAGGAGCTTAATTACCTTGGGCGGAAGCCTAACCAAGAACTTCTAGAGTTCCTTTTTTCTAAAAAATGTATTTTAGTTGAAGGGCCATCTGAAGAGCTGTTAATTAAATCATATCTGAATTCTCAGACAGATAAATTGAATGAGATAAATGTATTGTCTCTTCATAAAGGTTTTAAGAAAATGCTTGATTTATGGCTAAAAGTTAATAAAGAGGGATCCAATAAGATAGCGATTATTAGGGATTATGATAATCAAAGTAGGGCAATGGATGAGCATCATGCATATAACCAATATGACAATATTTGTGTTGAGACAACAACAGAATATACATTAGAGCCTGAATTTATTAAAACGGAAGACAATTTCCCCAAACTTAAGTCTTATTTTGAGAAGGAGCATGGGTGGAGCGATATTGAAACGGAAGAAGATTTAGATAAGCAGTGGCGTTCAGCTAAGGCAGATACAATGTTTAAATTTTGTTTAGACTTTGGAACTGGTGATCTAGAAGGAATTAAGTTACCTAGTCATATTCAGAAAGCTATTGATTTTTTACTGAATGGTGGTAAGAAATGAAAATTATAGTTGCTGGGGCAGGGGCAGGTAAAACGACTAGAATGGCTGGAGATGTATTAGCTCGCTACAAGGAAGTGGAAGAGAAGAAAATTATTTATGTAGTTACTTATACAAATAATTCTAGAGATAGTATTAAAGAAAAAATTGTTGAGCTGAATGGTGAGATACCTACGTACTTATACGTGGAAACGATACATGTATTTTTATATAGAGAGTTAATTAAGCCGTATAGTAACTTACTGTTTAATGAACATTATACGCAATTAACATTAGCTTTTTTAGGCAACGATCCTAAGTTCCGTAATTATCAAATTTCAGAATTAAGGAAGAAAGGCATTTTACATGTAGATAAAGTTTCTGAAATAGCGAAATGGGTAGTTGATAAAAGGTCTACAGATCTGAAAATTCATAAGGATAGAAGAGCTATTATTTTAAAAGTATTACAGAAAAATATAGATTCGATTTTTGTAGATGAAGCTCAAGATATGGATGAGAATATGAGGCAAATATTTGAGGCTTTAAATGAGGCTGAGATATATTTGCATCTAATAGGCGATCCTAAGCAAGACTTGAGGGGAAAAAAACAATTTGCAAAACTTATAGCGGACTTTCAAGAAAATGTTGAATATATAGAGAAGAACTATCGCTCTCCAAAAAGCCATGTAGATCTATCCAGTTTATTTATTCCAAAAAAAGAAGCACAAATAATACATGAGGAAAAAGCAGGGGAGGTTTTTTATATTTTTGAGTCTGAGGTTGAGAACTCTTTTTTTAATCAAGATAATTGGGATTATCAATATATTTATCAGCGTAAGGATCAGCGTTATGAAACTGCTTTGAAAGAACGAAATTCTCAAGGAGAGGTCCGATTAGAAATAGATTTAAGAGCGTTGATCGAGCAATATTTAAATCTTGATGATGAACAACAGATTAAACTTTTTTCTTGGGTTTTAAGTAAGAAAATTATAAGGGAATATGCAGAAAAAGAAGTACGGGAAGTTGCTAGATTTCTTTGCAAGATTTTAAATATATCTAAACTATCTAAAAAAGAATATGCGCAACTATCCGGTGTTATAGAAGAGATTAGAAAACATAGATGTAAAGGAGTATCTTCGGTAAGGAATGTTTCCTCTATTGAAAGGATAAAGGGACTAGAAGGAGATCGCTGTTTATTTATTCTATCCTCAGCCCTTTATCCTTATTTTTCTAAAGAGAAAAAGACTAAGAATAGAACTTTAAATCACTTGTATGTTGCTTTGACAAGATCTTCAAAAGAGCTTGTTATACTTATAACTAATGAGGTTGAAGCAACGTTTGGGAAAAATAGAGTGGAGACTAAATTTAAGGAGTATAGTGTGCAAAAATACCCGCTTTGAGGCATCTTTATATATTGATGTCCAAGACTTTCTCATTATTTTATTAAAGGAATACCCTATCCAAGCCTATTAGTAATTTCAGTTGGTGTAGCATCATAATAAATCATCAAAGATTTAATACCTCTATGGTCAATCATCTTAGTTAGCTAAATCTAAAAGAGATATTAGTAGAGCAAGTCTTGTGCAAGCTTCATGCCTTGTATCATGAAATCTTAGATTCTCTATTTTGAATTTCTTAACACTTCTTCTAAAAGAGTCGAGACAGTATCTGCATCTATGCCAAAGACATCGCCTGATTTTTTAGGATTCATTATCTGTAGTAAATGAATAGCTTTGCTGTTAAGAGGTACGTGTCTACGATAATCCTTTTTGGTTTCTATCAAAGTGAGGTATTTTCTTTTTAAGTTAACTTGTTACCCCTAAGGTAAAAAGAAAATTAAGTCTAGTTTTTACTACCAGTGTAATGGTAAGCAAATTTTTTCAAAGTGCTATTTTGCTTATAGTTATTGAGTTTACTCTTCTGTTTAAAGATAAATTTTAATCTTATAATATTGTGTTTAATTGGAGCAAAAGTTGGAGTAAATCGAATCCCAGACAGCAAAAAGCCCGCTATTTAGCAGGCTTTGAGACTTTGTAATGGTGCCTAGGGCCGGAATCGAACCGGCACGACCGTATAAGGGTCGGCAGATTTTAAGTCTGCTGCGTCTACCAATTTCGCCACCCAGGCATTAGGTGTAACTCAGTAGAAGACAAATGATACAGGGGAAGTTTCTAAAAAGCAACAGCTGATTAAAAATGATTCATTTGTTGGTGGATTATCCTGCCAAATCGAAAACATGGTAGGATAGATGATCTACTGAAAAGGTCTGTTAATTAAGGGTTATAGAGTATAAGGGTTTTAATCGATGGGTCAACTATTTAATTTTGAAAAAATTGTAAACTTTAGAAGTTTTACCGGATTGAAGACTGCGGAAAACGCTACCATCAAGGATGGGCGGATCTATCGTAGTGCTCTGCTCGATTTTGCAACCCCTCATGATATGGATCTACTCCAGTCGCTAGCTCCTGATGTCGTGGTTGATTTTCGACTCGAGGGAGAGAAGCAGGGTGAGGGAATTAAGATGATTCTCGATTCTATCGATTATCAGGCGAAGCCGATCGATGTTGGTAACTTCTTCAGTCCTGATCAGATCTCTGCGTTGAGTGAGCTAAAATCGGAAGATATTGGGCGACTTTTTGAAAAGATGTACCGAGAGTTTCCAACCTGCGGTGCGGTGCAGTTTAAGACGGTTTTTGAGGCGATATTGGCTAATGAGAAAGTTGTTTATCACTGTAGTGCCGGTAAAGATCGTACTGGGGTGATGAGCTATCTGATTCTCTCTGTATTAGGCGTTCCTTATGATGACATTATGGAAAACTATTTAGAATCTAATCGCTATGCGGAGGCGCTCCATCAGCTCTTTAGAGAGAATCGCCGTCAGGCAGGGCATCATCTGACTATTAGTGAAGAGCTTGAAGCGCTCTTTAAGAAGATTCGCTATGTCGCTCCTGAATATCTCGATGTCTTAGATAGGACATTAGTGGAGAACTATGGGGGTGCAGTCCCTTATGTTGAAAAGGTTTTGAAAGTTGATACCGAGCAGCTAAAAAAAACACTCTTAAAGTAGCGGTGATGACAAAGCGCCAAGAACAAAGAATAAAAGAGCGATCCATTGATCGCTCTTTTTTATTGGTTTTATGAGTTTTATCGGTTCTTATCGACTCTTAATAGCTCTTTTCTGATCATTTCTCTCGATATTCTCTTCTATTGCAATGCCCAATAGAGCAGGGCGGTTAATGGAATTAGGAGAATCACCGCATAGAGGAGCCTCTGTGCTACAGAATTGAGAAAGAGGCTTTTAGGTTGTTTATGCATAATTAAAAGAGTAGGTAAAAGGTTAAGGCAATAATAATTATCATCAATGCAATGCCAATGAGAGGGCGATCTGCTTTGATCGATTCTGGATTTGGGGTATGAGCCGCAGATCGATCGCGTGTACCGGTAATCATGGTGCGAATAAGATTTTGGCGTTTGATAATTAGGTAAGCAAAGACTGCGGTGATATGAAGACCAATAAACCATAAGAGAACTGCGCGACCATTGCTATGGATGGCGATCATATTACTTCTCATATCGCTATCGGCTAATTTAGCTAATGGCGCGTTTGCAAACATGTAGGTGTTATCTTCTAAGAAGAGACCGGTGATAACTTGAATGAGCAGTAGTAAAATTAGTGCTACAACCATCAATGCCCCTAAAGGATTGTGCCCCTCAGTTGGTGTCACTGATTTTTTAAGGTATTGCGCGATATGGAATGGGCCGCGAATAAAGTTGCTAAAGCGAGCCGTTGTTGCGCCGATAATACCCCAAATAAGGCGAAATATGAGCAGAGCAAGAATTAGAGTGCCGGCATATTGATGAATTGCCATTGCAGAATAACTGCCTAAAAAGCTTAAATCATAATAATCTGAAAAGTTATATGATGTGTAGACGCACACTAATACCGCCAGCGCTAATATCCAGTGAAAGAGGCGCGTGGGTAGATCCCATACTTTTATCATCTATTCTCTCCTTATCAATTGAGGTATTGCTGATACTGCAATCATAACACTTATTCGGTGTGCTTGATTATCTTGCTTTATTGCTCTAGGTTCAGGGTTGTTCTTAGTTTGTTGGGCGGAATCTAATCTCAAAACCCTCTTTGGCTAGATATTTTCGCACAATAGGATCCTCTGGCATGGGGACTTTATCGGCGCTTAAGATCGCCACAAAGACGCTATTATCAAACTCCTCATTTCCGCTCGATTTCGTCACAACCGGAGTGCCAATAATGGTGCCATCCTCTTTAACTTTAAATTGGATGGTTGTTGTTAGCCCATAACTGCCTGGAGGTGTAATCCAAAGCGCATAGAGATAGGAGTGAACCTTAGCGAAGTAATCATTATTGAGTGCTGCTGCAATTCTTGTTGCTTCTTCTGCCGCTTTTGCTTCTGCAGCCTTTCGTTCTGCTGCGGCCTTCTCTTCAGCTGCTCGCTTCTCGGCAGCCGCCTTCTCTTTAGCTAAACGCTCTTTTTCCGCGCGTTCTTTCTCTGCTTTTTCTTTAGCGAGACGCTCCTTTTCTGCTTGTTCTTTTGCTGCCTTTTCCGCAGCCTCTTTTGCCTGTTTCTCTTCTGCTAATCTCTTCTCTTTAGCTGCTTTTTCGGCAGCTGCCTTCTTCTCTGCAGCAATCTTTTCCTGTTTTGCGCGCTCTTCAGCAGCTTTTTTTTCTGCGATGACACGTTCTTTTTCCGCTTTTTCTCGGGCAACTCTCTCTGCTTCAGCCTTCTGGGCCGCGCGTTTCTCTGCCTCTATACGCTCTTTTTCAGCCTTTTCACGAGCAGCTTTCTCTTCAGCAGCTTTTTGAGCAGCTCGTTTTTCCGCCTCTATTCGTCTTCTTTCAGCCTCTTCTTTTGCCCGTTTCTCTGCCTCAAGACGCTCTTTTTCGAGTCGCTGTGCTTCGGCAATTCGATTCATCTCTTCGATCACCTCTTCGGTATCGATTCTCTCAGATTTGGCAATACGATTCTCATCACTCACTTTAAGGGAAGGATCATCGATGCTAGCCATCTGTATCTTCTGAAATGAAGAGAATGAGAAGTAGCCAACAATAGCGATAACAAGCCCTGTTAAGAGCGCGCTACTGATATTGATAATCTTATCTTGTGTTTCGCGATTCATAATGATCTACTCCTTTCTAAGCACAATCGCCTACTCTGTCGGGGCAGTCATGAGTTGGACATTTTTATTGGTGACGCCTTGAAGCAATCCCATAGCATCAATGATACGACCGTAAGGGGCATTTTTATCCCCTTTAACTAATGCCTGTATATTATTGTTCTCTGCAAAAATATTGCGAGCTAAAACCTCAATCTCCCCTTCTGGAAGGGCAATATTGGGATTATCCGCAAGATTGAAGAAGAATGATCCCGTTGCGTCGACAGAGATCACCATCATCTCCTCCCCTTCAACAGCAACTGCTTGGCTCGACTCCATCTGTGGTGGATCAACATCAATTCCGACGGAGATAGTTGTTGCCGTGACCATAAAGATAGTGAGTAGAACAAACATAACATCGACATAGGGGACAATATTCATGTCTGAAGAGAGTTTGTTGATCCGTTTACGTCGTCTCATAACGATATTTCCCTAAGTAAGTTCGATAGATTATGAATAGTGTTGCGGCGCTACTTTCTGTGACATCTGCACATATTGGCGCGCTAAGATATTGGCAAACTCATCGATAAAGCTATCATAACGAGTCATAAGGTTGTTGATATCATTACTGAATTTGTTATAAGCCATTACTGCAGGTATCGCAGCTAGAAGACCGATAGCGGTAGCAACGAGAGCCTCTGATATCCCCGGCGCGACCTGTGCAAGTGTGACCTGTTTTACGGTTCCTAATGCACTAAAGGAGTTCATAACGCCGATAACGGTTCCTAAAAGTCCGATATAGGGCGCCACTGAACCGATCGTTGCAAGCCATGAGAGAAATTTTTGGATAATAGTCTCTTCTCTTTGTGTTTCGGCGAACATTGCATTCTTGACACTTGAAACAATAAAGTCAGGCGAGTAGTTCGCATAGCCACGTAAGCGTGAAAACTCTTGAAATCCTGAGAGAAAAACCTTCTCTAAATCGCGGCAATTCTTTCCTTTTTTGATCGCCTCAGAGGCCAATTGATTGATGTCAGCCCCAGACCAGAAGACGCGTTCAAATTGATTTACACGATGCTTTGACAGTTTTATAGAGATATATTTTTTCCAGATTAAGAAGATGGCAATAATCAACATGATTGCCAGAATCAACATAATAATCTTCACAGGGAAGCTTGCGCCGGCAATTAAATGCCAAAATTGTAAATCAGAGGACATCGTACAACTCCTGAATTAAAAGAATTTGGGAAGGGCTTTAGGGCGTCGAGACTCAACGTCAAGTGCGACAATTTCAACAACGCCTCTTGTTAAAATCTCATCATTACGCACAATTAATTGTTCAAATAGCGCTCGTGTTCTACTGCGCTTAATAATGGAGGATCTTACAATGAGATCGTCACAGAGGTAGGCCGGCTGTAGATATTCAATCTCAAGCTTGCGAACAACAAACATCTCATTGGCAGTTGCCGCATGGGTATTGAGATTAACTCCTTTAGCCATCAGCCATTCTGTTCGTGCTCGCTCCATAAAGTTAAGATAGGTCGAGTGATAGACGATTCCGCCGGCATCTGTATCTTCATAGTAGACCCGAATCGGGAGCTCAAAGGTATCGATTTTCTGTTCCATTGTGAATAGGGCCGTCTTCTCTTTTAGAATGAATTAAGGTCATAAACAGCGTCATTTTACCTGATCTTTGTCTAAATTTCGCCGTTTATCTTCCCTTTATCGCTTTATAGACCGATATCTCTCTTCTCTATCTTCTTGAAAATTGCTTTAAGATCTTGAGGAATTGGGCTTTCAAATTGGTATCTCTTTCCACTTAGTGTGAACTGGAGATGTTGACAATGGAGGGCTAAGCGGGGAGATTTCTCCTTTAATTTTGAGTCTGAGTTGTAGCGATTATCGCCTAACAGAGGAGTGCCGAGGTGTGCGCTATGGACGCGAATCTGATGCGTTCTACCTGTCTCAAGTCGTGCTTTTAAAAGAGAGATTTTATCTCCTTCATGGAGGAGCTTAAAATGGGTAACTGCCACTTTTCCATCGGGAGAGACAATGACGTGTCGCTCTCCTTGTTGGCGATTTTCTGTATCTAAGGGAGCTGTTACAGTGAGCGTTTCGGGATGCTGATCAGACCAGCGACCTTCCACTAAAAGATGGTATTCGCGAAGAATATCACTCTCCTGTAAAGCTCTTAAACTTTTGCCATTTTTCGCAATCATTAAAAGACCACTAGTCTCTCTATCTAATCTTTGAACAAGCTCATAATAATCACTTTCTCCATAATTTTTAAGAATCTCAATAATGCCATAAGGGATATGGGAGCCGGCATGTACCGCTAATTTTGTCGGTTTATCGATAATAAGAAGATCTTCGTTTTCAAAGAGAATGCTCTGCGTTACTTGCTGCCAAGCTTCTGGCGGAATAGTGATTTTTATGCTCTTTTCTATCTTCACCGGGGGTAGACGCAATTGATCCCCTGCTTTTAAACGAGTTGTTGGCTTTGCTCGCCCTTTATTAATACGTACCTCTCCCTTGCGAATCATCTGATAGATTCTGCTTTTAGGGAGTTGTTTGAAGTAGGTAAGAAGAAAGTTATCTAAGCGTTGTGTCTCCTGGTGCTCTGTAATGGTGACCATTGTGGCAGGGATAAACTCAAAAGCGTGATTGTCTGACATAGAAGGCCTTTTACATCGTTCAATAATCAAAACTATAAACTGAAAACCATAAAGTTGGTATAAGGTATAGTTAGATACGGTTAGATACGGTTAGATACGGTTAGAAATAATAAAACCAGAAGTAATAAAATGGAATAAAAATGTGGTTGTAGAGCGATAAGATTGACATAATTGTGCTAAAAAATAAAATAGCTTCCATTTAGGAAGCTATTTTCATTGATCAATTCACTGATTAGATGAATGATTAGAGATTTTAAATCTACTCTTCATCGATTGAGAGGAGATCTTCCTCTTTGTCATCGAGTGAGCCGGCAAGGGGTGCGCTAGTATTAAGGAAGTGTTCACGCACTTTTTGCTCTATCTCTTTAGCAGTTGCTTCATTTTCACGAAGATACTGTTTTGAGTTCTCTTTACCCTGCCCAAGACGGGTGTCACCATAGCTATACCAGGCTCCCGCTTTATCGACAATTCCGGCATCAACCCCAAGATCAATCACTTCGCCTAGTGTATCAATGCCGGCGCCATACATGATCTCAAATTTCGCCTCTCTAAAAGGTGGGGAGACCTTATTTTTAACAACACGAACACGCGTATCTGCACCAATGACCTCATCGCCTTTCTTCACAGCACCTGTTCTGCGAATATCGAGACGGACTGAAGAGTAGAATTTAAGCGCATTTCCACCCGTTGTTGTTTCGGGGTTACCAAACATCACGCCGATCTTCATGCGAATTTGGTTGATGAAGATAACAAGTGTATTTGATTTTTGAATATTGGCAGTGAGTTTTCTCAATGCTTGGCTCATTAAACGTGCCTGAAGCCCCATATGAGAATCTCCCATCTCCCCCTCAATCTCTGCTTTAGGGGTGAGGGCTGCAACGGAGTCAACAACAACGATATCGATTGCGCCAGAGCGTACTAATGTATCGGTAATTTCGAGCGCTTGCTCTCCATTGTCTGGTTGAGAGATATAGAGATTCTCAACATCGACTCCCAGTTTTGCGGCATATGTGGGATCGAGTGCATGTTCAGCATCGATAAATGCAGCGGTTCCACCAGCTTTTTGCGCTTCAGCGATAACATGTAGTGTAAGTGTTGTTTTACCAGATGACTCTGGACCATAAATCTCAACGATACGGCCTCGTGGTAAGCCTCCAATGCCTAATGCAATATCTAGACCGATTGAACCGGTAGAGACAGGGATAATATTGGTAGGAGTCTGCTGATCTCCGAGGCGCATAACTGAGCCTTTCCCAAATTGACGGTCAATCTGCCCTAAGGCAGCTTGGAGGGCTTTGCGTTTGTTCTCATCCATTTTATAAAGTCCTTATCTACGGGAGGGCTATAATATTACATTTAAGTATTAATTATGCCACAAAATTATCACAAAAATTACATTTAAGTGTTTTGGGATCGCTTGTTAAATACTAAAAGTTACTGAAAATTATTAAAAAATGTTAAACAGTTGGTATAAATATCAAAATAAATATCAAAACTAACTCAACAATGATTGTGGCGGCGATTGTTGCGCCTATTGTTGAGAGGCGATAATCTTTTCAATGGCACTGCTTGTTGAGTACCCATCGATAAAATCGATCAGCTCGACGCGACCACCATTATTAATGACAGCGTCAGCGCCGGCGATCTCTTCTACACGATAGTCACTCCCCTTTACGAGAACATCAGGGAGTACCTCACGAATCAGCGCCTCAGGAGTATCCTCATCAAAGAGCGTTACCCAGGCGACAGAAGAGAGGGAGGCGAGTACTGTTGCTCGGCTCTTTTCATCCATAATGGGGCGAAGATCTCCTTTTAAGCGCTTAACAGATGCATCGGAATTGAGGGCAACAATAAGATGATGTCCTAGCTTACTCGCTTCTTCAAGATACTTAACATGCCCACGATGAAGAAGATCGAAGCAGCCATTGGTCATCACGATGGTCTCATTATTCATCTTAGCGCGTTTGACTTCATGAAGTAGCGCTTCTTTTGATAGAACGAGGTTGTGTGGACGATCTGATTGACCAAGCTCATAGTCGAGCTCCTCTTGAGTAACATAGGAGGCGCCCATCTTTCCAACCACAATAGATGCGGCAATATTGGCTATTTTACAAGCTTGGGGGAGGGGGGTTCCTTTTGCTAGTTGAGTTGCGATCATTGCAATAACAGTATCGCCGGCACCTGTAACATCAAAGACATCTTGCGCTTTTGCTGAGAATGTTACCGGCTCTTTGTCACGTTCAAAGAGGGTCATCCCCTTTTCGCTACGGGTGATCAATAGCGCTTCAAGATCGAGCTCAATGCGAAGTTTTTCCGCCTTAGCAAAGAGCTCAGCTTCATCACGACACTTGCCAGCAACGATCTCAAATTCGCTAGTATTAGGGGTTAAGAGAGAAGCGCCTCGATATTTGGAGAAGTCGTCTCCTTTGGGATCGATAATCACAAATTTTCCCTGGGCTCGTGCGTGCTGGATAAGCGCTTGAGGATCCGAGAGAAACCCTTTGTTGTAATCAGATAGGACGATGAGATCATTTTCATCAATCGTTGTTTTGAGCGATTGGGTAATTTTGGCGGTAAGTGCCGGTGTAAGATCTGGTGCCTCTTCAAAGTCGCAGCGAACAATATGTTGTTGACGACTGATAATACGAAGCTTCTTAATTGTTGGGAAGCTTGCTTCCGCTACAAATTGAGTTGTGATGTGGTGTTGGTGACAGAGCTCTTGAAGTTCCTTTGCATTACCATCGACACCGACTAATCCTGATAGGGTTACAGGGCACTCCATTTTACTGATATTAAGGGCCACGTTGGCCGCGCCGCCTAAACGGTTTTCAGTATGGTTGATATTGACGACAGGAACGGGAGACTCTGGTGATATTCGATTTGTAGAGCCGATCCAATAGCTGTCAATCATAATGTCGCCAAAAACAGCAATTTTACCAATGGAGTTTTTCATGTTGGCCTCAAGTAACAGGTGGTACAAAAGTATTGATCATTAATGTTGAGAGAAGAGCGTGCGAAAGTTTTGCGTTGTGATTTGTGCGACCTCATCGATGGAGATACCCTTTACCTCTGCGATCGTTTTCGCTACAAAGGGAACAAGTCCAGGATGGTTTGCCTTTCCGCGATAGGGGACGGGGGTGAGATAGGGGGAGTCAGTCTCAATGAGTATGCGATCAAGCGGTGCTTTTGCCACCACTTCCCGTAGCTCTTCTGCATTTCTAAAGGTGATAATGCCACTAAATGAGAGATAGAATCCAAGATCTAAACCTTTTTTAGCCATCTCCCAATCTTCTGTAAAGCAGTGAAAGATACCGCCGGCATCACGAGCCTCTTCATGGGTTAAGATATTGATAGTATCTTGGCGTGCATCGCGCGTATGTATAATAAGTGGTTTTTGAGTCTCTTTCGCAATATCGATTTGAGTAATGAAGGAGGCTTGTTGCTCTAGCTTATGCTCAACGGAGTAGTGGTAATCGAGCCCAGTTTCACCGATGGCAATCACCTTGGGATTTTCCAACATCAGTCTGAAGTTCTCCATGGAGGCGATAATTTTTGCCGGTACAGCACCAGGATGAATCCCTACCGAAAGGAAAATCTCCTCATAAGGGGCAACTAATTGCGCCATAGCATCCCAGCGTTCAAGATCAACGCTAACACAGAGCATCTGGGTGACATGATTCTCTTTAATAGCGGTAATAAGCTTTTGAAAGTCATTATCATAAGCGGAGAGCTCCACCATGTCGAGATGACAGTGTGAATCGATAAAGTGGGTCGTATCTGCGATATTTAACATGATTATCTTCTATTGATTTTATTGATTCTATTAATCTAATGATTAGTTGATGATGGTACTGAAATCGATAAGGGTATTGAGTTTATGTAGCAAGCTCAAGTTTGAGATAGAGAGATTAACGTGTCGTCGCTGCATGCATTCTCAATAGTGCATTGATTCTTGTTTGGAGTAAGTTATGCTCTTTTTCAATCGCAACGCCAATTCCTTGATGATCTGTAATATGGTGAATAGATTTAGCGCTTTTTGGGGTGACAAAAGCTACTCGACCTTCTGTTTTGATAGGTGTCGGATCGCCATCGGGAAGGGTGATCTCTAAGATAATAAGATCATCGAGTTTAAATGGATAGTCGGTATTAAAGAAGAACCCTCCATTTTTTAAAAATGGAAGATAATATTGAGGAACTTGGCTAGCATGCGCAAATTTAGCTTCAATTTTTTTAGGATTACTCATATTTATTACGGATCTCTCTATCTGCGGTAATTTCGACCATATATCTATCTATGTATCGCTATCTATTATCGCATGAAGTAGAAGGAGATTCGAGATTGAGATAGACAAAGAGATTCTTTTTTTGAAAATAGATGAAAATTTGTGGGAGAAGAGGTGGGAAAATCGATTTTGCGGTATGATAGACTCTTGCAGAATAATCGATGGTTGATCCATTTTTTGATGAGAGTGAGCGTAGTAGGCGTAGTAAAATTATGCTTGTGGATCAACCTCACGATTCTGACTTTAAAGAATTTAAGGATATAGATGAGAGCATTAGAGATTTCCAACTTAACGGTGAGTTATAAGGCGCATCCTGTTGTTCATCACTTAACAGCTCAATTTCCGTTAGGGCAGAGTTGCGCTATTGTGGGACCTAATGGTGCAGGAAAGAGTACTTTACTGAAGGCAATTATGGGGCTCGTGCCCTATTCGGAAGGGGTGATTACCCGCAGTGAAACATTGCGAGTCAGTTATCTATCTCAGATCTCCCATATTCGTCGTGATCTCCCTTTAACGCTCTTTGAATTAGTCAGTGCCGGAGCGCTCAACCAGGTTGGGCTCTTTCGACGGCTCTCTTCTGATATTCACCAACGTGTCTTTGCTGCACTTGAGTTTGTTGGGCTTGAGAATTTTGGTGAGCGTAGTATCGATTCTCTCTCCGGCGGGCAGTTTCAGAAAGCGCTCTTTGCGCGGATTGTTGTTGAAGGTGCAGATCTAATTCTTCTAGATGAGCCATTCAATGCGATGGATGCGAGAACTACGCAGGAGCTTTGTTATCTTATACAGCGCTGGGAAGCTGAGGGAAAGACCGTAATTGCCGTTCTTCATGATCTTCATTTGGCGCGACAATACTTTAGTAATACGCTTCTTTTGGCGCGGGAGAAGATCGCTTTTGGTGCTAGCCGAGAGGTTTTAACGGAAGAGAATCTTCTTAAAGCGGAATCGGTCTCTCTCGGATGGGAGAGTGACTCTTGGTGTGAGGCATAACTAATGATCGATCTATTGAATCTCATTTTTATCGACCCCTTTGTTGATCTTCCATTTCTTCGAAGAGCGCTTGCAGCATCATTGATGATCTCCGTCTCATCAGGTCTGGTGGGCGTCTTCCTCCTACTCAATAGAATGAGCTTGGTGGGAGATGCGCTCAGTCACGGTGTTTTGCCGGGGATTGCAATCGCTTTTCTCTTTTTTGGATTTAATATCTATGCTATGAGTATTGGCGGTGTTATAGCGGGAGTCTTGATAGCAATTATTGCCTCTATTATCTCTAGCTATACTAATTTAAAAGAGGATGCGAGCTTCGCTGCGCTCTACCTGTTATCGTTAGCAATCGGTGTTGTTCTCATTATGGAGATTGGCTCACAAGCTGATTTGATGCACATTCTTTTTGGTTCTGTCTTAGCGGTAGATGCATCATCGCTCTATCTTGTATGGGGCGTGCTTTTGACGACGTTACTTCTACTCTCTATTATCTATCGGGCGCTTCTGCTCTATATTATTGACCCTCTCTATCTGAAGTTAAAGAGTGCCGGTGGACTCTTCTACTATGCGCTTTTTCTCTTTTTGGTTGTCCTCAATCTTGTCGCTTCATTTCAGGTCTTAGGAACATTGATGACGGTTGGCATGATGATGATTCCTGCTATCTCTGCGCGTTTATGGAGTAATCGTATGGAGGTGGTGCTTCTGATAGCTATCTCGCTAGGGGCTATCGGTGCATATTTAGGGTTAGTTGCTTCAGTTCACTATGATATTGCTTCGGGGCCGATGATTATTATTGTTCTAGCCTTCTTCTACCTGATCTCCTTGCTGTTTGGAATTGAGGGGGGTATTTTAAGGCGTAAAGGGGGGCGACGTCATCGGAAGGCTTAGGATCGTTTGCTCAATTAGGGGTGATTTTGAAAGGGATTGATTTGAAAGCTTATTGAGAATTTTTGATAGATTAATAGCTCCTTTATAAGGATCATTTATAAGCTATTAATAGCTGTTAATGATTATTAATAAATCACAAATCATATTGCAAATCAAATTACAAGTCACATTACAAATTACTAGATAATTAGAATAAGGGATAGGTCATGATTACAGTAACTTACTTTGGGAATTTAAAAGATCTTTTACAGCTGACTGAAGAGCAGATCACTTGGACCGGCGGCGATACTGAAGCACTATTGACGCAGTTGCGCGAACGTGGGGATCTTTGGGCAAAAGCGTTAGCGCCGGAGAATATCTTTCGAGTGGTTGTCAATGAGGAGATGACTTTTGCGCCTACAGAGATCAGTTCGGGTGATCGTATTGCGCTTTTACCCCCGGTAACAGGAGGTTAATAATGACTATTTCAGTCACTGTTCAACGTGAAGCCTTTGATTTAGAGAGAGAGAGTGCTGCCTTGATCGCAGCATCAGGAGATGCCGGCGCATTGGTGCTTTTTCAGGGTATGGTGCGAGAGTTTGATCAAGCGACTCCCTTAGCGAAGATGGAACTAGAGCATTTTCCGGAAGTAACAGAGAGAGAGATTATCCGTATTATTGAGATCGCTCAGAGTCACTGGAATATAGCCGGATGCCGTGTTGTTCATCGAGTGGGGGAGCTTCTCTCTGATGATCCGATTGTTCTTCTAATAGTTACGGCAAAACATCGCCTCGATGCATTTTTAGCGGCAGAATTCATTATGGATTATCTAAAAACAGAAGCACCATTTTGGAAGAAAGAGTATCTTGTCGATGGTCGATCTTATTGGGTTGAGGCAAAAAAGAGTGATCAAGAGATCTTATCCCGTTGGCAGGAGTTAGCGAAGTGGCGCAAAAAATCGTAGGCTTAATTCTTGCGGGGGGTGAAGGCCGGCGAATGGGCTACCAAAATAAAGGGCTCCTTTCATTACAAGGGCGTCGGTTAGTAGAACATGTTATTGATCGAATCGCTCCACAAGTTGATCAGCTCTATCTCTCTGCCAATCGAGATCTAGATCGCTATCGAACATTGGGGTTGCCGATTATCTCTGATGATCCAAAGTGGCGAGGATTAGGACCTTTGGCAGGTATCGCCTCCCTACTTCCCTATTTAGAGGAGAATCAACGGGTACAGATTGTCAGTTGTGATGGCCCCTTTATCCCGATCGATTTAGTCTGTCGCTTGAGAGGTGGTTTATCAAAGTTGCAGGAAGATAATTTAGAGATTAAGGCGGCCTATCCCGCAACAAGAGAACGGGAGCACTATCTCTATCTGCAAGCTTTAGGAGAAGATTTACAAGTTGTAGAATCGCTGCTTGAGGCAGGGGATTTAAGAATTCGAGCGTTGCTGAAGCAGTTATCAGCTGCGCCTATCTATTTTGATGATGAGTCTGCGTTTGTTAATTGTAATCAACCGCAGGATCTAGAAGCGTTAGAGAGGAAGAATCATGAAGAATTATGATGTGGCATTAAGAGAGTTGTTAGCAGGTATGACATTAGAGCGAACAGCGCATCGTGTAACCCTTGCTCAAGCATATGGTTGTAAACTCGCGCAAGATGTTGTGGCAAATTATGATACGCCTCAATTTGATAATAGTGCGATGGATG
Organism: Ignatzschineria sp. F8392; assembly: GCF_002252045.1. Taxonomy (GTDB): domain Bacteria; phylum Pseudomonadota; class Gammaproteobacteria; order Cardiobacteriales; family Wohlfahrtiimonadaceae; genus Ignatzschineria. Next base: position 278,699 of record NZ_NEFF01000002.1, on the reverse strand, counting down.
GCTACGCACTTTGTGATTTTTCTGGTGGTCGTAATGAGTTTAAGATTGTTGAGCGCATTATGGCGGGTGATGATGTTAACTTTTCGCTTCAGGAAGGAGAGGCTGCAAGGATCTTTACGGGAGCAAAGACTCCAGGGAATACGACTACTGTTGTAATGCAAGAGATTACAAAGGTAGAAGGTGATCAACTCTACCTCACCGAAGATTGTCCAAAAGGGCAAAATATTCGCTATTGTGGGGAGGAGATTAAGAAGGGCGATATCCTTTTTCATGCAGGACATGTTCTCGATCCTGCGGCAATTGCACTGCTGGCATCACAGGGTGTTTGGGAGGTTGAGGTCTATCATGATCTTCGTGTTACGATCTTCTCAACGGGTAATGAGCTTAAAGAGCCATGGGAAGAGATCTCCGGCAGTGAGATTTATGATGCTAATCGCTATCAACTTCTCGCCTGGGTTTCATCGCTTGCTAAAGCTAAAGATGGTGGAATCTTAAAGGATCAATATGATGCGGTACTCACGGCACTATCAGGTGCAGCTAAAGAGAATGATCTGATTATCTTAAGTGGTGGCGCTTCTGTTGGGGAGGCAGATTTTGTTGCTAAAGCGATAACAGAACTTGGTGAATTGCACATGTGGAAGTTAGCGATCAAACCTGGCAAGCCTTTTGGTTGGGGGCGAATTGGTCAATGTCATATTATTATGTTGCCGGGGAATCCTGTGTCAGCATATGCCACCTTCTACCTGCTCGCGTATCCTGCTATTAAGGCATTGATGGGGCTCTCTCCACAATTGCCTCAACTTATGGCGACGATCAATTTTGGGAGTGACCGTATCCAGCCTCGCAGAGAGTTCCTTCGCGGAAATTATTACCAAGATGAGCGGGGCGAATATTTCGTTGATAATGTGGGGCTACAAGGCTCCGCCATGTTAAGTGGTCTGAGTTATGCAAATTGTTTAATTGAGATGAAGGAGAATCAGGCAACGGCAAAAGGTAGTCGTGTTAGAATCTATCCTTTGCCTAAAGAGGTCGCGAAAGCATAAAGGTTGAGATGAATAATATTGATAATATTGTCAAAAATGAGGTGAGAATTGCGCTCGACCAACTCCCATTTCCAATCGATGATGACGCTTGTGGGAAGTTAACACAATATTTGCAAGGTATGTTGTTGTGGAATAGAGCTTATAATTTAACTGCGATCACCGATCCTGAGGAGATGATTATTAAGCATCTTCTCGACTCATTAGTCTTGGTGCCGGAATTGCGTCAGCGTTTTCACTCTGCATCTTTGATCGATGTTGGAACAGGTGCTGGATTGCCAGGAATCCCCCTCTCTATTGTGATGCCCGATTTTCAATTTACGCTACTAGACAGTGCAACGAAGCGGACACGCTTTATTCAGCAGATGAAGATTGAGATCGGCCTTCCTAATGTGACTGTTATTACCTCTCGAGTTCAGGATTATCAACCGGAAACGAAGTTTGATGGTGTGCTTTCGCGTGCATTTGCAAGTGGCAATGATATGGTGAAGTGGTCTCAGCATCTTCTTAAAGAGGAGGGTATGATGGTCGCTATGAAAGGAAAAGTGATCTATTCTGAATGGGAAGATGTTGTGGATTTTCCCACTCAGGAGGTTGTGGAGTTGAAGGTGCCGGGCTTAAATGAGGAGCGGCATCTGATACTTTTATCGAAATAGTTCTATCGAAATAGTTATTTGATATAATTTGACGATTAATTTGGAAAGGTAGGAATCTCCGTTGGCAACAATTATTGCAGTAGCGAATCAGAAAGGGGGGGTTGGTAAAACAACCACCGCAGTTAATCTTGCCTCAAGTTTAACAGAGAGCAAAATGAGGCCTAATGTGCTCTTAATCGATCTCGATCCTCAAGGGAATGCCACTACAGGTATTGGGGTCAATAAGAATGAATTAGAACATAGTGTTGTTGATCTTCTTTTAGGTGAAGCATCCATTGCCGATGTTATCTTAGATCTTGATAAAGCAGGTTTGCGTCTAATTGGTGCGAATGCTGATTTGACAGGAGCTGAGGTGATGTTGGCACAAGCTCAAAATGGCATCTATAAATTGAAAGAGATCTTAGCGCCGATCGGAAGTAATTTCGACTATATCGTCTTAGATTGTGCGCCCTCTCTCAATATGTTAACGCTCAATGCGCTCACTGCCGCAACAGATATCGTCATTCCGGTTCAGTGTGAATATTATGCCCTAGAAGGAATCTCAGCATTGATGGATACGATCTCCACGGTGAAAGAGGCGACGAACCCAGATCTCAATATTATGGGTGTATTAAGAACGATGTTTGATGGACGTAATACCCTTTCGGTTCAGGTTTCTGAAAACTTAGCGGCCCACTTTGGGGATAAGATGTTTGAAGCGATCGTTCCAAGAAATGTTCGCTTAGCGGAAGCGCCAGGATATGGTGTGCCGATTACCGTTTATGATGCGAAGTCTAAAGGGGCGATGGCTTATACGGAGCTTGCGCGTGAAGTGATTTCAAGAAGTAAGAAGAGGTAGCTGTGAAGAAACGAGGATTAGGTCGTGGCTTAGAGATGCTCTTAAGTCAAACGGGTGCAGAGATTGCAACGGATAGTGTAAAAGTGGAGCAGGAGGGGATCAGAGAGTTACCGATAGAGCGTTTAACGCCGGGTAAGTATCAGCCTCGACGTCACTTTGATCAGGAAGCATTAGAGACTTTAGCTGCCTCTATTAAAGCGCAAGGAATTATTCAGCCGATTGTTGTCCGTGAAGTGGAAGGGCAAAAAGAGGTGGAGATTCTTGCTGGGGAGAGAAGATGGCGGGCATCGCAATTAGCAGGATTGAAGAGTGTTCCGGTAATCTTCAAGCCGATGAGCGATCAGGAAGCATTAGCCGTTGCGCTTATTGAAAATATTCAAAGAGAGAATCTCAATCCTGTTGAAACAGCGATGGCGCTAAAGCGTCTTATCGATGAGTTTTCTTTAACGCATCAAGAGGCAGGGGAGGTGATTGGAAAGTCTCGCTCCTCGATAACCAACTCTTTGCGTCTATTAGAGTTAGAAGCTTCTGTCCAAGCGTTATTAGCTGAGCAGAAGTTAGATATGGGCCATGCGCGAGCTCTCTTAGCACTGCCTAAGAGTGAGCAGGGTAGGGTCGCATTGCAAGTGATTAAAGAGCAGTTGACCGTTCGGGCAACAGAGCAGTTAGTTAAGAAGCTTTTAGCCCCCGAATCGGAAGAAGCTGCGCCGACAAAGCGTTCTGAGAAAGATCGTGATGTCCTCAATTTAGAGCGATCTTTGAGTGAATTTTTAGGAGCACAAACAGAGATCAAACAGAAAAATCGGGGAAAAGGGGAAGTTGTTATTCGTTACAACTCACTAGAAGAGCTAGATGGGATTTTAGGGAAAATTAAACAGTAGCTGTAATTGCCACGCTTGGCTGCTACAAAATCGCTACGAATAATTTGACCTAGTCCCTCTTGCCGACTATAATCTTGGCATGAATTTAAAGGCGATGATCTGATGATTCCTAAAATTGTGATTGCACAACTCGCTGTTTTAATCCTAACAGCTACACTAGCTTGGGTTTTATATGATGGTGTGACGGCGATATCCTTGTTTGCAGCGGGTATTTCAATGTTAATACCCAATCTTTTTATGGCGGCGAATATGTTTATGGTGCGATTCCATAAGGTTTTCTTCTGGATTGGCGTCTTTTTCAATAAAATTATCATCTTAATGCTCTTTTTAGTGAGCATTCTGCTGATCAAGGATCCGAATCTATTCGCGTTCCTAATTGGGATTATAGTCGTATCACAAGTTCCCCTTGGATATGTGTTAATATCTTCTATTAGAAGAGACAAAGTAATTGTATAGAGAGAACTATGGCTAGTGAATTAACAAATGCATCGTATATTGGACACCATCTCGTTAACCTTAACCAAAGAGGGACGCCGCAAGAAGCTCATGAGTTTGTTAACTTCGGTCTCATTAACCTCGATACCGTTTTTTGGTCAATCTTGTGTGGTATTATTGTTGTTCTATTTCTTTGGGCTGCGTCGCGCAAGGCGACATCTGGGGTACCAGGACGCTTCCAAGCTTTTGTTGAAATCTTAGTAGAGTTCGCAGAGAAACAATCGAGAACATTAGTCAACGGTCCTCAAGGCTTTATAGCTCCGTTAGGTTTAACTGTGTTCCTCTGGATTGTTGTGATGAACTCACTTGACTTCTTACCCATCGATCTTGCTCCTAAGATGATTGATGTGTTAGGTCTTTCAGACTCTCTCCCTTACCACAAAATTCTTCCAACTGCTGATGTTAGTGCTACCTTAGGTATGTCTGTAGCAGTGCTTGCAGTTGTGATCTTCTACTCTATTAAAGCGAAAGGCATGGGCTTTGTAAAAGAGCTCTTCTGTGCTCCTTTCGGTATCTGGTTAGCGCCTGCTAACTTCGTGTTAAACCTCGTTGAGTTCATCTCTAAAGCTTTCTCATTAGGTATGCGACTTTTCGGTAACATGTTCGCAGGTGAGCTGATCTTCATGTTGATCGCTTTATTAGGGGCGACAGGAACATTATGGGGTATCGGTCTTCATGTATTTGCGGGAGCGGCATGGGCAATCTTCCATATCTTGATCGTTATTTTACAAGGATATATTTTCATGACATTGACACTTGTTTATCTTGGTCAAGCGCATGAATCTCATTAAAGAATCAATCGAAAGATTGTGTTTCATAATTATTTGTTAACGTTAGTATTATCTTATTTTAAGGAGTTATATTATGGGTTTAGTAGCAATCGCTTGTGGTATCATCGTAGGTCTTGGTGCAATCGGTGCAGCATTAGGTATCTCAATGTTAGGTTCTAAATATATCGAAGCATCAGCAAGACAACCAGAAATCATGGATTCACTTTTACCAAAAGTATTTATCCTTGTTGGTCTTATTGATGCGGCGTTCTTAATCGGTGTTGGTATTGCTGTATTCTTCGGTATGACTGTATTCGCAGGTGCGTAATTCCACTACACTTAAAGCTAAGTGGTAAAGACATTTGTTGTACAGGCATATAAAGGATAGGTAGTAAAATGAATATTAACGCAACCTTGATTGCCCAATTTATCGTCTTTTTCATTTTGGTTTTGGTGGTTATGAAGTTTATCTGGCCACCTTTAATCAAAGCGATTGAAGAGAGACGTGCAAAAATTGCTGAAGGTTTAGCAGCTGCAGAAGAGAGTGTTGCAGCACAAGCTACGGCTGAAGCTGAAGTAGATGGTCTTCTTAAGCAAGCTCATCTCGAAGCGGCAACCCTAGTGAGTAAAGCACAAGCTCAAGCGGATAGCTTAATTGCACAGTCTAAAGAAGAGAGCAAGGTAGTTGGGCAAAGAGAGATTGATGCGGCACACGCTAAAATCGAAGCAGAGTTGAGTCAAGTGAAAGAGAGCTTGAGACAACAGGTAGTTGCTTTGAGTATTATGGGTGCAAGCAAAATCATAGAAAAAGAAGTTGATGAGACGACTCATGCTAAGATGTTAGAAGAGTTGGCAAAACAACTGTAATCGCCTGCTCTTCACTATTGAAGAGCATTTTGATAACTAATAAACGATGTAAGAGTAATATGTCAGAATTAGCAACAGTAGCAAGACCTTACGCTGAAGCCGTATTTATGATTGCGAAGGAAAATCCGCAAAGTGCAGATAACTGGTTGGATTTCCTCAGCTCATTAAAGCTATTAATGGGAACAGAGGCGACTCGTGAAGTGATGGGCTTACCAGAATTAGGTTTCGAAAAGAAAAAAGCATTCTTAGGTGAGTTATCAGCTAAGATTTTAGAGCGAGAGCTTACTAAAGAAGAGAATGATTTCTTACTAACCATTAGTGAAAATAAGCGTTTTGGGATTTTGCCTTCTGTTTATGACGAGTACAGAGCGCGTTTATTAGCGGAAAGAAACATTCTTGAGGCTGAAGTGCAGAGCGCATATCCCTTAACGGATGGGCAGAAAGAGATGTTTGTTAAAGCTCTTCAAAAGCGTTTTAATAAAGAGATCGAATTAACAGAAACCATTTCGCCTTCCTTGTTAGGTGGTGCTATTTTAAAAATAGATGATTTAGTCATTGATGGTTCGATTTTAGGTCGTTTAGACGGCATGATCCGATCAATGAATTAAGTTTAATGAATATAAGAGGAAGATTTAAAAGATGCAATTAAATCCATCTGAGATCAGTGATCTCATTAAATCCAAGATTGAAGAATTTGAGCTCAAGCCCGAAGAGAGTACTGAAGGTACAGTAGTAAGTTTAACTGATGGGATTGCTCGCGTTCACGGAATCAATTCTGTGATGCAAGGTGAAATGGTTGAATTACCACATGGCGTTCGTGGTCTTGCACTGAACCTTGAGAGAGATTCAGTGGGTGTTGTACTCTTAGGTGATTATGAAAAGATCACTGAAGGGGACAAAGTTAAATGTACAGGCCGTATCCTTGAAGCTCCTATTGGTCCAGAACTTCTTGGTCGTGTTGTTGATGCACTGGGAAATCCTATCGACGGAAAGGGTGAGCTTGGCACTAAATTGACTGCACCTATTGAGCAGATCGCGCCTGGCGTTATCGATCGTCAATCTGTTGATCAGCCAATGCAAACAGGTTACATCGCAATTGACTCAATGGTTCCAATCGGTCGTGGTCAGCGTGAATTGATTATCGGTGACCGTCAAACAGGTAAAACAGCTATTGCAATCGATACTATTATCAACCAAAAAAATAGTGGCGTGAAATGTATCTATGTTGCAATCGGTCAGAAAAACTCTACGATCGCAAATATTGTAGCTAAATTAGAAGAGCATGGCGCAATGGATCATACGATCGTTGTTGCAGCGAGTGCCTCTGAGTCAGCGGCGCTTCAATACCTCTCAGCGTACACCGGTTGTACAATGGGTGAATATTTCCGTGATCGTGGTGAAGATGCATTAATCATCTATGATGACTTATCAAAACAAGCGGTTGCATATCGTCAAATCTCCCTTCTTCTTCGTCGTCCACCAGGTCGTGAAGCTTATCCTGGGGATGTTTTCTATCTTCACTCACGTCTTCTTGAGCGTGCGGCACGCGTTAACGCTGATTATGTTGAGAAGTTCACAAATGGTGAAGTAAAAGGTAAAACAGGTTCATTAACTGCATTACCAATCATTGAGACACAAGGTGGGGACGTATCTGCGTTCGTACCAACTAACGTTATCTCAATCACAGATGGTCAGATCTTCCTTGAAACAGACCTCTTTAACTCTGGTGTTCGTCCAGCAATGAATGCGGGTATCTCGGTATCTCGTGTTGGTGGTGCGGCACAAACGAAGTTAATCAGTAAGCTTGGTGGTGGTGTACGTCTTGCACTTGCTCAATATCGTGAGCTCGCAGCGTTCTCCCAGTTTGCTTCAGATCTTGATGAAGTAACACGTAGACAGTTAGCACGTGGTGTTCGTGTTATGGAATTGATGAAGCAGGCGCAATATCGTCCTTACACAATTGCTGAGATGGCTCTTATCCTCTATGCGATTGAGTACAAATATGTTGATGATTTGCCAGTTGAAGAAGTTCGTCCATTTGCACAAGGTCTTATTGCATCAGCGAATGCAACAGACCAAGAGCTCTTAAAAGACATCAACAGCAAAGGTGCTTATAACCAAGATGTGTTAGATGCACTTGATAAAGTTGTTAGTCAGTATAAGAAAGGTGGAAGCTGGAAAGTAGCTTAATAAGCTGCTTTTCAGTTCATAACACATAGCAATTAGGTAGGAATTTCATGGCTGTTGGAAAAGAAATACGTAGTAAGATTAAAAGTATTAGTAATACTCAGAAGATTACTAGTGCGATGGAGATGGTTGCAGCGAGTAAGATGCGGGCTACGCAACTTCGACGCAATCGATCTCTACCTTATGCGCAACAGGTTATTAAGCTCGCTGCGCATTTGGCTGAGGCAACACCTGAAGAATTCAAACATGAATACTTAATTCCACGAGAAGTGAAACGCGTGGGAATGATTGTTGTCAGCTCCGACCGTGGATTAGCAGGTGGGTTAAATAACAACCTATTTAAGCTAGTTGTCACGAAGATGAAAGAGTGGCAGGAAGCGGGTATTGAGATTGAAGTTGCCACGATCGGTAATAAAGCAAATGCTTTCTTTAGTCGATTTGGGCATGATCTTGTTGCGACTGTGAATAATTTAGGTGATGCACCTGCGTCGAAAGATCTGATTGGTATTACAACTGCAATGCTAGATCTTTTCCAAGAAGGAAAAATTGATGAACTCCATGTTTTTGCTAACGAGTTTGTGAATACAATGACGCAAAAGCCAATTGGTATTCAGGTTCTCCCTGTCGTTCCCGGAACGCTTCAGAGACAGATAGGCATTGAGAGTTTAGCGGAAGATTCAAATCTTGCGTGGGATTATGTCTATGACTCTGAGCCTGTAGAGCTAATGAATACTGTATTAGATCGTTATATTGAAAGTGTGATCTTTCAAGCAGTCGTTGAAAACGTTGCCTGTGAAATGGCAGCTCGTATGATTGCGATGAAGGCCGCAAGCGATAACGCAAGCGATTTAATAGATGAGTTGCAATTGGTTTATAACAAAGCTCGTCAAGCAGCAATTACTCAGGAAATTACTGAGATTGTTAGTGGTGCAGCAGCAATCAATTAATACGACGTTAACAAAAATTTGGGTTAATAGAGGTTTAGATAGAGTATGTCAGGAAAAATTGTACAGGTAATTGGTGCAGTTGTTGACGTGGAATTCCCACGCGATGCTGTTCCAAGTATATATAGTGCACTTAATGTTGTAGGGTCAAAAGATGATCTCGTACTTGAAGTACAGCAACAATTAGGTGATGGCGTTGTAAGAACGATCGCAATGGGTAGTTCAGATGGGCTTAAGCGTGGTGTTGAAGTTGTAGATACTAAGCAGCCAATCTCAGTACCAGTGGGTGAAGGTACGCTAGGTCGTATCATGGATGTTTTAGGACGTCCAGTAGACTATGCAGGTCCTGTTGAAGCTAAAGAGCATTGGGCAATTCATAGAAAAGCACCAAGCTACGAAGATCAAGCAGGTTCTACAGAAGTTCTCGAAACAGGTATTAAGGTTATCGACTTACTCTGTCCTTTCGCAAAAGGTGGTAAAGTTGGTCTCTTCGGTGGTGCGGGTGTTGGTAAAACCGTAAACATGATGGAGTTGATCAATAACATCGCTAAAGCACACGAAGGTCTTTCGGTGTTTGCGGGAGTTGGTGAGCGTACTCGTGAAGGTAACGACTTCTACTACGAGATGAAAGACTCTAACGTATTAGATAAAGTTGCGATGGTTTATGGTCAGATGAATGAGCCACCTGGAAACCGTCTGCGTGTTGCACTCTCAGGCTTAACAATGGCTGAGTACTTCCGTGATGAAGGTCGTGATGTTCTTCTCTTTATCGATAATATCTATCGTTATACACTTGCGGGTACAGAGGTTTCTGCACTTTTAGGTCGTATGCCATCTGCAGTAGGTTATCAGCCGACACTTGCAGAAGAGATGGGTGTTCTCCAAGAGCGTATCACTTCTACGAAAAAAGGTTCGATCACATCAGTACAAGCAGTATATGTTCCTGCGGATGACTTAACTGACCCATCACCAGCAACAACGTTTGCTCACTTAGATGCGACAATCGTTCTTTCACGTGATATCGCTTCATTAGGTATCTATCCTGCTGTTGATCCACTTGATTCAACATCACGTCAGCTTGATCCATTAGTCATTGGTCAAGAGCATTATGATGTTGCTCGTGGCGTACAGATGATCCTTCAGCGTTATCAAGAACTTAAAGATATTATTGCAATTCTTGGTATGGATGAGCTTTCAGAAGAAGATAAATTGACTGTTGCTCGTGCTCGTAAGATTCAACGTTTCTTATCACAGCCATTCCATGTAGCAGAAGTATTTACTGGTGCACCGGGTAAATATGTATCACTTCAAGACACTATTGCAAGCTTCAAGGCGATTCTTGCAGGTGAAGGTGACCATATTCCTGAGCAGATGTTCTACATGACCGGTAACTTTAACGAAGTTCTTGATCGTTACGCGAAAGAGAAGAATAAGTAAATAAGGGGATAATATGAAAACTATCAAAGTCACTATTGTAAGTGCTGAAAAAGAGCTATACTCTGGCACTGCAACATTCTTTGCAGTTACAGCAATTACTGGTGAGATAGGCGTTTATCCTGGTCATGTTCCAACTTTAGCACACCTCAAGCCAGGACAAGTTCGCTTAGAGCTCGAGAATGGTACAAAAGAGGTCTTCTGGATTTCAGGTGGTATTCTTGAGGTACAACCGACAGAAGTGATTGTTTTAGCAGATAGTGCTGAGCGTGCTGCAGATCTTGATCAAGCCGCGGTTGAAAAAGCGAGAGCTGAAGCTAAGGCTGTACTTGACTCAGGTAAGCCTGAGCTCGATATTGAGAAGGCGTTAATTGAGTTAACATTAGCAAAATCTCAATTAGATGCAGTAAATAGATTGAAAAATCTTTAGAGATCTACAATATCGATGATATTAAGTAGTTAAGAAGTATTAAAGAAAAACCCACATTCTGATGTGGGTTTTTTATTGGCTCTTATTTAGAGTAGTATCGATATCAAATCTAATCAAACAATGAGCCCATGAGAGCTGTCTCATTACTTCTTCAGCTCTGTGTCTCCTCTTGTATTTTTTATTGTATTTATCATTGTATTTAAATTATATTTTTTATTATGCCTGTTATATATTATCGTTACGCTTATATCTTGTGATTGTTACTATTGTGTAGAGAATCGGTTATTGGCGATCATCAATTACGTTGCGGTAAATTACGTTATAATAATGACGTGGAAGAGCGGCTTAATAGAACGCTTTGATAGAGAAAGGCGATATTGATGCTAACTGCTAACTGCTAATTGCTGAGCTGTTGAGTTGTTTGGGTATTGTCATTTTGACTATTTTAATAATGGGATGAGAGTATGGAATTTGAATTGCCTTTAATTAATCGTGAAAAATCTATTCTCGCTTTCCAAGAGCGAGTTTTAAAGCAGGCAGAAAATCCCCACATCCCACTATTGGAGCGACTCAATTTTATGACGATCGTCTCCTCTAACCTTGATGAATTTTTTGAGGTGCGTTTTGCAAATATTAAGGAGCGCATCTTTGCCGGAGAGACTCTGATTGATGGGGAGCCTGTTGATGTTTGGCAGAAAGTGATCTATCAGCGTGTAACAGCATTAGTTAAAGCGCAATATAAACTTCTCGACCAGGAGATTTTGCCGCTCTTAAAATCTGAGGCGAATATAGAATTTATCCATCGACGAGATTGGACTGATGCTGATAAAGCGCAATTACTGAGTTATTTTAATGAGTCAATTAATCCGCTTTTAACGCCGATAGCACTCGATATTGCCCATCCTTTTCCCCATATCTACAACAAGTCGCTCAACTATATTATTGAGTTGAAGGGGAAAGATATCTACGGGCGAGAGGTTGATACAGCGATGCTCTCTATCCCGAAGAATTTGCCGGCATTGATCCGTTTGCCGAGCAACGATCTATCACATGTCCGTTTTACCACTGTTAGTGAAATTATTCGCGATCAATTGAAAGTGATTTTTGATGGCTTTGTGGTAAAAGCGGCTTATCAATTTAGAGTGACGCGCAATAGCCATCTTTTTATCGATAAAGAGGAACTTACAAATTTACATCAGGCATTAAAAGGGGAGCTTCATCAACGAAATTTTGGGCATGCGGTGCGCCTTGAAATTAGTGCTCAGATGCCGAAGAAGTTGGTAGAGTTTTTAGCAAAAGAGTTTGAGTTGCCGACAACAGAGATCTATCCGATCGCGAACTTTATCGATCTTTGTCGCTTTCGAGAGCTGAGTCATTTTGTAAAAGATAAAGATGAGCTCTTCTATCCAGAGTTCTATCCAAAATATGCGGAGAAGTGGGTTGATACTGATGATATCTTTTCCATTATTAAGGGAAAAGATCAACTTTTTCACCATCCGTTTGATAGCTTTGCCCCCACGGTAAGATTACTCGAAGTTGCCGCGAATGATCCTCAGGTACAGATGATCCGGATGACGATCTATCGTACCGGTAACGACTCACAATTGATGAAGCATCTGATAACTGCCGCAAAAAATGGTAAAGAGGTTAATGTTGTCTGTGAGTTGATGGCACGTTTTGATGAAGAGACCAATCTTACTTGGGCTGCGATTCTTGAAGAGGCGGGTGTTAAGGTTGTCTATGGAATCTTTGGTTATAAAACACATGCGAAGATGTTATTGATTGTTCGCAATGAGCCGACTGAAGAAAATCCCGACCATCTTGAGTATTATACCCACCTGAGTACCGGCAATTATCATACGGGAACAGCAAGACTCTATACTGATTTTGCGATTATGACGGGGAATCGCGAGATCGCACAAGATGTGACCAATATCTTTGTGAATTTGGGCAGCTTAGGGCGCCCTCCACAATTAAAGAGGCTATGGCAAGCGCCTTTTAATCTCTATGATAATTTAATAGCCCATATCAATTTTGAAATTGAGGAAGCTAAAGCGGGAAGACCGGCATCGATTATGGCACGTATGAATGCGCTCTTAGAGGAGGGCATTGTTGAAAAGCTCTATGAAGCATCTAATGCCGGCGTAATTATCAATCTTTTAGTTCGTGGCGCTTGCTCTTTGAGACCTGGCTTAAAAGGCTTTTCGGAGAATATTCGGGTCTATTCAGTTGTCGGGCGTTTCTTAGAGCACTCTCGCGTCTTCTATTTCTATCGAGCAGGAGAGGAGCGGGTCTATATCTCGAGCGCCGATTGGATGCATCGTAATTTCTTTCGTCGTATTGAGGTGGCTGTTCCGATAGAGCATCCCTCTATTAAGCGCCATCTTATCAATGAAGGATTGCTCGCTTACTTTGCTGATTATACGGCATGGATTCTCGATGGTAAGAGTGGTGAATACTCTCAGGAACCATTTACAATGGAGGAGAGAGGCGCTATGCTTTCAGCACAAGAAAAGTTATTAATATCCCGACAGTAGACATTCGGAAGTAGATGGAGTCACATGCTGACAATATTTTCTGATCCACTTATCAGCGGAATAACCAATACGCAGCTCTATGCATTATTGATTCTATTCTGTAGTTTTATCGCTTTCATGTTAGGAAAGTGGCGCTTTGATGTGGTCGCTCTCGGGGCACTATTAGCGATGGTATTGGTGGGTGTTGTACCACTCAATAATGCTTTCTCAGGCTTTAGCCATCGAGCTGTTATTACGGTCGCCTCCGTTTTGGTCCTCAGTAATGCCTTGGGAAATACAGGGGTGACTTACCATCTCTCTCAACATTTGAGCCGTTTTTCAGATCGCCCCGTATTATTGGTTTTAACGCTAACGGGGTTGGTCGCTTTCTTCTCAGCATTTATGAATGATGTGGGGGCGTTAGCGCTCATTATGCCGGTCGCGTTACAAGTTTCTCAACGCTACCATATTCCGACGTCAAAGTTACTGATGCCGATGGCTTTCGCTTCTCTTTTAGGGGGAACTGCGACATTAATTGGTACGCCCCCTAATATGATTATTGCTCAATATCGAGAGACAGTGGATCCTGCGGCTGGAGCCTTTGCGATGTTCGACTTTTTGCCCGTCGGAATCGTGGTGGTTATTGTTGGTCTCCTCTATATCTCATTTATTGGTTGGCGTCTTATTCCGATTCGGGATACAGAGAATAATAGTCGTCTCTTTGAGACCGATGATTATCTTTTAGAGGCAAAGATCTTGCCGAATAATAAGTTTATTGGGAAGACGATTGCAGAACTAGAGAAGGTGACAGAAGATCATGTCAATGTTGTGACGCTTCTTCGTGGGGCAAGACGACTCCTCTCTCCGAGTAAAGAGGAGATATTGCGAGAAAATGATGTCCTCTTAATTGAAGGGCAGCCGGAAGATCTCAAGCAGCTAGAGCTTCTCTCGGGAGTGAATATCCGTTTTACTAAAGAGGGAAAAGAGGGGGATGGCGTCGATTCTCTACAGACGTTAGAAGTTGTTGTTAATCCCGGGGCTAGAATTGCAGGGCATATGATCTCAGAGCTCTATCTTCGAGAGCGCTATAAAATCAATATATTAGGGATATCGCGTCAAAGCGAGAGTATACGGCAACGCTTCTCCCGTTTAACCTTAAAACCGGGGGATATTCTGCTTATTCAGGGAGATAAGAAGGAGTTACCCGAAACAATGAATTATCTCGGGTGCCTACCACTTGCTGAACGTAATATACGTTTAAAGCCCTCTTCAAAATTATTGCCAACAGTTGGAATCTTTATTGTCTCTATTCTATTGGTAGCATTTCAGATCTTACCGCCCCATATCGCTTTCCCGCTGGCAATTTTTCTTCTCATCATTTTCCGTTTAGTCTCACTTCGAGAGGTCTACCAGAGTATTGATGGACCTCTTATTGTCCTTTTAGGATGTTTTATCACTGTGGGTGCTGCGCTCGACTCGAGTGGGGCAACAAATATTATTGTCTCATCGATTGTTCCCCTTTTAGAAGGGCTTCCTGCTATGCTAGTATTGTCTATAATCATGCTCGTAACGATGCTGATTACCGATGTAATTAATAGCTCAGCAACAGCGGTCATAATGGCACCTATTGCCGTAGGTGTTGCAAATATGATGGGACACAATATCGATCCCTATTTAATGATCATTGCAATCGCTTGCTCTTGTGCTTTTAATACTCCGATAGGGCACCATTCAAATACATTGGTGATGGGACCAGGAGGCTATCAGTTTGGGGATTATTGGCGAATGGGGTTGTTGCTCGATCTGTTACTGGTTTTAACAGCAGTGCCGGCAGTGATCTATTTTTGGCCACTATAAAAGTAAAGATAATAAGGAATTAGGATGAAACTATTTAACGATGTTCCATTAGCGCCGGATGACGCGATTTTAGGGGTAGTAGAGTCATATAAAAATGACCCTAGAGAAGAGAAGGTAAACTTAAGTATCGGTATCTATTCAGATGCTGAAGGAAAAGTGCCAGTCTTAAAAGCGGTAAAAGCAGCAGAGGCTTATCTTTTTGAACACTCAGGACCGCGCGTCTATCTTCCAATGCAAGGTTTAGGAAGTTATATCGATTGTGTACAGAAGCTTCTCTTTACAGAGGATCATGAGCTCTATCAGACACGACGTTTAGCAACGGTACAATCTTTAGGTGGAACGGGGGCATTAAAAGTAGGTGCTGATTTCTTACATAGTATTAAACCTAATAGTAAGGTTTATGTCTCAAAACCGACATGGAATAACCATATTGCAATCTTTGCCGGCGCCGGGTTTGAAGTAGAGGAATATCCCTATTTTGATCCTAAAACGAAAGGGGTTGATTTTGCTGCCTTTTTCAAGAAGATGGAAGAGATTCCAGAAGAGTCGATCGTTGTGCTTCATGCTTGTTGTCATAACCCTACCGGGGCAGATCTCTCTACAGAAGAGTGGCAGCAGTTAGCAGAGCTCTTTAAAGCGCGTAATTTAATTCCATTCTTAGATATGGCATATCAAGGATTCTCAAAAGGTATTCGTGAAGATGCAGAAGCGATCCATATCTTTGCAGAAAAAGAGATGCCGGTCTTTATTGCCACCTCCTTCTCTAAATCTTTCTCACTCTATAGTGAGCGAATTGGAGCATTAACGGTCATTACCTCCGATAAAGAGGAGCAAGAGCGTGTTACTTCACAATTGAAGATTATGGTGCGTGCAATCTACTCTTCACCCCCTTCTTATGGTGCTCAGATTGTCCACTATGTCTTAGCGGATGACCAACTACGAGCAGAGTGGGAGGCAGAACTTGCAGAGATGCGAGATAGAATTAAGACAATGCGCTCAAAATTTGTAGAGCTCCTCAATAGTAAGCAAGATAAGATCGACTTTAGCTTCATCAATGATCAAGCGGGAATGTTTTCTTACTCAGGACTTAGCGCAGATCAAGTGGCAAAAATGAAAAAGGATTATGCTATCTATACTGTTGATACCGGTCGTATCTGTATTGCTGCGTTGAATGACCAGAATATTGAGCTTGCGGCGAATGCGGTAGTTAATGTACTATAACAATATTTGATTGATCTATTTGTAGGGGGTTTTATATGTCAGAAAGTGTATTTATATATAAGCTTCCGCTCTACATTATTGCCTTACTCTGTATTGTCGGTTGGGCGCTTCTCTTTAGTGTTATCTTTTTTAGTTAATTGAAGAGATAGAGCGGTTGTAGAAAGAGTGCTATTTAGCACTCTTTTTCTTTGTGGCTGATAATTTGACGATCATTAGATCGCTTAGGCTTAGATTCGTTAATGAAACTATTAATGTAATTATTAATGGGATAACTAATGGAGTAACTAAGGGAATCATTAGTCAGGTCGTTAACAGGATCCATTAACAGGGCCATTAACAGAATCGTTAATATTAATAGAGAAATAGGCAGGTATCGATGGATAATCATTGGGGGAGTCATCGTTGGGAAGGGCGGGCAGAGCAGGCGCTTCTCGATCAACTCTTTTTACAATTAGCAACTGCAGGAGTGTATGAAGATCATCAGCTCTATCAGCAGATGTTGCAACAGGGTGACGCACCTTTACTGTTACGACAAAAAGGGAGTGAGGCGATTTTTCAAAAAGCGTTGCAATATCTATCAACCTTGACGGATCTCATTCAGGTGGATCTTAAGGCTGGAAGCATTATCTCTAGCGGTTATCAGCCCCTCGATCTTCAACGAGTATCACAACTCTTGCCGCCTGCTTTGCAAGGGGAATTATGCTTTGTCCGTCGTTTTATCACAGATTCTACAAATAGTGATCTTCAGCGTCCCTTATCCTATTGGGGTGAGCAATATTATCAATTTCTCCCGAATAATCTCTCTGAGAAGGCAATTGCAAAGATCGCTGTAGCTGAGATGCAGACGGGTGGTCGGGGCAGAAGAGCGAAAGCGTGGATCTCTCCTTTAGCTAAAAATCTCTATTTCTCTTTTAAATACCACTTTTCTCATCGATCGATCCCCTATTTAAGCTCTTTAAGTCTCCGTATTGGTGCGCTTCTTTTAGAAGTGCTTGAGGAGCTGGGAATTTGTGGTGCGAAGGTAAAGTGGCCAAATGATATCTGGGTTGGACAATCAAAATTAGCAGGGATATTGGTAGAGAGTATCTTCAATAGTCATGATGTTGAGGTCATTATTGGTATTGGGGTTAATAATCAATATGACTCAGAATTAGAATTAGTGGGAAATCGTCCTACCTGTTGTGAATTGATTTTGGGTGAGCCGTTAGATCGAAATCGGCTGATTGCGCGTTTAAGTGAAAAGATCTACCATCTTTGTGAATTGGTTGAGGCTCAATCTTATGCCCTTGAACAGGGGATTCCTGTTAGGGAGAAGTTACCTGATTTCACTCTAATCTGGCCTAAGATTAGCCTTCTCTATGGACGTCGTGTGCAACTTATCTCAGATCGTGATCTATTGATCGGTAGCGAAGTAGGGATTGATGAGAGCGGTGCGCTATTAGTCGAGTTGCCCGATGGAGAGATTCGCACCATTATCTCCGGAGATCTATCTCTTCGAGAGCTTTGATTGAGAGAACATGGATAAAAAGAGACCTCAAAAGCGGATATAGCTTTTGAGGTCTTTTGCAATACAGTATTTGAATTACTCTTTTGTAATATTGCTTATCTACTTTTCAAATTGTTTTTAAGTTATTTAATTAGTTGTTTAAACTATTTACTTGAACTATTTATTTGAACTATTTGCAACTCATTGAGAGAACGCGTTGATTTTTGTAGAGGACGCGGCATTGAGCACCATTACGCTTTCCGGTACACCAATCGGCAGCCATGGTGATGTTGTTAACTTTACAGCCGACAACTTGGCCTGATCCATTCTTCACAATCTGTAGGCGACCATTCACCGTCCCCCCCGGCGCTCGAGCAAAGGCTGCATCTTGTTGGAGTCCTTTCTTAAGGGGTGGAACGGCAGTGGTAGGGCGAGGTGCGCTACTGCGTGTATTACTACTGCTACTTGCTGTACGTTCTCTTGCTACTTTTGCGGCAACAGCTCTCTGTAACTCCATAAGAATCTCGGCAGTTACAATTTCCGATTGTGGTTTTTTCGCTTTCGTTAGGAAAGCATTCAACTGCTTTTTAGAGTTTTTACCAAAAATACCATCAGGTTTTATTGGATAACCTAACTGTTGGAGGTAAGTTTGAGCCTGTTTGGGCGCATTCTTTTTAAAGGACTCTAAGAGCGCAGTATCGATCTCTTTTCCTTTTTTAAGCCCTTGTTGTGAACGGTAGGTCTGAATAGCGCCCTCTGTTGCCGGCCCCATCTTTCCATCAGCACGACCATTTAAGATACCAAAACCGATGAGATAGGCTTGTGTATCGACTATCTTTTCAGCCGCTTCTCGCTCTTTAACAACCTTTTCATAGTAGCTTTTCGCAAATTGTGTCTCCTGCTCTTCATCGATAAGAATCAGATAGGCTGGGAGATCGAGCTTGTCACTAACTTGGTAACCATAACGATTTTTTAAAATCCCGATTGCACGGCGTGTTTTAGGGCCTAAAGTCCCAGTTGTACGATCTTTCATATAGCCTGTTCGTTGAAGATAACGTTGGAACTTATTGATATTCTCCTCTTCAAGAAGTGCACGACTCTTCTGATCTAATTTGCCGGTAACAGGAAGAGAGAAGGATTTCTGAAATGCCTCAACTGCACGATTGGTACCTGGTCCTTTTAGGCCATCTATCGTGCCGGTGTAAAAACCTAGGTAAGCAAGTTGAAGTTGTTCAAGAGCAGTCTCTTCGCTACTTTTGGGGTGGGAGAGATCAAAAGCTTTAATTGATGCCTTATACTGCTCTTCCATCTTATTGCTATCTGCTTGTAGCTCTTGGTCTTCTTCAGCCGTAATAGGGGCGGTTCCATCTTCTGAGACATCTTCTACAGAGTCGCTAGGAACCTCTTCATCACTGATGGGCTTATCAGAGAGATCATCATTAAAGAGCGTTAAGAGTAGTACCGGCGTGAGGGCGCCGACAGCTTCAGTATTGGTTGATTTTTCATAGGCTTTAATCGCTTCTCGAGTGCCGGGACCACGTAATCCATCGATATCACCTTTATAGAAACCATCCTCTTTAAGGCGATATTGTACAAAGCGATAAGCAATCTGACGGAGAGGATTTTCCCAGCGAGGGAGTAGCTCTCCTGTCTCATTTTGTCCTAATGCTTTCTCAAATGCACGGATTGCTTCTCTTGTTGCAGGACCGTTAGCGCCATCAAGTGGACCATCATAGAGGTCGAGCAGGGAGAGGGCTGTCTGGGTAAAGAAGATCTTAGGAACACGTGCTTTGATCACAAGGTTGTCGATCTCACTACGAGAGAGGGAGAAGTTTCGCAGGGGTTCATCAAGGGTGATTAGTGAACGTACCTCATCGATGGTAGGTTCTTCTGCCTCATCAAGCTCGTCGGTATCCTTCGCATCGCTTGATTCATTGCTATTATTCTGACTCTGATGATCGAGAGTGGTCGTTGGGCGATCCTCAGCTTCTATGCTTCTCTCTGTTGTGATCTCTTCCTGCTCTTTACTCTCTGTTGCAGCATCAGATTCGGCAAGCTTTTCAAGTGCTACTTGGAGTAGCGGAGGAATGAGTGAGGGCAGTGGAGATTCTAAAGAGGATGTCGATAGATCTGTCTCATTCGATCTTTTAGATGGGGTGCTCTCTTCAGGCTGCTGATTGATTGTCGTTATGGGCGCATCCTGGTGATGATTCTCGACCTCTTTTGCCAAAGGCTTTAAAGATTTTTGCTCTTGAACTATCTGTTTCTGTTCTGCTTCTACCGCTTTGAGGATCGATTCAGGCAAGAAGCGAGCATTGAAGAGATGAAAGAGCATATTGGGAGAGAGGGTTCCCACTTCAGGAAGGTTGATGCTCTTCTCAAATGCTTTAATAGCATTTTCTGTGCCGATGCCATTGATACCATCGATCTCACCATCATAAAATCCTAAGAGAGTGAGTTGGCGCTGGACATCTTTACGAACCTCTTTTTCAAGGGGTACCTCCCAGGTGGGATTTGGGATTCCATCCTGTTTCTGTCCTAGAGATGCTTGATAGCGCTCAATAGCTGTGCGCGTATTAGCGCCCCGCTGACCATCAATTGTTAATGGTAATGGGAAGTAGCCCGCCATTCTTAACCATGTCTGTAGAGTGAAGATTTTGCTGCGACTGCCTCTCTGCTTGAGAAGCGTTTCGATTTCATCATTATTAAAGTCGAAGAAGAGCTGCAATTTTCGACCGGGAAAAGGGGGCGTATTATTGAGTTTTTCTGCTTTTGTTATAAAGGAGAGGGGAAGCGTTGTTGTTGCGCCTGTTTCTGCCACTTTACCTTTTGGTAATTGGAATGAGATGGTTCCTGCCTCAATATTTTTGAGCATTGTCGCTGTGACAAAAGGCGTTTGTAATAGTTTTGCTGATGAAGGGAGTCTCTCCTCTATTCTCTGATTGAGTAAGGTGAGTAATTCCGCTTCTGCAATGTTAGGATTCTCTTTCTTGAGGGAATCGATCAGCGGTTGTAGCGCTTTACGTTCTAAAGGAATAAACCATTCTGGCGTAATCGCATTAATTAGGGGGAGATTCTGTTTCTCTTGATAGTAGGCGATATCATTTTGGAAAGCAGAGGTCATCTCTCCTACTAAATTATCGACAGGATATTTTAGTAGGTAGAGCCAAACTTGAGTCTGTTGTACTAGTTTAGATTCGACCCCGCTTTGAATCTGCTCCGCTGCCAACCAAGAAAGGAGATCTCGCTCTTTCTGTGTTAAGGCGTAATCATAGAGCGTAAAGCCATAATGATCTCGAAAGTGAAGTAGAGGATCACTTTGATATTGTAAGAGCGATGTCACTTTAGAATCTTGAGTCTGCTGTAGAATGCTCTCAAGATTATTTGCAGAGCCTAACGATAGTGCAAGTAGTGATGATAACGCGACTCTTAGTATGGCTTTACGCATAATGCTATTAATCCTTTTCTCGGTTTTTGACTGGGAGTTTCCCTTTTCTTAAGTGAACGAGTATCAATGAGATCGCAGCCGGTGTAACCCCTTGAATTCGGGATGCTTGGCCTAATGTCTCAGGTTGTGCTTGATTGAGGCGCTCTTGAATCTCAATAGAGAGCCCTTCCACTTGACTGTAATCTACATTACTAGGAAGTGGCGCATTTTCAAATTTTTGATTGCGCTTAATATCCTCAATACTGCGATTGATATAACCTTCATATTTAGTATGAATTTCAATTTTTTGCAGTACTTCATCTGAAAATTGAGAGAGATCCGGACCCTGTTCATCCTCTAATTGAACTAGAGTTGTTAGGGAGATCTCAGGGCGTTTAAGAAGATTGATCGCCCGGATATTCTGTTTGAGGGCAACCTTATTTTCCTGAACAATTTTCTTCCCAGCAGGTGAATCTATTCGAATCATCCAATCTTTAAATTGTTGTTCTGCTTGCGCGATCGCTTCCTGCTTCTCTAAGAATTTTTCCCAGCGATAATCATCGACTAAACCGAGTTCTCGGCCGATCGGGGTTAAGCGCTCATCGGCATTATCTTCCCTTAAGATCAGGCGATGCTCAGCACGAGAGGTGAACATGCGATAGGGTTCACGAACACCGAGATTGATCAGATCATCGATCATGACGCCGGTATAAGCCTCATGACGTTTAGGATACCATGGATCTTTTTCAAGATAGCGTCGCGCGGCATTGAGGCCGGCTAAGAGACCTTGTGCTGCCGCCTCTTCATAGCCGGTTGTGCCATTAATCTGACCGGCAAAATAGAGATTGTTGATCGCTTTTGTCTCAAGAGTAAACTTAAGATTGCGCGGATCGTAGAAATCATATTCGATAGCGTAACCTGGGCGAGTAATATGTGCATTTTCAAGACCAGGGATTGAGCGAACAAGATTGACCTGAACATCAAAGGGGAGGCTTGTTGAGATACCATTAGGATAATATTCATGGGTATCGAGACCCTCCGGCTCTAAGAAGACATGATGTTGATCCTTATCGGCAAACTTCATGATCTTATCTTCTACAGAAGGACAATAACGCGGACCTAAGCCTTCGATTGTCTTATTGTCAGCGTACATGGGGGAGCGGTCGAGTCCGCCACGAATAATCTCATGGGTCTGTTCGTTGGTGAAGGTTGTCCAGCAGGAGACTTGGCGTGGATGCTCTGCACGAGAACCCAAGTAGGAGAAGACCGGTGTTGGCTCATCTCCTGGTTGCTCTGTCATATTGGTAAAATCGATACTCTTACCATCGATGCGAGGTGGCGTTCCTGTCTTAAGGCGCCCTTTACCGAGATTAAGTTCCGCTAATTTATGGGAGAGGGAGATCGACGCCGTATCTCCCATTCTTCCCCCGCTATAGTTCTCCATCCCGATATGAATGAGGCCAGAGAGGAATGTACCGGCTGTTAAAATAACGGTTTCACCCCGGAAACGAATTCCTGTTTGAGTAATGACGCCGGCAACTTTATCGCCCTCTAAGATAAGATCATCAGCAGCTTGCTGGAAGAGATAGAGATTGGGTTGATTCTCTAAGATCTTACGAATCGCGGTTTTATAGAGAGTTCTATCAGCTTGGGCGCGAGTTGAGCGAACGGCAGGACCTTTGGAGGCATTTAAGATACGAAATTGAATGCCGGCAAGATCCGTTGCATGTGCCATCGATCCACCTAAGGCATCGATCTCTTTTACAATCTGCCCCTTGCCAATACCGCCAATAGCAGGATTACAGCTAAGCTGACCTAAAGTCTCAATATTATGGGTGAGAAGGAGTGTAGGAACACCAAGACGAGCCGATGCAAGCGCTGCTTCTGTTCCTGCATGGCCACCGCCAATAACAATGACGCCAAAATGTTGTGGGTAGTTCATAGATATCTCTATATTAATTTTATGAATAATTTTATGAAATTTTTAGTTTTAATCTTTGAATGGATAAGTGAGGGAGAGCGGAGAACGAAAGATTTTGCATTCATCGGTTGCGCCACGATTTGACGCTATTTATAGGGAGTTTCATCATCAATTACTATAGTGAGAAGGAGATGCAACTCTATCGCTAATTCGATAAGTGGTAGAAGTGAAATAATCTATATCTTCTTTCGATCATCTCTACGATTGATGCTCTCTGAGAGATCTCTTTTTAGGGTGATCTTTTAGCGATAATTATAATCTAAAAAAGGGATCAAACCAATGTTGATCCCTTCAAAAATCGATTCTTTTCACATGATCTCTTCAATAAGTATTTAAGGGTTAATCGAGGATTAATTGGATATTAATTGAATATCAATCAAGCATTAACCTTTAAGGTCTTATTAAATTGATCGGTGAATTACTTCTTCTCAGATTGTTTTGCTAAATCTTCTAAAGAGTTAGTAAAACCTTTCATGGAGAGGTCAATTTTAACATTGTTTGTTTCAGGACCTAAGAAGTCATGGGTATAGCTGACATTAAGCTTGCCTGAATTTTTCAAGCTGTTAAGAACTTTAGGATCATTGATCGGAAGACCCGTGATACAGCCATCTGGTAAGCAACGCTCAAAGCTTAAGCCAGTTACTTTTGTACCATCAATTTCAAGTTGCTTGCCATCGATCTTAAATTCAAGACCGGGAATTAAGAGTGTTCCTGGAAGCGCACTGAAGATTAGCGTTGGGTTGCCATCGATATAGATAACAGACGCTCTTAATGCTTTAATTTTTTGCTTTTGTGATTCATCTTCAGGATTGGTTAACTCAATGTCGCCCGTTGTAGACATTAAGCAACTTTCAAAGGTTCCTTCTGGAACGGTATCTTGTAAGCACTCAACTTTCCAATCACCGTGTTGCTTGAGATAGACAACTTCAGTTTGGTTTTGTGCCGCAGCTACGCCCCCTAAAAGGAGAGCAACACTGGCGCTAAGTAGTAATTTTTTCAACATGATTGGCTTTTACTCCATATAATTGGGAACGCTACAAATGATTTACTATTCTACTGTTTTTGATGGAAATAGAATAACATTACAAGAGGTTTATTATATACTAGTTCGATAATCGATCAAGGGAAGCCTTGTTAAGATTGATAGATATCTGTTCAGGAAGGGTAAAATGCAATTATCGCAAAAATGCGCATTAGGTAATGGTAAGGTTTATGTAATTTCTGCGCCATCAGGTGGTGGAAAGACAACATTGGTAGATGGGCTGATGGCACGCGATCCTTATGTGACACGAGCGGTGACACATACAACAAGGGCGCCAAGAGAAGGGGAAGAGAATGGGGTTCATTACCACTTCGCCTCGAAAGAAGAGTTTATCGCAATGGTGGATCGTGGTGAGTTTTTAGAGTATGCCGAAGTCTTCGGTAATCTCTATGGGACATCGCTCTGGGAGATTGAGAAACATACAGAGAGCGGTAAAGATGTGGTGTTAGTGATCGATTGGCAAGGCGCGGCTTCTGTGAAGAGAATTATGCCGGAAGCTGAACTTATCTTTATTCTTCCTCCCTCATTAGATGCATTAGAAGAGCGCCTTTCCTCTCGGAATCAGGATGATCAAGCAGTTATCGATCAACGAATGGCCGATGCTGTTAATCAGATAAAGCATTATGAGAAGTTTGATTATGTTGTGATTAATGATGATTTTGAGCGAGCTCTCAGCGATCTACAGGAAATTTTTCATGTTAATCGACTGCGTACCGCCTATCAGCAGGTTAAAAATAGAGATTTATTGACAGCTTTGTTAGGTGAATCTCTCTAATTTTCTGTCTCAGCTGAGACTCTTTTAAAATCGATAGAATGAGTGGTATGATGCCGTCCTTAGGGTAATAAGCGGATTGATATCGGCTCGATGGGTTATTGAATATCATTGCGATAGCCCGAATACTCACTCTTAAATAGATTTAGGGTGTTTTTATTCCTTTATATGTTGTCAATACTATTTTCAGTATATTCTCAGTCTATTCCCAGAGTATTTCAGAAGTATTCCTAGAAGTATTCCCAATATATTTTAATGTTTAGTGTTTGTTAGGAGATAAATTTATGGCACGAGTAACCGTACAAGATTGTTTAGAGAAGGTTGATAACCGTTTTCAATTAGTAGCTGTTGCAGCAAAGCGCGCAAGACAGTTAGAGCGTGGTGCAGAGCCGACAGTAAGCCCTAGTCGCGCATCAAAGCCGACAGTTGTTGCGCTTCGTGAGATTGCTAAAGGTGAAATTTCACCGGATGAGATCAATGCAAAAGAGGCTGATTTTCACGCAGGCTTCTAATATTTAAGTTTTCACTTAAACTTTTCAGTTGGAAGCAAATTTAAAGAGCGATTACGAAACAGTTTAAAAGGATCGCTTAAAAGGTTGAGATCTTAAGAAGATGGGAGGCAGCTTGCTTCTCATCTTTTTTTCTCTTTCTTCTCGTTCTATAGAATCTCTCGATAGATTATTGCTCATATAAAGGATAAGATGCTTTAAGAGGATTATTTGAGATATTTACCTCCTTAAAATGCCTGAAATATCTTGAGTCTTTAGAAATTTTTAGTATGACCCCTTATAAGCCCTTATTAAAATATTGAGGGGGATATGGGGTATCTGTTGCATATTTGTTGCGCGTTTATCAAGTCATGATCAAGTGAGTATCAAGTATCAGTCGAATATTTTGAGTTGTTGTTTACTCTATTGCTACGATCCATCATCGATAATCTCTTTCGAGTTATTATCGTTATAGAGTTTATAGAGTTTATAGAGTTTATAGAGTTTATAGAGGTTATAGATTATAGAATCCCTGTAGAGAGATGTAGCAGTTGAGTGACAATAATTATCGTTGTTAATTAGGAGTAGATTATGGAGAAATATCAATTGCCTCCAAATCTTCTTCCCTGGCGTAAAGAATTTGAGATTAAGGTCGGTCGCTTATTGCGAATCGTAGGTCGCTATCTTTCGGAAGAAGAAGTAAAAGAGGTTGAACGAGCATGTATTTATGGTGCGTTTGCGCATCAGGAACAGTTTCGCTCCTCTGGCGAGCCCTATATTTTTCACCCGTTAGCGGTTGCCTTGATCTTAACGGAAGTCCAGATCGATAAAGCCTCTTTAGTGGGGGCGGTGTTGCATGATGTCATTGAAGATACCGATATCGGCTATGATGAGATTGCCCATGAGTTTGGGGAAGAGGTCGCGCAGATTGTTGATGGCGTTACAAAATTAACGCAGATTAAGTTCCGTTCTAAAGAGGAAGCAAAAGCAGAAAATTTCCGTAAAATGATACTCGCGATGACAAAAGATCTGCGTATCATTATGGTAAAGCTTGCTGATAGACTCCACAATATGCGGACTTTGGGTGCTTTAGCGGCTTATAAGAAGCGCCGTATCGCAAATGAAACACTGGAGATCTATGCGCCGATCGCTGCCCGTTTAGGAATGTATGCCTTACAGGTCTATTTAGAGAATCTCTGTTTTGAGAATATCTATCCGATGCGTTATGCCGTCCTCTCCAAAGCGATTGAAGAGAAGTATGAGAGTGAGAGTGAAAATTTAACGCGGATCAAAGATACAATCTACGATCGTTTGGTCCGCGGCAATATCCTCTCTCGAATCTCGACACGTAAGAAGCATCTCTGGAGTATCTATAATAAGTTGAAAGTGAAGGGTAAGATCGAGTTGGTCTATGATATCTTCGCTATTCGCGTGATTGTTTCAACCGTTGATGAGTGTTATCGCGTTTTGGGGATGGTGCATCAACTCTATAAGCCGATTATTGGTGGTTTTAAAGATTATATTGCGATTCCTAAAGGGAATGGCTATCAGAGCCTGCACACTATTGTTTTTGGACGTAATGGTTTACCGGTTGAGGTGCAGATTAGAACCCGCGATATGCATGTGATTGCAGAGGCAGGCGCGGCAGCGCATTGGCGTTATAAAGATGCTTATGAAGGGCAGCAGAATCAGATTCGGACCAATAAATGGCTCGATTCTGTAACAGAATTACAAGATAGTGCGATCTCCTCTGTTGAGTTTATGGAGGCGATGAAGGCGAATCTCTTCCCGAAAGAGATCTATCTCTTTACCCCTAAAGGGCGCATTATTGAGTTGCCGAAAGGATCAACAGGGATCGATTTTGCCTATGCTGTGCATACGGAGGTGGGGAATCATTGTCAGGCGATTATCGTCGATGGACAACAGGTAGCATTCTCCCAATCTCTCCATAATGGACAGACTGTGGAGATCATTACCGAAGAGGGCACAAGACCATCACCGAAGTGGCTCGATTATGTGGTCAGTGCGCGAGCAAGAACGAGTATTCTTGGGTATCTCTCTAAATTATCGAGTGAAGAGGCTTACAATATTGGTGAGCGTCTCCTCTCTCTTGAATTGGAGAATAAGGGGATTATTCTTGATGACTTTGCTGAAAAAGATCAAGAGGTTCTTCTCGAGGAGTTAGAGCTAGGTTCGAAAGAGGAGCTCTTAATTTCGATCGGTCGTGGAAAATATCCAATGCACTACATTATTAACCGTTTCTTAGTGAAGCAGGGGTTAGAGGTAGAGATGCATGAGGCGCCGGATGAAGATGAGGATGGACTAGAAGTTTCAAGCGACATTATTATCGGTGCTGAGAAGATGAAGACAACGCTCGGTCGTTGTTGTTATCCATTGCCGGGGGAATCTATTATCGGCTATCTCAGTCAGCGCCACGGCATGGTGATCCATCAGGTCGATTGTGCCAATGTGGAGAATTATAAGAAGCATGAAGATCGCTGGATTCCTCTCGCGTGGAGTAAAAAAGCGCGCGGAGATTTCCCGGTACAATTAACCCTTATAGCTAAAAATCGCCGTGGTGCGATCGCATCTGTGAGTGCAAAGGTGACGGAGATGAATCTCGATTTTGGTGAATTTACTTCAGAGCCGATGAGCGATGAGATTGTGAAGATTCGCTTTGTTGTGGATGTTCAAGATCGAAAACATCTTGCCGATATTATGCGGGAGCTCCGTTTATTGCCGATGGTAGAGCGAGTTTCGAGACGTTAATTTCAAGGCGTTAATTTAAGTTGGAAATTGAGATAGTAGATGAAGATAGAGAGAGAATTGTCGATGAAGAATCAACCTTTACCGTTTTTAGGGGGCCTAACCGCTGAGCAATTTTTGCAAGAGTATTGGCAAAAGAAGCCACTCTTTGTAAAGGGGGCTTTTCCTAACTTTGAAGATCCTTTAACAGCGGATGAGATTGCGGGACTTGCTTTTGAGCCCTTCATTCCCTCTCGATTTATCTACGAAAGTGGGGGAGAGCGCCCTTGGCAGCTGAAGATGGGGCCGGCAACGGAAGAGGATTTTGCCACACTCTCTGAAAAGTCATGGATGCTTGTAGTGAATGATGTAGAGAAGAATCTTCCAGAGCTAAAGTCGATGCTCGATCCTTTTCGCTTTATCTCCCATTGGCGTTTAGATGATCTTCAAGTCAGTTTAGGTGAAGATGCCGGCAATGTCGGTGCTCATTGGGATGATTATGATGTCTTTCTTCTACAAGGAATGGGGAAGAAGCGTTGGCAGATCAGCTATGCTCCTGTTTCGGAAGATGACTTTGTTGAGGGTGTTGATATTCGCTTGATTGAAAACTTCCGCCCCGATGAAGAGTGGATTGTAGAACCTGGTGATCTTCTCTATCTTCCGCCAAGAATTGGTCATTATGGAGTGAATATTGGTCGTAGTGTCACCTGGTCGATCGGTTTCCGTGCGCCAAAACATCGTGAGATGTTGCGCGACTATATGGAGATGAAGTTTGATGAGGTAGCAGAAGATGCTCGCTATTGTGATCCACAATTGGAAGTTGTAACGCAACCAGGTGCTCTAAGTGATGCGGCAGTGGATCGAGTGGTGGCGATTTTAGAGTCGGCATTGACCCAAGATCGTGCGGAGATTGCAAAATGGTTCGGTGCTTTTATCACTGAGCCGAAGATGTTTCAGGTGCCTGAATCGCTCGAAGAGTGTTTAACGTTTGATGCGCTTATGGAGTATCTCGATGATGGTGGTTATCTCGAAGTCCATCCGGGCATAACGCTCCTTCACTATATCTCGGGTGATGAGATTCTTCTCTTTGCTGCTGGTAAAAGTTACTCTCTTCCTCTGAGTGAAAGAGTGCTTGTAGAGCAATTAACCGTCGAGACGGAGTGGGGCTATGATGAGCTAGTAGAGATGCTCACCGCCCCTATAGCGCAACAATTTCTTCTACAATTGATTCAAGATGGAATTTTGCTTCTTGATGAGGCGGAAGATGAGTTTGATGATGCACTCGATGACGAGCTTGATAAGTAATCAGTTTCAGATAGGGCATCTGCTTTATAGGGTTGGGTAGTTGTGTGATGAGATCGATGGGTGATAACGTCAAGGGAGATAGATGAATGGAGAGAGTATTGGATCCACTAAAGAAGAGAGTGAGTCGCTGGGAGCATATTCATATTGCGCTCTATTTTATATTGTTACTACTGTTTTTCCAGCTTCTTCCTGGTGCTATGGCGACAGAGGTTCGAAGAGATAACCCGGATCTTCGCCATTTTTTAGAGCAGGGTGCCGGCATTGTGAAGCCTGGCTTGGGGTTTTCACCACAATCGGGATTGCGAGAAGGGGAGATGCGTATTCATGAAACCCCCATTATTGTTGAGCTTGCACTTGATTCCCGGGCACAGGCAGAAGGATTGATGTATCGAGAGTCGATGCCGGAGGAGCGGGGAATGCTCTTTCTCTTTCCTCAGACGCAATTTCTCTCATTTTGGATGAAAAATACCTTAATCCCCCTCGACATTATCTATATAGCTGAAGATGGTGAAGTGGTTGATATTGTCCAAGCAGAGCCTTGTCGTACGAGCCGATGCCCTTCCTATCCTGCTAAAGCGCCTGGAAAGTATGTTTTAGAGCTCAATAAAGGGGTGGCAGAAACGTTAGGGCTCAAGGTTGGGGACAATATTAGTTGGCAGTGGCGCTAGACGTTAGATAAAGGGTAGATAGATTGAGTGTTGAGGTTGTTGATTTTGCAAGAGGGTTCGTCAGCGTGTTGCGCAATTTTCACCTTGAGAGATCAATCCCTATTTTAGTAGTTGGTGTTTTGAGAGAAACATACTATAATGCCGAGATTAAATGCTGTCATCGCCATTGACACTATTTATAAAATTTTGGAGTTTTTATACATGTTAACAGTAGAAAAAAAAGCAGAGATCGTTAAAGATTTCGGTCGTGGCGCTAACGACACAGGTTCACCAGAAGTACAAGTAGCACTCTTAACGTTCAACATCAATGCGCTTCAAGCACATTTTGCTGAGCATAAGAAAGATCATCACTCACGTCGTGGTCTATTACAGATGGTAAACAAGCGTCGTAAGTTACTCACATACTTAAGATCTATCGATTTAGATCGTTATCAAAATCTTATCGATCGTTTATCATTACGTCGTTAATTGTATTGATAAAGATGTATTTTTTTGTAGATTATCCCCAGCTCATGACTGATAATGCGCTAGGTGTAATGTACCTGTAAAATTGAGCCCCCGCATCTTTTGTGGGGGCTTTTTGTAGTTTGGCTTTTTATCCTTTTTTGTAATCTCTTTAAATAGAGTTATCTGTAGGGGCACTGCTTCATCTTTTGTTTGAGGTGGCATCAAGTTTACGCTTTATTGTAAGAGATGAAGCAGTTCCCTTAGAGTTCTATAGTTCTTTAATTTGAAGATCCTTTATTTAAAGAAAGAGTATGAAAAAGGTCAGAAAAGAGAGATCAAAATAAAGGAAAATGAAGATATGACATTAGAATTAAAACCGATTGTGCAGGAATTTACCTACGGTGGTCGTAAGGTAACAATTGAAACAGCTGAAATTGCGCGTCAAGCGACAGCAGCTGTGATGGTAGATGTTGAGGGAACGACACTGTTTGTCTCAGTCGTTGCGGCAAAGAGTGCAGATCCTGGGCGTGACTTCTTTCCATTAACGGTTGATTATCAGGAAAAAACCTATGCGGCCGGTAAAATCCCTGGTGGATTTTTTCGTCGTGAAGGTCGCCCTTCAGAGCAGGAGATTTTAGTTGCGCGTCTTATCGACCGTCCTGTGCGTCCTCTGTTCCATGAAGCATTCACCAATGAAGTTCAGATCGTGGCAACTGTTGTCTCTATCAATCCAGAGATCAGTGCAGATATCGTTGCGATGATTGGTGCTTCCGCAGCGCTCTCAATTGCAAGATTGCCCTTTAATGGACCTTTAGGTGCGGCGCGTGTGGGATATATCAATGGTGAGTATATCTTAAACCCAACACGTTCAGAGTTAAAAGTTTCAGATCTTGATCTTGTCGTTGCCGGCACAAAAGGTGCGGTATTGATGGTAGAGTCCGAAGCTAACCTTCTCTCAGAAGAGGTAATGCTAGGTGCTGTTGTATATGGTCATCAAGAGATGCAAGTTGTTATCGACAATATTGCAGAGCTCGCGGATAAAGTGGGTAATGAGCCATTCCCGTTTGAAATTCCTGAAGTGAATGAAGCACTGAAAAAAGCAGTTTCAGACTTGGTCCGTGCTGATTTAGAAGCCGCTTTTAAAATTACCGTGAAGCAAGAACGTAGCAGTGCAATCAGTGCGGCTAAAGAGCGCGCTATTGCAGAATTAGTAACAGATGCAGAAGAGAGCTTTACAGAGGCTGAAGTTGCTGCAGAAGTCGGTCGCATCAGTGCGGATATTGTTCGTAGTCAAATTCTTGCAGGTCAGCCGCGTATTGATGGGCGTGATACTAAAACTGTACGTCCTATCGTTTCGCGCGTTGGCGTTTTAAAACGTACACATGGTTCAGCACTCTTTACTCGTGGTGAGACACAAGCATTAGTTGTGGCAACATTGGGTACTGAGCGTGATGCACAGATTATCGATGCTATTTCTGGTGAATATAAAGAGAACTTTATGCTCCACTATAACTTCCCTCCCTATTCTGTAGGTGAAACAGGACGTGTTGGTTCACCAAAACGTCGTGAGATTGGTCATGGTAATCTTGCAAAACGTGGTGTTGCGGCAGTATTGCCTAACATGGAAGAGTATCCTTACACAATTCGTGTTGTCTCTGAGATTACAGAATCGAATGGTTCAAGCTCAATGGCTTCTGTCTGTGGTAGCTCGCTTGCATTGATGGATGCCGGTGTTCCTTTAAAAGCCCCTGTTGCGGGAATTGCAATGGGCTTAATTAAGGAAGGGGATCAATATGCGGTCTTAACCGATATCTTAGGTGATGAAGATCATCTTGGTGATATGGACTTTAAAGTTGCCGGTACGAAAGAGGGTATCACGGCATTGCAGATGGATATTAAGATCGATGGTATTACCCAAGAGATTATGGATACGGCACTTTCACAAGCAAAAGTAGCGCGTCTCCATATTCTTGATGAGATGAATAGTGTTATCAGTGAGTCGCGTGAAACGATCTCTGAGTTTGCGCCACGTATTACAACAATTCGTATCAATCCCGATAAGATTCGTGATGTGATCGGTAAAGGTGGTGTAACGATTCGTGCTATTACCGAAGAGACAGGTGCGATTATTGAGATCGAAGATACAGGTGAAGTTCGTATCTCTGCTGTCAATAATGATCAAGCTGAAGCAGCGAAAAAACGTATCGAAGAGATCACTTCTGATATTGAGATTGGTGCTATCTATGATGCGCCAGTTGTTCGTATTATGGACTTCGGTGCATTTGTTAATCTTCGCCCAGGGCAAGATGGTATGGTTCACGTATCACAAATCCCTTCTGAAGAGCGTATCTCTAATGTTGGGGATCACCTCAATGTTGGTCAAGTTGTGAAGGTGAAAGTACTTGAGATTGACCGTCAAGGACGTATCCGTTTAACGATGAAAGATGTTGAGTAATGAGTTAGATCTTAATTAGATCTTGATTAATTAGATCTAATTGGTAGATCTAATCGGTGATATCGATTAGTAGTACATCGATTAGCTATATTGAGTAGAGAGATCATCTCTATAACATTTAAAAACCCCAGCTCATATTTTGAGTTGGGGTTTTCTATTATTGGGTCTTACTTAGAGTGGGATCGGTATCCTATTGTCTTAACGCTCTTTATTATTCTGGCTTACGGACAAAGAGTAGCGCTAATCGTCGCATAATAGGGAGCAGAATCAGAACAGAGGGAAAGGCAACGAGCCAGGAGAGCATCCAAGCGCCGAACCATTCACCTACAACAAAACCGGAAAAACCAACACTCATCAAGGTACTTACCAGAGAGACAATGCAGGACATTCCAAATGAGAGGAAGAAGGGGACAAGAATATGCATCATTCTTGGATGAAGTTTATATCGGTCAAATCTATTTTGGCTCATGAGACTCCTTTCTAACTTATTTTCAACAATCCATTTCCATTGATTGTTGTGTTTATCTGATACACTAAAGAGATCATCTTGTGGATAACTTTGTGGGTAACCCCGGTATAGGATTGAGTATAACCTGTAGGGTAGCGAATCATTCAAGAAAAAACAATATACAGATAGGTATATTGTTTTGTGAAGATTGATCTGTGCGCTTGCCCTGAACGCATGATAAGTGCGCTTAAGAAGAGGCGGTTATCGGTCACTACTTTAAGTAGAGGGGGATCTAGAGGTCGATCTATTGGCGGCCGATCCATTAGAGACTGATCTATTAGAGGTTGATCTATTAGAGGCAGATCTACTATTTAAGATTAATCGAAGGTGATAAATAATTATTAGTTAGGGGGAAATAGAATGAATACGAGGCATCTAGAGGTCTTCTATGCCATTATGGTCTGCGGCTCGATTTCACGGGCAGCAGATATGTTGCATATCTCACAACC
Organism: Ignatzschineria sp. F8392; assembly: GCF_002252045.1. GTDB lineage: Bacteria > Pseudomonadota > Gammaproteobacteria > Cardiobacteriales > Wohlfahrtiimonadaceae > Ignatzschineria. The sequence goes on along the minus strand of NZ_NEFF01000002.1, from coordinate 244,790 downwards.
TGCAGTGAGTAAAACCTTAAAACATGCGGAGATGCGTTTAGGTTATCTCCTTTTTGAGCGAACACGTGGTAAATTGATTCCGACAAAAGAGGCCCGTATTCTCTACGATAAAGCGCAGATGATCTATCAAGAGTTGAGTGACTTTCAGTTAATGGCAGAAAATTTAGCGGAAAAACCTCGAGGGAATATCTCCATTGGCTGTCTGCCAAGTTTAGGTTTAAGTCTTATTCCTGAGGTGACGAAGCTCTTTTTAGAGCGCTATCCCCAGTCGCGAGTTGAGGTCTCAACTTATCATACGGATGAGTTAATCCATCTCCTTAATCGTTATCAGCTCGATTTTGCAATCTCTTTTCGGCCGATTAAGGAGCAGGGTATTAGTTCTATTACATTAGCGAAAATACCGGTTGTCTATCTTGATGCAGAGCCTTTAGAGCAAGGTGTCATGAGTCTTGAAGCCATCGATGATGATCGTTGGATCAATCCTGGTGCCGATTCATTATCAACCATGATTCATCAATATCGTACCTTTAAACCGACGCAACTTAATGTACATACCTACTATATGGCGGCTGAATTTGTGAAGCGAAGAGTTGGGTGCACGATCAGTGATCTCTTCTCTGCGGCAGAAGTTTTGCCCTTTTCCATGATCTATCCTCTTAAAGAACCGATGATGTTAGACCTCTGTATGCTCTATCAATCGGATCGGCCTTTACGAAAAATATCGCAAGATTATCAGAAGCTTATTCAAAAATTCCTCAATAGGAGACTTAAAGAGTATAACCAAAAGTTATATCTTCCGCGATAATGTCATTTGAGACTTTCTGCTAAAGGGTATTAAATAGCCCTTACCGATCTTAGTAATATTTATAAAAATAAAAAATAGCTCATTATTAAAGAAGGCAAAATATATCACTAGTAGGTGGAGGAAGAACTGCCTATCACAGCAGAAGGGAAGATAAATCGTTAAGATAAACGATATCCACTTCACGCTCATAATGCTGATGATAAGAGTTAGAGAGATTGAATCTCCTAATTGTGGCAAACTAAGATATCGGGGCTCTAAAAAGAGGTAGGAGCGTTATCTCGAGCTGATAGATGGGGAATTATTCCCCATGATTAACAGTTATAGTTATCGTGATCTTAAGAGGATCTCAACTAGCTAGAAGGTGATCAATGGATGCCTATTTGGCGCTGTTAATCGAACAAGAAGAGACTGGATCCGCAAGGTGACAGTCTTTTTTTATACTCGTTTATATTCATTTATATTCGCTTTTTTTATCCCTTTTTCAGGAGAAAAAACTGATAAAGATCGTGATATCAAAGATGTGCATAAGATGCATTCATGCTATGATATGCACCATTATGTTTCCTTTTTGTTGATTCTTATTTGATTCATTCATTTAAAACTAGGTTTAGCGCGGATATTAAAACGTATGCAAAAAATTACAACGACTATCGCGATTATTATTGCTGTAATCCTGCTCTTAGTGGCAGCCCTTTTCTATATCTCTCACCATAAACCTGAGCTTGTGATTCAAGGGGAAGTCGCTGCAAATCGAGTCGATATTTCGGTTCGAGTGCAAGGACGTGCTGTTGAATTGACGGCAGATATTGGCGATAAGGTTAAAAAAGGGGATCTACTATTAAGACTTGAGAGCCCAGCGCTTGAGACGCAGTTAGCAACATCAGAAGCGCAATATCGCGTCGCTCAAGCGAATAGAGATGTTGTCTATAGTACTCGTCCTGAGACCATTGAAGCGATGCGAGCACAATATGAGAAAGCAGAGGCTGATCTGCTCTTAGCAAAGAGTAATCTCGATAGAATGGAGGGTGCCGCACCGCGTGGGGGTGTCTCACAACAGAATCTTGATGTAGCGCGAAATGCCTTCTCATCAGCGATGGAAGCAGCTGCAGCAGCTAAAGCAAATTATGAGCTTGCAGTGAGTGGTAGTAGCCCGCAACAGAAATCTCTTGCAGATGCACAAGTAGAGCAGGCAAGAGCGGCGCTCTCTCAAGTGCAATCAGATTATGATGCCTTAACAGTCTATGCGCCATCAGATGGTCAGGTAACTGTTCGTGTTGCAGAAGTGGGGCAACTCTACAATCCCGGAACCCCTCTCTACTCTTTAATTAATATGGATAATTTATGGTTAACATTTAATATCCGCGAAGATTACCTCAACTATGCCGCTGTGGGGGATCATTTTACCGTCTATGTTCCTGCGCTTAAGAAAGATGTTGATGTCTATATCCAAGCAATCAATCCATTGGGGCAATTTGCCAACTGGCAAGCGACCAAAGCAACAGGTGATTTTGATCTTCGCACCTTTGAAGTAAAAGCAAAGCCGGTAAAAGCTGAAGAGGGTTTATTACCTGGTATGAGTGTTATTGCAGACTGGAAGTCTCGCCATACGGCAGATTAATCGCCATTCATTGCAGCGTATTTAAAAGACGTATTTAAAGGACTTTGATGGAAAAGAGAGTTACTGAAGCGGTTGTTAAAGAGCACTATTTCTCAATTCTCTATCGGGAGATGCGTCTGATCTTTCGAGAGAAGAGTCTCTTTTTTGCCCTCTTTATCTATCCATTATTGGTGGTGATCTTCTATACGGGATTGCTCTCTGAAGGCGTTATTCAGAAGATGCCGGTATCGGTGGTTGATATGGATCGGACTGTGACATCACGCTCCTTGATTCAGGATATCGCCGCCTCACCACAAGTATTGGTTGCAACGAGGGATAGCTCTCTTCATGATGCGAAGCAGAAGCTTCTTAATCGTGAGGTTTATGGAATTGTCTTTATTCCAACCGATTTTGAGAAGTTGTTATTAGCGAATGAATCGCCTGAAGTAACAACATTCTATAACAACCAATATATGTCGATAGGCTCGGCGTTGCAGAGTGGTTTCTCTTCTGCTTTGACTTCGATCATCACCAACTATCAAGCTGAAACAATGATGGATCAGGGAATTGCTCGGCCAATTGCGGCTGAACAGCTCTCTCCTATTGAGTTAGAGATTCATCCGGTCTTTAACCCAACGCTCAACTATAACTATACATTAACCAATGGCGTCGTCCCCACATTGCTACAGATCTTAATTATGGTAACGATGGTCTTTACCATTGTTCGGGATAAGTATAAGTTAGGCGGTATTGCTGTTCCCTTAGCGATGGCTAATGGCAGTTATTTCCGTTATCTCTTTAATAAAATTATCCCCTATCTTCTCTGGTTCTTAGCGGTTCATATCGTTTTAGATGCGGTCTTAGTACTCTTTTTTGATATGCCGATACGGGGATCCCTCTTTATACTCTATTTAGGAACGGCTCTCTTTATTGTAGCGGCCCAACTTTGGGCAGCTGTTTTTGCCCTCTGGTTACCGGAAAAGGTGATCAATTATGGAGCGGCAAGTAGCTTCTCATCTCCTGCCTTTGGTTTTATTGGGCTCTTCTTTCCCCGGATCGCTATGAGTTGGTATGCTATCGCTTGGGGCGCAGTTTTACCCATTACCTGGTATGTGGAGATCCGTCTAGATCAGACGATTAGAGGACATGAATTTCCCTATAATCTCTCACCACTTCTCTCGCTGTTGTTGATCGCTCTTATCACCTATATCGTTGTGATTATTCGACTCCATCTCTATAAAAAGGGGGCAAAACGTGTTTAAGACTATTTTGCAGATCTTTCTGAAGGAGTTTAATCGTATCTTCACGGTCGAGGCGATTATCAGTATTCTTGTTTCGGGATCGATTCTCTACTTCTTCTACTATCCTATTCCTTACGATAATGAGGAGGTGCGAAATGCTCCGGCGGTGGTGGTTGATCTTGATAACTCAACATTGAGCCGTGATATCTTACGAAAATTGAATGCAACAGATCGAGTCGATATTGTCAGTCACGTTCATACTATGGATGAGGCGGAACATATGATGCGTAATCGTGAAGTCTATGGGATCTTCTATATTGCCCCAGGGTTTGAACAAAATATCTTAAGTGGGCGAAGTGGCGGGTTCTCATTTTATGGCGATGCAAGCTATGTGATTATCTATAGTCGTATGATGACAGCGGTCCAAAGTGTGGTGAAGACAATGAGCCGAAGTATCGGGGCGGCTAAGCAGGTGCAGATGGGGGTGGATCCCGCTGTTGCCTTTGGTAATAGTACCCCGATTACTCCGGTTGTTATTCCGCTCTATAATCCACAAAATGGCTATGCAACCTATGTCATTCCTCCGGTTTATGTCTTAATTGTCTTCCAGTGTCTCTTCTTGGCATTGGTGATTTCGCTTATTTTAGGGCGTAACTCAGATTTTGATAAAGGTTTAGTCGCTGATCCTAAAGCATCCCCATTTGTTGTTGCTTTTATGACATTAGCCGGTAAATGGCTTGCTTATTTTATGGTGAGTATTGTGATCTTCATCTGTTATATGGGGATAACACCGATCTTTTATGAGTTACCATTTCATGGTTCATTGCCGCGATTGATGCTCTTTGGGTTACTCTTTTTATCCGCAACGATCTTTATGAGTACCTTTATTGGCCTCTTCTTTAGAAAGTTTGATTCAGTCTTCTTAATTATTCTTCCCTCAAGCATGTTGATCTTCTTCCTTTCAGGGATGAGTTGGCCCACAGAGATGATTCCTTGGGCCTTACGAATTTTCACCTATCTAATGCCGATCTTTCCAGCAATTACTAGCATGATCACAATGAATCAGATGGGGGGCGGTTTTAGTAATATGATCCCTGAGTTGATACTTTTAGTCGTGCAGTTAGGCGTCTACGGTCTTTTGGCGCTCTGGATGATGACTCGTTACTATCGGGGTCTACAGAAGCGAATCTTATTGGTTGAGGCGCAGACTGAAGTATTACAAAAGAGAGAAGAGGGTGATGCATTGGATGCATCGATTCCCTCTATAGAGAAGCCATAATGAGAAGTCATAATGTGTAGAGTGGACACTCAATGAGATGACGATAGTAAAAAAGCTGAAGATTAAACTTCAGCTTTTTTGTGGTTGTTTGATTGATACTATTGCTTCACTATTTCGACTTTTCTTCTTCTGTTTTCTTATTCTCAATTTGACGCTGTTTAGTAAAGCCAGAACTTTCCAACATATCGCCTGTCGCGGAGTAGCTGATCGCCATGGTTGGATCACCTTCAAAAGCAGTACCTGGTAAATTTGCTAACTCTACGAGATCCGCAACTTTGAGATCAACGGCGATCTTTTCATTAGCACTCTTCTCCCCATAAATCATCTCATAGGTAATCCCTTTAACATCACTATAATCGACATATCCTGTCAACTCATCTAGAATCGCCTTTGCCTCTGCCGCATTTTTTGCCTCAATCAGATCATAATCAATAATGCTCTCTGTACTCTGTCCAACAAGCTGATCATTTTCTCCGACTAAGGTCATTTTGATAGAGATCCCTGGCTGATTTAATTCATAAACCGAAACATCTTGTTCGATAGGTGTTGCCTCTTTTTCAGTACAGGCAGCAATAGTTGCCACAAGGAGCAGGGCCGCTCCAATTTTTAGTAATCTTCTCATAATATCTATTGTCCTAGTTTGATTGTCCTAGTTTTAACTGATTCCCTTTAGGGTTGATTCTTTTCCATTCTATAGAACAAAAGTGAGCGGTGCCATGTTTGGGCAGAAAAAGTAGCGCTTGAGGGGAAACAATCCCATTTCTCTCCCTCTTTCCGTTAAAATAGGGAAGAGCATGGACTAAGTGATTAATTCTCTAGAGACAATTCGCGGCTCAGCAATCGAGGTAAAAATCGCATTAAGGTAAGGAGTATTGTGTGACAAAAGAACGGATGATTCCTTGGTATCAGGCACCCAAGATCATATGGAGCACTGAGCAATATCAGGCGGAAGGGATTGAGCCTCCTCCATATGATTTTATTATTATCGGCGGTGGTATTGCCGGAGCTTCGAGCGCTTATGAGTTAGCAAATGCAGGATTTCGAACCTTATTATTAGAGGCTGAAGCAGAGGTTGCTTCTCGTGGATCGGGAAATCTACAAGGGATGCTCTACTTAAAGCTCTCTCCCCATACCGAGGTGCAAAATGAGCTTCTAATTTCAGGCTTACACTATGTTCGTCAGTTATTGCAGAAGTTAACAGCAGATTCTCTATTGAAGAAAGGAGAAGATTGGGATGATTGCGGTCTTCTTCAGTTAACTCGCTCTGAGAAAGAGGGAGAAAAACAGCAACAATTAGCGGAGCTTTATCCTTCATCACTACTCAAGTGGGTCGATCAAGCAGAGGCGATTCAATTAGCCGGTGTGCCACTGACTGCCGGAGGGCTCTATTTCCCTACATCAGGCTGGGTTTCTCCGCCGGCATTTGTAGAGGCACTCTTAAAAAGTGTCGATACGGAGCGATTATGTGGCAAGGTTGTAACGAGTATTGATCGTATTCAAAGAGAGGGACTCTCTGCGAGAAACTCAAGCATTATCGGAGCTGATGATAGGGGGTATTTGGCGACATTGGGTGCTTTGGATGAAGCCTGCCCCCTTTGGGAAGTGCGCTGTGAAGATGGTGCTACTTTTCGCACTAAGGGTGTTATCTTAGCGATGGCAGAAGGGGTTGCGACGTTGGAGCCCTGTCGTCATCTTCCCTTTACGGTTGTACGCGGGCAGACGACCACGATCAATCGAGATAATCCACTGAAGATGGTGATAAGTGGTGAAGGCTATATTGCACCGGCAAAGGGAGTTAGTTTAAAAAAGAGTACCTTTGGTGCAACTTTTCGTCGGCATGAGGCTGGTGGATATTTAACAGATGAAGAGCATCGAGAAAATATCGCGATGTTAGAGAAGAGCTCTCCAGAACTTGCAACAGATTTAGGGCTTAGCTCAGAGATGGATGATACCGCACTTCAACAACTGGCGCTTGAAGGCCGGGCGGCTACTCGAGCAAGTGCTATGGGGTCGATGCCGATCGTGGGGCCCATCGCAAATCGAGAACGTTTTATGGCTGACTTTTCTGCCATCCGTGCTGATGCGAAAGTGATTCCTGCGATTGATGTTCCATGGGAAACAGGACTCTATTTGACAACAGCCCATGGATCAAGAGGAATGGTCTCAGCACCGATCAGTGCGGCGCTTTTGCGCGATTATATCGTTGGAGCAGATCAGCAAGAAAAGCAGCCCTATCATCCGATCTCTCAAGCGTTGCGAGAAGCACTTCATCCTAATCGCTTCTACTACCATGCATTACGTTTTAATCAATCTCTTGATTGAGCTTTTGAGGCGTATAGATCTGAAATAGAGTCTCTAGCTCTTCTTGATAATTGATAGGGAGATATCGATCTGCACCAAGATAGATTCTCTGCATCTCTTCAGGAAAACGATATTGATAGAAGCAGTTTTGGATCTGCTCTTTAAGTGCCGGCGTGAGATTGTGTGCGTAAGTATAGGCTGCAAAAGGTGCTGAGCCTTTACGATAGATAATTCTAAAATCATCATAACTGGCAAGGTCGAGGAGTACTAAACGATCGAGAACCTCTTGAGCGATGAGAGCCGCATCATAATCGCCCGATTTAACCCCAAAAATAGATTGTCGATGTTTGCCTGAAAAGAAGATCTCATAATCCTCTCCAGGAGTAATGCCCTCTGCCGGGAAGAGGGAGAGCGCAGCTAGATGCCCCGCACTTGAAGCAAAATTGACATGGGCAACGCGAGTGCCTTTCAGATCTTTGAGGTTATAAAGGGGGCTATCTTGCCGGACGATCACAATCATATCGGTTGTTAATAATCCATCTTCATTACCCTTGCCGGCAAAAGGAATTGCGCCGGCACGATTAACAGCATGAATGAGTGCTCCTGCTGAGAAGCTTGCAATATGAATGGAACCATTACGCATCGCTTCTACCTCTGCATAGCTACTCTGCATAGGGTAGAAGATAACAGGTCGCTGTAGACAGCTTTGAAGATAGTTAAAGAAGGGATTGAGCTGGTGCGCGTATGCATGTTCATCTCCATTAGGAACAATAGAGATCACTAATGTTGCTGGATCGACTTGTAGATGGGGCAGTAACGGGGTATCTGCAAGAAGATCGCCATCAATATCATAATATTTGGGATCTAAAATATCCTGTAACTTACCCTCATTAATAGGGGAGTCCGCAGCTATTAGCGATGGGAGCGTCAAAAATAGCAGTAGGAGTGTGCTGAAGAGTCTTCTTACAGCTCTTTGATAATTATGGATAATCGACTTCATACTAATATCTTACTATTCCCTAATGACTGACTCTATTTCAAATATTCTTTAATAAATCGTTGTGATCCCTCAATCGCTCTACTTTTTTATACCCTATTTTATAGGTCATAAATCTTATAAATCATAAATCATAAATTATAATTCATAATTTTTAATGAGAGTGACTTAAATTGCTTACAATAGAGCTTAAGCACGACTCATGCGCGATTCAAGCGCGACTAAATAGGATTAAAAGCTGATTATAATTTACGCAGATTTTATCTCTTTAGTATCGCATCTTTTTTTAGTAAGGGATAACGTTTACAATAAATTTACTTTGTGATCGATCTCACTCTCTATTTTATTAATAGTATTAATAGTGATGGGATAAACGTAGCTATTTTTATTGAAAATCGGGGGTAATGATCAGATATTTTTAATTAATCGGGCTAAGTATGAGTATCTAGTATTCATCATGAAGATGGGAAATCGTAGCTATTGCCTGTATCTATTAAAAAATGCATCTTAATAGCTACGATCTGATCCCTATTGAGCGCCATTAACGGCTCATACGATAGCGAATAAATTCCTCTTGATCATCGATCCTTTGTAAAAAGGGATTGCTTTCGATCTGATCTTTTAAAGTTGCGGTAGCTGAAGGGCCGTAAGCGTGGCCGGTATGGATCTCAACATGATGTGAAACTTCATCAACTAGGCGATTAAGAGATTGGAAGAGTGCTTCTGGATCGGATCCGGTCAGATCAGCTCGACCGGCACCATCAACAAAGAGGGTGTCGCCGGTAATAATATCATCAGAGAAGAGATAGCAGATCGATCCAGGGCTATGACCAGGGGTATGAATAATTCGGACCTTTTCGCCGGCAAAGGAGAGAGTATCATTATCTGCTAAGGGAATCACATCATCGGGTAACTCACGAAAAGCGGGGGGGAGATCCCCTTTAGGATAGGAGTTGATAAAATCGATCTCAACTTCAGAAGCATAGACCGGCATAGGATAGAAATCTCGTAGCATCTGCACTGCGCTCACATGATCGTGATGACCATGAGTTAGCCAGATAGCAACAGGCTTTACGCCAAGGCGCTCGATCTCATCGGTAAAGTACTCCTCATCCCAAGCGGGATCGATAATGATCGCTTCATGCGTATCAAGATCTTCAATAATATGCATAAAGTTTTCATAACGCTCATAAACTTTTGAATGAATTTTGTAACGCTTACTCATCTGCTACTCCTAAATTTTATCGTTGTTTTATAGCTGTAACTTCTGGGATTATCCCTCCATTATGGTCCCTTTGGGGGATAAATGCATCCCTATTTGGTAAACTTTATTAAGGCGCTTTTAACACCATTTAATCAAACGGTTCTACTCTTTGAAGCTTTTCTAACAAATGACTCTGTGATATCTAGCGCTTAAGATTGATCCCCATGTTATCGGTAATGATAGAGTCCACACCCATCTGAAGTAATTGCTCGATCAGTAGCGGTTCATTGGCAGTGTAGACCATAATAAAGAGCGCCATTTGATGTGCTTTTTCTACTATTTTTGGGGTAACAATCTGATAATTGAGGATGATGCCCGCACACTCTAATTCTGATATCTGCTCAAATATTTGTACTTCACCCTGTGATCCGCTATCCACTAGCAGGGCTCTAGGAATCTCGGGTGCAATCTCTTTAGCGCCACGTAATGCCTCTGGCAAAAAGGAGGAGAGAAGAAAGGGGGAGCCGTAGAGGTCGGTATTTTGTGCTGAGAGCTTAAGATGCTTTTTTTGAAGAAAGGAGGCGATTGCAACACCTGTTTTATAAGCTTCTCCAGGATTGGGTTTAATCTCCACATCAAGAAGATAGTGATTGTTGATGATAAAGTCGATTATTCCCTCAAAGCGAGCGAGAGGTTCCCCACTATAGTGTGCAGAATGCCAACTTCCAGCATCTAGACGAGAGAGCTCCTCCCATGATTTCTCACTAGCATTTCCTACCCCATTTGTCGTGCGCATTAGTGTGGAATCATGTAACAGAAAGAGCTCCTGGTCCTGTGAAAGTTTTACGTCACACTCAAACATGGTAAAACCTTTCTGACTCCCATAGCGGAATGCGGCGAGCGTATTTTCAGGGGCGGCCCTCCCGGCACCTCGATGGGCGATCAGGTTTGGGTAAGGATAGGGGGAGATAACTTCTTTTTTGTATATCATGATTGAGATCCTTGAAGTTGAGAGACTTAATCTGTTTCGACCCGTTTCGTGGTTGTAGGATCAAACCAGAAGAGATCTTGAGAGGAGAATTGTAGTGAGAGCTCAGTTTCTGCACGAGGTGGCGCACTATTTTGAACTTTATGAGGCATCTTAACCGTGATTGTTTCGCCGGCGAAATCACAATAGAATAACATTTCAGAGCCCAAATTTTCTGCGAGAGTGAGGGTTACATTAATAGATAGAGGTTGTCCATCTTGTTGTAAATATCGCTGTGAGTCTTGCTGTAAATAGATCTTTTCAGGGCGGATACCTAAGATCCACTCATTCTGCTCTCTTTTTAGTAATGCTTTAGGTGGCGTGACACCATTGAGCTTCTCTCTTTTAAAGTAGACGGCACCCTCTCTGAGGGTAACAGGAAGAAGATTCATCGCTGGCGAACCCATAAAGTTAGCAACAAAGGTGGAGGCAGGCTGATGGAAGATCTCTTCCGGTGTGCCAAATTGCTCAATATTGCCATTATTTAAGATAATCATTCGGTCAGCAAGTGTCATTGCTTCTGTCTGATCGTGAGTGACATAGAGGGAGGTAATGCCAATCTCATTATGGCGACGACGGATCTCTAAACGAGTAGAGGTTCGGAGTTTTGCGTCGAGATTAGAGAGTGGCTCATCAAAGAGGAAGAGCTTAGGCTGGCGTACAATGGCGCGTCCCATCGCGACTCTCTGCCTCTGTCCTCCAGAAAGTGCGCTCGGCTTCTTATCGAGATGTTGTTCAATATCGAGCATCTTTGCGGTCTCTTTGATGCGGCGTTCAATCTCCACCTTAGACATTTTGGCGAGCTTAACACCATAGGCCATATTTTCCCGGACAGTCATATGGGGGTAGAGTGCATAATTTTGAAAGACCATTGCAATATCGCGTTGGGATGGCTCAAGATTTGTCACATCATGCTCGCCGATAATAATACGCCCATTCGATGCCTCTTCTAATCCGGCAATAACGCGTAGTAGTGTTGATTTACCACAGCCCGATGGGCCAACTACGACAATAAACTCCCCATCTTCGATATCGATATCGATCCCTTTTAAGATAAGAGCGCCCGGTTTCCGCTTTGATCCATAATGTTTTGTGATCCCTTGTAACTGAATTTTCGCCACTTCTGCTGCTCCTCGCTATATATATTGCTTTCTTACTTGATTGCTGAATTATTGGATTACTAAATGATTTGATTATTTAATTATGTGGTTGAGTAATGATGTGATTGAGTGATTAGATTATTGTGTTGTTCCACCGATTTACTTCTCACTGTCGATCAGCCCTTTGACTAGCCACTTCTGCATAAGCAGAATGACAATGATCGGAGGAATTAACATTAAGACGGTCGTTGCCATCACAATATTCCAATCGACCAGAGCATCTCCGGATCCCATCATCTGCCGTAATCCTACCGAAATCGGAAACATCTCTTCACGAGTTGTCATGAGAAGTGGCCAGAGATATTGATTCCAACCATAGATAAATTGAATGACAAAGAGGGCGGCAATCGTTGGCAGAGAGAGTGGTAGGAGAATATCTTTAAAGAAGCGCATAGCAGTAGCACCATCGATTCTTGCCGCTTCTAATAACTCATCGGGGACGGTGCTATAAAATTGCCGAAAGAGGAAGGTTGCTGTTGCAGAAGCAATAAGAGGGATGGTTAAGCCGGCATAGCTATTGAGCATATGTAGATTCGCTACCACATCAAAGGTAGGAATAATACGGACCTCTACGGGTAACATCAATGTGATAAAGATGATCCAGAAGAGAATGATTCTGCCGGGAAAGCGGAAATAGACAATCGCGAAAGCTGAAGTGATCGATATCGCAATCTTGCCAAAAGCGATGAGTAAGGTCATCACAAAAGAGATCCAGAGCATTCTAATTGCAGAGAAGGAGCTGCTCTTCTCATCTCCGAAGAGTGCGATCTTATAGTTATCCCAAAAGTGGTCGCCAGGAAGGAGTGAGAAGGGGACATTGACTACCGCCTCAGCACTCTGAGTGGAGGCAATAATCGCAATATAGATCGGAAAGCAGACGATAAGTAGGGTCGTTATAATAGTCAGGTGTGCAACTATTTTGAGTCCTTTACGATTTTCGATCATTATTATGCTCCTTTCTTATCGATATAACGAAATTGAATGATAGTAAGAAGAAGGACAAATCCCATTAAGACGATCGATTGTGCCGCAGAGCTTCCATAGTTCATGCTTTTAAACCCATCAAAGTAGATCCGATAGACCAGCGTGGATGTTGCATTGCCAGGTCCTCCTTCTGTTAAGGCATCGATAATGGCGAAGGTATCAAAAAAGACATAGACAATATTGATAACGCAGAGAAAGAAGGTTGTCGGCCATAAAAGGGGGAATTCAATAGTGAAAAATCGACGCCAAGGGCCGGCACCATCGATAGCAGCAGCTTCAGAGAGAGATTTAGGAATCGCCTGTAAGCCGGCATAGAAGAAGAGAAAGTTATAGGAGATCTGCTTCCAGATAGAGGCCATAATCACAAGCCACATCGCTTGATTGGTATTGAGCTGATGGTTCCATGTGATCCCTATTTTGCTCAGTAGATAGGTGATGAGCCCAAAGCCTGGGGCAAACATGAAGGTCCAGAGAACCCCCGCCACTATGGGGGAAACCGCATAGGGAAGAATCAGCATCGTCCGGTAGAGATGGACACCTTTTGTGACTTTCTGCATAAAGAAGGCGAGGAGAAGAGCAATAGTTAAACCTAAAAAGGTGACCCAAAAAGAGAAGTAGAGGGTGGTATAGATTGCTTCTCGGTAGATCGGATTCTCAAATAGGGTGATAAAGTTCTCAAACCCTACCCATTCTCGACTTAAACCAAAGATATCTTCAAGCTGAAAGCTCTGAATCATTGCCTGTACAGCCGGCCAGTAGAAGAAGAGGGCAATGACAAATAGCTGCGGAGTAATGAGAATCCAGGGAAGCCAACGATGCTCTTTAAAATATAATTTCATAATTTTTCAATTTCATTATTGATAAGTCACTCTTGATAAGAGAGAAGCGGAGAGAGGTTAGAGTCGTTATTTTGGGCGATAAAAAACGAAGCGATCTTGTGACCAATCGCCCCGTTTAGAATGATTAAGATTATCGATTATTGATGCGTTCAAAGCGACGGAGTAACTCATTGCCTCGTTTAACAATATTGTTGAGAGCATCCTCTGGGCTCTTTTTCCCTGTCCAGATCTGCTCTGTCTCTTCATCGACAATCGCACGGATCTGAAGCATATTACCTAAACGGATACCGCGTGTATTGTCAGTAGCTTTCCGTATCATCTGTTCTACAGGCACATTGGCACCCGGATTTTCTTCATAGAAGCCACTTGCCTCTGTAATTTCAAAAGCAGCTTTTGTGACGGGGAGATAGCCGGTACGCATATGGCTTGCGGCTTGAATTTCAGGTTGAGAGATATAATCAAAAAATTGAGCAACGCCTCGATAATGATCTGCTGGTTTGCCATTCATCACCCAGAGACTTGCTCCACCAATAACGGTATTTTGGGGAGCACCTTCAACATCGGCATAGTAGGGGAGGGTCGATTCACCAAATTCAAATTTCGCATCTCGTTTCAAACCGGCATAACTTGCGGAAGAGCCAAAGGTGATTGCACACTCTCCTGACCTAAAGGCAGGGCCCGCTTCACTTGCGCGTCCTTTATAGTGAAATAATCCCTCTTTTGCCATCTCATCGAGATTGTTGAAGTGACGTAATTGGAGTGCCTTATTGATCAGTAGCTCTGTATCTAAGCCATCAAAACCATTATTTTCAGAGGCGTAAGGGGCATTATGCCATGCCGAGAAGCTTTCAAGCTGTGTCCATCCCATCCATTCAGTTGTCATAGGGCAGGAGACCCCAGCGGCTTTTAATGTTTCAGTGGCTTTACGCACTTCAGCCCAGGTTTTAGGAGGGTTGTCTGCATCTAATCCCGCTTTTTTAAACGCATCCTTATTGTAGTACATCACTGTTGTTGAGCTATTGAAGGGAAGTGATAACAGCTCTCCATTGGGTGCGGTATAGTAACTTGCTACCGCGGGAATATAGCTATTGAGATCGAAGGGAATCCCATTTTCTTGCATAATCTCTGTGACCGATTTTGTCACGCCATCGGCATAGATCATCGAGGCAGTCCCTACTTCGTAAACTTGGAGAATATCGGGAGCCTCTCCAGCTCTAACAGCAGCAACTCCCGCAGTCATCGATTGTTCATATCCCCCTTTATAGGTTGGAATGACTCTAAATTCAGTTTGGGATTCGTTAAAACCTTCAGCTAAATCATTAACCCAATCGGTGAGTGCGCCATCCATTGAGTGCCACCACTCAATCTCTGTCTGTGCTATTGCGCTTTGTGCAAAGAGCGTTGCACTTAGTAGTGAGAGTGCGGTGATTTTTTTAACCTTCAGTTGCATAATGTCTCCTCAAAAGTATCGATGATGTGGTTAAGAATACTTTTGAAGTATAAAAACTCTTTATGACAATCGTTTAACAACGATAGAATTGGTATAAAAAAGACCTTAAGTTCATCAGAACGCCCGATAAGGTGGCTCGATCGCTTAAGGTCTTAATAGTATTGATATTTTGATTATTAATGTTTCGGTTCTTAATATTTATTGAGAAGATTCTCTATGAGAAACTTTCCATTAATGGCTCGAAGATTTTTGGTCCGAGTTGTTCGGCATGGAATCTTTCATCGATTTTTGCATTGAGTTCTCCCCTTGCTCCATCTTCTTACCATGACTCATGCCCCCTTTTTGCATCTGCTCTAATACTTCAGCTGCACTCATCTCACCTTCTCGCACTTTATGGGTCTGCTCACTCACCATCGCGGCGCGTTTAGTTACCTTCTCTTGCGGTGCAATCCAGCCGAGATAGTAGATCGCCATTGCTAAAACGAGTATGCCGGCAAGGATACGAATTCCTTTTTTGGCAAAGAAGTGACCGATATAATTACCAAAGATAGCTAAGCCCAACATAATAGGGAGTGTTCCGAGCCCAAAAGCAAACATAATGCCGGCAGATTTTGCGACTGAGCCGGCACCCATTGCCACTGCGAGAGGACCATAGACCGCACCACAGGGGAGAAGCCCCCAGATCATCCCCACTAGATAGGTTCCTTTTGCTGTTCGAATCGGGAAGAAGCGTTGTGAGAAGCGTTGAATCGGTTTCCAGATATGTTGGAAGGGGCGCTCAATAAATCCTAAAAATTGGGGAAGTCCAAAGAGTTGGAGCGCAATGAGAATCATAATAATTCCTGCCACATAACGAATCACATATTGAATGGAGGTGATATCGGAGACCGAGGCGGCAATCAATCCCCCTAATACACCTAAGAGGGTGTAGGTGGAGATACGGCCAAGGTTATAGAGAATGGCTGCCGGAATACGTTTATAGGAGTTGTTCATTCCCAAGATACCAATTACCGGTCCACACATCCCCACACAGTGGGTCTGTGCCGCAAAACCGATAAAGAAGGCGCCGGAGAGCATCGCAATAAATTCAGTCATAATTAAGAGATTACCTCATAGTTAAGGATGGGGTGGATAGTTCATCTAAATAGTTAATCTAATCATTCCATTTAGTCAGTCAATTCAGTCAGTCAATCTAAGCAGGCCGCTTAAAGAGATTCGCTAAAGAGATTACTCAAGTAGTGAATCTCAATAGAAGATCTATATAAGATCTATATAAGAGGAACTCTATCAAAGTCTGTCGAGAGTATCGCTGTAGAGTCCCGTTAGTCGATCTTACTGATAAGATTTAATGAGTATAAGGTGAATAAGTACTTCTTATAGTGATCTAAGTCTTAATCATTGCCTTCAATAGACAACTTGACTAGACAACTTTAGTTAAAAGAGTTATTCGCACCTTTAGATGCTCTTTGGGGATTCTACATAGCACCTCTCAAGAGCGTTCCTAGATAGATAGCTTAAATTAGATAGTCTAAATAGATTATGTAAATCGATAGAATGAAATAGCCTCCTATTGTAATCTTTTATAGAAATAAAAGAAGCGAGGAATCCTCGCTTTCTCTCTTAATTTTGTTTTAAATCACGCTTTGCTTTCTAAAATGCCGTTAAGGAATCAGAACTGCTGAGCCGATAATCTCTCGATTCTCTAATGCTTGATGGGCACGTCCAACTTCTGAAAGAGGAAACTTTTGTTGTAAAGAGAGCTTAATTTTTCCACTACTGAGTGCAAGGAACCAACGATCCATCACCGTTCGATAGCGCTCCTTTGTTGAGGTATAGGCATTGAGGTTAGGGCGCGTTAGAAAGAGGCTCCCTTTCTCTAAAAGCAGGAGTGGAGAGATTGCCGGTGGCGCACCTGATGCATTACCAAAAGAGACCATCATACCTAAAGGTTTTAAGGTATCTAATGAGGGAATAAAGGTCTCTTTCCCAACGCCATCATAGACCACATCAACTCCTTCCGGAATAAACTCTCGAACCTTCTCCACAAAGTCTTCAGTGCGATAATTGATCACTAAATCAGCGCCAAGCATCCGCACAACCTCAGCCTTCTCCTCTGTACTAACGGTGGTGATCACGGTAGCCCCGATCGCTTTTGCCCACTGGATCAGGATCTGGCCGACACCGCCGGCACCGGCATGGATCAGTGTGGTATGTTCCGGCTTGAGTTGAAAGAGATCAAAGAGAAGATAGCTCGCGGTTCCCCCTCGAATGAGGGAGGAGGCAGCCTCTTCATAGGAGATGCTACTTGGAATCTTAATTAATCGATCTGTGGTGATATTACGCTCTGAGGCATAAGCACCTAAAACACTCGCATAGCAGACACGATCTCCAATATTAAATTGGGTGACATTTTTCCCGACCGCAGTAATAATGCCGGCACCCTCCTGCCCAATGACGGTGGGTGTCTCTAAAGCATAGAGTCCATCGCGATGGTAGGTATCGATAAAGTTGAGCCCAATCGCTTTCTGCTCAATACGTACCTCTCCCTCTTTTGGCGCTGGAAGGGTGATTTCAACCTTCTCAAAATTAGAGATATCTCCCTGTTCTTTTAAGATAATTTGGTAACTCATTCTTTTCTCCTCTGTTGATGATGATGGACAAATATTTTTGGCCGACCTATTTATATTAAGTTTTGTTGCTGATTCTGTTACTGATATTAGTGAATGACATTTTGAATCAATATGTGTGAATGATATGTATGAATGAATATTGGATACGCTTTACCATATCACGGTGTTAATGGGGATGTCAGGTGTTACTAAGATCAATCGGGATCAGATATTATGATCTCCATAAAGCGCTTATCGGAAGATTCTCTGAAAGTGGCTTGCGCTCTTTTTCCAGGGCGCGTGAAATAATTCTCGCCCGATGAGGATCAATTTAGCGGAATATGGGGTAGAATATCGGGGAAATTATTTGTAAACAGATCGGTGATCGAGCCTTTTGATAGGGTGATTGTGGGATCGATGCGCAGGGAAAGAGAGGATTCTCTTTCGTGATACTGCTCTGATTGCCATATTGATTCCTATATCGATTCTTATATTGATTCTTATGTTGATTTTTATAGAATCCCCTCGCTCGTTCATCTTGTCGTCTTTATATAAGGGTTAAAATTATATGTCAGGACAATTTATCTACACGATGAATCGTGTCAGTAAAATCGTACCGCCTAATCGAGAGATTTTAAAAGATATTTCGATCTCCTTCTTTCCTGGTGCGAAAATTGGGGTTTTAGGATTAAATGGTGCTGGTAAATCAACACTTCTTCGCATTATGGCAGGAGTGGATACCAATATTCAGGGGGAAGCACGTGTTCAACCTGGAACAAAGATCGGCTATCTCGAGCAGGAGCCAAAGCTCAATGAAGCGCTCGATGTTCGTGGAAATCTTGAGGAAGCTCTCGGCGATATTAAGAATGCACAAGAAGAGCTCGATAAAGTCTATGCCGCTTATGCCGAACCCGATGCAGACTTTGATGCATTAGCGACTAAGCAGGCTGAACTTGAAGCGATTTTAGCGACAACGGATGGCCATAACTTAGAGCGTCAACTTGAGATTGCAGCAGATGCACTGCGCCTGCCACCAATGGATCGTGATGTTGCTACCCTTTCAGGGGGAGAGCGTCGCCGAGTTGCACTCTGTAAATTGCTTCTCTCAAAACCTGATATGTTGCTGCTCGATGAGCCGACAAACCATCTCGATGCAGAATCTGTGGCGTGGCTTGAGCGATTCCTCCACGATTATCCGGGAACTGTTGTTGCGGTAACGCATGACCGTTACTTCTTAGATAATGTTGCGGGCTGGATTTTAGAGTTAGACCGTGGTCACGGAATTCCTTATGAAGGAAACTACTCAAGCTGGCTTGAGCAGAAGAATAAACGCCTAGAGCAGGAAGCTAAGCAGGAAGAATCCCGTGCAAAAGCGATTAAGAAAGAGCTTGAGTGGGTTCGTCAAGGTGTGAAAGGTCGCCAGACAAAATCTAAAGCGCGTCTTGCTCGTTTTGAAGAGTTAGAGAGTCAAGAGTTCCAAGAGCGTAATGAGACGATGGAGATCTATATTCCACCGGGTCCTCGCTTAGGTGATCTTGTGATTGAAGCGAAGGATGTGGCGAAAGCATTTGGAGATAAACTTCTCTATGAAGATTTAAGCTTTAATCTTCCTCGCGGAGGAATTGTAGGGGTGATCGGACCAAATGGTGCCGGTAAATCAACACTCTTTAAATTGATGACAGGTCAATTAGAAGCAGATGCGGGAACTTTCCGTGTCGGAGAGAGTGTCGAGTTAGCCTATGTTGATCAGAGTCGCGATACATTAGATGGTTCTAAAACTGTCTGGGAAGAGATCTCAGGAGGTTCTGATATTATTCGTGTGGGTAACTATGAGACCCCATCACGTGCTTATTGTGGCCGTTTTAACTTTAAAGGATCGGATCAGCAGAAATTTATCAAGGATCTTTCTGGAGGTGAGCGTAATCGTGTTCACTTGGCAAAAGTGCTTCGCTCTGGCGGTAATGTCATTTTACTTGACGAACCGACGAACGATCTCGACATTGAGACCTTGCGCGCATTGGAAGATGCTATCTTAGCTTTTGCTGGCTGTGTCGTCGTTATCTCCCATGACCGTTGGTTCCTCGATCGAATTGCAACACATATTTTAGCCTTTGAAGGAAATTCTCATGTAGAATGGTTTGAAGGAAACTACGAAGAGTATGAAGCGGATCGTCGCCGTCGCTTAGGGGATGATGCAGACAATCCACAACGTATTAAGTACAAACCGATTTCACGCTAAGGAGTTGAGATTATGGCATTAGAGCAGAAAGAAGTAGAATTAACAGAAGCGGAACTTCCCATCTGTTGTCCCCCTATTGATGTTGATGCATGGGGTTACCACCCGCGCGTCTATCTGGCGCCTAATCATGATGGGAAAGTGCGTTGTCCTTACTGTAGTACAGAGTATATCGTTGAATAAAGATGAAAATTTTAGCAGTTGATGCATCGATGGAAGCGTGTTCGGCAGCGGTTTATGTGAATGGCGAGATTGTCGAACGGCTCTCTGTCGCACCTCGTAAGCATATCGAGCTTCTCAAGCCGATGACAGAAGAGGTGATAGAGGCGGCCGAGATTGAACTTAATGAGCTTCATGGGTTGGCCTTTGCGGTCGGCCCGGGAAGCTTTGCCGGTTTAAGGATTGCTTGTGGGTTTATTCAGGGGCTCGGTGCCGGACTGGAATTGCCCATAGTACCGATCTCGACGCTTGCGGCATTAGCCTATCCTATTTTGGAAGAGCATCCTGATGCATTGGTAATGCCGATGATCGATGCCAAGATGAATGAGGTCTACTGGGCAATCTACGGACTTGATGAAGAGGGTGATCTTAAGATTATCGAGAAGGATCAGGTCAATACTTTAGCGGAGATCTCCGCACGAGTAGAAGATATTCGAGAGAGTATCGAAGCGAAGACCGGGCAGTATGAGAATGTAACGCTCTATGGTGTGGGAGATGGCTGGCTCTTAGATGAGGGAGCGACATCACTCTTAGATGTGACGTTAGTAGAGGATCGTCACTATCCACGAGCAGGAGATATCGCTCTTTTGGCTAAGCGTGATCTCGATCGAGGATTAGGACTCTATGCCGATCAAGTCTCACCGATCTACCTTCGTCACAATATTGCAATGACGATTGAAGAGCAGAAAGCTTTTCGAGAAGAGAAGGCAAGAGAGAAAGCGGAGCGAGAAGAATCTCAGCTATAAGCTACAAGTCGTAGAGGGCTGTAGGTTCTAACAGAAGGATTCAAATAAAAAAGATCTACCAAGATTATTTATTGGTAGATCTTTTTTTGTCTCTGATAATTCCTGAACACCTCTCAACACCTCTCAACATCTCTCAGAGAATATGAGGGTAGAAGAGTAGGGAGATAAGAGAAGCGATCATGGATCAGCGCTAGAGCCTGATCCATGAGTCATCCATGAGTCATATTAAGCGAGAAGTTGCTCTTGAATAAATGGAATAATTTGATCAAGGGGTACCATTGTTGCTTCTTCATCCCCTCTTGCTTTAAACTCCACCTCACTATTTTTCAAGGTACGATCCCCGATAACAATGCGGAAAGGAATGCCGATCAACTCATGATCACTAAATGCTTCGCCCGGACGAATGTTGCGATCTTCTAAGAGAACATCGATGCCAAGCGCCATGAGTTGATCATAGAGCTTATCGGTAGTCTCTTTCACTAAGGCCGATTTCCCATAGTTCATCGGAATCAGTGAGAGGGTGAAAGGGGCAATCGCTTTAGGCCAGATAATGCCGGCGTCATCATTGCGCTGCTCAATTGCGGCAGCAACGATTCGGGTAACACCGATACCGTAGCAGCCCATCTGCATAACAGTTGCTTTTCCATTTTGGTCAAGAACAGTAGCATTCATCGCTTTTGAGTAGCGGTCTCCCAATTGGAAGATATGGCCTACCTCAATGCCGCGCGCCATCGCAATGGTCCCTTTACCACATGGAGAGGGATCGCCCACCTTAATCTCTCTTAAGTCGAGTACTTCTGGCTCAGGAAGATCACGGCCGATATTGACGCCGATATAGTGGAATCCTGTCTCATTAGCGCCACAACTGAAGTTGCTCATCAATGCCGCTTGACGATCAAAGAGAGTACGGATTGGGAGATTAACCGGGCCAATAGAGCCGGGTGTAGTATTGAGTTTCTCTGCAATCTCTTCATCTGTTGCAAACTGAAGCGGTGTTTTGAAAAGGCCGCTATTTTCCGCCTTCACCTCATTGAGTTCATGATCGCCACGGAGGCAGACCGCAATGAGTTCATCATCCTCTTTCCCATGGAGAATTAAGGTCTTAAGATGCATCTCTGGTGGCGAATTGAGGAATTTAGCAAGCTCTTCGATAGAGTGAACATTAGGGGTCTCAAGCTTTTTCAGTGGGCTTGTTGCTTCACCTCGAGTCCCTACTGCAATCGCTTCCGCGGCTTCAACGTTCGCTGCGTAGTCGGACTCGGTTGAGTAGACAATCGCATCTTCACCTGCTTGTGTGATCACATGGAATTCTTGAGATTTACTGCCACCAATTGCACCTGAGTCAGCAAAAACAGCACGATACTCAAGATCGAGACGATCGAGGATATTAGAGTAGGCGCGATACATCTTGTTGTAGGTCTCATCGAGTGATTCTGCATCGATATGGAAGGAGTAGGCATCTTTCATTAAGAATTCACGAGAACGCATCACGCCGAAACGGGGACGGATCTCATCACGGAACTTCCACTGGATCTGATAGAAGTTGATCGGTAGTTGACGATAACTCTTTAACTCTTGACGGGCAAAATCGGTAATCACCTCTTCGTGAGTAGGGCCTAGGCAATATTCACGCGTATGGCGATCCTTAAAGCGAAGTAATTCAGGGCCAAATTGTTCCCAACGACCCGACTCAATCCAGAGTTCTGCCGGCTGTGCTGATGGCATCAACATCTCTAGAGCCCCGGCATTATTCATCTCTTCACGGACAATAGCTTCTGTCTTCTTCAGAACGCGAAGCCCAAGAGGACTCCAGCTATAGATTCCTGAAGTAACACGGCGAATAAGGCCGGCACGAAGCATCAATTGGTGTGATTTAATCTCCGCGTCATTAGGTGTATCGCGGAGTGTGTTGATTAAAAATTGACTTGTTTTCATATAGTAATAAAAGATCCTCCGATCAATTGATCTTATCGGCTGAGGCTGGAGATCTCTCCATTTTTCAACCAAGTTGCTACCTCTTTTGTGTAGTAGCTGACAATCATATCTGCCCCTGCACGTTTAAATCCAATGAGTGTCTCTGCAACCACTGCTTTTTCATCTAATGCGCCGGCAAGTGCTGCAAATTTGATAGCGGCATACTCCCCCCCGACTTGATAGGATGCAAGTGGGAGATCAGTTCTCTCGCGTAAGCGCGCTAAAAGATCGAGATAAGGGGTTCCCGGTTTCACCATAAGGATATCGGCACCTTCCTCTTCATCAAGCGCTGCTTCAATCATCGCTTGGCGTCCATTGGCAAAGTCAGCCTGATAGCCATTACGGTTACCGCTCAACTCTGAGTTAACTGCCTCGCGGAAAGGGCCATAGAAAGCAGAAGAGAATTTGATCGCATGCGCTAAGATTCCGACATGCTCAAAGCCGGCAGCATCGAGCGCTTCACGAATGGCGCGAATTTGACCATCCATCATGGCTGAAGGGGCTAAAATATCGGCACCCGCTCGTGCAGCCGTGACAGCCTGTTTGGCTAAATTTTCAATCGTAGCGTCATTATCAACCTCACCATCGCAGATTACGCCACAATGTCCATGTGAGGTATATTCACAGAAGCAGATATCAGGAATAATAATCATCTCAGGTGCTGTTTGACGAATAGTGCGAATCATACGTGCAAGGAAACCATTCTCTTCCCAAGTATCGCTACCGCTCTCATCTTTATGATGGGAGATACCAAAGGGCATAATGTAGCGGATTCCTAATGCTTGTAACTCAGCCACCTCTTTTGCTAAATCTTTTTCAGGATAGCGATAGACGCCAGGAAGAGTCTTAATTTCTACCTTCTCTTCAATATTCTCTTCCACAAAGATCGGGCAGATGAGGTCATTGAGATCAAAAAAGCTCTCCTGAACGAGTTGACGAATCGCAGGATTACGGCGCATTCTGCGGGGGCGATATAGGGGTTTTGTGATATTCATAGACTTCCTCCTTGCAAAGGTGAATAGTATATCATTTTCATCTTATTCCATTTTTAGTTATTTGTTCTGATCGGAAGAAGCTGCTCTTCGCTTTAAAAAATGGAGTGCAAGCTCACTCCAGAGTGCACCACCGATCAGGATATTGTCATCATTAAAGTCATATTGGTCGGTATGAAGACCAACAAATTGATGATCTCGATCATTGCCAATATAGAAATAGGCGCCGGGGCAAGCATGAAGCATAAAGCCGAAATCTTCAGCGCCCATCGATGGCACCTTGTTTCGGATAATAGAATCTTCTGCAATCAACTTATCGACCGCCTCTATGGCGATCTCTGTCTCTCTATCGTGATTGATCGTCGGAATATAGCCATCGATCAGACGCACTTCACAGGTGGCGCCATAGGCGCTACAGATCCCTTCTGTTAACTGCTTGATGCGTGCTTTAATACGATCTCGAATCTCAAGATCAAAGTAGCGAAGGGTCCCTAAGAGCGAGACCTTATTGGGGATGACATTATTGGCATCTCCCCCATGGATCGAACCGATGGTAATGACGGCAGAATCGATCCCGGAGATATTGCGTGAGATAATCGATTGCAGGCCGACCACCACTTCAGAGGCGACAAGAACGGAGTCAGTTGTCTGATAGGGATGGGCAGCATGCCCTCCTTTAGAGAAGATATCGATATGAACCTCACAGGTGCCAGCCATCTGTGGTCCTTTGCGGATCAGAATCTCTCCTTGCTTAGCTCCGGGAAAGTTATGCATCGCATAGACAGCATCAACAGGAAACTTCTCAAAAAGACCCGCCTCTACCATTCGGCGAGCACCAGCTTGATCCTCTTCATCAGGCTGGAAGATAAAGATAATGGTGCCATCAAATTCTGCCTCTAAAGCGAGATACTTAGCGGCCGCAAGGAGCATTGTCGTATGCCCATCATGGCCACAAGCATGCATAACGCCGGGAACTTTCGAGCAATGAGGATGATTCCCTTTTTCGGTGATTGGGAGCGCATCAGTATCAGCTCGAAGCGCTACACGTGGCGCATTTTCATAATCCCCTTTCTGTAAAATTCCGATAACACCTGTCTCAGTAAGGCGCTCTGTGGGAATATTCCAAGCGTGAAGTTTGTCCTCGATCAATTTTGCAGTATTAAATTCCTCGCGGGAGAGCTCAGGGTAACTATGTAATTTTTGACGTAATGCTCTGAACTTCGCATCATTCTCCTTGAGAAATTGTATGAGCGGAGAATCGGGGTTTTTAAGGAGTCTTGAGATGCGGTCATTGTTGTTCATAGCGGTCTCCAATTGGGATAAGTATCAGGAAAGTATAATTGACGATAAACTTTAATTTTGTCCATTAATCCATTAGTATAGTGGGGTTAGGATACAATTTCATGTCAGTGTTTTGAAGCATATTCGGTGGCGAGTCGGGTAGGCTTTGCACTTGTTTATATCAATTGATGAGTAAAATCAAAGTCTTGGAGGAAAATTGGCTATGATGGAATATCTTCCTGTAGCGGTCTTTGTAGGCTTCAGTATTGTCTTCGCCGGCATTCTGGTAGCCCTTGGATACTTTTTAGGGCCGAACGCCCCTAACGCTGAAAAGCTATCTCCATATGAGAGCGGATTTGAGGCATTTGAAGATGCCCGTATGAAGTTCGATGTCCGCTTCTTTCTTATCGCAATTCTTTTTATTATTTTCGACTTAGAGTTAATCTTCCTGATACCTTGGGCGACCGCCATGAAACTGATTGGACTACCCGGCATTATGGCTGTGGTAGTTTTTCTGGTTTTATTGACAGTCGGTTTTGCGTATGAGTGGAAGAAGGGAGCGCTTGAATGGGATTAGAAGCTAGATTAGAAGAGGGGTTTGTCACAACAACTCTCGATTCAGCAATTAACTGGGCGAGGACAGGTTCCTTATGGCCTGTGACCTTTGGTCTTGCATGTTGTGCATTAGAGATGATGCATGTGGGTGCTGCAAGATATGACTTAGATAGATTTGGCGGCGCCGTCTTTAGAGCGTCACCGAGACAATCAGATCTAATGATTATTGCTGGAACATTGACAAACAAGATGGCGATTCCACTTCGTAAAGTCTACGATCAGATGCCAGATCCAAAATGGGTTATCTCTATGGGTTCTTGCGCAAATGGTGGGGGATATTATCACTACTCCTACTCTGTGGTAAGAGGATCAGATCGTGTCGTCCCGGTAGATGTCTATGTGCCAGGTTGTCCACCGACAGCAGAAGCATTGATGTTTGGTATCTTACGTCTCCACGATAAGATTAAGAGAACTAGCACGATTGCAAGATTAGGGTAGGTGTAAGATGGCTAAATTTATTAGAAATCCAGAAGAGCTCCTCGAGACATTAGAGAGTACGCTTGGCGATAAGATCTTAAAATCGGTTCTGGCATATGGTGAGTTAACGATTACGATCGACCCGAAAAATGTGCATGAAGTGATGGCGCAATTGGCGCACAATGATGCCTTGAAGTTTGAGCAGGTCACCGATATCACTGCTGTTGATTATGCTGCCTATGGCTTAACTGAGTGGGATGTGGAAGCCTCCAATCATGGTTTTAGCCGTGGAACAACACCACAAGCGGTCGGTCGTGCCGGCAATCACCTTGAAGCGACAGCTTATAAAGCGTCGATGAGTGAACGTTTTGCTGTTGTCTATCACCTTCTCTCATTGACTCATAACGCTCGCCTTCGTGTGAAATGTTATCTCGATGGTGAACAGAATAATGTGATCCCCATGCTCGATTCTGTAACCGATATCTGGAGTGGCGCTAACTGGTATGAACGCGAAGTGTTCGATATGTTTGGTATCGCCTTTAAGAATCACCCAGATCTTCGTCGAATCTTAACGGATTATGGATTTATTGGTCACCCGCTTCGTAAAGATTTCCCACTGACGGGAAATGTGGAAGTGATCTATGATGAAGAGTTACGCCGTGTGGTCTATCAACCGGTTTCGATTGAGTCACGCGTCAATATTCCACGTATGATTCGTAAGGGGTAAGAGATGACAACAATGACAAATATTGAAAACTATACAATTAACTTCGGACCTCAACATCCGGCAGCCCATGGTGTAATGCGGATGATCCTTGAGCTTCGAGGGGAAACGGTTGAGCGTGCTGACGTTCATATCGGTCTACTCCATCGTGGGACTGAGAAGTTGATGGAAGCAAAACCTTATACCCAATCGATCGGTTATCTCGACCGTTTAGATTACTGCTCATGCTTAAATAACGAACATGCATTTGTTTTAGCTGTTGAGAAGCTACTGGGAATTGAAGTGCCGATTCGTGCGCAATATATTCGGGTATTGATGGATGAAGCGACCCGAATTATGAACCACTTAATGTGGTTAGGGGCACATGGCCATGACTTAGGTGCGATGGCGATGCTTCTCTACTGTTTCCGTGATCGTGAGGAGCTCTATGATGCGCAAGAGGCGATTACCGGTGCGCGAATCCATCCTTTCTACTATCGTGTTGGAGGCGTTGCGAAAGATCTTCCCGATACAATGCCAAAGTATGAGCCGAGCAAGTTTAGATCGAAGAAGAAACTTGAGCGAATCAACGCGGCGCGTCAGGGGGATGTTCTCGATTATTTAGAAGATTTCTGTGAGCGCTTCTTAAAGCAGAATATGGTGGAGTATCGCAACTTACTTGTGGGTAACCGTATCTGGAAGGGGCGTGTTGTTGGTATTGGTGCAGTCTCCGCTGAGAGAGCTATTGAATTAGGATTTACAGGTCCAATGCTTCGTGGTTCAGGAGTTGCATGGGATCTTCGTAAAACACAACCTTACTCTGTCTATGACCAACTCGACTTTGAAGTTCCTGTGGGTGTTAATGGTGACTGTTATGATCGCTTCTTGGTAAGACTTGAAGAGATGGAGCAGTCAGCACACTTGATGATGCAATGTATTAAGTGGCTCCGTGAAAACAAAGGTCCTGTAATGAGTACCGATAGCCGTGTCACTATTCCGCAAAGACGGGATGTTAAAGAGGGCATGGAATCACTTATTCAACAATTTAAGGTCTTTACAGAGGGCTTCTGCGTTCCTGAAGGGGAAGCTTATGCCGCTGTAGAACATCCTAAAGGGGAGTTCGGTGTCTATCTCGTCTCTGATGGTGCCAATAAGCCCTATCGCGTGAAATTGAGAGCGCCAGGATTTGCCCATATCTCCGCAACAGAAGAGATGGCAAAACGCCATATGTTATCTGACTTAGTTGCAATACTGGGAACACAAGACATGGTGTTTGGGGATATTGACCGCTAGTTTAATCAATTACAGAGTATAGAGTAGCTAAGATGAAAAATAGAGAAAGTATATTAAGTAGCCATACGAGAGCAGAGATTGATCGCTGGCTCGCACGCTTCCCTGAAGATCGGAAGCAATCAGCGCTCCTTGCTGCACTGCGTGAAGCTCAACATGAAAATGGTGGTTATTTAACGGTTGAGATTATGGATGCAATTGCAGATTATCTGGAGTTGCCCCCTATCGCGGTCTATGAGGTCGCTTCCTTTTACTCCAATTTCGAAACGAAACCATGTGGTAAAAATGCCATTATGATCTGTACTAATATCTCCTGTATGCTTCGTGGCGGAGAAGAGATTTTAGCGCATGTAGAGCAACGTTTAGGTATTAAGGCCGGGGAGTCAACTCCTGACGGTCTTTTTTCGCTTAAGAATGAGGATGAATGTATTGCGGCATGTACAGCAGCGCCCGCGGCACTGATCAACCACGAGTATCATGAGAACTTAACGATTGAGAAGATTGATGAGATTCTCGACCGTATCGAATCAAGAGCAGATAATAAAGAGGCAAACTAATGGTACAAAACGAAGTTTGTTACTTCACTCTCGGGCACGATAAGCCTTGGTCTCTCGAGACCTACTTGAGCTTAGGGGGCTACGACGGGTGGAAAAAGATATTAAGAGGGGAACTCTCTAAAGAGGAAGTCATTGAGATGGTGAAGGCTTCTGAGCTTCGTGGTCGTGGGGGCGCAGGCTTCCCAACGGGTGTGAAGTGGAGCTTTATGCCGAAGAATGATGATGGTAGTAGCTACCTTGTCTGTAACTCGGATGAGTCAGAGCCGGGCACCTGTAAAGATAGAGATATCCTCCGTTTTAACCCGCATGCATTGGTGGAAGGGATGGCGATTGCCGCCTACGCTATCGGTGCGAAAGTGGGTTACAACTATATGCGTGGAGAGTTTAGCGAAGAGCCTTTCAAGCGCTTTGAAGCGGCAGTGCAAGAAGCACGTGATGCCGGTTTAATTGGGCAGAATATCCAAGGAACGGGTATCTCCATTGAGCTCTATGGTGCATTGGGTGCGGGAGCTTATATCTGTGGTGAGGAGACGGCGCTTCTTGAATCTCTCGAAGGGAAGAAAGGGCAACCGCGCTTTAAGCCACCTTTTCCAGCGGCAGTCGGTCTCTATGGTAAGCCGACCACGATCAATAACTGTGAGTCGCTCTCATCTGTCGGTCGCATTATTCGCAATGGTGCCGATTGGTTTAAGGAGCATGGAATTCCCGGGGCGGGAGGACAGAAGATCTTCTCTATCTCAGGTCATGTGGAAAAGCCAGGAAACTATGAGATCCCGATGGGAACCCCTTTTAAAGATCTCTTAGAGCTTGCAGGCGGTATCTGGAAAGGTCGTAAAATCAAGGCGGTTATTCCAGGAGGATCATCAGTTCCTGTTGTACCGGGTCATATTATGATGGAGACCAATATGGATTACGATTCGATCGCGAAAAAAGCGGGATCGATGATGGGTTCAGGTGCGGTGATCGTGATGGATGAGACCACCGACATGGTGAAGGCATTACGCACACTCTCAAGCTTCTACTTTAGCGAGTCGTGTGGCCAATGTACGCCATGCCGTGAGGGAACAGGTTGGTTGTTTAGAATTATGGATCGCATTCTCAAAGGGGAAGGGCGTCCAGAAGATCTCGACCGTCTTGTTCATGTTGCCAATAATATTGGGGGTCGAACAATCTGTGCACTAGGTGATGCAGCAGCAATGCCGGTACTCAGCTTTGTCAAACACTTCCCAGAAGAGTTCAAATACTATATTGAACATGGCAGAAGTATGGTTGAGGGGGCGAAATAATGAGTAATGAAGTGAAGATGTTTACCGTTAATATCGATGGTAAAGAGTTTCAAGCACCCGCCGGAACAATGTTGATTGAAGTGGCAGATCGTGAAGGAATCACTATTCCTCGCTTCTGTTATCACGATAAATTATCCATTGCGGCGAGTTGCCGTATGTGCCTTGTGGATGTTGAGCGGATGCCAAAACCGGCACCTGCATGTGCAACCCCCATTATGGATGGCATGATTGTTCGCACACGTAATGAGAAAGCGCGTGCAGCACAAAAAGCAATTATGGAGTTCTTGTTAATTAATCACCCGCTTGATTGTCCTATCTGTGACCAAGGGGGCGAGTGTGAATTACAAGATTTCTCAGCAGAGTATGGGCAAAATCGATCGCTCTATATTGAAGAGAAGCGCCATGTTGAAAAGGTCAATATCGGTCCTTTAGTTGAGACCTTTATGAATCGCTGTATCCAATGTACCCGTTGCGTTCGCTTTGGTGATGAGATTGCCGGCATGCGTGAATTGGGGGGCGTTGATCGTGGTGATCGTCTAGAGATCACAACCTATATTAAACATGCCTTAGTCTCTGAAGTTTCGGGCAATATTATCGATATCTGTCCTGTTGGCGCGTTAACGGCGAAGCCTTCAAAATATGGGGCGCGTCCGTGGGAGTATCTCAACCATGACTCTATTAGCATGCATGATGGAATCGGTACTAATACCGAGATTCATACTCTCCGTGGAAAAGTGGCGCGTGTTGTATCTCGTCGCAATGATGAGATCAATGAGCCATGGATTTCAGATCGTGATCGTTTCAGCTATGAAGCGCTCTCAAGTGATGATCGTGCTGCTCATCCTCTTTTAGATAATGGTCAAGGTGAGTTGGTTAAAAGCTCATGGGATGATGCCCTTAAAGCGACAAAACTTCTGATCGAAGGCGCGATTGAAAAATATGGTGCAGATCAGGTTGGAATCTTTGTTTCACCGATGGCAACGCTTGAAGAGATGCAACTCATCAAGGAGTTAAAAGAGGGTTTAGGCCTTAAGAATGTTGATTATCGCTTAACACAGCGTGACTTTAGTGGTGATCGTGCAGAACCTGTATTCCGTGCCTTAGGTCTTTCTATTCCTGAAGTGAATGAGCTCGATTCAGTACTACTTGTCGGGGCAGATCCTCGTATGGAAGTACCCGTATTAGCGATTCGTCTTCGTGATGCGGTGAAGAAGGGTGCAAAAGTCTCCTTCTTAGGATCTTATAGCGCAGATCAACTCCATCCTTTCCATGCCGAGATTATTGCACATCCTTTTGATTGGGTGAGTGAGCTTGCGGCAGTTGTGGCGAAAGTTGCCAATATGAAGGGTGAGTCAGTTCGTACAGAGCTTATTTCTGTGATCAATAGCGATTCAATCAATGAAGATGCGGTGATCTCAATTGCCGAGCAGTTCCTCAAAGGGGAGCGTGAGTGGATCGTTTTAGGGCATGATGCAATTAGCCATCCACAATTTGCAACAATCCGTGCATTAAGTGCTGAGCTTGCGCGTTTAACTGGTGCGAAACTCGGTTACTTCACGCCAGGATCAAATAGTTCAGGAGCGGCATTAACGGCGTTAACAACAGAAGGCAGTAATAGTGCTACGATGTTAGCTTCTCCTTTAAAAGTTTACCTCTTAGTCGGCGCTATCGATCCAGAATCTGATTTTGTTGAGTCAAAATTAGCGCTCGATGCACTGCAAGCTGCTGAAGCTGTCGTTGCAATTACCCCATTTGCTAGCGAGACATTAAAGTCAGTTGCGAATGTCATTCTTCCGGGAGCTGCTTGGACAGAGACCTCAGGAAGTTACGTTAACCTTGAGGGAACGTTACAGACATTACAAGCAGCATCGCTCCCACATGGTGAAGCGCGTCCTATCTGGAAGATTTTACGTGTTTTAGGTAACCATTTTGAAATCGATGGCTTCGATTACATCTCTTCTGATGAGCTTCTAACGAAGTGGAAAGCGGAGAATGGCGCAAAATTAGCAGAGAACCAAAATGAGGTTTCAGGAGTCTCCTTTGACTATCGAGCATTGAAGAAAGAGGGTCTGTTAGCAGTACCGACTACTTCTCTCTACTCAACAGATGCTTATGTTAGACGAGGTGTGGCACTTCAGAAGACACCTTTAGCGAAGCGTGCCCGTATTGCCTTTAATAACGCAAATGATGAGAGTGCAGTAATGCCTCTCCTCAATAGTGAAAATACCTTCCTTTCGAGAGTATCGGAGAAGGTAGCAGAGGGCTGTGTTCGTATTCCTACAGAATATGCAGGAACCACGAAGTTTTATCAATCAATTAAGGGGGCAAATTAGATGGATACCGTAATGGCGATTATTCACTATCCGCTTGTGTGGGCTCTGATAAAAACATTGGTGATCTTTTTGCCAATCGTTCTATCGGTGGCATATCTAACCTTTGCAGAGCGTAAAGTTTTGGGTTATATGCATATCCGTTTAGGCCCTAATAGAGTAGGTCCTAAAGGGCTTCTCCAACCATTTGCGGATCTTTTAAAGATGCTCTTTAAAGAGTTTATCATTCCATCAGCTGCGAATAAGACAATGTTCCTTATTGCACCATTTATTGCGGTAACAACAGCATTTGGTGTGTGGGCAGTTGTTCCTTTCAATGATGGTTGGGTTAGCTCCTCGATGGATTCAGCAATCCTCTACATCTTGGCGATGACCTCTCTTGGCGTCTATGCGTCATTAATGGCAGGTTGGAGTTCTAACTCAAAGTTTGCGATCTTCGGCGCCATTCGTAGTGCGGCGCAAGTGGTCTCTTATGAGTTAGCGTTAGGATTTGCTTTAATCACGGTGGTGATGATCTCAGGTAGCCTTAACTTTACCGAAATCGTTAAAGGGCAAGGGGGATCACTCGGTCTGATCAATTGGTACTTTATTCCACTTCTGCCAATGGCTGTCATCTACTTTATTGCCGGTCTTGCAGAGTTAAATCGTGCGCCTTTTGAGGTGACGGAAGGGGAATCAGAGATTGTTGCGGGATACTTCACAGAGTATTCAGGAACGGGCTTTGTGACCTTCTACCTTGCAGAATATACCAATATGATTTTGGTCTCTGCATTGATGAGCTTGCTCTTCTTTGGTGGATGGCTTGCACCGCTCTCTGGCGTAGAAGCGATAGAGAATATTCCTGTTCTTTCATTACTTGCGACAGATAGCATCTTCTGGATGATTATCAAAATGGCCTTTTTCCTCTTTGCGATGATCTGGGTTCGTGCAACCTTCCCCGGTTACCGATATGACCAGATTATGCGTCTAGGTTGGAAATTCTTTATTCCGATAGCTCTTGTGTGGATTGCGGTAGTACTCGTAATGTACGGCGTCGGTCTAAAACCATGGTTTTAAAGGAATAGGTAGGAACTAACATATGTTTAGATATTTAAAATCACTCTACGAGACATTTACGTTAAAAGAATTACGTAAAGGTTTAGGAATTACCTTACGTTATTTCTTTAGACCGAAATTCACGATTGAGTATCCGTTTGAGAAAACCCCACAATCTGGGCGTTTTCGTGGGCTTCACGCATTGCGTCGCTATCCGAATGGGGAAGAGCGTTGCATCGGTTGTAAATTGTGTGAAGCAGTCTGTCCTGCATTAGCAATTACGATTGATACCGAAGAGCGTGGCGATGGCACTCGTCGTACGACACGTTACGATATCGATCTTTTCAAATGCATCTTCTGTGGATTGTGTGAACAAGCATGTCCTGTGGATTCAATCGTCTTAACACGCGTCTTTGAATACCATATGGAAGAGAAGGGCGAAAATATCATCACAAAAGAATCTCTCTTAGCACTTGGCGATAAGTATGAAGTACAAATCGCTAAAGATCGTGCTGCAGATTCTCACTTATACTAGGAGGGGAAGATGTTATTTAAGATACTATTTTATATCTTCGCACTAATCACGATCTATTCAGCGATTAGAGTGGTGAGTGCAAAAAATACCATGACATCAGTACTGCACCTAGTTCTGATCTTTGTGATGGTGAGCTGCTGTTGGTTACTTCTTCAAGCGGAGTTCTTAGCACTCTCCTTGATTATTATCTACTGTGGTGCGGTGATGGTCTTCTTCCTCTTTGCGGTGATGATGCTCGATATTCCGCATGATCTCTTAAAAGAGGGTTTTGTTCGTTACTTGCCGATTGCGGTATTAGTCGCGATCATCTTTATTGCAGAGATTCTTATTGTAATCTTAGGGGGCGATAGCTTTATTGCGAATCAATTCGCGCTCGAAGGTGGTGTTGAATCGATCCGTGCAGGCGCTGAGTTAACCAATGCGCAAGAGTTAGGGGTGCTTCTCTACACGAACTATATCTATGCATTTGAAGCGACCGCATTGATTCTTTTAGTAGCGATGATTGCGGCGATCGCTTTAACACGCCGTATCGGACCACTTCGTCGTAAAGATGTCTCTGTCAGCTGGGCAATTAAGGCAGATCCAACAAAACGTGTACGTATGGTGAAGATGGATTCTGCGGTTTTAGCGCCGGCACCTGTGAAGGAAGAGAGCGAAGACGCAGTTACAGAAGAGGAGGAAAAATAGGTATGAATTTAGTCATAGATGATTATATTATTCTCTCGACGATTCTATTTGGAATTAGTACTGCGGGGATCTTCATCAATCGTAAGAACTTGATTGTTCTCTTGATGTGTATCGAGTTAATGTTACTAGCAAGTAGTACGCTTTTTGTTGCATTCTCACAGTTCTCGGGCGATTTAAATGGGCAGATTTTTGTCTTCTTTACATTAGCGGTTGCAGCTGCGGAAGCGGCGATTGGTCTTGCAATCTTAGTGTTAGTATTCAGAAATCGCGGTAGCATTAATGTCGATGAAATTACGGAATTAAGAGGCTAGTGCAATGGACTTAAAGTATATCTATCTTTTAATTGTTTTATTGCCCCTCTTTGGTTCAATTATCTCGGGTCTTTTCTGCCGAGTAATTAATGAAAAGGTGGCACATACTGTCACGATCGTTTTTGTCGCGATTGCGGCACTTCTCTCTGGCTATGTTCTTATTGAGCATATGTCAGGACGTGCACCAATCTTTGATGAAAATATCTACACCTGGATGGATACAGGATCATTAAGCGTCGGTGTTGGCTTCTTAGTCGATAACTTAACGGCGATGATGATGGTGGTTATCACCTCTGTATCAACAATGGTTCATCTCTACTCTGTAGGGTATATGAAAGGTGATCCGGGATATAACCGCTTCTTTAGCTATATCTCACTCTTTACCTTCTCCATGTTGATGCTTGTGATGTCTAACAACTTCATGCAACTCTTCTTCGGATGGGAAGCGGTAGGTCTTGTCTCTTATCTCTTGATCGGTTTCTGGTTTAAAAAGCCAACAGCGACCTATGCCAACATGAAAGCATTCTTAGTGAACCGTGTAGGGGACTTCGGTTTCTTAATCGGAATCGCTTGTGTTGCTTACATGACGAGCTCACTGACCTATACGGAGGCGTTTGACCGTCTTCCTGAAGCGGCAGGAACACTCCACTTCTTAGGAACTGATTGGAATATCATGACCTTTGCAGCAGTCTTCCTCTTCATCGGGGCGATGGGTAAATCAGCACAGGTTCCACTTCATGTCTGGTTACCCGATTCGATGGAAGGTCCAACCCCAATCTCCGCATTGATTCACGCGGCGACGATGGTTACTGCAGGGATCTTTATGGTTGCGAGAATGTCACCGATCTATGAGCTCTCAACAACAGCGCTCTCAATGGTGATGATCCTTGGTGCGATTACCGCACTCTTTATGGGAGTTTTAGGTCTCTTCCAAAATGATATTAAACGCGTTATTGCTTACTCGACAATCTCACAATTAGGTTATATGACGGTAGCATTAGGGGCATCTGCATACTCACTTGCAGCATTCCACTTAACAACGCATGCATTCTTTAAAGCACTTCTCTTCTTAGGCGCAGGTTCGGTGATTATCGGAATGAGCCATGTTCAAGATATGCGCTTTATGGGAGGCCTTCGTAAGAAGATGCCGATTACTTGGATCACTACATTGATCGGTTCTTTAGCACTTGTGGGGATGCCATTCTTCTCTGGATACTACTCAAAAGAGGGGATTATCTGGTCGCTTGAGCATAGCTCAACATTTGGTTCTGGTTTTGCCCACTTAGCACTTGAGATCGGGGTCTTTATGACTGCGCTCTATACCTTTAGAATGTACTTCTTAGTCTTCCATGGTAAAGCGCGTTACACTGTTGATGAGTCCTTAGGACATGATCATCACAGTGAAGATGAGAGTGTTTTACCAGAGACGCCAAAAGAGTCACCATGGGTTGTTACACTTCCCTTGATTCTTCTTGCGATTCCATCGGTTATTCTCGGTTGGTATATGGCGCCGATGATGTTTGAAAATACCTTCTTAGCCGATTCTGTCTATATCAATAATGCAGTCAATCCGGCAACAGAGATTATGAAGCAGGGCTTTGAAGGCTCTTGGGCGATGACGAAAGAAGCATTGACAGCGCCAGCATTCTATCTCACGCTTCTCGGTATTGCGGTCGCTTGGTATAGCTTCCTTATTCAGCCGAAAGTGGCAGCGAAGGGTAAAGAGATCCTTGAGAAGATCGGTCTTTATCGAGTATTTGAGAATAAATACTACTTCGATGACTTTAACCAGAAGGTGATTGCGAATGGCTCTGTGGGCTTAGGTCGCTTCTTCTGGCAGAAGATCGATGACAAACTGATCGACCGAGGGATTGTATTTGGTGCGGCACATGTAGCCTCCTTTGTAGGTGGCGTTATCCGTCGTATTCAAACTGGGTACATCTATCATGCAGCATTCTTAATGGTAGTTGGTCTATTAGCGCTTATGACATGGGTCGTATTTTTTAACTAGGAATAAACAATGGAAACAATGCAAATCTCTTGGTTAAGTTTAGTCATTTGGCTTCCGATTATCGGGGGGTTAGTGGTACTCGCGGTTGGCAATGAGCCGACCCGAGTCCGTTGGACCTCATTAGCCTTTGCTATTCTTACATTTATTATATCGTTACCACTTATATTCCAGTTCAATTCAGACACAACTGCGATGCAGTTTGTAGAGAACTATGTCTGGAGTCGAGATCTTGGAATTGGGTATCATTTAGGGGTAGATGGTTTCTCTATGCCCTTTATCGTCCTCACAACTTTTGTCACTATTTTGGTTGTGATCGCCGGTTGGGAGATTATTAAAGATCGTCCACATCAATATTTTGCAGCATTCCTCATCCTTGAAGGATTGATGAATGGTATCTTTGCTTCTGTTGATGGGATTCTCTTCTATATCTTCTTCGAAGCGATGCTCATTCCGATGTTCTTAATTATCGGGATCTGGGGTGGACCAGGTCGTATTACTGCGGCATTGAAGTTCTTCCTCTACACCTTCTTAGGTTCGATCTTCCTGCTTGTGGCATTGATCTATCTCTATCTCCAAAGCGGTAACTTCAATATCTTAGGCTTTCAAAATCTTGAGATCGCAGAGAGTACACAGAAATGGCTCTTCTTCGCATTCCTTGCTGGATTTGCGGTAAAAGTGCCGATGTTCCCGGTTCATACTTGGTTACCTTCAGCGCACGTTGAAGCACCGACCGGTGGTTCTGTGATTCTAGCTGCGATTACCCTTAAAATTGGGGGTTATGGATTTGTTCGCTTTATGTTACCTATTGCACCATTAGGAGCGGCATATTTTGCGTGGTTTGTAGTGGCGCTCAGTGTGATTGCGATTCTCTATATTGCGTTAGTAGCACTTGTACAGCGCGATATGAAGAAGATGATCGCTTACTCCTCAATCTCCCATATGGGCTTTGTAACATTAGCATTTATCTTGCCTGTTGCGATGTTAGATGGTGGCGATCTCGATCCTGAAGCGATGCAGATGGCCCTTCAAGGGGGAATGATGCAGATGATCTCTCATGGTCTTGTATCTGCGGGAATGTTCCTCTGTATCGGTGTTCTCTATGATCGTATCCATTCAAGAGAGATTGCAGATTATGGTGGTGTGATCAATGCGATGCCAGTATTTGGGGCATTCTTTATCTTCTTTGCAATGGCGAACTCAGGACTTCCAGGAACCTCAGGGTTTATTGGTGAGTTCTGGACAATCCTTGCAAGCTTCCACTATTCAATCTATATCGCTCTTTTAGTTGCCTTATCATTGATTCTCAGTGCGGCATATAACCTCTGGTTAACAAAACGAGTGATCTTAGGGGATATCGTTCATGACCATGTCAGACAGATGAAAGATATCAACGGTCGCGAGTGGTTCATGTTAGGTTCATTAGCAATTCTTGTCATTCTTCTTGGGGTTTGGCCGGAGCCAATTGCGAATCTCATGCAGACAACGATTGATGGACTTCTTGTTCATTTGACAGCTCAATTCTAAAGGACGTTAAAAATGATGGAATTTAAACTGACAGATATACTCGTTGCTCTTCCTGAGATCTTCTTGATGAGTATGATCGTCATCATCTTGTTATATGAGAGCTTAAATAAGAATGCGAAGCAGTCGATGCTCTATACGCTTTCCCTTATTGCGCTCTTTGGAACAGCAATTCTCTCGCTCTACCAATATAATGTGGACCTCACCGGTGGCATTATAGGGGCAGATGCTTTCTGGTTTGGGGAGATCACCTATAATCCGATCTCACTGCTCCTGAAAGTGGCGATGACGATTGTTGTGGCATTTGGCTTAATCTATAGCTACGGACGTTTAGCCGATAGTGATATTGCAAATGCAGAATATTATGTTCTCATCCTCTTGAGTACCTTGGGGATGTTAGTACTTGTTTCTGCGGCAAGTCTCTTAACGGTCTATGTGGGTCTTGAGCTGATGTCACTCCCGATGTATGGTTTAGTGGCGCTCAATCGCCGTAGCCAAAAAGGTTCGGAAGCGGCAATGAAGTACTTTGTTGTCGGGGCGATGTCATCGGGGATCTTACTCTTTGGTATGGCGCTTCTCTATGGTGCGACAAGCTCGTTACAATTTATCGATATCAACAATGTGATTGCTGATGGGATGACCGATAGTCAAGCACGCTTAATGCTCTTCTCTGCAGTCTTCTTGATTGTGGGTGTGGTCTTTAAGTTAGGGGGCGCTCCGTTCCATAACTGGGTGCCTGATGTCTATGAAGGCGCTCCAGTTGCTGTTGCGATGTTTATCGGTGCGGCACCTAAGATTGCCAGCTTTATCATGGCGGCATTCCTCTTAATTGGTGCTTTAGAAGCATTTGCACCTAATTGGCAGCCCTTTATTATCGCAATCTCAATTATCTCCTTTATCATCGGTAACTTAGTGGCACTTAAACAGGATAATCTGCGCCGTATGCTCGGTTATTCAGCGGTCTCACATGCTGGATTTATCCTCCTAGGTCTACTCATTACTGCAGAATCAGATAATGCGCTTAGCGCTGGTATCTTCTATGCAATCACTTATGCATTGACGACGACAGCTGCATTTGGCTTTATCCTCTCTGTGAAGATCAATGGTAAAGAGATTCAAGCGATTGATGATCTTAAAGGCTTTGCGAAGAGTCATGCATGGTATGCGATTCTTCTTGCATGTGTCATGTTGTCGATGGGCGGCATTCCATTCTTCGTCGGCTTCTATGCAAAATTTGTAGTATTGCGTGCAGCGTTCGAAGCAGGTCATCTCTACACTGTGATCTTTGCTCTCTTAATGTCTGTGATCGGTCTTTACTACTATCTCCGTGTTATCAAAGTGATGTTCTTTGATGAAGAGGTATCAGGACGTGAGTTGACATTAGAAGCAACGGGTACAAGCCAAGTATTCTTCAATATCAATGTGATGCTCTTAATTCTTTTAGGAGTCTTCCCATCACTGCTCTATAGCTTCTTCTAGAATCGATAGTTCAGTCGATCGATCATTAAATCGATCGGTAGAGTAGAGAGAAGATCTTGTAGTCATCGATTACAAGATCTTTTTTTATCTCCGGCATTTCAGTAGGTGATTTGATAAAATGAGTGATCAGATTAGAAAAAGATTAGAAAAGATCAATCGTAAGAAGGGAGTTAAAGATGCAAGTGATTAAGATAGGTGTTGTCTCCGTATCCGATAGAGCGAGCCAAGGAG
The DNA here is from genome assembly GCF_002252045.1 of Ignatzschineria sp. F8392. Classification (GTDB taxonomy): domain Bacteria; phylum Pseudomonadota; class Gammaproteobacteria; order Cardiobacteriales; family Wohlfahrtiimonadaceae; genus Ignatzschineria. The sequence goes on along the minus strand of NZ_NEFF01000002.1, from coordinate 204,841 downwards.
TCTATAAAGATGAGGGAATTCCCCATCTCAAAGCGTGGCTCTCTTCAGCTATTAAAAATGAGATTGAATTTCATGAACGCCTGATTGCAGATGAGCAACCGGTGATTGAAGAGGCGCTCAAAGATCTGGTGGATAATCTCCATTGTGATCTTGTTTTGACTACCGGAGGAACAGGCCCTACTAAGCGAGATGTTACGCCCGATGCCACCTTAGCGGTTGCCGATAAGGAGATGCCAGGGTTTGGCGAGCAGATGCGTCAGGTGAGTCTCTACTTTGTCCCAACGGCGATTCTCTCACGACAAGTAGGGGTGATTCGTAAAGAGAGCTTAATTGTCAATCTCCCCGGTCGCCCAAGAGCGATCGAAGAGACCCTCGCCGGCGTTAAAGATAAAGAGGGTAAAACAGTGGTCAATGGAATCTTCTCCGCAATTCCATACTGCCTAGATCTCATTGGTGCCGGATATATCGAGGTTAATGAAGCGGTGACCACCGCCTTTAGGCCGAAGAAGTAATCTTAGTTCTTCACAAAATATAAAATAAACAACATATTTATTTTTGAGTAAATATACAGATACCCTAGAGCACTGTATGCTAATTATATAATTATAACAATCATAGGAGGATTTTGTGTCTGTAAGCATATATACCATTGGTGATCGGGGAATTACACTTTCAGTTGATGGTGAAATCAGTTTAGAGAACCAACAGAAAATTTGGTGGATTGGGAAACAACTAGAAGATGGAGAGGATACCTCTATTATTGATATTGTTCCCGGTATGAATAATTTAACAATATTACTTAATCCGTATAGTGATATTGATAGAAATATATTGAAACAACAACTTCGTCAATTATGGGAAGACTCTAAAAAAAATAATTTTTCACAAGAAACGGGTGGAAAATTATTAGAAGTTCCTGTTGTGTATGGTGGAAACAAAGGCCCAGATTTACTCGACGTGGCTCGGCAGAATCATATGACAATAGATGAAGTTATTAAGCTTCATACAGCACCTATTTATACAGTCTACTTTATAGGTTTTATGCCAGGTTTTGTTTACCTAGGAGGGTTAGATTCAAAAATCCATACACCAAGAAGATCAAAACCAAGGATGAGTATACCTGCTGGTAGTGTTGGAATAGGGGGCGCTCAAACAGGGGTATATCCTAGAGAGTCCCCCGGAGGTTGGCAGATTATTGGTAATACTGAATTACTATTTTTTGATCAAAATAGGGATAATCCTTCGCTATTTCATCCTGGAGATCAATTACGTTTTGTTGTAGAGGAGATATTAGTATGATCGAGGTTCTTGCCCCTGGAATTTTAAGTAGCATCCAGGATTATGGTCGATTTTCTTACGCTCAATCAGGAGTAGGCAAAGCGGGTGCAATTGATGGAGTGTCACTTCATTTAGCAAATCGTTTAGTAGGAAACGAGGGGAATACACCCGCACTTGAAGTCAGTATCATTACCCCGGTAAAACTAAAGTTTCATAGTAGTACCTGGATTTCTGTAACAGGCTCTAATTGCGTGATTATTATTGATGGGCATAGTCAAGGTTGGCATGGTTGGAGAACTTATATTCATAAAGGGCAAGTTGTTGAATTAAGACCTACTTATAACTCTGGAATGTATAGTTATTTAGCTGTTGCAGGAGGGTTTGATGTAGCCCCTACAATGGGATCTTGTAGTACTGATCTTAAAAATGGTATCGGTGGACATAAAGGAGATGGTACTCCGCTATCAAAAGGAGATAAGCTTCATTTAAATGAACCTTTTCACACTATTACTCGAGCCATTGGGGTAAGGGCATTTAGTCGAACCTATATTAGCAGTACAGTTTCTGTTTTAAAGGGACCAGAGTTTGATCAATTTGATGTTAACTCCCAAAAAAAATTTTTTACTCAAGAATGGGAAGTTGATAGCAATAGCAATCGTATGGGAATTCGTCTAAAAGGAGATCCATTAGAATTTCAGAGTGTAAAAGAGATGCGCTCCCAGGGAGTCTTTGAGGGTGTTATTCAAGTTCCACCAGATGGGCAACCACTTGTCCTTGCTGCAGAGTGTCAAAGTACCGGAGGCTATCCTCGGGTAGCAGTTATACCTCAGGCAGAATTATGGAAGTTAGCATATTTGCCGGCGAGAAATAAAGTGCGTTTTCTTATAATTGATGAAGAAGAAGCTAGAAAAAAATTAAGCATACAGCAACAGTATCTGAATAATGTTGAGTATCTTTTGCAAGAATCTTAAGAGATTCGGGAGAAAATTATGGAGAAAATAGTAGATCTCAATTGTGACTTAGGAGAAAGCTTTGGCATTTGGAAAATGGGGAATGATGAAGCAATTTTGCCTTTTGTAAGTTCTATTAATATAGCATGTGGATTTCATGCCGGTGATCCGGATGTTATGCATAAAACAGTTCAGTTGGCGCTAGATCATGATGTCGCTATAGGGGCCCATCCGGGATTTGCTGATTTGCAAGGGTTTGGTAGAAGAAATATAGCTATAACAGCTGAAGAAGTATATAACTTGGTTATTTATCAAGTTGGGGCATTGCAAGGGTTTACTCATGCTTTAGGGGGAAGTATTCATCATGTGAAACCTCATGGGGCTTTGTATAATATGGCGGCAGTAAATCGAACTATTGCTTCTGCTATTGCTCAAGCTGTAGCGGATATATCTAAAGGTCATGCGATTTTATATGGCTTATCGGGAAGTGCTTTAATTGAAGCTGGGGAATCTATTGGTTTGAAAACTAAAAGTGAAGTTTTTGCAGATAGAAGTTATCAGTCAGATGGTACATTAACATCTCGCTCTGAACCCAATGCTTTAATTACGGATCCGGTTATTGCAACTGAGCAAGTTCTTCAAATGGTAAGGGAGCAGTCAGTGATTACCGTAACAGGGAGTACTATTCCATTAAAAGCAGAAACGATCTGTGTACATGGTGATGGGATTGCGGCATTAAAATTTGTGAAACAAATTCGTCAATCTTTAACAGCTCATGGAATTAAAATTAAAGCTTAATTATCGATAAACTATTTCAAAACAGACCACTTATTTAAATTTTTATAACTTTAGATCGTTAACAGATAAATAAATTTAAAAATAGCTACTTAATGCTATATATATAATAATCTATAAAAATGATAAACAAGAAATATAATAAATTATATAAAACCAAAGGAGCCATCTATGGAAAGGGATACTTCAACTCAGCCCTATAATATTAACGAAAATATAAAAGCGCGACGTAGTGCTATTCTTGGAGCTGTTTTTTTAATGGGTCTATCTGCAATTGGACCTGGATTTTTAACGCAAACAACTACTTTCACCATGCAGCTGGGTGCTAGTTTTGCATTTGTCATTTTCTTATCAATTATTCTTGATTTAGGTGCACAGCTAAATATTTGGCGAATCATTACTATTTCTAATATGAGAGGACAAGATATTGCCAATAAAGTAATACCTGGCCTGGGATATTTTATTTCTATTCTGGTTGTGATGGGGGGACTAGCCTTTAATATAGGTAATGTCGCTGGTGCAGGTCTAGGCTTAAATGTATTTACCGGCCTATCTGTTGAAGCAGGAGCAATGATTAGTGCTGCAATCGCTATAGCCATATTTCTTTTTAAAGAAGCTGGACGAATTATGGATAAGTTTATTCAGTTAGCCGGCATTATAATGATTTTTTTAACAATTTATATTGTTTTGCAATCTAATCCTCCTGTTGGTGAGGCTTTTTATAGAACTTTCGTTCCTGATGCTCCAGTTTCTGCTCTAATTTTAGCAACTGTTACTTTGGTTGGTGGAACAGTTGGAGGATATATAACATTTGCAGGAGCGCATCGCTTATTAGATGCGGGAGTACATGGTGCATCAGCAATTCGTGATGTTTCTAATGGGTCATTAATGGGTATAGGCGTTACTGCTATTATGCGAGTTATATTATTTCTTGCGGCTTTAGGTGTTATTAGCCAAGGCTTTCAACTAGCTGCTACGAACCCGGTAGCATCTGTATTTGAACATGCCGCAGGAAATGTAGGGTATTTAATTTTTGGTGTCATTATGTGGGCTGCAGCTGTAACATCTGTCATTGGTGCGGCATATACATCTGTAACATTTCTTCGTATTTTTAGCAGTAAAGTAGCGAAGCATCAAAATAAAGTCATTATTGCTTTTATTTTTGTGTCAACGATTGTGTTTGTTAGTGTTGGGCGTCCTGTAGAAATATTAATTTTTGTCGGTGCTTTAAACGGTTTGATTTTACCACTGACTTTAGGTCCAATTTTACTTGCAGCTTATCGTAAGGATGTAGTCGGGGATTACAAGCATCCTGTATGGCAAACTATTTTTGGTGTTATAGTTGTTGTTATTATGACTATCCTAAGCGTTCAAACTTTGTATCATTATTTTGCGAATTAGTATTTAAAAGTGATTTCCTTAGAGACTAAAATTAGTTGTTCTCAACAAAAAAGAGCCACTTCATTGAAGTGGCTCTCTCTTTTACAAAATAGTCTCTGCTGATTTAACATTGAGATCGTGCACTGTTTATTGCGTGATCTGTTGTGATCAGCTCTGATCTATAGAGATCTATTTTAATTGTTCCATAACTTCTGCAGCGAAGTCTGATTCAACAATCTCAACACCTTCACCAAGCTCTAAACGTACGAATGCGTTTACTTTTGCAGATTCTGATTTAAGAAGTTTTTCAACTGTCATATCAGGATCTTTCACGAAGCTTTGTCCGACAAGAGTAACTTCTTCAAGATACTTACGGATACGACCTTCGATCATTTTTTCTTGGATATCTGCAGGACGGCCTGACTCTGCTGCTTGTGCAGTAAAGATATCACGCTCTTTTTGTAAGAGTTCAGCAGGAACACCTGATGCATCAACACATACAGGGTTTGATGCAGCAATATGCATTGCGATATCACGTGGAAGCTCTTCATTTCCACCTTCAACGTCAACGAGTGCCGCAATACGGATACCGTGAGCATAAGCACCGATACGACCTTCAGCATGAAGACCTGCTACGCGACGAACAGTGATGTTTTCACCGATCTTAGCGATGAGGTTTTTACGTGCTTCATCAAGAGATACACCATCAACAGTGATATCTGCTAAATCATCAATTGTGTTTGCACGCTTTTCAAATGCGATATCCGCTACTTTGTTTGAGAATGCGATGAAGTCTTCATTTTTAGTAACGAAGTCAGTTTCACAGTTAATTTCAACGATTACACCAAATTTGTCATCGTTACGAACTAAAAGAACGCCTTCTGCTGCTGCGCGATCTGCTTTCTTATCAGCTTTTGCTTGACCGCTTTTACGCATTAATTCGATTGCTGCTTCGATATCGCCGTTAGTTTCGGTGAGCGCTTTTTTACATTCCATCATCCCTGAACCTGTACGTTCACGGAGTTCTTTTACCATAGCTGCTGTAATTGTCGCCATTATAAATACCTTAATAAATGAAAAGTGAATCGGAAATTGGTGATAAAGTGAAGCGCCCACCGAGATGAGCGCTTAACCTTACTGATTATTCTGCGGCTTCTTCTACCACTACAACTTCTTCAACTTCTACGAATTGATCTTTCTTTTGAAGATCTTCAGAGATCAGTTGTGCGTTTGAACCACGGCCTTCGATAACCGCGTCAGCTGCTGCTGTTGCATAGAGTTGAATTGCACGAATAGCATCATCGTTACCAGGAATAACGTAATCGATATTCTCTGGTGAGCTGTTTGTATCTACAACACCGATTACCGGAATACCCATTTTTTTCGCTTCAGCTACTGCGTTGCTCTCATAGCCAACATCAATAATGAAGATCGCATCCGGAATATTAGGCATATCTTTAATACCGCCAAGGCTTTTTTCGAGCTTCGCAACTTCACGCTCTAATAAAATACCTTCTTTTTTCGTCAAGCGCTCGATAGAACCATCTTCTTGCATCTCTTCGATTTCACGAAGACGGCGAATTGAGTTACGAACAGTTTTGAAGTTAGTCAGCATACCACCTAACCAGCGATGGTTAACGTAAGGCATACCTGCACGTTTCGCTTGCTCTGTGATAATGTCAGATGCTGCGCGTTTTGTACCTACAAAAAGGATACGACCATTTTGTGAAGCTACTTTAGAGATAAAGTTCATCGCATCATTAAACATAGGAAGAGTCTCTTCTAAGTTAATGATATGAATTTTAGAACGTGATCCAAAGATGTAAGGTTTCATTTTTGGGTCCCAGAAACGAGTTTGGTGACCGAAGTGAACGCCCGCTTCGAGCATATCGCGCATTGAAACTTGTGACATATATAATTTCCTTTGTAAATTTAGGGTTAAGCCTCCAGATTTTCCTAAGACGTAACTCTAGGTAGTTCTTGGGCACCTCTCTACACGCTCTTTTTGAAGAAGAAGGAGTGTTATTGAGAAGTTAAGAGCTACAGAGCACCCCCGTCTAGGAGTTTTCATCTGTGAGTAGTTTAAGTTAAATTTTACCGGAATAGCCCTTCCGTTTATGGGTCATAAAAAGGGTTAATCCAGCCTTCTTTGCCCTTGTTACCCCTCTCAATGAGTGATTCGATGAGTAGAAAGTAATCAAAATAGCAAGCCCCGTATTATAGTCCAAAAAAGCCTTATAAGCTAGCGATTTAAAATAATAAAGAGAGTGGAGAAAAGGGGGATATGATATAATCGTGCCGATATAAATTAGATATAAACTAAGTGTTAGGACAGAACAATGACTTATAAAAATGATCGTTTTATTCGTGCCCTTTTAAAAGAGAAAGTAGATAGAACTCCTGTCTGGATGATGCGTCAAGCAGGGCGTTATCTACCAGAGTATCGCCGAGTGCGCGCACAAGCGGGTGACTTTATGGCGCTCTGCCGTAATGCTGAACTTGCGTGCGAAGTAACCCTTCAGCCGATCGATCGTTTCGGTTTTGATGCTGCGATTCTCTTCTCTGACATCTTAACAATCCCTGATGCTATGGGATTAGGTTTAAGCTTTGTCCCTGGGAAAGGTCCTGTCTTTGAAACGCCGATCACCGATCCTGCACAGGTTGCTAAACTTCCAGTTGTTGATGTGGAAGACTCCTTAGGCTATGTAATGAATGCGGTCTCAACGATTCGTAAAGCGTTAAAGAATGAGGTGCCATTGATCGGTTTTACCGGTAGCCCATGGACGCTCGCTACCTATATGATTGAAGGGGGCGGTAGTAAAGATTTTGGTAAGGTGCGCGGTTTTATGTATGAGCATCCAAGAGAGATGCATCAACTGCTCGATAAGCTCTCCGATATCGTGATCGACTACCTCAACGCCCAGATTAAAAATGGTGCAGCGGCTGTTCAGATCTTTGATACTTGGGGCGGCATCTTATCGAAAGAGCATTACCAAGAGTTCTCACTCCGTTATATGGAGAAGATCCTTGCCGGCCTTATCACGGAGTATGATGGTCAGAAGATCCCTTCAATCGTCTTTACGAAAAATGGGGGCATGTGGCTTAAAGAGCAAGCGGCTATTGGTGCTAATGGCTTAGGTTTAGATTGGATGACCGATATTGCTGAAGCGAAAGCTTTAGTAGGTAAGCAGGTTGTGCTTCAAGGGAATATGGATCCGGGTGTTCTCTACTCAACGCCTGAAATCGTGCGTGAAAATGTGAAGAAGGTACTTGCCGGCTTTGGTAAAGTGGCTGCAGATGAAGGCCATATCTTTAACTTAGGTCATGGGATTCATCCGGGAATCGATCCTGAGAATGTTAAAGCAATGGTTGACGCTGTTCGTGAGTTTAGCCCTGAGTACCACTAAAGGTTAAAGATGAAACAGAGTCCTCCTGAGATTTTATCTTGTGGAGCGGTCATCGTACGATGGGATAGACGAGAGTTTCGCTACCTTCTGCTTCGAGCTTACAACTTTTGGGATTTCCCTAAAGGTCAGATCGAAGCGGGAGAGAAGCCCTTAGAGACAGCACTGCGGGAGGTTCGTGAGGAGACAACAATTCGTGACCTCACCTTCCCCTGGGGCTATGACTACTTTGAGACAGATCCCTACTTTCGCGGTAAAAAGGTTGCGCGTTACTATCTTGCAGAGACGAAACGACGCGGTATTCGCTTGCCGATCAATCCCGATCTTGGGCGTCCTGAACATAGCGAATGGGCTTGGGTTACGCGTGCAGAAGCGTTGCGCCGAGTGACACCCCGTGTGCAGGAGGTGATTCTCTGGTCAGATACCTTTTTAGCGTATGATCGAAGAATCTCCGGCGGTCGTTAGAGCGGTGTGCAGGTTCCCAATTTAAGATCAATTATTCATCTCTAGAGCGATCCCTAAATGATTGCAGATAAGATGCTGAGTGCCGGGCAAATGCTACGGCACTCTCTATTTGGAGGCTTAAAGAATGTTATTGAAAAATATTCTATTGGTAACGGAAGATGCCACATTGCAGGAGAAATTTCGTGTGCTCTTCTCGCAGGATCAATGTCAATATTGCTTTCACTATGCAGAGGCTGCTCGCCTTTTAAATGCCGGCTATACGCCCGATCTTATTGTTGTGGATCTGATCCTTCCTGTTATCACTGGCGTTGAGACTTTAGATCTCCTACAGAAACAGCTCGCTCCGAAAGAGGTTCCCGGCATTATTGTGACGCAAAATGATCGTCTAGTGCTGCACTCTCTTCCTCGCCCGCCGGCGCTCTTAGGCATTATTAGTAAAAAGGCCGATCCTTTAATCCTCTTTGAACGCATCAAAAAGTTGTGGGAAGAGTATCAGGTCCCCTTGATTGATGGTGAAATTATACCGGCAGAGAATTAGCCGCAGCGCAATGCTGGAATACTCTTCGAATATCAGTGGCAATCAGCTGATAAAATCGAGCTAAAATAAGATAATCTCTAATAAAAAGAGAGTTAATAGAGATCGGCTATCAATATAAAATAGCTATTAAATATTTTAATAAATAGAGTTCTATTCTATTTTCTAGCGGTGTGATTAAATGGGGCTTCATCTGTTTTTAATATAGATCATTAATAGAACCATTAACGAAGCTATTAACGAAACCATTGATAAAACCATTAACGAAATAATTGGCGATTAATTCGATAATATATTCATTCGTTAATGAGTTAATCATTGTCGATGGATCGATGGATCGATGGATCAGTTAATGGATGATAGATATTGAAGATAGCCACTTAACCCTTTTGTATCCGATGCTTCCAATATTCAATCTATCAAACAATCATTGATGAGATGATTGATGAGACCATTGATAGGGCAATATCGTGGTACCGACCTGAAGTGAGGCCTCTATGATTCGAGCTGATCTCTCTCGCCGCCGCTTTATCTATGCCGGCGGTCTTCTTCTCTCTACCTCCCTTTTGCCGCCACTCTCTATGGCACAGGTAGCTTCTCCGCTTGTGGAGCAACATCTCGATGCATTTTTAGATCTTTCGCGAAAACTAACCGGCTATGAAACGCTCAATCGAGAGTTAGGAACACGTTATCTTGCCGCTTTTCTAGAACTTTTCCCCGATGAAGCCCCTCAATTTGCTAGCAATCGCGCTCTTCAGAAGAAGATTCTTCACTCTTGGTATACCGGCACTGTCGGTCCTAATGAGGCAGGGCAGGTCCGGGTGATCGCCTATAAGGATGCTTTTATGTATCGCCCTACGGCAGATGGTCTTCCGACGCCTACCTACTGTTTCCGCGGTGAGCTCTGGTTTAAAGCACTACCGCCGGGAATTACTAAAGAACCCGATTTCCCTATCACTTTTTAAGTCGATTGAGATATCCGACCCAATAGGGATCAATAAGAGAGCCAATAAGGCTCATAAATAGATAAGTACAAGAGATAAGTACAAGAAGATAAGTACAAGAAGATAAATATAAGAAGAAAGAGGGCGTAATATATGGCAGAAAATAGAGTAACAAATAGCGCAAAGCAGTTAGCAAATGGGGATTGGGAAGCCGATGTTGTGATTGTCGGTAGTGGAATTGTGGGTGCGATGATGGCAACGGAGATCTCCGCAAAGGGGCATAGCGTCCTCCTGCTTGATGCCGGTCTTCGTGTTGAGCGGGGGCAGATTGTTGAGAACTCTCGCAATATGCCGGAAAAGAATCGTGCAGGGATCGATTATCAGAGCCTCTATCCACAATCTCCCAATGCGCCTTTCCCCGATTACTTCCCCGATAATGGATATCTTCAGCTCTCCGGCCCCAATGCCGCAGCTTATGCACAAGATTATCTCAAAACGGTAGGGGGAACCACTTGGCACTGGGCAGCCTCCTGTTGGCGCCATGCCCCTCACGATTTTAAGATGAAATCGCTCTATGGCGTGGGACGAGATTGGCCGATCACCTATGATGATCTTGAACCCTACTATACCCGTGCAGAGTATGAGATCGGTGTCGCCGGACCGCGTGATCCTAAGATGCAATCACCACCGGAGCGAAGTCGTCCCTATCCCATGGAGATGATTCCCTGGTCCTACTTTGAGCGTTCAGTTGCGGCAACGACTAATGCGTTTGGCTGCCATCTTGTTCCCATTCCACAAGGGCGAAGTTCACGAGTGTGGGAGGAGCGTCCCGTCTGTTGCGGTAATAATAACTGTATGCCGATCTGCCCCATTGGTGCGATGTATAACGGGATTCATCATGTAGTTCGTGCAGAGCGTAATGGAGCAACGGTTCTCTCCGAAACGGTCGTCTATCGTGTGGATAATGATGAAAATAATCGTATCACCGCGATTCACTACTATGATCGGGAGAAAAAATCTCACAAGGTGAGTGGTAAACGCTTTGTCTTCGCTTGTAATGGTATTGAAACGCCGCGCCTACTACTTCTTGCCGCAAATGAGAGCAATCCCAATGGTATTGCCAACAATAGTTCTGGTTTAGTTGGGAAAAATATGATGGATCACTCCGGCATTCACTGCTCTTTCCAATCGAAAGATCCGCTCTGGGTAGGTCGAGGTCCGGCGCAGAGTGCCGCAATGGTAGGTTATCGCGATGGGAGCTTCCGCCGAGATCATGCGGCTTTCTTAATTATTATGAATAACCTTAATCGAAACCTTGCCGAAACGCAGGTGGCGCTTGAGAAGGGGTATGAAGGGAAGGCGCTACAGCGGGAAATTCGTGAGCGAACCACCCACTCTGTTTATTGGGATATTATGCTCGAAGTCCTCCCCTCAGAAGAGAATCGTCTGACACTGAGTAAAACACGTAAAGATGCGCTGGGATTAGCTTGCCCCGATATCTACTACGATGTGGGGGATTATACGCGTCGTGGTCGTATTGCGGCGCAGGAGAAATTGCGAGAGATTGCCGCACTCTTTAAAGGGCAAGAGGTGGTTGTGACCACAGAATTTGTCCCTAATAACCATATTATGGGAGGCAATATTATGGGGGATACGCCTCAAAATGGAGTGGTCAATAGTTATTGTCGAACCTATGATCATGATAATCTCTGGCTTCCTGGTGGCGGTGCGATGCCCTCCTCAAGTGTTGTCAACTCAACGCTCTCAATGGCGGCGCTCGGTCTTCGTGCTGCTGATGATCTACTTAAAAGTTTGGAGTAAATTATGAAAAAATTATCACAATCACTCCTTCTCGCACTCTCTTTCTCTTTTGCCACAATGCTGCCAACTATAGCGATGGCAACGGGGGAGCGCGATCTTAGTACGATAACCGGTGATGCAAAGCGGGGGGAGTATCTCTCAATTTTAGGGGATTGTCAGGCCTGTCACACCAACTTTGCCGAGAATGGGAAACCTTTTGCCGGCGGTTATGCCGTAAGCTCGCCTTTAGGAGATATCTACTCCAGTAATATCACACCCTCAAAAGAGTATGGTATTGGTAACTATACCCTTGCACAATTTCGGGATGTTTTACGTAAAGGTATTCGCGCCGATGGTGAGCATCTCTATCCGGCGATGCCCTATACTGCTTACACAAAGCTGAAAGATGAAGATATCGCTGATCTCTACGCCTACTTTATGACGGCAGTTACACCGGTAGATATAGCGCCGACTCATCATACAGATCTCCCTTTTCCATTCGATATGCGTTCGATGATGATTGTTTGGAATGGACTCTTTCTCGATAAAGGCCCTTTTCAGCCAGATACTTCACAGAGTGATGAGTGGAATCGTGGGGCTTATATTGTAGAGGCACTTGCTCACTGTAGTACCTGTCATACACCCCGGGATATGATGATGGGGGAGGAGAAGAGTCAATACCTTGCCGGCGGACAGCTTGGTTCATGGTATGCCCCTAATATCACCTCAAGCATCAATGCCGGGATCGGTAATTGGTCTCAAGATGATCTGGTCACCTATCTTCAGCAAGGGCTTCTTGATGGCAAAGCACAAGCGGGCGGGCCGATGGCAGAAGCTGTTTCCGATAGTTTCCAACATCTTCGGATCGAGGATCTTCAAGCGATTGCGACCTATATTCGCAGTGTAAAAGCGATCGAGAGTAGTGAGCAGAAAGCACCGCGAGATAGTTACGGTGCGCCATTTGATGTGGATATTCTCCTTCGAGGAACAGAGCCTGTTGATGCCTATCACACTCTAAAGAGTGGGGAGAGCCTCTATAGTGCTTACTGTTCATCTTGTCACCAAAATGATGGCAGTGGAACGCCTGAGCAGTTCTATCCCTCGCTCTACCACAATACGGCAACAGGTGATTACAATCCGAGTAATGCGATTGCCGCGATCCTCAATGGGGTTGATCGTAAGGTTGGGGAGACCCGTTACTATATGCCTAACTTTGGGGTCAACTCACCGACACAGGCGTTAGATGATACCCAGATCGCTAGAATTGTACAGTTTGTCTATGAAAAGTATGGAAATCAATCGGTGAAGATTACACCAGAGATGGTGCGCGAGGTTCGTTTAGGCGGTCCGGCACCGTTACTTTTAAAGGCGCAACCCTTTATGCTACCGGGAATGGCGATCGGCGGAGTGATTCTGCTTCTGCTCATTATCTGGGGCGTGGTGCATTTCCGCCGAAAAGGAGCGCGTACTTAATAAGGCGTTTATCAAAGAGTGTTATCAAAGGGTGCTATCCATAGGGTGGCACTCTTTTTTTGAATCTCATTTATCTCTATGCTGGGTTGTCTCGGATTATTTTGGATTATTAGGAATTATTGGGGGGTTGGGTAATTCCCAATAGTAGCGCAGCAGGATCTTCTCCGCTAAGGAGCTTTTCAGTGGCGCCATCATAAGCGATTCCTCCGCGATCGATCACTAACGTTCGAGGCGCAATTTGATGCGCATCTTCAATATTGTGGGAGACCATCAGCAGGGTGATATCGCGCGCACGGCAACGCTCTTCGAGTAAGAGGAGCATCTCATGGCGCAGGGCCGGATCGAGGGCAGAGAAGGGTTCATCGAGTAGCAGAATCGGTTGCTCCCGAATAAAACAGCGAGCAAGGGCGACTCTCTGTCGTTGTCCGCCGGAGAGTTGTCCTGGTAAGCGATCGAGAAACTCTGTAAGCCCCACCTGCTCTGCAATTGCTGCAACGGTTTTCTGCTCCTCTGCTTTTAGGCGCAGTGTCGGTGCGATCCCTAAGCCGATATTTTGGCGAACGGTGAGATGGTTAAAGAGATTATTCTCCTGAAAGAGCATCGAAACCGGCCGTTTTGCCGGCGGTGCTGTGGTGAAGTTTTCCCCATTGAGGTAGATCTTTCCGCTTTCCGGGTATTGAAAACCGCTGATCAGATTGAGGAGCGTACTCTTCCCGGCACCACTTGGCCCCATAATGGCCACTCGCTCCCCTTGTGTGATAGTAAAATCGAAGCGCATCTGTAGTGGCGCATGGGCAGAGTCGTCAGAGTGGGAAGAGTGAGCAATCTTGTGATGACTCTTGTCCTCTTTTCGATCTCCCTTTGCGCGTCTTAAATAGTAGTGGATATTGTTGAGCTGAATCATCACTGGCGTCATCTCTTGCGTCATCGTTAAAATCCTTTCTTGTATCATCTCTCCTCCTCTATGGTGCGTCCTGAGATCATTTCTAAGAGGGTAAAGAGAATAAAGCAGAGCAGTAGTAGAAGCATCGCCGTCACTGCGCCATCATTGGTGCGATAAGCGCCTAATTGTTGATAGAGATAGTAGGGGAGTGTACGGAAATCTTCATTCCCAAAGAGGGCGACTACGCCAAAATCGCCAATGGAGAGAACAGAGGCGAAGGCGAGTGCTTGGGCGATCGGTTTCTTAAGTGCTCGAAGCTCAATGATGGAGAGCCGACGCCAACCACTAATGGCAAGCGAGTGGCAGAGGGGGTTATAACGCTCCGCAAGATCTCGCATCGGATTCTCCAATGTTTTAAGGGCATAGGGAATCGCTAAGAGGGCATTGGTTAGAATCACTAAGGCATAGGGCGATTGGGGAATACCGATCGTCTCATTAAAGAGGATAAAAAATCCTGTCGCCAATACAATTCCCGGCATCGCTAAAATCAGAAGGCCGCTCAGTTCCATCGCTTGCCCCCATTTAACGGCTCGGCGGAGACGCAATTCTCGGCTACTCCAGAGGAGCATCATCGTTAAAGTTACTGCTAAAAGCCCGGCACAAAGGGCGATAAAGAGTGAGGTGAAGGTGGCTTGCCAGAGAGCCGATTGTTGCAATACCTCCCACACTCGGCGATTGAGCCCATCTGCCACAATGGCGATCAGTGGCGGTAGGAGTAGGAGCAGGGCGATCATAATCACCACAAAATCTCGCACCTGTCGAAAACGATTATCAGCAGGATCAAACCACGATCGGCGCGTTGTGGTGCCAATGGCAAAGGCGCTATTGATCCGCTGGCTGATCAGCATCAGGCCGATACAGAAGAAGAGTTGAATTAGCGCTAAAATCGCCGCTCTTCCGGGGTCAAAGTCATAACTTAAGGCTTGATAGATCGCAAGTTCAATGGTTGTTGCGCGTGGTCCGCCCCCTAAAGCGAGGACTGTTGCAAAGCTTGAAAAGCAGAGCATAAAGATGAGCGCTGCGGTCGGAAGTAGCTGCCGGCGAAGATAGGGCCACTCCATAATGCGAAATTGTTGCCACTCATTGAGCCCTAATTGTGCCGATATCTGTCTCTGCTCCACCGAGATTCCTTCAAGCGCTTGCAGTAACATGCGCGTTGCCAAGGGGAGATTGAAGAAGACATGAGCAAGGAGAATCCCTTGTAGCCCATAAGGGGAGAAGCGATATTCGAGCCCAAAAAAGTGAAGAAGAGTAGCAAGCCAACCATTTTTGCCATAGATCGAGAGAATACCAAAAACCGCCACCAAAACCGGAAGGACTAAGGTCATTGCCGAGAGGCGAAGCAGCAATGTGCGCCCGACAAATCGGCGACGATAGAGCGCTCGAGCTAGTAAAATCGCCGGACCGACCGAGAGCAGTGCCGACAGTAGCGCCTGATAGAAGGTAAAGCCGATCACATGCCAGAGGTAGCGATCCCCTAAGATCTCACTGAGCGAGACATTAGGGGCGAAGAACCAAAGCGCACCAAACGCAAGGAGTGCCACTATCACCAAGAGCGATGAGGCCAACAGCCCGGGAATCAGTTGTCGATTAATCATTAACGGTTTAATAGTGATCTAATCGTTAGCGACTGACGGCAAATTGCCAGATACGGATCCAATTTTGTCGCTCTTTTGCCACCTCTTCTGCACTAAAGAGCAGTGCTTTTGCCGGTAAGGGCAATGCATTATAGACGGCAGGAAGCGGGATATCGATCACCGGATACATCCAGTTGGTGGTCGGGAGAGTCTCTTGAAATTCCGGCGTTAACATAAATTGGAGGAATTGATCGGCAAGTTCCGGATGGGGGCTCGCCTTCAATTTCGCCGCCACTTCAATTTGAAGATAGTGTCCTTCATCAAAGAGAGCTGCTGCAAAGTTATCATCATGATCATAGAGCATCTGATAGCCGGGCGATGCGGTATAACTTAAGACAAAATCGCTCTCCCCTTTTAGAAAGAGGCCATAGGATTCGCTCCAACCTTTTGTCACGGTAACGGTCTTTTTCGCCATTTTTTGCCAAGCAGATTCACTCTCCTGCCCATAGATCTTCTCCATCCAGAGAAGTAGGCCTAATCCCGGCGTACTTGTACGTGGATCTTGGTAGATAATGCTCCACTGATTATCGGGATCTAAGAGTTGATCCATACTTGTCGGTGGATTTTGAATTTTGCGCTTATCGTAGATAAAAGCAAAGTAGCCATAATCGTAGGGAATAAAGGTCTTATTCTCCCATTCGATTGGGAGTTTCAGCATTGATTGATCGATATTCGCCGGGGTGAAGAGCTCGGTCTCTTCTGCCGCTGCGATCAGGTTATTATCAAGGCCGAGGATCAGATCAGCTTTACTTCTTTTCCCCTCCATACGTAGGCGATTGAGGAGTGAGACGCCATCACCAAGGGAGACAAGTTTCAGCTCACAATCACACGTTTTTTCAAAGCGTTCCTTAATCAGTGGTCCAGGGCCCCATTCCGCCACAAATGAATCGTAGGTATAGACAGTTAAGGTCGGCTTTTCGGCAAAGGCCAATGGAGAGAATCCTGTTAGCACGATAGAAGCTGTCACAAGCATTCGACGCAGTGGTCTACCAAAAGTGTGGGAAAGACGCTTAAGGGGGGAAGAAAGGGTTATATCTGTCATAACGGCTCCTGTGTAAGTATGTCACAGGATTTGAGGCAGAGCCCACGGGCATCTCGACTCTCAAATCCCTCCGCCGGTATTGTCCGGATCAGGTTCGACGGGTGAAATCTCAGCTCTCCTTGAGCGATCAAACTCGACCGACTCTCAAGTAACAGCACCCCGTTGAGATAGAGCTATTGTAGAAGCTTTGATAACTTCTGTAAACAGAACAAGGTATTAAGTAAAAAGCCCATGTCGGCACCTTTTCGAGGTCCGGCATCGATAATGCCCCATTGCCGGCGCGTAGCTTCTGGAAGAGTGCGATAGTAATCTCCGGCAACTCAACAGCCTCTTTTGTCTCAATTAATTTTGATCAATTATTCTTAAGAAGGTTTGTTGAACGGCGGGAGCCAACTATTTCATTCTTTTCACCGGTGCATGCCCGCGGTTTGGCATCGATAATACCGGGAGATTAATCATTACTTATTTGTACATATGCAGTCTAACTTGATTTGCAGATATCCCTCATTGTGTTTAGAAAATAATTTCCTCAATCGTCCTTGTAATGGCAGAAGAGAGCTACCCTTATATTGTTAGAGGATATCTATCCTATGCCGAGATATGATCTTATTATTTAATAGATCTCCAATAAATATTAAATTATAGGTTGAAGCTAAAGGGAGAAAATATGAAAACTGAAGTGCTTAAAACAGATAAAAAGAGAATTTCTTCTAAAGAATTTACGCAAAGATATATGTCGGCTGAGAGTCAACAACGTATTCAAGAGTTAACCGATCAATTAGATTTGGAATATAGTCTCATCTTAATTGAGAGAAACAGAGACATTGTCGCGCACCCACGCTCAGCATTATCTGAAAATAATCACTCTAAACAAGTAGAAAGAGCTTTCGACCGCTGTTTTGAAAATAATAAAGAAGGTCTTGAGCTACTAGCAAAGATTTAATTTTAGCGATCTATAAAATGGCTCTATTATAATTCAAGGGATTTTGATACCTTGCAGCTCTGTTAGAAACCTCCCAAGCGGAGGTTTTTTTAATGTTTGGATAGAAACTTTCTAATTTCTCAATATATCGATCCCATCAACATATCCTTAAAACGTGTCGATTTTTTCCGATTTTTTAAACATATCCGAGAGATATGTCGATCCTATCAACATATTTCATCATGATAAATGTCGAGTTGCTCTAAGAAGATTTTTGGATCGGCGGGAGCCAACGATATCGCTCTTTTTGCCGGTGCATGCCCGCCAATTGGCATCTTTGATGTCTTTTTGCCGGCGCGTGTTTCTTGAAAGAACGTGATAGTAATGGGTGGCAATTGATCAGTGCAGGTTGATCTTATTTTTTATATTTATAAGTCAGTGTCTCTATCTCTATGATTTGCATGGTGTGTTTTCTTTGAGCTACTGACATTTCAATAATCTCTTTTGCCGAACCAGGAATAATTTTTTCATACTCCTCTAATAAAATTGGAGGGGGTAGTGGTCCAGAAAAAATTTGGCTCTCAATTTGAAGGGTTTCTTTTATTTTCTCTTCTTTAATATCACTTGGGAGATCACTTGTTGCTATTTGAGTGATCCTTTCAACTTCATCGGTAACTATATTATCTTTGGTTTCGTTTGAAGAGGTTTGGTTTGTTTTACTAGGCTTATCACTTTTTGTCATCTCCTTTTTCATTATAGTCATCTCCATAATGTGCCAGTGTTTTAGCCGTAGCCTTTGCGATATCTTTAGCTACAATTTGCATATCTTCTTCAGGACTTCTTAATTTAACTTTTGCCGGCTTAATGGAAGATAAGTAATCTGTATAGTGTGTTGATGTACTGGGAATATCAGGGAAATTAATTAGTTTATTAGACCAGTTTAAGATTTTATTACTTAGCTTACTCATGTTTAAACTCCTTCTATTTAAAATAGTTGTCACATGGAACTATGATAGTTGTTTATATTCTAAGTATATATCTTCCGAAAATATAGCCCAAATTGAGATTAAGAAAGTATTAGAATACTTAACTTTTTTATTAAAACCGACTTTTGTTATTTTAGGAGGTGTTTTTTTATTATGGGAAGTTTTATAGTGTGGCGGGAGCCAACGATATCATTCTTTTCACCGGTGCATGCCCGCTATTCGGTATCTCTGATGCCTTATTGCCGGCGCGTAATTTATGGAAAAACGCGATAGTGAGAACCGGCAACTCAACAGCCCTTTTTGTCTCAATAAATTATTTTATGATTCTTAAGAGAATCTGTTGAACGGCGGGAGCCAACGATATCGCTCTTTTTGCCGGTGCATGCCCGCTGATTGGCATCTTTGATGTCTTTTTGCCGGCGCGCAACCTCCGGAAGCGCGCGATAGTGAGGACCGGCAACGCAACGACTTTTTATCTCAAGATGATTAATCGTTAAGGTAACGATATTTGCTGGCATGCAGTTTTTGGAAGCATGCAGAGGTATTCTCCGGCAACTCATCAGTTTTTTTGTCTCAATGAATTATTTTATGATTCTTAAGAGAATCTGTTGAACGGCGGGAGCCAACGATATCATTCTTTTCACCGATGCATGCCCGCCAATTGGCCTCTTTGATGCCCTTGCCGGCGCGTAACCTTCGGAAGCGCGCAATAGTGAGGACCGGCAACTCATCAGCTTCTGTTTTTTGTAAACGCATTTTATATGTCGATCCCATCAACATATTGTTAAAACGTGTCGATTTTTCTCAGCTTTTTAAACATGTCTGATTGATCTGTCGATTTCATCAACATATACTACTTCTAAAACTTAACATTAAAAATAAGGTGTTAGATAGTCGATCAACCTTATAACGATTTACTATTATTGTCATCTGATGAAGTGGAGACGATTTTAGTTCTTAAGCGATGCATGGCAGCGAGAGCTGCTTTAACGGAATTAAATCAGGCGGGGAAGTTTAGAGGAGGAGATGTTTTTATTTATCAATTTTTTATCTGTCTATGAGTTTTATCTATCATTTAAGGTGCTCAATTTTTTATGGCTGATCTGGTTGCAGATTCGCTATATGACCACAGCCCGGAGAGTGGCTAAGCTTAAAAAAGAAGGCGCGAAGATCGGTATAGAGAGCCCACTGACGATCGCTCTGCGTGAGAGGGATGCTATCGGCGGGTTGAGAATTATGCCGATTATTTTCTTAGCCACCTGTTTTCTTGGCGAAATCTATTTAACTTAAATGTCGCCGCTATTGATAAGCCGTTTTAATTCGCTCTAAAGAGAAACACCTTACTCTCTTTTGTCTTCATCTCGCGACTTAGTTGGAGTGGGGCGAGGGTGGTTTCTAGGTTGAAGCTGGCTTTGACCGGCATCTCAATGGAGAGGGAGCTGAGGGTAGAGAGAAGTGGATTCCCTGTTAAAACTTCAAGAAGCGGTTCGTAAAGCGCGTGGAAGAAGGGCGGGTCGAGGAAGAGATGTTGCCGAGGATATTGTGTGGCTAATTCTAGGAGTTCTTGATGTCCGCTTGATCCTGCTGTTAAAACCTCTAAGGCACTCCCTTTGATTAAGCGATAACGCTCCTCCGGCACTTTAAGCGTGCGGAGATTCTTCTCTAAGGTGCGAAAGACATTGGCATCCTTTTCGATAAAGATCGCCATCTTCGCTCCGCGCGAGAGCGCTTCAATGCCTAAAGCACCTGTGCCGGCAAAAGCATCGATCACTAATGCACCGGGAATAGTTGTCTGTAACCAGTTAAAGAGTGTCTCCCGAACGCGAGAAGCGGTGGGGCGTAAGCCATCGGCATTGATCACTTCAATCTTCCGGGAGCGATATTCACCCCCGATAATTTGTACCGCATCTCTCATTCTTATTTCACCTCTACTTCTGTCGCGGTTAAGGCCTTTAATTCCGCTTCTGTTGCCTCTTTTTTCACATTGAGTGTGGGGACAATATGGCCACGAATCCAGCGCTCGGTCTCTTTGGCTAACTCTGCGGTAGAGAGCGATTCCGACTCAATCGGCTTGCCAATTACAATGGTGATGATCCCCGGCTCTTTTAGAAAACGCCCTTTAGGTGCCGCAATCCCGGAGTTGATCGCCATCGGCAATACTGGTGCAGCTAACTGTTTGGCCACAATAAAGCCCCCTTTCTTAAAAGGCACTACTTGCCCAAATGGTACACGTGTCCCTTCGGGGAAGATAATGACAGAGCGCCCCTCAGCAAAACGCTCTTTTGCTTGTGTAGAGATCTGCTTTAAGGCATTTTTTCCATCTTTACGATTGATCGCAATCGGCTTTGCCTTTGCCAAACCCCAACCAAAGAAGGGAATATAGAGAAGCTCTTTTTTAAGGACAAAAGAGTGGGGCGGGAGAATAATGGTATAGATCAATGTCTCAAGCGCTGATTGATGATTGGAGATAATAAAGTGCGGGCGCTCTTTGAGATACTGAAGGTTCTCCGCACCAATGATACGATAATCGATACCCGCACCGATCCGCATCCAGCCCACTAAAATCTTCGACCAGGCGATCGTCACATTGCGATACCACGAACCGGTCAGCAGAACAGTACTAATCAGCATCACCGGCGTGATAATAAGATAGATAAAGAGAAAGCCGATAAAGGTTATAAGTGAGCGAATCCAAGTGATCATACGCAATGACTACTCCTCTGTTGATAGGGCTGATAAATCTGATGAATCAAATAGTAACGCATCCACAAACGATGCAAGATCATTATAAGTAAGTCGCTCTCGATCGTTGAGCTTTTTTTCGCTCTTAATCCCATTCCCCGTGCGGACTAAAACGGGAATAACGCGATAATCACTCTGCAACGTGGCATTCTCTGCCGCCGCCACATCGGAGCTTTTATCACCGACAAAGTAGATCACACTCGTTTGGGGCAGATCAAGGGCTTTGATAATGGTGAGTAACATGCCGGGATTCGGTTTTCGATCGGGATGAAGTGGATCATCCGCCGTGCAGAAAGCAATCTCATCGATCGCGCCTCCCACATCACTTAAGAGCGCCGCCATCTTCTGATGCATCTCTTCGAGCGCTTGATGATCATAGAGCCCGAGCGCAATTCCCCGTTGATTGGTGGCAATGCCGATCTTCACCCCTGCTTGATGCAAACGTGCCATCGCCTCTAAACTGCCGGGAATCGGAATCCACTCATCGCGTGATTTGATATAGGCGCTTGAATCCTGATTAATCACTCCATCACGATCTAAAATCACAAGATCGGGGAAGGGCAGCCGGCGCCCCTTTTCAAAATCCTGCTCCACCATAGGCTTGATAGGCTTATTACTCATCTTTTACCTTATCCTCTTATCTTTATGAATAGGTTCTCTGAATGATCTGAATCAGAAAGAGAGAGGGGAGCCACTCATCTGAATGCTCCCCTCTGCTGATCGATTCTACGCTGATGCCTCTCTCTTAAGTGTCACTCTCGCTACTTAAATACTCAGCATAAAGAGTTAAGCTCATCTCAGGGCATCATCTCGGGCATCATCTTTTAGCGCGTCATCTTTTAGTTTTGATATCTCGATCTAGAGCTGTAACTTTGAGATATCGGCGACGGTTTCAAAGTAATCCCGAATCTCTGTGAGAAGCGCAATACGATTTTGACGCACCGCAAGATCATCCGCCATCACCATTGTATCGGCAAAGAAGTTCGCAAGCGGTGTTGCTAAATTACTTAGCGCTTGTAAAATCGCCTGATAATCGCGCGCAGCAGAGAGCTTACCGATCTCCTCTTTAAGCGCTTGGCTCGCATTGTAGAGCGCTTTTTCCGAATCATTCTCTAAGAGAGAGGCCGAAACAGCGCTTGATGCTGATTCTGATTGATTGTTCTCTAAGATATTGTGAATTCGTTTATTGGTCTCGATCAATGTGCCCGCTTCTGGAAGCGCTTTAAACTTCGCAACCGCAAGGAGACGATGGTAGATATCGAGCGGATTGGTCAACTTCAATTCAGAGATCGAAGCAAAGACATCACTCGACACGCCAAGATCCGCCGAATAAGCACGAAGACGATCGAAGATATAGGTGAAGATGGTAGATACAGATTTTTCCGCATCGATCTCTGCCGGCATAGTATCGGCACTAATTTGGATCAATTTTAGTAGATCGAGATTCAACTCCGACTCAATCAACATCCGCAATACCGCAAGTGCATTACGACGAAGCCCATACGGGTCGCGCGAACCGGTAGGAATCTCGCCAATAGAGAAGATGCCAACAATGGTATCTAAACGCTCAGCAAGCCCCAATGCTAACGCCTCTTTGCTCTCCGGTAAGCGATCGCCGGCAAAACGGGGCCAATAGACCTGCTCTAAAGCATCTGCCACAACTGCATCTTCCCCTTGGACATTAGCATAGTAGCGCGCCATCGTTCCCTGAAGTTCGGGGAATTCTTGCACCATATCACTAATGAGATCCGCTTTATTAAGGCGTGCAGCGCGAGCCACTAATGCTGTATCTGCGCCAATTTCTGCGGCAATCGCTTCACTTAATGTTGCAACACGGCGAATCTTGTCCGCTTGTGAACCGAGCTTTGTTTGGAAAACAACATTCTCAAGATCGGCTAAATAATCACTTAACGGCTTTTTCTTATCCTCATTCCAGAAGAATTCCGCATCCGCAAAGCGAGGACGAATCACCCGCTCATTTCCTGAGATTACCGCTTCCGGCTCTTCGCTGACGATATTGCTCACAAAGCAGAACTTATCCACTAATTTGCCATGCTCATCAACAATGGGGAAGTAACGCTGATGATCTTCCATCGCGATAATCAGCGCCTCTTGTGGCACATCTAAGAAGTGGGATTCAAACTGACCAATCATCGCCTTAGGATACTCAACAAGTGCCGTCACTTCATCAAGTAAGCCGGCATTGATAATAGGTGTACCGATCGATTTTGTCGCGGCATGGATCTGCTCTTCAATCATCGCCTTACGCTTATGGAAGCTCGGGATAATATGCCCTTCAGACTCCATAATCGCCTCATACTGATCTGCATGGGGAATAGTAATCGGTGCTGTAGTGTGGAAACGATGGCCACGGCTCACATTGCTCGCTTGAATGCCGAAGATCTCAATATCGATCACCGCATCACCATAAACAACCGCCAACCAACGAACGGGGCGAACAAACTCAAAATCATGATCTGCCCAACGCATCCGTTTTGGAATCGGCAAACCTTTGAGCGCTTTTTCGATCATCGCCGGGAGAAGGGAAGCGAGTGATTCACCTTTCACCTCCTCTTTAAAGGTATACCAAGCCCCTTTTTCGGTCTCAAGCAGCGTCAACTGCTCAACATCAACCCCACAAGAGCGCGCAAAGCCCAAAAGTGCCGGCGTCGGCTCACCCTCTTTCATCGCCGCCTGAAGCGCAGGCCCACGACGTTCATTACTATAATCTTCCTGTTCCGATTGCAGATCCGAAATCACAACCGCTAAACGACGCGGGGTAGCATACGCTTTAATCTCTGAAAACTCTAACTTCTTCGCTTTCAATTCTGCTTCAATACCCGCTTTAAAAGCGTTGGATAAATTGTTCAATGCTCGTGGAGGAAGCTCTTCCGTCCCAATTTCAATCAGTAGCGTCTCTTTAATCATTGTGATTCCATCTAAAAAGTGTATGAAATAATCGATAGTTCCTATATAACCGGTTATTTTAGCGTATTTCGCTGGTTTATCCCAACTTATTGTAGTCTCTATTTAAATCTAAAAAAGTGAATGATTGATATCGATAAAGCAGTAATATCTCCCCTATAACAGCGTAATAGATGATAGAATCTATCAATATCTAAATTAATGATTTTCATGGAACATAAGTTTAAATGGATAAAGTGAATCAACCACTTCGCATAGGAATACTCCTTCGCAATCGCCACGATGGCCCCGGCGGGCTTGAAAAGGTGCTTGAAATTGTTGCCCGCGCAATGCCGGCGAAGAATGTCGAGCTCTTTTTTTATGGTCTATATGAGCCCCGTTATGATGCTTTTACAAAAAATTTTAAGCATCTTAAATATCTCTCTTATCCTAAAAGTATAATGGCGTTGAAGGGGATTCTCCCGCGCACGCTTTTTAGAGCTTTGCAAAAGACTTATGTTCGTTTTAATGGCGATAAACTTTTTGATGAGATGGCAAAGGATCAGCTCGATGCCTTAATTACGATGGATCTCTCTAAACAGTTTTTGACTAACTATCCATTTTTAAAACGCTTTAAAGAGAAGACAGGAATTCCGCTCTTTTCCTGGATTCATCTCTCCTTAACGGGAAGTAGCGAAGCAACCGCAATTGAAGTGGCGAAAAAGATCGATCTTTTTGATGCCCATTTAGCCATTAGTCACGGCATTGCCGATGAACTTCGTGATGATTATAAAGTGAAGAATGTTACCGTTGTCTATAATCCTGTCGATGCTGCGGAATTGGTGGAGCGAGATAAGAATCGCTTTGTCTATATCGGGCGTATTAGTGATATTAAACGGGTCGATTCCCTCTTAGAAAATCTTGTTTCACTAAAAGGTGATTGGCATCTCGATATCTTCGGTTCAACGGGAAATCCAGAAGGGGATGAGAAGTTTAAAGCTCATATTACGGCGCTCAATTTAGAGCAAAAGGTAACCTTCCACGGCTGGCAGAAAGATGCTTGGGATCAGGTGCAAAGTGCCGGCGTTACACTGCTTAACTCTATTAGAGAAGGCTTACCGCTCATTATTATTGAGTCGATGATGCGCGGTATTCCCGTTCTTGCTACCGATTGCCCGACAGGCCCGGCAGATCTCATCACAGTTGGAAAAAATGGCTGGCTCTATCCGATGGATGAAGAATTTCAAAGCCGAGAATATCTCCAAAAGATCCTCGATGGCGAGTTAGAACTCCCAAGCCCCGAAGCGATTCAAGCAAGTGTTCAGGGCTATGAGACGAGTAACTATTTAAATAATTTTATTGGCTGTATAGAACGCGGGAGAATCTTTAAATAGTAAGTGCTTTAAATACATTTTTGGCAACTAATTCAGGGGAAATACTATCGATATTGTCTTTTTTCTTAGGAACCCAGATTACCGTTGAAATTGATTTATCTAAAGGAACCCAGTGAGGAGTTCGTTGCCTCATTAATGCTATTACCGGTGTTTTAACTGCATTGGCTAAGTGAATCACAGATGTTTCTACTGAAATTATCAAATCAGAAAGTTTTAACATAGCGGGGAGTTGATAAAAATTTTCTGTAGCACTATATGAGTAGGTGTTAGATAAACTATGCTCTTTAATATTTTTGTCTAATGATGAGATTAATTCGGGTAGCGTGTTAATCAGAAAAGTAGTTTTTTGAAACCGTTCGTTTTGTCGTATTATTTCGACTAACTTAAGAGCCTGTTCTACTTTCCAAGACCTTTTAGGGTCTTTTGCTATGTAGTTAATAAAGATCGTTGGTGAGGATTCTACTATTTTTAAATTTTGGAGGTGTTTTTGAGCAGCTTTAAGCCACTGTTCAGGAATATCGACAAATGGTAGTCTATCTTGTGGTGATAGTGTTACACCTGCAAGTTGCTCTGCCCATGAGTTATAAACTGCACTGATATGATCTCCAGGCTTTAAAGGTTTGCTATAGAATGCTAAATCTAAAACTCTCCATGATGGCCTTTTAATTAAATGGTGTTTAAAGCGATACCATTTTAAATTAATTTTTAATCCGACAAGTAGCCCTTGTTCTCCAGCTATTTTCCGTCCTAAAATCTCTGTTTGTTCATCTTGTAATGTTCCTAGGGTAATCACTATCGGATATTTTTGTTGGTGGGCTTCTGCAATTGATTCTTTTAGGAATTTGGGAGCGTAATTACGACGATAGATCTTATTATAAAAACCGCAAGTCTCCAACCAATCGTAGATTACATAGTTCTCGAGAGCTGGCCATTTGCTTGCATCTTCCGTACAGCGATTTTCTAATATGAATAAGTCTATTTTTATGTGAGGGTACTTTTGATGAAAAGCTCTAAACATGTTTTGCATATAGGTGTAATCACCAATAGCTAAGTGGATTAAAAATAGAACTCGATCTGTTTTTTGAAGTTTTGTATTAGATAAGACTTGAGTGTATTTCATCGGTATAATTATTTTTAAGAGAAAAAGAGTTAAAAGTTAGTCTATAACGATAAGACTATAAAAGTTATAAAAGTTATAAAAGTTATTGGAAGAATAATTCCTGAGAGGCGAAGTAATTCGATATTTAATAACTTTTCTTTTTAGATCTGCATAATCTTCATCCTCTGCTATCATAGTATAAAAATTTTTGGGGAATTTATTCCCTATATTTGCTGCATCACCATTTAAGCGTAGAGTTGTTAATGGTGTTTGATAATACCTTAGAGCAATGCCTTGTTGCTTAACGTACTCTTGAAATATCTTTTCAGCACAACAGCCTGTTTTATGAAAGAAGTTAGAATAGTATGACTCAGGTTTTGGTAAAGATTTAAATAATCTGCTGGCAATATCAGATTTTGTTAAAAGAAATAAGTCGCTTGTTAAAGGAATCGCATCAAATCAGAGGCTTCTAAGCCTCCATATTTACTTTTCCATTGATAGTACGTAGCACTACTAATGCCGTACTCTCGGCAGATATCGGTCACTTTAACGCCTTTTTCTGCCAGTTTTAAAATGTTTACAATTTATGTTTCTGTGAATTTTGATCGTTTCATGATTTCCTCCATCTAAATAATGATGACAGAAATCTTTAGTTTTGGCTTGTGTTTTTTTAGGGTAAGTTTACGGTGGAGAAATAGTTAAATCAAATGCGTTAAACTTTGATGTATCTATTCCTTTATCTGGATAAAATGCATATAGATCCTTATATAGCCCCTCATCCCCAATAGACCGTGATACTACTGTTCTTTTTGCTGTTATTAGCTCTGATTTATCAGGATACTTGTAGGCAAGTCTGGTTGGATCTTTAGCTAGATAACTTTTTTCGTTTATACAATGTTTTGCTATTAAAAATAGAAGCCTTTTTTAAATAGAACAGGGAAGCATGTTCCCGTAACAATCCATCTGTTTTTATCTAACTCATACTCTAAATACCGCTCTTCTGTATAGTCAGGATAATCTTCAGAGGTTGTCTCATAAAGCAGTTTTTGCA
Source organism: Ignatzschineria sp. F8392 (assembly GCF_002252045.1). Classification (GTDB taxonomy): domain Bacteria; phylum Pseudomonadota; class Gammaproteobacteria; order Cardiobacteriales; family Wohlfahrtiimonadaceae; genus Ignatzschineria. Next base: position 177,097 of record NZ_NEFF01000002.1, on the reverse strand, counting down.
TATTTCCAATCTATTAGTAACCTTTTTTGAACAGCTTGAGCAGACCAATAAGTTTCTTCTTTTGTATGAAGGGTACCTGATGAGATAACAATTAAGGCTAACGCTTCGTTTCTCCCTAAATCGCAAGCTTTAAGTAAAAGCTCTTCATTGATAAAACTGTACCCTGTAGATACCGATTTTTCTTTTTGAGCCATAATGTCCTAGTAAAACGTAGTTTTTGAAAGAAATTATATAAGTTATGTAATGCTTGCCATATTGTAGTATCTATTTCTTATCTGCCACTCGGCAAGCTTTACTTATTGAAATTACAAACAACCTTCCCTCTCTGATTATTAATTTTATCAGCCTGATATGCTTGCGCTAGACCAATCATAATTGATGAGAAAGCTAGTGACATCCAATAGCCTTCATACAAGCCGATATGACTATTGATCGGCATAATGGCAACAAAGCCCATCATAATCCACATATTTCCCGCTCTTGCTGTAAACATACGGATAAAGAGGTAGAGAAGCACTAAGAGATAAGGAATAAAGCCGATTACTCCTGTTTCGATTAATACCTCTAAGCCGTGTAGATGTGGCTGCCATACGTAGTCAAAGATTTTATACTCTTCTGGATAGGTTTGATAAACCTCATCAAAAGCTCGGGGGCCAACACCATTGATCCAGTAGTTAGGAATCTCGGCAAAGCCTACATTCCAGATATTAGTACGATGAGATGTGACTTGTGCTAAGAATCGATCTGTCCCAAAAGCGGATGTAGTAGATTGGAAGCGTTTCTGCACAATCTCTGATTGGCTAACGATCGTAAGCCCGGCAATAGCGATGATGGCAATTGCTCCAAAAAAACGCAACTTATGCTTAATTTTGCCGTTATAAAGAAGATAGATAATAAAGAGCAGGGCAGAGACAAAGAGGGAGATCATCCCCGCACGAGCACCGCCGATAAAGATCGCTGTTGTTAGAATCAGTACTGTGATAACCGCAAGTAAGATTCGAAGCCAGCTGAACTTCTCTTCAATTTTTTGATAGAGAAAGAAGAAGACGATCGGCGCGAAAGTCCCCAAAAAGTAACTCAAATGTGCTTTACCTACAAATACACCGAAGACTCGATCCCCTATTACAAGGTCATACCCCAAAATATGGTAATTGGTCTGCCACTGGATAATGGCATCTATCGCGATAAAGAGAACAGCGATAAAGGTGATTAGCGTTAGGCGCTTCTCATTCCCCTGATATTGCACCATCGCAACGGCAATAACGCCGATAAAGAGATAGCGGACAAACCGCCCTAATACAGATAGAGACATCGATTGATTTAATGAATCGATAGAAGCGATCGCCACTGGAATCAGAAAGGCTAAAGCAACATAGAGATAGCGATTCTCCTTTAGCTCATCAAAGTAGAAATGCCAATTGCGAATCAAAAGATAGATAGCAACAAGCGTCCCGATAACAGTGAAAGACTCCAATACAAAACGGCCTAAAACCATCGAGAAGAGAATCATAAAGAAGTAGAGGTAGAGATTGTTTTGTAATAACTTCATAGAAATAGCATCGTTTGATAAACGGATAAGTGATGGATTAAGGAACAGTTAAAAAAATAACTAGCGAAAATTAATTGGATACGATTATCGCATATCTTAAGGAATAATCCTTTTCAATTTTGAGTTTTTCGGGTGTACGATCTAAAACATAATAAAGATCCATGGGAATACTATCTATTTGAATCTGTAATCATTATGTGTAATATAAAAGCCTAAACAAAAAAATGCCGGCACTTATATCGCCGGCATCTTTATTTATGCTAGATCATTGAATTAATCTACAATCTACCGATCCAAATAGAGCAGATCCACAATCTCACATTGTGGTTGATACCCTGAAACATATTGCAGAAGTAGGGCGCGGATGGTGGGGTAGTCGTTAAGATCGGCCGCTGTTTTGAGCTTCTCTAGTAACGTCTTCATTTCTGACCACGGGAGCCAATCTTCATGGGCGCGCATAATCATTGGGTGCTCTGTGCCGGAGACATTATCGCCGATCAATAACTCTTCATAGAGCTTCTCCCCGGCGCGTAGCCCGGTAAACTGAATGGCGATATCTCCGTTGGGATTCTCCTCTGTACGGATTGTTAAGCCGGAGAGCTGAATCATCTTTGTCGCAAGATCTAAAATTCGCACCGGTTTACCCATATCGAGCACAAAGACATCGCCCCCTAGCCCCATTGATCCTGCTTGAATCACAAGTTCTGCCGCTTCAGGAATCGTCATAAAGTAGCGGGTAATATCAGGATGGGTAACAGTGACATTATTTCCCTCTTGAATCTGCTTCCTAAAGAGAGGAATTACCGAGCCGGAAGAACCCAATACATTTCCAAAACGAACCATGGTGATGCGCGTCTTATTCTGTGTTGGATCGCTATCGCCTAAAAAGGTAATTGCGCGCTCTTTACTAAAGGATTGTAAAACCATCTCTGCAAGGCGTTTTGTCGCTCCCATTACATTAGTGGGGCGAACGGCTTTATCGGTGGAGATCAAAACAAAGTTATTCACTCTCGCCTTGATTGCCGCTTCTGCCGTGTAGTAGGTGCCTAAAACATTATTTAAAACCCCTTGGGTAATATTATTCTCTACAATCGGGACATGTTTATAAGCCGCTGCATGGTAGATTGTATTGACGTTAAACTTCGTCATCACGTTATAAAGGCGATCTCGGTCTTGGATCGAGCCGAGCAGGGGGGTAAATTGAATCTCAAGTTGCTCTTTCTTAATCTCTTCTTGCAGTTCCCGTGTGATTTTGTAGAGGTTATATTCACTATTTTCAAAGAGAATGAGCTGTTTTGCACCACTTAAAAGAATCTGACGGCATAACTCAGAGCCGATAGAACCACCCGCGCCGGTAACCATTACCACCTGATTTTTAATACAGAAATCGAAAAGATCACGATGGGGCTCAACAGGATCGCGCCCTAAAAGATCAGCAATATCGATCTCTTGCAGATCTTGCACCTTCACTTTCCCTTTTGCCAAATCGATAAACCCAGGGATAGTGCGGACGCGGATAGGGAATTTAGAAAGAGAAGTAATAATCTCTTGCCGTCTTGCTCTAGGCGCAGAGGGAATGGCCAAGAGTAATTCAGTTGCTTTTGTTCGTTTAAGTGCCATCTCTAATTGATGGGGGGCATATACCCGTAAGCCATCAATATTGGCAGATCGAATATTAGGGTCATCATCAATAAATGCAATCGGTTCGATATGGGAGCCACTTCGCAAAGCAGAGACAAGTTGCTTCCCGGCAGTGCCGGCGCCATAGATTAAAACTCTTGCTCGATCTTTATGATTTCCGAAAGTATGCTTAAAAACATCGAGCCAATCCCCTAAGAAGTAGTGTCGAATAAAGAGCCGTAATCCTCCAATTGCCAGTAAGGTAATCCACCAGTAATTGAAGACAAGCGAACGGGGGACAACTCTCGGTGCATCATCATACCAATAGATAATAAGGGAGAGGAGTAGGGCGGCAATCGTAACAGATTTGGCAATCGTGATTAATGCCTCTTTCCCAACATAGCGGATAACGGCGCGATACATCCCCATGATGATAAAGATAGGGATTGAGATTATCGGCGCAACAATAAAGAGCCACTGATAATCACCAATATAGAGCCAGGTATCATCCCAACCGATGCGGATAATAAAGGCAAGAAGGATAGAAAACCATATTAAACAGATATCAACAAGAAGTTGGATAACTCTTTTTATATTACGCGGGAGGTTGAGTAATCGAGTTTTAAACATAGGTAGAAGGCCTTTGGAAAATCATTAACGCTTGATTATTTTCAAGATAGTTTGAATGATTATCTTAATATCTCCAAATAGAGAGTGATTTTTAACATATGCCTTATAATGTTCTGCTTTTATCGGCATGATGATATCAACATAAGCTTGGGAAGGATCTTCATATTGGCTAAGAATCTCATTCTCATCTACCATCTCGATAGAAGCGCGATCTGTAATGCCTGGGCGAACCGATAAGATAATCTCACGATCTTCTTTAGAGTATTGATCCATAAATTTGGGCACTTCAGGTCTAGGACCGACAAGGCTCATCTTCCCTCTAAAAACATCAATTAATTGCGCTAATTCATCGAGCTTATATTTACGAATAAAGTGACCACTTGGCGTAATGCGTGAATCATTTCCAACTGTTAATTGCCCATGTGCTTCACTATCTGTATACATGCTCCGGAATTTATGAATCCGAAAAGGCTCTCCATGCAATCCCACCCGAACTTGGCGGAAGAAGATCGGCCCTTTAGAATCTTTTTTAATCCAAATAGCAATAAATAGTAATAATGGGGCTAGTACTATTAGCCCCATTGCAGAACACACAACATCAAATATGCGTTTGATCATCTGAAACCTATCTGCCTAATAACTCATGAATTGTCTGAATCACATAATCCTGATCCGCTTGACTCATTCTTGTAAAGAGTGGGATAGATGCAATATTGAGATAAGCCTTCTCTGCATGAGGGAACATCTCATTAGTAAGATGATAACCATCTCTCCAAACCGGTTGACGATGAAGAGGAATAAAGTGGACAGAGCAACCAATGTTTTTTTCTGCCATTTTTATAATGAACTCATCACGCTCAAGCGGAGCATCTTCAGTAAGGCGAATAGGGTAGAGGTGCCATGCATGCTCTTCAATTTTTTCTGGACGTGCCGGGAGAATTAAAGGTAAGCCTTTTAGTCCTTCATCGTAGCGCTTAGCCATTTCAACACGTTTTTGATGGAATCGATCAATCTTCTTTAATTGATGGATGCCCATCGCAGAAGCAATATCTGTCATGTTGTATTTGTAGCCAGGCTCAATCACTTCATAATACCAAGATGGTGTTTTAGAAGAGTAACGATCGAAGGCATCACGGCTAATCCCATGTAGACGCATTACCTTACAGCGCTCAATAACTTCTTTATTGCGAGAAACAATCATGCCACCTTCTGCGGTAGTCATTGTTTTGTTGGCATAGAAACTAAAGATTGTAGCATCAGTATCAAACGTGCCGACTAATTCACCTTCAAAACGTGTGGGAAATGCGTGTGCCGCATCTTCTACAACTTTTAGATTATGTTCTTTTGCAATGGCGATGATCTCTGTCATATCACAAGAGAGTCCGGCAAAGTGTACCGGCATAATCGCTTTTGTCTTTTCGGTAATTGCTGCTCGAATTGCTTTAGGATCAATATTTAATGTTTCAGGATCACAATCTACAAAAACAGGATCAGCCCCTAAATATCGTACGACTTCTGCCGTAGCTGTAAAGGTATAGGTCGGAACAATAACTTCATCTCCCGCCTTAATACCAACAGCATCTAGTGCAAGATGTAAACCTGCTGTAGCAGAGTTAACTGCAAGCGCGGAAATATCGCCACCGAGATAGTTTGCAAAGTCTTCTTCAAACTGCTTAGTTTTAGGGCCTGTTGTAATCCATCCTGTACGTAATGAATCGACAACTTCATTAATCTCTTCTTCTCCAATTTCAGGAAGGGAGAAGGGCATAAATTCTCTGGTCATGGTTTCCTTTAATTATTTCCAAATAAGTCCCTAGTGTAAACCTTATCTTTAATATCTAAAAGATCGGCAGTCATTCTATTGGCGATAACAATATCACTTTGTTCTTTAAAATCTGAAATATCCTTGATAACCGTTAAGTTATGGAAGGTATTATCTATAATATTAGGCTCAAAAATAATTAGCTTTATCCCATGAGCTTGTAAACGTTTCATAATGCCTTGAATAGCGGATTTTCTAAAATTATCAGATCCTTGTTTCATTACTAAGCGATAGATTCCTACAACTTTTGGCTGTCGTTTAATGATTTGTGTGGCAATAAAATCTTTTCTTGTTCTATTGGAGTTGATAATCGCTTCAATTAAGTTTTGAGGAATATCTTGATAATTAGCAAGTAGTTGTTTTGTATCTTTTGGTAAACAATACCCACCGTAACCGAAGGAGGGATTATTGTAATGATCACCGATTCGAGGATCGAGGCAGACAGCATTAATAATATCTTTTGTATTTAATGAGCGACTTTCACAATAACTATCAAGTTCATTAAAATAGGCGACTCGCATAGCAAGATAAGTGTTGGAAAAAAGCTTTACAGCCTCTGCTTCCGTTGAGTTAAGAAGTAATATTTCAACATCCGCTTTTAAGCACGCATCTTTAAAAAGCTTACCAATCATTTCCCCGGTGCCAGATTTGTCACCAATCACGATTCTTGAAGGGTATAAATTGTCATAAAGCGCTTGTCCCTCTCGTAAAAATTCTGGTGAAAAGACAACATTGAGATTGGGAAACTGTTGTTTTACTTTCTCAGTATATCCTACAGGGATAGTCGATTTAATAATGATGATAGATTTACTGTTTTGTAATTCCAGATCATTCAGAACCATCTCAATAGAAGAGGTATCAAAGAAGTTTCTCTCTTCATCATAGTTGGTAGGAGTTGCAACAATAACAATATCCGCTTGTTGGAACGCTTCTTCACTTGATAATGTTGCTTTAAAGCTAGGCGCGGATAAAAGGTATTCTTGAATTAAGGCATCATGGATAGGGGAAATTTTTTGATTAAGCTTTTCTATCTTTCCCTTATCAATATCCAAAGCAACAATATTATGCTGTTTTGAAAATAGCATGGCATTAGATAGACCTACATAACCAGTTCCAACAATTGTAATATTCATGCTTTTATTTCCTAAGCTTTTCTACTAATACCATTCCAGGCATGATTAACTAAACAATAGATAGATTTCGCTAGACTAAGATTTTCAATTTCTCGATAAAGACGCCATTGATATTTTAAGACTTTAAGTTTATTGCCGGATAAAGAGTTTTTTGATGATCTATATTTTGCAAGTACCTCATCAATACCTCTTGCCGGTCCAAACTTTTTCGTTATTTGTAACCATAATCCATAGTCTTGGCGCTTTAAGATATTGGGCATGTATTGTTTGCCACAAATCTCAGTATTGTATATTGCAGTTAAGCAACCAATACGATTAACCCTAATTAATTCAGCATATGATAGTTCTCCCGGAGCTTTTCTAGTTCCTAGATAATTCCCCTGCTCGTCGACCACATCATAATTAGTGTATGAGAGAGGGCATTGGGTCTCTTCCATAAAAGCTATTTGCTTTTCTAATTTATCAGGGAGCCAAGTATCATCTGCATCTAAAAAGGCAATATATTTTCCTTTTGCTTCACTAATTCCTCGGTTTCGAGTTACGGCGGGACCAGCATTCCAAGAGCGCTTAATAAGTTTGATTTTAGGATCATCCTCAATAAGTTCTAAAAGAGCATCAGAAAAAGGTTTAGTAGAGCTATCATCTATGATGATATGTTCATAATCAGTAAATGATTGTATTTGAACACTCTTAATAGTATCGATTAATTCTTGATTGGAATTAAAGCAGGGGGTAATTATAGAAACTATATTTTTTTTCATAAATTATTTAGTTAATTTTATTTTTCATGGATTGTAATAAAGCTTGAAATAGCTTCTACAATAAGATGCGATGCTTTTCCGTCACCATAAGGATTATGAGCAAAAGCCATTTTGTTGTAGGCTACTATATCTGTTAATAACAAACTAACCTCTTTAATAATGCTTTCTTTACTAGTTCCTATTAACTTTACTGTTCCAGCTTCTACTGCTTCGGGTCTTTCTGTGGTATTGCGCATAACTAGAACCGGCTTGCCTAGAGAGGGGGCTTCTTCCTGGATTCCTCCAGAATCAGTTAAAATTATATAAGCCTGACTCATTAAATAGACGAAAGGCAGATAATCTAAAGGCTCTATTAAATGAATATTTTTAGTTTTACCTAGAATACGATTTGCCGGTTCTCGCACATTAGGATTTAAATGCATAGGATATACAATTTGAGTATTTTGATGATTGTCTGCAATTTTTACTAATGCCTCACAAATATTTTCAAATCCTAGCCCAAAACTTTCTCTTCTGTGCCCTGTTACTAAAATGAGCTTTTTGTTTTTATCTAAGAATGGAAATTGATTTTGAAATTTAGCTTGTAATGCAGGATTATTTTCTAGTTTTTCAATAACACTCAATAATGCATCAATAATAGTATTGCCAGTTACTATAATATTTTCCGAAGATATATTTTCTTTAATAAGGTTTTGGGCAGAGTTTTCAGTAGGCGCTAAATGTAGATCCGTTAATGCAGCGGTCAGTTTTCTATTTCCTTCTTCTGGCCAAGGGGAGTAAATATTCCCTGTTCGTAAGCCTGCTTCAACATGTGCAACAGGGATTTGTTGATAATAAGCGGCGAGGCTAGCTGCGAACGTTGTTGCTGTATCACCATGAACTAAAATAATATCAGGTTTAAAACTTGCTAGTATTGGTTTTAAACCTTGTAGAATACGAGTGGTAATATCTGTAAGATCTTGACCTGGTTGCATAATATCAAGGTCAAAATCAGGAATGATTTCAAATAAATTTAATACTTGATCCAGCATCTCTCTATGCTGTCCTGTAACGCAAACTTTTGCTTCAAAACGATCGTCGTTAGCTAGTGCTAAGGCAACAGGAGCCATTTTTATAGCTTCTGGTCTAGTGCCAAATACACATAGTGTTTTCATTTTGTATCCTTTTAATAAAGATTATTTTTTGAATATAAAATCTAATTCTTTTTTCGCAAGATAATCAGGTGAAAATTTTTGTATTACGGAAAAATCAATCAACGGTGTAAAAGATAGTTTATTTAGATCGGTATCACAAAAATTTGAGTTATCTATAAAAATACAATTAGAGAATTCCGATAACATTTCTCTGCAAACAGGAAGATTGGAAACAATAGTAGGGATTCCATAACTTGCCATTTCACACATCATTACTCCTTGGGCATCTAATCTTGTTGGCATAATAGCTGCACGATATTTATTAAGAAGAACAGGGATACTTTTTTGTTCAATAAATTGGTCAAATATCTTTACATTTGGAGGTAGTGTATTGTGTTGAAAATAATCACCTTTCCCATAAATATGAAAAGAAAATTCAGGATTGAAGTGGGCAAGTTCTACTACTTTATCTATAGCATACTTGGGTCCATCTAAGGGACGAATGGTAATGAAATCAGCTAATAAATTTAGAGTTGGGCTATATCTTTCTTTGTAGAATGCCTCATTTATCGAGTTATTAATGATGATATTTTTATTATTTATTTTATCTGAAAGCTTCATACAATGAGTAGCTTCATCTTTCATCCATTGACTAACATAAATTGCTCTGACATTCCCTTTTTTTAATAAATTTTTTAAAAGATAAAGTTTGAAATGATCATAAAATTTTCTAGCAAGTGAAAAAAAGGCATTTTTTTGTTTTTGCCATGGATATGGGGCGGGATAATAACGATCTATAATTAGTGCTTCATGACCATGGAAAAATAAGACTAGATTCTTAATCTTTTTTAAATTTTTTCTAATAATCCTATAATGATTACGTATATTTGGTGCATGAGAGACAACAGCATCATAATTTGAAAAATCTATATACGTAGTAGATGGAAGGACAGTAATATTTTCATATTTGTATGCACTTTTTGCTGAAAAAGATAAAACATCGATCTTAACCCCCTGTTTTTTGTATTGAATATTTCTGCTATGCACATAAGCCATTTGGTAAATTGAATTTATGTGTGGATATGTTTCTGAGAGTACAAGAAGTTTCATTATGGTTTATCTTTACAAAAATAGTATAAAAAAAACAGATGAATAAACACCGACCCCAAATATTCTACCTATGAGTAGTGACATGATAAGATCAGGACTTGATTTCTTATCTTCTAAGCTATCTTGTTCAATAACTAATGATAATTTAGGTTCGATCCAAAAAGTTAATATGATTGTAGAAAAGGCATTAATCACCCCAGAGGTTTGGCTAAGCATAACTCTATAATCAGGAAAGAATAAGCCTAAAAAAAACACAAAAAATAAAGATGTAGCATATGAAAAAAATACAATTGAAGATAGCCAAAAAACATTTGAATGAAAAAGGTATGCTACTGAAGGGGTATTAATAGTATGAGAGCTCTTTTTTGTGAAGAGCTTAGGAAACTTTAATAGAGATGGTAAAAGTTGCCTACCCCCCACCACTAGCTCAATTATAGTGATAAATGCTGAAATTGATCTATTTTTAAAGTAAAGAATTAATGAGCAAATAATTGAGGATACTAAAAATGAACCAATGCATAATATCAAAAAGTACTTTTTGTCAATCCCCATATCAACAAGTAAACCTAAAATAGGCATTAGAGCTAAAGTGAAAAATCTAGTAATCATAAAAACAGCATTTTGTAGAGTATAAGCCATAGATTTTTTATCTATTAATACGCCTGATAGGCGGGATAGGTATGATAAAATTTCTATTGCCTGAATACAGGAAAAGCAAAGTATTACTATTATAATTAAGGTATTCATAGGATATCGGGGCTTATAAGATTGGTTTGAAAGTTATTTTATTTGAATTGATTAGGTAATATTCTAGGGTTATTACAATAGCAGTTTACCTGACGTCGGAGCTTGAGAAGATGGTTCTGATTATCTTAAAGACAGCGAACACATCGAGCCAAGATGAGAAATGTTTAAGATAGGGTATTATATTAAAGTTAAGATTTATCTCTTTGACTCCTATCGTGTAATCTTGTGCCATTTATATCAATTGACAACTCTGATGCGAATGAATATGGCGATAAGTGAAAAGCCGATCACAATCTGAAACCAGAAGTTAAAGATGATCACTTCATACCAACGGGAGTGGCGGCGATGATAGCTTTGTGTCACGAAGTTACCTCAAATAATATTGAATTTTAAAATCACCAGCATTTAGACGTATATATGTTACTGTATCTTTGTTAATAATCTAAGTTACTATTACTATTAATTAGCTTTGGTGCCGATTGATATTTGCATGTCTTTTGTAATTGATTAGGTCTATTAGGTCAGTAGCATCATTCTAGAGCTAGAAAATATTAACGTAGGCATAACTAATATTATATAAATAATTGATCGAGCAATATTTTTTTGTTTGAAATGTGTATCAACGACTTTAGTTAATGGAATTAGAAGAAGTATTAGAATAAACATTCCAATTCTTTTTGATTGAGCACTTCCTACTAGATCTATCGACATAATAAGCAAGATAAGAGAGTAAACAAAAAAAGTATAAAGAATCACATCCTTATGGCGTAACAGAAACTTATGACTTATCAAAATAAAAATTAAAAAGCAGAAAATAGCAAATATATAGAGTTCAGAATCAACATAACCAGTATTTACATTGGATTTAGTAGCTAATGCAATAGGTAAACCTATCAATATACCTATATATAGTATTATTCTTATGATCCTGTATTTAGAGGGTATTTTTCTATTAATGAAGAAAATGGGTATGAAAAGAGCAGCAACATTATGGGTGAGTATCACTATCAATGAAAAAAGGCTTCTTTTAATTAGAGAGCTAGGCTTAGTTAGAGTTATAGATAAGAAAAAAATGAATAGAACGTATGTTAAATATTGCCTATAGACATTGTTTAACCCCATTACCGAAGGAAAGAAAAGGAAAAATAGGTAAGGAAAATACTGAGGAAAAGAGAAGTTTTTTCTAGCATATAAAATTAATATGATAGCGATAGAGTCATAGAATAGAAAAGTTGTTTCATAAGATTGAGTTATTAGGTAGATATAGCGAGAAGAGATCCAATAGACGGGTTCTCTTAGGTAGTAAGCTGAAAAATTATCGATATAATGTAAAGACTTTGCATATGTATTTATATCAATATCAAAGCCTGAGTAGCGAGTTATTGCTGCAAAAATAAAAAAGAGAGTAAAAGTAATAATATTGTATAAAGAGGTTGATTTTATCTCTTTAATACATAAGAGTAGCCCAATCACTATCAGGAATATGTAGTATGTTAATTCATATGTCATATGCAGGGGACTTTGTGCTCAATTGAAATTTAAAGATGATAGCATTGGCAGAGAGGGTATTACTATTGGAATTGACTTGGAGGGATAAACTATCCACCAATCCACCATAACGCAACCATTGTGGTAGAAGGGCAATTAGGAGAAAGCCGATCACAATCTGAAACCAGAAGTTAAAGATGATCACTTCATACCAGCGGGAGTGGCGGTGATGATAATTCCGAGTCAAATCCAAACCTCAACTTTGCAATAAACCAAGATGTTTTCCTAAGAGGGTATGATACTTTAATGACGTAAATATATCTAAATATATTGTCTTAACTTATTGTTAAATGAGAACTAAATGCAAAGAAGTCTTATTTGCATTGCTGTTTTATTTTTTTAATATGAAAAATTATCTTTAATAATCATCAATTAATGATTTTATGCATCTTGAGATTAATCGATAAACAGTAGAGCCAGTATTACTGATGGTGTGATATTTAGTAGGGAGAGGTTTGATGAATATCGATAGATGATCGGTTTACTTATTAAAACCTCTCCTTTTTCTGTGAGTGTTATTAGGGGCTGTTGAACATTTGGAATAAAAAAATAGAGAGTTGTAAAATGTAATCGCCAAAAAACATTACAAACTCTCTATTCTTATGCTCCAAACATTACTTAATGACAAGCTTTGGTTGAAACTATGAATGTTCAACAGAACCTAATTTATTTACTCTTTTAATACTTTCGATAGCTTCTATTCGTTAATACAGGCTATTTTTGTATTATGGAAAATCTATGTTGCAACAGTAACCTGGAGATAAATATGATCACTATTTTTATGTCAGGATCAATATCTATTAAAGCGATTGATGAGAAGGTAATGAATCGTATTAACGGTATTCTTGAGAAGAATTACAATATTATTTTAGGGGATGCAAATGGGATTGATCTGTTATTGCAAAAATATTTGTTAAAAAATAATTATAAAAATGCTCAAGTCTATTGTAGTGGTGATCTCTCTAGGGTTAGAAATAATGTTGGTAATTGGGAGGTAGTGTCAGTACCGGCTAATGGGATAAAAGATAGACGGCTTTTTTACACGGCTAAGGATCTGCAGATGTCAAAAGATGCGGATTATGGCTTTATGATTTGGGATAAGAAAAGTACGGGGACTCTCTCTAATGTGATAGAGATGATTAGGCAGGATAAGAAGTCTAGAGTCTTTTTGAGTGATGATGCCCAATGTGTATCGATTCGAAAGAGAGAAAATGTTTATAATCTAGTGAATCTGATGGATGCTAAGGCGAGAGCGATTGCAGACCAGAAAATAGAGCTATCGTATAAACTGAATGAATTGATGAGTCCTAAATTACCTCTGTTTTAGTTCCTGCTCTTTTAAAGCCCACTCTGCATGCTCTCTTACCGCTTCATCATCAAACTCTAGCTTTTCTTTTAATGCTTTAATATTTGCCTCTGCATAGGGGCTGTTGCCGATGCCGATGGCGATATTGCGGAGCCATCTCGCGTAGCCGAGCCGGCGGATGGGGGAGCCTTCTGTTTTGCGGAGGAATTTCTTTACTTAGGTAAAAAGCTCTTAGAATATTTGTTTTGATAAAAACAGGTTTTCATTTTTTAAGTTATTTTGTTATAATTTGAGCATCACACCTGCCATGCCTCTGAATTAATTAATTTTAATTTATGCACAAATGAGCAGGTTTTTTTGTTTTCGGGATTATTTAAGAATTTTTATTAAAGATAATTCTGGGTATAGATTTAATAAAGGCACCAGACTAGGAAATAGATGAATTATTTTTTTCATTCTGCTCTTCAAGTGCCCACTTTATATGTTCTCTCACCGCTTCATCTTCAAAGTTTTCTTTCGCTTTCAGTGCTGAGATATTCTCTTCTGAATAGGGGCTATTGCCGATGCCGATGGCGATATTGCGAAGCCACCTTGCGTAGCCGAGCCGGCGGATGGGGGAGCCTTCTGTTTTGCGGAGGAATTCTGCTTCGCTCCAATTGAAGAGTTGTAGTAGGGTGGAGGAGTCGAGCTGATGGCGGGGGAAGAAGTCTTCGGTTGTTAGGTCGATCGCAAAGCGATTCCAGGGGCAGACGATTTGGCAATCATCACAGCCGAAGATGCGGTTACCCATTGCGGTGCGATATTCTTCTGGAATGGGACCAAAATGTTCGATGGTGAGATAAGAGATGCATTTGCGCGCATCGATCTTAAAGGGGGAGACGATCGCATCGGTGGGGCAGGCTTTGATACAGCGGGTGCATTGGCCGCAATGGTTGGTGATCGGTTCGCTCGGGATCTCGATCCGTTTTGAGAGTAACAATTCGCCGAGAAAGAAGAAGGAGCCCCGTTTGGGGTGAATAATCATGGTATTTTTGCCAAAAAAGCCGAGGCCGGACTTTTGGCTAAAGGCGCGTTCTAATACCGGTGCGCTATCCACAAAGGCGCGGAATTCGAGGCCGGGGATCTCTTCTTGTAACCACTTTCCCAATTTGGTGAGCATATTGCGGAGCACCTTATGGTAATCCCGCCCGAGGGCATATTCCGCAACATAGGCGTGGTTCGGATCTTCTAAGCGTGCTTTGGCATCGATCTCTGGGTTAAAGTAGTGGAGTTGCGCCGTTAGCATCGATACAGTACCGGGGACGAGGAGGTCAGGGTGGTAGCGCTTCTCCCCATGTTTATACATATAATCTAAATCGCCATGAAATCCCTCTCCGAGCCATTCGATAAAGTAATCCCGGTTTTTGCCGGGATCGATATCGGCGCTAGAGAGTTCATTAATCCCGATTTCGCGTGCTTTTGCCTGCAATTTAGCGATAAATTGGGGCGAGTTGTAATCGGTATCGTGGGCAGTTTCATGGCGCATCGGTTATGCTTCGCTCTCTTGGCGCAGTCGCTCTTGGTATTTACGCTCAAGGGCGGCTTTCACATAGGGGTGGACAATCGCGCTCACATCTCCGCCGAGCATGGAGGCTTCTCTCACCATGGTGGAGGAGACAAAGGAGTATTTCTCACTCGGAGTGAGGAAGATGGTCTCTACTTTGGGGTTGAGGTGGCGGTTAAGGCTTGCCATCTGGAATTCATACTCAAAGTCCGATACGGCGCGTAGGCCACGCACTAAGATATGGCTATCGATAGTATCCATATAGCGGGCAAGGAGATCATTAAAGCCGATCACCTCAATATTTTCATGGCCTTTAAAGATCTCTTTGGCCATATCGAGGCGCTCTTCATAGGTGAAGAGGGGCTTCTTCTTCGGGCCGCTAATCTTCGCAACGGCGACAATCAGTTTCGGGAAGATTCGTGCTGCACGAATAATAATATCGGAATGCCCATTGGTAATGGGGTCAAATGTGCCGGGATAGACGGCGGTTGTCTCGCTCATAATAATCCTCTTGTGGGGCTGCTCGTAGCAGTGACCTTCTATACTTTTCAATTTTAATCGTAACAATCGGGGGATTGAAGTAAGTCCCGATTAGAGAATCCCATTGATAGGGATACGATTATTTTTAAACCCGCTTATCAGCAAATAAGCAGGCGTAGAAATAATCAGTGGCTCTATTTTACGTGATCCTTTCCGCTTTCGCATTACCCGATTGCGTAATCTCTTCGCTAGAGGGGAAGTTTTTAGTGGTTTTATTGGTGGTACGAAGGTTTTTGGAGGGGCGGGAACCTACCATTTCATTCTTTTTGCCGGTGCATGCCCGCGGATTGGCGCTTTCAGCGCCGGGGAGAATATCATTAAAGTGACGTTATTTGCCGGTGATAAGATCGCTAACTGCCGGCGCGTGATCTGTGGAAGAACGTGATAGTGAGATCCGGCAACGTTCAGCCTTTTCTATTTTGATGAATCATTCTTAAGAAGGTTGTTGGAGGGGCGGGAATCTACCATTTCATTCTTTTTGCCGGTGCATGCCCGCAGGCCGGCATCGATGATGCCAATTGCCGGCATACAACTTATGGATGTATGCAGAGGTAATCTCCGGCAACTCAACAGCTCTTTTTGTTTTGATTAATCATAGTATTTGTTCTTAAGAGAATTCGTGGAGGGGCGGGAATTTACCATTTTGTTCTTTTCACTGGTGCATGTTCGCGGATTGGCGCTTTCCAGCGCCGGGTTTTTTATGATAGGCAAGAAAAAAGCGCATTGCTGCGCTTTTTTGATCTCTTTGATGGATCTTATCTTAAGCTTCTGCTGCTTTACGAATCTTGTAGTTACGAATTGCTTCTCTTAGAAGAACGATCATCACACCGAGCATTCCACCGAGGAGGAAACCGATGATGATAATGAGTTTCTTCTTCGTTGGTACCGGTGCTGTTGGTATAGATGCTGATTGAGTTACGCTATAGGTTTTCACTGCTTCTGCTTTAGGAAGCGTGAAAGATTCGATAGCATCAATCTTTGCTGTTAACTCATTATATTTTGGATGATCGCCGTAGATCCCTTTTTGATTCTCCAAAAATGCGATTTTTGCCGCAAGAATCTCTGTTCCTAAGAGATATGGATCTTCACCATTCCCGGTAGGAAGCGTTAAATTGAGTTTCTCGGCGGTTTGATAGCTGTTTTTAAGAGCTGCGATTTGGTAGAGGCGCTCCTTCTCTAAAACACGCTCTAAGCTCTGAAGCTGACGTGAGAGATTCGCTTTTAACGCATCGAGTTCGGCTTGGCGATCTTTTAATAGAAGATCCGCCGCAACAGCATTGAGATAATTGAGATAACTATTGGTCATCGTGTAGCTATCTTTAGCATTTGGTCCTTGAGCCGAAATGGTTAAAGTTGAGCTTTTACCATCCGCTTCGATCGAGAGATTCCCTTGTAATGAGTGGCCTCTATTCTCTTCTTGCAATTGCGCGAAGAAATCTTGCTGCACTTTTGGTGATTGCGCAACATTAGAGAGAAGCTCAAACACATCCTGTGTACTAAGTGGCATTAAGCTCTCTTCGGTAAAGCTGATCTGCTCAGGTTGTAAGGTGATGGGGGTTGCTCCTAAGTTGAGCCCTGCTACCTGATAGACATTGGGAGCAGCAATTGTCGCAGAAGCGCGATAACTTGGCTTTATGGTGATAAAAGCGAAGAGAGCGGCGATGATTGTGGCAAGGATTGTGACCGCAATGATCAGCCACTTATGGCGCCAAAGCGTAGCGACGAGTTCAAAGAGATCGATCTCATCATCATGGTGGTAGGAAGTGTTAGGAAGGTCTGTTCTGCTCATAAAATTATTCTTATCAATAAAGTTTTATAGTGATTAATGGAATTCATTAGCCTAAATTAAACAGTTAAAATTATTCAATCTATTTAGATTCTATTTAGGTTAATTATTCTAGCATTAAAATAGGGATGATTATCTTTTATGGCTCGATATGGTCAGTTTTTTGAATGTTCTGCTTTTGCATCTTCTCCCAAGTGATCCCCAAAAGCGTGATAGAATGGAGTTCTTTTAAATGAACTTTTCAATGAAATTTTCAATGAATTTTTCGATCGAATGAATCAGCGCGATAGCGAGTCGATATAGGCGAATTAGAGAGTGGATATGACGGATATGAGAAGAACAACAGCTTCAAATCGTAAGCAGCTACAGTATCATCCTGAGCTTTATGGCAATCATGCTTTTCTTCACCATGAGATCGCCCGCAGAATGGTGGAGTATCTCGATGAATCGTTACAGCCGGAGAAGATTCTTGTCGATGGCGCGTTTGATAGCTATCTCAGTGAGCTTCTTAAAGCACGTTTCCCCGAGGCGGAAGTTTGGGAGAATATCGAATCGATTCTTGATCCCACCCTCCGTTTTGATCTGGTGATGAGTAATCTCTACCTGCAAGATGTGTGGGAGTTTGAAGAACGTGTGCGCGATTATCAAGTGCGTCTCAATGCGAAGGGTAAGCTCTTCTTCACCACGATCGGCACCGGCAGTTTCCCGGAGATCTCCTATCCCGGCGGTCCGTTAGTCAATGAATTTCCCGATATTGAAGATATTGGCGATTTTCTTCATGCGCTCGGCTTTAAAAATGCCGTGCTCTTTATTGAGAAGATCAACCTCACCTATGAGAAGCTCGATACCCTCCTTAAAGATGCGCGCGTGGTGGCCGGCAGACCATTTTCCTCCTTTAAAGGCTTACGCACCTATCGTTGGTTAGAGGAGTGGAAGCGCTATGCCGCAGAGAAGCTTAAGGCGGAGGATCAGCTCTTTCATATCGGCTTTGATGTGATCTACGCCGAAGGGACGCTCTCCGATATTAAGAATCTTCAAGGGGAGGATAATGCCGTCTATGTGGATATCTCTCAGCTCTCTACTAAAAAAGAGGGGAAGTAGAGAGGTAACGCTCAAGTCGATGCGCCGTAATGGCGAAGAAATGACGAAGTAATATTCGTCAGCAAGTGGGAGATAAGGTAATATAGGACTAAATTAGTTCTATATAGAATCTTTGTATTGAATCTTTGAAATAAGAGGGAGTATACACAATGTTAATCGTGACAGAAGCCGCAAGAAAACAGCTTGCAAAGAATTTAGGTGAGAGCAGTGCCGAGGCGATTAAGATCGCACTTCAGAAGTCGGGCTGTTCGGGATATAAATACTATATCGATTTTTGTGACCAAGTGGATGAGAAGGTGGTGGTGATTGAAGAGACGCCGGTGAAGATTGTCGCCGAGCCCGATATTCTCCCCTATCTTGAGTCGGTAACGCTCGATTATATTCAAGATGGCATCAATCGCATGTTTAAATTCCAAAACCCCGAAGCGAAAGCAGAGTGTGGTTGTGGTGAGAGCTTTCTCCTCTAATCTTGAGCCGATATCGAAGCAAGAAGTTGAAAAGCGCATAATCGTTGTGAATCAGTAGTGTAAGGTTCGTGAGAATCAATCTCAAAAGATCAGACAGATCGATCAATAAGGAGAGTACGAATGAGTGGAATCGCCGGTGTATTAAAATTAAATCAGACAGCTGTAGCGGAAGGATTACTACAGAAGATGTCGGAGCCGATCCAGAAACGGGGTCCTGACGGCACAACGATTATTCAATATGAAAATATGGGTTTTGTGCAGACAAAGCTCGCTGCGGTGAGCAATGGCACAGAGCCCTTTTTTGATGAAGATTTTGGCATCATTGTTGCCACTAACGGCACGATCTACAATCAAGATGCGTTGCGTGAGCGCTTGATCGAAGCGGGATATCGTTTTCTAACCGAGAGCCAAGCGGAAGTCTTAACAAAAGCGTATCACTGCTGGGGCGAATCCTTTGTGGAGGAGCTCGATGGGGCTTATGCCTTTGCCATCTGGAATGAAGCGGATCGTTCGCTCCTACTTGTTCGGGACCGTTTTGGTAAAAAACCGCTCTACTATAGCTTTGGTCAATCGGAGACGGCGCTCTACTTTGCCTCTAATACGCAGAGTCTTCTACAGACGCGGGATATCGACACAGAGATCGACCCTCATGCGCTTCACTTTATGTATTCGCTCCATGCAGTAGTGCCGGCGCCGTGGACCATTCTAAAAGGGATTCGTAAAGTTGAGCCGGGGCATTATCTACGGATCGATGCCGATGGTTCGAGCCGATCAGTGAGCTATTGGGAGCTAACGGCAGAGCGCGATTATCCACAATATGATGATGTTGAGTGGCGCGAGATTATCGAGAGTACGCTCAAATCTGCTATTAAGAAAGAGATGAATTTCGCCAATGAAAAGGTGGGTGTTCTCCTCTCCGGCGGGCTCGATTCAACATTGATCACGGCACTGGCGATTGAAGAGGGAATTGAAGGGATTCAGACCTTTTCTGTCGGCTTTGAAGATCAGCCAGAAGAGAAGGGTTCAGAATTCTTCTATTCCGATCAATTTGTCGATAAGTATCAGACCGATCATTACAAATTTGAAGTTCCCAATAGTGAGGCACTCTCTCGCCTTCCAGAGGCAATTGCCAATATGAGTGAACCGCTCTTTGGTCAAGATGCGATCGGTTTCTATCTTCTTTCTGAAAGAGTGAAGACCGTCACCTCCGTGGTGCAGAGTGGGCAGGGGGCCGATGAGGTCTTTGCCGGTTATTTCTGGTATCCCAAAATGGTGGCAGAGACGGAGCAAGATCCCTTAAAACGCTTTGCAAAGCACTATTTCGATCGCCCGCATGAAGAGTGGTTAGCCGCATTCACACCGAAATACCATACGGAGAATATCGCCGGTGAATATATTCGGGAGCACTTAACGCGCCCGGGGGCAGATACCTTCTTAGATCAGGTATTGCGTCTTGATGTGACGCGCCTTGTGGTGGATGATCCGGTTAAGCGGGTTGATAATATGACAATGGCGCACGGTTTAGAGGCACGAATGCCCTTTATGGATCAGCGTCTTGTTGAGCTTGCGATGGCACTTCCGCCGGAGTACAAATTGAAGCATCATGGAAAAGGGATCTTAAAAGAGATTGCAAGAGGTCGCGTTCCCGATTCAATTATCGATCGCCCAAAAGCCTACTTCCCGATGCCGGCACTCAAATATGTGCGTGGTGAGTTTTTAGAGATGATGCGTGATACCTTAACCAGTAAAAAGGCAAAAGAGCGCGGCATCTTCAATCCCGCCTATATTGATGAACTTCTTAAAAACCCCGAAGCCCCCACAAGCTTTACCAATATCCAAGGCTCCAAATTGTGGCACGCCGCACTTTTAGAGCTCTGGTTAAATTCGGTGGGGTTGTAGTTCGCATTGATATTTAAATTGATGTTTAAGCTAATGTTTAAGTTGAGGTTTAAAATTTATAGCTATTGTTTTGTAACGATTAGTAATTAATAGAAAGCCCCGATAGAGCAATTACTCTGTCGGGGCTTTTTTTAGAACGTTTAGAACGATCCAAAGAAGTTAAGAGAGGATCGAGACACGCCTAGTAGACTTCATAGCGCATATTGAAGTAGAGATAGCGCCCAGCGGAAGGGTAGGTAGATTCATAGGCGGCATAATCTTTATTAAAGATGTTGTCGATCCCTGCATTAAAGGTTACACCTTTCCATTGAGGTGGTTTAACAGAGGCTTTGAAGTTGTAGAGGGCATATCCTCGATTTTTATTAATACCTTCACTATCGGCATAGCTACTACTGCGAGCTGTGATTGAAGGCGTGAGCTCGAGCCAATCGTAAGGGGAGATCGTAATGTAAGCAAAGCCAAAGTTTTTGGGTGTATTGGTGATCTTAATCTCATTATGATCTCGATTTTTAACATTGAGGTAGGTATAACCGCCCCCAATTTTGATCTGATCATTGAGATAGTAGTTCACGCCTAACTCAAATCCTTTGCGTACCACTTTCCCGGGTAGGTTCTCATTTTGTGTCACAGCATAACCGGGGAAGATCTTCCAGTTATCCTTAGAGCGCTGGATTTTATCTTTCGATTGACTATAGAAGATAGCAGTATCAATGCTTAATCCATCGATTGGCATTCCTGAATAGCCCAGCTCAATATTGGTAGCGCTTTCAGGTTTTAAACCGGGATTTTGTAAGGCAATGCTTGGATAGAGTTTTCCCGGGGTACAAGCTGTCTCTCCTTTGGGGCATTTCTTCTCATTATCTCCATAATTGGAATAGGACTCTTTAAAGCTAGGGAAACGTGTCTTCTTACCAATGGCAAAACGGAAAGTATCATCTTCTGTTAATTTATAAAAGAGCGCTGCTTGATAGTCAGTACTATGGATGGAAGGGGAGAGCATTGAAGAGGCGGCAGGATATTGAGAGATCAGGTCTTCGGTATTTTTGCCAATGCCTTCGGCATCTGCTTTTCGCTTAGTATAGATAACGCCGATCTGAGCCTCTAGCTTATCGGTCAGTGCGATATTATCTTCAAGTGCAATGGAGTAGAATTTCTGTGTTGATCGAGAAGAGCGACTCTTATGGGTGAGAAGATCTTCATCGATCGACTTATGAGTCTCTCGTTTGTAGCTGATCATCATCTTAATTAGGTGGCGATCAATGGCTGTGGTCCCTACCTCTACAGATGCACCAAAGGCTTTATCATCATACTTACTCGATTCATTAGGACGGAAGTTTAAGAGAGTATTTTTAAATGTATCGTAGTAGATGCGGGGTTTAATATAGAGTTTCTCATCAAATAACCAGGTATTAGAGACAAAAGAGATGGTCTCCCGATCCCATTTTGGCCAGATCCATTTGGTGGGAACAAAACCATTATCACCTTCACTGCCAGGATATTTCTTAGCGGTTTGTCGGGAGTAGCTCAACACATATTCATCGGTATCTGTTGGCGTCCAACCTAGTTTAAGACCAAAACGACGATCTTTAGTGCGGTAGAGATAGCGATCTGAATTAACCTCCTTACCTAAGGCATCCTTGCCAACATAATTTTTAGCTAATGTTGTATAGCGCCGGGCTCTTTCAGACGCAGAGACTTGTGCGTACCAATTATTTCGTAACGTTCCCACATTTGCGCTCAGTTCATGAGTCCCACCTTGTCCTGCACCGGCTGTTCCTGTGAAATCAAACTCTGAACGAGGTTTCATCGTCACGATATTAATCGCCCCGCCGAGTGTATTATGCCCATACATCACTGAGCTATAACCTTTCGCAACTTCAATTGAAGAGATATCTGCAGTGGAGAAACGGCTCATATCGGAATCACCATCGTAGGGAATATAGACAGGAATTCCATCAACAAAAACGGGGACATAGCGTAGGTCATAGCCTCGAACGCGAACAGTAGGTTCATAGCGATTAGAAGCTCTTCGTCCTCCCATGCCGATTGGCGCATCATAGAAGACGCCAGGGGTATAGGCGAGTGCTTTACCCACATCATTTGCCTCAAAGAGCTCAATAGTATCGCGGCCTATAAAACTCTCAAATAGATCTGCTGACTCAAAGAGGTTACTCTCTGCAGGATTATTGGCTTTTACGGTGACTGTTCCTAAAGAAAAGAGCGGGCTTTGAGGTTGTTCTGTTGTTAATTTTGCCTTTGCATCTTTCGCCTCTTCGCTATCGATCGGTTCAGCAAAAATGGGAGAAAGGGAGAGAGGAAGTAGGGCTAGCGCTGTAAGCATAGCATCTCGAAGAGGGGATCGCCTCGAAATGGTCTTTTGATCGTTTTCTATAGTTATTAGATAATTTTTTTTCATAAAAGTTCCTTATAATTCTTTTTAATAGTGGGTTCTGCCCAATTTGAGTTTTCTAATAGCCTCTTCTTTGCTAATTAGAGTTTTCCCAAAAATGTTGCCTTAGATATTTAAGAGTGATCTGTTAAGCGGAATGAAACTGTAATTTTTCAAATTGAAAATTTTGTTCAATAATCGATTCGGGAAGATTGTAAATTTGCGCTAAGTTTGTCGTTGTGAGGGTTGTCTCTGGTGCGCCATCAGCAATAAGATCGCCTTGATGAAGAAGGAGTAAGCGATCGGCAATACTCAAGGCATGCTCGGGCTGATGAGTTGTCATAATAATCGTAATGCCTGAGGCTTTAAGTCGTTTGATCTGCTCTAGAACCCGGAGTTGATTGCCGTAGTCAAGACTAGCTGTAGGTTCATCCATAATGAGACACCGTGGCTGTTGTGCAATCGCTCGGGCGATAAGCACAAGTTGTCTTTCTCCTCCACTTAAGGTGGTAATGGAAGACTTTAAGAGGTGGGCGACACCGAGT
Organism: Ignatzschineria sp. F8392; assembly: GCF_002252045.1. GTDB lineage: Bacteria > Pseudomonadota > Gammaproteobacteria > Cardiobacteriales > Wohlfahrtiimonadaceae > Ignatzschineria. The sequence goes on along the minus strand of NZ_NEFF01000002.1, from coordinate 153,468 downwards.
CTCTCTAGCGCGGTATGAGCGATCTTACGATCTTTCTCTTTTGGGGTTGCAGCCCAATGGAGATGGGCAGTTCTCCCCATTAAAACCACCTCTTCAACAGTAAATGCGAAGTGAGAATTTTGTGCTTGAGGGACATAGCCAATAATTTTGGCGATCTCTTCTTGCTTTAGTTGTGATTGGGGTTTGCCTTCGATGGTAATTGTCCCCGATCGTGGTTTAACTAATCCTAAGATCGATTTGAGGAGCGTTGTTTTTCCACAGCCATTTGCACCTAAGAGGGCAATAATCTCTTTCTCTTCAATGGCGGTATTGAGATCTTTGATAATGGTGCGCTTACCATAGTTAATAGAGATATTTTCTAAGGTGATTAAATTCATCTATTTCTTCCCCCTTGTATCAAAAGACCGATAAAGAAAGGTGCGCCGATAAAGGCGGTTAAGATACTTAAAGGCATCTCAATTGGAAATGCTGAACGGGCGATGGTATCAGTAATAATTAAAAAGCTTGCTCCGAGAAAGAGCGCCGTGGGGAGTAGACGGCGAAAATCGGGCCCAACTAAGAGGCGAGCCATATGGGGGATAACTAATCCTACCCAGCCAATGATACCGGTGATAGCTACGACAGAAGAGGTCATCAAGGTAGCGGCAATAATAAAGAGAAGGCGTAATTGACGAATATTAACACCTAGCGCTAAAGCCTCCTCATCATCAAGGCTGAGAAGATTCATCCGCCAGCGAAGAAGAAAGAGGGGGAGGATAGAGATCAAGAAGAGCGGTGTGACAAGGAGGAGATCCTCCATTGTTGTCATTGTGAGTGATCCCATCAACCAAAAGGTGATCATGGTTAATTGACTATAAGGATCTGAGAGTAGCTTGATTAGGGAGATACCTGCGCCTAATAGTGCAGAGATGGCGATACCTGCTAAAACGAGAGCTAATATGGGGTCTAAACGGTGAACCGCCTGGGAGATTGCATAGACAAGAACAACAGTCCCTAAGCCAAAGAGAAAGGCGAAAATTTGAATTCCGATTAAGGGGAGATCGAAATAGATAGCAATCACAGCCCCAAGCCCTGAGCCTGCTGAAACCCCCAATATATCAGGTGAGACTAAAGGGTTACGAAACATTCCTTGATATGTTGCACCGGCAAGTGCAAGAGCTGCTCCTACGACAAGCGCCGTTAAAACTCGCGGAAGACGAATATGCCAGAGGATGAACCCCTGATCGCTCAGGTCTTGATTATTGAAGAGGGCGCCTATCTCTTTTCCAAGTAATGAAAGAGAGAAGGAGGATTGCCCAATAGAGAGCGCAAATATCATCAAGAGTAGAAGGAGGAGAGGTGCTAACCAAAGACGAATCATAAGGGCTCCTGTTCGAGGAGTTGATTGAGTTGATCTGTGGATAACGATTGCTGATAGAAGAGAGCATAATATTCTGCAATTAAATCTCGGTAGCGGGTTGTGGGCATTACCTCAGGAACTAATAGATGAGCAAGCCAGATGGCACCCAATAGCCGGTTGATGCTTGGAGGTTGATCGAGCCAGCCAAAGGGAAGTTTAGGTGCTAAGTAGACGCGGCCTTCTTTAATTGCATTGAGTCGTTGCCAGAGACGGTTATTAGGAAGAGAGTGATAGAAATTTTCATCCATTGTGATGATAAGATCGGGTTGCCACGCTAGTAGTTGCTCCATAGAGATGCGTGTCATAATCTTCTCACCTGCTGGAGCAGCACTATTTTTAGCACCTAACCAATCGATCACTTCAGTATGGATCGATCCGGCTAAACCTGTTTCTAATCCATCAGCACTACGGGCGGAGTAGATTGAGATCGGTTTTGAGTAGTGGTGTGGAACAAGATCTTGTGTCTCTTTAAGAATCTTTTCAGCAAATTGCGCTAATGCTTCACCTCGTTCAGTGACCCCTAATATCTCTCCTAATGTTCGTAGTTGTTTGGCGGTATCTGCAAAAGAGCCGTTAGCTAAAAGGTAAGGGAGCTGTGTCTGCTCATAGACACGTTCAGCAGTACTAAGATAGGTGGGCGTGATATTTCCGACATCAAGGATTAGGTCAGGTTTTAGAGCCACGATTTTTTCTAGTGATGCCGTTGTTCCCCTACCGGCAAAGCGGCCGGTCATTGGGAGATTTCCAATCTCTTTGGGAAAGAAGGCTCTCTGTGCCGGTGTTAAGTTGAGAGCAGCTAATCCTAAAAGTTTATAGGGCGCTAATGAGAGAAGAAGGATATCGGAGACAGGTCCAGCGCTTAAGATACGCTCAATGTTTTGGGGAGCGGGAAGGATGCCGAAAGACTCGATTAAGAAGGATCTTGTTTTCTCTTGTGCCAGGGCAGGGTAGTGAATCAGAATTGCTCCAGCAATTATAGATTTTAGAAAAGTTCTTCGACGTATCATAGCGCATACTCCAACAAGTTGATTTGACCTTAGAAATTCTAAGTATCTATCTATGTTAGAGAAGCGGGTATTGAATTTATATTAGCCGATAGGAGTAGAGTAGCTGGGAAGAGAAGTGCATAGGTCTTTTTTAGTGCTTTATTTTGTTCCGATGAATGATTCTTAAGAGAGTTATTGGAGGGGCGGGAACTTACCATTTCGTTCTTTTCACCGGTGCATGCCCGCCAATCGGCATTTTCAATGCCGGGAAAATAATTAAACGTGATTTAAATAGCTTTTAAACAGCCGTTAAACAGCCGTTAAACAACCGTTAAACAGCCGTTAAACAATATGTGCCGGTAATTGAGGATTGCCAACTGCCGGCGCGTGATTTTGGGAAGTGCGCGATAGTGAGATCCGGCAACTCATCAGCTCTTTTTGTTTCGATGAATGATTCTTAAGAGAGTTATTGGAGGGGCGGGAACCGACTGTTTCGTTCTTTTCGCCGGTGCATGCCCGCGGTTTGGCATTTTCAATGCCGGGAAAATAATTAAACGTGATTTAAACAACTTTTAAACAGCCGTTAAACAATATGTGCCGGTAATTGAGAATTGCCAACTGCCGAGGGTGATTTATGAAAGTTAATGTGCTCCCAATCCTTGTACCTTTTTCTGCATGGCATTGAGGATCTCAAGGGCGGTGTGGGCATCCTCTTTCTCTACTAAAATAGAGCGTTTGTAAGCACTTAAAATCGGAATGATGGAGATGCCGGCCTTAGCGAGCGCACTGCTTACAATCGCCGTCAGCCCGACACAACGCATAGCAAAAGGGGCGTTAAGAATAATGCGACAATACTCCGTTTGATAGTTGAGAAAATTATTATCTGCATCCTCTTTCTTAAGAATCAGTGTGATACCTTCAGGCTCTTTGAAGAAGGCGACAGGATCAAACCCTAAAACTTTAAGAAGCGATTGATTAGAGACCCCTACATAAACATAAGTTTCAGGAGCCATAACAGGATCTAAGTTTTGTAAGATATCTTGTAAGGATACTTCTCTTGTGGGCATAATAATATCGTCCTTTAATCAATGGGAATTTTAGGGGGGTTAAGGTTATAAATAGTAGCCATCAGGCGCTATTTTTTGGAGTGGAATCGGTAGGGGAGTACTTGGATGGGTGTTCCTCTCTAAGCAAAATTATTTGCTAATTTTAGCTCAATTTCAATTACTTAGGGATAATTGTATAAATAGTGTTTGGTAAAATTTTGTCGACAAAATAGGCATTTATATAATAAATTTTATCTATTTTTACATACTCGATGAGGCTTTACAATCTTAAGAGCGGGATAAGAAGTTTCTTATTGTGAAAGTATGAAGTTTGATGATGGTATGATCGTGCGAGGTTCTATTGATGGGTAAGAAGATCGATACTGAGATCGGTACTGAGATCGATGATACTAAGATCGACAAGGAGAGTGAGATGACTCAAAAGATCGAGCTAGAGAAGAAGAGAGAATCTCAGTTTGATGCCGATGAGCTCTTAAGACACGCCCCAACAACGCCCGGCATCTATATGATGAAGGATATCGATGGGCAAATTATCTATGTCGGCAAGGCGAAAAATCTTAAAAATCGGCTCTCTAGCTACTTTAAGGGAAAGCAACATGCCCCTAAAACGGTCGCATTGGTGGCCAATATCGCCTCGGTGGAGATGACGCTGACGGCAACAGAGCGCGATGCCCTGATTCTTGAGGGTAACCTGATCAAAGCACATCGCCCACGCTATAACGTTCGCTTGATCGATGATAAGAGCTATCCCTATATCTATCTCTCAGATCATCCCTTTCCCCGTTTTAGCTTCTATCGCGGAACACGTAAACGGCGCGGTCGCCTCTTTGGCCCTTATCCCTCCTCTGGTGCTGTGAAGGAGACCTTAAATCTGATGAAGAAGGTCTTTCGTATCCGTGAGTGTGAGGATTCCTTCTTCTCCCATCGTACACGCCCCTGTTTGCAATATCAGATCGATCGCTGTAGCGCCCCTTGCGTCAACAAAATTAGCCGAGAGGATTATCTTGAAGCGGTGAAGGAGGCAGTGCTCTTTTTGAGTGGTGAATCAAATCAACTGGTGGATCTCTTAATTGAGAAGATGCAGCACTATAGCGGGGAGCTACAATTTGAGGCGGCGGCGAAGATTCGGGATCAGATCCAAGATATTCGGGAGATTCAAGGCTCAAATCGTATGGAGGAGAGTCGCGATTCGCTCGATATTATGGTGCTCTACCAAAAAGCAGAGGTGGCTAATATTGAGGTGATGACGATTCGCGATGGGCGCGTCTTAGGAACGAGAGCCTATTTTCCCCAAGTGCCGAAAGATACCCGAAGTGAAGAGATTATGAGTGCATTTGTGGGGCAATATTATGGTGAGCATCGTCTTCCACCGCGTAATATTATCCTCAATCTTCCCCTCTCAGCAGAGGAGGAAGAGTGGCTCAAGTTGGGGCTTTCAGAGTGGATTGAGTATCCGATTTTACTGCAATATCCCCACAATATTCGAGGGCGTAAACGTCGCTGGCTGGAGATGGCAGAGCAGAATGCCGAGCATTCGGTGGCGATTAAATTGGCAAGTCGAACCCAGATTGAGGATCGGCTCTATGCCCTCAATCAACTTCTCCTTCCACAATTGACAGGGCGAGGAGAGAAAGAGGCGCTACTCGATGAGCGGATGATTCAGCGAATTGAGTGCTTCGATATCTCCCATAGTTTTGGCGAGCGAACGGTGGCCTCTAATGTAGTCTATACCGCAGAGGGATTTACCAAGAAGCTCTATCGCCGCTACAACATTGAGGGAGTAACGCCCGGTGATGATTATGAAGCGATGCGCCAAGCCTTAACGCGCCGTTTTCAGAGTCGGGAGAAGCGTGGCGAAAAACGCGGTGAATTGCGAGATCGCCCTGATCTACTACTGATCGATGGTGGAAAAGGGCAGTTACAAGTGGCGTTAGAGGTGCTCGAAGCGCTACAGATTGAGGATCAATGGGTGATTAGTATCTCCGAAGGGGAGGGGAAAGTGCGCGGGAAGGATATTATCTGGCTTCGCGATAAATCCCCACTCTTGATCGATCCTGCTTCTCCGGCATTTCATCTCTTAACTCAGATTCGGGATGAAGCGCATCGCTTTGCCATTGAAGGGCATCGGGCAAGGCGAGATAAGATGCGTCGCCGTTCTGTATTAGAGGATATCCCCGGTATAGGAGAGAGCCGAAGAACCGCGCTCTTAACCCACTTTGGGGGCTTGGAATCTCTTAAAAATGCCGCCGTAGAAGATATCGCAAAGGTGCCGGGGATTAGTGATAAGTTAGCGGAGGTAGTCTTTCAGGCGTTGCGAGATCCTGCGTAGTTTTCACTCTGAACAGGTCACGCATCACCCTTCACCTTTCATGTAGTACCGGCACCGGCATCGGCTGATGAGGTAGCAGCTGATTGAGCATCAGTTTATTGATACCATTTTACAACCTATTGAGAATCGTGGAAGATCCTTGTTGGCAGTGCCCCTTTGGGGAAGTTGTTAAGAGATTGAGCGAATTCTCATACTTTTCGCTAAAAGTTGCGGTAGAATGCATGCTCTCTTTTCCCTGAAGTCGATCTTGCCCAGAGTGCTCGATCAGTCGCGAGAGGGAAGGGAAGCATCAATTGAAATAGTGATAGAAGGAGCGATAAGAATGAGAGAGAGTAGCGTCTATAGACGATTTAGATTTCAGCGAGATGAGCTGAGCATGCTTATCACACTATCGTTACCGATCCTCATTACCCAATGGTTTTTAGTGGGAATGGGGGTTGTCGATATCGCCATTACCGGGCACTTTGATGATAATGTACAGGCTTCGGTCGGCTTAGGGGTGATGATCTGGAATCCGCTTCTTCTCTGTAGTACCGGTGTCTTAATGAGTGTCGCCATCTTTAGTGCCCACGAATTTGGGAAGGGCAAGAGTGAGGATGTTGCCTTGATCTGGCATAACGGCCTTTTAATCTCCTCTGTTCTCATCGTTGCCGTGGTGCTGATCATGAACTTCTTTTCGGGTCATCTCTTGCGATTTCTATCGGTTGAGGAGCATCTCATCCCGGGGTCAATCTCCTATCTGCGCGCGCTGAGTATCGGTGCGCCGGCGATCTTAATCTTCAATAGTCTTCGTGCCGTCTGTGAAGGGGTAGCACGACCACTTCCGATTACCATTGTCTGTGGGATCGGCTTTCTGGTGAATGCCTTCTTAAACTATATCTTGGTCAATGGCTGGGAGTTGATTCAGCTACCTAGCCTTGGAATAATCGGTTCCGGCTTAGGCACAGGCCTTACCTTCTGGGTGATGCTCTTTCTCCTTGTGGGGGTCACCTTTGTCGATCGCAGATTGCGTAACTTGCAGTTATTGCGTGGATTTAAGCGCCCTGATGCACGTCTTGGGGAGATGATCCGTGTGGGGATTCCTAGCGGAGCGACGCTCTTTGCGGAGGTGGCGATCTTCTCTGCTGCTGGCTTAATTTTGGGGCAGTTTGGAACCATTGTGGTAGCAAGTCATCAGATCTCTCTTGCGATCACCTCCATGACCTTTATGATTCCGCTCAGTGTCGCGATGGCGCTCACCTCGATGGTGGGGCAGCGCATGGGGCGGATGGATTATGAGAGTGTCCGCCGTCTTAGCGATATGGGGCGAGTGGTTGTTTTGGGATTAATGTTAGTGACGAGCTTAATGCTCTTCTTCGCGCGCTTTCATATTCCACAACTCTTCAATACCAATCCGGAGATTGTGCAGATGTCAGCGGCGCTCATTGTCTATTCGCTCTTCTTCCAACTGCCCGATGGCTTGCAGATCTCCGCTAATGGAATTTTACGCGGAATGAAGGATACTAAGGTGCCGATGTATTTAGGGATCGCCTCCTACTGGCTGATCGCCTTCCCCTTAAGTTACTATCTCGGTGTGGTCAAACATCTTGAAGCGCCGGGAGTTTGGATGGGGCTGATTGCCGGCTTAACGGTAGCGGCACTCTTCCTCAATGTACGATTAGCGATTTTAACGCGTCGCTTACCTTCTGTAACAACTGCGCCGAGTGGGGCAAGATAGATGATCATGATGGGTAAGTGCGTAGAAGAGGAGATCAAAAAAATGGATCAAAAGGATGAAGAACTTTTAATGGTAGAAGATGAAGAGGCGGTCGCTGCGGTGGTCATACTCAATTCTACTCTCAACAATCGAGGAGAGCTTGAGCTACAGCTTCCTACAGAGGCGGCAACAAGAGCTTTCGCACAACAATTTGTCACGCTCTTGCAAAGAGAGATGAGAAGTCTCAAGTGGCGTGATCTTAAGCTCTATCTTCATGGTAATTTAGGGGCCGGCAAGACCACCTTTGCGCGCTACTTTATCCAAGCTTTCGGCATTAAGGGTGCGGTGAAGAGCCCAACTTATACCTTAATTGAGCCTTATGAGATCACACTTCCAGAAGAGGTGATCGAGAAGGGGCGCGGTAAGAATGGGAAGCACGAGAAGCGTGATAATGGAAAGCGTGCTGGCAAGGGGGCAGAGCCTTTCTCAGAGTTGATGATGATCTATCATGCGGATCTCTACCGCTTAGCCTCTCCTTTAGAGCTCTATGATTTAGGATTATTGGAAGAGCAGGGGATCTGGCTGATTGAGTGGCCCGAGAAAGGGGAAGGCGTTTTGCCGATGGCAGATATTGAGCTCTTCTTAGCGCGAGAGGGGGAAGCATTAACCCTTCGCCTTCTCCCTCAGAGTGAGAAAGGGGAAGCGTTGATCACGCATCTTCATTCGCAACATCAAGATTCTCAGCATCAAGATTCTCAGCATCAAGATGCTCAGGACCTTCAAGATTCTCAAGACTCTTAAGGCTATTAAAGATCTGAAGGTTCTCAAGGATCTCAAGGTTTTTAAGACTCTCAAGAATCATTCAACTCTTAAGATTGAGGCGAGAGAAGAATCTCGGTTAATTTATTTGTCAAGCGGTGTTAGAATAGATCCACCCATTTTATTTTAGCGAGGATGAACCTATGAACGTAACAAAAGCGACGATTGAAGAGATTATTCAGCAGTATCAAGACCCCTATTTAGAGGTTGATCTTCTCTCTGCGGGGTGTGTGAAGTCGATAGAGATCAATGAGGGCGCATCGCCGGCAGTGAAGGTCGATATCGTTCTAGGTTTCTTTGCCAAAGCGCATAGCGAAGCGTTAAAAGAACATTTTGAAGCAGAGATCAAAGCAAAGTGTGGCGTTGATGCAGCGGTTTCAGTCTCCACAAAAGTGGTCGCCCATAAAGTTCAAGGTCAGCTCCATGCCCTTCCTAATGTTCGCAATATTATTGCTGTTGCATCTGGGAAAGGGGGCGTTGGGAAATCGACAACATCGGTAAACCTTGCACTCTCGCTTCTCAATGAAGGGGCAAAAGTGGGGATTTTGGATGCCGATATCTATGGCCCAAGCTTACCGACGATGCTCAATAGTCATGAAAAGCCTGTTTCACTCGATGGTAAATCGATGGAGCCGGTGGAGACACAAGGATTACAGACCAACTCTATCGGTTATCTCATTGCCGATCGTGATGCCGCCATTTGGCGCGCACCGATGGCAGTTTCTGCGCTTGCACAGATGTTAAAAGAGACCAACTGGAAAGATCTCGATTACCTCATTGTGGATATGCCGCCTGGAACAGGAGATATCCAATTAACGCTTGCTCAGCAAGTGCCGGTATCGGGCAGTGTTATCGTAACAACACCACAAGATATTGCGCTACTCGATGCACGTAAAGGGATCACCATGTTTGAAAAGGTGGGGATTCCAATCTTAGGAGTTGTGGAGAATATGAGCTACCACATCTGCTCAAATTGTGGTCATGAAGAGGCGATCTTTGGTACCGACGGTGGTCGCGCTTTAGCAGAGAAAGAGGGAATCACCCTTTTAGGCCGTATGCCACTTGATATTAAGATTCGTGAAGAGGCAGATCGTGGTCAACCTACGGCGACGACAGATGATCACTTAGCAAAACTCTATCGAGATATTGCGCTCAAGATGGCGGCAAAACTCTCTTTAAGAGAACGTGATAGAATGGCCGGCTTTCCAAAAGTGGTCGTACAGCAATCACAAGGAAAAGAGTTGAAGTAATTTACATTCTATTTGTAGGAAGGAAAACGTATGTCAATTAAAGCAGACCATTGGATTCGAGAGCAGGCAGAGAAGCATCGCATGATTGAGCCTTTCGAGCCAGGGCAAGTCAGAGAGAATGAGACAGGTCGCATTATTAGCTATGGAACATCAAGCTATGGTTATGATGTGCGTTGTAGTAATGAGTTTAAGATCTTTACCAATATCAATTCTAGTATCGTCGATCCTAAAAACTTCGATGAGAATAGCTTTGTAGATCTTGTCTCTGATGTCTGTATTATTCCCCCCAACTCCTTTGCGTTAGCACGTACAGTGGAGTATTTCCGGATTCCTCGCTCGGTATTGACCATCTGTCTTGGCAAATCCACCTATGCGCGTTGTGGCATTATTGTGAATGTCACCCCGTTAGAGCCGGAGTGGGAAGGGCATGTGACATTGGAGTTTTCCAATACGACCAATCTTCCTGCAAAGATCTATGCCGGTGAAGGTGTTGCGCAGATGCTCTTCTTTGAGTCGGATCAGGAGTGTGATATCTCCTATAAGGATCGCGGCGGGAAGTACCAAGGGCAGACCGGTGTGACGCTTCCAAGAACTTAACAATCGTTCATCTGTGTAGAAGCTCCTCTCTAGGAGCTTCTCGTTTTTTACCCCTTTGCTGATTGCACTACGAAGAGTGAATCAGCGTCAGAATCAGAACGAGCATCAGAATCAAGACTGGAGTCAGGATTAGGTTTAAGTTTAGGTTTAGATAAAGAATCAAGATTAGAATTCAGATAAAGAATTAGATATAGCATTAGATAAAGAATTAGATAAAGAATTAGGAATTGAGTTTATGTCAAAAATTATTGTAAAGAATGAGACCCAAATAGCAGGTATTCGGAAAGCGAATCAGGCGGTGGCCAATCTCTTAAAACGGGTGAAGCCTTTTGTGAAAGCAGGCGTCACTACTAAAGAGCTCGATGATATGATCCACGGCTGGATGAATGAAGAAGGGTTAATCTCAGGAAGCCTTAACTATGGTCAGCCTCCTTTCCCCGGTGCGAGCTGTATCTCTGTCAATCATGTGGTCTGTCACGGAATTCCCGGCGATCGCGCGTTGAAAGAGGGCGATATTGTTAATATCGATATCTGCTTGGCAAAAGATGGCTTCTTTGGTGATTCAAGTCAAATGTTCTGTGTGGGGGAAGTCTCCATCTTGGCAAAACGCTTGGTAGATGTCACCTATGAGTGCATGATGTTAGGGATTGAAGAGGTTAAGCCAGGTGCGCCTTTTAGAGATATTGGTCGTGCGATTCAAAAGCATGCACATGCGCATCACTACTCTGTAGTCCAAGATTTCTGTGGTCACGGCGTGGGTTTAAGTCTGCATGAAGCGCCACAAGTACTCCATTATGACTCCCCTTTAGTGACGGAGATTATGGAGCCGGGGATGATCTTTACCATTGAGCCGATGATCAATGTCGGTAAGGCAGCGGTGAAGGTCTTAGGTGATGGTTGGACGGCCGTAACGCGTGACCGCTCACTCACAGCACAGTGGGAGCATGCGGTATTAGTCACAGATGATGGTTACGAGATCTTAAGCCTACCAACGATTGAGTAGCGAGATCGTAGAAATAGATCTTAAAATATTTTAGAGCTTTTTAGCTCAAGAGTATTTTACAATTTCTCTGCCTAACTTATGATCAATCCTTGTGATATATCAATAGGAGAGAGAAAAAGATCGCTACAATGAATGGCATCTATAACAGAGGATCGCTCCTATGGAACAGACATTAGATCAAAATAGACACGCTCAGAAGCATGATCAGAAGCATGATCAAAAACATGATCAGAAGCAAAGGAAGAAGCCGGGTCAGAAACCTACTAAACGGCTCTTAATCTCCGGTGCCGGACCGATCGGGCTCTCATTTGCATTGGGGCTAAAAGATTCCCCCCTCTCGATTGTGATTGTCGATCAACATCCAAGGCCGACGATAGAGCTACTCAATGAAGATACACGCATGATTGCGCTCTCTTATCGTTCCGTTAAATATCTGGAAAAGATCGATATTTGGCAGGCGCTCAAACCTTATGCCACGCCGATTGAGTCTGTTCATGTCTCAGAAAAAGGGTATGCCACGAAGGTGGAGCTCTTCGCTTCAGAACATAATCTGCAATCCTTTGGGGCATTAGTTCCCTTAGGGCGTCTTCGTTTAGAGATGCTCGTCGCGATCGATCGTTGCCCTAATATTGAGTATCGAGATCAGACCACATTGCGTAACTATCAATTGGTGGAAGAGATCGCTCCGAAGCAGAGCAATCGCGAGCAAGCGCTCTGTCATCTAATCACCACCAAAGAGGCCGAAAAAGTATCGGAAGAGGCGATTTTTGATTGGGTCATTGCCGCTGAAGGGATGCACTCTCATCTGCGACAACTCTCTGGTATTGAATCATTCCATAGTGATTATGGTCAGGTTGCGGTGATTGCGCGTGCTAAATTTGAGCATCCACACCACAATATGGCGTATGAGCGCTTTACCAGTGATGGTCCTCTGGCCCTCCTGCCGGTGGGAAGTCACGAGATGGCGGTGGTATTAATCGCCGATAGTCGGGATAAGGAGCATTGGCAGAAGGCGAGTAATCTACAATTTGCCAATGAGGTGATCTTCCGTATCGGCTATGAGCTAGGTGATATTGAGATGGTAACAGAGCGCCATGTCTGGGATCTTACCTTGATGGTGCCCAAAGAGGTCTGTAAACCCTGTTTAACATTGATTGGTAATAGCGCCCATTCACTGCATCCCATTGCCGGACAAGGGCTCAATCTCGGTTTTCGTGATTGTGAGTTACTGCTGCCCTTCTTTGAGTCGGGAAATATCCCCACACTCCATGATCTTGAGTGGTATCAACGAGAGCGCCGCCGGGATGTGGTAAAAGTAGTAGGTGCGACTGACTTCTTAGTTCGAAGTTTTGGAATCGATTGGTCCTGCGCACCACAATTGCGCAATATCGCTCTTCGAGGAATCAATTTCTTAAAACCCCTTAAAAAGCGTATCGCCCGTTTTGGGATGGGCTATTAAAATCGGTTGAGAGTGGCTCTAAATGGTTTATATGGTCGATATGGTCTATATGACCTAAACGTTCTAAATGACTTTAATGCTCCTTTTAGCGTCAATCAGATATCGCTTTAGTGTCAGTCTTTAGTGTCTGTTCTTAGTATCAGTTCTTAATATCAGTTTAAAAAATAGCGTCCTTCTTCTATCGAGCGATAGGGAAGGAAGAGAGGAAGAGATATGAGTCACCGTTATGATGTCATTATTAATGGCGCCGGCTTAGTCGGTTCGAGTATTGCAATCGGCCTTGCAAAGGCGGGATTAAAGGTTTTAGTCATTGAGTTTCATCCTCTAGCGAAGCTCTATCCGACAGAAGATTATGGTCTTCGGGTCTCGGCATTTACCCCTTCTAGTCGTAAATGGCTCGAGTATGTGGATGCTTGGGATGGGCTACAACATACCGGGCGAATCACCCCATTTTTGCATATGCATGTTTGGGATGAGGGCGGGCGTGGCGAGCTCACCTTTGATGCTGCCGGCACAGGCTCCGATGCTTTAGGCTGGATTATGGATAATGAGGCGACGCAAGGCGTGCTTCTCGATCGAGCTCAAGAGTTGGAACTGATCACCATTTTAGAAAACTGCAAGCTCGAATCCTTTCTTCGCCTTGAAGATGGACGGGTGGAGGTGACGCTCAGTAATGGCGAGAAGTATGAGGCTGAGCTGATCGTTGGTGCAGATGGTGGCCGTTCGCTCGTTCGTGATTGGGCTAATATCCCGACCACCGGCTGGAGCTATGGACAGAAGACGATTGTGGGTCAAGTTCGCCCTGAGAAGAGCCATGACAACACCTGTTGGCAACGCTTCTTAAATAATGGACCTTTAGCGCTCCTTCCACTCAATGATGGGCGCTGCTCATTGGCATGGCATACCACCTATGAAGAGGCAGATGAACTCTTAGCGCTCGATCCTGAAAGTTTCTCTGATCGCCTCTCAGAAGGTTTTGAGTGGAAGTTTGGGCGGATCGAAATCGCCGGTGAATTGGGCGCTTATCCCTTAAGACTCAATCATGCACAAACCTACGTTCGGGAGAATTTTGCCTTAGCAGGGGATGCGGCACATTCGATCCATCCTCTTGCCGGTTTAGGGGTTAATATCGGTTATCTTGATTCGGCAACATTGGTGGAAGAGTTAATCAATGCTCGTAAGGCAGGGATTCCGCTGGGTAACTTAGAGATGTTAAAACGCTATGAAAAACGGCGAAAAGCACATAATATGTTTATTATGGGATCGATGGATCTCTTTAAGCGAAGCTCAACGAGCCAATCTGGTATCATAAAGGGGATTCGCAATATTGGGCTATCCGCCGCCGATAAACTTCCCTTTGTGAAGCGAAAACTTGCTAAAATTGCGATGGGGTATTATGGCGATATTCCCGCTTTTGTTAAACCGAAATAGAGGTAAAAACTGTGTCAGATACATTGAAAGCAGCTTTTGAGACGTTAGAGAAGAAGATGGTTACATTAGGCGAGCAGAAGCAACAGCTCGTGACCCAATTGCAAGAGGCTGAAGAGAAATATGAGAACTTGCAACTCGAGTTTGGTACCTATCGTCAAAATATGGAGCAGGAGAATGCTCGATTAGTGGCGGATAATGCCCTTCTTTCCGAGAAGTTAAATAAGCTCGTTTCCCGTGTGGAATCGATGAGCCAAAATATGTAGGAATGTAGGAGAATCAAGATGTCAGAGACTGTAGTTGTATCGGTAAAAATTGCCAATGAAGAGTATCCTATTAGCACCCCAAAATCGGAAGAGGAGGTGTTGCGTGAATCAGCCCTTCGTCTCGATGCGGAGATTGCTAAATTGCGCTCAAAAGGGCGTCTCTCTCTCGAAAAGGCGGCGATCATGGCGGGGATTATTCTCGCAAGTGAGCTCGTTCGTGCGGAGAAAGGGGTAGAGTTAACAGAATTTAAATTGCGAGAGGAATTAGTCACGCTATCGAAAAAGGTTGATCAATTTCTTTAAAGATCGATCGATGATCGCGATCATGATCAGTACGTGATCGCAACGATATCGCAAATGACAATGCCATTGATAATTTGTAAATGACAATACAAATAACAATGCAAATGATAATAATGAGTAACCATATGATATGCATGAGGAGCGCGTATGATTTTAGATGAAGAATTAGCAAAAAATAGTCGCCTTGTAACGAATCTCCCTCTCTGTGAGGTGCGTATTCAGAATGAAGCGCGTTTTCCATGGATTATTTTAGTACCGAAGCGCGATAATATTGAGGAGATTATCGATCTTTCCATTGAAGATCAGGAGCAACTTCTCAAAGAATTACGCATGGCCTCTCAAGTGATGCAGACACAATTTGATGCTGATAAGCTCAACATTGGGGCGCTCGGTAATATCGTCCGTCAGCTCCATATTCATGTGATTGCACGCTACGAGACCGATCTTGCATGGCCTAATCCTGTGTGGGGATATTTTGAACTGAGCACACAATATGCGGCAGATGCATTAGAGCGTCGAATTAAATTATTGAAGGATGCCTTTGATAAACTTGCATAATTTTGGCATAGTTATATCTGTTTTTTTCTCATAAAAGGCATTTATGAAAGCATTCATTCAAAAGATAGAAGCCTGGCTCTGGTCTGAGACAGGTTCTTTTTTATTGTTACGCCGGGGATTACAGCTTCTCTATCGCATTGCGGTGCAATATAGCGAGGCCAATTTTAAAGAGCGAGCGCAAGCATTAACCTATACAACAATGCTCTCGCTTGTGCCATTGATGGCGATAACCTTCTCCATCTTGGCGGGCTTTGGTGTCCATAATGAGCTAGAACCGCTCTTAAAGAGTGCGCTCTCCTTTTTAGGGGAGGAGAATGCTACAGATTTTGTCAATATTTTGATCGGCTTTGTGGAGAATACGCGGGGGGTTATCCTCGGGGGTGTTGGGCTATTGGTTCTCCTCTATACGGCGATCAACTTGATGACGACGATCGAGTCGGCCTTTAATCGAATCTGGCGCGTGGCGAAAGGGCGCTCATTTAAGGAGCGCTTACTCTCTTATGTGGTGGTAATTCTGATCGGCCCGATCTTTGCTTTTATCGCTTTCTCTTTTCTCTCAAGCTCCATCGTTCTGCGTGTTACAGGTTTTGTGACCGATCCTGTGATCACCTTTTTATTAGGGCAATTTTTCACCATTGCGGTGGTCACAGTGGTGATTTGGCTTGCCTATCTCTTTATCACTTTCCGTAAAGTAGATCTTATTCCGGCATTGATTGGTGCGCTGATTGCGGCAAATGCTTGGTACTTTATCGGTAAGCTCTTTACCCAATTTGTAGTGATGTCGGGGAAGCAGTCGCAGATCTATTCCGGTTTTGCCAGTGTTGTACTCTTTATTATGTGGATGTATCTCTCTTGGCTCATCGTTCTGGTGGGGAGTCAGATCGCATTCTATCTACAATTTAAATCACTGATAGCGCATGATGATGAGGTGAAGGTAAAACCGAGTCAGGTGGAGATTCGTCTCTGTCTTGAGGCGAAAGATACCGATCGTAATGAGTGGTTTGTTAAGCATCTTTCAAGTGAGTCGGTGGATATCTCGCCACCAGCGGTGGGTAAGGTGAGTTGTGGTGAGAATGGTCGGCAGGTTGAGTCGGTGATTACGCTCTCCCCAATGGGGAAAGATGTCGGGGTTCAGGTAACTGATCATCTTGAGATCTCAACAACCTCTTCGGGATCAAACGGTAAGGGCGGAAGTGGTGATCAATCGGCAAAAGAGGGATCAGTGAATAGATCTGAGAATGAATCAGTAGATGAATCAGGTAATGGGGAGCAGAAGTGAGTCATCAACCCCCTTTCTGGGAAAAGCCATTAGAAGCATTGAGTTCGCAAGAGTGGGAAGCGCTCTGCGATGGTTGTGGGCTCTGTTGTCTTAACAAATTAGAAGATGAGGATGATGGGGAGATCTACTACACGCGAGTAGCCTGTAATCTCTTAGATCTTCAATCGGGTGCATGTCAGCATTATTGTGATCGTCATCAATATGTTCCTGAATGTATCTCCCTGCAGCTACAAGATATTGCTCAATTTCGTTGGTTGCCTCAAACCTGTGCTTATCGTCTACGGGCGGAAGGGCAATCTCTGCCGGCATGGCACCATCTTCTTTCAAAAGATCGCTCTAAAGTTCGGGAGCTCTATCCCTTTCCGCAATTGCAGCTATTACATGAATCGGCATTAAGTGATGATGAATCCTTAGAGGATTTTCTCATCGAAGAGATCAAGCCGGTTAAGTAGATATCTTGTCTGTGATCGTGGTTGAGATCACGAATTGCCGGCACATGATTTTTGGAAGAACGCGATAGTGAGATCCGGCAACTCATCGGCCCTTATTGTTGTAATTGATTATTCTTATGATTCTTAAGAGAGTCTATTGAGGGGCGGGAGCCGACTATTTCGCTCTTTTTACCGGAGCATGCCCGCCATTCGGCATCCTTGATGCCGGGAGAATATCATTAAAGTGATACCTTTTTGGGTAATTGAGAAATTGCCATCTGCCGGCGCGCAGTATATGGAAGAACGCGATAGTGAGATCCGGCAGCGTTCAGCCTTTTTCATTTCAAAAATAGGCGGTGAGAGAAGATCGCCATCTGCCGGCGCGGGATATATGGAAGCACGCAGTGGTAATCTCCGGCAACTCAACAGCTTTTTTTGTCTCAAAGAATCATTTATAAGAAGGTTTATTGAGGGGCGGGAGCCGACCATTTCGCTCTTTTTACCGGTGCATGCCCGCCATTCGGCATCTTCGATGCCGAGAATTATTAAAATGGGATGCGATAGTTTCCGGTGATAGAAGATCGCCAACTGCCGGCGCGGGATATATGGAAGCACGCGATAGTGAGATCCGGCAACTCATCAGCATGTTTTGTTTCAATATTCATTATTCCTCTCAATCAATCAAACTCATCCGCAATTGATCCGCTTTTTGGTTACAATATTGTTATTGTTGAAGTAATGAGACCGACAAGCGTAGAGTCTATCGGAAGATAAGTTCTTAATATGCTATTAATCAAGGAGATTAAATGATGAAGAGAGATGAGGATCGTGTAGTGGAAGGCTCGTTAGTGGAGAAGCTGACCCACCTTAATGCCGAGGGTGAGGCGCATATGGTGGATGTGAGCGATAAAGCGATTACAAAACGCCGGGCGATTACAAGTGGCATGATTACTATGAATCAAGAGGCATTCTCAGCATTGGTTGAAGAGCGCGTCTCGAAAGGGAATGTCTTGGGAGTTGCCCGAATTGCGGCGATTCAAGCGGCAAAACGAACGGCCGATCTTATTCCTCTTTGTCATCCTCTTCCCCTGACAAAGGTGAATGTGGAGTTTAACCTCATGCCGGAGAAAAAGAGCGTTATTGCGACGGTAGAAGTGGTCACAAATGGCGTTACCGGCGTGGAGATGGAGGCTTTAACGGCAACATCTGTTGCGTTACTGACCATTTATGATATGTTAAAGGCCATTGATAAGCGAATGGTGATCTCCGATATCGCCCTTGATCGAAAAACAGGGGGAAAAAGCGGGGACTTTATTCGTTAGTGCGAACTGATTTATTGCAAAAATTTGCGCAATAGATTACTATATCCCTCTTTTATTAGAATTGATGGTGTTCTTTGAATTACTCTACATTAACCATATGGCAGGCCATTGATCAGCGTCTCGTTGTTGAAAATGTACGATTACCGAAAAAACTCTTTCCCCGATTAGAGGAAGCGGTTGAAAAGGTCAATGGTGATATTGTTGTCTCTTTTGAGGCAGGTCTCGATGAGAGTCAGCATAAGTGCATTGTTGGACATGCGTTCGTCAATGTCGATGTTGAATGTCAGCGGTGTCTTGAGCCGTTCCCGATTGATTTGGATGTCGATTTTCGATGGCTTCCTGTCAAAAGTGAATATGAAGCAGAGCTTGTAGGGGATGATGCTGACGTCATTATTATTGAAGATGTCGATATCATCAGCTTCTTATATCATCTTGAAGATGAGTTATTGATGGCATTGCCAATCATACCTTACCATCCGGATGATGAGCCTTGCGAAGGACGTGAGTTTTTAAAGAATCAAGAGCTGCCAGAAGAAGAGGAGAAGAAGAATCCTTTTGCCGTTCTGTCAGATCTATTGGATTAGGTAGATCTTTCTATCACTTGAAAGAATATAGTTTAATTAGGAGTAGTTAAAATGGCTGTACAAAAATCGAAGGTAACTCGTTCAAAAAGAGGAATGCGTCGTGCGCATGATTTCTTAACTTCACGCCCAGTAAGCATCGATAAAACTTCAGGAGAGATGCATTTACGTCACCACGTAACTGCTGATGGTTTCTATCGTGGCCGTAAAGTTATCACTAAAAACGAACAAGTTGTCGATCAAGAATAATCTTTAACGACTGTTAGAGGTTGATAGACATATATCGGAAAACCTACGCCTTGTCTTGTTCGAAGATAGCGTAGGTTTTTTATTATGAGTTTCTCTCCTATTTCCCCGCAATTGAGTAGTGATAGCAGAGCGGGATGAGAATCTGTTATCAGTTGATGTTAAAAATTAGGAATCAGCAACGTGATTAAGAGCAATCAAGTGCCTGTAAAGCTCGCAGTAGACATGATGAGTGGTGACAACGGCGCACCAGAGTATATCCCCGCAGTTGTGAGTGCGTTAAATGCACATGATAATCTTTCTGTCCTTGCTGTCGGAAAAGAGGATATTTTACAACCCCTTTTAGCAGATCAACCCCACTTTAAATCGGGGCGAATTACCATCGTTCCCGCAACAGAAGTGGTAGAGATGGATGATGCGCCACAAAGCGCCCTTCGTAATAAGAAGGATTCATCGATGCGTGTTGCCATCAATTGCGTTAAAGCAGGCGAGGCCGATGCGGCGATGTCTGCCGGAAATACTGGGGCGCTCTTAGCAACGGCAAAATTTGTCTTAAAGACACTTCCTGGCATTATGCGTCCGGCAATTTGTACTTCGATCCCCTCACTTCGTGAGCGTGGTTATGTACATCTTTTAGATCTCGGTGCGAATGTGGATGTAACCCCTGAGCATCTCTACCAATTTGCGGTGATGGGTTCACTCCTCTCTTCAGTAGTCAGTGGTGATCCGGCGCCGAAAGTCTCTTTAATGAATATTGGGACAGAAGCGATGAAGGGGAATGAGTTAGTTCGCGGGACAGTTCCACTGATGGAGGGATCAGATCTTAACTATATCGGCTTTACAGAGCCCGATGGGATCTTCTTTGATGATGTGGATGTGATAGTCTCCGATGGTTTTACCGGCAATATTGCCCTTAAAACTTTAGAAGGGACAGTGAAGATGATTGTCCAGCAGCTAGGAAACTCCTTTAAGAAGAATCTTCTTACAAAATGTGCGGCAGTTGTCTCAATGCCGGTTTTAAAAGATCTTAAAAATAGAATGGATCCTCGTAAACATAATGGTGCAAGTCTCTTAGGTTTACGCGGAATTGTTGTAAAATCACATGGGAATGCAGATCGTATCTCTTTTCAAAATGCGATAGAGATATCTGTTAAGCTTGTAGAGCAACAAATAATTGATAAGATGAGAAAACAATTTGAAACTGCGGAGAATCAGCAGTCAAACGAATAGGTTGGATAAGGATGAATTCAAGAATAATCGGAACTGGGCAATATTTGCCAAAAAATATTGTGACAAATGAGCAATTGTCCAAAACTGTTGATACAACGCATGAGTGGATTGTAGAGCGGACTGGAATCTGCCAGCGCCATATTGCCGATGAGAGCGATACAACAGCGGGTTTAGCATATGAAGCTGCGAAACAAGCTTTGCAAGATGCCAATATTGATGCAGATGAACTAGATTTGATTGTTCTTGCAACAACAACGCCTGATCAGACATATCCATCAACAGCAACATTAGTGCAGGATATGTTGGGAAATCACCATGCAGCTTCCTTCGATATTAGTGCGGCTTGTTCAGGATTTATCTACGCTTTAGCAATTGCCGATAACTTTATTAAAGCAGGCTCTGCGAAAAAAGCGATGGTGATCGGTTCTGAGATCTACTCTCGCGTGCTCGATTGGAGTGATCGGACCACCTGTGTTCTCTTTGGAGATGGTGCTGCAGCTGTGATCCTTGAGGCAACAGAGGAAGAGGGGATTATCTCCACCCATATTCATGCAGATGGTGCGTATAAAGATCTTCTCTCAGTGAAGAAGAGCGTAATCTCTCGTGAAGATGTCTATCCTTATGTACAGATGAAGGGGAATGAAGTATTCCGTCATGCTGTGACAAAGTTGCATGAGATTGTAGACGAGACCTTAACAGCGGCAAACCTCACCGGTTCCGATATCGACTGGTTAATTCCGCATCAGGCGAATTTAAGAATTATGACGGCAACAGCAAAACGTGCCGGCATGCCTCTAGAGAAGATGATTATCACCGTTGATCAACATGCGAACACCTCTGCGGCAAGTATTCCTTTAGCGCTCGATGTTGCGCGTAAAGATGGTCGCGTGAAGAAGGGGGATCTTGTTCTCATGGAAGCGTTCGGCGGCGGCTTCACCTGGGGTTCAGCTTTAGTGAGAATGTAGTTTCAGAAAAGATCGATAGAAAGTGATTAAAGAAAGGTTTTAAACAGTAATGTTTAAAGCCTTTTTTGTTGTTATATGGTTGCAATAAGAAGATTTGTGGAGCGGCGGGAGCTTACTATTTCGTTCTTATAACCGGTGTATGCCCGCCATTGGGCATCGATGATGCCCGTTGCTGGCGCGTAGTTTTTGGAAGCGCATGATAGTAAGGACCGGCATCGTTCAGCCTTTTTTCGTTTTAAAAAATAGCCTGTGATAGAAGATCGCTGATTGCCGGCGCGTAGCCTCTGGAAGCATGCAGGACGATTTCCGGCAATTTAATAGTTTCTTTTTATATGATTAGTTATCTATAAACTTTCTTTCGATGCCCGATAAAGAGTGCCAGAATTGTTAGTTGATTATCTTGCATATCACAGATAATTCTGTAATCGCCGACTCGATAGCGCCACAGGTTTTTAAAATTTCCCTGTAGTGCTTTTCCCCTTACTCTAGGGTCGTCTAATTGAGCGATTTGTAGTTCTAAGGTATCTACTATACGTTTGGCATGAGTTTTATCGATCTTTTTTAGTGCTTTTAAAGCATTATCAGAATATTTAACTTTCCAGACCAAGTCTTCTTCTCACTTCTTTACTACTATATGTCGACTCTTGACCTTGATGTATACGTTCTAGAATTTGTTCAGCTATCTGAGCTTCCTCGATATCGGTAATATGTTCTAAAAGAGCTTCTTTAACATATTCTTCCTCACTGATACCGGCTTTATGAGCTAAAGCTGTTAATCGTGTAGAGAGCTCTTCAGGTAGTTCTATTGCTAACATCTTTTCCCTCTTCATGATGAATAATCCTTTTGATTTTAGTTGATCTTTTTCCATTGTGGGAAATTCGCCATTGAAACTCAATATAGTTTTTTTGAATCTATCTCTATTTTCGACACTGATTTTATCAACTTCTATTTTGTCTTTGATCTAGTAAAAGGATTTTTGGAACGGGGGAGCTTACCATTTCATTCTTATGACTTCTGCATGCCCGCCATTCGGCATCTTCGATGCCTCCTATTGCCGGCACGCGATAGATGGAAAAACGTGATAGTGAGGACCGGCACCGTTCAGCCTTTTTTATTTCAAAAAATAACTGATGATAGAAGATCATCAACTGCTGGCGCAAGATTGGTGGAAGTATGCAGAGGTGATCTCCGGCAATTCATCGGCCTCTTTTGTTTCAATGGATTATTATTATGATTTTTAAGAGAGTTTGTTGAGAGGCGGGAACCGACCATTTCGTTCTTATAACCGATGCATGCCCGCGGTTTGGCATCTTCGATGCCGGGGATAAGATTGTTAAAGTAGCGATACTTGCCGGCACGCGATATATGGAAAAATGCGATAGTAAGGACCGGCAATTCATCGGCCTCTTTTGTTTCAATGGATTATTATTATGATTTTTAAGAGAGTTTGTTGAGAGGCGGGAACCGACCATTTCGTTCTTATAACCGATGCATGCCCGCGGTTTGGCATCTTCGATGCCGGGGATAAGATTGTTAAAGTAGCGATACTTGCCGGCGCACGAAATATGGAAAAACGCGATAGTAAGGACCGGCACCGTTCAGCCTCTTTTGCTTCAATGGATTATTCTTCTGATTCTTAAGAGGGTCTGTTGAGTGGCGGGAGCTTACCATTTCGTTCTTATAACCCCTGCATGCCCGCCATTGGGCATCTTTGCTACCCAGAAAAGTTGATTTTTAGACACTGCTAACGAACGATAGAAGATTGTTCCTTGCCGGCACGCTATTAATGTAAGAACGTGATGGTGATCTCCGGCAACTCATCGGCCTCTTTTGCTTCAATGAATTATTATTATGATTCTTAAGAGGGTCTGTTGAGTGGCGGGAGCTTACCATTTCGTTCTTATAACCGATGCATGCCCGCCATTCGGCATCAATGATGCCCATTGCCGGCGCGCGATATATGGAAAAACGCGATAGTAAGGACCGGCGCCGTTCAGCCTTTTTTATTTCAAAAAACAACTGATGATAGAAGATCATCAACTGCCGGCGCGGGATGGGTGGGAACATGTAGGGCGATTCCCGGCAATTCAATAGCGCTTTTTCACTCAATAAGATTCCAACTCAAAAATGTTATTAATCAACTAAAAATTGTGATTGTAATTGTCGATAGCGCTATTTCTGATAAAAAGGTAGAATTGGGAAGATAAATTAAAATCGAGAGGGAGTTCCTGATGGAGCTCTCTACTTTATGTATTTAATAAGAGAGAAAATAAAATGAGTGAAATAAATCGTACATTAGCATTTGTCTTTCCTGGTCAAGGTTCACAAAGTACCGGAATGATTGCCGACCTTTTAGATCATCCACTTGTTGTTGAGACCTTACAGGATGCCGATGATGCATTAGGATTTTCACTATCAGAAATTATTCGTTCAGGAGATGCTGATCAATTAGGGAAAACAGAGATCACTCAACCGGCGATCTTAACCGTTAGCATCGCGCTTTGGCGTGTTTGGTGCGCAGAAAATGGTGCAAAACCTGCCTATCTTGCCGGCCATAGCTTAGGGGAATATAGCGCACTTGTGGCAAGTGGCGTTTTAGCATTTAAAGATGCGGTTAAATTAGTCCATCAACGTGGTCTCTTTATGCAGGAAGCTGTTCCTGTAGGAACGGGTGCAATGGCGGCAGTATTAGGATTAGATGATGATGCCGTGAGAGCCGTTTGTCATGATTCTGAAAAAGCAGGTATCGTCGCTGCCGTTAACTTTAACTCACCCGGTCAAGTGGTCATTGCCGGTGAAAAGGCGGCGGTAGAAGCGGCTTGTGAGCTTGCAAAAGAACGTGGAGCGCGTCGCGCACTTCTGCTCCCCGTCTCTGTTCCTTCCCACTCAATTTTGATGAAGCCAGCGGCTGAGCAGTTAGCCACCGTGCTCGATGATATGCTGCTCTCTGCTCCAAAAGAGATTGTGATCCATAACGTGGATGTGAGCGCTCATCGTGATGTCGAAGAGATTAAAGAGGCGCTTATCAGCCAACTCTATGAGCCTGTTCGTTGGACAGAGACGATCGAATACCTTGCGCGCGAAGGGGTTACTACAATCGTAGAGTGTGGTCCTGGTAAGGTATTGACCGGTCTTATCCGCCGTATCGACAAATCCTTGACCACTTATAATGTGTTAGATGGAGGAACTCTCGAGAGTGTTATCAAAGAAATCTAATATCCCCCAAATTCTCTTAGGGGCGTGTACTGCGATCTTTTTAGGGACCTATCTCTTCTTTGGTCGCGATCTTGTTCTTGCAACAAAAGCATTGGTCTATAGCTCGGCAATTGCGCTACTTGTTTCAGGACTCTTCTTCCGGCAATCGATGCGCCGTAATGATTGGTTAATCCTCTCGGCGACATTGATCTTCGGAACGATGACCATTGTCTTCGATAATGAGGTCTTTATTCAGTGGCGTACTTCGATTGTCAATATTCTTATCGCAATTGGTCTTGTGGGCATGTTCTATCTGAAGAAATCCCCCATTAAGATGATCTTTGGGAAGACTTTAGATATTGAACTGCCGGAGCATGAGTGGCTACGAACCAACCTTTGGTGGGCTGCCTATATGTTGGTGATGGCCGCGCTCAATGCCGTGATTATTCTCTTAGGACTCTCCTCAGAAATCTGGATGAGCTTTAAGATGGTGATCAATCCGCTTCTCACCTTTGTATTAGCGATTCTCTTGATGGTGCATCTTGTTAAAAAAGGGAAGCATTATGAAGCGATTAAGCGCTCTGAAGTGGAAGTTGCCGATGATAAGAGCCATCTTTTAGCAGAGAGTGAGCGTGATAAGAAATCATAGGAATTAAGTGGTTATAAGCAGTTATAAGCAGTTACATTTTAATCAAATATGTTTTGATCAGAGATATAGCGATCAGAGATATAACATATATCGACCTATATTTATGTAGTTATGTAGTTATGTAGTTACGTAGTTACATATTTACTATTTATGTATTCGTATCTTTATGTCGATTACATTATTGAGGGATTTTGAGATAAAAAGATGAATAATCAAGCAAGATTAGATAAAATTAGAGACTTATTGACTGAGGCCTTAGCACCGACCTCTCTTGAGATTATCGATGATAGTCATCTCCATGCCGGTCATGCCGGTGCGCGAGGGGGTGCAGGTCACTTTACAGTAAAGATCGATTCACCAAAATTTGTTGGTCTGTCACTTTTAAAGCAGCATCGATTGGTGTATCAAGCATTAGATACCATGATGGATCGTGATATCCATGCATTAAGTATTCAAATTACGACTCAACAACCGAAATAAGGGAAGAGTAGCAATGAAAAATTTATTCAAAAAGACATTATTAACCGCAGCATTGATGGGAGCATTTTCTGTCGTTGCCATGGCAGATGAGGCACAGCCTGTTGCTGTTGAAGCGGAAGTTGTATCAGAGGGTTATCAATTACAAGACCCTGTGGCAACAGTCAATGGAAAAGAGGTTTCTAAAGCGGAATTAGAGAACTTTTTACTCCTCTCTCAAGGTGTTGAAGTCGATGAAGTGGAGAGCCCAGAAGTTGCGGTACAACTCGTTAAACTCCTTGGTACACAAGATGCTTTAGCAGAAGAAGCAAAGAAGCGTGGACTCGATAAGGATCAAGATTATCAATTAAAGATGCGTCTTATCGGTGATCTCTTCTTAGCGGATCTTCTCTTCCAAAATATGCTCGATAAGGGTGAGATTACTCAAGAAGAGCTCAAAGCACAATATGATGCAATGGTAGCTCAAATTGAGCAGACTGAGTATCAGGCATCTCATATCTTAGTTGACTCGGAAGAGGAAGCGAATGGGATTATCGAAGATATCAAGAGTGGTAAAACAACTTTTGCAGAAGCGGCAAAAGAGAAATCACTCGATCCAGCAACCGCTGCACGTGATGGTAGCATCGGTGGTTGGTTCCGCCTCTCAATGATGGATCCAAGTTTTGGTGAAGCATTGACGACGATGGAGAAAGGGAAGATGAGCGAAACGCCTGTTGAATCCCAATTTGGTTACCATATTATTGTTTTAGATGATGTGCGTGATTTAGATCTTGAGATCAAACCATTTGATGAGTTAGATGAAGAGACTAAATTACAGTTAGCACAACCACTCTTCCAAAAATATGTGGAAGAAGTTCAAGAGAAAGTGAATGTTGAGCTACCAGAAGCAAAACAGTAACGATCTTATCGTTGATCTGTAGTTCGCCCCAATAATGGGGCGCTCTGTAATGACCTGATCCTCTCCGAGAGGTTTCAGGTCTTTTTGTTCATTAGGGTTAATTGATGGCATATTTTTTTGAGTTTATTCTTTTTTTGGCGAAGACCGGCACGATTATTGTCGCCTTTATTGTGGCGCTTCTCTTTTTAGCTTCTCTGCGTAATAATCAGCAGCAATCGGGGGGCAAGATCGAGTTTAAGGATCTTGGTGAGCGTTATCAGCAGATCAAAGAGGGTTTTTTAGAGTTTAAACATAGCGATCTTGATGATAAAGATTTTAAGGCGGAGCTTGAGCGAGAGGAATCTCGAGAGAAGCAAGCAGAAGCTTTAGAGAATGCATCAGAATCGGCAGCAGAATCGGCAGCAGAATCGGCATCTGAAGAGAGATCTGAAACCGTATCTGAAACGGCCCCTGAAAATATTGTGAAAGAGGGTAAAGAGGGTAAAGAGGCCGATCAGCGTGATAAACGTGATGAGAAATCGCAAGTTGCAAAAGCCCCTTTCTGGCAGTTTTGGAAGCGTGAGAAAGAGAAGAGCAAGCCCAAAAAGGCTGAGACTCTCTATGTATTGGAATTTGATGGGGATATTCAAGCTGAAGAGGTGCGTAGTCTACGCGAGGAGGTCTCCGCGCTATTGCAGATTGCAGAGAAAGGGGATGAGGTATTGATTCGTCTTAAGAGCCCCGGTGGCGCAGTCAATGGCTATGGTTTAGCCGCCTCACAATTAGTGCGTATTCGCGATAAAGGGCTCCATTTAACGGTGGCAGTGGATGAAGTGGCCGCTAGTGGTGGTTACTTAATGGCCTCCGTTGCGCATAAGATCTTAGCCGCGCCTTTTGCTATTGTTGGCTCCATCGGCGTGGTGGCAGAGATGCCGAACTTCCATAAAGTGCTTGAAAAATATAATATCGATTATGAGCAATTTACTGCAGGGGAGTATAAGCGCACGGTCTCGATGTTTGGTGAGAATAGTGAGGCGGCAAAAGAGAAGTTCCGCGCCGAGCTCAATGAGATTCACCATATTTTTAAAGATTTTGTACAACAATATCGTCCACAGCTTGAGATTGAGCAGATCGCAACGGGAGAGTATTGGCTTGCGGTTAAAGCGCTAGAGCTCGGTTTAGTGGATGAGTTGAAGACGAGTGATTCCTATATCTTAGAATCGATGAAGAATAAAAATGTCTACACGATTCAATATGTGGAGAAGAGCTCTGTTCGTCAAGGACTCTCCCGCTTCTTAACCCGTATTATGAAGCGAATCCCCTTCTAAGATAGTGATATTGAAATGATATTGAAGGGATATTTTAAGTATTCGTGAGATAGAAGAGCAAGTCGGCAAGAGAGTAAAAGTGCTCTTTCGCCGGTGAAAATAGAGATCAACCCCAATAGCGATTATAATGGTGCGTTATTGGGGTTTTTTATGAGCTGAGTTGTACTGTCAGCGTTGATCATAGAGATCAGGGTAGTAGGTAGAGAGAAGGTAGAGGATAGAATGGCTGAGAAGCGCATTAGAGAAGCGAGCGTAGAAGCGGCGGAACGGGTAATAGAAGTGGCGCTGCCTTGCCCACTTCATCGCACCTTTGAGTATCTTGCTACTGATACATTTATCGAAGATGAGGCGGAGAGCGCTTCCCCCAAAAAGATCAGTCCCACCGTTGGAATGCGAGTTGCCGTTAATTTTGCGCGTCGGGAGATGATCGGAATGATTGTAGCGGTCAAAGAGGAGAGCGATTATCCTCGTGAGAAGTTGAAACCGATATCGATGCTCCTCGATGAGATGCCCATTATTGGCCCCCATCTTTTGAGCCTAGCTGAGAGAATTGCCCACTACTACCACGCGCCGTTAGGAGAGGTTTTACAACTTTTTCTTCCTACTCCTCTACGACAAGGGCGACCACTCTATGTTGCGGAAGATTACTATCAGATCACCGATGCCGGCATTGTATGGCGCGAAGATGCGCAAAATCGTGCTTCAAGAGCTAAAATTGCGATTCTTAACTTCTTCGAAGAAGGGCAACGTTATAGTGAAGCGGCGATTTTAGCCCAATTTCCTAATTTTAAAAATCATCGTCGTGCGCTCTTAGAGAGCGCTCTACTTCTGCGTGAAGCCGATCTCGATTGTGAGCCTTCTTCGGCGAAACCGCCATCAGAAGAGCCTCCATTACAATTAACTACCGCGCAGCAGCATATTGTGGATGATATTGTGGCTAATAGACCACCTCTCTCTTTTATTGAGGGAGTGACAGGCTCAGGGAAAACAGCTGTCTATACAGAGATTGCACGTCACCATCTGGCAAAAGGGGAGCAGGTATTGATGTTAGTGCCGGAGATCGGTTTAACGCCTCAATTTGTCAGTCGCATAGAGTCTGCATTATCGGTCCGTGTTGCCGTGATTCACTCTCAACTGAGTGATAATGAGCGTCTAGAGGCGTGGCGTAATGCCGCATTAGGGCGGATCGATCTGCTCATCGGTACCCGTTCAGCACTCTTTACCCCCTTTGCGCGTCTTGGTTTGATGATTATCGATGAAGCGCATGATAGCTCCTATATTCAGCGAGATGGTGTTCGTTACTCTGCTCATAATAGTGCGATTTGGCGGGCTCATTTTGAAAAGATTCCGCTGGTGATGGGGAGTGCAACGCCTACTTATGAGAGTGTTCGTAATATTGCAGAAGGACGTTTTAGCTATTATCAGCTTCCAGAGCGAGTAAGTGGTGCAATGCCGGAGTGGGAGATTATCGATCTCAATGAGGAGAAGAACTATGATGGGATTACAACGCGGGTTTTAGATGAGATTGAGGCAACCATCGCCCGAAAAGAGCAGGTATTAATCTTTCTTAATCGGCGTGGATTCTCTCCTGTTTTAACCTGTCTCGATTGTGGCAAGATTGAGGAGTGCCATCACTGTAGTAGTTATCTCAATTTTCATCGCACCACCGGGATGCTTCATTGCCATCATTGTGGGACGCGCTATCCTTATCCTAAAGTTTGTAGTGCTTGTGGCGGCACGCACTTTAAGGAGTTAGGGGCAGGCACGCAGAAGATTGAAAAAGCATTAGCAGATGCATTTCCTTTGGCGAGTGTTTTACGTTTTGATCGGGATAATGTTCGCAATAGTCGGGAGTTGGTGGAGAACTTAACCCAGATCGGGGAGCAATCAGCCGATATCATTGTGGGCACACAGATGTTAGCAAAGGGGCATGATTTTCCCAATATCACTTTAGTGGTTCTTCTCAATAGTGATGGGCTCTTCTTTGCCAATGATTTTCGGGCAGATGAGAAGTTAGCGCAGCTCTTGATGCAGGTTTCAGGGCGAGCAGGGCGTGGGGAGAAGAGGGGAAAGGTTTTAGTACAGACGATGTTTCCTGATAATGCCCTCTTTCATCAGTTACCTAAGATCGGTTATCAAGCTTATGCACAAGAGGCGCTTGAGGTACGGCAGATTCTCAATCTTCCGCCTTACTCCTATCAGATCTTAATTCAGGTAGAAGCGAGAAGTGAATCGGAAGCGACTTCATATCTTGAAGGGTTACTCAATCATATTGAGCCAGATCCTCAAGTTGAGATCACACCAGTGATGCCTAATAACCTTAAACGCCGGCAAGGATTTTATCGGGTGCATGTGATCCTTCAATCGGAGAAGCGAAGTGCTCTGCATCGAATGGCATACCAAATTCGCCGTCTCTATGAAGCGAATATTCGCTCCAATATTCGCCTCTTAATCGAGGTTGATCCCATCGACTTCACCTAAATCATTTTG
This sequence comes from Ignatzschineria sp. F8392, assembly GCF_002252045.1. Taxonomy (GTDB): domain Bacteria; phylum Pseudomonadota; class Gammaproteobacteria; order Cardiobacteriales; family Wohlfahrtiimonadaceae; genus Ignatzschineria. The sequence goes on along the minus strand of NZ_NEFF01000002.1, from coordinate 123,237 downwards.
GCTCAATAAGCAGGTTTTTGGAACGGCGAGAGCCAAGCATTTCGTTCTTTTCACTCGTGCATGCCCGCCTATTGGCATCTTTGATGCCAACTGCCGGCGCGTGGTTTTTGGAAGTGCGCAATAGTGAGATCCGACAATTCATCAGCTCTTTTTGTTACACTGCTTCCAGTGATTAACAATGAAATCTATTATTGATCAATATATTCTATGCCAAAACTATTAGAAATTTATGCAGACGAGGCTTGGACTCAACAGGACCCGCTATATCGATATCATTGCTTTTTTGGTGGAATAATGGCGCCTCCAGAAACCATGGTTGATTTAGAGAATGGAATTAGAAAATTAAAGAAAGAGTATAAATTTAGGAAAGAAATAAAGTGGACTCGAACATCTCCACAAACTGAAACTTTTTTTATAGAGCTGATCGGTCTGTTTAAGAGGTTTATGTTAGCTGAGAGTACTAATCTAAAGTATCGGCAATTATTTCTTGATAGATCAATCTCTTATAGAGGAGAGCCAGAAACTACTCTCAAATCTCAATATAAGGTGTATTACCAATTTATAAAACATAGCTTTGGATTGCTATATGCAGATATACCTATTCATCTAATAATTAATCTTGATACTCACTCTAGTCATATGCATAAAGCAAGATTAATAGAGTTTGCAGACCAATTACCAAGAATTTTAAGAAAAGAAAAATCTCTTAAATTGGATATAAGGTTTGTTGATAGTACTCAATCTTTAGCATTACAGTTGTGCGATCTGTTGATGGGCGCTTCTGGGTATTATGGTAATAATTTGTATAACTTAAGAAAAGAGAATCAAAAGAGAATCTCCAAAAATCAATCAGCTAAAAAACGAATAGGAAAAGAGGTTTACGATACTCTTCGGATTATAAATAACAGAACAAGAGGTAAAAAAGCTTTTAATTGGTTTGAGACAACAGGGATTGATGGGGATAAAGCCAATCACTTCAAGCATAAGTTACGTATTTGGAAATTTGAGGCACATGAATCAATCGATAGGCCTGAATGGAGTGATAAAAACTTTCCAGGCATAAAAGCCCCTAGAGTTATCTATCCTAAGAAATGACAAAGGACATCTAATTAGATGTCCTTAAAATAGTATCGACGGCGTGTCATTGCCATAATGTTAATACTAGCTCTTATTGCTAAGAGTCTTAAAAGCCCCTTACGGGTTCATATATAATATTATATGATTTAAGCCAACTTGCAACTTTTTCCTTCGCTTCCTGAAAGCGAGTCTCATCTAATTTATTCATTACATTAATCTTACCTTTAGCGTTATATGTTTTTATTAGACTTAACCGCTCAATGGAAACTACAGTTATATAATTGCATTTGATATACGATGATTTAGCACTATCTAGATCGGTTGGTGTCGGACATTCAACTTGAAATTCAGCCTGATTTCCGAAACTTTTTTTACTACTTATAGGTAAGACAGTAACCAACTTTGGATTATAACGATCTTTAAATAAAACGAGTACAGGTCGCTTTTTATTAAACTCAGGGACCTTATTTCCTGAAAAATCGCATATTAAAATACTGCCTTTTTTAGGTTGATATCTTAATCCTTTAGCCATCCCGGTCCTCTAAGCAAGTTTATAAACGAATAACTTTATCTCTTATAATGGTATGTTGATACACTTTATCTATTTAATTCTATTGAAGATATTAGAAATATAACAGAGCATAAGTGTAGATCATTGTTAGGTAAATTGTATTTTTGTATTCGGTTCCATAAGAGGGTTTTTGGGGCTGCGGGAGCCAACCATTTCGTTCTTTTCACTTGTGCATGCCCGCCTATTGGCATCTTCGATGCCAACTGCCGGCTCGTGGTTTTTGTGAACTTGGCAACTCGATCAACATCGGTTTAATAATCCTTATTTGATATATCTAATTGAATATAAGTAAGTTATATTGTGCTTTTGTTACCGTCGAAAGTGCTACCTTGAATAATAGAAGAGGCGTTTATGAACTTTATCCCTCAGTTGGTGCAATTTAAAGTACAGCAGGAAGAGAGCCTTGTTTGGAAATTATTACGAGCCGATAATGCACCCTATATTTTAGCTTTTATAAGCGCGCTTTTTTCGGAGGATAAGGAGATTCCTTATACGCAAGCCCGTTTAAAGTTAGATCACTATATTAAAGAAGGGCTACAGCAAAATTTTTGGAATGCGGGCGAACAGAGTGCTAGCGATTATTTACGAGCCTGGATCTATGAAGGTTGGTTGAGAGAATCGAATGATCATCTACTCACTACAGATGCGAGTGAAATTGCGCTTCGTTTTGTCTATTCACTACAAGAACGACGCTTAGGAACAACAGCCTCCCATTTTCGAATTGTGCAAGAGGCTGTACGGGACTTGACTATTACTTTGACGCAAAATGTAAAGGAACGTATTGCGTTGTTGCAAGCGGAGCAAATTGCATTACAGCGAGAAATAGATGATTTACAGCAATATGGTATTGTGCCATTAAAATCAGAAGAGAAGCGTGAAAAAATCTTAGAAGTCTTCTATTTAGCATCCCAATTAACGGATGATTTTCGCAAAATAGAGGAGGAGATTCGCCAATTAGATCAATCCATTCGGATGAAGATGATTGAACAAAATCGGACTAAAGGGGAGATTTTGACACAAATTTTAGAGGCTGAAGAGACACTATTTAATAAAACAGAAGCGGGCAGTTCTTTTGAGAGTTTTTATAAGTTGCTTTGCGATGCTCATCACTTTAATGAATTTCGATTACAACTACGCCATTTAGTAAAAAGTGAGCTAGGGCAATATCTTAAACCGACACAACAAAAATATCTCTATTCATTAGCACAAGTATTAAGTCGCGAAGGAGAGAGGGTCCGGTCGATTCGACGTAAAACGACAGAGAGTTTAAGAACTTTTATTGAACATGATCTCTATGAGGATAATCAAGCAGTTGCAAAGCTAATAATGCGATTAGAGCGGCGATTGTTGCAATTAAAGAGTGAGGGAGTCGATGTTCGAAACCATCTATTACCGCTCTCACTTCCTACCGGTATCCCCGTTATTACAAGCCCGATGTCGATGCGCCTGCGTACCCCTGATGAGGAGATAGAAGTGGGTAATATCGTAACTCAAAAGAATAGCCGTACGGTCAGTGCTACCATACTCAATTATCTAGAAACAGTGAACATTCTTGAGCTTGCGCAGAAAGTGAAGTCGCTATTAATAGAACGAAATACGGCATTAAGCATTGGTCAAATTTTAGAAGACTTACCACCCCGCTTTGGTTTAGAAGAGGTGGTTGCACATATTAGAATAGCAAGGCGTATTGGTGCTCCACAACTACCTTTACAAGAATCTATCAGGGTAGCCGATCAATATGGGGATTTTGTTTTAAAGCTTCCTAAAATTGTATTAAGTGCCACACAATTTCCCGATGACTTTAATGAATGGATGGTTTAGTAATGACAATTGAAGAGCAAGATTTTTTTAGAGAGCTATTGGCAGATAAAGAATCTAGAAAGCGCAATGATCAGGAATTAGATGAAGGATCGGATGAAGGATCGGATGAAGGATCGGATGAAGTTGCATTAGATAAAGAGGTCTCATTTGAGGCTACAGCTGATAGACAATCATCCCAATGGGAGGATGCAGATGGTTTAGAGACAGCTGAACATGACCTTCAATCAATGTTGCTCCCCTCAGAAGTTCGTCGTGCATTGGTCTATTTAATGCGTAATGGCGCCGTGTTTGATCAAGATAAACCCCATATTTATAAGATGTTGACCCAATATGAGCGGGAAATACGACAGCATTTAGCAAATTTTTGTCTACAGGTTATTCATGATTCTCAACAGAAGTATCTTTTCCTTGCGGATTATGAAGGGGATACTGAAGAGGAAGCCTTCCCCTCTTTGATTAGTAAAAGAACATTATCCCTCTATGACACGCTTATTCTGCTCATTTTACGCAAACACTATCAGGAGCGAGATCGCGCTGGAGAAGCTGTGATTATGATCGATTTTGAGAAGATTTTAGATGAACTACAACCCTTTATTGGTCTCATCTCTAATGAAAATCTTGAACGTAAAAAAATCTCAGCGCGGTTAGAGGAGTTTACAAAACGTCGATTATTGCAAAAGGCAAGTGGTACGGATGAGCGCTATCAAATTACCCCCATTATCTGTTATGTGGTCAATAGTCATTTTTTGACAGAATTATTATCTGCTTATGAAGCAATTGCTCAGCAAACGGATCAACAGCCTGAAGAATTAGAAGTTGTAGATGCCAAAGATGTAAGAAACTCAGATAAAAATCCTATAACTTTGGTGCAGAGTACTTTTGATATACCAGAAGATGCAGAAAGTGAAGAGGTTCCAATAGATAAAGCCCTGTTTAAAGAGGATTGATAGAGATGACAAATTATGATCTTTTAGGAAACTCTCAAGTATTACTGACTGAATTATCCGTTTGTAATTGGGGATCTTTTACAGGGATACATACTGCACATATCAATTCCGGAGGAACGTTAATTACCGGCGATAATGGTGCTGGAAAGTCCACCTTAATTGATGGATTGATGGCACTTTTAGTTGCGCCAGGTAAAGCGGCATTTAATATTGCCGCCGCGCAAGGGGATCGTACCGATCGCTCGCTTTTGACCTATATGCGTGGAAGTTTTGGGGCAGATCACGATGGGAGTACAACGAAGACTAAAAATAAACGAAATCGTGGGGTTATCTCAGGCTTACGAGCACTCTATCGTTTTACAGATGGCGCTGAAATTACAATGGCAGCGCTCTTTTGGACTTCAAGTAGCAGCAATGATATGAGTGATGTTAAAAGGCTCTATATCGTAGCTCGGCAAAATATTACGTTAGAAGAGATATTAGCCGAATTTGAGAATGAGAATATCCGCAGATTAAAACAATACTTAAAAAATCATCCTGCAGTTTTATATGCTGATAATAAGTTTGGGGATTATCAAAATATCTATCGAAGCTGCTTACATATGGATAATCAAAATGCGCCGGGATTACTTTCTCGAGCATTAGGCTTGAAGAAGGTCGATGATTTGACAACCTTGATTAGAGATCTTGTATTAGAGCCGATTAATCTTCGAGAATCTGGTCAAAAGATCGTTGAGGATTTTGAGAATTTAAAAGCTCTATATGACACGATTGTGGATATTGAAGCACAAATTAAGCACCTTAATCCATTAGTTGAATATGATCAGCGGTTCCAAACTGGAAAAGTACGAAAAGAGGAATTGTTAGAATCTCTTACGATACTACCTATCGCATATGCTAAAACCCAAGTAAGCATTTTGCAGGCAGATATCGCCCAATTAATGGCTGAAGAGAAGGAGGCAGAAAGTGCTTTACGGGCATGTATCGATCAGTTAGATCAACAACGTTCAGCACTAGAATCACTCAACTTGAAATATCATCAAGCAGGTGGAGGGCAACTTTCAACGCTTAAGCAGCAGCTAACGCAGACAAATATGACCTTCAAAACGCAGCAAACTCAGGCCGCACATTATCAAAAATGGTGTCAGAGCTTAGGGATTGATGATACTTTAACGCGCTCTCAATTTGAGCTTCATCAAGCAAAATCGGTGGAGATGCTTGATCATATATCGCTAATGATTGAAGCGTTACAAGAGGCTGTTACGGAGGTTGCGATTGAGCTACAAAATCATCAGCAATCGGCCGAAAGATTACAGGAAGAAATTACTCAGTTAGCGGCATCCCCTGATTCTAATATTGATAGTCGATATCAGTCAATGCGTAGAGAGTTAGTATCGGCATTATCTCTTTCGGTTGAGGATTATCCTTTCATTGGAGAGCTGATCGATGTTAAAAAAGAAGAGAAAGAGTGGCAAGGCGCTATTGAGCGTGCATTAGGTGGGCTTCGTACAACACTTTTGATTCCTGAAAGAAACTATCAGCAGATTACCGCCTGGTTAAATCAACATCATTTAGGGCTACATGTTCGAGTACAAGTAGTGCGTGAAGCTGATGATCAAATGAGTGAATTCAATCAACAAGGATTCTTAGCGAAGTTGATCTGGAAACAACATGCTTATCGAGGTTGGTTACAACAATTTTTACAGCGTTTTGATTTAACATGTGTCGATTCGGTCGAGCATTTAAATGTGACAGTTAACTCAATGACACAACAGGGATTAATTCAGCGACAAAAAGGAAGATTTGAGAAGCAAGATCAGCAAAAGGTGATGGATCAACGCTATTGGAATATCGGGTTTAATAATAAGATAAAGTTGATGCTTTTAAAGAAGACGCTCGATGAACAGATCACCTGCATAAAAGCTACAGAAGAGGAGAAGCAATCCCGGCAAAAAGCATTAAGAGAGGCACAAAATAACCATACTATTTGGCAAAAACTCTCGGAGATTCTCTGGGAGCAGATCGATATGGCTAAATCTCAAGCAGAGATAGCACATCTAACCTCATTAATTGCAGAGTTAGAAAATGAGAAAGGAGGTCTTGCAAGTATTCAGCACAACATTGATAACGTGAAAAAAGAGATTCAAACGTTAGAGCAGCGTCGGGAGTCATTGATCCGAAAAGGTGGGGAATTAGCGCAACAAAAGAGTGAGAAACAGCGGCAATATCAGGGGTATCAGCAAGATGCCACAATGGAGATGAGCAAGGATGGATTACAATTATTGACTCCCTATATCGAGCGATATTCCTTACAAGATAATGTTGCTTTTAAGCAGATAAAATCAGAGATTGAGCAACATTTAACGAAGATTAATGATCTGATTTATAACACGAGCCGTAAGGTTGAGGGGATTATCACGAGCTTTATGGTGAAAGATCAATGGCGTTCTTTTTCATTAGAGTGGCCGGTGGGATTAGAGGCGCTTTCTAATGCTTTAATATATTTAGAGGCATTAGAAAAAGAGGGATTACCTGCACATAAACTACGTTTTAAGGAGCGATTGAATCAACATACAACGCAATCCTTAGCGGATTTTAATAATATGATGCGAGGCTCATTAGAGGAGATTGAAGATCGCATTCAGGTGATTAATCGAGTGCTAGCAAAAACTGAATTTCGGGAGGGGAGTTTTCTACGGTTAGGATATAAACGGGAGCGAATCGCCACATTACAAATATTTCAACAAAAATTAGATAGCGCCCTACACCTCATGCTAACGGAGAGAGAAGATGGTCATGAAGCCCGTTTTGTCGCACTTAATGAAGTTATTGTGATTTTAGATCGTGCTTGTAATATTGCGCCTAATACGCAAGAGAGTATTAAATTGCTAGATACCCGTTATCAGCTCTCCTTTTATGCATCAGAAATTGATCGTGAGAGTGGTGAAGAACGTGATGTGTGGGAATCTTCAAGTGGTAAATCAGGGGGTGAAAAAGAGGCATTTGCGGGTACAATCGTCGCGGCAAGTTTAGCTTATGTATTAACGCCAGAAGGAAGTGAGTTTCCTGTATATAGTACGGTGTTTCTTGATGAAGCGTTCTCTAATACTGCAGAAACGGTAAGTCGCCGAGTTTTGAAGGTATTTAAAGCATTACAATTGCATATTAACCTGATCACACCTTATAAAAATATTACGATTGCGCGAGAGTCTGCAAGTTCACTCTTAATTGTTGAGCGGGATAATGATCAACATGAGAGTCGTATTTTAGAATTAACTTGGGAAGAGTTAGATGCGCAGCGACAACAATTATTACAAAAGCGGGTAAATGATGAGATGGTGGGTCATTAGAGATGCTCCACGAGAAAAGCGCATTGTCGCATCTATTATCTAATAGAGTTATCAATCGAGCTATCAATAGAATTATCAAATAGAGTAGGTATTGTGTATGCAAAAGACACGATCGTGGGGTGTTTTACCTGAAACATTAATTAAGCGATTATGGCAACGAGAGTGGCAAAATAAGGGCCGCTTGAAATCGAGGTTGTTAGATTCGGAGTTTACCCTTATTGAAGTGGGCTTAAAGCCGCCGACAGAACAGATTATTTTACAGGATGTGTCGGCATTTCAGGCATTTGTCGAGGCGTGGCGGGAATGGGATGGAAAGATTGAAGTTATTCGAAAAACGTTTCATTATCCTCGCATTGGAAAACAATCCATTCCTATTAAAATCCGTATCTCTTCTCTTTTAGAGTTAGCGACTTTTCTAGGTGAGGAGGCGCTACAATTATGGAAAGATTGGCGTACTACGATCGATCGATTTCTCTATGAGTTAACTCCGATAGATCAAATGCCTTCTTGTGCTCTTGTTAGTGCTATTGTCAACTCAATAGATGCACTCACAGCGCTTTCTCCTTTAGATCGAGGGAGAATATTAACGTTATTACCACAATTATCTTATCGAATGGGAAAAGGTTGTTATCTTCGAGCGCTCAATGTGGTCGGTATTGATACCAAATTTATTGAAAATAATGAGATCTTAGTGGTAGCGCTACTAGCTGGGATCTATCCTTCAGAATCGTTAGATCTTAAGTCTACAACTGAAATCTCTAAAGAAGTGATTGGAGATATTACAAAAATAGGGCTCTATCAGTGGTTAGATGTGAAGCAGACGCCTAAAGATTGGCTATTAATACGCTTGCTCTGCCCACAATTACAAGCGCAGTACCAAGGTTTAGATCTCTTAAGATTACCGGCGGCAGTATTAAGGAGGCAAGCCTTTGAGGTGGATCATATTCTAATTATTGAAAATGAACAGGCTGCATTTAGTCTCCCTAATTGGGATGATCTATTAATTATTGCCGGCACGGGGAAAAATCTCAACTGGTTAAGTGCGCGATGGTTACAAGGTAAGAGAGTTGCTTATTGGGGAGATATTGATCTTGATGGTTTAAGTATGCTCAGTCAGGCTCGGTCGCTCTTTCCCGAGATTACTCCTTTGATGATGGATGTATCGATTATTAACCGATATCGTAATTATATGGTGCCGGGAAGTCAGCAGTTGATCTATGATCCTCCTTTTTTAACTCCTGAAGAGGGGGTGCTGTTTCAACAATTGCGCACCAATTATTATGGCGCTTCTCGTTTAGAACAGGAGCGCATCTCTCAAGATGAGATTATCGCTACAATTCATGACTGGATAAATGAAAAGAGTAGTCTGTAGTAATCTCCGGCAACTCAACAGCTCTCTTTGTTTCAATTAATTTCAGTTAATCATACTTATGATTCTTAAGAGAGGCTGTTGAAGGGCGGGAGCCAACCATTTCGTTCTTTTCATTCATGCATGCCCGCCTATTGGCATCTTTGATGCCAATAGGCGTGTGGGTTCTGGAAGCGCACGATAGTGAGGACCGGCAGCGTTCAACCTCTTTTGTTTCAATTTTGGGTGACAAATTTTAGGCAAAAAAAAGCCGAGCTCTTAAAGACTCGGCAAAATAACCACCAAAGGAGGATATGGAGGAGAACGTCTGATTGCTCAAACGTCACGCATATAGTAGTGCTTTTTTTAAAGGTTGTCAAATAATATCTTAAGCAAAAGATAAAAAATTTAGAAATATTTTCAAATTAGCGGTTTTTGTGAAAAAAGTAGCCATTTTTGCGGGAATATCGATGTAAAAAGCGATAAGTGAGCAGAAGTAGGAAGAGGAAACGTTTTCAAAGAGAGATCTTGAGATATGAAAAAAAGGCTCTAATTGATTAATATTTAATCATTATTAGAGCCTTTTTAGACTGAGTACATTGATCAATCAGTCAACCAATCAATCGGGAAAATTACATGCCGGCAATAACGGTATTGAATCCGCCATCAACAAAAGTGATCTCGCCTGTTACACCTGATGCAAGATCAGAAGAGAGGAATGCGGCAACATTACCCACTTCTTCAATGGTGACACAACGACCGATCGGCGCTGCTGCTTCAAATGCTGAGAGCATGCTCTTAAAGTCAGCAATTCCTGATGCTGCTAAAGTGCGGATCGGTCCTGCTGAGATCCCATTAACACGAATACCATCTTTACCCAATGCTAATGCCATGTAGCGAACATTTGCTTCAAGTGATGCTTTGGCTAAGCCCATCACATTGTAGTTTTGTACTGAACGCTCACTTGCAAGGTAGGTTAATGTTAAGAGTGAAGCATTTTCACGAAGGTAAGGGCGTGCAGCTTTTGCTAATGCGGCAAAGCTATAAGAGGAGATATCGTGAGCAATTTGGAAGTTCTCTCTTGTTACGGTATCGAGATAGTTACCATCGAGCGACTCTCTAGGTGCAAAGCCTACAGAGTGGATCACAATATCAAAGCCATCACTCCAAACATCTTTGAGTGATGTCATCAATGCTTCAATCTCACTATCACTTGCCACATCACATGGGAGGACGATGTCAGAGTCGAGCTCTGCCGCCATCTTTCTAACACGATCTTCTAAACGCTCACCATGAAAGCTAAATGCAAGCTCTGCACCTTGCTCACGCATCGCTTTTGCAATTCCCCAAGCGATTGAACGATTCGAGGCGAGACCGACGATTAATGCACGTTTACCTTTTAAAAAACCCATATTAAATCCTTTCTGCTTCTGTTTGATTATTGTTGCTGATCGATAGCGTATCGAAGCGCATCAAAGAATCAAAACGATATAAAAATAGTATGAAAATAGTATAAAACACCATAAAAAAGCGTGTAAAGATCTGCCACTTTGCGACAGATTAAATAGCACCATATTACCACGAATCTTTGTAGGGGCATTGTGCTATTTCTCCCAAATTCTAGGAAGAATCACTACGATTATTACATTTAAGAGCGCTTTACTCTCAATAGTTAGGGCGCTATGAGTGTGATTTATCCATATTTTAGTATTGAGTATTGAGTATTAGTTTATTTTTTGGGAGAAGGTTAGGGGGCGGATCGATGGTTTCAGTGATCTATACGAGAGCCTTAAGTGCACTGCATGCGCCGGAGGTACGTGTTGAGGTTCATATTAGCAATGGCTTGCCGGCATTAACGATTGTGGGGATGCCGGAGACAGCGGTCAAAGAGAGTAAGGATCGGGTCGTTGCCGCTATTGTCAATTCTGGTTTTGAGTTCCCTAATCGTAAAATTACTATCAATCTCTCTCCGGCGGATCTTCCTAAAGAGGGTGGGCGTTACGATCTGCCTATTGCTCTAGGGGTCTTAGAGGCATCAGGACAGTTACAAAATTCGCCTAAAGCGTATGAATTTGTCGGTGAGTTGGCGCTTACTGGAGAGTTGCGACCTATCACAGGATTACTGCCCACAGCCATTCAGGTGATGAAGCGGGAGGGACGCTTAATTGTCCCTTATGATGGAGCTGAAGAGATCGGTTTTCTTGGGTATCAACACTTTTTGATGGCGAAAAATCTCCGTGAAGTGGTGGATTTTATCGATGGGAGAGTCAAATTAGCAGAGCCACCTGTTCTACAGATTCAATCTGATACGCCCATTCCCGATTTTTCAGAGGTTAAAGGACAGTTTTTTGCCAAACGTGCATTAGAGATCGCCGCAGCCGGTGGACATAATGTTCTTTTGATCGGCCCACCGGGTACGGGAAAGACTATGCTCGCCTCCCGTTTTGCCGGCATTTTACCAAAGATGACGCGAGAGGAGGCGATCGAAAGCGCGATGATCGCCTCTATTAGTCGGCAGGGGTTTAGAGCGGAGCAATTTGGTGTTCGTCCATATCGAACACCCCATCACACCTCTTCATCTGTTGCCTTAGTGGGGGGCGGAACTTATCCAAAGCCGGGGGAGATCTCCCTTGCACATCACGGCATTCTCTTTCTCGATGAGTTGCCAGAGTTTAATCGCACGGTGTTAGAAGTATTGCGAGAGCCTCTTGAATCGGGGATGATCCATATCTCAAGAGCGATGCAACAGGTGGAATTCCCCGCCAAATTTCAATTGATCTCAGCGATGAACCCTTGTCCTTGTGGTTATTTAGGAGATCCTGATCATGAGTGTAGCTGTAGTGATTATGCGATTGCTCGCTATAAGGGGCGAATATCAGGGCCGATGTTAGATCGGATCGATCTTCATGTAGAAGTGCCTCGTATCTCCACAGAAGAGCTCCAAAGTAGTAAGAGAGGGGAACCCTCCTCAGAGATCAGAAAACGGGTTGAGGTTGCAAGAGCGGCACAATTAGCGCGACGTGAGAAGATCAATGCTGATCTTACCGTCAGTGAGATTGAGTCTGACTGTCCCCTTGGAGAAGGCGAGTTGAAATTATTGGAGATGGCGCAAAAACGGCTCAATTTCTCCCCACGGAGTTATCACCGTATTTTACGAGTAGCGCGAACAATTGCCGATCTTGAGGAGAGCGAAAAGATCAGTAGCCGGCATTTAACGGAGAGTCTCGCTTTTCGAGCGCTTGATCGCGGTTATCAAAAGAGCCCTTAGCTATAGATTATCCGTATTAATTTCTCGCTCTTTAAGAGATCCCTTTCGCTTGTGGGGCAAAGGAGGATATACTAGAGGGCTATTGAGCTCTATTTTAGTAAATTTTGGTGAGTATTGATGGGTGGTAAGATAAATACTATCGATCAGCACTTCACGCAGTAGATAACCGATCAGATCAAGCGATCGAAGGAGATTTAAGTTGAGTCAGTCACTTGTAGCGCCTACACAATCTATCGAAGAGGTGGTAGGGAAGATTGTTAATGGCTTTCAGTTTTTAGATGATTGGACCGCCCGTTATGAATATCTTATCGATTTAGGGCGCGCAATGCCTCCCTTTCCCGATGATCAGCGTATTGAAGAGAATCGCCTCTATGGTTGCCAAGCACAGGTTTGGTTGCTCTCTCAATATCATGAAGGGCGTCTCTATTTTCAAGCTACGAGTGATTCTGCTATTGTTTCGGGGCTTTTAGCGTTGCTTCTTCGTGTCTATTCAGGGCGTACGCCGCAGGAGATCATCGATCATCCCCCAGAGTTTATCCGTGAAATTGAGTTAGAGCAGCATCTTTCGCTCTATCGTGCCAATGGTTTAGCGCAGATGATGAAGAAGATTCGTCTGATCGCTGAGCAGACCTTAATCGAAGAGGAGCATGGCGCCCTTTAAGGTGTCAAGAGGGGCAAAATGCGCTATCCATTTGAGATAACAAAGAAGGGAGTTGGTACTCCCCACAATCTTCCTGCAAAGCTCTTGGCACAATTGGAAGAGAGTGATCGAGAAGAGAATCGATTTATCTGGGATGGTAAAGCCTTTTTTTGGCGCGATTTAGCGGCCGGCGATCTTAAAATCGACTTCTTTTCCAAGAAGATGCGCTACCGTATGCAACATCTCAATAAAGCGCAAGAACCGCTTCTTCGTGCCTTAGGGTGGAAGAGCAATGAGCGTAAAAATGTACTTGATCTTACGGCGGGATTAGGGCGAGATTCTGCGCTTCTCTTCTTTGCCGGCTTTAATGTCACGATGTTTGAGCGCAATCCTGTTTTACAGATTCTTCTAAAAGTGGCACTTCAAGCGGTACCGATGGCACAATTTACGCAGCAATGGTACTTAAGAGAGCAAGATGCGATCGATTATCTAACGCACTATTCTCATCAGCAAGCGGGTGTTATTCAGAGTGAAATCGTAGATGAGATCGAGCAGATTGAGCTCATCTATCTCGATCCGATGTATCCTGAGCGGAAGAAATCAGCCTTAGTGAAAAAAGAGCTTCGTATTATCCGTGAACTGGTAGGAGATGATCCCGATAGTGAAGCGCTTCTAGACGCAGCGCTAGAGAGTGGCGCTGAACGAGTGGTTGTGAAGAGGCCGAAAGGTGCTCCTTTTGTGGGGGAGAAAAGGCCTAATCACTCCGTTGAGTCGCCGAATACTCGTTTTGATGTCTATCTTCGCTCGACGAAAAGTATGTAGGTTCAAAATCGATCGGAATGGGGTATCTAATCAATATCGATGTGTAGCGCTAAGTGATCACATCAGGTTATCAAGTAGGAGTTAAAAAGAGAGAGATGAGTCGCGAAATTACCGATTTAGTAGCAGTGAATGAAGATTCTACCTTGAAAGCCGCAAGTCGCGGTGCAAGACGAATTCCGATTTATGATATTCCCATTGTTAAAGCGGAATTAGAGCGAGCGGATGAAGTTTTAGGGTTGCGTAATTTAGAGCCGGCAGTGAGTCTCTTCGGTTCTGCACGATTAACGAAAGATGATCGGAGCTACCAATTAGCTTTTGAAATTGCTAAAGCGCTCTCAGAGCGGGGCGTTTCTATTATCACCGGCGGTGGACCCGGCGTTATGGAAGCAGGAAATAGGGGTTGTCAGGCAGGGAAGTTAGGAACTTCAATCGGTCTTAATATTAAGCTACCTCGTGAACAGTCGCCGAATATCTACCAAGATCTCTCGCTCCATTTTGATCATTTTTTAACGCGTAAGACGGTATTTTTGGCCTACTCGGAGGCTTTTATCTGTGTGCCAGGTGGATTTGGAACACTCGATGAGTTGATGGAAGCTTTAACCTTGATGCAGACTAAAAAGATGATCGAAAAACCGATCATTTTAGTAGATCGACAATTTTGGCAGCCACTTCTCGATTGGTTTGGAAATGAGCTTCTCTCTCAAGAGATGATTATCGCGAAAGATCTCGATCGCGTGACGCTAGTCGATAGTGTGGAAGAGGTTTTAGCGGCCTTAGCGCCCATCTATAAAGAGCTCTCTTCGGAGGAAGCGAAGAAAAATCTTTATTCTTAAGAAAATTCGTGGAGGGGCGGGAAGCGACCATTTCATTCTTTTCGCCGGTGCATGCCCGCGGGTCGGCATCTTTGATACCAACTGCCGGCGCGTAGTTTATAGAAGTAAGTGATAGTAAGAACCGGCAGCGTTCAGCCTTTTTATTTCAAGAAAATAGTCAGCGATGGAGAATCGCCATTTGCCGGCATGCAACTTGTAGATGTATGCAGTAGTGATCTCCGGCAACTCAACAGCTCTTTTTATTTCAATTAATTTCAATTAATCATTCTTAAGAAGGTCTGTGGAGTTGCGGGAAGCGACCATTTCATTCTTTTTACCAGTGCATGTCCGCGGGTCGGTATCCTTGATACCAACTGCCGGCGCGTAGTTTATGGAAGCACGTGATAGTAAGATCCGGCACCGTTCAGCTTTTTTATTTCAAGAAAATAGTCAGCGATGGAGAATCGCCATTTGCCGGCATGCAACTTGTAGATGTATGCAGTAGTGATCTCCGGCAACTCAACAGCTCTTTTTATTTCAATTAATTTCAATTAATCATTCTTAAGAAGGTCTGTGGAGTTGCGGGAAGCGACCATTTCATTCTTTTTACCAGTGCATGTCCGCGGGTCGGCATCCTTGATGCCAACTGCCGGCGCGTCGTTTATAGAAGTAAGTGATAGTAAGAACCGGCACCGTTCAGCTTTTTTATTTCAAGAAAATAGTCAGCGATGGAGAATCGCCATTTGCCGGCATACAACTTATGGAAGTATGCAGTAGTAATCTCCGGCAGCGTTCAGCTTTTTATTTCAAGAAAATAGTCAGCGATGGAGAATCGCCATTTGCCGGCATGCAACTTGTAGAAGTATGCAGTAGTAATCTCCGGCAATTCATCAGCCTTATTCGATCAATAAATCAATCATCTAAAACCAATAATTTAAAACTAATAATTTAAAGTTCAACAAAAAAGCGTAATAAAAAAATGCCACCATTGATACTCTATGGTGGCATTTTGATATCTATAGATCTTTATGACAAGTTACAAATGAGCGTAACTTTGCTTCATTCTGCTTTCTAATTAGTTTGCTTTATGAAGAATCTGTTGTACTAAGAGTTGAATCTTCTCTTGTGGAATGTGTAAGTTAGGTGCCATTGGAATAGGACCCCAAACACCTGAACCACCGTTGGTGACTTTCTCAACAAGATAGGTTTCAGCACCATCATCATCTTTATACTTTTCGTATACTTCATCGTAGCTTGGGCCAATTAATTTGCTATCTTGACGATGGCAAGCAAAGCAACCTGAAGCTGTTGCAAGCTCAGGATCAACCTGTGCAAAAGTTGGAACTGAAAGTGCTGCGAATGAAGCGGCAATAAGAAGAATTTTTTTCATATGAATTTCCTTTTAATTGAATGATTCATCACTGAAGTCTATTGTGACTCTGCTAGTAACTATTGTGATCGAATGCTTCTGCTCGGAGCGGATCCACAATAGATGTCGCCATAAATCACATCCATATAACTTCTATTCTACCAGAATCATCCACTATTCTACCGTTAAATGGGAGTATTTACTCTATATTTTTGTATATCAATTTTCAACTGATTGGGCAGATGATCGGGATCATCTGCACTTTAAGAAGTTTTAAGCAGTTTTAAGAAGCTTTTAAAAACTTTTAAAATTTATTTTTTAGTATCCCCTTTTTTCGGAATCTCCCAATTTTCCACATGAATCGCCTCTAAGCGATTACGAACTAAGGTATGATCTTTAACATCTTTAGGAACAATAGAACCCGCGGCTGTTGCTGCATGATTACCAATTTTAACGGGCGCTACTAAGGAGCTATTTGAACCGATAAAGGCATGATCACCAATAATGGTCTGATGCTTGTTTGCTCCATCGTAGTTACAGGTAATGACGCCGGCACCAATATTACTCTCCTTGCCGATCGTAGCATCCCCTAAATAAGCAAGATGAGAGGCTTTTGCCCCATCAGCAAGGGTGCTATTTTTAGTTTCGACAAAGTTACCAATGCGGGTATTATCCCCTAATTTACTATTCTCTCGAATGCGTGCAAAAGGACCGATAGAGGCATTCGCACCGATTGATGCATTCTCAATAACAGAGTAAGGATGAATAATGGTGTTATCACCAATAACGACATTTTTTAAGACGCTACCAGTACGGATTACAACATTTTTACCTAAAATGACTTTACCTTCTAAAATCACATTCGCTTCGATATGGCAATCGAGGTCATTCTGAACGCGTCCACGAATCGTTAAAGAGTCGGGATGATCGATCGTAATACCATTGAGCATGAGTTGTTTTGCCATCTCTTGCTGATAGTAGCGCTCAAGATTAGCCAATTGAATACGATCGTTAACGCCCTGGATCACTGCCGGATCTTCCTCGATGGTATGGATCGTGATTCCATTTTGGACTGCGAGTTTTGCAACATCGGTGAGATAGTACTCATTTTGTTGATTATCATTATCGATCTGTGGAAGCGCCTCTTTTAAGAAGTTTTGGCAGATGGCGAAGATACCGGTATTGATCTCTTTGATCTCTTTTTCGGTCTCATTGGCATCTTTCTCTTCAATAATCGCAATCATATGATGATTATGGTCACGAATAATACGGCCATAACCGGTAGGATTTTCAACAGAAGAGATCAACCAGTTGAGGCGCGTATTTTCGGCATTCTTGACGAGCTCTTCCAATGTTTCTGCACGGATCAATGGTGTATCACCATAGAGGACGAGGACGGTAGAGTCTTCAATGGTGTAGGGCAGTGCGTACTTCATCGCATCTCCGGTACCTTCAAAGGTCTCTTGTTTTGCCCAAGTGATATCTTCATGGTGGGTAAAGGCCGCTTGTAGCTCTTCTCCACGGTGACCATAAACAACAATTAAACGATCGGGATTGAGCTTTCTTGCACTCTCTAAAACATGTTCAAGCATCGGCTTGCCTCCAATTTTATGGAGAGGCTTGGGGAGTGCTGATTTCATTCTAGAACCTAAACCTGCCGCTAGAATGACGATGGAAAGCTTTTTCATATCCTAAATTCCTTTTCTTTTGATAGCTCTTATTGATCAATAAGATTGTTCAAATAATACAATGATATATCTTAGATATATGGTAAATGATATTGCATCTCTCGGCTCTACAGACTTTTTTCGACTCAACAAAAAGGTTTAATTGAGTCTATCGACCATGATGCCGACCCGATATCGATCTCCCCATTTTAATCTTTTACGCTGATCACTTCAGGAAATTTTCGGCAAAGCGGGATAAGATCAATCTTTACCGGGGATCTCTGTTATTAATTGAAACAAAAAGAGCTGATGAGCTGCCGGATCTCACTATCGCGCTCTTCCACAGACTATGCGCCGGCAGTTGGCATCGAGGATGCCGAATGGCGGGCATGCACCGGTAAAAAGAACAAAATGGTGAGTTCCCGCCTCTCCATAAACCGTCTTAAGAACAATTCATCAAAATAGCAAAGGCTGAACGCTGCCGGATCTCACTATCGCGCTCTTCCAAAAATCGCGTGCCGTTAAGGGATGATCTTCTTGCTATTAGCTGAGAAGATCGATTAGGCGGCTGATGGCATTGATGCGAAGTTCTGGGCTCTCAAGGGGTAACTTGTAACGTAGGGCCTCTTGTCCTTGAAGTTGATAAAATTGGGGTTGCTCCTGAATTAGGCTGATTAATTTTGGCGTATTGATACGCGGTTGTTCTCCAAAGATCATTCGTACCCCTTGGGCATTCGCTTCGATCTTCTTTAAGTTGAGCGGTTTTGCTCTTAACTTAAGTTCTGCGATTTTGAAGAGTCGTTTTGTCGCATCAGGAAGAAGGCCAAAACGGTCGATCATTTCGATCTGAATCTGATCGAGCGCATCGATACTTTTTGCACTAGCGATCCGTTTGTAGTAGGAGAGACGGATCGCAACATCAAAGATAAAGTCCTCTTGAATCAATGCCGGCGCACCGATGGTGATCTCTAATCCTTTGTTGAAGGGATCTGCAACATCGAGTTTTCCACCCCGTTTAATCATCTCTGCCGCTTCACTTAAGAGCTCCATATAGAGAGAGAAACCGATCGCATTGATCTCACCACTTTGCTGATCTCCTAAGAGCTCTCCGGCACCTCGTATCTCTAAATCATGATTGGCTAACATAAAGCCGGCACCTAAAGTATCGGTCGTGGCAATCGCTTCAATCCGTTTTTTCGCATCACTTGTCATTGCTGCCGACTCCGGCACGATGAGATAACAGAAAGCACGATGATGAGAGCGCCCAACACGACCTCGAATCTGATGAAGTTGCGCAAGTCCAAGATGATCTGCACGATTGATAATCACCGTATTGGCATTAGGAACATCGATCCCCGATTCAATAATGGTGGTACAGAGAAGGATATTGATACGATGATGATAGAAATCGAGCATCACTTTTTCCAACTCATTCTCATGCATCTGCCCATGCGCCATACCGATAGAGATATTGGGCATTAGCGCGGTAAGTCGCTCGGCAACGAGCTCAATACTTTTCACTTCATTGTGGAGGAAATAGACCTGTCCGCCCCGTTTAAATTCACGCATACAGGCTTCAACAATCAATTCATCACTCCACTCATTGACAAAGGTCTGTACCGCGATACGATTTTCGGGAGGTGTTGCAATAATGGAGAGCGCTTTAAGCCCTGTTAAGCCCATATTGAGTGTGCGAGGAATGGGTGTTGCAGTCATCGCCATAAAGTTCACCTCTGCTCTTAAAGCACGAAGGCGCTCTTTCTGTTTGACCCCAAATCGATGCTCTTCATCGATAATCACTAAACCTAAATTGTGAAAAAGGGTATCTTCTGAGAGCAGGCGATGGGTGCCGATAATAATATCGATCTCCCCTTTTTCTAAGCTAGCTAAGATCTCGCGAGTCTCACGACTCTTGCGGAAACGGGAGAGCGCGGCAATCTTAATGGGCCAATCGGCAAAACGATCCTCAAAGGCGGTGGCGTGTTGCTCAGCAAGAAGGGTTGTAGGGGCTAATATTGCGACCTGATAACCATTCATTGCTGCCATAAATGCGGCACGCATTGCCACTTCTGTCTTTCCAAAACCCACATCACCACAGACAATACGATCCATTTTTCCCGCTTCAAGATCACTTAAAACGGCATCGATCGCTCGCTGCTGATCGGGCGTCGTCTTATAGGGGAAGCTCTCGGCAAAGGCAGGATACTCTTCCGGCAGTGTCATCCCCTTACCCGATTGCGCCTCTCGGCGAGCATAGATATCGAGGAGCTCAGCAGCAGTATCATTCGCCTTTTCCGCCGCTTTTCTTCGAGCCTTATCCCATTGATCAGAGCCTAACTTATGTAGCGGTGCGCTACTCTTCTCGCTACCTGAATATTTAGAGAGGAGATCGAGCGAGGTGACGGGAACATAGAGCTTGGCATTATCTCTATATTGAATCACCACAAGTTCGGTATCATCGATAATATCCATGCCGGCATAACGACCAATCCCATGATTGATATGGATAATGGGATCACCGATCTCTAATGTGTCGAGATTCGTTAACATCGCCTCAATATCGGCCACTTTCCCTTTTGCACGATACTCACGGGGTTTAACGCCGAGAAACTCCGCCTCTGTCACCATGCGGAAAGGGGGTGTTTCATTAGAGAAACCTTGACTGAGAACGCCCGTTAAGAGCATGAGGGGTGCCGGTTTACTAAATGCCGCTTGTAGGGAGGGTGCCATTACCGGTGTGATCTCTTCATTAGCTAAACGATTGAGAAGATTTTCACGGCGACCGGAGGTTTCTGCGCAGAGAAAGAGGGGGCTTTTCCCCGAATCTGCTTGTGTCTTTAATGCTTTAAGATCGATCGAAGGTTGAAACTGCGTGGTAAAGCGAAGATCGACCTGTGGATAGTGACTAATGAGGCTCTCCGCCCCTTTAGGGGTGAGATAGAGGCGCGTTGGGGGAAGAATCGGTTTGAGATGATCGTGGCGATAGCGTTCAAATCGAGTCTCGATCAGCTCTTGAAAGCGAAGAGCTTCTTGCTCGACATGAGGATAGAGAATGAGCGAAGTCGTCGTTGGGAGATAGTCGAAAAAGGTGGCGCTATTATCAAAGAAGAGGGGCATATAGTTTTCAATGCCGGAGGGGAGATTCCCCTTGATTGTCTCTTGATAGATATGAGATTTGCCTAAAATAGCAGGATCATCGGTAAAGGTAGATTGGTATTTTTGGGCAAAGGTCTCCAAACCTTTGGGGCTCATATCGAGCTCTCGTGTTGGTAGAAGCGATAATTTCTCAAAGGTCTCAATAGTATCGCCACTTTCTGGATCGAAGGTGCGAATTGAATCGATCTCATTGTCGAAAAAATCGATTCGGAGCGGCGATTTCTCCCCCATTGGAAAGAGATCGAAGAGCGAGCCACGTGCAGAGAACTCCCCCGGAGAGAGAACATTGGAGACAGCGAGATAGCCCGCCGCTTCTAAGTTAAGACGAAACTGTTCGCGATCGATAATATCGCCTCGTTGAAAGAGGAGAACATTTGCATCGAAGAATTCGCGAGGGGGAAGGCGCTCAAGGAGTGTGGGGATCGTGATAATCACAATCTTGCGATTGCCGGACTTCAGATGGAAGAGAAGGGAGAGCCGCTCGGAGATGATATCGATCTGAGGAGAGAAGGGATCGTAAGGGAGTGTTTCAGTATCGGGAAAAATCGCCGCTTCACCCCCAAAAAAGGTGCAATCTTGCGCAAGATTTTCTGCTTTGCGCATATCATTAACAATAACCACCAAGGTTTGATCGCTACTCTTTGCTGAGTTGACCAGGTTGAGAGCAAAATGAGCGGGGTTTTCAATCTCCCACTCAATAGTACGTTTCTGCACGGGGATAGAGCGAGAGGGGAGGGCAATTTTTTTCATAACTTAAGCGCGCTTTTTGTTAGATTGTTTCTCTTTTTTAGGAAGTTGAATAATCTCAGTGCCGGAGAGCTTATCATGCCAGGCGAGGCGAGTTGGGGAGACAAAGACCCATAAAAAGCCTAAGCCCAGTGGAATCCAGCTAATGATCGCGGTAAGCAGGCGAAGAATAGCTCGTTGAGCTGTAATAGGACGACCATCGATCTGTTGAATACGTAGACGCCATGCGCGCATGCCGGTTGTATGGGCATCCCTTAACCAGAAGAAGAGAAAGTAGATAAAGGGGAGCAGCGCAAAGAGTGTTCGTTGAAGGGGAAAGAGGGGATGACCTGCTTCAATAGCATTGCCGCCATTAAAGGGCAAGAAGATCACAGCAATCACCATCTCTAAGGCAAAGATCGCGAGAATATCGTATAGCAGAGCGCCGAGTCGGCGGTGGAGTAGGGCACGGGGATAGGTTGTCATCTACAACTCCTCATAGATTGATCGATTGAGAGATCGAAGTCTTAGTAGGCGACTTTAAAACAAGATCATCTCGAGAGACTTTTAAATCATGGATTAAAAAATGGTTACTATTTTAACATGCCTATTGCAGAATTGCGGAGGGGATTTCGCCGTTGCATTTTTATCAGTGAGGAGGAGTAATATGAAGGAAGAGATGATAAGGGAGAGGATGATGAAGGAGGAGCGAGTGAGATCGGAAGAAGCGCGAAACCTGAAGATTTTACAATTAGTGGATCAGATTGATCAGCAATCGATCTTTGCTGATTTTGCCGCTTTAAAAGCATTAACCGATTCTGATCAGCCCTATACGCGCCGTGCATTTACCGATCAGTATCTAGCTGGTAGAGCATGGCTCGTTGAACGATTAAGTGCATTAGGTTTAACGCCTTACTATGATGCCATTGGCAATCTTCGGGTGCGTTTAGAGGGGGAGCGAGCGGAGACGATCTACTTTGGCTCCCACACAGATACGGTACCGGGTGGAGGGCTCTATGATGGTATCTTAGGGGTGATTGCCGGGATCTCAGTGCTGCAAAGCATCATCACTTCCGGAGAAAAACCGCAATATTCTCTAGAACTAATCGATTTTTTAGCAGAGGAGAGTAGTGATTGGGGGCTCTCTTGTATCGGCAGTAGAGGTTTAGCCGGCGTATTGAGCGAGCAAGATTTAGCACGAAAAAATCCCTACACCGATGAAATGTTAGCAGATGCTATTGTCAAAATGGGGGGAGAAGCGCCCTTCCAGAGTGATCTTCTTTCACCAAAGTCGGGAAATTGTTTTGTTGAACTCCATATTGAGCAGGGACCTCTCTTAGAAGCATTGGATCGGGAAGTGGGAATTGTCTCCGGTATTGTGGGAATCGATCGTGTGGAGATTAATATTAGCGGTAAGCAGAATCACTCCGGTACAACCCCGATGACCTTAAGAGAAGATGCCCTTGTGGGAGCATCGGCATTGATCACGAAGATTTATCAATTAGCGATTGAGATGGCGGCAGAGGCTGCGCTTGAACAAGGTTATTTTGTAGCAACCTGTGGCAGGCTCATTACTACGCCCAATGCGATCAATGTTGTGCCGGGAGCTGCGCAATTGGTAGTGGATATCCGTTTTTCTAGGACGCAATATCGGGATCGTTTTTTAGAGGCGTTAAAGGAGCAGCAGAGTCACATTGAGAAGCAGTATCAGCTCTCAAGTAAGTTGATGCGACTCTCTACTACAGAACCTGTTCTTTTCGATAGAGCTCTTCAGGCGCAGGCAACCTCTTGGGCCGAGCGGCTGGGATATCGATCTCATTCGCTCTTAAGTGGTGCCGGACATGATGCCGCTTTTATGGCGATGTTGATGCCAACGGTAATGCTCTTTATCCCATCGGTCGATGGATTGAGCCATCATGCTCAAGAGTTGAGTCATGAGGCAGATATTATTCGGGGAATCTCCCTCTTTTCTGCGTTGATATTAGATTTAGCGCTCTAAATTTGAAGATGATTTCAATATCTCGCTATCTCTACTAAGATTTCTAACCTCACGATTTTAGGAAGCGTTTCTATCTTCCTTCATCTTCCTCCCATCCTCCTTTCATCTTTCTTCATTATGGGGTATATAGGAAGAAGAGAAGGGCGAAATAGGCGCCCTTTAGGGGGATCTGAGCGAAAGCGCTCGATCAATTTTAGTTAAAGGGATGAGAAGAAGAGTGGAGTGATATCGATGAATGAAGGTGAGCGAAGAGGCGTTTCAACAGATATTCAAAAGGGAAACATTCAAGAGGAAGATTCGCAAGCGCATTGTGTTAAAAGGCATCGTGCTCAAGCGATTTTGCAAGAGATCGAAGGCTGGCAAGAGGAGGCGAGAGCGATCCGTCACGCTTTCCATCAGTACCCAGAGTTGGGATTTGAAGAGTCAGCGACAAGCGCGAAAGTGGTCGAGCTCTTAACAGCTTATGGTGTTGATAAGATCGATCTCTCCTTTGCAAAGACGGCAGTAATTGCTACTATTGCCGGCCGTTATGGGGGACCGATGATTGGTCTTCGAGCAGATATGGATGCATTGCCGATAGTAGAGCAGAATCAATTTACCTATCGCTCTGAATATCTCGGCATTATGCATGCATGCGGTCATGATGGTCACACCACGATGTTATTGATGGCGGCAAAATATCTTGCTAAATATCGAAATTTTGCCGGTACGGCGATCTTGATCTTTCAACCTGCGGAGGAGGGAAGAGGAGGTGCCGAGCAGTTAGTTGTTAAAGAGAATTTTTTAGCGCGTTACCCTTTAGATGCGATCTATGCGATGCATAACTGGCCCACATTGCCGGCGGGAACTTTTGCCATTAAACCAGGTTCGATTATGGCAAGTTCAGATCGAATCTTTATCACTATAAAAGGACAGAGTGGTCATGCCGGGCTTCCGCAGTTGACACAAGATCCCCTTCTTGTGGCAACTCATATTTACCAAGGTATTCAGGGGTTAGTTGCAAGAACTGTCGATCCTCTCTCACCTCTGGTGGTGGCGATTACCCAAATTCATGGTGGAGAGACGACCAATGCGATTGCTGGCAGTGCCGAGATGGCAGGAACGATCCGCACTCATGATGAAAGATTGCGCCATAAGATCATTGCACAATTGCATCTCTTAGTAGAGAGTATGGGGCGCGCTTTTGGGATGGAGGCAACAATGCGTTTAGGGCCGATTAGCCATCCCGTTACAGTGAGTAGTGAGTTAGAGGCGGCTAGAGCGATCAGTGTCGCAACGGAGCTTGTAGGTGCAGATCAGGTCAAACTCGATATTGAGCAGCAGATGACAAGTGAAGATTTTGCCTTCTATCTTGAGCGGGTGCCGGGCTGTTACCTCTTTATCGGTAATGGCACGGTAGCAACAGAAGCGGGCGCATCGATTGGTCTGCATCATAGTCATTACGATTTTAATGATGATATTACCCCTTTAGGGGCCAGTTTTTTGGTAGGTTTAGTTGAGTCCTATCTTCCATCGAAATGATGTTAGATAAGGAATAGATGAAGTGGATTATCAGTCTGAATTATTAGTATCAATTATTAGTATCAGTATAAGTTTTAGTCTAAGTTGCTAGTTTTAAAGGGAATGAAGAATGATCGAAGTCTCTCTACTTCGATCATCTTTTTCAGTTTGGTAGAGATTAGAGATAGATCAATAAAGGAGATCGATGATGACAACCTTGTGGGATGAAGAAGCCGATGAGGTCGAAAAGAGCATTAATTGTGTACTCAATCGTGGGGGCGAGCAGATTGCCCTGAAGAAGAGTGCTATTGGATGATGTAGATAGATGAAGTAATTTAAGGAGAGTGCGAATGCAGAAGAATTTAGAGCGGCCCATTGTGACGGCAGAGAAGAGAAGTTGGTTTGATCGAGTGGAATCATTTGGGAATAAGATCCCTAATCCGCTCTATCTATTTGTTATTTTTTGTCTCTTAATCGCGGTACTATCCGCAATTTTAAGTGGTATTAACCTAGAAGTGATCCATCCTGTGACGAATGATGTGGTCTCTATTCGCAATCTCATTAGTGGAGAGGGTTTAGTCTATATTTTACAATCAACGGTGAGTAACTTTATCGACTTTAAACCGCTCGGTTTAGTACTCTGTATGATGATTGCTGTAGGTCTTGTGCAAGAGGTTGGGTTAGCTGATTCAGCGATTAAGGCGCTTCTACTCAATGCGCCGCGCCGTTTTGTGACCGCTTCTATTTTTATTGTTGGTATCGTCGGCAATCTCGCATCAGATGCGGCATTTGTTCTTGTTCCACCTTTAGCCGGGATTATCTTTGCAGCAACTAAGCGGAATCCTATTGTGGGTATTTGTGCCGGATTTGTTGCTGTTGCGGCAGGGTTTACCGCGAATATCTTTATTGCCGGGACAGATGTGCTTCTCTCCGGGGTCACCAATGAAGCCTCTAAGATTATCAATGGTGTTGAGATTACACCTGCGGCAAACTGGTATTTTATGTTGCTCTCTGTCCCTTTCTTAACCATTTTGGGGACTTGGATTACAGAAAAGATTATCGAGCCACGTTTTCCTATTACAGCAGATTATAATGATAACCTAGCGCCGGCAGGGGGAGATGATTATCAGGTTACTGCAAAAGAGAAGCGGGCTCTAAAGATCACAGGATTGTATGCCTTACTCTTTGTTCTACTCTTAATTGCAACGATCTATCCAGAGGATTCTCCCTTAAGAAATGGCAATGGTGGTCTTGTACCATCTCCTTTCTTAAGTGGGATGATTCCGATTATTATGACCTTCTTTATCAGCTGTGCGATTGTCTATGGGATCTTTGCCGGCACGATTCGCCATTTTGATGATCTACCAACACTATTAGCCAATGCTTTAAAAAATGTGGGGGGATATATTGTTCTCGTCTTCTTTATTGCACAATTTATCGGTTGGTTTAATTGGACCAATCTTTCGATGTGGCTTGCGGTCTCGGGGGCTGATTTTTTAGCAGAGATAGAGTTACCCAATGTTGTGATGCTAGGTGCTCTGGTGATTTTAGCAGGGTTAATCAATCTTGTTGTCTTTAGTGGTTCTGCCCAATGGGCGATGATGGCGCCGGTATTTGTCCCGCTCTTAATGTTAGTCGGTGTTGAGCCAGAAGCGATTCAGATGGCATATCGTATTGGGGATTCCACGACCAATGTAATCTCGCCTACAAACCCCTATCTACCGATGGTATTAGCGTTGATCGCACAATATAATGCGAAAGTTCGCTTTGGAACTTTCCTCTCTATTATGTTGCCTTATTGTTTGATCTTTATTAGTAGCTGGACAGTTCTCTTTTTAATCTACTATAGCTTAGGGCTACCGCTAGGACCGATGTAATCATTTTTAAGAGAATCTGTTGAGGGGCGGGAGCCAACCATTTCGTTCTTTTCACTAATGCATGCCCGCGGTTTGGCGTCTTTGATGCCATTTGCTGGCGCGTGGTTTTTAGATGTACGCGATGGTGATCTCCGGCAACTCAACAGCTCTTTTTGTTTCAATTAATTTCAGTCAATCATTCTTATGATTCTTAAGAGAATCTTTTGAGGGGCGGGAATTTACCATTTCGTTCTTTTTGCCGGTGCATGCCCGCAGATCGGCATCTTTGATGCCAATTGCCGGCGCGTGGTTTTTAGATGTACGCGATGGTGATCTCCGGCAACTCAACAGCTCTTTTTGTTCTAAGAAAATAGTGGGTGATAGAAGATCGCCAATTGCCGGCATGCAAATTATGGAAGGATGCAGTGGTGATCTCCGGCAACTCAACAGCCTCTTTTTGTTTCAATTAATTTCAGTCAATCATTCTTATGATTCTTAAGAGAATCTTTTGAGGGGCGGGAATTCACCATTTCATTCTTTTTGCCGGTGCATGCCCGCAGATCGGCATCTTTGATGCCAATTGCCGGCACGTGATTTTGGGAAACGCGCGATAGTGAGATCCGGCAACGTTCAGCCTTTGCTATTTTGATGAATTGTTCTTAAGAAGGCTTATGGAGAGGCGGGAATTCACCATTTCGTTCTTTTTACCGGTGCATGCCCGCGGTTTGGCATCTTTGATGCCATTTGCTGGCGCGTGGTTTTTAGATGTACGCGATGGTGATCTCCGGCAACTCAACAGCTCTTTTTGTTCTAAGAAAATAGTGGGTGATAGAAGATCGCCAATTGCCGGCATGCAAATTATGGAAGGATGCAGTGGTGATCTCCGGCAACTCAACAGCCTCTTTTTGTTTCAATTAATTTCAGTCAATCATTCTTATGATTCTTAAGAGAATCTTTTGAGGGGCGGGAATTTACCATTTCGTTCTTTTTGCCGGTGCATGCCCGCAGATCGGCATCGATAAGATCGAAGGGATTATTGATGGTGAATAATTGCCGTTTTACTATAGCCACTCTTTGTTTTGGTGACTTCGATACGTGCCGGCAATGCCTGCTTGAGCTCTTCTACATGGGAAATCACACCGATCATACGTCCAGAGGCTTGTAGCTCGATGAGAACATCGATTGCCTGCATAAGGGACTCCTCATCAAGTGCTCCAAATCCTTCATCAATAAAGAGGGTATCGATAGAGACGCCCCCTTTATGGGATTGAATCACATCTGCCATCCCCAAAGAGAGACTGAGCGAAGCTTTAAATTTCTCTCCGCCTGATAAGGTCTTAACATCGCGATTTTCTCCGGTATAAGCATCATAAATATTGAGATCAAGTCCACTTTGAACATTGCGCGCAGCAATATCTTCGGAACGAATAAATTGAAACTGACCATGACTCATCTGATAGAGTCGGAGATTTGCCGCATGAATAATCATTTCAAAATATTCGATGAGAATAAAGCGCTCGAGCGAGATTCGGCTACTATTTTGTCCGCGGACAAGATCATAAACCTCAACTGTTTTTTCATGCCGCGCACGTGCCGCCTCTAAAGCGCTACTGACCTCATTAATCCCGGTAATCGTCTGCTTTATCTGGGTGATAAGTTGCTGATTTTTATGAAGTCCGCTCTGCAATTCTGCAAGCTTCTCTTTATCGCTACCTACTTTTTGCTCAAGTTCGGAGAGCTCGATCGGTGCTTTTCCGGCAAGAGCAAGAGAGAGGGCATTGACCTTCTCATGGGCGATGAGATAGCGTCGTTCAAACTCGGCCACCTTGTCACGATTTTCAGCGAGATGAGGGATCTGCTGTTGCGCCGCAATAAATTGAGCTTCATCAGTCTCTTCAGCGCCATCATTACTCTTTTTGATAAAAGAGGCTTGGATAAGTGCCAGAGTAAAATCCTCTTCTGCTTTTTTTGAGTCTTGAGAGAGCTTCTCTTTTTCTATCTGGTGTTGCTCTAGTTTCTGAGAGAGAAGCGCTCGCTCTTTTTCTGCTTCTTGTAATCTTTTTTCTGCTAATTTGAGTTGCGTTTTAAGCGTTGTTAAAGCGCTTTTTTGCTGATCAAGATAGGCTCGATAGGCTTGAGGATCACGTAGCTCTTCAGGGATATTTTGGAGTATCGATTTGAGTGCGCTCTCCATCTCTGTAAGGTAGTTTCTCTTCTCTTGATAAGATTCCCTTACTTGGTCGAGTTCTCTTTGATGTTGCATTAAAGCGGTTTCAATCGCTTCAAGCTCGGGGCGTAACGTTCGTAATAGCTGTAATGATCTTTGGCTATTATCAAAGGCAGATTGTACTTTTTGCCGATTAGAGGCAAGTGATGAAACCATCATTTCGTAGGTCGAGATCTCAAGGGCTAGAGGCACTATCTCATCACTCTCTTGTTGGCTGAAAGTGATCATTTTTTGCCACGACTCTTCAAGATCTTGAGAAGCTTGTTGAACTCTCTCTTCTAGCTCTTTCTCTCTATTGAGTAGTTGATCATATCGTCGCTGAGCATCGATCAGATTCTGATTGGCCACCTCAAACTGATGTTGTGGATTGATGGAATCTTCACCTGCCGTATGAGCATCTATTCCATCGATTTTATGTGGATGCTGGAAGCTGCCACAAACAGGGCAAGGTTTGCCATCTTCAAGCGTATGGGCAAGCGTTAAAGCTTGTTGCTGATAAAATTTTATAGCTGCATCTTTCTGCTCTTTTTGCGCGTTTTCAAGCGCAGTAGCTCTTCTTGTTTTCTCTTCTTCGAGTGATAAGAGCGTTGCTTGCTCGTGCTTCTGCTTCTCAAGTAATGTTGAGAAATGTTCAAAGTCGCGATGGAGTTGTTGATATTGCGCTATAGGATCACTATCGGTTTCAGCATTTTTTATTCTCTGCTGGCAATCACTCTTTTTCGTCTGCTCTTCGCGGATGATATCGCTTAAACGGTTGATCTCTTGTTGAATCTGAGTGATCTGCACTCGGCTCTGAGAGATAGTGGTCTGATATTGGGCTAGCGCCTCAATCTCTCTTTCTCGACTCTCAAGAAGGGTCACCTCCTCACTCAGCGCCGTGATAAGATCCTCTTTCTTCTGTGCAAGTTGATGTTGTTCTAGCGCATTTTGATGCTCTACTTCCGCCACTTTGAAGCGCTCTTGCGCTGCTGCTAATGCCTTTTGGGCTTCAGTGTACTCTCGACGTAACCGAAAGGCATCATTGGCAAATTTTTCCATCGACAGTGCCTTTTCCGCAAGAGCGACAGAATATTTTAAGCTGTCAACTGCTAATTGTTGTGCGCTAAGGGCTTGAAGATTTTTTTGTGCATCCTCTAACTCTTGGAATTTTGCATTGAGCGCTCGGTTCTCTATCAGTCGCTCCTGCTCTGTTTCGATGATGGCTTCTTGCTGCGTGATCTCTTTGCGAATAGTGCGCTCTTCTGCTTGATAAAATGCCGCTTCTACACCTAAACCTTCAAG
This sequence comes from Ignatzschineria sp. F8392, assembly GCF_002252045.1. Lineage (GTDB taxonomy): Bacteria > Pseudomonadota > Gammaproteobacteria > Cardiobacteriales > Wohlfahrtiimonadaceae > Ignatzschineria. The sequence goes on along the minus strand of NZ_NEFF01000002.1, from coordinate 92,800 downwards.
CGCTTGAAAACTATTGATCTGAATTTCACTTCCCTCTTGAAAATGCTCGAAGAAAGGGGATTCCCGCGGTGGTAGTTGCCGATAGATCGATTGGATCAGGGTGTTATAACCAAACTGAATCTCTCTGACCTTCTCTTTAGAGCGATCGGCGCTCATTTTGAGATTCTCGACAACGGTTTGATAACGTTCAGTATTGAAGACAGTGCGTAAAATCGCCTCTTTATCGGTGGTCTTGGAGGTTAGAAAACGCTGATACTCCCCTTGTGGAAGCATGACAAGCTGATTGAATTGATCTCGATTGAGTCCTAATAGCTCCTCAATTTTAGGGTTGACCATATTGGGAATCTGCCGTTCAACGAGTGGGATCTCTGCAAAGAGATCACTTTGAGGACCATCATGGTTAAGCGCATATAACTCCGCCTTTCCTTGGGTAATCGTCTTGTTACCCGTTTTGCGATAGGGAAGCTGACGAAAGATGCGATACTCTTTCCCCTTGAGCTCAAAAATAAGCTCAGCAGTCGTCGGCTCATCATCGATCGCAAAATCACTTCGGAGTGAGAGAGTGGCATCTTGACGATCGAGACCGCTTGCTTCACCAAAGAGCGCATAGGAGATTCCATCAAAGATCGTTGTCTTGCCGGCGCCGGTTTTCCCGGAGATCACAAAGAGATTATGAGGAGCAAGTTTACGAAAATCGATCACTTCCGTTCCATGATAGGGGCCAAATGCGGTAAGGGTTAATTGAATGGGGCGCATGGGATTCTCCTCTACTCACTCTCTGTCTGTTGGATAGCATCAGCAAAAATCTGTAATGTCTCGGCATCGGGTTCTCTATCGAGCAGGGTACGATAGAAGCCGGTAAAGAGCGAGAGATCATCCTCTCGCTCTCTTTGAGGTGTCTCAAAATGTTTCTTGTGAAACATCGGTGTCTCTATCGGCAATCTCTGAACATGCATCGCATTGGGGAAAACAGTACGAATTTGCGCCATCGGTTGGAGTACCGGCGTCTCATCTAAAAGGGTAACAAAACAGTAATCTTCACTTTGAGGCATCTGGAGAATCTCTTTGAGATATCCTTTCACTTCACGCAACTCCCGACGGGGAGTAAAAGCGACCTTCTCAATGGATAACTCTCCTTTAGCGCCGAGCTCAATCTCCAAGATCACTTTTTGATGATTGGCTTCTGATTGAGAATATTTTAAGAGGGAGCCTGCGTATTGTATGCGTTCATCTTTAATGTAGTGCGCTTGATGGAGATGACCGAGCGCCACATAATCAAAGATCTCAAAGTGCTCGGCAGAGACATATTCACTGCCACCAATGGCGAGCGGACGTTCTGAATCGGAGGTGAGTCTCTCTTTTGAAGAGGAGTGGATCACAAATGCATGAAGAATGAGAATATTACGAACCGTAGGATCATATTGCGCTTCGATTTTGGTGACGATCGCTTTTAAGGCGCTATCGTGATCGGTGATATGCTCATCTTGTAAAATATGGCGTACGAGAGAGGGTTCTAAGTAGGGAATCGGGTAGAAATGGACTTCTCCCCATTGGTCCGAGAGAATGATCGGTTGAAAGGTAGGGTCGAGCTCTGTGATTAAAAAGCAGGATTGACTCTGGAGAAACTCATTACCAAATTGGAGGCGCTTAGGGCTATCATGATTGCCGGTAATGGCGATAATAGGAATGCCGGCTTTCAGGGCAATATCACGTAAAAATTGATCGAGCAGTTCGATAGCTTCAACTGGCGGGATGGCGCGATCGTAGAGATCTCCGGCAATGATGATCAGATCGGGGTGCTCTTGCTTAATATAGGTGGTTAACTGCGCTAAAATAGCACGCTGATCCTCGGTCATATAGATTCCATGGATCAGTTTGCCAAGATGCCAATCGGCGGTGTGTAAAATTTTCATGCCGTCTCTATTCCTCTCTCTTTTCTCTTTCTTGCAATTGACGCTCTCTATCTTTTAAAAATATCTTATAAGAATTTGATTATAACGAGCTTAATAAAGAGTCGATATGTTAGAATAATTTTATAAAATGATTATCGATATTGCGATATTGCGATATTGCGATATTGAAATATTGAAATATTGAATATCTACCAATAGATCTATCAATACGTCTGTCAATAATATCTATTAATAGGTCTATCAATAACGTTTATCGATAATTTTTCAGTTATCGCTGTTAGGGTAACAATGGGATCGCGCCTCTATTGACGCTCTAAGGCAATGACTCAAGCTTAGCATATTTGTGGGAAGGAGTTCGCTATGACAACACGGCCGGATCAAGTCTATCAGCAGGATCAGAGTGGTAGAATTACATTAACCTTTTTTTTCATCTTTAATCTCTTTGCGTTAATCACCTATATTATCGGTTTTACGCTTCTCAATAAGTTGGTAGCCGATGGTAATAATGCGGCTATGGAATTGAGTAAGATCGTTCCCTTTTCAACAATCACCTTCTCCGCTATTTTACCGCTTGGGTTGATTTTAGGCTTCTGGATGAGTGGTTTTGCGAAGCAAGATTTAGGGGGACTCTTCCGCTTAATGGCCTTAAAGCGAGGATTTATCTTAAGTTTCTTCTATCTCTTGGTGATTGTCGGCATTATCTTCTTTATCGATGAGCCCATTGCGCAGATGTTAGGTATCAGCTCTTTCTCCTACCGGATCTTTATCATTGTTCCCATCGGTGCTGTTTTGGGGGCGATCTTTGCTTATATCTGTGCTGCTATTGCGATTAAATTCTCAAAAGTGGCAAAAGCATATGATGAGAATCCTAATCGTAAGCCAGGGCGTATTGAAGAACCTAACTAGTTGTTAGACGTTATGAGGATCGATCAGGAGATCTGATTTTGTAATGTTCAAAGAAGAGAGTGGAATGCTCACCTTATTGTAAGGTGGGCATTTTTTATCGTTGTTTTATCGCTATCTTGAGGCTATTGGATAGCTGTTTGTTATTTGTCCGTTATTGGGTTGTTATTGTTATTGTTATTGTTTGGTTGTTTTTTGCTTGTTACCTGATCGTTATTTGATCACTATTTTGTTGGTAGAGAATCCTTTATGCGATCTCTTGTAGCGACTTTAGGGGAGAGTTGTGTAAGATATGCGCCGTAGAATTGAAATGATGATTGAATGCTAGAAGGAGTGATATCACAATGAAGAGAGTGAAAGACTTAGATAAAAAATACCGTGAAGAGGATGCCGAATCTTGTCGATATACGATTCAACCGCTATCTGACGAGGAGATCGAAAGTGCCGGTGCATTACTTTATCAGCGATTAGCAGAGATCAACCATGGGGTTGGAAAGGCGCTCTACTTGGCAACGCTTCCGGAGACTTTTCAGTTTTTACGTGAAACATCAATTCTGTTAGGTGCTTATGTTGAAGGTGAGTTAGTTGGAATCCTTGCCGCTGAAGAGGATGCGATAGAACGTATTGCTGTTGATAAGGAGTGGATTCGTCTTGGCATCGGTTCAGCATTGATAAGCGCGGCAGAAGAGCAGGGCGCAAGCTATATCGATATCTATCGAGATAATGAGGGCGCGGTGAAATTTATTGAGGCATTGGGATATGGGATCTATGATCTAACAGAGCCTGAGGCGGGAGATCTCTTAGCTGAAGTGCCCTATGCGATGATGCATTTTATGAAGTAGGGAAGATTATTTCCAAGGATCGGTAGTACGAAAAGAGAGAGCGAGAATATGATGTTCCCGCTCTTTTTATTGCCTCTTTTATTGTCTCTTTTTGTTATTTCTCGATCGTCATCTCGATAGACTCCATCTCAATCTGTACCGATCGATCTTAATTACCGGCTCATCATCTCTGCATGACGAAGTGTCTTTTTAAGAAGTTTGATAAAGATATCTCGCTCCTCATCCGATAAGTGTGTGATAAGGGAGTTCTCTAGATCGATATGGGTAGGTGCTACTTTTTCAATCAATGCTTTCCCCTCTTCTGTGAGCGTTACAATAACACCTCTTCGATCTTTAGGATCGGTGGAGCGCTCAATGAGACCTTTGGCTTCTAGGCGAATCATACGATTAGAGAGCCCCCCAGAGGAGACAAAGATCAACTCTTGGATACGACCAGGAGTGAGTTGATGATTCTCTTCTCTAAGGAGAACAGCCAAGATATTGAAGTCCCCAAAATTGATGCGATAGCGTGATAAGTTTTCGTCGATCATCTTATTGATGAAAGAGTCCATTCGTACAATCCGTCCGATAATTTCGGTGCCGGTAAAATCCATCTGTTGAAGTGGGGTTGCTTGCCACTTCTCAATCACTTGATCAACAAGATCAGGAGGGGTGTTATCACTCTCTATAAGAGTACTTTCACACGCTTGTTCTTGGGGCTCTTTGGGCATTATTTCGCTCCTTATGTAACTTTAATCCCGAAAATTTTAGGTGCCGTATTGATCGATCTTCTACTATCGGATGCAATAAATAATCGTTATAGAATATCGTTATAGAATCATGATCTATGATTGATGATCTTTAACGGTAGGGCAATTATAACGTTTTTTCACTTTTTTGGCAGTGGCACTCAAGTGCGATCTCTTATGAGAAGGATATCGCTTTTAGCAAAAATATGGTATCTTTCTACAAAGATTCTTCCGTCAAAGAGATTTGCGGAAGTTTTTTTATGATTAGAGGGGAGTTGAGGGTAGATGTCGATGCAGAAATCAGTTATGGATCAAAATTTAAAGCATGCCAGAAACCAAGGGGAGCGCAGAGCAATCCGTGGGGCGCTATTAACCTTCCATCAAGATCCATTTTTTCATCCGCTAGAGGAATCATATCGCTATGAGTCAGATGCGATTGTGGTGATGGAAGGGGGGATGATTGTCGCGGTTGGTTCAGCAGATCAGTTACTACCTACATTAGAAAATACTCCGATTACCCACTATCGCGATCACCTTATTTTGCCGGGATTTATCGATAGCCATGTGCATTATCCCCAAACAGAGATTATCGCTTCTTACGGTGAGCAGCTGATCGATTGGCTCAATCAATATACCTTTATTGCTGAACAGAAATTTAAAGATCGAGCTCATGCCGATCAAGTGGCGAAACGCTTTTTGCAAGAACAACATCGTAATGGCGTCACCTCTTCGACGATATTTTGTACTGTCTTTCCAGAATCAGTTGATGCGATTTTTAGTGAGGCTGAGCGCTACAATATGCGCGTTATGGCTGGAAAGGTCTGTATGGATCGCAATGCGCCCGAAGCCCTCTTAGATACTGCTCAAAGTGCTTATGATGAATCGAAAGCGCTTATTGAAAAGTGGCATGGGCGTGGACGGGCAGAGTATGTTATTACGCCACGATTTGCACCAACATCCACTTTTGAGCAGTTAGAGATGGTCGGCGCGTTAGCTGCAGAGTATCCCGATACATTGATTCAATCCCATATCTCTGAAAATCTCGATGAGATTGAGTGGGTTCGTTCGCTCTTTCCTAAGGCACTCGACTATGCGTATGTTTATGATCAGTATGGTCTATTGCGAGATCGTGCGATCTACGGGCATGGTGTCCATTTAACAGAGCGGGAGCTTGCGATTCTTCATGAGCGTGGTGCGGCTGTAGCACATTGCCCCACCTCCAACTTCTTTTTAGGCAGTGGCGCTTTCAATCTCCAACATGCCAAAGCAGAGGCGCGTCCTATTAAGGTCGGTTTAGGGACTGATTTAGGTGCGGGGACGAGTTTCTCTATTTTGCAGACGATGAATGAGGCCTATAAAGCGGCCCAACTCAATGGGACTCCCTATTCATCGCTACATACATTCTATCTTGCAACCCGTGGGACAGCCGAAGCGCTTCAGCTTGAAGAGAAGATCGGTTCAATTGCTCCAGGAATGGAGGCTGATTTGACAATTTTAGATCTTAAATCAACTCCGATCATCGAATATCGTATGCACTCTGCCTCTTCATTAGAGGAAGCGCTCTTTATTCAGATGATGATGGGGGATGATCGGGCAATTGCTGCCACCTATATTGCAGGAGAACCAGTTTACACTGCCTAACGTCTCTTTGAGGTACTGATGATCTCTCTCCAAAATTGAATCGATACCTCGACGAACAGTGGGCTGTAAAGTGCCGGTAGCCGTAATAAGCTGCCGGCTTTTTTATTCCAGTAAGAAGCAATCTAGGAAGAAGAAACCCAGAAAGAAGCAATTCGATAAGAAGGAATCCGATAAGAAGTAATCCGGTAAGTAGTAATCGGATAAGAAGTAATATTAAAAAAGAATAATTAGGAGATGATAGAGAGAGGAAAAGGGAAATAGAGATAGAAAAAGTTTGACTATTTTTCGCTCGTTTTTTTTGGGGTAAGATTGAGATAGAGTATCGAAAACGAAATAGTGCTGGTTACTCTTTTTAGATCTTGATCATCTTCTATTTAATATCTGTTAAGAGCATTTTTTGATACTGTTTTTGCTCTGTTCTGCTTCTCTTTTTGGCTGCGGAATGATCTTAATATCTCTCCCTATTGCTCACTTTAACCAAAGAGTTAAAGCGAATAAGAGTGGTAAAGTCGGTGAAAAGATAGGGATAGGAAGTAAAGGCGAGGAAAATTTTTACTCTGCTCAATTTTTAAAAGATAGAGCCTACAGAGATCTACTCTCTTAGATCATTTTTTGAGAAGGGGAGAGCAGTGCTTTAGTGAAAGAAGAGTAAGGTTGGGGGAAATATTTTAGTTGCTTTCTCTTTTTCTCTGCGATATAGCTATCTCTTAAGCGCCTAAGTTTATGTTTCTAATTTTTTGGACTTAGCGTGATTACTTTTTCATATCTCGATCCTGCGATTTGTGCGTCTCTAAGTGTAGAGAGCGCTTTTTTAGAGCGGATCGAATATGCAACCAATAAAATTTAGGAGTTCTTTTAAATGACTACCCAAAACTGGAGTTTCGATACTCTACAAGTTCATGCCGGCCAAGTGGTTGATGAAACCAAATCGAGAGCCGTTCCAATCTACCAAACCTCAAGTTATGTTTTTGATGATTCGCAACATGCGGCGGATCTTTTCGGGCTTGCAAAGCCGGGTAATATCTATACTCGGATTATGAATCCTACAACAGATGTGCTTGAAAAGCGTGTTGCAGCATTAGAAGGGGGCGTTGGTGCATTAGCGACAAGCTCTGGCATGGCCGCAATTCTCTACGCTGTTTTAAATGTGGCAACCCCTGGTGATGAAATTATCACCTTAAGTACGATCTATGGGGGAACCTATACCCTCTTTAATAATCGCTTACAATCTCAGTTTGGCATCAAGGTTCACTTTGTTGAGCCGGAAGATTTCGCAGGATTGGAGAGCTTAATTAATGAGAAGACAAAAGCGATCTTCTTTGAGAGTATCGGCAATCCAGATATCAATATTCCCAATATTGAGAGGATTGTTGAGATTGCACAAAAGCATCAGATTGTGACGATTGTTGATAATACCTTCGGAACCCCCTATCTGATCAATCTCAAATCCTATGGCATCAATGTGATTGTCCACTCATTGACAAAGTATATTGGTGGCCACGGCACCTCAATTGGTGGCGCAATTGTCGATAATGGTAACTTTAACTATAAAGATAATCCGCGTTACCCTGGATTTAATACTCCCGATGCCGCTTATCATGGTTTGCAATATGCCGATCTTGGTGAACAGGCCTATATCTTAAAGGCGCGTGTTGAGCTATTACGAGATACCGGAGCCTGTATTAGCCCCTTTAATGCATTCTTAATTCTTTTAGGCGCTGAGACCTTAAGTCTTCGTGTAGAGCGCATGACTGAATCTGCCCTGAAGATCGCAAAGCATCTTGAAAAACATCCGGCAGTTGCTTGGGTAAAACATCCTGGATTACCCTCAAGTGAATATTATGAGCGAGCGCAGCACTATTTCCCAAAAGGCGTCGGCGCCATCTTCACGTTTGGTGTAAAAGGGGGGAAAGAGGCGAGCATTAAATTTATCGATAATTTAGAGATCTTCTCTCTTCTTGCCAATGTGGCTGATGCGAAGAGCTTAGTGATTCATCCTGCGGGAACAACTCACTCACAGCTCGATGAGGAGGGGTTAAAACTTGCCGGCGTACTGCCTGAGTTGATCCGTCTCTCTATCGGTTTAGAGGATGTTGATGATCTGATTGCAGATATTGATCAAGCATTAGAGAAATCACAGCAAGCATAAGGCTTAATAGGGTATTGATGATCGATGCTTATTCTCTTATCGATAGATTGTTAGAGGCGATACGAGCGTTAAGAGCGACAAGCGGTAGATGATCAATACTAAAAATCAAAAGAGCTGTTTATCACTATTAAGCAGCTCTTTTCTCATTGGTAAAATAGATTATTGATATGTTGTTTTGAGATGTTATTGAGGTGTTACCCCATCGCTTTAACATTGAGAAATGGAATATGAGGAGGCTAAATGCCGGTTAAAATTCCTAACGCGCTACCTGCTTACCAGGTATTGAAAAATGAAAATATCTTCGTCATGGATGAAGATCGTGCTGTCGCACAAGATATTCGACCCTTAAAAATTGCGATTTTAAATTTAATGCCGCTTAAAGAGGTGACGGAGACACAATTGCTTCGAGTCTTAGGGAATACTCCTCTACAGATCGATCCCGTCTTTATTGCGACAGAGAGCTATCAACCTAAAAATACTGATAAAGCGTATCTAGATACCTTCTATCGTACTTTTGAGGGTATTAAAGAGGATGCCTTTGATGGCTTTATTATTACGGGTGCTCCGGTGGAGACGATCCCTTTTGAGGAGGTGCAGTATTGGCAAGAGTTAACGGAGATCATGGAGTGGGCGGATAAAAATGTCTTCTCAACACTCTATATCTGCTGGGGCGCACAAGCAGGGCTCTACTACCGTTATGGCGTAGATAAGCATTCACTAGAGGAGAAGTGCTTCGGCGTCTTTCCTCATGAAGTTACCGCTCAAAATGTGAAGCTCTTAAGAGGATTTGATGATCAATTTTATGCACCTCATAGTCGTCATACAGAGGTAAGAAGAGAGGAGATCTTAGAGCATGAAGAGTTAATGATCTTAGCGGAATCGGCAGAAGCAGGGGTTCATATTGTTGCCAATAGAGATCTGCGCCACGTCTATGTTATGGGGCATGGTGAATATGATCATGACACATTAGATCGTGAGTATCGCCGTGATTTAGAGCGGGGTGATAAGATCGATCCGCCTAAAAATTATTATCGTAACAATGATCCATCAGAGGCGCCGCTTGTCACTTGGCGTTCTCATGGTAATCTTCTCTTTGCTAATTGGTTGAACTACTGCGTCTATCAGGAGACACCATTTGATCTGCTCTCCCTTAAAAAGCGTTAAAGAGGGGAGTCAGACCAGTAGAATGAGGTTCATAGCGTTTGCTAAAAAGAGCTAGGGGATATTCTCTGAGAGTGAGGTCCTGAAATTGGAATCCTTAAGTCGAAACCCTAGAATCGAAATTATGAATCATCAATTATCGAGAGAGATGAGAGAGGTAAGAGAGATAGCCAGGAAAATGGGTTATCTCTTTTTTTATAAAAAAGCGTAAAAATAGATGTCGATATCGATAGAGAGATCGATGGGGGCATCGAGGAGATCATTAATCGAATGGGGGCTATAGAGCGGTACTATCATCGGCACTATAAAATATTCTATAAAGTAGTGTATTATAACGATCTCTTATTAATAAATTTATGTAAATAAATACCTATAATGGTGAGGTAAAATCAAGATGAAAAGACATCTTATTGCAGTAGGGATCTGGATGGCGCTCTTTCCAGAGGCAGTTGTTGCTTCTGAGGAGAAGTCGTTACAAATTCGTGTTGATCTTAATAATGTTGATGCGATTGGGTCGCTATTTGATGGGGGTGAGCTTCCTGAGCAACCCTTATCTGAGCAATCTCTATCTGAGATAACTACTGTTACTGAGATGGTTTCAGCGCCGAAAGAGTCAGAAAATATCCCCGCTTTAGAATTGCGTTCGCAAGTAGCAGAGAGAGCGCAAGCGCCTGTTGAGGTTGTAGAAGAGATAAGCTCTTCAGATCCTCAATTATTGATGGAGGATCTTGATGAGTCGGAGGAAGAGATGGCGCTCGTTGCTGAAAATTTTCAGCGATTTACAATGCCAACAGAAGCGATCGATTATAGTGCGCGTGCTAATTACTGGGCAGAAAAAGCAGCCAAGGCAGGGGAGAATTACCCTTATCAAGCACGGGTCAGTAATAATATCCTAAATCGTTTTCACCAACGTTTTAAAGAGCAGTTTAAGGAATCAATAGATAGCTCTTCGCTCCTTGTGAATCAGAAAGGCTTGACTCCGAAGGGGGAGGCGCTCTATCAGCTTCTCTTAGCAAGTGAGGAGGAGGGGCTCTTGCCACAACTCTACCATGTTGGGCGTATTCAAAATCTCCTTCAAGCAGACCCCGCTCTCTATCAGGCCGAGATCAATGAGCTTTTGCAGGTAGGGATGTTAGCCTATATCCGCGATATGGTCGTAGGAATGCCTGAATTGAAGAAGCGAGATCCTGATTGGTTACTAGAAGGGCGAAAAGTGGATGCTCCTGAGGTTTTAGTAACATTAATAGAGAGTGATGATCCTCAAGCGGTAGCGAATAAGTTACAACCTGCTTATCCTGAATATCATAATTTAAAGCGAGCACTTCGAGCCTTTAAGGCGAAAGAATTTGATCAAGAACCGGCGCTGATTGCAAAAGGGCCTACTATTAAGCCCGGCATGAGTGGAGAGCGTGTGATTCAGATGCGTGATCGTCTCAATTACCAGGGGTATGATGCAGGCGATGCTAAGTATTATGATGCAAAAATGGGAGAAGCGGTTAAAGCATTTCAAAAGACCCATCTTTTAGAGCCTGATGGTGCCGCTGGAGCAAAGACGATTACCGAATTAAATCGCTCTAACCGTGATCGTATCGAGCAGATTCAGATCAATATGGAGCGTTGGCGCTGGATGCCGGCAACAATGGGGAATCACTATGTTGCTGTCGATATCCCCGGTTTCCGTTATGCTGTTATTAAAGAGGGGAAAGAGGTTCTTAATGCGCGAACTGTAGTGGGGCGGGGCGCTCGTAAGACGCCGGTCTTTATGTCGCCGATGAGTTATATTGTCTTTAGTCCCTATTGGCATGTTCCTCGTTCAATGGCTGTCAATGATTTTCTTCCTCGCTTAAAGCAGAACCCTTATGCGCTTAATCGCTCAAAGATTCGAATCTTTCGCAATGGGGTAGAGATTGATCCCGGAACGGTAGATTGGTCGCAATATAGTCGTAATAACTTTCCTTTTCAGTTACGGCAAGATCCTGGCGATCACAACTCCTTAGGTCGCGTTAAATTTATGTTCCCGAATGAACATGCAATCTATCTGCACGATACCCCTTCAAAATATCTTTTCGATAAAACATCACGAGATTTTAGCTCAGGGTGTGTGCGGATAGAGAATCCAGAAGAACTTGCTGAGTATTTTTTAGGCGAGGCAGGATGGGATCAAAAACGGATAAAGTCAGCATTTAAGCGCTCTTCGGAAGCTCATGTCAGTCTAAATAAGGATAAAAAGATACCTGTCTATACTTTATACATGACAACGAGAGTAGAGAATGATAGTATTTCTTTCCGTGCTGACATCTACAGCAAAGACAAAGTGCTCCTAGAGTCACTCAGTAATCTTTCGAAATGATGTTTACACTGTTAGCCAAAGTTCAATTTAATTGTTTAAGAGCTATCTTTCTATAGCTTAAAAACCACTTAAAATCGCTTAAAGATTGTTTGAAAGAGATTTTAAAGAGTGATAAAAAAATAAGCAAAAATTAAATTGACACATTGAAAACTCAATGTATAATGATGGCTTATCTGGTGGAGTTCCCGAGTGGTTAAAGGGACTAGACTGTAAATCTGGCGGCTATGCCTTCGTAGGTTCGAATCCTACCTCCACCACCAAATTTTAGCTTCAAAAATGAGTTTCGCGGGTGTAGTTCAATGGTAGAATCTCAGCCTTCCAAGCTGATTGTGTGGGTTCGATTCCCATCACCCGCTCCATTTCTGCTCATATAGCTCAGTTGGTAGAGCGCGTCCTTGGTAAGGACGAGGTCACCAGTTCAATTCCGGTTATGAGCACCATTCCCCTTCCGTGTAATTAATCTAATCAAGAAGAGTGATATTATGTCAAAGGAAACTTTTAGTCGTAATAAGCCGCACGTCAATGTCGGTACAATTGGCCACGTTGACCATGGTAAAACTACATTGACAGCTGCTTTAACAAAAGTAGGTAATGAGTCTGTAGGTGCAAACGTTCGTGCATATGATCAGATCGATAATGCGCCGGAAGAGAGAGAGCGTGGTATCACGATTTCAACTTCACACGTTGAGTATGAGTCTGAAAACCGTCACTATGCACACGTTGACTGCCCAGGGCACGCAGACTATGTTAAAAACATGATCACTGGTGCGGCGCAGATGGATGGGGCAATCCTCGTTTGTTCAGCTGCTGATGGTCCGATGCCACAAACACGTGAGCACATCCTTTTATCTCGTCAAGTAGGTGTTCCATATATCCTTGTTTTCTTAAACAAAGCGGATATGGTTGATGATCCTGAATTGATCGAGTTAGTAGAGATGGAAGTTCGTGAGCTTCTTGATGCATACGATTTCCCAGGTGATGATACGCCAGTAATCGTAGGTTCTGCGCTTAAAGCAATCGAAGGGGATGAGTCTGAAATCGGTGTTCCTGCAATTAAAAAACTTCTTGCAGCATTAGATGAGTGGATTCCTGAGCCGGTACGTGAAATCGATAAGCCATTCCTTATGCCTATCGAAGATGTATTCTCAATTTCAGGTCGTGGTACAGTTGTAACTGGCCGTATCGAATCTGGTATTGTTAAGACTGGTGAAGAGCTTGAGATTGTAGGAATTCGTCCAACTCAGAAAACAACTTGTACGGGCGTTGAGATGTTCCGTAAGCTTCTTGATCAAGGTCAAGCAGGTGATAACGTTGGTGTTCTTCTTCGTGGTACAAAACGTGAAGATGTTGAGCGTGGTCAAGTATTAGCAAAACCAGGTTCAATTAAGCCACACACAAAATTTGAAGCAGAAGTATATGTATTATCTAAAGAAGAAGGTGGTCGTCATACTCCATTCTTCAAAGGATACCGCCCACAATTCTACTTCCGTACAACTGACGTAACAGGTGCAGTTGAACTTCCAGAAGGTGTAGAGATGGTAATGCCTGGCGATAACATCAAGATGGTTGTTGAGTTAATCAACCCAATCGCGATGGATGAAGGTTTACGTTTCGCAATCCGTGAAGGTGGTCGTACAGTTGGTGCAGGTGTTGTAGCTAAAGTTATTGCATAATTACTGCTAGCAGTATTTGGGTCAATAGCTCAATTGGCAGAGCGACGGTCTCCAAAACCGTAGGTTGAGGGTTCGATTCCTTCTTGGCCCGCCAAAATATAAAGCAGTCAGTTTAGTTTCTGACTGCTTTTATTTTATCTAATCAAAATTATCTAGTATAATGCCGGTTTAATGTGCATGAATGAGAAGTAATAAGATGAAAACAAAGAAAAAGCCTGTAAAGGTGAATGAGCAACCCGCAGTTGCAAAGAGAGCCTCACAAACTAAAGGGCAAGAAGTTAAGAGCGGTAAAGGTTTAGTCTGGCTTGCAGTATTAGTGGTATTGGCAGGGATCTTTGTCTATTACTACTTTGAGGGCATCAATATGCTCTACTCTTTTGGCGCGTTGATCGCTGGGTTGGCTGTTGGTGCGGGGATCTTTTTTGTCTCTCCAACAGGGAAGAACTTAGTGGTCTTCTTTAAGGAGTCGAGAATGGAGTTGCGCCGAGTAGTATGGCCAACAATGGATGAGACTCGTAAGATGACCTTGCTTGTAATTGTTGTCATGGTCGTGACGCTACTCTTTTTGATGTTTGTTGATTTTATTATTAAGAACATCATCTCATTTATATTGTCATTTTCGTAGGAGAGAAAGATGCATTGGTATGTGATACAAGCTTATTCTGGGTACGAAGGACAGGTAGTTCGTGCACTACATGAATATATTGCAAGAGAAGGACTTGAATCTAAGTTTGGTGAGATTTTAGTGCCGACTGAAGAAGTAGTAGAAGTTAAAGATGGTAAGCGTCGTAAGAGTGAACGTAAATTCTTTCCGGGCTATGTCTTAGTTCAAGCAGATATGGATGAAGAAGTTTGGCACTTAGTTAATAGCGTTCCGCGAGTGATTGGGTTTGTTGGTGGTAAGAGTGATCGTCCAAGTCCTATCTCTGAGCGTGAAGCAAACCATATTTTAAATCGCATTGCTCAGGCTGAAGAGGGTCCTAGATTGAAAGTTCTCTACGAGGTAGGGGAGGAAGTTCGCGTTATCGATGGTCCATTTAATGAGTTTAATGGTACTGTTACTGAAGTTGATTCAGATAAAGGGCGAATTAAAGTCTCTGTGATGATCTTTGGTCGCGCAACCCCTGTTGATTTAGAATTTAGTCAGGTTGAGAAGCTGTAGTTTAATATCTCATCACTGAAAAGTAAGCAGTTAAGGAGAGTGTTGAAATCAAGGTGTTAATAGTAATTTTAATTTCTTGATTTTAACGCTCTCTTCTGTTTTTGGGAGTATTTTGAGGTTTGTTTTATCCACCTCTCTTTTGAATAAATAGTTGTAGTGCTTGATAAAGAATGCTACAATACCGAGTCTTTTAAAACTTGGGGAGCTGAAGAGCGTTTAACCCATACAATTAGGAGTATCGCCAAATGGCAAAGAAAGTAATGTCTTATATCAACCTGCAAGTAGCGGCAGGTAAGGCGAACCCATCGCCACCAATCGGTCCGGCGTTAGGTCAGCACGGTGTGAATATCATGGAATTCTGTAAAGCGTTTAACGCAGCAACACAACAGATGGAACCTGGTATGCCAATTCCAGTTGTGATTACAGTCTATAATGACCGTTCATTCACATTTATCACCAAAACTCCACCAGCAGCATATCTTTTAAAGAAAGCGGCCGGTATCAAATCAGGTAGTCCAAAACCAAATACACAAAAAGTTGGTAAAGTGACTCGTGCGCAATTAGAAGAGATTGCGAAGACTAAAGAGCCAGATTTAACTTCAGCAGATTTAGATGCTGCGGTAAGAATCATTGCAGGAAGTGCACGCTCAATGGGTATCGAAGTGGAGGGTGTGTAATATGGCTAAGTTAACTAAAAAAAGAAAAGCTATCTTAGAGTTAATCGATTCAGAAAAAGTATACTCTTTTGATGAAGCGGTTGAGACACTTAAAAAAGTTCCTGCAGCGAAATTTGAAGAATCATTTGAAGTTGCAGTTAACTTAGGTGTTGATCCACGTAAATCAGACCAAGTTGTTCGTGGTGCGACAGTTATGCCAAACGGAACGGGTAAAGATGTTCGTGTTGCAGTATTTGCACAGGGTGCAAACGCTGAAGCTGCTAAAGAAGCGGGTGCGGACGTTGTTGGATTTGAAGATCTCGCAGAGAGCATGAAAGGTGGCGATCTCAACTATGATGTTGTTATTGCAACGCCAGATGCGATGCGTGTTGTAGGTCAATTAGGACAGATCTTAGGTCCTAGAGGCCTTATGCCTAACCCACGTGTTGGTACAGTAACGCCTGACGTGGTGACCGCTGTTAAAAATGCAAAATCAGGTCAAGTACGTTTCCGTACTGATAAAGCAGGGATTATTCACGCTGCAATTGGTAAAGTAAGCTTTGATGCAAATGCAATCAGAGAAAATCTTAAAGCGCTTATTACTGAGTTGACTCGTTTGAAGCCAGCTTCAGCAAAAGGTGTATACCTTAAAAAATTAACAGTGTCGACCACAATGGGTCCTGGTATTACTGTTGATTTAGCTTCGGTATAAGCAAAATAGAGAATGTGAACTTATCTTTTAATTTTGAGTAGCTCCTCTTTAGGAGAAGCTGGTTTTAATTAAAGGTGAGTCGAAGACCGTAGATTCCCTTCGGGTTTAATTGTCTCGATAGCTCGAGTGTTTTGCGCTATCGAGATGGTCTACGTAGACGGTGGTTCTAGATTAGGGTTACCGTAGGGCCAAACTTAATTGTTTGGGTGTTGTAACAGGTAAGTAATTACCAGATATGTAAAGGTGAAAAATGAGTTCTTTGCAAAGTAAACAAGTAGTGGTAGAAGAGGTTAGTGGGTTAGCAAATAATGCGCACTCTCTAGTTCTTTCTGAGTACCACGGGCTTACGGTAGCTCAGATTACATCTCTTCGTAATGCGGCAAGATCAGCAGATGTTGATATCCGTGTTGTGAAAAATACATTAGCAAGACTTGCATTGAAAGAGACTCAATTCGAAGATGCGATCCCAAGTCTTGTTGGTCCGATCATCATGGCTTTCTCTATGAACGAGGAAGATCCAGTTGCCGGCGCACGTGTTATTCACAATTTCCTTAAGGAAAAAGCGAATGAGAAGTTAGTAGTTAAAGCAATTGCCCATGATGGCGAAGTCCATGATGGTTCTGCACTGAAAGCAATCGCGTCACTCCCAACGAAGGAAGAGGCGATCTCAATGTTCTTAGCGGTATTGAAAGCACCAGTTCAGAAACTTGCAGCAACATTAGCTTCTGTAAGAGACAAGAAAGAAGCAGAAGCAGCTTAATCGCTCTGCTAACAATTCTTAATTTAGAATCGTTAACTAATCAAAATTTTAAGATAATTTTAGGAGTTATATTATGGCAATCTCACACGAAGATATCCTTAATGCAATTGAAGAGATGAAAACTGCAGAAGTTATGGAGTTAATCTCTGCAATCGAAGAGAAATTTGGCGTAACAGCAGCAGTTGCAGTTGCAGCTGGTCCTGCAGGTGATGCTGGCGCAGCAGCAGAAGCTCAAACTGAGTTTGATGTTGTAATGACAGCTATCGGCGACAAGAAAATCAACGTTATCAAAGTGGTACGTGGTATCACAGGTCTTGGTCTTGGTGATGCTAAAGCGCTTGTTGAAGGTGCACCTGCAACAGTTAAAGAGCAAGTATCTAAAGAAGAAGCAGACAAGATCAAAGCTGAGCTTGAAGAAGCGGGCGCAACTGTTGAACTTAAATAATCAGGCTATAATTAAAAGAGATGTACAACTATCTGCCTGATATTACCAGGTACTCTTTTAATTAAGAATGAAACATAAAGGCTAGGGTTACGACTCTAGCCTTTACTAGCTTCTAAAAAATATTTTTCAAGCGTATAAATTAGGCCTTTTGGCCAAAGGATTAATTTATATGTTTACACTCCCCATCTTATGAGGAATACATTGCATGGTCTATTCGTTTACAGAAAAAAAACGCATCCGTAAAGACTTCGGACAGCAGATTGAAGTTCAGGAAGTCCCTTTCCTTCTCGCGACACAAATTGACTCTTACGAGAATTTTTTGCAAGAGCATACCCCTAGACGCGAGCGTAGAGATCAAGGATTGCACGCGGCGTTTAAATCGATCTTCCCAATTGAAGCTATCAAAGCTAAAACAGCAACATCTAACGGCTTTCGCCTCTCTTTAGAGTATGTGGATTATCACATTGGCGAGCCTGAATTTGATGTTCGCGAGTGCCAGATGCGTGGAACGACCTATGCAGCGTCGTTGCGTATTGGGATGCGATTAAAAATTTCTGATTTAGAAACCGGCGAAATTAAAGAGATCCGTGAAGCGGATATCGATCAATTTGGTCGCGGTGGTGTCTATTTAGGTGAAATTCCTTTAATGACTGAAAATGGTACATTTGTGATCAATGGTACTGAGCGTGTTATCGTTTCTCAGCTCCATCGTTCACCCGGTGTCTTCTTCGATCATGATAAAGGGAAAGGACACTCATCTGGTAAATTACTCTTCTCCGCAAGAATTATCCCTTACCGTGGTTCTTGGATGGATTTTGAGTTTGATGCAAAAGATCTCGTTTATGCTCGTATCGATCGCCGCAGAAAATTACATGCGACAATCATCTTAAAAGCTTTAGGTCTCTCTGATGCTGAGATCTTAGCTGAGTTCTTTGAAACGAATAAGTTCTTAATTAAAGGGAAGAAGCTCTTCCTTGAGCTAGTTCCTGCTCGCCTCCGTGGTGAGATGGCGGCTTTCGATATTATTCTCGATGGCGATGTATTAGTAGAGAAAGGGCGTCGTGTAACAGCTCGTCATATTAAACGTCTTGAAGATGCGGGTATTGAAGAGTTAGAGGTCCCATTTGAGTATCTTGTAGGTAAAGTCTTATCACAAGATGTTATGGATGAATCTACCGGTGAACTCTTAGCATTAGCCAATGATGTTATTACAGCTGAGACATTAGAAAAGTTTGTTGCTTATGGAATCAATGAGATTCCTGTTCTCTTCACGAATGATGTCGATCGCGGTGCTTATATCTCAGATACTTTACGTGCTGATACAACGAAGAGTCAATTAGAGGCGCAGATTGAAATCTACCGAATGATGCGTCCTGGTGAGCCACCTACAAAAGAAGCTGCTGAGAATCTCTTTGCAAGCCTCTTCTTCACAAGTGATCGTTATGATCTCTCTGCAGTTGGTCGTATGAAGTTCAACCGTCGTCTCGGTCGTGATAGCGATACCGGCGAAGGTACACTCTCTAATCAAGATATTTTAGATGTCTTAAAAGAGTTGGTTGCTATTCGCAATGGACATGGACAGGTAGATGATGTTGACCATTTAGGTAACCGTCGTATTCGTTCAGTAGGTGAGATGGTTGAAAACGTCTATCGTATCGGTTTAGTCCGTATCGAAAGAGCAGTTAAAGATCGTCTTCTCTTAGCGGAAGCTGAGGGTTTGACACCACATGATCTTATCAATGCTAAACCTGTGGGTGCGGCAATCAAGGAGTTCTTCGGATCTTCGCAGTTATCTCAATTTATGGACCAGAACAATCCATTATCAGAGGTGACTCATAAGCGTCGTATCTCTGCATTAGGTCCAGGTGGTTTAACACGTGAGCGTGCAGGCTTTGAAGTCCGTGACGTTCATGTAACTCACTACGGCCGTGTTTGTCCTATCGAAACACCGGAAGGTCCTAACATCGGTCTTATCAACTCACTTGCAAGTTATGCACGTACCAATAGCTATGGTTTCTTAGAGACACCATATCGTAAAGTTGTTGATGGACGTGTGACAGATCAGGTTGATTATCTCTCAGCTTATGAAGAAGCAAATTATGGTATCGCGCAGGCGAATGCAAAATTAGATGAAGATGGTGCTTTTGTTGAAGAGTTGATCGCTGCTCGTTCAGGTGGGGAGTTTACGCTTCTTACAAAAGAGCAGATTAGCTATATCGATATCTCGCCTAAACAGATTGTGTCTGTAGCAGCAGCATTAATTCCCTTCCTTGAGCATGATGATGCGAACCGTGCTCTCATGGGATCAAACATGCAACGTCAAGCAGTTCCAACACTCAATGCTGATAAACCACTTGTGGGTACAGGTATGGAGCGTATCGTTGCGCGCGACTCAGGGGTCTGTGTTGTTGCGAAGCGTGGGGGAGTTGTTGATTATGTTGATGCAACAAGAATCATTATCCGTGTTAATGATGATGAGACAGTGGTAGGTCAATCTGGGGTTGATATCTATAATCTCACAAAATATCAGCGCTCGAATGCAAACACCTGTGTTAACCAAAAAGTATTGGTGAAAGAGGGTGATATTGTATCGCGTCAAGATATCTTAGCAGATGGTCCTTCAACGGACTTAGGTGAGCTTGCTCTTGGTCAAAATATGTTAGTAGCGTTCATGCCATGGAATGGTTACAACTATGAAGACTCCATCTTGATCTCAGAGCGTGTGGTTAAAGAAGAGCGCTTTACAACGATCCACATTGAAGAGTTAACCTGTGTTGCTCGTGATACAAAATTAGGACCTGAAGAGATCACCTCCGATATTCCTAATGTTTCTGAATCAGCACTCTCTAAACTTGATGAAGCAGGTATTGCTTATATCGGTGCAGAAGTTAAATCTGGCGATATCTTAGTGGGTAAAGTATCACCGAAAGGGGAGACCACTTTAACGCCTGAAGAGAAACTGCTTCGCGCTATCTTTGGTGAGAAAGCTTCTGATGTTAAAGATAACTCGCTTCGCGTTCCTTCAGGAATGGATGGAACGGTGATCGATGTTCGTGTCTTCACCCGTGATGGCATCGAGAAAGATAGCCGTGCGAAAGAGATTGAAGATCGCGAACTCCGTGGTGTTCGTAAGGACTTAAATGACCAACTTCGTATTCTTGAAGATGACCTCTTTGAGCGTGTAAGCAAGAGCTTAATTGGTGCTGATGTTGCTGCGGGTAATAAGGGCATTAAAGCCGGTGATAAGATCACTGAAGGGTATCTTCAAGGTATAGAGCGTGAAAAATGGCTCGATCTTAAAGTGAAATCTGAGGAGCTTGCTGAAGAGTTAGTGAAACTTAAAGCGCTATTAGATCAGCAACGTAAAGAGTCGAATAAGAAGTTTGAAGAACTTCGTGCGAAATTGACCCAAGGTGATGAGTTAGCTCCTGGTGTCTTGAAGATGGTGAAGGTCTATCTTGCGGTTAAACGTCGTATTCAACCTGGGGATAAGATGGCAGGTCGTCACGGGAACAAAGGGGTTATCTCCATGATTGTTCCAGAAGAAGATATGCCTTATATGGAAGATGGGACACCTGTTGATATCTGTCTTAACCCACTTGGGGTACCTTCCCGTATGAATATCGGGCAGATCCTTGAGACCCATTTAGGTTGGGCGGCACATGGTTTGGGTTTGAAGATCGATAAGATGCTCAAATCACATGCTGAAGTACAAAAACTTCGTAGCTTCCTAGACGAGATCTACAATAAAGATGAGAGTGCTCAACAGATTGATCTTGATAAGTTCAGTGATGATGAGATCTTAGAGCTCTGTGGCAACCTCCGTAAAGGGGTTCCGATGGCAAGCCCTGTATTTGATGGTGCGTCAGAAGAAGAGATGCGTCGTATGCTTCGCTTAGCAGACCTTCCGGAGTCTGGTCAAATTACCCTTTATGATGGTCGTACAGGGGATGCATTTGATAGACCTGTTACTGTTGGCTTTATGTATATGCTTAAACTTAACCACTTGGTTGATGATAAGATGCATGCTCGTTCAACAGGACCATACTCACTTGTAACGCAACAGCCATTAGGTGGTAAAGCACAATTTGGTGGTCAGCGTTTCGGGGAGATGGAAGTGTGGGCACTTGAGGCTTACGGTGCTGCATATACCCTACAAGAGATGTTAACAGTAAAATCAGATGACGTTGCTGGCCGTACAGCGGTCTACAAAAATATCGTCAATGGTGAGCATAACATCGAAGTGGGAATGCCTGAGTCATTTAACGTACTGATTAAAGAGATCCGTTCTCTAGGTATCGATATTGACACAGTCAATGATGGGGATGATGAGTAATCATCATCTCTTCTCTAAGTACTGCGTCGTAGAGACATTTCTTTAAATATACATTGGAAGATAACGAATGAACTTATTAAATTTATTTAAGACGGAAGATAAAGGCGGTTTTGATGCGATCAAGATCGGTTTAGCATCGCCAGAGAAAATTCTTAGCTGGTCTTATGGTGAAGTCAAAAAGCCAGAAACGATCAATTATCGAACCTTTAAACCAGAACGCGATGGTCTCTTTTGTGCGAAAATTTTCGGGCCTGTAAAAGATTATGAGTGCTTATGTGGAAAGTATAAGCGTTTAAAACATCGCGGTGTGGTGTGTGAAAAATGTGGCGTTGAAGTCACACTTTCAAACGTTCGTCGTGAGCGTATGGGGCATATTAGCCTTGCGTCACCTGTAGCACATATTTGGTATCTTAAATCGTTACCAAGCCGTATCGGTCTTCTTCTTGATATGACACTTCGTGATATTGAGAAGATCCTCTACTTTGAATCTTTTGTTGTGATTGAGCCAGGCATGACACCATTTGAGCATGGTCAGGTCTTAACGGATGAAGAATTCTTAGATGCAATCGAAGAGTATGGCGATGAGTTTGATGCACGAATGGGTGCAGAGGCAATCTTAGAGCTTCTTAAAGCGCTAGATCTTGAAGAGGAAGCTTCACGTCTTCGTGAAGAGCTTCAAGAGACGCGCTCAGAGACGAAGTTCAAGCGTCTCTCAAATCGTCTAAAACTGGTTGAGTCATTTATCTCATCAGGTAACAAACCTGAGTGGATGATCTTAACAAATCTTCCTGTATTACCACCGGATCTTCGCCCATTAGTTCCACTAGATGGTGGACGTTTTGCGACATCAGATCTCAATGATCTCTATCGTCGTGTCATTAACCGTAACAATCGTCTACAGCGTCTTCTTGAGTTAGAAGCGCCCGATATTATTGTGCGTAATGAGAAGCGTATGCTTCAAGAGTCAGTAGACTCTCTACTCGATAATGGTCGTCGTGGTCGTGCAATCTCTGGAGCGAATAAGCGCCCATTGAAATCACTTGCCGATATGATCAAAGGTAAGCAAGGTCGCTTCCGTCAAAACCTTCTTGGTAAGCGTGTTGACTACTCTGGTCGTTCTGTAATCGTTGTTGGTCCGACACTTCGTCTACATCAGTGTGGGTTACCAAAGCAGATGGCGCTTGAGCTCTTCAAACCATTTATCTTCTCACAATTGATCCAGCGCGGTATTGCTACAACGATTAAAGCGGCAAAGCGTATGGTTGAGCGTGAAGTGCCGGAAGTTTGGGATATCTTAGAACATGTTATTACAGAGCATCCGATCCTTCTTAACCGTGCACCGACCCTTCATAGATTAGGGATTCAAGCATTTGAGCCAGTATTGATCGAAGGTAAAGCAATTCAGCTTCACCCATTAGTCTGTACTGCATTTAACGCCGACTTCGATGGTGACCAGATGGCGGTTCACGTACCTCTATCGATTGAGTCACAATTAGAAGCGCGTGCATTGATGATGTCTTCAAACAACATCCTTTCACCGGCAAATGGTGAGCCGATCATCGTTCCTTCTCAGGACGTTGTTTTAGGTCTCTACTATATGACGCGTGAGCGAATCAATGCGAAGGGGGAAGGAAGAGTCTTTACGGATACTGCTGAAGTTCATCGTGCTTATGTCTTAAAAGAGCTTGATGTCCATGCAAAAGTTTCTGTTCGTCTTCCGATCTCAATGTTTGAGGATGCCAAAGAGGGAGAGACTTATCGCCGTGTTGAATCGACAGTAGGTCGTATTCTCTTAACGGATCTTCTTCCTGAAGGGCTTCCATTCTCTTTAATTGACAAAGTTTTAACAAAACGCGAGATCTCCAACTTAATTAACAGTTGCTATCGTCGCTTAGGTCTTAAAGATACCGTTATCTTTGCTGATAAGTTGATGTATACCGGCTTCTACTATGCAATGCGTTCAGGCTCATCAATCAGCTATGAAGATATGGTGATCCCGCCACAGAAGCAAGAGATTATTGAGCGTGCTGAGGCAGAAGTTAAAGAGGTTCAGTTACAATACTCACAAGGTTTAGTGACCAATGGTGAACGTTATAACAAAGTGATCGATATCTGGTCGCGCACCAACGAAGAGGTTGCAAAAACCATGATGAATAACCTCGGTAAAGATGAGGTTGTTGATGAGAAGACAGGCGAAAAGGTTGAGCAGACTTCATTTAACTCGATCTTTATGATGGCAGACTCTGGAGCGCGTGGTAGTGCGGCACAGATCCGTCAGCTTGCAGGGATGCGTGGATTGATGGCAAAACCAGATGGTTCGATCATCGAAACACCAATTACGGCAAACTTCCGTGAAGGTCTCGACGTTCTTCAGTACTTCGTCTCAACGCATGGTGCTCGTAAAGGTCTTGCAGATACGGCATTGAAGACAGCAAACTCAGGTTACTTAACACGTCGTCTTGTTGATGTTGCTCAAGATCTTGTGATTGTCAATGAAGATTGTGGTACAACAGATGGTCTCTTAATGACGCCGATCGTTGAAGGTGGGGATATTGTTGAACCATTACGTGATCGCGTTTTAGGACTTGTTGTGGCCGAAGATGTCTACATTCCTGGAACGGATGAGGTTCTCTTCTCAGCAGGGACTCTTTTAGATGAAGCTGCGGTTGAGCTTCTCGATGAGAAGGGCGTTGATGAGTTAATCGCTCGTTCACCTATTACGTGTAAAAATCGTCATGGATTGTGTGCAAAATGTTATGGTCGTGACTTAGGTCGTGGTCATCTTGTTAACCCTGGTGAAGCCGTTGGGGTTATTGCTGCTCAGTCGATCGGTGAGCCGGGAACACAGTTGACGATGCGTACGTTCCATATCGGGGGTGCGGCATCAGGTTCTGCAGCTGTTTCTAATGTTCAGGTGAAGACTAAAGGAACATTGAAACTTGTCCGTATGAAGACGGTTCGTAATAAGGATAATAACCTTGTTTCGATCTCTCGTTCAGGTGAACTTATCATTATGGATGAGTTCGGACGTAACCGTGAACGCTATAAAGTTCCTTATGGTGCGACGATTGTTGTTGATGAGGGTGGTAGTGTTGAGATCGGTGATGTTGTTGCAACATGGGATCCACATACAATCCCCGTTATTGTTGAGGTTTCAGGTTTTATCAAGTTTGTTGATTTTGAAGAAAACATCAACGTTCAGAAACAGACAGATGATATTACCGGACTCTCTAACTTAATTGTTCTCGATTCTAAGCAACGTAATACCGGTGGAAAACGACCATCAATCTATGTTGTTGATGAAGCAGGTAATGAGCTCAATATCCCAGGAACAGATGTAACAGCAATGTATACACTTCCTGTTGGTGCGATTCTTAACCTCAATGATGGTGATGCTGTCTCCATCGGGGATGCGTTAGCGCGTATTCCACAAGAGTCGTCAAAAACACGTGATATTACCGGGGGTCTTCCACGAGTTGCTGACCTCTTTGAGGCGCGTCGTCCTAAGGAAGCGGCTATTCTTGCAGAGACAACTGGTATTGTGAGCTTTGGTCGTGAGACAATGAGCAAACAACGTCTTATTATCACAGACTCAGCAGGCGTAGCTCATGAAGAGTTAATTCCTAAATGGCGTCATGTCAACGTCTTCGAAGGGGAGACTGTTGAGAAGGGTGAGATCATTGTTGATGGTGAGTTAAGTGCACACGATATTCTTCGCCTCTTAGGGGTGAAAGAGCTTGCGGCATATTTAGTAAAAGAGATTCAGGATGTTTATCGTCTCCAAGGGGTTAAGATCTCTGATAAGCATATTGAAGTCATTATTCGTCAAATGCTCCGTAAAGTGGAGATTCTTGAGGCGAATGATAGCTCCTTTATTAAGGGTGAGCAGGCAGAATATGTGGCAGTTCTCGAAGAGAATGATCGCTTAGAGGCAGAAGGTAAAGTTCCAGCAACTTACCAACCTGTTCTTCTCGGTATCACAAAAGCATCGCTTGCAACAGATAGCTTTATCTCTGCAGCATCGTTCCAAGAGACAACGCGTGTCTTAACTGATGCATCGATTCGCGGTTTGAAAGATCATCTCCGTGGTCTTAAAGAGAACGTTATCGTAGGTCGATTAATTCCTGCGGGAACGGGTCTTATCTATCATCAAGAGCGTCGCAATGCAGCTAAGTAGTCACTGGTTGATTTAGACTATTGATCGAGCGCTCCTTTAGGGGAGCGCTTTCTCATTCACAATATAAGAGGAAATATCGCGTGTCTGTTTCAAAGCGTAAATTAATAGCTTCAAGAAAATCGGCAAGATTCTTTTTAATTCAAGCACTCTATGAGTGGCAAATTGCACAGAGTTCTCTCAATGAGATCAGTGCTAATTTAGCAGCCGATAATGAGAAGTTTGCTCAAGCAAATAGTGAGTACTTCCACGAGCTATTACAAAATATTGTCCAAAAGCGATCTGAGCTTGATAATACCATTGCACCATTTTTAGATCGTGATGTAACGCAGGTTGATCCGATTGAGCATGCGATCTTATGGTTAGGAACTTATGAGTTGCAATATCAGCTCGATATTCCTTATAAGTCAGTGATCAATGAGGCAGTAGAACTAGCTAAGCAGTTTGGCGCTGAGGGAAGTCACCGTTATGTGAATGGTATTTTAGATAAAATCGCTAAAACTGTACCATTACGCAATGGTGAGAAATAGAAGAGTCTTTAGAAAAGAGTCCACAGTATACGAGAAAGATAATATAAGAGCTTGAGAGATATGTTCGATCTGCTTTACTTTATGCTTAAGCTTGAGTTAATAGGTGAAAAGGCATAAAATTGATCTACAGCAACTTTTTGTCAATGAGATCTTTATGATAAGTTGATAAATAGGGGCATATCGATCAGAGCAGAGAATGGTGATTGAAGTGAAATCGCTATTGATCGATCTAATGTGGCTCAATAGATAGCACTCTAAGATTAGATTGAAGCCCAAAGGCCTATATGCTTTTGGGCTTTTTTACAGCAACTATCGCTTAAGGTGTTTGAGATAAGCGGAAAGGCTCTAATCCTGTTATTATGTAAAGGGGTATTGAGGCTCTCTCTTAAGGGTATTAGTAGTATTAAAAGTCTTAAGAGTAAATTGAAGAAAGTTCATTTCATGGAAAGCTCGTAGATAAGCAGATAGAAACAGAGATTGTTTATCGGGAGTGATCTATGATATGGGATATGAGAGGCTCAATATCAGATCAAAATGAAAGAAAGGAGAATAAGAAATGGCATTTGAATTACCAAAATTACCTTATGCATTAGATGCGCTTGCACCACACATCTCTAAAGAGACATTAGAGTATCACTATGGTAAGCATCACCAAACTTATGTAAATACATTAAATACTTTAATTGAAGGCACTGAGTTTGAAAATGCATCTTTAGAAGAGATCATCTTAAAATCATCAGGCCCAATCTTCAATAATGCGGCACAAGTATGGAACCATACCTTCTATTGGGAATCTTTAAAACCACAAGGTGGTGGTGCAGCAACAGGTAAAATTGCTGAAGAGATCAATAAAAAATGGGGTTCTTTTGAAGAGTTCCAAAAAGCATTCGACAAGTGTGCAATTGGTACATTCGGTTCAGGTTGGGCATGGCTTGTGAAGAACAAAGATGGTTCAATCGAGCTAGTCTCTACCTCAAACGCAGCAACGCCTTTAACAGAAGATCAAACACCACTTTTAACATGTGATGTTTGGGAGCATGCATACTATATCGATTACCGTAATAGCCGTCCTAACTACCTAGAAAATTTCTGGGCACTAGTTAACTGGGATAAAGTAAACGAGCGTTTAGGCTAATTATTTAAAAATCAGTGATCTATGGTCAATTTTTTTGATCATACCGATCATACCGATCTTATTGGAATCAATTATGAGAATAGACCCTCATATTCAGTTAACAGCAATAAGATTGTAGTATCGATTAAAGCGTGAATTGCTGATTTTAAAGATGGGAGATATCAATTTGATATCTCCTTTTTTTATGGCTCATTTTATGACTCATTTTATGACTCATTTTATGACTCGTTTTATGACTCGTTTTAGGACCCATTTTAGGACCAAAAACGATTTTATGATCAGAGCGATATTTTGAGAATCTTCAGAGAAGTGAAGCGTTCTTAGGAGTTTGTAAAAAGCTTAGAGAGAATCAGAGAATCAGAGAAACAGCTATCTTTTTAAAATTTATGTAAAATAGAGATCAATTTATGATTGACCATTCGCTGTAAGCGTATATTTCAAGGATTTTTATGTTTGAGCAAGATTATCAGCGCCGATTTTCAACTTTAGAGCGCCTCTATGAGAAAGAAGGTTTGAAGCGTCTTGCTGAGAGCCATGTGGTAGTTATCGGAATCGGTGGAGTGGGCTCTTGGGCTGTAGAGGCATTAGCGCGAAGTGGAGTCGGGAAGTTAACACTCATCGATCTCGATAATATTGCAGAGAGTAATATTAATCGGCAGATTCATGCATTAAGTTCAACGATTGGGGCATCGAAAGTTGAAGAGATGAAGCGCCGGATTGTTGAGATCAATAGCGCGTGTGAGGTAGAGGTGATTGAAGATTTTTTAACAGAGGATAATCTTAATCACTATTTAACGCTCGATCGCAAAAAGGCTTGGATTTTAGATGCGATTGATGAGGTGAGAGTAAAGGCGGCATTGATAGCTTATGCTAAGCAGCATCGTTATAAGATCATTTCAACGGGGGCCGCCGGGGGAAAATGTCTAGCGGATGCGCTCTTAATTGATGATCTTAATGCAACATTCCATGATCCACTCTGCGCGCGTTTAAAATCGATTTTACGAAAAGATTATCATTTCCCCGATTATACTCAGCGTGCAGGTATTCCGGTTGTCTTTAGTCGCGAGAACAGTCAAGCGAAAAAGAGCGCAAATGGCGGACTGAATTGTCAGGGGTATGGTTCTATCATGACGGTTACAGCAACGATGGGGATTATGGCTGCCGGTTATATCATCAATAAAATTACAAAGCGTATCTAGTCGTATCTAATCAATCGTATTTAACGGCTCGAATCTTATCCTCTAAAAGGGTATACAATCTGTATTTGAGCGCTTATCTTTTAGGTTAGAGTTTTTATCATACTCATACTCATACTCATACTAATGTAGTGTAGTGCTGTTAGAAAGCAGCAGTTTAAGAATTATTGAAGGAATTCTCAAATGGATAGTTGGCATCCTCAATCGGCTCTCAGATCGCTTCTTATAGAGGCTGGCTTTGATCTTGAGCTCTATCTCCCTCTTTTGACGATCCAATCTTTGACACAGGGATTAGAGGGACTTAACCCGGCATTTAGTGTCGAACTTCTCTATTTAGGTTCGCTCAAAGTGGCTGATAAGAATGCTTTTAGTCGCCGAGTTAAATTAAAGTTAGAGGAAAAAGCGGTGATTGCTGCAGAGAGCCTCTGTGATCTAGATTCTCAATTTTGGCAAGCATATCTCAACTGCGGAACTCAATCATTAGGTAGACGACTCTTTAATGGAGAGAATCTCATTGAACGCACTCCTTTTGAGTATGCGCTCATTTTGGTTAATGATTTACCCGATTTTGCACAAAAGGGATTAAAAGAGGATGAGATCATTGTGGCGCGAAGGTCCCTCTTCTATAGAGAGGCAGAGCAGCTCTCCTTGATTGAGTATTACCTTCCCACTTTGAATCAATTTAAGAGAGGCTAATCGACTCTGATTGACCCCCATCGATCTGAACCGATCTGAATCAAGGTCAATTAAAGCAGCTGAAATAGTTGGAATAGTTGGAGTTGGAATAGTTAGAATAGTTGAAACTATGGGAGCTAGATAGAAAAAAGGATTCAATGATAATGAATCCTTTTGATATCGATAGATGATAGTAGATGTGTGACAAGCGATATAACGTTAGCTATATCAAACCTGCTATATAAAATCAGCGGGAGAAGATTACTTTTTCTTCCTATTGGAGTTCAAGAAGAGGTCGCTCTTCTGCATCATTTTCAATTAAGGGCTTGAGAATCTTTTCATCGAACTCTGCCGGCGTTATATATTGGACAATAGCACGATACTCCCCTTTGGCATCAAGCGAGATATCGACCCCTTTTTCTGGATAGAGATAGTGATATGGTCCATTATCTTTCTCTTGCAGTTTGATGGGATGATCGCCAAATCGCCCTAAAATAACAGTTTCATCGAGATTGACCGCCATAGGGATAAAGGCGATATTCTCAATTTTATTCTGCATGAAGCGCCCATGATACTCTTCTGGAATCTCATAGATCTGCCGTTTTGAGGTAGACATTTTACTTGCCGTTAAAAAGGGCATAAGAGAGCTGACTTCGCTTTCATCAAATTGGAGAGTAAAAGGAATTCTGGCGGTCAATCCTCCGATATGAGTCTCTCTAATATATCCTTCTAGGCTCTTTTGATCGCCCTCAACAAAGAGAGAGAGACTGAGACGGTTGCCGAGAATATAGATAAGATCTTGTAACTCCGATTCATTGAGCGTTATCTCAAAGACTTTTAGATAATCGGGATTTTGCGGAGAGGTTTCTACAACCCAAAAGGGTTCTGTCTCAATATTTCCCTGTTTAGGGGGCTTAAAGAGGGGGGCAGCAAAGTATGCAAAAACTGCAATAAAGAGGACTGTGGCTAAAATCCAGAAGATATTTCGTTTCATATTTAACCTTAAGGGATATAAAAGGCTACGAAGCGATGCTTGTAGCCTATTACTGTTTTATGGCATTGCTCAATGACACTGCCTATATTAGCAGAGTGAGCTTATAGTGATGGATCTAGAACTTTGAAGATCTCTTGAGAGATCTCATTAACATCGCCATAACCATTGATCGTTTTAAGTTTTCCTTGAAGGATAAAGTAGTCGACTAATGGGAAAGTCTCTTCTTCAAATACTTTACGGCGCTTAAGAATAGTCTCTTCGGTATCATCAGAACGACCACGTGATTTAAGGCGCTCTTTAATGACTTCAAAAGGCACATCAAAGTAGATCACCTTATCAATCGGCATATTGATCTCATCGAGGAGCTTATCAAGCTGTTCTGCCTGATTGATGTTGCGTGGAAAACCATCTAAAAGAAAGCCATTTTCTGCTTTAAGGATATGATTTTTAACCATGCCAAGGACGATCTCATCAGAGACAAGTTTGCCTTCATCCATGATTTTTTTAGCTTCAAGACCTAAAGGCGTTCCTTCACTAACTTCCGCACGAAGCATATCCCCTGTAGAGAGGTGGGTGATTCCAAATTTTTTAACAATATTTTCAGCCTGAGTGCCTTTTCCAGACCCAGGTGCGCCAAGCAGGACAATACGCATAGATAACTCTCTCCTTAAATTATAAAAATCTGTTCAATAACAGATTGCTTGATAATCTCTTCATAATACACGCTAAGCAGAGTGCGCTCAATTATGAACTGCTATTTTAGCTTATAAATTAGACAAAAGAGGGAGAAAGAGGTAGAGGTAAGTCATCAATTGTTGATAGAAGCCTGTTATCGTGCATATGATCGGTAAAAAACTGGGCAAATAGGGATAACAAATTGTAAAAATATATAATGTAAGTTAGTATATGAAAGGGTCGTTAATAGAGAATATTAATAGAGAACTCTAGGAATTAATTAGGAGCCATTAAGAATGACACAATTTACATTAGTTACACCAGAGACTGCGGATGAGATTGCAAAGCCAATTTTAACGCAATTGAAAGGCAAATTTGGAATGTTACCTAACTTCTTTGGTGCATTAGGCATTGATGGAATGAGCTTAGATGCTTTTTTAGCATTACAAGCAAAATTGGAAAACTCTAAGTTCTCAAAAAGAGATCAGGAGTTATTAGCATTGGCTGTTGCCAATTACAATGGCTGTCACTACTGTGTTAGTGCTCATACCTTTACTGCAAAAAGAATGGCAGGATTGAGTGAAGAGGAGTGTGTTGAAGCGCAACATGGACGTGCGAAAGACCCTCGCGAGCAGTTGATTATCGATATTGCTTTAGCGGTACTTAAAGGGAAGGGTAACTTAGATGATGCGTTAGTAGCGCGAGCAAAAGCAGCAGGTTTTACAGAAGCTGATATTGTTCAGTTAACGCTCTTTACAGCCCTCAATAGTTTTACAAATTGGCTCAACAATATCGTTGATCCGAAGATCGACTTTCCTGAAGTGCCATTAGTTTAATGGCCGCTGTTAATGATGACTGTTAATCGCTATTGGTTGATTACTATTAGTTGATGACTATTGGTGAATTACGATAGGAGAGCGATCATTAATTAGCTCTATTGCGAGATATCAGGGAGAGAGTTTCCCCTAAATGCGCTCTTTCTGATGAGATTAGATTGTTATAGTCGATCAATTTTTCAATAGAGGTTTATGAAAGTCCTTAACCTTCACTTCATAGGTTAAGGACTTTTTTTATTTTAATTTTTATTCTCGTACTTAATTATTCCCACTCAATTGTTGCAGGCGGTTTGTTAGAGACATCATAAGTGACGCGTGAAACTCCATCGACTTCTAAGATAATGCGATTAGAGACATGCTCGATAAACTCCCAAGGAAGATGCGCTGCACGTGCGGTCATAAAATCGATCGTTTCAATAGCACGTAGTGCAATAACATAGTCATAGACACGTTTATCATCGGAGACGCCTACTGATTTTACCGGTACAAAAACAGCAAAGGCTTGGGAGACAGTGTCGTAAAGATCGGCTTTTATCAACTCTTCGATGAAGATATCATCAGCGAAACGTAAAATATCAGCATACTCTTTTTTGATCTCTCCCAAAATACGCACGCCTAAGCCAGGTCCTGGGAATGGATGACGATAGACCATCTCTTTAGGGAGTCCTAAAGCAACGCCTAATTCACGCACTTCATGTTTGAAGAGTGAGCTAATCGGCTCAAGAAGCTTGAGGTTCATATCTGCCGGCAATCCGCCAACATTATGGTGAGATTTAACGGCAACCCCATCTTTGGTATTGATCGATTCTAAGATATCAGGATAGATGGTGCCCTGTGCTAGCCACTTCGCATTAGGGAGCTTACGCGCTTCCTCTTCAAAGATACGAACAAAGAGCTCTCCAATAATTTTACGCTTCTTCTCTGGATCATTCTCCCCTTTGAGCGCCTCTAAAAAGCGAGCTTCAGCATCGACACGAATAATATGGATTCCCATATTGTCTGCAAAGGTTCGCATCACTTTATCCCCTTCATTGAGACGAAGAAGACCTGTATCGACAAAGACGCAAGTGAGCTGTTGGCCGATCGCTTTATGGATCAGTGCCGCCACCACAGAGGAATCCACACCACCAGAGAGCCCTAAGATCACCTCATCATTTTGTACGCTATTTTGAATCGCTTTAGTGTGATGCTCAATAAATGCATCAACGCTCCAGACCGCTTCTGCGCCTGTTCCCTTAATAAAGTCGATCACCGCTTCCGCTGAGCTATCCTCTGCTAAGGCAAAGAGAGGTGTTGTGAAAGATTCACGCTCTAAAAGCGCTTCGATCGCTGTAACTTGGTCACTTAAGATCGCTTTTGTTGGGCCACTTTTGAGGGCTTCAGCAAGATCTTTTAGGGTAACAATTTCTGAGTAAAATTGAGCATCACGTAGAAGACGTGCAATTTTTTGAGCTTCTTGTTGATTTGCGTGTACAATTAATATTCTATTATTTAAGTGCTGTGGCATAAAATATGTATCCTTGATGCAATTCTAGGGATTGATTAAGGGGTAAAGTATAGCAAAAATGTCTATCAACACCCCAATTTATCGAGGGATTTCTGCCATAGCGGTGACTTTTAACAATTTGTAGATCGATTGATTGTAGATTAATTCATTTATGGGAGAGATGATGCAGAACCGCTTAACCGATCAGCTCAAATGTTTTCTTTTTGTAGCGGCACTATTGGCCCCTATTTCACTAGCCGTTGCCGATAGTGATGTGAAGCAGGAGAATCTGCTCGGGGCAAAGTTTTCAGCCATTTATCATGCAAAGGGACAGATTGGACGTCCCTACCTCTTTGGGGGGACCGATCCTAAACGGGGGTTTGATTGTAGTGGGTTGATTCAATATGCTTATAAAAATGCCGGCATTTCATTACCGCGAGATACTCGAAGCCAATATCGTTACGCGAAACGTACCGATAAACCGGAGCCGGGGGATCTCGTTTTTTTTATCACCAATGGTAAGAGTATCTCCCATGCGGGAATTTATATCGGCGATAATCAGATGATCCATGCGCCGAGTTCTGGCAAACGGGTTGAGATTACCCGGTTTGATACTCCTTATTGGCAACAGCGTTTCTATGGTTATGGTAAGCTCTAAAGCGAGCGCCGGCATACTTGAAGAGATTCAAGATAGAAGTATCTGATAAAAATGTTTGATAGAAATCCCTGATAGCAATGCCTGATAGAAATTTTTAATAGAGATGCTAGAGATCGAGTGAAGATCTAGGCAGAGAGAGGTGATTTGATAATGACAACATTGTTGTCACTTGATACAATACCTACCATCTTTCAATTAATTATGAAGCGTAATATATGAGTCGTATCGATGAAGTCTATCGATATCGAATTATTAATTTTCAAGAGGTTGTCCCTAGATATTCATCTTAATAATTAATAGTTCTATTAATTGCCGTATTGCCGCAGTTCGTATATTGCGAATAAACCTATATTTAAAACGTATTGCTCCAAACTCAACTAGAGGTTGATCAAAGATATGAAAAAATCACTGTTACTCGTCGGTGCTCCCTTTATTTTAGCCGCTTGTTCTATGGCGCCTACCTATGAGCGTCCTGCACTTCCTGTTATTGATAGCTTCCCTGTCTCATCAGGGGCCCAAGCAGGGACATTAGCAGATCAAACCTTTGCTTATCAGATCAGTTGGGAGAACTACTTTAAAGATCCTCGTCTGAAAAAGCTGATCGCTTTAGCGTTAGAGAATAATAAGGATCTGCAATTAGCAACCTTAAATCTTGAAGCAGCGCGAATTGCTTATGGGATCTCTGTAGCGGATCAATTACCAGGATTTAATGCGGCCGGTGGTTATTCTCGAACTAAAACGGGAAGTGCTAATAAATCTTTACCTAACCAGCCTTCTGTAGCAGAAAGATCATCACTTAACTTTGGTGTTAGTAGCTTTGAGATCGACTTCTTCGGTAAAGCGGCCTCTTTAAGCGATGCCGCTTTTGCAAAATATTTAGCAACGGAAGAGGGGAAACGAGCAGCGGAGATCGCCCTTGTTTCAGGGGTTGCACGAGCATACTTAACGGAAGTACTTGCAGGAGAGCAGTTACGAGTTGCCAAAGAGACCTTAAACTCTAATCGAGCCTCTTATAATCTTGTTCAGCAGCAGGTTGAAGCAGGAATTGCTAATGATCTCGATCTAGCGCAAGCAAAAGGGCAGGTCTTCTCAGCACAAGCTCAAGTGGCCAATATTGAAGGGCAGTTAGGTAAGGCGCGTAATGCGCTCTACACGTTAGTGGGCGCGGTGGCAACAGATCTACCTAAAGGGCTCTCATTACGCGCAAAACAGTTCTCGGAGGAGTTGCCCGTCGGTCTTCCGTCACAAGTCTTATTGGTGCGTCCTGATGTGATTGAAGCTGAATATCAACTGTTAGCCGCAAATGCTGATATTGGTGCCGCGCGAGCAGCCTTCTTCCCAAGCATCACCTTAACCTCAACCTTTGGTAATGCATCCTCAGAACTCTCTGACCTCTTTAAATCGGGCCATAGTGGGTGGACCTTTGCACCACAAATTAGCATTCCGATCTTCAATTGGGGTAAAATTCAGAAGAACTTAGATCTCGCTTATATTCGTAAGAATGTGGAAGTAGTGAAGTATGAGAAGACAATTCAGACCGCTTTCCAAGAAGTGGCAGATGCTTTAGTCTCTAAAAAACCATTAAGCGATCAATTGCGCGCGCAACAAAATCTTGTGGCAACAACCTCTGAGCAGTTGCGTTTAGCAAATCTTCTCTATACTAACGGAATTGCGAGCTATCTTGATGTGTTAGATGCACAGCGAACACTCTTTAGCTCTCGTCAAGCGCTCTTAACGACCTACTTTAATAAGCATATCAATGATGTCATGCTCTACGCTGCTTTAGGTGGTGGAGCACAGAGTATGGGAACAGTTGACGCAATTCATCAGACAGACTATATGAAGGCTAGAGCAAAGGATAACCCTGTTGCTAAAGAGTTAGCAGTAACACGAAAAGCACCTTATAACGCCGAGAGTGGGAGTAGCGATACCCTTTTCCCTGGCTTAAAGCTAGAGGAAGTTAAAACGGTTGTTAAGGAGTAAAGAAGATAACAGATAAAAGTGGAGAAAACCCCTCTTCTTGAGACTTTTAAGAAGGGTAAAGTGACAGGATCGGGAAAGGGTCTTGTCACGGCACTTTTTATTTGCTATTATTTAGATCTCATTTCGTCGGGGCATGGCGCAGCCTGGTAGCGCACTTGCATGGGGTGCAAGGGGTCGCAGGTTCAAATCCTGCTGTCCCGACCAATCTTACTAAGTTATTAAAGAGTTATATGTCAAAAGAAGATCATATTGAAATGGAAGGCACGGTTATTGAAACCCTTCCGTATACACAATTTAGAGTAGAGTTAGATAACGGTCATGTTATCACTGCTCATATCTCTGGTAAGATGCGTAAGAACTATATCCGTATTCTTATGGGAGATAGAGTTAAAGTAGAATTAACACCTTATGACCTTACTAAAGGTCGTATCGTTTATCGCGGTAAATAGTCATTAGTTATTGATAGGCCGCAATTAGTGATGCAACTAATAATTTGACTAGTAGATTAATAGTAAGTCTATCGGTAACTCTTTACAGAGAGATGCTTAAATCGATACCCGATAGGGTATTGATGCTATTGTTTAAATAGTTTAAACAGGTCAAATCGGTCAAATCGGACTAGTTGATCAGAATTAAAGATTTTATTAAAAAAGCCCGTTTTTAACGGGCTTTTTTATATTGTAGAAATTAGAGTGGTATCGATACACAACTGAAAAAGAGAGATAAGAGATGGTAAGACCTTCAAAAAGAGCTGCAGATGAGATGCGTTCTTTGCAATTTATTCCTAATTTTACAATGCATGCTGCCGGCTCTGTTTTAGCGGTATTTGGCAATACCAAAGTATTATGCACTGCCTCGATCGAGGAACGAGTTCCCCCTTTTTTACGCGGAGAAGGAAAGGGCTGGATTACTGCAGAATATGGCATGTTGCCGGGATCGACTCACACACGTTCAAGTCGTGAAGCGGCAAGAGGTAAGCAGAGTGGACGAACTTTAGAGATTCAACGTCTGATTGGTCGCTCACTACGTGCTGCGGTCGATCTCGAGTTACTAGGTGAACGAACGATTACGATCGATTGTGATGTGATACAAGCAGATGGTGGTACGAGAACTGCATCGATTTCAGGCGGTTATATTGCTCTAGTGTTAGCGCTTCATAAGCTTGTAGAGCAAGGGTTATTAGAGAAGACACCGTTAGTTAGTCAAATTGCGGCAATTTCTGTAGGAATCTACCAAGGTGTTCCAGTATTGGATCTTGATTATCTTGAAGATAGTGCCGCAGATACCGATATGAATGTGATTATGGATAACAATGGGCAGATGATTGAGGTGCAAGCAACGGCAGAGCAAGCACCATTCTCTACGAAAGAGTTATTGGAGATGATCAAACTTGCAGAGAAGGGCATTGCCCAAATTACAGCAGCACAAGTTGCTGTTTTAGCTGAAGCGATCAATTAAGATTATCAATTCAATCGATTCTCTGATTATCGATCGAAAGATCAATCAACATTAGCTGATTGATTGTCCTAAAAGAGTAAGCCCCTTACGATGTTCTGTCGTTAAGGGGCTTATTGGTTTTACCTGTTTATTTTTTGACGCTTTTATTCTTCTTTTTGTACTTTCAATCAATCAATCGATCAATCTCTACATCTCTCTCTGTTTCTATCTTTTCTGCCATTTCTCGATCAATATTTTCGAATCGAGAGAGATAGGAGATGATCTGCCTCTATGGTCTGATCTCTATTGTGCAGACTGCTTAAAAAGTGAAAGAAAAGTTTCTGTCTCTTTGATCATCTTTTCCGGCGTTAAGCCATAATCGGCTAAGATCTCTTCTCGCTCTCCATGTTCAGGATAGTAATCTTTAATGCCAAAATGTTTAATGGGCATAAAGATTCCTTCAGAGGCAAGTAATTCATTGATGGCCGAGCCGGCACCCCCCATGATCGCACCATCTTCAATCGTGATGATCGCTTGATGGGATCGCGCAAGCTTTAAGAGCATCTCTCGATCGAGAGGTTTAACAAAGCGAAGATCGAGTAGGGTTCCACCAAAATGATTGGCTATGGTAGTTGCATTCTCAATGAGAGGGCCAATATTGATCACTAAGAGCGACTCTCCCTCTTGTAGAAGTCGGCTCTTTCCTATCTCTATCTTTTCTATCGGTTCATCACTGATCTGAGTGCCTATCCCTTTCCCGCGTGGATAGCGAACTGCTGCCGGCCCTCGATAGTGGTAGGCTGTGGTTAACATCTTATAGCACTCCTCTTCGCTAGAAGGCGCCATAATCACCATATTGGGGATCGTACGAAGATAAGCGATATCAAAGGTTCCTGCATGTGTTGCGCCATCAGGACCGACAATACCGGCGCGATCGATAGCAAAGGTGACATCTAAATTTTGAATCGCAACATCATGAATCAGTTGATCATAGGCGCGTTGAAGGAAGGTGGAGTAGATCGCAACGACAGGCTTAATTCCGCCTAACGCCATTCCCGCACCTAAAGTGACTGCATGTTGTTCAGCAATTGCGGTGTCAAAAAAACGGTGAGGAAAGCGCTGACTAAATGTGACAAGGCCAGAACCTTCACACATAGCGGGCGTGATTGCCATCAGATCGGGTTCAATTTCCGCCATATCGCAGAGCCATTGTGAGAAGACCTGGGTATAAGTTAATCCCGATGCTTTTTTTGATACCGCATTTTCAGCCTGTTTTGCAGATTGCGCTTTGTCAGTAGAGGTTACACCTTGAGGCGCCTTTTTCGCTGCAGAGACGGCATGAAACTTAACGGGTTCTGCTTCTGCTTTAGCATATCCTTTCCCCTTTTTGGTAGTGATATGGAGAAAGCGAGGGCCGCTCTTTTGTTTTAAGTTTTTAAGGGTCGTGATCAGTGTCGGCAGATCGTGCCCATCGATAGGGCCAAAATATTGAAAGCCAAATTCTTCAAAGATAATGCTCTGTTCTGCCACGGCACTTTTAACACGCGTTTCGGCACGTTTTGCTAGATCGAGTGCTTGTGGGAAGGGCAGGTTTTCTAAAAATTTTGCACCACTTTCACGAATAGATTGAATCGCCGGCTTAGAGAGCGTACGCGTCAACATGGTACTGAGCGCCCCCACATTGGGAGAGATCGACATATTATTATCATTGAGAATCACTAAAAGATTCGCCTTAAGATCACCCGCATGATTGAGGGCTTCAAAGGCTTGCCCTGCGGTTAAAGCTCCATCACCAATGACAGCAATAAGCTGTTGACTTTCATCATGATGATGTTTTGCACCAATCGCCATGCCTAAAGCAGCACTAATTGACGTTGAGGAGTGACCTACACCAAAAGCATCGTAATCGCTCTCATTAAGAGAGGGAAAAGGTCCTAGCCCCCCTTTTTTACGAATGGTATGGATCTGATCTTTTCGCCCCGTTAATATTTTGTGAGGGTAGGCTTGATGTCCAACATCCCAGATGATCTTATCGTGAGGGGTATTAAAAACATGATGCAATGCCACTGTTAGTTCAACCACTCCAAGGCCTGATGCAAAATGCCCCCCGGAATCGAGAACCGAGCCAATCAGAAATTGCCTAAGCTCCATAGAGAGTGACTCAAGATCATTGAGAGAGAGGGATTTGAGGTCATCAGGTGACTGGATTTGATCAAGAAGTGGTGTTGGATTCATTCTAAAACCTTAATGATTGCGCTTTTGAATATAGTGGGCAAGATCGATCAGTGGTTCTGCTTTTTTACCCAAAGGAGAGAGTAGCTCAATAGCTTCATTTGTGAGCTCATCAAGCTTTGCAATAGAATCTTCTAACCCTAAAAGTGAGATATAGGTGGATTTCTCTTGAAGAAGATCACTGCCAGGCTTTTTGCCGAGCTCTTCTTGGGTTCCGATGAGATCTAAAATGTCATCTTTAATCTGAAACGCAAGCCCAATATTATCGGCATAAACCGATAGTTTATCATAAGTTGATTGATCCGTATCGCCGGCAATTGCCCCAGCTAAAATAGAAGCCTTGATGAGTGCTCCGGTCTTTTTACGGTGTAGTGTCTCTAATTCATGAAGAGAGATGGTTCTATTTTCAGAAGAGAGATCGAGATATTGCCCACCGACCATTCCGGCACTGCCGGCAGCATGGCTAATGAGTTGAATCAGCTGTAATCTCTTCTCTGCAGAGAGCTCTTCAATATGACTTAAGCTTTCAAAACATGCGGTTAAAAGCGCATCGCCAGTTAAAATCGCGGTCGCTTCATCATAGGCCTTATGACAGGTTAATTTGCCACGTCGATACTCATCATCATCCATTGCCGGTAAGTCATCGTGGACTAAAGAGTAGGCGTGGATCATCTCAATGGCAGAGGCAATGGATAAAATTGCTGCCATCTTAGCATCACAGAGCTCGCCGCTAGCGATGGTTAAGAGTGGGCGAAGTCTTTTACCCCCATTGAGTGTGCTATAGAGCAGTGCTTCTTTAAGACGCTCAGGGGCTTCGATCTTCTCAAGCTCTTTTGTGAAAGCGGCTTCAAAGAGGTGAAGTTGCGTTGTAAACCAAGCGGTAGGCATGAGTTGCTAAGCTCCTTATGATTCAATCTGTTCTTTAGATAAGAGTTGAGAGATCTTCTTTTCAGAGGCTTCAAGCAGTGCTTGGCACTCTTTTGTTAGTCTGATTCCCTCTTCAAACTTTTGAAGAGATTCCTCTAGCGGAAGCTCATCATTTTCGAGTGCTTCTAAAATTTTAGTGAGCTTCTCTAATTGCGCTTCAATACTTAAGTTCTCAGCGATATCTTGACTTATTTTTTCGGACACAGATATTTCCTTAAAATAATTAATAATTCGGTCTCATATTCTAGATTGAGTGGGCGCTATATGCAATAATATTAGACCGAAGTCTGATCTAATCTGCGATGTGGGATTTCAACTCACTTTGCGGTTATTTTGGACTTTCAAATATTATTTCTCTCCCTGATTCAGCAAGAATTTAAATATGAGGTGCCTGTGACCAATATAAAGCGAGCTTCAACGCTACTATTGATAATGTTGATGAGTTTAAGTGTCGCTTTTTCTCAGGTTCATCCTATTAGCTCGTTACTGCAAAATGGATTAGGTGCTGTAGAAAGTGGTCAAGAAGAGGAGCTTATGCTTCCTGATCCTATGTCACTTAATACAGCATGGTGGAACTATTTTGAAAATAAAAAATCCGGCGATCTTAAACAGGCAGTGATCGACTTTATTCAACGTATTGATGAAGAGTCACAAAAATTGCCAGAAGAGGCTCTTAAGCGGGAATTGCCGAAGATCTCTCATATTAGCGCGAACTTTTTTGCTTATGTGGCTCTGAAAGAGAAGAGCGTTACGAAAAAGCGCTTCAAATTTGAATTGAAGGAACATTATAGTATTGGTGAGCTACTAACAATTATCCATCGTGAGCGGGAGTTGAGTACCGAACTTGTCAGTGTTCGAGAAGATATTCGTGATCAAGATGTTCAATATCGTGATATTACCCGAGATCTTAATAATCGCTTTGTCTCCTATCTTGAGACCGCAGAGGGAAGTCATGCTCGTTTCTTAGCCTCATTGCAGGTGATTACACTGCAGACGGAGCAGGCATTATTGACAGAGCGCTTACGCTTGTTGCGTGAAAATTTAAGTATTATTGAGTCGGAGTCTCGTGAGCTTCAGGATATCAAAAATGTCGCAATTACCCGCTTAACCTATACCAGTGATGAGATCGATGCGCTCAATGATCGGATCGATAACACTATTATTCGTCTTCAAGAAGCAAATACTAAATTACTGCGGGAGCAATCACAGCTTCTTCTGCTGCCTGATGAGACTGTAGAAGATCAAGCTGTTGCAAGATTACGCAATCAGCGTGTTGCAAAAGAGAAGATCAATGTAGCGATTTTGGAAGCGCGGCTCGATATGTATGAAAATGAGCGAGATATTTTGGCTATTCTCTCGGATGAAGAGGGGCTCGATGTTGAGCGAATACAGAAAAATTATGCCGATCGTCAGCGTAATTTAGAGGAGATCTCACTTAAAGCGAAAGATTGGTTCAACCAGAATGAGGTAGAGCGAAGTAATACCAATGCGCTCTTAGCGGATATTGAAATTCGTGGTGGCGTCAATGAGAATAGCTTCCTTGCCGGCATCGCGAATGATCGCCTAACGCTGATTCAAGAGACCTCTGTTCTGTTACAAAAGCTGCAGACAGAGATTGCCGATAGTCAGTTTATGGGGCGGATCTTAGAGAATCAATTATTACAGTTTCAAGGCGTATTGATGAATACCATCAATCGTACGAAAAGCACGCTCAGTTATGCTTGGCGCAATGTGAAGCAACTTTTGAGAACGCCACTCTTTACTGTGGGTGATACACCGGTAACCTCGATCAGTTTCTTTCAGTTTCTCCTCATTGTCCTAGTCTGTTGGTGGATCGCATTCTGGCTCAATCGTGTCTTCAATCGTATGGGGAATAAGCGAGGTGATGATAAATTACCGGCTTACTATCTTGCCGGGCGCTTAACTTACTACGCTATTATCCTCTTTGGATTTCTCTATGGTTTGACTGCTGTCGGCATTGATTTTACCAACTTTGCGCTTGTCGCAGGGGCACTTGCAATCGGACTGGGATTTGGATTGCAATCGATCGTTAATAACTTTGTTTCAGGTCTGATTCTGCTCTTTGAACGTTCGATTAAGGTGGGCGATTTTATTGAGCTACAAGATCAAAAGAGTGGAAAGCCTCTTTGGGGTGAGGTGAAAGAGATCAATGTCCGCGCTACGATTA
The DNA here is from genome assembly GCF_002252045.1 of Ignatzschineria sp. F8392. Taxonomy (GTDB): domain Bacteria; phylum Pseudomonadota; class Gammaproteobacteria; order Cardiobacteriales; family Wohlfahrtiimonadaceae; genus Ignatzschineria. The sequence goes on along the minus strand of NZ_NEFF01000002.1, from coordinate 50,243 downwards.
TTACTGATAATGATAATGTCGATATCGTGATTCCTAACTCTGAGTTTATCAATACCAAGATGCTCAACTGGACGCTTAAAGAGCCTCAGCGCCGTATGCGTTACCCCTTTAGAGTTGCTTATGGAACAGATAAGGAGATTGTTCGAGAAGTGGTTCTTGCCGCTGCAGAGGCGTTGCCACACACCTTAAAAGGAATTCCAGGACGTAATCCTGCTGTTTGGTTAGTCGATTTTAAAGATTACTACTATGAGTTTGAGTTAGTTGTTTGGCTCACCTCGCGGGCTGTGAAACGTCCCAATGGTATTCGCGCAGCTTATATGTGGGCGATCGACAGTGCATTAAGAGATAACAATATCGAGATTCCAGTTCCTCAGCGTGAACATCGTTTTCGTCAGGGAGAAGTTCTTCCTATTGAGCGTGTCGAGCAAGAGATCCTCGATGATGAGACCTTTTTAGAGGAAGCAGAGAGTGAGCCGCGCAATCGACAATAATTGGGGTATAATGGCCAAAATAAATTTATCAAAACAGATGTGATTAGAGGATCTGTCAGCGCATGATCAACTTCCGGTGGATCTTCAGTAAGATGGAGGCCACATAAAGATCAAGTGAAGATACAACAAAATACACAATAGAATACACAATAAAAGACACAATAAGATAGAGCTTAATAAAGATATTGAATATGAAAAAAATGACCTTTCAAGAGATGATTTTTACGCTGCAAACCTATTGGGCAGAGCAGGGATGTGCATTACTCCAGCCTTATGATATTGAGGTAGGCGCAGGAACATTCCATACGGCAACCTTTCTCCGAGCATTAGGGCCTGAGCCATGGGCAGCTGCTTATGTTCAACCTTCTCGCCGTCCAACGGATGGTCGTTATGGGGAGAATCCTAATCGTCTTCAGCACTACTACCAATTCCAAGTGGCGATTAAACCCTCTCCCGAGAATATGCAAGAGCTCTATCTCGGTTCATTAGAGGCGTTAGGGATCGATGTCACAAAGCATGATATCCGTTTTGTAGAAGATGACTGGGAGTCGCCAACTTTAGGTGCTTGGGGCTTAGGTTGGGAAGTCTGGCTCAATGGGATGGAAGTAACACAATTTACCTACTTCCAGCAGGCAGGCGGTTTAGAGTGTAAACCGGTTTTAGGGGAGATCACCTATGGACTTGAGCGCTTTGCGATGTATGTTCAGGAAGTTGAGAGTGTTTATGATCTTGTCTGGTCGGATGGACCTTTTGGTAAGATCACTTATGGCGATGTTTTCCATCAAAATGAGGTAGAACAATCTCACTATAACTTCTCCCATGCCGATGTTGAGTTTCTCCTAAATTCCTTTAATTTTTACGAAAAAGAGGTATCACGCCTTTTAGCTGAGAACCTAGCACTTCCTGCTTACGAGATGGTTCTGAAAGCTTCCCATGCCTTCAACCTATTAGATGCGCGTAAAGCGATCTCCGTAACAGAGCGACAAGGCTATATTTTACGAGTTCGTAAAATGGCGGGAATGGTGGCGAAGAGCTACTATGAATCCCGTGAAAGATTAGGCTTTCCTATGTTAAAAAGAGAGTCATAGAGTATATTTGTGATAGAGAGATGATGGCTTGATCCATCATCTTTTTTTATTCGTCATCATGTTCACCATTATATTCGTCATTATGATAAATGAGAGAGTATTATGTGATGACTCCTATCTGAGCTGATCTTAGCATCGAGATAGGGCGCGTAGATTTTGATAACCAATAGAGAGAGAAGAGTAGATAGAGATGGATATGCAAAAATATTTAGATTGTGCGTTAGAGGCTTCAGAGATTGCAAGAGAGCTGATCGCAACAGCTTATGATGAGAATGCCTTTAAGATTGAGATTAAAGCTGATGCAACGCCGGTAACAGAGGTGGATATTGCGGTAGAGAAAGCAATCTATGACCATATCTCTAAAGCTTTTCCTGATCACGGCTTTTATGGAGAAGAGAGCGGCCAGAAGAATATGAGTTCTGACTTTATCTGGCTCATTGATCCTATTGATGGCACTAAAGCATTTGTTCGCCGTCGTCCTTTTTTCTCTTGCCAAATTGCTTTAATGTATAAGGGAGAGATTATCTTAGGGGTATCAACAGCCCCCTGTTTTAACGGTGGTGAGCGAATCTATGCGCTAAAAGGGCAAGGCGCTTTTTTAGAGGGTAAAAAGATCTCCGTCAGTGATATCGATCAGTTATCACAAGCGGTCTTCTCTTCAGGAAATCTCAAGCGTTTAACTCAAGATGCTGAGAAATGGACAAATTATGGACAATTAGTTGGAGCGGTCAATTCTACGCGTGGATTTGGAGATTTTTTACAGTACCATTTCTTAGCAACTGGGAAAGTCGATATTATTGTTGAATCTGATGTCAATATCTTAGATATTGCAGCACTTTCGATTATTGTTAAGGAAGCAGGAGGAGTGATGACTGCACTCGATGGAGGCGCAATTGATCTTGATGTTACAACGATCCTAGCAACAACGCCGGCACTCCATCAAAAAGTGTTAGATCTTCTGCAATATTCTGCATAATTGTGAGAGACGGAATATTAAGGATAGAGTCGAGCTGTAATGATTGCTGAAATGAAGTGTTCAGATAAAACTTGAGATCAAGGTTTGAAATAAAGAGTTGGGATAAATATGAATAGAATGAACAGAGCGATCAAAACGGTTCTCAAAGCGGTAGGTATTATACTGATTCTATCTGCTTGTAGTACCTATTCTAATACGCCATCTCCCTCCTACATATCCGGAGGACCATTAACAGAGCGGCTTAAAAATTATGGTTTGAAGCCGGGAGATGAGGTCTTAATTCGCATCTTTAAAGAGGAAGCGATGCTTGAGGTGTGGATGAAGCCTAAAGGGAAAAAAGAGTTTATCCACTTCTCAAATTATCCTATTTGTAACTATTCAGGGACATTAGGACCTAAGATCTATGAAGGAGATCATCAAGCGCCAGAAGGTTTCTATCGGGTGGACCGTAGAGCGCTCAATCCTCATAGTCGTTTCTATAAATCTTTCAATCTCGGTTTTCCCAATAGCTTTGATCGAGCATTAGGTCGAACCGGAAGCTATTTGATGGTTCATGGTAAGTGTGATTCAGTTGGTTGTTATGCGATGACAGATCCGCAAATTGAGGAGATCTATGGGCTTGTTGAGCTTGCGCTAAAAAATGGCCAACCCTATGTTGAAGTGCAGGCTTATCCCTTTAAAATGGATAAGTCTAGACTCAATCGGGAGAAGCAATCACTTCACTATGAGTTTTGGGATAACCTGCAAGAGGGATATCAACAATTTGAGCGCTCACGGAGACCGCTCGACTATCGTGTCAGTGGTGGACGCTATCTATTTAAGGGATAGACTTGTCAATTGTGAAAATATTTAGTATCTTATCTGCCTCAACTGAAAAAGATTGGGTTGAGATACAGTTAGGAAAAGTGGCCGAGTGGTTGAAGGCGTTCGCCTGGAAAGCGGATATACGTTAGTAGCGTATCGAGGGTTCGAATCCCTCCTTTTCCGCCAGATATTTTGAATAAGCTCTTGTGTATACAAGAGCTTTTCTTTTTTATGGTACGAGAGTATACCAATGAGTAGTTGTTAAAACGGTTGGTAGCAAAAGAGTAAGAGAGAAATGGGGAGAGAATAAATAAGAGATGGCGGTAGAGTCTCTTAGAACAAAATGATACTTAAATTCTAAAAATAGCTATTGAAAGAGGGGATCGATAGCGCTATGCACGATGGAAAATTGTGAAAGAATTAATGATCGGTTAGATTCTATTTATTAATAGAGAAATCTCCTCAAACAATAAAAGCACCTCTTATAGGAAGATAAGGGGGTAGTTTAATCTGCCTAAAAGTTAAGCTTCTATTAGCTTTCGTTTTCTAACTATTAATTAAATAAAATCACACTAATACTTCACATGATTAACTATCAGCAAAATAATCATACTTGATTTAAAAAGACGATTTTCTAAAAACCGCTTATATTTTCAAATATTGATTTGGAATAGGCGTTGCGATAATCTCCCTAAACGTGATAACGCTATCGATCATATCTCATATTGAATGAGATTTATTAATATTGCAACTACTTGTTTTTCTTTTGAATTATTTTATAAAAGAGGTGTCGACAAAATAGATATTAAAGAGAAGCTATCTATTTGAGCTATAAGGAATCCTTAAAAGGTTATTGAAAGTGATTAATGAAGAGGATTAATTCTATCTATTTAAGAAATGTATAAAAAATGTATAAAAACGTATAAAAAGATGCAAAAAGGATAAAAGTTTATAATAAATTATAAAATGATGGAGTTAAAGATAAGATTTTGTTGTTGCTTGTAAGTGTCTAGAGAAAAATGGTGAATAATGGTTATTGCTAGCAATCTTTAGGAATTTAGACAGAGGTCTATATTGAGGGAAGGAGCGACTTATTAAAACCAATCCTTTAAAATAGAGTCTTAAATGCTTAAATAGTGATAGTAATGGGTAATGGTGAGAGCCACTATCTAGAAATTAATACCTATTGTGCGTATTATTGAGCGATATTGAGGGCCATTGAGCGGTAGTATAGAACACTCATTGAAGCCACTTAATTACTCGATGAAATTTTGATGGGATTACTTGATAAAGAAAAGTAAGAGGAGAGATTTGATGCAAACAATGGTAGGAATTATAGGGGTTACAGGGCGTATGGGGCAGGTGCTAAGTGAAGAGATTACAAAGCGGGAAGCGCTTAAGCTTGGGTGCTCCTACAGTAAAGAGTTAGCAGAAAGTAATCGATTAGCAACTGTTTTTAAGGAGAATGATGTCGTTGTGGATTTTTCCAATGCTGCGCTTGTGCCGGAGATCATCACTACCGCACTTAACGATCCGAAACCTCTAATTATCTGTACTACCGGTTGGGATCAAGCTCAGCTTATGCCGCAGATCGATCAGTTAGCGCAGAAAGTGCCGGTTATTTTAGCAACCAATACCAGTATTGGGGCGGCAATACAGCGTTATATTGTTCAAATTGTTGCCAAGGCCTTAGGTGAGGATTTTGATATTGATCTCCATGAGAGTCATCATCGCTTTAAAGTGGATAGTCCATCAGGAACTGCGACAACACTGCTTGAAGATATTGTTGCTGCAAAAGAGAAGGCTTTTAATAAGCAATATAGACCTTATCAAGTAGGTGATGGTGCGCGAGAAGCGGATAAGATAGGGGTCTCTGTCACACGTGCCGGCTCGATCGTAGGAGAACATGAGGTGACATTTACCAGTTTAGAGGAGCAGATCTCGATCAAGCATACTGCATTTGATCGTGCGCTCTTTGCTAAAGGCGCCCTTAAATGTGTTGAGTGGTTAAGTCAGGGGCAAAAGCCGGGACGTTATACGATTTTTGATGTTCTCAATCTCCATTAGAGTTTAACCGTAGCGATCTCTCTTTGGTTATCTCTTTGGTTAGCTATTGCCTTTAATTGCGAACGCTGGTGAGTGAATAGTTATGAGTGATACTTCTCTTTTTAAAGATGCATCTTAAGATTTCTTTAAGAAAAATAGAATAGAGTCTCTCTGTACTATCTATATAGATATAGACACTAATGTATGGATTATATCTATAGATAGAAGTGCAATCGATCTTGATAATGGCTATCGAGGTCTCCATATATTGATATATTAACTAGATTAGCTAACTAGATTCGCTAATTAAATTGGTTAATTGAGCTTAGTTCGATGAGCGCTAAGAATCTGTACGATAGCCTTATCATTAAAATAATAGGTAATAGGAAGGATAAAGATGAGCCAACAACTCTATATAAATGGCAAACCCGCTTCTCTTTTACAGAGAATCTTAGCTGCTGTGATCGGTATCGGAGCGCTCATTGTCTTTGCGTTTTTTGGACTCGCTGTTTTTGTGATTGGCTTAGGAGTGACAGCCGTGTTAGCGGTGATCTTCTTTTGGAAAACACGGAAAATTAGAAAGCAGGTGCGAGAAGAGATGGCGCGAATGCAGGAAGAGGGTAATGCTAATTTTTCTCAATTTTATGGTCAGCAGCCAAGTAGAAGGAAGGAGTCCGAAAAAGGGGAACTCTATGAAGGGGAGTATAAAGAGTTATAACTTTTTATAAGAAGTTGTCAAAGATGATTAAAATAATCGATTTTTCAGTATCTTTTTAGCTGGGATTAATGTATCATTTTTGCGGAATTATTATATTGCATTGCTATATTAGCTCTATTTTATTATGTAATATTAATAGGTTTAATGAGTCAATTTAAATGAATCAATTTAAAGGGCTAAAAAGCTTGATTTAATAAGGTTAGTTAATAATCAATATTAACTCTAACTGATTAATTTGATTATTAAGTTGATGAGGTCTTAGTTATAGGCTTCTGATTTTATTGGGGTTTTATCAACTGTTTAAACTATTAATAGACAAATATATTCTGGAGAAAAATAGATTTGTACTATTGGTAATGATGCGATCTATGATCACCTACAGCCGATCGGGAGATTCGTTGCATAATTAAAGTGCGAGTCTCAATTGAAAGCTTGAATGGTAAGCGAAAAACTGATTGACTGTGTAGCTATATAATTTTATGTGACTCTATTGAATGATCTTTTAAGGTCCTCAATTAATAGGAAGATAGATCGATAGCTAATCGATATCTATTATGAGAGTGGAGCCATATGGGGATTAATCGATAGGGTATTTTCTAACGTTGTATGTGTTGGATTAGACCGAGCTCACCTCAATTGTGAGCTAGGATGTGAAGAGGAAGATAGATGAAGAATCAAGAGTTTCGTGGTTTCACACCTTATGAGATTAAAGAAGGTGAAGAGTATATGAATGAGGCGCAACGTGAGCATTTTAAATTAATTTTAGAAGGCTGGCGCGAAGCATTAGTTCAAGAGGGTGAAAAGACCGTGAATAATATGCAAGATGAAGCCTTTAACCTTCCTGATCCCAATGATAGAGCAACACAAGAAGAGGGCTTCTCTTTAGAATTGCGCACTAGAGATCGTGAGCGTAAACTCCTTTCTAAAATTGAGAAGACCCTTCGTCGCCTCGGTTTAGATGATTATGGATATTGTGATATGTGTGGTATTGAGATCGGTATTCGTCGTTTAGAAGCTAGACCAACCGCAGAACTCTGCATCGACTGTAAAGAGATTGAAGAGCAGAAAGAGAAAGCGCGTATCAATTAGTTTTACACAAGATTAATGAATGAAGAAGAGACCAGTCCTAAAGGGGCTGGTTTTTTTGTGGGCGTCTACTCTTGTGAAAAAGGGGATGATTATGAGGGTTGTTCTCTTGGTCTGTCTAAAAGGTATGCTTTTCTTTCATAAAATAGAGCAATGTTGCAATAAGAGCTATAGGGGGAAGATAATAATTTATGTCTAGATATTACCCATTTGTGTGGTGGTAATGAAACTCCAATGATCTTAATTGATTGATAATAATGGGGTAAATTTTATTTTTTGGGATGCATCATCTATTGATTACTAATTGCGCAATATTTTGTTTGACAGAAAAGAGAGAATTTTCTATTATACAACTCCTCAGACAGAAACAACAAAAATTGTCTGGGGCTATAGCTCAGTTGGTAGAGCGCTTGCATGGCATGCAAGAGGCCGTCGGTTCGATTCCGACTAGCTCCACCATAAAGTCCCTATCGTCTAGAGGCCTAGGACACTGCCCTTTCACGGCGGCAACCGGGGTTCGAATCCCCGTAGGGACGCCATATTTAAGAAGCCTGCATCACACGATGCGGGCTTTTTTGTTTTGATGTTATCAATCGCTAAAGTAGCGCTATTTGCCGGCATGCAGATTATGGAAGAATGCAGTAGTCATCTCCGGCAACTCATCAACCTCTGTTTTTTCAACAGATAAGAAGGCTCGTAGAGCGGCGGGAACCAACTATTTTGCTCTTATTACAATCGCATGCCCGCCGATTGGCATCTCTGATACCCTCTTGCCGGTGATAGAGGATCGCCAACTGCCGGCGCATGATCTGTGGAAGAACGTGATAGTAAGATCCGGCAGCGTTCGGCCTCTTTGGTTTTGATGAATCGCGCTTTAGATAATTTTTATCACTGATACTTTTTTACGCATCTTTTTTCTAGATAATTGAAAAGAACAGAGAAGGGGGTAGCTCGCTATTTAACGAAGATCTCTCTTAAAAAGGGGTGATTTATCTAAAGAAGTTATCCACAAAACGTGATAATATATTGAGTCCCAATCGCTTGAGAGGATATCGCCCCTTATGTCTCCCCGTACGATCTATTTTATCTTAGGCCTACTGCCCTTAGCGGCGATCGCTTATGCTAAGTTTTATCTTGAAGATATTCAGTTATTAGAGCCATGCCCGTACTGCATGCTGCAACGGGGAATATTGCTTCTCTTTACGGCACTCTTTTGGTTGAGTGGGCTCTTTGTGCAGCGAGGCTCGCGCTTTATTGCATCCCTCTCTTCACTCCTTTTTGTTATTGTGGGTGCTCTGGGGCTCTTGATTGCCGGCAAACATATCTATCTTCAACTCAATCCCGTCGATACCTTAGGCTGTACCCAAACAACTTTGGCGATTACGGAAGTTTTTGATTATCAAATTGTGAAAGATCTTCTCTTAACGGGGGGAGATTGTAGTACTATCGATTGGACTTTCTTAGGTTTAACAATTCCGATGTGGACGGCGATTCTCTTTCTTCTCTTAACGGTGATCGGATTATTGATGAATCGTTATATGCGTCACAATGTTGTACGGCGACCCTACTATTAACATTTATCAGTGATCACCACGACTATCGGTGGCGTTATGTGTATATAAATGCAATAGGCCAAATGCAATAGATCGTATCATTAAGTTATTAGGGCAGAGGTTTAGTAAGGATTATCAGTATGCAGAACAGAGTGCAGAATAAAATTATTAATCTTGAGGATATCAACCTCAGTTTTGGATCGAGAGAGATCTTTAAAAATCTCTCATTAGCGATTCCAGAAGGTAAGATTACCGCAATCTTAGGGCCATCTGGCTCCGGCAAGACAACGTTGCTTCGCCTTTTAAGTGGTCAGATCCTGCCTAATTCTGGCAAAGTCACCTTGATGGGGGAGAATGTCGGCACGATATCAGAGCGGAATCTCTATAAGATTCGTACCAAAATGGGGGTTCTCTTCCAATCAGGAGCGCTCTTCACCGATATGACGGTTTTTGACAATGTCGCCTTCGCCTTGAGAGAACATACTAAACTTGATGAGTCGATGATCAATACCTTGGTGCTCTTAAAGCTTCAATCGGTCGGGTTGCGTGCGTTAAAGGACTCTTTCCCAGGGCAGCTTTCCGGAGGGCAGGCGCGTAGAGCGGCTTTAGCACGAGCTATAGCGCTCGATCCGGCACTACTTCTCTATGATGAGCCCTTTGCCGGACAAGATCCTATCTCGATGGGGGTTTTGATTCGTCTTATTAAGAATCTTAATGATGCCTTAAAAATTACAAGTGTTGTGATCTCGCATGATGTTGAGGAAGTTCTCTCCATTGCAGATCATGCCTGTATTTTGGGAGAGGGACGCATTATCGCTTATGGTTCTCCAGAAGAGATTCGTCACCATCAAGATCCTTGGGTTAAACAATTTATTAATGGAGAGTCAGATGGACCTGTTCCTTTCCATATCCCCACAAAACCGTTAGAGGAGGTTCTATTTTGAGTAATATTATCACCATGACCGGAGAGAAGAGTCGGGGATTAGTTAAGAATCTCGGTGAAGCGACGCTTCTACTTGTCAATATTTTAATGAACTCTTGGTATCTCTTTAAGAAGCCACGCCTCTTTGTTCGCCAGGTCTATCAGTTAGGGATTCTCTCTCTTCCTATTATTCTCTTATCGGGGCTCTTTGTGGGAATGGTGCTCTGTTTCCAAGCCTTTGTAAACTTGATCAACTTTGGCGCGGAAGCTTCTGTTGGAACCATTGTGGCATTAGCGCTCTTTCGTGAGTTAAGCTCTGTTTTAACAGCACTCCTCTATACAGGAAGAGCAAGCTCCTCATTGACTGCAGAGATTGGCTTAATGCGAGCTACAGAGCAGTGGGCAAGTTATGAATTAATGGCGATCAATCCTGTTCAATATATCTTAACGCCCCGTTTCTGGGCCGGCGTTATTGCAGTTCCTATCCTAGCGCTTCTCTTTAGTACGATCGGTATTATTGGTGGCTATGGTGTTGCGACCATCTCTTTAGGGGTAGATGGGGGCGCTTATTGGTCCCAAATGAAGTCAGGTGTCGATTTTGGTGTCGATATCGGGCTTGGGGTGGTTTTAAAAAGTTTTGTTTTCGGTATAATATCGAACCTCGTTGCGCTTTATATCGGATTAAAAGGGAGAGCAACCGCAAGCGGAATTGCTCGGTCGACGACCGATACAGTGGTTATTTCGTCACTATTGATCTTAGTGGCTGATTTCCTCTTAACAGCGATGATCTTTGGCGTATAGCGATTATCGATATTGATGATCGGAGATGCAACTTGAGATCAATTCCTTTTGCCGATTTTTAGAATTTAGAGTCTTACATATGATGAAATTTAGTTGGAAAAATTGCTTAGAAATTCTTGCGCTACAGATGTCGGAGGAAGAGTATAGCATGTGGATTTCACCACTTGAGGTGGTCTTCAAAGATGATCATGTCATGGTGCTTGCTGCAAATGAAATTGTACTTCGTGGTGTTCAAACTAAATTCAAGACATTATTAGAAAATGCCATTGTTGATGAGAGTGGTTTTGATATTGAGATTCGTTACGGATTAGGGACCGAATCTGAATATGAAGATCACCAAGTGAAGAAGCAGAGTAAACGAACAACTCGCCGTACAGGTCGAGCGCGCAATGTTACAAAGGATTCTATTCGTGAGCAATCGATAGAGACGAGTAACCTCAACCCCGATTTCAGTTTTGATAACTTTGTTGAAGGAAAGTCGAACCAATTTGCATTAGCGGCGTGTGCGCAGGTCTCAAAGAACCCTGGAACATCACACAATCCGCTCTTTATCTACGGAAATACAGGGTTAGGAAAAACCCACTTGATGCATGCTGTGGGGAATGCGATTAAGGAGCAATATCCTGATGCGCGTCTGATCTATCAACATTGTGATGGATTTATTGAAGATATTGTGCGAAGCATGCGCAATAATACGATCAATGAGTTGCGCCATTTCTATCGAACGCTCGATGCACTTTTGATCGATGATATTCAGCTTCTCTCAGGTAAAGGGGGCTCGCAAGAGGTCTTCTTCCATACCTTTAATACTTTGCTCGATGGTGGGCATCAAGTCATTTTGACCTGTGACCGTTATCCTAAAGAGTTAGAAGCGATGGAAGAGCGTCTTAAATCGCGATTTGCTTCCGGCTTAACGGTTGATATTAAGCCCCCTGATTTTGAGCATCGAGTGGCGATCTTAGAGCAGAAAGCGGAAGCGTGGGGTGTTGATCTCCCTAAAGATACAAAATTCTTTATTGGTGAGACGGTTCGGGCAAACGTTCGTGAGTTAGAAGGGGCTTTAAAGCAGGTTAATGCGATGGCTTCTTTTAAAGGGATGCCGTTAACTTTAGAGATTGCTCAAGAAGCATTGCGTCACTTAGTAGAGATTCAAGATCGTCAGATCACATTGGCGAATATTCAGCGCACAGTGGCAAGTTATTTTGATCTAGAGCTTTCAGAAATTTTAGGAAAGAGTCGAAAGGCGAATATTGTCAAGCCACGTCAATTAGCGATGTATATCTCCCGTGAATTGACAGAGCATAGCTTGCCGGAGATTGGGCGTGAGTTTATGCGAGATCACTCCACGGTGATGCATGCTTATGATAAGATTTCCGAAGAGTTAGAGACCAATATTCGTTTAAAACGAGATTTTGATGCGATTAAAGCCTCTTTATTAGTATAGAAGAGTAGATAAGAGCATCTATAAGAGTTTCTGATCGATCGATGGTGTAGTGAGTATCACTCGATCTTTAAAGAGAATATATCGGAGCTTACAGTGAATCACTTCATTGTAAGCTTTTTTTGTTTTGGTGATGGAGATTAGAAATAGGCCGAACGCTGCCGGATCCTACTATCGCGCTCTTCCAGAAAGTGCATGCCGGCAGAAGGCGATTTTTCAATCGCTAGTAATGAATGCCTTAAGTAATGATGATAACTTTCTCGGCACTGAAAGTGCCAATCTGCGGGCATGCGATGGTTAAAAGAACGAAATGGTTGGCTCCCGCGACTCAACAGATTTTCTTAAGAATCATAAGAATGATTGATTGAAATTAATAGAAACAGAAAGGGCTATTGAATTGCCGGAGATTACTACTGCGTACTTCTATAAGTTGCATGCCGGCAGAAGGCGATTTTTCAATCGCTAGTAATGAATGCCTTAAGTAATGATGATAACTTTATGATGATAACTTTCTCGGCACTGAAAGTGCCAATCTGCGGGCATGCGATGGTTAAAAGAACGAAATGGTTGGCTCCCGCGACTCAACAGATTTTCTTAAGAATTGTTGATTAAACAGGGAGGTGATTGCTAATGGATATCACTACCTTAATCTCATTAGTAAATAACGTTAGAAAGTAATGTTAGAAAGTAACGTTAGAAAATATTCTTGAGCCACTCAATTTTATAAGGCTCTTCACCGACGATGGTGATAAGATCGATTCTTAAAGGGAGATCAGTCGGATATTGTTGTAGATAGGTCTCAATGGTAAGACGCATGCGCTCCTGCTTTTGTGGGGTAATTGCATCGGCAGCGGTGGCGAAGTACTCATTCCGGCGATACTTTACCTCAATAAAGAGGAGACACTTTTCTTGAGGATGATCTGCCGCTTCTAAGGCAATAATATCGATCTCCCCATAACGCGAATGGAAGTTCTGTTTGATAATTTCACAATCTCGCTTGAGAAGGTAGTTCTGAGCGATCTTTTCACCCTTGTTTCCCTGTATTTTGCTGTTCGTCATTTTAAGCATCTCTTGATATACTGACCTTTTTCGAGATAGATAAAGAGTGAATTGATGTCAACTTGTTACGTTGTTGCAACCCCGATCGGAAATCTTCAAGATATGACGCCAAGAGCGGTGGAAACCTTGAAGAGTGTCAAAGCAATTTTTGCAGAAGATACGCGTGTATCGGCAAAATTATTGCTCCATTTTGGCATTAATATTCCGTTAATCTCTCTCCATGAACATAATGAGATGAGTCGTTTAGAGAAGATTACTGACTATCTCTCCGCCGGTGATTCAGTGGCGATCATCTCAGATGCCGGCACCCCTTTGATCTCCGATCCCGGTTTTACTGTAGTACAACATCTGCGAAAAGAGGGATTTCTAGTCGTTCCTATCCCGGGAGTGAGTGCGATAATTACAGCGCTCTCTGTTGCCGGCATTCCTACCGATCGCTTCACCTTTATCGGTTTTCTTCCCTCTAAGAAAGGGCAGAGACAATCAGAATTAGCGCAACTTGCGAAAGCGGAAGAGACCTTAATCTTCTATGAGTCGAGCCACCGCATCTTAGCGATGTTAGCAGACTTGGTGGCGACTTTTGGTGCAGAGCGACAGATCTTTGTGGGGCGGGAGATGACCAAACGCTTTGAAGATTATCGTTATGGCACAGCAGAAGCGCTCCATCAACACTATGAAACCCATAGCGGAGAGATTCGCGGAGAGTTTGTCGTGGTAACAACGGGTGAAAAGCAGGTTGCTGAGGCAGGGGATCTCTCCTATATGCTTCTTCTTGAGACCTTAATGGCAGAGAAGCTCCCTTTAAAGCAGATCTCCACTATATTGCATAAAGTGACAGGCAGAGCTAAAAATGAGCTCTATCAAGAATTATTAGCATTGAAAGATGAGGAGTCATCATCATGAGTGAAAATGTGAAAGAGCAGGTAGCGGCAGATGTTACCTCAACCGCAGAAGCGGAAAGAGAAGAGAAGGCGCTCCACAAATTTAGCCGATATGATTGGATTCTTGGATCGAAATTAGCAGGCCTCTTCTCGATTCGGATGTTAGGGATCTTTATTATTCTACCGATCTACTCCTTCTATACAAAAGAGCTTTCAGGAACAACCCCGCTTCTTGCCGGGCTCTTTATTAGTAGTTACGCCTTAACACAGATTATTTTACAACCGCTCTTCGGTACCGTATCTGATTATTTTGGGCGGAAGATGACGATCACAATTGGGATGGCACTCTTTGTGATAGGGAGCTTGATGATCGCCTTTACCGATTCGATCTATATGGCGATCTGGGGGCGCGTTGTTCAAGGCTCTGGTGCCGTCTCGGCAGTTGTATTGGCATTTACAAGTGATGTGGTAAGAGAGGAGATCCGCGGTAAAACCATGGCACTGATCGGTGTTAGTATCGGTTTTACCTTTGGTCTTGCGATCTTTATCTCCCCCATTATTTATGGTTTTTTTGGAGGGATGGGGGTCTTTCTTCTCTGTGCGATTTTGGGAGTGATTGCGATCTACGTTACATTAGCGCAATTGCCGGCCAGTGAACAACATAAGGAGAATCGGGAAAATCCCAAACCATTGATGGAATCGATTAAAGAAGCATGGTCTGATGGCGATATTAATCGACTCTATCTCGGTGGCTTTATGCTTCATCTTATCTTAACGCTTGGGTTTACCATCTTTCCTTGGTTACTCGAAGGGGAAGGTTTCCTACCACAAGATTCATGGAAGATCTATCTGCCAAGCTTTCTGATCGCTATTATCTTGATCTTTCCCGGCGTAGGTGTTGCCGAGCGTTTTCGTCAATTTAGATTATTCTTCTTAATCTCGATTGCGGCGCTGATTATTGCGATGATTGCTTTAGCCTTCGTCTCTGGATATGGTAATTATCTCTTCTTTATGACCCTCTTTTTCTGGGGTTTTAATATGATGGAGGCGATGCAACCCTCCTTGATGAGCCGCTTAGCACCCACGCAAAATCGTGGAATGGTGATGGGGTTCTTCTCATCGAGCCAATTTTTAGGTGCTTCTGTCGGCGGGATTTTAGCAAGTGTTATCTTTGGCTACTTTACTGCATTGCCGGTATTGATTGTGGGAGCTGTGCTTCTGGCGCTCTGGTTCATTATTGCTATTCCGATGCGCAACCCACAAAAGCGGAGCGAAAAGGGAGAAGATGAGGCATCTCATGAGAAAGAGGATGAGATACCGGTGGCATAAAATATAAAATGAATTGACCTCTTTTTACTTAGAGGACGATTTTAGATACGGTTTTGTTCGCTGATGCGGTACAATATCTCCCTATGAGAAGTGTATCGATCAGCGATTTTTATTGGGGATGATCTATAGGAAGATGATCTATAGAGTTTCAGTAGATCATAATCAGTTTTGATAACGCACTCCGATAATAATCTTCAATAAAAGCTCGATAAAAGCTTCGATAAAGCTTCGAACGTTTTACCCTATTTGTGGCGCTCACTTTAGTGAGTGGCCCTTATTCTTTAACAATTAAGAGATATTCATGAGTTCATTTACCCAAGTTGCAAAACAGGTTGCGATTGATTCAGGTCGTGGCATTCGTTCAATTTATTATCGTTTAGATCGTTTAAGCCCAGAGCAGCGTGCAGATGATCAACTTTTCCAACAATTTTATGAAAAGATTGAAGGAGATATGATCGAAGCACTTCTAAAGCTCTATCCCGATCACACCTTCTATGCGAACTACCATTCCGGCTTAAGTAATAGCCCCCGTTTTACTTGGTATGTGGGTTTAAGTGGTGCAGAAAATTTCCGTCTTATGACCCCTCATTTCTCCATTACGATCGCTTTAGAGATGGATGGAGAGCTTCAATCTGCCGTGATCTATGATCCGATTGCCGATAAAATTGTGGCAGAAGCTTCAAAAGGCTTAGGCGTTCTCTCAGAAGATGAAGAGCAGCGTATTCGCTTAGGTAAGAGTGATGGTAAGATTGAAAATGCTTTCCTCTTGACGGCATTGACGACAAAAGAGGAAGATCTAGAGCGTTTTGGGCAGATGCAATTTAAGTGTAAGGCGCAACGTATTTTAGGTGATTTTGCAAAAGATAGTGCATTAGTAATTAAAGGGCATTATTCAGCTTACTATGCACCCACTTTCGATCTTTGTACCTTAAAAGCAGTGCAATTGATTGCCGGTGAGGCGGGGTCATTAGTGACCGATTATCAAGGTGGTGAAAAGGTCGAGCAGAGCGGTCATGTTGTGGTAACTCATCCAAAGCTTCTTAAAGAATTGTTACAATCATTGCGTCTCTAATCTTAATGAGTATCCCAATTGTTGTCTGAATTGTACTTCATACAACAAGTTGAACGAGAGCCGGCATCATTGATGTCGGTTTTTATGATTGCTGAAAAAATACCTAATATAGCAATAAAACTACTGTAAACATTTTGGAGTAAATTTTCCGCTTGCCGATCAATTTTCTTCGCCTTTTTTTCAATGTCATTAGCTAATTGATTCGCTTTTTCAAGGCGCTCTTCTATAAATTCTTTTTGGTAAATAGCAAGTTGTATGTGTCTTTTAAGCTTGCCCGATACTTTATATATTTGCTCTCCATATTGCTGACTCTCTGTCGATAGCATTGTTATCCTAGAGGTAATATCGCCGAATGTTTCTTCTATTCGTTTGAGGCTAAAATTAACCGAATGTTTATAGACAAAAAAAGCAATGTAGTCATAAGGAATGAGCTCTCTCTTCTTCTTTTTCCAGATTAATTAGGAAACTGGTAAATTTATCTATAAATAGATTTGAAAGTCTTGAGTTTTGCGTTAAAAGACATAAAAGCTCTGTTATTAATAAGATATATCTATTGTTCAAGAGTTTAAATCATTATCAGAAAAAACTTTTGCACCTCTCATTCTTATATAGGAAATGGCAAATTCTTTTCCATAATTTTTATAATCGATTGTATTAGACATTACTTTTACTCATACAAATAATTAAAAGCCATAATGGTTGATCATTATGGCTTTTGTGATCTAACTATAAACTTAATCTGTTGCAGCTAGCAATTCTTCTTTTGTATAGGTTGGGTTATCCCACGATTCTAAAATGAGTGATTTATAATCACGCCATGCGGGCTCTTTATGTGTTTTCTCTACTAATTCAAAAGCCGTACAGTCTATTAATCTGTCTACAATATTCTCAATTATTGTTTGAGTATCTTTATCAATATTGTTGGGATTGAACGGATCTGCTACAAACTTTCCCTCTACCTCAATAAAATTAGAGATAGGCTTTTTGATAAGGCCATACTTTTTGTTTTTAAAAGTATGATAAACAGATGGGATAACAGGGCCATAACGCCATTTCTCTATTTTTTCATTAAAAAGAAATTCGCCTGTTTTTTTAAGATAGCCTGTCACGACATAATAAAGAATTTTTTGAAGTTTAAGCGCTGTTAAACCTTCATGACCTTTTTCTCCTGCATACCATAGGATATAGTTAGCAATATCAATTGCGCGATATTTATCTGTCATAACTATTCTCCTTCCTGTTGCACTCTTCTTAAAATAGCCGTATTCCAATATGTACATTATCTCTAAAAGTCGATAGATAACTGCAAATAACCGACTATAACCGTAGTATATAAATATCTTATCGGTAAGATTATCAAAAGTAAATGACGTAGAAGTTTGCTTGTTGATTCGCAGATAAGCTACAGATTATTTTCAACGTGATTGTAATTTTATTTTAAAATTAACTAAATATACTGATCAATCTTCCCAATAGTTCATACCATCCGCCTGAAACCTCCCGCGTTTTAAAATCATTTTTTCAAAGAAGTAGGATTGTGATAGATTATTGATTCTATTTGAGAGATTCTCTCCATCTTCTTATCACCATAATGCTTAAGAGGCTTAGGAAGGATAGATGCTAAAAAGATTAAGCTTACAACTCTATTTTTTACTCATTATCGCCACGCTTCTGTGTGGGCGAGCGATGGCGCGTGGTGAAGATCATGGATTGCGCTTTAAGAGTGAGCGTTATCAGGGGCATCGTTATATCGCTGTTGAGATCGATCTCAATCAGGTAAATTTGACACATCATATGGTCAATCCTAAGACAGGAAAGAATTACGTAACCTTCGGTGCTCTAAGACAACTACTGCGGACGAAAGGGGAGGCGCTACTCTTTGCCATTAACTCCGGCATCTATACTAAAGAGTATAAGCCCTTAGGGCTCCATATTGAGGATGGTGCAGTTCTTTCCCCCCTTAATTTGGTCACCTCCAATCGAGGACAGGGGAATTTCTCGCTACTTCCTAATGGCGTTTTCTTCTTAACAGAGCGTAATCGTGCAGAGATTCTCGATACGGATCGCTTTCATCAACGTTTTAATGGCGATTATCAGGGGATTAAGGCTGCAGTGCAATCAGGGCCGATGTTGATTATCAATGGTGAATTTAATCCCTACTTCTTTCCAGAGTCGGATAGCTATCGTATTCGTAGTGGCGTCTGTGCGCAAGATCAGGGGCGAAGGGTCACTTTTGTAGTGACAGAAGATAATGTCAATTTCTATGAATTTGCTCGCTTCTTTAAAGAGGAACTTCAGTGTCAAAATGCGCTCTATCTCGATGGGACTTTAGCACGTATCTACTTTAATGGTCGCACGTATGGCGCTTCTTTCTGGCAATCAAAACCATTGGTGGGAATCTGGTCGGTGATTCGCCCCACTCCTTAATTTCCCTTCAGGTTTTTAGAAGTCATCAAATAGATCCTTATCAATAGAACCTATCAATAAAACCTATCAATAGAACCTATCAATAAATAGATGTTAGATTCTATTGATGTTGATGTTGATGTTGATGTTGATGTTGGGTAGTTTAATTATCCAATTGGTAGTGAATGGGGTGAACCGGTAATGTTATGGTGATAGAGAGTCCATGATCATTAATTGCTTCTACCTTTCCGCGATGGGATTCTACAAGACGAGTGACAATGGCTAAGCCTAATCCTGAGCCTCCATAATCTTCAAAGTCAGTTGGGCGCTCACCGCGATAGAAGGGCTCGAAGATTTGAGGAAGATCTTTCTCTAGAACGCCAGGACCATCATCATGGACATTGATAATAAAGTAACGCTCCGTTGAAGACATAGTGACCTCAATTTTGCTTTTAGCATAATGGATCGCGTTACGAACAATATTTTCAATGCCACTACTGATTAATTCTAGGTTTGCAGTAATTTTAATATCAGGAATCTCATTAAAATTGAGTTGTTTTCCTCTCTCTTTGGCTTCAAAAGAGGCATCTTCAAGTAATGGCCACAAGAGATCGAGTAATGAGATCTCCTTAAATTGTTCAGGGTTAAGAATCATCTGCTTTGACAGGGAGAGGAGCGATTGAATTCGATCTTCAAGTAATCTGATATTATCATTAATTCTTTGTACCTCCTCATCGATCTCTGAGATATTTTTAAGGCGAATGAGGCTATTGGCGAGTTGGATTCGAGTAATAGGAGTACGCATCTCATGAGAGAGATTAGCAAAGAGACGAGTTCGTTCATCTTGAGCTCTTTTGAGGGTGGTGATCATCTGATTGAAATGTTTTGCCAGCTGACGATACTCTGTCGGTCCTTGCATCTCTAGATAGCGATCTTCGCGCCAATCACCTTTACTAACTCGAATAACTGCTTGGACTAAGTTCTTCATCGGAATCATTAATGACCAGCTTAAAACAGCGGCAAAGGGGAAGCTGATGACTAACATTAAAATAAAGAGAAGGAGTGGAGCATCATAAACACGAGATAGATAGTAGGATTGGGGTAATGCATTGGTTATAAGATAGTAGACATTAGGGTCATTTTTAAAGCTAAAAGGGCCGATAATCTCATAATCTTTAATTTCTTGTTGGTAGACCTTTTTGCTTGGAAGTGTACTAGCAATAAAACGGATCATCTGCTCATTATCAATGTGATGAAAAGCATTATAGCGTTCGGAAGTATCTTCCGGAATTATAATAAGACGGGAGTCATCTATATAGTCGAGAAAGCGGTTAGAGGGGATGCTATGGAGCATATGAATAATTTTAGAGGTATAAAAAGTATATTCATTTTGTGGCGTAGGAAGAATCCTTCTCTGATCAAATTGGGGGAGATAGATCGTCAATGAGATCATCAAGATCATACTAATCCAGATCGTGATAAAGACCCGTATACTTAAGTGATTGAATATTTTTAAAGATCTTCTCATATAGGGATGCCGCTATAGGGAGTAGGAATAGTTGCTCTATGGTACATAAAAGCCCCAAGCTTAAAAGAGAGGGGCTTTTATTGAAGTATGATTGAAATCCTATTCTAAGAAGAGATATCCCAATCCATGAACCGTCTTAAACCAGGGAAGTCCATCATCTTTTTCTGGTAGTTTTTTCCGGATATTACTTAAGTGCATATCGATCACGCGATCGAAAGATTGATGTCTTTTGCCTAAAACATTACGACTTAACTCTTCACGGCTAACAGTCTCGCCTTTACGTTGCACCATATAGTAAAGAACAGAAAACTCTGTTGTAGTGAGATTGATCGGTTGTTCATTATAGGTGGCTCTATATTGCGCTGAATTGAGTATCAAGCCATGAGCTTCTAGAATGACTCGATCACTATTCTCATCATCGCTATTAGTATCTGATATCTTACTTTGAAGTCGTAATCGTGCGCGAATACGAGCGACGAGTTCTCGATCATCAAAGGGTTTAGCAATATAGTCATCCGCACCTAATTCAAGACCGAGAACACGATCAAAGCTATCCCCTTTTGCAGAGAGAATAATGACAGGAAGTGTCGGATGATCTTTACGAATCTCTTTTAAGGTATCCCAGCCATTTTTTTCTGGCATCATCACATCTAAGATGACAACATCTGGCGTGAATGAATCGAGATACTCTAAGCATTCAACACCATTTTTCTTAACAATTGTCTCAAATCCTTCATATTCTAAGATCTTTGGCACAAGCGCCTGAAGTTCTGTGTCATCATCAACAAATAAAACTTTAGCTTGAGCGGTCATTACTTTATCCATCCTCTGTTATCAATATTGAGTACTTATTGAAAAGCGTACAAAGACATATTGAAATTTAAGTATACTTTACAAATTATGCGAAATATTTATATCTAATTAATAAAAGTTAGATCATACCTGAACGTTGAGGGGCAGGGAGATCCATTATTAGGCCTTTGAATAATGATTCATAAAGATTCCCGACAAGTTGAGTACTTGTTGGACTCCGATTTCATCCTTATTGCAGAGGAGCAAATACACCACTTTATAGCTTCTGTTAAAGCAGTGACAGTAATTTACTTTTACCACTATTTCCTGTTTTTATGCAAAATATAATTAAGGAATGACAATAAATTTATGAATCGCAACTTCAAGATTTTATTTTAATAAAAAATGTGAAAATGATCCGTCTATATTTGTAATAACTATAAATAATATATTTTAAAACGTAAAGATTATTGAATTTAAAGAGAGTATTTATACAGAAAGTGTTATTTTCTATATATCTTAGAATTTTAATTAGAGATATCTCTCTTTAAAAAAACACTACATGTTACAAAAATAGAGATTGTTTTTTGTTAAAAAATATACAAGGGGGCGGTAACTATTTCTGTAGATCTCTCTCTTTTTTCGTAACCCTTCTCTCGATACTCCCTTCTAATCAGTGATCAACTAGTGAATTTATAGCACTAAATGAAAAGAGAAAAGGTTAGTAGATGATTAAACAATGTGGGAATTAAAAAAACTGAGTGAGAGTAATTTAGCATGTAATTACTAATGCTTCCAGAAACTAGGTGTTACTAAGACAAAGAGGGTAAAGATCTCTAAGCGACCAAGGATCATGGTAAACATTAGGGTTGAGAGTGCGCCATCGGGTAAGCCACCATAAGTACTCGAAACGGCACCTAAGCCAGGGCCAGTGATATTGAGGCATGCTGCTACCGCCGAGAAGGCATCTAGTGGAGAGAGTCCAAAGGCCGTCATCACTAAGGTGAGAATGGCTGTTGAGAAGGCATAAATCCCTAAAAATGCCCAAACGCTGCCGAGAATATCATTATGAACGACCCGCTTATTGAGGCGAATCGGAAACTTCCCATGTGGATGGATCAGAAGCTTAATTTCCCGCATTGCTTGCTTGGTTAAGAGAATGACGCGAATCACCTTCATCCCACCGGCAGTAGAGCCTGAACAGCCTCCAATAAAGCTGATAAAGACGATCAGAATAGGAAGGTAACTCGGCCAACTACTAAAGTCGGTAATCGTCAGCCCTGTGGTGGTAATCATAGAGATGACGGCGAAAGCCGCTTGGAGCACAATATCCTCAACGGTATCGAAGACTTCAAAGTGATAGAGGCCGATAGCGATGAGGGTAATGGCAATAAGGCAGATAAAGGCAAAGGCGCGTAGTTCGCTACTTTCGAGATAGAGGCGTAGCTTTTTCTGTCTAAAAGCTAAGAAGTGGGTTGTAAAGTTAATGGAGCTAATAAACATAAAGATGATTGCGGTCATATCGATAAACTTACTCTTAAAGTGACCTAAACTATCATCATAGTTTGAAAATCCAGCGGTTGCCACCGTGGTAAAACCGTGGGTAATCGCATCAAAGAGATCCATTCCGCCAATGTAGTAGACGATGATACAAGCAGCCAACAAAATAAGGTAGACCGACCAGAGATTACGTGCCGTCTGTGCAATACGCGGTGTTAAATTATCCTCTTTAAAGGGGCCAGAGACTTCCACCTTGAAGAGCGCTAATCCCCCCATTCCTAGAAGAGGCATAATAGCAACAGCGAGAATAATAATCCCCATTCCGCCGAAGAAGTGGAGTTGCGTTCGATACCAGAGAATCGATTTGGGAAGATCTTGAATATGGGTTAAAACCGTAGCTCCTGTCGTGGTAAACCCAGAGGTCGCTTCAAAGAGGGCATGGGTGATGCGAAGATCTACTGCCGGGGAGATAATAAGAGGCAGGGCGCTAATACAGCTCAAGGTCGTCCAGAAGAGGGAGACAATGAGAAATCCATCACGCGTTTTGAGCCTTGCCTCTGTCTTTCGGCAAGGAAGCCATAGCATCAAGCCAAGGGCAAAGGTGCTCAAGAAGGTGATAAAGAAATATTTTGCCTGCCCATCATGATAGATATAGGAGATAATGATTGGAATAAGATAGGTAAAGCTAAAGCTCGTTACCAAAATACCAATGATCTTTAAGACAGGTGTAATCTGATTGCGCATGGCGCCTCTACTCACAAAAAAATAGGATAAACAATGATAGGCGATAATTCTATCGATGCAATCCCAAGGGAATCATCTATATGATTTAACCACAAAAAGGGGATTATTGAAATAAGCGCTTATTTTACCGCTATTTGCCCTTGCTTGTCCTGCATTTTATCGTGGCAAGCCTTGCTTTTTACTGGTAAACAGTAGAAAATATGAGCGACTGCCATTTAAATAATATTGAATGGACAGGAGTATAATATCTTCTAAATATTATTTTTATTAAGGAACAAGTAATATGAAAAACTTAGCTAAAGTAGCAGCATTAGTAGTTGTTGGTGCAATCACTGTTGGTTGTGCATCACAAAACGTTGAAGCGAAAGCAGACGAAGCGTTAAAAACAGCAAACGAAGCGAAAAGCATCGCACTTGCAACACAAGCACAATTTGACAAATACTTCACAAAAACTCGTTTCAAATAATCGCTTAATTGCGCTTAGAGATTAATGTAAGAAAGGGGTTGTCACGAATTATTAATCGGATTAATCCCTTTTTTTGCAATAATCTTAACGAGAGAAGTCTATTAACTCAATAATCAAAAGCACTATTATCAGGATCAAAATTTAATAATCAGATCGGTGATTAACCGATAATAAATTTAAATCCAATAGTAGTGATCTGATGTTAAAAACCCCGCCATCTGTGCGGGGTTTTCTATTATGTAGCAAACAGAGCCGATGCGGTGCCGGGTTTTACTATCGCGTTCTTCCCAAAAGTGCATGCCGGCACGGGGCGCTCTTTCAATCGCCGGCAAAGCGTTATTTTTTATTGTTAGGATAGGATAATCGCTAGTGCCGGCAATACTATTCGCTCAAGTAACGATAAGTTCTCGGCATCAAGGATGCCGACCTGCGGGCATGCAGTCGTAATAAGAATGAAATGGTGGGTTCCCGCCTTTCAACAAACCTTCTTAAGAATCATAAAATGATCCATTGAAATAAAACAGGCTGAAGAGGTGCCGGAGTTTACTACCGCATTCTTCCAAAAAGTGCATGCCGGCACAGGGCGCTCTTTCAATCGCCGGCAAAGCGTTATTTTTTATTATTAGGATAGGATAATTGCTAGTGCCGGCAATACTGCTCACTCAAATAACGATAAGTTCTCGGCATCAAGGATGCCGACCTGCGGGCATGCAGTTGTAATAAGAATGAAATGGTGGGTTCCCGCCTTTCAACAAACCTTCTTAAGAATCATAAATATGATCCATTGAAACAAAGCAGGTTGAAGAGGTGCCGGGTTTTACTATCGCGTTCTTCCCAAAAGTGCATGCCGGCATGGGAGATTGTTATCGCCGGCATAGGACTTAAATTTAATTGCCGGCAGATGGTTAATATCCATTGCCGGCAATATTCATTCTTATTCGATTTTCTGTTCTCTTGCGAGTAGCTGATGGAGGGACGCATTGGGGAGAACATTTTTATGGAGGATCTTATAGACCTGTTGCGCGATCGGTAGATCAATGCCCATTGTCTCGCCCAATTCATAGATATTTTTAACAATATTGGCACCTTCTACTACTTGCCCAATCGTTTTAAAAGCATCGGCGGCTTTTTCCCCTTGTCCTAAAAGAAGTCCAAATCGGCGATTTCGCGATTGATTATCCGTTGCAGTTAATACGAGGTCGCCAAGACCTGTTAAGCCTTTAAAAGTCTCTGGATTTCCCTCTAATGCAATACCGAGGCGCGTCATCTCTGCTAATCCTCGGGTGATGAGTGCTGCTCTTGCATTGGCGCCAAAGCCTAAACCATCGGAGATACCGGTTGCAATGGCGATCACATTTTTATAAGCGCCGGCAATTTGTACCCCTTTAATATCGAGGTTGCCATAAACTCTCATATTGCCGTGATGAAAAAGGGGAATCACTTCCGCAAGCTCAGCCTCATTTTTGCCGGCAATGGCAATGGCGGTGGGGTAGAGTTTGGCTACCTCTTTAGCGAAACTGGGGCCTGAAAGTACGGTGAAATGCCCTTCAGGAAAGGCTTGGTAGAAAGTATCGCTTAAAAAACCATTAGTATCATGATCAAGCCCTTTTGTCGCGGAGATCACCGGCGGTAATTTTGTAAAATTGATCTCTTTTAACTTGTTAACAATCTCACTAAAAGCGGTAGAGGGGACGGCGATTAGAATATCGGTCGCACCACGAATTACTTCTTCAAAATCATCGAAGAGGGCGATCGTATCAGGGAAGGGGATCTCCGGCAAAAAGCGCTCATTAAGACGCAGTTTTTGCATCTCGGCAATATGTTCGCGATTGTGGCTCCACAATCTTACGGGGAATTTATTAGCAACATGGATGGCAAGTGCGGTTCCCCAAGAGCCGGCACCTATTACGGCAATCTCTCTACGCATTCAATCTCTCCTATTCTCTCAATACGGTTGTTGATCTCACAGTGATGATCTACTCAAAACTCAATTATTCTCTGATTCCACATATTGAAATTATTAAAATTGTGCAACATGCGAAATCTAATGATTGCCCTCTCATCATTGACTTGTCTGTTTTTTAGATGAAAGAGATTGTAAAAATTATAACATAGTGCGCTCATCACTTGCGGGGAAAGGTCAAAGTGGGGAGGAATCGCACGAATAGGGAAGGGATGAGAAGAGGAAAGTATCAATAGATAACATCAGTCAAAAACAGAAATATAGCTCATTAGATCGATACCACTCTAAATCGCAGACAAAAAGAAACCCCACTCAAAAGAGTGGGGCTTCTATCAGACGTTTACACGTTCTTCCAATAAAGCTTGATTGCTCAAGCGTTTAATTAGAAGTCGTGACGCATACCGATTGATACTACGTTGTCTTTTTGTTTGTCAGAACCGTTACTATGGAATTTAGTTTCAGTTGCACCATACTCAACCCACGCACGTGTACGTGTAGAGAGTTTTTGCTCGAAACCAACTGCCCATGATTTAACTTTATCTTTGTCGCCGTCAACTTTTACTTGGTTTTGACCATAAGCTGCACGAACAGTGCTGAAGTAGTTAGGACCAAATGAGAAGCTTGCACCTAAATCCCAACCTTTTGATTTTTGTTTAGGACCGTTACCAACCTTAACACCACGATCATTTTTGCCTGTTGTAGCTTTATGGTTACCGTCTGCATATGATGCTGAAACTGCAAATGCATCTTGGCTATAACCTAAGAAGAGACCCCAAGCTTTAGATTTGTTGTTATCACCAGAAACTTTACCTTGGATATAACCTGCTTTTGCAAGGATTGTGCCATTCGCACCTAAGTCATATGCATATTTTGCATTGATAGTCCAGAGATCAATGTTTTTATCATCATTCTTTTTATCAAGATAGAAAGAATCATCCATCATGAGTGCAACATTTGCTTGGAAACCTGCGAAATCAGGTGTTGTATAAGCAATCACTTTACCCACACGCGAGAATTTAGCACTATCAACTGTATTTCTGAACTCTTTTACTTCTTTAAGTTCAAGGCCGTTTTTACCTTCAACAATTTTTTCTCCAGTAGTAACATTACCAGATAAACCTTGTCCAGTAAGTGTAGTAGTCATTGCACGTTGTGCTGCTGAAGAGATCACGTTACCGCCATTGAAGCCATCAGTAACGGAGTCATCAACGATCGTTACTTTGAATGGGTTGTCTTGACGACCAGCAGTTACTGTACCCCAATCGCCCGTTAAACCGAGGATCGCTTTACGAGTTTTCCAGCCTTTTGATTCATCTTGAGTCATACCGTCAAAGCCCCACTCAAGGTTATAGATAACAGCGTTATTGTTACCTAAATCTTCTGAGCCTTTAAGACCGATGCGTGAACCTGCATCGTTGAGGTTAGATACACGCTTACCAGTAAATTTCTCAATCTTTTGACCAAGACTATTGTCTGTTTTTTCATGTTTATCAATTTTTTTGCTCTCATAATCGTAACGGATAGAACCGTAGAGAACTGTTTCAGCTTGTGCTGCGCCTAATGTTAAAACAGAAGCGACTGCTACTGCGAAAATACTTTTCTTCATCATAATCAATTATCCTTTCTGAAAGTGCCAATCGTTGGCAACGCTCATCTATATTTAAGTTCGAAATGAATCACTCCGAGGAAGTGTCCATTGCTGATAACAATAATAGCGGGAATGTATCCTGAACGCAACAGCTTTTCAGTAATATTTGTATTTTTGATAAAGAATCAACGCAAAATAGTGATCTAAGTTGCTAATTAGGATAAAAAAACAACAACTATTTTACGGTATTCATCTTTTTAGCAACAAAAAAGAGGCCCTACTCTTGCGAATAGGACCTCTCTCTTCACGATTGTCTGAATTCTAATGATTCTTGCTGTGCAAGGCTCAATTAGAAGTCGTGACGCATACCGATAGATACTACGTTATCTTTCTGTTTATCAGAGCCTTCACCGTGGAACTTAGTTTCAGTTGCGCCATACTCAACCCATGCACGTGTACGAGTAGAGAGTTTTTGCTCGAAACCAACTGCCCATGATTTAACTTTATCTTTATCACCAGCAACTTTTACATGGTTTTCACCATATGCTGCACGGACAGTGCTGAAGTAGTTAGGACCAAATGAGTAACTCGCACCTAAATCCCAACCTTTTGATTTCTCTTTATTACCATCTTCAACTTTATGAGTACCATCCGCATAAGACGCAGTTACACGGAACTCATCCGAAACATAACCTAAGAAGAGGCCCCAGATTTTTGAAGAGTAACGTCCATTTGCATTGTTAATCCAGATACCATCAGCATTTTTAGATGTCGCTTCACCTTTACCTGCTACTTTACCTTGGATATAACCTAATTTTGCAAGGATTTGGCCATCAGCGGTTACATCATATGCATATTTTGCGTTTACTGTCCAAAGGTCAGCATTTTTGCGGTTGTTAGTTGGGTAGAGATCATCATCCATCATTACCGCTGCGTTTGCTTGGAAGCCTTCAAAGTTTGGTGTTGTATATGCAATTACTTTCCCCACACGTGAGAATTTAGCACTATCAACTGTATTTCTGAATTCTTGTACTGATTTAAGTTCAAGACCATCTTTACCTTCAACAACTTTTTCTCCGGTAGTGACATTACCAGATAAGCCTTGGGCTAAGAGTGATGTGGTCATCGCACGTTGTGCTGCTGAAGAGATCACGTTACCGCCGTTGAACTCATCTGTAACAGAGTCATCAACAATTGTGACTTTGAATGGGTTGTCTTGACGACCTGCAGTCACCGTACCCCAATCACCCGTTAAACCGAGGATTGCTTTACGGGTTTTCCAACCTTTTGATTCGTCTTGAGTCATACCATCAAAGCCCCACTCGAGGTTATAGATAACAGCGTTGTTGTTACCTAAATCCTCTGAGCCTTTAAGACCGATACGTGAACCTGCATCATTAAGGTTTGAAACACGGTTGCTAGTAAGTCTTTTAACATCAAAACTTCCGTCTTTCTTTTCCATTGGTTGAACTTTTTTGCTCTCATAATCGTAACGGATAGAACCGTAGAGAACAGTTTCAGCTTGTGCTGCACTTAATGTTAAAACAGAAGCGACTGCTACTGCGAAAATACTTTTCTTCATCATAATATATACTCCAGTGGAATTGGGTGGCCGAACCACTTTTACAATAAATAGATTAAAACTGAGTGACTTTTGTCACGCTATGGTTCGCATTTTAACGAGGGATTATCATTTAAGCAACTATTTTTTGGTAATAATGATAATTTAATTTCGATTGTTGTTTTTTTGCAACAATTAATTTTGATCGATTGAATAATCGAAATAGCTTTAACCCCTTGATTTTACTCTTTTGATAAGATGAGAGGGTATTTATATCGAGTCGCACTATAAAGAGAGTTTTTAAATTGATCTACTCAATGAGCGTATATTCGTAAGGCTAAAATTTTGAGGCAAATATTATAAAGTTCTTAGTTTACAATCGAGATTAAAGGTGAAATAGGTTCTCTATTGTGTTTGAACTCTCTTTGTTGTTTTTTTAATACAAGAAGAGAGTCTCTATATACGTTATATAAGATCTCAATATCACTCTCAATATCACTTTAAATATTCAAAATATAATATTGAATTATAACCTTGAATGTTTCGTGAGGCGTTATCTAAAGAGATAATAAAAGAGCGACTCGTCACTTTAATGATGGTCGCTCTTGATCTTATTAGATTACTCTTGTTGGGTGAGATAGTACCTTTTCACCTAGAAGAGTAACTTCGCCACTTCGGTAAAGTGCTCGACAAAGTGGAGCTTTAATCCCTCTTTAAGATACTCCGGCAACTCATCGGCATCTTTCTGGTTCGCTTTCGGGAAGATGATCTTTTTAATGCCGACGCGTTTTGCGGCGATTAACTTCTCCTTCACACCGCCGATCGGGAGAACTTGGCCGATTAAGGTGAGTTCTCCTGTCATGGCGATATTTTTCGGAGCCTGATTGAGGGCAAGCGACATCAAGCAGGAGGCAAGGGTAATGCCGGCACTTGGGCCATCTTTTGGGATTGCGCCTTCCGGTGCATGGATATGGATAAAGGCTTTTTCAAAGAAGCTCTCCTGTAATCCAAGCTTTGCCGCATTGGCCATAATATAGCTATAAGCAATATTGGCCGATTCTTGCATCACCTCCCCAAGTTGCCCCGTCAACTTAATTCCTCTTTGCAACTCATGAATCTTCACCGCTTCCACAGGAAGCGTTACACCGCCGAGAGAAGTCCACGCAAGGCCGGTAACAACGCCCACATTTTGGATCGGTTTTTCCCGATTGAATCGAGGGTTGCCGAGGAAGGGGATAATCTCATTGACGCCAACAGTAAAGGATTCGAGGTTCTCTGTCTCAAATTTCACTGCCGCTTTACGCACAATTTTAGCTAGCTGCTTCTCAAGCTGACGCACTCCCGCTTCGCGTGCATAATCATCAATCACACGATCAACCGCTGCCGGCGTAATGCGAAGCTCTTTTTTGTCAAAACCTGCTTTCTCAAGCTGTCTTGGCCAGAGATATTGGCGGGCGATCTTACTCTTCTCTTCTAAAATATAGCCTGAGAGGCGAATCACATCCATTCGGTCTAAGAGTGCCGGCGGAATAGAGTCGAGCGTATTGGCGGTACAGATAAAGAGTACATTTGAGAGATCGTAACGCACATCGAGATAGTGATCTAAAAAGTCGCTATTTTGTGCCGGATCGAGCACCTCAAGTAGGGCAGAACCGGGATCACCTTGGAAGGATTGCCCCATCTTATCGATCTCATCGAGCATAATGACCGGGTTATCCACCTTGGTCTCTTTAAGCGCTTGGATCAATTTCCCCGGCATCGCACCAATATAGGTTCGGCGATGGCCTTTAATCTCCGCCTCATCGCGCGCGCCCCCTAAGCTAAAGCGATAAAATTGACGCCCTAAGCTATCGGCAACAGAGCGACCGATGGAGGTCTTCCCAACGCCCGGCGGACCGACCAGGAGAATAATGGTCCCTTTGATCTCCCCTTTTCGTTTCCCTACGGCAAGGGTCTCAATAATGCGATCTTTCACATCCTCTAAACCGAAATGATCACGATCTAAGATCTTGCGCGCCTGCTGGAGGTTGAAGTTATCTTCACTCTGATTGCCCCACGGGAGATCGGTAATAATATCGAGATAGTTCCGCGTAACGCCATACTCTGGCGAGCCGGTCTCTAATACTTGCAATTTCTCCAACTCATCATCGATTCGCTCTTGTGCCGCTTCAGGGATCACCTTATCGGCT
Organism: Ignatzschineria sp. F8392; assembly: GCF_002252045.1. Lineage (GTDB taxonomy): Bacteria > Pseudomonadota > Gammaproteobacteria > Cardiobacteriales > Wohlfahrtiimonadaceae > Ignatzschineria. Next base: position 19,239 of record NZ_NEFF01000002.1, on the reverse strand, counting down.
AAGCGCTCAACAAATTTATCGATATCGGCAGCTTTATCATCTTTAGAGAGCCCAAGCTCTTGCTGAATCACTTTCAGTTGTTCACGTAAGAAGTATTGACGCTGCTGATCTGTAAGCTGATCTTCCACCTCTTCTCGGATCGAGCTATGGAGTTTCGCTACCTTAATCTCTTGCTGAATAATGGAGAGTACCTTCCGAAGGCGTGGTACAAGCGGCACAGTGGCTAATACCTCTTGGAGCTCCTCTTTTGAGCCGGAGGTCATACTCGCGGCAAAATCAGCAAAAGGAGACGGATCGCTACTATTAAAGCGGGTTAAAAAGTGCTTCAACTCCTCAGAGAAGAGCGGGTTGAAGGGGATCAACTCTTTTAATGCATTGATCACCGCCATCGAATAGGCACGAACCTCTTCCGATTTGGTGAGCATTCTTTCATCAAAATATTCTACCTGCGCCACAAAAGGGATCTCTTTGGAGATCCAGCGCTTAATGCGAAAGCGTTGAATACCTTGGGCAATAAATTGCACGCGACCATCTTCTCTATGAGGATGGTGAATATGTACTAATGTGCCATACTCATAGAAGTTATCGGTCTTTAATGTAGAAGGATCTTCTTGATCGGTTAAAACTAAGCCGACAACGCGAGTGCGGTTATCCATAATGGAATCGAGCGTCGTCAACCACGGCTCCTCATTTAAGAGGAGAGGCGCTATCTGTGGCGGAAAGAAGGGACGATCATTGAGCGGAAGGATATGGATAATGTTTGAAACGGTATCCCCTTCAATAATGACCTCGTTATGCCCTTTGACATCGCTGTCAATCGCCGGAAGTGTCGTTTTTTTATCTTCACTCATAAGATTCCTTAATACCTTAATCCTTTTTTATATCTGTTATCGCTATGGACAATGGGGGTTAAAAAGAAGATATCAACCTCCTGAGAAGATTTTACTTTGCGTAGAAATTGCTTTCTATCGGTTTCGATTCTTCTCCATAATGGGTGAAATGTTATCGATCTGTAATGGCCCCTATATATACTATGTCATTTCTTACTTCTTTCTCAGTCTGCTCTTAGTCATCTTTTGCTTATCTCAATTATCTACAATTATCTACTTATGCAGTTATCCTGTGGATAACTTTGTGGGTAACCTCTCGATAACCTTATGTAGAAGCTCTGGAAAAGTTCTCTACTAGCTCTGTTAAGGAGGTAAGTTAGAATGGTATTGCCGGAATAATTTTGAAATATTTGCCGAAAAGTGGCATAAAGAGGGATTGAATTAAAATCGTTGTTCTCTCTTTACGAAGATGATCAGTCACCAAGATGATCAATTTGAATCATTGATTTTAGTGATCACTTATCTCTCCTTTTCTCGGTATCAACTTCGTATCGATCTAGCTTCGAGATCACTTGATCTGCCGGGATCCTATTAAAAAATGTTTCCCATGAAACAATGGATGCCGACTGCTTTATCATCAACCTTTAGCATTAGGTGAATCTAGGCCGAAAGCCTGCTTGAAGAGTCAGGGGAAGGCCGTGTAGCGACTGAAGAGGTTAGTGTTGAAGAGAGAGATAGAACAGAACGAACCGAAGGAACAGAGTCAATAGAGCGAAAATAGATAAGGCAACAGACTCGGATCAAAACCACCTCAAGACCGCTATCGATCATCTACAATATTGAATCGATGGTCTGTAACAAATGATCCGCCAGAGATGATCCGTCATCGCGATAATAATAGTAACGACAAATAATAGTAAGAACAGTAAGAATAGTAGGCGTGAAAGAGCCGCCCTAAGTGCGCTTGAGAGAGCGTCATGAGATAGAAATAGATGTAGGAGAGTACGATATGTTAAAAGAGATTCCCGTTGATGCCGCGCATCAAAAGTTTGCAGAGAGAGCGAAAGAGATTGTCGGAGAGAAGGCTGTCTATACCGACTTCTTCTATCGGTTTGCGTATGGCACAGATGCGAGTCTCTACCGCTATATCCCGCAGGTGGTGGTGCGTGCAGGAGATGAGGCAGAAGTGATCGAGCTGATCAAAGTGGCAAAAGCGTGCCAAGTGGCGCTCACTTTCCGTGCATCAGGAACATCACTCTCTGGGCAGACATCGAGTGGCTCTGTCTTAGTGATGTTGGGAAATGCCTTCACTAAGTTAGAGATTACCGAGGGTGGCGATCTTGTGACTGTCGGGCCGATGGTGATTGGCGCGATGGTCAATAAAGCATTAAAACCTTATCAGCGTAAAATTGGACCCGATCCGGCATCGATCAATGTCGCGCGCGTGGGCGGGATTGTGGCCAATAATAGTAGCGGTATGTGCTGCGGTACAAAGCATAATAGCTACCATACATTGGCCGATATCCGACTTGTCCTTAATGATGGAACGGTACTTGATACGCGTGATCCGGAGAATGTGGCACAATTTCGCCAAAGTCATGCCAAATTTTTAACGCATCTCGCTCAATTGCGCCAACGAATTATTGAAAACCCGCTCTTAAAAGAGAAGGTGGCGGTAAAATATCGTATTAAAAATACTACCGGTTATGGCGTTAATGCGCTGATCGATTATGAAGATCCGATCGATATCTTAAAGCATCTTATTGTCGGTTCTGAAGGGACGCTCGGTTTTGTCAGTGAGGTGGTCTATCGCACGGTGCCGGAGTATGATCATAAAGCTTCTGCCTTTGTCTATTTCACTTCCCTAAGAGAGTGTTGTGAAGCGGTTAAAGCTTTACGGGCTGATGCCCCCGTTGAGGCAGTGGAGCTCTTCGATGGCCGAACGCTTCATCTTGTGGGGGAAGCGATCCCCGATCTGCCAGGTTTCTTCTATCGTCCTCTCAATAAGGATAGCGCTTGTCTCTTGATTGAAACTATGGGGGAGAGCGCTTCTGAGCTGCGAGCGAAGATCGAGAAGATCGAATCCGTTCTTGCTGATTACAATGTGGTGGAGGCCACAGGCTTTCAGACCGATCCAGAGATCACAACACAATACTGGAATACACGAAAAGGGCTCTTTCCCATTGTCGCGAAAGGGCGTAAAAGTGGTGCGGCAATTATCCCGGAAGATGTGGTCTTCCCGATGGAGCATCTTGTTGAGGGAGTGCAGGCATTAACGGAGCTCTTTGAGAAGCATAATTTCCCAGAAGCGACCATTATGGGGCATGCATTAGAGGGGAATCTCCACTTTATGTTAGCGCCGACGATGACATCGAAGAAGAAGATCAAGCAGTTCGATGCCTTTATGGATGAGCTTGCTGAGGTGGTTGCCGTTAAATATAACGGTTCATTAAAGGGGGAGCATGGCACTGGACGTAATATCGCTCCCTTTGTTGAAGCGGAGTGGGGCGAGGAGATCTATCAGGTGATGCGCGATATTAAAGCGCTCTTCGATCCCGATAAGATCTTCAATCCCGATGTGATTATTACCGATAATAAGAAGCTCCATATCACCTCCCTTAAGCAGATTCCGGTGGCGGATAAGTTGATTCATGATTGTGTTGAATGTGGTTTTTGTGAGCCGGCATGCCCTTCCGATGGTCTCTCTTTAACGCCGAGACAGCGGATTGTCGCCTATCGCAATATGCAAGCCTTACCGCGTACCGGCGAGAGTGGTAAGCTCTATGCCAAGATGAATCGCGCGTTTCAATATGCCGGGATCGATACCTGTGCCGAAACGGGGATGTGTGCGCTTCGCTGTCCATTAGGGATCGATACCGGGAAATTTATCAAATCGATTCGCCCCGTTAATAGTCGCGCGCTACTTCGTATTGCCGGCAATCACTTTGCTTTAGCCGAGAAGCGGATGCGCTTTACGGTCAATATGGCGCATAAAATCGGAATCGATCGTACGCACAATTTAACGCAGGCGGCTCATAAGATCTTTAAGGGAATTCCTGTTGTTCCGAAGGCGATGCCGGAGGTCTCTTCAAGCTTACCGGCATTACCGGTGCCGAGTAAAATTGAGAACTCGGTTGTCTACTTCACCACCTGTGTCAATCGTAATATGCAGGAGCTCAAGCGAGAGAAGGGCGGTGCGCCGGAAAATACTTTTGATCATGTGATCAGCCTACTGCATAAAGCAGGCTTTACCCCATTCTTCCCCGATAAGATCTCCGGCATCTGTTGTGGACAGCCATTTGTATCGGCAAAGGCGCCTTTAGAGGCGGATAAGATGGCGCGTCATCTTAATGAGGTTCTTCTAAAAGCCTCTCGCTATGGGGAGATTCCCATCTATGTGGATAATGCGCCGTGTGCTCTGCAGGTACATGATCTACAAAAACGGGGTCTGCTCGATGAGCGCTTGATTCTCTATCACTCTGTAGAGTTTCTCTTAAAAGAGGTCGCGCCGAAATTGACGATGAAGCCAAAGATCGACAAACTTCTTCTTCATACGCCCTGTTCTGTGGCAAAAGATGGCGGTGGTGAGATGCTCTTCAAGTTAGCGCAAAAATGTGCGCGAGAAGTGGTCTCCACCAATATCGAGTGTTGTGGTTTTGGCGGTATGAAGGGCTTTACCGTGCCGGAGATCAATCAAAATAGTCTTCAACGTCTGCCGGCAACGGTGAAACAGGATTATGAGATTGGCGCATCGATGAGTAAAACATGTCAGCTCGGTTTAACGACTCATACCGGATTGCAGTTTAAGAGTATCGAAGCGCTTCTTGATGAGTGTGCGTTATAATATCTCTATTAGGTAGTAGATTGTAGTAGATAGAGAAGTCGGATCGCTTCAGCCACGTTCTCTATCGCTCTACTTCAGTTATCGATTTGATCGATAGCGTGATCGGTATGATCCGTGATTTAAGAATTTAAATAGAAGGAAAGAGTCATAATGATATTAGTACAGATGAATTTCGATTTCCCCATCGAGATGATGGGGGACGCATTAACCGAGGGAGCGAAATCTCTGGCAGAGAGCATCAATGAAGAGCCGGGATTTCTCTCTAAAATCTGGATTGAAAATAGTGAAATGGCGGAGAGCGGTGGTATCTATCTCTTTAAAGATCGCGAAAGTGCCGAGAATTATGTGGCAATGCATTGTGCGCGTGTTGAAGCGATGGGCGCAAAAAATATTAGCGTGAAATATTTCTCCGTCAATGAGCCTTTAAGTGCCATTAATCAATTTACGGTGGCCTCTAAGTAGACTCCATCTCAATAGAGAAGAGAGAGTGAACCTTATCGATAGGATGATCGATCAGCTTCACTCTTTTTTTGTTGATTTTAATTACGGGTATGCATCGGTAAAAAGAGCGAGATGATTGGCTCCCGCAATTCAACAGACTCTCTTATTGGTTGAATCAATTCAACAACAGAAGCTGAATACTGCCGGATCTTACTATCGCATGCTTCCACAAACCGCGCGCCGGCAAGAGGCAATCTTACTCGGCTATTATTAAATCGCCGGCAATTATATCTCAAAAATGATGATTTTCCCGGCATCAAAGATGGTAATCTGCGGGCATGCACTGGTAAAAAGAACGAAATGGTCGGCTCCCGCCACTCAACAGACTCTCTTATTGGTTGAATCAATTCAACAACAGAAGCCGAACGCTGCCGGATCTTACTATCGCATTCTTCCACAAATCGCGCGCCGGCAATGGGGCAATCTTACTCGCCTGTTATTAAATCGCCGGCAATTATATCTCAAAAGTGATGATTTTTCCGGCATCAAAGATGCCGACTTGCGGGCATGCACCGGTGAAAAGAACGAGATGGTTTGCTTCCGCTGCTCCATAAATTTTCTTATACATGATTGTTTATTTTAGAGCTTATTTCGAAATATTATGGAGATATTATCAAAAGATTAATGACCTCTGATTTTAAAAGAGAGCCTTTTAATTGTCGTACTCGATCAAAAAAGAATTAAAATTTTTAGGGAGAGATTAAAATTCCTTTCAGAATCAAGGGGCATAAATTTTTTCTAATGGATATTTGTCGACAACTGTAAAAATGGGGAATTTGAGAGATCACTATTAATGATTAACAATATATTAATGAAAATTTAATAGAGATTTATTATCTGTAAAGTTAAATGAATTAAATATAATTATTTTAAAATAATGTGAAATGTTATAAAGTGAAAGAGTACATTAATGATCTCACGCCAAAAGCATGAGCGTTGTTAGCTGTACATTTGATACTTAATAAGTACTCAACAACTTTTATAAGGAGTTACATTATGGGCTCAATTGGTAGTATGACTAAACCTGAGTTAGGCTTTCTCGCAGCAGCGGTGCAATATCCTGTACCGATTGTGAATAGTCGAGCAGATATCGATAAACAGATTGAAAATATCGTTCGTATTATTCACCATACAAAGGCGGGTTATCCGGGCTTAGAGCTGATTATCTTTCCTGAATATAGTACGCAAGGGTTAAATACAGAGAAGTGGTTAACTGAGGAGTTTCTCCTAGATGTTCCCGGAAAAGAGACCGATATCTTTGCACAAGCTTGTAAAGAGGCGGGTGTTTATGGGGTCTTCTCTATTATTGAACGTAATCCCGATCCGACAAAAAACCCTTACGATACAGCGATCATTATCAATCCAGAGGGTGAGATCTGTCTTAAATATCGTAAGCTCTTCCCATGGACGCCGATTGAGCCTTGGTCACCGGGTAACTTAGGCATGCCGGTTTGTGATGGTCCTGGCGGTAGTAAGTTAGCGGTCTGTATCTGCCATGATGGAATGATTCCAGAAGTTGCGCGTGAAGCGGCTTATAAAGGGGCGAACGTCTATATTCGTATCTCTGGTTATAGTACGCAGGTACAAGATCAGTGGATCTTAACGAATCGTTCTAATGCATGGCATAACTTGATGTACACCATCTCTGTAAACTGTGCAGGCTATGATGGAACCTTCTACTACTTTGGAGAAGGGCAGATCTGTAACTTTGATGGAACCGTATTGCAGCAGGGAACTCGCTCTCCAGGAGAGATCGTTACCGGGGAGATCTACCCGATCCTTGCCGATGGTGCGCGAAGAACTTGGGGCTTAGAGAATAATATCTACAACCTCGGAAGTCGTGCATATGTAGGCGATCCCGGCGGCGATCCAGAAACTGAGTTAACCTATATCCATGATCTTGCCAATGGAAAATATAAATTACCATGGGATGATGATATCAAGATTAAAGATGGTTCGATCTATGGTTACTCCGAAAAAGGGAAGAAGCATTGGGAGGAGTAATTCTCAAAGTCGCTTCATCGATATTGTTTAAAGGGTGTTTAAAGACCGATTAAAGGTTGAATAAATGTCGATTAAAGCTCGATGAAGTTAGAATCTTCAACTGTAAGATAGTAATAGAGGCTGAGTCCGATTGGATTCAGCCTTTTATTATTGTTTGATGGAAAATAGAAGCTGATGAGTTGCCGGATCTTACTATCGCGTTCTTCCACAAACTGCGCGCCGGCAATGGGGCGATCTTCCATTACCAATAATTGTTATCTTAACTATTAATCATATTGAAACAAAAGAAGCCGTTGCGTTGCCGGTCCTCACTATCATGTTCTTCCAAAGATTAAGTGCCGGCAAGAGGCAATCTCACTCGCCGGTTATTAAATCGCCGGCAATTATATCTCAAAGAGTGATGATTTTCCCGGCATCAAAGATGCCCACCTGCGGGCATGCACCGGTGAAAAGAACGAAATGGTCGGCTCCCGCCGTTCAACAGATTCTCTTATTGGTTGAATCAATTAAATAACAGAGGCTGATGAGTTGCCGGATCTTACTATCGCATGCCTCCATCAATCGCACGCCGGCAGATAATGATTTTATCGTTAATCAAAACTCAGCTTTGAGCTCTTAGCCAACCCCCAATGGTAACCATTAGGATCGGCGATGATGGCAAAGCGATCTCCCCATGCAGAGTCGTAAGGTTCTGTAATAGCTGTTCCGCCGGCATCTAATGCATTGCGGAAAGTCTGATCAACATCATCAACATAGAGATAGAAGTAGCTTGTTAATTGTTGTGGTGGCATAAAATCGATCGGCGCACGAGTATCGGAACCACGAACATCTTCCGGAACAAACATTAAGATCAGCTCACCTAAATAATTCATCTCAACATGCTGACTCTCGGCACCCGGCCTATCCTCAAAGCGTAATTCAAAACCGAAAGCCTCTTGATAGAAACGTTTACTCTCTACTACATCAACAACGGTTAAATGGGGAACTAATAATCTAGAGGCGAGCCAAGGAGAACCGCTCTCTGTTGCCGCAAGCTGTTGTGCTTTTTGGCTCTCTACTTGATCATTCACCTGAAGTTGTGCTTTTTCTGCCATTACCATCTCTCCTCCCGTTATTAATGATAGGGATAATACCATCGCCGGCAATAATCGCTTTTGACCCCTTTTATTAAGCGATTGTCTACTGTTTGAATATTTCATATATCTCTCCTAAAAGTGATTTACCACAAAGTGGCGATAGGTTTTTTAGACTTCATTCTGATCCATAAACCTAAGCCGGCAATACAGGTTAATATCTGAGAGATGATGAGAACGAAGAATCCCGAAGAGATTGAGGCATATTGTTGAATGACAATACCCATGATGAAAGGGATGAGCGCAGCAAAGGTATTTCCGATGCCATTAATAACGCCATAGGCTGAGCCGACACTTTGAGGATGAGCTTGGTGCTGTATAATGGTAGGGATCGCAGCTCCTTGAAATCCCCAAAAGGCATTGGCGGCTAATAAACAGATGGCGATTAAATACTTATCTTCTGCGAATACAACAACCCCCATTGAGATAGCGGTAAAAAAGCCCCCGATAATAAAAGCAATTGCTGCATGCTGTTTATTGATTTTGTCTAAAAAAGCACCACCGGCATATTTAGAGAGAATGCTAACAATAAAGGGTAAGGAGGAGATAAATCCCATCTCTTTAATAGAAAATCCATGCTCTTTAGTAAGGTAAGAGGGAAGCCATGAGCTTGATCCCCAAAGGTAACTTAAGGTAGCGATCTCCACTAAGATAATCCATCCTAAAAGTGGCGTCTTCCAAGCAAGTTTAAAGGTCTCTAGTGTTGAACTTAAAATACCTTTTTTAATCTGTGAATTTTCTAGCGGTGACACTCTTTGAGGCTTATCGATAAAGAAGTAGATGAGGCTAATTCCAACAATAAGATTGAGTAATCCAAGGATATAGAATGATTCCTTCCAACCGAATTGATTCATGAGATAGGTTACGATTGGAAAGCCTAATACTAATCCTAAGGAGATACCGAGTGAGCTTACCGCATTGGGCTTTCCTAATTCATCGTCAGCAAAGTGGTCTTTGATATACATTGTTTTTAATGAAAAGAGGGGACCTTCGCTAATTCCGAGAAGTATGCGGATAATAAAGAGAATAAAGAGGCTTCCTGCAAGCGGGGAGATCATGGTGAAAACGGCCCATAGGAGGACGCTTAAAAGCAATCCTTTACGATAGCCCCATTGACTCTCAAAAAGTGGAGTTAAAAAGAAGGCAGATAAGCCATAACCGACTAAGAAGGCGGTCATTAGTCCACCTTGCAATGCTCTATTATCAATTAAATTAAAGTGATGCAAGAAATCCTCATTCACTAGCATGACAGAGATATTTACCCTATCAACATAGGCAATGATAATTAATGCTAATAGCGATAAAACGCCTAGCCAACGCGAACTCATAATGAGCCTCCTATCCTTTAGTGTCTTGTCTATTTTGTTTTTTATAGTTATTTATAGTTGTGAGTCGTTATTTGTAATTATTATTTGAATACTCTTTGAATTGATTATTCTAGATAGAGATAGCACGATCTTTTCTTACTCTGCAAACAATGAGCGATCAATCGAGTAATAAAGAGGCAATGTTATGTATGGAATATCGCATGCTCTTTTTGTTAAAAACTTGATTTTATCAATGATCTCAAGCTTAAAATAAAAAAACTCCCAAACGTGGATAACGCTTGGGAGTTGTGTCAGTTTTATTATACTTTTTAGCGTGAAAGTTATACTTTCTGCTGTTTTGTAGGTAAAAAACTTTAATTTGTTTTGCTAGTTGAACCGTTTTCGAAGGAATCTTCTTCGGGTTGTATCATTTTTGATGCAGGTTCAACGTGAGTTGTAATCATTATCGCTGATGATTACTTCTTCTTCGCAGCAATTACTTCAATTTCGATTAACCATTCTGGGAATGCTAAACCTTTGACTTCAAATGCTGAGCGTGCTGGAACTTTTGTCTCAGCGCCTTCACCGAAGAATTGTGAGTAACCTTTCATAAAGCCGGCAAAATCCATTTTACCAAGATCAGGATCAGCAACTAAGTAGACTTGCATTTTAACAATATCACCCATCGTTAAACCTTGCTCTTCTAAGGTCTTTTTGATGGAGTTGAGAATACCAACAGTCTGCTCTTCTGTTGTACGAGCAAAAGTGCCATCTTCCAATTTTGGTGGAACTGCACCGCTGAGGTAGTAAGTCGTCACATCACTTGGGACTTCAACGACAGTTGAGATGGGGAACCCACCAGGAGCTGCTGTTCTTACGATATCATCTGCCATTGCGCCACCCATTGTTATGCCTGCTGCAAGCAGGATTGCTGTTAGTTTTTTCATTCCTATTTCCTTTTTTATCGATGTTATTCACCTTATCACTTCTTGATGAGAAGTTGATAAAAGATCGCTCTTTTGAAGCGACTATTGATGATAACGATTTAAGGGTACCGTTCGATGCTCTCATTTATCTGCAAAGATGCAAAGAAGTGATAGCAACCCCTCTTTTATGAGTATTGGAAAGAGCGATAAATCGATCGGCAAGAACGGTGCATTATAGGGGTAAATAGCGGTGAGTAAAAGCAAATCTTCGAAAAGCGTATAGATTTTTAGCAGTTACTTTCTCTCTCTGTAAAGAGATCTCGGCAGAGAGGATCTCTCGGATTACTATTTTTTCTTTCTTCTGCTCCATTTGCTTTTAAAGAGGAGACAAGCTATAACTGTAATGGTCTGCATCTATAAAAGGTGCAGATGATTTCGCTAGGGGTGCCCAATGAAGTTGGGCTGAGATTAGCATGAATTATGCTTAAACCCTCAGGACCTGATCTGGCTAGTACCAGCGTAGGGAAGTAAACAATCTATAGTAGATCTGTAAAGCGTTAGAGATAGGCAGATGATTGGGTCATCAAGGATCAATCAGCTTGTTGCTAAAGAAGAATAGGTATCTACTGTGTCGATTAGGCCTGAGTTTTTCGCGATATGATCGTTGCAGCTCAGGTTTTTTTGTACCAATTTACGCCTATGCCAGAATCTCGTCTTTTATTTTTAGGATAATAAAGGAGAGGTTTTTTATGCCACAACAATCAATCACGTTAATGAAGCAGTTTCCCAAGAGTCGCAAAGTCTATGTTGAAGGCAGTCGACCCGATATTTTAGTGCCATTTCGTGAGATTGAATTGAGCGATACGCTTGGCCCGAAAGGGGAAGTGATCGAGAAGAATGAACCATTTCGCGTCTATGATACCAGTGGTCCTTATACCGATGAGAATTATCAAGTCGATCTTACAAAAGGATTGCCGGCACTCAAAAGAGATTGGGTGATAGAGCGCGGCGATGTGGAGGAGTATGAGGGGCGTGTAAAAAATGCCCGAGATGATGGTTATAAGCGTGAAGATGATCCACGTATCAATGAAGGTGTCTTCCCAGGATTAAAACGTAAACCGCTACGTGCCAAGCCGGGGATGAATGTGACACAGATGCACTATGCACGTAAAGGGATCATTACGCCGGAGATGGAATTTATCGCTATTCGCGAAGGGATGACGCCGGAGTTTGTACGTGATGAAGTTGCGGCAGGACGGGCGATTATCCCTTCTAATATTAACCATCCTGAAGCAGAACCGATGATTATCGGGAAAAATTTCCACGTTAAAATCAATGCTAATATCGGTAACTCCGCAATTACCTCCAATATTGAAGAGGAAGTGGAGAAGATGACTTGGGCAACCCGTTGGGGGGCTGATAACGTGATGGACCTCTCAACAGGTAAAGATATTCATAAAACCCGTGAGTGGATTATTCGTAACTCCGCAGTGCCGATCGGAACGGTACCAATTTATCAAGCGCTCGAAAAGGTCAATGGGATTGCTGAAGATCTCAACTGGGAAGTTTTCCGCGATACGCTGATTGAGCAAGCAGAGCAGGGGGTCGATTACTTTACGATTCATGCCGGCGTTCTGCTCCGTTATATCCCGATGACAGCCAATCGTGTGACCGGTATTGTCTCTCGTGGTGGATCGATCATGGCGCAATGGTGTTTAGCACACCATAAAGAGAACTTTATCTATGAGAACTTTGAAGAGATCTGCCAAATTATGAAGCAGTATGATATCTCTTTCTCGCTCGGTGATGGCCTGCGTCCAGGATCTATTGCAGATGCTAATGATGAAGCACAATTTGCAGAACTTAAGACACTCGGTGAATTGACAGAAATTGCCTGGAAGCACGATGTACAGACGATGATCGAAGGGCCAGGACATGTGCCGATGAATAAGATCAAAGAGAATATGGAGATGCAGGAGAAGTATTGTCACGATGCACCTTTCTATACCTTAGGTCCATTAACAACCGATATTGCTCCGGGATATGATCATATCACCTCTGCAATTGGTGCCGCACAGATTGCTTGGTATGGAACGGCAATGCTCTGCTATGTCACACCAAAAGAGCACTTAGGCTTACCTAATCGTGAAGATGTTCGCGCTGGAGTGATCACCTATAAATTAGCAGCACACGCCGCAGATTTAGCAAAAGGGCATCCTAATGCACAAAAACGTGATGATGCACTCTCTAAAGCACGCTTTGAATTCCGCTGGGAAGATCAATTCAACCTCGGCCTCGATCCTGAGCTTGCGCGTGAATATCATGATGAGACCCTCCCACAAGAGGCGGCAAAAGTCGCACATTTTTGCTCAATGTGTGGTCCTAAATTCTGCTCAATGCGTATCTCCCAAGATATTCGCCGTGAAGCACAAGCGAAAAACCTTGCCGAAGCGCCGGAAGAAGTACGTGTTGCGATTGAAGGTATGAAGCAGAAATCGGAAGAGTTTAAAGAGCAAGGGCAGCAGATTTATAGTTGATTCGATTTAGAATAATTGGAAATTTATAGTTTTAAAATACTATATTTGAAACTCCCCTAATCATTAATTGGGGGAGTTTTTTGCATGCTTGATTATCTATTGGTTTGTGATTGCGATGTAAAAAATATTGTCCAAGACTTGGTGAGTAGACTAAAATGTATTCAGTAATTGGCAGTTTTTGCCAAAATAGTTAGGAGGCAATATGAGTACAATGAATATATCTTTGCCGGAATCGTTAAAAGAATTTGTCGAAGATAAAGTCCAAAACGGAACATATAGTACAAATAGTGAATATGTAAAAGATTTGATTCGTAAAGAATTAGAGCGTGAAAAGCTTAGAAATATTTTATTAGAAGGTGCAAGATCCCCTAGGTCGGAGCAAGCTTTAGATCAGCACTATTTTCAGAATTTACGTAATAAAGTGTTTTCTAAATAGTTTTTATGATGACTAACAGACAGATCACCAAATCAATATTAGCAGAGCAGGATATTGAAAATGCTCTGCTTTATTATATGGAAGAATCGGCAAGATTAGCACTCTCTTTTATTGATGATTTAGAAAAATCGATTCAACATATTGGTGAACACCCCTCAAGTGGCTCGACTCGTTACGCTTATGAGCTGGAGATTCCTAACTTGCGAAGTTGGCAATTACAGCGCTTTCCTTATTTGATTTTTTATATGGAAGAAGATAATAGCATTCATGTTTGGCGAATATTGCATGCACATTCTGATTTGCCAGGTTGGATGAAGCGTTAGGATTATAAGGTAGACTTTTCTTAAATAAGATCTAAAAAATAACCCATCTCGATGATGTCGTTTATTTCACATTTTCGAGAGGGTTTTTAATAGACCTTAATAGACCGCAATGGATCCGCCATTGACTGAATGAAGTTTTATTATCTATTTTCAATATTATCAGCGGTTAATTATTGCTTATCAGTAACTGATGAGAGACTTGTCTTTTGTTTTGTGCGATTGCTTTGTAGTAACATGATTCCCCACCCAATCACAAAGCCGGCAATTGCGGGAAGAATCCAGCCCATATTGACATCGGAAAGTGGAAGAAGATGATCAAAAAATGAGGTAATGCTAAAAATGATCGGGTTTTGGCTAATCACTTCAGAGGATGCTTTTAAACCTTCAACTACCGCAATTACAAAGGTAAAACCGATTGTAAATTGATAGACAATCTTCTTGTGATGAAAAAGGGGTGAGGCAAAAGCTAAAAAGACCAAGGTGATCGCTAATGGATAGAGAAACATCAATACCGGAATAGAGATGCTGATAATAGCGGTTAATCCCACATTTGCAATCAGCATACTAATCAAGCTAAAGAGATGAACAAAGGTACGATAAGCGATCTTAGGGAAGAGCTGATTAAACATCTCCGCACAGGCGCAGATCAGACCGATTGCAGTTTTGAGGCAAGCAACGGTAATGATGATCGCTAAAAGAATAGAGCCATAGGCACCAAAGTAGTAAGTTGCGATCTGTGCGAGGGCGATACCACCATTTTCAGAGAGCGGATAAGCATTGAGACTCATCGCGCCGATATAAGCAAGGCAACCATAGATTACACTCATTAAAATTAAGCTGATAATGCCCGACTTAAAGGTGTCTTTGGCGATATCGGTCGTATTTGTCACCCCAAAACTTTTGATTGCATTAACCACAATAATCCCAAAAGCGAGAGAAGCTAAGACATCCATGGTGTTATAACCTTCAGTAAATCCTTTAAAGAAAGGACTTCCTTGATATGCCGGCTGAACAGCAAGCGGTTCAATCTCCCCCATCGGACCGATAAAGGCGCTAATAATTAGAAAGGCTAAAAAGATCAAAAAGAGCGGATTGAGTACTTTTCCGATCCACATCATAATATTGCTCGGGTTGAGCGATAAGATCCACGCAAGTAGAAAGAAGAGAATCGTAAAGATTAAGAGGGCAATTGTATATTGATCTTCACCGAGGAATGGGGTCAAACCGATCTCAAAGGAGACAGTTGCCGTACGGGGAAGGGCGAAGAATGGACCAATCGTGAGATAGAGAACCATCGTAAAGAAGAGTCCATAAGCCGGAGTGATACGACTTGCTAGATCATATAGACCATTACTTTTGGAAAATCCAATCGCCACAACACCTAAAAAGGGAAGACCGACCCCGGTGAGAATAAATCCAATCGTTGCCATTAAGGTAGAAGCTCCCGCTTCTTGCCCCATATGTACCGGAAAGATTAAGTTGCCGGCGCCAAAAAATAGACCAAATAACATCGACCCAACGGTGATGTAAGATGCTAGAGAGAGTTTGTTATTCTTCATATCTTATCTCGAATTTTAAAACGTCCCTTTTGGGGACAAAATGAACCTGTAGGTTTTGCCTAAACGTTGATGACTTTACTAAAAAAATCGAGGGCTTGTTGAATTTTTTATAGGCTGTTAAAAATGGAATGTCGGATAAATTCTCTCCAATTAGTGTATAGTGCTCCTTTCTTTTAGATAGGTGTACACGCTTTATGTCTTTTAACTCCCTCGGTTTACGTGATGAACTTTTAACAGCAATTAGTGACGCTGGATATAGTGAGCCTACACCTATCCAACAACAAGCAATTCCGATCATCCTTAAAGGGCGTGATCTTATGGCCTGCGCGCAGACGGGAACGGGTAAAACCGCCGGGTTTACACTTCCGATTTTAGAATTAATGAGTCAAGCATCCGTAACAGGTTCAGCGAAAAGTGGGCAGAATAGACAAAATAGAAGAGCTGTTCGAGCGTTGATTCTCTCTCCTACAAGGGAGTTGGCGGCGCAGATCCATGAGAATCTTGTGATCTATAGCCGACACCTTAAACTCCGCTCTCTAGTGGTCTTTGGTGGAGTGAGTATCAATCCTCAAATGATGAAGCTTCGTGGCGGGGTCGATATCTTAGTAGCAACGCCAGGTCGTCTTCTCGATCTAGAGCAGCAAAATGCGGTCGATCTCTCACAGGTTGAGTATCTTGTTTTAGATGAAGCGGATCGTATGTTAGACATGGGCTTTATCCATGATATTCGGCGCGTTCTCTCCAAACTACCGGCAAAACGCCAGACATTGCTCTTCTCAGCAACCTTTTCTCCAGAGATTACGGCATTAGCTACCAAATTATTGCATCAACCTGCCACAGTGGAGATCGAAAGGGAGAAGAGAGCCTCCGATCAAGTTACACAAGAACTCTATTTTATTGATAAGACCCGTAAGCGTGAGCTTCTCTCCCATCTTATTGAGCGCGAAAATTGGCAACAGGTATTGGTTTTCTGCCGAACAAAACATGGTGCTAATCGTTTAACAGAATATCTTAATGATAGAGGGATTGTGGCGGCTGCGATTCATGGCAATAAGAGTCAAGGTGCAAGAACGAAAGCCTTAGCGGATTTCAAAGCCGATGCACTTCAGGTGTTAGTAGCGACAGATATTGCCGCGCGTGGTATCGACATTGCTGAGCTGCCTTTTGTTGTAAACTTTGATCTACCAAGTGTGCCGGCAGATTATGTGCATCGTATTGGGCGAACAGGGCGAGCAGCTGCAACGGGTAAAGCTGTTTCATTGGTTTGTATTGATGAGCAGAAGCTTCTAAAAGATATCGAACGCCTTCTGAAAAAAGAGATCCCTAAAGCAACTATTGCTGGCTTTGAGCCTGATCCAACGATTAAAGCAGAACCGATTGAAACAGGGCGTGGCGGTAGAGGTCGGGGAAGCAGTCATGGAAATAGTCGAGGAAATAGTCGCAGTGCAGGTAGAGGGCGTGGACGAGGCCAATCATCTCGCGGCAGCAACAGCAATAATAGTGGCGAGCGCGCAGAAAAAAGTGAAAATAGCACTCATCGACAAACTCGCAGAAAAGTTAATAGCGAGAATGCCGGTAATCCTTCAGAAAAATCCGGAAGCGGACGAGGTGGTAATAAGTCCACTAACACTTCTCCCTCAGAGCGACCAAGACGACGCCGTAGAGTGAAGAAGGTGGAAGAGAGATAACACTCTATCTCTATTTAATAAGAAACAAGGAAACAGATCGGATACTGTTCGATCTGTTTTTTTATTGTTATCCAGGCTATCAAAATATCAAAATCAAAAAGCATCAATAATAGTGATAAGTCCGAACGAAAGGGCTCTTAAGGGCAAAGATCACTGGTAAATGTATTAGGATCTTCACTTCTTTGACACTTCTGTTCTGTGAATTTCTCATCGATCACCCAAATAGGGGTTTCATCTTTTATTAATTGCTTAACGATATAGGTGGTTCTGATTGCCGAGATAGAATCATCCAACAAGCCTGATTCCGTAAGTGTAATCATCACCGCATCGGGAGATTCAACACGATTGAGCTTTTGAGTTAAGGTTATTGTGGAGAGTTCCTCATGATCTAGAAAGTTATTTTCTGCCAAGATGGCTTGAAGCGGAGTACGATAACCGATGGCTTCTTCTGCTGAGTTATCTTCTTGCGCAATTGCAAGGGTAGTTAGTAGTGCCGGCAATGTTAGTGCCATGATTAATTTTTTCATCTTAATATCCTCAATGTTATCTCTATCACATGCGATTAAGGCATGCCCCTAATAGATCATATTACTATCTTTCATTAATATCTTTCATTACTACATCATCGTCTACCTCATCTCCTACCTATCTGATCTTCATTTTCATCTTAGAAAGGGAAATAGAACGCATGATGTACCTGTTATTTTCGGGGGACGAAGAGCAGGAGTAATCCTGCAAAAATAACGAGTAGTGCGCCTAACCAACCCCAAAAACCTAATGTCTCATCCCAGATAAAATGGGAGAGAAGAGCACCAAATACGGCATTAAGGTAGTAGAAGGGCGCTAAAATCGAAGCATCGGTCAATGTATTAGCGCGTGTTACCCAAATTTGCCCGAGTGATCCAAAGAGCCCCATCAATAAGACAACACCCCAAACGGCAAATGATGAGGGAAGACTGAATTCGGTAAAGAGTGCTAAGCCTAATGCGGAAACAATCCCGGTCAAAGAGAAGTAGAAGACAATCTCCTCCCCTTTAGCCACGCGGCTGACTCTTTTGATCGCGACCATCGCCATCGCAACAAAGACACCCGCAATAATAGGAAGAAGCGAGAGTACGGTAAATTGAGGTTTATCCACATCTGCTAACATCCAAACGCCGGCAAGTGCTAAAAGAAAGCTCGGGATTAAGACCCAACTTAATCTCTCTTTGAGCCAAATAAAAGCCAATATCGGCACAAAGAGTGGCGTCAGTGAGCGTAGAACCGTGGCATCAGAGAGGGGAAGTACCTTTAACGAAATAAAGATTAAGATCATGCCAATCTGACCTGATAGGGAGCGAATCGCATGAAGAGGTAGGCGCCTGATGGAGTTTCGCATCTCGCCAGAGTAGTAGAATGCCGGCAATACCCAAAAGAGGGTGACTAGATTTCGAAAGAAGATAATGGTAGCCGTCGAGATATCATTGCTCAGCCATTTGATGGAGCTATCCATTAGGGCAAATGCGATCTGAGAGATAAAGACAAAAAAGATACCAAGTAGTAGCGGATTGCGCATAGAGACTCTATTAGTTAGTAAGATTAGTTAATGAGGTTCAATCACATAGCTGTTATATGTAGCAGGTTATATAGGGGTTACTATAGGGTTACTATAGGAGCATAATAGTGAGCGAGGGAGATTTTCTCTCACTGCTTCCGTCGTTAATAGGGAATCAGAGAAAGTTGATCATCAATGAGCTATTGTAACGGTTGATTGAGATTTGTTCATACTTATTCAAAAAAAGAGTTGCAAATAAAAATGAAAGGGGTAAGATACACCACTCATTCAGACGGCAACGTTGAAGATGATTCGGTAGAAGCCCAGTTCTCTAGTAGTTTCTTTGCTTCTCTCTTTAAAGTTTAAGTTCAGTTTTCTAGTAGTCTTTAAAATTGAATCGGTGCTTAAAAAGAGGTCGAAAATAAAATTGACACGAGCGAATCACTTCTGTAATATAGTTCGTCTGCTTAGGGCGGTAAGAGATTCAAGTTTGATTCACTTTAACCCTAAAGTTCTTTAACAAATTAATCTTAAGTAAGTTTGTATGGGGGCTTGTATTTGTTTGCGTGAGCAAAAGAATAGAAGTCTAACCAAACAATTCCAGCATCTATTTTTTT
>NZ_NEFF01000016.1 GCF_002252045.1 Ignatzschineria sp. F8392 | reverse complement strand
TCAGACAAAACACCAGTAACGGGTGAGAAGGATACTGTTGCGCCCAATGCACCGACAGATGTCGAGGTCTCTGAAGATGGCTCTAAGGTCATCGGTAAAGGTGAGCCGGGTGCTGAGGTGATCGTTAAAGATGCCAATGATAACGTCGTGGGCAAAGGTACCGTTAACGAAGACGGTCGCTTTGAAGTAGAGCTTGATAAGCCATTCACCAACGGTGAAGAGCTTGAAGTGAGCTTAAAAGATGAGGCAGGCAATGAGTCTGACTCAACGTCAGTTAATGCCCCAGATACTACTGAGCCCAATGCACCAACAGCAGAGATCGATGAAGATGGTCTTGTTGTTAAAGGTAAGGCTGAGCCAGGCTCTACTGTTGAAATCAAAGATCAAGAAGGAAATAGCTTAGGTTCTGTCGTAGCAGATCCTGAGAGTGGTGAGTATGAAATCACGCTAGATCGCCCTGTAACGGATGGCGAAACTGTCAATGTTACGGCAACCGATAAAGCGGGTAACACGTCAGACAAAACACCAGTAACGGGTGAGAAGGATACTGTTGCGCCCAATGCACCGACAGATGTCGAGGTCTCTGAAGATGGCTCTAAGGTCATCGGTAAAGGTGAGCCGGGTGCTGAGGTGATCGTTAAAGATGCCAATGATAACGTCGTGGGCAAAGGTACCGTTAACGAAGACGGTCGCTTTGAAGTAGAGCTTGATAAGCCATTCACCAACGGTGAAGAGCTTGAAGTGAGCTTAAAAGATGAGGCAGGCAATGAGTCTGACTCAACGTCAGTTAATGCCCCAGATACTACTGAGCCCAATGCACCAACAGCAGAGATCGATGAAGATGGTCTTGTTGTTAAAGGTAAGGCTGAGCCAGGCTCTACTGTTGAAATCAAAGATCAAGAAGGAAATAGCTTAGGTTCTGTCGTAGCAGATCCTGAGAGTGGTGAGTATGAAATCACGCTAGATCGCCCTGTAACGGATGGCGAAACTGTCAATGTTACGG
>NZ_NEFF01000015.1 GCF_002252045.1 Ignatzschineria sp. F8392 | reverse complement strand
ACAGGTGGTGATAAACCAGGCGCTGGCGATGGTGGTTCTACGAGTGGCGATAAACCAGGCGTAGGTGATGGTGGTTCTACAGGTGGCGATAAACCAGGTGTAGGTGATGGTGGCTCAACGGGTGGTGATAAACCAGGCGCTGGCGATGGTGGTTCTACGAGTGGCGATAAACCAGGCGTAGGTGATGGTGGTTCTACAGGTGGTGATAAACCAGGCGTAGGCGATGGTGGCTCAACGGGTGGCGATAAACCAGGTGTAGGTGATGGTGGTTCTACAGGTAGCGATAAACCAGGTGTAGGTGTTGGTGGTTCTACGGGTGGTGATAAACCAGCCGTAGGCGATGGTGGTTCTATGGGTGGCGATAAACCAGGCGTAGGTGATGGTGGCTCAACGGGTGGCGATAAACCAGGCGTAGGCGATGGTGGCTCAACGGGTGATGATAAGCCAGGTGTAGATGATGGTGGCTCAACGGGTGGCGATAAACCAGGCGCTGGCGATGGTGGTTCTATGAGTGGCGATAAACCAGGCGTAGGTGATGGTAGTTCTACGGGTGACGATAAACCAGGCGTAGGCGATGGTAGTTTTACGGGTGACGATAAACCAGGCGTAGGTGATGGTGGTTCTACAGGTGGTGATAAACCAGGCGTAGGCGATGGTGGCTCAACGGGTGATGATAAACCAGGTGTAGGTGATGGTGGCTCAACGGGTGGCGATAAACCAGGCGTAGGTGTTGGTGGTTCTACGGGTGGTGATAAACCAGGTGCAGGTGATGGTGGTTCTACGGGTGACGATAAACCAGGCGTAGGCGATGGTGGTTCTACGGGTGACGATAAACCTGGAGTTGAGGATGAAATAATAAATACTGATCCAGAAGCAGATCCTGAGCAAGGCTTTACGATAGAAGAAGACACGGTGAAAGAAGGTCAGATTATTGCTACTGATGTGGATGGTGATGACTTAACCTATACCGTGGCTGAACAGCCTAAGAATGGGACGTTAGAGTTAACTCCAGAAACGGGTGAGTATACCTATAAACCTCATCCAGATTTCAATGGTGATGATAGCTTTAAAGTGATTGTTTCAGATGGTCAGGGTGGTGAAGTGACGGTTGAAGTTCCGATCACCATCACGCCGGTAAACGATGCGCCGGAAGCAGATCCTGAGCAAGGCTTTACGATCGAAGAAGATACGGTGAAAGAAGGTCAGATCCTTGCTACTGATGTGGATGGTGATGACTTAACCTATACCGTGGTTGAAGCGCCTAAGAACGGAACGGTAGAGCTCGATAAAGAGACGGGAGAATATACCTATACTCCTGAGGAAGACTATCACGGTGATGATAGCTTTAAGGTTGTGGTCTCTGATGGTCAAGGTGGTGAAGTAACGGTTGAAGTTCCGATCACCATCACGCCGGTAAACGATGCACCGGAAGCAGATGCTGATCAAGGCTTTACGATCGATGAAGATACGGAGAAAGAGGGGAAGATCATCGCGAC
Organism: Ignatzschineria sp. F8392; assembly: GCF_002252045.1. Taxonomy (GTDB): domain Bacteria; phylum Pseudomonadota; class Gammaproteobacteria; order Cardiobacteriales; family Wohlfahrtiimonadaceae; genus Ignatzschineria. Next base: position 86 of record NZ_NEFF01000015.1, on the reverse strand, counting down.
TGATATCGATGGTGATGATTTAACCTATACCGTAGTTGAGCAACCGGAGAATGGAACGTTAGAGTTAACTCCAGAAACGGGTCAGT
>NZ_NEFF01000013.1 GCF_002252045.1 Ignatzschineria sp. F8392 | reverse complement strand
TGGTGAAATAAGTCTAATCCCTATTATATGGTCAAGTGAATAAGCGTACATGGCGGATGCCTTGGCGATTACAGGCGATGAAGGACGTGGAAGTCTGCGAAAAGTTTCGGGGAGCTGGCAATCAAGCTTTGATCCGGAAATGTCCGAATGGGGAAACCCGCACAGGCTTAAAACCCTGTCATCCTTTAACTGAATATATAGGTTTAAGGAAGCGAACCTGGTGAACTGAAACATCTAAGTAACCAGAGGAAAAGAAATCAATTGAGATTCCCGCAGTAGTGGCGAGCGACCCGGGAAGAGCCGATATGTGATAACTTATTGTATAGAAGAATCATCTGGAAAGATGAGCCGTAGTGGGTGATAGCCCCGTATTTTAAATACAGTAAGTGGTACTAGGCATATCAACAAGTAGGGCGGGACACGAGAAATCCTGTCTGAACATGGGGGGACCATCCTCCAAGGCTAAATACTCGTAATCGACCGATAGTGAACAAGTACCGTGAGGGAAAGGTGAAAAGAACCCCTGTGAGGGGAGTGAAATAGAATCTGAAACCGTGTACGTACAAGCAGTGGGAGCCCTTTTTAGGGTGACTGCGTACCTTTTGCATAATGGGTCAGCGACTTATATTCTGTGGCAAGCTTAACCGAATAGGGGAGGCGTAGGGAAACCGAGTCTTAATAGGGCGTCAAGTCGCAGGGTATAGACCCGAAACCAGGCGATCTACCCATGGCCAGGCTGAAAGTTAGGTAACACTGACTGGAGGGCCGAACCCACATCTGTTGCAATAGATGGGGATGAGCTGTGGGTCGGAGTGAAAGGCTAATCAAGCTTGGAGATAGCTGGTTCTCCCCGAAAGCTATTTAGGTAGCGCCTCATGTAATTTACTTCCGGGGGTAGAGCACTGTTTCGGCTAGGGGGTCATCCCGACTTACCAACCCGATGCAAACTCCGAATACCGGAAAGTATTATCATGGGAGACACACAGTGGGTGCTAACATCCATTGTGGAGAGGGAAACAACCCAGACCGCCAGCTAAGGTCCCTAAATTATCGCTCAGTGGTAAACGATGTGGGAAGGCATAGACAGCTAGGATGTTGGCTTAGAAGCAGCCACCATTTAAAGAAAGCGTAATAGCTCACTAGTCGAGTCGGCCTGCGCGGAAGATTTAGCGGGGCTCAAGCGATATACCGAAGCTGCGGATGTATATTTTAAAATATATGTGGTAGGGGAGCGTTCTGTAAGCCTGTGAAGATGGACTCGTAAGAGCTGTTGGAGGTATCAGAAGTGCGAATGCTGACATAAGTAACGTTAATGCGTGTGAAAGACACGCACGCCGAAAGACCAAGGTTTCCTGTTCAACGTTAATCGGAGCAGGGTGAGTCGGCCCCTAAGACGAGGCAGAGATGCGTAGTCGATGGGAATCAGGTTAATATTCCTGAACTCTCGTATCATGCGATGGAGGGACGGAGAAAGCTAGACCAGCTGGTGATTGGTATACCAGTGTAAGCAGGTAGGCAGAGATCTTAGGCAAATCCGGGATCTTAATGCTGAGATGTGAATGCGAGGAGGTTACGACCTCCGGAGTGGTTGATGCTATGCTTCCAAGAAAAGCTTCTAAGCTATAGTGATATGAGAACCGTACCCCAAACCGACACTGGTGGTTGGGATGAGAATTCTAAGGCGCTTGAGAGAACTCGGGTGAAGGAACTCGGCAAAATCGTACCGTAACTTCGGGAGAAGGTACACCTTCCTTGGTGAATGCTTTACGCAGTAAGCTGAGGAGGGTCGCAGTGAAAAGCTGGCTGCAACTGTTTATCAAAAACACAGGACTCTGCAAACACGAAAGTGGACGTATAGGGTCTGACGCCTGCCCGGTGCTGGAAGGTTAATTGATGGGGTTAGCGTAAGCGAAGCTCTTGATCGAAGCCCCAGTAAACGGCGGCCGTAACTATAACGGTCCTAAGGTAGCGAAATTCCTTGTCGGGTAAGTTCCGACCTGCACGAATGGCGCAATGACGGCCAGGCTGTCTCCACCCGAGACTCAGTGAAATTGAAATCGCCGTGAAGATGCGGTGTACCCGCGGCAAGACGGAAAGACCCCGTGAACCTTTACTATAGCTTTACAGTGGATTTTGAATCTTTTTGTGCAGGATAGGTGGGAGGCTTTGAAGCTAAGACGCTAGTTTTAGTGGAGCCATCCTTGAAATACCACCCTGAAAGTTTTGGAATTCTAACTTAGATCCATTATCTGGATTAAGGACATTGTATGGTAGGTAGTTTGACTGGGGCGGTCTCCTCCGAAAGAGTAACGGAGGAGTACGAAGGTACCCTCAGCCCGGTCGGAAATCGGGCTATTGAGTGCAAAAGCAAAAGGGTGCTTGACTGCGAGACAGACACGTCGAGCAGGTACGAAAGTAGGTTTTAGTGATCCGGTGGTTCTGTATGGAAAGGCCATCGCTCAACGGATAAAAGGTACTCCGGGGATAACAGGCTGATTCCGCCCAAGAGTTCATATCGACGGCGGAGTTTGGCACCTCGATGTCGACTCATCACATCCTGGGGCTGTAGTCGGTCCCAAGGGTATGGCTGTTCGCCATTTAAAGTGGTACGCGAGTTGGGTTCAGAACGTCGTGAGACAGTTCGGTCCCTATCTGCCGTGGGCGTTGGAAATTTGAGAGGAGCTGCTTCTAGTACGAGAGGACCGAAGTGGACGTATCTCTGGTGGTCCGGTTGTCATACCAATGGCATAGCCGGGTAGCTACATACGGACGGGATAACCGCTGAAAGCATCTAAGCGGGAAGCCCACCTCAAGATTAGATTTCCCTAGGGGTTTAACCCCTCTGAAGGTCCGTCGAAGACTACGACGTTGATAGGTTGGATGTGTAAGTGCAGTAATGCATTGAGCTTACCAATACTAATTGACCGTGAGGCTTGACCATATAATAGGTCTTAGACAATTTTGATACGAGACATGATCGTTTCCAAAGTTGACGCGAATACAACAACTTAAGCAATTCAATC
>NZ_NEFF01000012.1 GCF_002252045.1 Ignatzschineria sp. F8392 | reverse complement strand
GCCTTACCTTTAACAACAAGTCCATCTTCATCGATCTCAGCTGTCGGTGCATCAGGTGCAACTGTATCTTTCTCACCGGTTACAGGCGTCTTCTCTGAGGTGTTACCTGCTTCATCGGTTGCCGTAACATCAACAGTTTCACCATCGGTCACTGGACGGCTAAGCTCAACTTCATAAGCCCCACTCTCAGGATCTGCTACGACAGAACCTAAGCTATTTCCTTCTTGATCTTTGATTTCAACAGTAGAACCTGGCTCTGCCTTACCTTTAACAACAAGTCCATCTTCATCGATCTCAGCTGTCGGTGCATCAGGTGCAACTGTATCTTTCTCACCGGTTACAGGCGTCTTCTCTGAGGTGTTACCTGCTTCATCGGTTGCCGTAACATCAACAGTTTCGCCATCGGTCACTGGGCGGCTAAGCTCAACTTCATAAGCCCCACTCTCAGGATCTGCTACGACAGAACCTAAGCTATTTCCTTCTTGATCTTTGATTTCAACAGTAGAACCTGGCTCGGCCTTACCTTTAACAACAAGGCCATCTTCATCGATCTCAGCATTCGGTGCATCAGGTGCAACCGTATCCTTCTCACCCGTTACTGGTGTTTTGTCTGACGTGTTACCCGCTTTATCGGTTGCCGTAACATTGACAGTTTCGCCATCCGTTACAGGGCGATCAAGCTCAACTTCATAAGCACCACTTTCAGGATCTGCTACGACACTACCTAAGGTATTGCCCTCTTGATCTTTGACTTCGACCGTTGAACCAGGCTCTGCGTTACCTGTAACAACAAGACCATCTTCACCGATCTCAGCATCCGGTGCATCCGGTGCAATTGTATCTTTCTCACCGGTTACAGGCGTGCTCTCTGAAGTGTTACCCGCTTTATCGGTTGCCGTAACTTCAACTGTTTCACCATCCGTTACTGGGCGGCTAAGCTCAACTTCATAAGCACCACTCTCAGGATCTGCTACGACACTACCTAAGGTATTGCCCTCTTGATCTTTAACCTCAACCGTTGAACCTGGCTCTGCGTTGCCTGTAACAACAAGACCTTCTTCATCGATCTCAGCATCCGGTGCATCAGGTGCAACCGTATCCTTCTCACCGGTTACAGGTGTCTTCTCTGAAGTGTTACCCGCTTCATCAGTTGCCGTAACATCAACTGTTTCACCATCGGTCACTGGGCGGCTAAGCTCAACTTCATAAGCACCACTCTCAGGATCTGCTACTACAGAACCTAAGCTATTGCCTTCTTGATCTTTAACCTCAACCGTTGAACCTGGCTCTGCGTTACCTGTAACAACAAGACCTTCTTCATCGATCTCAGCATCCGGTGCATCCGGTGCAACTGTATCCTTCTCACCAGTTACAGGCGTGCTCTCTGAAGTGTTACCTGCTTTATCGGTTGCCGTAACTTCAACTGTTTCACCATCGGTCACTGGGCGGCTAAGCTCAACTTCATAAGCCCCACTCTCAGGATCTGCTACGACAGAACCTAAGCTATTTCCTTCTTGATCTTTGATTTCAACAGTAGAACCTGGCTCGGCCTTACCTTTAACAACAAGGCCATCTTCATCGATCTCAGCATTCGGTGCATCAGGTGCAACCGTATCCTTCTCACCCGTTACTGGTGTTTTGTCTGACGTGTTACCCGCTTTATCGGTTGCCGTAACATTGACAGTTTCGCCATCCGTTACAGGGCGATCAAGCTCAACTTCATAAGCACCACTTTCAGGATCTGCTACGACACTACCTAAGGTATTGCCCTCTTGATCTTTGACTTCGACCGTTGAACCAGGCTCTGCGTTACCTGTAACAACAAGACCTTCTTCATCGATCTCTGCAGTTGGTGCATTGGGCGCAACAGTATCCTTCTCACCCGTTACTGGTGTTTTGTCTGAAGTATTACCCGCTTTATCCGTTGCCGTAACATTGACAGTTTCGCCATCGGTCACTGGGCGGCTAAGCTCAACTTCATAAGCCCCACTCTCAGGATCTGCTACGACAGAACCTAAGCTGTTTCCTTCTTGATCTTTGATTTCAACAGTAGAACCTGGCTCGGCCTTACCTTTAACAACAAGACCTTCTTCATCGATCTCTGCAGTTGGGGCATTGGGCTCAGTAGTATCTGGGGCATTAACTGACGTTGAGTCAGACTCATTGCCTGCCTCATCTTTTAAGCTCACTTCAAGCTCTTCACCGTTGGTGAATGGCTTATCAAGCTCTACTTCAAAGCGACCGTCTTCGTTAACGGTACCTTTGCCCACGACGTTATCATCGGCATCTTTAACGATCACCTCAGCACCCGGCTCACCTTTACCGATGACCTTAGAGCCATCTTCAGAGACCTCGACATCTGTCGGTGCATCAGGTGCAACTGTATCTTTCTCACCGGTTACAGGCGTCTTCTCTGAGGTGTTACCTGCTTCATCGGTTGCCGTAACATTGACAGTTTCACCATCCGTTACAGGGCGATCTAGCGTGATTTCATACTCGCCACTCTCAGGATCTGCTACGACAGAACCTAAGCTATTTCCTTCTTGATCTTTGATTTCAACAGTAGAACCTGGCTCGGCCTTACCTTTAACAACAAGACCTTCTTCATCGATCTCTGCAGTTGGGGCATTGGGCGCAACAGTATCCTTCTCACCCGTTACTGGTGTTTTGTCTGAAGTGTTACCTGCTTTATCGGTTGCCGTAACATCAACAGTTTCGCCATCGGTCACTGGGCGGCTAAGCTCAACTTCATAAGCCCCACTCTCAGGATCTGCTACGACAGAACCTAAGCTATTGCCTTCTTGATCTTTAACCTCAACCGTTGAACCTGGCTCGGCGTTACCTGTAACAATAAGACCTTCTTCATCAATCTCTGCTGTCGGCGCTTCTGGTGCAATTGTATCTTTCTCACCGGTTACAGGCGTGCTCTCTGAAGTGTTATCCGCTTTATCGGTTGCCGTAACATTGACAGTTTCGCCATCCGTTACAGGGCGATCTAGCGTGATTTCATACTCACCACTCTCAGGATCTGCTACGACAGAACCTAAGCTATTTCCTTCTTGATCTTT
>NZ_NEFF01000011.1 GCF_002252045.1 Ignatzschineria sp. F8392 | reverse complement strand
AAAAAAATAGATGCTGGAATTGTTTGGTTAGACTTCTATTCTTTTGCTCACGCAAACAAATACAAGCCCCCATACAAACTTACTTAAGATTAATTTGTTAAAGAACTTTAGGGTTAAAGTGAATCAAGATTGAATCTCTTACCGCCCTAAGCAGACGAACTATACTACAGATACTTTATCAACTTGTCAAACTTATTTTTAACTATTTTTGAGTTCTTTTCGATTTTTTGATTTTGATTTTAACTTGAATCTCAATCTCAATTTCGAACCCTACTCAAACTCTTATTAGCAAGATGTTAAAAACTGTATTAAAACTTGCTTAAAACTGACTACTAATAGGATGAAGCTTTGACTGTTTCAGAAGCGCTGTGTCGTCTGAGGTGATGTATCTTACCCCTTTTGGTTTTATTTGCAACTCTTTTTTGAAAAATCTTTGGAAATTTTTCGAGTGTTTCATCTTGTCACGCATCAACAGCAACTTAAACATTGTCTTAAAGAGACTTTTATATATATGTAATCTATTGATTATCAATCAATGATAGAGATATCAAAGCTAGATATCAAAGCGGGAACTATTTTCTGCTACTTCTCTTCGATTGCATTAAAACTCTCTTCAAAGTTGAGTGTTCCCACATAACTATTGAGCGCAAAGTGTTGCTTAATGCCGGCACGAATAGCCTCTTTCGCCAATACTGTCGCTTCTCGTTTGGAGTAACCCTTACAGAGATTTGCAGCAACATGCGCAGCGAAGGTACATCCTAATCCATGCGTATGGTGAGTATCGATAAAAGCCCCTTCAATTAAGAGAAGCTCTTCCCCATCATAGTAGAGATCTCCTGATGTTTTAGGTGCCATAAGGCTACCGACATTTGTAATCACAACAGCTTTACAGCCCAAGGTCATAATCTTTTTCGCAGCAGTAACAGCCTCTTCATAAGAGGTGATCTTACTCATGCCGGCAAGTTGCGCAGCCTCAAATAAATTTGGAGTCACTACTGTTGCAAAAGAGACGAGTGATTCACGAATCGCTTTTGCATGTTCTGGAAAGAGAGGCTCATCGCCCTTACAAACCATAACAGGATCTACGACAATAGGAATCTCTCTCGATAAAGAGTGAAGTTTTTGTGAAACTAAAGAGATAATTTCAGGCGTTGGCAACATCCCTAACTTAATGGCATCAACTCCAACACCATCGATAGCAGTATTGAGCTGTGCTTCAATAGTCTTAACTTCGATCGGATAGACACCATGTGACCAATTGGCCTTAGGATCCATCGTAACAATTACCGTTAACGCGCAAAACCCATAAAGATTATGTTTGGCAAATGTTCTTAAATCTGCTTGTATTCCGGCTCCTCCACTAGAGTCAGATCCTGCGATTGTTAAAATCTTCTTCATCTCTTTATCCTTCATTTTTTCAATAGCTTCTATAGCGGTTGTCACTTCTATAACTCATATCTGATCTGCAACCTAACAGAGCGTTAACTCTGCCTCTCTATTATAGCAATACCCAATAGATACCACAGAAAAAGTAGTATCTAGCACATCCCTCATCATTCTCCATAAAATAGAAGAGCCTAGATCTCTCTAGGCTCTCTTCCCTCGCTTGAAGGAATATTAATTGGAGTGTTGATTGGAGTATTGATCGATTATTCATTGAACAATCTGATTTTTCCCACTACTTCTCCTTTTTAACCGCAACAAAGTAAGGTGTTCCCTGGCGATTAATGAGGATTCTTAAGATCTGATCCTTCTCAGTTGCTTTTAAAGCAGTATCAAAACTCTTAATATCTGAAACTTCTAAGCCATTAATCTGTGTAATCACATCTCCTGGAATCAACCCTGCATTTTTAGCAATACCTTTTGCGACAGCCGTAATCACCACACCTTTTACAGGAGCGTTCTGTTTGCTCTCTTCCACAGTAACCCCTAAAACATTGTTAGAGGCACTTTGACTACCGGCAATTTTTCGCCCTTCATCATCTAACGCTTCGATCGTAACTTCAATCGTCTCTCGCTGACCATCTCGAAGAACTTCAACTTCAACCACTTCATCTGCTTTAATTCGGCTCACTAAAATAGGAAGTTGACTTGAAGAGATCACCTCTTGATCACCAAATTTTAAGATGATATCACCTACTTTTAACTTCGATTTATCTGCAGGACTTTCAGGAACGATGCTTGCAATCAATGCCCCTTGCGGTTTATCAAGATCAAAAGTCTCTGCAAGTGTCGCGGTGACCTCTTGAATCTGCACTCCTAACCATCCGCGTGAAACTTTACCATCTTCACGAAGTTGTTGAACAATATGCATCGCTAAATCGATCGGGATAGCAAAGCTGACACCCGCATAACTTCCGGTACTCGTATAGATCTGTGAGTTAATACCAATCACTTCCCCTTTTGTATTAAAGAGTGGTCCACCAGAGTTACCCGGATTGATAGCGGCATCTGTTTGGATAAAAGGGGTGAAGTTATCGTTAGGAAGATTACGACCTAATGAACTGATAATCCCTTGAGTCGCTGTATAGTCGAGACCAAATGGGGAACCTACCGCCATGACCCACTGCCCTACCTTAAGATCTTCAACATTGGCTATTTTAACAACGGGAAGTTCATCAGCATCGATCTTTAAAACTGCGACATCTGTCTTTTCATCAAGCCCTACTAATTCAGCAGCAAGCTCACGACGATCTGCTAAATGAACCTTAATCTTATCCGCATCAGAGACCACATGTGCATTGGTGATCACATACCCTGCTTCATCAATGATAAAACCTGAGCCTGCACCACGAACAATACGCTCTTGCTCCTTTTGAGGTCTATCACCAAAGAAGAAGCTAAATGGATCCATATCACCAAATGGGGAAGGCCCGCCAAACGAGAACCCCTCAAAAGGGGACCATCCTGTAATGGTTTCTGTCCCTTCCGTTGTGATACTTACTACAGCGGCTTTATTCTTTTCAAACAGTTCGCTCCAATCCGGTAATTGTGCTAGCGCTTGTTGGACAATCAACATTGTGATTGCCACAAAAAAAAGTCCAGCTTGCTGTAAATAGCGTTTTCCTAACTTCATTGAATGCTCCTTGTTATCCATTTTTCGGAAACTATCTTAGTTTTCAATATAAGGGCTTGTGATGAAAATTCAAGCATCTAGCTTAAAAAGATAGTCTATTTGACGCATCATTTTGTCTCTTTTGGCTACGATTTACCCACTTCTCTCTCTTTTACCTCAGGTGATATTCATCTCTTACAGAACACACATACAATCCTGTGTATCTCCACTAGATGAATAACACCATAAGTAACATTATCACCATCATTACCCCATTCTTAACAATAGAGGTTAATAATCAGAATCGGTTAAAGCAGCTGTTCTAACATCTTATTTACAAAAAGAAGTCCTTTTTCTGTCGGAGCAATGATCTCTAAAGAGGGCTCTAATAACCCTTCTCTTCTATACGCCTCTAAAAAACTTGCGATTTCACTCTCCGGTAGAAAGGTCCGCTCTTGCCAATATGAGGTTGGCACTCCTGATTTGAGTCGTAATATATTGAGGAAGAACTCAAAAGGAAGATCCGTTTGGGCAATTTCATGTCGGGTTAAACGATCACTGGCACTCTTTTCAAGATAAGTTCGAGGATGCTTTTCAATCTGTGTTCGATAGATCTTCTCCTCCCCCATCATAGTGATCTTGCCATGTGCGCCGGCACCGATACCAATATAATCTCCAAACTCCCAATAGTTTCGATTATGTTGACTCTGACGCCCTGGTTGAGCAAAAGCAGAGACCTCATAATGTTGATATCCTCTCTCTTTAAGATAACGATAACTCTCTAGCTGCATCTCCTCAATAATCTCCTCTTTTGGCAAGGGAGGATTATAACGGTGAAAGTAAGTATTAGGCTCTAAAGTCAATTGATAGTGAGAGATATGTTCCGGCTCTAAAGCAAGGACACCTTGAAGATCTTCTAATGCTTCTTCTAAACTCTGCTCTGGCAGCGCAAACATCAGATCACAATTAATATTGGTAAATCCGGCATTACGTGCTATCTCAAAGGCCTTGATCGCTTCATCACTTGAATGAATGCGCCCAATCTTCTCTAAAAGTCGATCATTAAGGCTCTGAACACCAATTGAGAGGCGATTAATCCCAATTTCACGATATTGCTGAAAATATTGTGCATCCACAGTGCCGGGATTTGCCTCCATTGTAATCTCGATATTAGGATCAAAATTAAGGAGTGTTCGCAGCTCTGTAAAAAATTGATCTAAAAGCTTCGGAGGAATAAGGCTCGGCGTCCCACCACCAATAAAGATAGAGTGAATCCGTCTCCCCCAAACAGAGGGTAGAATCTCTAAAAGATCTGCCGTCAAAGTCTGCATATAGGGTTCATAGAGCGCACTATTATTTTGGTGTGAATTAAAATCACAATAGGGACATTTCTGAATGCACCAGGGAAAGTGGATATAGAGCGATAATGGAATCATTGTGATAACTCTCTCTTCAATTATATATTACAAGGACACGACAAGGATACGGTCAATCAATTCATTACAAATGGATGTTATTGATTATTGGTTATTAGTGATTGATGATTGGTTAAACTCATTTTCCCGCTACTTTATCATCAATCTATCCGCTTTACGGAGTTTATCGTCACAATACAGCTCGCAATATAGGTCACGATACATCTTATCCCATTCCTTTTTGGCACCAAACGCTCTCCTTTAACAAAAAAAGAGATACCGTTACCCGTATCTCTTCTCTTTTATCTTCAACGCTACTCAATTTTATCAGCTGTTTTAAACACTACTCTGTTAAGAGACAAGCTGAAAGATGTGTTAATCCCTTCAAGCCCGGTTTGACCTCTGAACATTGTGCTACCACCTCTTTACAACGCGTTCTAAAGACACAACCTGATGGCGGATTAATAGGGGATGGGAGATCCCCTTCAAGCAGATCTAAAGTCTTCCCCTTCTCTTTTGAAGGATCTGGTAGCGGCACGGCTTGCATCAAGGCCTTAGTATAAGGATGCTTCGTATCATTGTAGACCTCAAGCTTTGTCCCTAACTCAACCACATTGCCAAGATACATCACCAAAACACGATCTGAGATATGTTTTACCACGGCTAAATCATGGGCAATAAAGATGAGAGAGAGCCCCATCTCTTTCTGTAATGATTTCAGAAGATTGATCACTTGCGCCTGAATCGAAACATCGAGTGCCGATACAGGCTCATCACAGATAATGATTTTAGGCTCTAAAATCAGCGCTCGTGCAATCCCAATACGTTGACATTGCCCGCCAGAGAATTCATGAGGATAACGATTGATAACATTAGGCAGAAGTCCAACACGCGCCATGATCGCCTCAACACGATCCTTAACCTCACTACTTGAGAGCTTAGGAAAATGCGTTTTTAAAGGCTCAGCAATAATATCGCCAATCGTCATACGTGGATTGAGTGATGCCAATGGATCTTGAAAGATCATCTGAATATCCTTACGAATCGCTTGCATCTCACGCTTTGTTGCTTTACCAAGATCTTGCCCTAAATAGGAGACCGATCCACCGGTAATCGGTGCTAAGCCAATAATTGCTCGTGCTAATGTGGATTTACCACAACCGGACTCACCCACAACACCTAACGTCTCCCCCTCGTAGAGTTTAAAACTGACACCATCGACCGCTTTTAGCGCTAAAGGCTTCTCCCAAAAGTATTGACTCTTTTCACGAATCGGAAAATGAACCTTCAATTGCTCGACTTCTAAGATTACTTTTTCTCTATTTTGTTCACTCATGCTAACAACTCCTTTGCATCTCTAAAGCAAGCTAGTAGGCGCTCATTACCGAAAGGCTCTAAACGGGGCGCTTCGGAACAGCGACTATCTCGCCATTCACAGCGAGGTGTAAAGGGGCAACCTTTAGGAAGCTGGAGTAGATTAGGCGGATTGCCGGGAATTGTATGAAGAAGCTCTCCATCATGTTCTAACGTTGGGATCGCATCAAGTAACCCTAAAGTATATGGATGGCTTGGTTGATAGAAGATATCTTCAACACCACCATACTCCATGGTACGACCGGCATACATCACCAAAACTTTATCACAAGTGCCGGCAACAACCCCGAGGTCATGGGTGATCATAATGATCGTCGTCCCAAATTCTGCTTTCAGCTCATTGAGGAGCGCCATAATCTGTGCTTGTACCGTCACATCAAGTGCTGTCGTAGGTTCATCTGCGATCAGCAATTTTGGCTGACAGAGAAGCGCCATTGCAATCATCACTCGCTGACGCATTCCGCCGGAGAACTCATGAGGATGCATCTTCATTCGCTTTCTTGCTTCCGGCATCTTCACCGCATCAAGCATCTTCACTGAAGCTTCAAACGCATCCTTCTTACTCATCCCTTTATGAAGCATTAAAACTTCCATCAACTGTGCGCCGACGGTCATATAAGGGTTAAGAGAGGTCATCGGATCTTGGAAGATCATCGCAATCTCTTCCGCCCGAAGTCGATTTAACTCATGCTCTTTAAGATTGAGAATCTCACGTCCTTCAAAGAGCGCTGATCCCGTTACTCGGCCATTTTTAGCGAGTAATCCCATCAAAGAGAAGGCTGTCTGTGATTTTCCAGATCCCGACTCTCCAACAATCCCTAAAGTCTCACCCTTTTTGAGTGAGAAGTTGAGCGAGTTGACCGCTGTCACCTCTCCATCGTAGGTCTCAAAGACTACACTCAGATCTTTTACATCTAATAATAATTCACTCATTGTGCTCTCCTAGCGATCTTTTGGATCGAGCGCATCACGAAGCCCATCCCCAATAAAGTTAAAACAAAAGAGGGTCACGATTAAAAATAGTGCCGGGAAAATTAAGAGCCATGGTGCAACTTCCATTGAGTTTGCGCCATCTGCTAATAGAGATCCCCAACTACTCATCGGCTCTTGTACCCCCAATCCTAAGAAACTTAAGAAAGATTCAAACAGAATCATACTAGGAACTAAAAGAGAGGCATAGACCACCACAACGCCTAAAACATTCGGAACAATATGGCGAAAGATAATGAGTGCCGTTGAGACCCCCGAGACCTTTGCCGCTTCAATAAACTCCCGATTCTTGAGACTCAATGTCTGCCCACGAACAATCCTTGCCATATCGAGCCATGACACCATTCCGATCGCTAAGAAGATTAAGAAGAGGTTCTGGCCAAAGAAGGTCACTAAAAGAATGACAAAGAACATAAAAGGGAATGAGTTTAAAATCTCTAAAACACGCATCATCAAGGAGTCAACACGCCCCCCAACATAGCCAGAGAGTGAACCATAAAAGGTTCCCATCAAGACAGCAACAAATGCTGCAGAAATCCCCACTAAAAGTGAAATTCGTCCCCCAACGGCGATACGAACAAAGATATCGCGGCCATTAGAATCCGTTCCGAGATAGTGTCCCGATTCAAAGTCCGGAGGACTTGTCATCATGCCCCAATCGGTATGGTCATAACTATACTCTGAAACCAGGGGTGCAAAGATCACAAAGAGCGCAATACAAGCAAGAACTAAGAGACTTGTCATCGCCGCACGATTACGCATAAAACGTCGACGCGCATCCTGCCAGAGACTACGCCCTGCAATATTGAGATTATCACTTAAATTTTCGGAGAACTCTTCGACCGCTTCTCTCTTCTGTTTCGATACGATATCCATCAGATTCTCCTTTAGTAACGTATTTTCGGGTCGATCACTGCATAGAGAATATCGACAATCATATTAAATAGAATCGTTAAACTCCCAACGAGAATTGTTACACTCAAAACTGTTGAATAATCGCGATTGAGCGCGCCATCAACAAAAAGCGTTCCAATTCCGGGAAGACCAAAGATCTTCTCAATCACCAGCGAGCCGGTGATAATTCCGACAAATGCAGGCCCTAAATAGGAGAGAACCGGAAGCAGTGCCGGACGCAAGGCATGCTTAATAATGATGGTCCGCATCGGCAATCCTTTCGATTTTGCCGTCCGAATAAAGTTCGAGTTAAGAACCTCAATCATCGAGCTACGCATAATCCGCGCAATACTAGCAATATAAGCAAGAGAGAGGGCAATCATAGGAAGTAACATATATTGAATCTTCCCGCCATACCAACCACCGGCAGGTAACCAATGGAGCGTAATTGCAAAGAGAAGCACTAGGAGTGGCGCAACGACAAAGCTAGGAACAACAACGCCGGTCATCGCAAAGCTCATCACTAAATAATCCCAGAAGCTATTCTGTTTGAGTGCGGCAATTGTTCCGGCAAGCGTTCCTAAAATAACGGCCAAAACAAACGCAGCCATTCCCAATTTTGCCGAGGTGGGAAAGTGGGTAGCGATCAATTCATTGACCGTATAATCCCGATAGCGGAAGGAGGGACCTAAATCACCTCGTAACAACTGCTTTAGATAATCGAAATATTGCTCATATAGTGGGGCATTTAAATTATATTTCGCCTCTATATTTGCCAATACCTCAGGGGGTAACATCCGATCACCTGTAAATGGGCTTCCCGGCGCCAATCTCATCATAAAAAATGAGATTGTAATCAACACAAGCAGTGTTGGAATGGCCTCCAATACACGCCTTAATATAAATCGTATCATGCTCTATCCTTTATTTTGCTATGGTTAATAGCTTATTGTCAGTATCTATCTTTGTGATTACCCAATCATATTAGGTATCTCCCCTCTACCACAATGTTAGCAGTAGATTGAGTAGATCATTGAGTAGACTATTTTTAGTAGATTATAAAATCAGCAGATATGAGAGTTTATAGAGATAGCAGCGATCACTCGATCCTCCTTAACTTCATTTTCGAATACGCTGTTATCGTGTCATCTCTTCTTAAAAATCATCCTCATCACAATGAGCCATTTAATGATTCTTAATGATTCTTAGTGATTCATTTAGTGGATCATCTAATTAACCATCTAATTGACCATCTAATTGACCATTTGCTGAGGTATTTAAGACTTAAATCTCAGGCTCAAAATGTTTACTCTCAATCCACTCTTTACGTTCTTGACGCTGATTTCGTGCTAGTAATTTATCGAAGACAGCGATAGGATCTTCAAGAAGTGCTTCCCCATCGAGCGTATCGACACTCTCTGCGGCAATCGAACCTCCCTCAGATGTTGCTAACGATGCTTCAGAAATCACTAACTGGACTAATCGACGCGTGTCAGGACTCATCGTCGTCTCTCGCAGCTGCATAGGATTCATCTCCCCTAGCCCTTTAAAACGAGTGACCGACTTCTGTCCACGACTCTTCTCATGTTGTTTTAAGATTGCTTCTTTCTCCTCCTCATCTAGCGCATAAAAAACCTCTTTACCCACATCGATTCGATAAAGTGGTGGTAAAGCAACAAATAGATGCCCCGCAGCGACCAACTTTGGAAAGTGCTTCAAAAAGAGCGCACAGATCAAGGTGGCGATATGGAGACCATCGGAGTCTGCATCCGCTAAAATGCAGATTTTGCCATAACGTAACTCATCAAGATTCTCATTGTTGGGATCTACCCCGATAGCAACAGAGATATCATGAATTTCGTTAGAGGCTAAAATTTCACTTGTGGGGACTTCCCAAGTATTGAGAATCTTCCCTCTCAGCGCCATCACAGCTTGTGTATCACGATCGCGCGCCTGTTTTGCCGATCCGCCCGCAGAATCCCCTTCTACTAAGAAGAGCTCTGTCTCATTAACATCGGTACTTACGCAATCTGCGAGCTTGCCAGGAAGTTTAGGCCCTTGCGATACCCGTTTGCGTACAACGGTTTTTGCACTCTTAAGACGTGCTTGAGCAGTAGTAATCACCAATTCGGCGATCTCTTCTCCATCTTCAACATGGTTATTGAGCCAAAGAGTGAAGAAATCTTTAATCGCGCCATTGAGTAGTGTTGCGATACTACGAGAACTGAGACGCTCTTTAGTCTGTCCTGAGAATTGAGGCTCCTGCATCTTGACCGATAATAAGAAGTTAAGATGAGAGAAGAGATCTTCCGGCGTAATGCGCACACCTCTTGGAAGCAGGTTTCGCTGCTCACAAAAATCACGAAGCGCTTCCGTCAAGCCCGACTTCATTCCATTGACATGGGTTCCTCCTAATGGAGTAGGAATTAAGTTGACATAACTCTCAACCATTATCGGGGCGCCTACTTCACTCCAAGCAAGCCCCCAAATAGCCTCTTCACTCTCTCCTCGGTACTCACCAAAGATGATCTCTTTAGGAAGATGATCAACCTCTTTTAAGGTATCGTAAAGATACTCTTCAACACCCGATTCATAACACCAAACGGTGACCTCTTCCTCTTTGTGAGTTTGATCGATCAAGGTGATCTTCAAGCCGGCACAGAGAATCGCTTTTGCTTTTAAAAGATCGGAGAGCGCCTTCTTAGCAATTTTGGGTGAATCAAAATATTTCGCATCCGGCTTAAAACGAATCTCTGTTCCAGTTTCGTTCTTTGCACATTTGCCGATTACTTCGAGTTCACTCGCCTTATAACCATCATTGAAGATGATGCGATAGATCTTCCCTTCTCGATGAACAATCACCTCTAATGTCTCAGAAAGCGCATTCACAACAGAGACCCCTACCCCATGTAAACCACCGGAATATTGGTAACTCTCATTGTTGAACTTCCCGCCGGCATGAAGGGTCGCTAAGATCAACTCAACGCCACTGACGCCATGATCAGGATGAATATCGACAGGCATTCCACGTCCATCATCTTTAACGCCTAGCGATCCATCGTGATAGAGTGTCACGGTAACGGCAGTTGCATGTCCGGCAAGCGCTTCATCTACTGAGTTATCAACCACTTCTTGCAGAATATGATTAGGACGACTTGTATCGGTATACATGCCGGGGCGCTTACGTACAGGATCTAGCCCAGATAGAACTTCTATAGAACGAGATGTATATTGTTTGTTACTCATAAGTTGCAAAACTCTCTCATCGACAATAATCAATCATTATTAATAAAAAATAGAGCTTTTGAAAGAAAGCTCTTTTATCTTTCTGTTACTTTTCGTTTTCATTTTCATTTTCATTTTACCGATCAAGTATCTCAATTTTTAGCTCAATCGTAATTGATGAATCCCTAAAAATTGTAAAATCGGCAAACGGTCAAAGTAGTTAAGTAAGATAATGTTGCCAATAAGATCAATTAACCCTCTACTACTGATTGATAGTGACCCTAATAATGACCTCAATCGTGACATTAAATCTTCAATCGACCCATCATCGATCTGATGAATAGAAAAAGATCATCATTATTGAACACTATCCATTCAATGAGTATCAATCTCAATCTCAATCTCAATCCGATAGAGCATGCCCTAATCTTCTCTCGCAATCGATATCACTCAATGGAAAACATTATATTACTTTAAATAGAGAAACATGCCTCAAAAGAGTGGTCATTTATGGTCTATTTTGATAAAAATCATCCAAATGTCGACCCAACTTCTCTATTTTTATCCTAAAAAGGATTAAATCCCCCACTTATGCCTGAGAGGTCGGGGTACTTTGATAGCAGAGATTATAAAGATCTGTTACAAGCTGACGAACAGTATCTACCAAGAGATAACCGTTAGATTGGGCTACGGCATTTTGATCATCACTTAACTCTAAGCGCTCCTGAAATTGATCAAGATAACGGACTCTCTTCAAAATAAAGTCCTCCGCGAGGGAGAAGGTGACAAGCTCCTGATAAGCAAGCCCTACTTTGGTGACACTCCATCCTTCTGAGATATTGAGCTCAATCTCTTTTGAATCTAACGGAACTCCACGATAGCGCGCGACACCCCCCTCCTCTTTATTGAGCTCTTTAAGTTCAATCTCATCGAGAAATTGAAAACGGGTATCACTTAAACCATTTTGAACCCAATCGGTCATCAAAAGCGCCATCTCAACTTGCGGCGCATATCCCACTACCGGCAGTGACCCCAATGTTTTACGCAAAACAGCTGTTACCAAAGAGGCCTTTTTCTCAGAAGTGGCATCAATGACGAGCCAATTTTTCTCACGATCAATATAGGCCATAATCGAACTCTGCTCAGGATAAGCATTTCGAATAAATTCATTGGTAATCACCTCTTCAAGCTCTTTGAGTCTAGCGCGATCATAAAGATCGAGTTCATGCTCACGAGCACGCTTCTCAACGGCCGTTTGAATAGCTCGGCGAGGTAATTTTTTCACCTCCATACCAAGACGAATGAAGTGGGCATTATGGATCGTCTCAACAAGATTTTCTCCTTGAGAGAATGCCGGTAACCAGCCATAAGTCTCTAACTCATCATCGCCACATTCTCGTAGGGGATATTCGCTAAGCAACGCCTCAAGCTCTGATGAATCCATCATGAATGGCTCATCAAATTGATAGATAAGTATATTCTTAAATGGTCGCATGATGAGAACTCCTTAAAATTAGAAGAGGGGAGAAGTCCCCTCATATCAGATAATTCAATAACTAAATAATTCAATAAATCAACAAATCAACAATTAAAATAAAAAGAGGAGATTACCTCCTCTTTCTTCTCTTTAGGCATTAAATCTTTCGGCCCTAAAATCGCCAAAATAAGATAGATTGCCCTATAACAGCCCTATTCTCCCTTACGACTATTCACCCTTACGAACAAGTAGTGCCATCGATTCCACATGTGCTGTATGGGGGAACATATCCATAACCCCTGCCGACACTAACTCATAGGGATACTCTTTTGTTAAAAGTGCTAAATCGCGTGCTAAAGTTGCCGGATGACACGATACATAGAGAATCTTTTCTGGGGCTAAGGTCCCTAAATAAGGCATCATCTCTAATGCTCCCGATCGAGGAGGATCTATTAAAATAGCATCATAACGCTCATTCATCCAAGGAGCATCATGTTGATTCTGTGTTAAATCCGCACAATGGAATTCAACATTTTTGATCCCATTATATTCTGCATTACGCCCTGCCCAATCGGTTAAGCTCTTATCCCCTTCAACCCCTATTACTGAGCCGGCAACGGTTGCTAAGGCTAGTGTGAAGTTTCCTAAACCACAAAAGAGATCGAGTACCTTCTCATCCCCTTTTAGATCAAGCAGCGATAATGCCTGTTTAACCATCTTATTATTCATCGCGGGATTGACCTGCGTAAAATGGTAAGGCTTAAAGTAGAGCGTCAATTGATCGAGAAGACGATAATAGAGTGCTTGATCCGATGAACCTCTCTCTGTTAAAGCTGTTGTGGTCGATTCATTTCCTGGTTGCAGGTAGAGAATAAGGTCATGCTCTTCTTCAAAGGCTCGTAAAATTTCTAAGTCCTCTTCTGTAGGCTGCTCAAGCACACGAAAACTTAATGCATGAGTATCATCCCCTACTGCAACTTCAATCTGCGGTAATTTTGCCGCAATCGAGAGCTTTCCGATCATCTCAGAAAGTGGCGTGATGAGTTGGTCAATCTTCTCCTCTAAAATAGGACAACGATGCATATCGACGATAAAAGGAGTTAAACGCTCACGAAATCCGACAAGAACCCGCTCTTTCGCCGGCACATTTTTTACCCCTAATCGTGCTTTATAACGATAATTACGAGATTCCCCTCGAAGATTAGGCAGATGCTCATACTCCGTTAAACCTGCTTGTCTTGCCAAATTAGAACGTAGCTGCTCCGCTTTAAAATCGATCTGACGCTCGGCATCAAGATGTTGTAATCGGCAACCACCACAAACACCATAAGCCTCACAAAAAGGCTCTACACGATCAGGAGAACTGACTAAGACCTCTGTCGCTTGAGCTTCATCATACTCTTTTTTAACCTTGGTATACTGTGCAACAACCTTTTCACCGGGGAGAGCACCATCTACAAAGACCACTTTCTCTTCAACCTTGGCAACACCACGGCCATCATGTGCTAAATCATGAATATCTACTGTAATAGGCTCAACTGGAACTCTATTACGTCGACCTCTTCCACGTCTATGTCCTCTACTCACAATTACCTCATTTTTACTTAAATTTTTGCAATATAGAAGTTTATCACATTCATCTATAAAGAAGAAAAGAGAACGCTCCCTTTATCAATTAGGTAGTGATCACTCACATTAAGATCGAGGCGTTATCGTTATAGTAAGAGAATGCGTATAATAGAAACGGTAGCAATCGATCTTATGGAAAGTGACTCGATAATTTAACCAAATAACTCAAGCATTATGGTAATCGTAAGTTAAAAGGAAATCACCAAAGATCACCTTCCCCACCTCAAAGAGTAGAGAGATAATCATGAGCGAACACTATTTCCCTTGTACAAGTTGCGGCGCCTGTTGCCGTTACCTACATTTAGCAACAGAACTGCAACATTTAGATCGTGGTGATGGTGTTTGCAGACATCTCACCGAAGAGAATCGTTGTGAAATCTATGAGACGCGTCCTGATATCTGCAATATTGAGTATCAATATCATACTAATTATCATCATATCCCCTGGGATGAATTTGTCGCAGAGAATCTACAAATCTGTGAGCTCCTACAGCTCGATCAGAAAGTAAAAGCACGAGAAAAAGAGGAGAAATAAGAACTTTTTGATCCAATAATTCTCTAGATCATTTTACCAAGTACCTATTAAGTCAAGAGAAGCCGATGAGTTGCGGGAGATCACTTGCCTGCAAATATATGATAACTCTAGCGACTTAAAATTGATCTTCAATATCTGTAGATCTATCCACTAAGATAATCAGCGGAGCCGCGGGAGCCTACTATTTCATTCTTATTCCTATTGCATGCCCGCGGAGTGGCATCTTTGATACTAATACCGGCAATCAATTACTAATGAATCACTATCCATTTATAATTACTGATAATCGATTTCTCCTTCGCTAGCTATTACTCATGTCTACTACTCGATCTCTTCCCTATGCCTACTACTCTAGGCCTACCCGCAAAGACATAAAGGTTAAACTCATTGCCGGCGTGAGATTGTTAAAAGAGTGCAATTGTAAAATCCGGCAATGCATCAGCTTCTCTTAGAAGCTCAATATTAAAGTTTCTTAAAAGCTGTTTTTAAAGAAATATGTTTTTAAGGAATAAAAAAAACAAAAAACGTACGCAAGAAAAAAGCCTCTAGCGGTTAAGCTAGAGGCTTTTAAGATAAAGCCCTGGGGTTGACCTACTCTCACATGGGATCTCCCACACTACCATCGGCGCTGCTACGTTTCACTTCTGAGTTCGGGATGGGATCAGGTGGTTCCATAGCGCTATTTTCCCCAGGAAAACTGGC
>NZ_NEFF01000010.1 GCF_002252045.1 Ignatzschineria sp. F8392 | reverse complement strand
TCGGTTCCCGCCGTTCAAAAAGCCTTCTTAAGTATCATTGATTGAAAAAAAAGGCTGAACGCTGCCGGTCCTCACCATCGCGTTCTTTTATCAATCTCGCGCCGGCAGGGGGCAATCATTCGATTGCCCGAATAGTTTTATCTTTATAAATGTCGATGAGTTGCCGTAGATTACCATTGCATTCTTTCACAAGTTGCATGCCGGAAAAAATCGTTGCCTTAACGATATCATTCTCGGTGCTGAAAGCGCCGACTGGCGGGCATGCAGTAGCGAAAAGAGTGAAATAGTCGGTTCCCGCCGTTCAAAAAGCCTTCTTAAGAATCATTAATTTGAGATAAAAAAGGTTGAACGCTGCCGGATCTTACCATCGCATTCTTCCAGAGATTACGCGCCGGCAGATGGTGATCTTCTATCACCGCCAACCGGTTCTTTTAGTTATTGAATATAGAGAGGAATCTTATTCTCTTCATCAAAAAAATCTCAGAAAAGCGAGTTTGAGAGACTTGCTCTAGATCAATTTATTAGCAGGTATGTGGTTTACCACAATAGAGGGACTTTACAAAAGTCGGGATCATAAGAGCATGAAAAAATTTATGGGAATGCCTCCCGTTACCGTCTCCGTTGAGAGATAGAGATAAAAGGAGAATTGAAGATGGATATTACCCGTCGTGATCTACTGAAGCAACTCGGAGCCTTAACGGCAGGAGCGGCTGTTGTCAGTTTAAAAGAGGCACGCGCAGCTGAAAAGCATGTACCCCCACGTCGTGAGGGCGATCCTAATAAACGTTACGGTATGATTGTAGATCTTCGCCGTTGTATCGGCTGTCAAGCATGTACCGTCAGCTGTACGGTAGAGAATCAGATGCCGGCAGGGCAATTTAGAACTACAGTGCGCCAATATCAGGTGATCAGCTATGAGCAAGATCAAGCGACAAACGTCGTTCTTCCAAGACTTTGTAACCACTGTGATAATCCTCCCTGTGTCCCTGTCTGTCCAACACAAGCAACCTTCCAACGAGAAGATGGCATCGTTGTGATCGATAACAAGATCTGTGTCGGTTGTGCTTACTGTGTTCAGGCTTGCCCTTATGAGGCGCGCTTTATTAATGAAGAGACCGGCACGGCAGATAAATGTACCTTCTGTGCGCATCGCTTAGAAGCGGGATTACTACCGGCATGTGTTGAATCATGCGTCGGTGGCGCACGTATTATTGGGGATATGAAAGATCCTAATAGCCTTATTAGTAAGATGCTTGTTGAGTTTGCTGATGAGATTAAGGTGTTAAAACCTGAGCAGGGAACAACACCCCAAGTCTTCTATATTGGGCTTGATGAAGCGTTCCAATCGCAAGTTCAAGGTCAAGCAATGTTATGGCAGGAGATTGTATTATGATTCGTGAATTATTGACACTACCACAAGAGATCGCCTGGCTCCCCTGGGCGGTACAATACTTCTTCTTTATCGGCTTGGCCGCTTCTGCAGCACTGATCGCCGTTATTTTAAGATGGTGGAAACATGGTGAGCTAAAAGGGCTTGAGCTTTTGGTGATGGGATTTGGTATCACCGCCGGTATCGTAGGGCCGATCGCACTTTTGGCAGACCTCCATCAACCGGGACGCTTTATTAACTTCTATACACAGATGGCACCTTGGTCATGGATGTGGATCGGGGCAATCTTTGTTCCACTTTTTGTTCTCTTTATGATAGTTCAATTTCTCCTTCTCTTGAGAGAAAATAGCACGAAAGAGGGAACCTATAAGTGGTTTAGAGCACTCCATTGGGGAAGTATCAACCCTAGCTTCTGGTTACAGTGGACTTCGATGGGGCTCTTAGTGACTGCATTTATGATTCTTCTCTATACCGGAAAAGAGATTAATGTGCTTCGTTCACAGCCGATCTGGTTTACACCATGGTTGCCGTGGGTTCTCTTCTTTACAGCATTTCAAGCAGTACCGATGTGTGTTAAAGCATGGAACTCGCTCTCATCAAGATGGTCACATCGTCAAGATCATACGGCAATTTTAAGCCGCTTCCAATTGGTCGGTCTGATCGGTGTTGCCTTTACCTTAATCGGCTGGGCGATGAGCGATACGCCAGCAGGCGCTGCTTTTCGATCACTTCCTGAGAAGGGCTCTGTCTGGTTTACGATCGGTTTAAGTCTACTGATCTACTGGTTAGTCTTAATGATCTACACCTTCGTCAACTTCAATCAACGCCGTATCAATTGCCGCTGGATCGATCTGCTTCTTGCACTTGGATCACTCTCTTTGGCATGGACTATCCGTTGGGCGATCTTAATGCAGTCACAAACATTGCCAAAATATAATGTGGTGATCAATCCATACCATCTCGATTGGGGATTTAGCGGATTCTTAGGCATTCTTTCCACCTTTGGACTCTGGCTCACCTTAGTGATTATTGTCTGGAGTCTACTACAGGATCGTTGGTTAACCTTTAAGCCTATTAAGCGATCTTCTAGCGTAGCTTCATAAGGTGAAGAGCCAGATTGCGAAAAGCGCAAATTAATCGATCAGTGCAGAGCTTCAGATCAGAGTGTTATCGATCGATAAAGCTCTGCCAAATAGGGAATCAATAAGAATCAATAAATTGCGGGAGAGCGCCGATAGAGCGCTACCCTAGGAGTAATAAGATGAGTGATGATAAATTGAAAAAAGAGATCGAAACGATCGACGCGTCAACAGAGGTGATGCCATCTCAAGAAGAGAGCTCTCATGCTGATGATGACGCACGCCGTAAGCGCCGTAATATTGTTAAGGGGGTTGCGGCAGCAGGGGGGTTAGCAGCATTTGCGGTTGGATATAGTAATACTGCAAAAAATATGGTGAAGGGTCTTGTGACCGGCACCTCAGCAGAACCGACTAAAAATGCAATCTTTGGTGATGCGCTCAATGTGGAAGGGCATATCGAAGATGGGAAATTTATCCAAAATAAGAAGCAGGCGATGTCTAATACGCAATGTTTTGGATGCTGGACCGTTTGCGGCGTGCGGGTGCGGGTCGATAAGGAGAAGAATGAGGTGATTCGTATCGCCGGAAACCCTTACCACCCACTTTCGAGTGAAGAGCAATTCAATTACGATATGCCGATCGATGAGGCATGGGTGAAATTAGGGGGCGATCAAGGCATTAATGATCGTTCAACGGCTTGTGCTCGTGGAGCGCAGATGGGAGAATCAGTTTCGAGCCCATATCGTGTTCTCTGGCCTTTAAAACGTGTTGGAAAGCGTGGGGAAGGTAAATGGGAGCGCATCAGCTTTGAGCAATTGATCGATGAAGTGGTCAATGGTGGCGATCTCTTTGGTGAAGGGCATGTAGATGGGCTTAAAGATATTCGTGATCTTGAGACATTGATCGATCCCAAAAATCCAGAATTTGGAGTTAAGGCGAATCAACTTTTAGTCTCAAATGCCGGAAATGAAGGGCGTGAATTCTTTGTGAAGCGCTTTACAAATGAGTCCTTTGGAACACGTAACTTCACAGCGCATGGAGCCTATTGTGGTCTAGCGTATCGTTTAGGCTCCGGCGCGTTGATGAATGATATGGCAAAAAATGCCCATGCTAAGCCAGATCTTGAGAATGTTGAATTTGCAATCTTTATGGGAACATCGCCGGCACAATCGGGGAATCCTTTTAAACGTCAAGGTCGCCTCTTAGCAGGTGCGAGAACTAAAGAGGCGAGTGAATTTAGTTATGCCGTTGTTGCGCCTAATCTGCCGATGACCAATACCTTGGCAACGCAGAATAATACTTGGGTCTCTATCCTTCCCGGGACTGATTCGGCAATGGCGATGGCGATGATTCGCTACATTATTGAGCAGAATCGCTATAACGAAGATTATCTCACTGTTCCTGGGCAGGCAGGGATGAAGGCAGCGGATGCGGTAAGCCATTCAAATGCAACCCATCTTGTGATTATCGATGAAGCAAGTCCGCTCTATGGTCAGATGTTACGCCTTGCGGATATTGAAGGGGGCGATCGTGCCTCGAGCCCTATTTTAACAGTGGATGCCGCAACGGGTGAGTTAAAAGATGTTGATGAAGCACTTCGCGGTAAGCTCTATTATGAGGGTAAAGTAACACTCGCTAATGGAGAAGCGGTAGAAGTTGCAACAAGCTTCACGATGTTAAAACGCTCTGCTGAGAAGCTAACTTTAGCGGAATATAGTGAGGTTTGTGGCGTACCTGTCTCCACGATTGAGGGATTAGCGCGTAAATTTACCAGTCATGGTCATAAAGCGGCGATTATTACTCATGGTGGAATGATGAGTGGTAATGGTTTCTATAATACTTGGGCACTCTTAGCGCTCAACGTCTTAATCGGCAACATGAACTATAAGGGCGGAATGCATGTTAATGGTGGTAAATATGCCGACTATGCGCCGGGTCCTCGTTATGACTTTACAAAATTCGATGGTATGGTTCAGCCGAAAGGAATTATGATCGGTCGTGCGAAGCGTCCTTATGAATCCTCTACAGAGTATAAAGAGAAGGTGGCGCGTGGTGAGAATCCTTATCCGGCGAGCCGTCCTTGGTATCCTTTTGCAGGTGGGCAGGCAACAGAGATGTTGATCTCGGCACTCAATGCAGATCCCTATCCTTTAAAAGCTTGGATCAGTAATATGACTAATCCGGTCTATGGGATTACCGGTTTTAGACAGTTACTGCTCGATAAGTTAAAAGATCCCAAAGTCTTACCACTCTTTGTGGCGATTGATGCCTTTATCAATGAGACAACCGCAATGGCGGATTATATCGTTCCCGATACTCATAACTTTGAGAGCTGGGGCTTCGGTAGTGCTTGGGCAGGCGTTCCCTTTAAGACCTCTACTGCAAGATGGCCTATCGTGGAGCCACGTGTCGAGAAAGATGCAAAGGGTCGACCCATTTCGATGGAGCTCTTTTTTATTGAAGTGGCGAAAAAGATGGGATTGCCGGGCTTTGGTGAGAATGCGATAAAAGATTATACCGGTAAGAATTATCCTGTTCATACGGCGGAAGATTTCTATCTTCGTGCGGCGGCGAATATGGCTTTTGATGGTTCACCGGTGCCGGAGTCAAATCGTGAAGAGCTCGAACTTACCGGCGTTAAGCGTATTATGCCCGCCATTGAGCAGATCTTAAAACCGGAAGAGCAGATGCGCGTTGCTTATGTTTATGCGCGTGGTGGACGTTTTGCTGACTTTGATACTGGTTGGAAAGGAGATGAGATGACGAAGAAATGGACGCCGACATTACAGCTCTGGAATGAGACTGTTGGGGTTCATCGTCACTTTGCAAATGGTGAGCGTTATAGTGGAACGCCAACTTATCATCCGCCACGATTCTCCGATGGAAGCTCTGTTTATGAGCGCTTTCCGAAAGAGGAGTGGCCATTGGCATTGACCTCCTTTAAATCCAATATCGTCAGTAGTACCTCCGGTTCAACATTACGGTTGCGGATGATCAAGCCGACAAACTTTGTTGCGATTAGTGAGGAAGATGCACTTCGTTTTAATGTTCAAAATGGAGATCGTGTTCGTATTGAGTCACCTAATGGTGCGCAAGAGTCACAAATCATGGTGCTCGATGGGGTTAAACCCGGCGTATTAGCGATTGAGCATGGATATGGTCGCCGAGATGTAGGTGCAAGAGCTCATATGATCGATGGTGTTCCGATGCAGTTTAGTCAGCATGTAGGAAGTGGGCTCAATCTCAATGATCTTGCGATTGCTGATCCCTCAAGACCGATTCCAGCGCCTTGGCTCGATTGGACAACAGGTGCCGCGGTTCGACAAGGTATTCCTGCGAGAATCGTAAAACTGTAAATAAGACTGAAACATAAAACGGAAATAGATCTTCTGTAGCTCACACCCTACAGCGGACTATTATGAACCAACTCACAACCTTTGGTTCATTATAAAAACCACTCTTTTTGAGTGGTTTTATTTTTTAGTTCTAAAAGGGCTGATGAGTTGCCGGAGATCACCGCTGCATACTTCCATGAATCGCACGCCGGCAAGTTGGCAGCCTCTATTGTCGGTGGACTTTCTCGGCATCATTGATGCCGATCAGCGGGCATACAGTTGTGATAAGAGCGCGATCGTTCCCTCCCGCCGATCAATAGATTTTCTTATTGCTTGAAACAATCAAACAAAATAGGCTGAACGCTACCGGATCTTACTATTACGCTCTTCCAGAAACTACATGCCGGCAGAGGGCGATCTCTATTGCCAAATAGCATTATCAGGTTTCATTAATGACAACAAAAGGGGTTGTTGAGTTGCCGGAGATCACCACTGCATACTTCCATGAATCGCACGCCGGCAAGTTGGCAATCTCTATTGTCAGTGGACTTTCTCGGCATCATTGATGCCGATCAGCGGGCATACAGTTGTGATAAGAGCGAAATCGTTCTCTCCCGCCGATCAATAGATTTTCTTATTGCTTGAAACAATCAAACAAAATAGGCTGAACGCTGCCGGATCTTACTATTACGCTCTTCCAGAAACTACATGCCGGCAGAGGGCGATCTCTATTGCCAAAAGCATTATCAGGTTTCATTAATGACAACAAAAGGGGTTGTTGAGTTGCCGGAGATCACCACTGCATGCTTTCATGAATCGCATGCCGGCAGAGGGCGATCTCTATTGCCAAATAGCATTATCAGGTTTCATTAATGACAACAAAAGGGGGTGTTGAGTTGCCGGAGATCACTACTGCATGCTTTCAGAAATCGTATGCCGGCAAATTGGCAATCTCTATTATCGGAGGACTTCCTCGGCATTGAAGGTGCCGACCTGCGGGCATGCAGTTGTGATAAGAGCGCGATCGTTCCCTCCCGCCGTTCAACAGATTTTCTTATGGGCTGAGTCAATTAAACAACAGAAGCTGATGAGTTGCCGGAGATGACCTCTGCATGCTTCCATGAATCATATGCCGGCAAGTTGGCAATCTCTATTGTCAGTGGACTTTCTCGGCATCATCGATGCCGGCCTGCGGGCATGCAGTAGCGAAAAAACGAAATGGTAGATTTCCGCCACTCAACAAATTTTCTTAAGAATCATTCATCAATTTATTCGTCAAAAGAGAAGAGGCTGAACGCAGCCGGATCTTACTATCGCGTTCTTCCAGCAGTCACATGCCGGCAGATGGCAGTTTTTATTACTGCCTGTAAGTATCGATCGTATAGATCATATCGATTTGATCTCTCGGCATCATCGATGCCGGCCTGCGGGCATGCAGTTGTGATAAGAGCGCAATGGTTCTCTCCCGCCGCTCAACAGACTTTCTTATTTGCTTAATTACTCAATTACTCAATTGCTTAATGTAATGACTTAATGACTTATTTCTCAATTGGAAAAAAGACACCTAAAGCATTGCGATCTTCAGCGGCTAAAATAGCAAATGTCCGGCAGAGGGATTCTGTGGCCATTGTCTCAATACCAATTCCGCGTTGATAGAAAAAGGCCCGCCATTGAGGATCGAGAAATTGCATCTGATTGCCAGAGCCGATCAAAATAACAGTGGGCTTCAGTTCAAGCCACTTTTCAAAATGAGCTTCTGTTAATTGCTCAAATGTTGCCGGTAAATAGTCTTCTCCGTGTAATACCTCTTTGTTAAGGAGCATAATCGGCTCATGCCATTCACTCTCGTCATTGAGTCGAAAGAAGCGTGGGGCATAACCTTTGATATGGAGATTATCTGTCGTTTCACGCTGAATAGTGGCGCCGGCAGGATTATTATTGGGCATCGATAGACTCCTTAATAAGTGCAAAAAATTGATCTTGATCTTTAACGTGATAGAGCGCTTCAGCATCGATCGTAACACCATAACGCTCTGCAATCATCTCATAGAGCTCAAGCCGATGTTCAATGAGTTGAGGGAAGATCCAACGCGTAAAATGTGCCGGCGTAATCTCCGACTCTGATTGAAGTTGATGAGTTTTGAGATACTCCTCAATTTTAGGTAAGAGGAATGAAGCTTGATAGTAGAGCGGCTTAGGATGGGATTGAGCGCGCTCGATCACATAGTTTTTCGCCTTTTCTGAAGCCTTTATATAGATCAATAACGCATTTTGACCGATTAGCTCCCAACTCTTCTCATCTTGAATTTCACAAAAGCTACCGCTGGTATCGATAATGAAGTTAGGGCGCTGATAGAGCTTTTCTGCACGCTCCATAAAGTAGGGAACATCGGCAATTGCACCTATCTCAGCAAGACGATGGCGCTCTAAACGATCGAGAAATTGAGCCAGAGGTTGTCCTCCTTCAGCAGGATTACCAACCATTCCCAAATAAGCAGAAAGAGGAGCGAGATTACTAATAGAGAGTCTAGATTCAACTGAAATCGCTCGATTTTGAATTAAGCTCTTTAAGAGTGGATTTTTCATCGCTTCAAACGTTAAAAAATCATTCACTTCATCTTTAAGGTGATGTGTGCCAATTCGATAATCAATCGAGTAGTGAAACCATTCCGATGGGGGAAGCTTTTTGGAGAGATGGGTCTTTCCTACACCACTCATCCCCATCAGAGCAATCCGCTTATGGGGGGAATCTAAAAATTTTTCAACAAGCGCTTTTTTCATATCACTATCTATCTGTTTCTATCTGCTATTTAATTAGGTTACTTATCTATCAGCCTATGACTTATAAGTTTATGATTTAAATAATGAATCATTAACTGTACGGTTCATTAACTATTCATGACCAACCACTTATTACTATTTGCGACCTCTATTTTGACTGCTCCATTGCTGACTATTTTACCGGTTATTTTACGGGTTATTTCACGAGTTATTTCACGAGTTATTTCATCAGTTATATCGCTAGAGTTTTCATTAATATTGCATCAATTGAGTAGTCTTTAGTTGCAAAGATTTTATATTAGCAGAGATTTGCCGGGAGATTTCTTTTTCCCCTGTTTTATAATGAAAATGATGGTGAAAAGATTCTGCATGAAAGAAAAAAATACCGTAAAATAGACAGGTTTGAAAAGAAGATTTTATAATTCTAATGAGTGAGCGCACCCGGATTGATGCGCTCTTTTGCGAATTTTTTGCTAAAAGCGATATAAGGGCTTCTGCAAAGTTCCTGCGGGCTGAAAAGAGATAATAGAAGAATGATTGAACTGAAACACTTAAACTATTTTTATGGCGATACGCAAGTACTTTTCGATGTATCTATTAAAGCGAAAGAGGGAGAGATCGTTGTTTTATTAGGGCCGAGTGGCGCAGGGAAGAGCTCCTTATTACGTATCCTCAATCTACTTGAACGCCCTAAAGAGGGAGAGCTTGAGATTGCAGGATTTGATTTCGATTTCTCTCAGTCGATCTCCGAAAAAAGTATTCGGGAGTTGCGTCAAAAGGTGGGGATGATCTTCCAACAATACCATCTCTGGCCCCATCGAACGGTGTTGCAAAACTTAACCTATGCGCCGGTTAAACTTGGTAAAATGAGCCAAGAAGCGGCGAAACAGAAGGGGTTAGAGGCGCTTCGATCTCTTAAGTTGGAGGGATTAGATGAGCGATATCCACTAAAGCTCTCCGGCGGACAACAACAGCGAGTTGCTATTGCACGGGCGCTTATGATGGAGCCCGAAGTGCTTCTCTTTGATGAGCCAACCGCGGCACTCGACCCGGAGATCACCTCGCAAGTTGCTGCGATTATTGAAGAGCTATCTACAACAGGAATTACACAAATCGTCGTAACTCATGATGTCGATTTTGCAAAACGTATCGCTACCTATGTGATCTATATGGAAAATGGGCGCGTTGTCGAAGAGGGAGATGCCTCAATGTTTGTAACGCCAAAGACAGAGCAATTTAAGCAATATCTCTCCCATTAAATTCCTCATTTTACGATAGATGCGATATGATGAGGAGGGCTAAGGTGCCGGCATCATCAGCTGCAGACGCGCTATCATATCAAGTTGTATTTCAAGCGCCCGATGATGAGTGAAGAGATCAGCAAAGATAACAAAAAGATGTCAAAGAGAGATCAATAAACAGATCAAAAAAGAGATCAAAAGCTGTGAGAACAGATCGAAAATAACAATAGAGATAGATGGAGAATATTATGAAAAAGAGATTAGGATTACTACTTGTTGCCGCAGGATTATTGAGTTCAACAACCCTCTATGCACAAGATAAATTAGTGGTTGGAACCAATCCGGCATATCCACCTTTTGAATATAAGGGTGAGAATAATGAGTTATTAGGATTTGATATCGACCTGATGAATGAAGTATGTAACGTTTTAGAGAAAGAGTGTGTCTACTCAGAACAGGAGTTTGATGCATTAATTCCTAATCTTCGTCTACGTCGTTATGATGCTGTTATTTCAGGAATGGATATTACGGAAGAGCGTGCAAAACAGCTCGCGTTCTCTGATCCTTACTATCAAAACTACTCTATCTATATCACCACAAAAGAGAAAGCAGATCAGATCAAAGATGTGGCAGATGCTAAGATTGGTGTGCTTTCAGGTTCAACGCATCAGCAATATATCCGTGATACCTATAAAGGGGCAAATGTCTCGGTCTATCCTCAATATCCTGCAGCGATGAGCGATCTTGCGATTGGTCGTGTTGATGTTGTGTTTGGTGATGGGGAAGTTGTTAATGATTATATGAAAGAGAATGATAATTTCGTCGTTGTCGGCGAGAAAGTGACAGATCCTAAATACTTCGGACAAGGATTAGGTATCGGCGTTGGAAAACGTAATACCGAATTAGTGGATCAGATCAATGCGGCGCTCAAAGAGGTTAAGGAGAGCGGCAAATATGATGAGATCTACAGCAAATGGTTTGAGCAGCAGTAGTGGCAGTGAAGATGCGTAACTGCAAAAAAAGCGATGGAAGGTTCATCGCTTTTTGTTTGTTTAATTTGAGGGAAGAGTGTGAGTGAACTAACAACTATTTTTGATCTGTTTAACAGTCAATATTTTGCAGCGATGTTAGTAGCGGCAAAAGCGACAATTTTATTGGCGATTATCGCATTGGTGATGGGATTTCTCTGGGCGAATATCTTAGCGATTTTAGAGTTGAGCCGATGGCGAATTGTTAGGTGGAGCGTCACCCTTTTTGTATCGATTATTCGTTCATTGCCGGAATTGATCGTCATCTTCCTGATCGGATTGGGGCTTCCTTATCTCTTTTTGGAGTATGAGGAGATTTGGCCACCTCAAGTGATCGATCTCTACTTCTCAATTCTCGATAGTTATGGGGAGTATCTCTTCTTTGGTTTAGGTGCATTTGCGCTCTCGTTAATTTATGCTTCTTATGCCTCTCAGACGATTAGAGGCGCACTACTTGCCGTGCCTAAAGAGCAGTGGCATAGCGGAGCCGTTTTAGGGCTCTCTAAGCCGGCAACCTTCTTCTATATCATTATGCCGCAGATGTGGCGTCACGCCTTTCCGGGCTTAAGTAATCAGTGGTTGGTTCTATTAAAGGATACCGCGCTTGTCTCCTTAATTGGTGTTCATGAGTTGATGAAAGAGACCGACTATATCTATAGTGCAACATCCGATGGATTTACCTGGTATACGATGGCGGCGTTGATCTATCTTGTGATCTCTTTAGTGAGTCAGAAGTTACAAGATCTTCTCTACAATCGAATTACCAAGTATGATCACGAGCCGGCGAAATAGGGGGAGAGCATGTTAGATCATTTTATCTTTATTTTAGAAGGGGTTCCGCTCAGTTTAGGCTTAACGGTAGCGGCCCTCTTTTTAGGGTTTATTTTAGCGCTTCTCTTAACGGGAATCTTAACGCTATGGGAGAATCGTTGGCAGGCAAAGATTGCACGCGGTTTTATTATCTTCTTTACCGGCACGCCACTTTTAGTGCAGATCTTTCTCTTCTATACAGGGCCTGGGCAATTTACCTTTATCAGAGAGTCATTCCTCTGGTCACTCTTCTCAGAAGCTTGGTTTTGTGCAATCTTAGCACTCTCTTTGAATTCAGCTGCTTATACGGCTCAGCTCTTCTATGGCGCAGTAAAGAATATCTCTAAAAGCCAATGGGAGGCTTGTTTAGCATTAGGTATGAGCCGTTTTGAGGCGATGAAAATTCTGATTCCACTTGCACTAAGACGCGCTCTACCGAGCTATTCTAATGAGATTGTCTTGATCTTCAAAAGTACATCTCTTGTACAGGGAATTACACTTCTCGATATTATGGGAAGAGCAAGAGAGCTAACAGGGCAGACGTATGATTCCATCACATATTATGCTATGGCAGGCGTGATCTATCTTGCGGTGAATGTTGTTCTCATCATGATTGCAAAACTGATGGAGCGAAGAGCATTAGCATTTGAAAATTGATAAAAGATTCAAGATCGAGGCGAAAAGAGTAATTGATCAATTTTAACGCTTTACATCTTGGAAAGAATTACTATAATAGTACGTCTATTCACTACAGAGCTAGCGAATAAACAAAAAGGAAAAGTGGCCGAGTGGCTGAAGGCGCACCCCTGCTAAGGGTGTATACGTTAATAGCGTATCGAGGGTTCGAATCCCTCCTTTTCCGCCATACGATACGTTAAAAGCCCCTATTTTAGGGGTTTTTTGCTTATCTGGAGATTGTAAGTACTCATTAGTGTACTCATTAAAACCCTCACATCCATCTCATTTTCATCTTATTCTCTATTTAGTTTTCGACATCCGGTTATTTTAGCTTTTGAGGTTTTGTTTGCATTTTTTCTTTTAGTCATTTTTGTTTTTGACGAAATATTTGATACTTCCAAATACTAATTACTTATCTAACAGTTTCTACTATATTTTTCATATTATTAAAAAGTATTAAATGCAGTTTGTTAGGGAAGTTACTAAACTAATAGATCAAGTTTATTGGTGTGATGATATTTCTTTGAAAGGCATAAAAAGGTAATAATGGTACAGCTAGAAAAGATTTCAGAAGTTTTAGGTAAAGAGTTAATTAGAAGACTCGAAAATGAGGAATATATTCGAGAGGATGAAGAGCTTTTATATTTTCGTGAAATGCAGAAAATTGGAAAGAAAGATTCCATGGATATTCAGGCCTGGGCTTTCTATTATGCATTAATGAAAAATGAAACAAATGCTTTGAAATATTTTAGACGATCTCTTTATCTCGGTTCTGAGGCTTTTATAGAGAATTTTTTAGCTTATTTATTGAGAACAAGTAGAATTCAAGAGTTTATGAGAGTAACGTCAAGGCTTAGATTAAAATATCGTGGAGATAAAAGTATTATGGAATCTATCTGTTTCACTTCTCTTCTCAAAGGTGATATTGAGGCATCTAGGAGAGATCTTGAAGCTCTTATAGCGCTAAAGAGCGATGAGATGGAAAAATATCAAGAATATTTAACAGGCTTTAATGCTTTTATAGAGAACAGTTGTTTTACTGAGGATGATTTAAAGTCTTTGATGGATACCTACATTTCTATTATAGAAGAACATCAATTGGCTGTTGGAAAAGTAGTATTTGATTCATCTCCTCAGTTCAAAATAAATGATGTGGAGATGATGGTTTATTTGCCAGAAGCAGAAATTAATAAAATTGTTGATCTAGATATTGAATTAGCTTTTAAGTTAGCTGATATTCCTAAATTAAATGGCAAGGTTTTCTCAGCTTCATTTAATTTCTATGAGAGGTAATATTCTATGTCTGTGTCTAGTTCAGATTTTCTTGATTTAGCGAGGCGAAATCTAATTTCTTCTCCAAGAGAGATAGAGTGCAGAAATACAATATCATTAGCATATTATGCATCATATCATGCGATTAAACCCCATCTTAGTAAAAATGCCCCTAACACTCATTCTGCATTGATAGATTATCTTTGTGATGAAAATATGCATCAAGATGAGAAGATGAAATCTTCCGATTTAAGAGCATTAGGTTTACTTTTAGAGACGATGAAGAAAAATAGAGTGTATGCTGATTATTTTTTAAAGAAAAATATTAAAGAGCGAGATGCTCGTAAAAGCATCATCTCTGCTGAAGCCTTTAAGGCAGTGCTAGAAGAGCTAGTTGAAGGACGCGATGATAGGTCAGTGGATGATCAGTAAAATGATATGCAGATCTATATGAAAGATGAAGCTATTTTAAGATTTGTTTATAAGCGATATAAGCGAGTAATGGTATTGCGAGTAGAACTCAAAACTTAACATCTAATCCATCCCCTCCAAAAACTGATTAAAAGAGGTTAGGGCGCAATGCAATATCCAGTAGGTTAATTGCTCTTCCTGTGGTGCTTTCTCTTCTAATTGATTGACGATGAGTAGCGCTTCATCGATTCTCTCTTCTTTGATGGCGGTAATGAGATTATCAGGAATTATCCACTCTATGCCGGCATTTTGTAGTTTTAGTTGCTCCTTGAGAATGACAACAGTTAAAAAGCAGTGTGCTAAAAATCGGCTCTTCTCCTGTATATCGGGAATCACTTTTGCTTGTTGAACAGCACTGGTTAAAAGCGCTTCATAGTTTTTGACCGCTTGAAGTGAGACGTGATTCGCCAACTGAGAAAATTGTTGCATTATATCTTGTTGGAACCGTATCATTTTGCGCTCATTAGAGGTTGGACGAATAATATTGAATATTAATAATATAATGCCGAGCGCAACTAAGAGTGCAAAAGTTTGATTGAGAAAAGCATTGATATCGAAACTCATCGGGTTAGAGAATCCGATTAGAAAGCTAGAGGCTAATAGAAAGCCATAGCCGACTAAAAAACCTAACATGGAGCTTGCCCGGATAAGTGATGCGATAAAGTAGAGGGGGAGAATAATCATCATCGCCGGGACAATACTTGTGGCCTGAATCAGAAGACCAAATTTCAACATAAAAGAGATCGGAATGGTCAGTAGCAGAGTTAGAATAAATGTGATTGTTAATAGTTTTGTGATCATGGGGTAAGTCGCCCCTAAGGTGCAGATAATCCCGATCAATATTAAGAGGATATATCCCATATCCCATTGGGTCTCCATCCAGAAAAACATTCCAAAAAGAATACTGATAAATGTTCTCCCACTATTGATGAGTGCCTCTTTTCGATCGCTGTAGTGGATATTTCGATCCGGCATATAGAGATCTTCATCGATCGGTTGATCTAAACGAGTCTGATAAAACTCAGTAAATTTCTCATCGAGCTTTGTGACAAATTCAGCGCCTTTTGCTGTTTTTAATAGTGCATCAGGTGCTTTCGGTTTGCGTTTTAGTTTCTTTTCAGTGATGCCGGCAGTGGCAAACCATTGGTCAAGCTGATTTAGGTATTCTGTTACTGCTAATTGATCTGATTTTAAAAGATCTTGCTTAATGGATTGAAGGACTAAAACGCCGGACATCGCTCGCATCAAACGGTAGGTGTAGTGATAGATCATCTGATTATCTTCTCGCTCTGTCGATACTGATAAAAACTCTTGATAGATCAGATCTCGAAAATCCATTAAGCCTAACAATGTCTTTTCATAGACTTTATTAAATTTCAAAGGATCAAAATCCGCTGTTAATAGGGCTTGATAGAGCTGTTTAACATTAGAGCGTTGTAGGCGAAGCTTCTGCTTGACGATGATTCGTTCTAAATGAGAAGGCCATAACATCGAGACAAAAAAGGCGGTCACTAGACCAATTAAGATCTCTAAAATACGTGCTTGAGTGATCTGAAAGACCATATAGGAAGAGGGGGATATCGAGAGTGCAAAGCCTAAGATGGCGGAGGTATAGCCACAGAGCGCAAAGCAGTAAGTTACCATCGAGCTCTTGATGCTTGCTAAGTAAGCACAAATTGAGAGCCAAAATGCCATGTAGATGGTAAATAGCCATTGATCATCGAGGGCCACAGTCGCAAGGAGTGTAACGGCAAATGCGCCGACAAGGGTTCCGATCAAACGTGCTAAAAATTTCTCAACCAGCATACTCTGCATTGGTAGAGAGACAATAATCACCGTCATGATTGACCAGTAGGGTTTATCGGTCTGTAATCTAAACGCAATAAACCAGGCGATTCCAACGCCAACGGCAACACGTAATCCGTAAGAGTAATTGAGGCCGGCAAAATAGTGACCTAATTGATTAAGGAGTACCTTGAGTTTAGATTCTTGGATGTTTGTCTGGCTCATGGCTATTTTTTAGACTCATGCATTTCATCTAAAACGATAATAGTGACTGTCGTCCCGGCGATAAGATTATGTGCCTCTAACTCTTCATCACTCTCTTCAAAAGCGACTTTTACCGGGATTCTTTGTGCCAAAGTTACCCACGGATAGTTCGGCTTCACTGCTTGTAATAATTGTTCACCAGTCTGTGCGCTCTGGTCAAAAATCGCTCGACCATATCCAGTAATATAGCCATACATCTTTTCTCCGCCATTGTAGGGGATAATCTCAACGCGGCGTCCAACTTCAATATAGGGGAGTTTAGTCTCCTCGAAGTAGCCTACAGCATGAAAGCTATCTTTATCGACAAGCGCAAAGAGGGGTTGTCCAGCTGGAATAAAGCTCCCTTCACGAATATTCATATTGGTGACATAGCCACTGACTTCAGCATAAACCTTGGTTCGACTGAGGTCGAGCTTTGCTTTTTCTACCGCAATCTCAGCCTGCTGTACCTGATCATTGAGCAGATCTAAGTTGTATTTAACATCATCAAGATGTTCTTTTGAAATCGCAGCAACATTACCGAGATTGGTTCTACGCTCATATTGTAATGCGGCTTGTTCCTGACGTATGCGTAGTTGCTCTAATTGTGCTTCTGCATTTCGAAGATTGATCTCATAATCGATCGGATCAATTTCAAAGAGAAGCTCACCTCTCTTAACTAATTGATTATCTTTAATAGGCAGGTCGATCAGTTTACCAGATACTTGTGCCGATACTTGAATTACGTCGGCCCGAATTTTTCCATCGCGTGTCCATCCGCCTAAAACGTAGAAGTTCCATAACTGAAAAGCGACAACGATCAGCACAAGTGCTGCAATAACGGTAATTAAATAGCGTTTTAAAGCATTCTTCATAATCAACCTTGTAGGAACAGAAAGATTAAATGACTCAGATAAAGCGAGACAAAGTAGATAGTAATATCGACGAGATTTGGATGCCAAATTCCACTAGAGTAGAGCTTTTTTCGATAAAATCCGCGCGCAATAAGCCAGATAAAAAAGCCCAAAACTAATACTTTTAAGATGCCGGGCAAAAATATTAATGACCCAAATACCAACTCTTTCATCTTCTCTCCCGATATAGATATGGTTTTACCCAGTTACTATCGTTAGCTTGAGTAACTGTTGACGCATTATATCATTATCGAAGGCATGGGAGAGGGAGGAAGTTGTGTTTGCTTTGTGAGTAAGAAATTTAATATTTGTATTTCTAATTAATGTTATTTGAATGGTTGTAATTTTATTTGAAGTTATTTTCATTTATTTATAATAAGTTTTATAGGATGATAGGTCTTATGTAAATATTGTTGATATAATTCACTCTTACAAAACTTTATCGATAATAAAATTATTACAGTGAGTAAAAAAGATGGCATTAAATAGACTATTAAGTATGGCAAAAGAGAAGATGTTAACTGTTTTGGAAAAGTCACCTCAAATAGACCTTCCAGAAAATAATCCTCCAACGATTCTATTTTTTGCTATATCGGATAGTAAAGAGCGAGCAAATGTTGAAATTGCAACGGGAAACGATTTTGAAGATGCTTGGCAGAAAGGGGTAGAAGCTTTAAAGCGTTGGCGTCTTAAAAATTGGTTGAAGCCTGCTTGGTTGCGTGTTGAGATAGTTCGGGAAGTTGAAGCACTTCAATGGGATGAATTTCAAAAAAGATTAGCAAGAACGAAAAGAAGTTATTTTCGTTATGGAATATCTTTAACAGAAGATTTCAAAACAGCACTTTTAGAGCATGAACTTTATGGAAATGCAATTTTATACCATTCAGACAGTTCTGTTGCAGTTGCGAATGAGAGAAATTTAAAAAGTTATACCCGAAGACGCTTTAGGAGAGAACTTAGCTGGCCACAATCAGAGGATGCATTAATCTATCGTTTTAAGACATATGCGGTTTTTACTGATGGATTAGAAAGTTATGAGATAGAGCCTGAAGGGCGTAATAGTGGTTATCGTATTATCGATCAGTGGAATCATGAAACAGTTACAGAAATTATTCATAAAAGCACGGAATATTTAGCAAAACAGGTCAAGTCGAATGGTTTTTACCATTATGGATGGTTCCCCTGTTTTGATCGACCGATTCCGACCTATAATGCATTACGCCATGCTAGTTCTACCTACGCATTATTGGAAGGATGGGAGGTTTGCCAAAAGCCCGAGCAGAAGCAAGCAATTGATCGAGCTTTAGATTATTTAGAAAAAGAACTTATTAAAATTGAAGTATTACCTAGTGGAGAAAAAGCAGCATTTCTTGTTGATGTTGGAGATGAGATTAAGCTTGGCGGAAATGCAGTTTCTATTTTAGCTTATGCTAAATATACCGAGATTACCGGCGATCAACGTTATTTAGAATTAATGGAGCATTTAGCAAATGGTATTCTCTTTATGCAACAAGAGGATGGTCGCTATATTCATGTGCTTAATTATCCTGATTTAAGTATCAAGGCAGAAAATAGAACCATCTATTATGATGGAGAAGCTGCTTTTGGCTTAATGCGTCTTTATGGTATTACGAAAGATCCCCGTTGGTTAGCATCGGTGGAGAAGGCGTTTGATTATTTTATTGCGAATAAGCATTGGGAAGCACATGATCATTGGCAAAGTTACTGTGTCAATGAATTAACGCTTTATAATCCTGATCCTAAGTATTATCAATTTGGATTAGATAATGTTCGGGATCATCTCGATTTTGTATTAAATCGTATTACAACATTCCCTACGCTTTTAGAGTTAATGATGGCAGCTGAGCGAATGATATCGCGTATGCAGGAAGATAAAAAAGTATCACACCTTTTAGAAGGGTTTGATATTGATAAGTTTTATCGGGCATTGGAGTATCGCGCACGTTATTTAATGAATGGTTTTTTCTATCCAGAAGTTGCGATGTTCTTTAAAAATCCACGCAGGATTCTCGATGGCTTCTTTATTCGCCATCATGCTTTCCGTGTTCGGATCGATGACGTGGAGCATTATCTCTCAGGATTTGTAGCGTACCGGAAGTATTTGGAAATAG
The DNA here is from genome assembly GCF_002252045.1 of Ignatzschineria sp. F8392. Taxonomy (GTDB): domain Bacteria; phylum Pseudomonadota; class Gammaproteobacteria; order Cardiobacteriales; family Wohlfahrtiimonadaceae; genus Ignatzschineria. The sequence continues at coordinate 15,328 of NZ_NEFF01000010.1, read as the reverse complement.
CTAGAGATAGTAAAGATGTAGTTTTAGATACTAGTACAGTAATAGGATATCTCTGTTATCCAAAAACACCTCGACGTTTTAGGGAAGCTAATCGTTTAGCTCATGAATTAGATAGTCGTGGGCTTACCATGCTTTATTTTTCATATAGAGATTTTGAACAAAAAAACAATTTATTTAAAGGGTATCGTTATTCTAACAAAGATTGGGTTGAAGGTTTTTATCCTTTACCCAAATATATTGACAATGCTCCTCCCAATAATCGGGGACAGAGGGAAATCTATCAAGATTTACAACGTAGTAGTCAGTTGCTGTGTCATAGATTAGGGAATAAGGATAAAGTTATAGGGTTATTGGCTAAAAATAAGAAGCTAGCTCCATTTTTAATTGAGAGTTATCCTTTTACAATTGACACTCTTTTTGATGTTCTAAAAGAGAAAGATACTGTTATTTTAAAAAGTAAACGTTCTAGTCAAGGGCGAAGTGTATTTTTGATTAGGAGGGAAAATAATATATATTCTCTTTCCGATGGAAATGATAAAGAATATTTTGATAGGGAAAGTGCAGAGATAGTTTTAGAGGAGTATCAGACGCCTGAGTGGATTCTGCAAGAGTATGTTAAGAGTTTAACAGTACCAGATAATAAGCCCTTTGATATTAGGGTTGGAGTATATCGTCAAAACAGAAATGGAGAGTGGGCAATTGCCAATCCTTATGCTCGAATTGGAAATAACGAAGTTACTTCAAATTTAGCACGAGGAGGAGTTGCAAGGCCAGGCGAGGAGTTTCTGCGGGAACAATGTCTTGAGCAATCATCCGATATTCTAGAAAACTTACAGTTTGTTTCAAAAATAATAGCGGAAACACTTCAAGATGAATATCAATTTCCGATCGATGCTTTAGGTATTGACTATGGAGTAGAAGATGGGAATATTTATCTTTTTGAGGTTAATACTTATCCTGGAATGAAAGGTAACATGGATCAAGTTGTTAATTTGAAGGTTAATTATTATCAAGATTTGCTTAGCGAATTGAGACACTTTGAAATATAGGATGATGACAATGATCTTTTCAAAAACACTCTATTATTTACCTTCAGATATTGATATTCTCGATTTTGGCAAGGTAAAGAGATCTTTATTAAAAATAACACCTCAAGGTTTCTTGATTTATCGAGGGGCATATCAGGCTTGGATAAGTGTTCTTTCGATGTTAGAAAAAGAAGGGGTTGAAATTACAGATAAGATAGCAAGCGCCGGTTATATTGATACAGATGATATCCATGATATACAGTCGACTGGATTAGCGATAAATTTAAATGATTTCACTTGTAGAGATGCATTAATTAAATGGTTTATAGGTAATATTAATAAGACTGATTGGTTATGGTATGGAGATGAATTTAATTATATTGTTTTTTCTCCTAAAAATAATGTGTTTAAAAATAGAGAATTTACTCCACAACAATTATCCGATTTTTTATCTGGAGAATGGATTCGGGAACCTAAACAAAAAGTTTATACTGGTTTTTTTGCTACGGCGAAAAGCTCTAGAACAAATAAGGTAACATTTGTCAGAAGTTTAAAAGGAAACTCTCCTGGAACTACGGTTCGAAGTTTAAAAAGATTTAATGTAAGTGATGACGTTACTCTCATAACAGATAGAACACATTTAGATTCAAAATTAAAAAATCCTATTCTAAAAGTAGATAATATCAATTTTGCTGCAGAAAAAATTATTAGATATTATCGATCCGACTTTAGTGGGAAAATTGTAACTATTACTGGTTCAGTGGGCAAAACTAGCTCTACTCTTACGTTAAGTAGAATTTTAAAAAATAAAGGACGGGTTTTAACGGGAATATATAATAATTTAATAGAAGGGGTTTATAAGTTTGGGTTACAGCTTAATATTCAAGACTTTGCTGTGTTTGAAGTAGCTCAGGGTGCTTTACCTCGCTCTGCTGATACTTTAGATTCTGATGTTGCTGTATTGGTCAATCTATCAGAGTCTCATATGGAAAGACATGAGTCTTTAAAAGATTTGGCATTGTTGAAAGCTCAAATTTTTAAGTCGAAATACAATTCAGGTAAACTAAGAGTAGCTGTGATTAATAGGGATATACCTTACTACGATGAGGTCGAAAAAATCGCACTGCTCAATAATAGAGCTGTTATAACCTATGGTGAGCACCCTGAATCTATGTTTAAGTTTTTAGGTGATACTTTTAATTACTTTATGTTTTCTTATAAAGGACAAACATTTAGAGCTAGAAAGGACAGTTATAGCAAACATATATCTATAAATGGATTAGGTAGCATTGCCATATTACATGCTTTAAATCTTAATTGGTTGGATGATTTAGAGTTGATGGGGCAGTGGTTATCTCCGCCACCAGGAAGGGGAGATAAACACAATATAGTAAAATATAATAAAAGTTTTTTGGTGATAGATCATGCCTATAACGCAAATCCAGATTCAGTAAAATCTGCCTTGGTTGAGTTATCTACATATCCGGTAGAATCAAATAAAAAGAGAAAAATTGCGGTTTTGGCAGATATGCTAGAAATGGGAGATGCTTCAGTACAGCTGCATGAGGATGTAGGTAGTTACTTTCAAGATTTAAATATTGATATTGTCATTTTATGTGGAGAGCTTATATCTAATTTAAGAAAAACTATTAAAAAGGATATTAAAATTATTGAGTTTAACTCCATTGAGTTTCTATTTGAATCTCTAACTAAGCTTATTAATGATGGTGATATATTGATGTTTAAAGGCTCAAATGGCACAGGCTTACGCAAGGCTTTAAAAGAGTTTATAAAATAATTTACAAATATACTTTAGGTGCTCTAGAATGAACCAAAAATTAAATACAGCTCTTAATTCTCTATTAGAGAAGTCCGTTAAAAGTGCAGATTATAGCGAGGCTTTTGAAGTAGGAAGTTATCTTTTAGAGCAAAGAGCTTTGGAAAAAAGGAATTTAAAACAGTTAATGACAGCGGCCATGCGTACAGGAAATCGCAGAGTGCTTCTTAATCTGTTTTTGAATAAAGAGAAAAGTGAGGGGCTTATTTCTTTAGAAAAAGGACTTGTTGCTAGCCTTTTCTATCAGTTGAAAGATGAAGAGAAATGTGCTGAATATGCACTTCAATATTCGAGAGAGAACGTGATTTCAAAGAGTAGAGAAGGGAAATTAAAAGTCCTTATTTTGCAAACATTTGCTTCAGGCGCTTTTAATTTTAATGCAAAACGTCAATCTTTTCATATGCCCGATGGACACAATAATCTTATGTCTGTCCTCGATAGAGACATTCAAAAAATTATTTTGCGCGTTGATGATATAGATGTAGCTCTAAAAGAGTTAAAAAGACAGAATATTTCTGTTGATATTATCTATAATTCGATCACAGATCCAGAGCGATGTGAAGTTGCGCTCTGTAAGGCTGCTGCGATATGTGCAGCATTTCCAAATGTACCTGTTGTGAATCATCCCAGTGATATTTTAGCGACTTCAAGAGATAATAATTATCGGCGGTTTAATGATATGCCCCATATTGTTTATCCTAAAAATATCAGACTAGAGAATGTTAATAAAAATTGTCATGCCCTTATTAGGGAAGCGGTAGAAAAGCACCAATTGAAGTTTCCACTGATTGTTCGTTTATCGGGATACCATGTGGGAAGGAATATGCACCTTATAGAGTCAATAGATCAGCATGATTTTGCTGATTTTGAAACGATAGTTTCTCAGACACCAAAGGACATTTATCTTATTGAATATGTTGATGTCTCCTTTAAAGATAATCGCTTGCCTGGTGCAAGGCTTTATCCTAAATATCGTGCATTATTTACAGGAGGAAAGTTATTTCCTATCCATCTTTTTGTTGCTGACAATGACTTCAATGTCCATTTATCTAATTCTGAAAAATTAATGGCGGCTAATCCTTGGCTGACGGAGATGGGAATTAGTTATTGCCGTTCTCCTGAAGAAAGTATTGGGGCAGATAATTGGAAAGCTTTAGAGCAAATTATGCGGCAAACAGGTCTAGAGTATGTTGGGATAGATTTTGCTTTAAGCCAAGAAGAACGCCGGAAGGGTGTCGTTATTTTTGAAATTAATGCTGCTATGAGAAATTCAATGAGATCTAAAAATATGCCTGTTTATGTTAAAAACTGTTGGAAACAAGTAACAGATAGAATACATCATTATCTGTGCGATCAGGCAAAAGTACCCACATGGAGCTTTGACTTATCTTAAAGTATGATTTGGTTTATTTCTACTCTTTAGCAATCTAAAGGGAGATCCAAGAAAATTTTGTTTCGTTTTAATCAATGAGCGTAAACTTACCCTAAAAAGACACAAGCCAAAACTATAGATTTCTGTCATCATAATTTAGATGGAGGAAATCATGAAACGATCAAAATTCACAGAAACACAAATTGTAAACATTTTAAAACTGGCAGAAAAAGGCGTTAAAGTGACCGATATCTGCCGAGAGCACGGCATTAGTAGTGCTACGTACTATCAATGGAAAAGTAAATATGGAGGCTTAGAAGCCTCAGATTTGAAGCGATTACGGGAAATTGAAGCTGAAAATGCCAAGCTCAAAAAAATGTATGCTGAGTTAGCTTTAGAAAATGCAGCAATTAAGGATTTATTGGGAAAGCTGTAACGCCGGAACGACACAGAGAAGCGACTCAACACTTGGTATATCAAGGATTACTTTCGATAGCTAAGGCTTGTCATTGATACCTCACTACCGGCCACTAGAGTTGTGAGAGTTTTAGAGCAACTTAAAGAAGAAAGAGGTGTTCCTAGAATGATTCGTGTTGATAATGGCAGTGGAATGACATCTCCAGCTTTTACAAAATGGTGTGAAAATAATCATATTAAAATCTATTATGTTGTGAGTCAGGAAAGCCAAATCAAAATGCTTATATCGAGCGTTTTAATCGTAGCTATCGAACTGAAGTATTAAACCCCCATCTATTCTCCTCCTTAACTCAGGTGCGAGAACTCAGTTAGGCTTTGATGTTAAGTTATAACGAAGAAAGACCTCATGAGTCACTGGGAAATTTACCTCCCAGTGAATTTAAAAAACAATTAACCGAAAAAGTCTCTAGTTATGAACTGTGCGCTTGACGGTAAGTTTACGTTATCATTAAAAGAGTACACTATCTTTTATATCATTTTATATATTAAAACCACTATACATAATGAGTAAATATTGACTTTTATTGATATTTGGCGATAATTAATTTAAATTGTTTACCTATTTTTAATAAAAATACTCAACTGCAATCGAATAATTAGTTGTAGTTGGGTTTGTCGTGTCTACAGGCAGATAGTGTGTAGGCGCGAGTTGTACCTAGCATTTCTGTAAAATAGAGAGAGATAACTTATGTCAATGATGGTTGTAACGCGTGCAGAGAGTGATGCAAAGCCGGTAGAAGTACCTTTGGCAGATTACTCAATTGTAACGCCACAGTTAATCAAAATAAAAGGGAGTTTAGAGGATATTGAGAGTGCAGAGCGAGTAGGGCAAAACTTAGTTTTGACCTTCAAGTCTGGTAAAACAATTATCCTCTATGGGTTCTATAATGAAAACGAAGAGGGAGAGCATAGTGAGTTAATCTTAGAAGATGACTGCGAGCTCTACTGGCTTAATGGTGAAAGAGAATTTGTTGATATAGATGTTGACTCTCTCTTAGCAGGTGAGATAGCAGATGCTGGGATTTCAGCAAATTGTGTACCACCTTATTGGGTTTTAGGTGTTTTAGGAGGGGGGCTTGCAGGCTTAGTTGCAGCTATAGGCGGTTCATCCTCAGATAGTGGGGGAAGCAATATAGGAGCTGGTGTAGGAGATGACACCGATAGCGACTCCGATTCCGACAGTGATTCTGACTCGGACAGTGATGCTGACGCTGACGCTGATGCAGATGCCGACGCAGATGCCGATGCTGATGCCGACGCAGATGCGGATGCTGACGCTGATGCCGACGCAGATGCCGATGCTGATGCGGATGCCGATGCCGATGCTGACGCGGATGCTGATGCTGACGCAGATGCTGATGCTGATGCTGATGCAGATGCTGATGCAGATGCAGATGCTGATGCCGATGCGGATGCTGACGCCGATGCTGATGCCGATGCTGATGCCGACGCAGATGCCGATGCGGATGCTGACGCCGATGCTGATGCCGACGCAGATGCTGATGCAGATGCTGACGCTGATGCCGATGCGGATGCTGACGCTGATGCCGATGCGGATGCGGACGCCGATGCTGATGCGGACGCTGATGCCGATGCCGACGCAGATGCCGATGCTGATGCAGATGCTGATGCAGATGCTGACGCTGATGCCGATGCGGATGCTGACGCTGATGCCGATGCGGATGCGGACGCCGATGCTGATGCTGATGCCGACGCAGATGCCGATGCGGATGCTGACGCCGATGCAGATGCCGATGCGGATGCCGATGCTGATGCGGATGCCGATGCTGATGCGGATGCGGACGCCGACGCAGATGCTGACGCTGATGCTGATGCCGACGCAGATGCGGATGCTGACGCTGATGCCGACGCAGATGCCGATGCTGATGCGGATGCCGATGCCGATGCTGACGCGGATGCGGATGCTGATGCTGATGCCGACGCAGATGCTGATGCAGATGCAGATGCTGACGCTGATGCAGATGCCGATGCGGATGCGGACGCTGATGCCGATGCGGATGCGGACGCCGACGCAGATGCTGACGCTGATGCTGATGCCGACGCAGATGCGGATGCTGACGCTGATGCCGATGCTGATGCTGATGCGGATGCCGACGCAGATGCCGATGCTGATGCGGATGCCGATGCTGACGCGGATGCTGATGCTGATGCAGATTCAGATAGTGATGCGGATGCTGACGCCGACGCTGATGCCGATGCGGACGCAGATGCCGATGCGGATGCCGATGCTGATGCCGATGCGGATGCTGACGCTGATGCCGATGCTGACGCCGATGCAGATGCCGATGCCGATGCAGATGCCGACGCAGATGCCGATGCTGATGCGGACGCAGATGCGGATGCCGATGCCGATGCTGACGCGGATGCTGATGCTGACGCCGATGCGGATGCCGATGCTGACGCGGATGCGGATGCTGATGCCGATGCAGATGCTGACGCGGATGCTGATGCAGATGCGGATGCCGATGCTGATGCGGATGCTGACGCAGATGCTGATGCTGATGCGGATGCAGATGCTGACGCCGATGCTGATGCCGACGCCGATGCCGATGCCGACGCAGATGCGGATGCTGACGCCGATGCGGATGCTGACGCCGATGCCGATGCAGATGCCGACGCAGATGCCGATGCGGATGCCGATGCGGATGCCGATGCTGATGCGGATGCTGATGCTGATGCTGATGCCGATGCTGATGCTGACGCCGATGCAGACGCTGATGCGGATGCTGATGCCGATGCCGATGCCGATGCCGATGCCGACGCGGATGCTGATGCAGATAGTGATTCAGACTCCGACAGTGACTCAGACTCAGATAGCGATTCAGAGGGCGAAGACCAAGAGCCTAAGGAGAAGAATCCCTTAGATTCTCCTCAAGACCTCGAGATCACCATTAAAGATGATGAATATACTGTAACGGGTAAAGGTGAGCCTGAAGCGAAAGTGATCATTACCGATAAAGATGGTAAAGAGATCGGTAAAGGTGAAGTCAACGAAGAAGGTAACTTTACAGTACAGCTCAATCGTCCGCTTACAAAAGGTGAGGAGGTCGAGGTTATCTTGAAGCCAGGATCAGGTCAGGAAGATGATTACCGTGATTCAGATCCCGCTTCGGTTGTTTGGGAGCCTCTCCAAAGTATTCTTGATAGCAATCCTTTTGTTCAGTACGAAGAGATTGTTGCAGATAAGGATAAAGAGCTTGAGTTTAAGGTAGAGACGGATTCTCGTTTTGAGTTAGCAGCTGTAGATGTAGGTAAGTTAACGGGTAATTTATTGGGGGTAGGTGCAGGTGCTACTGCTTATCCATCCATCAATATGAATGTGGAGAGTAACTTTAATGAGTTAAAGTTAACTGCTACTTTTGCTAATGCAGTAGGCCTTAATCCAGCTACAGATCTAAAGGTTACTCTAGAAGTTTTAACTGCTGAAGGCTGGAAGCCTTCTCAAGTTGTTGAAGGGGATGACGGTGTATTAAACCTTTTGGGTCTTTCTATTAAGGGGGGTAAGCTTGAGATTCCATTACCTGAAAATTTACCAAAAGGTATTTACCGTGCAACAGTAGAACCCGGTAAGGATGACCTTGATGTCTCTGTTATCGGTCAAACGACGATCTCTTCTGAAGGAAGTAAGGTCTATAGTGAACAAGATGCTAAATGGATCTATTCACCGGATTCAGAGAATAGTAACATTCGAGACGGCGCAGGTAATTTTTTTGAGGAGCAAGGTAAGGAAGATCAGAGCGTTACGATTACAGTTGTTAAATCTGCGGAATCATCACTTTCATTAGAAGAAAGTAATGAACCCTTAATATCAATAGATGGGGAGTTTGGTACATTAAGGATTTCAGAAAATGGTGATTACACATATAAACCTGATCCTGAAAAAGTAAATGGTCAAAGTAATCTTGGTGAAGTCTTTAAGTTAACGCTTAATAATGGGCAAGAAGTAACACTTGCTTTTGAGATTGATTCTTCACTTACAAAAGCGCCTGAAAGTGAAAACCCAGAAGTCTTTGACAATTGGGTATTGAGTGATGTTGATGATGATCAAGCTGACATTAAAACCTATAACGAGCATCAATATCCTTCACTCAAAGAGCCTAATGGCGATAATGATCAGAAAGAGTTTTGGTTTGAAAGTGAAGATTATTTAACAGGCCTTGTCACAGATGGAGATATTAGAGCGGACTTCTTTGAGTTCACGGTTACTACTGAGGGTGTTGCAGATACTGGACAACTTTTGGCGCTTTCCTCTAATGGCTCGATAGTGATTGAGTATAAAGAAGGGGCGAGTTGGAAGACTTTAAGTATTGAAAAACTAAAAGACCTTGTTCTGAATGTTTCAGCAATTAGTGAGAAGGTCGCTAATTACTCTATCAGTCTTCCGATGCTTCTAAAGGAGGTTGATCCTACTATCTTAGAAGGACTTGGTGAGGATACTCAATTTAGAATAGGCTATAAAGGGCCTGTAGCAAGTGATCTTGTCGATGATGGGCTACTTGCTGAGACTTTAGGTGAAGATGTTCTCAAGGGAGTGTTAAAGGAAGTACTGTCAGGAGATGAAAATCTTCTAAAAGATGTCTCTGATGTGTTGAAAGATACCTTAAAAGATGTTCCTGTTGTTGGAGATCTTGTGGCAGGTCTGACAGGAATTCTTGGTGGGATTCTTGGTGGGGTTCTTGGTGGGGTTCTAGGTGGAGATCCTATTAAGAAACTTCAAGAACAGATCGTTAAGGTAATCGATGCCTTACCGCTTAATGAACTTGATAAAGTTGTACAAGCTATTGTTAAGGAGGGAGGGCTTGATAATCTTTTAAATGCTGTTACAGGGATACTTAATGATCTTCTTGCAAATACAGAAGTTGATTTAACGCAATTTGTATACGGAGAAGAGCCAAGATCAACAGCAGGAAACTTCATTGAGAAAGCTTTTGTCTTGAATATCGATGGTAGTGATTGGAAGGCTCTTGACCTCAAGGTGACTCAGGTAGGTGAAGAGAAGATAGTGGATGATAACCCCTTAACTGTTGAGGGTAATCATGGAACCTTGAAGATTCATGCGGATGGTAGTTATACCTATACGCCTGGTGCGAATATCGACAATCTCTATCAAACTGATCAGTTTGAGATTACGGTTGCAGATGCAGAAGGTAACGAGGTTACTAAAGATCTCACCTTCAATATTAATGGCGGTTTACCAATAGTACCAGCATCAGAGGTGACAGGATTCTCATTAGTGGAAGATGAGTTATCATTAGATGAAGTTGATCAATTAGATCAATTTGAGTCTGTTGATAATGAGGGAGAAGCACTGGAAGATTCATTAACATTGAATGATGTTATCGGAATGGAAAGTGAATCTATCACACTTCCTGAAGAGGATGGGGTAACTCAGCGTATCACTTCTCTGGTAGAAGAGTCAGATATTAATGAGTTAGTGGTAGATGTTCAGCCAGTTGTCGATCCTTTGGATGATCTACTTTCAGATCTTGACAAGAGTATTTTTTAATACCCATTATCTCTAGCAGCTAATAAGTAGTAATAACAAAGCCAGAAATGATCTATTTCATTTCTGGCTTTTTTTCTTGATAACAGAAAAGTTTTGATTTTGAGAGTCTAGCTTTAAATTTTTAGTGGTGAAAGTATAAAGATGGCCTGCTCAATATTGACGCTATATTGACAGTTTTTTATTTAAATTGATAAAATATATAAATTATATATTTGATTGAGTTTTAAATTTAAAGTTAAGTCTTTCATTGTAAAATTCGCTGTTTTACTCCCCCCAAAAAAAAACTATTTTAAAAGTTAAAAGAGAACATAGAGAGAAGATCATATGTCGATGATAGTTGTTGCGCGCACAGGTAATTCAAATCCAGTCGAAGTTCCATTAAGTAATTATACAATTAACTCTCCACAGTTAATCAAGATTAAAGAGAGTCCAGATGATATTCAGCGTACAGAACGTATTGATCAGGATCTTGTTATTATATTTAAATCTGGTAAGAAAATTGTCTTATATGGGTTTTATAATGAAAATGAAGAAGGCGAGCATAGTGAGCTTATTTTAGATGATGACTGTAAGCTTTCCTGGCTTAATGGGGACAAAGAATTTATTGACATAGATGTTGATTCTCTCTTAGCAAGTGAAATTGCAGATGCTGGTATTTCGGCAAATTGTGTTCCTCCCTATTGGGTGTTAGGTGTTTTAGCCGGTGGTTTAGCAGGTCTTGTTGCAGCAGTAGGAGGAGAAAGTTCTTCTAGTGGCGAGGGAGTATCAACTCCTATACAACCTCCTAAGGAAGAAGATTTAGAGGTGGATGACTCCGACAGTGACTCAGACTCGGATAGTGATTCAGATTCGGATAGTGACTCAGACTCCGACAGCGATTCAGATTCCGACAGTGACTCAGACTCCGACAGTGATTCTGATTCGGATAGCGACTCCGATTCCGATAGTGACTCAGACTCCGACAGTGATTCTGATTCCGATAGTGACTCCGATTCCGACAGTGATTCCGATTCCGACAGTGATTCTGATTCGGACAGCGACTCCGATTCCGATAGTGACTCAGACTCCGACAGTGACTCCGATTCCGACAGTGATTCTGATTCGGATAGCGACTCCGATTCCGATAGTGACTCAGACTCCGACAGTGATTCTGATTCCGATAGTGACTCCGATTCCGATAGTGACTCTGATTCCGACAGTGACTCCGATTCCGACAGTGATTCTGATTCGGACAGTGACTCAGACTCCGACAGTGACTCTGATTCCGACAGTGATTCTGACTCGGACAGCGACTCCGATTCGGACTCTGATAGTGACTCCGATTCCGATAGTGACTCAGACTCCGACAGTGATTCTGATTCCGATAGTGACTCCGATTCCGATTCCGACAGTGATTCTGATTCGGACAGCGACTCCGATTCCGATAGTGATTCAGACTCCGACAGTGATTCTGATTCGGACAGCGACTCCGATTCCGATAGTGATTCAGACTCAGATAGTGATTCTGATTCCGATAGTGACTCCGATTCCGACAGTGATTCTGATTCGGACAGCGATTCAGATTCAGATAGTGACTCTGACTCCGACAGTGACTCAGACTCCGACAGCGACTCCGATTCAGATAGTGACTCTGACTCCGACAGTGACTCTGATTCGGACAGCGATTCAGATAGTGACTCTGACTCCGACAGTGACTCCGATTCCGATAGTGATTCAGACTCAGATAGCGACTCTGACTCAGATAGTGATTCTGACAGTGACTCTGACTCCGACAGTGACTCCGATTCCGACAGTGATTCTGACTCGGATAGCGATTCCGATTCCGACAGTGACTCTGATTCGGATAGCGATTCAGATAGCGACTCTGATTCCGATAGTGACTCCGACAGTGACTCTGACTCGGATAGTGACTCTGATTCGGATAGTGATTCCGACTCCGACAGTGATTCTGACTCTGACAGCGACTCCGATTCCGACAGCGATTCAGACTCTGACAGCGACTCCGATTCCGACAGCGATTCTGATTCCGACAGCGATTCAGATTCCGATAGTGACTCCGATTCCGATAGTGACTCCGATTCCGACAGTGACTCTGACTCGGATAGCGACTCCGATTCCGACAGTGACTCCGATTCCGACAGTGATTCAGATTCCGATAGCGATTCAGACTCTGACAGTGACTCTGATTCCGACAGCGACTCTGATTCAGATAGTGACTCTGATTCCGACAGCGACTCCGATTCCGACAGTGACTCAGATTCCGATAGTGATTCTGATTCAGATAGTGACTCCGATTCCGATAGTGATTCTGATTCGGACAGTGACTCAGACTCCGACAGCGACTCCGATTCGGACAGTGACTCTGATTCCGACAGCGACTCCGATTCCGACAGTGACTCAGACTCCGACAGCGATTCAGATTCGGACAGTGATTCTGATTCCGACAGCGACTCCGATTCGGACAGTGACTCTGATTCTGACAGTGACTCAGACTCCGACAGCGATTCTGATTCAGATAGTGATTCTGATTCGGACAGCGACTCCGATTCGGACAGCGACTCTGACTCCGACAGTGATTCTGACAGTGATTCTGATTCGGACAGTGACTCAGACTCCGATAGTGACTCAGACTCCGACAGTGATTCTGATTCAGATAGTGACTCTGATTCCGATAGTGACTCTGATTCGGACAGTGATTCTGATTCCGATAGTGACTCAGACTCCGACAGCGATTCTGACTCCGATTCGGACAGTGACTCCGATTCAGACAGTGACTCAGACTCCGATAGCGACTCCGATTCCGACAGTGATTCTGATTCGGATAGCGACTCCGATTCCGATAGTGATTCTGATTCGGATAGCGACTCCGATTCCGATAGTGATTCTGATTCCGATAGTGACTCCGATTCCGACAGCGACTCCGATTCCGATAGTGACTCCGACTCAGATAGTGATTCTGATAGTGACTCTGATTCCGACAGTGACTCAGACTCCGATAGTGATTCAGATTCGGACAGCGACTCCGATTCCGATAATGATTCAGATTCCGACAGCGACTCCGATTCCGATAGTGACTCCGATTCCGATAGTGACTCTGATTCCGATAGTGACTCCGATTCTGACAGTGACTCAGACTCCGACAGTGATTCAGATTCCGATAGTGACTCAGACTCCGACAGTGACTCAGACTCCGACAGCGACTCCGATTCAGATAGTGACTCAGACTCCGACAGTGACTCTGATTCGGACAGTGATTCTGATTCGGACAGCGACTCCGATTCAGATAGTGACTCTGACTCGGATAGTGATTCAGATTCCGACAGTGACTCTGATTCGGACAGCGATTCAGATTCCGATAGTGACTCAGACTCAGATAGCGACTCTGATTCCGATAGTGACTCAGACTCAGACTCGGATAGCGATTCAGACTCCGATAGTGATTCAGATTCGGACAGCGATTCAGATTCCGACAGTGATTCAGATTCCGATAGCGACTCTGATTCGGACAGCGACTCAGACTCGGACAGTGACTCAGATTCCGATAGTGATTCTGATTCAGACAGCGACTCCGATTCCGACAGTGATTCAGATTCTGACAGTGACTCTGACTCCGATAGTGATTCAGACTCCGATAGTGATTCAGACTCCGATAGCGACTCTGACTCCGATAGTGACTCTGATTCCGATAGTGATTCTGACTCCGATAGTGATTCAGATTCAGACTCCGACAGCGACTCCGACTCTGATAGTGACTCAGACTCCGACAGTGATTCTGACTCGGATAGCGATTCCGATTCCGACAGTGACTCTGATTCGGATAGCGACTCTGACTCCGACAGTGACTCCGATTCCGACTCTGACAGTGACTCTGATTCAGACAGTGACTCAGACTCCGACAGTGATTCTGACTCGGATAGCGATTCCGATTCCGACAGTGACTCTGATTCCGATAGTGACTCTGACTCCGACAGTGACTCTGATTCCGACAGTGATTCTGATTCGGACAGCGACTCCGATTCCGATAGTGATTCAGACTCAGATAGTGATTCAGATTCGGACAGCGACTCTGATAGCGACAGCGATTCAGACTCCGATAGCGACTCTGATTCCGATAGCGACTCCGATTCGGACAGTGATTCTGATTCCGACAGTGACTCCGACTCAGATAGTGACTCTGATTCCGATAGCGACTCCGACTCTGATAGTGACTCAAACTCCGACAGTGATGCCGATACAGAAGCCCCCGATGCGCCTAATAATGTGGTTGTTGACAATCATGAAGATGAGGAAGGCAACACTACAACTACCGTGACCGGTGAAGGTGAACCGGGTGCTGAGGTTATCGTTAAAGATAGCGAAGGCACTGTTGTGGGTGAAGGTACCGTTAACGAAGAGGGCAACTTTGAGGTAGAGCTTGATAAGCCATTCACCAACGGTGAAGAGCTTGAAGTGAGCTTAAAAGATGAGGCAGGAAATGAGTCTGACTCAACGTCAGTTAATGCCCCAGATACTACTGCGCCCAATGCACCAACAGCAGAGATCGATGAAGATGGCCTTGTTGTTAAAGGTAAGGCTGAGCCAGGATCTACTGTTGAAATCAAAGATCAAGAAGGAAACAGCTTAGGTTCTGTCGTAGCAGATCCTGAGAGTGGCGAGTATGAAATCACGCTAGATCGCCCTGTAACGGATGGTGAAACTGTCAATGTTACGGCAACCGATGAAGCAGGTAACACCTCAGAGAAGACGCCTGTAACCGGTGAGAAAGATACAGTTGCACCTGATGCACCGACAGCTGAGATCGATGAAGATGGACTTGTTGTTAAAGGTAAGGCCGAGCCAGGTTCTACTGTTGAAATCAAAGATCAAGAAGGAAACAGCTTAGGTTCTGTCGTAGCAGATCCTGAGAGTGGCGAGTATGAAATCACGCTAGATCGCCCTGTAACGGATGGTGAAACTGTCAATGTTACGGCAACCGATGAAGCAGGTAACACCTCAGAGAAGACGCCTGTAACCGGTGAGAAAGATACAGTTGCACCTGATGCACCGACAGCTGAGATCGATGAAGATGGCCTTGTTGTTAAAGGTAA
>NZ_NEFF01000001.1 GCF_002252045.1 Ignatzschineria sp. F8392 | reverse complement strand
CAGTAGACCTCGAAAACGCTTTAATTTTAGGTCGCCTATCGAAGTTATTACAGAACTATTTCACAAGGAATATGAAGCTACTCAGATGACTAAACATTAACTGTTGCGTTAGGAATTAGAATTCAAGAAGTCATAAAATAATAGAAGTCATAGAAGTCATAAAACCATAAACTTTATGATCAATGACGCCATTATGATTCAATTTTACAAATGCCTATCAACCGCAAATTGGCCTTTTTAGATAAAGTAATTAACCAAGTAACAGATAGAGCGGTTGATTTTTGAGATAAAAAAAGAGTGACTCCGAATTAATCGAAATCACTCTTATTATCTCAACTGATGATTGTCTTATTGAAAAAAGTAGCTCTTCTCCTAAAGCAGAAGATCAGCAATAAAGGCGGAGCCTAAGAAGGTGCCGGTGAAGGTTAAAAGTGCAACAATTGCGATCTTGATTCCTGACTTTTTAAAGAGATCCACTTCACGTTTTGAAATTGCAATACCTGCATAGGCCAATGCCGGGGTGATAAGTGGTAAGAGCCCTAACTTCTCTGTCATTGTGACTAGATGATCTGCCGTTGGCATAAAGGGAAGCCCGAAGAAGATCGCAAGAAGTGAGATCCAAGCAATGGCTGGAATTTTAATGGGAATAATCTTTCCTAACAAAACGCCACCAACACTTAAAGCGTAGATAATGATCATCCCAGGGAGAGCCACTAATGGAGAGGTTCCTGTTCCTGCCCAGTTAGAGATCAGAAGAATGACAGACATCACCGCAAGTGCGATCAATACTTGAAGCGTTGAGAGTCGAAGCTCTTCACCCTCTTCTACCACTTCTGCTTCTAAGAGTGAATTCTCCTCTAAGGCTGCTTCCATCGCGCTATTGACTGCAGCAGGCTTACGGATTTTGCTTAAAAATTTATAGCAATACTCGGCAAGAGGTAACGCCACAAAAACACTCACAAAGAGTCCTGTCCCATAAGTTAAGAGATTTGAAGTTGCGGCAAAAGCAACAATATCCTCTGCTTGATTCGGAACCACTTCAGCAAGTGAGGCTGAACATGCCCCCATCATACTGCCACTTCCAACACCACATGCCATTGCTAAAGCACGAACATCGAAGTAATCCCATGAAGCCATAAAACCGGCAAGAAGAGAGAAGTAGATCGCGCCGAAAAGTGTCCCCATCACGTAGACGCCCATCACCCCGATCCCTTCTGGACTCTTAATGCCAAAACGATCTGCAACTAATGCAATATTGGGTTCACGCGCAATTGAGTGTGTCGCGCCCACAGATTCACGCCCCATTCTAAAGAGAAGAACCGCAACCGGCATCGCAACTAAAACGGTAGCCACATTTCCAAGCTCTTGCAAAATCAGTGCCGGACCTGCAGCGATAATATCATTAATTTTAGGACCAATACCGATAGAAAACTTGGCGATAAAAGGCATCACACAGATCAAAACCCAATGGCTCGCCGTCTGTGCGCTTGGGCCAATAATTCTCCCGGTGCCGGGAATAATATTGCCGTTAAAGAGGACAGAGAAGAGAAAGGCGTAAAGAAGCGGAAGAAGGATAACAATTCCGATCCCGATATCAAATTTCATAATGCCAATTATCTCTGCCAGAACGGTAACGATAATAACCACCAGATGCAGACGCCAATCTAACAGCTTCGAATAATGCTCATGCTTGCTCATACTCTAATCCTCCATGATCACTGAAGTGATCTTTATCTTATTTATTCTCATTATTATCTATCTACTACTGCTTCTACTGCTTCATCTACATCTACATCTACATCTTATGTTAATGACATATTTCGAGACATATCTCGATGAAGATCGCATATTCCACATGGCACATATGCCCCATATAACTCGAGCATCTCATATATCTCGAAAATATGATATCGACTGTTGTCATCAACAATGCCTATCTATGATGACTTCTCCTGAGCGCCATATCCAAAGTTTACAAGCGGTTCGACCGCCCTTTCAACCCAGACACTTTTAACCTGACTATAAGCCCTTAAAGCCTCTAATCCAGATGAGCGCCCATAACCACTCGCGCCATAACCACCAAAAGGGGAGCTCACATGAATCGTCTTATAACCATTGATCCAAAATGTTCCCGCCCTTACCTGATCGGCAACACGATGCGCTTTTGCAACATCACGACACCAAACAGCTCCGGCAAGCCCAAAGGCACTCTCATTGGCGATAGCAATCGCTTCTGCTTCACTGTCGAAAGGTATTGCCACAACAACAGGACCGAAGATCTCTTCTTGAGCACACTGCATCCGATTATCACCGATCAAAACAGTAGGATAAACATAATACCCGCTACTTGAAGGGAGAGATTCTACATTATTATTAGGAATTTTTGCGCCTTCCGCCAAAGCTTGCGCAATCATTTTGCAGACATGAGTGTACTGTTTTCGGTTCTGAATAGGGCCGATCTGTGTCGCTTCATCAAGCGGATTCCCCACTTGGAACTGATTCGTAGTTGCGGCAAGATCATTGACAAATTGCTCAAAAATAGTTCGCTCGACTAATAGACGTGAACCGGAGACACAACTCTGCCCCGCAGAACCAAAAATGGCATTTTGCGCACCTCTCAATGCTTTCTCATAATCAGCATCAGCAAAGACAATATTGGCGGACTTCCCTCCTAACTCTAAAATGGCAGGAATTCCCTTTCGTGCGGCAGCAACAGCGATCTGCTCACCGGTATTAGGAGAACCGACAAAAACAACCTTCTCAATATGGCAACGTTGAATCATCATCTGCCCAATGGTATGACCATAGCCGGCAACAACATTGACTAAACCTTTCGGGATGCCAACCGCCTCGATCAATTTCGCTAAGATTAAGGAGGTGACCGGCGTTAATTCTGAAGGTTTTAAGATCACGGCATTTCCTGCGGTAATTGCCGGCGCAATCTGCCATCCTGCCGTAAAGATCGGTGCATTCCAAGGTGTGATCTGTAACACGGTTCCTAAAGGTTCGTAGAGAACATAATTGAGATGAGTCGTAGGTACTGGAATCACCTCCCCATGCAGCTTATCGCTCCAACCGGCATAATACTCAAACATCTCCGCAACTTTAGCGACCTCCCCACGTGCATCACGAATCGGTTTATTGCCGACAATCGCCTCTAACTCCGAAAGCTCCGCACTCACGGCCCTAATCTTCGCCCCAACCTGAAAAATTAAGCGTCCACGATCAGCAGCACTCATCGCGCGCCACTTTGCTTGTGCTATTTTTGTGACCTCATTGAGCTTTGGAATGATCTCTAAAGATGCATCCCGATAGGCGTAGAAGAGCTCTCCATTATCGGCATTGTAGAGCTCAATATCGCTTCCATCGCCAATCAACCACTCTCCGCCGATATAACTGCCGATACTCTCAGCGCCGGGGAAAAATCGATTAAATAATTCCCAGAAACGGTTTTGTATCTGATTCTCTTCTCTATAATAACGCCCCATCTTCTCTCCTCTCCTTGTTCTTAATCTCTTCATCTTATTTTTTTATCTTATTTTTATCTTATTCTTTTAATACTCATTTCGAGTTTCTAGCTATCTCTCTCTATCTCTCTCTATCTCTCTCTATCTCTCTATCTATTTCTCTAACTCTCTGTTAAAGGTCACTACTAAAGATCATTGAGTGATAATTAAATTGGCAATAAAGAAATTAGCCATAAATCTTGCTATCGCTCTGCTTTACAATCTCATTAAAATCGGCATGATCCTCTAGAAGAGTACGACTCTTCTCCCAAAGAGCGATAATCTCTTGACTGAGTGGCAACTCCATCCCCATCTTTTCCATTAATGACTCTGCTAATCCCACATCTTTACGCATCAATCCCATCGTAAAGCCGGAGTTGAAAGCACCATTAAGAATCCAGAGTGGAAAATTGACCTCGCTCGCCGCACTTCTTCCCGACCCTCTATTGATGCCGGCAAAAAAGGCCTCCGGCTCAACGCCGGCTTTAGTTGCTAACGAAAGTGCTTCTGCAGTTGTGATTAGATGAGCCGCAATCAATAGGTTATTACAGATCTTTACTATATTGCCGGCACCAGCCTTCCCAACATGAACCTGCGTTGAGCTCATCGCCTCTAAGAGCGGCTTTAATGCCTCAAATAACCATCTATCTGCGCCAACGACCATTGTCATCGTGCCGGTAAGCGCGCCTTTAGGTCCCCCCGAAACAGGAGCATCCACAAAGAGCATCTCTTTCTCAATAAAGCGTTGATAGATCGTTCGCGTAACATCAGGAGTCGAGGTGCTAGTATCAATCACCACTAAACCTTTCTCTCCCCACTTCTCAATCTCATTACTACAATCGAGAACATGTTCCGCTTTTGGTAGAGAGAGCAGCAGAATTCTCGTCCCTGCGATCAACTCCTCTACGGGTAAAATCTTAACGCCGGCATCCATAGCACTATTTCGTGCCGCTTCACTTAAATCAAAACCACTGACACGGTATCCCTTCGACAATAGATTCTTCGCCATCCCTAGCCCCATATTACCTAAGCCGATAATTGCGACATCCTTCAATATTTCCTGATCCATATTCCACTCCCTTCTCTCTCTTATCTCGATCATTCTGATCAATTTCAGTATAGAGAAAGTCAAAATGTGCAACAATAAAACGAATTGGGAATTTTGTTCGTTTTAACGCAACACTCATCTAAAAAAAGAGCGAGGAGTTACTCTATGATTAAGAAGCATCGCGTCTACTATCTCTATCAAGCTGTCAAATATGGTGGAATTCGTAATGCGGCAGATATTCTCAATATCGCGCCCTCCTCTATTAGCCGGCAAATCACCCTGCTTGAAGAGGAGCTGAAAACATCGCTCTTAGAGAAGAATTTAAGAGGTGCGCATCCTACAGAATCGGGAGAATTAGTCTTAAAGTATTTTGCTCACTCATTAGAACAGGAGGAGGATCTTCTCGCCTCTTTAGCGGCGCTACAAGGATTAGAGCGAGGAAAGGTAACAATTGCAACAGGTGAAGGATATCTACGCCACTTAGCAACAATTATCTCCCAATTTTCTAAAGATCATCCTCAGATTGAGGTGCAGCTCTCTGCCGGAAGTAGCAATCATGTTGTCCGAAAAGTGAGTGATAATGAAGCCCATATCGGAATCGCTTTTAATCCTATCTTAGAGCCCAATTTACGGGTCCATTTTAAGCGCCAACATACCGTAAAAGCCTTTCTTCCCCCGACACATCCTCTTCTAAATGAGAAAGAGCCTTTAACCCTTGCGCAAATCAGAGATTATCCCTTAGCGATGGGTGATATCTCTCAAGGGATTCGACAAATTATTCAACGTGTGGAAGATGAGGAGGAGGTCACGCTTCACCCCACCTTAAAATGTAGCCAGCTCCATATGTTAAAACAGTATGCGATTGGTGGTGGCGTCACGCTACTGCCTGAATTTATGCTTTATGAGGAGGATCGAGATCGATTAGCACTCCACCACTTAAGTCACCCCTATTTTAATCGAACAGAGACCTATATGATAACTCGGCGCGGTCGTCAACTGCCTCCGGCAGCACAAAAATTATTAGTGATGATTTTAAAGATGTTTCCATAGAGCCATAGATCCATAGAGCCGGAGGGTCGTAAAACCATAGAGGCTATTGATCACTATTACTCAAGATGATCTGAAAAGAGTTGCCGATGATCTGCCCGTTGCCACAATGCGACGAGTGTCTCACCGGCAGCGCGTTTCTGTTCTTCATAAGTTGCCCCTTTCCGCTCCATTCTGCCGGCAACATAGAGCGCTCTTAGATAGGGATTTCGATGATTGAGGAGTCGTTTGGCATCTTCAATACCGATACCGCTACCTCGTAAAACTTGATAAACCCCCTGATTAAAATCGTTGATGCGATCGCTATTCATCCATGAAGGGAGGTCACCTTGCGCTTGATATTGGGAGACTTTCTGCTTCACCTCCCAGGCACGTTCTTTCTGATAGAGGCTCTCTTTCTCTCGCTGTTTTTGCGATTCTTCTGAGATAAAGGAGTAGATAGCCGCAATCAGGAGCATCAATCCACGTAAAAGAAGACGCCCCACCTTATAGAGTAGGTAGATCATCAATATTACAAAAATTAATCGCACCATTACTCTTCTCCTCCCCTCCCGCGCTCCGCTTCCGCTTCTATTCTGATCTCTCTCTTCATACGTCTTTGATCTAAAAACCACTCAATTGTGATAAAGATCAGACGCACTAAGAGAAAGAGTAGAAGCAGTAAACCTGTACCGATCGCCCCAACGGTCACTAATCCCCAGATTGTTGCCGGCATAATCAATAGATAGGCCACATAATAGGCTAAAAGCACTAATAGCAGCAGTAAAATCACCATGAGTATTACAAATATCATCATCTCTTGAATTCCTTATGGGCGACGCGCAATCATCATTAACTGATCAACTAGTTAACTGGTCAGCAGGCTAACTGATTGCATTCTGATTACTCAATCATTGATTCGATCAATTACTCAATGAGTTACTCAAGTTACTCAATTAATTACTCGATCGATCGGGAAAAGTGGTTAAATTATAGCCCATCTTTCTCAATGGCTCTCAATAATAGCGGTTTATTCCCCACTCTTTTCACAAAATGGACAAATAGCAGTATAATGCGCCCTCACTTTTAAGATCTAGTACTAGATCAATTTCACTCCTCAAGGGAATCAAGAGTTATATTATGCGCCCAGGTTTTAACAAGTCGATCGAAAAAGTTATTAAAAAGAGTTTTAAGAAACGTAATCCTAAACAGTGGATTTTAGGAATTGTTGCACTTGCGGCAATTGGTCTATTTCAATACTTCTATGGCGATGGACTGATCACTGATAAGAGCAGTAAGGTCACCAGCTTTGAGCAGGCAAAGAGAGAGCTTGTTAAGATCTACAAAGCCTATCCTGATCAAGAAGAGTTCTATTGTGGCTGTGATTTTACCTTCAACAATCAGAGCGGCGTTGTTGATCTTGCCAGCTGCGGTTACGTGATTCGTAATAATCCAGAGCGTGCGAATCGTATTGAGTGGGAACATGTGGTTCCGGCACATGCCTTTGGTAAAAACATGCAGTGTTGGAAAGATGGTGGTCGTAGTGGCTGTAAAGTGGGTGATGTGGATGAAAATACCCTCTTTAAGATGATGGAGGGGGATATGCACAACTTGCAACCCGCTGTCGGTGAGATCAATGCCGATCGCTCTAACTTTAGCTTTGCCGAATTAACGCCCCAATTTAATCAATATGGCGCTTGCCAATTTAGAACTGATTTTAAGAAGCGACAGGTTCTTCCTCGTGATGAGGTTAAAGGAATGATTGCACGCACCTATCTCTACATGAATGATCGTTACAATGTTCCTTTCACTAGCCGTGAGATGAATCTTATGCAGAAATGGCATCTGACCTTCCCACCCACTTCTTGGGAGTGTGAGCGAAATGAGATTATTCTTGATATTCAGGGAAATGATAATCCCTTTATCACGGAGAGCTGTAATGCAAATGGAATTCAATGGAGTAGCCATCACAGCCGCTCTTTCTTCCAGACCTTACTGCAAAACTTCCTAAAAATATTTGAGTAATTGAAGCTCTATTTTCTCAACTTATATAGATTACTTATATAAAATACTTATATGAAGTATTTATATGAGGTACTAAAGAGATAAAAAAACCAGCGATTATGTCGCTGGTTTTCTTTTAATCTGCTGACGGCTGACATGCCGGTTTAAGATCTTTATCGAGAAATAACCTCTGCGGCAAAGCCGATATCATCAATGATCTCAATAATAGCGCCTTCAGAGATAATCTCCGAAGCAAACTCTACTGTAGTCTCTCTCTTCTCAACACTCGATTCTACCGACTTAATACCATCTAATTCTCGTAAGGCAGCATCAATACTACTTGTACAATGAGAGCAGCTAATTTCTGGAATGGAGAGAGTAATTTTTTTAATCATAAAAAGGCTCCTAAATCGCTCAAAAGCGGAGAAATAATCAATAACCCGATAACCTTAACAAAAAGGGAGATATTCTGCTATACATCAAGCGCAATCAATCGCTCAATTTCAGCAGTTAAATAATCATTATCGGCTAAAAGATAAGCTACTAAAAGTGATCCCATCGCACTATAGAAGGTGCAACGACAGTTAGTCACTCGCTGTAGTCGTTCATTCCAAAGAGGTACCCAAAGTAGTAATCCCTCTTGTAGAAAGGTCTGCTGCGCAATATATTCACTCTTTAAGAGCGTGCTATCTTCATCCTGCGCCTCTAGATCTCTTACTAATTGCTCACACCATTTTTGTAATAGTGCCAGATAGATTGCTAAATGATCAGAAGGCTCCTTAAATGAGTCTAAAATTGCTAAGCCACTCTTTGAAAGCAGTTCTCGCATCTTACGCTCCGCTTCGGCATACATCATATCGCCATCTCCTAAATAGAGAGAGGCGTAAGGAATCGCTCCACTTTGATCATCTAAGAGAAAACAGCTTGCAAAATCAGCACGCAATTCTACCTCTACATGCTCAATCTCAGAGAATCGATCAATCGCGGATTTTACCTGATCAACTTCTAGTGCTAAACCGATCTCACTAAAGAGCGCTAGTAGTGTATTGAGTGCCCCTTCCTGATAGAGCGTTACATCACTCTCGGTTAATTCATTCGCAAAGATTCGGGCAAACCATTGATAGGTCTCCCCTCTCATTTTCGCAACGACCGCCGCTTCATTGATGATGGCTCTTATTTCACTCATAGCTAATCCTATCTGTTATCTATCTCAACTCAATAATCAAGATGCGCTGTAGCAGACTCACTACAACGCATCTCTTTGCTATACGCTAATTACTATATGCTAATTACTATACGCTAACTATCAATACTCTATGTTACGCTCTCAAGCCGATTTAGGCTATACCTCTACCGTCTCATTCCCTTCAATATCGACGACTGTAGGACCATGGAATCCTGTCGGTGCCGGCGCAACGCCAACAAACTTCTCAATCTCAACAAGACAGGTATTAGCACTTGGTGCTTGCGAGAGACTTGAGGTTCCCACATCCATCGTCAAGGTATTAGGGTCACCATAAGTATCGATCGAGCCGATTGTCTCATCAAGTGGTGAATACCATGCGCCCTCAAAGATTCTTACAACGCCTTCCGGGAAGTTATTATTAACATTTGCTCCTGCAAGCAATTGACCTCGATCATTGAAGACTCGAACGAGATCACCATGCTTAATCCCCCGCTTCTCAGCATCAATTGGGCTAATAAAAACAGGTTCTCGATCGGCGATCGCATAACTTTCACGCATCTTTGTCGCTTCACACCCTTGTGAGTGGAGACGATTGTCCGGATGCGCCGATTGTAACCAGAGCGGATAACGATCTGACTTCGGCCCACCATGGGAACGTTCCGCTTTCTCCATCCAAATCGGATGCCCTTTACAATCCTCATAACCATAGCTCGCAATCGTTCGGCTATAGATCTCAATAAAGCCAGAAGGTGTTCCTAGCGCATTAACTTCAGGGTCTTCTCTAAAGGCTGCATGACGAACCCAAGGCTTTCCTTCAGGGAATAGAACGTAGCCACGCTCCCAGAACTCTCTAAATGAGGGCATATAGAAGCCTTTTGGATAGTTTTCGTTATAACAATCCATATAGATCTTCTCAATCCACTGCATCTCATTACGATTTTGCGTATACTCTTTTTCGCGATTGAGTCGCTTACTAAATTCACGCCAAATATCAAAATCACTCTTCGAATAGTAGAGCGGATCGATCAACTTATGCATCGCAATAATACCGCGGTTACTATAGGTGCCGTAAACATCGAGGTCATTTCGCTCATAAGGAGTACAGGCCGGCAGCACAATATCAGCAAAGCGACAAGTTGCTGTCCAAGCATAATCGACCGCAACAACGGTCTCTAAGTTGCGATAGGCCCGCTTCATCTTGTTACGATCTTGCTGACGATGCCACTGATTTGCACCAGAAAAGATCGCCATCTTATAGGGCGCTAACTTAATCTTATTACCATTATAATTGATCTCTTTACCCGGCTCTAAGAGTGCATCGACAACACGCGAAACCGGAATAAAGTTGGAGTATCCTTTATAGTCGGTGCTCTTATATTTTGGCTCACGGCCAAAGTCGAGATTGAGAGGAAATGCTCCCGGCATTGAAGCTCCTGATGAAGAGACTCCCACAGAGCTATAGTGATGCGAGTAGCTGATACCACCACCTGGAAGACCGATCTGCCCTAGCATCGCAGCAACAATAGCCGCCATCCAGTAAGGTTGTTCTCCATGTTGTTGACGCTGTAATGCCCATCCGATCATCAATTGTGTGCGATTTTGCGCCATTGTACGCGCAAGCTCACGGATGGTATCTGCCGGCACCCCAGAGATCGATTCCGCCCACTCAGGCGTCTTCTCCACCATATCTTCCGTCTCCCCTTTTAGATATGGGAGAAACTCATCAAAACCTAAGGTGTAGGTCTCTAGGAACTCTTTATCATAGAGATCCTCTTTCCAGAGCGTATGGGCGATTCCCATCATCACTGCAAGGTCTGTCATTGGATTGACATAGAGATGCTCAGCATTGAGATAATTTGCCGTCATGCTCTTGACCGGATCGATACAGATCACACGAATCTCTCCATCTGCAACCTTCTCTTTAAGCTGCTCGAGATATCCATAAGCTTCATGAGTCTCTGTATTCCAACCCACCTGTAGGTTCTTCACTAGATCAGAACCCCAGATCACAATCACATCACTCTCTTCGAGAATAATATCCCAAGAGGTTCCTTGTGAGTAGACCTCTGTTGAGCCGAGGATATAGGGCATAATGACCTGCCCGGCACCGGTTGAGTAATCTCCTGCAGTCCCGACACTATTACCATGCATCGCAATTGCGCGAAGCATATGATTTCCGCAACTATGCACCTGACCTACAGAGCGCCATCCCACATTTCCGGTATGAAGTGCCCAAGGTCCAAACTGGGTCTGAATTCGCTCTAATGATTCATAGATCAGATCGAGCGCCTCATCCCAACTGACGCGAATAAAGCGATTATCACCCCGTTGGCTCGTATCGCTCTTATGGCGATGCTTATACCAATCGAGACGCACTAAAGGATAGCGTACGCGCGCCGGGCTATAGATAATCCCAGGTACCGCATCTAAAATTCTTGTAGGATAACGGTCAAATTCAAAAGGCTCTACCTCAACAAGGCGATTCGCGACAACTTTAGCGCGGAATGCTCCCCAGTGTGCGCCCGAGATACGCCACTCTGTTAAAGTCTCAATATCCACATCTGTGGGCTTTTTAGTATGAAGTAGAGATTCTGCCATCAATGCCGGCGCTACCAATGACCCACCTGCGATCAATGATGCCATCTTTAAAAATCCCCGGCGAGATCTATCTGTTTGATAACTCATATTTTAATCCTTTTTCGATAGATGAAATATGTTGTAAGTCGGCTGTTTTAACTTCTCTAGATCCAATCGATTCGATCAGTTTAATCAGTTGAATAGATCAGGTCGATTGAGCCGACTCACTTCTTCACCTATATCTTCTTTAATATTTCTTGAATATTTCTTGAATAACGTTCGATACTCTAGCGATAACCATGCGTTAAGAGAGATTAACGCGCACTCTGATTGTTTTTAAAATCCATCGAGTGTAGCTGGAGATACTTTAAGACCACTTTGGAGGTATCTTCATCCATATTGGTAAAGCCCACCATTCCGGCAAATAAGCCTGGCCAGGTATTGGTATCGTAATGCTCAGTATCGGGTTGGATATGACAAGTACTACAACCTTTGGTATAGCTTGCATTGGCAACTTCCCAAATAGGGGTAATATCGGACATCAAGCCCCCTTTCTCAATCCAAGCGGTTCCCTTCACCTTCTGCCATTCAAGACCTGTTAAAGGATCTTCTTTTGTTTCAACAATATTAAACTCACTATTTTGTGCAACCTCTTTATCTAAAATAGCACTCACCATATTGAGGCTGTAAGCACCATAGAGAACGCGCCCATACCCCTTATTTTTACGCCATAACTCATATTCAATCTGCTCTGCATCCCCTTTCTGATCGATAATGCGAACTTCTGTTGCTACTTCAAGTGTTCCAATAGGTTCACTTAAGGATTCATCGAGATAAAGAGTCTGTGGTAAAACGTTGTAGTACTCATGATTGACGCTAGTTGAGACCTTATTCGCAGAAGCTAAGAGTTTATCGAGATCTTCATTGCGGATACTCTCAACAACAGGGAGCTGATGGGCAATACCTTTATGACACTCGATACAGCTGGTATTACGACTTGCAGCTCCTCGCATCTCCATCTCCGCCATAATATCCATCTTTTCAAAAGCCATATGTTCATAATCATGACATGCTCGACACTCTTTGGAACCATTAGCATTCATGCGGTCCCACTCTCGCTGCGCAAGTACTAAACGCTTATCTAAGAACTTCTCTCTTGTACCAATATCACCCGTTAAATGAGCCCAAACTTCACGACTTGCCTGTACTTTTCGGGCAATCTTATCGGTAAAGTTATGGGGGACATGGCAATCAGAGCAGTATGCTCGAACGCCGGTACGATTTCGGAAGTGAACGGTCTGCTGAAGTTCTGGATAGACATTATCTGCCATTGTGTGGCAGCTAATACAGAATGCCTCTGAGTT
The DNA here is from genome assembly GCF_002252045.1 of Ignatzschineria sp. F8392. Lineage (GTDB taxonomy): Bacteria > Pseudomonadota > Gammaproteobacteria > Cardiobacteriales > Wohlfahrtiimonadaceae > Ignatzschineria. The sequence goes on along the minus strand of NZ_NEFF01000001.1, from coordinate 966,206 downwards.
TGTTGCCTTTAAACCCGCATCGAAAGCATTCCAGAAGATAATGCCGGCAATAAATCCGCCGGTTACTAAAACACCGAGCCCTATACGCATGCTCGGCTTTAAAAAGAGATTGTAGAGCATCTCTTTTAATCGTCTAAATATTCCCATAATTAATATCCCTTAATCTAATTATCTGTGGGATCTCATCTCTCATCACTATTAATCATCATCTTTGTATATCTTGAATTGATAGATACGCCCATTCAATAACAGATAACAGTAAACAAAATCATATCTGCGAAAATCATATCTACGAAAATCGCTAATGCTAATAATTAGATAGCGAAAAGTGGATAACAAAAACTATTGCAGCGATAATGCTGCAGTTGATAAGTAGGTTGATGTTGTAATGATGAGTCAAAATAAGATCACTGACTGTCTGATCGCTCTATAGCATCTGCTTATGCCGGTGGTCCCCAGAAGAGCAGCTGCATAATCCAAACGCCTAACCCATAAGCACCAATAAGACAGAATGCGAGGAGCGGTAAGATAACAATCATCAATAGTAGAAAACGGCGCCAATCACTGCCGGCATTTCCCTCTTTATTATGTAATAGATTACTGTTTTTCATTATGAACCCCCTTAAAATTCATCAATGACTTTAAAATGACGGCACGCTAATCGCACCACAATCTTGTAGATCATTTAAGGGGAGTAGAGTGATACTCAATATAAGATTAAGTAGCGAAATAAAATTGCTAAACCACTCATCACTTGTAGCAGAGGTGCAATCATCTGATTGTCCATTGATAGTAGAACTTCAAAGCAGAACCCTATACCGCCTGCCCTAAAGAAACCTCGAGATGATCAATATCCCTTAACTGATCTATTCGATTATCTCTATTGACCTAAATCGCTTACACTAACAGAAGAAATCAATAGAGATAATTCAATAGATTCTCAAGCGTCGGGATCTTTAAGTTTCTGAAAAGCTATCTCTTTCTTGAGCTACTCTCTCCTTTTGACTATAGCAGAGATCATCTTTCTCTTCACTCTTTGCTCTATGTCAATTGATATAGATTAATTTTAGATGCAATTGTAAGGAAAATAGATGAATAATCGTTTAAATAATCAACAGATTCTCATTATTGGTGCCGGTTGGGCAGGACTGCCATTAGCTCAATTATTAACATTTCATGGGGCGGATGTGATAGCAACAAAACGAGAGATTCCATCTCAATTAGAGCGGGAAATTAAGGCGGCAACTAGCACTTATTCAGGAAGTTTACAATTAAAAGCGCTCTCTGAAAGAGAACTCTTTCAAGAAGAGACTCAATCACAAATGGAGTCCTATTTTCAGGATCGAACCATTATCATTACGATCCCGCCCTCCCCCTTCATAGGCAATAAAAAAGAAAAGTGGGAAAACAAAAAAACGACAGATCAAGAGGCTTCCCAGCAAACAATAACACCCACCTATGGTGAGATGATCGGGAGAATCATTGAGCTAGCAGAGATTTACCAAGCACGTGAGCTTCTCTTTTTAAGTTCTACCTCGCTCTATGGCGCAACCAGTGGGTTAATCCATGAAGAGATCCCTGCACTTCCCCAAACTCAAAATGCAAAAGCAATTCTAACTGCCGAGAGAGTGATCCGCAGCAGCAAGATTCCAAGTACCATTCTTCGTTTAGGGGGGCTTATCGGCAATGGTCGCCATCCTATCTTCTCTCTTGCCGGGCGAGAAGAGATTAAATCTCCCTATGATGCGATCAACTTACTCCACATTGAAGATCTCTTAAGCGCTATTGCGACACTTATCGCGCAACAAGAGAGAGACAATGATAAGAACCCCAAAGAGATTGAGATAATCGATAGAATCTATAATCTTGTTACCCCGCTTCATCTCGAACGTAAGAGCTATTATCAAGCGATGGCTAAAAAGCTTGATCTCCCCTTACCTCAATTTGAGACGCCTAAGCCGCTCTTAAAGCGTATTATCGATGGTGGGAAGATCACCCATGAGACTGATTTTATCTATCAACAACTAGATCTCATCAACGCACCACTAACACCTTTGACACCATTAACATCATTAACCCCAAAGCATATTGAATCGATCAAGATTTTTTCTATAGATCAGTGATACACTAATGTGCGGAATTTAACTCTATGGCTGGATCAATATTGCCGGCTTATTCCGATTAGATAAAGCAGTTTTCTGGAGCTTATAAATATGTCACAATCCCCTGCCAATCTGCCCAAAAAAATCTCTTTTCGAGACAGCTTCGTCTTTGTCTTTAGCATGGCTATCAGCGCCCTGATTGCCGCACAATTTATTGGTCTACATGCGGCAATCGCCTGGACTTCATTTTCGGTGCTCTGTACCTATGCGCTCTACAATGCTAAACCTGATCGGAGCAATCTTCTCTATGTGGCATTGTGGATCATATTGATCTTCAGCAGTAGCTATATTGGTCAACTATTTCATCTCACTTGGAAGTTCTATCTCTTTCTCTTTATTATTAGCTACTTCTACTACTACCTTTTTGGAAGAGATCCTGTCTTTGATCGAGCAATTCGCTTTGTCATTATTTTTGCAACAATCGGTACTGCTCTACCGATAGCAGATAGTCAACTCGCGATTGGTGGTGCGATCGGTACGCTCTCGGCACTGCTTATCTCCCACTATCTTCTACGAAAAGAGATCGATCTTGAAGCCTTTAAACAGGGGATCTTTACCCATGACCTCTTCCGGCTCGATACGAATCTTATCCCGCGAGCTTTTATCTATAGTTCAGGATTATTTTTAAGCCTGATTATTCCTCAAATGTTAGGAATCGAAAAAAATTATTGGGCAACAATCACATTCTTAATGGTGATGCCGCCCAAAGCAATGACCGTTATTCATAATACTTGGTTACGCTTCTGGGGAAGTGTGATTGCCGTAATCGCACTCTTTATTCTCTTTCAGATATCCCTCCATATCCCGATCAACAGACTCTATATCATGGTCGCTCTTCTCTTCTTTTTCGCTTTTCTTCTCCCCATCTGCTTTAAACAGAGTTATCTTATCGTCACGCTCGGCGTTACCTGTTATAGCTTGGTACTTGTTGAGTTAGGTATGTATTGGGATCATCCTCCAAAGGTTGAACTATTGATAGATCGCATTATCGAGACCTTTATCGGTGGTATTATCGCTATCATTATCAGTTTAATTCTTAAAGTATTGCGAGAAGATAGCTAATACCCCTATAAAAATGCATACAGTAATGACCTCCGGCAACTCAACAGCTCTCTTCGCTTCAATTAACTTCAATTAATCTCAATTAATCTCGATTAATCATTCTTAAGATGATTCGTTGAGGGGCGGGAGCCGACCATCTCGCTCTTTTCACCCCCGTATGCCCGCAATTTAGCATGCCCGTGATTAAACATTAATAATGTCGGAAAATAATGTCGGAAATAGTATCTTTAAAATAATCTTTCTTACGAGTAATAAGATTGCCGTCCTGCCGGCGCGTAATCTCTGGAAGTACGCGATAGTAAGATCCGGCAGCGTTCAGCCCCTGTTGCTTCTGTTTCAGTCACCGCTAATTGATAAAAAAGCGTTAAAAAAAGAGCGTAACTTTAATAAGCTACGCTCCTTATCATACTCTAGAGTATCGATTATGATTCGTTAGGGTTTGAGCCTACATCATAATCTGAAGGGACCTCAAAGTTCTGTATGAAGTAGTGATGACTTGTGTATTGGTCAACAATATCATTCATAATATTTTCTTTGGTATATCCCATAATGTCATATCCCTTACTTCCATCATCAAGATAGACTTCCGCGCGGAAATATTTCTGATTCTCTTGATCTGATTCCTCATCAAGCAGTGTAAAACTTGGTTTGAGATAATGTTTCGCTTTAACACGATAGATAAAGTTTGCATTATCACCATGATCGATCTCAAGAGAGATATCCCCTTCCTCTTCTAAATGAAGGTTAACAGGTAAACCTTGCTTGATAAATTCTAATTTAACCTCTTCAAAGGCGGGAACAACAACTAGCTCCATAAAGCGTAAGACATTATCACGACGCGGATAGACCGTCACATTACGTAGACGTTTCTGCCAACCACCAGAATCTCGAGTACTCGGTTGAACATACATATTCGCTTTATTACGAATATCGATCTTACCAAAGTCCATACGAAGTGCTTTAAAGAGCCCATAGACTGAGATCAAAATCACAATACTAAAGGGGAACGCACTCATAGTCGAGACCGCTTGTAGTGATCCTAAACCACCATTAAGAAGCAGAACAATAGCAATTAAACCAGTAATTGAACCCCAGAAGATACGCTGCCAGAGTGGTGTAACTGCCACATCTTTCTTACTTGCTAACATATCCATCACTAAAGCACCCGAGTCAGCACTGGTCACAAAGAAGACCGCAACCATCATGACAGCAATAAAGGAGATCGTTCCGCGAATCCACTCTGCCGGAATAATTGTCTGAACGGCTTCTGCTACAGGGAAATGGCTAATAAAGGCAAAGAGCGCTTTAGAGCTACCATCGGGACCTAAAAGTGTCTCTTTAAGTTCGGTAACACCATCTGATGCAATCATGTCGATCGCGGAGTTACCAAATGTTGTCATCCAGAAGAAGGTAAATCCTGCTGGAATTAAGAGAACGCCACCGACGAAGTTACGAATGGTACGACCACGTGAGATCTTCGCAATAAACATCCCCACAAATGGTGACCAAGCAATCCACCAACCCCAATAGGAGATTGTCCAGCCCCCTAACCAACCTTCGATCTGCTCCTTCATCGCAGGTGATGAAGCCGCTTCATAGCTATACATATTGAATGTGCTATTGAAGATTGATGAGAAATATTGGCCAATATTTTGCATTAATACTTCTAAAAGGAAGAGTACTTTACCTCCAAAGAGGAAGATAAAGAGCACTAAAGCAAAGGCTAAAACAAGATTGAGCTCCGAAAGGATCTTGATTCCCTTATCTAATCCCATTGAGACTGAAAGCGTCGCACAAGCAGTTGTGATAATAATTAAGATCACTTGTGTTGGCGATGCAACAGGAATTGCGGGGAATAGGTAGTTTAGACCTGTATTGATCTGCATTACCCCGAAACCGAGCGTTGTTGCAACCCCAAAGACTGTACCGATCACCGCAAAAGTATCGATAGCATCTCCCCAGCGACCATAGATACGATCACCGATCATCGGATAGAGTGCTGAACGCACTGCTAATGGGAGATTCATTCTAAAGCTAAAGTAAGCCAAGATAAGACCGACGATACCATAGATCGCCCATGCATGAATACCCCAATGGAAGAAGGTGATATTCATTGCTGATTTTGCAGCTTCAATCGTTTCAGGTGTACCGACAGGAGGATTGAGATAATGGAGTAACGGCTCTGCAACCCCGAAGAACATGATTCCGATCCCCATCCCCGTTGAGAAGAGCATCGCGAACCAACTACGATCGCTATAGGTCGGCTCAGAATGGTCAGGCCCTAACTTAATGGTTCCATAACGGCTCAATGCGACAAAGATAAATGCGATTAATATGATCCCTACTGCAAGTAGGTAGTACCAACCAAGATTTTCGGTAATCCAACCGAGCGCCCCACTAAAGAATGCCGGAGCATCTGGCAGAAAAAGCGCTAATGCAATAATGGCAAAAATGATAATATTTGCGCTAATAAAGACGGGGAGATGAAGCGATGAAAATAGACCACCATTTTCACCGTGTTGATCGCCCTCTTTATCTGGCAATTTTCCTCTAATATTTGTTGCTACCATCTGTTTTTAACATCCTTTCTCTCCCTCTAGTGGAGAGTCTTTCCTAAGAGCCCTATGCCCTTAGTTTTAATAGAGATTTTTTAATTTGACGCAAAAATAGTAACACAAAATCAATGATTTCTCATGGTTTTGCACTTTTCAACCTTAAAAGCTGCACAAATTTCGCACAACAAAATAGGCGATTAAATCTCCTTAAAAAATATCTTTTTCATAAGTAGTATCGATCGATCCATCCCTTTAACTTCGTTTCTTGATAACCTAAAATTGATGAAGAGAGGCTTTTCATGCGCAATTTGCAAGACTCGCCTCTAAAAAGCTGAGAATTCATACCCTTTAAGAAAGTTAAAAAGATTGATATAGCTCACCTATTTAGAAGAGATAAAATTATCTTCATAATATTTATACAATAACTTGACACAAAAATCGCTAACTTTTGCTTCTTTTTTACACAAAAAAGCCTCTCCCGAAGAAGAGGCTCTTTAACCGAGATCTCTCTCTCATATTGATTTCAATATTGATCGATCAATATCAATTATTGGCGATTAAACTGCTTATGCCCAATATCGGAGCGATAGAAAGTATGGGGAACTTCTAATGCTTTCATATTGCGATATGCTTTCTCATAAGCGCTTTTAAAATCATCTGCTATAGCAACATTGAGAAGGATACGGCCGCCATCACTCAACAACGCGCCATTCTCTTCCCTAACGCCGGCATAGAAAATCAATTCATCTTCACCATTAAGGTTCAATTTTTTCAATGGATGGCCAATATTGGGATGATCGGGATAACCTTCAGAAGCAAGCACAACGCCGATCGCATATTGTGGACGCCACTTAATTTCCGGCAAAGGCTTCTCCGTTAAAAGATTATGGATAATCTCAATCAGATCACTCTCTAAAAGTGGGAGAATAATTTGCGCCTCTGGATCGCCAAAGCGAGCATTAAATTCAATTACTTTAAAACCTTCTGCTGTGCGGAAGAGCCCACCATAGAGAAATCCGGTATATGGCATTCCCTCACTGCTCAAGCCATCGACAATCGGTTGCATAATTTTAGCAACAGCTTCCGAAACTTCTGGGCTATCGGCACCAAAGGTTGGCGCATAAGCACCCATTCCGCCGGTATTAGGGCCTTCATCATTATCATAAGCACGCTTATGATCTTGCGCCATCACCATAGGAATAACAACACCATTATGGACAAAGCACATCAATGAGAACTCTTCGCCCACTAACATCTCTTCAATTAAGATGCAGCTGCCCGCTTCACCAAACTTATTGCCTTCGAGCATATCATCAATTGTTGTTAGAGCCTCTTCCATATTCTCTGGAATAACGACCCCTTTTCCTGCGACTAAACCATCTGCTTTAATCACAATGGGAAGACCGATCTCTCCTACATAAGCTTTCGCCATTTCGCTATCGGTAAAGCTCTCAGAATGTGCTGTTGGCGCACCATATTTCACCATCATCTTTTTGGAGAAATCTTTACTACCCTCGATCTGAGCCGCCGCTTTATCAGGTCCCCAAACAAGTAGATCTCGGCGCTTAAACTCATCCGCAACACCGGCAACAAGACTCGCTTCAGGGCCAATAATCGTCAGATCAATCCCCTCTTTTTCTGCAAAATCAGCAAGTGCGATAGGATCAGTTTCTGAAAGTGCAACTAATGTTGCATCCTCTTTCATTCCGGCATTGCCGGGAGCGACAAAAACTTCAGAGACTAATGGGCTCTTCTTACTCTTCCACGCAAGCGCATGCTCACGGCCACCTTTACCTACAATTAATACTTTCATCTATCAAGTTATCCTAAATGAATGTTAAATGAATCGATTTCAACGATGATCTAGGTTCACAAAATAATTCTTAAATTGTGATCCTTCCTCTCCCAATAATTTCCGAAAGTATAGCATAGATGCCCTTAGGTTAAAGGTGGAAACTGATTGGCAGACTCCCCCTAAAATTTATAGAAAAAGCTGTATAGTGGCGCTATAGGGTATATAATCTAGGGATATATTTATTTTCATATCATTTTCATGATGTTTATTAAAAGAAAGAGAGTACGATTATGCGTCTATTAATTGCCATCTTTATCCCATTTTTAGTCTTCTTCACTATCGGTCGTCCGCTGGCGGGAATTGTCTGCCTGATCCTTCAATTTACCTTGATTGGTTGGATTCCGGCAGCACTTTGGGCTGTTTACGCACTATCGCAATATGATACCAATAAAAAGATCGAAGCTTTTCGCGATGGCCGCCCCTACTGAGTGGATCTAGAGTCCTTTTAAATCGGTTTTTAAAAATTTAAAACCTAAAAGCTGAAAAGTTTAAACTTTTAAAGAATAGTCCCTTACTCATTAAGAGCTACTATTGAGATCACTCGATAGTAGCTTTTTTCTATTTTCAATTCTGACTTTACACCCCCTTTACTTAATTCCTTTTTGCTTAATTATTTGACATTGAGATAAGAATTGGGGTAGTACTATTAGGCAATCATCGATTAATAATTAAAAATATATAAACAATATATAAACAGACATTAATTTACTCACAAATTTAAAATGTAGTTAAAGCGAAAGTCAACAAACAACATAATAATAAAAACAGAATAATAACTATAAATACAACAACTATAATAATTAAGTAGAAAATAAGAAGAAGAGAAAGATTACAGAGTAGATCGCGATATCCATAACCACTAGGAGGAATAAAGTATGGATCAGATGATAGATCTACAAAAAGAACCCTTAACAAGGGACGACTATAACACCATCGAATCGATGGAGAGCTTTCACCAATTTGTTCGGCAGAAGAACCGTTTTCTCTTTACGATTACGGGCATCTTTCTATTTATCTATATTTTACTGCCAATTTTGGCTTTTCAACCGATATTACAAATACCTGTCATTGGTGCAATTACCGGCGTTTGGATCTATTCGGCGCTCCTTTTCTTGATGACGATTATTCTCTGCACGCTCTATATCCGAAAGGCGACTCATTTCGATAAGCTCTCTGCACGTTTAATCGCTGAGTATCAAGCAACAAGAGGAGGACATTAAGATGAATATGGTCTCTGTCTCCTTCTTTTTAGCCATTGTGGGCTTAACTTTAGTTGTTACCTATTTTGCGGCTAAGCGAACCTCTTCAGCCAGCGATTTCTATACCGCCGGTGGTGGCCTTAAAGGCTGGCAAAATGGTTTTGCTATCGCCGGGGATTATCTCTCTGCCGCTGCTTTTTTAGGTGTTTCTGGCGCTATTGCTCTAACGGGATTTGATGGATTTTTCTTCTCGATCGGCTATGTTGTCGCTAACTTGGTACTGCTCTACTTGATTGCTGAACCGATGCGAAACTTAGGAAAATATACCCTTGCCGACATGCTCACTGCTCGCTTTAATGAGAAGCGGGTTCGGGGTGTTGCCGCTTCAGGAACCATTGTGATTGTGATCCTCTATATGATTGCACAACTTGTGGGTGCCGGCGCACTCATCAAACTGCTCTTTGGAATTGAGTATTGGATTGCGGTGATGATTGTTGGGGTGATGATGACGAGCTATGTTCTCTTTGGAGGCATGACGGCAACCTCTTGGGTACAGATTATTAAAGCTTTCCTTCTGCTCTTTGGAACTGGACTCTTAGCAGCAATGGTCTTTATTAAGTTTGATTACTCCATTACCAATATGTTCGATACGATTGCTAAAGAGCATGGAGAGAAGTTTTTAGTTCCCGGCATTAAATACTCAAGCCCACTCGACTCTGTCTCAATGATGATGGCATTGGTCTTAGGTACTTCAGGGCTTCCCCATATCTTAATGCGCTTCTTTACCGTTCGAGATGCAAAGACGGCAAGAGCATCGATCTCCTGGACAACCTGGATTACAACGATCTTCTTCTCACTCACCATCTTCTTAGGGTTTGGCGCGCTACAATTTGTTGGCCTAGAGAATATTATGGCAGAAAATAAAGCGGGTAATACCGCAGCTCCTCTGCTCGCTCACTATCTAGGTGGCGATGTCTTAATGTCCTTTATCAGTGCAGTTGCCTTTGCCACCATTTTAGCCGTTGTCTCTGGCTTAGTATTAACAGGAGCGTCGGCGATCTCTCACGATATCTATGGTGAGATTATTAAGGGCGGTAAATTGACCGTTAGACAGCAAGTTGCCGCTGCGCGTGCAGGATCAATCGGTATTGCGGTACTCTCTATCTTTCTGGCGCTCTTTGCCCAAAATCTTAATGTCTCCTTCCTCGTCTCCTTCGCTTTCTGTATTGGCGCTTCAGGCAATCTACCGGTTATTCTCTACACCATCTACTGGCGTAAGTTTAACTCAACAGGTGCTGTCACAGCGATTTCAACAGGCGTCATCTCCTGCCTCATTCTCGGAATGATGGGGCCTAACATCTGGTCTGAAACACCGGGAGCGGCGATCTTTGTCGGCTCACCGCTAGTCGATCTTGCTGTGCCGGCCATTATCACCATTCCATTAGGCTTTATCGCCGGCTATGTAGGAACGCTGATCGGTGCTAAAAAGTGCAATCAAGCAGAGGCGACAGCGATCTATAATGAGATTCGTGTAAAAGCGAATACCGGAATTGCCGTCAATTAAGGATCGATGCTCCACTCTCAAGTGGCGATATTTTGCATATAAAATAGAGCGTAAAGCGTAGAACGCAAAATAGAGCACTAATAGAGCCTCAAAAGAGTATAAATGGAGTACAAATAGAGTATAAATAGCGAGGGCTTAAGTTGATCTCGACAGGATTATTCAATCCTAGAGTCTTCTTAAGCCTTCTTGCATTTTAAGGCCTAATCTCCGCTCCCTGCTCTTCTGCTTCGATAATAGGAATTCGACGGACTAACCGATCTAAAGAGGTATACCCCGAAGCTAAGCGACGAATATCCCCACCATCGATCCAGAGAAATGTGGGAAAAAGTGTCGCATCATGCGCGGCACACCAATTAAATTCTCTTAAGGTCTCCTCTTTTATCTCATCGGAGAGAAAAAGGATCGTAAATTGCTCAAAATCGATTTTAAACTGCTCACAGATCGAACGATAAAAATCGACTTCTTTGGGATCTTCCCCTCTGAGATAAAACTTCTTCTGCAATTCATGGAGAAATTGCACTAAACTTCGCCCATTATCTGCCGGCAATAATGTTTTAGCGACAACAATCGCCCGGCAGCTCGGCGTTGTATCATAATCAAAATATTCAAGATCTAAAATCTTAAAGTTAAAAGATTGCTCCGTCACTCTGGTGATTCTACTCCAGACCTCTCGTAGATATTGTCGTTGCGCAGCGCTCCAACTTTCAGGACCACCAGAGCGAAGTCCGCCCACCATCATCTCAAAGCCTATCCCCTTCTTATCACAATAAGCTTGGAGTCCCGTCACGATCTCTGAGATTCCATAACACCATGAACACATCGGATCATTCACATAGATGATATGCCGGCCTCTCTCTGCAAGCGCTCTAGGAACGCCCTCTTGCTTCTGATGCGGCGTTGCTTCACACATCCCATCTTTACAATTTAACATTCTCTCTCCTAATCTACTCTGATGAATCATATCCTCATAAGATCAACAATTTTATAACCCTACAAATCGACAAAACCTATTGCGTCTCATCGAGCGTATAAAACGATTCTATGAAATTATATATTAATAATACCTCTATCGAGTATAGCACCCTTTCTCATCCCCCTGAAAATGGCAAGATTGAAACATTCTATTGAACAGTTACTATCCAGATAAATTGTTTTGTGTTATGTTCAAAGTATTGAACTTTTTTCGAGTGATCTCCTATAGTTAGAAACTTCAAGTGTCCATGATTTCAATAGATGATTTAACAGAAATATGGGAAGAATGGGAGGAATGGGAGGGATGAGAAGTTCTATCAAAATCTTAAAAGTATCAAGATAAAAGTATCAAGATAAGGTAGTTAAAAATAATATTTAACAAATACGATTAATGATCAATGATTGGTTACTAGTGACTCATTAGTAATTAGTAATTAGTAATTAGTAATTAACAATCAAAAATTGACGATTAACAATCAGAGAAAATGAGGATATTGAAATAATGAATAGAAGAAAAGTGTTACAAATGCTCTCTTTAGTATTACCGCTCTCGATCGGTACATTCGCCGTTGCTGAGAAGCCCAAACATGTGGCAATTACCGCAATTGTAGAGCATCCGGCGCTTGATCAGGCTCGCCAAGGAATTATTGATGAGCTTAAAGATGCGGGCTACAAAGAGGGAAAAAATCTTAAAATCCAATTCCAAAGCGCACAAGGTAATAGTGCAACCGCGGCGCAAATTGCTAAAAAATATGCCGGCGATCATCCCGATGTGGCTGTCGGAATTGGAACCCCTAGTGCGCAAGCGCTTCTTGCTTCAACGAGAACGGTTCCAATTGTCTATACCGCAGTGACTGACCCTGTCGCCGCAAATCTTGTTCGTAGTTGGGAAGCTACGGGAGGCAATGTCACAGGCGTCTCCGACCATCTTCCATTAGAACCACAAGTAGAGCTTATTAAAACCATTATTCCAGAAGTTAAAAGTATCGGTTTTGTCTATAGCCCCGGCGAGGTTAACTCCACAATCGTCTTAGAGCAGCTCCAAGAGATCTTAACGCCGCAAAATATTCGTGTTGTGCCGGCACCTGCCCAAAGAACAACCGATATCTCTACCGCGGTGAAGAGCTTACAAGATCGTGTTGATGTGATCTATACCAGTACCGATAACAATGTTGTCTCAGCGTATGAATCGATGTATCAAGCAGCTGTTCAGACAAAGATTCCACTTATCGCTTCAGATACTTCATCGGCTGAGCGTGGTGCTGTTGCCGCTTTAGGTGGAGATTACTATGGCATGGGTCGCCAAACCGGCAAGATGGTTGTTCGTATCTTAAATGGTGAAAAGCCCGGCGATATCCCCTCAGAAAAGCCACAAAATACTGAGCTCTATGTCAACTTAAAAGCAGCAGCACAGCAAGGTGTAACCCTTCCTCCTGAAGTGATCGATGCTGCCGTTAAGGTGATTGAGTAACTTAAATAGCGCTTTAGGAGAGATGCGAATATCTCATCAGCTCTCTCTTATGAGCGCTCTCTTTCTTATATCGATCTTTTTAATATGGAGTTTTAATGTCGATTATTTCGCTTTTCGGCGCCTTAGAGGTGGGCTTAATCTACGGATTAGTCGCTTTAGGCGTTCTGATCTCATTTAGAATACTCAACTTTCCTGATCTAACCGCAGATGGAAGTTTTCCTTTAGGCGGTGCTGTCTGCGCTGTCTCTATTATCGCTGGGGTCAATCCATGGCTTGCAACGCTCTTTGGGACACTTGCCGGCGCGGCTGCAGGTTTTGTGACGGCTTGGTTACATGTCTCCTTAAAGATTATGCAACTTCTTGCAAGTATCTTAGTGATGATTGCCCTCTACTCTGTCAACTTACGAATTATGGGCGCACCGAATCTACCCTTAATTTGGGAACCTACCGTTATCACCCCATTTATCAATGAGGATTATAGTAATCAATTTTGGGTAAAACCGCTGATTATTCTTCTCTTTGTTGTTGCCGGCAAACTCCTACTCGATCTCTTCTTTAGAAGCCGTACAGGACTTGCAACAAGAGCAACCGGTGCAAATATCAAGATGTCGCAAGCACAGGGAATCAACACCAATTTAACCACCTATCTCGGCATGATGATCTCTAACGCGCTCATTGCTTTAGGAGGCTCTCTCTATGTACAGACACAAGGGGGTGCTGATATCTCTATTGGTGTGGGAACAATCGTTATCGGTTTAGCAGCTGTGATTATTGGCGAAACCTTTATCACTTCAAAAAAGATGTTTTGGATCACCACAGCGGTTATTTTAGGTGCTCTACTCTATCGTCTCTTTATCGCACTGGCGCTTCATAGCGAACCATTACAAAAAATTGGGGTGGGCGCACAAGATCTAAACTTTATTACCTCAACATTGGTCGTTATTGCACTGGTCCTACCCCAAATAAAGGGCAAATTTAAGAAACTAAGAGGGAGACGATAATTATGATGCGTTTAGAAAATGTTCAAGTGATCTTTAATGAACATACACCGTTAGAGAATATTGCCCTTAAGAAGGTCAATCTCACCATTCGTGAAGGGGAGTTTGTCACCGTTATCGGTACAAATGGTGCCGGGAAATCGACCCTCTTAAACGTTATCAGTGGTAACGCGGCAACAACTGCCGGCAAAGTCTTTATCAATGATGAAGATGTCACTAAAAAAACAGTATCAGAGCGGGCGCGGTTAGTTGCCCGCGTCTTCCAAGATCCTATGACCGGCACCTGTGAAAGCCTGACAATCGAAGAGAATTTAGCGCTCGCCTATGATCGTGGCGCACCCTCTTTTCGGCTCTCCCCGGCAATTAATCAAGAACGAAGAGAGATTTTCCGGCAACATCTCTCTACCCTAAAACTCGGCCTTGAGAATCGTCTTGAAGATAGTATGGGGCTTCTTTCTGGGGGGCAACGACAAGCGATTAGCCTTCTTATGGCTTCTCTACAACCATCGAAGATCTTACTACTTGATGAGCATACCGCCGCCCTCGACCCTAAAACCGCAGCTTTTGTCTTAAAGCTCACGGAAGAGATTGTTAGTAAAAATCGCCTCACGACATTGATGGTAACGCACTCAATGCAGCAGGCCCTCTCCCTTGGCAATCGCACCGTGATGTTACATCAAGGTGAGATTGTTCTCGATGTTTCAGGAGAGATGCGCAAAGAGCTCACCATCTCTGATCTATTGATGCTCTTTGAACAGACAAGAGGCGATAAAGTAGAAGATGACTCGCTCTTATTGGGCTAATAAGATCAGAGCAATACGATCTTTATCTTTACCATAATCATTCATCCATGCAACAAGATACAAAAACAAGATACAAAATTAATGTAAAAAATTAATGTAAAAATGATGCAAACAAAAGGCTCTGATAAAGAGCCTTTTTTAACTTTTCTAACTTCTCTAATAGGTAAAAATACCTACCGCTATATCTAGCGGTATATTTATAATTACACCATCAATCTATTTTCTAATCTGCGCCTTATCTAAAAGCATCTCTGCAACGTTATGAGCATGATCACCGATACGTTCAAGATTAGAGAGAAGATCGGTATAAGTTAAGCCCGATTTAGGTGTACAATCACCATGATTAAGGCGATGGATATGTTGCTTACGAAGATAACGCTCCATCTCATCGATCTGATCTTCTAATTCATAAACGTGACGTGCTTTGCTTAGATCCCCCTTCTCTAACGCTTCTATCGAGAGCGCTACTGAGTTGATTGTCAATTCAAACATCTCATAAACCTCATTCCTTGCATCATCACTTAAAACGATATTGCGCTCATTCATATAGTTGATCTGCTCTATAATATTTTCAGAGTGATCACCGATACGCTCAATATCACAGACTAAATTGAGAAGCGCTTGTAGCTCATTTGAATCACGAGGAGAGATTGAGTGAGGGAAAATCTTTACTAAATATTTAGTGATCTCCTCATCGAGCTGATTAATATTCTTCTCCAACATATTGGCAAAGACTGCTTCATCGGGATTATTATTCTTAAGATAGGTATAAGCAGTACGAAGACCATCTAAGCTGAGATTTCCCATATGAATCACCTCTTTTTTTGCCTGTCCTATTGCGATAGAGGGCGATTTTTCAATAAGTGTTTCATCAAGATAGAGCGCAATCTTCTCTTTCTGCTTCTCCCGCTCCGGCAATAACTTCGTGACAAGATAAGCCCAAGCACCAATAAAGGGGAGCTGAATCAAGGTATTGACAATGTTGAACGTTCCATGGGCAAATGCAATCTGCATCTTCGCCTCAAGATGAAGAGCGCCTGTTACCCAGACAATAAAGTGGGTAAAGAGCCCTAAAAAGAGCAGAAAGATAATAGCACCGGAGACATTGAAGAGAACATGAATTGCAGCTGCTCGTTTTGCCACAATATTAGCACCAATCGCCGCAAGAACAGCAGTAATCGTTGTTCCAATATTATCCCCAAATAGAACCGGTAATGCCGCCTCTAACGAGATTAAATTCTCTGCATATAAGCCTTGCAAGATCCCTATCGTCGCACTTGATGATTGTACAATTAAGGTGAATACCGTTCCCACAAAGACACTTAAGATCGGGCTATGGCTCATCTCTAAGATCAGATCGGTAAAGAGTGGAAGATGACGAAGTGGAGAAAGGCCGCTACTCATTAGATCGAGCCCGATAAAAAGACCACCAAAGCCGAAGAAGATCTGTCCTAAGTTTTGGATCTTTGCCGACTTAAAGAAGAAGAGCATAACCGCACCGGTCAGAAGAATGGGATAGGCATATTCTCCGATATCGATCCCGATAATAAAGGCGGTCACCGTTGTCCCAATATTAGCCCCCATAATCACGCCGATCGCTTGACGTAATGTCATCAAGCCGGCACTCACTAATCCAACAGTAATCACCGTTGTCCCGGAGCTTGACTGAATCAAAACAGTCACAAAGATACCCGCTAAGATCCCCATAAAAGGGTTTGTCGTAAAGCGGTCTAGAATGGAGCGTAGTCGATTGCCAGCTGACTTTTGTAGCCCATCCCCCATATACTTAATAGAAAAAAGAAATAGACCCAAACCACCTAAAAACTGGAAGATAACCTGCTGCCAATCCATGCACTACCTCGAATGAGTACAATATAAATATTGAGTATCAATAGAATAAAGGCTCTTATTTTAATCTATTCTGCATAAAAGTTTTTGACTAAATCTCATTTGAACAGATAATCAACACAGAAAGTGGCACAAAGATCAAAATTGGGGTGATTATATTAATCCCAATACATAAATGCCGGAGAACTTGCGTCCTCCGGCACTTTGACTTCCTCCAAACAGAACCGTTCATCTCTGATCGCTCTTAAAGCACCACACAATAAAATTACGACTTCAAGTGGACGATTCTGTTTTTTGGCTTTTTTCTCCATCTAAGGAGATTAACTCTCAATCTTACGATTGATTAGTGTTTAAAATGGCGTGTTCCTGTAAAGACCATGGCAATACCATAACGATTTGCGACATCGATCGAATCTTGATCTTTAATTGAACCACCCGGTTGAATAACCGCTTTAATGCCGGCTTTCGCTGCATTTTCTAAAGTATCTGGCATTGGGAAGAAAGCATCAGATGCTAAAACATTACCCTCTGCTTCTGCTCCTGCTTGATCGAGTGCGATTTGAGCTGCACCCACACGGTTCATCTGCCCTGCGCCGACACCTAAAGTCTGCCCCTCTTTTGCAACAACAATGGCATTCGATTTCACATGTTTAACCACTTTCCAGGCAAAGAGTAGCGCATCCATCTCTTCTTGAGTCGGTTTGCGCTCTGTCACTACCGTGAAGGCTTCGGGATCGATCTCTGCTCGATCGAGTGTCTGCACTAGAAGACCACCATTGACAGCTGTGGTTGTTAAGGTCTCTTTCATCTGCTCGTCTTGCGGATTATTCTCTAAAAGACGGATATTTTTCTTCGCCATTAAGATCGCTTTCGCCTCTTCGGTAAAGCTTGGCGCGATAATGATCTCAAGGAAGATCTCACTCATCTTTTCGGCTGTTTTCGCATCCACTTCCCGATTGGTCGCAATGATTCCACCAAAGATAGACGTTGGATCTGCTTCATACGCTTTTGTCCAAGCTTCAAACAGATCTTTGCCTAAACCAACACCACAAGGGTTCATATGTTTCACTGCTACAACCACCGGCTCTTTAAATTCCAACATAATATTGACTGCTGCATTCGCATCTTGAATATTGTTGTAAGAGAGCTCTTTACCATGAATCTGCGTTGCATGGGCAAGCGAGTTATTTTGGGGTAATGGCGTTCTGTAGAAGGCTGCTTCTTGATGAGGATTTTCACCATAACGAAGACCTTGCTGCTTTTCATAAGTTAAAGTGAGCTTCTCCGGGAATTGATCCCCAATTTCATTGGCAAAATATTGTGCAATCAATGCATCATAAGCGGCTGTTGTTTGATAGACTTTAAGCGCTAATTTTTGACGCGTTGCAAAAGTGGTATCACCATTTGCTTTTAGCTCTTCCAAAACCACAGCATAATCTGCCGGATCGGTAATAACAGTTACTGATTCATGGTTTTTCGCTGCACTACGGAGCATTGAAGGACCGCCAATATCGATATTCTCAATCGCATCATTATATTGAACGCCAGGTTTACTGATTGTCTCTTTAAAAGGATAGAGATTCACCACAACCATATCGATATAATCAATACCATTATCGGTCATCGCTTTGGTATGATTCTCATTACCGCGAATGGAGAGTAAACCACCATGAACCATAGGATGCAACGTTTTAACGCGACCATCCATAATCTCTGGAAAGCCGGTGATATCAGAGATATCTTTCACTGCAATGCCGGCATCGCTAATCGCTTTCTTAGTTCCCCCTGTGGAGATAAGCTCAAAACCTAAATTTACGAGTTCAGCTGCAAATTCGGTAATTCCTGTTTTATCACTGACACTTAAAAGTGCGCGTCGTTTAGTCATGATTAGATCTATCCTTTCTAAAATAACAACGATGAAATGATCGCAATACTTCTGAATACTACGGCGATTCTCTACCTAAGTTATTCGCTCAATAAGTAGGCTTCAGAAGTAGCGCGGAAAATTGTGATCAATATCTATTACTCTATTACTCTCAGTTTGAGTCGAAGTCGAAGACTACTCTAAGCATCTATAAAATAGATATCGATATAAAATTGTTGTGCGAACGACTCTAGCTAGCTGACGCTGCAAAGAGCTTTGCTAATGTTTTAGGATAGAGTTGATGTTCAACATGGTGAACCATCTCCATCACCTCTTCCTTATTCTCTCGTCCTGTGAGATTGATCGACTCTTGAGCGATCAATTCGCCTGTATCCATACCGGCATCGACATAATGGATCGATACACCCACCACTCTCTCGCCGGCTGCTAGCGCTTGTCCTACGGCATCTTTCCCCTTATAAGCGGGAAGTAGCGATGGATGGATATTGATAATCCGATTAGGATAGGCATTTAGAAGCGTCTCCCCTAACAGTCTCATATATCCAGCAAGAACTATCCATTCAACCTGATGTTCATGCAAAGCTTCAACAATCATCGCTTCATACTCTGCTTTAGAAGCATACTCTTTTCCTGAAAAGAGGAGTGTTGGAATCCCCTTTGCTTTCGCTTTCTCTAAAACTTTTGCAGAGCGACGATCACAAACGAGTAGCTCTACCGATGCGGCGAGCTCTCCTCGTTCAATAGCAGCAACTAATGCATCAAAATTTGATCCTGTTCCTGAGGCAAAAATAGCGATCTTTTTCATCTATACAATCTCTACTTCACCAGACTCAGTAATTTCACCAATTAAAGTGGCGGTAGGCAGTAATGACAGCGTCTGCTCCACATCACTTGGATCAACCACAATCATATAGCCAATGCCCATATTGAAGACAGTAAACATCTCTTTATCGGAGATCCCTGCTGCTTTCTGTAAAAAGGGGAAGATCGCCGGCGGATTCCATGCTTTTTGCTCAAATCGAGCTCCTAACTGACCAGAGAGCATCCGCGGAACATTTTCATAGAAACCGCCCCCTGTAATGTGTGCCATTGCATTGACTTTAACCTCTTTTAAGAGATTGAGAATCGGTTTTACATAGATCTCTGTGGGTGTTAAAAGCACTTCACCTAAGGGTTTATCAAAGCCTTCATAAGTGGTATGAAAATCGAGCCCTTTCTCCTTAATAATATGGCGAACTAAGGAGAATCCATTACTATGCACGCCACTTGAAGGTAAGCCGATAATCTTATCGCCTACTTTCACATTTGCTTTTGTAATGCGTTCATCTTTTTCAACAACGCCGACAGCAAAGCCAGCAATATCATATTCACCATCTTGATAAAAACCTGGCATCTCTGCTGTTTCACCACCTAAGAGCGCAGCGCCTGAAAGTTTAGAGCCTTCAGCAACGCCTTTTACAATCGCTTCAATCTGTGCGGGATTATTCTTCCCACAGGCGATGTAATCTAAGAAGAAGAGCGGCTCTGCCCCTTGCGTTAAGATATCATTTACACACATAGCAACCGCATCGATTCCGATGGTGTCATGGATATCCATCTCAAAAGCGAGTTTTAACTTTGTGCCAACACCATCGGTGCCGGAGACTAATACAGGTTTTTGATAGTTAAGCTCTGAAAGATCGAATGAGCCACCAAAATCACCAAAAATATCCATCGCACCAATGCGCATGGTACTGGCAACATGCTTTTTAATTCGTTCAACTGACTCGTAGCCAGCCTCAAGATTAACACCTGCTTCTCTATATGCATCGCTCATGCTTATTCCTTTCTACTCTTCTTATACCAGAATCTGATGATTGCGGATCGACACCCATTAAGACGCTTAATTGAGTGTCGATCCTACTTATAATTAACTACGTATGAGTATAACTGCGTTATACGTTGATCTCTCTTAATTGATCTCTCTACTGCTCTCTCTTTAAGATATCAGTGGGGTACTCGCCTGTAAAACAGGCCATACAGACACCACAATTAGGGCCTAAACTCTCTGAACGCTGAAGGGCGCGGACCGTTCCCTCTCGACTTAAAAACGCTAAGGAATCTGCTTTGATATGGCGACGCATCTCTTCCGTATCGAGTTGATGCGCTAAAAGATCTTCTCTTCTTGAGGTATCAACCCCATAAAAACAGGGATACATAATCGGCGGTGAGGAGACGCGCATATGGATCTCTTTGGCTCCCGCTTCCCGTAACATCTGCACAATACGGCGACTTGTTGTTCCACGGACAATAGAATCATCAATCACAATCACACGTTTTCCTTTAACAACAGAAGGAATTGGCGCTAACTTCATTCTGACACCCTGCTCACGCAATGCTTGTGTCGGGCGAATAAAGGTTCTACCAACGTAACGATTTTTGATCAATCCCATCTCATTAGGAAGTCCGGCCCCTTCTGCATAACCATTAGCTGCCGAAATCGATGAGTCGGGAACACCGATCACCATATCGGCATCTACATGGGTCTCTTTACAGAGTTCAATACCACTCTGCTTACGAAAGCTATGGACATTTCGCTCTTCAAGATCACTATCAGGGCGTGCAAAATAGACATATTCCATCAAGCAGATTGCATGCATGCGCTCTTCAGTAAAGAAGGTTGACATCACTCTACCATCTTCAATATAGACGATCTCACCGGGTAGCACATCACGAATATAAGTTGCGCCTACAATCCCTAAAGCACAGGTCTCAGAGGCAAAGACATAACCGCCGTCTGACAATTTACCGATACAGAGTGGGCGAATTCCTTTACTATCACGAACGGCGTAGACACCACTATCATGAAGAATAAAGTAGTTGAAAGCTCCCTCAAGCTCTAAGAGAGAAGCTTTTAATCGCTCTAAAAATGAGCCCTCTTTACGACGAATAAGATGAACTAAGATCTCCGCATCACCTGAAGCGTGAAAGACACTTCCTTGACGCTCTAGCTCACGACGAAGCTCTGTTGTATTGGTGATATTGCCGTTATAAGCGATGGCAAACTTCTCATCACTCATCTTCATCAAAAGCGGTTGGACATTATCGTAGCCCTTCTCCCCATTTGATGGATAGCGGATATGACCGATACTATATGCCCCCGGCAGATCGACTAACATTGCAGGATTGGTAAAGACATCCGTTAAGAGTCCCTCACCTTTAATGGTATTGATCTCTCCATCATCATTCATTACAGAGATACCGGAACCTTCTTGACCACGGTGCTGCAAACTATGCAGCCCGTAGTACGTTAAGGAAGCAGCATTTGGATTACCAATAACTGCAAACACTTATTTCTCCTTGCGTGCTAAAAGACGCTTATGAATTTCACGGTAGGCATCGATCACATTACCGAGATCTTGACGGAAGCGATCCTTATCGAGCTTGCTATGGGTTTCAACATCCCAAAGGCGACAGGTATCTGGGCTAATCTCATCAGCGAGAACAATCTCCCCTTTAGGATTACGACCAAACTCCACCTTAAAATCTACAAGTTCAATGCCGATCTCTGCAAAGAGTTTGATAAGGAGTTGATTGATCTTGCGTGCCTCTTCAGAGATTGTCTCAATCTCCTCACGCGTTGCTAAGCCGAGTGCTAATGCGTGATCAGTATTGATCAATGGATCATTAAACTCATCTTTTTTATAGCAGAATTCAAGGATCGGCGGGTTCAGCTTTGTTCCCTCTTTAATCCCTAAACGACTTGTGAGTGATCCTGTTGCGATATTACGCATAATCACCTCAAGAAGGACAATATCGATCTTCTCACAGAGAACATCACGATCATTAACCTGCTTGATCAGATGGGTCTTAATACCATTTTCAATTAGATATTCAAAGATCATCGTCGAAATCGCAGCATTTAAGACCCCTTTATCTTCAAATTGAGCCTTCTTAGCACCATTACCTGCAGTTGCATCATCCTTATAATGGATCAGAACCTCTTCTGGATTCTCTGTACTGTAGATCTGTTTCGCTTTACCTTCATAGAGTAACTGTGACATATTTAATACCTTCTGCTCATATTAGATTTTAGGAGTAGTGACTGCTGCCACTGCATTTTCAAAGATCGTTTGTGCTTTATTGCCGGGGATATTGAGGAAAAGCCCCTCTTCATATCGCTCACTATGTGCCATCTTACCGAGAATCTGCCCATTAGGACTTGTAATCGCTTCAATCGCATAATCAGAGAGTGCCGGGTTAAAGGTGAGATCAAGTGTTGCACGCCCTTTATGATCGACATATTGAGTTGCGATCTGCCCACGCTCTTTTAATTGCTCATAGAGTTCTTCTGTTAAGACAACGCGCCCTTCTAATGCTGCAAAGGGGAGGTGATGCTCTTCACCAATACTATTGGTCGCAAACCATAATGAGTGATTATTCACAACTTCTGTTGTCACCATCTGCGCTTTAAACTCACCGATCTGATTGGTCGTTAAGAGGAGTTCACTCTCTTGACGATATTCACCGTAAGGGAGAAGGCCTGTTTTCACTAAAGCATGGAAACCGGCATTAATACCGAGGAGCAATCCACCCTTCTCTAAGAAGTTTTCAACCGCTTTTTGAATCTCAGGACGTTTTAAGAAGAGCGCCATTGTTGACCCTGTTCCTGCTGGCTCTTCAGTACTTGCAAAGCCGGATGATAGGACAAAGATCTCAGAGAGCTTTAAGGCCTCTTTAAACTTCAGAATTGAGGCTAAATAATCAGCCTCCGTTAACATTACGATCGGTAGAAGATTGGTTGTCGCACCCGCTTTTTCAAAAGCTTTCGCCGTATCATATTCACTATGCGTTCCCTCAAAGACAGGAATTAAGACCTGTGGTTTTTCAACTGCAAGATGATTCTTCACGGCACTTAAGGGGCGAGCCTCTACTTTAGGAACAAAACCTTCGCTCTTCTGATAGATCGGATAGATCTTCTCAAAACGATCTTCCGCTGCCGCTTGTAGCGTTGAACCTAAAATAGTGATCTGACCATAATCGAAGCGGTATTCACTCAATGTTGTACCGATGGCAATATAATCTTCCGACTCCGGTAACGCTTGACGCGTTGTGATCACAAATGCCCCATATTGTGGGCGGAAAAGATCATGCTCAGAGATATTTTCGATATTAGCACCGATACGATTACCAAAGCTCATCATTGCTAAACTCTCAGCGACACCACCTTGACGAACGGAGCTTGCCGCATAGATCTTATATTGACGATGGATCTTCTCAAAAACTTCAAAGTTACGTTTAATCTCTTCATAAGGGATGCGATCTGTCACATCCTCCTTCACAGGAAGAAGATAGATATAGTGACCACTATCCTTAAATTCTGGTGAGATAACATCTTCAGTCTTTACCGGAACAACCGCAAAAGAGACTAAAGTAGGTGGAACATTGATCTCCTCATAAGTTCCGCTCATACTATCTTTACCGCCAATACTCGGCACATTGAAAGCTTTCTGCGCAGCGATAGAGCCTAAAAGTGCTGCTACCGGCTTACCAAAACGCTCTGGAACACCATCTAAACGCTCAAAGTACTCTTGGAAAGAGAGTCGTGCGCGCTTAGGATCACCACCTGATGCCACTAAGCGAGAGAGGGATTCAATAACCGCATACGCCGCGCCATGGAAAGGAGACCACTCACCAATATAGGGATTGTAGCCATGCGCTAAGATTGCTGCTGTCTGCGTCTCCCCTTCTGCAACTTGAATCTTCTGAATTGAAGCTTCTGCCGGCGTTGCCTGACACTTACCACCATAAGGTAGAAGAACAGTTGAGCGCCCTAAGGTGGAATCAAAACTCTGATTCATCCCTTTTTGACTCGCAATATTGACATCAGAAAGAATATTCTGCCAAGTCTTCTCAATATCATCTAAGTTTTGACGCTGAAGAAGTGGTGATGGTAGGTTGCTATCAACCACTTTAGCGGTCGCCGTTTTACGAATACCATTGGTATCTAAGAATGAGCGGGCAATATCAACAATTTTATGCCCTTTCCATTCAAGCACAAGGCGAGGATCTTCTGTTACTTTTGCCACAACTACAGCATCTACAGACTCCGCCGCCGCAAGCTCAATAAAGCGCTCTGCATTCTCTTTTGCCACCACAACTGCCATACGCTCTTGTGATTCTGAGATTGCAAGGTCTGTACCATTAAGGCCGGGATACTTTGTCGGAACCTTATCAAGATCGACATAGACACCATCTGCTAACTCACCAATCGCAACAGAGACGCCGCCCGCACCAAAGTCATTTGACTTCTTAATCAGCGTTGTCACCTCTTTCTTGCGGAAGAGACGAAGAATTTTACGCTCTTCACTTGCACAGCCCTTCTGGACATCTGTACCTGCAGTTTCAACTGTCTCAACGGTTTGTACTTGCGATGAGCCTGTTGCTGCACCGACGCCATCACGGCCTGTTTTTGCACCTAAAAGAATAATTAGATCGCCGGCAACGGGCTTTTCACGCACAACATAATCTTCACGCACCGCACCGACAACCGCCCCTAACTCCATTCGTTTTGCCACAAATCCGGGATGGATATACTCCTTAGCAAAAGCCGTTGTACCCCCAATCTGATTAGCATAAGCACTATTTCCTTGGGTTGCGACTTTACTAATTCTTCTTTGAGGAATCTTGTTAGGAAGCGTCTCTTCTACCGGCTCAAGCACATTACCTGCACCCGTGATACGCATTCCTTGATAGACATAAGCACGCCCTGAGAGCGGATCACGAATAGCCCCCCCTACACAAGTGTTAGCACCACCGAAAGGCTCAATCTCTGTGGGGTGATTATGGGTCTCATTTTTAAACATCAACAACCATGGCTCATCGACACCATTAACATCGACATTGATGCGAACAGAGCAGGCATTGACCTCATCAGACACTTCCATATCAGCCAGCTCACCTGTTTTACGCTGATAACGACCAAAAATTGTCGCCATATCCATCAATGTTTCAGGGCGCTCTGTAATTCCCGTCTCACGACGAAGCGCAAGATAATCTTCATACGCTTGCTGAATCTGCTCTTTAAATTGACTCTCGGTAAAATCGATCGTTTGAAGCGCAGTCTCAAAAGTGGTGTGACGGCAATGATCCGACCAATAGGTATCGAGAACTAAGAGTTCTGTCTCGGTAGGGTTACGATTCTCTTCATTTTTAAAGTAATCTTGAATATGTTTAAGATCTTCAAACTCCATTGCCAATCCCATCTGCAGCTTAAATTCTGTCAGTTTCGAATCGGTCATATGGATAAAGTCTTTAATTTTCTCCACCTTCTTCGGCTCACGTCTATCGATAAAACGTGATTCATTAATAGGAAGGGTGAGATCTTTCAGGCGGGAATTGATGGGGTTAAAGAGATAATCTTGAATTTTTTGGAGATCTTCTGCAGAGAGATCATGATTAAAACCGTAAAGAAGTGCCGTTGCAACTTGTGTTTTAGGAGAGATCCCGAGCACTTTAAATGCAAGCTCTGCGCTATATGCTCTTTGGTCATATTGTCCAGGAAGCCATTCAATCGTGAAGTGAGGCATTTTTGCTAATTCAGCCATCATGATACTCTCATCAATCTCTTGATCTCGGACTGGTTGAATTAATGCCGTACGCACTCTATCAAGGTCTTTCTCTGCCAAATCAAAGAGGTCATATACTTGAATGAGTCGCACTTTTGATAACGTCTGAATATTAAGTGCTTTTTTGAGCTCGCTTAATAAGGCAGCAGCCTCAGTTGAATAGCGCGGGGTACTTTCAATATAAAATCTACGTTTCATTAGAGTCCTTGAGTATCAGTTTATTCAAAACTATCTGTCAGCATTTTCTCAAAAGAAGTTAATCCTTTTGAGCCCGTAAAGGTGACATGGCCCATTTTACGGTTATTTTTAAATTCCTTTTTCCCATAGAGATGAAGGTGCGCATCGCTCGAAAGATGGGGGAGATAATTGAAGAGAAACTCTCGATTTTGCCCAAGAATATTGAACATCACTGTCTTCTGCTTGAGTGTAGTCTCTCCAAGAGGGAGGCCACAGATCGCCCGAATATGCTGTTCAAATTGACTTGTTGCACACCCTTCAATGGTAAAATGCCCGGAGTTATGGGGTCTTGGCGCAAGCTCATTGACATAGATAAGATCTCCTACAACAAAAGCTTCCATCGCTAATGTTCCCACAATATTGTGAGTCACCATAAAGCTTTTAAGCATCTCGTTGAGCGCATCTTCTAATTCAGCCGTCACCTTTTCACTGCCGGCAACGGTCTTAAAAAGAATATTATTGTGATGAAGGTTTTCCGCTATCGGGAAGTGTCGATATTCACCATTAATTGAGCGCGTTCCGATAATCGAGCATTCCCAATCATATGGGATAAATTTTTCCGCAACACAGGGGATATTGTAGAGCGTTGCAACTTTAGGAAGATCAGCCTCACTCCGAACAACCACTTGCCCTTTACCATCATAGCCCCCCTCCTGTGTCTTTACGACAAAAGGGTAACCTAATGTGTCAATCGCATTAGAGAGCTCTTTTTCTGGATCTTCCAATACCACATAGGGCGCAACAGGTAAGCTCGCTTCCGTTAATGCTGCTTTTTCACGTGCTCTATTTTGGGCTAAATAGAGGGGAAGCTCACCTTGAGGAATATTGCAATACTCCTCATTGAGACGTTTTACCAAGCTGGCGCTAATATTTTCAAACTCATAAGTCACCACATCACAGCGAGAGATCAATGTTTCATAACCCTCTTCATTGGAGAAACCAGAGACAATATGTCCATGAGATGCGGAGACTGCCGGCGCATCTGAAGCAGGATCGAGCGTGATAACGTAATATCCCATCCTGTTCGCCGCTTCTGCTAGCATTTTACCTAGTTGACCACCACCTATA
Source organism: Ignatzschineria sp. F8392 (assembly GCF_002252045.1). Taxonomy (GTDB): domain Bacteria; phylum Pseudomonadota; class Gammaproteobacteria; order Cardiobacteriales; family Wohlfahrtiimonadaceae; genus Ignatzschineria. The sequence continues at coordinate 938,920 of NZ_NEFF01000001.1, read as the reverse complement.
ATTCCAATAGTTTTTCCGGGTAAAATGTGCATTTTAGTTATTTCTCCTCAATTGTGCTGTCTGCTAATACAGTTGCGGTTTGCTTTTCGCGAAAATGTTCAATCTGTTGATGAAGTGTGTCGTTACTCAATGCGAGAATTTGAGCTGCTAAAAGTGCGGCATTTTTGGCGCCGGCATCACCGATTGCCATTGTGGCAACAGGCACGCCACCAGGCATCTGCACAATAGAGTAGAGAGAATCAACACCACTTAAGGTACTTGTTTTAATTGGAACACCAATGACAGGGAGTGTCGTTAAAGAAGCAACCATTCCCGGAAGATGCGCAGCACCTCCTGCTCCGGCAATAATCAGATCATAACCTGCCTCTCTTGCAGAGAGCGCAAAGGAGACCATATGCTCTGGCGTACGATGTGCCGAGACGATTTTCATGTCGTATGAGATGGAAAATTGGTTGAGTATATCAGCAGCATTCTGCATTGTTGGCAGATCGCTTCTACTCCCCATAATGATGGCGACTTTCTGTTTTTTCATTGAGAAATTCAACCCATAAATAAGATCAATAGGAATCGAAAGAGATGATCGATTTCTGAGTCACTGATTCTATCCTTATGCCCCACCTTAGTCAATAGAATTAGAGCGCTATTTTTTATCTTTCGATAAAGATTTTATGGGGCATTTCAGAGATTTTTATCTTTCCCTAAAGAGAATTTTTCACCCTCTTTTTACCCCGAAAAAAGGTATGGATGACTCCTAAAAAAATGGCAATCTAAGAGTAGAAAAACTGGAAACCGGGAATGAGGAATGTGAAATATGAAATGTGAAGTGGAAATGGAAAATGAAGAGGAGGCATGAGAAATCTCAAAGAGTACCCATCGAAATACTCATCGATAATCTCTATTTAATAGATCACCGACCCACCAACCTAGGTTAATAGATCAATATATCTCTCCATTTATTTTTATTCCGAATATAATAGGAGAAATGATAGAGAATAGCGCGGTGGCTAACGACGCGCCACTTTGTAGATAGAACTCTCATCGGCTAAGGAACCTTGAGCTTATATGAAAACCACTATATTAACGATCGTTATTACGATTCTTCTCTCTGCCACTATTTTAGTGCTGTTCCTCCACCATTACCGAAAATTACGTGCTCAGCGATTGCTCTGTGAAACGGCATTTTCAGATGTTCTACGACTTCAGAGTGAATTAATCGACCACTCTCGCCCTATTATTGTTATCACACAGAAGGTACTACGCGACGAGCGTAAACTCTATGAAGAGATTATGCCACTCTACGATGATAAGCTCCACAAACAGTCACAAGAGGAGGAGATCTTCAATATCTTACTACTTCGTGATCGCCTCAATTATCTTCATAAACGCGCCAATCACCATCCTGAGCTGAAAGATCTCGATCAATTAAAGGAGCTCTGGAGTAGAGTTGAGATCACTAATCGTAATATTGATGAATCTGCCTCTTTTTATAATGATACAGCTCACGATTATCGGGAGATTACCAATGAGTTCCCCTACTCGATGCTAGCAGAAATCTTGCAATATCCCCGCTTTAATCTAATTGCGTAAATTTGATCGAATCAATCTGATGATACAAATCTGATGATACAAACCTGATGCATCAGTCTGATCTCATCAACTGATCCTCCGATAATTGATCATTGGGTCACTTCATTTAATCATTTAATCACTTAGTCATTTAAGAAAGCATCATGCCCACTAAACTCGCTAAAACGCCAAAACCGATATCCGCTTCTTCTGATCAATCACTTGAGCAATCGGCTCCTCATGGAGAGAGAGGGCATGACAATAAGACGACATTTAATCAGCTGAGTCGAAAGTTTAAACGCAATATCTACCAAACATTTAAAGGAAGATTGCGCCTTGCTATTTTAGAACGAGATTTTGATGCGTTAAATCTTCATCAAACACCTCTCTCTATCCTCGATATAGGCGCTGGACAGGGACAATATGCGCTAATGCTTGCCCAAAAGGGCCATCACCTCACCTTAGTTGAGCCGGCGATAGAGATGTTAAATTTAGCGCAAGAGCGCTTTCAGAATGAAAGAATAGATGCCACCTTTTATCATGAATCTCTGGAAACAATTCCCCATCTATCGCTTCCTCAATTTGATCTAATCACCTGTCATGCAATGATCGAATGGTTACCTGATCCCGATCTCTTCTTCCAGATCGCACTTCCTTACTTGAAGAAAGGGGGCAAACTCTCTCTTCTCTTCTACAACCAAGAAGGATTGATCTACCACAATCTCATTCGAGGGAATTACTACTATGTTGATAAGGGGCAATTTCAGGGCGATAAGGGCAGTCTAACGCCGATCTCCCCCATCTCCCCACAATGGCTAGCAAAGCAGATTGAGAATCATGGTTTAATGCTCCTTAAAGAGAGTGGAATACGTACCTATTATGATTTTATGGCGCCACAAGCTCGACAAAGAATCAGTGAAGAGGATCACCTTGCGATGGAATTACGTTACTCTGAAAAGCCCGGATATCAGGCACATGCACGTTATCTCCACTGGCTCTTAGAGAAAGTATAAAGAAAACACTTCAAGACCAAATAGATCAATTTAATTTAAGTGAGTGTCAATTGGCGCTTATCGGCGCTTATTAATGTCTATTGATGTCTATTAGTACTTACCAATGCTTATTAATGGCAATTAACGTCAATTTATTCTTGATCTTGTCAAAATCGACCTTTATCCTGTTCTCTACCGACTTTTCTAATTCGTTCTACAGTAATCTATTACTACAGAATCGGAAAAGTACCTTCTCCCCTAAAAGAGAGATTGTTGATGCCAAAATTGATGAGATTATTTTCACACCAACGCTTTACTTCACAACTGATTCTCCTCCTCTCCCTGCTTATTTCACTTCTAGCGACTCCGCTCTTTGCCGATCAGATCCGTTTAAAAAATGGGGATCAGCTCAGTGGTAAAATTTTACTAATAGAGGCGCATAAGGTTGAGATCGAAACCCCTTATGCCGGCAGAGTAAAGGTAGATGCAAAACATATCGCTCAATTTGAGATTAAAGCGCCGGTCGCCGTCAAAGAGAATCAATTTACAAAGAGTTTTACCTCAACCGAGGTGCGCTACGATGCTGAAGATGAGGCATTAAAAGATCGACTCATTATTAAAAATCATGGCATCCCTCAATCCATTCCTTTCGATAAAAATCTTATTATTGCAAAAGTAAATCGTACAACTCTGCAACCTAAAACTTTTCGCCAAGAGTTAGCGCTCAACGCAAGTGCGATCTTTGATAATGATAATTCTCGCCTCTCCCGCTATCGCCTTAAGGGGGAATATACTTTGGAATATGGTCTTTGGCGTCATATCACCTCCGCACACTTCTATCGTAAGCGAGATCAGAATAAAACAAAAGATTACTACTATCATCTCAATTATGCCGCGGATCGATTCATCACGCCGCGCTTCTTCTGGCAAGGATCGATCGCATTTCAGCACGATTGGATTGAAGATATCCGCAATAATCTACTAATCGGTACAGGACCTGGTTTTCAGGTCTGGAATAATGCGCGCTCACAGCTCTCTTTGGCGACATTACTCAACTATCAAAGTATTGAGTATCGGGATCGAACACACTCCAATAACCCGCAGCTCTCACTCAAATGGAATTTTCAGCATGACCTCTACAATCAGACCATCTCCTTTGCAACTAAAGGGAGTGTCGGGCGAAGTTTTAATCGGGATGTTACTTTAGATCTCAATCTCAATGCTTCTCTCGCCTATCGCTTGACGGATAATCTCTCGATCAATACCGGTTATCAATATGAGAAATTAAAGGCGAAACGGGGAAGCAGCACCAATCGAACGCTCTATCTCGGATTGGGATTGAAATGGAAATAGATTGAAATGGAAATGATGACGATTTTCCAATTGAGTCTTCTTTTAACTCTTCCTACGACCTCTTAAGTTTCCACCATTCTCGCCGGGCCCCTTACTCCTCCTGCCCTTCTTCTCGCGATTCCTCTTTCGGTTCCTTTTGTGACCTTTTTTGTGACTCTTGCGATTCTTCTCACTATTTCTCTTACCAGATCTTTATCTATCTCCAGAAAAATTCTGCACTTCAATTTCAACTCCTCCCTGCTTCTCTTGCTCTATAGCGCACTCCAAGGGGAGATTCAACCATCCTATATCAGTCCCAAAAATATCATTTTTTCATTATATTTTTAGGATAAGTTTGACAGTAAGCTCTATATGATATAAATTTACAAATGAGAATGGTTCTCAAATAAAAGGCTGAGGGAGGCCAATAATCATGGAATTAAAATCGAAAAAAAGTCTGAAAAAGTGGGCTAGAACTGCCCTAAGAGGTGCGCTGATTAGCGCGATGTTAACTTCCGCGTGGGGAATTGCATATGCGAAAGAACCCTTAAAAGTTATCACAACCTTCACCATAATACAAGATATGGCACAAAATGTTGCCGGCGATGCAGCAATTGTAGAGTCAATTACAAAGCCGGGAGCTGAAATTCATGATTATCAACCGACACCTAGAGATCTCGTCAAAGCGCAAGATGCTGAGCTTATTTTATGGAATGGTCTCAATCTTGAACGTTGGTTTGAGCGCTTCTTCCAAAATATTAAAAATGTCCCATCTGCTGTTGTAACAGAGGGTATTACCCCCCTTTCGATCTATGAAGGGGAATATGAAGGGCTACCTAATCCGCACGCCTGGATGAGCCCTAATAATGCCTTAATCTATATCGAAAATATTCGTCAAGCTTTTGTAGAAGCTGATCCTGAAAATGCGGCGATCTACAATGAAAATGCTGCTCAATATGCCGAAAAGATCAGAGCGCTCGATAAACCATTACGGGAAAAGCTTGAGCAGATCCCTGAAGATCAGCGCTGGTTAGTCACGAGTGAAGGAGCCTTTGGTTATTTAGCCGCAGATTATAATCTCAAAGAGGCTTATCTCTGGCCCATCAATGCCGATGAACAAGGCTCGCCACAACAGGTTAAACGTTTGATTGATACCATTCGTGCCAACCAAATTCCGGTTCTTTTTAGTGAGAGTACCATCTCTGATAAACCAGCAAAACAGGTTGCTAAAGAGAGTGGCGCTCGTTATGGTGGCGTTCTCTATGTTGATTCTCTCTCAACAGAAGATGGGCCTGTCCCCACCTATATTGATCTTCTCCAAACCACTGTAGAAACGATTGTTAAAGGATTTAACCTAGAATGAGTATCGTTGTTGAAGATGTCGCTGTTGTTTACGGCAATGGCCATAGAGCTATTTTTGATGTTAATTTTCGTCTCGATGCCGGCACTATTTGTGGCTTAGTCGGTGTCAATGGAAGTGGTAAATCGACACTTTTCAAGTCGATCATGGGGTTAGTCAACCCCACTTCCGGCACGATTAAGATCGATAATATGGCTATTAAAGAGGCGCTAAAAGCCAATAAGATCGCTTATGTCCCACAGACAGAGGAAGTTGATTGGAACTTCCCTGTTCTTGTTGAAGATGTGGTGATGATGGGTCGATATGGCAAGATGGGTTTTTTACGAATTCCTTCTAAAATAGATCATCAAAAGGTCGATGAAGCCTTAGCACGCGTCGATCTTACCGCTTTTCGTAAGCGGCAGATCGGTGAGCTCTCCGGCGGGCAGAAAAAAAGGGTCTTTTTAGCAAGAGCATTAGCGCAAGAGAGCCGTATTTTACTACTCGATGAACCCTTTACCGGCGTTGATCTTAAGACCGAAGATAGCATTATTGAACTTCTTATCTCACTAAGAGAAGAGAATTATCTGATGTTAGTCTCCACCCATAACTTAGGATCGATTCCAGAGTTTTGTGATCAGGTTATTCTCTTAAATCAGACAGTTTTAGCCCAAGGTCCCACAGAAACCACCTATACACAGGAGAATCTTACCCATACCTTCGGTGGCGTTCTGCGTGAGATCTCACTTAAGGGCGATCATCTCCATAGTGATGATGATCCGCGCCATTTAACGGTCTTAACTGATGATGAACGCCCTGCTGTCTTCTATGGCTGCACAGAGACTCAAGAGCTTAAAAAAGTACGCAATAATCAAAAAGAGCGTGCCCCTCTTAATAGTGAAACATCTCAGGAGTGATCAATGGAACAGTTATTGTCGCTCTTAATAGAGCCTTTTCAGTATGAGTATATGCTCAAAGCGATTTTGATGAGTCTTCTAGTTGGCGCTGTTTGTGCTTTTCTCTCTGCTTATCTGGTGCTTAAAGGATGGTCATTAATGGGGGATGCGCTCTCCCACTCTGTCGTCCCCGGGGTTGCCGGCGCTTATGCTTTAAGCCTTCCTTACGCTATTGGGGCATTTTTTACCGGGATTTTAGCAGCTCTTGCAATGGGGCTGGTGAAGCATTTCACAAAATTGCGAGAAGATGCCATTATCGGCTTAATCTTTAGTAGCTTCTTTGCCGCGGGGCTCCTTATCATCTCACTCAATCCCACCCCTATTAGCATCAACTCCATTGTCTTTGGTAATATTTTAGGAATCTCCGATGGTGATGCCCTACAAGCAGCCATTATCACTATCATCTCCCTTCTTCTCCTTCTCTGCTATTGGAAAGATCTGATGCTACTCTTCTTCGATGAAGTGCAAGCAAAGACAATCGGTTTACCGGTCATGCGTCTACAGATCCTCTTCTTTGTGCTTTTAAGCGCCTGTATTGTTGCAGCTCTCCAAACGGTAGGAGCAATCTTAGTAATCGCAATGGTAATCACCCCTGGTGCTACCGCTTATCTCTTGACAGATCGCTTTGGTGTGATGCTCACGCTAGCGGTGATTATTGGTGCCGTCAGTAGCTTTATTGGTGCTTATGTTAGCTTCTTTTTACCGGGTGGAACGACAGGGAGTTTGATCGTTGTTCTTCAAACCTCGCTCTTTCTGCTTGCATTTCTCTTCGCACCTAAGCATGGTCATTTTGCAAAACGTCGCTCAGCACGCCGGCATCAAAAACTGAGTGAAAGTATTGATAAGATCGAAGGGACATTGGAGCAAGATGGGCAAAAGTTAGCGCAGAAGGAGGTATCACTATGATCGATTCCTTAATTTTAACACCACTACAATATCCCTTTATGCAGCAAGCGATGTTAGGCGCGCTTATCTCCGGCGTTGTCTGTGCCGTTCTCTCCTGCTACCTTATTTTGAAAGGATGGGCATTGATGGGCGATGCGATCTCTCATGCCGTATTGCCGGGGATTGTTTTAGCCTTTATCTTCAATCTTCCGCTCGTAATAGGCGCCTTTGCCTCTGGGCTCTTCTGTGCTGTTGCAACGGGGTATCTACGCGCTAATAGCCGGATTAAAGAGGATGCCATTTTAGGGATCGTCTTCTCAGGACTCTTTGCATTAGGACTCTTTGCGTTCTCCTTTGTAAAGACCGATCAGCATCTTACTCATGTACTATTTGGTAATATCTTAGGGATTCTCCCATCAGAGCTGTGGCAAATTATCATTATTGCCGGCATTACGTTACTTGTTATCCTCTTGAAACGAAAAGATTTTATGCTCTACTGCTTCGATCCGGTACAAGCGAGTGTTTTAGGGCTGCCGGTTAAATTTCTGCACTATACATTACTGATTCTATTAGCACTAAGTATTGTGGCATCACTACAAGCGGTGGGCGTTATCCTCGTTATCGCGATGTTGGTAGCCCCCGGCATTATTGGCTTTCTCCTCACAAAGCGCTTCCCCATTATGATGATAATTGCGGTAATCTCCTCACTTATCTCCGCTTTTATGGGCGTTCTCTTAAGCTTTCATATCGATGCCGAAACGGGCCCCTGTATCGTTCTCAGCCAAACACTTCTCTTCTTAATCGCATTCATCTATAGCCGTCTACGCCATCGGATGATTCGCCGAAAAAGCCTCTAGTCGCTTAAAAGAGAGAATAAAGAGGGTATAAAGAGAATATAAAAAACACCCTAAAGTTGATCATTAATGATTGCTTTAGGGTGTTTTGTTAAGATTCAAAATAGAAACTCTAGATAAGCATCGATTACTGCGAAAATCTCTGTGCGATCATAACCCCTGTTAGAGAGACGGCACCACCGATATAGTGATAGCTCTCTAGAGATTCATGCAGTACAACAATGGAGATCAGTGCTGTTAATAGCGGTGAAAGATTCATAAAGAGTGCTGTCTTATTAGGGCCAAGAAAAGCGACCCCTTTAATCCATAGAAATGGTGCGATAATAGAAGCGGGGATGCCGGCAAAGAGAATCAAGCCAATATTATCAGAGGTGATCGCTCGATCTACAGCTAGCCAGAAGAGTGGGAGAAGAATTATCATTCCGAAGATAATCTGCCAATAGAGAGATTGCCAAACAGAGAGACGAATCTGCCACTTTTTCGTCAAGACACCATAGAGCGCATAGGCTGAAGCAGCAACTAACATCATCAACTCCCCTTGCCCAACCCCTACTTCAAAGAGAATCCCCGGCATTCCACCACTAATCAGCCAGATAATCCCGAAAAAAGAGAGCGCACTACCGATAATTAAACCCAATGTGATTGGTGTTTTAAGGATAAATAGGCTCAAAATAATAGTTAATAGTGGAATGAGGGAGATAAAGATGCCGATCATCGTCGCGCTAATGGTATAGGCGGCATAGTAAGCAAGACATTGGTAGAGCGCCATCCCCAAAAGTCCTAAAAATGCGAGTTTAGCAAGATAGGGTTTGATCGTTTGCCACTCTTTAATGCTCTTTTTAAGGCAGAATGGCGTGAGGATTAAAAAGGCAAAGAACCATCGGTAAAATGAGATAGTCTCTGGCTCGACAACTCCCGTCGATAATTTGTTGACAACAGCATTCATCGCCCAAATTAAGACGGCTAAAAGGGGATAGAACATCGCTGCAAATTGCATAGTGATAACTCCTAGATTGAGTAGGTTATAAGTGAATTAGTTGTAAGAAAATTATTAGAGGGATAGTATAGTCCTGTCTGATATAAGGGATATAATGGAAATCGGACAATCCTCCCCACTATTCAGACAATCTCCCCCACCCTCTCTCTAATAGGAGTCTTTAATGGTGCAGCAACTTCCTCTGCAATCATTTCAACATCACCCTAAGCGCCTTATTATGCTAGCGGATGAACATATCAATGAAGCGACAGAATATTTAAGCCATTCCCACTCTTGGGGACAGATGATTTTAGTTAATGATGGTGTGATCACCTTAGAGATTGCTCAAGAACGCTTTATTGCCCCGCCGGGATTTGCTATCTGGATTCCACCACTCTGCTCTCATAGCTGTTATAGTCGCGCTGAAGCACGCTTTCGCTCAGTCAATATCTGTGAAGCAGAGGCGAAAAAGCTTCCTCAAACCCCATCGCTCCTACAACTGAGCGCTATCGCATCGAGTATTATTGATGAGCTCTTTGCAAAAGAGATCTATCTCCCCGAAAGTGATCGTGATTATCGCCGAAGCCTCGTTTTTATCGATGAACTTGAAGAGGCAATGGTCGGCCATACTTATCTCCCCTTCTCTCATCATCGCTATTTAATGCCCATTTTAAGCGCCTTAGAAGCCAATCCGGCACTGCGATTAACGCTTAAAGAGTGGGCGGAGCGAGTCTATACAACCGAGCGAACGCTCGCACGCTACTTTCAAAAAGAATTGGGAATGAGCTTTAGTGAATGGTCTGCGCGTCTTCGTTTTATCCACGGCTTAGCGCTTTTAGAGAAAGGTTATAGTGTTGAGGAGAGTGCATTTAGGCTCGGATATCGCTCTACCTCTAGCTTTATTACCCTCTTTCTTAAAATGACCGGTATGACACCTGATCGTTACCGACAGATCCATCTTCGCTCAGCATAAATAGAAATAATAAAAAAGAGTGATCTCTCGATCACTCTCTTATCTATCTACTCTTATCTACTCTAGCGATCTACCTCTTGATTAGATACGCTTAGGCATTCTAAAACGTCTAACTTTCTTCGGCGCTTCCCCATCTTCATAATATTCAATGGTATAACCTGTTAAGGCATAAGCGATTGCAATCACCGGACTTAGGAGGCAGAGGAAGGTATATGGGAGATAATCAAAGGTCGCAACGCCCAATGTTGTTGCCATAAAGGCACCACAAGTATTCCAAGGGATAAGCGGTGACGTCATCGTTCCAGAATCTTCCAATGTACGAGAGAGAACTTTCCCTTTAATCCCACGCTTACGATACTCCTCTGCATACATTCTGCCCGGCACAATGATCGACATATATTGATCACATCCGACAATATTGCCCGTAATACAGGTTGTCACCGTGGCAATAATCAGACTCTTTGTTGTCTTTGCTAAACGAACAATAGAGGCAACGATAGTCTGGAAGATGCCGGTAAACTCTAAAATCCCCCCAAAACACATTGCGATAATCACAAGCGATACTGTCGAGAAGACCGAGACAATCCCGCCATTATTGAGGAGTTCATTGAGCGTCTCATTATCTGTCGTAATGCTATAGCCATCATAGAGCGCATTCATCACCATGCTAGGATCAGCATTCTGCACAAAGAGTGCGCAGAGCACGCCTAAAATAGAGCCTATCATTAATCCTGGAAATGCCGGTATACGGAAAATCATCACAATAATGATCGATGCCGGCACTAAGAGTAACCAAGGGGAGATCACAAAGAGCTCTTTAAGATCTTCTCTCAGAGTAAAGTTTGTCGCTGCCGTATCAGTTAAATCTGCGGTTGCACTAAAACCTAAAATCGTAAAAAGGATCAGAGAGATAATCAATGCCGGAATGGTGGTATAGAGCATATAACGAATATGTTCAAAGAGATCTACCCCTACGATTCCCGGTGCTAAGTTAGTCGACTCAGAAAGTGGGGAGATCTTATCACCAAAGTAAGCGCCGGAAATTACCGCACCTGCTACCATCTCTGGAGGAATCCCTAAACCAAAGCCGATCCCCATAATCGCAATCCCTATTGTCCCAGCGGCAGTCCAAGCATTTCCCGATGCGATCGAGATAATGCAGCAGATGGCGCATGCTGCAACTAGAAAATAGGCGGGATTAAGAAGATTGAGTCCATAATAAATCAAGGTCGGAACGATGCCGCCGGCAATCCAAGAGGCGATAATGGTACCGATCACAATCAGAATTACAATCGCTTGTAGCGCAAGACGAACGGCATCTAACATTCCCGTTTCGATCGCTTTCCATTTAAAACCTAAGCGCATTGCGACAATAATCGCTACACAGACGCTCAATAAGAGGGGTATATGGGGGCTAACATCCCATAGACCGATCCCGATCACAAGGGAGAACATCATAAATATTATGGGAATAAATGCTTCAATAATCGTGGGTTTTCTTGTTGAAATCGCTTCAACTGGCGATACTTCAATAGTCATTTTTATTATTTCCTCAAAAAGGTGCAAGAGGAGAAGATCTATCCGTCAATCTTAATGACTGCTGATTCAAGCATCAGTAAAATAGTGATATAAAAATCTGAAGGATAGGGCCCAAAATATTGACGCTGTTGCAACGGTACTTAAATAAAAGGCCTACTTACGCAAATATAGAATAAACGGAGTGAAAAGATGGGCTGTGCAGTAAGTGAAGTGATAAACGAATCAAAAAATCATATTATGTTGCGGTCAATGGCGAGAAGTCTATCACATATTATCCCCAAAGATCTATTTTTATCCCGCGATTTTCCCGATTAATCATTACAGTAATAGTAGATCGTGATAATATTAGAGACTTTCAGTAATAAATTTGGAGCATCAATCGATTTGATAGGCTAGATAGATCTGATAAATTCGGTAGATTCTTATCAGCGCTTATCAGCACTTATCAATTCATATTAGCCGATTGGCTGATCGATGCTAATCGATGCTAATCGATGCTGATCAAGACACATGATCAATATATGTGATCATATATAGTAATGAGCAATATCAACTAACAGGTCAAACTTATGTTGTAGACCGATGAGGAAGAAGATGAAAGTAGATAAATCGCCTTCAGTTGTGGGTGGCGCAATGATCGCTGCAGGAACCATGATTGGAGCCGGAATGTTAAGCTTACCGATCGCATCTGCAGGGATGTGGTTTGGTTGGACAGTCATGATAATGCTCTTGACTGTTTTTTTTATGTATATTACTGCGGAGCAGATCTTAGAGGTCAATTTAGGCTATAAGCCTGGCGCGAGTTTTGATACCTTAGTAAAAGATAATTTAGGGGGGCTTTGGCGCTTTGTAAATGGGTTCTCTGTCGCCTTTGTTCTCTATATTCTTCTCTATGCTTATGTCGTCGGTTCTGGTTCTGTAATCAGTAATACCATCGGTCACAATTTCGATATTGCGATTCCGCGCTATCAATCCTCACTGATTTTCGCTCTACTCTTCACCGGCATCGTTTGGTGGAGCACTAAAGCGGTTGATCGTATCTCAACCATCTTAATGATCGGTATGTTTTTGACCCTTTTCGCCGCAGTGACAGGTCTTTTAGGCAAAATCGAGATCCCCTATCTCTTTGAGCCAAGTGGTGAATCTCGTTATGCCATCTATGCTTTTGCCAGTCTGCCCTTCTTCTTAACCTCCTTCTGCTTCCATGCTAGCGTTCCTAGCTTTGTAAAATATTATGGAATTGAGGGGAAAAAGATCAAGAAAGCGATTGCGTGGGGAATGTCCATCACCTTTATCTTCTATCTTGCTTGGATGGTCGCTATTATGGGCAGTATTGAGCGTGAAAGTTTCCTCTCTGTGGGAAGTGACCAAGTAGCATGGCTTCTCGATGAGGTTAATGCCTCACCTTTTGCCGGTTTAGCGCTCCGCTTCTTTGCGTTCTTCGCGGTTGTGACCTCATTTTTAGGCGCAGGATTGGGTCTTTTCGACTATATTGCTGATCTCTTTAAGATTAATGATGGTCATAAAGGTCGCTTTGTAACAGCATTGATCACCTTCTTACCTCCTACAATTTTAGGGATGCTCTTTCCAAATGGATTTGTATTAGCGATCGGGTTTGCAGGTCTCTTTGCAGCGATCTGGTCTGTTATTGTACCGGCTGCAATGGTGATCAATTATCGAAAAAAAGCAGAAAAAAGCGGGCAAAAACCTGCTGTCTCATTCCGCGCTTTTGGTGGAAAAGTGATGCCCTACATCATCATTCTCTACGGTTTAGTGGCAATTGTCTCCCATTTATTGGTGGAAGTCTTCAATGTCTCTGCACTTAACTTTTTCAAATAATACTTTTCAAATAATACAATAACCCAATCGGCGCGCAATGCGCCGATCTTGGGATGAAGTTTTAACCATTTAAATAGTGATTTTCCCCAGCATCAAAGATGCCAATGGGTGACATGCAATGGTAAAAAAAAATTAGTCAGCTCCCGCCGCTCCAATAACTTTCTTAAGAATTGATTATGACAATAATTGATTATTACAGTAAAAAGAAAAAGGCTGAACACTGCCGGATTTAACCACCGCGCTCTTCCTTAAATCACATGCCGGCAGATGCGCTCTGCCAATGATTACGTCTTGGCAAATATTATGAATATTATGCTTTTAATAATCATTATTCCCGGCATTAAAGATGCCAATGGGCGGGCATGCAGTGGCAAAAAGAAAGAATTCGTCGGCTCCCGCCGCTCCAATAACTCTCTTAAGAATTGATTATGACAATAATTGATTATTACAGTAAAAGAAAAAAAGGATCTAAATAGAGGATTACTCCATTTTAGATCCTTTTTGCTATGCATTTTTAATTTAATGTTTTTAATGCACTTACGCTCGATAATCGATGCTATTAAAGAGGAGAAACGTTGATATTACGACCACTTCCTACCATTCTTACACGCTGACCTGGGCGGAAAAGGCTCTTATCTTGCTTCTGTACCACCGCAATTGTTTGTCCGCTATCGGTTTTAATATCGAGCTCAACACCTTGAACTTTATCCATCTGTTGCTCAACTTTATTTCCTGCGATTCCACCTGCAACGGCACCCACAGCGGTTGTGATATTACGACCACGACCTCCACCCATTGCATTACCAAGAACACCTCCTAAGACTGCACCAGAGACGGTTCCTAAAGATGAACCTTCCGCTTGAATCGTCACAGGACGAACTGCAACAACTGTACCATAGGAGACTGATTGAACTGTTTTCGCCTGGTTTCCTGTATAGACATCACCCGAATATAGACTTGAGTTTGTACAACCAGCAAGCGTCAATACTGCAAGTCCAATCATTGTTAATTTCTTCATTTTAAGCCTCTTATATAATAAAAGTGATAATTAGTAGAAGGTTAAATTCCCTATCGATCTCTCTTGCAACTTCTTACAGCTTATTCTCTATCAGCCACTCTTAAGCAACTTTTCAGGGAATCTCCGAGATGATCGCTCTCTACCATTATCCGATATAGATCCTATAAACCCCATTATTATAATAGATAACCCCATATCTACAAACAGATAATCTCATCTCAAGCTAAATTGCCTCTTCTAACGCCCTAAACTCCTGCTCTGATAATTGCTCACAATGCTCACCACTAATATCGATAACGCGAGCAAAGCGAGGAATCTTTCGATCGGTAAATCCATTATGGCGATAACGAATCCACTGCCCAATCTCTGGTGGTGATTGCCGATCGTGATCCTTCAAACCGGAGCCGATTTTGAAATACTTCGTCTCCCCTTCAATAACATTTTTAACGCGCAAAGCCCCTACCATGCCCCGATACTTACCCTTCCCAGGAGTGTAACCGATCACCATCGCACAATCCTCCTCTACTTTTTTCATCTTCAGCAGCTGACCGTGACGAATATAGGGTTGATAGAAAGCATCTTGATGATGGAGCATCAATCCCTCTCCCCCTAGCGAAACTACCCTATCTAACTCTCTTTTAAGTGCTCTTTTAGAGTTCACTCGTATTTGAGGAATCATTGCGATATGGGGATTTTTCTCCGCTAAAAGGGGTAGATATTGCGCCATCTTGGCAACGCGATCACGAAAGGGGCCTCGCTCTGCCGGCAGATCAAAAATTTGATAAGTCACCCTACTCCAGAGCGGATCCTCCCGATCTGCACGCGCGATCAAGGCAGAGATCTCTTGGAAGGTTTCTCGCCCTAACCACAATTCCCCATCTAAAGGGATATCGCCAAGATGCTCTGTAAACCATTTTGGTGCAACGATCTCATATCCTTGCCGGGAGAGAAGCTGCTCCCCATCCCAATAGCCACGAACACCATCGAGCTTTTCACTTACAAAATACTCCTGCACAATAATCTCATCTAATATAGCAGGGGTTAAACTCTTTCCATGCTGCAGCGGAACTGCATTTGCCGGCACGATGATCAACAGTAATAGGAAAAGCAGTAAAATAGGGGACGAAAAGTGCCAAAAAAATCTCTGCCAATAGCGCCGGAATAATAAGCGCTGATTCAACAAAGAATGATTCAATCCTAGATTTAACTCTAATCCGATTAACTCTAATCTGGTCTCTATCTGTTGCATAAGACGCCTCTATACTTCGTTAAACTGAATAAAAAGTATAAAGTTAGTCTATGTCTGCCAAATTGTGTCTTCTGTTGCCTTATCGACTGAACAAAACGGAGATAGCAGAAAAAGAAAAGTGAACGAAAACATAAAAGAAGTCAGAAACGGTGATGGTGGCGCCGTATCATCCGTATCATCCGTATCATCCGTATCATCCGTATCATCCGTATCATCCGTATCATCCGTATTTATTATTGCTATTATGCCACCGGCGTAAAGTAATCGATAATCAACTGTAGATTACGATTCCCTCGCCACTCATTAATGTCGAGCTTAAATGCACAATGAATCTCCCCAACATGATCCACTAATTGATGCGCTTGGAAGAAGGCCATTGCCTCAAAAGTCTCCCCATTTTCCGGCGCTCTTAGCGTAAATTTTAGGTGAGCTCCCTTGAGAATACGATAATCGAGCACTTCAAAGCGATCATCAAAGATCGGTTCGGGAAATTGCTGTCCCCATGGGAATGCTAACTTAATCTCATCGGCAAAGTGCAGATTGAAAGCCGTCGGTGGTAGTGGTCCATCACTGTAGATCTTTTGACTCAAAAGCGCCTCTTGATCCTCTCCATTCTGCGCTAAAAAGCGCTCGATCTCCTCTTCCATCGCCTTCTGGAAATGGGGGATATTCTCTTCCATTAAAGAGAGTCCTGCTGCCATTGCATGCCCCCCGAAAGTAACAATCAAGCCAGGATTATCTCGCGCAACATTGCTCATCAGATCTCGAAGATGAATGCCCCGAATAGAGCGCCCTGATCCTTTGACTAAGCCCTCATTATCATAAGCGAAGATAAAGGTGGGACGATAATATTGCTCTTTAATACGAGAAGCCACTATCCCGGTGATTCCTTGATGCCAAGATTGATCATAAAGACAGATCGAAAGTGGCAATGTTTGATCATCTAACGAGATCTCGTTGAGGATAAAATCAGCCGTTTCACGCATCTCTTGCTCAATTCGTTTACGCTCCTCATTCATACTAAAGAGCTCATGCGCAATAGCTCGCGCTTCTTCTGGGCTCTCCGTTAAAAGAAGCTCAATTCCCACCTGCATATTATCGAGTCGACCTGCAGCATTGAGAAGCGGAGCAAGCCCAAACCCAATATCACTGGTTGAAAGACGCGCTTGATTGCGATTAGAGACCTCAATTAACGCGGCAATCCCCGGAATTGTAATCCCTTGACGCATTCTTAAAAGTCCCTGCTGAGCAATTTTACGATTATTAGCATCAAGCGGGACCAAATCCGCCACCGTTCCTAGCGCAACAATATCGAGATATTTCCCCAACTTGGGAGCTGGATTTTGCCCAAAGTATCCCATTTTTTGCAATCTTGCCCGCACACTAGAGAGAAGATAGAAGATCACACCCACCCCGGCTAATGCTTTACTCGGGAATTGATCTCCCACTAAATTGGGATTGACGATGGCATTCGCGTTAGGAAGTCTCTCCGGTGGCAGATGGTGATCTGTAACAATGACATCAATCTCCTCTTCACGGGCAAGCGCAACGCCATCAATATTGGAGATGCCATTATCCACCGTAATCAGAAGATCGGGCGGATTACGTAAAATCTTACGCACTAGAGGTGTTGAAAGTCCATAACCATCTAAGATGCGATGCGGCACAGTATAGCGTACATGATGAGATCCAAACTCCCGTAAAATTCTCACGGCTAACGCAATACTTGTCGCACCATCGACATCATAGTCCCCTACAATTAAGATCTCTTTCTGCTTCAAAATCGCATCGACAACAATCGCTGTTGCCTCTTCTATATTGCTCAAGCTTTCAAAAGAGTGGAGCCCACGAAGGGAGAGATCGAGCTCTGCCGGATCCTCAATGGCTCTCTTTTTTAAGATCTCTTGAAGAAAGGGGGAATGTTGCGGTGCAATATGGGCGTGTTGGGGGGTTCTACGAATAATCTTCATGCGTTCTTTGGTCTTTAACCAATCAATACCTTAATTAACTTAATTAATGTTTAACGTTATTACTATTACTGATGCTTCTGATGCTTCTGATGCTTCTGATGCTTCTGATGCTTCTGATGCTTCTGATATTGAGCTCAATTATGCCTTTTCTATCAAGAAGATAAAGAGATCATCCCGCTTCTCAAAAGAGAGAAGTTGATGCTCTGTTCGTGCTAAATAGGCTTTAAAATCGATCTCTGCATGGGGATCTGTGGCATAGACCTCTAATCGATCCCCCTTCTCGGCACGCATCAATGCTTGCTTTGTCTTTAAGATCGGCATGGGACAGTTTAATCCTTTCAGATCGAGCTGGATAACTGCTTTTTCATGACTCTCACTCATTATTAATCCTCTACTTTTAACGCGTTTAGTAATTTAACTCACTTGTAAACGAGTCTTATAAAGTTCTCTTATAGACTCATTAATGCTACTCATCGGTATTCATTACTGATATTGATCACCGACATTGATCATCGATATTGATCACCGATTGCTAGCGATGCTTCTATCTCTATGCTCCTATCTCTATGCTTCTAAATTGAAATTAAAGATTGCCGTTGGAAAAGTATAAGCCATCACAATCGCATCTTCCCGTCCATTGATATTACAAGGATAGTACCCTTTCCGCAGACCGACTTGATTAAATCCGATCCGATCATAGAGCCGGCGCGCAGGTTCATTCCCGGCACGGACCTCTAAAAAGAGTGTTGCCAACTTCTCTTTCTCCCCTAATTTTAAGATCGCATCGAGGAGATAGTATCCTAATCGCTTTCCATGATATTGCGGATCAACTGTAATGTGGAGCAGATGCCCTTCATCTAATACAATAGAGACAAAGGCATAACCGATTACGATCTCTTCATCAAGAAGAAGTTTTAAGCGAATCACCTTCTGCTGAAAGACGGCAAGTAGCTGCTCTCTACTCCAAGGGACAGGATAGGCTCTCTGCTCAATTTCAACAATACGCTCTAAATCTTCTACTGTTGCCGGCACAATTGATAGGCGTGCAAATAGTGCGGCAATCTCCTCTTCTCTTCTCTTTTCCATCTCTCCTCCCTAATAAGATACTTCTGATGAGTATCTTGATCTTTACAGCATCTTTAATCGCTCTTATCAGCTCTTATCAGCTCTTATCAGAGTTATTAAAGATCATCAAAGTTATTAAAGATCATCAAAGTTATCAAAAGTGCAGAATAACGTCTCTTAAAACTGCTTGGCTACAGAATCGCTCTGTTGATATTACTCATTGAATCGTCATAGCATACGATTTGAGCAAGAATATTGCCGGTGTAAAAATTTCACATCTTGCCAAAAGTTCGCTTTTAAACGGGAATTTCGCGCATAAACTTTAGGTGAATGGGAGATCACTGCCGGAATAGTAACCCCGTCAAAGGTCAATTGATGGGGTGTTAAACGGAGTGACTCAAAGGGAAGCTCACTCTGGAGAAGAAATTTAACGCAATTTCGTCCTAGAAGAAAGATCACCTTCGGCTGTAATGCCAAAATCTCCTGCCGTAAGATAGCATAGCAGGCATGCCACTCACTCTCTTCCACATCGCGTAATTCAGGCGGCCGACACTTAATAAAAGGGGTAATATAGAGCTCTTCAACCTTAAAGCCGACACGAGTGAGGGCCTGATAGAAGAAGGACTCATCCGCGCGATCTAAGACTAACCCCTGATACATCTCCTCTTTTAGCGGAATATCTGTAATCACCATGACGGGCGCATCGGGATATTGTCGCGGTAATGTCGCTTGATGTCGGGATTGTGAAAACTCACACCCCCGGCACTGCTGAATACTCTCGGCAAATTGTGGCGAATAAATAGAGGCATCTGCCGGAAATTGATAGGGAGTTGAGGTAAATGGCCCTCTCACTGCAATCTTCTCTGGCGCTCTTGGTGCAACCTCTACCTGAAAAGATTGTTGTGGTGCAATACGCTCTCTTGAAACATTGAGATCAGTCGTATTTTGCACCGTTTCCTGTAGCGGCATCCCCTCCCTCTGTGAGGCTTGGGGCGATAATGACTCCGATAATGACTCCGATAATGATTCAGTTATTAGAGGCTGCTCTGCCCCGCCGGAATGTGACGCCGGCACTTTATCGACCAGATGCCCCCCTGCCATTCCCGCCACAGATCGCTGATCAGGCATTTTTCCAGAAGGCCGTTCATCAAAGAGAGAAGCCATCTGATCTTGTAAGCGTATACGCCCCTCTTTCGGCGCTCTCACTAATGGGGCGCCATTCCCCCTTTGTGGTGCTTTTTCCTGCTGAAGATGCGCTTGAATTATAGGGAGATCCTCCTGCTTACACCAGGCTTGAATCCCCAACAGCTTCAGATATTCAGCTTGTCTGGTATCCATCTCTCCTACTCCCTATCAAAAAAGAGATGAGGCCCTATCGACCTCATCTGACCCATTAAAATTTTAATAACCTATAAAACAACATTAGATAATCACAGCGCTAGATAACCGATAATATATAGACCGAATATAGAGTGATGTCTCATTATCTAATTGCCTAATTAGCTAGTTGCCTAGTTGACCAATCAACCAATCTACTAATCGGTCAATCGACTAATAATGCTAACGTTGTCTTGCTGCTTTTGGCTGGCTCTTGAGTTGCTTTCTCTTACGAAAACGGAAGATCCCATAAACAGGACCTGATAATCCATAAAGAAGTAATACAATAAAGATCGACTCCCCTGGGAAGCGTACCACACAGACCGCTAAGATTCCTAAAGCTAAAACAAGTAGGACCCAAAAGAAGAAAGGAACGGGATTTTGAAAACGGAGATCCTTAAAGCTAAAGAACTTAATATTAGTCACCATCATCAAGCCGGCATAGAGCGTCAATACTAAAGCGGCATAATCTTTCCATGGTGTCTCTAAACCCACATTTTCTCCAAACCAGACAAGACCGACCACGATTGCCGCAGCTGTTGGGCTTGGCATTCCCACAAAGAAACGCTTATCCACCTTACCAATCTGCACATTAAAGCGTGCTAAACGAAGCGCCGCACATGCAAGATAGATGTAGGCGACAAACCAAGAGATCCCGCCAATAATATTGAAATGGCTCTCTTTTAATGCCCAAAGATAGATAATCAGTGCTGGGGCAATTCCAAAGGAGATCAGATCTGATAAAGAATCATATTGCTCGCCAAATGCACTAGAGCTATTGGTCATTCGGGCAACGCGACCATCTAAACCATCGAAGATCATCGCAATAAAGACCAAGATAGCTGCTTGCGTAAAGGTTTGGGGCGAATCTCCCGTATGAGCACCATAATAGGCATCTAATGCCATTAAAATTGCAGAGAAACCGCAGAGCATCGAAGCAGTGGTAATCAAGTTAGGTAATACATAGATCGCATTGCTCTTTTTATGAGGCGCTTTGTTACTCTCTTTCTGTTCAATCATTTTTATCAACACCTAAAATAAGTAGGACGATATTATAGCACCCCTCACTATTTAATTAAGCGTAAGTTGCAGGGAAGTTGTCTATTATCTATTTCTTAAAATAACCAAAGAAGTGTAATAGCTAGAGTTGAAGGATGGAACGAATCTCTCTCATTACTCAACTAGGAGCTGATTGAGACTTAATGGGGACAATTTTTTAGAATCGACTTATCTAATCAGAGGATACTTTAAAAGAAATTCCCCTATAATAGGAAGAAAATAAGAGAAAAGAGGTGATAGAAATTGACCTTAACATCAACATTAACATTAACATCAGCATTAATTATTAACACCAACATTCATAAATAATGAATGAAATAGTGAAGTGAGTATTCAATGAATCAAAACAGAGACGACCATAATCGTGCAACAGATAGAGAAAAAACAGCAGAGAAAAGAGGAGAAAACCAGTGCATCATCTCCCTTATTTTAGCAATGGCAGATAATGGCACAATTGGTGATAAAAATGCCCTACCATGGCATCTTCCTAATGATCTGCAATTTTTTAAAAAGAGCACTATGGGAAAGCCGATTGTTATGGGCCGAAAAACTTACCAATCGATCGGCCGGCCACTTCCCGGCAGAACCAATGTAGTAATCTCACGCTCTTTAGAGGAAGATGCGCTCCCTGGCTGCCTAATCTACCCTGATCTTTCAGTAGCGATAGAGGCATTAAAGAGAGCGCATCACGCCCAAGAGATTATGATTATGGGGGGTGCGCAGATCTATAAAGCAGCGCTTCCCCTAATGGATCGACTCTATCTCACCCATGTACATGCCAATATCGAAGGGGATACCCAGATGCCTCCCTTTGATTTTAGCCATGCAACCCTCATCTTTGAAGAGAAGCATCATAAAGATGAGAAGAACCGATATGATTACACCTTTGAGATTTGGGACTTCCAAAAATAGTAAGAGCAAGAGCAAGAATAGGAACAAGGCAACAAAAAGGAGCAATATAGATGAGTCAGAAAGAGATCAATCGAAATAGAAGAGATCGAAGTAGAAAAACAGGCCTTCACTACTTCTTAGAGGGTTTTTCCATCATGATGCAGCCGGGCTTGAAACGTTTTGTCTTTCTCCCGATTGTTGTCAATATCTTTATTCTTGGAGGTGCTTTTATCTGGCTCTACTTCCAGATCGATGGTTGGATCGCCGCAATTTTAGATTATCTCCCTAACTGGCTTCATTGGCTCCACTTTATCCTCTGGCCACTTATCCTCTTCTCGATCGTACTCGTTTTTGGGTATTTTTTTAGTACTATCGCCAACATTATCGCCTCCCCTTTCAATAGCCTACTGGCCGAAAAGGTAGAAGAAGAGCGATCTGGCGTGCCGGCAGCTGATCTCTCATGGGCCGCTTTTGCTAAAGATATACCGAGAATGATCCATCGAGAATTGGTTCGCTTAGGTTACTATCTCCCCCGTGCGCTTCTAATCTTAGTGCTCTCCTTCATTCCCGTTATCAATATCGCCGCGCCGGTACTTTGGTTTGTTTTTGCTTCTTGGATGATGGTGATTCAATATTGTGATTACGCTTTTGATAACCATAAGATCTCTTTTCCTGACATGAAGAATCGCCTTGGGAAGGATCGCCTCTTCAACCTCCCCTTTGGCGCTTTAGTCTCACTCTTAACGATGATTCCTATTATCAATCTCTTTATTATGCCCGCAGCTGTCTGTGGAGCAACAGCAATGTGGGTCGACCGATATCGCGCAGATTATTGTTAATGGATAGATTTAGGGATAAGTAATTGTTAAATGGGGATGAGAGATGAAGCGAGATTCAAGCCGGAAAGATAAACGGAAAATTGATCATAAAACCTATAAGGTGCAGCAGAAAGAGACAATTGAGAAGGAACTTGAAGAGGCAGAAATAGCAGAGATGTTAGAGAATCGTTACTGCTCATGGTGCCTCAATAAGAGAGATCATCAACTGATAGAGGCTCATCGCTTACGTAGAAGCATCTATCAATGTGCTGAATGTGGCAATTACACCGTACAGTGCCGATTTTGCGACAATATGGCTAAAGGGGCTGATAAGAAGAGTTTTGGGAAACTCTTTTCTTGGGATAATGAGCGCTGCGCAGAACATGATGGTTCGATTATTCGCTTTGCACCGCTCGATCCCCCACTTAAAGATATTACCGAATATAAACGATTACTCTCCCTTGAGAATAAAAGCTACAGTTTTGGGGCGACGATCGGCAAACACCTTCTTAGTGAATATTTTACCGATGATGAACGCTTTGAAATTATTCGATTGAGTAAATCATCCCCAAAAAGTGGGAAAGAGGAGAGATCAGCATCTCAAAATAGAGCTCACCGCGCAATTGTGATTAATGGGTTTCTAAAAGAGCACGATAAAATTTTTGAAGATTGGTGCCGTGCTTTTGAGCTTATTCCCGATAATATTGAGATCTATGGCTTAACATGGGCTTCGAAAAATATCCAAGATATTGCGAGCTCATTTCTCTCCCCAAAACTGGGGAATATCTTCTCTAAAAAACTTTTTTTAGCACAACTTGCCTATAGCGCCATTACCAACCCGTGGCATGTCTCGATGAAGAAAGCTGCAGATACCGGGGAGATTTTAGGAAATATCCTCTATCAATGTAAAGAGGGGCCTTACACCCTAATTGCACACTCTTTAGGTTGCCGTGTTATCTTCTATGCACTTGAGCTTCTCAAATACCATCCTGAAATTAAGATCAATAATGTGATTCTTTTAGGGGGAGCGGTCGATAATAATGCTCAAGAGTGGGAAGATTTAACAGCCGCTATTAGTGGCAAGATCTACAATTGCCACTCTATTCACGATGCAACGCTCCATACCACTTACGCAATTGCCAATATCAAACTGAGTAGACCGATTGGTTACTACCCTATTGAGAGCGATAGTGAGCGAATTATTAATATTGATTGCAGCGATATTATCAAAGCACACACAGCATGGAAGGATCATTACCCAGAGGTCTATCAACGTATTATTAGCAAGACCGATCTCAATTCCCCCACATAACAGGAAGATCGCTTCTCCACTTTTCAAACCTTGGAGAAAGCGCTAGAATCAATGGTTCACTACAGGAGGGAATAATAGAATGAAAGAGATAGTGATTGATCACCATCAAGATATTAAGAAGAGCTTTAGAGATGCCATGGCACAACTCGGTGCCGGGGTTAACATTATCACGACAAATGGCACAATGGGACGATGTGGCTTAACGGCAACAGCGGTTGTCTCCATCACTGATACACCTCCGACAATGCTTGTCTCTATCAATCAAAATAGTGCCAGCAACGCCGCCTTTAAAGCTCACAATCGTATGGCAGTCAATATCTTAAGCGCTGAACAACAAGAAGCGGCAGAATATTTTGGTGGTATGCATCCTGTCTCAATGGAAGAGCGTTTTGAGCGCTTTGAGTTTACAGAAGGACCTTCTGATCTGCCTCTGCTTAAGGGAGCTTTAGCTAATTTAGAGGGGCGCGTCACTGCAACTTATGAAGTTGGTACTCACACTCTCTTTATCCTTGAACTCGATTATATGGCAATTAGTGATGACCAGAATGCAGGACTTCTCTATTTCAATCGCCAATTTCGCCAGATTGATAAATAGCTCATCCTGCACCTATCATTTCAGATCAATACTACGCTAAATCTACGCTAAATTTTAACAACATACCGCCCCCGAATTTGACCGGCAATCATCTTCTTAGCGGTAGGTATCGCCTCTTGCAAAGTGATCTCTTCAACCTGCGAGCGAATCTCTGCGCTACGAATATTCTCACTCAAGAGCTTCCACGCTTTGAGTCGTGCCGATCGGGGTGCCATTACACTATCAATACCGGCAAGTGTGACACCACGCAGAATAAAAGGTGCCACACTTCCAGGAAGATCCATTCCACGCGCTAAACCGCAAGCGGCAACAACACCACCATATTGAATCTGCGCACAGATATTAACGAGCGGGATCGAGCCTAAAACATCAATCGCACCTTGGTATTGCCCCTTCTGTAGTACGCGCCCTGCCTCATAATAGCTTCGCGCATCTTCAACTCGTTTAGCCCCAATCTGAGTAAAAAACTCCGGTTGATCTATTTTCGAAGTGAGCGCTACCGTCTCAAAACCTAAGCGAGAGAGAAGCATTATTGCAACCATGCCGACACCGCCTGTTGCGCCTGAAACAAGAATCTCTCCCCCTTCCGGCGTTAAACCTAACTCTAATAATCGTGCAGCTGAAAGCGCCGCAGTATATCCCGCTGTCCCAAATGCCATTACATCAAAAGAGGTATAGTTTTCGGGCAGATGTAAAAGCTGTTCTCCCTTAAGATAAGCTCTCTCACTTAAGCCGCCATAATGACTCTCACCTAAACCTAATCCATTGATAAATACCTGATCTCCTACCTTTACCGCATCTGACCGGCTCTCTAAAACACGGCCTGCAAGATCAATCCCGGGAATCATTGGGAAACGACGAGCAATTTTGCCCTGATGGGTGATTGCTAACGCATCTTTGTAATTTAAAGTTGAATATTCAACCTCAATTAAGGTATCACCCTCTTCTTGATAGAGCTCATCGAGCGAGATTGATGCGAGAGAACAACTAAAGTCAGGGGTGTCTTGTAGATAGAGCGCTTGAAACATCTTTTACTCCTTATTTTATTCTTTGTACTTGGTACCTAGTACTAGGTGACCTAGCATTAGGTGTCTTGTACTTTGTAATTTGTAGCTTGTAGCTTATGGCTTGTGGCTTGTGGCTTGTACTTTATTTCTTAATCATTCTGATTTAGGGTAGACCCATCTTTAACAAAAGTAAATAAAATGCGCTCTATTAACATCACTTTTAAGACAAAAAAAACTGGTTCTAACGTAACGTTAAAACCAGTAAAATATTAGGCATATCCATTCAAATAAACATTTAATAGACGAAATGCATTGATGATTTGAACTTGTTATTGCCTACTACTAGGGAATGAGTAATAGTCTAACTGAGCTTTCACTTTACACTATTGATATAAAGCAAGTTTCCACCTCTAGTAACATGATCTATATCATATTCCCTCTCTTCTAAAAAGAATAGACAATAAAAGTATAGAAATAGTTTACATAAATATTACAAATTCATAATAAATAGCTGTAAAACTTTTACAAAGCGCTTACAAAGCGTTTACAAAACCTCTATAAATTATTTATAAAATCTTTAAATTAGCAAAGCTTAAAACTAAAACCTTACGCCCTGATTCGGAAAATTCTACGATCACTCGGGTGCTTGCGCCAACGCCCTCAAACCCTTGAATCACACCATCACCAAATTTGGGGTGAGAGACAAATTGACCAATCTTATATCCATCAATATTATCTTCAAACTGCTCTCGCTTCCCAGCCTTACTACTAGGTAATGCTTGTCGAATCGCAATCGCTGGACCGATCATCTCAACAAGATGAGAGGGGATATCTCGGATAAAACGGGAAGGTGGCATCCGGAGCGTCTTACCATAGATCATCCGCTGCTCTGCTCCTAAAAGGTAGAGAACCTTTTCTGCCCGAGTAATGCCAACATATGCCAATCGGCGCTCCTCTTCTAAACGATCAGCCTCTTGAATTGAAGCATCACTGGGGAACATGCCATCTTCCATCCCCACTAAAAAGACGATGGGAAACTCCAAGCCTTTTGAGGCATGAAGCGTCATCAATTGAATCGAATCCTCCCCCTCTTCCGCCTGCGCATCACTAGAATCGAGTGATGTCTGCCCCATAAAGGCATCGAGTTGCTCTCTTGTTGTTAAAGATTGAATATCCACAGGATCATCACTAAAAGCTAACTCCACCTGGTCACTCATCATAAAGTACTCTGCTGCTGTAATGAGCTCATTGAGGTTATCGATCCGATCTTCTCCTCGATTGAGTGGCTCCTTCTTATATTGTGCTTTTAATCCACTCTGCTCAATGGCGTAAGCAAAGAATTGATCGAGCTTCATCTCATCTACTTTTAGCATAAGATCATGAATCTGCTCACTATAAGCGAGAAGAACGTTATGCGCTCTAGTGGTCAGTTGCTGCCCCTCAAGAAGATGCTGCATCGACTCCCAAAGAGAGATTCTCTGCTGTGCGGCATATTCTCGAATCATCTCAATCGTCGCTTGCCCAATTCCTTTTGGCGGTGTAGTCATACTGCGTTCAAGCGAGACATCATCGTTGGGATTTACCACCATGCGCAGATAAGCCATAATATCTTTGATCTCCGCACGATCGAAGAAGCGTAGACCACCATAGACTCGATAAGGGATCTGTCCACGTAGTAAAAGCTCCTCAAAGAGTCGAGATTGCGCATTTGAGCGGTATAGAATTGCAATATCCGATTTCTGATATCCCTCTTTTAACCGCTCTTTAATCGTCTCTACAACAAAGCGCGCCTCATCATAACCATCGGTTCCGCGATAGAGAATGATCGGTTGTGTCGATTCATTATCGGTCCAGAGACGCTTCTCTAAGCGGGTATCATTCTTCTCAATAACATGGTTTGCCGCCTCTAAGATCGCCTTAGTAGAGCGGTAATTCTGTTCTAATCGAACAGTTGTTACCCCCTCAAAATGCGTATCGAAATGGAGAATATTCTCCACTTTTGCGCCTCGCCAGCCATAAATTGACTGATCATCATCCCCTACAACAAAGAGATTATGATGCTTGCCGGAGAGTAGCTGTAACCAAGCATATTGCACACTATTGGTATCTTGAAACTCATCGACTAAGACAAACTTAAAGCGCTCTTGATAGTGGTTTAAGATTGCTTGATGAGTTCGAAGGAGCTCTACTGTTCTTAAAAGTATCTCTGAAAAATCAACGAGCCCCGACTGTTCACACAGTGTCTGGTAATCGTGATAGAGCTGAACAAGATTTTTTGTAAAAGCATCATTATAGACCTCGATATGTTGCGCTCGACGCCCCTCCTCTTTATGCCCATTAATAAAATTGGCTAGCACGCGTGGCTGATAGAGCTTCTCATCTAAGCCCCTTGCCCGAATAACGCGACGACAGAGACGCACCTGGTCATCACTATCGAGAATTTGAAAGTTTTCAATCAGCCCTGCATCGCGATGATGGAGCCGTAAAATACGATGACAGAGAGAGTGAAAGGTCCCTATCCACATCCCCCTTAATGAAAACTTTAGCGTATCCTCTAATCGCGTACGCATCTCAAATGCTGCCTTATTGGTAAAGGTAACAGCTAAAATGCCAAAGGGTTCTGCCTGCTCAGTCTCTAATAGCCAAGCGATTCTAGAGATTAAAACACGCGTCTTACCCGAACCTGCACCTGCCAATACGCGAACAGGCCCAAGCGGTGCAGTCACTGCTTCATATTGACTCTCATTTAATTGTTCTAAATAACTCATTTATCTTGCCGGAATAATTTATCGTGATATAAATAAAGGTAGAGTTGATTAAAGTTAGTTGATATCAATTGATTGGGTCTGATCAAAACCGATCGAGCTAATTCAGCCGATTTAGCTGACTAAGCTGACTATATTGATAAGTCTAATGATCCCTTAATGATAGGTTTTCAATAAAATTATTAATAAAAGCTACAAGTCTGCTTATAGAATAACAAAGGGACTCAAACAATTTTATTAGCAATATTCTCGCTAACACTCATTAACTTCTGTAATCACTCTTATAAAAAGAATAAGTGGGTTTGATACTAATTGATACTGTATGATTTCAGCTGACCCACTATAATAGAGAGCAATTATACCTTTTATTGATTTCAAATGAGATAGGAAAAATGATTGATACAAAAACACCCACACGTGAACTCAGTATGACTGTCTTAATGACACCGGATATGGTTAACTTTTCAGGAAATATTCATGGGGGCAATATTCTTAAGCTCCTCGACCAAGTCGCCTATGCTTGCGCGAGCCAATATGCGGGATCCTATGTTGTTACCCTTTCGGTCGATAAAGTGGTCTTTAAACAACCCATCTATGTTCAAGAGCTTGTTACATTTCATGCAAACGTCAACTATGTTGGGCGCACTTCTATGGAGATCGGTATCCGTGTTGAAGCCAAAAACATTAAGACTCGTGAAGTACGCCACACAAATAGCTGCTATTTCACTATGGTTGCGATCAATGATAATGGCACACCGACCCCCGTACCAAAATTAGAGATTCGTAATCGCACCGATCAACGCCGTTTTGATAATGCGGTGCTTCGCCTCAACTCTCGCTTAGCATTTGATAAAGCGCAGATCAAAGAGGAAGATGAAGAGTAACTTCTAGACTGAGTCTTAGATTCATCAATCTTATCGATTATCTCAGCTAGCACTATTGCAATGCTTTTGAAAACCTAGACAGAGAGATCTGTTTAGGTTTTATTTTATTAAGCCTCTGATTGACTTTCTTATTGATTTTATTATTGATGTTCTATTACTAAGCTGACTCATACTCTTCATGAGAAATCTTTGGTGCTAATAACCAATTGAATGGGAAGATCGAGGCAAGACCGACTGCAACAACTATCGTTACAAGCGTCAGAAAGAGTGCTACCGGCAATGTTAAAGCAATTTGAGAGTGTGCTAACGCAGTTAAAACAATCACACAGATAATAGGATGGATCAGATAGACCCCCAAAGCCTTAGGTGCAACGCTCTCTAAAAAGGCAAGATAACGGATACCATAGATAATCACCATGCCAAACATGCCTAAAAGTGACATAAAGAGTAGATAATAGATAATCGCCTCTTGTAGAGGAAGATGGTAGAGCGTTCTAAATGAGAGAGGATGAGGATAGTGGATAAAACCAAAATAGGCGGAAGCTAAACCAATCGCTAATAGAAGGAGTGGAAAATAGATAGGTGCAGAGCGCCAGCGATGAATCGCTTCATGAGTGATGCGGCGACCTAGAAAGAAGATGGGAAAATAAGCAACAATAGAGAAGAGCCCTGAATAAGGTAGTCCATAGAAGAAGGCAGTAAATCCGATGATGGAGAAGATAATCATCGTTATGACAGGATGATGGCGTAATTCTGCATGCATCTTACTAAAACCCTGCCAGAGCGGAACGGCAATAATAAACCAGACGCCATCGAGCGGCTCGATAAAAAACTTCAAAAGCGAAAACTCCCCAGCAATTATTGCCGGGATCGTATTAATCAATTGAAAACCACTGCAGGTGATAATAGCGGGAATCATCGCCTTTTTAATCTCTTTCAATGAGATATCTTGCGTCAAATAGGCAGCAATAAAGACAAACATTGGGATTAAAAATGTATCGAGTGTAAAGACAATCCCATCAAGAACCCTACTCTCCGGTGTGACGCGCACTAAAAAGTAGCTCAACACAATAAGATTACTCAATATAAAGCGCAATGTTTGCCAAAAGGGCTTCGGCGCATCCACCATCCTCTCACCTCGTCTCTCAGTTTCCCAAGTTTTAGATCTACAACTATTTAAGTGGTTTTCGATCTTCCAACCGGCAACCTCTCTTTAAAATAACCTCTCAAGATTATACCCAATTATGATTAAGAATATCTGATCATGATAACTATTGATGATCATTAACTTTCAATCATTAATTCTTAAGAGGATTCGTTGAAAGGCGGGAGCCAACTATCTTGCTCTTTTCACCACTGCATGCCCGCAGGTCAGCATCGATGACGCCCATGCCGGGAAAATTTCTGGTAATCGAGTCATTGCCAACTGCCGGCACGTAATTTCTGGAAAAACGCGATAGTGAGATCCGGCAGCGTTCAGCCTATTTATTTCAATAGATAATTACCCAAATAACCTTATGATTGCTCAAAACCGAAGGCTTGCACATCGGCAATATCTTCCTTGCCCCAGATCGCCATCAGTAGACGATCAACCCCTAAAGCAACACCACTACAGAATGGTAGCTGATCTAAACTCTCCAAAAGAAGCTGATCGATCGGAACAGTATCGTATCCAATCTGTTGGCGCAGACTATTTTCTGCCTCAAAGCGAGCTCTCTGCTCCTGACTCTCTGTTAATTCCTCATAACCATTTGCCAGTTCTAATCCCTGCCAGTAAGTTTCAAATCGTTTTCCAACGAGATTTCCATCATCATCTGTAACAATCTTCGCTAGTGAAGCTTGAGTTGCCGGATAATGATAGAGAAAAGTGACACTATTTCGATCAAATTGTGGCTCTAAGAGATGAGAGACAATAAGATCAAGCGCTTCATCCCGATCTCTTGGCGTAAAAGTCAAAGAGAGATCTTTAGATTCAATAAATTCTATTAATGCTTCAAGTGTCATTGAGAAGGGATCGATCCCTAAAAATTTCTGAAAAGCCGCTTGATAACTATAAGATTCTCGCTCAAGATCCTTCCCACTTAAAATACGAATAAGGCGATAAACCTCCTCCATGAGGATCTCTAGATCAAATCCTTCTCGATACCACTCTAGCATCGTAAATTCTGGATTATGGCGATGACTCAACTCCCCATCTCGAAAAACCTTACCTAAATAGTAACAAGATCCAGAACCTGCCGCTAAAAGGCGCTTCATATGATATTCAGGAGAAGTGATTAGATAAGTTTCGCAATGATGAAGCTTTCCAGGCCCGGTATAACAAGACTTAAAGTTAAGTAGCGCAGGATCAGGATTGCCAAATTGACTCATAATCGGGGTATCAACCTCAACCACCTCCTCTAAGAAGAAGTAATCGCGAATGGTACGAAACAGCTCACCCCGTTGCCACAATTTATCTCGTAAACTCTTAATCTCTCTACTCAATGTTTAGCTCCCTTTCTAGCATAAAATCTACTTTAACTTATTGAGATCTTTATCAGCTTTATCGACGCTTGCACTCTTCAAGTTAATAATATTGCATTAATAAATATGACATTAACAATATTACACTTTGTCGACAATAGCCGATTAAAACCTCGATAAAATGCCGATTATCACGATCTCATTAAAACCTTCCCTCATAATATAGTGCATATTTTTTCTAACTTTGATCTTTTCACTCATTTTATTCATTTTTCTTTCGAAAAGAATCGATAACAAAAGAAAGCCCCAACATTAGTTTAACGATTTCGATCTCACTACCTCCTGCAACTATCGTGATTTAACGACTCTCCTACCTCACTTACTGCCTTGCACTCATCACTGCTCCCTCTTCGAATAATTTTATTCTCAAATCGCACTATTTACTACTTGCAAATAAGAATAATTATTATTAGTATGTAGAAAGCGATCATCGATAAGAGGAATTAATGATGTATATTTGTCTTTGCAATGGGATTACTGATAAAGCAATTGTTGAAGCTGTCGAAAATGGCGTAACAACGTTTGAAGCACTCCAAGCGCAGCTAGGTGTTGCAACAGGGTGTGGTTCATGTGCCGATATTGCTAGAAGTCTATTGCCGGGAGAAGCATCTCCTCAATCGACCCATAACCCCATCCCCCAGGCTTATGAGTTACGATAGTTATCACGAAATTTGTCGATACAATCAACAAACATCTCGCTCTATCAGAACTTACAAAAGAGCGTTTCAAAAATTACAAAAAAAAATCTCAGAGAATTGATTAAATCCTCTGAGATTTTTAATTATGACTCTCAAACTCATCACTACTCTCAATAACAACTATCAATCATTACTATCAATAATAATTGAGCGTTGCAGATAGAGTATTGATAAATTATAACTGAGCGATAATCTTAACCATTTTAACCATTTTTGAAACCATCTTTATTTAGATATTTTCATTTTAGATCGTTGATAGGCTCTTCTATTTATTGAATGGAGAAATGGAGACTAAATAGAGGATCTCTACCAACGATTAACTCTGTCAACGATTAAATTATCGATTACCGCTCAACTTATGTCACATATGATGCCAAACTCAATCCCTCATTGAGTCATCGATAATAATGAGGGATCAAGGCCATGAGATGATGAGATTAGCCGTCTATCAATGATCTCATCAAATCTAGTGCATAAAATTGAGCGCTACTTCTTCTCAATTAACTGCTGAAGATAGATCTCTAAGCCTAATACCTCGATATTCTCTCTCTCAGTCTCAAGCCAATCGATATACTCTTCACTCTCATCGAGAAGTCCCTCTAAAAGCTCACGCGAGACATAATCTTGCACCTCTTCTAAGTGGGCAATCGCCTCAACTAAAACCGCTCGCTTCTGATATTCACGATCGAGATCACATTTTAAGATCTCAGGAACATCCTCTCCGATTAGTAATTTTCCTAACTCTTGTAAATTAGGTAACCCTTCAAGCAGAAGAATACGCTCAATAAGATCATCTGATTCTTTCATATCTTGAATCGATTTCTTATAGACCGGATGACCCAATCCTTCAAAGCCCCAATTTTTTAAGATGCGTGCATGCAAAAAATATTGGTTAATAGAGATTAAGTATTGCCCTAAGACCTTATTGAGTTGCAACAAGACAGAACGTTCAACTTTCATATGATTTACCCCAATTTCTAAAAATAGATATTGATCTTTTAAAGATTGATTCTCTAGGTTTGTTAAATCAATTCCCTAAGATTCAATCTTAAAAGATCCTAATAGATCGCTATCACCTTAAAATCGGTCTTAAGCGATCTTAAGCGATCTCATTTTGAAGATAGAGTGGTAGACCAATAGTCTTAATAAGACGAAGTTGTTTCTCTAACCAGTGAGCATGATCCTCTTCTGTATCTTTCAACTGCTCAACTAACATCTCACGTGTAACATAATCTTGCTTCTCTTCACAGAGCGCAATACCTTTCTTCAATGCTTCACGCACTGACAGTTCAAGGTTGAGATCGCTCTGAAGCATCTCTTCAACTGTCGAGCCGATATGGATCACGTCCGGCACCATTTTAGGAGTACCTTCTAACATCAAGATACGCTCAATGATCTTCTTCGCGTGCTCAGTTTCATCATCCATCTCATGGAAGATACGCTCAAATAACTTCTGATATCCCCATTCGTTATACATAGTTGCATGGATGAAATATTGATCTCTTGCTGCTAATTCACCGGCAAGTAGAACATTTAGGTAATCGATAACGTCGCTATTTCCTTTCATTTTATATTCCCTCTTTATTATTGAAATTATTGAATCGGACGATCGCTACAACTCAATGCAACGACTTAACTTACGTAACAGTATAACAACTATTTCCCACATTACGAATTGAGAGAAACCTCTTTAATCAATAAGTTACAAACAGAAATGATTTACAAATAACGATGAGTGATACTCCAAAATTTTGAATAAAAAAACCCTATTAAAACAGATAGATAGCTAAAGTTTGAGATAAAAATCGCTCGTAAATAGTAATATCTCTTAAAGCAGAATCGCTCCACCTCGCCCTTTTTGATCAAAATTTAACCAATACTTTCACACAATATTTCTCTATCACTTACCCTATTTTCTTGGATATTAAGCAATAAAAGGGTATTATCGAGCCCATCTATGACCGCTCTTACCGCCACTTTCAGGCGATAACCGGTCAGTATCAATCCTTTACTTATATAGGTTTTACTATGCGACAATATGACGGCGTTAAACCGCTCTTCTCCTATCGAAAATATTGGGCTCATCGTTTTGGTACGGCGCCATTTCTTCCTACAACACGAGAAGAGATGGATCTTCTCGGTTGGGATAGTTGCGATATTATCTTTGTCACAGGCGATAGTTATATCGATCACCCAAGCTTTGGTACTGCAATCTTAGGCCGCTTGCTAGAAGCGCAAGGTTTTCGTGTCGGAGTGATCTCTCAACCCGATTGGCGCTCGCTCGATGATTTTATGCGCTTAGGAGCGCCGAATCTCTACTTTGCAGTTAACTCCGGTAATATGGACTCTATGGTCAATCACTATACGGCAGATCGTAAAGTTCGCCGAAATGATGCCTACACTGCCGGAGATGTGAATGGTAAACGCCCTGATCGAGCGGTGATTGTCTATAGTCAAAAGGTAAGAGAAGCGTATCGCGATATTCCGATTGTTATCGGTGGAATTGAGGCCTCTCTTCGCCGAGTTGCTCATTATGATTATTGGTCAGAGACGATTCGTCGCTCTATTTTAGTCGATAGCGCAGCTGATCTTCTCCTCTTTGGCAACGGTGAACGCTCTATTGTGGAGCTAAGCCACCGTCTTGCTGCCGGTGAAAAGATTACGGATATTACCGATATTCGTGGCTCTGCCCTTATTCGCCCTCATGGAAAACACCATTTTGGGCGCCATGAACTCGATTCTACTCACTTTGATCATGTGGGTAAGATTGATCCTTATATCAATCCTTACGGAACCATCACAAGTCGTGATTGCGAAACCAATGTCGCCCTTGAAGCGCCAACACAAGATCAAGCAAAATCGACCCTCAAGAGCGAAAATATTAGCCGAACCGATCTCACCATTCGTCTACCTAGCTTTGAAGATGTCACAGAAACAGCGGCGCTCTATGCTCATGCTAGTCGTATTTTACACCTTGAAACCAATCCTTTTAATGCGCGCCCGATGGTGCAGCAACATGGGGATCTTGATGTTTGGATCAACCCGCCACCAATCCCTCTCTCGACCAAAGAGATGGATGCCGTTTACGCACTTCCCTTTGAACGAGCACCACATCCTAGCTATGGTGATGCCCATATTCCGGCATGGGAGATGATCAAGCACTCCGTTAGTATTATGCGGGGCTGTTTTGGCGGTTGTACCTTTTGTTCAATCACAGAGCATGAAGGACGCATTATCCAGAGCCGCTCTGAAGCTTCTATCTTAGCAGAGGTGAAAGAGATTCGAGATCGCAGCCCCGACTTTAAAGGCTATATCTCAGACCTTGGTGGTCCTACCGCCAATATGTATCGCTTAGCGTGTAAAGACCCTAATATTGAGAAGCATTGCCGTAAACTCTCCTGTGTCTATCCTGGTATTTGTCAAAATCTCAATACAGATCACAAGCCCCTTATCGATCTCTATAAAAAAGCACGAGAAATTGAGGGTATTAAGCGTATCCATATCGCTTCCGGCGTTCGCTACGATCTTGCCGCGCAATCGCCAGAATATATTAAAGAGCTGGTAACACATCATGTGGGCGGATATCTTAAAATCGCCCCGGAGCATACGGAGGAAGGCCCGCTTTCGAAGATGATGAAACCATCCATGAAAGCGTATGAGGATTTTAAAACACTCTTTGAAAAATACTCTCGCGAAGCAGGAAAAGAGCAATATCTGATCCCCTACTTTATCGCAGCTCACCCCGGAACTAGTGATGAAGATATGCTCAACCTAGCACTCTGGTTAAAAAAGCATGATCTACGAGCAGATCAAGTCCAAGCCTTTATGCCGACACCGATGTCAGTGGCAACGGCAATGTACTACTCTGAACGGAATCCTCTCAAGCCGATTCGTCGTAATTCTGAACATGTAGGAACGGCAAAGAGCCTCAAACGCCGGCAACTTCATAAAGCTTTCCTGCGCTATCATGATCCCAATAATTGGCCTCAGCTGCGTCAAGCACTACGCTATATGGGAAGAGGTGATCTGATCGGTTCCGGCAAAGAGGCTTTAGTGCCGGCAGAGAGCCATAAAGAGCGCCGTCAGCGTCAACATCAACGTGGTAAACAGTTCACCACTAATTACCAAGGCATTCCGAGAAGACGCGGAAAACGGGAGCGATAATATAAAATATAATAAGCTGAGCATAGGCATTACATAACTGCCTATGCTTCAATCTTTTCAACAATCAAAAATCGTTAAAACCAATTTTATAAATGATCTCCTGGTTGATCCACATGCCATTGAGATAAATTTACTTGCTCTAATGCTATAGCTCTCTTTTTATTAGGCCAAGCAATATCTAGATATTTCCCATCTTCCTCTATACCCAAGGTCGGAGCTTCCATTCCATTTTTTCTTAAAATACCTAGCTCCCCTATCAATGCTGGGTCTGCAAACTTTAAAACTTGATCCCAACTTAAATTAGAACTAATAATTCCTTGTTCCTTACGAAGTCTTGTAATAGTTTTCATATCACTATGTTTGACATAAAGTAACCCATCATGCTCTCTGCGATGACAATCGGCACATAAGACCTCTAAGTTATTTACCGAATTATCACTTTTAACCCCATTAATATGATGCACATGGCATAAGTTTTTTTTCTCAAAAAGATTCACTTTACATTTTTGACAAGTATATCGATGTAATTCTCTAATTGTCTTAGAGATTTGAGGCCAGTCATCACTGTATCCAACCTTCACTTTTTCATTATAGTGAGGCATGAATTTAAAGAAGGAACTATAGGTAGCAAAAAACTCGGTAAGACTAAAGTTTTCTGCCACACTTTTTTTCTTTGCAGAATCAAGTCTTGATTGCTGATAATTAAGTAGAGTCAAACAGTTTTGGCAAACATATAGCCTAGCTTGGGCATCAGGCTTTCCATTCGCACCTATAGTAAAAGAACCACTTAAATTGGCCGTTGCAATATAACGTTGATATCTTTTTCTACTCATCATCTGCTCTAATGTTTTACAATTCGCAACATGAAATTTATTTCCATTCTTCCCATCTATTAAAGCCCGTTCATAAATATTCCCATAAGAGTGATCTTTTATATAAAGTAATATTTGCCTACCTTTATAAGACAACAATCCACCTGTAACCTCAACTTCATTGGCTGATATTGAAATTCCCTCACCTAAATCAATATCAATAGGTTCAAATAAAGTGTCCACTGACTCTAAAGTGAAATTTACATCTTGTTTACCAATAATATTGGCTAACTTTTTTAATTGACTAAAATCTACAACTATTTTCATCACTCATTCGCCACAATTTTTCTGATTTGATTTTCTGCATTAGTCATGACTTTAAAGCTTACGCGACGAGACTTTTCTTCATCTTCTTTTCCTGAATCATCAAATACTAAATGCGCCGAGGAGTAGCCAACTGCTGCAAACTTATCTTTAATCCAAAATCTATTGCTATCTATTTCAGGTAACAAATAAACATATTGTAGTACTGAACGGGTTCTTCCTTGAGATAACTCCATGTTATTAAAATATGCTTCTTCCACCGTACTTGATGTTCCCCAGGCAGAACTAGTATGCCCCTCTATTCTAATTTCAGCGATATTATCCTTAAAGTTACTTATCACCATTAAATAGCGTGGGAAAAAATCATTTAAAATTTCTTTAAATTGAGGCTTAAGATCTATTTTTCCGGTATCAAATAAAACCTCTGGCGAATTAAAACGAAACTCTAAAGTATGCTTATCAATATCAGCATCCCATATAGACAAATCATCCTCGAATTCATTTTGAAGAGCTTCATAAAGTGCTACCTGACTATTTTGATACATTACTGCAACTTCTTTGATTTTATCTCTTTCAACTTTAATGTATTGCATAAAAGCTATAGATATTAGTAGAAACACCATCATTAATCCTGCCATCAAGTCAGACATAGAGATCCAATGATCTCCATGCTGCATTGATTTCTTAGACTTAGGTTTTCCAAATATTTTTTGCATCTCAGATTGCCTTTATCATCTATCTCGTATGATTCGTTATAACTCTATCCATTGCATTAACCATATGCTCATAATCTTGAACAAACCTTCCTGTAATTTTTACAAGAGAATCACCCATTTCCTGTATTGCTCGCTGAATCTCTCTCGCTGTCGCTTTTTCTAGACTTTCTAGTTCAGAGTTAATAATCTGTCCCGTCTTCTCGACACTACTTTGCAAATACTGTTCATGTGAATTTCTAGAACGTTCTAAATGCTCATTCAAGTTTCTTGTTAATTCTGATGACTTAAGTAAAGACTCTTGCACCAATAACTCACAGTTTTGTTTAAATTCATTTAAAACATGAGTCATTTCATTACCAATCGCTTCTGTTCTACCTTGAATTATACTGACTGACTCTACAACTTCATTCTGCATAGATGTAGTAGCATCCTTCATTTCATTCACGGTAGCGCGGGAGTATTGGGATAGCTCTTCTGATGTATCTTTCAATGTCTCTGATAAATCCTCAGAAGAATTTTTAACGGTATTTGCTAATTCATTAAAGGACTGTTGAGTTGTAGTAACAGAATCTCTAAAGTGAGAAGCCCCTTCTTCTAAAGCAATCTGCATCTGAGCTGAACCATCCAATAGCCTTTCTGAAACTGTAAACATCTTTTCCTCGATATTTTCAGAAGCATTACTTAATTGTGTTCCTATATTATCAATTTGATCTTGTATTGTAGGTACTGCTGATATTGCTGCATCTCTCATTTCTACAAACACTGCTAAATGACGTTGTAATTCTTCTATTTGATGTTGATTAGACTCAAGTATTAACTTTAAGTTTTCCATTGTCGCCGGAATATTTTCACACTCTTGAGAAATACCACTCACGGCATCTTGAGTAGTTAATAATGAATTAACACTTTGCTCATACTGTTTACCGATAATTTCTATATACTCTTTATATTTTTCTTGCCAAAGAACTAATTTCTTTACTGACTCATCTAATGCCTTAAAATTTTCCCCAAACTGTTCTGTTAAGTTGTTATTAAAATCTTCAATAACATTTTTTAATGCTTCGATAATCTGCTCTGTTGCACTTTTTGATAACATTTCTGCAAAATCATTTAGTGCAACAAAAAGATTTTTTTCAAAGTTTTCCTGCCTTTGACTTGTCTCAGATACAAATAACTTAAAAGTAGAAAGCAAATCAGTTAACACAGGGAGCTGCTGATGTAATGGATATATATCCGCTCTTAACATCTTGAACTGACCAACAAGAGATCCCTCTTCATTTCCTACAATCCCATTATTTAAAGTTGTAAGGGATAAACTAATATTTTCTAATAACGAATGCTGAGACTTCATTATTAAATGAATATCATTGGGAGTAACTTGGCTCTCTGTATCATTTGCATTCTTTCTGCTTATATTTTGAAAAAATAGAGTATCAAGAAAATTAAAAACTATTGCCCCTATCAATCCACAAATACTTGTAATAAAGGCTGTTTTAAGCCCTTCAAGTAAGGCTGGAATGCTACCATCTATATTAGAAGTATCAAACCCCAGAAGTCCTATAACAATGCCTATAAAAGTCCCTAATATTCCCAAAGAAGTCATTAGTGTCGCGGCATATTGGGTAAACCTAGTAAACCAATTTAATAACGAAAATATTACAGCTAAAATAAAAATCAAACCAATAAGATAAATAAACCATTCTGTAATAATGGTTGCAGGTACTGCTAATAAGTACCTTTCTAATGAGTGTAAGTACATGAACCAGAAAACCCCGAAATATATGGCTATTTATATAAATTTATAAAATAATTAAAATGCATAACATACTAACTAAAAACCAAATCCTTTCAACTATATTTTATTTTCTTTGCAAGAAATTATATTTCTAAAATATTTTCCACATAAAAAAATAGCTGGAAATAATCCAGCTATTCATCTTTACTATTAAGGCAATAGATATCAAAGCTTCTACTTAAGCGACTCTTCTCTCTCTAATAAGATGTTGAGCATTCTACGAAGTGGCTCTGCGGCACCCCAGAGGAGCTGATCACCGACAGTGAAAGCATTGAGATATTCCGGACCTAAATTCATCTTACGAAGACGCCCTACAGGAATTGTCATGGTACCGGAGGTCGCTGCGGGTGTTAACTCCTGCATCGTAATATCGCGATGATTAGGAACGACTTTAACCCAGCGATTACTCTCTTTGATCATCGCTTCGATATCATCGAGAGGAACATCTTTTGTCAGCTTCACCGTCAATCCTTGTGAGTGGCAACGCATCGCTCCTACACGAACACAGGTCCCATCAATCGGAACTGAACGCTCTAGCTGTAGTAATTTGTTACTCTCTGCCATCGCTTTCCACTCTTCACGACTCTGACCATTCTCTAATTCACTATCGATCCAAGGAATTAAACTTCCCGCTAAGGGAACACCAAAGCGGCTCCTAGGATATTGATCTGTCATGAAAGAATCTGTGATCATCTGATCAATCTCTAAAATGCTCTTCGCCGGGTTATAAAGATCACTATTGACAAGAGAAGAGATCGCACCCATCTGCTCTAATAGCTCCTTCATATTTTGTGCGCCGGCACCTGAGGCTGATTGATAGGTCATAGAGGTCGCCCACTCAACTAAACCCTCTTTAAAGAGAGAACCGAGTGCCATTAACATCAAGCTCACGGTGCAGTTGCCACCGATAAAGTTTTTAATCCCGCGCTCTAAACTCTGATCGATAATTTCACGATTAACCGGATCAAGAATAATCATCGCATCTTCATCCATTCTCAATGTCGATGCAGCATCGATCCAATAGCCTTGCCAGCCCGCTTCACGCAATTTATTAAAAACTGACGAAGTATAATCGCCTCCCTGACAACTAATGATAATATCTTGTGCTGCTAATGCCTCAATATCGAAAGCATCGACCAACACTGATTCATAACTCCCTGCGACCACCGGCGCATGACCACCGGCATTTGAGGTTGAGAAAAAGGTGGTGTGAATTCCGGCAAAATCATTCTCTTTCTCCATACGCTCCATCAGAACAGAGCCGA
Source organism: Ignatzschineria sp. F8392 (assembly GCF_002252045.1). Classification (GTDB taxonomy): domain Bacteria; phylum Pseudomonadota; class Gammaproteobacteria; order Cardiobacteriales; family Wohlfahrtiimonadaceae; genus Ignatzschineria. Next base: position 897,362 of record NZ_NEFF01000001.1, on the reverse strand, counting down.
CCATTCCACGCCAACCAATTAGACCCAACTTTTTCATCTTATCTTGATCCTTTATCTTATTATTTCGTTATTTCGTTATTTTATTGCTGCATTACTTAATGACTTATTGATTTTATGATTTTATGATTTTATGATCGATTCAATCTTAACAGGCTAGATCTGATCTGCTAAAGCCTATTAAGATCGAAACAGTATCAATTATGCTCCGAGCGCTTTTAGAACCGCTTGCCCCATAGCAACACAACCGACAACCTCTTCACCTGGCTGCGCAATATCACGTGTACGATAACCTTCGCTTAAAACCTGCTTAACTGCGCTTTCAATCTCATCGGCAATCTCATTTTTCGCAAATGTGTAACGGAACATCATCGCCACAGAGAGAATTGTCGCGAGAGGATTGGCAATATCTTTGCCGGCAATATCGGGTGCTGATCCATGAATCGGCTCATAGAGCCCTTTATTATTCTCATCAAGAGAGGCTGAAGGAAGCATGCCGATCGAGCCAGTTAACATAGAAGCTTCATCAGAGAGAATATCACCAAAGATATTCCCCGTTAACATCACATCAAATTGCTTTGGTGCTCTCACTAACTGCATCGCAGCATTGTCCACTAAAAGATGGGAGAGCTCAACATCAGGATATTCTGCTGAAACTTCTGTCACCACATCACGCCAAAGTTGAGTCGCTTCTAAAACATTCATCTTATCGATAGAACAGAGGCGCTTATTACGCTTTTGAGCCGCTTGAAAAGCAACATGGGCAATACGGCGAATCTCTGATTCAGAATAGATCATCGTATTAAAACCAACACGCTCCCCATTACGCTCCTCAATACCGCGAGGCTGACCGAAATAGATATCACCTGTTAATTCACGCACAATCATAATATCAAGCCCTGCAACGAGCTCATCTTTAAGGCTAGAAGCGTGCGCTAACTCTTTAAAAACTTGTGCCGGACGAAGATTAGCAAAGAGATTTAATTCCCTACGGATCGCCAATAATCCCTGCTCAGGACGAATATTACGAGGAAGTGAATCATATTTAGGACCTCCCACTGAGCCGAGCAGAATTGCATCTGCCGCTTTGGCTTGCTCTAAGGTCTCAACAGGAAGAGGGGCGCCTTTCTCATCCACGGCAATTCCACCAATCAGTGCATGTTCAGTAGAGAGCGAGAGTTGATGCTTTTCTGCCACAAAATTGAGGACCTTCTCCGCCTCGCCAACAATCTCCGGACCAATTCCATCTCCTGCTAAAATCAATACTTTCATTTTCCTAACCTTCTCCAAATCTCAAGCATTTTCTATTGATGACAACGATATGGCTCAATCAACCTACCGTCTATTTATTAGATAACGTTTTAATAACATTTTAATAACGTTTTAATAACGTTTTATAAGTGTTTAATCATATTTTATAGCTATCGCTACCTTTGATGACGCTTAATGACGCTTAATGACGCTTAATGACGTTCAGTAACATCCACAAATCACATCCACAGTTCAATATACGAGATCGCTCTAAAAAATCATAGTGCCTTACACTCTTTTCACCGATTATTTTTATCCAATCACTATTTTATGATGCATCGACACGTTTTTTCCGACGAAAGAAACGATAAAAAACAATCCCCAACAAGGTGGCATTGAGCAGATATCCTAAAAATACCGTATCGTAAGTCCCTGTTAAATCGTAGAGCCATCCGAGAAGTGTAGGAATAAAAGCCGCAAAGCAGTAACCGCCAAAGAGCATCATCGCCGTCCAACTTGCTACCGAATTCCCATCATCGACTTCATTGAAGGGAAGCAGCATCGTTAAAGCAAATAATCCAGAACTTACTAAAACACCTAAAATACCAACAGTGATATAGAGAAGAAGCAGATTGTTACCGCCCCATAAAAGAATCATCACGGCAACAATAGTCACAGCGATTGCGCCGAGACTTGTTGCTCTTAATCCTAAACGAATCACAATAATCGGAATGAGAAATCCACCAATAATTCCATTGAGAATCGAGAGATTAAGTAGCGTATTGGCATGAAATTGATCGATTCCCTTCTCCAATAAGAAAGGAAGAAGCCAAGCAACATTGGTATAAAAGAGTCCCGATTGAAGACCAAAACAGGCCACTAACATCCAAGCTCGCGGTTGATTCCAAGGCATTTTAGCTTTCGGCGCTTGCTGATTGGCCGGCGCACCTCCTCTAAAGAGATAAAAGGCAGCCCAAATTGCAGAGACTAGCAGAACAGGTAACGCCCAAAACTGCAGTGTCGAGGCCCACTCCCAATGGAGGTAGTGATTTAAGATAGAGCTACTCATCGTTCCTAAAACACCACTGATACTAATGCCTAGTGTGTAAAAGATCATCCCCACATTACTGCGCTGCTTAAAATGATGCTTAACATAGCCGGAGAGGAGAGGACCGGCAATAGCGATCCCGATCCCCATTAGAAAAGAGGAGAGAAAGAGCCAAGTGGTACTCTGAAAATAGCTACGGGTAATCGTTGATATCCCAATTAAGAAGAGACTAAAGGTGATCACACGTTCCAAACCAAACCGATGACTTAAAGGGGAGGCGAAGAGCGCAAAGATCCCCATACAGATCACCGGAATTGTCACTAAGAAGCTAACCACCGCACTAGAGAGTGATAAACTTGCAGAAATATCACTCATCACCGGACCTAACGATGTCAAGGTTACCCGTAACGATGCTGCTGCTAAAAAGACTAGCCAAAAACAGGCTAATGGGACCCGATAGCCCTTCTCTCTTACCATCTTCTATTTTCGTCCTGTATGTCCAAATCCACCTTCACCGCGCTCTGATGCTTCAAACTCCTCAACTTGCTCAAAGTTTGCCTGCATAACAGGAACAATCACCATCTGCGCCATACGCTCACCCACTGTTAAGGTAAAATCTTTATCGCTACGATTCCAGAGCGAAACCATCAACTCCCCTTGATAGTCGGCATCAATTAAGCCTACTAAATTCCCCAAAACAATGCCATGTTTTACCCCTAAACCTGAACGAGGAAGAATCATCGCCGCATAGCGAGGATCTTTGAGATAGATGGCTATTCCAGTCTTTACAAACGATGTCTCGCCGGCTTTGATAACAAGATCCTCATCGATCATTGCACGAAGATCTAATCCGGCAGAACCTTCTGTTGCATAATTAGGCAGTGGAAAATCTCTTCCGAGACGTTGATCTAAAACTTTAAATTCAACATTTAACATCTTTTATAATCCTTTTTAACGAACTAATGAGCCATGCACTAATGAATCAATAAATCAATGAACTAGTTCATTCAACTAGCGCTGATTCAATAACTGACTGATGAATAAAAGATAGACAAATAAAGAAGCTCTCTTATATCTAATGGATCTCTTAAAAGGAATCCCTCACATATAAGGAGCTTACTTTGATAATGTCTTCTAATAATTTGTAATAAACGTTAGAGTAACAAACGTTAGAGTGATGAGTGTTAGAGCTTTACAGGACGGCGTGCATTGAGGCGATCATAATAATATTTATCTAAGATCGTTGTCGGCATCTCTGCTTGACGAACCGATTCATAACTTGCCGGCGTTAAATCGAGCTTCTCAAAATCATTTCGTGTTGTTACAGAGCCTGTTTTTGCACTCTTTAACTGATTACGATTATAAGGGAAACGTGGCATAAAGCCGATAAAGAACGCTAAAATGCCGGCGATAAAATTGGGCATACCAATAATTGTACGGCGTTTTGGCGTAATCTCTTTCGCTATCTTTTGTGCAATCTCTTTGATGCGATACTGCTCTTTACCAGCAAGCTCAAACTCCACCTGCTCATGATCTTGCTCTAAAAGTGCAAAGAGCGCTTGAATCAGATCATCGATAAAAACAGGTTGTACTTTCGCTTCTGCCATCGGTAACCATAAAAGCGGTGAGTGACGAATCCAGCGCGCTAAGTTATAGCTAAAACGATCTTCATATCCGACAACTAATGAGGGCGCAACAATCGCGACTTTCATCTCATTTTTAGCCGCAAGATCGAGAAGCGCCTTATCTCCGGCAGCTTTTGTTGTAAAGAAGGTGCTCTGCCCCTCTTTTGCACCTAACGCACTAAAATGAATCATCTTCTTCACCCCTAAGGAGTTTGCAATCTCATAGATGCGAGTAGGGTAAGTGACATGTGCTTTCGTCGCTCTACGACGATTATTATCCCATGTGCCAACAAGATTGATGACATAATCAGATCCTGCCATATGTTGACGAATCACCGCTTCATCTTCCAACTTGCAACCATCGATAAATTCAACATAAGAGAGGCATGAGGCATCATTTTGCACATTACGATCACGAGAGAAGACCGTTACGCGATAACCATTTTTTGCTAATGCCGCAACAAGTGGAGAGCCGACAAAGCCTGTTCCCCCAAAGATACTCACTTTCTTTCGATTCATTTCTGCTCCTGAAATAGATTGTAAACTCTAATTCCCTCAGTATAGCAAAATAAATAGAGAACTTGAGAGTTAAATTCCCCCTATAATTGCCCTCTATCATCATCCCAAAAATTGATCTTACTGAGGTTTATCACTGCAAAAAGGACCACACACTTAAAAATCTGCTATGATTTCCCCCATATTTTTGATTTTATCTTTACATTCCATAGTTCAACTTACCCAACTTTAAATGGGTATTAAAAAGGAGTCAGCGCAATGAGAAAATATTTTGGAACTGATGGCGTCCGCGGAAAGGTTGGAGAATTTCCACTAACCCCCGACTTTGCCCTCAAACTTGGATTTGCAGCAGGCAAAGCGCTCTCTCAAGGGGAGAAGCGTAGCGTTGTGATTGGTAAAGATACACGCATCTCCTGCGATCTCTTTGTTGCTGCACTCGCTTCTGGCTTGACCTATGCCGGTGTCAATGTTCTGCTCGCTGGCACGATTCCAACACCGGGAGTTGCATATTTAACGATGAAGCACCAAGCCATTGCCGGCATTGTTGTCTCTGCATCACATAATCCCTTCTTCGATAATGGTATTAAATTCTTCAATGAGAAGGGTGAAAAGCTCGATGATAGTGTCGAACTCTCTATCGAAGCGGGAATTGATACCCCCTTCTCTGCTCCAGAGACAGGTGCGACCGGCACTATTGAGACGATCACTTATGCCTTAACAGACTATCGTGACTTCTGCCTTGCAAGTGCGCCAGAGCTTTCACTTAAAGGGGATAAGATCGTTGTCGACTGTGCCAATGGTGCAACATATCGGGTCGTTCCGGAGCTCTTTCGTCAATTAGGCGCAACCGTTATTGAGGTCGGAACAACCCCAAATGGGACCAATATTAATGATGCTGTCGGCTCAACTGCTCCTGAAAAAATCATTGCAACTGTGAAGGCAGAAAAGGCAGACTACGGTATTGCATTTGATGGTGATGGCGATCGCCTACTGATTATCGACGAGAGAGGTCGCCCGTTTGATGGGGATGATATCCTCTATCTCTTAGCAACAGAACGCCAAGAAACGGCTGTTGTCGGCACCATTATGAGCAATTTAGGTTTTGAGTTGGCGCTTGAAGAGCATGGCATTACGCTCCATCGCTCTAATGTGGGAGATCGTTATGTTTTAGAGCTTCTCAACCAATTAGAGCTCAATATCGGTGGAGAGAATTCGGGTCATATTCTCTGCTTAGATCAACACTCAACCGGCGATGGAATTATTGCGGCACTGCAAGCGATTCAATTGATGAAACAGAGTGGTGCAACTTTTGCAGAAATTCGTGATCGCATTCCAAAAACTGTTCAAGTGATGCATAACGTTAAAATCGAACGGGGTGCCGCCTGGGAGAGTAAAGCACTCAAAGTGGCGATGGCAGAGGTTGAGGAGGCTTTAGCGGGTCGAGGTCGAATTCTTATTCGTCCTTCGGGAACTGAGCCTGTTGTCCGTGTCATGGTTGAGAGTGATGCTTGGGAAACTAGCGAGAAGCATACCCAATACTTAGCGGATATTATCCGTAATAGTCATCATTAAATAGGACAAAAAAGATCTGGAGGTGCCGGATTTCACTATCGCGCACTTCCAGAAACTACGCGCCGGCAAATAATGATCTTCTATCATCAGCTATTTTTGGAAATGAAAAAGTTGAACGATGCCGGTCCTCACTATCGCGCACTTCCAAAAACCACGCGCCGGCAATCGGCATTGAAATGTCAACCTGCGGGCAAGCAGGAGTTATCAGAGCGAAATGGTCGGCTCCCGCGGCTCAACAGATTCTCTTATGGATTAAATCAACTAAACAACAGAAGCTGTTGAGTTACCGGATCTCACTCCTGCACACTTCCAAAAATCTCGCGCCGGCAAATAATGATCTTCTATCATCAGCTATTTTTGGAAATGAAAAAGTTGAACGATGCCGGTCCTCACTATCGCGCACTTCCAAAAACCACGCGCCGGCAATCGGCATTGAAAATGCCAACCTGCGGGCAAGCAGGAGTAATAAGAACGAAATGATCGGCTCCCGCCACTCAACAAATTCTCTTATGGATTGAATCAACTAAACAACAAAAGCTGATGAGTTGCCGGATCTCACTCCTGCATACGTCCAAAAATCTCGCGCCGGCAAATAATAATCTTCTATCATTAGCCATTTTTTGAAATGAAAAAGCTGAGCGATGTCGGTCCTCACTATCGCGTTCTTCCAGAGATTACGCGCCGGCAATCGGCATTGAAATGCCAACCTGCGGGCATGCAGGAGTAATAAGAGCGAAATAGTCGGCTCCCGCGGCTCAAAGAATCTTCTTACTGCTTAAAATCAGCTGAAACTGAATGATTTCGAGACCTCCCCTCTACCTTTTACCCTATTGAGATGACATAAAGATGACAAATCATTGCGCAATCTGTCACTTTGTTACATAGTTGTCACAATCGCTCCTTAGAATAAGAATCTGCTAATAAAAGAGACACTATAGCGATCGCTCTCTCGACCGTGATAACAGTGAGCCGATTGAGTAGACAACTAATTTTCAATAGTAAACAGTGGTAGATATTGGTAAATATGAAAAAAATTCTCATCGTTGAAGACGAAATTCCTATATCAGAGATGATTGAACACTTTCTCTCAAGTCAAGGATTTGAGGTTATTCAAGCATTTGACGGTATTGAAGCAAAAGAGCTCTTAACTCAAAATCCTAAGATTGACCTAATACTCCTCGATTGGATGATGCCACAAAAATCGGGAATCGATCTGCTTAAGGAGCTCAAAGCGAGCCGTAAAAATCGTCATATTCCTGTCATTATGTTAAGCGCACGAGCAGAATTAGAAGATCGTGTTGTTGGACTCGATTCGGGCGCTGATGATTATCTACCTAAACCCTTTGCGATGAAGGAGCTACTCTCCCGCATCAACTCCCTCCTTCGCCGAATTGATGAGTATGTGGAGGAGGAGAATGAAATTCGCGAGGTAGCCGGTATTGAGCTCGATCTCGATGCGCAACGAATTACCATTAATAGCGAATTGATCAACCTTAGTGCTATTGAGTTTCGTCTCTTAGCCTTCTTTATTACCCATATTGATCGTGTCTATAGTCGCGATCAGCTTCTCGATCATGTCTGGGGGATCGATAGCTATGTGGATGAGCGTACCGTTGATGTCACTATTGGGCGCCTTCGTAAAATATTAGAGCCTACAGGCCATAATAAATTACTCCAAACGGTTCGTGGTGAAGGTTATCGCTTCTCGCCTCACGCTTAGTGCCGCTTTAAATGGAAGCGAGTGCGATAAAGGAAGAATTGATAATGCGAGGATGTGAACGATCGAGCCCAAGATCATGCTGATAAATTTTAGTAGTAGAAGTCTCTACCCATCCGTTATGATGATCTTATCGATCTCTCTTATCGGCCTCTCTTCGGACTTGAGATTGACCGATGATACTCTCAATCTTTTATCATACTCACCGATATTTAGTTAAGATGATTTAGGAGCCTTAAATAATGTTAGGTCACCTCTCCCCTAAGCAGTTTCTCTTAGAGTTATTTTTACTCTATCTCCCGGCGATCGTGCTCTCTTTCTTCTTTGGCTCTCTCTTTCTCTGGCTCTTTATCGCAACACTTCTGCTCCTGCTTTGGCACTATCGGCAACTCTACCGACTCTCCCGTTGGATCTGGATCGATCACAACTTCTACCCTCCTGAAGGCAAAAGTAGTTGGCTCCCGATCTTCCACGGCCTTCATCGTATGCGCATTGAGCAGCGAAAAGAGCGAAACCGACTCCTCGATTTTATTCGTTACTTTCGTAAAGGGGCGGAAGCAATGCCGGATGCCACAATTTTATGTGATAAAGAGGGTCGTTTAAATTGGTGTAATCCTCAAGCAGAAGCGATGCTCAAATTACGCTGGCCGCAAGATGAGCGTCAATCGATCTTCAATCTGATTCGAACGCCTGAAATTGTGGAGTATTTCAAAGCGGGAAATTATGAAGAGCCCTTTCTTCTACAGCTCGATCAACGCGAACTCGAATGTCGCTTCTATTATCCCTATATTGAGAACAACCTGCTGATTATTGCTCGAGATGTGACCGATCGAGAGGTTGCTGAACGAACACGTCAAACCTTCTTTGCAAATGTTAATCATGAATTACGAGTCCCCTTGACGGTGATTAAAGGGTATGTCGAAATGTTGCAGAGTAATTTACCTGAGTCAGAGCATGAAAGCTTCGAAGCTAAGGCACTTGATCGTATTGAGGAGCAAGCTGAAAGACTTCACTCCTTAGTAATTCAACTGATGGCATTAACACGCCTTGAGACTGGTGCAAAATGGGATCGTGCTGAAATTGTTCCCCTCTCTCAATTAGCAGAGGAGATGCTCAATGATTACTATCAGCAACATCCGCAATCTCGAGATTATATCACCGCCGAAATCACCCCCAATTTAGAGGTGATCGGTAGTCATGATCAGCTCAAACAGGTGATTCTCAATCTCTTCTATAATGCTATTGAGCACAATCCTCCCCAAACGCCGATCCATCTTCTACTAACAAAGGTAGATAATGGTAGTGAGCAAGGCGAAATTCTCTTTCAGCTCTCAGATAGAGGAAAAGGAATTCCTCCAATGCATCTTCACAAATTAACAGAGCGCTTCTATCGGGTCGATTCCTCTCGCAACCGCGAGCAATCGGGGGGAAGTGGTTTAGGTTTAGCCATTGTTAAACATGCTCTCAATAATCATGAGAGTCAGCTAGAGATTAGCAGTGAAGTTGGGAAAGGAAGCTGCTTCTCTTTTCGTCTTAAAGCTCACGTATCAGAAATGTAAGAGGCGATTCTCAGCAATGTTAGTCTTACAACAATAAAGGCTGATGAGATGCCGGATTTCACTCTTGCATACTTCCAGAAATCGCACGCCGGCAAATAATGATCTTCTATCATCAGCTATTTTTTGAAATGAAAAAGGCTGAACGGTGCGGTCCTTACTATCGCTTTCTTCCAGAAATTACGCGCCGGCATGGGGCATCGAAGATGCCTGACCGCGGGCATGCAGGAGTTATAAGAGCGAAATGGTCGGCTCCCGCCCTTCAACGAATCATCTTAAGAATCATTGATTGCTTGAAATGAAAAAGGCTGAACGCTGCCGGTCCTTACTATCACGTTCTTCCAGAGATTACACGCCGGCATCGGGCATCGAAGATGCCTGACCGCGGGCATGCAGGAGTTATAAGAGCGAAATGGTCGGCTCCCGTCCGTCAACGAATCATCTTAAGAATCATTGATTGCTTGAAATGAAAAAGGCTGAACGCTGCCGGTCCTTACTATTGCGTGCTTCCAGAAATTACGCGCCGGCACGGGGCACCGAAGATGCCTGACCGCGGGCATGCAGGAGTTATAAGAGCGAAATGGTCGGCTCCCGCCCTTCAACGAATCATCTTAAGAATGATTAATCTAGTTCAATCGAAATTAATTAAAATTAATTGAGGCAAAGAGAGCTGTTGAGTTGCCGGAGATCACTCCTGCATACTTCCAAGAATCTCGCGCCGGCAGATTGTTAATCTGATCGACTCTCATCGCCGGCACGCTATTACTCTACGCTCTCTCTATTGACTCTTAAGAGAAGCTAATTTTCTTAAAAGATAGTTGAGTAATATTCCATAGAGCGGGAGGAAGAAGATTGCTGAGATAACGATCTTAAAAAAGTAATCCACCATAGCGATTTCTGGCCAATTTTCTGCCATGAAATCATCATCACTCTGATAAAACGCAATACTAAAGAAGACTAGAGTATCGATTAAATTCCCCACGACAGCCGCAGCACTCGGTGCAACCCACCAACGCTGATTTTGACGAAGATAGTTAAAAACAGTGATATCGATCAACTGCCCAACGAGATATGCTGAGAAACTCGCAAGTGCAATACGCGCAACAAAGAGGTTGAAGGTCGCTAACGATTCCCAACCGACCCATAAACCTTTAAAGAAGAGAACAGAGAGAAGATAAGAGATCATCAATGCCGGAATCATCACAACAAAGATAATCCTCCGCGCTAATGATGCCCCAAAAATCCGTATCGTCAAATCGGTGGTTAAAAAGATAAAGGGAAATGTAAATGCTCCCCAAGTGGTATGAAAGCCGAAAATCGTAAAAGGTAACTGCACGAGGTAGTTACTTGAGGCAATAATCAGAATATGAAAAAAGGAGAGTATATAGAGCGCACGCTGCCGCTGCTCTGGCGTAAAGTTGTATTGAATCATCGATTAATTCCTTAGTTTTTTTATGTGGGAGGATTGCGAACCACGAATGAAAGGCGATCATTCTAACGGATTTACGCCGAACAGCAACTATTAATTGCAAGAGTGGGGAGAGATCTAATCTCTAATCACCCACCATTAATAGTATCTTCTAACAACGCCATAGCGCTTTAATGAAGACTTAATGAAGACTGAGTCGATCAGCCAATCAATTATCGATCTCAAAAAGATCGGCAAATTTCTCAACATCGAGATATTTAGCATACTCTTCAATACTCTCAAGCACACTCTCATCCTCTAATAGAGAGAGCATTGCGATCTCTCCTAATGCACTAAAACCGACTTCCATCCCCTCTTCAACTTGATCTGTCACCACTAACATTGCTAAAGCAATTTTACAATCTTGAGTAACAAGACGCTCATAAAGACGTGCAACGCGCTGATTCATCAAGCGTCGATCTGCCGGAGTAATCGCCGAATAGGCCACTAAATAAGGATGGGAAGAGATCGCCGAATAGACCCATTGAGCCAACTCTACCCGATCAACATCAGAAGTACGCTCTATAAGGCAATTTTTAAAGTTATCAATGGGGACTGATTGAGCAGAAGCGATCGGAGAAAAGAGTTAAAGCCCTGCTACTAAGAGTAAAGCACCTGTACGGAAAAGAGATTTTTTAAATGATGTAATAGTTTGAAAAGAGAGAGACATCGATACTCCTAAATGATTTGCCGGCATCAGATCTCATGATCAAAGCTGAAGCGATATGATCAATTGACAAGAGATAGCAAGAATATAAAAGATAAATATAAGAAAAATATAAGGATAAATATAAAGGTTTGAATAGTAGATTAATAATAGATATCAATGCCCTATTATTTGCTAACCGCTTCCCTTTGTCACTGAAATAGTGACATAAAAATGATCTCGATAGTGATCGAACAATATTCAAACAGAGATCCTATAACGATATAGGTGAACGGTAAAAGAGGGCGGTAAAAGCGAACAATAAAAAAGGATCAGTTCATATTTTAAACTGATCCTCCATCGAGTTCTTAATCACAAAGCCCTTATAGCAAGGGTTAAAGTGCTTTGCGATCTCGCTGATCGAGAAGCTCCTGTAATCGCTCATTCTTCTGTACACGAATATCTACTCCTTTGACAAAGTAGATAATAAATTCGCAGATATTTTGGCATCGATCCCCTATTCGCTCTAAAGAACGCGCACAATTCATCGCCTTTAAGATAGAAGGGATAGAGCGAGGATCTTCCATCATATAGGTCATCAACTGACGAATAATATTCTCATATTCACTATCGATCTTATCATCCTCTGGATAGATCGATAAGACGGCTTCAAGATCCATACGGGCAAAGGCATCTAATACTTTTTCAAAGAAATTAAGGCTCCGAATCGCTAGAGACTCTAAAGAGACGGTAATCGCATCAAGATGCTCCGGCGCCGGCGTAATATAGGCCATTTTAGCAATATTTCGAGCAGTATCAGCGATACGCTCAAGCTCGGCGATTGTCTTAATAATTACAATTAGAAGACGAAGATCACTCGCTGTTGGTTGCCGTTTTGCGATAATCATAATACAGAGCTCATTGATCTCAACCTCTAACTCATTGATCACTTCATCACGCTCTATAATTGCGCGTGCTAATGCCTCATCACGATGAGTCATCGCCTTGATGGAATCTCGAATTTGGCGCTCTGTTAGGCCACCCATCTCCAGAACTTTACTCATTGAACGCTCTAACTCAGCATTAAATTGTGCTGAGATATGGCTCGTAAAATCTAACTTTTTCATGCGTCCCCTTCCCTTCTCAATATTAGGTTCCTACTCAAATCCTGTATATAAATCCCATACATAAATCTCGTTCTCAACGCTCATCATTAGCGCTCTACGATTGATGCTGATATTCATGCTTTACCATTAACCGTAGCGACCCGTAATATAATCTTCTGTCTGTTTATGATTCGGTTTTGTAAAGATCGTATCCGTATCATCAAATTCGATCAGATCGCCGAGATACATAAATGCCGTCTTATCCGAACAGCGCGCCGCCTGCTGCATATTGTGGGTCACCATCACGATGGTGTAATCCTCTTTTAGCTCAAAGATCAACTCTTCAATCTTCCCTGTTGAGATGGGGTCAAGCGCAGAACAGGGCTCATCCATCAGAAGAATTTCAGGACGAATGGCAATCGCACGGGCAATACTCAAGCGTTGCTGCTGCCCGCCGGAGAGATTAGTGCCATGTTCATGCAGCTTATCCTTAGTCTCCGACCAGAGTGCCGCTTTTGTTAAGGCCCACTCTACCCGCGCATCCATATCGGCTCTTGAGAGATTCTCAAAGAGTTTGACGCCAAAGGCGATATTGTCATAGATCGACATTGGAAAAGGAGTGGGTTTTTGAAACACCATGCCCACATTCGCACGTAAAAGCGCAACATCCTGCTTGGAGGTTAAGATATTCTCCCCATTGATCAAGATCTCCCCTTCAGCGCGCTGCTCGGGATAGAGTTCAAACATCTTATTAAAGGTTCGAAGCAGTGTTGATTTACCACAACCAGATGGGCCGATAAAAGCCGTTACCTGATTTTCGGGAATATCGAGTGTAATATCGTGAAGTGCGTGAAATTTATGGTAATAAAAGTTTAAATTTCTAACGCTAATTTTTGCGGGATGCTCCTCTTTTACAGCAGGCTTGACCGCCGCTGCTACAAACGCATCGTGAGATTCGATATTCTGTTTAGCTTCTAAATTCATTCTATCTTCCTACATCTATTAAGAGATTCACTGACCTTTCACATCAATTTCGGCACTTGGGCAACGCTCTAAGCGCTATCTACCTATCTTTCTGTTGCCAGCTGTTGTCTATTTTAGACACTTTATTGCAGCCTATCTGCTAAAGGTCGAGCTATTATAAGTTTGCTATGTAACAGGAGTGTAACAAATTCACTTTATTACTCTTTTATGATGCCTCTACCGCACTTCTTATAAGTGGTTTTATAGGTGGTTCTATAAGAAGCGCGATATGGAGCGGTGTCCGGCAGATCAGTAGCTGATAAGCATTCAAAATGGCAACAACTTCAAATGGTATCAACGTGCTATCTGCTTTCAACCTATTTACCTGTTAACTCGTCAATGCGTTAATTCATTAACACGCTAAGTCTACTAATCACGATTATTAGATTTAAAGAAGATCCGCACAATAATATTGAGCGCTAAGATCGCCATCGTGATAAAGAAGACCCCTGCCCAGGCTAATGCTTGGAGATTACTATCCGGCGTCATTGCAAAGTTATAGATTGTCACCGGCAAGCTCGCCATCGGCTCCATCAAATCGGTACTCCAGAATTGATTAGATAAGGTCGTAAAGAGAAGCGGTGCTGTCTCCCCGGAAATTCGCGCAACCGCCAAAAGAATCCCTGTCATAATGCCTGAAAGAGAGGATTTTAAGGTAATTCGTACGATAATCTTCCACTTAGGGGTTCCTAAGGCATAGGCTGCTTCTCGCAATGTATGGGGAACAAGCAGTAACATATTCTCCGTTGTCCGAATGACGATCGGAATCTGAATCAAGGCTAATGCAATGATCCCGGCTATAGCAGAGTAATGCCCCATCCGCACGACAACAACGGTATAGACAAAGAGTCCAATAACAATGGAAGGCGCTGAAAGTAGAATATCGTTAATAAAGCGAATCACCGAAGCGAGCTTGCCATTACTATTATATTCGGCAAGATAGACCCCTGCTAAGATTCCTAATGGTGTCCCGATCACTGTTGCCCATAAAATTAGGATTCCACTTCCGACAATCGCATTGAGCAATCCGCCCCCTTCACTATTAGGGGGTGGCGTCATCTCGGTAAAAAATTGTAAGGAGATTCCCCCCATCCCTTTAGTGGCAGTGGTCCATAAGATCCAGATCAACCAGAAGAGACCAAAAGCCATTGCAACCAGAGAGAGACCAATCGCAAATTGGTTCACCGCTTTTCGTCGTTGCTGCTTTTTCACTCGGGAGAGATGCACCGCTTGTCGTTCATGATGCTGCTCATTCTGCCCCATACTTTTCTCTGTGCTCTTGACTACATTCATCTTATGCACGCTCCTGCTTCATAAATATTTTTGAGATCGCTAATACGATAAAGGTAATAATAAAGAGGAGTAAACCTAACTCCATCAACGCTGCCGTATGAAGCTCGCTCGATGCTTCGGCAAACTCATTTGCTAATGATGAGGTGATACTATTGCCGGGCGCAAAGAGGGAGAAGCTATCAAATTGATAGGTATTACCGATCACAAAGGTCACCGCCATTGTCTCTCCCAGTGCGCGTCCTAATCCAAGCATCACACCGCCAAAAACCCCTTTTTTCGTATAGGGAAGAATTACTTTCCAGATCACTTCCCAAGTAGTAGCGCCTAACCCATAAGCTGATTCTTTCATAATACGAGGTGTTCGCTCAAAGACATCGCGCATCACTGAAGCGATATAGGGAATGATCATAATGGCGAGGATAATGCCGGCTGTTAAAATACCGATACCAAAAGCGGGGCCTTTAAAGATCTCATCGAGAAAAGGAATCCCCTTACTAAAAGATTCGAGCGGCTTTTGGAAATATTTTGCAAAGAGTGGTGCAAAGACAAAGAGTCCCCACATACCATAGACAATACTGGGAATGGCCGCGAGAAGTTCCACCGCAACCCCGATCGGTCGGCGTAACCAAGGGGGTGCTAGCTCTGTTAAAAATATAGCGATCCCAAAACTGACCGGCACCGCAATCACTAATGCAATAATGGAGGTAATAATCGTGCCGTAGATCGGAACTAAGGCACCAAATTGATCCATCGGCGCATCCCACTCCTTTGTCCAGAGAAATTTGAGTCCAAACTCCTTAATACTTGGCATAGAAGCAATAATTAGGGAGAGCATAATCCCGGTTAAAAGAATCAGCACAAAGATCGCCGCAGCACGAACGCTGAAAGCAAAAAGCTGATCTGGCAGAGCCGATTGTGGTTTTTTAATACTTTTCATTCAATCTCTTCTTTCACTATCTCGATGACTCGATTATTAGATTTTTAAGCTTTTAAACTTTTAAACTTTTAAACTTTTAAGCTTTTAAGCTTTTGAATTTTTTGGATATGGAAAACCCAACCGAAGCGTCTTCTCATCGATTGGGTCTTCTATTATCGCTTAAGATGAATACTTTTTAATATTTTCACCATCTTTATCATCTATATATAGAGCATATACTGATTTTTACTCATCTATCTACTTGATGATAAGCTCATTTTTTAAGGTTGTATCGATGATTTTCACGACATTTTCAGGAAGGGGTGCATAATCTAGACCGATTACGATCTCTTGACCTTGCTTGCCATAACCCCAGTTAAAGAAATTAACAATCTCTTTTGCAACTTCTGGCTTATTCTGCTCTTTATGGAGAAGGATAAAGGTCGTTGCTGCTAAAGGCCATGCATTTTTACCAGGTTTATCCGTTAGATCTTGGACAAATGACTCACTCCACTTCACCTCTTTTGCAGCGGCGCTGAAGGAATCGATTCCTGGGCTGACGATCTCACCATCTTTAGAGATCAATTTTGTATAGCTTAAGTTATTCTGTTTCGCATATGCATACTCAACATAACCGATTGAACCTTCGATTCGTTGAACAAAGGCAGTGACGCCATCATTCCCCTTACCGCCGATACCAACAGGCCAGTTCACTGTTGAACCACTTCCTACCTGATCTTTCCACGCTTCATTCACTTTTGCGAGATAACCGGTGAAGATAAAGGAGGTTCCTGAACCATCAGCACGACGAACAACAGAGATATCTTGATTAGGAAGTTGTAAATTAGGATTCAATTTTGCAATTGCTTCATCATTCCACTTCGTGATTTTACCAAGATAGATATCCCCTAATGTCTCACCATCTAATACGAGTTCATTCGTTTTGATTCCATCAACATTGATTGCAAGAACAACACCACCGATCACTGTTGGGAATTGGATTAAACCTTTCTCTGCTAACTGCTCTTCTGATAGAGGTGCATCCGTTGCCCCAAAATCTACTGTACCTGCATCGATCTGTTTAACACCAGCGGAAGAACCGATCGATTGATAGTTAATTCGA
The DNA here is from genome assembly GCF_002252045.1 of Ignatzschineria sp. F8392. Taxonomy (GTDB): domain Bacteria; phylum Pseudomonadota; class Gammaproteobacteria; order Cardiobacteriales; family Wohlfahrtiimonadaceae; genus Ignatzschineria. The sequence goes on along the minus strand of NZ_NEFF01000001.1, from coordinate 880,505 downwards.
TTACCCGTCTCTTTCGCATACTCAGCGGCCCATTTCGCATAGACAGGTGCCGGGAAAGAAGCGCCTGCGCCTGTTACAGTGATGGGATCTTTTGCCATAGCACCTGTAGTAGTGATAGCGACACCCAATGCAACTGCTGCGGTCAATTTAGCGATACTGCTCTTTACTGTTTTCATTATAAAAACTCTCCTAAGTGTACAAAATTAAAAGTTTATGATTTAAGGAGACGGGGGTCGGTTTCATAACTACGTTCCTCCCGCGACTGAAAACAGTATACAAAGCGTATGTGACAACAATGTAACAAAAGAAAAAAGGAGATGTAATTCATCTCCTTTCCTTCATTTCAATATGATGTCGAGTTTAATAGTTAATCTCAATATTATCTAAAAGCCTTGTCTTACCACATTTCGCCGCAACTAAAACAACAAGATGCTGATCTGCCTGCTTAGCTAATTGTAGACTCTTTTGCTCACGAATAGAGAGATAATCAACAACAAAACCCTCTCTCTCTAAGAGCGTACGCGCTTCGTTCTCATAGGCATGATAATTTTCAGGACGCGCCGATGGATCAAGTGCTAATAGATTCTCTCTTAATACCTTTAAGACTTCAGAGATCTTTACTGCTTGCGCACGCTCATCATCACTGAGATAACCATTTCGACTTGAGAGCGCTAAGCCGCTCTCTTCTCGCTCAATAGCTACTGGAATAATCTTAATATCGAAATTCAGTGCCGCCACAAGCGCTTCGATCACCTTCAATTGCTGATAATCTTTTTTACCAAAACAGGCATAAGTTGGCGCAACAATATTAAAAAACTTAGTAACAACAGTCGCAACGCCCTCAAAATGACCAGGACGATCTCGACCACATAGTTCGCCGATAAGAGATTTAGGCGGTACTACTAAAAAGGGCGCATCTTCACCATACAAGATCTCTTCTGTTGGAAGAAAGAGCGCCGAAACGCCAGCAGATTCCAACTTTTCCATATCCGCTTCTATCGTTCGCGGATAACTATCGAGATCTTCGCCCTCACCAAATTGTAAGGGATTCACAAAGATCGAAACAATAACATTCTCTGAGTGACGCTTCGCCTCAGCCACTAAAGAGAGATGTCCAGCATGAAGATTCCCCATTGTTGGAACAAATGCCACTTCATCATACGCTTTTCGCCATTGACGTACTTCTGCCACACTTTTTAAAACTTTCACTATCTTATCTCCCCAATTTATTGAAGACTTTTATCATAATAAAAAATTCAAACCGTTAGAAAAGATGCTCTTTCCCTGGGAATTCTCCTGCTTTTACCTCAGCAACATAATCTCTAAATGCGCCGACAATAGAGCAATCTCCCTTTTCAGCACTACTCGCTAAAAAGTTCTTTACAAAACGAGGAGTAACATCCCCTTCTAAACCGAGCATATCATGCATTACTAATACCTGCCCATCGGTTAAAGCACCGGCACCAATACCGATGACAGGAATATCGAGCGCGATCGCTAACGCCTCTCCAACCTCTTCTGGAACACACTCTACCACCATTAACTGTGCGCCGGCACTCTGATGAGCTCTAGCATCTTCAATCAATTGTGCTGCAACCTGAAGATCACGCCCTTGCACACGATAACCGCCCGTTAGATGCACCGATTGTGGCAAAAGCCCAACATGACCACAAACAGGAATTCCTCTTGCTGTTAAGAAGGCTGTCATCTCAGCCATGCCGGCACCACCTTCTAGTTTGACCATCTCTGCACCTGCTTTCATTAAGGCAGAAGCGGCGCGAAAGGCATCTTCACAACTTCCTTCATAAGTTCCAAACGGAAGATCGACAACAATAAATGCAGTGGGGTTGCTACGAACAATATTCTCCGTATGGTAGATCATCTCTTCTAATGTCACCGGCAATGTAGAGTGATGCCCTTGCACCACCATTCCCAACGAATCGCCCACTAAGATGGCATCAACGCCAGCTTTTGTCATCTCTTTAGCAAAACCTGCCTCATAACAGGTTAACATCGCGATTTTCTCCGATGCAGCTTTCATCTGCAATAGGTCTGTAATTCTTCTCTTTGCCATCACTTATCGCTCCTCTCTTTTGTAATTGTTTAAGCGTTCACCAATCAACTCAGATATAAACTCAGGTTTTTAAACCTAATTTTTAAAACCTTTATAAGGGTAATCTTTTTAGCTCGCTTTATCTGCTCAATAAGCACCCATAAACATGATATGATACCCCTATTTGTTATCGATTTTAATTAGTATAGTGAGACTCTCATCAAAGAGTGACAGGTAGATAATTATCTCTATGAAACGTTACCAATTCTTAACCTCCATTCATCCCATTATCGATCGCTATATTGAGCGCTTTGTAATGCCGGAGAGCAGAGTGATTGATGCAACTTTAGGCAATGGGCAAGATAGCCTTAAGATCGCTCAACGACTAGAGGCAAAGGGTCATCTCTATAGCTTTGATATTCAAGCAGAAGCAATTGAGCGAAGCCGAGAGCTGCTCAAAGAGGCGAAGATCGATCCCTCTCAAGTCAGTTTAATTCACGATAGCCATATCCATTTTAAAAATTATCTCGCTCCCGAGGAGAAGATCGACTTTATTATCTATAATCTCGGCTATCTTCCACGCGGGGATAAATCGATCACAACGGTTGCTAAATCCACACTAAAGAGTGTAGAGATAGGACTTTCACTCCTAAAACCTTACGGCGTGATGGTCATCGCTGTCTATCATGGACATGAGGCGGGAAAAGAGGAACGAGATCAGTTAGCTCAATATCTTTCAACTTTAGATCAGCAACACTATCATGTCTTTCGGCAACAATTTATCAACCAAAAGAATCATCCTCCCTTCCTCTATCTCATAGAGAGAGCCTATAATCCCGCTGACCCGATAGAGTAGAATAAATAACCTATGAATGATCGTACCCTCTTTATCATCGCCCTACTGATTGCGCTGATTCTACATGCCGGCATCGGTTACTTGATGCTCCATGATGAGCAAAGTCGTATTGAGCTCTATCAGCAAGAGGATCTTATCGCCGTCACTCTTCTCTCTAATACGCCCGATTCATCAGCTGAGGAGGCTCAAAATGAGATGTTTGAGATGACCGAAGAGAGCGAAGAGAACGAAGATGAGGTAACGACGACCACGGAAACAGAGGAAGAGAGTCAAAAAGATGAAGAGAATCTAGAAAATCCAGAAAATAACGAAAAGAGCGCTGAGATAGATGACTCATCTGATGACGAAGCAACTGAGATCTCTGCTGAGGAGACAAAAGAGGGCGAAGAAGATGAACCACTACCCTATCAACGCAATATCTCTCAAGATGGTGAGTATCTGCGCGACAATATTCTTCCCCCAAGAGAAGAGGGAGATTATCGCCGAATCATCACAACAGAAGAGAATCCCTACCAAAAACTGGTCGATGATGCGATTGCACTTTTAGAAGATACACCATTTCTCGATAAAAACTGGAATGAGGCTGAAGATGATAGCGATCAGCCTAATTACTATTCTCCCCAATTTATCGATCTATTAAAGCAATATAATCCGCAAAACTTTAAGGAGAATGAGGCAGCTATTGATGATGCGCTCGATGAGATTCATGATAAGAGCGATGATGAGGGCAGTGATGAAATTGTAGAGATTGAAGAGATCACCGAAGAGATACAAAAAACGGAATCGACACCTCTGATCGTTCACTATCTCGACTCTCCCGATAGCGAGCCAATTCCACTTGAAGAGGAGATCTTAGTTGAGGAAGAGAATCCAGAGAGAGCAGAAATTAAGGCTTATCGCAATATCTATAATGCTGCCGAGAGCCAAATTCGGAGACTTGAGTATAATGTCTCGCTCAAATCAACCCAATGTTATGATCGTTATATTAAGGGGCAGAATCGACAATATCGTGTCGCACTCATTATCTATGAAAACCCGTTACGAACCGGCGTCTATAAGAGTAGCGGTAATGATCAGCTCGATCGTTGCATTGTAGAGATGACCAATCAATTTATCCAGATCCCAGCAGAGATGGAGCGTATTCGTAAACATGCGCCAAGGAGAGGGGATGCTTATCTACTCAATGCAAGTTTCTAGCGGAACGTTAGCGAGGATTTTCGACAAAAAACCCAACGGCTTACTATCTTAACGATAGAGAAACCGTTGGGTTTACTATTTTTAGCAAACTCAATAGAACTGCATTATTCTGCCAATATCTATCAATCTCAACTCACCTCAACTGATTTCAATTAATTGAGATGTATAGATGTATAGAGATCAATAGATGAAGTTATAGCAGATAGAACAGATCTATACCGATAGATCTATACCAATAATTATGAGAAACGCTTAATGCTGTATGGCGTTGGATCGATAATCGGTGTTCTACCCATAATCAAGTCTGCAGTAATCTCACCTGCCGCTGGGCTTTCACTCATGCCCCAACCTGTTGCTGTATTGATCACAAGACCAGGATATTTCTCAACTTCTGAGATAATCGGAGCGCCATCTGCTGTCGGTGCAATACATGCGCCCCAACGCTCGATCACTTTAGAGTCTGCAAATTGTGGGAACTCTGCCTTCATACGATCAAATACGCCATCAAGATGCTCATTATTAGGCGTTGCGGATGCAACACGATACTCTTCAAATGGTGTTACTTCATCCATGCTCCATGAAGTCTTCATAGTGAATGAGTTGTAGAGATCGCTTCCTAATTTAAACTCTAATGGAAGATCTTCTCCGCCTAAAAGATGCATAAACTTAGGACCTAAGAGGAAGCTATCCTTTGTAATAGAGCTGGTAAAGATACGAGGAGCGACAGCATAAGTACCATCTGATTGTTCACGGAAATGGATACCATTCGGAAGATGGACGTTTCCTCTTGGAGCGCCTTCTGCCCCTTCAACTACCTGCTGTGAGAGATAGACATTGAGCGTAGGAAGATCAACACCCATATTACCCATAAAGAGACGCGCCCAGAAACCATTTGCTAATACAACAAGATTGGTCTTAATTGCCCCTTTCTCCGTCACAACTTCCGCAATTTTACCACCTTCAGTCTCAATACCGCGCGCTGCACAGTTGGTAAAGATCTTCACGCCGATACGTTTCGCATATTCTGCTAAAACTGTCGTACCGCGTTCTGGATCAACACTTCCGGCATCTTCTTCAAAACCTGCAATTTCCCAAGCTGTTTGTGCATTAGGAAGACGATCTGCTAACTCTTTACCTTGAATGATACGGGTCTTTAAAGGTGTATCAAATCCTGGATTTTGTGAGTTAACGGCAATCCACTCTTGAACGGTCGCTAACTCTTCAGGTGTGATAATGGCTTCTACACGACCTTGAGTACGGTAAGAGGTATCAGCACCGACACGCTCATTCATCTCACGCCATAACTTTTTACCATAGTGATGAAGTGGGAAGATCTCTGGTGCTGTTTTATAGCTAATAATTTGGCTATAAGCACGTCCTGATTGTTCCCCTGCAACTTCACCCTTCTCAACAATTGTCACGCTCATACCACGCTCACGCATGTTGATCGCACTCATAATTCCTTGAATACCCGCACCGATGATCACCACATCCGACTCTTTCGGTAAAGGACCTTCAGTTCCCGCAACATATGGTGCGCGAGAAGTTGTTGAAATTAAGGTCCCTTCTCTACGAATCATTGGGGTTACAGCTGCACCCGCCCCTAAAACGCCGACAGCACCAGCACCTAGAAGAAATTTTCTACGTGAAATACTCATATAAAAACTCCACTTCAAATAATTATGTTAAAACGCCTAAAAGTTTAATAAGCGCGTATCTTATCATGAGAAAATTTTATTGATCATGATCAATTTTTAGCAACTATTCTAAAGTGATAATTTTTTTCAATGAAGCGAGATCTATTTTTAGATCCCCAAAAATATTTCACAAAAAAACAGAATATTTTTTATAAGATTAGACATTTCACAAAAAACAGCTCTAAAAAGGTCGCTATTATCAAACAACTAAAGAGTTAATCTGAATGTTACCTTTTTAAAAAAAGAGACATTTAAGAGTGACTATCATTTTAATTAAGTACTATTACCTACTGAAACCCATAAAAAAGAACCCCCCTTTTTTTCTTAAAGATAAAAGGGGAGATTGATCAACAAATATTCACACTTAGTTAAAAAATGACTCATTTTAAGCTTAATTTATCGCGATCATTTAAGAAAAAATGAACCTCTAACCTTCAGGCCAGATAAACCAGCCGGCAATTTCAGGATCAGTTTCAATAAAGTGGCGCATCTTATCCGATTTAAATGCCGCTTTTAGATCATCAATCCAAGATGCATTTTGATCCTCCTTCCTCACTGTAACCATCAGTTCAAGATCAGGAAGAAAGGTCTCATGAGCTAATGCATATTCAGGCCCTATTCCCCCTAATAATGCAACCCCACCCGGCATCACACCATAATCGATCTCCTCAAGAAGACGAGGAATTAAGGCAGAATCCACCTCTGTAAATTGTAAATTTTTACTATTTTTGGTGATATCTCTAGCCGTCACAATCGCCAAATCAACTTGAGGATCTAACTCAATCCAACCGATCTTCTGCAATAAGGCATAAGAGCGTGCCGCATTCGAGGGATCATTCGGCACTAAAATAGAAGCGCCCTCTTCTACCGTATCTAATGATTTCTGCCGAGTAGAATAGATAAATGCAGGGATTGAAGGCGTATGCACAACAGAGACAAGATCTGCCCCTGTTTCTCGATTATAGACATCGAGATAAGCCTGATGTTGAGCGGTATGGAAATCGATTCCCCCTTCAACTAAAGCGCTATTTGCATCCCGTAATGCACCAAAATTACGAAAAACAATCTCATATCCTTTCGCTTCTAACTCCGGCTTTACAACCTTTTCCACTAAAATATTGTGCGCACTCGGCGGCATTCCAACTCGCAATACCTTATGATCTGCATCTGATGAATCACCACAGGCGGCTAGAATACCCCCTAAAAGAAAGAGTCCAGCTACTTTTACGCTCTTTTCCAATTTTTGGCGAAAAGAGTTTTTCCCCCTCCTTGATTCAAAGGGATGATTAGCGCTCTTTCCCCTCATATTGCCGGCAGCCACTATCCCAGTGCCACTTGTTATACTCTCTCGCTCCATTCTGCTCTCCTTTCTCTGCATCACTAAAATTTTGCATAACTAATAAAAGATCATATGTAAAACTAAACATATAAGATTTATATACAAAATAAAAGTATCATGCTTTTTACCAAAAGAGAAGCGGATAAAGAAAAAGCAATCTAAAACTTTTAGATTGCTCTATCACTCTATTGCCTTCTTACCTTATTACCTTCTTGCTCTATTTGCTTATCAATTGCTTAACAATTGATTTTAGGATCTGCATAACCTAATCGGAACTCTTCTTAGAGCGATAGTAGGTAATACGACTATATTGAGGACGTTTAGGCGCATGATCACCACCGGAGTTATAGATCTTAATGCCATGACGAACAAAAATCGGTAGAAGCGGACGATGTGCATGCCCACATAGTAGTAGCTGACATCTAAATTGAGGGAGCTCTCGCGCTAATCGTTTACTTCCAACATCTTTTCCTTTCTTTCGATGAAATGCTGTCGACGTTCCTTTAGGCGGATAGTGATGCAAAACGATATCACAATCATAATATGGGCTAAAATCACGGCAATCTTCAGGGATTGAGGCTATTTTTAGCCCTAAAATAGCGTGAATATCACCATCTCCATAAGGTAGATCTCTCATCCAATCGATCGATCCTTTAACATAATCATGATTACCACTACAGATAATAACTGGCGTTTTTCGCTCTGCAAGCCATCGTTTAAGATATCGAATCTGTTTTTTACCAGAATCATTAGCACGTTCATCGAGAAGATCCCCTGTTAAGCAGATTAGATCAAATTGATCCTCTACTTTAGCAATCCAACGATAGAGCTTCTTCTGATAGTGCAAATCAGTCACGTGTAATATCTCTAACTTTTTTCCCATGCATTATTTTCCATCTATCATCTATTATCTATTGCTGGTCGCCCACACTATTTTGGGTATAGATAATATTATCTAACTGATATCCCATCTCCTTTGCACTATTGAGATAATCCTTAATAACCTCTGCCGGCAAAGTAGGTGTACGCGAGAGGAGCCAGAGATATTTTCGATCAGGATCTCCCACTAAAGAGATCTGATAATCGGGATCAATTCTTAACACCCAATAATCCCCTTTTGTAAAAGGAACCCAGCGAAGATAACGAGGAAGAAATGTGACTTTCAATTCACTGCCACTGCTATTTTCTAAGGTCGCAAAACCCGTTGCAACATCCATCTTGCCATCAGCGACTCGGCAACGATTCACAACAGCAATCCCCTCCCCTTCACGATGATATTTAGCTGCAATATCGCCCACACACTTCTCTTGAAAAAAGTTAGGTAGACGCGCAATCTCATACCACTGCCCAAGATAACGCTGACTATCAAAATCAGTGACTGCTTTCACATCACTTGCAGATGCCATCTGCCCCAAAGTGACAAATCCCCCCAATACAAGACTCAATAATAATTTTCTCATGTTAGCCCTCTTCTCTCTTTAATTAGATCACGTTTTCTATATGGCCAGATTAAAGTATCTTACCTTGTTGCCAGAAATAATGACAAAAATAACTAATGGTATAAACAATAAGAGTTGGAGGGATAAATGAGAAGCAAAGAATACTGATATATAGCTCACACTTCCAGCTATTGACGATCTAAAAAAGAGCTTAGATTTGGACAATAAAAAAGCCTACTAAAAAGTGGGCTTTCGTGTTGGTGGATTGATCTAACGTTATAAATCAGAACAGTAGCTGTTTATCCTCATAACAATGCCTTGGGAATGATTTTAAGAGCGAAGTTTAAATTTTATTTTTCTTTTTTAGAAAATTTACCAAAGTAACTAGATACGATAGGAGCTACACCAAAGCCGAGAATTCCATAAGATAAAACATCCCATCCCATATACATTCCAAACAAAGCTGCTATCACTAAAATTATAGATGTAAAAAATCCATATTTTTGAGCATTAAGATCAAACTTTGTTCCTCTATCTACAATAATAGACTCCATATCTCTACGATCTTTTCCCTGCCGCTCAAATTCCTTAAAAACAGTTTCAGCAGCATCAGGATAGAGCTCGTTAAATCTTTCCAGATGATCAGGGTGTGGAAATGGGCTATCGTAACTTTCCTGTTTATGTTGAACAGCTATCTGAGTAATAACCTTTGCAGCTTCAGGATTTTCATATATGACTTTCAGCGCAGCATCATCTAAAATACCTTGCTTTTGAAGCTTTTGTATTAAATCATTCGCCTGAGAGTCCTTATTATTTTCAGCTTCCTGATGATTTTCTTTTCTCATGCTAAATCTATAGTAATACTACAGTTTATTTATCAAAAACGTATCACTCTATATTTTTATCAGATATATATTTTTTTGTGACTCTTTCAAAATCTTTAGATATTTCTAAAATATCCTCAGCAGAAGCATCTTTAAAGGATTTCTGAGTAATTTTTTTATAGTCATAATAGCTAGAGCCTTGTATAAATATACTTGCTACAGATCGTAAAAATCCTTTTTTTTCATATAGCATACTTATTTTCTCCGGCAAATATTAATAATACTCTCCAATCAATGAAGAAATTTGATTATTTAATCTATTGTAGTATAGCTCTATGAAAATAGCGAAAACCTTCAAATAATCAAATTTAGAAAATATCCCTTTTAGAATTACTGACCAAGTTTACATGGTTTGTTACCCATCCAAACATAATAATATTACCACCAATCACCTTAATTCTACCACTTACCATCCGTCACATATAACCCTTATCAATGATTTCGGTCTTAAGTTATAATGAAGAAAGAGCCCACGAATTATTAGGTAATATCCTTCCCAATCAATTTAGAACAGAATATTTATTAATTTTATGTCTAACTTAACCGTATTCCCGTCAAAATTCCCGTCAAACACAATTTTAGACAATAAAAAAACCCACTAAAAAGTGGGCTTTTTATGTTGGTGGACATGAGTGGAGTTGAACCACTGACCCCAGCATTATGAGTGCTGTGCTCTAACCAACTGAGCTACATGTCCTAATTTTTTGTGGCCTTAAAATTACTATTTAAAACCACTGGTTTGGTGGACATAGGTTCTATCGGGCTACTGAGAGAGAAATGTAATAGTGTTTAACAGGCCTGTAATAATCCCGAAACTTCGCAAATTTACCTAAACTACATACAATGACATTTAGTGAAAGCCGACGATTAAAGGTATAAAAAAAGGTATAAACTTAATTGAAGATATAATCAGAAATTATGGCAGTAAAATTAACAAATACTTATCTTTCTCGCATTCAACCTAAAGAACGTATCTACAGAATTAGTGATTATATTAGAGGACTGTACATAAGAATTATGCCCTCTGGATCAATGTATTGGGAGCTTAGATATTTAAGTCCAATCACCCAAAAAAGAGCCTGGTATGTAATAGGATTATATAAACAACTTCCATCTAGCCCTATTACTATCTCCATTGCCGATGCTCGCAAAAAAGCAGAAGAGCTTTATACTGAAATTCAATTAGGAAATGATCCCAATATTGTCCAAACTGATACGCTTTTCTCAACCCTTTATGAAGAATGGCGACTAAAAAGAGAAAAAGAAAACCTCAATAAAAAACATGTTGACGCAATGCATTCTGCAACTACAAGATATATTCTACCTCATTTAGGAAAGATTCCCATTGAGGAAATAAAACCTTTCATGATTGCCGATGCGCTTAGGGATCTAGAAAAAGAAGGGTTGTTAGCCACTCTTGGGAAGGTAAAATCAAATTTAAACCTTATGTTCCGAGACTGGGTAGTTCGTGGATATATCCATGAAAATACTGCCCAACAGATTCCTCGATCAGCATTTGAAACAAAAGAGCCCATCGCTCAAAGACACTTGAGGCTTGATCAAATCTATCTACTTCACCAATACTTACAGAATGAAAATGCAAGCCTATTAATTCGTTTAGCTGTTGAGTTTATTGCTCGCACAGGCCTACGCGCAAATGAAGCCTGCCAAGCTCTGTGGGAGGAATTTGATGAAGAACATCAAGTTCTATCAATTTATAAAGGACGAATGAAAAATAGAAAAGAACATCTCGTTCCTCTTTCTTGGCAAAGTTCTGAAATTATCAAAAAGTTACGAGAATTGGGCACAGACAAAACTGAATATCTTTTTTTTGATCCTACATCCAAAACAGGTCACCTGCATTTAGAAGCTCCTAGAAACTCATTAAAAAACTATAAAGTGCCGACAACTGCCCACGGTTTACGCCACCTCTTCTCTACCCTACTTAATGAAGTAATGACGGTAGATGCAAACCTTATTGAGTCTTGTTTATCTCACACTCCTAGAAAAACATCTCGGGTTAACTATAACAAAGCTCAATTAGTGATGCCTATGAGAGAGGCTTTTCAAGAGTATTCAGATCACCTAGACAGCTGTAAAACTAAGGAAGACAATCTACAATGGATCAAGGATAATAATATTATCCTATTAAATTCTAAAAATTTGTAAAAATAATATACTTTCATTACATTAGGGATAATAAATAAATTGCAATATTGGGGAACAGATGGACTTTCTTAAAAATCTAAGCCTTATTGAAATAGTAACTTATGTCGGTTTTATATTTACAGTAATTGGTCTTTTTACGATAAAAAAAATAATCAATAAAAAAACAATACAAAAATCAAATGTTAAAAATGGCATAAGCGTACAAGCTGGGGGCAATATCAAAATAGGAAAACTCAATGAATCAAAAAGCAATTGCAAAAAGTGACTCAAAAATTATACAAGCTGGAAGAGATGTAAACTATGGACTTAGCATGACAGAGGTTGAACGATTATTTCAGCTCCTTTTTAATGAAAATATGCCTCATCTTCAAGAGAAAGCATTCGAAAAGGCGCAAGATAATATCAATCTACTTATAGAAGAGGTACGTCAAGAATTTACTCAAAAAATAGACTCTATCAATCTTCAACTTCTAACTGAGCCCGATGTCCAATCAGCTATTAATGATGCTGTTCTAGGTGCTGCAAAAAAAGGTGAAAAAATAGACCTATCTGTATTGGCATCTTTAGTCGTTGATAGAATGAATGATGGCCATGATGATTTTTTCTATAACTCATTGGAAGAGTCTATTAAAATCATTCCTAAAATAAGTAAAGACTTACTCTCAGCGCTAGCATTAAACTATTTTATTAAAAATCTTACGCTGAAAGATCCAACGTTAAAAGAATTAGAAGAAGCGTTTACTTGGCTAAGAAAAAATTTCCTCATTCACTGCAAAAATATAACCGATACTAGATTAATGACTCTAGAATCTATTGGAGCTGTAAACCACATTAATATGATGAGGGGAAATACCTTAAAAGAATATGTAGATGAAAAGTATGCTTCAATATTATCTAATGTAAACTTAAGAAAAAATGTCCCTAACCTTAGATATGTATTAAATCAATATGACAATTTGGATTTGCATAAAATAACACTAACATTTCCAGGTATTCTTATAGCAAGTAAGCTACTGGAGCCATATTTCGGCTCTATTCCATTGCCTAAATAAAAAAAACAAAAAGAATATACCCCTCTAACGAGGGGGTCTTTCTATCTATACCCTACAATAATACAGCATTATTCTAAATGCTTTTCGAGCTCAACTTGCTCTTCAAGGTCTTCAACCTCCTCATGAAACCTCAAATCAATCCACCGCTCATGTGGTTTGATATCTCTTGCCTCTCCGAGGATTTTTCCAACAACTTCCACCTCTTGTTCTTCCCCGAAGATATCTTTGATCTTTTTCTTTCTACGAACATCATATTCATCGTGGACACTGATGATTACGCCATCATATGTTTTTTGAACAATAACGTGAAAGTACGGCTTCCCATGTTTATCTTTAGGTATTTCTACTGTCCACCCTTCTTTGGCCAGTCCTAGTGTATTAAAGATTTGATAAATACCCGTATCGATTTTTCTAAACTGAGGTTCCTCTTTAAATTGATCATTATGCTCTATACGGTCATCGAATAAACGGACAATCGGAGATGCTGCTTTTAAATGACCATTACTATCTATTGTTGTGTTATATGAGCTCCACCCTCTTGCAACTTTTGACCAAGATTCTCCACCATCATTCGATTGAGCCCAACCAAATTCAGGAGACCTATACCCTTTAAAAATTGCAAATAGATGGCTACCTGAACCACTATAATTCTCATAAACCTCATAATTAACAAATGCTTCTTTTAAAGCTTTACTTGGGCTCTCTATGTTCAGCATCTTCTCACCTATCCCCAAGCCAAAACTTCCCGACTCTAACTTAATAGGCTCTGATTTTCCATTTAAATATTTTCCAATCGCAGATAAATATTGATATTTAACGTTACTTTCTCTAACTAATTTACCTCTACCAACAGTATCCCCTTTGAATTTTTTTACTGTTGTATTTGCTTCATTTGCGCTATCTTTTGCTTTTTCAGCAGACTCATTTGCCTTCTGAGCGATATTGCGCATCAAAACAACTAATGGGTTCTCTTCTGGTCGAAGATAGACAGGATTCAACACCCAACTTTCAAAAGCATTCTGTTTTGAGTCTTTAGTTAATTCGAAAGGCGCGCCACCGGCCAAATCAAATACTCGAAACCCTACCCCCTGAGAAATAGAGACCTGATAACTTCCTACAGGTAAGTTAAAGCTAAACTTACCGGCATTATTCGTTTTTACTGTTAGTATAGGCTTCCCACTTTTAGAAAAGTAAATATATACATTCGCAATTGGTTCTTTCTCTACTGAATTTTCTCCCTTAAAAGGGCTATAAAGTGTTCCTGTTTGTAACATGATTTCCCCTTATTACAAGCAATAAAAAAACCCCTTTTGGGGCATAACTTTTACATTCCATAGTTCCTTATAGGAGCTACTCTAATCGGAGCCTCTGTTCTCATTATTCTCTGAAAGTTAACTGATTTAATATGAGCATAACTTCCTCTTGCTCCGTGATAACGTAAATTTATATCGACATATCTTGTTGTTCCTTTTTTTACATATATATCTACTTCTGATAAATCATCGATTAAATATTCACTTGCTGTCCAATAACCTGATGTCGTAACCCCCCTTCCGATCAATTTACCATCATCTCTAATAACAGAAACTGATACGTTACCATTTGAAACTCGAACTAAAAAAGGTTTGAGGGTATAAATATAATCCATATCTTCAGCTTTTAAGTAATATCTTGCCCCTCTATTAACATCTATATGGGCTCTATCGATACGAATATCATTAAATTGAACTAGATCTACAATTCCTCCTTTTATTTTTTTTGCAAATACTTCACCCTCAAATCGACCTGATTTAGCATAGAGATTTCCTTTACTATCAACATTAAAATTGCCATTTCCTATATTGATAGATCCCCCGGCAAAATGACCTGACTCAATACGCCCACCTTTAATAATTGGAGCTTTCATTGATGTCCCGACGACTAATTTATCGCCGGAAATTGTCCCTGTGCCGATCATATCGCCGTCCATTACAAGCTTCCCATTCGCAATAATAAACGGCATAGCGATTTGGCCATTTTTTAAGTTTACGATGGCAAATTTATCGGCTTGGATTAAAAACTCTGATGTCTCACCGTCATTGACGCTAGTAAACCCGCTCACAACTTTCTTACCATTTTTAATGGCTTCAGTTGTTAATGTGTATTGAGATTTAACAGTGCCATCTGTATTAACTATAGCCTCTGCATTTTGAGTAATTCTTGATTCTTGCTCTTTTATGCTTGCTTTCACATTAGTAATGTCACTTGCAAGAGATTGATTTTCTTCAACCATGATTTTCTGTAAATTATCGATACTGGCTCTACTATCAAGGAATGAAGCAGTTAAAGAGCGGATCTCCTGTACTAACGCCTTAGTATCTGTCGTTTGAGCAAGTTGAGATAAAATAAGTTCAGCCTGCGCTTTCTCATTTTGAACAAGAAGCGAAAGATATTGTTGAGCAAGCTGGGCATCCCCCGTCGCTTGTGACATTTTTGAAAGAATCAGATCTGCATTAAGCTTATTGGCTTCACTAGAGAATTCACTATGCATTTTCTCAATAGATCTTGCTGTTGACTCAAACTCAGTGGCAGTTGCTTTTCTGAACTCTTCAATCTTTGCTCTATTTTCTAAAAATGAAGCGCTCAATGCCGAGATCTCCTGCACTAATGCTTCTGTCTTCGTAGTTTGTGCTAATTGAGATAAAACAAACTCTGCCTGCGCTTTCTCATTTTGAACAAGAAGCGAAAGATATTGTTGAGCAAGTTGAGCATCTCCTGTTGCTTGTGACATTTTTGAAAGAATCAGATCTGCATTAAGCTTGTTGGCTTCACTAGAAAATTCACTATGCATTTTATCAATAGATCTTGCTGTTGACTCAAACTCAGTGGCAGTGGCCTTTCTGAATTCTTCAACCTCTGCTCTATTTTCTAGATATTCTGCCGTTAGCGATAATACTTCTTGAACCAATGCCTTAGTATCTGTTGTTTGAGCTAACTGAGAGAGTAGTAACTCCGCTTTTGCTCGCTCATTTTCTGCAATTAATGCAAACACTTGCTGCGATAATTGCGAATCACCAGTGACCTGAGATAATTTCGATAAGACAATTTCAGCACTAAGGTTATGATCAAGATCATTGATATCTGTCTGTAATTTCTCAACACTCTTTACTGTTGCCTCCTCCTTCTCAGCGATCACCTCATTGACGTTATTGATCTCTGATTGAATGGTCTCATCAACATTTGCTTTCAGTTGGTCAATCGTCTTTGCTGTCGCTTCAAACTCATTCGTAACAGTCTCTTTGAGTGATTTAATACTAGCCTCATTCTCTAAAAAAGAAGCTGTTAATGAATGAATTTCACGCGCAAAAGCATTATCTGTTGTCGCTTGAGCGATTTGAGAAAGCAGGAATTCAGCTTTAGCTATCTCATTTTGCGCAACTAACGACAGATATTGGCTGGCTAACTGCTTACTATTAGTTACCTCTGAAATTTTTTGTAAAATCATCTCAGCATAATGATCACCAATACTGACACGATTTGTTTGCGTTTCTGCATGAATAGCACGATCTGCCGTCACCTTTGAAAGCTCTAACAGCTTTGCATCAAGCTCTGCACTCCCGACTTTTTGATTGATATTGCTGACAATACCTGATTCTTTGACAATTTCATCGGCACTCTCTTTCGCATTCGTTAGCGATTGATCGATGATCTTATCGATATCTACAGATGTCGCAATATCATTAAAGCTAATCTCTTCTTTCGCTCTCTCAATGATCTTATCAATATCACCAGGATCAACAACATCATCAAAATCGATCTCTTTTTTCGCTTGCTCAATGATCTCATCAACTGCTTCAGAGCTAATCTCTTTTGTTGTAATCTGATTTTGGAAATAGCCGAGAATACCATCTGCGCTATCGCTTGCTCTGCCTTTTAATGTGTAAGAAAACTCGCCTTGGTTACCATCAGCATCGACTAACCTAAACCAGAAGAACAATTCATCACCAACGCTTAATCCGCTTACTGTATGATTGCTCTGCGGATATGGAAGGACAGCCAATTTACTGGCTTTGGTACGATCATCAACATCTGAATACCAGATTTCAGTATAGGCTTCTGTCGTAATCAATGCCGGCAACTGCCAGTGAAGTTCAATCCCGAATACGATCGGACGCGCACGTAAACCATCGATCCTATAGGTCGTGCTAAAAGCAATAATCAGCTCTTCAGAAAACTGGCCAGCACTATTGATCGCTCTAACTTTGGCAACATATTCGCCTTGAGGGAGATTGGTTAATACAAGCTGATTCTCTTTGGTACGATAGGTTTTATAGAGCGCCTGGTCTTTAAGCAACTCGATACGATACTCATTCTGCTTGCCGGCAACTTCTAGGCTATCCCACTTTAAGATGATCTCTCGGCCATTGTTTGAGGTATGTCCATTCACCAATTGTGGTAGTGTGTTGATTATTGAATGGTTCGGCTCGATATACTCTGCAGCTTCATCCACAATCGCTTCTTTTTGCGGATTATGTTTGACAGCGACGATCGTATAGACCCCTTCCTCAGCATCTTCACTAATTGAGATACAGCGGAATAGTCGTGGCTCAACATGCTTTAAGACTGCATTAAAGGCGCTATACTCCTCGGCATCAACAACTTTATCGAGCTGATAACAATCACCCGCTAACCTCCGTTTTACACGATAAGAGACAGATTTCGCTTCTCGATTCATAATGAAAAATGATTCAACATCACTCACATCACGATCGAGAGTAATCGTATCGCCATCAATATCGATAACGCGCCCACCCACGCTTGTACCGGCATAGTCATTATCGGCAATTTGAATGATGTCGTAGATCGCATGGCGAATCCCTTCGAGCCCGACCTTAAATGAGACAAATTCATTCTCGGTCAAATTCGTGACAAGATTCCACTTGGCCATCCGTAATGCATAGCTTCGACTGGTCGCACCAAAAGCGGTAATAGAGAGTGTGTTTAAACCATATTTCGCAATGTGCGCTTCATCGGAAACTTCGTCAATCTTTGTGCGATAGCCATCCTCTTTATCGATATATTGCACTTGAATTTGATTGTGCTGATCTTGTCTTGATGTGAATGAATAGTCAAAGAGACCATCGATCACGTTTGAATTGTTATAGACCGCACTCACATCCGCTTTATGATCGTAGTAGACGGTAAAACGATCATTATGAAATACTGGAATCCCTCGAAACGTGGAGCAGACATCATATAGAACCTTATATGCATCATTGCCCTGGATTACGGCATTACAAACAAATCGCGGTTCTTTTCCGCCATTACCATCATCGACCAAAACGTCGCAATATTTTGCAAGCTGATAGAGCTTATCTATATCGATGCGATAGCCTTTCAAACGATCACCAAAGCCATCCGTTTCATTCGTTAATAGGTCGTAAAGAATCCAAGCAGGATTGTTGGTGTATCCTGGTTTAAAGAGTCGATCCCATAAACCATCATATTCACGTGTAACGGGATTATAGTTAGAGGGAATCTGAACGATAGCGCCTTTTAATCCGTATGTCCGCGTCGGCACATTATTCCCAAATTGTTCTGAGTCGATCTCTAAACCGCAAATAGCAAGCTTTGGATAACGAAACTTAGCATCAACAGACTCAACATAGCTGTAGAAAAAAGTTTTATTGCGAAGCAGATCACTATTTGAATCGGGAGTATTACGCACACAATGAATCGAAAAGGGTGCCGGCGGTAGATCATTAAAGACAAAGTCTTGGTAATAGGGATGAGATCCCTTTTCATGAAGCGAAAAGACTTTGCTCGCGTAATAGTTGTTATCTTTGATAATTGAGATCGTCATGTTCACATCAGTCGGAAGTTGATCTCCTTCCTTTGTGGAACGCATCAATGCATCAACGCCGACAGTTACGCGTAAACTTGTGATCTCTGGATTGACGATTGTGCGAGTAATCGGCTGATCTCTTTTCACCTCTGCACCGACATTAACGCTTGTACTCACTGATGAGAAGTTTGGTAGATAATCTTGATCCACTGCACCTTTCGCATATTCCACGCGCACACCTTTAAAGTTCAACGAACCATCTTCATTTTGGATCGGCGTATCATTCAAGTAGATAGAGCGAAGTGGCATCTCATCGCCATGCTCAAGGGAATAGACTTCCCCTGAACTGATAAGATCTAATACTTTTAATTTTTGATGTGATTCAAGTGTATTAGGTGCAATATTCGGTGTTCTTGCACCGCCCCCTTTTTTACCACCCATTAATTACCTCCAATTTGTCACGATTGTGACTGCTGCTTCCTGCACTGATTCATCATTAATATCTGTATCGATGTAATCGCCATTTTTATCTTGGGCATGAATGACATTAATTCGTTTTTTCGTGTAAGTCGGCTTCTCGATACCACTAATCTTCTCGCCAGAGTTTGGTCGATAGCTCGACATATCTTGCGAGATAATCATACTGCCGGCGCGAATCTCGCCGTACACGCGCGGAATCTGTTTCCCTTGTCCGACCATGTTGGATAAATTACTGAATGCACTACTTTTGGAATCTTCTACGCCCATATGATTCTCATTAAATGAAGGTTGCCGAACTAACATCTGCGCCACGCCACCGATCATTAATCCAATCCCTGCTTGAATGAACGGTGTTCCCCATCCTGCTACAAAACCGATGGCGCCTACAGCAACAAGAACTGCACCGGCAATAAATGTGCCAAACTTACCGGCACCGACGGTTTTCGGTGTTAAATGGACAATATCGCTCTCCTTAAGATCAATCCCATTTTTGAGATCTTCTTCACTTTTAACCCGGTTACCGACGCGCAACTCATACCAGCCATTTCTGATATGATTTCGTAAATCATCGATCTGACACATAAGTGAATGTAAGGCTTCATTCGCTGAATCGGCATGCAGTTTAAAGTTATCGCCGAATTGCTTTAGGTCGCCATGAAATCTTACGGTTATTCGTCTCATAATTCGTATGCCCTCAAATCATTATCAATAGCTTCAATCATCTCTGGCTTCCAATCTTTATGAATCCAAATCGAATGTGTCCGGGAACGGAATTCACTCCCGTAAAATGCTCGCTTAGAGATACCGCCGTAAACATGGTGCAGGACACGATCATCGCCAATATAGAGTGCTGCATGATTCGCTTCATCTCCGCTAGATGTGAGAATAACTGCACCCTCTACGATCTCATCAATACGCTCGAACCCAAGTTTTGGAAAAGTGTTTTCAAGCTTGCCAATCTCTGCATCTTTCTCAATTGTTCCGCGCTGATAATGCCGGAGATTGATACCGCAAAGGTGCATCGCATCTTCTATTAATGTTCCGCAATCATGCTTCCCATAGATAAATTCACGCCCTCGGAGTAACGGCACCGGCTTATATTTGTGTATCTTATCGCCAATAACTAACCACCATTCTTTACCGCTGGCCACTTGCGCTTTACGATCTGCATCAGATAAATAGGGAATCCCATTGATATGAGAATGAACGATGACATCAATAGAATCGTAATCAATACCCGATAGATCAAACTCAAATTGATTCTTTGGATCGTCCGCAATGTTTTCAAATGGCAAAAAAATACCGGCTTGGATAACTCCGCCGGCTTCTTGGTCTTTTCTGCTTTGACAATATTCAATAATCTCTCTCATTACCCTACCTTATCCGCCATTATGAATCCTCCGTATGGAAGCTGACTATTCATCCCAAAACGCATTTTGCATCCATTGAGAGTCTTTGAGCATTGATCTTTGCTGTAGTCATTCGTCCTAATATCATTGATATCGGCCACCGGTCTCCCGGTATAACCACAACACTCATCACGATATTGATGGACACAGACAGATGAGTAGATCGTCCGCTTTGGTAATAACGCGCCATCTGTTTCGCTCGGAAGCGATAACTCAAACGTCGCTTGCTCTCGGTTATATGAGATTGCAGAGTTGACGGTATAAACCTGCAACAGATACTCATTCGGATTGGCACGCTTGTTACCATCGTAAAAGTTAACTGCATCTAAAAACTGTAATGGTACGCGCCGGCGAACGAGTTTCGCACCAATCAAGCCATTAAACTGATTAATAATGCCGGTGATATAACCATTCACATTAGCAATGGTCATTGTCGGCCTGCTACTTGGACCTTCACTTTTAAGTTGCATTCCCTCAACTTTAATTGGGATCGGCACATAAGGCCGACCATTCCAAACAACGTTCTCACCTTTCTCGTTCACGTGATTACAGAAATAGAAATAATTACTACCATCACGAATCACATGGGAAACATCTACCTCATAAAGATCGACAATATAGTCCTGCTCAACTCCCGACAAAGTCGCTAAAAACTGATCTGAAATCATATTAAAACCTCCTTCATTGTTAATGTGATTTCCCACGCATCACCGGTGATAAACTTCACAATCGGGTCGCCATCGGTTCGATATTTACGAGGCTGATTGCGATCATGCGCATGCCATAAAAAAGCCTTTACGCCGGCATGCTCATCAACAAAATTAGCAATCTCTTCAACATATTCCCGTGTACCGCGAAAGACCATATTTTCATAAATGCGTAGATCCGTATGTGGTGAGCCTTTCTGTCTCTGCTCATAACCATCACCAAACGACTGAATCTTCGCTTGATACTGTCGTTTACTTGTCGCCTCGATCATCGGTTGCCATTTGAATGTTTTCATCTTTCTTTCCACTTTCACCTTTCTCTAGACGTAAAAAAACCTCGCGATGCGAGGTTTAATAAAATTAATTTCTATTTTATTTATACATCATAAGGAATTTTACTTCCTCTCAACTCACTAGTAAGAATTAGCTGATTAACAAAGTCAGTAAGCTGTACATTGGTATGTAGCAATAACATTCTTTGTAACGTTTCATCTTTATCAACATCAGCACTATCTGAACTCAATTCAAATTCAGCTCTTGCGACTATCTCTAAAAATCTAAACACTTGACTTTCATCGCTAGATAAAGCCATGTCTCCTATAAAATTTATATTGAGTCTAACTCGATTCTTATTGCCATCTACGAGAGAAAAACCATAATTCTTATTAGCCTTTAGAGTTAATGGCTGATCAGGTGGTAGTGATGATTCATTTAAAGAGTTTTTAATTACTTTATCAATGACGAAAGAGCTCTGTTTAAAATCAAACTCCATCACTTTTTCCTCTATTTTGCTATCTGTACTCACGAATTATAATTCCTTTTATAAGCTCAATCGCAAACTAATTTACGCATACCTCAAAAATGTAGTTTCATAATCTTTTGACTCTGAACCTACATTTGGATAAAGAATGGTCTGAGTTGCACTTTTCAATGACATCATTAATGTTTGCCCCCCATGATTTTTAATCTGTCGATACATAGCCTCGGGAAACTTAACATCTGGCCTTGTTTCAGGAAGTACATCTATTTCAATAAAATTGAAAATATGCCCTTGTTCTATGGCCTCTTTCTGAGCTTCATTTTTATTACTCACATTAAGTAAAGTTAAAGCCCTGTTGCCAAATTCATATCCACATTCATTACAATGAATATAAACTAACTTATATGAAAAGTTAATACCATCAACGGAAGTTGGAGAGTTTTCTATTTTTATATGTGTATCAGCGCTATCGCAAATACAGCAATCTTCTTTATATTGACTATACATATTGCTCACCTATTTAATAAGAGAATCTTGGCATATGGAACGATATGAAATTCAACACAATATTTTTGCTACGAACAAAAAACTTACAATAATAATCCTCCGTTTCATGCGGATTTAATATATAAGCGTCGCTAGGAGCCCATTTAGAGTAAAACAGACACCAAGAAGAATTTATATACTTTGCCTTAAGTGGTTCTGTACAAAAATTACTATGCATTACATCATACAAAAGATCTTCACCTTCCTCAGAATGATCTGCAATAAATTTCATTGCTTCTTTTGAAGGATGAAAGCTCTTACCTGATTCTATTATTTGTGCAACAACTACCTGAGGATATAAAGGATGACTATCACGAATAAACCTATCGCTCTCAGTGCACTCATTTATATCGCTCGGTGGTGGAGATAATTTTTCATGACACGCCACCTCTATAATGTTACTCATTCTGTGAATTATCCCAACTTTATATACAAGATATATTCATATGATATTTAGTAATATAGTAGCGATAACTCCCTATAAAGTAAAATTTACCTTATAAAACTCACCTCCTCGCCAACACCCCACCCGGTCTTTGTGCTGTGGCGATCTCTCGCTTTACGGTGACTTTAATGCGCTCATCGATCTTTTTACCGAGACCATCGTATGCTTCTGCATCTGCTGTTCCATCCTCCGAGACATGGACGGTAATGTTGATTTCAGGAGAGAAATGATTGAGCGACTGGAAGGTTCGATCGGGAATATTCACTGAGCCTAATCCGACAATACCTCCCTCTTTAAATCCTGGAAGTTTGCCTGTACGAATTGATTCGACAACTTGCACGCCACCTAATCGACGAATATCATCTTGTGAGAAGACTACTTCACCGGCATGGACAATCCCGGCAGGTTCATATTTGCCACCATGACCGGTATATCCACCAGTGGCGAATCCACGCAATGCCGTGCCGGCAATGATCCCGGCATTAACCATACCTACTCCGGTAATCATTTTGCCCATTGCCATAGCCATTCCTGGATTGATCGATGAATAAGCTTCCATCGCTTTTACCCCTGCCACCTGAGCGCTAACAATAGCATTAGCAAAAGCAGCAGCTTTGTTGGCAAGAAACAGAGCCTTATAGATTCCACTTGCTTCTAAACCTGCGGTTTCTAAAACTGAAAGAGTTTCTGAGGAGAGCGATTGCGCCATATTGAGTAATTCTTGATTCAACTCTCCCTCATACTGTGAGCGACGCTCTCGATAAGCACGTTCAATCTCTTCTTTACGAGCGATCGATTCTGCTAGTGCGCTCTCTTCATCACCGTAGGCTTGTTGGATCTTCTGTAATTGCTCTTCTCTCCATTGATCAAGCTCGGCAATATTCTCATTAATACGCGCAAGCTGTGCTGTCAATGTGTCGCCTGAACCATCGTATCCCGGCAGATCCACACTCATTGATTCATATGCTGCTCGACGAACCGCCAACATATCTGCTTCAGACGCGCCGTATTGTCGGAGGATCTCAAGATTCTTTTGGAGCTCTAAGCCCCGGCGCTCTTCATCTGAAAGTGTCGATTCCATGATACGCTGATATTCTTTTGCTAGATCGATGCCTTTTTGGGAAGCTTGGTTTACAATTCTCTTCTTATTATCAAACTCCGCATAGGCAGCTTCAATTTTAGCCTTTATCTCTTTTTGTTCTTCTTCACTTCCTACTTTATACTCATCCCATTTTGTAGTGTTATTCCATTCATGACGAAATATCTCTACTTCGGTTTTTAAGCTTAATCTTGCAGTGTCATCTTTAATTTTAGATATCACTTCATCTAGCTTATTTTTAACAGCATCCGATTCGCTTGCGAGATCACCCATATTTCTCACAACTCTGTTAATGACATCGTCATAGCTCTTAAATGCCTCTTCTCCGGCACGAATAGAATTATTTAATTTCTTCTGCTCAAACTCTAGCTCATTCTTTTTCTTTCTGAGCTTCTCTAATTCTTCTGCATTTTTTTCAATATCGAGGGTCTCTTTCCCCCAAATACTAAGTTTTTTATACCCTCTTTTCTCAATAAACTCTCTTTGGCTTTCAATCTCTTTTAGCTCTTGACGAATAGAGGCTTCCCTATCTTTCGCTTCCCTTATTCTGGTTTCTAAGTTATCTCTTTTATATCTGGCCTCTTCAATAGATAACTTCTCTATTCCAACCGTTAAATCACCAATCGACTCTGTAAGTTCATCTGTTGACTTTTTAGCTTCTAGTTGCTTTTTCTTTAGAAAAGCAAAGCTACCCGCTGTTAGTAAAAGCAAGCCTAAAGGACCACCTAGAGCACTATAGGCAACTGATAACCCTCTAACGGCCATTGTCTGAGCTGCAATTGCTAATGCTGCCCTAGATGATGCGCCTTCTAACTTGAGTGTTGTTGCAATATTAACTGTCTTCGCAACAGTATTAATCCCAAAAGCCACTGTAGATGCACTGACAGAACCAACTAGCTTTAATCCAAATGCGATTGATAGCGCCTTAACTGCTGTTCCGGCATCTTCAATAACAGATTTTACAACCTTGGTACTCTCTTTAATATCATCTGCAGTAATAGAAGAGAAGAATTTCTCAACATCGGGTAAAAACTCATTAATAATTTGAAGAGAAAGATTGCTAAAAGCCCCTTTTATCTCCCCTATCTGAGTTAATACCGTATCGGCATTACGCGCCATCTCTGTGGAGTAGACATAACCAAGCTTTCGAGCATTGGCAGATAACTCTTGAATCTCTTTCTGGCTCATATCGAAGATCTTTATAAGACTTCGAGCAGAATCACCGGCCATATTTTGTAACGCACGAAGTTGCTCCCCTCTGGTTAGCCCCTCCATTGCCTTAGAGATTGCTAAAATACGCTCTTCAAGTGGCAAAGAGAGTAGCTCTTTAGCGTTAAGTCCAAGCCTTTTTAGAGTTGATGCAGCAGGTCCACCGCCGGATACGGCAGCACCAAGCCTAGAGTTTAATCTAAGCATTGAAGAATCTAACTCCTGAACACTCGCCCCTGCTTGTCCTGCGAT
Organism: Ignatzschineria sp. F8392; assembly: GCF_002252045.1. GTDB lineage: Bacteria > Pseudomonadota > Gammaproteobacteria > Cardiobacteriales > Wohlfahrtiimonadaceae > Ignatzschineria. The sequence continues at coordinate 855,088 of NZ_NEFF01000001.1, read as the reverse complement.
ATATCTAAAGGTCGTTAACTCTTCTACTGTAAGCCCTATCTTTTCCGCAAAAATACCGGTGTTCTGTGCAGATTCTAAGCTTCCTTTAATCCAGTTATTAAAAGCAGATACTGTTAGAGTTGCACCAAAAACACCTGCAACAGAAGCTACTACACGGGACATCCTTTGAATTCTTCGCTCAATATCTCTGATCGAGCACTGAATCTCTCTTGAGTTCTGCTCTGCAATTCTAGAGGCTTTATCCATCCCTTGCTTAAACTCTTTAATCTCTGCAATGAGATCAAGAGTCAATGTACCTAAGCTACTGCTCATTGATATTCTCCTGCAATTATTTGCTCATATAGATCTTCTTGTGTTTTAGCTTTCTTTTTAGAAAATTCGAACGGCATATAATCTGAAAAATCCACTTTATCTTTACTGTTTGCACTTACAAAAAGCGCTGTTAACAATCCAACTGTCTGCTCCAACTTTCGAGAGGGATTAAGCGTACCTCTCTGCTTGATATACCTTAACCATGTCATCCCTTCATTGAGAGAGATATTCTTCTTTGCTTCAGCTATTGTTTTTCCACCGATTCCATTAATGACAAGCTCGCACCAGAACTCTTCTTCGAATCTGAGCTTGTCTTCAACATCTTTCCCAATGTTGAGTTATCGGCCAATAGCTCACCAAGCTTTAAAATTAGCAGTGGATCAAGTGTTAAGTCAGGATCTTTTCCAATCACTTGTTCGTATGTAAATACAGGATTGCCTTCATCATCAACCACACAATGAGCAATTCTATGGGCAATTAATTGATCGTCTGTAAGCTCGTTCCCATTTTCATCTAACCCTTTCCAAAAGAGATAAAAAGGCATTGGACGTAAATTAACATCTACCGAAACCTCATCTGTTAACTGCAAGGTTTTCTTTGTGATGTATTGCTTTTTAACTAAATCTTTTAAATTCATGGTGTTTTCTCCAAAAAAGAAGCCCCTTTTTGGGGCCATTTATAGTTTTAACCAATTAATTATTAAGCTTTTTTACGCTTCAGTTTAGGCTCACCGGAAGACTTAACAACTATTGAAGCTTTTACAACATCATCTTGGCCAACTTCGATTGCAAACTGCTTCACAATGCCATTAAAAACAAACCAACCTCGAGTATCGGGCAAGGTATACCCATCTTCCGTTTTTTTAATATCAATACCAAAGCCATTATCTAAGCCAATAATGACTTCTACACGTCCGTTCTTCTCGTACATTTCATACAAGAATTGCTGCCCCTTATCATCTTCTAAATAATTGAGTGTAATCGAACCTTCACCGGCATCAATTAGACCACTCATAAAACGTTTGGCTTTATCTTTTAACGTTGTAAGCTCGATCTCATTCTTAGTCGGCTGTGGTGGGCTAAAATCTTTTACACCTTCGACTTCATACACAACTAATTTGCCTTTTGAATCTATTCCAGAGACATACATTTGTGTGCCCTGCGTCCAAATTTCATTGCTTCTTTCCATGTCTATATCCTTTCCTAATAAAACTTATATCAATGGCTCTTCGATACATCTTTGTATCGGCATTAAAAAAGGGGCCAGTCCGCAATAAGACAAACCCCTTACCAAGCATTACACTTTCTAAATGATCTCCGATTTCAAATACCGCCTCCTCATTTCTTGAATAGATATCAAATTGCACCCGTACTTTTGAAATATTGCTCGCATAACCGATTGTCTTCCCCGGTACATCACTAATGATCTGCCAAACAATATAACTATCACCCCTCACTTGCTGTGCAACTCCCGCACTATAAAAAGGGATCTGCATCTTTCGAGAAATGTCATATATCAACTTATTCATTTTCTTACTCGCATGAAAAAAGCCCGCCGGAGCGAGCTTTTATTAAGGTGAATTAAAATCTAATATGCTTTATATTAACATCACTTAATAAGCTTAAGAGTTGGGGATATCTTCTTATCTTCTGACAACAAACCTTGCCCTTTAATGATGGTCAATTCTCGCTTATTTTCTATCCCAAGATTAAACACAAGATCTTGGATATCCTTGATTGGCATATTTAGATCATTAGCTAAATCATCAATATAAAGTCCATCCTCTTTAAGTAAATTAAATACTTGTGTCAATAAACTAGATGTTTCCGTGGGCATAGGACTTGGTTCTTTCGTTCTATATCCTTTTCTTGCCATCTCCGGAGATAATACTCTCGTATATACCCACTCAGTAATCTTTCCGAGACCAAACAAACGATACGCTAGAGCGGCTAAGGATACCCCCCACCTTTTCTTCATCTCAATAAGCATATCAACAGTGATGAAACTAGGGACATTGTATGAGACACTACTTTCTGGCATTAAAAATGCAGCCGCAAACTCATTTGCCTCTTTTTCCTCAACTTTTGATTCTTTTCTTTCCTCATAACCTCGCATAGATTCAGAATGCAATACTAAATGTCCTAACTCATGAGCTAAATTAAAACGATCCCTCTCAGTTGACTTTGTAGTATTCATAAAGACATATGGTTGCTCCCCAAACCAAACACAATTAGCATCAACCAAGTTATCTATAGCTAAAGAGAATACTCTTATCCCATTTTTCTCTAACAATGAAATCATATTGGAAATTGGCTTATCAGCAAGCCCCCAATATTTTCTTAAAGACATTGCCGCTGTCACTGGATCTTCATTCAATAAATTAGGTAAATTTACAGATGGAAGATTATATTTTCTTTCAAACCACTTGTTTATACGATGTGCTATTACTTGCAAGCTACGAGCTTGGTTTTTCGTTCTCACAGTTAATCTTGATGCTGCACGAAAAGATATTGCATCTTGACTAGGCAACGTTAAAGGCTCTTCCTGCATAAAAAAACTAACTGGTAATTCAAGAACAGATGCTAATTCCTTAATATTCTCAGGCTCATACTCACCATTTTCATACCCTCTAATTGTTCTAGGTATGATATTTAGCTTTCTTGCTATCTCTGTCTGCGTTAATCCTCTTAACAAACGAGCCGTTGTTAATCTACTTGGATTAAAGTACATGGTGTTCTTTTAACCTCCTGATATATTATAAATCAAATAGCATTCCTAGTTATCTCAAAATCGGAGCTATCATCCTTATCGGTAGTCTCTTTATTAGGTGAAATAGGCCCTGGTTTAGTGGTATACATTACAGGTAACAAGTTTCTTTCTTTCCAACCTTCGATTTTATTGCCAACAATCTTATCTGGGATAGATATTTCACAATAGATAGCTTCATCTTCAGGTTTAAATAAAATCATATACACCGTAAGATCCTTACTAAAATCAAAGCTTTCATTTATAGTATTAACGGCCATTATGCCTAGTTTCCCCTTATTTAATGTTGGCATCACATCCGTATTTTGCCCTGTTCCTTCTGAGCCTGTTCCAAAAATAACCACTATTTTTTTATCTGGGCTTACACAGAGAGGATAATTTTTAACCTTCTTGTGTGTCCAACCATGTTTACAGAGTTCCTCTGATATAGAGGACTGGAATTCATGGTAAAAATAAGTATTCGGTACAGTATCTAAATTATACACTGATGTGTCCGCCCTTTTTGAATAAGCTTTAAGCATGCAATCCTTTATGGTTTGCAATGTTATTTTTCCATTAAAAATGAAATTCACCCTTTCCTCTGCATTAGATTCAAAATGCGTTTCTGGCGTAAAAACTTCTTGGGTTAATGTAAACATGAATTTTTCCTTGTCGTTAAGTTAATGCTACCTATATTACCACATCAACTTGATGTTAGTATATAGGTAGCTATCTAATTATCAGACAAGTCCATCTTCAAGTCTTTCTCTCAAATCAGATGGTTAAAATTCCTTAAGCCTCTGTAGGCACAACTAATATTTCCTTTTATCATTTTATCAATTGATAATCTTATCCAATTGTTTTTTATACACCTCAACAAATCTCTCAACTGCTTCTTGTTGCTTAGCATCGATCGCCGGTCGCATAAATGGCCTTGCCGGCATATTTTTAGTACCAAACTCTAAGAATCGCCAGTAAAAAGTATCGCCACCCTTTCCTTGCTTTTTTGCATTGCCCTTTGCTCCGCCCTGAACACCGATTTTAAATGCAGGATTCCCTGTTTTACGGAATGTTTTACGATCCCATCGCACAACAATATTGTCAGCGATCCGCTCCGGAGTGCTTGGATCATCAAGTCTTTCTGCACGCAATCTCGCTTCTTTTCGAATCACATTAGCAGCACTTCTCAATGCAGAGCGACCGCCTTTATTAATCATATCGTCGCTAACTCTCTTGAGCTTCTCTTTGAGCTCTTTCATTCCACGTATCCGTGTGCGTGTGATTTTGCTCATGATTAGCCTCTCTCAATTGTAAAGTAATACTTGATAGTGAACCGTCCGGAAATTCCGGATAGTTGGATTTTGGGCAATAAAAAAGCCCGCATTTGCGAGCTTTGTATCCTGAAATGCCGTTAGGAATTAAAGCCTATTTCGATTATTTGATCATAATGCTTATCCGCATCATAAATAAACCATCCTAAGATATTGTCAGGGCTAATATCTTCAAAAACATATGTTTCTTGAATAGAGTTGTCTGGAGTGCAGTAAGATAATCCATCTAAATCAATAATGTAAGTAATCAACTTAGCTGGGTTAGCAGTAGTTCTCAGTTCGTAATGATCTTTAAATAGGATTAACTTAGAGTTACTCCTGTCAGGCAAAATAACACCCTTAGTTAACACATCATCCTTCTCCGATGCATCACCTGAATAAAAACAATATCTATCCTGAGCCCAAAATTCATCGCTGCACATATGGATCTGACGGCCTTCTCCTAGCTTTCTAGCAAAACGCTTTTTAATATGTTCCAGTTCTGCTTTAACATTCAACTCGTGCTTAATTATCTCTTTTTGATCTAACATATACTTTCCTATTCGAGTTTAATAAAACACTATTTATCAAGTATAGATCTAATAATAATTCTTGTTGGTCTTAATTTGTTAGAGGCTTGATCATATTTGCGCTCAAGAGAGATATTGGCATATATGTAGTCCTGCTCAAAAATATCATCAGGATCTAGTAAGGGATCTAGTTCGACCTTAAGTCTTCCATCGCCTATATCATCTAAATCAATACCCGAATCTCCAAAATCCCCTACAGATTCTATAACACCAGCCCACCCTGCTTTGTTACTATCTAAGTCTTTAGCTCTAAACGATATCTTAACATCATCTAATTCTTTAACATCTTTATTATCAGGCTTCTTATATTTCTCAGGAACTGTGTTAATTACCTCTTTTGAGATAACTGATGGAAGTTCAGTATCTCCCCCCATTGAGATCTTCGCCTCGGGATCTTTTCTAGCCGGCTCAAAGAAGTTGATAGTCTGTTTAGCAACTGATGCAGGATCTTTAGCAAAAGACTCTTGTATCACTTCATTGATAATTTCTCTTGTTTCCTCATCAATTACATCACCATGGAAATTGAAAATATTACTATTATCACTATCTTGAATTATATTACTTTGATTTGTATCAGACACTACGTTAGATGCTTGATTATTAGAGGTCAGTAGAGTATACCCATATAAAAGTGCACCTCCTAATATCGCACCAAGTATATATTCCCTCATTTTAGAGTCCCTTAATTTTTCAATCGCTTTATCAAGCGACTCTTGATCCTTAAATATCAGCTTAACAAGAATATCTTCCCATAAGCTCCCTGACTGAAGTCTAGTGATATACAGTTCTTGCCCTGATATATCAATATTGATCAACTCTGATACAATTTTATCACTTTTACTTAAAAGAACTTCTAAAGAACTCAAAGCCTTAATTATTTCATTTAAGGGGATGTATTGATCTGTTTCATATTTTATAGCATACGAAAGGTCTAAGGAATAAATTTCAGACATAGCTCTCCAACTTATAATATTTGTAAATTCAAGTCAGAATAATACAAAATAAAATATTATCAAATTTAATAACATTAAATTCTACTCTTGAGTTAAGCCCTTATTTACCGTAAGTGTTAACCATTGAAGCCCACTCTCATTATCCGGCACCACACCCTCAATTTCATAGAGATCATCACGGAATCTAATACGCATCTTCGCATTGATATTCTTGTCATACCGTATCTGGATACGCGCACTGACTTTTGAGATTTCTGCACCGCTGGCCACCTGTTCTTTGACACTTAGAAAGGTGACTTTTGCCGGCACATTTTCTCTATAGACGCGCCAACTCTGTTTTTGGAAAGCGCCTTCTTCGATAATAGGCTCTTCAATGGTGATTCGATGCCGTAAGCTTCCTGCTCTTAATCCTCTCATATTCCCTCCTACTGCACTGTGGGTTCACGTAAAGGATAGAGAATTGCCGTTACAAAATTGGGGAGCATGCCGTGGGTATAATCTTGGTTTTCATCATTATCGCGATCTTTATACATCTTTCCGACATAAGCTAATGTTGCGTATTTAGCTTCTATTGGCGCATTTTCACTTGTTAGATCATCACGCTTAATATATCTAGCTACAGCCGCACTTGCCGTTTTGATATAGAGAGTAATTAATTCATCATCAAAATCATGATCCACATAGCATTGATGCTTCGCTTCCTCTAATGTCACTAACATCATTTTATTCCCCTTCTGATCTCAGCTAAATACTCTTTCTCAGAGCCTTTAAAGCCATTTTTTACAGCCAAATCATAAGCACTCATTCCCGGCGCTCCCTTTTCGCCCTGTCGCCCATGCTTGACAGCTAATTGCCAATAGCCTTTTTCTGCTGAAATAGGTCGCTCTTTGGTGGGCTTTAAGCAAGTCCATAAGCTTCCGTTATCTGTGACCGTATCGCCTATTTGATACTCTTGGCCATCTCTATAAACACCTTTATAGATCATTGCCGGGAAAGAAAACTCATAAGATTTCGTATTTCCATTAGCTTCAAATTTCAATTGAATAGTTCGTTCCCCATCAAACTCAACTTTGAGATCATCAAAACCGACACCATCTTTCCCATCACGGCCATCCTTACCGTTTTGGCCATCTTTGCCGTCTTTTCCAAATTGAGCTTTTGCGAATTCTAATTGCGTTCCTTTGAAACCATATTTAACGGCAAGATCATAGGCGGAAGCGCCATCTTGACCATCCGCGCCATTTTTCCCCGGCGCACCATCTTTTCCGTCTCGACCATCTTTACCAAATTGCGCTTGAGCAAACTCAAGTTCAGTTCCCTTAAAGCCATATTTAACAGCAATGTCGTAAGCAGATGCGCCGTCCTTACCGTTTTGGCCATCCTTACCGTCACGCCCATCTTTGAGATTGGCCAGCTTTATTTTGTAAGGCTCAAACATCAGCTCTAACATCTCTTTCGCAATCTGCTGATCGAAATCTTTTCCATCTTTGCCGTTCTGGCCATCCTTGCCATCTCGACCATCTTTACCATTTTGGCCATCTGCCGGCTTGGGAAGATTTTTAATAAGATCGTTAAGTCGCTGATTCTCTTCATGTAATGCTTTGATTTCATTATGAAGAGGTGCAATCTGCTCATGAATAAATGATTTGATGGTACTTAATAATTCTTGCTTTAACTTATCCATTCTTAAATCCTTCGATTAAGCCTTTCAATAGCGATTTTGTATCCTCTTCTCGATCTTTTTTAGGTTCTGGCTCTGATCTGTTGGAGAAGGGATCTTCTTTTGCATCCCGTTTTGCCAATGCTTCTAGCGAGAAATTCTGCTGTTGCAGATACGGTGTATCACCACCTGTCACCGGATCTAATCCTTCAGAAGCACGCACTTCATTGATCGTTCTAAATCCTGCTTTTAGCCCTTCACTATGGGATTTATAGCGATTAACCGTATCCATCCTGAGCATATTTGCAGTATCTAAATCGATCGATTCCGTGACGCCGTCGAGATCATTCGCATCATCAAGCACCGCTTCCATCGATTCAATATGAAATTGCAATGTCTTTTGAAGAAACTCCAAATGAATCGCTTCTACCGTCTCCTGTGGCCGTTTATCTGAAATGCCGGCTAGATAGGGATGAACTTTGAAGACTGAACAGACAACTTCTGCAGTCAATTTCAATTGCTCAATCAATTGTGAATCAAGAGCCGTCATCGCCATTGGCTCAAACTTTAAACCATCGCCTAATACCGCCACTTTGCCGGCACCATTGCCGGAATAATTTGCCTCCCAATGCTTTTTCATTCGATTTGCCGTCTCGTCAGAGATAGATCCCGGCGCTATCAATAAACCACTGGGAACCGCTTTATTACTGAAAAATGTGGTGCTGTTTTCCTGGATTTTTAATCCCTGCTTTACAGATAGAGAAGCTGCCGATAACGGGGAAATACCCACCAAAGGATGATAAAAGCAGTTAAAGCGATCATGAAGAATTTCACTGGCTGGCACCGTAACATCTTCACCAATGGACGCTAAATTATCTGTTGATAATTTGTAATAGACAATCCCACTATCGGAAACCAATGGCTGTACGGCTGTGGGATTCAAAATGTGGTAACCAATCACTTTGTCCCGACTATCTCTCACTTTAAGAACATAAGTATTGCCGTACATGAGCTTCGACAACATCCACGCTTCTTTAAATTGAATGTGATTTTGATAGTAATTAGGCTTGCGTAAGACATTAAGAATCTCGCTCTTCGTCCGCTTTAATACGCCATTTTTCTGCTTAACAAAAATAAAGGGCAATTGTGCAATACTTTGTGAGATCAGACTTAAGCAAGTAAAGACAGCATAGTGTGTTAAGGAAGTCTCTTTTTGTAGCTCTTCCCCTTTCTGCCAAGCGCCTGTAAAGATATCGCCGATGATGAGAGGTCTCCATCCACCACTGGTGGCCGGACTCAATTGCTTCTCTTTCCGCTTTCTCTTAAAAAAACCAAACATGCTAACCTCATCAAAAAAGCCCCTTTCGGGGCTTATCTTTTACTCTTGATTTAACGTTTCAAGATATTTTTCAACATCGGGTTTCGTAATACTTCCCCCTGATCCGCTTCCCGGAACCTGACGAATATCAATGCCCTTTTCTTCCGCATACTCTAATGCAGCTTTTGAAGCATTCACTTCATCAGAATTCACTCTAATAGCGGATTGTGGGGTGATTACTTTCCCGGCGCGCCATCTTCAAAATCCCAATTAACCTCTCTGATGTAAGCAACACCCTTATCTCGTGCTAATTTCCAATTGATATATTGATCCGTTTTAATCGCGATCATATCGTTTTGGAACATGCTGACAGATTCTGAATTGGTATCGTTATCTGGATCAGAACTCATCTTAATCGTCGCTTCCTGGCTATATTTCACAGCGATATCATCACCTTTAGCAATGAGAATACTTGCTGCATCAGCAAGAATAAGCATCTTCCCAATATTACTACTCACAATCACTGGTCGACCAAGGAAGAATCCACCATTTGGCGTCATGCCTGGGAATGCTTGAACCCCTAAATCTGTCGTCATCAATGAGAGCGTTAATGCAGTAGATGAACCCATCAACCAGCAGAGACGATTAGTGGGAATATTAGCCTCAATAAATGGCTTATGAAGTAACGTTGCATCTCGCTTAATCGCTGCAACATTGTTGCCGGTACTCTCGATTGCCGTTGCCTTATTTGTGATAGATGCCGGAGAACGATTAGGAGTTTCTTTTTTACCGGGATCAATAAAGTCTTGGTCAATCTTTGTGGAGATTGCAGCAATCAATGTATCGCGAACAAGCAGATCTGCTGCCGGGCTACTATCCATGACCATCTCTTCAGTCAACACTGATAGAGCTGATAACTTCATTCGATCAAGCTTCACATTGTAGAAACCTGCCGATGTTACCGGCGCTGATTTACCCTCACCGACCCAATCTGCTGTACCGCCTAAACTCTGCCCTGGCACTAACACATTAAAGGGAATTTCGCGAAGAGCCGGGATACCATCACGACCAAATTTACCCATAATGGTTTCCGGCAATAAAAGCTCGATAAACTCTTTAGAAGCTTCTTTCCCTTCCGTTAATGCGCCTGCCCACGTCGAATCTTGAGTTGTTGCCGGCGCTACAGAGGCTTTTACCATCTTCAACACTCGATTGTCATTCGTTAAACGCGCCTGATTCTCGGCAATCGCAATGGCATCAGAAACTGATCCTTTCGCCTGCGCCAATGTTTTCACCACACGCGCAAAGAGCACGCCCTTCTCTAACTTAGGTTCAATAACGCGCACCGATCCCGTGCCTTGCCGAGATTTTTGCCCTGCTTCTTGGGTGTCCCCATTGACTGGCTCGGCAGTGGTTTGATCAGCATTCATCGCATCTTGATAATATTTAAGATCTGTATCAATTGTCGCGATATTCTCATCTCGCTCTTGTAGCTCAGCAATTTCGTTCTCAGAGAGTGTACGCCCTTCATCTTGTGCTTTTTTCAAGATCGCTTTTTTCTCTTCAAGTGCTTTCTGTTTTGCGGCCTTAAGCCCTTTAATATGATCTGCAAACATATCTTTCCTCTTATCTTTATAAATCAACTAATGAATCTATTAATGAATAAATCTATGAATAAATCTATGAATAGATTGGAATAACTTTTTTCGCTTTCTTTGAAGCTAAAGTCGTAACGCCGACTGATTTTCTTGATTGATCAACATTGATCGGTAGCGCCCGTTGTTGTTGCTCAATACTCTTAATTTCCGTGATGATCGCATCTGAATTGGCCGGGATTGTTACAAGCGATAATTCATAACATTCCCACTCCTGGATATGCATACCGTAAGTTTCATCAATCCAGGCATATTTCTTCACACCAAACCCGATAGAGAGGCATCGCACCAAGTCATATTGGATTGAGTGAATCGCTTCATCGACACGTTTTTTAAGCTCTCCTGGTTCTTTGATATAGGGGATCTTAGCGGTAAACTTTACCCCCTCATCTGTAGCCTCTTCAAAGTAAACGTGGCCTACAGGTTCAGCATGTCGATGTTGCCAAAGCAGAGGGACTGGGTTTTCAAATTCAATGCCTTTCGGCTCAACAACATCACCATGACGATCTGTTTTAGGTGTTGTTGCAATACCGGAAAAGATGAAAAAATCATCTTCAGAATCAAAGCTTTTAAGCTTAATTACCGAATATGCACGTTTATTTTTCTGTAAGTTTTGATCCATTACTCTTTCCTAAATAAAAAATAATGAAGGCTCTTTAGGAGCTTCGTTAGGCTCTTTTAGAGATGTTCCCACTGCCATTGCTAATGCTTGTACTCCATCGATTCGACCTGTTGCTCTCCTCTTATCGAGCTTCACATTCTCCGCCGGATCTTCTACCGCTATCGCATTGAATGAACACATATTTAAAACGGGATTATCACCATGCCTAAGCTGATGATTGAGAATATATTCCGTAAGCTTTTCCAATGCCGGCGTCATATCTTTAAAGCCTTGCCCATGCTCTATAAAACATTGATTAATATCAGATTCTGGAACATTGAGCGCTAATAAAGACTTCTTAAGCTCCCCGATCTTCCATCTGTCGAAACCGATCTTAAGATCAGTGAACCAAAGCCCGTGATCTTCTAGGATTTCAATCAATTGATACGCAACAAAATCGTAATCAACCGTTGCCCCCGGTGTTGTTTTGATATATCCCTCATCACGCCAAAAGATGTACGGCGCACGATCTGTTTTATCGCGCTCTTCTATCTTTTCATTCGGCATCCAAAAGTAAGGATGAACATGAACTGCATGATCTGAATCAACAGAATCGATCCCAATCAAAACCAATGACGTTAAATCGGTCGTCTTCGATAGATCGAGTCCACCAAAGATCTGCATCTCTTTATCAAGCATTGCTGGCTTGCCATTACAGAGCTTCCATTCATCCGCCTGGATATAAGCTTCATTAGACACTATCCGTTGGTTAAGCTGATAACGCCGAAAGGTATTCGCTAATCGAGGCGATCTTGTCGCCTTATCCGCTTCTGCTCTCAAATAGTTAATATCTTTAAATTCACCAAGCGCCGGGTTTGCATAGAGCCACTGCTTCTCATCGAGCAGATCGCAATCTTTCTCGGCTTCATATAAGTGGCAAACTTTATCGGCCGGCTGATGCTCGATGGCATCATCAATATCGAGAGAGAAATAATCATGATCTGTTTCAGACTGAGTACTAATTGTGATTCGCAGAGGATCATCATAAGCACCGCCGGCAGTTGTAATTGCTTCGATAAATTCGGAAGTGCTTCCTTTAATCTGCCCAGCCTCATCAATAATTGTTAAAACAGGGTTATTACCATGCGCCGTCTTTCCCTCCGCGCTGATCGCTTTATACTCGGCATTCACAGCTAATCCTAAGAGCGTTTTTTGCGATGGTGTTGCTCGCACTAAAGAGCGAAGATCATCAGATAACTCGGCACTATTAGAAGCTGCCCGATAAACTTCTGAAGCTTGCTCACGACTCATTGCGCCCGATATCACTCGAGAGTTGAGCTTTGATTCTGGACCGACAATATGACCAAGCATTAAAAAAGCGATTAATCCGGTTTTGCCGTTTTTACGGGCAATTGAAAGAATCGCTTCAGTTGTTTGATGAGGATTATCATAAACAGCATAGATAAAAGCTTCTTGAAAGAGCGCTAACTTTGCCGGCTGACCTGCTAATTTACCCTCTGGCACAACACAATGATTCTCTATAAAAGCGCACATTCGTTCAGCTCTTGTCAGCTGATGAAACTCTAACTCTCGCCAATTTCTTACTTTAGGAACAGGACCACTCTTGATTGCTCTGATGATATGTACTGGCAACTCAATATAACGTGGTTCAATCATTCAGTGGCAACCCTCCTCCTGCAAGTAGAGGAGATCCTGCTCTCATCACATTTCGAGCATCTCTTACGCTTCTATTTTTTCCTCTAGCATCTTTTGCTCTGCCACCTGTCGCTTCCGAATGAACGTGAATGATCCGCGATAAGCGAATTGAGAGATCTGTCTCTTTGATCTTTGCATCAATCTTCGGATTTGGAATCGTTGTATTTGTTCCCTCTTTCTTAACGACAACTCCCTCTTCCCGGATCTCTTCCGTTAACTTTTGAATCGTTGCTTGAGAAACGGCAAGATTTGCAGCTTGAATCAAATCAAATTCTGTCCATGTCTCATATGCTTTTGAACGCATAATCGCTTCCCAAAAAGGTATCTCCTCCTTTTTTAAATGAATAAACTCAGGAGGATCATGAATCTTTTGAGCTTGCTTAAATGCATCAACTATTGCATTTGCTGTATCAGCTTTCATAATACTCTCCTTGACAAGATTAAAAAACAGTTATAAATCGCGCGCGTGCGCGTGAGGCAAAATGTCCAAAGCAGAGAAAAAAGTATGGGGGGGCGGTAAACAGAAGAGCATCCGCAAAAATAGAATCACTCCCCCCCGGGTACCTGGATCGGATAACCATCAGCACCAAATCTTATCTTGGCATTACCGCCGGATTCTTCTCGTGCTTTATCACTGTCATGACATCGTTTACAGAGAGGCTGTAGATTATCTTCATCCCAAAACAATGTAGGATTTCCTTTGTGTGGAATAATATGATCCGCAACCGTGGCCTTAACGATTCTTCCCTCTCGCTTCTTGCAATAAAGACAGTAAGGTTTTTTCTGCAATAAGCGTTTACGCATCTCACGCCATCGTGCAGTCGAATACCAAGCGCGCCACCATCTTCCACGTTGCATTACTTGACGTTGCATTCAATCTTCCCCACAGATGCAACTTTAATATCTAAAATCTTATACGGCATAGTCTCAACATCATTCGATACTGATACCGCTTTTAAATTATGTACAACCTTTTTCGTGATCTTATCGCGCACAAGAAGAACACCCTGATCATCGAAGAAGGGTTCAAGTTCTATGTACTCTTTCATAACTACTTCTCTCGCTCTAATGCGCTTACACGCTGTCTAATCTCTTTATCGCTCGCTTTAAGAGTAATGACTTCCTCTTCAATCTTGTTCATTCGAACAGCATTAGCACTATCAGATAACTTGATAGCAATGATGTCATCACTTAATGTTTTTAAACTGATGTTGATCCCATTCAGATACCAAACAATCAAAGCGAGTCCAATTGCCGAGATGGTCTTCCAGATCCATTGCTCGACACCATTTGCCTTTTGTTCTAATCTTCCTAATCTTTCATTTGCCATATTTAAACACCATCAATCAATGCAGTTTGAGATGAAGCGCTCATTATGAACGACAACCTGCTTCTTAGTTTCAGAGGTATCGTTAGTTGATGCCGTTATTAAAAACCAACCAGCACAATTAACTTCGCTCAGATTCATCTCGTAAAGCGCCCTGTTGCTTGAGCATGCAGTCAATATCAGACTCACTAGCGCGATCGATGCGATCTTTAATGCGCTTTGTCGTTCTTTCAGATTTTGCAATGTATCTCTGTTGCTCTGCTTCTGCTTTATATCGCTCCGCTTCATCTTTGTGCCTCTTAATTTTTTGATCTTTCTGCTTATTTGAGACATAAAAAAAGACGCTTAACGCGCCCAAAACTCCACTCAAAAATGCCCACAACTTATTCATCATGATCTTTTCTCATTTGGATCGTATCCACAATCCCCTTAGATACTGTCGTTCCTGCTCCTGCACCGATCATCGTTATAAAAAATACTTCAGCAAAACTAGCCTCCACAATCACTGCGTAAGCCGTTAACAGAATCCCGGCAACAGTCGTGAGAAACAATGTTGTCTTATTAAGATCTAATCGAAGCTCATTATCACTCGATCTGCTCTGTAGCATTCTCAATAATTCTTTCATTTAGCCTCTCCATCTTGCCTTCTTTTCTCTTACATCAATGTGGGTAAAACTTGGATATCTACCAATCCCATATTTGTCTGGATATTTTTTATCGAGATAGTCATAGATATCCTTAGAATTTACGCCTGCAATGCGAATATCTGCGGCATTGCCGAATAAGTGCTGAGATCTAGAGGCTCCACCAACACGGCTGTTATGAAACGCGCATCTCAAACCACTATTAATGACAACTGGCTTACCAAAATGATCTCGTACATCTTGAACAACGCGCACAAGCTCAAGATTAATATCACCATCATTCATACCAAGCTTACACCCACATTTACATGCGAATTCCTTTCTAACAAAATTCTTACTTAATCGATCTTTAGAAATTGTTTTCACTGTTTCGTTTACTACTTTTCCCATATTCATTTTCTTTTACCCATAAAAAAGCCCTCTGTTACGAGGGCAATTAAAAGATGGCAACTAAATTTAATAAAAGAAAGCCCGCTTTTATACGGGCTCTTGCGCTGTGAGCATGCAATATTGCACTCCTGCATAGTGCTCAGTAGACCGATAAAAAGTCATCTTTCCATCGATCTGTAAATCGTTAGTTACAGTCCTGCTCTGTAATTAAGAGTTGCACTGTAATTAAAAGAAAAGCCGGTTACGCCGGCGAGTCGATGCTTAAACTTATCATTGCCGCTGCCTAATTTTGTATTACTGTTAGCTAATTAGGTTATAACTTAGTTTAGGCCCTTTTTAGCGAGTCTAAGTCCTCTTTAAGGGAGTAATACTGGTAGAAGCTAAAGCTTAAGCATTTATTACTGCAAAGAGAGATATCAACTCTTCGTTAGAGCGAGCATCCTCCACCAACACAACCAACATCCTCTACTTCTTCCGGCACTACATCAATTTCAACTTTTTTCTTTACTGGCTCATCTGTTTCGACAATACGCGCATTTGGATAGATCACTTTTAACTTTTTAAGCGTCTCCTCTGCTTCTTGCATTGTCATTACTTTTGATAGAACTAAATCTCGATTTTTAATAATTGCATTCATTTATTTCAATCCATAAAAATAGTTTTATTGAAGTAACAAGAGAGGAATACAATGATTTCTTTTGCTTACGCAGGCCTTGTCGGCATAGAGCTGATAACCTTCCACCCATAAAACAGACTCTCTAACTAGCTGAGCTAAAGACACAAAAAAAGACCACTGAAGAGACCTCTTTGCAAGCTTCAGAAATAATTTTAAAACAACATTTACAACCAATACTTACTTGCCTAGCTTAACTTTACGCCATTCATTCTTTAAAATCTCTTCTGTCTTTAGTGTTGCTTGTTCAACATTATCACCAAAGATTTCATGAGGAAGAGTATCTGACACGCTTGTTACATAGGCCTTTTCTTTTATCTTTCTTAATATTTCCAATAATTCTACAGCATCATCTTTATCCTTTCCTGAAGCCTGCTGAGTTGAGCCCAATAATAATGAGATGTAATAGTAATTTTGTAGCATCTCCTTTTTATTTTTCTCAATGTTCCTCCATTGCTCTGAGATAATCGATTGAGCATCCTCTTTATGTGCCTCTATATCTTTATTTAAATAAAATGCAGAAAATACAATATGATTAGATACAGCGAGAAACTCAGCAACTCGATCTCTAAGATCATTTATCCAGTCTTGTCTATTTTTAGAGAGAACTTCGACATTAATCCTATAGTTAGATTGATAGACTATGCCTAAGAATGCTAATCCAGCACCACTAAAAGTTATCAGCCCCACTAATAAGGTAGCTTTCTGAGGCCCTTCAAACCCATTAGATTTATAATAAAAAAATAACATTAATACAATAAATACTGTGATTATAAAGGTTACAAGTTTATTCTCAGTTACGGTTATAATAAATCTTTTTATAGCCTCTCGTACATACAATAAGCATTGAAATATTTTACAGGTAATCTGCCGAGAATATTCACATCTATAGTTGCAAACTAATATGGTATAAAACATGAATACTAAAACCGCAAATACTACCATCAAATATCCCATAATAAATCCTATAAAGCTTAGTAAAAAAGCCCACGACCTTCGTCGCGAGCTTTAGGTACTGTTTAACCAATTATAATTACAATCGTACATTTCATTCTAAGACAAGTCAAAAATATCGTGTTTCTATAAGAGTACTTTAAATAACAAAATATTTAATAGATACAATCAAAACTTATTATCCAAATTCAAGTAATTTTCACTAGTCATATAATCATATAGACACAGCAATTTCCTATAATCAGAATTAGTAACTCCTTTTCTTTCTTCAAGATAATCTTTTAGACTATTTATATTAAAATCAGGATTTTTATATATAGTGTACATTGCTACTTTTGTTCGGTTTGAGGCTGGAATATTACTTCCTTCCCCCATTATTTCATTCATATTATTATATAAAAAAGTATTTTTATCACTATATGCTCTACTTTTACAAAATTCAGTATTAGTAGTAATGTATTTTATTATTTTTGAGCATTGTTCTCTTTTTTCATTTTGTAATTTTTCAATATCTGGACACTTCTCACTAAACCTATATGCAGGAAACCATTCAGATGGAGCTATATAAACCTGGTCAATAACATCTATATATGCCTTATCATCTTCAACAATTATCCGAAAATAATCAGAAATAAAGTCAGCTGTTTTTTTATGAGTGTACTTAACCGTACTCACTGCCCCTATGGCTAATACTTTATCCCCATTGTTATAATTATCAATATTGTGATCTACATGCACTTTAATGCTATTTCCGTGTTTATCTGCCCCTCTATATATATCTTTAACTATGGACTGTACTTTTCTAATATCCATTGTTGATATTGGCAGATTTAAAGATGCAATTGCCTCAAATAATGAAATAAAATTATCTGTTTGCAACTTATTTATACGGATATTAGTACCACCTAAATCAATATCATAATCTGTTACTTCTACTGATTTCTCGCCCTCTAAGTACTCTATCAACAAGAAGTTTTTTTGTATTTTTTTCCCAATTTCAGAATTTAAATCAACATAATCAAACACTGTTTTAAGAATAGCTCTAATATTACTGTCAGTAATCGAATAGCCTATAAAAATAATTGGATTATGAGCAAACAATGAAATCATCTGTGCTCTTATAAGCTCATATTTAGTTTCAAATTTAACATAGTCAAGTTCATTAATAATGATTTCTTCTGGTTTGCTACTACAACCATGTATTTTATATACCGAACCAAAAGGATTACTCAATAAAATATCATTCCCAACTAATGGGGAAAATTCAAATAAGCTCTCAACTAACCCATCATAATTGGTTGTAATAATGGAGCCAATGTTTTTCCTTGCTTTTTTTACAGCATCAAACTCTTCTTGCATATTTTCACGCCAATCCATCTTTCCAATTAGCAATGAAACATATACCTTAAAGCGACTAGAGTACCGCCCCTCATCAATTAGTTCATAAAAGATATCATTAACCTTTTTAAATTTTTCTGGTTTATGCTCTTTTAAATAATTGTCAAAAATCTCCTCTACTTTTGTTGCTAAAAGGGGGTAACTGACCTCTCCATTTTTTCGGCAATCATATTTAAGATCACGATAAGTATCATTCTCACCTAATACTTCATATAAAATCTTCTGCAAGAGTCCATCCCAAGTATAACTGTTTTTTAAATATCTTAAGCTAAGACCTGTACCTATAAATAAAATTGGATAATTACCAAACTCTGAAACAAAACTATCTACTCTCATATATTTAACACCAAATCCAAAACTGACCCTTAAAAAATCACTCACCCTTTTTTTTAAATTCTTTTATAAATTGTATATAAGGGGAATGATCTGAATTTTTATCAAGCTGCTCCAGAGGGCTTTTCCCAAGATTATCTATAGTTATGTCTAAAAGCTTATTCAACATATGCTCATCTTTTTCTACTTCATTTTTATATGCTTCATATGCCAAAGCAGAAGTTTGCTTATAAGAATATTCCTCCTTTATCTGATATAAAAACTGGCTTCTTTTACTAACAAACCATGACATAAGAAGAAGAGGAATTATAACCATGAACCTTTCATATACACCTATATTTTTCAATTTTAAAAAAGCTAGAAAGTTTAAATTCTCTAAATCTATGATAATTCCTAATGTTAAAAAAAATACAGAGAACAAAAGTGTATAATTGAAAAGGTCTAAACCTAGGATTCTCCAAAATAATCCAGAGACCCTCTGCTTAAAAGCCTTAGCCAAGCCTACCTTTAAAATGGCTTTTTCTGTTAACTTCATCCTAGAAAGGAGCTCATCTGCTTTTTCTTTTTTAATTAAGATCTCATCCTCAAAATTTTCTACCACACTTATAATATCGATAAGTTTATGATACTCAGAAGGAGATTTTCCCAAAAACCCATCTTCAAAAAAAAACAGATCTACTTTAATATTATTTAAACAAGAAGCTATACAAACGAGAGCACTCGTCATATCTATTAAAATCTTTCCTTTACAATCAACACTAGACCTATAGCCGATATCATTCTTTATGAGTGAAATATAGTTATTTAATTCATCCAAAATACTACAAACAAGTTGCATGTTATAAAATATAGATCGATGTTTTATTCTATGTAAAGACCCCATAATTGGAATTAAAACCACAATATCTTTAGCAATTTCCTCTATTATTTCTACCATAGAAGGATCAATATCTCTGGCAATACTAGTAATACCCTTAGAGTTATTACTAAGCTCTATAATCTTCCCCTTAAACTCAAGATAAACCTCTTCCAATCTGCTCTCATCAGAAAATTCCATAATACCTATCTACCTACATTCAAGTCTTTTGCAAAAAAGCTCGCTAATCTGCGAGCTTTAAATTCAAAATTCATATATTTTATTTTGGAATACACTAATAAAACAAATCTATTAATATTAAAAGTATTTCTAGATATATTAGTTATTACCAACCATAACTGTTACGATTACTACGACTTTTTCCAGAGCCATTGTTATACCCTTTACTACCGTTGTAATAATTGGAGCTTGGATCATTTCGATTTTTATTATCCCCTATTTTGCCTGTTCTCGGGTTCTTATTTCCATAATGAGAATAATTATCTCTTACCGTAGAATTCGGCTTAGAACGATAATGCCCCTGCACAGAGGTTCCATCTTTTCTGGTATACCCCTTCACATAAACCTCAGCAAATGCTTGAAATGAAAAGAGGAGTATTAATGTTGCTAAGGCAACTCTATAAGTATTACGCATAACTTCCTTTACAAATAAAATAAAAAACCAATATAACAATATCATAATATAAAGTTAATATAGCTTCTTATATCAATAAAATACTCTTTTATAAATATTAAAAACTATCTCCGCCCCATTCTTTGTTCTATCTCCACAATATCCTGTATCAAGTAATACATATCCAACTTATGAGCAAATTCATTAATTGCTGCCGAATACTCGTTATGATCAAACTTGCCGAGTCTCTTACATAATCCTCTTACTGTCTCCCCCTCTTTTCTTTCAAGATAAAACTGCTGAAGAATGTCCCTGTGTTTCAGGCTGATTTTATTGTTAGGATCTCTTCTCATAGAAAGAAATACGAAAGTTGCATCTTGAGCTAAACGATCCTGTTCTACCCCATCTGGCAAACGGCTACCATTCGCTTCCCCACGTATCTCACCAATACGCGCAATAGAACTTCTCTTTGGAAAGCCATCTGTATTGAGTTTCCAATATGCCCAAGCCTCTAATACTGCTTTTGCTTGATTTAGATCTCTTCTACTCACTGCCACCCTCCTCTACAACAATCTTCCCTATTTCACCCCAGATCTTTGTTGCTCTAACATCCCACACATGCGCGTCATCATCATAGATCGCATCCAAAAGAGCTTTTACAAGATTATCTACATCTGGTTTCTGTTGATGCGGTTTTCCTAAATATTCCGCCTTTTTCTTCTTTGCCCAAGACTTCGGCACAGGCATTACAAATGTTATATGCGCGCCCTTCTCCGGCACCTTTACTCGCTTAAGCCTGACCTCTTCTTTAAATGCCCAATAACGCGCAGTTGATGGTCTAGTTTTCCATCGATCGGATCTAGTCATACGAGGCTTTGGAACTGGCACAATGTCATAGATCTTTCTACTCATGCCATCCCCCTATTCTTTCGTTTCCGCGTCACATCATTTGCACAAACGATCGGAAGCGATTTCACTAATAAAAAAAGCGTACGCGCCACACCATCCATTAAGTAAACGCGCATCGCGGGATTACTTTCAGTTTTTCGATGGCAACTTGAACATGACCATGCAAAAATTGGATCTGGTGCTTTGAATCCCATTCCTGTATTGCCGGCAATCCGAACATGTGCGCGTTGATCTCCAAAACCCTGGCAGTCATCTAATCGAATCATGCACGGAACATTGCCATCTAGTAGCCATTGCCGAAGATCTGGAAGCGCAATTGCTTGCATACTTTGCATAAGAATTTCTGTCGCAGTATCGATGTACTTTGGATCGTCGATAACACTCTGCAGAAGCTCTTTAATCTCTTTCCTAGTCATCTACAGCTCAACTCCATACTGATTCGCAATCGCAATCAAATGATTGGCTTGTGATTTCGCATCATCTAATGCATTGTGATGAATACCGAGCCTTTCTAACTCAATATCTGAAAAGAGATTCTTTATCGTGCGATAACAGCGATCATTGTAAAAAGCCCATGGAGTATTCATATAGAGTCGCTTATATGCACTTGCGAGAATCGTATTATCAAAGCCGACACCATTTCCCCAGACTTTTGCATCCGGAGCACAAAACTCCCGAAATTCTATTAATACATCGCGCAAAGGCTTCTGATTCGTTAATAGAGAGCTACGCGCATATTCATTCTGTTGAAACCACCATTTAAGTGTCTCCCCACAAACTGTTCCGCCGGCCAGTAATGATGAATCAAAATCGATATTACGATAAAACTCTCTCCCAAGACCTTGCTTATCAAAGTAGACCGCTCCAATCGATATGATTGCTGCATTTGATGAACTACCTAATGTTTCAATATCCAACATGATGTTTTTCATTTATAAACGCTCCCCTGTTATCTCTACAATCCCATCACCAAGCTCTATCATTCGATGAACTTTGATTCTGTATTTCGATAGCTGTCTTAGTCTTCCCGGCAGTCTTTCTTTTGCCGATAGATTGACTCTTCTCATCCTTACGCCCGCTTCATGCATTCCGCCCCGAGGAGGCTGATTGCTGATCTCTTTCACTGCATCGTTATATGCGATCTTTCTTGCTTGCTCTTCGATATATTGATCGACATCTTCCGGCGATAAACCTTGGATGCTCTGAATTAAACGATAAGGATCTGAACCGATCCTTACCTTCATTTTTACCTTTCCCATCTACTCCCTCATATTGATCAAATATAAGTGCTCATAAATTCTGTTAGTGCCGATACTCGTTGAGAACTCTTTGCGCTCAATCTTCTCTGGAGGAAAGACTTCTAATAACGAATCTGTTTCGCTTTTAGGACTTGAGAAAAATAGTACCGGCTGATCATGGATCTCCTTTATTAACTCCACACAATCTTTCAGTCTGAAATCTCCCCCTTTTGAGACATATCCTTTTTGATTGGTCATGATGTATGGCGGATCTGCAATGAATAGAATGTTTTCTTTGCCTCTATATTCGGCAAGCAACTCCCTAAAATCACAACTTCTTCTCTCCACGCCTTGTAAGTAACCATCAGCATTTAATGGTGTTTTTACTACCTGGTAATACCAGGTTCTCCCCATCAGATCGTCATAGTCATGCGCGTAATTCCCGGCAAATAGTAACCAACTCGATACAGTGATCCAATCGACGCGCCCAAACTCTTTTAAATGTTGATCAATCAACACCTTGAGCTCTTCCCTTTGCAGATCATTAACCCGCTGATGCTTTTTAATATCTGCTCTATACAATCTCTTTCTTAACGCTTCAGTCTCTGCAATCATTTCGAGTCGTTTCTTAAAATTGTCGTAATCATTCCAGATCACCTGAATATCTCGATTGTGATACTTAATAGCATGTGAGATAAGACCACTACCGCCGAAGAGATCGATAACCGTCTTATTTGAAAAATCGATCTGCTCTAGCACTCTTAACCAGTTACGCTTTTGCCCTAAAAATGGGAGCGGTGACTTTGAATATCTCTTCATGAATAAACCTCAAAAAGACACTCAAAGGCGTTCTAGTTAAGGCATTCATGATGCTCTGGTTTTACTTAATTTTTAGTGATGTTAATAACATTAATTGCCTTACATCGAGGGCACTTAATCTCTAAAACAATCACATCCCCTTCACACAATTTCTTATTGCATCTAACACATCTTATTTCTGAAATTTTCCTATTTTTCATAAGTTACCTGTCAATGTACTAATATTGACGTCCCTGCAGGGACAGCCTTGCATTCTGCGCAATGCTTGGGTAACAAGCTCGTTTTGTTACTGCCTCTTTTAGATGCGCCAACATTTAAAAGAGGCGCTGTTTTACTCTTTTAAGCCTCTTGAATATCATTAAATTCATGCCACTTTTCAGTAATCCAACTAACACCTTTAGGGGTAAATAAGAAGTTACTAAAGGTCTTGCCGTTAGGAGCGATTCCTGTTTTATGCTCAAATCGCTTTGTTGCCAAATGAGGCTCATAGACAACCCAATTGCCATTCAAGCGATACATGATCTTTTCACTCACTAAAAATGCTCTAAAATCAGCTTCTCTAGCACCTAAGAGTTTGCAAACCTCTCTAAACGTCATCAATCCATGTCCTTGAACATATCGCTCAACAAACTCTGCTTTGGGCTTAAGCTCTTCCAGTTTCTGATATGCAATTTGATTCGCTTCAACTTGATCTGCCCATGCACGTGCTGCCTCTGCCGGATCTGTAAAATCAGGAAGTTTTGGCTTTTTCGATTCCTTTTCCAACTCTGCCCATCGATCAACAAGACGAGCAGTAAATTGGGGAGATAGACGCGCCACGACGACAATCGAATCTCGCTTTCCCTTTTCACCTGAAAAAACCAAAACGTCCGTAAGTCTTCTGCGTCCTAAATTGTCATAAGAACGTTCAACCACCATTGGTGGACGGACGATAATGCCCATATCGGCTAATCTTTCAATCGATCTTTTAACTGAATCATGACGACTGCCGGTAAGTTCTGAAATTTCTAATGAGGTCATGGTGATCTCTTGATTTTGTAATGTGAGGTTAAACATCTAAGCCTCCTCCTTACGCCCACCATAAGTGGGTCTATCATTTTTGACGGGGAACTTACTCATGCGATACGCTCCCCATCTTTGTAAAAATGAGACTCAAAGTCTCCACCAACTGGATAGGACAACCCACTATCAACATCTATAAAAACATCTCCCTTCTCGTTTACAAGAAGATTCTCAGACAAAGAATCAGGCGCATACTCTTGACGCTCTACATCCCAGAACTTAATCGTTATCTTGTTCATTACGACCTCCTAGTGAATATCTTTCGGCACTGGCGTTTTGATTGAGCGAATCTTAAAATCAACAGCCTGATCATCTGATAGCTCAATTGAAATATCTCTCATATCGATTAGGTCGGCAGTTGCGGCTGCTGCAATAATTAACTTTCTTACAAAATTAACCATTCCTAAAGGGCCATCCTCTTTAATAACTTGAGATCCAATATCCATTAATTGTTTTTCTATCTTGCAACTCATCTCTAAGCTCCCTTGCGATAATCCTTCCAATCAAAAACTAGTGTTAATCCGTCGTGTTGTATCCGACTCGCAATTCGTAATCCAACTGTCTTCGTAAAGTGATCAAGATCTAAGTTGGAAATCATAATTGTGGGCTTCATCTCTTCATAGCGACTGTTAATGATGTCGAATAAGATATTGCGCTCATTGTCACTTCCTGCCTGAACACCCACCTCGTCGATAATTAAAAGATCTACTGAACGATAGACATCCAACAGCTTCTCTTCTCCCCCAGACTGGCCCCATCGATCTCGCATAGAACGAATAATTTGATTCACTGATCGAAAGATCGTGTCATAGCCTTCCAAGGCAATCTTGTTCGCAACTGCCGATGCCAAGTGTGTCTTTCCTGTCCCTACACCACCAAGCAAAAGAACTGGCGTTCCCATCTCTAGATGGTTTGAAAAATGTTTAGCAAAATCTAATAACGCGCCCTTAATAACGCTCTGCTGTTTGTTGACAACTTGAAAATTATCAAAACTACATCTTTGAAAACGTTTCGCTATTCCATCAAGCCCACCCAATCTTGCGCGTTTGCGGGATTCCTCAGCACATTGAGGGCATTGGGGTATTCCTCTTAACTCTAATCCTCTTCTCTCAGAACTCACATATTCGCCATGAATGTCGCAATAGTCATAGGTATCAGCAACCCATTCTTTCTCTTTCAGGGGATCGATCTTCTCTGGTTTAACGCGATCCAAGTAGTGATTGATGTCGATTAATGCCTGTGCCATAACTTACCTCCGATCTGTCTCATTGCTGAAATCGAAATTGGGAATCACATTTTCTCCATAATTTCCTGAACCAAACTCATTCGTTTGGCAATCATCATCAGGATCTGGATCGTAATTACCCTCATACACTTTTTGAAAGTTACTCGGACCGATAAACCAATCAAGCGTCATCCTCCAACGTTTTCCAGTTTTAGGATTAACAACTTTCCCTGAGAGCAGATCACTATTGGGAATCTTATCGATCGCTTCATAAAGCGCATCAAGTCCATATTCACTGATACGCGCCTTAATCGATCTATCTCGTGGACTTCCAGGAATGATGCTTTTAATTTTTCTCGGTGCGACGGCATTCCATTTTTTGATCAGCTCATTACGATCATAAGAAAGAGAGTCTCTTGTAGAAGAATCTATTGTGGAAGAGTCTTTGTTAGGACATTTTGTCTTACCACCTCTGGACATTTTGTCCGTCCCCTCTCCGTCATTTTGTCCTACCCCTCTAGGACAATTTGTCCCACCCCCTTGCAATAAGGGAGTATTGACTTCAGCTACGTATTCGGTAAGATCATCAAATAGCTGCGTAGGCTTAATGAAATAGAAAGTTCCTCTAACACCTTTCTTTTCATGCGTGACATGCGAGTCTAATAAATTTGCTTTACGCAGCTTACTAAATATTCTTTGTACTGTTTTTAATGAACCAAGTATTGGTACAAACTTATGTAATTGAGTTTGGTTCACCCAAATATATCGATCTCCATTTATCATCAAACTTTCAACTGAAGCAGAAGCGTACATATCTTTAATGACGCTCATTACTAGCGCGTCATTATTATCTAATCCCGCCTCAATCAATTTTTTCTGCTGAAATCCATGGATCGTAAACTTTACTCTACCCATTTGATTCCCTCTTTAAGTTTTTCAAACGTTCATAATAATCAACCCAAATTTTCTCTTTAGGTATTCCCGTTACTGCCTCAATAATTTCAGCATGAACAATGGGAGGAACCTTTAATCCTCTTGATCTCCAATGTAAGACTGCAGGTCTTGTTATTCCCAGAGCTTCTGCAAGCGCTCTTGCTCCTCCTGCCTTTTCAATAATCTCTTCAATAGAAACCATATTTTTCCTCACGTCATAGAGAATAAAAATTAATTACGTCGATTATTGTTACCTATGTAATATTACAAGTCAAATAAAACACCCCTAATTGTTACTTATGTACATTGCTAGTTGTTACTGATGTAACTAGACTAATAATAAAGAGTAACAATAGAAGGAAAGATTATGCTTAGAGAGAGACTATTAAAGATCCGTAAGGAAAAAGGACTTTCTAGAGAGAAGCTTGCAGAGATGGCAGGAGTATCTACATCAACAATTACATTTCTAGAAAATGGGAGAAATGAAAGCTCTAAGTTTTTAGTAGAAATCGCAAATGCTTTAGGTGTATCTGCAGAATGGCTAAAAGATGGTACAGAACAAGGGAAATCTGTCGATATAAAACATAAGTCCCAAGATTCTAATGTTAGAAACAATGAAACATTAGGCATTGATCCATGGGATGATGAAACCCCTCTACAGCCCCATGAAATAGAGGTTCCCTACTTTAAGAATATTCATCTATCAGCTGGAGATGGATGTTTTGCATTAGAAGATTACTCTAGGAAAAAGCTAAGGTTCAGTAAATATACTCTAAAAAATAGAGGCGTTAGCCCTGAATCTGCAGCATGCGTTATAGCCACCGGGGATAGTATGGAGCCAGTTATCCCTGACAATTGTACCGTTGCAGTAGATATGTCAGATACAGAGATCAAAGATGGCAAAATTTACGCTATCAATAACGACGGATTATTACAGGTTAAAATTTTAAGATGGGTTTCTGGTAACGAGATATCGATAGAATCATACAATCCGAGCTATAAACCAATCATTAAGCGTCTTGAAGATATTACCGTGCTAGGTCGTGTTTTTTGGTATTCGGTATTGCTTTAACCCAAAATCGCTGTATTAAATTATATTTATAATCACCTTTTCGCTATCAAGTCTTACATTCAAATATTTATAAAGGATGACTCCTATGACATCAAATAGTGGCATGCAAGATATTAATAACATATACACTTTGCTTGAAAATATAAAAAATATAGATGATATTAATATCTCGGTGGATGACCTTATTAAAGAAATTAAAGCCATGCGTCCACTATTTAAGCTCACATTATCCGGAGATGAATATGATCAAACGATTCCTTACAATCTATCAACCACTTTAGTAGATCTACAAAAAATAATTTATAGATCCTATGCCCTAGTCGCTTACGGCTCACCTAATATAGGGAGACTTACAGATCATGATAAGCATCGACTAGACATGCCATTCCGGATAGATAAAGGAAGTAGTCAAATAACATTTGACTTGACAACTCTCCTGGTGGGAATAATTACAGAGATATTAAATATCATGACACCTGTGCAAATATTTATACTTGCAATAATCATTATTGCATCATGGACATCCAAATATATGTATCAAAAATATTTAGATTCCAAAAAAGATGAACGAGAATCTGCTTATAAAGATAAACAGCTTGATATTTTTGCTGAAATGTCTAAAGACAAAGACCTTGTAATTCAACAGTTAACTGAAACTATAGATAAGTTAGCTAAACATGACCCTACAATTTACTCATTACACCAATTAAACACTGAAGAATTACCTGAAATTATCTTAAAAGCATCAACTCAAGCTGAGTCCACAAACTTTAATGGGATCACACTCAATAAAGAGGAAGCCAATCAATTAGTAAAAAAAGACAATAAAACTTACATGCCTTTCGATGAAGAGTGGTGCGTAAAAATTTTAGGAATAAGCACTACCAAAGATAGTACTGACAATAGCTCAGAATGGAAACTTAAAGTTTATGTTACCTCTATCAATCAAGATCTAATAATAACTGCCCCTTTTTCCTCTCTGCATGAGAAAAATAAAAGTACCCTGCTAATGCAATCTTTACTACAAAAGTCTGATGTCAAAATCAGAGTAGCTGGTCGGAAAAATAAAGAAAGCTCTGTATACAAAGAGCTAGAACTTAAAGATGTGATACTTTAATTAATCCTACTCATCTTAATGAATTAACCGCCAATCGGCGGTTTTTTTTATTAGGTTTTTTTATTAATAGATACTAAAAACTGCCTAAAAAATAAAAACAACTAACATGTTGACATTCACACCATATACATGATAGCCTTACTTTCAGTTAACCAGATTGGTAAATTAATAAATCAATTTAGTTAACGTTTATTAATTAAGGAGTATATATATGAGAATTACTGAGTTTGGACGCATTGTAAGAAAATCTCGGTTACACATAGGTGTCTCATTGAAAGAAATGGCCGATACCTTAGGAGTATCATCAGCTTTTTTGAGTGGGCTAGAAACAGGAAGAAAAAAAATACCGAGCACATGGACAGAAAATATAAGCAAATATTTTAACGATCATGGTTTAGATATTGGTGATCAATTAGCTAAATATGCTGATATTGCCAATGAAAGTGTCGACATTAAAGACTTACCTTTCTCTCATCAACTATTGATCTCAGGATTTGCAAAATCAAACTTTACACAAAAAGAACTTGAAGAAATAGCAGGCTTAATGGAAAGACTAAATAACCAAAAGGAGAAGTAATTTGAATGAATCAAATCAAGAAGAATACTCTTTATTGGGGCATCGAGTGACCCCTTTAGATCGAAAAACTATCAGTAGGTATATAGATAACCTATTAGGAAAAGATGTCTTAAATATAGACGTGACTCTTCCCCCTGAAAAGATTATTTCAAATATAATTGACACGCTATCTGATAAATTCAGTATAACGATATCTATAGAAGAAAATCATACGTGGAATTTTCTCACTGCTGGCATAGCAGATACAGAAACTATGACCGCGTATATACCTGAGTCCATATACGAAGGTGTATGCAAAGAAGATTATGACTCTATACATACAGTCTTACATGAAATAGGACATCTTCTACTTTTTCATAAACCGGTCCTTCACGATGAAAAAAGTGCGAAGCCAACAAAGGAAGAAGATGCCGAATGGCAAGCAAATACGTTTGCAGATATTTTTATGGAAAAAGTTTTTTCTTGGAAGTTAAAAGGCTATCAGTACTCGATAGACTTTTACTGGACAACAGATTATTAAGATCAAATTTATGAATATTATTTTTAAAGAGAAAAAAAGCCAACGATATAAGCGCATCGTTAGCTTCTTACCCCAACATTGTTACATGATGGTTTATGTGAGAGTAAACATAGTACAGTGTTTGGTTAAGTTTTTCAACAGCGCCTTTTTGATAAAGGAGTTTGTGATGAAAAATCCAAACAAACTAAAAGTCCCTAAAGGGCATCGACTTATCTTTAGAGCATCTAAAAAAGATAAGAATGGAAACACAATTTATGCAAAGGACTATGGATTACGAGGGTTTCCAATCGTAATACCGAGATGATATAACTACCCTTTTAAAAAGCCTTATAGAGCAATCTATAAGGTTTTTTTAATCGCCAATGCTTAAAGCAAATGGAATAAAACAAGTATCAACTATTACCAGTAGGAGAATATTATGACGGAAACTAAAACTTGCTATATGTGCGATAATATTGGAACAACTAGAGAGCATATACCGCCTAAATGCTTATTCCCTGAATATTCAGACAATACTATTCAAGGCAATAATCACAGAAAAAATTTAATTACGGTCCCGTCCTGTGAGGAACATAACAATGCTAAATCTAATAACGATGAGTATTTAAGAGATATTTTATCAATGACACTCTCAGCTAACTCTACAGGACTAGCAATACTAAAGAGTAAAACCTCTAGAAGCTTTAATCGCAGCCCTAAACGCATAGCAGAATTAAAAAAAAGCGCTATTCCTGTTATTTTAACCAATCTTGAATCACAAAAAACTATGCATGTGTTTGGTGTCAAAATAAATAGAGCTCGACTAATTAACACACTAGAAATGTGTTTTAGAGGATTATACTATCATGAATATAATGAAAAATTTAATGGTGATATTGGTATTATTCCTCTTTTCTTAATCGATGATGAAGATCAAGAGTATAACAATAAATTAAACAACTACGAATCACTTATACATGAATTTTTCCTTTCAGTTAAACAAGAATACAGCGATTATTCTGGAGAAAATCCTGATGTTTTTAAATATTATTTTTATAAGATAGACCAAGAAAATTTGATTTTAGATGTGCTATTTTATCAAAATCTTAGAATCATAAGTAAATTTAAGAGATAAATACTTAATTTAAACCGCCAATCGGCGGTTTTTTTATGCTCCTCAAAAATATTGTTACATATGTATTGATTTAAATTGTTACTTATGTAATATTTATAGCTACTTAAGAAACTTTCAGTTTTAACAGGAGCTAAAATATGAAAATCTTACAAGCAATCAGGAAAATCATCCAACGTCGATTAGAGAACAAACGCATCGCTAAAGATAAACGTCTTTATAGAGAGATAGAAATCGCCAAAGCCCACGTAGGCTTCTCTCTCGAGCAAATCAGAGATGTAATTGCACATGAAGAGCAAAAGCTTGCGCGTATGTCATTTTTCAACACGCGCAGAAAGCATCAACAAATCTTAGTTGCAGGACTTCATAGCGCAAAGCGACTTATCAATAACCGTCAAAAAAGCTATGAGAGACAATCAACAATCGCTAACGCGCCGAAGATCACTTTAGAGAGAAAATGGGTGGCATAAATGAGAGAGGGATACAGAACAATACTAGAGTCAGAAGATCCTAAAGGCTTCACCTGTAGAGTTTGTGGTAGGTCTTATAAAGAGGAAGAACAAGCTCAAGATTGTTGCAATCATGTCATCTACTCTTGCGCTATATGTGGTAACAATCATGACTCAGAAAATGAAGCAGAAGCATGTTGCGAACATGTCAAAATCAGTGCAAGCAACTCTATAAAAATCTATCAATGCAACTGGTGTTACAGAAAACACGTAACGCAAATTACAGCAAAAAAATGTTGCCCTGAACGCAACTATAAATGTTCTAACTGTGGTGAGTTATTCACTATTCAGCAATTTATGAATAATGAAATCTGCTCATGTGAAAGAAGAATTCATCAAGTGATTCTGTTTTAGTTTTAATCGGAGTAACAAATGAATAAAGATACAAAGACTAATGAAACTCAAGAACAAAAACTCAACTTTCATGATCTTATCGATGCTGCAATGCAAGCTTATAAAGATGGTTTTTTAACAAGCGTTGAACTCAATAACTTAGGTATCAATGCAACCGTAAAGCCAGGGACTAGCACTATCGAAGCGTTCTTTAATAGTAAGAACTCAAATTTCACTAAAAGAATCCAGTTTCTAAAATCATTTTATAAAGAAACTTTCATCATTAAATCAGAATCTGATATCAAGCGTATCGATACAACATCAGCAGAAATAGAGTACCTGAATGGCTTTAAATTTAAGGTTAAAGCAAAAAGTAGCTGTGGGAAAGCAATTGTCTATCAACACAAGCATCACGGACTCATCAAAATTTGTATTAACGAATTAAGAGGTGCAACAGTCACCCAAAAGAAAATATTTCATTAAAAGGAGGCTTATCAATGTCAATGACCGATAGCAGAGATAGAACCTCTTACTGGATCAACAATACAGTTAAAAATCACCTCCGAGAAAATGGATGCCTGCTAAACCGTTTAAGCAAAAAAAGAAATGGGCTCTTCATTTATCAGATCATCGACCAGAGAGGCAATATTTTAGCTGAGATAGATCGAATTCGAATGGAATTAGATTGGAAGAGAAACAAACTACAAGATTATATTGATAGAAAGTCATCTTTTTAGATGAGGACAGATATGGCACGAGGAATCAATAAAGTTATTTTAATTGGCCGACTCGGCAATGATCCTGATGTTCGTTATACAGCTACCGGAACTGCTGTGACCACTATCTCATTAGCAACATCAGAAAGTTGGAGAGATCGAAATACCGGCGAACCACAACAAAGAACAGAATGGCACCGTGTAATCTTTTTTGGCCGTAGAGCTGAAACTGCCGGGCAATACCTGAAAAAAGGAAGCCAAATTTATGTGGAAGGCTCAATTCGAACCAATAGATATACCGATAAAAATGGCATCGAACGCTACTCAAAAGAGATCCATGTTAATGAGATGCAGATGCTTGGAAATGGAGGCAGTCCATCCAACCCAGCAAATCAACATGTCGATGACCAATCAATGGTAGGAGATTATTTTGGTCACCCCCATCAAAATAAAATATCTCAAAATACAGATTTTGATGTTGAGGATGATGACCTGCCCTTCTAAAAATAAACTACCCAATCAAATCTCTCTAAAAAAGTAATTTCATATTGAATAAGCTAAGAATCTGGAGGTACAACAATGAGCTTGCATGGTTTTCTACACTATTTTGAAAATGAGCATCGGTTAGCCCAAAACAATCAAGAGATGCTCGAAAAAATATTAGATAAAGTTACAATCCTGGAAAACATGATTAAATCCCAAGAAAGTAAAATTTCTGGCTACTACACCGTAAAAGAATTAGCTGAAAAACTCAATATAAGCGTTTCAACAATCTATAGTGAAATTAAAAAAGACCACTTCCCTAAACAAGTAAAAATTGGAGAAAGAGCTTCCGGGTGGTGCAAAAAAGAATTTGCAGCTTGGATGGCAATTAATACTAAAAAAGGAAGAAATTATATAGAGCGCAAAAAATGGTCAAATATCTACACTGAAAGATATGGTGTAAAAAATAAAAACTAAAGGTATAAAAAAAGGTATAAACTTTTTTTGAAGCAATAAGAAAAGCCCACTAAAAAGTGGGCTTTTTGTGTTGGTGGACATGAGTGGAGTTGAACCACTGACCCCAGCATTATGAGTGCTGTGCTCTAACCAACTGAGCTACATGTCCTAATTTTTTGTGGCCTTAAAATTACTATTTAAAACCACTGGTTTGGTGGACATAGGTAGATTCGAACTACCGACCCCAGCATTATGAGTGCTGTGCTCTAACCAACTGAGCTATATGTCCTGAACTAGAAAGGAATTCTATATAGTATCACGATATCTGTCAACACTATCTTTATAATTGCGCACTAATTAAACGGGATCTTCTCTTTTCACCATTATCTTTCCTCTTTACCCCTCTCCCGCTTTATTGCTAGCAACGCTCTTTGTAACAGCTCTATCAAATTCCTTTCTTAAATTCTTCCTTAATCCTTCCTTAAATTTAATAAAAATCACTTTTTCAAGTCCGATTTTATCTTTTTTGAGATTAATCAGATAATCTTATGGTAGAATAATCTCTCTTAAGCTAGTTTAAATCAAGGTTTGCGCAGAAAAGTAGAAAATTAATAACGATGAAGTGCGCATTTACAATATCAAAATATTTTTTTGGCTATATCACAATGCCATTGATTACCCTTTCGGTTTTAACCCTAATGGGGCTCTCCCTTATTCACTCTGAAAATCATTGGGTTGCTTATCTTGGCGTTCTCTACTTTACGCTTCTTCTACTGATCCCTATTGTCAGTATCGGTCGCTGGCTCTACCTCTCCGCATCAGAAGCTTTTATGATTACGACCGCTTGGGCCGGATTTCTGCTCTATATTGCGCTCTTTCGCCATGTTAATCCACTCTATCCAAGTATTATGGCGCTTATCCCTATCATTCCTACATTTAAAGCAATCGGCGATCTTGTTTTACGAATGGGTAGAAAAATTATCTCACTCAATATCTTCCGTCGAGAATATGAGAAAGATCGACGCACTGCGAGCTATACCTTAGAGGAGATCGATCAGATGGATGGGGAGAAATTTGAACATTATGTTGCTAACCTTCTCCATCTCTATCAATTTAAAAAGATTCGCGTCTCCCCTTATAGTAATGATAAGGGGCTCGATGTCTATGCTGAACATGAGAAGCTCAAATATGGTTTTCAATGTAAAAGATGGAGCCGAAACGTTCCTCTCTCTGCTATTCAAGAGATCTATACAGCGAAAGATCTCTATGAGCTTGATCGTATTATTGTGATTACCAATAGTGGTTTTACTAAAGCGGCTATTGAGGCGGCGATTAAGCTTGATGTGATCTTAATCGATCGAAAGCGTCTAGGTGAGATGATTCGCTATCTACAACCATAAAGGTAAAATCCAGATAGAAAAAAGCTACAACATCTAAAGATATTGCAGCTCTAACTTATTCTTATCGATTAATCTTATCCATTGATAAGAGTTACGCGGTCAGTCTTACATTTTTTAATTAAAATCATTCATAAAAACTGCTGCTAAAAACCTTAAAATGAATCCCTTAAATACGCAACTACTTATACCAAACTTCGGTAATTAACATCGATGTTGTTGGATCGGCACTCTCAAAAACGAGATCAGCGCCATCATGCTTCTTAAACAGGACGGAATCATATTCAGCAAGGTAAACCACTTCCCCTTCAAAAATAAGATTACAACCTTTGAAAACAGTGACTAAAGTAAAGTCCCCTTTACGGTTATAGACCTCTTCTTTCTTTAACGTCACGCAGGAAAGCTCATGCTCTACCGCGGCATCACGACTCATCACGTTATAATCTAAAACGGGACCATCAGCACTTAACACTTCCGCATGATCACCGCCATCAAAGGTCACAATAGGCCCTTGATAAGAGAGTGTCTGTTTTGTTTCTCCCAATTTGAGCTCGGCACTCTTTCCTGAGAGAACGCTTAAGCTTCTAGAGACGCCTGGATAGTGAGAAAAATGACCTGGGAAGATGATAGCGGCAGCACTCACACGCCACTCAAAATTACTAAGGTCCGCATCTAATGGCCAAATAACAATTTGACGGGTTGTCCCTAACCCGTTTTTCCAAGGCTCTTCAATAAGTGTGCTGTATTTTATAAGTTCCATAATTTTCTTAAGCTCTCTCAATCTAGATTAAATATCTTCTCATCTTTTGAAAAGGTCTATACATCTAATAGATCTCAATAATAGGGACTTTTCCCCGCTATTGCAAAAGATATCCCGAAGAATATGATCTCCTTCCCTCTAATAGCTTAAATTTTTATCGTTTATTGCGCCTTCTTCTCTATAGATCCCTCTACTATTTTAGCTCTATTTGGCTCTTTGCCCTC
Organism: Ignatzschineria sp. F8392; assembly: GCF_002252045.1. GTDB lineage: Bacteria > Pseudomonadota > Gammaproteobacteria > Cardiobacteriales > Wohlfahrtiimonadaceae > Ignatzschineria. Next base: position 819,558 of record NZ_NEFF01000001.1, on the reverse strand, counting down.
TCTCAACCATACTCGAGCAGTAAAAAAGTGTTAGTTTTTAAAAATTTTAATTAGAAATTATCCTGCTTTCCCTCTAAAATACGCTCTTTAATAGATATTTATAGATATTTAATACAGTAATAACATTTAATAAAAGGGCGAACAATGTGCGGAATTTTTGGAATCATTAGTCAGCAAAAGAATATCCTTCCCACCCTATTAAACGGCTTAGAACAGCTCGAATACCGAGGTTACGATTCTGTCGGTATCGCCTTTTTAGACAAAAATGATTTAAAACGACTCAGAGCTGTAGGTCGTGTTGAAAATCTGCTCCAAGAAGCCTCTCCTTATGAGAGTTCTATCGGCATCGGCCATACTCGCTGGGCAACACACGGGGGCGTCTCTATCGAAAATGCTCATCCTCATCAATCGAGTCATTTAATGATTGTCCACAATGGGATTATTGATGGTTATGATGAACATAAACAACGCCTTCAAAGTATCGGTTATCACTTTGAGTCAGAGACAGATACGGAAGTATTAGCGCACCTTTTACATGAATCCTCCACAAAACATGATTCGCTCTTAGAAGCAGTAAAGCATGTTATCGCAACTATTAGCGGTAATTATGCATTTTTAGTTTTAGACCAAAACAATCCTAATGAACTGATCGCAACTGCTCAAGGATGCCCTTTAATCATCGGATTAGGAAAAGAGAGCCACTACATCGCCTCCGACATTGCGGCGATAATCTCAGAGACAAATCGTCTTCTCTATTTAGAGAAGGGGGATCTTGCTATCTTACGTGCCGGTGGTGAACCGACGCTCTTTAATTACCAAGGAGAAGCACTCTCTTCTGAGGAGATTACAGATAAAATTAAAATTTCCGATCTCACATTAGAGAAGCTCGATATCGGCACATATCAACACTTTATGCTCAAAGAGATCTTCGAACAGCCAGTCGTCTTGGAAAATACAATGGCGAAAACAATGGCAGATGCAGATCACTCACCTTTCTCCCCAACACTTTTTGGAGAAAAGGCGATCAAACTCTTCCCTCAAATCCAGCGAATCCAGATTCTTGCGTGTGGGACTTCCTACTTTGCCGGCTTAGTCGCAAAATATTGGTTTGAGGAGATTGCCAAAATCCCAACACTTGTAGAGATCTCCAGTGAATATCGTTACCGCACACCGATTGTTGAAGAGAACACGCTAGTGATAACCATCTCTCAATCGGGTGAGACATTAGATACAATCGAAGCGCTGAAACATGCATTAGAGCTTGGCGCAATGAGTTCGCTCTCTATCTGTAATGTCAAAGAGAGCGTACTGCCCCGTATGAGTGATTGTTACTTCTATACCGAAGCAGGAATCGAGGTGGGCGTTGCTTCTACAAAAGCCTTTACAACACAGCTCATGAGCCTCTTTATATTGGCCAATAGCATTGCCATAAGCCAGGAAAAGCTCTCTTCCAAAGAGGCGAAGAATAATCTGCAGATGATGCGGGAATTACCGGCGATGATTATTCAGAGCTTTAATTGCCAAGAACTTGCAAGTCAATGGGGAACACTCTTCTTAGAAGCAACTAGCGCACTCTATTTAGGTCGCGGGATTCATTACCCCATAGCAGCTGAAGGTGCATTGAAGCTTAAAGAGATCAGCTATATTCATGCAGAAGCTTATCCATCAGGAGAGTTGAAGCATGGGCCGCTTGCACTTGTCGATGATCAGATGCCTATTATCGCTCTTCTCCCAGATGATGCCCTCTTTGAAAAGGTCCGCGCCAATCTTCATGAGGTTTTAGCGCGTAAAGGTCAACTCTTTATTATTACCGATAGCAAGGTGCCACTAGATGATCTCAAAGGTGCCCATATTATGCATCTACCTGAAGTGAGTGATCTTCTAAGCCCTATCCTCTTTACCATCCCGATCCAACTAATCGCTTATTATGCGGCACTACAACGAGGAGAGGATATCGATAAACCGAGAAATCTCGCTAAATCACTCACTGTCGAGTAGTTTATCTTTATAATTTGATAAAATGCAGTTGTAAAAAGGCGAAAGCCAGTGAGATTCATGAATCCTCATACTTTCGCCTTTACTGTTAAATCTCATTAAATCTTAAAGAGTGATTAAATCCGATCAAACCTAATCAAGTCAGATCAAACTCAATCGAGTAAGTTTGGCCGGCATTGGTCGCTACTGGAGATCGATTAAGCTTCTGCCTCATCATCCGCTACAATCTCTCTTCCGGGAAGAATAAGATTTAAGATCAAAGCTGAGAGCGAACCGACGGTAATACCTGATTTAAAGATTACCTGAACAAACTCAGGAAGTGCATTTAACACCTCTGGGCGCATCGTTACCATCAAGCCTAATCCCAATGAGACAGAGATGACTAAGCCATTACGTTTATTGATCTCAACACGTCCTAAAACTTGAATCCCGGCAGCGATAATCATCGCAAACATCATTAATCCCGCACCCCCTAAGACAGGAAGAGGGATCGAAACAACTAATGCACCGAAGATAGGAAAGATGCCGGCAAAGAGAAGTAAAATTCCTGCCATTGCAACCACAAAACGACTTGCAACGCCTGTTAAAGAGATGATGCCGATATTTTGTGCAAAGGTTGAAAAAGGCGTCGTGGACATTAAAGCAGCAAGCGCTGACCCTAATCCTTCACATAAGATTCCTGCCTTCATCCGTTTACCGGTTACTTTAGTCTGCGTTGCTTCACCTAGTGCGAGGAAGTTTCCACTCGATTCAACAATCGTTACAAGATAAGCGATACTCATTCCGATAATGCCGGAGATTGGAAAGGCAAAACCATATTCAAAGAGCGATGGAAGCGCGAAAACTTTAGCAGACTCAACACCTGAGAAATCGACTAAACCTAGTTCATAGCCAAAGCCCTTCTCTAAAATAATCACCACCAAATAGCCAACGATCATTCCGATCACTATTGATGCAGATGCTAAAATACCCTTTCCCCACTGCGTCAAAGCAATCACCACAAAGAGCACAAAGAAAGCAACTAAAAGATTAGGGCCTGAAGCATATTGTGGAGAGCCCACCTGCCCGCCGGCAAACCAATCTAACCCTACAGGAAGAAGACTTAAACCGATCATTGCAACCACTGTACCGGTGACAACAGGTGGAAAGAGTTTACGAATTTGTGGCATAAAGAAGCTGCCAATAATCATCACTAAAGAAGCAACTAATGAAGATCCTAAAATCCCGGCAACACCATATTCGCTATTACCGATTGCGATAGCTGATGCTACGAAGGTGAAACTTGTCCCCATTACAGCCGGCAATTTAAGCCCGATAGGACCAATTCCTCGAGATTGAACAAAGGTAACTGCACCAGAAACTAAGAGCGCGGCATTCACTAAGGCCACTTTTTCGGCACTAGGAAGGCCTAAGGCGCTACCGATCACTAAGGGAACAGCGATAATACCGCCGAGTGCAGCAAGTAGGTGCTGAGCGGCAAGGAGGAGTGAGATTGAAAAGGGAGGTCGATCTTCAAGATGGTATAACAGATTATCTTCTTTCATTAGAGGTCTCTCAAGAGTAATAAAAAAGCGGTACAACTAGAGAGGCTGCCCTATTATAGCGATGAAACAAGAGCAGAAAGATCGTATCTATAATGACCCTTCTGTAAAGTTACCTAGCAGTAATAGTCCTCAAAATAATATCGATATTAATCATTGTTGATATTATCCAAGGTTAGAGATTATCGTGATTCGAGATTCGAGATTAGAGATTCAATATCAGCCTCATCTATTACGCGCACATTATACACCTCTTTTTCGAAAAGAGAGCCTAATTCAGGTGCTTAATTCATCTTTACATAAAGATAAGGAGAAAAAGAATAAGCTATACAATCACCTCCCTCAAAGTGCTGTTTTAAAATTAGTCGCTCTTTGAGTAAAAGAGAGGCAAAATTTAAGCGGAACCGTGATGTTTAACTTTTAACGCGACGATATCTTCTACCGGCATAGAGCGATTCCACTCAAAGCAACTTGGGCAACTCCACTGTAAGGTCTTTGTCGTATAGCCACAAGAATCACACTGAAACTGCGCATAACGATCGAGCATCTCCTGAAATGTTTGATCGATCAATCGCGCAGATTCACTCTCTTGACAATATTTTTGTAGTTGATTGAGAATTGTTAGCCCCAATAAATTAGGATCTCGCTTGAGAGATGATTGTAGATAATTGATCCCCGCCTCAAATGATTGATGCAAAATAAGGTAATGCGTCTTCCAAACCTTTAACATAATATGGTGATTTTTAGCGATCACCGCTTCTAACCAAGTGAGAAAATCTTCTTCTCGACTTTGTAGATGGTAGAGTTCATAAACGATCGGAACAATAAGTGGAATCAGCTTAATCTCTTGTCGCTCAATCTCCAATAATGTCTCTAAGGCTAAGGCATATTGCTCATATTGATAGAGGCCATAAGCTCGAATCAAAGTTGCTCTAACACAGTTTTTATCTGCCTTATAAGCTTTATCGAGCCACAGCATCACGCGCTCTAACCCTGTTGCACTCTTCTCTGCCAATGCTTCTTCCGCTAATTCACAATAGAGATGTGCCATCTCTGCTTTTAAAAGAGGTGTGAGCGACTCCATCTGCTCGAGCATCGCAATACTCTGCAACCATTCTCGTTGCTGCTTATAGATCTTTGTTAACTTGAGGAGAGCAAGATCTCGATACTCTGCCGACTCAAGAAGTTGACGAAGTGTACTCTCGGCACGATCAAGCATGCCGGCAGCAAGATAATCTTCCGCTAAAGAGAGATAGACCTTCTCCGTTAATGCTTTCGTAGGAGCTTCCTTAATCAAGTATTCATGAAGATTGATCGCTTTATCGATCTCTCCTCGTTTTCTAAAAAGATCCCCTAACATCAGGCTAAATCGTAAGTTATCAGCATCGAAATCTGGAGGGAGCGTTAGTAACGATTCATCGACCTCCTGACTCTCTTCAATAAAGTAGCGGAGATTGAGATAACGGAGCATCTTCTGCTTTTTGACGTTATCTCGCTTCGCTGCAAGCCAGCCAATCAGTAAGCCTAATGGTAGAAGTAACCAGATATATTCAAGCATAATTAAATTGCAACAATGACTCCCCTATCACGATCATGGTAGGGGAATCTGCTTATCGAAGAGGCTCTTTTTTGTAGAGAGGTTGTGGCGCTTATACCGATTACTCTAGAAATCAAAATCGCTCTGCTCCTCTAAAAACTGATCCATCTCACTCATGCTCTATTAAAGCTCTATTGATTAAAGTACATGCGTTTTACGCTTTAACTCTGCATTCTCTCTTTCAAGCTTCTTCACAGAGCTTTTCAGGGAGAGATGTTGGAAGAGTCGAGAAACATTGAGCAATGCAAGAACAGCGATTGTAAAAATCGCCCCCACAATAAAGACAATACAGATAAAGAGGGAGGTATTAATTGTTGCTTCACCTAACAGATAATTGAAGGTGACATCACTATGACGATTCACATAGAAAATGATAAACATTACCGCAAAAATCAGTAACCAAATCGCCAATTTCAACCAAAAGTAGATTCGCTTCATACTCTTATCAATCCTTTCCCATAAGTCGTTCCGGAGCCCGGAATGGTAGATACTGTTGTAGACACTATATATTCAAATACGAGCTTTTCATTCTACCCTTATCGTGCTAAATTATAAAGCGTTATCAAAGATTGAAGTTGAGTGTCACATCTATCGATTGCAGGTGGCGATAAATAGAGCGCTATAAAGCAGATCAAGTATGAATAATATCTATACCAGATATAACACTTAAATAGAGACTGCTTAAAATAGCAACCGCACGCTTAAAGCATAAGATCTATTATAGAATCTCCTATAGATTAGATTAAATGACATTATAGATAACGATGTTACGATCTATTACTTTGACACCATTAATATCCATAAACATAGACAGGGATAGAAGATAGAGATATAAACTTGATAGCGAAATATAATGCTTGATCTAGCGCTTCACCTATCGATTTATAGAGAGATTTTATATCGTTATCGATTTACAATACTCATTCAATCGTCATATTATAAAATCACTACTCCAATGAGAAGATTTATTAAGTGGTCTCGATCCTTAAATGCTACAAAATTAAAGCAAGTTTATAAGCATTGAGAAGAGAGCTAAAAAACTTAAAATGTGAAATAACTCAAGGTTAAATAGCTCAAACGATAGAGCTCAAACTAAAACTAAATAAAAATTAAGTACAAATAATAACGTTGCTTCCCCATTAAATGGCAGGCATCGATCTCAAAAAGAGAATTACAGAACTTTAAGCAATTTAGAAGTCTATTTTGAAAGAATTGTTAAAAGAGTTTTGAGTAAAAATTTAAAGAATTTAAAAAAAATTTTAAAAAATTTAAACAGTAGAGAGCTGTAGTGCCTTATTGGTCGATATCTTGTTCTTCATCAAAATTAATCGCATCAACATCGGTGTTGATCAAGATTAAAGTTGACCAAGGTTAAAGCAAGCTCTTAAGAGTAAGTGTATGGTTTATTGCAGAATCTAAAGAAAAAGAAGAAGTTTGATTCTCTCCTATATTGATACATATTAAATACCTAGTTGGTAGATACTTAATGGATACTTAAGATAGATATTTAAGTCCTATTAGGGACCTAAATGACAACTACAACTACAATCACAATTAAAATTACAACCACAAAGACAACTTAGAAAAAGATTATATGAATTCGACACAAGAGACGATATTATCACGTTGGAACACCTTCTCTGTCAGAGGAAAGTCCCTATTAGAGCAGAAAGCCCCTTTAGAGGTAGAAGAGATTCTTCCACCTTCGGTTATCTTGGTTCAACTCTCTCGACTCTTCACTCTGAAGTTACTCACGAGCGGTTTAATTATTACTCGCTCTATCAGTGATACCATCTTCCTTAAGCTCTTTCTTGAAGCACTCGATCCTAAACTGAGCGTCAACACACTATTTCCAAAAGATGCGGATAAGCCTATCAATATCTCAGCTTCTGATCTCATTATCGCGCCCTATACTCTCTTCTCACTCGATGCGATGCGCAGACAACCCTTCAATCCAGCAAACTTCGACTGTATCATTGTCGATCAAGCAGTACCGATTGCACTTATCGATGATCTCTTCTTCCTCGAAGAACAAAATCGCAGTTATCTCATCGAAAGTTTTGAAAATCATCCTTCCTATTTTCTAGCTACCTGTTTTTCTGAAATTAGCGAGCCGATCTTAGCCTCTCTTCCGAAGGAAAAAATAGAAAAAGCCGTTAATATCAATATTATCAATGTTCCTAATAGCCAGGTAGAAGTTGTAACTAAAGCTAAAGCTAATAACGATATTGATGTTGATATTGAAGAGATAGCATCAGCAACAGCAGAGACTAGACCTTCATCGAATACAAAACCTGCAGCTAAGAAAGGGATGAAAATTAGTCTTAGTAGCCATAAAAAGGAAGAGAGCAAAGAAGAGGTAAAAGAAGTAAAAGAAGTAAAAGAAGAGATAAAAGAGAAAGCAAAGAAAGAGACTCAAAAAGACGCAGAGTCGACCGCTTCAAAAGAGCAACAGAGTACAGGTGGCACCTTTATTGCAATGGTTCCCAGAAATTTACAGCGTCAATATATTCGTGATTATATCCGAGAACATAATCTTCAAGATGTATTAGTGATCACCCACAATCGACAATCAGCTCGCCTATTAGAGAAATATCTCTATCGTGCGCGTATTCGTAGCCGTATTGTGCATGAAAAGATCGATGATGAAACAGCCAATAGTCTCTTTGATCGCTATCATGAAGGGCAATTTAACACCTTGATTTTAATGCATCGTGTCGTTCAAGATTTTGCGGATAAGATTACAAAATGTGATGCCGTCTTCTTCCTCGATTTTCCTACTGTTTATGCTGAATATGAGGAGCGCTTACAGTTTGTTCAGCAAAAATTTAACCCACAACACTTTATCTCGATCGCTTCTGAAAATGACCAGGTATGGGTCGATGCACTCTTTGAAGAGTACCCCGACCTTCATCTTCCTATCGAAATGGTCGATATCAAACCACCAAAGCGTCAAAGCCGTGGAGAGAGTAATCGAAATAACAATCATCGAGAGAATCGTGATGGTAGAGACCAACGCAATCGCCGAGATCATAGAGCACGCACCTCTAAAAATAATCCTGCTCCTGAAGCCACTGAAGAGCACGAGGCAAAAGTAGCCGAAAATAGAGTAGAGTCACAATCTCAAACCACCAATAATATTGAAGAGAATGCTCAAGAGAATACCCAGAGCGCTCAAAATAGTACACGTGAAGAACGAACACCACGCCGTGGACGTGTTAAGCGTCAAGAACGCGTCAAACGTGAAGTCAAGCCGCGCACAGCTCGTCGTCGCCGGGATGATCGAGAGAATCAACCAACACCTTCCGCTCAATCGGCGCCAAAAGGTGAGAGCCAAAGCGATTTCTTCAGCAATAATCACGATGAGATCGTCAATAAAAATCGACTCCCCTTTGAGTCAGGCTCATTTGAAGCAAATATCGCGCGGGAAAATCGTAGAAGAAATCGCGATCCTTTCGGCGTTCCAGGGGGATTAGGTCAATCATCAGATGGTAATTTTATCCAAAATTTAACCCAAGGATTGAGCCCTAATACTAATCAGACACCCAACTCAAATACCTCGACCAATAATCGCCGAGGTAGAAATAATCGACCAAGAACACGTGGTAGAAAGAAATAGAGATTAAGAAATAGAGATTAAAAAATAGATCAAAAACAGAGGTTTATCATGGCTATCAACTTAATCACACAAGAAGGGATGGAGATTCTGCAAAAGGAGCTCGATTATCTTTGGCGAATTGAACGCCCCGAGATCACACAGAAGGTGACTTGGGCTGCCGGATTAGGCGATCGCTCGGAAAATGCCGACTATCAGTTTAATAAGCAGAAACTACGTGAAATCGATCGTCGCGTTCGGCATCTTCGGAAGCGTCTTGAGGTTCTTCGCCCTGTTCCCTACTCTCCTCAACAGGAAGGAAAAGTCTATTTTGGCGCTTGGGTCACCTTAGTCGATGATGATGAAAATCGCCTATTTTTTCGCATTGTTGGTGCAGATGAGATCGCGCATCATAAAGATTACTCCTCCGTCAACTCCCCCATTGCTAAAGCCTGCTTAGGAAAAGAGATCGATGATGAGCTCTTTGTTAGAACAGAGCATCTCTCAAAGCGTTGGTATATTGATGATATCTTCTATGGCACGCCGGAAGAGATCAAAGAGAAGATCCCGGCAACTACGATAACCGAATAACCAGAGCGACAAGGGTGACTAACAATACAGGTAATGTTAAGACAATTCCCACTTTAAAGTAGTAACCCCAAGTAATTTTGAGATTATTCTGACTCAATACATGTAACCATAACAGGGTTGCTAGACTACCAATCGGTGTAATCTTAGGTCCGAGATCACTACCAATCACATTGGCATAAACCATTGCCTCTTTCGTCACACCTGTCGCAATAGAACTATCGATTGAGAGAACGCCAATTAAAACGGTAGGAAGATTATTCATGACCGATGATAGAAGCGCCGACAAGAGCCCGGTCCCGATCGTTGCGCTCCAGATCCCTGCTTCAACTAACTGATTAAGAAGTATTACCAGATACGCCATCAGTCCGGCATTTCTTAAACCGAAGACCACCAGATACATCCCCAAAGAGAAGAGAACAATCTGCCAAGGCGCCAATAGAAGCACTTTTTTAGGTGCTACTACACCCCGTTTCCCGGCAACATAGAGAAGAAAGAGCGCGCCGGCACCGGCGATCACACTGAGCGGGATCTTATAGTGATCAGAGATAAAAAAACCGATCAGCAAAAGAATCAACGTTACCCAGCCAGCCCAAAAAAGAGGTTTATCTTCAATAACATTACTAGGGAGAAGCTCATTACCTAAAAGTTGATATTGAAATCGGATCTCTCTGCGATAGAAGAGCCCTAACACTAACATCGTCATCAATATAGAGACGATATTGACCGGCACCATAACTGACGCATAACGCCCAAATGAGATCGCATAGTAATCAGCAGAAACAATATTTACTAAGTTAGAGACTGTAAAAGGGAGACTTGCCGTATCGGCAATAAATCCTGCCCCCATCACAAAAGCCAATGTTGAAGCACGACTGACCCCCGCTTTCACTAAAATTGCCATCACAATCGGTGTTAAAATCAGCGCGGCACCATCATTGGCAAAAAAAGCGGAGATCAAGGCGCCTAAAAGCATCATCAAAAAGAAGAGTCTTAAGCCAACGCCACCACCAAAACGAGTGATATGGTGTGCTGCCCATTGAAAGAAATTGGCTTTATCTAAAACAATGGTAATGATAACAATCGCAATAAAGGTTAAAACAGCATTCCAAATAATCCCCCAGACAATCCAAATATCTGAAAGCGCAATTGTCCCGGTAACTAATGCGAAAATAGCGCCCAATGAGGCGCTATATCCAATTCCTAATCCTTTCGGTTGCCAAATCACCAGTATCATTGTAAAAATAAAGATCGAGAGAGCGAGAATCATAGCACTATCAATCATCACGCCCTCCACTCTTTTACAGTTCTTTTACAGTAATACGTTACTAGTACATTGCTAATACGTTATTAATATATTATTGATACATCAATAATCAAGCGCAGCTAGATATCTTCTACTCTATCTAGAAGACCTAGAAACGCTATTTAGAAATTATCATCTCTTAAGAAAAACAAGATCCCAAACGCCATGACCTAAACGACGCCCTCTTGCCTCAAATTTGGTCGGCATACGATGGGTAGGGTTTTCAATAAAGCCTTCCACACTATTTTCATAATCAGGGGCGGCGAGCATCACCTCCATCATATGCTCTGCATAGGGTTCCCAATCAGTCGCTAAACAGAGCCTACCACCTGTACAGAGTTTTTTCGCAATGAGTGCAACAAACTCAGGCTGAATAATACGACGCTTATGATGCTTCTTCTTATGCCATGGATCAGGAAAAAAGATCTGAACACAATCGAGCGCACCATCAGGTATCGCATGCTTTAAGATATGAACCGCATCATAATCGATAACACGAATATTACTTAAATTCTTCTCTTCAACATCTAAGAGCAATCTTCCCACGCCAGGACGATGCACTTCAATCCCTAAAAAGTCACGCTCTGGTGCATTCTCTGCCATTTTAGAGAGCGAAGCCCCATCACCAAAACCGATCTCTAAAGTACGAGCACGGTTTTGACGGCCAAAAATCTGATCAAGATCCCAGACCTCATCCACAATTGTATGAGAGAGAAGATAGGGACTCTCTGCTAAGATACGCTCTTGCCCCTTTGTTAGTCGCCCTTCTCGCTTCACAAATGAACGAACGGTTCGTAGTGGACGATCCTTTTGCTGATCCTTCACTACATCATCATGCTTTTCGAGCACCACTTCATTACTGTTTTCGATATTTCTCATTAATATATTCGTTTATGATCTGTTTAAATTCTTGAGCGATCTGCTCCCCCTTTAGGGTTACTGATCGTTCACCATCAATATAGACTGGTGCGACAGGTCGCTCACCATTCCCCGGTAGACTAATGCCGATATTCGCCATTTTAGATTCGCCAGGGCCGTTAACAATACATCCCATAACTGCAACCACCATCTTCTCAACCCCTTCATATTGGGTCTTCCAAGTAGGCATATTGTTATCGATATAGGATTGGATATCTTGCGCTAAATGTTGAAAATCATCACTACTTGTTCGGCCACATCCTGGGCAAGCGACCACTTTTGGGGTAAAAGCACGAATCTGTAGACTCTGTAAAATCTCTTTCCCTACGAGCACTTCCTCGGTCCGAGAGGCATTAGGTTCCGGCGTTAAAGAGATACGAATGGTATCACCAATTCCTTCTTGAAGTAAGACGGCTAATGCCGCAGTTGAAGCCACTGTTCCCTTCATCCCCATCCCAGCTTCTGTTAAACCTAGATGGAGCGGTACCTGAGTCAATGGTGCGATATCACGATAGACCTTAATTAACTGCTGGCTCTGACTCACTTTCACAGAGAGGATAATATCTTCATCTGTCATCCCTATCTCTTTCGCAAAAGCAATACTTTCTAGCGCCGAGACAATCATCGCTTCGCACATCAACTCATCATTTGTTAAAGGAGTCGCCTTTTTAAGATTCTCATCCCATAGGCGCTTTAGTACCTCGGGATCTAAACTTCCCCAATTAACTCCGATCCTAACCGGCTTTTGGTGTTTAAGTGCCTCTTCAACAATTGCACTAAATTGCTCATCTTTTCGTGCTCCACGCCCGACATTGCCCGGATTAATTCGCAATTTAGCCAACGCTTTAGCACATTCTGGCTCAGCCTGTAAAAGACGATGCCCATTGAAATGAAAATCGCCCACGACGGGAGTATCGTATCCTGCAACTCTTAACTGCTCAACAATATGGGGAACTGCCTTTGCCGCTAACTCGGTATTAACCGTAACACGAACAAGCTCAGAGCCAGCATCTGCTAGCTCAATAATCTGCGCCACCGTTGCCGCAACATCTTCTGTATTTGTATTGGTCATCGATTGAACTCTGATGGGATAATCTGAGCCGATACCAATATTTCCCACCATCACCTGACTTGTGGGGCGTCTTTTGATGGTAAAAACCATATAAAGTCCTTTGTTGAAGATCTAAAGTTATCAATGCCGGTCATTATCGCTAAAATAAGCCCTTAGCACAAGATCGGGAGTGGGTGATTCTTATCTATCAACCCTCTATCATTGGTTATCGATAATTTTTATTGAATTTTTATTGAGAATTGATGGCCAATGGAGATTGATGATCGATGGGGATTGATAATCGAGAAAAAGATTGCCCCCGAGACTTCATCCTCTTTCCCTCATCCCTTTGCTTTATCGGTGACAGTTAGGAATCTCTGTTATAATCGTGAATATGAAAAATATCATCAGATATAATCATCAGGCACATTAATATAAGGTTATAAATAAGGTTATAAAATTTTATGTCATATCTTGTCTACAAAGCGCTACATATTATCTTTATGGTCACATGGTTCGCTGGCCTCTTCTACCTTCCCCGAATTTTTGTCTATCACGCCTCTAATAGTAATCCCGCAACTAGTGAGACATTTAAGGTGATGGAGAAAAAATTGATGATCATGACCAATATTGGGGGGGCTCTCACCGTCATCTTTGGATTGATTTTAATGATGAAGAATCCGGCACTTCTCAAGATGGGATGGTTTCATTTTAAATTGACACTCGTCTTTCTTCTTCTGATCTACCACTTCTACTGCTATCGCTATGTCTTAATCTTCCGTCACGATAAAAATCATCACTCCCACAAGTTTTATCGTTACTTCAATGAGATTCCAAGCGTTATCTTAGTGCTAGTTGTCTTCCTTGTAATTCTAAAAGCGATCCCCTTTATTCACTTCTAATTTGAGCTCTTTTCCATAATCTCCCATAAAAAGAGGCTAGTCCTAGCTAGCCTCTTCTATCATCCATCTGTTATCTGTTGTCTGTTATTATCTAAGCACCATCTATAGCGATTTTAACGTCTCTAAAACCTCTTCTGCGTGACCCGGTACCTTCACTTTACGCCACTCATGAAGAATGGTTCCACTCTTATCGAAGATGAAGGTACTACGTTCAATTCCCATCCCTACCTTACCAAACATCTTCTTCTCTTTAATCACATCAAAAGCGCGGCAGAGTGTCTCTTCAGGATCTGATAAGAGGGGGAAATTGAGTTCAAATTTATTTGAAAACTTAATATGAGAATTTTTACTATCTCGAGAAGCTCCCACAACAGCACAATCTAGCTCAGCAAATTGAGATAATAATTTATTAAAATCTTGTACTTCATTACTGCACCCCGGTGTATTATCCTTTGGATAGAAGAAGAGCACAATATACTTCTCCTTTAAAGAATCGAGCTCCAATGGCTCTCCCTGTGTCTCATAGGGGGTTGATAAAATTTCTGTTGTGACTTTCTCAATCATATTTCCCATTCTAAAACTCCGTTACTTATAGTTATAGGTTATCGATCAGTTGTCGATCACTTTGACAATCGATCTTTCCATCTCTTCTCAATATAACATGAATAGACCATATGAATAGATCACATAAATAGATCATGTGAATGAATCATGTGAATGAATCGTATGAATGGATCACATCAATAGATAGCATAAAGAGTAAGGATTAAATTGATGCTACAGGATTGGCTGACGCTCTACTATACCCCCAAAATTGGCGCAAGACGCTTTCAGCAACTTCTCAACTATTTTGGCTCCATCGAGAAGATTTTAGAAGCAGATCAACTCGCTTGGCAGGAAGCAGGTGTTCCGAGCTCTGTCAGGCACCCTAACAATTATGATCTCTCCGCAAAAATAGAAGCCGCGCTCAATTGGGCCGAAGCGCCTAATCACGCAATTTTACATCTTGAAAGTGAATCTTATCCGCCACTTTTAAAAGAGATCTTCGACCCTCCGGCAATCCTCTTTGTAAAGGGATCGATTCCGCTACTTTCAGCCCCACAAATAGCAATTGTTGGAACGCGAAAACCGACGCAAGAAGGAAGTTACAATGCCAAACTCTTTGCAACAGAGCTAACTGCCGCAGGACTGACTGTTACAAGCGGTTTAGCCCTCGGCATCGATTATATTGCTCATAAAGCTGCCGTAGAACAGCAAGCTCCGACAATTGCGGTGTTAGGAACAGGTTTAAATGAGATCTACCCTAAAAACCATCTCCCATTAAGTGAGGCGATTATTGAGTATGGCGGCACTATTATTAGTGAGTATCCGCTCCATATGCCGGCAAAACCTCAAAATTTTCCTCGAAGAAATCGCATTATTGCTGGATTATCGCTGGGCACTTTAGTCGTAGAAGCTGCGAAAAAATCAGGTTCTCTCATCACTGCAAGAATGAGTATGGAGGAGAATCGTGATCTCTTTACTATTCCCGGCTCCATCCATTCACCACAATCTCGAGGCTGTCATCAATTGATTCGTGAAGGTGCAACCTTGGTAGAATCGACTCACGATATCCGCTCTCTCCTTAAGGGCTGGATTGACCCTGCACCAGGCTCACCACAAACGTCTCTCAATCTTATCATTGAAGAGGAGACTCCTAATGAGAAAGCAAAAAATAGTCGCTTCCGCCCAAAGAGCGAAAAGAGGATCGCTAGAACAGCAGTACCACTAATACCGGCAGATCACCCTCAATATGAGCTCTATCAACTCTTAATGACACCAAAGTCGATCAACCAATTAGTTGAACAACTTAATAAGAGTGCTGCAGATATCACCACTGATCTAATGTTACTTGAGATCGAAGGCGTCATCACCTCTGATCAAGGAATCTATCAACAAAAAAGAGGTTAAATCGATGATCAAAGTATGATGAGGGATTAACGACTCGGCAGATCGATAAAGTATTCCCGTTTAATCTGCTCATATTGCTTTATAAACTCCGTACGAGAGTATCCCTTAAGATAACGCCCTTCAGCACTCATCAATAAAATATCGATAGTCGGATGAAAAAAGGTTGTCAGACTCAATTGAGGTAGAGATCGATTCTTAATAAATGCATCCCAAAAAGAGTCTTCAATATCTCTACTCTCTTTAATCATAGGAATCTGCTTCTCTAACAATAGCGCTTCGAGCGATTCTGTTAACGAATTTCCCACCACAACAAGTTGTGAAAAGAGATTGATCTCTTGCAAAAAGGTGAAAAACTCAAGTGTTGCCTCTTCATTTCCTCGATAGATATAGAAGAGACGTAACTCCCCTAAAAGGCTATTGATACCTCTTAATCGCTCCCCTTCCCGCCACTCAAAGTAAGGAAGCGAAGCGCCGGCACTGAGAGCATATTGATGATCAAATACCGATTGTGTGCTACCGGCTAAATAATTCGCAAAAATTTGCAGACGCGCCAACGCCTCGTCGCTCGTAAGATTCTTTAAAGTAGGGAGATAACGCTCCATCCTCCAACTTGAAGGCATCGATATCTGTACCCGAAATGGACGCTTTGCAACCATTCGCTTTAAGAGCTCTATCTCCGCACTCATCTCCGTTAGAGGTGCGATATAGAAATTCTCTAAAGTACTCAATACTTGATCTTTTCGATTTTGAATCATCATATCCTCACTACATATTTAGTGTTCTATCATATCGATCTTATGTAATAAACTCTAGCAGAGGCTTAATGAAAATAATCGGTAATGATCGGTCATGGTCAGCAATGGTCAGCAATGGTCAGCAATGGTCAGCAATGGTCGATATCAATCAATTCATACGAATTATACAAGCAGGAAGATAAATACCGGCAATAAAAAAGGTGCTTATCAAATAAGCACCCTCTTATACTCTTTACAATGATCTCGGCGATACGCCTACTGATTAATCATTACTTGCAAGGATTAAACGAAGTAAGCTTGAGAAGATATTATAGAGCGCAATATAGATATCTAATGCTACGCTGATATAGTTATCTTCCCCACCTCTGACAACGCTATTCACGCGCCATAAGATGATTGCCCCTGAGAATGGAATGATCAACATCGATAAAATCAAGTTAATCATCGGCATCTTTAAGAAGAGGAAGTTAAGCGCGATAGTGATAATCATCACAATCCCTAATGCTCCAACATACTTACCAATTGGAGAGAAATCTTTTGTTTTGTCTCCCCCTAAAATAGCTAATACTAAGAAGAGACCAGCTGTTCCTCCTGCTGCAATCCCGATATATTGCCAGCCATTTGTGGATTTAAGCGCTAATGTTAAGAGAGGACCTAACATCATTCCCATCAAAAAGGTAAAGACAAACATCAATACCAAACCGGTGACCGATGTTTTATTCGCCTCAATCGCAAAAGAGAGTCCGTAGAAAGCCACCATAAAACCGATAAAGAAGATAATGGGGCTTGAAACCATTAAGTTTAAAACAACATTGGTTTGTACAGAGATAAAAGCACCAATAATTGTCGGAATAAGGGAGAGCGCAACTAAAGTATAAGCTTGACGCAATACCTTGTGCATCCCTTCACGCTGTACGCCTGCATAGGCATCTGCTTGATAATAGTTATTCATCTAATTAACTCCTAAGGGTTAGTTGTAGATCGACCTTTTCAACGATCGATATTTATCATGAATGAACGAATGTTAATAAAAACGAAAGTCAATAAAATAGTAAAACTTAAAGCCTCTCTTCCTACAGTCTATCTACTTATACCGCTCATACCGCTCATGTCTAGAGAAATCCATCCCCTTTTTGACAATCATCGATATACTATAGCGATATCTTTACAGAAAACCTGTGTATATCTATCTATATCTGTGCAGATCTGTATAGATCTATGCAAATAGATACTAAATCTGTGGAAAGAGTTAGCTTCTCTTTATATCGATTGTATCATCTTTGATAGAAATTTAGCGAGCCTTTCCGTTGAAATTAAGCGTAAAAAATGAGATTCTACACTCCATTAAAGTTTATTAGCCTGATCTTTCTGATCCCAACTTTCGAGCATAAATTGTCGTGCCCAAGACTAGATATCTACCTTCCAAACTTGCGATTGCATTAATGCTCTCGCTACCGGCCTTGTCTCTGGCCTCTACCCCTGTAGCTTGTCAGATCTCTCCACTTGCTCAACATATTATGCCGCTCAATAAAGAAGCGACCCAAGAGCAGATTTTTGTAACGGCAAATGAAGGGAATCTCACCCCAACAAATGCCCATCTCTATGGGGATGTTGAGATACAACTGGGCAATGAATGGTTAAGAAGTGATCAATTTGATATGGATCGTGTCCATCAAGTGATCACATCAGAAGGGAAAGATGTCCGTTATGCAACCCCAGATACAGTACTTTTTGGCGATCGCCTTATACATAATATCGATAAAAAAGAGACCTCGGTTACCGCAGCAACTTACTACTTGAAAGCTGGTACCAATATACAAGGGCGTGCGACAAAGATAGATCACTTTGATAATCAACAGAAAACCCTCTTGAAAGATGCCACCTACTCTGCCTGCTCAGTCGATAATGAGATCTGGAAAATTGATGCAAAAGATATCGATATCGATCATGCGGCAGGACGCGCAAAAGCTTATGATGCCACTTTCGATGTTTTCGATATTCCGGTACTCTACACTCCTTACATCTCATATCCGATCGATGGAAAAAGGCATAGTGGAATCCTCTTCCCTGAGTTTGAAATTAGTCGAAGCAGTGGAATCTCTCTCTTTCTGCCCTACTATTTCAATATCGCTCCTAATATGGATGCGATATTAGCGCCGGGAATCATCACTAAAAGAGGTGCGGCGATAAAAGGTAATTTTCGTTACCTTAATGAGTGGCAATATCTCACCCTCGAAGGAAGTTATCTTTTTCGAGATAAGCTCTACGATAATAAGAAGCGATGGTATCTCAAAGCGGAACAGCGCTCTCAATTTAATAAAAACCTTTCCGGAAATATTCTCTTTCAAAATGTCTCTGATAAAGATTATATGAGTGATCTTGGAAAGCAAAATGGCCTTTATGAAGAGGTAACATTAGAGCGTCATGCCGTCTTAAATTACCGAACTGATCACTGGACAACACTTCTTCGCTTCCAAGATTTCGTTGTCACTGATCGAGAGATTGTTAAACGGAATCCATATGGTCGATTACCGCAGCTACTCTTCCAAGGAGGATGGAATCTGGGCAATCTCAATATCGATCTCCATGGAGAGCTCGTTCACTTTGCTGCTAAAAATGATCGCTTCTTAGGAGAAGATGCAAGGCATCCCCGCGCGGCAACTCGTCTCGACCTAATGCCCACTATTAGCTATCGATTGGAAAATGCATGGGGGTTTATTGAGCCTGCGGCAAGATTTCGCTATACCCAATATCATCTCAATTATCATAATAAAAAGTATCAAGGCGGAAATAAAACCAGCTTCTCTCGTTCAATGCCGATCTTAAGCCTTGATGCCGGCTTCTTTTTAGATAAAGAGATGCAACTAACTAATCTATTTGGTGGTGGTGATTTTACACAAACCTTTGAGCCTCGCCTCTTCTATCTCTATGCCCCCTATCGCAAGCAGAGCCATATTCCTATCTTTGATACTTCAAGGATGGATTCAAACTTTGATAATCTCTTTAACTTTAATGATTTCTATGGTGCTGATCGACAGAGTAACGCCAATCGACTCACAACAGCTGTTACAACACGACTCATTGAAGATAATAGTGGTTATGAACGCTTCTTCCTCTCCCTAGGACAGACGCAGTACTTCACTTCACCACGTATTACGCTCGGCGAGGATATTAAAAAAGGGGAGAATAAAATTCGCCGCTCTGCACTCACTGCAGAGACAGGGGTTGCCATTACCCGTGATCTCTATGCAAAAGCAAATCTCGACTGGTCAACTAACAATAAACAGGTGATCTACGGAACATTTGATCTCAACTATCGTCCGGCTTCCGACAAAATATTCTCAATTAGTTATCGCTATAACCGCGCAGATTATGTTGAAGCAACAAAAACAGACCAGATCGATACCTCTTTCTACTGGAGCCTCAATAATAAATGGGCTATCGCCGGTCGCTACAATTATATCTTAAGCGAATCGAAGATGATCGATAGCCAGTTAGGGGTTGAATTTCGCGATTGTTGTGTCACAACACGCGTTGCCGCTCGCTACTATCGCAATAATGTCTATGATGAACAGAAACAGTGGCGCGTCTATATTGAGTTTGATCTCAATGGCATCGGCAGTATCGGCCAAAATACCGATGGTTTATGGAAGGATAGCATCTCAGGCTACTCTTCACGACAAGGGAAATATTTCTAAAGAAGAGACTCCCGCTTCACCTGACCTCTACAGAAAATGGTAACTTGATAATTAAATTTTATCAAGCGCTTCTTTTTTCTTCTTTTTCTCCGCTCAATCTTGCTATTCATTAACAAATAATTACCTCAAAGAAGGCTCTTTTAAAGTCTTTCCCTCCTAATAATCCTAAATCCATAGTCAATAATCGCTATTTAATATTTAAAAAAGGGTAGCCATATGGGATAAAACGTGTAAAATTCCCCGAACCTCAAATATAAAGTGGGGATTTTATGAGAAGATTCTTTCTCATTTCGATACAAGGGGGCAATAATTCATCTGAATTAACGCGGCTAATTTATCTCTCTTAACATGCCATTAAGACGGCTGGGGGAAATAAACTTATGTTATTAAAAACGAAGGCGTTATCTCCTAACGCTACTACTGCTTCATCCATCTCTTCTCCATCAAAACTGCAAAAAACCTTAGTATTATGGCAACTTGTCATGATCGGTCTTGCTTATATGCAACCGATGACTGTCTTCGATACTTTCGGGATTGTCAGTGATCAATCAGGCGGACATGTTCCAACAGCGTATATCATCACCCTTGTGGCAATGATGTTTACGGCGATGAGCTATGGCCAAATGGTAAAATATTACCCATCTGCAGGATCAGCATATACCTATGCTCAGAGATCTCTCAATCCTAATCTAGGATTTTTGATCGGTTGGTGTACGATGCTCGATTATCTCTTTAATCCGATGATCAATATTTTACTTGCAACCATCTACCTAAAGACCCTCATTAGTGCTGATATTAGCGTCTGGTTTTATGTTATTCCATTAGCGATTGCAATGACTTATATCAACTACCGCGGTGTTGAACTGGTCGCAAACGTTAATACCTTAATTGTCTTCTGCCAATTGCTTCTGATCGGGATCTTTATTGGATTGATTGTTAAGGGCTTAGCATTTGATGACATTGGTGCCGGCACTCTCATGAGTACAGAACCTTTCTGGTCTGAAGATATGCAGATCGGCGCAGTTGCAGCAGGCTCGGCAATTCTTTGCTTCTCATTCTTAGGATTTGATGGCTTAAGCTCTCTTTCAGAAGAGACTAAAGATGCCGCCAAAACAGTACCAAGAGCGATTCTTCTAACCACTCTCGTGGGGGGAATTATCTTTATCTTCGTCACCTACTTCATGCAACTCTACTTTAAAAACTATACCTTTATCGATCCTGAAGAGAGCCAACCGGAGGTGTTACTCTATGTTGGTAAGAAGCTCTTCCAATCGATCGGTCTTTGGTTAGCGGTTCTTGCTGTCTGTGCATCAGGGATTGCAGCGCATACAGGGGTATCGAGAATGATGTATGTTATGGGACGTGATGGTATCTTACCACCTAAGATCTTTGGCTATATCAATCCTAAATATAAAACCCCATCGATTAATATCATTATTGTTGGTTTTATCTGTCTTTTTGCAGGATTCTTCGATCTTAGCTTTGCGCTTCACCTTGTTAACTTCGGGGCGTTGACAGCATTCTTCTTTGTTAATCTCTGCGTTGTCGTTCAATACTATATTCGCGACAATCAACGTTACTCTGTGATGCATAATTTGAACTACCTTCTCTTCCCAATGGCAGGAATGGCGTTTATTATCTATCTCTGGTTTAACCTTGAGTATACGGCGCTTGTAATCGGAATTGTTTGGGGCATGATCGGTTTAGTCTATCTCTCATTTGTCACGAAAGGCTTTACCCAATTCCCGAAAGAATTCTTAAGTCGTTCACGGACACCTGATGCTTAAAAATAGATCAGCTAAAAAATGATCAATTAAAAATTAGGTTGATGGAAAATGACAAGTGAAAAAAATAAGAAATAAGAAATAAAAAATAAGAAACAGTGGCAAAATAGTTAACGGTGGGAGAAGCGTTAACGCTTCCACTTAAAGAGCCCTCTATAAACCAGCACGTTATAGAGGGCTTTCTCTATCCTTCCCTTTTCGATACACTAATAACGTCACAGAGAGTAATAGATAATATATTATGCAAGACTTACAACGAATTCACCCCTTTGAACTTGTTCAATATGATGATCATCTTTGGGGCATCTACTTCCCTGCCCAAGATCGCTTTGAGGTTTTTGATGACCTTGAGATAGAGGTGACCGGCTACACTTGGATCGATATTATAGAGTTTTATCTCGAACATGAATTGATAGAGCTCCAAGGCGCTTTCCGCTACGAACCCAATGAAGAGAGTTGTGAATTACAGGGCTCTTTTGAAAACATTAAAGCTTTTATCCTCAATTTCCGTCCACTCTACTTTAGTGATAATGACCTCTCCCTCTTAATCGAGGAGATGCGTGAAGCATGGTATTAGAGAGCTAGAGCGATGAAGGATAGAAGAAGCTATGAGGAAAAAAGCAAGATATCGGGAAAAATGAGTGCCTAAATAATTGAATAATTGAATGATTGAATGATTGAATGATTGAATGAATAGAAATTAACGAGGAGAAAAATAGGAGAATCAGTATGAAATATTCCATTTTAGATTTAGCCAATATTAATCAAAAAGAGACTCCTCGAGATGCTTTTCATCGAGCTGCCGCACTTGCACAGCTTGGCGAAGAAGCGGGATATACCCGTTTTTGGGTTGCCGAGCATCACAATATGGTTAATATCGCAAGCTCTGCTACAGCAGTATTAATCGGCTACCTTGCGAGTAAAACAGAGAAAATTCGTCTCGGATCAGGCGGTATTATGCTCCCCAATCATGCGCCCTTAATGGTAGCAGAGGCTTTTGGCACCTTAGAGAGCCTCTACCCTAATAGAATCGACCTTGGAGTTGGACGAGCTCCCGGCACTGATCCACAAACCGCTTATGCACTTCGTCGCGATCCTGCGCGCGCAGATCATTTCCCCCAAGAGGTTGTAGAACTACTCAACTACTTCCATCCTCAAGATAATCAGCGAATTCATGCCATTCCCGGCATGAATCTCTCCATTCCTGTTTGGATCTTAGGCTCGAGCCTCTTTGGTGCACAATTAGCGGCACATTTAGGGCTCCCTTATGCTTTTGCCGCCCATTTTGCACCGACCCATATGAAAGAAGCGCTTGCACTCTACCGAGAACGCTTCCGCCCATCAGCATATCTTGATAAACCTTACGCTATGCTCTGTATGAATGCTGTTATTGCCGAGAGTAATGACGAGGCGGATTATCTCTTTACCACAATGGAGCAGAGTTTTACCCAATTGATTCGCGATGATCGCAAGTTAACCCCACCTCCTATTACCCGAGAGGAGATGGAGCGCTATTGGAATCCAATGGAGAAACGCCATGTCTCCTCGATGTTACGGATCTCTGCTGTTGGCGACCACAATCGTGTTAAAGAGATGATCGAATCATTGCTCACTGAGATTGAAGTTGAAGAACTCATGTTTGCCGGCGTTATCTATGATCAAGAAAAGCGGCTCGACTCTTTTCGTCGCTTAAGTGAAGTGATGCAATCTATCAAGCGCTAATCGATACTAAACTCTCTTTTAATCGGATTCTAATCTACGGATCTATTATCGCGTCTCTAAGAGAAAGGTAACAGGTCCATCATTGATCAACGCAACCTGCATATCCGCACCAAAGCGGCCAGTTGCTACTTGACCGGCACCGCTCTTCTCCATCAGCGATCTTGCAACAGAAACAGCATAATCAAAAAGCGCTTCTCCGAGCGTAGGTGCTGCGGCTGAGGTAAAACTTGGTCGCAAGCCCCGATCTGTATCGGCCGCTAAAGTAAATTGAGAGACTAAAAGGAGATCTCCTCCACGATCGATCAATGAAAGATTCATCTTTCCGGCATCATCACTAAAGATGCGATACTTCATAGCTCGCTCAATCCCCTTCTTGACACTCTCCTCGCTATCAAAAGGTTCAATGCCGACAAAGAGCAACAACCCTTGATTGATAGCACCAACGACCTCTCCATCCACGGTTACAGATGCCTCTTTGACTCGCTGTAGTAATAACTTCATCTTATCTCCTTTATTATCTCCATGATTAATCCTCTCTGCACTTCAATCTGACCTTGATCCTAATCACTATAGTGCCATAATGACACTCCCCTCAATACACCATCTTCAATACGCTAAGCCCTATTCACTGGACTACTCAAAGGACTCTTATGATACACAATATTTCTCGTTTACAAGATATCCGCTACTGGATTTTTGATATGGATGGCACCCTCACTGTCGCAAAACATGATTTTGCCATGATACGAAAAGTTCTTGAGGTCGCTGATGATGAGGATATCTTAGATAATCTTGCGAAACTCCCCGAAGCAGATCGCTTAGCCAGAGAGCGCTGGCTTGCAGAGTATGAACTTAAAGTAGCAAAAGCAACAAAGGCGGCTCATGGTGCCGCTGATCTTCTCGATTACCTAGCAGAAAGATCGACCCATTTTGCAATCTTAACGCGCAATTTACATGCCCTTACAGAGATAACGCTCACAGCTGCCAATATTGCGCATCACTTCCCAGCAGAGCTCATTATTGGACGCGATACCGCAACTCCCAAGCCATCACCTGATGGTATTATAACGCTTCTGACTCAATGGCAGATCGCACCAGAAGAAGCGCTGATTATTGGTGATCATGAGTATGATCTCGCTGCCGGGAAAAGTGCCGGAATCATAACTGTCTTGATCAACCAGAGAGAGAATATCTACCCAAAACTTGCAGACTACTACTTTCCAGACTGCTTAACGCTCCTCAATGCCCTACGCGCTTAAGCGATCCCTTCACAACCCCAACCCGAGATTTCAACTTACAATCGTAACTCCCAGAATAACGCACTCTTCACTACGCTTGATAGTTATACAATCTATTCAAAGATTTTAACGATATGCCGTCCGGAGAGATCCTAGAGAATCTAAAATGATCATCTCCTCGGCTATACTCTCAATTCACCATTTAGGGAGGAGTCAGCGAAATGTTGGTTGATAAGATTCTATTAGAGCAATTTCAAAAGGAGATACTTTCAAAAGGGGATGAGGCGACTCTGCCCACTAATCTACCCCAAAACTGGCTCGATATTCTCTCCTTAGCGCTTGAAAAGATCCTCAATGCACCTGCCGCCAATTCATTAGTTCTACTATTACCGGAAGATATCCCCTCAAAATTGATCATTGCGGCAATTACTCCACTTTTAAAAGCAAAGGCAGAGATGAATTTTCCGATCACCTTAAAAGAGAAAGATAACCCCTTTCACACAAGACGAGAGCGATATCCGATCACGAAAAAGATCTTAGAGAGCTATCGAATGGAATTGGCTTTTGAAGCGATCTCACGAACGATGGATATCGCCATTAATCCCGCCTCTATTGAGACGATTTTTACCAATAGAGAGGTTATTATTGAGCAGAAACATTAAAAAACTTTATGCGCTTCCTTGCTGCTGAAGATGATCTTTAGGATGATTTCAGTAAAAAAGCGGCTATAATGACAAGCTTTATCTCTGTAAATAGGCGTAAAATCATGAAGCTACTTTTAGTAGATATTGGCAATACCACAGCAGACTTTCGACTCTATGACGCTAAAGATGGCACTTTAACGCCCTTAATTCGCCCTCTTAGTCAAGATAGCGTTCTTAGCGATAGAGTAGCGATAAAGGATAAGCTCGATCAATTTCAGATCTCTTTTGATGCCGTGATCTATGTCTCTGTCGTCCCTGATCTGAATAATCTTATTCGCGCAATTGCCGATCTCTACCAGATCCCTGTCTACAGTCTACGCCATGATCTCCCGGTAGATTGGTCTCGCTTCTCCCTTAAAAACATTCACCTTTTAGGGGCCGATTTTGTTGCAAACTTTTATGGAGTTGAAGCCGCTTATCAATATCAAAATTGTGCCGTTGTCGCACTTGGCACTGCCACTACTATCTTTGTGATCAATGAGGGGCAATTTGTCGGAACAACGATCTCTCCTGGAATTCAGTCGAGCCTTCAAGGACTTTTTGCGCAAGCCGCCCTTCTCTCTGAGATGGATTATGCCCTACAAGAGGGAACGCTTGGGTTTAATACCTTTGAATCGATTAGTATCGGCACTATTAATGGTCACTACCATATGATTATGGGGTTAATCGCTGAGATAAAGAAAGAGTACCCCATTGAGCATCTGATCTTTACCGGGGGTAATCTCCGTTACTATGAAGATGCCGCTTTCAGAGAGGAGATTATCTTTGATGAAACCTTAATCTTTAAAGGATTGATCTATCTCTACCAGCAGTTGCAAAAAGAAGAGAGTGAATCACATAATCTGAATCTGCCTTTAGAAGCATCAGATCCCTCGAAGCAAGCGATTTGAAGAGGTCACCCACAGATGATATTAAAAGCTCCCCTCTTTTGGCAAAAAAAGGGCATAATCTCAACACTTCTACTGCCTCTTTCATCGCTCTATCATCTTCTCTCTCAATATGATCTTCAAAAACGGGAGAAACGGGCTCAAAAGCTACCACGTCCAACCATTGTTATCGGCAACATCAATGTGGGAGGAACAGGAAAAACCCCCACAACCATTGCCTTGACAGAAAGCTTACAAGCTCGAGGCCTCACGGTTGGCATACTCTCAAGAGGTTTTGGACGAGAAGATCAGAAGCTACAGATTGTCTCTCCTCACTCTACCGTTAAAGAGATCGGTGATGAGCCGGCACTCATCTACCAAAAAACTAAAGCCCCTATGGCTATCTATCATGATCGCTATAGTGCCGGCATTGAGCTCTTAAAAGCTTTTCCAGACATTGATTGCTTTCTCTGTGATGATGCATTGCAACATCGGCAGTTAGAGCGAGATATTGAGATTATTGTGGTGGGTGCGCAAGGATTTGGAAATGGTCGAATCTTACCCGCAGGCCCTTTAAGAGAGCCTATCTCCCGCATCGATAAAGCGGATTTTATTATCTGTAATCAGATCTCTCCACAAGCTGTCAAAGCAGAGATCAATCAACTCTCTGACCAATTTACTGATCAAAGACAGCCGGCAAAGAGAGCAACTGATCTTGAAGGTAAACGCAACAAGATAGACAACAACATAGATAACAATATAGAAGTTATTCCGCTATCATCACAATTAGATGATGCTATTTCACTCAATAATTCGACAATCAAAAGAAGATTATCATCTTTTGCATCGACCCATTTTACCGCTATTGCCGGCATCGCTCATCCTGAGAATTTCTATCAAATGCTCCGTGCTAAAGGCCTCCAATTTACAACAAAGAGTTTTCCTGACCATCATCAAATTAAGGAGCATGAGCTTGCCTCACTGGCGCCCCCTATCCTTATGACAGAGAAAGATGCCACAAAATGTCGCCATTTTAACCATCTTACAATGGATAATCTCTGGGCAGTTCCACTAAAAAATGAGCTACCCGATCATTTTATTGATACACTACTGGAAAAAATAACGACAAATAACGACAAATAACAACAAATAATGATAAATAATCATAAATAATTAATAGTTGCTCGATAGCTACATCATCTCACTCCCCCATCTACTCTATTTAGCCCCTATTCCCTTTCTGAGCATGTTGCAATCGATTATCGCTATCTGACTGAAGAGAGTGATATCTAAGTCGAGCATCAAGCGCCCTATCTGCTTTTCGATGCATATTGATATTTTATATTGCTTACGATGCAGGCAATAATCTCTTGTAATGAGACTCTTGTAATGAGAATGATTAACCCCATCATCTATGAGTGATGCCTTACTCTTTTATCAAGCATTGCGGGTAACGTATTACTGATGATAACGTATCGCTGATACTGATAATATATCGCTGATAGCCTATTCTTATGAAGAGCTAACATCAATAAGCCCATAAATCCATCAATCATAAAAATAAATAACAATCACAACAATAGGAGTTCATATGAGCCACTCAAACTTTCACTCAACAACGACATTTGCCCTCAATGACCCGACACGTTTAGTTCGTCGCCTTTGCAAACATTGGGCACACAAATTAATAACCGAATATAATGAAACAGAAGGTAAGGTCGATTTCGGAGATGGCAAAGTTGCCCTCTTCTATCCACAAGAGAAATCCCTTACCATTAAACTTACAACGCCAACTGAATCAGAGTTAGAAACCATTCAATCTGTGATCGATCGCCATATTGAGCGAATGATTCCAGAAGATGAGAAGATCGATATTCAGTGGCAGTCATCCCTATAAGGAAAAGACATCAGTGAATGACATCAAGAAAAATTTAGAATACTTTGCACAATATTATGAGAACGATGCAGAGTATGCAGCACAAAAAGAGCAGTATGGCCGAGCAATTCCAAGTCGCTCTTTTATTTTAGAATTATTACAAAATCATCCGAATCTCGATTTTGATGAGATTGCTCGTACCTTCAAGCTCCGTAAAAATTGGGAGATTGATGCCTTAGAGAGCCGAATCAATGCCATGATCCGCCAAGGTACACTCTATATCGATAAAGCAGATAAGTTACAGATTATCGATAATAGCCAACGCTTTATCGGTATAGTCTCCGGTCATGCGGAAGGTTATGGATATCTCGATCTTGAAGGTGGCGGTTCCTTCTATATCCCGCCCCATGAGATGAAAAAAGTACTCCACGGCGATCGAATTGAGGTCTCAATTGCCGGCATCGACAATCGCGGACGTCGAATTGCCAAAGTTGAGCAGGTTCTCGAACATAAACTCCATGAGTTTATCGGCCGGTTCTATCGTGAAAAAGGGGTCAATAGCGTGATCTCTGAAAACCGCAAAATTACTACAGAGTTTTTTGTCGATGATGTCAAGAGCATGAAAGCAAAAAACTTCGATCTTGTTCGCGTTAAAATTGAGAGCTATCCCTCTGATAATACAACTCCTAAAGCTGAAGTTTTGGAGGTGTTTGGAGAGGAGATGACGGTCGATATTGAGATTATGCAAGCCATTTTAGAGCATAATATCCCGCATCAATTTACAAAAGCGTGTGAAACAGAGGTGGAGACAATCCCTTCTGAGGTGAGCGCTGAAGAGATGAAGGGGCGCAAGGATTATCGAGATCTGCCTCTTGTCACAATCGATGGCATCACCGCACGAGACTTTGATGACGCAGTCTATTGTGAACCTCTTAAAAATGGTCACTACAAACTCTATGTCGCCATTGCAGACGTTGCTCACTATGTCACCCGTGATTCAGCAATCGATCAAGATGCCTATCTCCGCTCAACATCTGTCTACTTCCCTAACTATGTTGTTCCGATGTTACACCCTAAGCTTTCAAATGGAATCTGCTCGCTCAACCCTGATGTTGATCGTTTAACCATGGTTGCAGAGCTCACTATTAATCAAGAGGGAGATCTTGTTGAGTATCAATTCTTTGAAGGAGTGATGCGTTCACATGCGCGTTTAACCTACGAGTTGGTACAAAAAATTATTGATGGTGACGAGATCCTTCGTGAAAGCTATCAGACATTAGTACCACATCTCGATCATCTCTATGCACTCTACAAAATCTTACGCAGAGCCCGTGAAGAGCGTGGAACAATCGATTTTGAGACAGTAGAAACATTGATCTTATATGATAATGATGGGGAGATTGAAAAGATCGTCCCTGATGCGCGCTTTGATGCTCATAAAATCATTGAAGAGTGTATGATTACTGCCAATATCGCAGCGGCTAAAACCATTGAGGCCTCTCCACTTTCTGCTCTCTATCGTGTCCATCCGAAGCCTGATAGTAAAAAATTATTGGCATTGAGGGATTTCCTCAAAGAGTTTGGTCTCGGCCTTGCAGGTGCAAGTGAACCGACGCCCATGGACTTTGCCGACACCCTCAATGCTGCGAAAGAACTACCGGCATTCAATATGATTCAGACCGTTATGTTACGCTCTTTGAGTCAAGCGATCTATCAGCCTGAAAATGAGGGGCATTTTGGTTTAGCACTCACCCACTATGCACATTTTACCTCACCGATTCGTCGTTATCCTGACCTGATTGTGCATCGAGCAATTAAATTAATTCTTCAGAAAGGGGATTTTAATCAATTTTATCCGGAAGCGCATATGGTTCATATGGGCGAACATACCTCAATGTGTGAACGCCGTGCCGATGACGCCACACGCGATGTGATGGATTGGTTAAAAGCAAAATATCTCCAACGTTTTATCGGTGATGAGTTTGATGGCACAATTACCAGTATTACCAGCTTTGGAATCTTTGTAGAGCTCGATAATATCTTTATTGAAGGATTAGTTCATATCTCTCAAATGAGCGATGATTACTATATCTATGATGAGACAAAACATCGCCTTATTGGCGAAAGAACTCGCCAGCAATATCGCCTAAGCGATAAAGTTCGCGTAAAAGTACTCGAATCAAATCCTGAAACAAAGCATATCGACTTTGAGCTGATCTCTGCCTCGATGGCCAATGGTCAGAAAGAGAGAAGAGAGAATGGCAATGGCAATGGCAATGGCAATAAGGGTAATCATGGAGATCGTCCTGTTCCCAATAAAAGCAGAAAGCATCGAATCGATGAAGCTCGCAAAGGAAAAGAGAAAAAGCACCTTAAAGCAGGAAAAAGTAGGAATCGTCGCCGTAAAAAAGCGAAATAGAGATCAACGATAGCTTGAAGGAATATCTGAAATCCTAATCGCTTGCTATTGATGACTTATCTAGTAATTTTATTTCTTCCGATAGTTATTTCTTCCTATGGCAGAACTTCGCAAAATTATCCATATCGATATGGATGCCTTTTATGCCTCTATTGAGCAGCATGATCACCCGGAATATCGAGAAAAGCCTCTCGTTGTCGGTTTTTCTGAGGGTCGGGGGGTCATTGCTGCAGCAAGCTATGAGGCGAGAGCATTTGGTGTTCATTCGGCAATGCCAACCAAACGAGCCTTAGAGCTCTGCCCTCATCTGATCTTCGCAGCTCCGAGATTTACCCGCTATCGAGAGATCTCTCAGCAGATTCGGCAGATCTTCTATCGTTACACAACTTTAGTTGAGCCGCTTGCGCTCGATGAAGCTTATCTTGATGTAACGGAAAATCTTCAAAATCTCACCTCTAGTAGAGAGATCGCCCTAAAGATAAAAGAAGAGATTGAGAAGACGTTAGGACTCACTGCCTCTGCGGGTATCTCTTACAATAAATTTCTTGCCAAAATCGCCTCTGATATCAAAAAGCCTAATGGTCTCTTTGAGATTAAACCGGAAGATGCTATCCTCTTCTTAGCAGAGCTACCGATTGAAAAGTTTTTTGGTGTCGGCCGAGTCACTGCTCAAAAGATGCACCAGATGGGCATCAAGACAGGGGCGGATCTACAAAAATTAGAAAAATCTTACCTGATCGACAAATTTGGAAAAACGGGAAAGAGCTACTTCTACTATGCGCAAGGCCTCGATGATCGCACGGTAGATCCTGATCAACCTCAAAAATCTCTCGGCGTTGAGGAGACCTTCTTCAATGATCTCCTTCTTAAGGAGTCTGTGATTGAAGAGCTTGAGATCATTGCTCAAGAGCTCATTCGCCGTGCTCTAAAGAGCCAATTTGTTGGGCGTAATTGCACACTTAAATTGCGCTATAAAGACTTTACCCAAACATCACGCAGTATCACAACTCATTTCCCTCTAGGGGAGGATTTAACCGCACTCTGGTCTGTTGCGCTCTATCTTTTAGAAAGAATAGAACTCAACCCCAATAAAGGCATTCGCTTGATGGGACTCTCTATTACCAATATCGATCTTGATAAAGAGACGCTCAATTGTGAGCTTAATCAACGATCTCTACCACTCTTATTCTAGAGTCTATCCTTAAATATTTAATATCAGATCTGTTTAATATCAGACCTGCTGCATATCAGATCTCCTGAATATCTAATCAGTAACAGTGATCAGCGTCATAATAATCAAATCCCACTTAACTGAGCCACTTCTCTGCTAACGCCTCTTTCCACCAATTTAACGCAAGCCCTTCATCATGCGTACGCCACGCTAAATAGAGCGTCTCTTCGCGATAACCCTCAACCACCTCTTTTGTCACCAATGTTCCGGCATCAAGATAGGCTTGCGCCTGTTTTTTCGGAAGGAAGCCATGTCCCACGCCGGCAATTTGTAGGGCAATCTTATCTTGTAGTGTATTCACTGTAATAACCTTCTCCCACTCATGAGGCGTCCGTTGACGTCTAGGGAGTGAACGAGCACTATCAGATAACATAATTGCCGGATATTTTAAAAGATCGTGCTTTGTTAAGGCACCCTCTTTTGCCGCTAAAGGATGGGTCGGTGCAACAGTAAAGATAAAGGGGACCACACCGATCGGATAGGTACTATAACCCCCTCCTGATGGTCCTTCGCCTAATGCCACAATAATATCTGCTCGAAACTTTAAAAGAGCTTCCCACGCGCCCATCATCACCTCTCGGCTAATATTGAGTTCTGTTGCGACAAGTGAATTTTTAAAGCGTGTAAAGAGTGGCATAATCTCTTCGAGTGGAAAGAGCTCATCAAAGACAATATTGAGTTCTAACTCGACACCGCCCGCCATCTTTTGCAGACGCGCTTCAAGGTCTGTCACAGCACCTAAAAGAATACGCCCCTCCTCTAAAAGAAGCTGTCCTGTAGGCGTTAGAATCATCTGATCCTCTCTTTTTTCAAAGAAAACGAGTCCCAACTTCTTCTCAATCTCGCCAATCTCTTCGATCAGCGTTGTAGTTGGCGATTGTAATATCTCAGAAGCTTGCTCATAAGAGTTCACCTTAGCGATTGTATCAATCATTCTAATCGCCTCTAATGTCAACTGCATCAACGACCTCCTTTATCTATTCAAATTCATCATCTCTCAAATCGATCAAGATGGATCACGATGGATCAGGAAAGATCCTCAACAGAATCTTTCATCACTACCATCACAGCCATCAACGTCATCAAAGCCACCGAATCAAAAGAGTCAAAAAAACGACCTATCTACTCGATAGATCGTCTCTTCTACTCTTGAAGATCTACTAGAACAATACGTTTTCTATCGTTCGATAATCTCAAATGATCCATAAAAGGATTTGTAAGATCAATCATTTAAATCAATCTCTTAAAGCTGAGATCGACTCTTAAACGACTATTGATACTTAAAGTGTACAGCCTCCGCCGGTACAACCTGTATCTTCTACCACTTCCGGTGCCGTTGTATCGATGGGATTATCGGAGTTTGCCGTAACTCCTTCGTAGAGATTATCAAGATCAAATGTTAAATCATCTAATTCTTCACTCATTTTTTAGACTCCTTGATCCTATTTCAGAAAGAGAGTCTATTGTATAAAATTATGCTGCACTTCACAGCTCTAAATGTAGACGCATAGAAATATGTTAAACTGCCCCATCTGTAGAAATATTTCAAAAGGCTTTAAAAGTGCAATCTAAAGTTATCGAAAAGCCTTCGAGAACAGATTGAGAAATAGGAAGAGACAATTTAAGCGAGGAAATAATGGATAATAGAGATATTAGAGAAATTGTAGTTGCCGGCGGCTGTTTTTGGGGCGTTGAAGAGTATTATAAACGTCTTAAAGGGGTAATCTCCACCGAAGTAGGTTATGCTCAAGGGATCACTGAAAATCCAAGCTATGAAGAAGTTTGCACAATGGAGACCGATCACGCTGAGGTCGTTAAAATAGAGTATGATGCCGATATCATTTCGTTAGAGAAGATCTTAGAGCATCTCTTTCGCATGATCGACCCACTCTCCCTTAATCAACAAGGGGGCGATGTTGGAACGCAATATCGCACCGGCATCTACTATAGTGATCGCACTGATCTTCCCACTATTAAGGCTTTTATTGCCAAAGAGCAGCAAGCTTATAGCGCACCAATCGCCGTCGAGGTAGAACCTCTAAAATCTTTTTGGCCGGCTGAAACGATGCATCAAGATTATTTAGAAAAGAATCCTCGAGGTTATTGCCACATCAATTTTGCGCTCATTAAGCCTAATGAATTGAAATAATCAATCCTGATGGAATTTAGACAATTTTTTAAATTTATAATCAGATAATCCATATAACTCAGACGGCTCATATAACTCATGCGACTCCTATAGATAACTTGCATGATTTATATGTTAAATATATAAAATAAAAGTTTAACTATTATAAAAAGGGCTGTCATCTTGACTTCAAAACTTACCCTATTTTGAAGAGAAAGCATTATCTGACCTTAATCAGATAATGCTCACTTAGAGCCTCTCCCCCTCCCTATTTACGGTAAAATCAAGCAACTTGTTGTGGGTTTATCGTGAGATCACAATCCTTACCAAAGGGCGATTACAATCTAAATATCAGTGTAAAGTATCGCTGAAAAATAGTCGTAATCGAAAGTAAGATCTCCATAAGAGAGAAGAGTCAATAATAAAAAATGGTGAGAGGGTTTATGGAACTTAAGGTAGATGACCAAACGGTTTTTCACTTATATCAAGAGATTGGCAAAAGTAGTGCCTTCTCTGAAGTAGCGCTCTTTAAAGAGGCCGGAAAAATTAAACTCAATAACGATAAGATAGCGGCTTTTTTACCTGCTAAAGAGATCGATGATCTCTGCAAAAAATTGCAGAACTTAGGAGTTGAGGCATTACTCAATTATCGCCTCTATCTCTATCGTAAGGAGTATGGCGAAGCTAAACCCTTCTTAAAAATTGTCGATGTCGAATATGATCTGGAAAACGATAGTGAAGAATCACAAAAAAGTGAGATCATCAGCCGGGCATTACAACATCTTATCGACTTTAATCTCTATCAGATGATTCTTGATGATCCTTCCCATGCTACTTTCAATATCTTAAGAGAGACACTCTTTACTATTGAAGATTACTGCTTACAGATCGAACATACAATTTCATTAAGAGCGCCTGCTCAAAAGAGCTCAAAAGAGGATGAGTTACAGCTGAAACTGATCGAGGATGAGAAGATGATGCGCCGTTACTACGATGAACTTCATCTTATCACTGACCTTGCAATCAAAGAGCTTAAAAAGCGCTCATAAAATAAGATCCTGAGATAAAGTCCTAAAATAACCCCCGAGATATTCTCCCGCTCTAAAGCGGGAAGAGTATCGGAATAAAGGTTACGGCAATTAACATCACAATAATGACGAAGGGAACGCCAATTTTAATAAAGTCAGCAAAACTATATTTCCCAGGGGCAACCACTAGAGTATTGACCGGAGATGAGACCGGCGTCATAAATGCTGCAGAAGCGGCAATGGCTACTGCCATCGCAAAGGGATAGGGAGAAACTTCTAACACTGCAGCGGTCTGAATCGCAATCGGCGCTAAGAGAACCGCTGTTGCCGTATTAGAGATAAAGAGCCCAATAATTGCGGTAAAGCCGAAGAGCATCGCTAAAATCACTCTAGGGCTTGCATCTCCACTTGCCTCTAAAAGATATTTAACCGCAAGATCAACGCCTCCCGTATTTTGTAGCGCGACGGCAAAAGGAAACATCCCTACAATTAAGATAATACTCTGCCAATGAATCGACTTATAGGCACTATCCATTGTGATACAACCAAATGCCCCCATCAATAATGCCCCAAAAATAGCAATTAAAACATTCGGGAAAATCCCCGAGATCATCAATCCAATTGTGACTAAAAGAGCAATAATGGCATAAGGAGCCCGATCCATTGCCGGTGCGACCTCATCAACCTCTGCCGGAATTGTCAGAACAACAAAGTCATTCTTCATCGTCTGTAGTTGACGAATGGCACGCCACATACCAAATACTAAAAGAATATCCCCCCGTTTTAACTTCTCATTGAGAAGTTCATTTTCTAACACCTCTCCTTGGCGCTTAATCCCCATCACATTAAGCCCGAACTTCGATCTAAACGCATTCTCCAATACCGTTTTATCGATCAATTTCGAGTCCGGATGAATCGCAACCTCAACCATTCCAATTTCACGAGAATGTTCATTAAAGTAGCTACTCATTAAGGGAAGCGAGACAAGATTGAAACGTTGTAAAAATAGATCGACCTTTTCAGGATAGAAAAAGTCAAAGAGAAGAACATCATTTTCTTGAATAACCCGGTCAGGTACCCCATCGAGCACCACATTCCGAAGACGATTAAGGCGTCGCTCAACCGCAATAATATTAGCGCCATGAGCTTCTCGCAGGTTTAACTCTGTTAAGCGTTTACCAATCATCGGAGAGCCTTTCCCTACCTGCGCCCGATAATTACGCCCTTTTAGCTTATATTCACTCGCTAAATCATCAAAATTGATCCGATTCTTACCTCTATTTTGTGAGGTCTCCTCCTGCTTCTTCCCTAAAAATCGTCGCGCAAAGAGCATATAGAAGATACCCACAAAGAGGATAATAAGGCCAATCGGTGTAAAGGAGAAAAACTCAAATGCCTTATTCCCGGCAAGCTCAAGCTGCGCAGAGACAACTAGATTCGGAGCAGTTGCAACTAAGGTTAACATGCCACTAATTAAGCCGGCAAAACTGAGGGGCATCATCAATCTGCGGGTATCTGCCTTCATCTTAGCCGCAACACTTAAGACTATCGGAATAAAAATGGCCACAATTCCGGTCGAGCTCATCACTGATCCCAAAAGCGCAACAGAGAGCATCAATAGAACAATCAATCGCGTTTCGCTATTTTTTGACTGCTTCATCAGCCAATCACCAACTCTAAAAGCAACGCCGGTTCGAACCAAGCCATCACCAATAATAAAGAAGACGGCAACAATAATGACGCTACTATCACTAAAACCTGCTAATGCTTGATCTAAGGTGACACTTCCCGTTAGAGGAAGTGCTAATAGCGCACAGACCGCAACAACATCCATTCTCGGCTTATTAGCCATAAAAGCGACAATAGCGATAAAGAGAAGTGCGAGGACAATGAGAAGTTCTTGGTTCATATTACATCTATAATTCCTAACAAATGAGGATCGTAAAATCGAAAGCGCAAATTGAGATAAAAAATAGCAATGCCCAACAATGCCCTATAACAGTAATGGATCATAGAGATCAACAGCATCTCCCAAAATCGATGAGAGCATAATAGGGGTAATAAAAAATAACTCAATATCAATTATCCTATTATTTGACCACTCTTCAATAGCGATCAGATAAAACTCATCTGAAGGTTGCCTGAAGGTCACATAGAGATCCCATGAAGATCCAATGAAGACCCCATAAAGATCGCATAAGCGTCGTACCGAGCATCAGTAGATCTTACAATAAAAATGGACGCGTTATGACGTCCATCTCCAATAATATTACTCGTCGATATCCCCAACGATCGATCTGATCGCTGATTCGATAAGTACAATCAATGATAGTACTCAATCTTCTATTTATGAAATAGAGAGCGTTAACGACAATTGATATCAATTGATGCCAATTAACGAATCAAACGGCTAATTGCCTTAAATTGAGCATCCTCTGCACTCTCTAGAAGTTCAAAGAGCACCATCTCCACACTTGTTAAGTTAGCGCCTAATTGAATCATCTTATTCAAGCCCAACTCAATATTAGGCTCAACTCGGGAAGAGACCGCATCAGAAACAACCTCAACCTCACGATCAAGCATTAAAAGATCTCTTACTGTCTGATAGACACAGACATGCGTCTCAATGCCGGCAACAACAAAGTGGGCCTCTGGATATTGATCTAACATTGCCTGAAATTGTGGATGAGGAACACCACTAAAGGTCATCTTCTCTAAAGGGGATAATGCCGCGTCGACTAAAAGATTCTTTAAAGTGGGAACTGTCGGTCCTAGACCTTTTGGGTACTGTTCTAACCAGATAATAGGAATATCGAGTGTAATTGCCCCTTCAACTAAAATTTCTAAGTTCTTAAGAAGCTTCTCCTCTTGATACATCACCGGCAATAATTTCTCTTGCACATCGACAAGCACTAAAATGGTCTGATCTCGCATTAACATAAACACTCTCCTTTGGGGATCTCTACTTCTATCCCTTCTCAATAATAACTACTTTTAGAATAACCACTTCTCTCTAAATGTCTATTAAAAATATTTCATAGAAAATGGCTCTAGAACAATGACTAAACGCTTATCGATTGATAAGATCGAGCGTCTGATCTGTCTGCAGAGCAATATCGAAATCAACAAAAAAAAGATCACTACAATTAAATAGTGATCTTTACAATAATATTTATAATAGTCTTTATAACAATTCGTATAACAGTCCGTATAACAATTTTGCTGCAGGCTTAATATTGATCTCTAATCATGAGCTCAATGCGCTTCTCCACTTAATCCTTAATCAGAAGTTACTCCGCTCTCGATAGCGTTTTGCATCTCTGCTTCTGCAGATTTTTCCTGCTGAGCCTCTGCTCTTCTAGCTTTTCGACCTTTCGCCATCTCCACCTCTTTATGGTAATGCGCCTCAAGTCCCTCTTCCGCAATATAGTAATTAACCTCTTCGATCGGCTCTTGGTGATCCTGATAGAGCATAATAAAAGGCATACTGACCATATAGATAAAGACCGCGACAAGCGCTGCAATGACAAAATAGATCCACTTATGCATTTTTTTAACCTTTCTATTCACTTTTGCTAATAAATACCGGCTTAATTTTAAGGGATCAATTATACGCTAAAAGAAGAATATCTGTCAGCTTCTATTCCATCTCCCCTATCTCTGCCATCTATTTAGTCCTACCTCGATCCAAGGAGTGGTCTCTCTAAGAGTCGCCTGAAGAAATCTCTTTTGTTGCTTGCTTCATTTGTCGAATAAAATCGGCAAGTTTCTCCAACATCAGTGTCTCATTATCGAGATTTTCACGAATAATTTGGGTAACTGCTGAACCACTAATCACTCCGGCGACGCCTTGCTCTAAATAGTAACGCGCCTGCGCTGGCGTAGAGATCCCAAATCCTTGCACAATAGGTGCTGCTTTCGCAGCTTTTAAGCGAGCAATATTATGTTGAAGATCATCGCTATCTACCGATGTTGAAGCTTGATCAATGCCGGTAACACCCGCACGAGAAACAAGGTAGGTATAGCCTCTTCCCTCTTCGGAGATGCCGGCAATCGCCTCATCAGTAGCATCGGGCGGACAGATAAAGATTGGCGCTATACCTTGCGCTTTTGCAATAACATTAAAGGGGGCTGACTCTCTTAGCGGCAGATCGGCCACAAGAACAGAATCGATCCCAATCTCCTTGCAGCGACGATAGAAGGCTTCAACACCATATGCATAGATAAGATTGGTATACATCAATAAACCGATCGGCAATTGAGGGGATGCTTCCCGCACCTCAGAGAGAAGAGAGAAAGCGCTCTCAATCGTTGCTCCATTCTCTAATGCTCGTAAAACGGCACCTTGGATCTCAGGCCCATCGGCTAGGGGATCGGAAAAAGGAATACTCACCTCTAATGCATCTGCCCCTGATGCCACCAATGTAGATAATATTTTCGCCGAGAGCGCTCTATTGGGGTCCCCTAATACAACAAATGGGATAAAAGCCCCCTCTTTTTTTGCACTCAATTGGGTAAATAGTTGCTGATATCGCGCCATTTTATGCTCTCCCTTCTAAAATTTTATGAACTGTAAAGATATCCTTATCCCCGCGGCCTGAAAGATTCACCACTAATAACTGCTCCTTCTCCGGCTCTGCAGCGATCATCTTTAAGGCATAGGCGAGTGCATGGGAAGATTCTAAGGCGGGAATAATCCCCTCTCGTTTTGCTAATTGTTGAAATGCATCGAGCGCCTCTTCATCCGTTACTGAGTGATATTCTGCCCGACCAATAGCATGAAGGTGAACATGCTGAGGCCCGACAGAAGGAAAATCGAGTCCTGCAGAGATCGAATATGAGCCTTTGATCTGCCCCTCTTCACTCTGCATAAGATGAGACTTCATTCCAAAGTAGATTCCCGGCGTTCCATGCTTTAATGAGGCGCCATGCTGACCACTCTCAATCCCTTTTCCGGCAGGTTCAACACCGATTAGACGTACTGAAGCATCGGGAATAAACTCGGTAAACATGCCGATCGCATTAGAACCACCACCGATACAAGCTAAAACAGCATCAGGTAGACGCCCTTCTCTTGCTAAAATCTCCGCTTTAGTCTCTTCGCCAATCATCTTCTGAAACTCTCTGACGATAGTTGGAAAAGGATGGGGGCCCGCGGCTGTTCCCAAAAGATAGTGAGTTGTTTTATAACTAGCAGACCAATCTCTCAATGCCTCATTACAAGCATCTTTTAGTGTGCCCGAACCACTTGAAACAGGAATAATCTCTGCTCCCATCAACTCCATTCGAAACACATTTGGCGATTGTCGCTCGATATCTTTAGCGCCCATATAGATTCGGCACTTCATATTTAAGAGCGCACAGGCTAATGCAGTTGCAACACCATGTTGCCCGGCACCTGTCTCAGCGATAATTTCACTCTTTCCCATCCGTTTTGCCAATAGCGCCTGCCCTAAGACCTGATTTGTCTTATGCGCTCCACCGTGGAGTAGATCCTCTCTTTTGAGATAGAGTTTGCTTTTTGTACCTGCCGTTAAGTTACGACAAAGCGTTAATGCGGTTGGTCGACCGGCATAATTTTTAAGAAGATCCATAAATTCCCGCTGAAATTCCGGATCATCCTGCGCTTTGATAAACTCCGCTTCCAATTGATCGAGGGCGGGAATCAGTAATTCCGGTACATATTGCCCACCAAACTCCCCAAAATAGGGATCTAACTTTCTCATGCTACGCTCCTAATTTATTCTATGTTTTCTATCTATTGTCTATATGTTTTCTATATGTTTTCTATATGTTTTCTATATCTGTATCTGTCTAGATCTATCTCGAGATTGATATCTCTGCATCTATCTCTTTAGATCTATCAATTCTGTTCTGACCCATTTATCTGACCTGCCCGACCTATCTGATCTATCTACTCTGATCCACCCCACATTTAATGGGCCACTCACCTATAGATCCTCACACTCATCACTCTATCCGCGATTGACGTACAACTTTAATTGGCTGCTTATGTTGGGCGATGAGTTGGAAGATCTCCTGCAACTTTTTAACATCTTTCTTTCCCGGCTGCGCTTCAACACCCGAGTTAAGATCGACCCCTAATGGATGAAAAGAGAGCGCATCGACAATATTATGATGATCGAGACCGCCGGCTAAGAAGAGATTAGAGAGATCAGCTCCTTCCAGAATAGTCCAATCGAAAGGTTCTCCACTTCCTCCTTTTTTACCATCTAAGAGATAGTGATCTACCCCTTGATAAGCAAGAAAAGGTAGCTGTTTTTCCTCCTTTTGAATATTGATTGCTTTAATAATCTTGATATGACTCGGCAATTTTGCACGCAGCTCATCAATATAGTGTTGAGGTTCATTACCGTGGAGCTGAATTGCTGAAAGTCCAACCTCTTCTGCAATAAAGAGAATTGCCTCAATATCATCATTCTGAAAAACACCGATATACTCTAAAGGGACTGCACGAGTAATCTCCTTTGCTTGACGATAAGTCACCCCACGAGGACTTGTAAGAATAAAGATCAATCCACCATATTGAGCCCCGGCATCATAAGCCGCTTGCGCATCCTCAATAGAGGTTAAGCCACAAACTTTATCTCCCCCCACTAATAGCTGATGCAATGCACGATCAAGATCACTACTTCCCATAAGATGACTTCCAATTAAGAAACCATCTACCAATTGGGAAAGCTTGCGAATATCGTGATAGTGACGAATACCTGACTCACTAATCACAATCTGCTCTGCCGGCATCAATGCACGTAATCGCTCACTTTTACCAAGATCGATCGAAAGATCACGCAGATCACGATTATTGATACCAATCACTCTAGCTCGTAATTTTAGCGCTCGGCGGACCTCCTCCTCATCATTGACCTCTGTTAAAACGCCCATTCCTAAAGTATGCGCAATATTGGCAAGATAACGATACTCATCATCTCGAAGCACCGAGAGCATTAAGAGAACAGCATCTGCTCCATAATGGCGTGCTAAATAGATCTGATAGGCATCAACGATAAAATCCTTACAGAGAATCGGTAGATCAGATGCGGCCTTTGCTAGCGCTAAGTTCGCAAAATCACCCCCAAAGTATTGAGGCTCTGTTAAGACGGAGATCGCTGTTGCATAAGCATTATAAGATTGAACAATCGCAGGGAGATCAAACGTTTCACAGATCAATCCTTTTGAGGGAGAAGAGCGCTTACACTCCAAAATATAGGCGGGAAGATCTTCTGCTCTGCGGGCTTCTATCGCTTGATAAAAATCTCGATCACTAGGGGTTAAATCTGCCTCAAATTGCGCTAATGGCATCTCTTGTGATAATTGCGCAATCGCCTCACGTCTTGTTTTTACAATCTTCCCTAATACCGTATCACTCATCTTGTTCCTCTCTATTATTCTCAATTCACTCTTTCAAGCGATCATCTTAAGTCAGTTTTTAAATCAATTTGTTAGATCAATTTGTTAGATCAACTTTTTCAGTTTAATGTTGTTTATTATTGTTTAATCTTGTTTAGTGTTATTTAGTGCTACATCTAGAATCTGATAGCAATGACTTACAGCGCTATTTATGCCAAGCGTTGAATGCCTTGCGTTGAGGTGATGATCTCACCGGTTTGTGTGAACTGATTACCGGTCATCTTCTCTAAAAGCGCTAGCGCTCTTCGCTCATCGATTGCAGTTAAGGCATTTTCAGCATTCTCTTTTAAATTCTCATAACCAAAGAGCTTGAGAAGAAGCGCCACATTGATAGCAACAGCATGACGATGCGCTTCAGGAGCTGCTCCATGCAACATTGTTAAAAGAGTCTTACGATTCTCTAAGGCATCTCCCCCACGAATGGCAGAGAGAGGATGCTCATTTAAACCAAAATCTGCGGGAGTGAGCGAGTAGGTCTCAATCAATCCATCACGAAGCTCTGTTACCTTGGTCGGCGCATGAAGTGCTGCTTCATCCATACCACCACCGTGAACAACTAAAACATGCTCATACCCCAAAAGTTTTGCCGTCTCTGCCATCAGCTCCGTTAAGTCAGCATGATATACCCCCATTACGGCTCGCTTAGGACGTGCGGGATTTGTTAATGGCCCTAAAAGATTGAATATTGTACGTGTTTTTAATTCGCCTCTTGTCTTCGCCGCATACTTAAAGCCACCATGATAGTGGGGAGCAAAGAGGAAAGTGATGCGCGCTTGATCTAATTCAGTGCGTGCCTCTTCAGGACTCTTATAGAGATCTACTCCTAACGCCTGTAATAGATCAGAGGAACCGGTTAAGCTAGAGACACTACGATTTCCATGTTTTGCAACGATTGCACCACAACTTGCACCCACTAGAGCACTTGCTGTTGAGATATTGACGGTATTAAGGCCATCACCGCCGGTTCCGACAATATCGGCAAAGGGATAATCGGGAGTATCAAAATATTTTGCTTCACTTAAGAAGGCGCTAGCAGCTCCGGCAACTTCAGCAGGAGTTTCACCTCGTAACTTCATCGAGATTAATGCGGCTCCCAAAAGTGCCTCGCTCACTTCACCTCTTGCAATGGTACTAAAGAGTTGATGGCTCTCCTCTTGAGATAATCTCTCACCACTATAGAGTCTTTGAAAAATCGGTTTTAATGAAGTATTCGTTCTATCTGTCATGGTTCTATCCTATCGTTATCGCGTTAAAATCTGATCTCTTAAACTTCTGCTTGCATCTACTGTTTTATCAACTGCACTGATTACTAATATTTCAGCTGCGGATCTTATTGCGATTTCTCTAGGCATAAAAAAACCCGCAGCGTGTGCGGGTTATTCTGATCTCTGGCTAAAAGCTTCTATCTTTCTCTTAGGCACACAGATACTTCCCGCAATTGCGAGCTGTGCCACCAATAGTTATAGAAAAAGCTTTGTCCAAACATCTCAATAAATTCCTCTATTATTATCTCTGCTCATGATTGGGATCTTTTATAAGAGATCTTATCAATCTCTCTATCTCAAACATCTCACTGCAGATTTCTTTTGTTCTGATTCCTATAAAGTTATAGGACGATTTTTAACAATTGTCAAACCCTTTTGTGATTCTCTACCAATTTAAGATCGAATGAATCTTTTCTTGCAGCCCCAAAAAAGAGGCTTAAAAGTCCTCTCAACAACTTAAATGATAGCGCAATGTAGAGTCGTCAATTGTTAACGAAACGGAGACTGCTAATTGTTTTCGTAATATCACGAAGAGTGCTACTTCGCTGTCTCTTCCAACGATTCATCTTCGAAGCAAAAATTGATCACCACATATTCAGAGCGAGTGCCAATTCTAAACTTCCCACCCCATACACCTAAACCAGAGCTGATTAAAAAATGATCTTCTCCGAAGCTTGTTAAGCCTGAAGAGATTTGATGGAGATAATCGGTCGCATACATATAGGGCCACACTTGACCATCATGTGTATGTCCAGAGAGCTGCAAAAATGGTCCCTTCTCTCTTCGCGAGGCTAATGTGCCGGTAATATCTCCCGGCTGATGATCTAAGATAATAAGTGGAGCTGCAGGATCGATCTCATCGACAACTTCTAAAAGTGATGAGAGTGTTGCCCGCTCACGATTCATTTTGTCATCTCGCCCCATCAAGATCAGCCCTTCGGGTAATAAAACCACCTCATCGCGCAATAGTGTAACGCCACTTTTAGCAAAGAAAGGGATACTCTGCTCCACACCGGCAATATACTCATGATTCCCTAAAACCGCATAGATACCTTTAGAGACGGAGAGTTTTGCCAAA
This sequence comes from Ignatzschineria sp. F8392, assembly GCF_002252045.1. GTDB lineage: Bacteria > Pseudomonadota > Gammaproteobacteria > Cardiobacteriales > Wohlfahrtiimonadaceae > Ignatzschineria. The sequence continues at coordinate 774,892 of NZ_NEFF01000001.1, read as the reverse complement.
ATCTGCTCCATCTTGCCGGCATAGAGAGGTCTAAGATCATTATCGATAAGATCCCCGGCAATCAGAAGGTAATCAGCTTCTTCTGCATTGAGCATCTCAACCCAACGTTTGAGCTCTGCCCCTTGAATGGTATGTCCTAGATGGAGATCACTTATCATAATGATCTTAATAGGATGAATAGAATCGATCTCTCCGCCCTTTTCCGGCAAGCGACACGCTGTTTCATCGATCACTTGTAGATTCTCTAAATTGAAGAAATATTCTCGGCGTGCTTTCTCTTCATACACCCTGTTACCTATCGTAAAAAAGATAAGATAAAAGAGTGCGAGCGTGAGAAACAACTTACCATTGCCAAGACGAAAAGCCTCTATTTTCTCCGGTGCGATCCAGCGACCAAAACGGTTGAGAAGTCGAAAGAGATCTAAACTAAGAACGGGGATAAGAAAGTAGATTAACCCCACCATCCATGTTGCCCCCATCAGATAGAGTGGCCGCACAATCTCTCCCGGAAGCATCCGCCCTAAAAGCATCACTAACGGCATACTGATGGTAAGCAGTAATGCTCCAATAGCCCCCAATATCCTTACAGTTCGATATTGGGGGAGCATCTGATAGTAGCGCCACAAAATATAGCTCTGAATCGAGAGGTAGAGCGCCATAACGACAACAAATAACATCACTCTTTAACCTTTTAACGTTGAGGTTTTTGCGGAATTCGGGGCATTGCACGTTTATGATGGGAGCGTTCATGCCAATAATTGATTCGCTCTAATTCTGCTTCTGTCACCGCTTCACCTCTTAAATGACGATTCAGCGCATGATAGGTAACACCCATCTCATCTTCATCTGTTTGTGCTTCCCAAAGGCCTGCCGAAGGTTTCTTATCGATAATCTTTTGAGGAACGCCTAATATCTCCGCAAGTTGAAAAACCTCCTCTTTATCGAGATGAATCAGAGGTGCGATATCAACGCCACCATCCCCAAACTTTGTGAAATAACCGGTATACCACTCAACTGCATTATCGGTGCCAACAACAACACCATTTTGTGTCTGCGCAATGAGGTAGAGCGTCGTCATCCGCAATCTTGCACTACTATTTCCGGAAATAACACGATCTTTAGCGATATCTCCCGTATGGTTATAAGCCGTACCTACTGCTTGCATCAATTGTTGATGGGTCTCTGTTAAATCAACGATATGGTAAGGCAAGCCGGCACTCTCCATCACCAATTTAGCATCATTAAGATCATCTGGATGACTATGGGAAGGCATCATAACCCCCAATGCCCGCTCTGAAAATCGTCTCTTTAATAGAAAAGCGATCACAGCTGAATCAACACCGCCACTGACACCAAAAATGAAATTATCTGCCTGACGATACTGTAGTTCTGCTTCTAACCAATGCTCTAACTCAATAATATAATTTTCTAAATATTGCATAACCGCTTCCTTCCTATTTCGCTACCCATTGCAAAAGAGCGCGATATCTCTATCACGCTCTCAATTTTTATCTTAATTTTGATCCTAATATTTATCTTTTATACTCTACTCTTTTACGCTCTATTGAATATCGATACTATCGATGATCGATGATGTCGACGACTGAATCCTAACGAATCTCATTATCACCGTAAAGAACACGTTCAAGGCGAGGATTAGGTCGATAACGACGCCCTGCTTTTGCTTGCTCTTGACCATCTAATAGAACATTATCGCCCGTAAAACTAATATTAACCTTCAATAGGCTCGAACCAACACCGTAGATATCAACAGGAGTATTTTGCTTCTCAAACTCAGCTATCTTTTCTGCATTAAAACCACCACTTACGACGATCTTCACATTATTAAAGCCCTCTCGATCAAGCGCATCTCTTAAAGCGAAGATTAAAGTTGGGTTTGTTCCGCGCGGATCAAACGTCCCTAACTGATCTTGATGGCGCATAAAGTATTGATCTACCATAGTATTCGAGGTATCAACACGAACGGCTGACAGTTTATCTCCAAAATGGCGCGCAACTTTCAAAGATTCCTCGACCGCATCATTATTATAATCAACTAAAACCATCAACTTATCTTCTGGAAAGATCTCATGATACGCTTTTGCCGCGGCCAAAGTATCACCATTGAAGAGTTGAATTAAGGCATGTGGCATTGTTCCTAGCCCTTCAATTCCCCACCACTCATTCATTGCATGCGTCGCTTGCGCCGTTGATCCTCCAATAAAGGCCGCATAACCATCACCGGCCTGCTGGCTGAAGTGATCATCCCGATCCCCCATAAAGATAATCTCTTTATCTCCGGCAGCTTCTACCACCTCTAAAACATGGGTTGCTACCGATGTTCTACGCGCTAAAATGCCATCAATAATTCCTTCGAGAAAACCAAAATCTTGATATCGCCCTGTAATGGTTAATACTGTCTCATATGCATCAATACGGTCACCATCATTGAGTGCCCAAATTTCAAGATCTTCAGGATGATTCGCAAAAGCATGAAGAAGTGAGATCGCTTCATCAATCCCACATAATACAGCACCATTTTTACGCTGAAAAAATTGCATCGTTACAATCTTGTCAGGCGCACATTGACGTGCGATCTCTGCCGTTTTTAAGAAATAGACTGCGGAAAACCAGCCCTCGCCGACACGCTTATCAAACTTAAATGTCTTATTGGTCAATCGCTTGATCTTACCGCGATGTTTTAACTCATACTCTTTAATATCGTTTGCTATTGTTGTTGCTGTCATCTTTTGCGTCTCATACCCTTCTCAAGTGGGAGAAGATAGTTAATATCGTAGAAAGAAGTACTATAGCAAGGATCGATCAATATTTTCAATGATTCTTCCCTATTTCATCCAATCCTTTGATCTTCATAAGCATCGAACGACAAACGATAAGGATCGATGAAGATGGCAGAAAAGAGAGGAGATTTACAAAGAGTGGAAAAAGCGTTAAGTCTCTATAGAGTCGCGGTTAAAAATGGAGATAACAAAAAACCGAAGTTATAATAACTTCGGTTTCTTATCTGGCTCCTCGACCTGGGCTCGAACCAGGGACCCCTTGATTAACAGTCAAGTGCTACTACCAACTGAGCTATCGAGGATTAGAGATTAGGTATTATAATCATAATTTTTGATATTGCAACTTCTTTTTTAGCTTCAGACTCAATTTGCTCTCAACTTGCTCTCAACTTGCTCTCAACTTGCTCTCAATTTGCATTCAATTTTAGCAAATACCCTTCTCTTGCTGCCACACCATTCTAAGAAGAGAAGATATTCAATAGGGAGATACTCAATAAAGATAGTCTCAATAAAGATAAACCCAATAATATTACTCTACTCTTGCTAAGAGAGTTGAAAGAACAAAACCGAGGAGATGTAAGAGATAAAAAATAAGAGGAAAAAAGGGATAGAAAAAGCCGAAGTTATGATAACTTCGGCTTCTTATTTGGCTCCTCGACCTGGGCTCGAACCAGGGACCCCTTGATTAACAGTCAAGTGCTACTACCAACTGAGCTATCGAGGATTAACTTTGATGTATTATAGAGATCTTTCTCTAGATAGCAAGTGCAAAAATCGATTCGTCTATTTTTAATACATCACGATATTGCCTCACATCTCATTCAATCTCTAAAAGAGATCAATTACCGTGATCAATTAATGAAATCAATTAACGTAATTTCTCTAAGCGAGAAACATCTCTTACAGCACCAAACGCAGCTGAAGTAGCTAAAGCACCATAAACTTTTAGCGCATTAGAGACTTTACGAGGACGCTCTTTTGCCGGCACAAAGCCCTTTTCTCGTTGCGCTGCCATCCGCTCTTCTAATACCTCTTCAGCAACATTGAGGTGAATAGAACGATTGGGGATATCGATAATGATCTCATCACCATTTTCTACAACGGCAATTAAACCACCATCAGCCGCCTCTGGAGAAACATGACCGATAGAGAGTCCTGAGGTTCCCCCAGAGAAGCGCCCATCGGTTAAAAGCGCACACTCCGCATCGATCTTTTTACTCTTCAGATAAGAGGTCGGATAGAGCATCTCCTGCATTCCCGGCCCCCCTTTTGGCCCTTCATAGCGGATAATAACCACTTCCCAAGGAGAGACTTCATCACCTAAAATGCCGGCAACAGCCGCATCTTGACTCTCATAGACACGCGCCTTACCAGTAAACTTAAGGATAGATGCATCAACACCTGCTGTCTTTACAATACAGCCATCGGTCGCTAAATTTCCATAGAGAATTGCAATCCCACCATCTTGACTATAAGCATGTTTAATATCACGGATACAACCTGACTCACGATCGAGATCGAGTGTCTCAAAATGGCGATCTTGGGAGAATGCCTCAGTTGTTCTCACCCCGCCGGGTGCTGCTTTATAGAAATCATGATGTTTCTCCGACCGGCAGATATCCCACTCATCAAGCCCCTCTTTCAACGTTTTATGAGCAACTGTTGGCTGTTGATTATGAATTAGACCTGCCCGATCAAGCTCCCCTAATATGCCGTAAATTCCCCCGGCACGATGAACATCTTCCATATGATAGAGATTTGTTGAAGGCGAGACTTTCGAGAGATGGGGAACTTTTCTGGAGAGACGATCGATATCCTTCATCGTAAAATCGACCTTCGCCTCATGAGCTGCCGCTAAGAGATGAAGAACTGTATTGGTCGATCCTCCCATGGCAATATCGAGCATCATCGCATTTTCAAAGGCATCAAAATTGACAATATTCCGCGGTAATACCGCTTCATTTCCATTGATATAGTGATCCTTCGTAATTTTTACAATGGTTCGTGCGGCCTCTAAAAAGAGCTCTTTTCGGCGAGCGTGAGTTGCCAACAATGAGCCATTTCCCGGAAGTGCTAATCCTAAAGCCTCTGTTAAGCAGTTCATGGAGTTTGCCGTAAACATCCCAGAACAAGAACCACATGTGGGGCAAGCTGCACTCTCAATAGCAGAGACCTTCTCATCTGCTGCATCATCACTTGCTGCCATCACCATCGCATCAACGAGATCGAGTTTCATCGATTCACCATCCCAAGAGATTTTACCCGCTTCCATCGGGCCTCCCGAGACAAAAATAGTAGGGATATTGAGGCGTAACGCTGCCATTAACATTCCCGGCGTAATCTTGTCGCAGTTAGAGATACAGATCAAAGCATCTGCACAATGCGCATTAACCATATACTCTACTGAGTCTGCAATAAGATCACGGCTTGGTAAAGAGTAGAGCATGCCATCATGACCCATCGCTATACCATCATCCACGGCAATCGTATTGAACTCTTTTGCAACGCCTCCTGCAGCCTCAATCTCTCTTGCAACCATCTGCCCGAGATCTTTTAGATGGACATGTCCCGGCACAAATTGGGTAAATGAGTTTGCCACGGCAATAATCGGCTTTTTAAAATCTTCATCTGTCATTCCTGTTGCGCGCCATAATGAGCGCGCACCTGCCATATTTCGTCCCTGAGTTGATGTGTGTGAACGATACTTTGGATCTTGAACCATCTCTATTCCTCTATTCTCCGTAATTTTCTTTTCTAACTGTTTCTAACTTTTCTCTGACCGACCTACTCATCGATACTCTTTTAGAGTAATCTTTAAAATGATCTTTAGAGCAATGATCGATATCTCTTGAAAATACCATATAAAACGGACTATCAGCGAAACTGATAGCGTATGGGGTCAGTATAGTTTTAATCTTTTTTGATAAGTCATTTTTTGATAAGTAAAAATGCTCGTTGAAGCTGATCTTTTCACTCTACTGTGATGGGGTACATCATTCATCTCTCGAGACAACAGGGGTACATTGTTCGATCTTAATAGCGATTTTGCGAGAGCTCTCTCTTAGACCTCTCCTAGATCTCTTTCCAAGTACTTTTCCAAAAAAATACTTTTTAATAACTTTTTCAATAACTATAGAGTAAAGCTATCACTAACTTAGAGGAAAATAAATAGCTAAGATAGAAATCATCGGCAATCACTAAGAAGCAAGCACACTCCTTGATCTACTACAATGAAGGAAGGTGCTCTCTCGCCTACTCAATGCTCAAAATGCTATCCGCGCTACTACTTACCTTTTACGCTATAAACTCCCCATCAATATACTTCAACAATCCACTACTATCCTTAATAAAGCGACTCTGCTCACACATCTTATAGACCTGATGATTCTCACGATAACGCGCCTCAAAAGTGACATATTGCTCACCTTGATCATTTTCAGCACAACTTTTGATCACGCTGAGATAGAACCACTGTTGCTCCGGCGATAATGTCAATGTTTCAGGACGAGTCTCCTCATGCCAGCTACTTAAAAGATAGCGCTCTAATCCCATAACAAAAGCACTATAGCGCGACCGCATCAGTTGCTCCCCATTTAAAGGAGCCTTCCCAAGATGAAGCGGTTCACAGCAATCATGGTATTCACAACCACTTTGACAAGGACAGATCAGAGTATTCCTCTCTCCCTTCTTCCCCTTCTTCCCCTTTTTATGCCATTGTCCGCTTCCATTTGTCGTGGTCATCTATCTCTCCATTTAATATTAAATTGTGGCTATCAATACGGGTATAAATCGATTGAAGCCGCTTAAAGTGCTCAAAAAGAGGTGATCTTTTCCAAAATTTAAGATCTCTCATTTTACGCCTTTTTCACTTCGCAGAAAACTCTCCTACGCTTAACAAGCATTGTTACCACTTCGAAAAATATTAAAGAGAAAATCTGAAAATGCCTTTTCAGTAATCAACGATTATGGTCACCCTTACATTTGCTTTTGTTCTTCAAGCGCTCTGGCTGATACTCTCACCCTACTCTCTTACTATAACCATTATCATATCTCTCATCGCCCTGCTCTTCATTCTGATCATTCGTCGGGCACTACGATATCTTCCTCAACTCTATAATCGAATTTTGGCATTAAAAACGGATCTTCCCTTCAAACTCTCAATCCCTGTCATCTATTTGCAAGCACAAATCAAACAGGCAGCTCTCAATGGAAATACCCTCTTTTTGCAAAAGGAGAAAAGCAATCAACTGCTCTTTTTTATAATCGGACTTCTCTTCGCTACACCGCTCTATCTCTCAGCATTAACCGATTATCGAACCATTCTCGAATCACTGCCTATCGAAATAGAGGCAACCTACCGTGTTATCTACAATAACTCCCCCTACAGCACCACAATTGAGATCGTAAAAGCTCATAATAGTGAGAAAAATCTGCAAAAGAATCAAAAGAAGCAATCAAGATTACTAACAGCTCTCAAGGGCGCACAACTGCGTATCTACTCACTGCCTCCTGATATTAAAAATCGACTAGAAGTCGGCGCACTCTATCGAGGAGATTTAGGATTACGCGCCCGATTTTTTCGCTCAATGCCGGGAGATCAACAACGGATATTACGTGTATTAGCGCGAAAAGAGATCGGTTATGGAAAGCTGATATCTTCACCTGAAAAGATAGAAGCGCCGCCTAAAATTGATCTTCTTCGCCAAAAAGTGGCTGACACAATGTTAAAAAATTATAGTAATGGTGCTTATATGAGTGCGCTCTCGGTAGGAAAGAGTGAAGCATTAACGCAGCATGATTGGCAAATCTTACGTGAGACCGGCACAATCCATCTTGTTTCAATCTCTGGATTACACCTGACATTAACGGCATTCTATGCCTTTATTCTCTTTCGTATCCTCTTTGCCTTAATCGGCTGGCGACGCCCGGCACCCTATAAAATTGCGGCAGTTATCGCGATTGGTAGTGCTTGGGGTTATGCGCTCCTTGCCGGCATGAGTCTTCCGACTATTCGGGCGGCCATTATGTTTTCTGTTGCGATGCTCTCACTGCTTATTGAAAAGCCGATCTTTACCCTCAATAGCGTTGCTCTTGCCCTGCTGATTATTCTCTCCATCTGGCCACTATCACTACTTACACCGGGATTTTGGCTCTCCTTTACTGCCGTTACCATTTTGACATTAACTGCTCGCATTGTTAAAACAACCGTTAAGGGCGTTATCCTCTCTCAACTGATTATCTCTCTTCTCTTAATTCCACTAACGGCTGCATTTTTCCAAGAGATCTCGCTGATCAGCCCTCTTATTAATCTATTTGCGATCCCATGGACCTCGCTAATGATTATGCCCTCGCTCTTATTAGGAACACTGCTACTGCCCTTTTCTCAATTAATCGCAAAAGTGCCACTTTTTTTCACCAATCAGAACCTTACAATATTACGCTATGCCATTGAAGCAACAGCAAGTCTTCCTTTTGCCGCAGTAGAGACAACTTCAATAACACTCGAAATGGCCCTTATCGCAACAATACTCGCTCTTTATTGGATCGCCCATATCCCCAAAATGCAACTCCAACGAAATAGGGAGAACACATTTCCATGGCTCTTAAAAGATAAAAGAGAGGGAAGAAAAAATCAGACCGGCAGGCAGATCAGAAATAGAACGCGTTATTTATTGATCGCTTATCTCTTAGGGGGAGTACTTTCTATGCTATGTTTCAGCATGATACTATTTGATCCTCCTATTACAGATAAACCCCTTAACGAGATATCTATCACAAGTCATCAAGACGTAGAGAAAAGCTGGGGAAAAGAGCGACTCTACCTCTACCAACTTCCCGTCGGTGAAGGGCTCTCCTTCTATCTTCAACTAGGAGATTATCAGCTTCTCTATGATAGTGGAAATCGCTTTGGTGCTTTTGATGCCGGCAGAGATGTGATTGTTCCCTTCTTAAAAAGAAGAGGGATCAATCATCTCACTCACTTAATTTTAACGCAAAATAATCAACAACATATCGGAGGGACTCGCTCACTTCGAGAAGCCATTCCTATCAAACAGATCTTTGCTCATCGCTCGATAGCGCCAATGATCGATCAGGCTCAAGAGTGCCAAAGACTCTCCTATCGCTCAAAAACAATCTCTATTGAACCCATTAAGAGAGTCCGCTCTAGCTGTGCTTATCGCATTCTCTATCAAGATCAACTACTGCTCTATCTTCTCTCCGATATTAGCCAATCTGAATGGCGCCACATTACCCATGTAGCGCTTCCTCAAGATCTACAATCTACCAATATCAGTCAATTAATTCTCCTCTATCCAAACCAAGGGCGGAGCCGTTTTAATATCGACCTTAATAAGACCTTAAATCGAATCGTCAAAGAGATCCCGAAAGAGAGAGAGGAGAATAATCTACAATCGACTGTTCTCCTCTCTACAAAGTTTCCTCAAAAAGCATTGCGCTCTATCGACAATATTGAGTATTACAATGGCTATTTTGGTGCTATAGAGATGATCATCACTCCCGATAGCGCTTCACAACATACTCCCCGATTAGATATTCAAATCAAGAACTATGCAGATTCCAATCGATATTGGTGGGTGAAATATCATCCCTCCCACTAATAGCGCAACTAAAAGATCTCAACTGACAGCCCATTAACTCATTGCTTTCTAACGAAGAATATGGGCTTGATCATCTTCTCTTTTATAACTGCGGGCTTTACCACTTAATAAGCAGCCGCCCCGGCATTATCTGTAATCAGATTAATTTTATGATTTTGCAAAATCTCCGTAATATCATCAGGTAGAGGCTTATCTGTAATCACCTCATCAAAATGTTTTAATGGCAAGGAGAAATAGGTATTAACTTTGCCATACTGCGTGCTATCCGCCACTAGAACCAATTTTTTAGCAACATCGGGAAGCGCTTTTTTGATCGGAACTTTATCTTCAGAGGTTGCCGATAACCCACGCTCATTCCAAGAGGAGGTTGTCACAAAGGCGATATCAATTAGATAATTTCGAATACCTTGTGCCGCCCCTTCCCCAACACTACAACTAGATACAGGACAGACCGTACCTCCCGTATGAATTAGTTTGCCTTTTCCATTTTCAATCAGATAAAACATGATTATAAAATCATTCGTAATAATGGTTAAATCATCACGCCCCTTAATCTCTCTTGCAATCGCTAAAGTTGTTAAACCTGAATCTAAAAAGATACAACTCTGATCTGGAATTCTTGCAGCTGCAAGAAGTGCGATCTTCCGTTGCCCCTCCTCATTCAAAGATTCTTTTACTTTATAAGATAGCTGTGTCGATAGCTTCTCAGCAGCTTTTACGCCACCAGAGACTGTTACTACCTTCCCTTGACGCTCTAATTTTTGAAGATCTCGGCGTATCGTCATATGTGATACGCCTAAAAGCTCTATCAATTCATTAATCGTCGCTATTCCTTTTTCAGCAACAAGTGCCAAAATTGCCTCATGTCTTTCGACAGGAATCATTACTTACCCCCTTATTTAAACATCACTTTCTCTCTTTATCTCATGCATTTTTCATATTCATATCTTAAGCTCACTCCATCTTTATGCCGCATAACTCTTGCAACATGACGAAGTGTTTTATTAAAGCTATAAATCTCATCTGCATTAGAGAGATAAACTACAAATATAAGCTCATTAAATCGTTACTATCTCTTATTAACTTTATTAATTTTTTATTGGTTTCTTATTAATTTCTTATTCATCTATTATTGATTTATTTTAAGATTTTCAGTTTTCAAAAAACTTCAAAAACTTCAAAAACTTCAAAAACTTTTTTAATATTTCTAATGATGTTAGCGATCTTTATAGGCGTCGCGACTTTCATACCCCAAAAGGGGCGCAACTGACAACAATTAGGACAGGGTGATAATATTCCTTAGATTAAATATTTAGTGCCTTGATAGTTATACTTAAGCTTATTAGCAAACTTAACAATAAAATTTCAATTAAGCTATAATTGAAATCTCTATATTATGTCGACATTATTACGTCAATATTTTTATTATCGACACTAAATATCGATAGACACCGATAGACACCATTTAATCTTGCCATTTACTCTTATTCGCTCTCGGTTGACCCAATCAAAATTGATATTCCAGTACAATCTTGATTCAATCTAAAAACTGATAAGCAAATGGCACTCATATAATCTTCCCTTCCCACCATCTTATCGCTACTCTATATTACACATTTCAGATCTAATAAAACCTAAAGGAATTTAATCGAATTTAATCAAATTTAATTAAAACCAATAAGATCTATTTGATGTAATGTATTCACGCTTCCTCAAAGCTTAAAGGTGTAAAAACCGATTATTACACCCCTACCACAAGGCACGCTGTTATAACTCCTATCCTAAAAAGAGAAAAACAGAGATTAATAATAGAGTATTATTAAAAATAGAAACTAACAGAAACTAATAAATAGTAGTAAATAGATAGTAAGCAACTCTCTTCACAAAAGACAACATTAATTAACCATCGATTAACATTAATAAACATTAATCGACATTAATCATTTATCTTTAGCATTACATACAATATCAGAAATCAATATAAAAAATATAGCAAAAATAAAAATAATGATGAAATAAAAAGACCTGATGACTTTCGTCACCAGATCTTCGGTAATCTCACTACTTAAAAAAGATCGTTAAAAAGATCGTAAATAAGATTGTTAATATACTGTTATAACTGAAAAATTTAGATCAATTTTTGTTTAATCAATTCATTGATCATTGCAGGATCAGCCTTACCTTGGCTTAACTTCATCACTTGACCGACAAAGAATCCTAAAATTTTTGTCTGTCCTGAGCGATATTGTTCAACCTGTTTCGGGTTTTTGCTAATAACTTCATCAACCCAAGCCTCAATTGCACTGCTATCAGTCACTTGTTTTAAACCTTCTGCTTCAATGACTGCATCAGCACTATCACCCCGCTCAATCATCAAGGCAAAGACTTTTTTCGCAATATTGTTAGAGATTGTCTTATCCTCAATTCTTGCTAAAAGACCGGCAAAGGCTTCAGCTGTAATGGGCAATTGAGTAATATCTAAGCCTTTCTCATTTAAGTAGGCAGAAACATCTCCTAATAACCAGTTCGCTGCCATTTTTGCATCGACTTTCTGACTTAGCAATGTCATAAAATAATCTGCCATCGCGCGCGATTGAATAATAACTGAAGCATCATATTCAGAAAGATCATATTCGCTCATTAACTTCGATTTTAGAGCTTCTGGCATCAATGGGAAAGCAGCCTTAACTGCTTCGATACGCTCATCCGAGATAATAATCGGCAAAAGATCTGGATCATGGAAATAACGATAATCATTCGCTTCCTCTTTTGCACGCATAGAGCGAGTCTCATTCTTGTCTGAATCATAAAGACGAGTCTCTTGCGTAATTGTTCCACCTGCCTCTAAAATCTTTATTTGACGGGCAACTTCATAATTGATCGCTTGCTCAATAAAGCGGAACGAGTTGATATTTTTCAACTCTGTTCGCGTTCCTAAAGGTTCACCAGCTCTTCTTACCGAGACGTTTGCATCACATCTAAATGAACCTTCCTGCATATTTCCATCACTAATATCGAGCCATGTTACGATCTGATGAAGCTGCTTAAGGTAGCTAATTGCCTCTTCTGCCGAATTAAGATCAGGTTCCGAAACAATCTCTAATAGTGGTGTTCCCGCACGATTCAGATCGATACCTGTCATTCCAGGGACTTCCCCATGACGTGAACTTCCGGCATCTTCTTCTAAGTGAGCACGATTAATACGAATCTTCTTCTCACCTGCTTCTGTCTCAATCATCAGATAACCATCATAAACAATCGGCGCATCTAGCTGACTTGTCTGGTAACCCTTTGGTAGATCTGGATAGAAGTAGTGTTTACGCTCAAAGATTGTCCGTTGCTGAACCTTAGAGTTAGTTGCGATCGCTAAACGAATCGCTTTATCAATTACCGCATCATTTAATAGTGGTAATACACCCGGTAGTGCAATATCAAAGATTCCCGCCTGCGTATTAGGTGGCTGACCATATAGCGTACTACTACCGGAAAATAATTTTGTCTTTGTTGTTAACTGAGTATGGACCTCTAGTCCAATTACAACTTCCCAACTCATTGAATACCTCTCATCATACTTGTAAAACTGAATTCATCTACCTGCACCATTAACTCTTTAATTTCTTCACTCTTTGACCGCCTATTTGTGACACTTTTATAAGTCTTTTATGACTCTTTTATGTCTTTTTTATGAGACTTTAATAATACTTATCAAAGAAGGCCCATCAAAGATTAAGAGAGTTTTATGCAAAATTTGTTGGGATCTTTTTATGCCAATCACTATTTTGTTGATATTGATGAGCAACTGCCAACAAACGCGCTTCGTCAAATGCGCGACCGATGACTTGGAAGCCTAACGGCATACCATCACTAAAACCCATAGGATGACTGAGTGCCGGTAAACCTGCGAGATTTGCACCAATGAGATTGGTATCAAAGAGGGAGTTTTGAATGCTCGAAGCTTTATGATTTTTACTATATGCCGGACCTGCAACTGTTGGACCTGCAATAAAATCGACCTCTTTAAGAACTGATTGATACTCTTCACTAATCAAGCGACGAATCTGTTGCCCTTTAATGTAGAAATCTTGATAGAGCTTCTCGGTTTTTGCATAAGTTCCCATTAAGATGCGGCTTTTTACTTCATTACCAAAACCTTCAGAGCGAGTACGGCAATAGAGCTCTTCCAAGTTTTGAACATCTTCAGCACGGTAACCAAAACGAATTCCATCGTAACGTGCAAGATTACTTGCCGCTTCTGCCGGTGCAACAACATAATAAACCGGCGTTACAAGATCATGATATTTTAATTCCACCTCAACAAACTCTAATCCTAACTTACGATAGATATCGAGCGTCTCATCGATTGCTTTTGCTGTTGCTGCATCCATCTCACCTTCAAAGAAGTTGCGTGGAAGTGCCATTTTTAAACCTTTTAGCGGCATATCGAGCGATTGGGAGAAGTGAGGTAACTCGATCTCCATAGAAGTTGGATCTTTCTGATCAAATCCCGCCATTCCCTCTAAAACTAAAGCACAATCTTCTGCACTCTTTGCTAATACACCGGCTTGATCTAAAGAGGAAGCAAAAGGAACAAGTCCATAACGAGAAACACGGCCATAGGTCGGTTTAATTCCCGTTACACCACAAAAGCTTGCAGGTTGACGAATAGATCCCCCCGTATCTGAACCCGTTGCAGCAAGAACTAAACCGGCAGCAACAGCCGCTGCAGAACCACTCGAAGAGCCTCCCGCAACATGATCAAGATTCCATGGGTTATTGGTAATACCGTAGTAACTAGTGCCACCGGTTGAGCCCATCGCGAACTCATCCATATTGACCTTACCTAATGAAATTGCACCATGATTCTCTAATCGCTCTGCAATTGTCGCATCAAAAGGAGGAACATAATTACTTAACATCTTCGATGCTGCTGTCGTTAAGACACCTTTAGTCGAGACCAGATCCTTATGCGCGATAGGAACTCCTGTCAATAGCTTCCCTTCTCCATTTTTTAAGATCTGATCTGCTTTTTGGGCATCTGCTTCTGCCTGATCAAAAGTGGTTGTAATAAAACTATTGATCTGCGAATCATATTTTTTAATTCTATCTTGGAAGTATTGCGTAACTTCCGCCGCTGAAACTTCCCCCTTCTCTAACTGAAGGCGAAGTTCTGAAATTGTTTTTGTATGCATGATAACACTCTTCTATTCAATGACTTGAGGAACAAGATATAGACCATCTTCAACATTCTGCGCTAGTTTTTGTAACTCATCACGCTCATTTTTGACAGTCACTACATCGGCACGTAATGTTAAAGTCGCATCAAAGGGATTGGTCATTGGCGCGATGCCTTCAGTCTCTACATCGCGTATCGCTCGAATGACTTCCGCCATATTCTCAAGACGCAATTTCTGCGTTTCAATTTTATCCTCACTAATCTGTAGATGGGCCAAAAATGCTAACCATTCTACTGTCTTATCATCTATCTTCATCTTTTAACCTTTCTTCTGCCGTAAGTGAACCCTCATCTTTCGAGTCTTTCTTTACTAGAGAGTCTTCTTCTCTCTTTAAAGGCTCGCTGGAAGTCTCTTCTGCCCTCTTCTCCTCTTGATCAAGAGGTCTCTCATCCTCATCAAAAAGGATCTGATAAGCAGGACCTTCCATATCATCGAATTGATCTGAGCGAACAGCCCAAATAAATGCGTAACCTGCTACTACCATTCCCACTAATGTTAATGGTAGTAATATAAATAGCGGACTCATCGGTTTCGGCCCTCCCTAATTCTGAGTGTATTGCCTACTACTATTAATGAGCTTAAACTCATTCCGAGTGCTGCCATCCAAGGCAAGACAAAGCCTGTCATTGCGCATGGAATAGCAACGATATTATATAATAACGCCCAAAAGAGATTTTGCGTAATAATTTTATCGGTTCTTTTCGCTAATTTAACCCCTTCTACTAGTGGCATTAAATGTTGATCACTCATCAAAATCATATCTGCTGTCGATTGAGCTAACAGTGCTCCTTGACCAATTGCAATGGAGACATCTGCCTTAGCTAAAACTGGACCATCATTAATCCCATCCCCAAGCATCGCCACAATCGCACCCGATGCTTGCAACTCTTCAACCCGAGCCAATTTCCCCTCGGGAAGAAGATCCCCACGCGCATCTTCAATCTTCAATGTCTCATTAAAGAGATCAACCGTCGTTTGTCGATCTCCACTTAAGATATGCAGACGGTAACCTTGCGCTCTTAAAGCTTCAACCACCTCTTGAGTATCATCTTTAAGTTGATCTAGTAGAGAGTAAGCTACTAAGAGTTGATCGCCGATTCCTAAGCCGACCCATAAGCCAGAATCAAATTTTCCTTCATATTCGCTAAGATCAAACCAATCAAGACGACCAATTTTATAGTTGATACCGTTGATTTCTCCCTTAATACCTCGACCTACAACATTCTCAATAATATCTACCGTGTAGAGCTCAGCTTGATTTTCATATGCCCACTCATTAAAACCGTAGGCGATAGGATGGTTCGAAGTCGCCTCTAAGCTTGCGGCAACTTTCGTTAATTCAAACTCGCTATATTGATCGGTGTAGAGCAATATTTCATTAATCGTTAAGCGACCTTCTGTCAGGGTCCCTGTTTTATCAAAAACAATATCGGTCACTTTCCCTAAAGTCTCTAATGCTCCGGCTCGTGTTGCGATTAACCCCTTCTCAATAATCGCCTGATTGCCGGCACTTAATGCAGAAGGAGTCGCTAAAGCGAGCGCGCAGGGGCAAGAGACAACTAAAACAGCAAGCGTAACCCCAAATGCTGTCGGAGCATCTGCTAAGAAATACCAAACAGTAAATGTCCCTACACAACAAATTAATAATCCAATAACAAAATAGGTAGAGATAATATCTGCTAATTTAGCGATCTTCGGCTTCTCGCTCATAGAACGATCTATTAAGCGTGACATTTTAGAGAGGACTGTCTCGGCACCTACCGTCAAAACTTCCATCCGTAACGGCTGCTCATAGTTGACTGATCCTCCAATAAGACGATCGCCTTGATGCTTCTCTAGCGGAAGGCTCTCTCCTGATAAGAGAGATTCATCGACCATTGCGATCTTATCGAGCAAGACCCCATCAACCGGGATACTATCACCCGGCTTTATCAGAAGAACATCCCCCACATTTAAGCGATTGGTAGAGACAAGCTCCAAAGAGCCATCTTCTGCGATTCTTTCAGCAAAGTTTGGCTTGAGCTTTAAGATATCATCAGAGATCAATAACGACTTATGGCGTGCGCTTGTCTCCAATACTCTTGCTCCTAGAAGAAGAAAGACAAACATCGTCACCCCTTCATAATAGGTTTCACCAATCCCCATGTAGGTGTTATAACCACTCCATAAAGTTCCGGCAATGACTGCAATCGAAATATTTACATTCATTGTTAACCGGCCACTGCGCAAATCATGGTACATCGCTTTATAGAAGCTACGACTCGAATAGGTGGCACAAGGAATGGTGGCAAAGAGACTAAACCAGCGTAATAGATGGTAAGAGCTATCGCTCATATCTTCTGAATAATGACCAAAATAGAGTGCAACGGAAATAGTCATTACCTGCATTGAAAAGAGTGCGGCAATCCCAAACTCCATCAATAGTGAACGCCACTCTCTCTTTAGATTCTTCTGCTCAATCTGTTCATCATAGGGAGTTCCTTGATAACCTAAATTGAGAATCTCGATCAAAATCTCTGAGATTTTCACAACTGAAGGGTCAAAGCTTAAGTGAGCGCGATGAGTTGTCAAGTTGATATCAAATCGTTCGACACCCTTAATACGTTTGATACTATTTTCTAGCAACCAAACACAAGCGGCACAAGTAATCTTATCGATAATAAGATAGGCTTCAAAGATCTCTTTATCCTGTTTATTCTTTGATTTAGTAATAAATTGTACGGCAACATCGGGATGATCATAAAAGTGCATCTGTTGTCGTAATTCATCGGGAATTAAGTTAGGTGCTGTATCGGGACGTTCTGCTGCCTCAGACCGAAAATCATAGTAACGCGTTAATCCCGTCTGATCGATCATCTCAGCAACTGCTTTACAGCCAGCGCAACACATCGGTTGCTCTTCTGATTGAATCACTGCCATAAAGGGAGCTTTACCCTTAATCGGTAGCTCACAATGGTAACATTGTAATTGGGTACCCTTCTCACTCATTAAAATATCAACTCCATTAAAAACACACCTATCCTAAAGCCTATAGCGTAGTATAAAGCATCCGGCATCATCACAATGATTTAATCCTATTCATTGGCCTTTATACAACCATCTTTTGCCGCATTCCCCAACTCGACTAATGATGCATCCTGAGCAGAGAGAGTAAAATAGCCAAAGCACCAAAGAGCGACCATAACGCTTAAAGATACCTACCAAAAGTATTGATAAAAATAGATCCCTAAGAAAAATTATTAAAAAAACGCTTCTGAAAAAATCTCTCCGAATACTTTTTTGAAATTTAATTAAAACTTAAAAAGGGAGATAAAGAAAAAGAGCATTCCTGCTCTTTCCCCTATCAATATCTTGTTCTTGTTACATCATAACTTAACCTTCAATGGCTAACTAGAGATCTTAAGCTATCAATGTACTCTAAGACGCTCTTCTAACTCACACTCCATATCGGGTGGACAGTTGACTAGGGTTCGCCCTACCAACTCATGTCGATCCTCACCCTTAAGAATATCAAGTTCTAAACCCCAAGGTCCTATTCTCGGCAAACTAATCGGCACGGAATACAAACCAGGTTCTGACATTTCAAGATTAAAATCTCTATTTAATTCTTGCTCAGCAGAACGGGTGAACTTCGCCACAACTTCGGCATTCTCTAATGGATTTCCCGCTTTATCTAAAAGCTGAACGACAAAGAAGTTATCTTGATCTACAAAAGGCGTTTCTGCAAAACCAAACTTCACCTGCCAACCACGCTTCTCTTGCTCTAAAAGACGCTTCTGATAAGCATTATAATAAGCCTCTTTTTTGTGGTAAGCATTAGGAACTTCCCCTGGGAATCTTGTACTCACAAATGCATCTTCCGCATTCGTCTTAAAGATGAGACCTTTCTCTGCCATCACAACAAAAGCACCATTTTGAATCGTTAAGACTAAGAAGAAGCCCAATATAGTAATGGGCGCCCAATGCATACGTTTACCATCTTTATCGCGAAGGCTCTTCATACCGCCAGAAGCAATAAGATAGTATGCAAATGAAGTTAGCAGATTACAGGTGATATAGAGTGTAAAGACATCACCACCACGCCAATGTAAAATAGAGAAAGGAACAACTACTGCTATTCCCATCAATGCTGTAATACTCGCTGCCTGTAACGGTGTAAATCTTAGTAGCCTGTGTAAAATAATACAGGCTACTAATACGGAGGCGATACCGAGCAGCATTATTGCTACAGTTTCATTCATAGACTTAAATTAATCCTCTTTTATCTTTCAAGAAATATCGCTTTCATCTGCTGTTTATCAATAATATCCCCTGTTTCTGGATCAGAAACGGTAACATTAAAGGTAACCTTCGGAATAAATGCAACATTCTTATCCTTACGAACTGCACCATTGAGGGCAACACGCTGACCTGGCTTTAAGACAATATCATTAAAACGCATTGCTAACTCGTAACCCTCATCCTCTACTGCGACATGGATTTTTTGTGGTTCAAGCGTTAAGTTATTGAACTTCAATTCGTAAGTATTCTGAAGTCGACCATCACTTAAAAGTGTTGGCGGTTTACGGGTTGATTCAACAATATAGTGTGCAACATCTCGATGTGAAACGCTCCACGCTAATATCGCTGCAACAATGATGATTACAATACCATAACCAATATTTCTTGGTGTAAAGTAATTAGTCTTTTTGCCCTCTAAACTATTTTCAGAAGCATAACGTATTAATCCCGTTGGATATTTAAGGCTAGTCATCATATTGTGACAAGCATCAATACAGAGACCACACGTAATACAGCGATAGTTGATTCCATCACGGATATCGATTCCTGCAGGACAGACCTGTACACATAGATCACAGTCAATACAATCACCATAACCTTCTTCAATACGTGTATCACGATCTCTTAAAGCTTTTGTTGGCTTCGCTCTGCCTTTCGTTCTCTCCCCTCTTGCTTCATCATAAGTAACAACGAGCGTATCTTTATCGAACATCACCCCTTGGAAACGAGCATAAGGACACATATAGGTACAGACTTGCTCACGAGAGAAACCTGCCATAATAAAAGTTGCTGCTGTAATAAAGGCGATCGTACCATAGGCCGCAAAAGGGGCTTTGCCAACAAATACAACCTTAATGAGCTCTGGTGCCGGCATCCAATAAGAGGTAAATGTAAACCCTGTCCAAGCCGCAAAAATCAACCATACCAACCAGGTTAAACCGATTTTGCTAATTTTCTCTCCACTCCATGGACCTTCATGCAAACGTTTACGTGCATTACGATTTCCTTGGATAACGCTCTCAATCATAATGAATGCATCAGTCCAAAGTGTCTGGAAACAGAAGTATCCACAGAATACCCGGCCTAAAACAGCGGTTACAAAGAAGAGTGAGAAAGCAAAAATAGCTAAGACACCCGCTAGCCAGAATATATTTTGAATATCGACAGGTAAGCTAAAGATATAGAAGGTCTTTGCCGTTAAATCAAATACGACTGCCTGCCCTGGCAGCCCCGGCCCCCTATCCCACGGCACCCAAGGTAGTAAGTAGAAGACAAGAAACGCTAATGCTAAAACGGAACTTTTAAAGGTTCTAAACTTCCCCTTGACACTACGGGGGTAGATAGGAATACGTTTTGCATAAAGTGAATCACTGCTTGGAGTTGTATTGTTCTGCTCTGATAGATTATTTGCCACTCTCTTCATCCTTTATGAGCTAATGATTTTATAAGGGATCCATTATAACCAAATTTGATAAAAATCTTAAGTGTTCCCAGAAAGGAAATCATTTTTTACGTTCTAAATCAATAAAAAGGCCCTTTACTAACATAAAGGGCCTTTGAAGATCTTTTTAATGGAGCTCTGAAAGTATCTATACTACAACCATCTCGTCACTCCATTAAGAGAGCTTATTGATTAGACTCTTCCGCACTATTTCCACCTAATTGGTGAACATAGACAGCTAATGCACGAATCTGCTCTGGGCTTAAACGAGATTCCCAAGCCGGCATCACACGGTTCGTAGTATTAGGATCAACCCCGTCACGAATTTGTGGGATAATTGCCGCAACCTTCTCTTCTGGAGTCTCTTTTGAATTAATATCTACAATCTCCCAGATCTGGTCAGTCAAGTTAGGTGCTCCAAGAAGCGGATTACCCTGCGCCTTACGCGGATCTTTTGTAAAGTCTACGTGACATGTAAAACATGCACCTTTACCAAAGAAGAGCTCTTCACCACGTGACGTTGCTTCATCGGGAGTATAGTTATTAGAGAGTGTTAATGTATATTTAGCAACATCTTCAATCTCTTGAGGAGTCATCGTTAATTTACCAGCGGGCATGTTACCACGACGACCTTTAGTAATTGTCTCCTCGATCTGCGCTAAACTACCACCCCAAAGCCAGTTATCATCATTCAGGTTAGGATAGAGACCAACGATTCCTTGCGCTTGTGGACCATGACATGTTGCACAGTTATCAACAAACAATGTTTTACCTGCATTTTCCGCAAACTTAATCATATTGGGATCATTGATAATCTCTTCCTCTGTTTTAGCCATTAACTCAGAGAAATGCTCATGACGCTTTAATGCTTCAGGAGATGATTGTAGCTCATTGACAAGTCTTGTACGTGTTGTCCAGTGAACTTTTACACGCTCCATCTGCGCATTATCTGCATCTTCTACATCCACGAGTAGATCACCTGACTGTTGCTCAACAGGTCTCTCAATCTCAACTTTATAAACCCCTTTGGTATAACCATTCGCCATCGGCCAAGTTGGAAAGAGAATCCAGTAGCCAATAGAGAAGATAATCGTTCCATAGAAAGCATATAGCCACCATCTAGGGAGAGGATTATTATACTCCTGGAGGTCACCGTCCCATACGTGACCGGTTGTTTCTACCTCTGCGTTGTTTAAATCTTTCTTATTTGTGTTTTCACTCATTATTTTATTCCTCAGTCACTTTGACCATGAAGAGATCGTTCACCTATTTGTGCTCACTACTTTGATCTTTCGCTCTATCTTTCTGCTCTTTTTGATCAAAGAGGAACTCTTCATCATCCATAAATGGAATATATCGATACTCATCAAATCGTTTTTTCCGAGCTTTACCGGTGAATGTGTAGATGATAATTCCGATAAAGACAGCAAAGAAGATAACAGCTGCTAAGGTTTTACTATTACCTAAGTCTGTAAACCACATAAAGAAATCCATCATCACACATTCTCCTCTAAATTAACGGAACTCACTAAACTCGATACCCTGGTCTTCTTTAAACTCAACCATTGTTCCTAATACCTGAAGGTAAGCAACAATTGCATCCATTTTAGTGAGACGATCAGGATTCATATCGTAATTTCCTGCAGCTGCCTGTGCTTCCAAGTTTTGTGCCGCAAGGTCAATAACAAGCATATTGGCTACATCAACACCAAAGCGCTCTATATTTGCCTGATATTCCTCTTCTGTCTTCGAGTAAGGCACACCTGCAATACGTGCTGCACTTAAGTGCTCCTTAACATCGGCATAGTAGAGATCATCTTCAAGCAACCAAGGATATTTAGGCATAATCGATGCTGGAACACGACTTTTTGGATCTACTAAGTGATCTACGTGCCATTGGTTATCCATTTTACCGCCCACACGAGCAAGGTCTGGTCCAATACGACGTGATCCCCATTGGAATGGTTTGTCAAATTGAGACTCAGCTGCTAATGAGTAGTGACCATAACGCTCATACTCATCTTGCATAGGACGAATCTGTTGTGAGTGACAGTTATAGCAACCTTCCGCTACATAGATATTACGACCTAAAAACTCTAGTGGTGTATAAGGACGGATCGCATCTACTTCACGCGTTACCATCACCGCATTACCATTTTCATCAAGAACGGGTTGGAAGTTCTCATCAAGCTTTACTTCTGTAACGTTCTTCTTCACCTCTTCGATCGTTCCATCAATATAGAAGAGTGGAACAATCTCGATCAACCCACCGATACTAATCACCGCAAGTGTGAAGAGAAGTAAAAGCCCTGTATTTTTTTCTAAACGTTCATGTTTAATCATTAAAATTTTCTCCTAATTACGCATGAGCTTTTGCATCAGGGATTAACGCATTGTTATCCGCTTGAGCACGAGTACCTACAATCATTGTCATTACAAAGTTAATGATCATAAGAACAGCACCCAATAAGAACATGCCACCACCAATTGCTCTGAAGATATACGGAGTATGCATAAACTTAACTGTTTCAATAAATTCGTATGCAAGTGTTCCATACTCAGGGTTAAATGCACGTAACATCATACCTTGACCGATACCCGCAACCCATAAAGAAACAATGTAGATTACAATTCCGATCGTCGCTAACCAGAAGTGAGCAAAGATCATGCGCTCGCTCCAGATCTTACCACCAAACACACGTGGAACCATGTGGTAGAGTGACGCGAATGTAATCATCGCAACCCATCCTAATGCACCCGCATGAACGTGACCTACTGTCCAGTCGGTATAGTGAGAGAGTGCGTTAACAGAACGAAGACTCATCAATGGACCTTCAAACGTACTCATACCATAGAAGGAGAGAGATACAACCATGAAGCGGATAATTGGATTAGTACGGATTGAATCCCATGCACCTGATAAGGTCATGATACCGTTAATCATCCCACCCCATGAAGGAAGAAGAAGAATAATTGAGAATGTTGCAGAGAGTGAGCTCACCCAGTCTGGAAGTGAAGTCCAATGCAAGTGATGCGCACCAGCCCACATATATAGGAAGGTTAATGCCCAGAAGTGAACAATTGAAAGGCGATATGAGTAGATCGGACGACCCGCCTCTTTCGGTACGAAATAATACATCATACCAAGGAACGCAACTGTTAAGATGAAGCCAACAGCGTTATGTCCATACCACCATTGCACCATTGCATCCTGCATACCGCTAAATACGTTATAAGATTTTAAACCCTCTGCGCCAAATACAGGAATCGAGATGTTGTTAAACACATGGAGAAGTGTCGTCGCGAGGATAAACGCAAGATAGAACCAGTTAGCAACATAGATATGCTTCTGCTTACGACGTAAAATTGTCATGACATAGACAAAGAAATACATCAACCAGATAACGGCTACCGCCCAGTCAAAGATCCACTCAAATTCAGCATACTCTTTACCTTGAGTGTAACCCATCATGTAGCTGATCGGAACCAATGTAAATACAACTGTCCAGCCAATCCATACAATATATGCCAAGACCGGATAGGCTAATCTTACCTGACATGTTCTCTGCACAACATAGAAAGATGTACCGATTAATGCAGATCCCCCCATACCAAAGATAACTAAAGTGGTATGAACAGGTCTAAGGCGCCCGAACGTTAGTCCTGGCAAATCAAAGTTTAATACTGGCCAGGTCAGCTCTAACGCCGCCCAAAGTCCAGCAGATAATCCTAGTGCTCCAAAAAACAGAGTACTAACTACGAGCCCACGGATTACTCCGTACTCATAATGATCATGAAGACTTTTACTTTGTCCCATAGTTCCCCCAAAATTTAACAAACATCATTTTAAAAATGCATCCCATACTAATGTTACTCGAGCCATCATCTTACTAGAATCAAGCAGTTGTGTCTTGATATCTATCAATAATAAATAGTATCAAAGCAAGAAGCGCCAACCTCCGCAGTTCAGCGCATATTAAACAAGAGTTATACAGGCAAATCAACCCCCGTAATCATTTTGAATACTTTTACCGCATAGCGATCAGTCATTCCGGAAACGAAGTCTGTAACCTGTTGCACTCGCCTATATGGATCAGAACTAATAGCTCTCCCTTCACAGAAAAACTGATCAGGCAGAAACTTTAACAACATCTTAGTTCTTGCCCCACCCTTCTCTCCAAATTCAACCGCCTCAGTAAAAGCTTCTAGCAGAGTCTCTAAAACTTTAAATCCTGCAATTCCCACCTCTAAAACTGTATCAGAGTGATAGACGTTTGCTTGCGAATAAGCTTTAATCTCTCGAAGTGACGTTGATGCCGGAATAAGATCCAGCAGACTCTTACTAAAACGCCCTTCTAAAATTGCTACTTCGTTCTCAATGAAAGCCTTTATTGTCTGATCTACAAGTAGACCTATCGCAAATGCTCTAAGATACTCCACCCGATCCTTCGATCGAGTAAAACGACCCAACTTCTCTTCAGGTAATCTTGTCGTACTAGTAATCACAGACTCTAAAAAATGGGCTACTTGCTCACTTTCTAATAATCTTAAACGATAAGCATCCTCTAAATCTACTAGATGGTAACAAATATCGTCTGCCGCCTCTAATAGATATGCTAAAGGATGGCGAAACCAAGCACCCTCAACTGTCGGGTGAGGCGTCATTGAAGATGCACGCGCTACCTCCGAAAAGAGCTTTTTTTCTGATTGAAAGTAATTAAATTTCTTAAATGCTACATTTTCATCACGGGGCTTATGTAGACTTGCACAGGGATATTTTAAGATTGATGCTAAAACTGGGATTGAAAGCTGTAATCCACCTCTATTAGTAGAGTTTTGCAACTTTGTCAAAACCCGAAAGGCTTGAGCGTTTCCCTCAAAAGCTAGAAAATCAGCTTGTTCTTCAGGCTTCATCTGCGCTAAAACATCACACCCAATACTGTTACGTTTAAAAAAACGGCTAATAGCCTCCTCACCGGCATGACCAAATGGCGGATTACCAATATCATGTGCTAAAGCACCCGCTGCCATAATTGCCCCTAAATCAGCAGGCGTCATCTCAAAGAGCGCATCCTTACGTGCTAGATGCTCTCCAAGTAGAGAACCTAAACTGCGACAGACACTACTAACCTCTAAACTGTGTGTTAAGCGAGTTCGAACATAATCGGTCTGCGCTAAAGGAAAAACCTGTGTTTTATCTTGAAGACGTCTAAAAGCAGCAGAGAAGATAAGACGATCGAAATCTTTCTGGAAATCGGTACGATAACTCTGCACCCCCTGCTTGACCTCAACACCTAATCGCTCTTGAGGTAATAACTCCTGCCAACGTCTACAATATCGATCCATCCCTTTACTCCTTGGCATCCCGCTCTGTTAACTGGTCGATCGGCCAACGAGCTAAAAGCTTTACAGATTCGCTCTCTTCACCTCGACTCAAGCGTTCACATCCTAGATAAGCAACCATTGCACCATTATCCGTACAAAACTCTGACCGAGGAAAATAGACCTTAAAATCTTTAATGCCACTTAAACGTCTCAGCTCTGCGCGAAGATGCTGGTTAGCTCCTACACCTCCCGATACCACTAAATTTTTAGCACCGGTCACTTTTAGTGCTCTTAAAGATTTTTGAATCAAAGTATCGATTAATGCCTCCTGAAATGCAGCAGCAATATCAGGGTAGTCAGCTTCAGTTGCCTCTTCAATCGTCAATAGGGCCTTTGTTTTAATACCGCTAAAACTAAACTCTAACCCCGGGCGATTCACCATCGGTCGTGGAAAGTGGTAACGAGTAGGATCACCCTCTTCAGCTAGCTTTGCTAATTCTGGGCCTCCTGGATAAGGAAGACCCATTATCTTTGCTGTTTTATCAAAGGCTTCCCCAACTGCATCATCAAGACTCTCACCTAAAAGTTCATAATCACCAAAATCACGCACTAAGACAAGTTGCGTATGACCTCCGGAAACCAATAGCGTTACAAAGGGATATTCTGGCCGCTCTTCCTCTAACATGACCGCCATTAGATGAGCTTCCATATGATTAACACCCAAAATAGGAATATTAAGCGCTAACCCTAAACCTTGAGCATAAGTTGCCGCAACCATTAACGCGCCGATTAAACCAGGTCCTCGCGTAAAAGCGATTCCTTCTAAATCATGAAGATTAATTCCCGCCTCTTCAATCGCAGCATTGACTAAAAGGGGAAGCTTACGAATATGATCTCTCGATGCTAACTCTGGTACCACACCACCATATTGAGCATGCAAAGCAATTTGGGAGTAGAGCTGATGTGCTAACAACTTCCTCTCTGCACCATCGTAAATGGCGACACCTGTCTCATCACATGAACTTTCAATTCCTAATACGATCACTTTTGCCTCTGCTCACACTAATATTCCTCAAACCCATATTCCAACATATAGAACTCAATAAAAGAACTAATAAAAGAGAATCGCCAACCAAACAGTGGCAAAAATGATCAATGCCACCATTACAAGTGCTGAGCCAATATCTTTCGCTTGTCCCGATAAGGGATGATGCTCCAAACTTATGCGATCGACTACAGACTCAATCGCCGAATTAACAAGCTCCATCAGAAAGATCAAAATCGCACTTCCAAGGAGAAGAGCTAACTCAACACCACTATCTGCAATCAAAAAAGCAAGCGGAATAATAACAATTCCCGCCCACAACTCTTGACGAATCGCCTCCTCATTCCGGTAAGCTGCTTGTAATCCTCTTAGAGAATATTGGGTTGCTGCAACAATTCTAGCCAATCCCTTACGATTAGGCTTGTTCATCTTTTGCATCACTATTACACCCTTCTCGGTTGATCTACCGATCTCACTACTGATCTCACTACTGATCTCACTGTTGATTTCTCTCGATCTATTCCGATTCTATTCGGATTTCTGTTCGGATTCTGCTCCGAGTAATGATATGAACTATTGAGGCAACTCAACCTCAATAATCTGCGTTGTTTCATTCTCTTTATCGGTATCATCGAGCATCACCCATACAACAAAGGCGACTATAAGAATCAAATAGAGCCACTTGAAAGATCTTTTTGGTTTTTTCTGGTCGTAATACATATTGATATCAATTCTACTTTTTAGGTTAATTTATAGCGATAGCTTGAATTCTTAAGATAAATTACTCAAACTACTACTTCGTTTTAAATCTGAATTTAGAAATCTGAATTTGTTATTGTAGCAAATATGTGCCACTTTGAACCATAAAATATAGACACGTTAATAGATACGTTACAATCGTAGGATAATTGAGAAATTAGATGAGTAAATCTTTAGTTATTGTTGAATCCCCTGCAAAGGCAAAAACAATTGAAAAATATCTGGGCAAGGACTTTACCGTTCTTGCCTCTTTTGGTCACGTAAGACAATTAGTTCGCAAAACTGGTTCTGTTGATCCAGATAATAATTTTGCGATGAAATATGAGGTGATCCCCCAAAACCGAAAACATCTTGCTGCTATAGAGAAAGCATTAAAAGATGCGGACAACCTTATGCTTGCGACGGACCCGGATAGAGAAGGTGAAGCGATCTCTTGGCATATTTTAGAGTATCTTAAGAGTAAAAGAGCACTGACAGGGAAAAAGATCACACGTGTTGTCTTCAATGAAATTACAAAAAGTGCTGTTCAATATGCTGTCGCCCACCCTAGGCAGATTGATATGGATCTTGTAGAGGCACAACAAGCTCGAACTGCTCTCGATTATCTTGTCGGTTTCAATCTCTCTCCACTTCTTTGGAAAAAGATTAACCCTGGCCTCTCTGCAGGTCGCGTTCAATCACCGGCATTAAGATTAATTGTAGAGCGAGAAGATGAGATCAATGCCTTCGTCTCTCAAGAGTACTGGTCAATCTTTGCCAACCTTGCAAAAGAGAGTTCGACCTTCTCCGGTAAATTAATCGAGTATAACGGTGAAAAGGTAGAGCAATTTACCATTACCGATGAAAAGAGCGCAAATGCCACTAAAGCAACACTCGAGAAGCGGTTTAATAATAAAATCCCTGTCTACAATGTTGAAAAGAAGCAGCGTCGTCGTAATCCGGCAGCGCCTTTTACCACCTCAACCTTACAACAGGAAGCTTCACGTAAACTGCGATTTAGTACAACTCGCACAATGCGAACAGCGCAAGATCTCTATGAAGGGATCAACCTAGGGGCTGAAACGATCGGTCTCATTACTTATATGCGTACAGACTCTGTCACTCTCTCTAACGAAGCGCTTGAAGATATTCGTCGCTATATTAAGAGTCAACATGGCGATGAGTACCTTCCTAAAGCACCTAGAGAATATAAGACAAAGGCAAAAAACGCCCAAGAAGCGCATGAAGCAATTCGCCCAACATCTGTCTTTAGAACTCCGGAATCGGTAAAAGAGCATCTGACTTCTGATCAATATCGCCTCTATGAGCTGATCTGGAAACGCGCCATTGCCTCTCAGATGGAGTCTGCAATCATGAATACCACCTCGATCGATTTGGGAGAAAAAGGTCTTCATACCTTCCGTGTAACAGGATCTACCATTGCTTTTCCGGGTTTTATGAGCCTCTATCTCGAGGATGTTGATGATGAAAAAGAGGAGCAGAAAGATGAAGATAAGATTCTTCCAGAAATGGCAATTGGGGAAATAATCGATCTTACCGAGATCAAACCAAATCAACACTTCACTGAACCACCCCCACGCTATACGGAGGCTTCTCTTGTCAAGTCTCTCGAAGAGTTTGGTATTGGACGCCCCTCAACTTACGCCTCCATTATCTCAACGCTCCAAAATCGAGAATATGTTATTTTAGATAGTCGTCGTTTTATCCCTACCGACATGGGGAAAATTGTCGCACGCTTCCTCTCTTCAGAGTTTACCCGCATCGTCGATTATGAATTTACGGCACTCATGGAGGATAATCTCGATGAGATTGCAAATGGAGAAAAAGAGTGGATTCCTCTTTTAGAAGAATTTTGGACCCCCTTTATCGCACAATGTAATCATGTTGAAGAGAATGTCACCCGCGCGGAAGTGGCTCAGGCTAAAGTATTGGGAGAAGATCCTAAAACAGGAAAGCCAGTCTCTGTAAGAATTGGTCGCTATGGACCTTTTGCTCAAATTGGAGATAAGGATGATGAGGAGAAACCCCGTTTTGCCTCACTTCTTCCAGGACAGAGTATTGACACCATTACTTTTGAAGAAGCGATGGCACTCTTCCGCCTTCCTCGCGTTTTAGGTCAAGGAGAAGATGGCTACGACATTCGTGCAAATATTGGCCGTTTTGGTCCTTACATTCAATATGGTCCACGCAAATTTGTCTCTCTAAAAGAAGATGATCCTTATAGCGTCACATTTGAGCGTGCGATGGAGATTGTAGAAGCGCATAAAGCAGCGGAAGCCGCTAAGTTCATCAATTCATTCCAAGATGGTGATGTATTGATCGAAGTAATTAATGGTCGCTACGGACCCTATATTACAGATGGCACCAAAAATGCGAAGGTCCCGAAAGAGAGTGATCCGGCACTATTAACCTTAGAAGAGTGTAAAGAGCTATTGGCAAAAGCACCGGCAAAAGGTCGCCGCAAAGCTGCAACAAAGAAGAGTAGCACTAAAAAAAGTGCAGATGATAAGGCTGAAACTAAAAAAACGACCGCCAAAAAGAGCACGGCCAAAAAAGCCTCTCCCAAAAAGAGTACGGCAACGAAGAGTAGTACGACAAAGAGTACTACAGCCAAGAAGAGTACGACCAAGAGCACTGCGACTAAGAAGAGCAGTAGTAAAAAGAGTAGTGCCAAGGAGAGTAGTGAGGAGTAATCATCCTCAAATAATTCTGAGCTCTATCTCTATCTCTATCTCTACCTCTATCGCAATAGAGAGAACAGAGAGAACAGAGAGAACAGAGAGGCTAATTTTACAAAAGGGGTGGTTAAAGACACCCCTTTTTCCTCTTTATTGATAAAATGAATGCTATAACACAGAATCAATAGCCCCTTTAAAAAGAGCCTATTG
Source organism: Ignatzschineria sp. F8392 (assembly GCF_002252045.1). GTDB lineage: Bacteria > Pseudomonadota > Gammaproteobacteria > Cardiobacteriales > Wohlfahrtiimonadaceae > Ignatzschineria. Next base: position 744,498 of record NZ_NEFF01000001.1, on the reverse strand, counting down.
ATCTGCCTAGCCCTATTTACCCCTACCCTAATTTGATAAGAGAGAGTCAATTCACTATGTCACAAGAAAAACCTTATATCCTAATTATTGATGATGAAAAAGATATCTGTAACCTTGTTAGTGACATTTTACAAGATGAAGGTTACGAGGTCGCAATGGCTTATAATGGCTCAGAAGCTAAAGCGCTAAAAGCGGAGCGAGAGCCTGATCTAATTCTTCTCGATATCTGGATGCCCGATATTGATGGCATCTCTCTTTTAGGAGAGTGGCGTAATAATAGCGAGCTACACTGCCCTGTTATTATGATGAGTGGACATGGAACTTTAGAGCATGCGATTGAAGCGACTAAATTAGGCGCTGTCGACTTTCTTGAAAAGCCATTAACATTAGCAAAGTTACTCCTCGTCGTTGAGAAGACATTGGAAGAATCAAAATCAAAAACTCCTCAGGCAGAAGAGTCCTTACAGAGTGCTCCGCCGGCAATTCCTCCCTTTGAACCGATTGGTCGAAGTCAATTGATGGTAACCTTAAGAGAGAGGTTAATCGAAGCGGCTAAATCAGATACCAATGTTCTTCTTCTCCATACATTTGGCTCTGAAGTAGCCGGCATTGCAAGTTATATCCATACTTCGTCAAATAGAAAAAAAGCCCCCTTCTTGGAATTGAGTTTCAACTCACTCAGCTTAAATGAAGTAAAAGAGCTTATTGAAAATGCGGAGAAACGTTCACAACTCCTCCAGTCGCTTGATGGCGGCACTCTCTATCTTAGCAACTTAGAGCAAGCGGATGATCGCGCACAAAAGCTGATTTATGATCTTATCCAAACAAAATCATATATCCATCCACAAACAGGCACCATTACCCCCACAAATATTCGCTATATCTTCTCAGCACAACCTGGACTCCTCTCGCTTGTTGAGAGCGGAGATTTTCTTGAACCTCTCTGGCATCAAATTAATGTCGTTCTTATCGAGATCCCCTCTCTTGCAGAACACCCTGAAGATGTGCCGGAATTAGTCAATGCCTACATCCACTACTTTGTTGATGATAAAGGCTTAACCTATCGCCACTTCTCTATTGCAGCGCAAAATCGTCTTCGAAACCATCAGTGGAGTGGCAATCATCTCGCACTTAAAAATATCATTCAACGCTTATTAGTCTTAGGTAAAAGCGATGAAGTTACACTAGAAGAAGTCAATCAAGCATTAGAACAAGATCTTAAAAATAGTAGCAATTTAACCAACTTAACAGATCATCTGCCGCTCCATCTCCCCTTAAGGGAAGCTCGAGAACAGTTTGAACGAGCCTATTTGATCGCACAATATGAGCGTTCTGAAGGTAATATCGCAAATCTTGCTGAATTGGTAGGGATGGAGCGGACAAACCTCTATCGCAAGTTAAAATCGCTCGATATCGATCCTAAAAAAGGTTACTAGTGGCTAATAGAAGTTAAAAATAGAGGTAAATAGGACATGACGACAGAAGTACAGATCAGCGACCAACAACTTCTCTCCAATATCGAAAAGGTCTATCAACGAATCAAAAGCGCCGCAAAGAGTGCTCAAAGAGATCCCAATGAGATCTCCCTCCTCCTAGCAACAAAAGAGCAGTCGATCGATACAATTAATCGAGCAATTGCTCTCGGGTATGGGCTTATCGGTGAAAATAGAGCCCAAGAACTGATGGAAAAAGCACCTAAGCTCCTCCAAAAGATCAACACCTCTTTTAAAACACCCAGAGAGACTCACTTTATTGGTCCATTACAAGGAAATAAGGTAAATGAGGTTACAGCGTATGCAGATTGTATCCAAAGTGTTGATCGCATCAGAATCGCTCGCCGTATCGATCGAGCCTCTCAAGCTTTAAATAAAAAAACAGCCATTTTTATTCAGGTCAACAGCTCATTAGATCCCAATAAACAGGGATTACTTCCCGATCAGCTCACTCCATTTCTAGAGGAACTTGCCCCCTTTACTCACCTTGAGATTCGAGGCTTGATGACAATTGGCCTTCAATCTGATAATCCAGACCTTATTCGTGCAGGATTCTCCACATTAAGAGAGTTGAGTGAAGAGATGAGGCAAAAAGGCTTACTTCCAGAAGATGCTAAAGAACTCTCTATGGGCATGAGTGGAGATCTAGAACTTGCAATTGAAGAAGGTGCCACCATTATCCGTATCGGTAGCGATATCTTCGGCGCAAGAAGATCCTCAAAAGAGGCATAAATCTCAGAGATAAACACTAAGAGATAGAGTGGAAATAGATCCTATTTTGATCAATTTTCCACGAACTCCTTCAGCTAGAACAATCTCCCCTAAGGCCGATATATCGTAAGGAATGAGGCAAACCATATAACAAACCTTAGAGCTTTAAGAGTAAGATTTAGAAGAATGTTTAAGAAAAATTCAAAAAAAATTTAAGATAAATAGATAAAAACACTTGAAGTCTAAAAATTCGTTCCCATATTGTACTCAGAGAATGAAGTAGGCTAAAGAAAATGAAAGATAAATTGAAAGATTTTAAGTTGTAAAGAGAAGTTTAGAGCAGAGATCTAAGATCTTTTATGAATTGTGTTAGATCAACCTTTTCTCATCGATATTGAATCGGTATTTGTATGACTGATCTTATAGAACTCTAAAACCTTATAAATCTGATTTAAATCTGATTAATTCTGACTTTAACGCATTACTCAACAACAATTATTAACAATCATTGATTCAATAATAAGTGACAATAAAGGAAATAAAATAATGGCTAAAATTATTGGTATTGACTTAGGTACAACTAACTCATGTGTTGCCGTAATGGAAGGCGATAAAGTGCGCGTTATTGAGAACGCAGAAGGTGATCGCACAACCCCTTCTATCGTGGCATATACTCCCGATGAAGTTTTAACAGGTGAGCCGGCGAAACGTCAGGCAATTACCAACCCTAAAAATACACTCTATGCGATCAAACGTCTTATTGGCCGTCGCTTTGATGATGCAGAAGTACAGAAAGATCGTGAGATTGTTCCCTTCTCTATTATCAAAGCTGATAATGGCGATGCATGGGTTGAAGTATTAGATAATCAGAAGATGGCACCACCAGAAGTTTCTGCACGTGTCTTAATGAAGATGAAAGAGACTGCCGAGAAATATCTTGGTGAGAAAGTAACTGAAGCAGTAATCACTGTTCCTGCGTACTTTAATGATGCTCAACGTCAAGCAACAAAAGATGCAGGTAAGATCGCAGGTCTTGATGTAAAACGTATTATCAACGAACCAACAGCAGCTGCTCTTGCCTATGGTCTTGATAAAGACTCGAAAGGTGAGAAGAAAGTTGCAGTATTCGACTTAGGAGGCGGTACATTTGATATCTCCATCATCGAAATTGCTGACTTTGATGGCGACAAACAGTTTGAAGTTCTCTCAACTAATGGTGATACTTTCCTAGGTGGTGAAGATTTTGACAATGCTATCATCAACTACCTTGTTGAAGAGTTCAAAAAAGAGACCGGTATCGATCTCCAAAATGATCCTTTAGCATTACAACGTCTTAAAGATGCTGGTGAAAAAGCGAAAATCGAACTCTCCTCTGCACAGCAGACAGAGATCAACCTTCCTTACATCACGGCAGATAATACAGGACCAAAACATCTTAATATCAAGATGACTCGCGCAAAACTTGAAGCGTTAGTAGAAGATCTTATCGATCGTACGCTTGAGCCATGCCGCGTGGCACTTAAAGATGCGGGTCTTTCAGCAAGCCAAATCGATGATGTCATCCTTGTCGGTGGTCAGACTCGTATGCCTAAAGTACAAGAGAAAGTTAAAGAGTTCTTTGGTAAAGAGCCTCGCCACGATGTGAACCCAGATGAAGCTGTTGCATCAGGTGCTGCGGTACAAGGCGGTGTATTAGGTGGTGATGTTAAAGATGTTCTTCTTCTTGATGTAACTCCACTCTCTCTCGGTATCGAGACAATGGGTGGCGTGATGACTAAGTTGATCGAGAAGAATACAACGATCCCAACAAAAGCAAGCCAAGTATTCTCAACAGCACAGGACAATCAACCTGCAGTAACCATCCATGTATTACAAGGTGAGCGTCCACAAGCTTCTGAGAACCACTCTTTAGGTCAGTTTGATCTTTCAGACATTCCACCAGCACCACGCGGTGTACCACAAATCGAAGTAACATTTGATATCGACTCTGATGGTATTATGAATGTTTCAGCAAAAGATAAAGCGACAGGTAAAGAGCAATCTATCCAGATTCGTTCAAACTCTGGTCTCTCTGAAGATGATATCGAGAAGATGATCAAAGATGCTGAAAAGCATGCTGAAGATGATAAGAAGTTCCAAGAGCTCGTTTCTGCACGCAATATGGCTGAACAGATGATCCATGCTTCTGAAAAATCACTTAAAGATTTAGCAGATAAAGTAGAAGAGTCTGAAAAAACAGCGATTGAAGCAGCGATCGAAGAGCTTAAAGAAGCCGTAAAAGGTAGTGATCTTGCTGATATCAATGCAAAAACTGAAAAATTAACAGAACTTGCTGGTGCGCTTGCACAGAAAGCTTATGCAGAACAAGGCGAAACAGCTGAAGGTCAAGAAGCTAAAGATGACAATGTTGTTGATGCTGAGTTTGAAGAAGTTAAAGATGACAAAGGTGAGAAGAAGTAATTCTCTTTCATCATAAGTACTCTATGAAGGATACCTCGAAAGGGGTATCCTCTTTTAAAGTCTAAACAAACAGAATTGATATTTGTTGTAAAAATAGTCAAGAAGAACTCAGTAGAGACTCAGTAAAGACTCGATAGACAAGACTCTCAAATAGAGTTCTCATAAGAACATCGATAAAGATGAACCATAGATTTAATATCGATTAAACATCTTATCAATCATGATTGAATAAGTGCCCAAAGTAATAGGAATGGTGATAATGATTAATCTAACACCGATCTCTCGCTAAGAGGTTAGAGGTTAATCTGAAAGTTATCCATTTACCCACCTTCTATAAATCTAGATTGATAATCTGTTTAACGGCAACAACCAGAAAAACAAAGATAAATATATGAAGATCTATTTGTATTCAGATCTATTCAATCCTATTCAGTCCTATTAAATAGGCATTAATAGTAGAAATATTGATATAGATACTCAAAGCACTAAAGGTATTAAAGATATTAAAGATATTAAAAAATGTTAAAGAGAGTGATATTTAACCAATACCGATAGTTAAAATAGTAAAATAGTTATTACAGAAATCATTTATAGAAGATAGTGATAGAGTCAAACGATAGAGAAATTAAGGAATAAGCATATATGGCGGAACGCGATTATTATGAGGTCTTAGGCGTAGCGAAAACAGCGACACAAGATGAGATCCGTAAAGCTTACAGAAGACTTGCTGGAAAATATCATCCAGACCGTAATTCGGAGAACAAAGAGGAAGCTGAAGCGAAATTTAAAGAGGTTCAGAAAGCCTACGAAGTTCTCTACGATGAAGAGAAGCGAAAAATGTATGATCAATTTGGTCATGCAGGTGTCAATGGTCAAGCGGGTGCTGGACAAGGTGGATTTAGCGGCTTCGGTGGCGCTGATTTCGGCGATATCTTTGGTGATATGTTTGGTGATATCTTCGGTAATCGTGGCGGTGGCGCACAAGGTGGTCCCCGTGCATATCGTGGAGAAGATATTGGTTACCAACTCGATATCACCTTAGAAGAGGCTGTCTTTGGGACAACAACCCGAATCACTGTACCGACAAAAGTTCATTGTCACTACTGTAATGGTAGCGGTGCTGCTGAAGGATCTGAGCCGGTTACCTGTCCAACCTGTCACGGTTTAGGACAAGTTCGTGTATCGCAAGGCTTCTTCTCTGTACAGCAGACCTGCCCTGACTGTCATGGTCGTGGCAAAAAGATTACCAATCCGTGTAAACATTGCCATGGTAGCGGTAGCATTCGTAAAAACAAAACGCTTGAAGTGAAAGTACCGGCAGGCGTTGATACTGGTGACCGAATTCGCCTTTCTGGTGAAGGTGAAGCTGGTGAAAATGGCGGACCGAATGGTGATCTCTACGTACAGATCCGCGTGAAGAAACATGCCATCTTCACTCGCGAAGATGAAAACCTCTACTGTGAGGTGCCAGTCAGCTTTACAACCGCAGCATTAGGGGGCGAGATAGAAGTCCCTACCCTCGATGGACGCGTTAACTTAAAGATCCCGGCAGAAACACAGACGGATCGCGTCTTTAGATTGCGCGGAAAAGGAGTTAAGCCCGTTCGAGGTGGCGTGCAAGGTGACCTCTACTGCACAATCAAAGTAGAGACCCCGGTTAAATTGAGCAGCGAACAGCAAGAGATGTTGCGTAAATTTGGTGAAACATTAGGGGAAAATCACGCACCTAAACAGAATAGCTGGCTAGATAAAGCAAAACGTTTTTTCGAAGATTTAGGTAAGTAAAATCATTAGCTCGCCTCACGAAAAATAGGAGGCGATGGGATAATGAACCTACTAGCCAATTTTGAGCTAGCATCTTCACATCAGATCCCAAAATAGCAACCAAAAAAAGAGCCCAGGAGTTTAAACTTCTGGGCTCTTTAATCATTCAATCTCCTATTGATCTACGCTTTGATCCACGCTTTGATCTATACTTTGATCCACTCTTACCTCACGCCATGGCTGATAGAGAAGAAAATAAGCAATCGCTCCTGAGATTCCCGAAACCCCCATCACGACTGTTAAAAGTGCCTGATGATGAGTCACAATATAACTTGCAATCGCACCCACAAAAAATTGGGTTGCTGAGTTTAGTGCCATTGCTGCTCCCGCTCGATGATAATTGAGCTCAATAATTTGAGAGACAATATTATTACCAATAAAACCAGAGACACACATCAAAAGGAAGGTTGAGAGGAAAAAGCCAATGAGAGATTGATCTCCCCAAAACAACATAATTATGCCGGCAAGACTGATCCAAACAAGCCCAAAAAGAATTAAGGTAATCACACTAAAACGTTTGAGACAGAGAATATTAAGGAGCGCACTAATAATAACACCAACAATATTGAGCCCAAATAGAATACTAAAATGGAATTCACTTAAACCATATTGTGCCTGATAGAGATAGGAAGAGCCCGTGACATAGGCAAAAACAACACCTGCCGGCAAAGCACAGCCGAGCATCGCACCTAAAGAGCGCCGATCTTTCAAAATTAAACCATAATTTTTAAAGGTCTGGGCAATACTGATCTCACCTCTCTCCTCTTTTTGGTAAGTCTCCGGCAGAAAAAAGAAGGTGAGAAAGAAAGCCGCACTACCGAAAAAGGTTAATACCCAAAAGAGTGCCTGCCAACTCTTAAAGAGATAGAGTACCGCAACACCGATAAGAGGTGCCAAGAGTGGCGCGATCATCATAATCACCTGCACCACCGACATCATCACCGCAACCTCCTTCCCCTTAAAGACATCTCGAATTACCGCGCGCCCGACCACCATACATGCGCCGGCACCAATCGCCTGAATCAATCGTAACGCTTGCAAACCTTCAATTTGGGAAACTAAGGTACTCAAGATACTGGTGATGGAGTAGATAATCGCCCCGATTAAGATAATATTACGTCGACCATATTTATCAGAGAGAGGCCCATAAAACATCATCCCAATACAGAGGCCTAACAGAAAGAGCGTTAAGGTCTTTTTAACTTCGGCATCGGTGGTTCCGAATCCCTCCTGTATTTGTAAAAATGCCGGCAGATAGAGATCAATCGACATCGGAGCAAAAGCCCCCATCAGAGTAATGATAATGACCAGCAGTGGAACACCAGGAAGTTTTTTAGGAGTATAGAGAACCATATATATTGATCGACCTATCTATCATTAAAATTTAAAATCGTAGAGTGAGAATTTAAATGAAGACTCAAGTATCCAAGAATGCAAGAATTCCCCATCACTTACCAACCTCTACAACAAGTTATTGAGAATGAAAATTATATCATACCTACTATCATTTAGAGTTAAGAAGCAATCTACTTAAGATTAATGAGTTAGGCTATCAGCAATTCATTATCAATATAGTGCAAGATGCTGTAAAATAGTGGGCTTATTATTTCATTGGGTAATGGCCGTTTATCAATACTCTTTAACAATACTCTTTAAGAGAATCGTAAAGTGGCAAAGATACTCATAAAATAACGACTGACCGATTGAGTCTTTTTTAAAGCTGGAGATCAAAGAGCATGATTCAAATCTACAATAGCCTAACACGCAAAAAAGAACCGTTTATACCGATTAATCCCGAGCAGATTAAGATGTATGTCTGTGGAATGACGGTCTACGATTATTGTCATATCGGCCATGCTCGCTCTCTTGTCGCTTTCGACATGATCAATCGCTACTTCCGGCATCGCGGTTATAATCTCAAATTTGTCCGCAATATTACCGATATTGATGACAAAATTATTGCCCGCGCTAATGAGCGGGGAATTACGATTGATGAACTTACAGCTGAATTTATCGAAAAGATGAATGAGGATTGTGATGCACTCAATATCTTAAAGCCAGATGAAGAGCCCCGTGCTACAGATCATGTTGCCGGCATGCTTACAATGATTGAGCAATTAATCGAAAAAGGACTCGCTTATCATGCTGATAATGGCGATGTCTACTATCGCGTTCGCCAATTTAAAGATTATGGTAAGCTCTCCAATCAATCGATCGATGAGTTAAGAGCAGGAGAACGCATCGCAATCGACCAATATAAGGAAGATCCCCTCGACTTTGTTCTTTGGAAACATGCAAAAGCGGGAGAGCCCGCATGGGATTCCCCCTTTGGACCTGGTCGCCCCGGTTGGCATATTGAATGCTCAGTTATGAGCGCAGAACATCTTGGGGAGCATTTTGATATTCATGGCGGTGGAATGGATCTTAAATTCCCCCATCATGAGTGTGAGATTGCCCAATCTGAGGGCTGCCACGATAAGCCGATGGCAAACTATTGGATGCATAATGGCTTTATCAATATCGATAATGAGAAGATGAGTAAATCGCTCGGCAACTTCTTCACTATTCGTGAGATTCTTGAGCTCTACCCTGCTGAAGTCTTACGCTTTTTTATCTTAAGCACCCATTATCGTAGCCATATTAACTACTCAACTGATACCATCACTCAAGCAGGAAATGGATTAAAACGGCTCTATACCGCACTCGCTACAGCGCCTAAAGAGATTGTTCCGATGCCGGAGAGTCACCCAATGCTGGATAATTTCTACGCAGCTATGGATGATGACTTTAATTCTCCCTTAGCAATCTCCATATTACATGAAGTAGCGAACAACTATAATCGAACTAAAGAGCCTGTTTACTATACGCTTTTAAAAGAGTTAGGTGCTGTACTAGGAATTTTGCAACAAGATCCAACCCACTTTTTACAGGGGGATACAGAGCACTTAGCGATCGATATTGATGCAATGATCGCTGCCCGTAATCAAGCGAGAGCCGAGAAGAATTGGGCTGAATCAGATCGTATACGAGATGAACTTGCCACATTAGGCATCGCGCTTGAAGATAAAGATGGTCAAACAACTTGGAGAAAAATATCATGATTAATCCAGAAACTGGCGAATCACTTGTCGATTTCCCAACCCACTTTGCATTTAAAGTAACGGGGGAAAATAGTGACGACTTTGAAGAGCTGATTATCGGCTTAATGAAAGAGGTTGACCCTAAACTAGATCACGATCGTATTAAGCGTAATATGAGTAAGTCTGGTAAATATATCTCTTTAACTATAGAAGTCTTTGTCACTGAACAGGGACATATCGATAAAGTCTATGAGTTATTAAAAGATGAGAAACGCGTACTTTTCGCAATCTAGATCATAATTCATAACGAAAATTAGCAAATAGCCACACCACAGAGGTCCACTCATATGGACCTCTTTTTTATGCACCCCACTCGCTTCTATAGATACTCTCCTTTGTAGATCCTTTAAGATCCTTTAAGATTCTTTAAAATTCTTTCTAGCAATTCTTTATAGAAAGTAGATAAAAAAGCGACAAACCTTTTTCGGCAATTAAGAGTGCTCTCAAGAAGAAAAACAGAAGGGTGCGACAACTCTAAAAAGGTGCTATTCTGCTCAATGGACTGAATCGAGAGCGATTCAAAATAAATCCAACAAATAAATGAAATGCAACAATAAAGAAATAAGCAGTTAATCTCATATCGACAAGGGAGAGAAAGTATATGTCGGGCAATAGCATCGGAAAATTATTTTGTGTCACAACCGCAGGAGAAAGTCATGGAAAAGCATTAGTTGCGATTGTTGATGGTTGCCCTCCGGGAATCGAAATTAATGAAGAGATGTTACAGATCGATCTTGATCGCCGTAAACCAGGACAATCACGCCATACAACTCAACGCAGAGAGGCAGATCGAGTCTCTATTCTCTCTGGTGTTTTTGATGGTAAAAGTACGGGAACCTCTATCGCCCTACTCATTGAGAATGAGGATCAACGCTCGAAAGATTATAACGATATTAAAGATCTCTTTAGACCTGGTCATGCCGATTATACTTATCACCATAAATATGGAGTACGTGATTATCGCGGTGGTGGGCGCTCTAGTGCGCGGGAAACAGCCATTCGTGTCGCTGCCGGTGCAATTGCAAAAGCTGTGCTAAAAAAACTTTATGGAACGGAAATTTATGGTTATCTCTCACAATTGGGACCGATCAAACCAAGTCAGTTCCAAAAGACGGCCATTGAAGCGGAAGGAAATCCCTTCTTCTGGCCTTGCTTAGAGGATATGAGTGAGCTAGAAAACTATATGGATCAACTCCGCAAATCTGGAAATTCTATTGGCGCGAAAGTCACCGTTATTGCCGAGAACCCTCCTGTCGGTTTAGGAGAGCCCGTATTTGATCGCTTAGATGCCGATATTGCACATGCCATGATGGGGATTAATGCCGTAAAAGGGGTTGAAATTGGTGATGGGTTTGCCGCTGTAGAAGCGCTTGGTACCGAATTTAGAGATGAGATCACAGCTGATGGATTCCTCTCTAATCATGCCGGTGGAATCCTCGGTGGAATCTCATCAGGGCAACCTATCATTACCCATATCGCCTTAAAACCCACCTCAAGCCTTCGTTTAGAAGGAAGAACTGTAGATATTAATGGCAATGAGACATCAGTCATTACCAAAGGGCGACACGATCCATGCGTCGGTATTCGCGCAACCCCTATTGCAGAAGCGATGTTAGCGATTACCCTACTCGATCATGCCCTACGTCATCGCGGACAGACCGGCCAATAAATATCATCAATCGATGAGTCGCCTAACCCACGACTCATTGTGAATTGAGCCCCAATAAAGGGTGAGGTTCTTATCACCACTGCTCTTCACAAAAGTAGTAAGAACCTCTTTACAGAGAGGGATTAATATGATTTTAACGCGTTAATTCTTTTTTGACCTTTATTTTATGCTCTTTAAAAACTTAGCAATAAATCAATAAGTTCTGAAATATGAGGAGATAATAGGTTTTTAAAGGCAAAACCACCTTAAACTTAGACTACTCAGCCCTTTTAAGACTTAAATCTATTGTTAACTGCCGTATAGGCAGCTTAGAAAAAACTAACGCTAGATTAAATGCTATTGAAAAGGTTAACTGCCGTATAGGCAGCTTAGAAATTGATTTTCATATCAGTAGAGAGAGAAGAGATGTTAACTGCCGTATAGGCAGCTTAGAAAGATATTATTTATTGACAAGTGTGTAAATGCCCGTTAACTGCCGTATAGGCAGCTTAGAAAAGATTCTAACGCCGTTATCGTTCAAATATTTAGTTAACTGCCGTATAGGCAGCTTAGAAATGGTGATAAAATAGGCGCTTATGCATTAGCTCGTTAACTGCCGTATAGGCAGCTTAGAAAATAAAAATAAACTGTTGATATTTATAGGAGGAGTTAACTGCCGTATAGGCAGCTTAGAAATCTTTAAAAATCTCAGTAATCTGCCCCTTTGCGTTAACTGCCGTATAGGCAGCTTAGAAACGTTTGAATCAATAGAAGATGATGAAATCTTTGTTAACTGCCGTATAGGCAGCTTAGAAAGTTTTGGGCAAGGCGGTAGAATGGCTGAGATGGTTAACTGCCGTATAGGCAGCTTAGAAACTAGATAAAAACTTAATTCGAGCATCTTTAAGGTTAACTGCCGTATAGGCAGCTTAGAAAGTAACTATAGTTATGTAATGAAAACATACAACGTTAACTGCCGTATAGGCAGCTTAGAAACTTTGTTCTCATTAAGAGCGAGAGATACTCATGTTAACTGCCGTATAGGCAGCTTAGAAAAGCAAGTCTTGGGACTGAGGCTCTATGCTTTTGTTAACTGCCGTATAGGCAGCTTAGAAATACGAACAAAACACCGTCCACTCAAAGCCATTGTTAACTGCCGTATAGGCAGCTTAGAAATATTAGAATACGGGGGCGCACAGCGCAGGAAAGTTAACTGCCGTATAGGCAGCTTAGAAATCTTCAAATAAGATCTTACTTTCTTTTGAATTGTTAACTGCCGTATAGGCAGCTTAGAAACTTACTGAAAAATCAACGCTGGAACTCAGCAAGTTAACTGCCGTATAGGCAGCTTAGAAATCTGATTCGCCGTTTGCCCATCTTTTTACGATGTTAACTGCCGTATAGGCAGCTTAGAAATCTGCTTCGCTTCTGTTCGCTTTGGGTAATCAGTTAACTGCCGTATAGGCAGCTTAGAAAAAGAGGTGCGCATAATTACAGATACAGAAGAGGTTAACTGCCGTATAGGCAGCTTAGAAATTTAGATTCGGCAATCGCTTCAACTCTCATTCGTTAACTGCCGTATAGGCAGCTTAGAAATGCTTCACAGGCTCTTTTACTGCCTTAAAGCTGTTAACTGCCGTATAGGCAGCTTAGAAATTCTATTTCTTCAAAGCGCTGTATTGTGATGCGTTAACTGCCGTATAGGCAGCTTAGAAATTTTAAACAAATTAATCGAAATTCAATTATTAGTTAACTGCCGTATAGGCAGCTTAGAAATGTGTTTCTGCTAATCATATTGACCTCTACTCGTTAACTGCCGTATAGGCAGCTTAGAAATGCCTCTTTTTGAGTGCGCATCATCTGCTCGAGTTAACTGCCGTATAGGCAGCTTAGAAATCTAATTTCTCGACCTGTTCTGTCTTGATGAAGTTAACTGCCGTATAGGCAGCTTAGAAATGTATCTAGCCTGCCTGTCTTGTTTTGCTGATGTTAACTGCCGTATAGGCAGCTTAGAAATCTGATCTATCTACACCTAAGCGTTGCATTGAGTTAACTGCCGTATAGGCAGCTTAGAAAGACTTCATCGACAATCAAAAGGTCGATATTTTGTTAACTGCCGTATAGGCAGCTTAGAAATGTTTATCACGATCCTGAGATTATTCGTGGTTGTTAACTGCCGTATAGGCAGCTTAGAAATTGTCTCTATCTTCAACAACAGCTTCTATTGAGTTAACTGCCGTATAGGCAGCTTAGAAAAATGGGATCGCTCGTTAATACATCCCCCCAGCGTTAACTGCCGTATAGGCAGCTTAGAAAGCTAGATTGCTTCGTTACTAATGCATTATTCCGTTAACTGCCGTATAGGCAGCTTAGAAAGATAATGAGAGAATGGCGTAATGAGCGTAAAGGTTCACTGCCGTATAGGCGCTTAGAAAAATTGCTGGTGCCGGCACATCTTTCAATTGTGGTTCACTGCCACATAAGTGGCTTAAAGATATTAGGTAATCATGTAGGATTAATTAATTTCAAACATATAAAATTTTCTATAAAAATAAAAAAGATCCTAAAATCAATCTCTAATAGATCTCTAATATAGTATTAATGCTCTCATAATCATAAGACTGATAGTATCGGGATATTGACCTCATGAGTTCATTACTCTAAGGTGAAAGAGATAATATTATAGGGATAGAGAGAAATGACCAGAAACTTCAAGATTCGCAGCCTCTTTTTAATGCTTCTTCTACTCTTTTCGATGGGACTTTCCCCTTTAATGGCGGAAGATATACCGATCGAAGAGCGTACCGAAAAACTCAATGATATTGAATTAAAGCTTGAGGATATTCTTGCAAGAAAGAAATCCCTTCAAAGTCAGCTCAAAGATAAAGCGCTCTCGGAAGAGGAGGTCGCAGATCTTAACCAACGACTACAGACTCTTTTACATCAACAGAAAGAATTTAATGCTCTCTTTGAACAGACAGCTCTTGGAGGAATTGACCTCTCCCTCTTTAATGAGCCTGAGATAGCGCCGGAAACAGAAACACAGATCAATTATGATTGGCAACAGGAAGTATTACAGATTTTGCAACCCTTCTTTGCACAGATGCAACGGGCAACTGAAAAAGCGCGAACTAAAGATCTCCTCATTGAAGATACACGTGAGCTGGCAAAAAAGATTGAACTTGCTCAATTTGGGCTCAATACCCTACAAAGTATCGATCGGGAAGATCTCAATCCTAAATCACTCGCTGCAATTACTAAGATCGAAGAGCAATGGACCGATAAGATTAAATCTTTAGAACATCAGAAGAATATTGTAGATCTAAAGCTGCAAGACCTCACCGATAATCGTCCATTTCTGGTCAAACTTTGGGACAACCTCTGGCACTTTATTACAGAAGAGGGAATCACCATTGTTATTGCTTCGGCGGCATCACTTATCTTCTACTATCTCTTTAGACAGATCATCCTTCTCTACTCAAACTATCAACAGCGCGATCGAAAACGAACCCTCGATTTCAAATGGCGCTTTGTGATGCTTTTACTGCAAGCGGCAAACTTCCTCCTTACCTTAACGATCTTTCTTGTTATTCTCCATACAAGTGGCAATCTCATGCTCTTTGGGATTGTGGTCTTCGCTCTCTTGATGCTTGTTGTCAGCTTTAGAGCGAAATTCCCACTCTATCTACAAAAGTTACGGATCTTCCTCAACCTCGGTCAGGCGCGAGAAGGGGAAAGAATTATCTATGGCGATATTCCATGGGAGATTAAAAAGATCAGCCTCAATTATGTCTATCTCACCAATCCTCTTCTCGATAATGGTACGGTACGTGTCACCATCGATCTCCTCGATAAATTCTATTCTCGCGAAACAATCACCGATGAACTCTGGTTCCCGAGTCGGAAAAATGACATCTTGCTCCTTCCCGATAAACGTATCATCAAAGTATTAAGACAGACTCCAGAATCGATCTATCTCGATCATGATGGCTCTACCATTGTGATGCCAACAGCAGAGTTCTATAAGCTCAAATTTAGCAATCTCTCCCGAGGTTATAGCTTAACGCTCAACTTTACGATGGAGGAGCCTAATCCTGAATCCCCTCTCACATTCGTTGAAATTGAAGAGAGTATGGTCAATGCCATCAAATCTGAATTTAAACATTATGAAGAAGGATTACCCAATGGCGTTAAAAATATCACCTTCTATCTACGACAGCTGCTCTCCGGCACAACAACAAGCTATCAAATTGTTGTAGAGATGGCCCCAAATGCTGCTAAATATTATCTTCTTGCAAGAACTGCCCTCAATCGTGCGATTATTACTAATGCCCGTAAAAATGGCTGGCCAATCCTCTTAACAGAGAATATCTAATAAGCGCTGAAGCAATCAATACCGCTCTATAGCATTTTATAGCGATAGAGCGGTTATCATACCTGCAATGCCCTCCTAAAATTTTCCTACAATTTCAACACATAGCAATATTCATAGAAGGTTAACCTCCCACTATTGAGAGAAAATGGCTCACTATTTTTTATCGCCTAGATACATTTCAACCATTTTTCTTCCTCTCTCCTGCCTCTTTTTTCCCTTTTAGCACTCAACTGATTGCAAATAATTTTGGCAAAAGGCTGATAAATCGCCATTTAAGATCTTCTTAATCTTCACTAAATGATAAAAAAATCACTAGTGATCAATATTTGATCAATTGTCGTTTTTCCCCTGATTGAAGCCTCTCTTTTATTTTTTATAGCTAAAAACTACAATATAACTACACAAAGATCTCTTCTCTTTTCTCAATAGAGGCTCACTCCCCATAGCTATCGCCTTAAAACCCCTATGGCTCTTCCTCTTAAAATGGTCAAAAAGTATTTTAAATAGGCGCTGAGCGAACAGAAGTTAATAAAAATGGTTACTTTTAAGGTGGGTGCTCAAGAGCGGATTCTCATACACCATTTTCAAAAAAGTGTCAATATTGTATCAAGTTTTATTTTTCGATACTGTTATAAGCGTTATTGGCAAACGTAGAAAGGTATTTATGAATCAACAAACTAGAATTGCAGTATTAGGCGCAGGCCCAAGCGGACTTGCACAATTAAGAGCTTTCCAAACATTACGTGACCAAGGAAAAGAGATTCCTGAAATTGTCTGCTATGAAAAACAGGAAGATTGGGGCGGTATGTGGCGCTACAATTGGGAAACCTGTACAGATCGTAATGGAGAGCCCGTACATGGCAGTATGTATCGATTCTTGTGGATTAACGCACCTAAAGAAGCACTCGAGTTTGGTGACTACACATTTGATGAGCATTTTAAAGAGCCGATTCCTTCATATGTTCCAAGAGCGGTTCTAAAAGAGTATGTCATCTCACGTGTTGAGAAAAATAATATTCGTCAATATATCCGCTTCAATCATGCCGTACGCTGGGTGGAGTATAACGAAGAGAGTGAAAAGTTTACTGTCTCCGTTATGGATCATAATAAAAATAAATTAATTACAGAAGAGTTTGATTATGTTGTCTGTGCAACAGGTCACTTCTCTACCCCCAATATTCCAAGATTTGATGGACTCTCAATGAGCTCTGGTCGAGTGCTTCACTCCCATGAGTTTAGAGATGCTCGAGAATTTAAAGATCAGGATGTCTTAATTATTGGTAGTAGTTACTCAGCGGAAGATATCGGTACACAGTGCTTTAAGTATGGTGCTAAATCGATTACGTTTAGCTATCGGACCAATCCTATTGGTCACGACTGGCCGGAAGGTTTTACTGAAGTTCCTCTTCTTGAGAGAATGGATGATGATATTGCCCATTTTAAAGATGGGACTCAAAAGAAGATCGACTCTGTAATCCTCTGTACGGGCTTTAAATTTAATTTCCCATTTTTACATGACAATGTCCGTTTAGTAGCGAAAGAGAGTATCTATCCTGAAAACCTCTACAAAGGTGTCTGCTTTATCGATAATCCAAAGATGTTCTATGTCGGAATGCAGAACCAATACTACACCTTTAATATGTTTGACACTCAAGCATGGACAGTCCGCGATATGATTATGGGTACGCAAAAACTCCCCTCAAAAGAGGAGATGCGTAAAGATAGCCAGAAGTGGATCGATCGTTTAGAGAAGCTCTCTACAGATCACGAATTTATTGATTACCAAGCTTCCTATATCCAAGAACTTCTTCAAGGAACAGATTATCCAGATTTCCATGTTCATGAGCAGGGATTAATCCTTAAATCATGGCAAGAAGATAAAAAGGAAGATATTATGGGCTTCCGTAATAAGAGCTATAGTTCAACCATTACGGGAACATTAGCCTCTGCCCTACCAAAACCTTGGATGGAGATTATGGATGACTCCTATCGTGGCTTTATGGCGCAAGAATTCGTAGAAGCGGAAGAAGACGCCTTAACAGGCGAACCTGTTGAGTGTGAAAAGTAATATAGGGCTCAGCCACAGGCTACAGCACTATTCACAGCAATATCAAAATAAAATTTAATAGAGTTCTCATCAAAATAAGAGGTACTTTATAAAGAACCCCCTTTAAGTGGAATACCTTAAAGGGGGTTTTAGTATCAGTAGACAATATAGTAATGCTTAATAACTCAGGTATTAGGCAGTTACAGCAGTTTTTTCTACCGACTCTTCAAGATCATTTTTTGCCGTATGGGGATTATGCCCTGGTTTATAAGGATCGTGCGTTGCCGTAATATCGAGCTTCTCAAAGAGCTCCTTATCGGTAATCTGATCCGCATTTGGCGTTGTTAAGAGCTTATCACCATAAAAAATGGAGTTAGCACCCGCCATGAAGCAGAGCGCTTGCAGCTCTTCGCTCATCGTTTCGCGACCAGCAGAGAGACGCACCATCGATTTTGGCATCATAATACGCGCAACAGCAATCGTTCTTAAGAAATCAAAGTCATCGACTCGCTTATTCTCTTCAAAAGGCGTTCCGGCAATTGGAATAAGGCGATTGATCGGAACACTCTCTGGCGGCGTTCCCATATTGGCTAATTGCACCAAAAGAGAGGCTCTATCACGGACAGACTCACCTAATCCGATAATTCCCCCTGAACAGACCTTAATGCCGGCATCACGCACATAATCGAGCGTATCAAGACGATGTTGATAGCTATGTGTTGTGACAACACTCGCATAATATTCAGGAGAGGTATCGAGATTATGATTGTAGTAATCTAAGCCAGCATCCGCTAATTCTTCAGCCTGCTCAGCATTGAGATGCCCAAGCGTCATACAGGTCTCTAATCCAAGAGATTTAACCCCTTCGATCATCATCTTAATCATCGGCATATCGCGCGCTTTAGGATTGCGCCAAGCAGCCCCCATACAGAAACGGCTTGCGCCCGTCTCTTTTGCCGCTTTCGCTTCATTAATAACCTTCTCAACCTCTAGTAACTTCTCTGGCTCTAACCCTGTATCGTAACGAACGCTCTGTGCGCAATATTTACAATCTTCTGAACAGTTTCCCGTCTTAATTGAGAGCAATGTACTCACTTGAACCTTTGTAGGATCAAAATTTTGACGATGAACTCTCTGTGCTTCAAAAAGTAACTCAAAAAGTGGTTTTTCAAAGAGCGCTAATGCCTTCTCTATTGACCACTCATTTGTGTAATATTCCATTGTTGTTATTCCTCCAGCCCTTAAGAGCATTCTTAGATATAAACGTACCGTACTATCATAGGGGAAATAGAGAAGAAATGTGATTTTATTTAAGATTGTTGGTGACTCTTTACTCATTTCGTCACGATTACAAGAGGATAGATTCTTAACATAGATTCTTCTAATCAATCCTCGTAAAAAAGCGACTCTCCTCAAAGAGTCGCCGGCACACTCTATAAATATCTCTCTTTTTCTCTAATCTAGAGGGTATAACCCGCATAATGGCTTAAGTAATGGGCTAATGTTCTTTTTGTAGAAAAGTCAGCACTTCTTCGTAATGCATAACCTGAAGCATATGCCTCAATCTCTATTAATGCGGCACTTGAGAGTCTGATATCTCTGTTTTGATGATACCAACATTGCTCCTCCCAAGAGTAGTAGCCGAGTAATTTCGATCGCTGATTTTCTTGATTTTCTTGATTTTCTCTATCTACTTTATAGCCCTGATCAGTAGCACTATTTAAGTCTGTTGCTGGATTATCTCTCAACCAGATACCGATGCGTCCTGATGCTGGAACGCATTGTAGAAAGAGCTGATAAGGAGAGGCTTGTAACTGATATTGATGTACCGCTATTTGATTAAAATCGATCTGCTTAGAATCGGTCTCTCTAAAATGGGGATCAGAGGCAAAATGGTGAGCATTCCCTCGCTCTAAAGCATCTTTTCTGCCATATCCATCGTTATTCTTATTATTGTTCTTATTATTGACAATATTGTTATTATAAGTTTGCTTCTGACCGCGTTGATGCTCAACTGATTGATTGTTTTGTTCAGAATCGATATTTTGCATATCAAAATGAATATGATGATTTGTCATTTTCTATCCTTTTTAGCTGAAATGTAAGGGCCGCAATTAGGAAATCGCCCCAAATAAAAGAAGTGATCTCAAGAGATCACCTTCATAGGATAGAAGAATATACACTCCTACGCAATAGATATTTCAGGCCACATCAATAATAGAGATGCTCCATAGAGCATCTGAAAATGATAATAAAAAAGTAATAACAACAAACGTAACAATAAAAACAACAATAAAAGCAACAACAAAGGCAACAATAAGAAACAGCAATAAAAAAGATCCTAATCATTAAATTAGGATCTTCCAACTAGTGATAGATAAAAATAGATATCAAAATTTAGATCTATTTAGAGATATCTATTTAGAGATATCTATTTATATTTAGATATCAAAAATCTCATCTTCCGCATCATCCATTACGCTATTGAGACGATAGTTAGTATTATCCATCTCTTGATTCGCATTTTGCGTCTTATTGAGATCAAACCAGTTATCCATCCAGGAGAGCGGATTCTTCTCAATACGCTTGTAGGGATTCTCTAAACCTAAGAATTGATAGAGATCTTGAGCATTCCATAGAACCCATTCATTTAGAAGCATCTCATTGAGCCCTACGATCGAACGCCCTTCACTAAAGAGATAACGGTTCCAATCAAACTCCTGATCGATCACTGATTTAATGATCTCATAGACAGCATCCTTATTCTCATGAAGAAGTTCAACCCACTCAGGATCTTTAAAGAGGATCTCTAAAACTGCCTCATCCATCATCACGTGAACCTGCTCATCTTGGGCAATCTTCTGAACGAGTTTCGCAATACCTTGGAAGATATTTTGCTCAGCGAGCGCAAAAGTACAAGCAAATGAGCTCATAAACTCAATTTTTTCTAAGCAGTAGAGCGCAATAAAAGCACGAAGAATGACAGATTTTAACTCTCTTGAGTCACGATCAATTTTCCCCAATTTATAGAGCGCACCATAACGATCTAACGTATCAAAACAATCGATCACCGTTGTAGAACGGTTAAGCACCTCATCATTGCGCATGACCTCTTTAAAGACCTCTTGCGGATCGGAGATACATTGACGAATAATCTCAGAGTAAGTCAGTGCATGAAGATTCTCCATCTCCGACTGTTTTGAAAGCATCACCCAAAGCTCAGAGTTGGTCACAAAGGGCGCAAAGAGTGGCGCAATCGTTCTTGATGCGACAGAGTCAAGCTCCCATTGGAATGCGAGCGTCTTGACCATGATATCGTAGTTGTTCTTAGAACAGTTTAGGAGGTCCATGCGAGATTGTTCAAGATTGACCTCATCTTCAGTCCAATCCATCGATTTTTGCAACTTATAGAGATCAAATAGACGCGGATATGGCGTATTGATCGAATCATAAAGTGCTAAAGGTTCACCTAAAAAGAGTGGGTACTGACCTGTTTGCCAGTTATCATTCTTCTGATTAAATATTGATATATCTTGCATAAACTTTCTCCAGTAAAACGACGAAATTTGCAGGACTTCGCCGATTATTCAATTAAAGTGTGCATGCTCCGCCGGCGCAACTCTGATCCTCTACCTTCTCATATCCTTCATGGACAATGCCTGAAGCACTATTGAGATAGTAGCGGGTCTTACAACCTAACTTCATCATATAGATAAAGTCAGAGAGGAGCTGTCTGCTCGAAATCGTCTGCTGATTTTGTAAATTGAGGTAGAGGTCAGCACTAATCGCTTGCCCTGTAAATTTCTGAATGATGGCATACATTTCGATGAGATCTTTAGAATCAAGATTCCAAGCGATATCGTAGTAAGGCGCTAACTCATCCATATCGGGAGCGAGTAGAAGATTCTTTCCTGTTCCTGAGGTCTTCATCACTTTCAAGTTACGAATGGGATAGAGACCATTTGTAGTATTTGTCAATTGTGAGCTAGATTCCACCGGCATCATTGCCTCTAATACCGAGTGACGAATACCACCTTGCGCAATAATTCCTTGACGGAGACTCTCCCAATCATACACCAATGGTTGCGTATGCACACTGTCGACATTACGATTGTAGGTATCGATCGGCAACCAGCCTTCCGGATACTTCGTGCGATCAATCCATGCGGCATTCCCCTTCTCTTCTGCTAAGCGTAAGCTTGCTTTATGGAGGAAATAGGAGTGACGCTCAGCAATAAAGTGAATGTAGTTTTTACCCTCTTTTGAAGCATAGCTTAATTTTTGAAGTGCCATCTCATGCGCAAGGTTTGTGATCCCCACACCAATTGAACGACGTGCTTTTGCCGTTGTCTCAAGTGATGCAAATGGATACTCCATAATCTCAATAACATTATCAATCATCAAGGCGCAGTAGTAAGCGACATCTTCATACTCCTCTTCCGAGACGCGCCCTACCACTATTGAGGCGAGAGAACAGAGACCGATCTCCCCTTCAGGGTCGCTTGAGTAGAGATCAGGCATACCGGTATAAGGTTTTGTCGGCAGTGCGATCTCAAGACAGAGATTTGAAGAGTAGATTGTATCTTTAAATGGGGTATGACGATTCATCTCATCGATATAGGTGAGATAGATTCGCCCCGTTTCTGCCGCTTCTGTTAATGATTTAATCGCAATATCACGTGCTTTGACTAATGTCTTTTCGATAGAATCATCTGCTAAGACACGCTCATACTCATTTTTAAAGGCTTCGTAATCTTCACTATAGAAGAGCTCATAGAGCTTAGGCGCATGAAGCAGACTAACAAGCATCCAATCTTCATTGCGTGCTACCTTCTCTACAAAGTAACGATTCACCAACATGGCATAATCGATATCACGAATACGCTTTTGAGTGATGGTTGTTGGGTTTTTCAAGACCAAAAGGTCAAAAATTTCAGGATCTAACACATTGAAGTAGACCGTTGCTGAACCACCACGAGATGCTTGCATATTGGCATGTACGGCCGATTGAATCATCCGATAATAGGGTAATTTCCCCTGATGCACAACGCGCCCCTCTTTAACTGGGTCCCCTTTAGAACGGGTTAAAAGATGGGAGCCGATTCCCGCTGAAGCACAGGTCATCATATAAGCGATATGGTCACCCACCGCTAAGCTCTTCACATTATCTGCCGTGGTATAGACACAGCATGAAGCATAACCTTTATGGGGTGTACGCATATTAATCAACATCGGCGTAGGCGTATTGATCTTTAACTCATTCAGATAACGATAGAGCTTCTTGATATCTTCCATACGGCGTTCACGAGGTTGGTTCTGCATATTTTGCATCGCCATCCCCATAAACATAAATTGAGGCGACTCTAGGCAGAGTCCTGTTACACGATTGCTGATCAAGTAACGATCTTTCATCTGACGAAGCGTTGTGTAGTTATAGTTGATATCGATATTGTGATCGATAATCTCTTCCAATGCCTCTAACTCTTCACGGGTGTAATCCATCGCTTCCCAATGGTTAAGCGCCACCATATGATCATAAAACTCAGGAAGCGTTGGAATCTTTTTAAAACCGCCAAAAGCCTCTTTATAGATCGTTCCAATTAAGAGACGACCTGCCATCTTTAGGTGCTGATGATCCTCACGTTCAACACAAGCATCAATCATCGCTTTATGTAGTTCTAGCGTTGTGCAACCGTCATAACACTTACGGTAAGCCTCTAAAGCGATCGCACTCCAATCAACCTCATAATGAGCGGCAAATTCAGCCCATTTATTGAGTTTATCGGCATCGAACTTCTCTCGATCGCCATTGCTTTTAACTACATAATTAATCATCGAGCACCCCATAAAAATTTAAAAAACAGTATAAAAAATTAGATATATTCTTAAATTCCACCCAATATTTAAATTTAAGAATATAACCAACCCAAATCATAGAAAAATCATAAAAAATCGAGTATTATACAGATAAAAATGAGATATATCAAGAGTATTTTTATCAAAATATGCTTGTTGCGGACACACTATATCACTCCTTCCCCATTTTAGAGAAATCTAATCTCTATATCCCCTATAATCCCAATGAGAAATAAAAAGCAAAAAACATATACGTAACAATCAACTAAACTGACAATACATATTCATCTTGAGTATCAAACTGCCTACGAATGGTTCTTTTTATAGATGACAATGAATACTGTTTACAGACTTTTCGCTAATTTTGAGTAAAAGGTATCCTCTCTGAGAACCCCCGCGAGGATAGCGAATCGCACCGGGACTAAAGAGTTGGATGCCCTCAATCTCTTTTGCCGCCGGTATATGAAGATGTCCATGAAGCGCAATATCAGCATGATTGATTTTAGCTCTCTTAATGACCGTAGCTTCAACTTCGCGATAGCTAGCGATATGACCATGAGTCAGATAGATTCGTCTCCCGGCAATCTCTACTACATTCTCTAAAGGAAAATTAAGGCGATTATTAGGCGCGATATGAGGATCGTTATTACCGGTAACGCCATAAAATGGCAGATCAGGAAAGATATATGCCGCCTCTAAAAGTTCCTCGGCACCATCGCCTAAAAAGAGCACTGCTGAGATTCGATTCTCCCATCGAGTGATAATATCGATCACGCTTGCAAGATCACCATGAGAATCTGAAAGAACGAGCAATAACTTATCTTCAGTCTTCAAAGTTGCTTCGATCTTTTCACGCAATCGATCCTCTATCTCATCCCATTGCTTAATCGGCTGTCCAATCTCTTTCATTGTTTCTCCTATCGCCTCTTTAAATCTTCTTTAGATCTTCTTTAAATCTCTATTCCGCAGACAGATATCTCTACCCCTTACTGAAACTTCCTCTAAAGATCCCAAATCGTCTCGGGATAAGGGAAATCAGTTTCTCTTAATGGAGGTGTTTGATAAAAATGTTGTAGCGCTGCTATCAATTGCTCTCCACGCGGGGGAATTCCTTCATTGAGCATTTTGATCACTTCCTGCTGTACTCGCTGCTGAAATTGAAGACGATCGGGTTCAAAATCACCGGCAAGATTATCGCAGCTTACAGAAAATTTGCGGCCACATGCTTGCGAAAAGAGCCACTCTAAGGCTTGAGGTCGAATCTCATGCGCTTCAAATTGAGCTTGGGTCGCTTCATCCCGGCCATCGGGGCAATACCAATAACCAAAATCGACCAACTGACGTCGCTCCCGACCGGCAATACACCAGTGGGCAATCTCATGAAGAGCGCTCTGAAAAAAACCATGGGCAAAGATAATTCGATGATGGGGAGATTGATCATCTGCCGGCAGATAGATCGGCTCGTCATCCCCTTTAACTAAAATCGTATTCTCACTCTCTAAAAAGGTATTATTGAAGATCTCGATCAGATCCTCATAGCGATGATTCATGATGTACTCCTACTCCTTCATCCGATTCATTTAAGCGGAGATTTATACCAATGGAGCGCTATTTTAACATAAGCGACTCGCTCTCCTCTTGACTAAGATTCAGCCCCATGATGCAGAAAATAGCACATGATCGTTTAACTTTGGTAAAGTAGGGAGCGATATCGATATTTCCACCCACTTTTAATCGATCGACACTTACCCGGTGTCAGCAGATTATGGTATAGCTCCCACAATGAGCTCTTAACCATAACTTTTAGAGGGTAGCTAAAGACTTTTGACAAAATCAAGCTTCGCTACAATCAGAGCTATCAATATTTCGACAATATTTCGATAGCATAGAGCGCTTTTATAGTTTTTATAATAGTTTTTATAATATGACTGCAATGCAGAATTATCGCTATAGCGCCTCTATGATGTTTCTATTACACGTCTATTGAACATCCATTAGATGACTATTAGATGACTAAGTTACAACAGCTTTTAGCTATTATACATACCTCAAAGAGTTTAATTATGATGGAGAACACCCTAACGCCGGCACTTAATAATCGCTCGGCATTGACGAAGATGTCGATCGCTATGATCCTATTTGGATCTGTCGGTTTCTTTTCAGAAAGAAGCGGCATACCCGCCCTGGAACTTGTCTTTATCCGCTGCATCTGTGCGAGCCTCTTTTTAGGGCTCTTTTGGTGGCTATCGGGGCAACTACGTCGTGAGCGTTGGATTCCTAAAGAGATTATGAAGATCTTAGTCTGTGGCGTTTTCCTCATTCTCAATTGGGTCTATTTTTTTAAAGCGATCGAAGAGAGCGGTGTAACAGTAGCGATCTCCATCTATCATCTAGCCCCTGTCATTGTGATGATTCTCGGGGCATTTATCTATAAAGAGCGGCTCACCCTCATTCCGCTATCGGCCATTATTATCTGCTTTATCGGCACCCTAGCGATTGCAGAGATCAATCGTACAGAATCAGTTGCCGACTTTTTCAGTAAAGGTTTAATCTATGGACTTCTCTCAGCACTTTTCTATGCTCTCTTAACCTTAACCGGCAAAGGCTTTAAATATGCTAGCTCCTACGCCATCACAACTATTCAGGTACTCTTTGGCGCCCTGCTATTAGCCCCCTTTATCGATTTCTCTCTCTTTGAAAATTTAACCTCTCTTAACTGGTTCTATATCCTTATTACAGGCTTTGTCCATACCGGTATTGTCTTCTATCTCTTCTTCGATTCTATCCGCTCACTGAAGACTGAAACGATCGCACTTCTTGTCTTTCTCGATCCCCTCGTTGCAATTTTGATGGATATCTTTATCACAGGATTCTTCCCTTCTCCCGAGCAGTGGATCGGCATTATTGCGATCTTTGGTGGAATGGCGTTAACACTCCTACCACGGAAAAAAGTTAAAAATAGACATTCAAAATCTACATTAAAAAATATGGGTTAAAAATAAATAATCCTCAGATCAGATTCAAATGACTTTGTTGCGCCAAAAATAGTCCCATCATGATACAATTAGCCCCCATTAACATCTGTTGATGATCTCTCTTTAACCCCTATAACGATCTGATATTATTATGATTCATTCAAACCGTGGTTTTCTTCTTCCGCTCCTCTGCCTCTTTGCGGCAATGATCTCGATCCAAGGGGGCGCAACATTAGCAAAACAGCTCTTTCCTTTAGTGGGCGTAGAAGCGGTTACTGCTTATCGCCTAGGATTTAGCGCAATCATTTTGCTGATCATCTTCAAGCCCTGGAAGCGGAAATTGCAGGTGGGATATCGTCGCTATCTGCTCTACTATGGAATCACTCTGGGAACGATGAATTTTCTCTTCTATCAATCAATTAAAACTATTCCGCTTGGCATCGCTGTGGGTCTAGAATTTACCGGCCCTTTAGCTGTTGCTCTCTTTGCTTCACGCAGAAAAATTGATTTTCTCTGGATCGGCTTAGTCGTCCTCGGATTATTAGCGCTCATCCCTTTTCAAGATAGTAGCTCAATCGATCTGCTAGGAGTCTTCTATGCATTAACAGCAGGTGTCTGTTGGGCACTCTATATTGTTTTTGGTCAAAAAGCGGGGAACTACTACGGAACGGCAACTGTTGGTATCGGAGCGGCAATTGCTGCCATTATCTATGTTCCTATCGGTATTGCGAGCGGAGGATTCTCCATCTTTGCGCCTCAATATCTGCCGATGGCGATCGCCGTTGCCGTCTTAACATCGGCACTCCCATACGCACTTGAGATGATGGCGCTGACGCGAATGCCGGCAAAAACATTTGGGACATTAACCAGTTTAGAGCCCGCCATTGCCGCTATCTTTGGATTTATTATCTTGAGTGAGGTTCTCTCTACGGTACAAATTGGGGGGATTTTAGCGATTATTATCGCCTCTCTTGGTGCCTCCCTCTCCTCAAAGCCGATTGAAACTGTTAAAAAGGTGGATTAAAGATGCCATTTGATCGAAACCTCCCTCAATATCAAGCCCCAAAAGGGATCAAACATCAGCTAGGAAAGTGGGTCGGTGCGATTCTACTTGTCTTCCTACTCCTTTTTATTATGAATTATCTTGTAAAAGAGAATGTTGCCCAACTTATTGAGCGTCAGATTGAGCAGCCTCAAAATAACGCAAAAGAAGAGAAGCCTCTAGCAGATCCTTCTATTTAAATTCTCTCGTTTGAGTCAAAGCTTTCGAAGCTGATCGACATTCAAAAAAATCTCTCTTCTGCCATATTGACATTCGCTTAAGAGAGAATAAAATATATCCACGATTAACAACTTTCCTACTTTTATGCGCTCTTGCGACAAACAGCAGTACAACCACTCTTCCCATTTTATTGCCCGATTCTGTCTTCTCTGCTATCGGCGCGGGTGAACTCACCCCTTGATGAATCCTCCTCGATTCATCGATGATCCTTGATCTTGGATCATCGCTCTCAAGCACAATCAAAAACTATCAGAAAATATCAAGTCTAAGTGAGAATCTACTAGGCACAATCACAATTGCCTATCTCAACTTATCAATTATCGTTATTTATATACGGAAACTATTATGAACAAAGCGTGGATTTACGTTGCGCTCACCTCTATTTTTGAGCTGATATGGCTTTATGGATTTAATGTAGCATCAACTTGGTGGCACTGGGCTATCGTTGGTATCTTTGTCCTCCTCGACCTTAACTTTCTTGCGAAAGCTTGTGAAGGGCTTCCCACCGGAACTGTTTATGCGATCTTTGCCGCAAGTGGTACGGTCGGTACAGTCTTAATGGATTACTTCCTCTTTGATGAAACCATCACAGGAGAGATGCTCTTCTTTATGGGAATTATTTTAGTGGGAGTTTTAGGACTCAATCTCTTTGATGTCAATATTCGAGAAGAGGAGAATGCATAATGGGAATCTCATATATTACAATCGGTTGGATCTTTGTAGCACTTGCCTCTGTAGCCGAACTGATCGGCGTCTTTGGATTGAGCCTCTATAGCCAAAATAGAACCTTGATCAATCGGGTACTCTATTATGGTGGGATCTTTGCATCCTTTGCCCTTCTCTACTTCTCATTCCGCTTTTTACCGCTCAGTATCGCTTATACCGTCTTTACAGGAGTGGGGACAGCTGGTGCGGTGACGCTCAACATTATATTTTTCAATGAATCGAAAAATATTAAGAGAATTTTGAGCTTAGCGGCAATTATTATTGGCGTAGTCGGTCTACAGCTCGTCACGGCAACACAATAAATCGAAAAATAGAAAAATAGAAAAATAGAAAAATAGAAAGATAGAAAGAATCTCAGCAGCATTGAGATAACGTATCAATCGAAAGAAGTGTGGATCAATCTCCACACTTTTTTTATCTCATCGATAAAATATCTTCACGATAGAAGAGTACTATTGATGGGCCACAATTGATAACTGAGTATGGATTAACTGAGCATGAGCTAACTGAATATGGGTTAACTTACTTTAGGTCAATAGCATCATGATCTGCTCATAACTAAAGAGCAGAAGTCGATAGATAATAAATAGCATCATCAGAGCAATCAAGAGATTGAGAATCCGCCAAGTTAACGGCTTTCGGAAGATCGGTGCTAATTTTGTTGCGGCATACCCCAAACTATAGAACCAGATACTCGATGCCGTCAAACTCCCTAGCAGAAAAGCGATCTTATGCTCATCCTCAAGCGTCCCGGCAACTCCGCCAATAATCACTATCGTGTCAAGATAGACATGGGGGTTGAGTAACGTAATAGCGAGTGTTGCTAAAATAACGGATCTCAGTGAGGATCGCCCCTCATAATATCCTGTACTCATTACCTGCTCTTGGAAGATCGCACGTAATGAGTTATAAGCAAAGATCGCTAAATAGAGCGTCCCGAGCAGTGCTAAAATAAGCTGCAAAATAGCATTTTGCGCCACCATTGTGCCGATCCCTAAAACACCAACCGACATTAAGATAAAATCACACAGAAAACAGACTGTTGCGACCCAAAAGATATGGTTATTCTCTATCCCTTGCTTTAGGACATAAGCATTTTGCGCCCCAATGGCAACAATGAGTCCAAATGATAGCGCTACTCCCTGCAGATAGATCTCCCAAACCACAACTCCCCCCTCTTTTATCCCTTTATCGGCTTTCTTATGATCTCTAATAAGATCTCATGATCTTTGATGATCTTTGATGATCTTTGATGATCTTTGATGATTTTTTAAGTTTTTAAGTTTTTAAGTTTTTTAAAAATGATAAAAAAATATTTACAGCAACCGAAGCCACTGTAAATATTCTTGTCACACGCTCTTCAATCTGAATATTGCTACTCAATATTGAAGAGATGATTCTTTATAACAGAAATGTTAAACGTTAGATCTCACGAGTTAGATCTCGAGAGCTAATTTTTCAGCAAGTCCAACATACGTTGCCGGCTCGAGTGCTTTAAGTTGCTCTTTCACTTCTGGTGCAAGCTCTAAAGTATCGATAAACTCACGCATCTGCTCAATATTAATACGCTTACCACGTGTGAAATCTTTCAATTTTTCATAAGGATTTTCAATACCATCACGGCGCATCACCGTCTGTACCGCTTCCCCTAATACTTCCACGTTTGCATTAAGATCTGCCATTAAGGTCTCGGCGCTCACTTCTAATTTGCCATGACCTTTTAAGAGACTACTAAAACCGATCAAGGTGTAACCGAAAGCAGATCCTACACTACGAAGTACCGTAGAATCACTCAAGTCACGCTGCATTCTTGAGATCGGTAACTTCTCTGCAAAGTGGATAAAGAGTGCGTTAGCAATCCCAAAGTTCCCTTCTGCATTTTCAAAGTCGATCGGGTTCACTTTATGTGGCATCGTTGAAGAGCCCACTTCGCCGGCAATCGTGCGCTGTTTGAAGAAGTTGTGGCTAATGTAGTTCCAGACATCGCGCGCCCAATCGATCAAAATGGTATTGATACGGGTCATTGTGTGTGAAAACTCAGCGATATAATCATGGCACTCAATCTGTGTTGAGTAAGGGGTAAAAGTTAAACCAAGATCTTGCGTAATAAAATCTTCTGCAAATGCTGGCCAATCGAACTCAGGATAGACTACAACGTGCGCATTATAGTTACCAACAGCACCATTGATTTTGCCTAAAAACTCTGTGTTTTGTAACTGCTTAACCTGTCTTTCAAGACGATAGATCACATTAGCGATCTCTTTCCCTAAAGTTGTCGGTGTTGCTGGCTGCCCATGGGTTCTTGAGAGCATCGGAATCGCAGCAAATTGATGTGCCATATCACGCATCGAGGCGATCACCTCTTGAAGCTGTGGCAATACAACATCATTAATTGTGCTCTTAAACATCAAACCATATGAGAGGTTATTGATATCTTCCGAGGTACAGGTAAAGTGAGTGAACTCTGATGATGCTGCAAGTTCTGGGTGATCCTTAACCTGATTTTTGATCCAATACTCAACCGCTTTCACATCATGGTTCGTTGACTTTTCAATCTCTTTGACCGCCATGGCATCTTCAGGAGAGAAGTTCTCATAGAGCGAAATTAAAAATGCTTTCGCCTCTTCCCCAAATGAAGGAATCTCTTCAAAATGCTTTTCAGAGGCAAGCTTAATTAACCACTTGATCTCAACCATCACACGATAACGAATTAAACCATACTCACTCACCTCAGCCACTAATGGCTCAACACGACTAGCATAACGACCATCGAGTGGAGAGACAGATAATACAGAATGAATACTCATAATATTTCCTTTATTAAGTACTTAAGCACGAATTCGAGTAGATAATAGCGCTGCACAGATCAGCAATATCCAACCGACAATAAAAAAGAGACCGCCTATCGGCGTCACCAATCCCAAATTTTTAACAGATAAGAGCGCGATGAGATAGAGGCTCCCTGAAAAGAGAATAGTCCCTATCAAAAATGAAAAACCCGCTAAACGGAGAAGTTTAGGGGTTGTCAATAGAAGGAGAAGTATGCCAATAATAATGAGAGCAATACTATGAATAAATTGGTATTGAACAGCAGTCTCCCAGATCTCTTTACCGCGCCCTACAAGTTGATCACTTAAGGCATGGGCACCAAAGGCACCGACCATAACGGCTAAGCCGGCTAAAATAGCGCCGATAACAATAAAAGATCGGCTTAATACTACTGGCGCATTCATCAATTCCTCTCTCGTCTGTTCCATTCTCTCTCCCGATTTTTGTAAGCGCAATGCTCTACATCAATCTGTCATGAATTCTCTAAACTCTACACCTTAATCTCAATCTAAATCCCAATCTGAATCTACTTCCAAGCTTTCGCTAGAAGATGATCGATCGGCGATGGATCAGGTCTTGCAATTACGGCATCCTCTCGGTAGACAACAATCGGTCTTTCAATCACAATAGGATTCTCTACAACAAAGGCAATTTTTTGATCATCATTCCAAGTAAACCACTCTTGCGAGATCTCTTGAAACGGTGCTTCTTTCATTCGAATAATGCCATCAATCCCTAACCCTAATTTTGCAAGAAGAGAACGAATCATCTCCGCTGAGAGCGACTCGTCAAGATAGTTGATTACCTGATATTCAATCTTTTTCTCATCAAGATATTCACGCGCAGCTCTCGATTTTGAGCAATCGCCATTATAGATAATTTGCCACATATTTAACTCCCTTCGGTTTTCATATTGTCAGCCAACATTGCAAATGCAAATACCGCATATTCAAATATTGCAAACTGACACACAATACCATTTAAAATTTGCGCTTATTCTACCATCTATCCCACTATTTAGATACAAAGTGGCTAAAGGGAGCGCTCACAATTTACCGGCAAAAGATAGAGCCAAGCCCTTCCCGCCTTCATTGATACCGAAATCCCTCTCTCTGCTATCACTTCATTGGAATAGGTCAATCCTGAACCTATCTCAAGATCATGTTGCACCAACGGCCACTTGACCCCGGAGAGATTGATGCCACAAAGATCGCTCAAGGCGATAAGACTTACCGTCGCTCCTACTGGTGGCGTAAAAAGGTACTCTTTTCCCGCTTCTAAAAAATAGAGCGTCTCAACACCATCGGTATGAATCACTCTTGCTTCGGGATATTGTGCCGGCAAAAAGAGCAGTGCCGCTTGATGATCAAGGCGTCCGCCTATTCCTCCTAACAATAAGAACTGATCAACCCCTTCTCTTCTTGCAAGGGAGAACGCAAGTTCTGTATCGATCTCATCCTTCTCAACAGGATAACTCACCTTCTCTCGATAGAGTGCCGGCGAAATCTCTAGCTTTCTACTCGAATCGAAATCTCCCACCCAAAAATCTACCGCCACTTCGCGCGTTTTACTCAACGTTACTAACGCCTCTGCTTTATCAATTCCTTTATCGACGGCGATCACCATCGCATCTTGAAACCAATCTCCAAAGGAGGCCATGACAGCCTCAAAGTTAACAGTCCCAGGTAATAAGATCACGGCTCGAGTAGGCTTCTGACTCACTATTCACCCTCCTCAGATGCGACACTCGATTCACCTTCCGCTGTAGTCTCTTCAATATCGAAATCATCATCTACATCATCGCTGAGATCATCTAAGTGCTTATCTAAAATCCTTTCTGCCCTGCCGGCAAAAGGATTTTCTGGAAGTGCATCAATCACACGCTGTGGTGGAATATCGGCGATAACATCTGCTCGTTTAGGAGTAAAGATCAAGGTTGTCAATGCCTCATTGAGGGGCACCCACTCTAAGGTCTTAATTCGCATCAAAGCAATCACCGGAACATGAACCGCATTAGCAAGATGCATCACCGCCGTCTCAACAGAGATAATAAGATCTGAATTTGCCAACATTGCCGGCAATTGGAAGAAATTATCAACAGCACTAAATGCCACTGTATTGGTCAGCTGATGTTTCTCAATCAATGCTCTAATTTCTGGGAGAATCTCAGGGATCCCATTAATAATAAAGAAGCTATTTTTCCATTTTGACTGCTGCTGCATCAATTCAATCAACTCACGAACCTGTGACAATTTCCATGAACGGCGAGGATTTTTCGCAATATGATTGATAAAAATAATCGGTTGATCAGCCTGAACACCCCATTTTCCAAGTTGCTTTTCTGCATCTTTGCGCCATTTTTTAGGGATTTTAACAAAAGGATAGCGATCTTCAGGAAAGAGCATCACCCCACCGATCTGGGAAAACCAGTAAGCATAATCATCACTAATATGCCGATCACTTCCATTATGAGGCTTAACAACTTCAATAGTTGCATTCAGTTTTTTAAGATCCAATTTCTCACGAATCTGATACCAGCGATAGCGAATATCCATTCCCATCGCAAATCCATCGGGACCCGCTATATCTCGTGCTAATCCTGCCCCATTGAGCGATGCTAAGGTCTCAATTGAGACAACGATGGGATATTTTTGTAATTTTGCTTCCACAATCGATTCAAGGCGAAGTGCCGGTGAATAGTTTTTATTGTAGATCTTATCAAAAATACCGCACTTACCGACCCAATCATAGAGCGAATATTTCTTTAAGAAAGGCCATTTTTTGGGATCATTGGTGCAACGAACCTCTTCAATAAAGAGATCGATCTTTAAGTGAGGATAAGCTTCCTTGAAAGCTTTAAATCCATTTTGGAGATAGGTAAAATCACCAATTGCCAGATGCGCGATAAAGAGAATTCGTTCCGCCTGAGCAAGTCGTTCTGCCGGGATCTTCCCAAGCGCTAACCTTCTTCGCATAGTAATATGGGGCTCCCCCTCTTCTAAAAAGGTCTCACCTTCTGCCTTAAATTGATAGCGCTCATAAAATCCCTTTGCCGCTAATTGCGCATGCAGAATCACTTCATCACTCTCTGCTAAGACCGCCATCTTCTTTAATGCTTCTTTTAAGAGAAATTGCCCTAATCGATATCCGCGATATGCTTTAAGAATTGCCACCCGTCCTACTTGGTATACGCCATCGCTATTGAGAAAAAATCGGAGCGTACCAATCGCTTCTAAATGGGAGCTATCGGGGCTCTTCTTACTCTTACTCGAAGAGAGGCCCATCTCCGCAGCTTCTAGTGCAAGATCATGCTCAATCGTTAAATCTTCAAACTTCTCTACACGATGCCCTGATCGATCTAATCGATCTAAGTCATCTTTATCATCACGATAGAGTAGGAGATGCCATGAATTTTGATCCATTGCATCATGATCGATCTCAGCGGGGAATCCCTGCTCTTGTGTAAATACCGTATCCCTAACCGCTAATGCATCTTGAAATGCAGATGCTTTCTCCCCTTTAATCCAGATAAATTTCATAGCAAAACCTCTCAATAACGATCTGTTAATCCTATCAAATATGGTCATTTTTTGCAGTTAAAATAGGAATAGATCATAAAGTTGCTATAATTGACTACAAAGATTTTTAAGATCATTTTTTAAGATCACTTTATGACGGCAATTATCAATTGATCTTGACCATTGATAAAAATAGATAGCGCAAGTCTAAAGTGGATTCATCACTACTAAAAAGAGGCAAAGAAGATTATGAGTTTTGCAAAAGTTCCCGCAGCCAATGATATTGCAAAGATTACTGAAGATTTTAACTGTATCATTGAGATCCCTGCAGAATCTGATCCTGTTAAATATGAAGTTGATCACGATACCGATCTCATCTGGGTAGACCGCTTTGTCGGCACCAATATGCGTTATCCTGCAAACTACGGTTTTATCCCTAACACTCTCTGCGATGATGGCGATCCACTTGATGTATTAGTAATCACCCCATTCCCACTGATTCATGGCTCTGTCGTTCGTTGTCGTCCATTGGGCGTCCTCAATATGACTGATGAATCTGGCGGCGATGCAAAATTGATCGCTGTTCCTATCAGCAAACTCTGCCCGATGTATGATCATATTGAAGATATTAAAGATCTTCCTAAACTCCTCATTGATCAAATTGAGTTTTTCTTCCAAAACTACAAAGGTCTGGAGAGTGGTAAATGGGTTAAACTAGATGGCTACAGCGATAAAGCTGCAGCACAAAAAGAGATTGAAAACTCCCTTAAACTCTTTAATGAGAAGCAATAGCCAATCGAGAATCGTTAAGCTCAATAATGATCAAGGATAATCAATGCCAATAAAGATTTATAAGATCTAATGAGTGATAAAAAAGCGATAAAAATTTAAAGCAATTAAAAAAGGAGCAATCTCATAGTACAGATTGCTCCTTTTTTATCACTACTACCAACTCAACAAAACTTCTTTTAGTTGAATTCGAATATAGTTTAACCCAACTTAATTAAAATCATAACGCTAACGCCCTGTCCTATCAGGCTAATGCAATTAACGGAACTCAATATGATAGATCATCACAGTTGAAAAATATCCTCCCCTTAAAGGCTTCTCTGGATTTTTACGAAGATTTGCCGTGATATATAGATTGAGCAAACCTTGAGGCTTTAGCTCTCCAAACCGTAAAGGCGTATTAAATTGTAACTTTTTAGTTCCTATCGTACTCCCTGAGGAGAGGTCTTCGACTACAAAAGAGAGATTAGTACCATTTGAAATTTCTATCTCATCATTAACAACAGGATCCGTCGCTTTAAATGTTATGATCGGGTATAAATTATAGTTGCACGTATCATCAACGGATCTACCGATCCTAAAAAAAAAGCTTTTTTTAACACTCTTCACAAGATCTTCCCGATTAAGTGTTCCAAAATCAACTTGAGGAGGTACAACAACCATCGGTCCTGGCGTTACACATGGATCTGGGAAAGTATCAAAGGTCGATACTAAATAGAGCGGATAAGGGGCATATCTCTTCTCTAATTGCACATCAGAAGAGTTATCGATTACAGAAAAAAGTGGTATGTAAAATGGATTGATAGGCTTTGGATTTTCAGGAATGACACGAGGTTTTACAACTCTTTCACTAATATTTATCTTAACCGAAAATTCATGAAATTGCCCTTCACCTAATGCCGGTAAAAATAGCTGCTCACCAAGATGACTAGCCGCAATATCAAAGACATATAGAGAACTTTTTTGTGTTTCCCCACTATTGAGCGCAACAACTGTTGTTTCAACATCAAAAACCTTAAAAGTAGGTTGGTATTGATTAACAATCTTACTAGCAAAAATAGATACTCCCCCACTTCCTGTTTGTGTTTGAACAAAAATTGGAACATCTCCCTTACAGCGCAACCTAAACTCAATAGTTTGCGCAGGAGCAACCTCATTCAATGGTAAATTTGTCTCAATATATCTTGGTCCGCCCAAACCTGTATCACTGGCAATACATAATGGATTATTCCAATCATACCCCTTTTGAGCATAGTTAGGAGTAATGATCACTATCCCTAAAAAAAAGATTAATATAGCCTGTAGCCTAATTCTAACTCTCATTATATGATTCTCTCCATTATTTTATAAAAACATAAATTAATCAATTATTATTGATGTAATTTTAGTAGAGAGTAAAATAATAAGGGAGGAATATGGGGTCCCCCACACAAAAAAATAGAGAATAGTAACCTGCAATCGCTAACTCATTACTAACTCTCTATGCTGTACTTTAAATCCTGTTTAATAATCAATTTCAATTAAAAATATCAATAATATTCCATTAAATAGATAACTGTTGAAGAAAAAGGGCCGGATTTAATGTTTTTTCCCTTATTTCCTTTTTTTAATTCAACACTAATAGTCTTCTTTAATTTATTATTACTAACACGCCCTAGATCATATGCTTTTGCCATCGGTATTGTCCGATTGCTACTAGTATCTTTAAAGGTCATCATCAAACCATTTTCCAAATAAATATTATTATTCTCATAATAATCCTGGGGAATAAATGTCACCCGAGGAGATGATGAGATACCACTACAACTCCCACTATTACGCATTAAGCTGATGTCAAAAGAACGAGAAACGACTTTCCCTGCTTCAACCTCATTTTTACTCAGGTTGCCAAAATCAATGGCATCTGTAGAAATGATGGTTTTATAGGCATCTATTAAACAGGGCTCATCCCTCATAAAAAAATTAGGATATAGTGATGCCGCTGCTATATGCTCTCCCCTACCATTTTTGAGTGATGTAAAATAGGTATGGTCCATAATTTCCCAACCATAATTATCTTTATAAAAATTAGAATAAAAATAGAGAGGCTCTATTTGCATACGAACAACGACTTTTGCCGGAGTATAAGCTGTACCTGTATAGGTGTAATTACCCCCACACCCCCAATAATCTTTTTATTCATAATATCGTAGCTCCCTCTCATTACTGCCCCACCAGTACTTCCTATTGGAGTCACCGTGATATGGACCATGGATGATACTCTGGACGGTCGAACTTCCCGCCAAAACTGATCAACTCTCTCCATTTGCCTCGGAGTATAAGCAGATAACATCATTACGGTGATATTCCCTGGACATGAGACCGTATAAGTCATGATAGGATTGGCAAAATTCAAAATCTTATTTTGAGTCAACTCAGGAAGAATCATTCCTGTTGATGGGCTAATCTTCGGAAATCCCCACGGGGTTGAATAGTTAGTAATCTGGCATCCCGCTCTCTCACCAGATGAACCTTGTCCAAAGACTACAGAAATAATCGATATAAAAAATAGAATAACACTACAAGTTTTTATAAATACTTTCATTACATATTCTTTTTTTAAAATGATATTTTATAATCATTTTTATAATGTGTTTTGTGGTAGGAAAATAGATAAAATTAAGATACGATCTTACCCCTCTTCAACAGATTAAGACAGATTAGAAGCTATTAATAGAATTGAAATTACTCACTACTATCTATTAAAATTAAATCCCTCTAATTACATCTTCATATGACGCTAAGGGTATTCAATGATATATCGAATCGTTGTTTCAAAAGGCCCCATTTTTACTTCTTTATCAGTAAATTCTTTTGTTAGTTCAGCAATGAATTTATTCTGAACCGTCGTACTTTGCGTATCCCCCCTAATCTCTGTACCCTGTATGTAAGAAGAACCATCTAATTTCACATATTCACCTTGTCCACTTTTTTTAATCCTAAGCGTAAGACCATTATCTAGTTCTATCGCTGTACTATCTGCTAACAATGGGGCATTCGATTTAAAATAAATACGAGGGTAGACACTGCGAGAACACACTTCAGCGGTAGAACTTTTCTTTGTGATCGATATTGTAAATTCTTTGACTTTACTTATTATAGGTGCAGAAAAAATGGATCCAAAGTCCACTATCGCTGGCGCTGATGGCATAAAGATGTTGCTTGGACAGCGGTCACTCATTTTTCCTGAGGTTATCTTCTGTTCCAAAACTATATTTGCGAGAGTGAAGCCTGTTACTCCAACCTGGGAAATAGCGAATGGAATAGAAAATATAGTGTGCTCAGGAGTGCTAGCTAAAACATTTGGGGCACTAAATGCAACATTACTCATCTCTATAGTTACATTGAATTGAATCTTTTGCCGCTTATCATTCCAAGGAATATAGTATCTTTGTGAAGTAGGAAACGATTTATATGGATCAAGCGTCTCTACAGAGTAGTTTACAGAGCCATTACCATATGGAATCATACTACCATCTGGATCAATAAAATAAGTACTTATACTAGTTCTAGTTATACCTCTTACCGCTATTATTGGTTGAGTATTAAATTGATAAACACTTCTTCTAGTTGAATTTATACTACCATACAGCATTAAAATAATATCTAACCCCTGGCTAGTATATCGACCAGACTCACATACTATAGTAGCTGCAATACTATAGTTTTTAGGCCGTACATTTGCCGGGGTAGTCGGATAAAAAATACGCGATACCGAGCTACCAGCGTATTCTAATGAGTTAGGCATATCTGCAGAGATATTAGTAATATTACAAGTCTCACCATAGTGTTCAGATGATGCCGAATTTGCAGTAACAACAGTAATAGTAGATAACACAAAAAAAAGAGAAAAAGTTATTTGAATAATTATTTTTCTAAAAATATTTGGAACTACTTTCATTATTGAGTACCTTATTTCAAGTTACTTACTGTTATCTATTAACTGGCAACTATTACCACACTGATAACTTTGTGATTCCGTACCACCATAATCATTGATAAAGTAGATTGTTGGTGTATTACCCAAAGATTGAGTAACTGTTACGCTCCCAAAAGGTTTCACAACAAGATCTTTTTCAATAATTTTCCCCTTTGGACCATTGCTGACACCAAATATCACGATATGGTAAGGAGATGGATTTTGCAGTGTGTAACTATTACCCGACTTCGCAACTTGCAACTCTTTTAACCAACCATTATCTTTATATTGCGGTAATCCTTTAGGGCGATAGAAGAGCTTCACCTTTGATTGGATCACAATATTGACCTGATTCTCAGCATCCGCTTTAGGAGGAACTCCCAAAACATTAAAGAAAAGCATCGATTCGCGATCTTCAGGAAGATTATTTTGACCCGCTAAAGAGATTTTTACCTGCTTCTCTTGTCCAGGATTAATTCTTTGCAAAATAGGGAGTGCTACTAAAGGCGTTTCAATTTTATTTCCTGCCTCATCCTCTATCCATGACTGCGCCAAATAAGGCTCATTCTTATTAGTATTCGAAACTACAATTGATTGAGAACTCGATTGTGCGCGATCAAAAATGACTCGAGTTCGATCTAAGGTCAATTGAGCGTAAGAGATGTTAAGCAGTGCTACCGTTAAAATAAAGAGTCGTTTCATATTTGCTTACTCCTAGTGACAAATAATATTTGTTAAATCGTTAGAATCTGTTGATCGAATCGGTAGTGTACAGGATTGATCTCTTCCCCACTTCACAACAAACTCCGCTTTTTTATTAAGGCCGGTGAGATAAGTCCGTCCTTGATCGGCAACCATTCCTACCTCAGAGCCTTTCCCATTTTCTCGATAGACGATGGCCCCAAATGGTGGGTGAGATCCATCAGGAAGTGTAATCGTTACTAATGCTTTTTCCCCACTAATCGCATTTGCCGATCGATATGCAATCGCCCCTTTAGTCGGCGCAACTTCCATCACCCCATCTTGAATCTCAACATTATTGGGCAGATTATCATTATCGATGAGATAGGTAGAGCGATAGTAGTTTGGAATATTACTAATACCTGCTAAACCAAAAATATTGGATTTACTACTATCCCCCTGCATTCCTACCCCAGGAACACCGGCATCGATAATCAAACGTGACCCCTCTTCAAATACATAAGGATGGGTTGCTAAGCCATGCTCTGTTAATGTTAAAGAACCACTGAATCCAGCAGTAACATTTTGCTGATCTGAGGCATAACTTACAGAGCCATTAAAGTTACCAAAACTTAATGTTGTGTTATAAGAAGCACTTAAAGCATAATCGACTGAACCACTCAGATCATGTTTGTGGTTCATTGCGGCACCTAGAGAATAGTTGCCTCCCAGTCCTTCACTATAAAATACTGCTTGTTGTGAGACATTTTTACGATTTCTCTCATAACGAGCATTATATGAGAGGCGAGATTTTCTATCTTCCAAAGGAATAGAGACATAAAATCCAACTAGATCATCCTTCGCCCCATAATTACTCTTATTATGGGTAAAGTTAAGGGAAACCGATGAGCTTCGGAACCAGCCACTTTCAATCGTCTTATAGAGCGAAAGATTGTAGTAAGAATTACTCTCCTGATTCCAATAGGTTGATTTTGAAGCGGTTGCAGCTACACTAATATTCCACTGCGGGACATATTGTGACACACTTAGAGAGAAACGATTTTTTTCTAAATAGATCCGGCTATCTCTTCCCGTTTTCATATCCACATAGTTACTCAAGGTTGTATAATCTCGACTTGAGAAGCGATAACCGACAATATTGAGTGAGGTATTCTCACCAAAACGTTTTGCATAATTAAAGCGATAGCTCTGCCCCGTTAAACGGCGACCTGGATTCGCTTTATTCTCTGATTTAGTGATATCAAAGGAGAGCGCCCCCACGATTCCAAGATTAAGTCCTAAGCCTGCATTGTAAGCAACGTACTCATTATTTGTGGTATAGGTTAACCCACCAATCAGAGAGATCATATCGGTCAAACCGTAGGATCCATCCGCTGATGCAAATTTCACATCAATCTTATGCGAATTATTTTGTGGCGCTAATTTACCGGCGTTAAGATTGTAGCGTAATGCCCCTTTTCGCGTTAAGTAAGGTACATGTGCTATCTCGACCTGAAACTCATTGATCGAGCCATCACTCTCTTCTACCGTAACATCAACAGTTCCACTCAAATAGGAGGGGAGATTGGCAATCGCAAAAGGCCCTGGGGGAACTTGCACCTGCTTAATGATATTGCCATATTGTCTTACCGTTACAACGGCATTTGAGGTTGCTGTCCCGGTCACTTGAGGTGCATAACCTTGTAAATAGTTAGGCATCATGCTCTCTTCAGTATAGAGAGAAACCCCCTTAAAACGCACAGAACTAAAGAGATTTGAGCGAGAGTAGAGCTCTCCGGCATAAAGATGTGCATTAAGAGCACCTATATCGGTAAATCCATAGGTTTGTGTTCGCTCAAACTTCTTCACATTATTAGGGCTATATTGATAATTGGTTCTAAAACGAAATCTCCCGAGATTAAAACCGATTACACCATAACTTGAGAAGTGATTACTACTATAGTGTCCACCTTCACTTCCCTTATAGCGATTATAGGTTTTGAGTAAATTGTAATCTAAAAACAAACCACTAATACCATAATCACGCTGATTTGGTGGAACCCAATAGGGATCGAAGTCCACCAAATAAGCATGAGGCATACGAATCTTAATCTTTTGTTCTCTATCATCAAACTCTGCCGCAATTGCAGAATCATACTGCTCTAATCCATAGCACTCACCCGCATCAGTACTATTGACTAACGTTTTTTTAGCACCTAAACGGAGCTCTTTGCTAATAGGAAGAGATGTTAACAGCTCATCGGTATAACAGATATAACTCTGCCCTTCCTCACTATAGAGATAGACAGGATAGTTATAGAAAATATTTTGCTCATTGATTACAATATCGGCAAGATATTTACCAGTAAATTGATCATTACTCCCCGCAAAGGCAGAAAGATCAACATTCTCAAACC
Source organism: Ignatzschineria sp. F8392 (assembly GCF_002252045.1). Taxonomy (GTDB): domain Bacteria; phylum Pseudomonadota; class Gammaproteobacteria; order Cardiobacteriales; family Wohlfahrtiimonadaceae; genus Ignatzschineria. The sequence continues at coordinate 701,769 of NZ_NEFF01000001.1, read as the reverse complement.
CTAAAGATTCTAAGATCTTATTGTCAAATTCAAATGCATAACTGATAGGTGATAGTAGAGCACCGATAAGAATTAGGGCTCCCCCTCTTTTCACAGCAGCTTTCATTAAAGGTTTCATTACTCAGTAACTCTTTCTAGGATGATTATCTAGGATTAGGATGATGATAAAGAGATGGTCGATAGGAGAAACTTTCCCATCAAAATAATTATCTTGAATCTATTTATAAATTCATTAACAGCACTTTTTGATTTAAGTTTTAAATACACTTTAAACAAAATAGTTAACTTACAAAGTGCATCGTCACCACCGCTCAATTGATTCAAAAGTAGGTATCCCTCAATAAGTTTAGAGGGATACCTATCCTTTATTGCATAGAAATTAAAGTACTAATAAACCACTAAAGTAGTTGTCCTTAATTTCTAGGTTTTTGCTAGAGCGACTTATTTATAGCTTGCAACAAATGAAATAGTTGTCTCAACAGAGCCAGCAGTTACTGTACCATCACCTGCCATACGACCACGCACCTGATATGTGGCAGTACCATTTACTTTATCGATATTAGCAATTATCGGAGTTGTAACACCAGCAGGAGGGATTGGTACAATACCATCTTTACCACCAATTTCTACTTCGATACCAACACCTGTTGCTTTACCACTATTAGCCCAAAGATTGTCACCAAAAGAGGCTTTTGCCCCTGGGTTTATAGTAATAGAGACTGACTGAAGCTCTTCACCTTCCTTAGCTTCTAAATTACAATTTATAAATTTAATTTCTCCTGGAGTCCAACCACTGAAGGCATTTTTAAGAGATGCTATAGGCATAGATCCAAGGTTAATGTTTGCAGAGTTACCCGCAACAATTTCACAACCTTTTTCTGTCACTGTTCCAGTGAACTTAATTTGGCCATCAGAGCCTGCAGTACCTGCAGTTTGTGCAAATGCTGCTGTCGATAAAGATAATGCCGCCACTAACGCTAATGATAATTTTTTCATAGTTTTCACAACCTTTTTAATTCAATTTCTATTTAACAACTTGTTCAATATTAAAAAGAGGGAGGTGAAATCCTATAGGAATCCTCCCATCAGTACCCTCAATCTACAAGTGTGACTGAAGGCAGGGAGAAACCTAACACAGAAAATATTTTAAAGTAAAGTGTTTTGCCTCTTTAATAAATCATGAAAATTAATAATTTCAAACATAATCGAGAGAGTAAATAGAAGATAACCCCTGATGAAGTCTCTAAATAAGCGAGGGAGGAAAAATCATCCAAAAGTGGGAAAATAAGAAAAATATTCTTTTAAACCTCAATAAATGATCAATATTTATTCAAATATTCAAGAATAACTGACATAAATAATCATTATTTAATGTAAATTGATGTATATTTTTGTACGAAATTAGCATTCACTGAGGCTGTTTTTGTTTTTTATTGTAAAGCTATTAAGGTCGCATTTACATGGCTCTCTCCTATCCCCTCCAGCCTTCTCATCAAAAAATAACGCCATACAGGAAAAATAGAATCTCTATCTCGACCTAGATCAAAAAAATAACAATACGGAATATACAGAAAAAATCAATTAATTATGACAATGAATCAATAATTTATACAAAAACAAAAACTGGTAACATCTCTCTTTAAATAAAGAGCTAATAACTCAATATAAAATATTTGGATTGCAGAAATAAAAATAAAATCATAATAAGTCATATAATGAAATTTAATACTCAATACTTAATACTTATATATCTAAGATATACCTTATAATAAGGTTTTCTTAACATGATCTCGCACATAAAAAAACCTAGCGGATTTCCGCTAGGTTTAAATTTTTAGCTGAGCCATCAATTCTCAATGTTCTCTCAACTGCGATTGCTTATGATGCACAGTGCAGATCAAGCAAAAGGATTGAATCAACGCTCGATATGGCTGATAACTACTTTTTAAAGAAGGTAACTAAACGCATTCCCACTAACATAGCAATCACAAAGACAATTCCTTCCCACATTCCACGCCCTAAAAGCACTAATGCCGGCGCTGGGCAAATTCCTACTAACCCCCAGCCAACACCAAAAATAAGGCCACCTAATATAAGGTCTTTATTGATCTTACTATTTTTAGGAAAGTTGAGCGGATCGCCCGTTAAGGTCTTATCTCGTCTACGTGCAATAAATACACCGATAAAGGAGATGAAGAGTGCGCCCACCATCACCCATAAAAGAGAGGGATTCCAGTCACCAAATGGATCTAAAAATCCTTGAACAACTGCCGGGTCTGCCATACCTGAGTAGAGAAGTCCCAAACCAAAAAGAAGTCCTGAGGCAAATGCGATCATTAATTTCATATTAGCCTCCCATCATCAAATGTTTTAAGACAAAGACTGTCACACCGCCGGCAACCATAAAGAGCACTGTAATAATCAGTGATCCTGGTGCAAATCGGGAGATCCCACAGATACTATGCCCGCTTGTACAACCTGATCCCATCGCAGAGCCAACCCCGACAAGAAGACCTGCCGCGATTAAGAGAGGGAGTGATGAAGTTACAGAAACAGAAGGTAATGAACCGGTAATAAGATAATAGACTCCGGGAGAGATGAGTAAGCCAATCACAAAGAGAAGACGCCAGGCAGTAATACCTTGACGTGTTAAGAGATTACTTACAATACCACTCACCCCCATAATCCGCCCTAACCCAATAAGGAAGAGAACAGCGGCACACCCAATGAGCAATCCCCCGAGGAGTGCCGGAAGTGAAAAGAATGACATAATGTTGATTACTCCTTAAATTCTTTAGAACAGAATAGACCATAAATACAATGTAAGAGTGTAATCACTTTTGGATCATCAACAGAGTAGTAGATCCACTTCCCATCACGTCGGGTATTGACCAAATTATCTTCTCGCAAGACGCCCAGTTGCTGTGAAAGTGTTGGTTGTTGAATGCCGGTCAGCTCTTCGAGAGCAGAGACAGAAAACTCCCCCTTACTTAAGTGACATAGCAGCAGTAATCGGTCTTCATTCCCAAATTTTTTTAAAAAAGCAGTCGCTTCCGTTGCGCCTTCACGCATCTCTTGAATATTCATCTTTCCCCCTAAAAACTTACTAACGTTAACAAAATCGAATCATTGCACCGATATCTGCATCCCAAATCGATTACAATAATCATTATACCTACTAACAATATATTTAAAAATTATATCTCTACTTTTAGACAACATAAAAGAGCACTATTCCCCTCTCTTTTTAGGTACAGCACTCCTATACTCCCCTTTTGTCCTTACTTCTGTGACTATAGTCAAACTTCAATGGAGCGATATAGATAACGGCATAACCTCAGTTGATCTAGGCAGTAATGGTTATCTTTCTCACTCAATCTTCTTATTATCTAATTCTTTCTATCTATTCTTTCTCTCTAATTCTTTTTAGCCGCTCTTATTAAACGTTCTTATTAATCTGTTTCTCACTATCTCTTTTTTATACCTCGATCTCCAATCTCTAATCTCTAATCTCCGATTTCAGATTTCAGATTTGTGGCTTATGGTTTATGACTTTTTATCTAACAGTGAAAGATAACGCCCATATCCCTCTTTTTCCATCTCCGCTTTTGGAATAAAACGAAGGGCTGCAGAGTTGATGCAATAACGCATTCCCCCAAGCTCTTTTGGACCATCATTAAAAAGATGCCCTAAATGGGAATCTGCGTTACGGCTCCGTACCTCTGTTCGATGATAGCCATATGAGAGATCATCATGCTCTGTAATCTCTTCTGCCTCAATAGGACGAGAGAATGCCGGCCACCCACAACCTGCATCAAATTTATCACAAGATGCAAATAGCGGTTCGCCAGAGACGATATCGACATAGATCCCCTCCTCAAAATGTTGATCATACTCATTTTGAAAGGGGGGCTCAGTGCCATTCTCTTGAGTGACAAAATATTGCATAGAAGTTAACCGACTCTTTAAAGAGGCTTTCTCCTCTTTCGATAATTGATGATCGATTTTCGTCTCTTTTTTTATCCCATCCATGGCATTCCCCTCTACTCTTTTCGGTATCTTTAGAGAGAGATAAAATCGCACTCTCTCCGCTGTTTTTCTAATTTAACACTTTTTAATAAAAAAATGTGAGCCCCATTGCTAAAATTATGAACGCTTTATCGTTCTCTATCATAAAATAGTAACTTCGATAACATACAAAGTAGATATACTTTGAATGACTTAAGGATTAAAATTACGCCTTAACCACAAAAAAGTAAACCCCTTCAATGATAAATTATTTGTCGCTTAACTATTTCTCTATTTATGCATCTTACACACAATGGTAGAATAATCGCTTCTTTTCATTGAATAAAGTGAACCTATCACCATGCTAATCATCGATGTAAGAACTCCTGAAGAGTTCAGTGCCGGACACCTAAAAGGGGCGATTCTTATTGAGTATCAAAATATATTAGAGGAGATTGAAAACTATATCGACTCTAAAGATGCGCCTATCGGTCTCTATTGCGCAGCCGGCATTCGTTCTGAATTTGCAACCCAAGCATTACTCCATCATGGCTACCATCAAGCGGTAAACTTAGGAAGCTTCACAGATCTTTGGCAACAATATCCTCAATTACGAGATGAGTCACAATAAAAGAATGCCCTTTATCCATCAAGATTTCCCTTCTAAAATAGGAGAGCGTTAAATCGTATGAGTATATTTATTACCATCTTTGTCATCATTCTACTTATTGCGCTTGCGAGCACAGTTCATAAGTTGATCCCTTTTAAGTTCCCACTCCCCTTTATTCAGATCTTAATGGGGGCGATTGTCTCATGGCCTCATGATGGCTTTCATGTCACCTTTGATCCTGAGCTCTTTATGCTCCTCTTTATTCCGCCGCTCCTCTTTGAAGATGGCCGGAAAATGCCGCTCAAAGACTTTCTGAATTCGGGGCGGGAGATTGCAAGCCTTGCCCTTGTCCTGGTCTTTGTCACCGTCGGTGGTTTAGGATACTTGATCTACTACTTTATGCCGGAGATGTCTCTTCCGGTTGCATTTGCGCTTGCGGCAGTTCTCTCCCCAACCGATGCGGTCGCGCTCTCAAGCATTGTTGGTAAAGGACGTCTCTCCCATAAATTGATGCAAGTCCTTGAAGGGGAGGCATTGATGAATGATGCTTCGGCACTGGTCTCATTAAAGTTTGCAATTGCGGTTGCACTTGGCGTTGCCGCACTGACAACAACAGAAGATTATGCGCTATTAAGCTTAACTTTCCTCAAGATGGCTGTTGGGGGTGTTATTGTCGGGATCGCCTTCTCATGGGTCTATATTAAGCTCATTTTCTATATCGGAAAATTACAAGGGGATGAGGTCGGATCGCAGATGATTATGTTAATGCTCCTCCCTTTTGGTGCCTATGCCATTGCCGAGCTGCTCGATCTTTCAGGGATTTTATCAGCCGTCACCGCGGGGATGACCGTCAGCTTCTCTAAATTCTTCCAGACCACGCCGGTCCAGATGCGTCTGCGTGCTAATAGTATCTGGGGATTATTGGAGTACCTCCTCAATGGTGCCGTCTTCCTAATGTTAGGATTACAGATACCAAGTATCTTCCAAGAGACCTATCTTGATGCCTTAGTCGATCCTTCTACAACTTTTACGACATTGATCGGGGATATCGTCCTCATCTACTTTGCATTGATGCTCTTACGCTTTCTCTGGTTGCTACTATTGCGCTATACCAGCCCGATCACGCCTTTCAAAAAGCCGATGGTCTTTGCCAAAATGAGTTTTAAAGAGCTTCTCATTTTAACCTTTTCTGGTGTTCGTGGAACGGTCACGCTCGCGGCAGCCCTCTCTATTCCGCTCTTTATCTCAACGAATCCTGATATCCCCTTCCCGGCACGCTATCAGGTGATCTTCTTAGCGGCGGGGATTATTATTATGTCCCTTGTGACAGCCGCCATTGTGCTTCCCTTCCTCTTAAGAAAGAAACAGGAAGCGGAACCGATCGCGATAGAGAATATTAAAGAGGAGCATGAAGTTCGCTCTGAGATTGCAACAGCGGCGATTGAAGCCGTTGAAAAGACCGCTGAATCACTCAATGCCGAGAAACCTTCTGAAGAGGAGGATGAACGACAACTCTTTATTCGTCAGATCAGTAATCACGTGATTAGTGAAATTGAGCAGGTCAATCATATGATTCAAAAAACGGAGGAGAGTGATGCCATTGAGGTTCATATTCGTCTTGCCGCCGTCCGTGCAGAGCGACGCAAACTCTATGAACTCAACTCGAAAAAGCGGCTCACTCCAGAGCTCTATGCTAAGCTACTCTATGAGATTGACTTAGCAGAGACCCTTATTTTAGGTCGTTCTCCGATTCACCCTAACTAATCTCTTATGACCTGCTGATCGCTTCTAATTATTGATAAAAGCATTGATAAAAGCGTCACAAAAGCGTTAACAGGTCATAACAAAAGAGCGTCATAACAGAAAGAGCGAGATGAAATTAAAATCATCTCGCTCTTTTTTTATTCTGCCCTAAGCCCTATCCTAAGCTCTATAAAAGTGCATAGAAAATCATGAGAGATCATAGAATCCACTCTAGAATCCATAAAAAATAGGCAAGAAAAAGGCCCCTTGGGACAAAGTCATTGTCGGGGCCTCTTTAAGGGATGCCTATGCAATATGGAGATGAGTACCACTATTTCAAGGAATTAAACTCATCATTCGGCTTAAATAATCAATTAAGCGAATCAATATTGACCTAAGACAAATTCAGAGAGATGCATCTCCTACTCCTAATAACGCGCATCTTTCGGCTTTTTACCATTGGGCCAATCATTCACTTTTCCTTCAAAATCAGGACGTGGAAGATGGGTAAAGTACTCAGAAACATCTACAGCCTCTTGATCTGTTAAGACGCCACCCTGTCCCCATGCACCTTCAAAATTGACGGCCATCGGCATATTATATTTAACAAATTGTGCCGCCTTATAGGTTCTCGCCATCCCTGCCCCAATATTGAAAGATTCTGGTCCCCAAAGTGGTGGGAAGATCACATTACCACGCTTATCTTTTAAGCCTTCGCCCTGATCCCCATGACAACTTGCACATTGCGCTTCATAGATCGCCTGCCCACGAACAGGATCGGGCACTAAACTCTCATCGACAGGCCCTGAGTTAACAACCGCCACTTTCGCATCGGCAGGTTGACTTGCACTTAACCAGGACATATAAGCGATCATCGCTTTCATCTCTTTTGATTCAGGATCGAGCGGTTTTCCATTCATCGAACGTTGAAAACACCCATTAATTCGCCCCTCTAAAGAGACCATTTTGCCGGCACGTGGCATCACTTTAGGATATTGATGCGCTGTTGTTAAGTAAGGTGCGCCATATTGCGCTTTCCCCTCGGCGATATGGCAACTATTACAATTCATAGTTGCTCCCACATTATCGGGAAGCAGTCGCTTTGTCTCATTGAGTAATACTTTTCCGTAGAGAATCTCTTTGGCATTAGGCTCTTTTAAGATCTCAAGATCGGAAGGAACCGTATACCAACCTAAATCTTCTCCATTTTGATCGGTCATTGGAAAACGTTCCGGATCTGCTTCTGTTAAATTCGCGGCAATCGCGACTGCACCGATCCCGGCAATTGATCCCCCTAAAATAAGGGCTAAAATCGACTTTTTCCAACCTTGACGATCGCTCTCTTTCTGACTCTTCATCGGCATACCTTCCCTTGCTTCCATCTCACGATTCTTATTTGACAATAACGATTGCTCCACCGCTCCATTTTCCCGCTGACCCTCTAAAGGAGCGATCATCGGTGTTGCTGAGGATTTCTTTAATAGATCCATTTTCATCATCTTCTCCTTTAGTTTTGGGTAATGTTAGGGGCTTTATGCCGTAAGAATTCTCTAATCTCTGCAACATCTTTCGCTTCTACTTTCGGTGCGCTATTATTCCAGCTATTGCGAATGAAGTTGACGATAATGGCGACCTCTTCATCGCTTAAGTGATTAAAGGCTGGCATCGTAAATGCCATCCGATCTGCCGGAGTGGCCGCCATCTTGCCCCCTTCTAGCGTCACCTGAATCACAGATTGAGCATTATTAGCAATCACTGCGCTATTTAAGTTTAATGCCGGGAAGATTCGAGGGACACCATCACCATCTGCTCTATGGCAGGTATAGCAATGTTCAACATAGAGGATCGCACCAGGATCACTATATTGACCCGATAGAAGCAGATCTGTCGTTGTATCCTCTTTTTCAGGAAGCGTTAAAATCTTATTCGGTGCCGGCGATAAACTCTTTAAGTAAGCTGCTGTTGCCGCAAGATCTTGATCACTCCAATATTGAGAACTATGTTCAATCACATCAGCCATCGCGCCAAAAGCGATAATTCTGTCAGTTCGCCCTGTCTTTAAGAACTCCACTAAATCTTCCTGACTCCACATCTTCAGCCCTTGTGCTTCTCCACGAAGACTCTTTGCGCGCCAACCATCGATCACAGCACCCGAGAGGAAAAGATCGGAATCATTAGAGAGCGTCACCTCTTGATAAGCGATACCACGCGGGGTATGACACGCACCACAATGCCCTGGCCCTTCAACAAGATATGCACCATGATTCTCAAGCTCATTCAATGCCGGATCAGGCTGAAACTCACGTGATGGTGAGAAGAAGAGCTGCCAATAAGCTACCGGCCAGCGCATACTCATAAACCAAGGGAATGTCGTCGGCGCATTGGGCTTCATTACTGGCTCAACGCCCATCATAAAGTAAGCGTACATCGCCTCCATATCCTCATCTGGCATTATCGCATATGAGGTATAGGGCATCGCCGGATAGAGTGGTGCATTATCTTGACGAACACCATGTTTTACCGCATTAGTAAACTCTTCTAAGCTATAGCCACCGATACCGGTCTCAAGATCAGGGGTAATATTGGTGGAGTAGATCGCACCAAAAGGGGTCTGCATTGCCAATCCGCCAGCATACTCAGGCTCACCCGGAACCGTATGACATGCCGCACAGTCAGAGAGCCTTGCCACATACTCTCCCCGATTAATCAATGCCTCATCATAAGCGATCTTAGCGCTATCTGCCGGCATCTCCACCTTTCGGGAATGGGTTAAAAATGTGGACCCAGCGTAGGCGCCTAAAAACCCCACTACGCCGATGATCACTAGACTACTTATCAGCTTCTTCATACTTGCACCCCTTCTACTTTTAATGCGTTTAATGCACTTTTATTTAAATACTCAATCCCTTTAATCAACGATACTTCCGATTGCGTGCTCTACTCTTTTTTCTACTTGCTATCTCTCTTATTCGTTTTCTAGAGCGATTTGATGAAGCGATCTGATAAAGCTATTTGATGGAGCTATTTGAGATGGAACGATCTGAGATAGAACTACTAGATAGAACTGCTAAATACTACGCTTTATCGTAAGCTTCAATTGCCCGAAACTCGCTGACTTATTAGCTTCTCAGTCTACTGCGCACTCAATTGGAGAGAAAGCTATCCATTAGAGCGATTGACTTATATCGCTTTATCTGATTCAAAAAAATCTCTTTTTGACTTTCTCAATATTACCAAGGGGTTAAAGCACTCTCTTTCTCTAGAAAAACCTGCATTTCTACTCAATTAGGCACTTTTTAAAAAAATAACAATTTGCAACAGATATGACATTCATCAAATAAAGATCAGGAAAGAGAATGGGAATAGGATTGAGATAAAGTTGAGGTGAAGTTGAGGTGAAGTTGAGATAAAACGGGGAATTGTCAGAATCAGGATCTCGAAGAGATCGTAACGAAGAGATCGTGGTAAAACATGGTCATGATGAATGACGATGGTGCTATGAGAGTGGAATGTATGAAAAATGGCATCTATAAAATTTTATGGATAGAAATTTCACTGCCAAAAAATTAACCATAACTTGATACTTTTCAAAAAAAATTACAGCAATCAATGAAGATTCTTCTAACTTTAGAAACTTCAGAAGGTTTACCTATAAAATTTTTTTATCACCCTTGAAAATGATTGCCTTTCGATAGATGCTCACATAGCATAGATCTTTCGATTCGAGGGGAGATCAAAATAAGAATAAAAGAGATATCCCGATCGATACAGATACAGATACAGATACCAATAATAACGATATAGCAATAATAATGCTTTATAAAAGAGATAGAACCCTATGGGGCGCTCTAGAGTCCGTTATGAGAAATCATAGGGCACTCTAGCGAACAACAGGATTCTATCGTGATCTATTAAAGAGGAGAGATAAAAATGATCAATGAGTGGATCAATGCGCAAGAGAGCGCGATGATTGATTTCTTAAAAACTTTAGTCAATATCGATAGCGGATCATACGATAAAGCGGGGGTTGATGCCGTCGCCGCTAAAATTATTGAGCATTATCGTGAGTTAGATTTTGAGATTGAGATCTTTACCAATGAAATATTTGGCAATAACTATCGCCTCCGTCATAAGGAAGCGAAAGAGCCGAATATCCTTATTTTAGCCCATCTCGATACGGTCTTTCCTCAAGGGACGGTTGCTGAACGCCCCTTCTCCATTGAAGGAGATCGCGCTTACGGCCCTGGCGTTATCGATATGAAAGCGAGCCATGTTCTCGTCTACTATGCAATTAAAGCACTTTATGAGAACGATAATGAGGCCTATAAAGATGTAGAGATTCTTCTAAACTGTGATGAGGAGATCGGCTCCCACAGCTCAAGAGCTTTGATCGAATCTTCCGCAAAAGGGAAGAAAGCTGCCCTTGTGATGGAACCTGCTAGAGCCAATGGTGCAATCGTCAGTGCACGCCGCGGTGTCGGAACTTATCAATTAAAGATTGAAGGGAAAGCCTCCCACTCAGGTATCGCACCAGAAGCAGGAATTAGCGCCATTCAGGAACTCTCTTATAAGATTCAAGCACTCCACGCGCTTTCACGCCATCAAGAAGGTCTCTCTGTGAATGTGGGAATTATCTCTGGCGGAACTTCTGTTAATACTGTTGCACCAAATGCCTATGCAGAGATCGATGTTCGTATCTCCACTGAAGAGCAAGGAATTGAGATCGATCATGCAGTCAAAGAGCTATGTCAGCAACCGATGCTAGAGGGTATTAAACTCACGCTTACCGGTGGCATCAATCGCCCGCCGATGGCTAAAACCGAACAGAGTGCTCAGCTTGTGGATCTGATTCTCTCAGAAGCCAAAATGCTTGGTTTAGAGATTGAAGATATCTCGACCGGAGGTGGTTCCGATGCCTCTTTCACCGCAGGTGTGGGTGTTCCGACGGTTGATGGTTTAGGCCCTGTCGGTGGACATCAGCATAGTGATAAAGAGTATCTCGAACTCCCGACACTCACAGAGAGAACCGCTCTATTTGCCCATATCTTAGCGAAACTTGGATCATAAGGAGATTCTATGACTCAATCTGTAAACAGAGAATCCCTTAAAAATGGGGAGCAGAAGATGAAGAAGAAATTTCAATGGGCGATGCCAGATGCCTTTATCATCATCTTTGGGATTGTGGTTCTCGCGGCAATCGCTACCTATCTGATTCCGGCAGGGAGTTATGAGCGGGAAGTTGTCGGCGGTATCAATCGCGTGGTTCCCGGCAGTTTCCATGAAGTCGCCTCAAAACCCGCTTCACTCATGGATATTTTCTACGCTATCCCGGTAGGTTTAAAGCAGTCGGCAAGTATTATCTTCTTAATCTTTATGATTGGGGGTGCGATTGCGATCTATGATAAGACGCGTGCGATCGATTCCGGTATCAATGCGCTGATTATTAAGACAAAAGGCAATTACCGTATTTTGATTGTCGCTGTAGGACTCATCTTTGGCCTACTCTCCTCATTAGGATTAGCGGCAAATGCTGTGATCGCCTTTATCCCGATCGGTATTGCCCTCTCTCGCTCGATGAAACTTGATGCTATTACCGGTGTTGCCGTTGTCTACTTAGGTTACTATGCTGGTAATGCGGTAGGAATTCTCGATCCTACAATTTTGGGAACGGCGCAGACATTAGCAGAAGTCCCACTCTTCTCCGGCATTATCTTCCGTATTGTACTCTTTGTGATCTTAATTAGTGTCACGATTCTCTATATTGTCTGGTATGCCAATCGTATTGCAAAGACACCTGAGAAGAGCTATATGGCCTCATTAACAGAAGATAATCCCGATTATGAAGATCTTGAGGCAGAAGCGAAAAATGAAGAGGAGGCACTTAAAGAGCCTTTCACCTGGAAACAGAAGTTGAGCCTCTTTATCTTTGTGGCGTTTATCGGGCTATTTCTCTACGGTGCATTCCAATATAAGTGGGGAGTCGATCACCTTTCTGCGATCTTTATCATGATGAGTATCGTTGTTGCCGCGATCTTTAGAATCAACCCCAATACCTATGTGAAGACCTTTATTAAAGGGGCACAATCCCTTGTTTATGGAGCGCTCGTTGTCGGCCTTGCTCGTGCAGTGATTGTGATCTTAGATCAGGGAAATGTCCTCGATTCGATTGTTCAAGCGACATTAGTCCCACTACAGCAGACCTCCCACTACTGGGGCGCGCAGATGCTCTACTTCTTCAATCTCCTCTTTAACTTCCTTGTCACATCAGGTACAGGGCAAGCTTCAATCGTTATGCCCATTATGGTGCCGATTCTTGATGTTTTGGATCTCACGCGTCAAACCGGCGTCTTAATCCTTAAGTTAGGAGATGGCTTTACCAATATTATTACGCCTACTTCCGGCGTATTGATGGCGGTTCTCGCGGTGGGGAAAGTTCCTTGGACTCGCTGGGTGAAGTTTGTCTTCCCAATCCTCTTAATCTGGGTCATTATCGGTATGGCAGCGATCTGGGTCGCTACTGCAATCAATTATGGACCGATTTAAATTAATTATAATAATAGTGATATAGTCACTGTATTATTAAATAATTAAATAATGATAGGTCCCCATAAAATTGCGCAATATCAATTGCTAAAATTCTATTGGGACCTTTTTTTACCGCAATCAATTAAAATAAAATATTGATAATAATATCCTACAAAGAATCTGATCATCTTCACTACTTCCATTATTTGCCATCTATCATCTACTTGTCATCAATTAATCGATCACGATCGACTCCTGCTCACTCCAACGCTTCTTCCACACATCACAGATTCGAGGGTCTGCCTTAAAGCTACAATAGCGTTCTTTTAGAGCATCTAACTCAATAATATTGAGTCCACTCAGATCTTGATAAGTTCGCTCCTCTATCGCCTGAATCCATACATCACAAGCTGATCCACGTCGCTTATCTAAACCACAATAGATCGACTCTTTACGATTAAGGTCGGCAAAACTCTCTTGAGATAGTTGCTCTTTCCCTTCAATCAAAGCATGCTCATAGAGCGATTTCCAGGCAACACAATGATAATTATCTCGATCTAAAAAGAACTTCTGACACTCATCTTCCTTAAAGTATTCTGCAATCACCTCTTGCCAATTTTTTCCTGAAAGTGATTGGGAAATACTCTTTTTAAGATCAGAAATTTCCTGCTCTCGTGCTGCTTGCTCAATGGCTCTTTGTCGCTCTTCCTCTGCCCGTTCCCGATCTCTTTCAAGTTGACTCTGCTTTCTCAAAGCGTTAAAAGCCGCTTGGCACTCTTGATCCTCCTTTAATTTTAAGAGCGTCTTCTCATCATTAATGGTCGCTGCTTTAATGAGCGCTTGATCACAACTACTCGCTTTATCTGCCGCGATATCTAAATTTTTAAAGTAATATTCCTCATCCTTAGGATTACATGCCGTCAATAATATTGTTAACCCTCCTACAATCATTATTTTTTTCATATACTTATGGTTCCTTATCGGTTTCTACTTGTACCTCATGCTTAAAGGTCAATATATTATTCAATAAGTATGCGCTTATCCCCATCAAATAGATATCTATAATATCCTATAAAAGAATCAATTAAAAAAGCGATTATCTACAGTTCTTAGTAGATATAAATCAAATTTCTAAAGATTAATATAAAAATGTAATGCAAAAATGTAGAATAAAAATATAAAACACAGACACAGATAGCAAATACAAATAATAGTAATAAAAAAGGCTCTAAAGCCATACAACATGACTTTAGAGCCTCTTCTTTTGATAGCGAGTTATTACGACAGGAGCCATTTATTGTGATCCCATTAAGTTAAAAACTAACTGAAAAAACTCACTGAAAACAGATGGGGCCTCAATAAAACTTCTTTCTTTTCTCTTTCACTAATAACTCGGCTACCCCCCCCATTACCGCTCACCGACTAAGCGGCATTTCTCCCTTGATCCTCTACTATTTATCTACTTGCCAGCGACTTTTCATCTACTCGTAGAAACGCCCTCTCTGACGAAGTAGTTCACGATTGAGGTTAGGATTCTTTTCAAATGCTGCGCGCCCATGCATCCAAAATTCATTATTGAGTACAACAAGATTACCTACCGGTAATTCAAGCTCAATCACACTCTTATCTGCTTCAAGTGATTGTGAAAGTGCTTTGAGGAATTTTGCCTCTTCTATCGTCTCAGGATAAGCAAACTGATCGATAAAGCAGATACAAGGACGATTGTTCTTTAAGAAGAAGAGCTTACGGAAAACAATTTCCTGTACATTTTTACTCGGCGGTGCAATATATTGGAACTTATGCTCACCTAATGAGCTTTTGTGGAATTTATCGAGCTCGCTCCAATCATCGAGATGAAGAAGACGACTCTCGCCCCCTACCGCATTCTCTTCAACCATCTTCATCATTAAGAGCCAATCAGTAGGTTCATTAACAAAGGTTCCATCGGTATGGAGCGTAAAGAGACGATAAGCTTGACGCAGATAGGAGTCACTATTATCGGTATCTTTTACCGTAAAGCGCGCATAATATTTGCCTGTCATCGAGTCAAAGTTAGAGATTCCCACAAGATGGGCAATTGCAGTTGAGAAGATCACATATTCATCTGTATCTTCAGTAACACCCTCAAGACCGATGGTAAAACCTCCGGTTTCACGATCATTGACAATTTCGCGCAACATATTACCAAAATCATGCCCCGCCGCTTCATCTAAGTAACTTGCAATCACCTGACGCTCATAAGGGGTATATTCTAGGCGCTGAACACCGATTCCCTCTTCACGAATTCGCTTTAAAAAGCTCTCAACAACACTCTTAGAGAGGTTCACATTGAGTAGACGCTTCGATTGTGGATTAAAACTCACTTCGAACTGATCATTTTTCTGAATAAACTTAGACATTCTCTTCTCCCTATATCTCTATAACTCTCTAGTTTTCTAACTTTCTAACTTTCTAGTTGTCTATATGAAAAAATCTTTTTAGCAAACACACATCTCACTCATCTTACTCATCTTCAAAGGCGTACAAGTCTGAATAAGAGTGCGCTTTCACCGTTTTTTAGCCACAAAAAAACCAGCAAACAGACCGACTGAAAATTTCACAAAATCTTCAATCAACCTGTCTACTGGTTTATCCATTCTTGTTGGTCAGCTATGCGACGATGCACTCACTTCTAAATCTCTAAGTGGCTTCGCAGGATAAGTGATCCAAAACGGCTCTGCAGTTGACAATTAACGGCAAAATATATTGGGTAAGTTCAAGTTAAAGGAGTGGTTCTATTAATGAATCGATCCGATAAAGGTATCTCATTAATGAGCACTGCTATCTGTTGAACCTTGACCTTGAATGTAGCATGCAACAAAAAATAATGCTACCCCTTTTTATAAATTTTTTTCTCTTTCTACCGCTTAGCTATCTCCTACCCTCTCTTCACCGCCTCACTTAACGGCTTAACGCCGCTTTAACTGCTGATATTGATGCTCAAGATCTTTTAGTGCCGCAATCAGAGCGCTTGTTGCTTTACCTCGATAAGCATCGTGAATCGCTTCAATAATGGTCTCTACACCATCATTAAGACTATAACCTCGCAATAGCTGACCAATAAAGTTACGCCCAAGCTCGGTAATTAAGGTGCAATCGGCAGCTAAAATAACCCCATATTTGGGCTCAATTTCTACCGTGATTGTCATCGATTCAAAGAGATTCTTTGCCGCCATCCCCTGAGGTAAACGCGCATATCCTGCTAAAAAGAGTGTTTTACTATTCATTGATTATTCCCATCTTTCTCTGATTCTCCATCTCTTCAATTTCTCATAACGATTGCTACTTATCGTAACAGTATTGAGCTGTACTACTCAACTGCTACAGCTAACTATCGCAACTAACTATTGCAACCAACTATGACAATTAACGACTTTCAAAAAGGTATTCTCTAACTCCACTCACTAACTCCCTCACTAACGCCCTTCTCTAACTCTCAATATGGCGCTTACCATCCCTTTTCACTTGACAAGTCAAAGTGATCAACAAAAAAATGGTGAACGATTATAATAAGTAGAAAATAAGTGGAAAGATTAGAACGAAAAAAAGAATCATGGCACATTAAGAGAAAATAAAGATCAATATAAGGATAAAAATAAGGATAATTTATGATAAAACTTCCCTGCTTTAAGGCTTACGACATTCGCGGAAAACTTGGTGAAGAGCTCGATGAAGCCCTTGCCTACAAGATCGGTCGCGCCTATGGCGATATCTACCAACCTCAAAAAGTGGCGGTAGGAGCGGATATTCGCCTTACTAGTGAATCGCTTAAAAAAGCGGTGATCGATGGTCTGACCGATGCCGGCGTAGATGTATATGATCTCGGCATGACTGGTACTGAAGAGGTCTACTTTGCCGCCTTTCATCTCGATGTTGAAGGGGGAATTGAAGTGACAGCAAGTCACAATCCGATCGATTATAACGGCATGAAGCTCGTCCGTGAAAATGCACGCCCCATCGGCATGGAGAGTGGCCTAAAAGAGATTCATGACAGAATCATTGCTGATCAATTTAATGAGCCAGCAAAAAAAGGGCGTGTCACCTCTTACAATATCGTGCCGGAATATATCGAGCATCTCTTAACCTATATCGATCCTGCGAAAATTCGCCCGCTAAAACTGGTGGTTAATGCCGGCAATGGCGCTGCAGGACATGTGATTGATGCTTTAGAAGCACGTTTTAAAGATCTCAATATCCCGATCGAATTTATTAAAATTCATCATGAAGCAGATGGCACATTTCCCAATGGAATTCCTAACCCACTCTTAATTGAAAATCGTGAAAGTACCCGAAGTGCGGTATTAGCGCATCAAGCTGATATGGGCATTGCTTGGGATGGCGATTTTGATCGTTGCTTTCTCTTTGATGAAAAGGGAGGATTTATTGAGGGATACTATATCGTTGGCCTCCTTGCACAAGCTTTCTTAACACAAAAACCGGGGGCCAAAATTGTTCATGATCCGCGCTTAATCTGGAATACCTTAGCGGTGGTAGAATCGCTCAATGGTGAAGCGATTCAATCAAAATCGGGGCATGCCTTTATCAAAGAGGCGATGCGGGAAGAGAATGCGATCTATGGGGGCGAGATGAGCGCACATCACTACTTTAAAGATTTCGCCTATTGTGATAGCGGTATGATCCCGTGGCTCTTAGTCGTCATGCTTCTCTCGGAGATGAAAAAGCCACTCTCAACACTTGTCGGAGAGATGATCACCCAATTCCCTTGTAGTGGCGAAATTAACTTTAAGGTGAATGATTCAAAAGAGACCATCGCGCGAATTTTAGCGCATTATGAAGCGCTCAACCCTGAGATCGATACCACCGATGGCATCAGCCTAAATTTTGGCGAGTGGCGCTTTAATGTACGCGCCTCCAATACCGAGCCGCTCCTTCGTCTCAATATCGAATCAGATCGCGCCAAAAATCCACGCCCTATGGCGGAGTATGTTGCAGAGTTAACGACATTGATTGAGCAGTAATTGATAACCTCTACAAAGCCTCTAGAAAAGCTGCTGCAAAAGATTGAATAACTCAATTGCATAGGTTAATCACAGAGATCATAAAAAATCCCTCACTTTAGATCAAAGTCGAGGGATTTTGTTATGGGGAACACGAAAAAAAGCCTCTTCTCTATTTAAAAAATCCCGTATCTTAAGCTGAAGCGCCACATCTAACTGGGACTTATATAACTCATCTATTTCAATAAAATCATCTAAAAATTCCTCAATATTATCAAGGTTTAGATCTAATCTATCCAAATGAAATCCCATGCCTACTCTTCTCCTTTTGGGAATACCCACTTTTCATGAAGTATACAACTCCGTACTTCCTCATAGACTACCATCTGCTGTCTCGTCGGCAAAATGAGATGTTCTCGCCTCTTCTTTCTAAAGAGATATTTAGAGGAATGATAACTAGCATTATCAGAAGCTTTTATAACCCAATAATCAATTAACCTATATTTTCGGGCAATATAAAATATTGTCGATAAAATACCATCTCTCACTTTCTGTAATTTTTTATTTAAAGATTTTTGCTCACTAGATGAATGACAATTACCAATAATAATTTCTATTTTTGCCAACAATCCTTCTATAAATTGCTGAAACAATATTTGATCTCGAGTATTACCTACTAAATCTAATAGCCGATCCTCTGCAATTTCAATGGAAAACTTATTGATACAGTATTGATTGTTATATCCATGCTTACCCCACTCATGCGCATAATAATCACTATCTGTCCAAAAATAATAACCAACGCCTAACCACTGCTCTCTACTCTCATCACACAAAAAAGGGATAGATTTCATCACCTCTTCTTTACAATTTTCTCCTTCAATGTAACGACAAGTATGAAATCCTATTAAATTAACTTTTATTGACATCCTAACGTTAAAGAAACTCAGATGAAGACTAATAAGACCAATGCTATTTACTGATATTAAGCTAATAATGTAGTAATAATTGCCAATAAATGGTGATCAGATATTGCTGATCAAGACTAGTCGATCGCTTCTGTTCCTCTTACTTGATGCACTAAAGTGGTTAAATCCTGCATCTTTTTAAATGAGTTAATCCCGTAAGGTCCTCCAAAAAAAGTGAGATCACCAACATTGTCTCTATCTTTCAATCACCCAAATACCAATAGAGCCTCGAGAGTGTTGATCAAATGACCAAACCCTTTGAGGCTCTATCTCGATCCTTTACTGAAGGGAGCGAAAGATAATTTTCCGGCTCTCCTGAGAGCTGGGAAATTAGCTTTCGCAACTCTCAATCTGTTCAATAAGTTAGAGTCTGGCTTAACACCCGACTGAAAATGACCAGTAACGCTAAAGGATGGAAACATCTTAGCAGATCTTAGATCACAATAAAATGCTTCTACTTACTCTCGATACCCTCTCGGATTCTCTCTCTGCCAACGCCAGCTATCTTCTAGCATCTCTTTAAGACCATATTGTGGTTTCCAGTTGAGCTCTTTAACGGCACGCCCATTATCGGCATAGGAGATCGCAACATCGCCACTACGGCGCTCTGTGATCTGATACGGAATCTCAACACCATTGACGCTCTCGAAGGTCTCTTTCATCTCTAGAACGGAGGTGCCATTGCCGGTCCCAATATTCCATGCTCGGCAGCCGTGTGCTTCAAGACGATTTTTAAGGGCCGATAGATGCGCTTTTGCCAGATCCACCACATGGATATAATCGCGAATGCCGGTGCCATCTGTTGTGGGATAATCATTGCCGAAGATATAGAGCTTATCACGCATCCCGACTGCCACTTGTGTCATAAATGGCATCAGGTTATTGGGCGTTCCTTGTGGGTCCTCCCCAATTTTACCGCTCTGATGCGCACCTACAGGATTGAAGTAACGCAATAGCGCGATCGACCAACGATCATCAGCAATTGCTGCTTTTTGTAATAACTGCTCTACAATCAACTTGGTATAACCATAGTTATTAGAAGGCATTCCGGTGGGCATCTCTTCTGTTAAGGGGGAGATATTGGCCTCATCATAGACCGTAGCTGATGAGCTAAAGATCAGATTGAAACACTCCGCTTTCTCCATCGCTTTCATCAGGGAGATGGAGCCGGCAATATTATTATCAAAATAGACGAGCGGGATCTCCTGACTCTCTCCGACCGCTTTAAGGCCAGCAAAGTGAATCACCGCTTCGATCTCATACTCATTAAAGAGCGCATCAAGTGCTGCGCCATCTCGAATATCCCCTTCGATAAAGATTAGGGATTTTCCCGTAATCTCCTCTACCCGCTTTAAAGATTCAACAGAGCTATTGGAGAGATTATCAAATACCACTACCTCAAAGCCTACTTCTAATAATTCAATAACGGTATGAGAGCCGATATAGCCCGCTCCGCCGGTAACTAAGATCTTCATTTCGTGTCTGCTCCTTGTAGATATTGAATCAACCCTGCTGTGGATGAGTCTACCACACTGCCTGTAGGTCGATCCCCCTTTAATAAGGGAATTAATTGACTGGCGATCTCTTTCCCTTTCTCAACGCCCCATTGATCGAAAGGATTGATATTCCAAATAACCGATTGCACAAAAACTTTGTGCTCATAGAGCGCGATCAACATCCCTAATGTCTTCGGTGTTAAGCTCTCGATAAGAATCATTGAGCTTGGTTGATTCCCCTCATACCCTTTATAGGCAGGGATTCTCTCCATCTCTTCAATGTTCCCCTCATGCTCTTCTACCAGTGCCGCATTTCCAAAGGCGAGAAGGCGCGATTGCGCAAGACAATTGGCCAATGCCAAATCATGTTGTTCAATCAACTCTGTCGCATTCTCACTATAGGTAAATTGATCATCGGTATAGCGCCGTTTAGGGGCGATAAAGTCAGCACTCACCGCCTCTGTCCCTTGATGGAGTAATTGATAGAAAGCATGTTGTGCATTTGGCCCTACCTCACCCCAAATAATGGGGCAAGTGGTATAGTCAACGCGCTCTTCTCCGCGGGTGATATTCTTGCCGTTTGACTCCATCTCAAGCTGCTGCAAATAACTGGCAAAATATTTAAGGCGGCCATCATAAGGGAGAACGGCATGAGTCTGAATATCGAGGCAATTACTATTCCAGATCTCAATCATCGCCATCAAGATAGGGAGATTTTCAGTAAGAGGCGCCTCTCTAAAATGGCAATCCATGGTATATCCCCCTTCTAGGAAGGATTTAAAGCCCTCGACGCCAATGGTGAGCGCAATAGGAAGACCGATCGCCGACCAGAGCGAGTAACGCCCGCCGACCCACTCCCAGAGATAGAGTTGTCGCTCTTTGGCAATCCCCCATCGGCTCATCGCTTCACTATTACTGGAAACGC
Organism: Ignatzschineria sp. F8392; assembly: GCF_002252045.1. GTDB lineage: Bacteria > Pseudomonadota > Gammaproteobacteria > Cardiobacteriales > Wohlfahrtiimonadaceae > Ignatzschineria. The sequence goes on along the minus strand of NZ_NEFF01000001.1, from coordinate 680,497 downwards.
CAATAAAGTGATTTTTCAGCAGTTGTGGCTCATCGCCTAATGCCTTCTCCATCCAGCTTCGCACCGTTGCCGCATTCTTAAGGGTATCGATCGTGCCAAATGATTTCGATGAGATAATAAAGAGCGTCGTCTCCGGGCGCAATTGATGCAATAACTCAGAGAGTTGACTCCCATCCATCGTAGAGACAAAGTGGATATTGAGTTCTTTTTCTGTTCTAACGGTAAAATCAGCTAAAGCATAAGAGGCCATGAGCGGGCCAAGATCGGAACCGCCCACCCCAATATTGACCACATCGGTCACCACTTCCCCTGTCGCCCCCCGATATTGCCCCTGATGAATCTGCTCCACCAATGCATACATCTTCTCAAGCTCATGGTGAATCGCACTGCTAATTTGTGGATCGATCCCTAACGCCTGAAGCCCCTTTTTAGGAGTACGAAGCGCCCAATGCATTGCCGCTCGATTCTCACTCTGATTGATCTTACTCTCCGAAAAGAGAAGCGCAATGCTCTCTGTAAGTTTGCGTGATTTCGTCAGATCAGCAAGTTTCTCCAAGACCGCTTGATCAATCCGTTGCTTACTAAAATCGATCAAAAGCCCCTCTAACTGAAAGTGAAACTTGCTAAAGCGATCAGGCTCCTCCGCAAATAGGTGTGCTAGCGGCTTCTTCTGCATCGATTCTGCCATCGCTTCTAGCGCTATAAAGTGGGGATCTACCGATAATGGTGGTAATGTCTCTAATATCGTTAATGATTGATTGAATGATTGATTGAATGATTGATTGAATGATTGATTCTGCATCGATCGTCTCCCGGCACTAACGGCCGATTCCCTTATAGATAAAGCCTAAATTTTGCATATAGTGTGGATCAAAGATATTGCGCCCATCGAGAATAAAGGGGTGCGCCATCTTCTCTTTGATCAATCTGTAATCGGGGCTAAAGAACTCCTTCCATGCCGTTAAGATAATCAGAGCATCGGCATCTTCGAGCGTCTGATACTTATCCTCACAATAATCGATCGGCTCAAAAGGATAGGCACTCTTCACTGCCGGCATCGCAGCAGGATCATAGAGCGAGATCGTGACACCTTGCGCAACCAGTGCGCGGATCATCTTATGAATGGGCGAATTATAGATACTCGCCGTCTCCTCTTTAAAGGAGGCACCCCAAATAGCCACTTTTTTACCGGCAAGATCGCTCTCATAATAACGCCAGAGATGGCGGAAGAGTACCTCTTTCTGATCCTCATTCACCTCCCAAACTTGATCCATCAAACGGCTTTTGACCCCACGGCGCCCCACCTCTTCAGAGAGCATCAAGATATCGCTAGAGAAGTTTTCACCCCCAAATCCTGCCCCCGGCGAAAGATAAGCACCGCCAATTCGGCGATCTGCCGCTAAACCCTGTTTTACATTAAGGATATCCACCCCAATCGTCTCCGCAACATTCGCAAGATCATTCATATAGCTAATACGTGTTGCGAGCATCCCGGAGATACTCAACTTCGTGAGCTCCGCATCGAGAATCGGCATCACCAACCATTGGGAAGGAAGTGGGAAGAAGGGACGAAAGAGCTCTTTAAGGCGAATCAGTGTCTGATCCGACTCCACACCCACAATCAGCTGTGCAAGATCGACAAAGCTCTTGACCGCATTTCCCTCTTGCACAATATCGGGCAGATAGGCCCAATCCGCTTCTGGAAAGGATTGGCGCAATGCCTCCGTACCATAGAGTCCAAACGTCGAACCATTGATCAAAAGCGGGATATTATGTTGCTTCTGCGCAATATGATTCTCGGCAATTCTACTTGCCATCGCTTCTAAAAAATCGCTAGCTCTTCTTTTCTCTAATGCATTAAAACTGAGAAAGTAACAATCGATCTCCGTTGAAAGGTCCAGCAACTCTGCCATAGAATCGAGCTGTTTGAAGCTTTTCGCCTCCTCTAAGCGCTTTAACTCTGCTAAGAGTTGTGGGTCTTGAAGATGGGGAAAGAAAGACTGTCCACCCTTATTCTCTCCTCGATCAACTCCCGTTAAGACATAGACCTCATTGCCATATTTAGAGAGTAGTGCCGTTAAGACGCCGGCTTGCAGGGTTGATCCGATAATGGCGATCTTCATAACTTTATCTCACGTGCAGATCTTTCGATTAAGGCTCTAAAAGGCGCGCCCAATGTCGGGTGAATCGCACCATAATGGAGAACCGCTTCTAGATACCCTATTTTGCTACCACAATCGAAGGTCTGCCCCTTCATGCGATACGCTTCAATCGGCGCTTCTCTCTGTAGTAGTGCTATCGCATCCGTGAGCTGAATCTCATTGCCGGCACCTTTCGGCGTCTTCTCAAGAAGCGACATAATCTCCGGCGGAAGAATATAACGCCCAATCACAGAAAGATTTGAAGGTGCGCTCCCCACCGCGGGCTTTTCAACAATCCCTTGCATCGCAACTGACGCGCCTTCATCCGGCGTCGATGCAACATCTACAATCCCATATTGATCCACCAATGCTGCCGGCACCTCTTCCACCATAATTTGAGCTGCTTGATGCGCATTATAATAAGTGATCATTCTCTGAAGATCGTTCTCTTCCTCTTCGTTATAGACCAATACATCGGGAAGAAGGACGGCAAAAGGCTCATTACCGATCAATGATTTCGCACATAACACCGCATGCCCCAAGCCAAGTGGCTCGCCTTGACGCACACTCACCACACTCACCCCTTTGGGAAGAATAGATTCGATCTCCGCTAAGATATCGAATTTCTGCTTCTCTTTAAGGATCGTCTCTAGCTCAAAGTTCTTATCAAAGTAGTTCTCGATACTCCCTTTCGAGCTGTGGGTTACAAGGATAATCTCCTCAATGCCCGCCTTCACCGCCTCTTGCACCACATAATCGATCACGGGACGATCGACCACCGTCACCATCTCTTTGGGAATCGCCTTACTCGCCGGCAGAAAACGGGTCCCTAAGCCCGCAACAGGTAAAATTGCTTTCTTAATCATGAAAATCCCTACTATTGGTCAATATCGATAACAACTATAAGTATCTATAATATCTATAATGGGTATAAGGATACCAATAATCGGGATAAGAGAGAATGACTATTAGCAATAAGTAACTCTTAAGAGCCATTTATTTAAAAACGATCAAAAGTGATTAAAAGGATGTATGGAAAAATTTAAAATTCTTTATTGTACTTTAAGCTCTGCTTAAAAATAGAGCTATTAACTTTCTTTCGACAATTTACCATTTTGAATTTCTTGAGATGAAGAGATTCCCTTCTCTTGAAGTTGATAAGCGTGTAATTTTTGATGGATAAGTTTAGAAATTTCCATTTCTCCATCTGCATCTGCTCTCATGACATCTTCTTCTAACTTATAATCAGCAACTACTCTTTTTGCTCGCCTTGCAGCTAATAACTCTCCTAATGCTTTTAATTCTAGAGATGGTATCAGCTCATTAGGATCGTGACGATCTGGCATTTTTAAATATCTTTCCATCTCTGTATGGTATTTTTTAGGAGCTGAAGGCGCTAAACACCGCCCTGTGACATGGATTAGACTATAATATAATCGAGAAATCACATTACGATATTCTATTTCTGTACTTGAATGATTGAGTAAGTTTTCAGAAAACTTTAAAAAATCCTCTCCAACTACTGACATTAACTCATCTCCAATTACTGCATCATTTGATGACTAAATGCCTTGTCATCATTACTTCTCTCAAACATATCCACCGATACAGAAAACTTTTTCCTATCTAATTTTTCTTCACTAGCAATCGCCATAGCCAGCTCATAATTAATTGCACCAATAATATCTTTATGTCGATAATCGATTACCAATGATAGATGATTTACACCAAACTCTGGGTAACTCTTAAATGTAAACCAGCCTAAAGCAAAAAGCCGATACTCCCGAATCAATGTAATAAAAATATCTCCTAATATTTGGAGTTGTTGAGAATCCAGTTTAGCTTCTTTTATAAATCGATCGAGATCTAATTCTATTTTCTTCGCCCATAACGAATACTCATTATCTAGTTTTATTAAACCCTCAAGTTGCTCTCGAGCCACCATTAAATTCCCTCGTAAAATAGAGATAAAGAGCTCGCTCCAAAGCACTTGCCCAACTCCTCTAAAACAAGGTTTTAAGCTAGCACTCTCGGTCGCTAGTAAAAATTCATCTATTAGCCCATTTCTAACAAGATAGGTAAGATAATTTCCCAAAAATATAGGATTATTATAGTGCAAAGACTTCTTAAAAAAGTGTAAGGCTTTCTCTGACTCTTTATTACAGGCGTAATAGTATGCCCAAGCAAGATTTTCTTCACTTGTTGCCTTTCCTATTCCTTCCATTTTTCGGGCATATAGCTGACTCTCAAATTCTGTAAAGTAGATCTCGTTTACCATTTTTTCATAAAGTTCAGCTAAAATTCCCGTTACTTTTTTTTCTGGAGCGATCATCAGTTATCCTATAACCCTATATCATTTTACTTCTTTTGCTTCTTTTACTTTCTCTATTCTCTTACCTTCTTCCTTACAACAAAACTTTGCAACATCTATTTCATAAGATCTCTTATAGCTGCAAATTAAGTTTCAAGAATAAGTTTCAAGAACCGCAGTAAAAGTAGAAGCTCTATATGTGCATCTTCAACTTTTCCAAGATCTTAAATAGTAATAATCTAATATCCAGTTTCATGACAATCTCTCTTAGATAGAACATGAATAAAATATGAGTAAAAGATGCAGATCAAAATTATATCGATCAGTGTAAGCCTACTGGAATTATAAAGTTTAGCATAACACTAAAAATTAATTGAAAGGTTTAGCATTTCACCATCAATTGATTATCAAGTAATAACTTGCCATATAGCCCCCTCAAAATCGAACTACTCTAAATATACCTATATCACAAAGACTATCGGCCTAACACGAGCAAAAAACGATCCTGCTTAATCTCTAATGCTTGGATTCGCTCCTCCTTTATCACCGAGCTGATGACGTAAGCTTACGGAAGATATTCATAAGAAGATCTTAAAAGCGTAAAGCCAATATTTATATTAAAAAACAATTGATAAAATAATAAGTTGTTACTAAGATTACTAAGTAATACGCCCGGGTACCTCTGCATTATATTTAATGTACGTCCCGGCTTTCTTTTGCTTCAAATTTACTTCCACAACTCCCACTCTTCTAATATCTCAATATCTCGAATACCCATATCACAGAGGTCAATTGCTCTATTTTCAGGCAGTGGGAAGCTATCTAATAGATTTAAGAAGCGTTTCCTCCAAGATGAGTTAGGTGATATTACCTTAAGCATCTGTTGCATAATACAAAAATAATAGAACTCTCTTGAATTATCTAGTTCCTTCCAGTAGTGATCTTTCTTAATATTGCTAGATCGATCTACCATATTCACATTCCACAGACGACTATAATGAGCTGCCACATTTCGAATAAAATTCGAGGACTCTTATCGACCAAGCTCTTAAAAATATCGCTAATGAAAATCCCCTCAACAATTATAGGGTTCGTAAGATGATTCTAAAGTCATAATCAATTTTCCACTTACCTATCACCACCCCGATCCTATCTAACTTATAGTATTACTTATAGAGTAATACATATAAGAACTCTATAAGCATACTATAAGAATGAGTATAAGAATAAATATAAGAATGTTATAAGCTAATACGCTTCGTGAAGATATTCCACCCAGATCCTAATCCTCTCTTAGAGTAAGCTTCCTTTATCTGATAACAAGGATAGCTCCCGGTCACTTCACGCTCTAGCTGAGTTTTTACTCTACGGCCCTCATCTGATTGCCGTATTTTTTCCATCGTGTCATAACATTGGTTATAGGTTTCGACAAAGCGCTGATCATCGTTGATAAATTGATTAACGATTGCGGCATTTTGAGTATTCCAGCTCTTTTTCCAAACATCACAGGCAGAACCCGATCGCTTATCTAAATTACAATAAGTCTCTTGCTGCTCCGTTAAGGCTTCAAAGTTCTCTTTTGAGAGTTGCTCTTCCCCATTCTTAAAGGCCTCTTCATGGATCTCTTTCCAAGCCATGCACTCGGGGGTATTTCTTTGGGAGAGGCTGTTACACTCTTTCTGTTTTAAGTATTCTGCAATGATCTCATCCCAATTTTTATCGATCAGCGATTGAGAAATACGATTTTTAGCCTCTTCAATCGCCTTCTGCTTCGCTTCTAACTCTTGCTGTCTCTTAAGCTCCCTCTCCGCTCTCTCTTTCTCTCGCTCAATCTCTTTCTGTTTATTAAGCGCGTCAAAAGCCGCCTGACACTCTGTATCTTCCTTCAATTTAGCGAGCGCCTTTTCATCCTTTCCCGCCATCAATATTTTCTCTAATTGGCTATTACAGCTCTTTGCCTTCTCTTCTGCTTTATCTAGGTGCTTAAAGTAGTAATCTTCATCCTTCGGGGTACAAGCTACCAGTAACGCCGAGATAAAGCCTAAAAGAACTATTTTTTTCATGATTGATCCTTTTGTGATTTTCGCTTCAAATTTTTCGTTTTAATATAATATCACTTATTATAATTAATCGGTATTTGGGTATTGATCTTTATAAGTTTTATAAGTTTTATAAGTTTTATAAGTTTTATAAGTTTTATAAGTTTTATAAACACAATTTTAGGTAGATCTATTTTATATAAAAATAGATCGTAAGCAGAGAGTACAACCTCCTCCAAAGAAAAATAAAATAAGGCCATATTCATGCTTTAGATGCTTGCAGAGGTCGACGCCTCTACCATAAAATTATAAAATCACCATTTTGAGATCGAGATATTTTGTAGCATGAAAAAAAGATGTATCAACCTTACTTGGCTCGACCTTTTGATCCTCACAGGAATTCTTTTTGGCTCGGCAATCTACCAATCCTCCATTCTCTATCTGCAATTAAGTCAGAATCATACCGATATTGAGACCTTAACCACCTTTTCAAGTAGCGATAACTATGGCGCGCTCTTCTCACAATCCATCTACCTATTTATAGCCATTATCTATCTTTGGATCAGAGGTTTTGATTTTGCCACATTAGGGCAACATATTCGCATTAATCGTTGGGTGATTCCTCAAGCCGTGATGATCTTTCTTCTTGCTGCACTCGGCATGGATCTCTTCTATCTTCTACTCTATCCCGATACCGTTGGGAGCACTCCCGTTCCATTCCCCTTTTCCGCCTTTAAAGAACCTTCTCTGATTCTTTATGCCCTTTTCAATGGTTTTTATGAGGAGATCTTCTTTTTAGGGCTCTGTCTTACCCTTCGCTCACAAAACCTCAAATGGGCATTCCTCTACTCCCTCTTGATTCGTTTTAGTTTTCATACCTATCAAGGGTTAGAAACCGCGATCGGCTTAGGTTTTCTCTTAGGCGCGCTCCTATTTCTTCTCTACACAAAGTGGCTGAGACCGAAGAATCTGCTCCCCTTCTTCCTCGCACATTCTCTTGCAGATATCATCGGGCTCTCTTTTCTCTTCTCTGTTGTTTAGCGCCTATATACACTAATCCTAAAAGAAAAAATCGATTTTATGGAAACATCCTTTTACTAGAAAAGCTTTAAAATGTGTTATGGATGTAAGCTAAAGAAGTATATTGTATGATCCTCAATCACAAAAAAGTAACGCTCATTCTTGTAAAAGGAGATATCTCTATGCAAAAAAGACCCTACAATGCTTTGAAAATCAGGGTTTAATATTCTTGTTTTATGAATAAACTCCTCCTTCTCAGATTCAACCAGGTTCTCCTTAAATTTACGGATATCTTCTTGAGTTGATTGAAAGCTACCATTGATTACATTTGTATCTAGATCGTAAGAAAGCAGTATATTTGTTGCATTCTCAGGTATATCGGGAGGAATCCACCCCTTCTCAATATATTCAGTAGCCTGATATTGCGTCGGAAATTTTATGGTTTTTGTATCATGAAATCCGCCTAAAATAGAAATGAAAACTATCAGCCCGATAACAAACACTGTGAGCAATAGTGCTATCAATATATTCTTATTTTTTCCCGTCTTCATCTTCTTTTGAATTCCTTTTTTTACACAATCAGACCTACTACCCCATCGTTCGGATCAAACCTTTTAGCTATTGATAAAACAATTACCTGTAGCTAATATATTCAATAATACGCCCGGGTACCTCTGCATTATACTTAATGTACGTCCCGGCTCTCTTTTATTTCATGAATCTCTTAGAACTCTATAACCCTTTTCCTAAGATTCTTTATCAACCCTACTCTTAACATATATCACTATCAAATCTGTCTCTGAGATATTGCCAATATCCTCTATAATGGTGATCTTTACTTCCTGAAAATTTTCTTAACTTATGCAATAAAATATCCACCCTCCCTGTTATAACCCCACTTTCATGGAGATTAATGATGCCTAAAATTTACCATATTCTTCATCTCGATCGGTTACGCTCTCTCATTAGATCTCAAAGTCTACTTTCAGATGCTTTGGTAAGAGAAAAGCACTTAGAAGGTACAACAATTGGTATGGATACAATTAAAGATCGCCGTCTACATAAATGTCAATTAAGAAGCCATCCAGGATTATTCGTTGGCCAATGTGTTCCTTTTTATTTTTGTCCTAGGCCTGTTATGCTGTATATGATACATAAAAGAAATGCTGAACTAACATATCAAGATGGGCAAGAGAAAATTATACACTTAGTCGGAGACCTTCAAAAAACCATTGCTTACGCAAACTCACAAAAATTACGGTGGGCTTTTACAACCAGTAATGCCGCATCAAGTTGGTTTAGTGATTATGCTGATTTAAACTATCTAGATGAGGTCCATTGGGATATTATTAACTCTGACAATTGGGCTGGAAATCAAGAATGGAAACAGGCAGAATTTCTTATTGAAAATTGTATGCCTTGGGCTTTAATAGATGAAATTGCTGTTTTTGATGAGCAGATATATCATCAAGTTAACAATATATTAGAAACAGAAAACATCACCCATCCTCCTAAAGTCACTATAAAAAGAGAGTGGTATTATTAATCATGATTAACTTCGTACAAGGAAATCTTTTTCACGCAGATGTAGAGGCATTAGTCAATACTGTCAATTGTGTTGGAGTAATGGGACGAGGGATTGCTCTACAATTTAAAAAAGCATTTCCGGAAAACTTTCAGGCTTATAAAAAGGCCTGTGATTTACAACAAGTTGTACCTGGAAAAATGTTTATCTTTGAAACTGGTAGCCCCATTAACCCTAAACTAATTATCAATTTCCCTACTAAAAGACACTGGCGTAGTGCAAGTAAAATAGAAGATATTAACGCAGGTTTAGACGCATTAATCACTGAAATTAGAACAAGAAAAATCAGATCAATCGCAATCCCCCCATTAGGAGCAGGATTAGGTGGATTAGAGTGGTCTATAGTAAAAAACAGAATCATTGAGAAGCTATCTCCCATCTCAGAAGATGTCTCTATCTTTGTGTATGAACCAATAGAAAAATCGACATACAATGTGACCATTCGGTCTGAAAAAAAACCAAAAATGACAGAAGGTCGCGCCATCCTTATTAGTTTAATGGATGAATATTTAAAAAAACTCATAGATCCGTACATTACGCTTCTTGAACTTCATAAGTTAATGTACTTTGTTCAAGAGTCTGGCTACAACCTTAGATTACGATTTACCAAAGGAAGCTATGGTCCTTATGCTGAGAACTTAAGGCATGTTTTACAACATATTGAAGGTCACTATATTTCTGGCTATCTAGATGGCGGCGATGATCCTCGAAAAATTATTAAAATAATGCCTAATGCTGTTGCTGAAGCGCATCATGTTTTAAAGCAAAATGGTGATATATCCTCTAATTTTAATAAAGTGAATGCACTCATTGACGGATTTGAATCCTCAGCGGGATTAGAATTATTGGCAACAACTCACTGGTTAAAAAAGCAGGAAAAAATTTCAGATCTTCACCAAGGATTTTATAGCTGGAATCAACATAAACAACAATTTTCAAAAAGGCAGATCGATATCGCTGAAAAAATCCTAACTGAAAAAGGCTGGATCTGAAATTAAAACTTCAGAAAATCAGATCTTAACGTGATGACTATCCCATCATTTACAAAGAGGTCATCATTGATATTGATATTGATATTGATATATTAGATATATCGATTCACGATAGTTCTATTTTGACGATTCCCGCCCTTCTTCCAAGCTCGTCACTTTAAATAGTTCCAAAATCATAATTTCCATCTTGATCACGCTTACCTTTAATCAGCGAAGAAAAGCAATGTTTAAATTGTATCTTATGATTTCTCCAAAAATTTAATGCACGAACCCCTTCTGTATCGACACCGACAAGCTGTTTATTTTGATAAAGAGGTAATTGAGTTTGATTCTCTAAATTAGTGGATTTATAAGCGATATATGAGATGACTTGATCTGGAAATCCCAACCTCAAAACAGCCATCACCGCCAATGATGCATAATACATTCCTTCTAACTGTTCACAAGCTTTAATAAATTCAGATTGCGTACATCGACTCTTCATCTCTAAAAGATGTAATACCTTTTCTCCATCATCCTTAATCTCCAAAAATGCACCTTCTGAGCATCGCTGATTCACTAATGCCCATAAAGCAGTTCCTTGATCTTTAGCCTTAATCATAAGCACATCATGAGGAGATCTAAAAGTGCAGGCACCCGCCCCTTTTTGTTTCTTCTCTTGCATGATGATAGGTTCTTTTTTCGATGATATAACATAAATCATTTTTTAAGAGATTTAAAAAAGGGTTATTCACCATTACCTTAATCCTCTCCTTCTTTTTCTAATGTGGTAATTATTTCATGAGATTGTTCGGCAAGGCTTATCAACACTTTATTCAATGATTCTGCAATGAAACCATATTCACCAAACTCTATTGAACGAACTGTTGTTTTATGATCATTATCACAATCAAAATCATAAGCCGATACCTGATCGGGAGTTACTATATCGTGAGCTGTTAAATTAAATTTTTCTAATAACCGATCTTTTTGTGGATGCTCACTGAGCAACAATAAATTATTTAATTGCTGTAAAAATGTATCACTATGTGTTGTGCTAAGTAGATAGCAACCACTGTTGATTAATTGGATAATAATCTTTGCCATCTCTCTTTGTGCAGCAAGATGAAGATGCGCTTCTGGTTCTTCAAAAATAATAAAAGAGTTTTTCAAAACAGGATTTAATATTGACAATGCAGCAACTTCAGTAACAAGTGATGAACTAGCAGAGAGTGGAATTGTATGATCAGAGCCATCGGGCTGATATTCAAAGGTGGGGCGATCGACATTGGGAGAGTTTGAGCGAATATCCCCTGATAATAATCGTTTAATATTATCACTCAAAGAGGTTGCATTCTTCTGTGCTTTTTTCTTTTCTCCATAGCTTCTTCGATTGATCTCTTCCGTAAAAGCAATTAAGGGCTCTGTTAAATTGCCCTTAAATCTCTCTACAAAAAAACTTCTATCTTCGGAGCTTTCGGTTAACAAAAAGGGATCATTCTCCTTTTCTAATACCTCTGTTGCTTCTCGCCATCGTGCGATCGTTCCTTGCACAAAGAAGTCTGATGTTAATAGAATACCGGTCCTTGCTGCCGGGATGTAGAGTAGATTCTCGAACTTATCCCACATTTCCCCAAAATAAGTATGCCCAATAATCTCCTTTTCAGTTCGCTTAAGCAAGGCAATATAGAGCTCACTCTCGCTCTCTGTTAGTAACTCTTCTGAGAGTGGTTCTGCCCTTATTTTATATTCCAAGAGATCATCATACTCTCTCTCTTTACGATCTCTCCATTTAAAGGTGAAGCAAGCTGTAAACTTTCGCCCTTCTTTATCTATTGTCTCTTCTGATACCAATATGGGGCGTACCTGAACATCGATCGTCAATATCAGATCAGGCCCACTATTAAAAAGAAGTTTTGACTCCTCATTAAACCCATCAAATTTAAAGCATTTTTTCAAAATAGTTTTAGAATTCTGCTTAAGATAATAAGGAACTTCTGCCTTAATCTTATTTAGAAGTGATTCAGGAACATCTTTCTGTTGAGCGCTTTTTTCTTCTAAAGCTTGAGCCGTTAATTGATGGATTAAATCAATAAGTTCAGTTTTTACAATATCAGCAAGAGTCGCTCTCTTTTTAATACTATTAATAGCAGCCCACAGAGCACTTGCGGTATATGTTTTACCACTATTATTTTGCCCTATAAATATTGTCAGTGGTTTAAGATCAAAAGTTGCGCGATCTATTTTTCCAACATTTTCAACGATAAACTGCATGTTTCTACCTTAATGATTAAAATCTATGATGATTGTTAATGTACTATAAAACAATTTATGGCGCACTTTTACTGGGAATATACCGAGAATATACGGGGAATAGATGTAATAGAGATCTACATGCCGGCGATCAGCCCCTTCTCTCTGCTCTAACTCGATTCTTAAGTGTTTGTGCCGGTAGCGCTTTGTTAACAAACTCAAATCCACAATCTAGACACCTAATCAGCAACTGTTGATATGTAAATTGAGTATCGCCAAGCGCCTCGCGCTCTTTAATCCCAATGACTGTATGCTCGCTATCACATATGCAACAAGGTTTTAAAAACTGCTGATAATGACTTAATGTCATCGCTTCTTTAGCCAATTTTTTCTCTTCTATTCAACTTAAAAATCGCTTAAGGAGCAAGCGTACAGTAGACTTTTTATTAGCTCATTATGGCAATCTTCTGGCTTTTTATAAGCAAAATCCCAATGCAATGCCCTACCAATATAATGTTGTTGTGCTTTGGGACTGATAGAAATACTCTCTACGGCTGCTCTCAAACTAGGATCACTTGCTTTTAAATAATTTTTTAAAGACTTTGTTAATAAACAGATCGCTTTTCTAGATTTCCGATACTTTTTGTCAGTATGATTGATGATATGATCCCGTACAAAAGATAAAAAATTTTCCGATTCTTCAGCATGACGATATGAAAAGTGATTATCAGATGAGAATAAACTAATAGCATTAGAACCATTTTCTATTTCTTGGCGCTTAAGCACAAACCAATTATTTTTATCATTTCCACCAAAACGCCATAATTTTTCGACCTCATCTAAATCTTTAAATTTTTCATGATCATATTCAACAGTATCATCTGAAAAATTAAAAATAATACTCTCTGACATATTAATTATATAACTCCTCAATAATTAATAAGTTAACACTAATAAGTTAACACTTTTTGTAAAGGTGATATCACATCACGATTTTCAGAGATATTTGAAACAACATCAAGACGTTCTTTATAAGTCACAATAGGAGGCTTTCTGATATTATTGCTCTCTTTTACATCATCACTGTCTAAGATAGCTAACAATCTTTTTATTTTATAAGCATCATCAAAATTACCAGAAGTATCGATCGATCCCTTGAGATAAAAAGGGCTACTCCCATCTGTAATAATAGCTTGCGATCTCTCTAATGATAAAAAATCAACCACACCATTTTTTTTAAAAATAAGACTTAAGAAATAATTTTTTTGAGCATTCACTCTTAAGGTTAAATTATTACTATCATCAATATCAATAAATAATTGTTGATTACAAGAGTAAGGGATAAAAAACTCAATATATCTAGAAAAACTTACTGCCGATTTAGGTTCGATACTTCTTTTTAAAAAATCACCCGCAAAGTCAACGTCATTAAAAACTTTGCTTAATTCCTTTTTAACAATCTTAGAGACTTCTTTACCATCAAGTTGCATAATCTGAGTTATAAACTGTTGCAAGTTTATCGTAACTTTACACTGATGATTTTGAGGCTTTAAAATATATTTATTTTTCATTTTCTTGCTCAGAAATAGCTTTCTGTAAATTTTCAATTAAATCATTGACCATCTGATGAGTTAAAGTTTTATTAACATCAAATGTTATCTCCTTATCTCCACTGTAATAGCCCATTCTCATCACAATCTGATTTTTGTTTTCCATCGTTTGAATAGTGATGGCTTCTGGCTGTGATAAAGGTGAAGAATAAACAACTTTGTTTTCTGCTTTCTTTCCCATTCTAATGTTTTCAACCTCCGAAAAAAGTTGCTACTGTCACTATTTCAGTAAATTTAATGATCTAATATATGTTGAAACCCCCACACTCCAAGCAACTCTAATTTTATCGTAAAAACTAGGCATAATCCAAAAAAAACCTTCTATCATAAACTTATCACCAAGAGAGTAACCACAAGGATCTTTCACTTGAGAAGTGGAGTGAAAAATATAAGGAGCGCGATGAGCAGACTTATGGTGTTTTAATAGTTTTTTGAATTAGCCCATATATCAATTGGGCTTAACTTAACATCTACACATAAGTTATCGTACTTCATTGCAGATCTTAACTGCGCTTGTAATCGGGATAAAAACATAGTGAAATCAACTTCTACATTTTTTTTTGAACCTATCACTCCAGGAGTTTTTGCGACAATTACCCTATAACGATATGAGCCTTTTTTTAGTGCCTCTGTCCAATCTACAAGTTTAATATGGGCAACCTTTAAAATACTTACTGAATCTTTAAATTTCTCGATTAGCTCTTTTCGAATAATTGACTCTTCTTTTTCGACCAAATTTCTCTTATCTTCTACTGGGAGATTACTCCCTTGAATATTTCTTACTCGCCTTAAAACATCCAGATGTTGATCCCATAAATCACTAAATTCTACTAAATAAGCTCGGTTATTTGTTTCATATAAATAATCCACAGACTTAAACTTGCCATATCCTATCGTGCACTTAATACCTTTTTTGGTACCCTTCCCTCTTCCCTTAGGATCTAATCTATATCCCTCTTTTTTTAAAGAGATCAACACACTAAGATTGTCATGATCCATAGGCTCTAAAAATAGAAGAATAGAAATTTCCTTACATCTTTTAGTCATCATTCCTACAATAAACTAATATCAACAAAAGTATCATGAAAGGGTTTTCCCAAGTCTAACTGAATCTCTGAAACCTTTACAATATTTGAGTCTAACTCATTAATAGAACGCCCCTCAGTTGACAATTGATTGATCCCAAAATGGCTCTCGCTTATTTTTTCACGCTCTAAAAGAAACTCAATATTTTTCATAATATCAATACTATGAGTTGTTATAACAATTCTAACCCCCCTTAAACTCAACTCAAATAAAACCATTATTAGAATTTTTTGCCAACCAGGATGAAGATTAACTTCAGGCTCATCAATAAATAGACAACTCCCCTTACAAATAATACCTTTTTCAAGCAATAACTGAATAACCCCTAAATTAATAACACCTGATGCGGTTAGAGTTAATGAAACCCCTTCAGAATTATGAAGATCGTTATATTTATCTGCATAATAGTTAATTTCACCACGATCTGTAACCGATAACTTCCCTTTTATAAAAGAAGTAATCATGTCACCGATATTAATAAGAGAACTCCTATCTTTTTTAACTTGAACTTCAACCATCTCATTCAAATCAAGAAAATGTTTGGGAACACCAGTCAAAGACTCTCTGCCGAAGTTTGTCTTTTTATTATTTTTGGCCCCTTGTTCAGAAAGGGCTCTTCTAAGCTTCCAATAAATCGGTGACTCTATAAAAACAACAGGATTTATCTTTTTTAATTGGTCAATTCCCAAATTATTTAAGGTTAATTTTATGGTATTAGGTCGATTGACATTAAACTCAACACGGCCATAACCCCTAAAATCAATAAATGAAGCATCATTGTTATTAGTCGTAATTAACTGCTTAACACTCGCTATTTGAAAATTTTCTAGCAATTCATTAAGTAAATATTTTTCAGTAAGTTTTTCGATTTCTTTTTCTGGATTTTCAAGAACTTTATACAACTCTAAAATTTCTTTAATTGCTAAACTTAAAAATTCTTTATTTCTTATCTGATCGAGAATAAATAGATCGTCAGTGATATGATTTTTATTTTCTAATTCTTCAGTAAGCATTAAATAAAGTTGCTGTAAAGAATTTATAGACTCATAAATATTAATTCGTAGCTCTTTTATCACAGCCATTTGAACACTATAGTAAGAGTTCTTTAGTAAGTAATCTGAATATTTATCAATAAGCTGTAATATATGATGAATCTCATGAATAGAGTTTACAAAACTTTTAAAATCATCACTCTCTTCAAAACTATTCTTAACAAAACCAAGAAACAAATTCCCCATATTGTATACTTGAGTCATTTTCAATTGTAAATGCTCAACAGAAATAGCTTTTAAAAAGCAATATGCTAATTTAGTTACAAAACTTTTCCCTGAGCCATTTGGACCAGCTATTACTGTAAATGGTCTCATTTCTATACTGGCATGTTCAATAGGGCCTAGTCCAGAAATAGTAACATCTATCTCATTAATCATTTTCAATCCCACAACCTACTGATTAAATTCTATTTTCTATTATTGTTTCTGATAAATAGAATACATATTAAACGTGACACTTCTCTGTGCCATTGTAATATAAATTACTTTTTAAGTTTAAATAATAAACTTTCTGCACACTTCATTAGTAAATTGATGTCATCAATTATTACTCTAACACCTCTCAGTTTTATTCCACAATCAAACCTACCCCCCCATCACTCTCCACAACCCTTTCAGCTGCTGCCACTTTCGTTCAAGATAGGTGGTTTTCAGTTTTGTCTGCCCTTGCGCTTCGCGCTCTTTA
Source organism: Ignatzschineria sp. F8392 (assembly GCF_002252045.1). GTDB lineage: Bacteria > Pseudomonadota > Gammaproteobacteria > Cardiobacteriales > Wohlfahrtiimonadaceae > Ignatzschineria. The sequence goes on along the minus strand of NZ_NEFF01000001.1, from coordinate 663,744 downwards.
ACGAGTGCTTGCAATGTAGTGGTGGCATTGGTGATTTTACCGGTATTGATGTTGAGGTATGTGGGGTAGAGAATCAAGGTGCCGGCGATCAGTTCCGAAAGGGTGAGCTTCCGCCCTCTTCTGCCGGTTAAGGTGTAGTGATCTTCCGTAAGGCCCCAATTGGCATAGAAAGGGATGCCGTAGCAGACCACCTTCTTCCCGCGAAGGAGCGCTTCAAAGCCGGAGAGCGAGGTCATGGTATGGAGCTCATCACACTGCTCGATCATGGCAATGATATCCCCCTCTGCCATCACAAGATCAGCATATTGCCGAGCAAGCGCTTCATCCACATGGCCAAGGCGATTTCCGCTCACCACATCGGGATGCGGTTTATAGACAATATAGCTTTCGGGATTTTGCCGGCGAACGGCTTGGAGCAGCCCTAAATTGGTATTGATATCGCGCGTACCGGTTTGAATGGAGGCATCATCTTCCACCTGCCCCGGTACGAGAAGAATGGGGCGATTCTTAACCCTTGGAATCTGCGCTGTGCGATCCCCCACATTATATTTCCCCACCTTAAAGGCGATAAGATCCCGTTGTAGCGCCTCGGCTTCTGCTAAAAGTTCTGCGGAAAATGTTGTATGCGTTAAGAGCGCTTCTAAGCGTGAAGGTTGCGATGCATCAAAATAGATCCCCCGGTCATCGAGCACTAAAGAGCGCGGTGGCACCAGATTGGAGCCTAATCCCACCGAGCGGATAAAGCCATCTTCCATCCGTAAAATGGCGATCTCCTCCTGCTCTGCCCAGCTGACTAAATCGGGAAATTGCTTTCCCCAAATTAAGAGGCGAATATTGCTCCGTGCCGATTCCGGCAACGCTGCATACGCCTCCCGTAATGCCTTCTCCGTTCGGAAATAACGAAGCTGATTACGATAGCTCTGAATAAAGGGGCGAATAATCTGCCGCTTCCAAAAAGAGAGCCCAACGACCCAGATCTCCCCGGCAAGAAGCGCTTCCCTTCGTTTCATCATGATCAGATAATCGATCACATCAAAGATCGTCCCACGCTTGCCGGTATACGGGTTAAGATAACGGCAATATTGCAAGTAACTCGCGGTAAAGAGCTCAAGAAGTGTTGCGTGCCGGCGGCGGGATTTGAACGCCGGCATTTGAACCTGCGGATGCCGATCTTCCGTTAAGCCCCAACCGGCATACCAAGGTAGCCCAAAGGTGATCACCTCTTTGCCGAGCATCAAAGCCTCAAACCCCATCTGCGAAGTCGCTACATAGACGCGATCCATCCGCGCCAGCAGAGCATGAGGATGAAGATCCTCCGCCAATAATCGTACCTGAATATCCGCCTGTAATTCCGGCATCATCGCCGTAAAATGCCCCTGCTTCTTCCCCGCTAAGACATCGGGATGAATCTTCACCCAGATCACCGCATCGGGATTCTCCGCCTTAGCCGCGCTTAACATCTCCTGAAAAGTCTCCGGCGTGACGCCACCATATTGCAACGAGAGATCCCCAAAGGTTTGATCAATCACCAACACCTGCTTTTTCCCGGCATCAAAAGGAAGATGCGCCGGCCAAGTGGCAGGAAGATGGTTATATTTTGTCAATTGATGCTCAATCACCAGCCGAAGCGCCCGCGCACTATCCGCTAAGAGCGATTCCGGCATCTCCCCACTTAAAATCAACTGCTCTAAGCATGAAGGTTTCGAGGCATCATAATAGACCCCCAAATCATCCACCACAATTGATAACGGCGCATCACCACTCACCCCTAACCCCATAGAGCGAAGGAAGCCATCTTCAATCAGAATCGCGCCTTGCAACCCCTTCTTTTTAGCAAGATTAATTGCGCGTAAGCCACTCTTCTTATAGCCCCATCCTAAGATGTAATCTTCAGCCTGATAAGAAGATCCAACAGTTAAATGAGATGCAGAAAAAAAGGGGCGCCATCTCTTAAGACGACGCCACAATCCAAAACTCATTACAGGAATTTTAATCTTATCCATCTGTTACTTGAACCCTATCACTTTTGCGATCTCTGCTAAACGATGCTCCCAAGTGTGATATTTTGCCACATATTCTGCTCCGGCACGAGCACGCTCCAGATCCTCTTGACTTGGTCCATGCTTTAAGCGATTAAATAGATCTCGCATCTCTTCTTCATTATGAACAACATGACAATAATCTTTAAAGAGCTTTTCCACAGAGAGCGCCGGCGTTGTTACCGCTATACCGCCACACGCTAAAATTTCCACCAATCTCCGAGAGAACATTGTTGGTGAATCGGTAATCGTATTCACATTTAAAGAGACTAAGTAGTCTTTATAGATTTGTCCTGTTTTAGGGTACTTTACAGCTTTTTTAATCTCCATATTAGGAAGTATCGGATAACGATAATTTTTCGATTTTCGATTAGAATTGCGATCAAACACCGTTAGCCCTAAGCCCGTTTCAGTTGCCGTTTCAAACAACCCGTTTTGCCATATTCTACGCTCTTCATGAATATGGTGACTGTAACTACCAACAAAATTAGCACGATGATGCTTAAAATTAAAACCATCAAAAAAAATGGAATTTCGGTTGAACTGCAAACATTAAAGAGTGAACAGAAGCATCCTGCCCCATCACGGCCTTATAACGGGGAATACAAGTCTCATCTACCGTAAAAACATGATCAAAAAACTTTGCACTATCGATAAAACGGTCAAAATGAACCGAGTCTTCCTTATTCCAAAAAACAGTCGGAATTCCTAGATCTTTCGCTCGCGCAACAAGCTCTTTCAACTTATCATTATTCCGCTCAGGATAGTCCGGATAAGCCGCAATTTTAAACTTCCAACGATTCCAATGCCCTTTCCATGCCGACTCTACTAGTAATATTTTTGCCGAAGAGAGACGTATCGTCCGGAGTGCCCGGTCAATAGAAGATCGGGTCAACTCATCCGAAACTAAATAGATGTTATTTAATGCCATAATTTAAAATATTACTGCTCAATAAGTTATAAAATAAAAAAAGAGGGCGATTATCCTCTTTAGTTTTTACCGAGCAAATAAGATAGCCCTATTATTTTTACAATTTGGATATTATACAACAATATGGCAATGTAATGACAAAATTAACGATGCGATTTTAAGGGCTTATTTATCTTACACAAACGGGGCAAGATTCCTCTCTATCCCTTCTAATACCCGCCCATTATAAACAACTAGCTTTATGATAGAAATATTACAAAAAAGAGACTCTATGCTCTTTTGACCAATGACAATTAACAATCATCTCTTGGCATAATTGATTTTAAAATCTTTTTCTAACTTGTTAAAGAAATATCCGATATCTGCGCGAGCTTCATTATCCGCTAATGGCCGATGATATAACTTCATTGCTCGATCAATCGCCTCCTTAAAATTAGAAGACAACTTATTTATGAGATGCTGTTTAATCCATTCCGGTTTTTTACTATATTCGGGTAAATGACACTTTAATGCTTTTTCAACCTCACTACAATTAGAAAAATGCTTTGTAGTATTCTCAAAATGAAGTAAAAACCAAAACTCTAAGCAAGGCACCATATACAACATCTCATATTGACAGCCTTTTTTACGCGCCTGTTCCTGTAATTTTCGATTAATTGCTTGTAACTTTTCTTTAGTATTAGCGCCTTCCCTTTCCTCTTTAAGAATTACGTCATAATCTACAAGCCAAAACACATAATCATGTCCATCATCCATTGCCTTTTTAAGTTCAGCCTCTTTACCATTGAGATTATTATTAAAAAATTTTGGCTGAATACTTAAATTTACTTGTGGATTTTTGCGCCTAAGGTACTCTTGATTATATCCTTGTAAATATGCTTGCTCACTCTCCCCGTCAACTAATAGATAGATCGACTTTCTTAATGTTCGAGAATGGTGTCCCCTTCTTGCCCGTCTACTCATAACCGCATCTCATCGCTCAATTACTCACTTAAACCGAACCAAACAATCACTCGTGAAATGATAGATTTGAATCTCATCTATTCTCACTATAAAAACAATACATTAAATAATATTAGGTTTTGCACCTAACTTTCCTATTTTATAGAAATTATAGATTGAAGATTCTCTTCTTAACTCTTTTGAAGAAAAATCACCAAGCGAATAGAGCTCTGTCTCTAATTGTTGATTCTTATCGGTAAACCAAATAACATCACGCCGCTCAACAAACTCTTTTATCTGCATCAACTCCCGTGAATGGGTCGTTAGTATAAGTTGAGAGTGCTTAACGCTCTTTAAAAATTGACTTAAGAAAAACTCTGCTAAATCAGGATGCAACGAACTTTCAAACTCATCAATCATCAATACTTTATGCTCTTTTACCAAAAGATAAAGCAACCCTGCTAATATCAACGCTCTTCTAGTACCTAAAGAAGTACATTTTAAAGGAAGAAAATATTGATCGTCCATTACCCCATAACGTACCTGAATCCGCTTTATAGGTCTATTTTGTAGTTTCTCTAATATCTCCTTCTCAGAGACCTCTTCATCTCGTTCGTTTTTCAAAAGAGGACTAAAAGTAGAGATAATAGAAGCAAGACCACTTAATAATTCAGGGGATGACAAATTTTCAATCCGAAATCCTTGAATACCAAAATCAGATTGATGTAAAAACTCAGTAATAAACGCTTCACCCTCAGGATCCTCTTCTACAATCTTAAAGATACGTTGATCAATTCTATTTCTTTGATTGTCTATCATCCCTTCTAGAACATTGCTATACCACTCTTGCATTAAATGTAACTCTTTAAAGAGAAAGTTGACTTTATTAAAGCCGACAAGAATAGATTCATTCCAAAGTGTCGCAAGTTGTAACGATTCGATAGCCCGTTGACTTAAATTATTCTCAGCAATCACTTGATCACTAATCTTGGTCAATTCGGTAACTTGACTATGCTGCTGAGTATTTCTCTCAAACAGTAATCGCTTTCTACCCGTTGTATTATAATCCCAATAATGAACGATCTCCTTAATAATACAAAACTGATTAAACTCAAAATGATGTTCAAATAAAATCCCTTTATGATAAAAGCGGATTTTTAAAAGTGTCGGAGCATCCTCACTCTCCGAATCAAAAGCAAAAGGACGAAAATCAAGTGTTTCAGCCTTATCTTCTTTTCTATCCAGCACTAATTGTCGTAAAAAATTTAATGCCTCTAAAACAGTCGTTTTACCTGAAGCATTTGCACCAAAAATCATTGCTAACTTCAAGAGCCTCACAGGCTTCTCTTGACGTAAAATCGGATCCCCATTCTCCAACTTTGGATGAATGACATAATGATCCTCATACCGTGTTGAGGTGAGTGCTTCAAATGAGAGTATCTGCTCATCCTTAATCGGACCAAAGTTTTGAATAGAAAAATCTAATATCACAACTTACCCCTAATGTTTTACCGTATAATATGGCTATATTAGCACTGAAAAATATGTTTTTATAGCTTTCTCACTTATTGTCTAAATTTGTGACTATGATATTAAAATATGTTTAATGAAAAAAAGGAAACCATATGCATTTTTATATAGATGAGAGCGGAAACACAGGAAAGGATCTGATGAATAAAAATCAGCCCATATTTTATTATGGAATGGTTGTGTCTTCTGTAGATTTAGAAAAACATAGGACACACTTTGTTGAAGAAATAAAAAAATGTACAAATAAAGATACAATTCATGCGAAAGATTTATCAGGAGAAATATTAACAGAACTTATCGGGATTGTTTCTAGCTTTATGGATGAAAATGAGTTAAAGTTTTATTCATATTTATGTGTAAAGAAAGATTATATTATAATACAATTTTTTGATCAGTTATTTGGATTAAACCCCTTCAATCATGAATTTCCAAAATGTGATTTATGCAATCAATTACAGAATCCTGAGACTAGGGCCGTGTTATTGTATCTTTTAAAAGAGTCTATGGATGATACTCAATTAGCAGATATATTAACCGCAAGACATCATAGAAACGTAAGCTTACCGTCAAGCGCACAGTTCATAACTAGAGACTTTTTTGGTTAATTGTTTTTTAAATTCACTGGGAGGTAAATTTCCCAGTGACTCATGAGGTCTTTCTTCATTATAACTTAACATCCAAGCCCAACTAAGTTCCCGCACCTGCGCTAGTGAGGAGAATAAATGGGGGGTTAATACTTCCGTTCGATAACTGCGATTAAAACGTTCGATATAAGCATTTTGATTTGGCTTTCCTGGCTCAATATAACAGATCCTAACGTGATTATTTTCACACCATTTTGTAAAAGCTGAAGAAGTCATTTCACTGCCATTATCGACACGAATCATTCTAGGAACGCCTCTTTCTTCTTTAAGTTGTTCTAAAACTCTCACAACTCTAGTGGCCGGTAGTGAGGTATCAACGACAATATCTAAAGCTTCTCGTGTACCTTCATCAATAATATTCAAAACTCTAAAGCGGGTACCGCTATAGAGTGCATCACTCATAAAATCGAACGACCAACTATAATTAGCCTCTGTAGGTACAGCTAAAGGTACAGGGTTACGCTCTGGTAACCGTTTTTTGGTACGTCTCTTTTGATTTAAATTCATTGCACAGTAAATACGCCACACGCGTTTAAAGTTCCATAAATTACCATCGAGTCTTAATCGGTGAAAGCACTTCCAAAACCCCCAACGAGACCGTGTGGAGTCTTGAATAATTGTATTAAGCGCATCCACTATAGGCTGATCACGCTTTAGACGGTTTTGTTTCGGATCAGGCCGGTACCAACTGCGACGAGAAAGTCCTGTCAATCGACAAGCCTTAGCTATCGAAAGTAATCCTTGATATACCAAGTGTTGAGTCGCTTCTCTGCGTCGTTCCGGCGTTACAGCTTTCCCAATAAATCCTTAATTGCTGCATTTTCTAAAGCTAACTCAGCATACATTTTTTTGAGCTTGGCATTTTCAGCTTCAATTTCCCGTAATCGCTTCAAATCAGAGGCTTCTAAGCCTCCATATTTACTTTTCCATTGATAGTACGTAGCACTACTAATGCCGTGCTCTCGGCAGATATCGGTAACTTTAACGCCCTTTTCTGCCAGTTTTAAAATGTTTACAATTTGTGTTTCTGTGAATTTTGATCGTTTCATGATTTCCTCCATCTAAATAATGATGACAGAAATCTCTAGTTTTGGCTTGTGTCTTTTTAGGGTAAGTTTACGGGTAAGTTTACGGTATGAAGAAAGAGGGATTCCTGCACAGCGATTCTTGGGGATTGATGAGATTGCTGAAGAAGAGATTTTAAATGTAATCCAAGCATATTACAAAACGGCTTTTGAGTAGATATCAAAAAATCGCACTTCACTTAAGCGCCAATTCTTACGTGAGATGATAGATCTTTTCATAGTGAAAGAACTTTAAATGCGCTTAAAATGCGTTTTGATACTTTATAAAGATTGTTGAGAGGTTTGTTGAGTTACTGTTTATCGGTATTGCTTAAAGCTATCTTCCCTTTTATAAATCCAGCTCCCGAAAGAGCCCCTAAAATGAAAGTTAAAATCGTTTTTATAATATCGTCTTTCCCCCAGTAAGCTAGGATAGCTAAGAAAATCATAAAAAACACACTAAAAACAATCCCTAAAATAACTAACTTGGATTTGTAAGCTCGTTGACATTGAAGATCATTAGCATATAGATCCAAATTCTTTTCAGCTAGATGTTTTTGGTTATCCAGATCCTTTTCTTTAAGATCAAGCTCTTTACCTTGGAGGATAAGATTTCGTTCTTGTAGATCTAGTAAACGACTCATCATTGCTTCCTGTTCAGAAGAATTAGCTTCTTGTGAGGACGTATCATTTTGAAAATTTTCTTGAGTCTGCATACTACTCATCGTTATTAAAGCCCCTCAACCTACTTATCTTAATTGAGAAAGTTTATATTCAACTTCAAAAAAACCAAAGCCACCATTAGAACCTAATTTAGGAGGAATGAATCGGCTTTTTTTAATATTATTTCTATCCTTTTCCAGAATAATAAGGAATTCTTTAGAGCTTACGACTTCCTTATTGATTGGTCTTAGCACCTTCTTATTACTCATATATAACCTCACCTTTTCTTAAAAAGAAAATACTTAGGAAATATACCCTACACAGTTAAAAGTAATATATTAGGATCCTAAGCATCGTTTAACAAATGATATAGTATGCTTGTGCACCAGTCAAAAAAGTTTCAACGATGTTGCATATAACTATGATAAGAAGCTTTAAAATGTTAGCAATTGATGTTTCTGTAAGTTTTTATCGCTTCATGATTTCCGCCATCTCAATAAGGATGACGAAATCTCTCATTTTAGCTTGTCTCTTTTTAGGATAAATTTACGCTTTAACCTACCACCCCATCACTCTCCACAAGCCTTTTAGCTGCTGCCACTTTCGCTCAAGGTAGGTGGTTTTCAGTTTTGTCTGCCCTTGCGCTTCGCGCTCTTTAACGAGTGCTTGCAATGTAGTGGTGGCATTGGTGATTTTACCGGTCTCGATATCGAGATATGTGGGATAGAGAATCAAGGTACCGGCGATCAGTTCCGAAAGGGTGAGCTTCCGCCCTCTTCTGCCGGTTAAGGTGTAGTGATCTTCCGTAAGGCCCCAATTGGCATAGAAAGGGATGCCGTAGCAGACTACCTTCTTCCCGCGGAGGAGCGCTTCAAAGCCGGAGAGCGAGGTCATGGTATGGAGCTCATCACACTGCTCGATCATGGCAATGATATCCCCCTCTGCCATCACAAGATCGGCATATTGCCGAGCAAGCGCTTCATCCACATGGCCAAGGCGATTTCCGCTCACCACATCGGGATGCGGTTTATAGACAATATAGCTTTCGGGATTTTGCCGACGAACGGCTTGGAGCAGCCCTAAATTGGTATTGATATCGCGCGTACCGGTTTGAATGGAGGCATCATCTTCCACCTGCCCCGGCACGAGGAGAATGGGGCGATTCTTGATCCTTGGAATCTGCGCTGTGCGGTCACCCACATTATATTTCCCCACCTTAAAGGCGACAAGATCCCGTTGTAGCGCCTCGGCTTCTGCTAAAAGTTCTGCGGAAAATGTTGTATGCGTTAAAAGCGCTTCTAAACGTGAAGGTTGCGATGCATCAAAATAGATCCCCCGGTCATCGAGCACTAAAGAGCGCGGTGGCACCAGATTGGAGCCTAATCCCACCGAGCGGATAAAGCCATCTTCCATCCGTAAAATGGCGATCTCCTCCTGCTCTGCCCAGTTGACTAAATCGGGAAATTGCTTTCCCCAAATTAAGAGGCGAATATTGCTCCGTGCCGATTCCGGCAACGCTGCATACGCCTCCCGTAATGCCTTCTCCGTTCGGAAATAACGAAGCTGATTACGATAGCTCTGAATAAAGGGGCGAATAATCTGCCGCTTCCAGAAAGAGAGCCCAACGACCCAAATTTCCCCGGCGAGAAGCGCTTCCCTTCGTTTCATCATGATGAGATAATCGATCACATCAAAGATCGTCCCACGCTTGCCGGTATACGGGTTAAGATAACGGCAATATTGCAAGTAACTCGCGGTAAAGAGCTCAAGAAGTGTTGCGTGCCGGCAGCGGGATTTGAACGCCGGCATTTGAACCTGCGGATGCCGATCTTCCGTTAAGCCCCAACCGGCATACCAAGGTAGCCCAAAAGTGATCACCTCTTTACCGAGCATCAAAGCCTCAAACCCCATCTGCGAAGTCGCTACATAGACACGATCCATCCGCGCCAGCAGAGCGTGAGGATGAAGATCCTCCGCCAATAATCGCACCTGAATATCCGCCTGTAATTCCGGCATCATCGCCGTAAAATGCCCCTGCTTCTTCCCCGCTAAGACATCGGGATGAATCTTCACCCAGATCACCGCATCGGGATTCTCCGCCTTAGCCGCGCTTAACATCTTCTGAAAAGTCTCCGGCGTGACGCCACCATATTGCAACGAGAGATCCCCAAAGGTTTGATCAATCACCAACACCTGCTTTTTCCCGGCATCAAAAGGAAGATGCGCCGGCCAAGTGGCAGGAAGATGGTTATATTTCGTCAATTGATGCTCAATCACCAGCCGAAGCGCCCGCGCCCCTTCCGACAATCGTGGGAGCAGATCCTCCTGCGCTAAAATAAGTGTCTCTAGCCGAGAGGGTTTTGCAGCATCATAATAGATCCCCAAATCATCCACCACAATTGATAACGGCGCATCACCACTCACCCCTAACCCCATAGAGCGAAGGAAGCCATCTTCGATCAAAATAGCGCCGTTTAACTGTTTCTTTTCGGCAAGACCAAGCGCTCGCAAGCCACTCTTTTTATAGCCCCAACCTAATGCGGTATCTTGAGGCTGATAAGTGAGTACCACTTCCAAATTTTGCCCAGAAAAAAAAGAACGCCATCTTTGCAGATGACGCCACAATCCATAACTTAAAAGCGGTATTTTAATCTCACCCATAACCGATTATTTTAGCCCTATTACTTTTGCAATCTCTTCTAAACGATGTGCCCAAGTGTGATATTTTGCCACATATTCTGCCCCGGCACGAGCTCGCTCTAAATCTTCTTGACTTGGTCCATATTTTAAACGCTTAAATAGCTCCCGCATCTCTTCCTCATTATGAACTACATGACAATAATCTTTAAAGCGTTCCTCAACAGAAAGCGCTGGAGTCGTTACAGCTATACCACCACACGCTAAGATCTCTACTAAACGACGAGAAAACATCGTCGGCGAATCTGTTATGGTATTCACATTCAATGAGACCAAATAATCCTTATAGATTTGCCCCGTTTTAGGGTATTTAACAGCACGCTTAATCTCCATCTTAGGAAGAATAGGATAACGATAATTATCCGATTTACGCCCAGAATTACGATCAAATACTGTTAATCCTAGGCCCGAATCAGTTACCGAATGAAAAAGCTGATCCTGCCATTGCCGGCGCGCATTATGAATATGATGACTATAACTCCCAACAAAATTCGCACGATGATACTTAAAGTTAAAGCCATCAAAGAAATGGAACTTGGGCTGCACGGCAAACATTAAAGTATGAACCGAAGCATCCTCCCCCATTACCGCTTTATAACGAGGAATACAGGTTTCATCCACCGTAAAAACATGATCAAAAAGCTTTGCACTATCGATAAAGCGATCAAAATGAACCGAATCTTCCTTATTCCAAAAGACCGTAGGAATTCCACGATCTTTGGCTTTTTGCACTAATCTTTTGAGCTTGTCATTATTCCGCTCAGGATGATCCGGATAAGAAGCAATCTTATACTTCCAACGATTCCAGCGTCCTTGCCAGGCTGATTCTACAAAAAGCATCTGATTTAGAGTGCTATCCTTGCTTCTTTTATAATAGCTCAAGCTAAAAGATGTTTCATTCTATTTTTCCAAAACCTTATTATAAAATTCCTCTATCACATGTTTAAAATCAATATCTTGTGTATTATTGATACAAGTATGAATCCAACCTTTCTTACAAAAACCAGCTGCTTTTATCTCTAATAATTGTTGCTCATGACAATAATTAATTATTGAATTTTTATCACATTCGACCACAAACCTTTCATGAGCAATTTTATGATTATTTATACTATTAGGAACTATTCCATCATATAAATGGATTAAACTTTTAACACCAATATTATACTCAGATTCAAAATAATCTGAAATAAGCATATAAAAGTCTTTAGTCTTACTAATATAGAAATACCTAGAATATTCTGATAATATTTTCCTATTATCATAAGTTAAATGATTTTTAATATTAACTCTCAAACAAATAGACTCCGAACCCTCATAAACTATTGATAATACACCATTTATTTTACGAGCACTTGTATATTCAGGTATTTTTTTAATAACACTGACTGGATCTTCATTTAAATATATTGAGTCCACTACAAATACATTATGATTTGTTACCAAGCGTCCCTGTTTTTTTACAAATATCTTCCCAAGTGTATCGGATAAATAAAATGCCCCTATATCATTATCTTTGTTATGTGTTTTATGTAATTTAGATCCATTTACCCACAGATAAAATCCATCCTCATTATTATGCAATGAAAAGAAGCTATTATCTTTAAAAAAACAAAAATCTACAGAATTACAATCATAGTTTTTATTATTTACATTATCATCATAATTCAAAGTAAAAATAGAATATAGTTCTTGCTTATATTCTAAATCTCTAAAAAGTAAATTGGGAGAGATATTCTGAAAAAAACAGGAAACAGGAAATAACCACTCTTCTGTACTTTCACAGTCACCGTAATTGGCAAAATATTTTTTTGTAACAGGATTTGAAGAATATTTTATAAAATTACAACATTTTTTAAATGCAGGAAAATCCCTATCTATTAAGGCATTTATATCCATATTTTCCATCTCTGCTAAAAGAAAAAGAAATGGTGAAAGCTCTAGAACTATAAACTGGAAATAAGAAATACTTTCAAGATAACTTCCGTCCTGTAATGAACTATTAACAATTTCTTGTAAATCCTTATACAATACCTTCGTAGATGTAGTCCATCTTTTATGTAACAGCAAGGCGCCTAATAAGAAAGTTGTTAATATTACAATCCCATGATTAGTCGATCTATTATTCCAATGAATAGTATTTGGAAAAGCTTGCGTAATTCCTACTGTACCCAGTCCCCTTTTGTCCAATAACCAAGAAGTCCCATGATCAAAAAATTTTCTATTAACCCGAGCATTATTGATATTAAGAATTGAGCAACTTAAAGAAAAAGCTCCTGCGGCATAGCCATTAGACCAGTTATTTGTTTCCCAAATTGCATTACCTACATCAGTGTTTGAAGAAGGTCTCCATTTAGGCCAAGCAAAAAGAGTTTCAAATACAAATTCAGAGTACTTATAAACTAGTTGTATAGTTTCATCAGATAAATGATCATGAAATTTTAGCAACTGGTAGCATGATAATAATGTAGTGTAAAACTCCTTTGTCCTTCTCTCCCATTCCAAAACATATTTAGGTGCTGTTTTATAGAGTTCTTTGGTTGCTCTTTCATTGTGGAAACCAAAATACTTATAATGATATCCTTTATCAGCATACATAGCTTGAATTTCAACAAGATATATGTCAGTTTCTAGATTATTAATAACTAATCCGCTCTGCTTTATTACGCTAATATCTTCTTTTAACTCTTTAAGTCTTCTCCCATTTATTGTCAAGTAGAGTTTATTATCAATAACTCTTAACACAATCATAAATCTATTAGACAATGGTAAATGAGCAATTTTAATTCCATTGTAATAAAAATTTAATTTGTTTTTATCAGAATTGTAATTAATTTCAAATATATATTCTGCAAATGATACAACAAAAGATGTTTTTTCTATATTACTTAAATACATATCCAACTTTAAAGAAGTTATATCAGAGTAAAAATATTCTTTAAATGATTTTGGAATACTTATCCCATATATACTAGGATGATCAGACAAAGGCATAAATGCGTGATCTATTGTTTCAATAGATGGGGTTAACAAATAAGAAATTTTTTTATTTATCTCCCTTTCTATACCCTCTATTTTTTCTATTTTTTCTATTTTCATATAAAACTAACTTGTCTAAACTAGCTTCCCAAAATTGTTTTAGTAATTAAAATATTGGCAACAAAATTACATCCATCCTCATTAAAATGAACATCATCATAAAAATACCTATGATCAAAATCGATATATTGCTCTATATCTATCAATTCCCCTCCTAGATCTAAGATTACTTCCCTAAAGATACTATTTAAAACTTTTCTATCATTCGATAAATTGGAAAAAACATCTTTATTATAAGTATTCTTATTATAAGAATAATCATAATCATCAATATGTGCAAAAGTCATAAAGCATATTTCTGCATCAATTAAATCAACAAAGTTAATTATTAATGAGTATATTTTCCTTAATTCAGAATACCACTGGTGTTTTTCTAAAGGCTTTTTACTAGAGACCTTATCCGAGGGAATAATTGCTGAAAATCTAGGTGTATTATTCCAATAACCCCCATTATTAAAAGCATATAAATCATTTGTAGGCAAACAACAATATATTCTCTTAGGTTTCTCCTCTACAGCTTTATTTAAAATAATATTTAATATCTGTAAGCTTGTAGTACCTGAATATCCCCCATTTAATACTTTATAATTTTCTCCATTATTAGAATTAATTGCTATTTGAAATTGATCAGTGATTCTTTTCCCTTCATCAACATACAAACACTCTATTTGAGAGGCTCCTAAAAATAAAATAGATTCACAGTCATCATCTAGACTATCATTTAATTTTGTATTTGTAATAAAACCATTTTTAGTTGTAGTTAACTGATAACTTTTTTTAATCAAGCTGGGTCTATTTTTCAAATAAGCATCATTAGGTATTAATAACCTATTAATGTTTACACCCCATTCTTTTAGTCGTATCGTTCTCTTATTACCATTCTCAGATGAGTTTTTTATTTTTAAAGAAGAGTCTAAAGTAATAATATTAGACTTTATTATTATAGGGAGGCTTTCTTCATGCACTCTAGCAAAAGCAATTACCTGATAAGTTCCTGGAGATATATTTTTACTATATAACCCTGTCTTCAACTCACTATAACCAGTAATAAAATACTTTTTCCCATCTCTTAACAAGTAAAATGAACATGGCACATTTACATCTAATCCCGTAAAACCAAAAGAAAAACCTTTTTCTTTATCAAATTTTAAATAACAAGTTAATAAATTCATGTTGTTTTATATTCCTAACAGACCATCTAATTTATCAAAAACTATATCATCTGAATACATATTTAAAAGCTTTTGTCTACAGCAATTTCTATGCTTTTTCAAAGCTTGATTGTTAAACATCTCATATTCATTAATTAAAGTTACGGCCTGATCTTGATCATAAACAACCCATTCTTTAGGATAAATGACATCCGCATTTTCCCAACTCCATACAATTGGAATGCAACCAGATAAAACTCCATCAGCCAAGGCATAATGAAATGATTCAGCATCACTGGGAGATAAAATAAAATCAATTTTCTGATACCAAAGAGCTACATCATTCCCCCATCCATCAAAGTGTACTCTATCTTTTAATTTAGGGCTTTGAGCAATATGCTCATATAATTGATTATAATAGTCAAGCTCTTTTTTTCTTCCTGGTGCTTGCATAAAAGGTAAATTTTCAGGTCTATGTCCTTTTATATATAAATGCGCATCCTTCCCATCTTCAATTAACCTTTCTAATAAATCGATAGCTCTATCAAATCTTTTTGTTTGAGGAATTATGCCAACCATTCCCAAATTATAAGTTAGCGGAGCTTTTCTTAAAAAAAACTTATCAGACAATAAATAATTAGGTATGACGAGACATTTCTCTTTAGGCCAATTCCATAAAGTTAAAGCCTTTTCTTTAATATGATCAGCAACAAAAATAACTTTTGTAACATTATTTATATCTAAACTACTGCCAAACTTCCTAGCTCTTTCTCTTACTTCTTGAGCATGAGCTCTAATATATAAAGGCTTTTTCGATAAGTTATTCTGACTATACCAAACGGCATTAGCTAACCCCCACTCACAGAAAATAATATCAGCCCAATCTAGAAGTTTTTTACTTCTATTGAGATCCGTTGCTTTTCCCCACTCCCAAATATCCACTTTTACCTGATACCCAGCTTTCTTCAAATAAGAAATCCATGGATTAATAAACTTTAAATCATGCCCAGCAACGAGTATTTTTTTATCCTTTTTTAAGGAGTCAAAACTATCAACAAATATTTCAGACTCTATATCATTAGATATTTTTTCAAAAGAATGCTTATATTTAATTCTCTGTGCTAGCAAGCCATAATCAAAATCTTTAGGTAAAGACTTATTTTTTAAAATTGTTAAAAAATCTTCCTTGCATTTCACATAAAATGGATAGTTGTTACTTAATAAGTTTTTATTAATTTCTGAAGGGTAACAAAGAGCAGGCTTTTGTAATACAGCCATCTCTATAAGTTTCGTTGAGACTTCAAGCGTTGAATCCTCTAAAACAGGACTTCGATAGCACCAAACATAATCCATAGCTTTCATCAGAGACATTGCTCCAAATCTATCTAAGTCAGTATGAACTTCAATAAAAGGTAAGGACAAAAGGTCATTTATTCTATTAACAAAACCATCTTTTCTATCTGAAGAGTAAATCTTTCCAGTTGCTATATGTAACTGAATATTAATTCCTTGACTTATAAGCTCACGACACCAAGTTATTAATTCCTCTACTCCCCAATTGGGTTGAACCTTACCTGCATAACCAATATAGACAGTATCTATCTCTTTATTGATTAAACTCGTACTAACAAGTGAATCTAAATTATCCGGTAAAGAAGGAGGCAATAAGACTGATCTAAAATCAATATTTGTTATTTCTTTTAGTCTCTCTTTTATTCTTTTTGTCTGTACTAGTAAGTAATCTGAATTTAAAACTACAGAAGATAAATATTTAGCTTTATCCTCAGGAATAAAAAAGCCCTTTTCATTAACTTGATAAAAATCAGTTAGATATACACAGCGTCTATTTATAAAGGTATCGTCCTGCTGGATAGTTTTAGCTAACTCAAAACCTCTTGTTACCACGCCTCTAATACTAGGTATAACCTTATCAAGTTTTTTTAAAACCTCTACAGCTAACACATTATTCAAAGGTTGATTTATGCCTAGCTCTCTCGGCTCAATCCCCTTCCAACCACTAGCAATAATATTGCTTAATATGTTTTTTTCTTTATTTATATTATCCTTAAAAATCACAAGAACATTATGCTTAATAGATAATAAATTTATAATAGAGGTAAGCCAAATAGAAGATCCATCAATAACATTAGGAGAAATATCGCCATAGATTAATATATCTACATCTTCTAATTCTTTTTCTTCTACAACTGACTCAATAAACGACAAACTAAAGTCGATATTTGAAAACTTAGTCTCACCAACCTCCCTAACTCCATTTTCTAGTTGATAAGGTATGTATTTTAAATAAGAATTATTTAAAAAATGAACTCCTATAACATTTAGCTGTACATTCGTAGCCAGTAGGTGCAATTTAACTTGCAACTCATTAATATTTTTTCTTGCATGCAAAACAATATCTTGCATATAACAACTATTACTGATCTGTCGTCCACCACCTATATACTCAAAAACGCCATATTGCTCCGAGGATTTACTTAGTCCTAAAGCTAAATGAAGATCAACAGGCTCAGTACTTCCGAATGACATTAAAGCTGCTTTTCGTATATCGAACAATTTTTTATCTTTATAAAAAAGTCTAATACTGTAATCAACTCCGGACCTAATATTTTTTAAAATAAAGCCTCTGTTATCATTAGGAGATAAAATGAAAGAATTCGATACTAAGCTAGCTACTACATTAAAGTCCACACTATATTCTTCGGATAAACTTATTAAATCACCACCAATACTTTTTTGCATCAAAAGCATATTGAGTGAGTCAATTGTAACAGCCATGCTCAAAAACGATTTAACGTTAATATATAATTTATTGATTTTACCGCAAATAAAAAAATCAATCTCTTGCACATAAAACCCAGCCTTCTCTTCACCACCCCCGATATAAGCAAAAACCCCATTTTGCTCGGAGATATTTTGTAATCCTAATAGATCTTTAATCTCTTGCGGCGCTCGCTGGGGAATGTCGAATGTTAGAAAGAGGCTTCTTGGTTTTTTAAAGACTTCTCTACATTGGTGAATGATTCTTATACGGTAGCTTCCTGGAAGTAAATTGACTAACTTAATTTCATAAGGTTTATCTACAGAAAGCTCTATATTATTAATTTCTTTTTTTAACATTGCCACGCCAACTTTATTTGCACAACAGATCAAAACATCTCATAAAAATGATTACTAAATACTCTAAGCACCACCAATAGAGTACAATTCATGTGGTGTTGGGAGATTTAAACCCCTTTATTTAACAGTAAATTCTCATATCTGGCAAGAATAAAAAATTATTTGGATAATATTAATTCCTAAAATCTCTCTGGAAAGTATTTTCCCCATAAACAAAATTTTATACCTATAGCGAAAAGATCTACGAAATAACCTTATTATCGCCCAATTACCTGCAATAATCCTTTCAATTGTTGCCACTTTCGCTCAAGGTAGGTGGTTTTCAGTTTTGTCTGCCCTTGCGCTTCGCGCTCTTTAACGAGTGCTTGCAATGTAGTGGTGGCATTGGTGATTTTACCGGTCTCGATATCGAGATATGTGGGGTAGAGAATCAAGGTGCCGGCGATCAGTTCCGAAAGGGTGAGCTTCCGCCCTCTTCTGCCGGTTAAGGTGTAGTGATCTTCCGTAAGGCCCCAATTGGCATAGAAAGGGATGCCGTAGCAGACCACCTTCTTCCCGCGAAGGAGCGCTTCAAAGCCGGAGAGCGAGGTCATGGTATGGAGCTCATCACACTGCTCGATCATGGCAATGATATCCCCCTCTGCCATTACAAGATCAGCATATTGCCGGGCAAGTGATTCATCCACATGACCAAGGCGATTTCCGCTCACTACATCGGGATGCGGTTTATAGACAATATAGCTTTCGGGATTTTGCCGGCGAACGGCTTGGAGCAACCCTAAATTGGTATTGATATCGCGCGTGCCGGTCTGAATCGAGGCATCATCTTCCACCTGCCCCGGCACGAGGAGGATCGGTCTCTCGCCCGCTTTCGGTAAGGTACAATCTTGCCGACCCACATTATATTTACCGATCTTAAAATTGATAAGATCCTTCTGCAATGTTGCCGCTTCTGCTAAAAGCTCGGCATCAAAAGTGATTTCGCTTAAGAGCTTCTCTAAGCGTGAAGGGGTACTAGCATCAAAATAGATGCCTAAATCATCGAGCACCAAAGAGCGTGGTGGTACAAGGTTAGAGCCCAAGCCCACGGAGCGGATAAAGCCATCTTCCATCCTTAAGATCGGCAATTGCTGCTGATTCGCCCACTCTACCAATTGCGGAAACTTCTTCCCCCAGATAAGGAGCCGAATCTTATTTTCTGCGTTATCTGCGTTATCTAGGTTTTCTGAAGTCGCTGAATCCTCTGAATTTCGATCGATCCGCTTATGCACTTCCGCATAAGCACGCTCAACTGCGGCTTGATCCTTAAAGAAACGGAGGCGATTATTCACCGCGCGTAAAAAAGGGGTGATGATTTTCCGCTTCCAGAAGGATAAGCCCATCACCCAGATCTCCCCTGCGAGTAACTTCTCCCGTCGTTTCATCATGATGAGATAATCGATCACATCAAAGATCACGCCTCTTGTGCCGGTATAAGGATTGAGATAACGGCAATATTGCAAATAACTTGCGGTAAAGAGCTCAAAAAGTGTTGCGTGTCGGCGGCGGGATTGGAACTCCGGCGCTAAAACTTGTGGATGGCGATCTTCCGTCAATCCCCAACCGGCATACCAGGGCAGACCAAAGGTGACCACTTTTTTGCCGAGCATCAGAGCCTCAAACCCCATCTGCGAGGTGGCGACATAGATAGAGTCCATCTTCTTCAATAAGGTATGGGGATGAATATTCTCCGCTAAGAGCCGAATTTGCGGATCACGTGCTAATGCCGGCATCACCTCGGTAAAATGCCCCTGCTTCTTCCCGGCTAAGACATCGGGATGAACCTTAATCCAGATCACCGCCTCCGGATGCTCCCGCTTTGCACTCTCTAACATGGTGAGAAAGGTCTCCGCCTCAACACCACCATATTGCAAAGATAGATCGCCAAAGGTTTGGTCGATAATTAAGAGATGCTCTTTCTCTGCCTCAAAGGTTAAACCTGCCGGCAGATCTTCTGGGATCGCATTATATTTCGTTAGTTGATGGATCAAGATCAAATCAAGCGCCCGCGCACCATCAGCTAAGAGCGATTCCGGCATCTCCCCATTTAAAATCAACTGCTCTAAACGAGAAGGTTTCGAGGCATCATAATAGATCCCAAGATTATCCACCACCAAGGATAAGGGCACTTCCCCATTCACCCCCAGATCCATCGAGCGAAGGAAGCCATCTTCAATCAGAATAGCGCCTTGTAAACCCTTCTTTTTAGCAAGATTAATTGCCCGTAAGCCACTCTTTTTATTGCCCCATCCTAAGATGTAATCCTCAGCCTGATAAGAAGATCCAACAGTTAAATGAGAGGCAGAAAAAAAGGGGCGCCATCTCTTAAGACGACGCCATAATCCAAAACTCATTACAGGAATTTTAATCTTATCCATTTGTTACTTGAATCCTATCACTTTTGCGATCTCTGCTAAACGATGCTCCCAAGTATGATATTTTGCCACATATTCAGCCCCGGCACGAGCTCGCTCTAAATCTTCTTGACTTGGGCCATATTTTAAACGATTAAATAGCTCTCGCATCTCTTCTTCATTATGAACCACATGGCAATAATCTTTAAAGAGTTTTTCAACAGAGAGCGCCGGCGTTGTTATCGCTATTCCGGCACACGCTAAAATCTCCACCAACCGCCGGGAGAACATTGTTGGCGAATCGGTAATCGTATTCACATTTAAAGAGACCAAGTAGTCTTTATAGATCTGCCCTGTTTTAGGATATTTGACCGCTTTTTTAATCTCCATATTAGGAAGTATCGGATAACGATAGTTTTTCGATTTTCTATTGGAATTGCGATCAAACACCGTTAGCCCTAAGCCTGTTTCAGTTGCTGTTTCAAACAATCCATTTTGCCATATTCTACGCTCATCATGAATATGGTGACTATAACTCCCGACAAAATTAGCACGATGATACTTAAAATTAAAACCATCAAAGAAATGGAACTTGGGCTGCACGGCAAACATTAAAGTATGGACTGAGGCATCCTCCCCCATCACTGCTTTATAACGAGGGATACAGGTTTCATCGACTGTAAAAACATGATCAAATAATTTTGCACTATCAATAAAGCGATCAAAATGAACACCATCTTCTTTATTCCAAAAAACCGTCGGGATACCATAGTCTTTCGCCCTTGCAACAAGCTCTTTCAACTTATCATTATTCCGCTCTGGATAGTCCGGATAAGCCGCAATTTTAAACTTCCAACGATTCCAATGCCCTTTCCATGCCGATTCAACCAGTAATACTTTTGCCGAAGAGAGGTGTATCGTCCGGAGTGCCCGGTCAATAGAAGATCGGGTCAACTCATCCGATACTAGATAAATTTTGTCTAATGTCATCATTTAAAGTATTACTGAATAAGTCCTAAAACAAAAAAGAGGTATATTCTACCTCTTTAACATTTATCAAGCAAAGTGATAACCCCACTAAGTTTACGTAATCACGTTAGGATCTGTTATATTGAGCCAGGAAAGCCAAATCCAAATGCTTAGAGCGTTTTAATCGCAGTTATCGAACGGAAGTATTAAACCCCCCATTTATTCGCCACACTAGCGCAGGTGCGAGAACTTAGTTGGGCTTGGATGTTAAGTTATAACGAAGAAAGACCTCATGAGTCACTGGGAAATTTACCTCCCAGTGAATTTAAAAAACAATTAACCGAAAAAGTCTCTAGTTATGAACTGTGCGCTTGACGGTAAGCTTACGCTATAAGTTATTTATATTTTTGAGAAATAGCTAAATATCTTTCAAACTTCTTCCCTACACCTATATCACATCCCAATCTTACAGAGGCATCTATATACATATCACCTAATTTTTTATCCCAATGTTTATCAAATAAATCATATCCTGCTGGGATAGGAGTAAATTCTCCTAAATATATATTTTCATCGCAAACTAAAAAATCAATCCTTACAAAAGGAGATGGGATTTCTAGACTAAGTTGCTCTGCTTTTTTAACCAACACTTCTAAGATATTGTCTCTTTTACCTTTAAATAAATTATTCTCATATTTCCCATTATTAATGTAATTGAGGTCTACATCAAACCAACAACGTTTAATTTCTCCATGCCTAGACGTATCTAAAATTAAACCTACCTTTCCATAAAAACAGTAAAATTTAACATCTCTTGCCAAATTCCCCTCTTTATCTTTTAAGAGCTCCTCAGACATCCATCTATCTCGCCTAACGGTACCTGCCTTCAATAAACGTCTAGCATATCTTTTTGCTAAAGCAATTGATTCATGTTTTATTGCTCTATCAAGATAAACGATATTTCTTGATGAGTGAACAATAAAAACACCCTTACTAGCATTCTCAGCAACAGGTTTAATTACTGTATTTGTTGAAAAACTTAGATCATCTAATGCTACATCCATTTGTAATATTTGAGCTGTTGCTACATCACACTTATGGGCAAACTCGTACCCTACTAATTTTCTATCTAATATAGCTGTGGGTAATCTTAATTTATATTTATCCCAAATTTCATCTGATTCTTTTCTAAATAAATCTAAACAACGAGTAAAAGAAGCCCCTTTATTTTCTTGATTGGGTATAACAACCTCTCCATTTATAACAATTTCTATATTCACTACTTAAAACCTTCTCAAATTGACAAGTATAAAAAAATTTAAACTTAAATTAAATACAAAATTCTTATATTAAAATAATCCCTGTATTTATTACTGATTTCATTGTGTAGTCCTCCCCTTTTTAGGGCTATTTAAAAGTAGAAGGTTTCTCTTGGTTTATTAAAGTTGACACGGTGGCACACAGATCCAATGGCTGAATGAGGTCTTTCATTATTATAACCCCATAACCATTTAGTGGAGTAAATTTGTGTTTCATTGATTGTTTCAAACAAATAATTCGATAGTAACTCCTCTCTTACGGTGCGGTTAAATCGCTCAATATAAGCATTTTGTGTGGGTTTCCCCGGTTGAGTATAGATCAGAGTGATCTTCTTTGGATTAGCCCAATCAATTAATTTCTGACTAATATATTCAGGGCCATTATCACATCGAATCGCTGCAGGCTTTCCTCTCCATTCAATAATTCTCTCTAAGGAGCGAATCACTTTTTCTGTCGGTAAACTAAAATCAATATCCACGCAAAGACCTTCTCGATTATAATCATCAATCACATTAAAAGTTCGGAAATAACGTCCATTTTGCAAGCTGTCAGACATAAAATCCATCGACCATATTTGATTAATATCTGTCGCTAATCCCAATGCTTCGGGGCAATTTCTGATGATTCGTTTTTTAGGTTTACTTTTGAATATTTCTCAAATAATCAAAACATAAGCCAAATCCCCAACGCTTATGAGCTTTAGTTAACTTCAGTAACCAAGTTTCAATGAGTCTGTTTTCGGAAGAGGCTTTGGCCTGATAGCGAAAAGCCGTTTTGCTAATTCCAAATATCTCACAAACCAAACGAATGGAGATATCTTGAGTCTTTAAAACAGCTTTAGCCATCTCTTTTCGTTGAGATGGCTTTACCACTTTCGCTCTAAAGCTTCTTGGCGGATACGGGACTTTAAACATTCTTCAGCATACATTTTTTTGAGCCTTGCATTCTCAGCTTCTAGCTCTTTTAAGCGAGTAATCATCGAGGCATCCATACCACCATATTTTGAACGCCACTTATAAAATGTCGCCGAACTAATCCCATGCTCTCGACATAAATCGGTCACTTTCACGCCTGATTCATTCTGTTTTAAGATTGACATGATTTGTGTGTCTGTGAATTTTGATTTTTTCATAGTTAATTTCTCCTAAGTAAATAATACGAGAAAATTCTACTTATAGTCGGTATTATTTTTAGGGGGGATTACACTTCTTCAGTGTAAATATATGGTGAAAATCTCATATTAACCTCGTTAAATAAATTCAAAGTGAAGAAATTTTGTTATAACTTTCTTCATAAAATTCAGGTATAAAGTGCATTGGATTTTTACCCCATGGATGATTAACTGCACCAGTAAATAATTTAGAACTATATTCTAAATATTGATTCGAACTAATATAGTTATCAAGCAAATCATAAACTCTAGATAAAAAATCATTTTGTTTATTTATTTTATCCAAATTAGAAAAGTCCTCTCCAAGCTCATCTTTGGTAGCAAGATATACTTTATTTATCAGTAACTTTTCTAAGTTTCCAGTAAGTTCCAAGTGAGAAACAAATATTTTTAACCCTTGTTTAAAGTACTCCCAATATACCTCTGTATCCGGACTAATTATCTTATTTTTAGATGTCAATATTTTTGATTTTTGCAACTCTGCTGAATAAGTCAATAATCCTGAGTTATATTCCACCAAAGAAAATCTTGAAAATAAAAAATCTATTAGAAAATAATCATACTCTCTTTTAGACACATAAGATAATAAGTTATTTTTCGCGTCTATTTCAATCACTCGTCGCTGAAATGCTGATGGTACTTGATTAACATCCACGTTTAATTTGATTGGCTTGCTTTGTAATTTCGCAATTGAATATCGGGCTATATATCCACTAAGGCGGATATCACCTTTATTATATGGTTTATTGAATATATCCCTTGAAACGCATCCCCCATAGACAAAAATATTTTTCATATTGCTCCCATCAATTATCAGTTCTTAAGTTGATGTATAATTTAGAAGAAGTTGGCTTATTCCATAATGAAAAATATATATTTAAATTTTCACTTTTTTCATATAACATAAAATCTTCTCTTATGACTAAAGAAAAGACAAAGTCTTCTGAAGTAACATCAATATACTTAAAATACATTCTCAACTGTTTAGAATAATGGAACCCTTCAAAGATATCTTCTTCTACACAGATCAATAAAGATTTTCTATTATTATTTTCAGATATGAATGTGCCTTTTATTAGGTATTTTCTATCATTACTCAAATCAATACTAAAAGCATAAACCGGTTTAACTTCTTTTAATGTTAAGAGTAAATCACTATCTTTTTGTAATCGTGATGTATTTTTATAGGAAGAGATAAACATACACTCTCCAACAGAAATCATGTGTGATACTTTGATATAATCACGACTACTAGATAATCCGCCCTCTTTTATTTGATTACTCGCAATATCGATATCTTTTTGAGTATATATACCAGACCTAAGAATATGCTTAGAATATGTATTGAGATCTAACAACATCAATTTATGCATATCTGAATCACTAAATGTAATATTTTTATCTAGTAACGGAGGAGTGACATTGCCCCAAAAATTCATACTCTCAATTTTTGATGGGGAGGGCAAGTCCTCGAATGGGGCACCTAGATTATAGTTTTCTACTGTAAAGTTTTTGATATCCGTATCAAATTTTATTTTCCTTAAATCCGGCTGAATAACCGTTAATAAATCAAAATAAATCTGATTAAATGGTTTATTTTCATAATACTTGGTAAGCTTTAATAACTCTATAGAATAAAGTGGTGAAAATATATAATCATTTAAATTTCTAAACGTAGACCGCCCAAAATGAAATCTTGACCTAAAGTTTCTATAATGATACATCATCACCTGTTTATCATGGACATCCAGTCCTAGCTGATTAAATTGCTTTAATAATTTATCTTTAATTATTAATAAATCATCATCTTTATTCAACTTGGCTGATAAGAACTCAAAAAAACCTTCATAATCATGCTTATATGCATTCCTAATATTCCCTCCACCAGCACCATGAAAGTGTATTACAGGCGTTGGCTGACTATGCTTAGGGAAATAAATAGGAAAGTAAACACCCAAATTTCCCCTTTTCCAGAGATCATATGACTCAACACAATCTATAGTTTTTTTATAATAACCCGAATTATTAATTTTCAAGTTATACTTTTTTGCTAAAACTTGAGCTACTTCATAATCTTTTTGCCAATTTCTATTAGTTGCAAACCTAATATTTTTTAAGTTTGTTAAGTTCAGCAGCAGTGATAAAACTATTCTAGAATCATTTCCTCCTGAAATATCACAAATAATCTTATCAAAATATTTATTTATAGCATTAAGCTTTTTTATATTTCTATCTCTAAACTTTAATAAAATATTTTTAACATCTTGGATAGATAAGTTAGCGTCAAAAGACTCATTGAGCTCATTGCAAGTCATTAAATTTATGCTGTACTTTTCGCCCTCTTTAAAAATAACTAACACTTTATCAATCGCTAATATTTTAATTTCTTTAAAGTAGGTATCATTACTAATCAAAGACTGGAAAAGAGTATGCTTTATTTTTCCTAAAGCCATTAATTCTAAATCAGGCGTTAGTACTTGTCCTTTCTCATTTAAAAAATGAAAAAGATCTCTAAATGAGTTACTAATAGCCCAATGTTCTTGATTACAATAATAAAAAATTAAGTCTTGTCCAAAATCATCAACTCTTGCACTTACTTTTTCTTCTTCAAATCTTACGGTACTAAATCGTCCATCATTCAGATCTAAAAGATCCGGCCTACCATAATGCCGACAATATAAGTCATATCCCTCCTGTGCAAAAATAAGGTCATTCTTTAGAAAGCAGTAACCTGAAAATATATCTTTTTGATTACTGTCCCATGAAGATACTACAAAAAACCCCCTTTCGTCATGCATATTATTCCTCTCTTCTATTTGATAAGTTCAAGTTCTTTACCAATTGTTTTTTTCCGACTACACTGATCCAATACTCTTTCTCTTCCTCTTATTGAAAGTTGTAAAAACTGAGCTGGGTTTTCATCAAGCAACAACACTTTTTCTGCTAAGGCCTTATAATCTTCTGCCTCAACTAAGAGGCCATCTTCATTGGAAACAAATTCTGGCACCGCTGTTATATTAGAAGAGATCGATACAAGTCCAGCAATTCTCGCTTCATCTCGGGAGACACCTTGGCTATCCCAGCGAGTAGGATTCATAAAAACACCATATTGCTTATATTTTTCTGCCATCTCTTCGTGTGATAAAAAACCTTTATTAATAATAACGTTTTCAAATTTCTTTAGAGGTTCAACAGTTTCATCAAAGAGAGGCCCATCGCCACAAATTTCAATATTAAACTTAGGGAATTGTGGGGATTTAGCAAGCTCTAAAATAGCATTAACAGTAATATCATTACCATATTTCTTCCCGGAAAAAGGTCTTATCGTTAAGAGGTTATACCGCTGATCAATACTCTTAGCTTCATAAGGGAAGATCTCTTCATCAATATAGTTATGAATGATCGATGTCTGATCATCGGGGAAAACTCTTTCTAGCCCTTCTTCTGATTCTTCTCTTAAATATTTGGAGACAAAAATAAAATGAACATTTTTCCCGGCTTCATGATCTAATAGATTTTGCCAAAACTTGACCCGTGCATCACTCAACTTCTTTTGTCTATCTATTTGACCTGAACTCATAAGATCAAATTCAAAAGCGCGTCTCTGCCATGTCTGTATTTCTGCCCCATGAATCCAAATAAATATTTTAATCTGATCCTGATATTTTTTAACAATATCCCACATATTTTTATCAATAAGATGTATCAATAAATATTTATATTGACCAGATGAGAGCGCATCTTCTAACTCTCTCTTTCCTCCTTCAAAAAGATCAATCGATTCAAATTCTCTAAAGTTACCTATATCTTTATTTAAAAATCGATACATATCCACAATCACACCTGCTTTTTTATAAGCTCTTAAGCGACTATGAAGGAAGCCATATTTATAAAGATCATCATAGGCTGGATATTGTTTAGCAAGGACTAAAGTATCACTCTTCCCTATTAAATTATTAACCCGCTCCTTTAGTTCCCCTATTTTTAAAGAGTAGATGAGTGCTGAGCCACTACCGGTGATCTTAAAACCGATCCGGACAAATTCACACTCCTCCGGAATTGCCATGGCATGGCTACAATTATCGACCTTTAAAATAGTGTGTGATAACTTCTCTTTATCTTTATCTAGGAAGATAAAGACGGTTCTAAAGTCAACATCTTCTATCAATCCTTCTGTCTCAAAAAGGCTATTAGAGATCAAATTGGCTTCGGCACGCGTAAAAGTATTTTTGAAATAAAGATAGGCATGCTTCTCTGCTGCTAAGGTTGAACGAATTAAAACACCCTCTTTCTGCTTCTGTATTGAAATCTGTTTGCTCTTAGGTCGAACGAGTTGTGCATCAATTTCCTCTGGTGTAAAAAGCACAATATCATCACTATCATAGGTTTGACTTTCTAATACTCCCACAATATTTTGGAGCTGAAGCGTCATATTTTTCTCAAATTCTACGGTTGCAACACCTTTAATACGGATATTAAAGCGGCTATAGATCGCTTTTTCAGGTATCTCTAAAGTTACTTGATTATGAGGTGCTAATGTCACATGAGTCAGTTGTTTTTCATGCTTATCCAAAAATTCAATCACAAAGAGCACATCCCCTTTACTTTGAATATCACACTCGATCTTCATGCGATTCCAGTCTTCTACCCTCACTAATTGGCTTAATCTAATTAAGCGATGTTGTGATACAGGGAGGCTAGAGCGAAGCGTCACTTTCTTGCGATTATGCGTCAATTTAATCTCTTTACGGAGAGTTTCCTTAATTGAAGAGATATCGACTTCAACCTCTCTTTCTACCGGAGCTTCATAATGCTTAAAACGAATCGCTTCAGCATTCGGTAATAGATGATTTATTAAACTAACACCACCATCAACCACTTGATTTTCTGCTACCTTTTCATGGAACTCTGCATCCGCCTGAGCACCGTTTTCCAGATAACTTAAAGCATCTGTAGAAAAAGCTGGTTGCTGAATAGTTTTACCGGCTAAAAGATCTTCTAAAGGTTCATCTTTAAGGAGTGTTGTAAATATGCTTACAGGATAGAGTGATCTTGTCGTATGAGCCTCAGAAACAAACTGATATTCCCCCCCCTCCTTTGCTTGAATCTCTTGACCATTAAAGCAGTAGTAGCTTGCCTTTGTAGCAACTGGATTATTATGATATTGCAGATAACAGTAACTATGCAGTAAATCCTCTAAATAGTAAGGACCATAATAATCTTTGCTATTAAAAATTGCGAAATGGCTAAATTGAGTCTCTGTTGCCATTTGTAGAGCATTATGGAGTGCCTCACTATTTGTAAAGAATTGAATGTTTTCGCTATTCTCTCTCTCTACAGGCGTTAAAATAAAGAGCGTTTTATTTGAAATCGTTTGTGCTACAAATTGTGCAATAACTCGATCAACTTCACTTTCACTATCACAATGAGCAATCACGGCAATCTGATCTTTTACAGCAGCGTCTTCTCGCTTAATCTTTAATTTTTGTAAAATATATTGCAAACGTTGCGCATAAGTATGCTCCCTAAAGATGGAGCGAAGCCCTTGAAGTTTAAATTTTTTGCGAGCAAGCTCATTTTCTAAGATTTGATCTAATTGCCTCTGTAACTCAATAGCATTATCAGAGCAAACGACAAGGTCGCCAAAAAGTAAGCGAACTCCTCTTGAGTAATTACTTAAAACAATGGTATTAGAAGCAAGCATCTCAAAGACACGGCGCGCAAACATCGTTTGTGATTGCTTAATGGTATTCATATTAATACCAAACTCATATCCTTTATACGCTTTATCAATCTCTTCTGGAGGGAGTGAACCAAGGATTAAAGATTGGTAGCGTTCTGGAAATTGATAGTGGGGATGATCATTATCAAAATTCCGATCATAAATATCGAGCCCTTTACTATCAATCGCAACTTCCGAAAGTGTCGCAAAATCACGCTGTCTTACAGGGTATTTGAGATAGTAAGAACCGGCAAAATTAAACTTATCGAGCCGCTCGAAAAGTTCGATCGGATTATGCGTCTTAGGTTGTGCGGCAAATGGCATTAGATAAACATCATCATGTTGTAATATCTCTTTATATTTCTGAATACAATCGATATCAGTTGTAAACACAACATCAACCAATTTAGCCGTCTCAATAAATGTGCCAAAATGGACGGGATCTTCTTTATTCCAAAAGAGTGTTTTAATACTATTATCACGACAGTATTGAATCAAATCTAACAGTTCTTGCCCCTGCTGACTGATTTTTAATTTCCAAAGCCCATCTTTTCCCTGCCATGCTGATTCAATAAAGAGGAAATCGGGCTTAAAACGTGCGAGTTCCTCTTTAAAATGAGTTGGGGTTAACTGCAGTGTCTCTGCTTCTGGTGCAAAGCAGAAAGCAGTAAACTCATCCATAATCGTAGCGACCCTTACCTGATCACGCCCTGATTCAATAATCGTTGGTTGCAATGATTTATGAAATAGAGGCGCAACACTACTGCGGGAATAACTCTTTTTCGCACTATTTTTTAAGATTTTTTTTTTGCGTTTTCTCTGCTTATTATCAAGATAGAGCGTAAAAAGATCTTTAGGTAGGCGGATAAAATTACGAAGAGATTTTGTAGAGTGAATCAAAAGATAACCTAATCGATAAGAGTAGGTGCGATAAAGTGCATTTTTCTGCTGTGCAACTTGATCTTTCAATTGACGAATTTCACGGAGATAGCGCTCTTCTCTTGCAAGCATTCCCTCATAATTAACCTGTAATTTCTGCAAACTCCCGGTTACCTCCTGATACTGTTCAGACTCCTGATCTATTTTCCGACGTAACTGAGCAATCTCATTAATATACGTTGCCTCTTTAGCTAATAGAGCATCTTGTTCACGCTCTAACTCTTTAAGCTGAGACTCAATATGATCAATATCTATTTGATATTGATTAATTTTATCTTTCTGCTCAACATCTTGTTGTATTAAAAGACTCTGCCTTTTTTCTAGCTCTTTTAATAAAATATGTTGTTGAGCTAAATCAGCTTGATAATTTGCAATCTTCTCATTTTTTATTAATAGTTCTTTTTTAAGAGTTAAAAACTGTAGATCACGATCAATGCTACTTTCAGCACTCATATCTATCACCACCTGACGCTCTTCCCCAGATGCTTGAAGTGGAGTCTGATGTTTCTCGTTCTTATTTTGATTTTGCATAGCAACCTACCTCGACCTACCGTATTAACCTATTTAAATACAGACAAAAAATAAAATAGAAAAATAGGATTATATGCTATTTAACGCATATAATCCTAAATAAAAGCAATTTCTTTTATTTAACTACTGAATAATACCCTTTGTATCAATGATCTGCTGTGTCTCTCGAACTTTTAATGGTGTTTCAATAAATTCTTTATGGTCAACCAAAATAACTAAGACATCAGCATCTACTGCTTCTGGATCATACGATTTCAAATCAAGATTATACTTTTCTAAAACAGGATGATCCGCATCGATATTGGGCTCAATTGCCGTAATTTGCCCAGGATAAGCTTGAGCTAAACGGCTAGTGATTAAGAGCGCCGGACTCTCTCGTAAATCATCAATATTTGGTTTAAAAGCAAGTCCATAACATGCGATTTTAATCTCTTCTTTCGTTTTACCGAGCTTTTCTGCACACTCTGCGACGGCTTCATGCACCTTATTAATCACCCATTCTGGCTTCCCTTCATTCACTTCACGGGCTAGGCGAGTGATTTTTGCAAGTTCTGGGGTTTTATCCACAATAAACCAAGGGTCCACGGCGATACAGTGCCCACCAACGCCAGGACCAGGTTGCAAGATGTTGACACGGGGATGTCGATTCGCAAGCGCAATCAACTCCCAGACATTAATATCGAGCTGATCTGCAATTAAGGAGAGCTCATTGGCAAAAGCGATATTAACATCGCGGAAAGCATTTTCCGTCAATTTACTCATCTCTGCCGTGCGAGCATTTGTTTTAACTAAATCCCCCTTCACAAAAATGCGGTAAACCTCGATCGCTTTATCAGAGCAGTCTTCCGTGATGCCACCAATGATGCGGTCATTCTCCACAAGCTCTTTCACTACTTGCCCGGGTAAGACACGCTCTGGGCAGTAGGCAACATAGATATCATGATCTTCTCTTCCTTCATGGGGGAATTTAAGGTCGGGTCTTGCAACTTCTAACCACTCAATCATCTGCTCTGTGGTACCCACAGGAGAGGTGGATTCTAAAATAATGGTGTTGCCTTTTTCTAAAACAGGAGCAATCGCCTTTGCAACAGATTCAATATAGCTAACATCTGGCTCATGATCCCCTTTAAAAGGTGTTGGCACCGCAATCACAAATGCATCTGCCTTCTCTGGTGTGGTTGTCGCTCTTAAAGTACCCTTGTCAACGGAGGCTTTCACTAATTCTTCTAAAAAAGGCTCTACAATATGAATCTTCCCTTGGTTGATGGTATCAACCGCATGTTGACTCACATCAACCCCCACCACATTTGCCCCATGTGTTGCAAACATCGCTGCTGCGGGAAGACCAATATAACCTAAGCCGATGACTGATACTTTTTTCATCCTGAATCCTTTTCTCTTCTTTTAAAGTATTTTAAATATTGTTAACTGTAATCTACTAAATGTAATAACTATCTACGTTAATATGATATCTATTTGCCTTAACTCTACAACGGAGTACTGCCCAATGCTCTTATTATGATTGTGTACAGCACTCCGGAAATTGATAGAGGTCTTATTTATGCTTCTAATAGACGTTCAACAATTCGCAATGCTGCTTGACCATCTCCATAAGGGTTTTCTGCTTCTGCCATTTTTTGGTAGTAAGCTTCATCCTCTAATAATTGAATACACTCAGCAATGATATTTTCTCGATCTGAGCCAACGAGTTTTACCGTCCCCGCTTTTACTGCTTCTGGGCGCTCTGTCGTATCGCGCATCACTAACACCGGTTTTTGCAGTGAAGGGGCTTCTTCTTGGACACCACCGGAGTCACTTAAGATCAATTTTGCATGCTTCATCAGATAAATAAAGGGGAGATAATCTTGTGGTTCAATAAGGCTCACATTCTCAATACCACCTAAAATTTGTTCGATCGGTTTACGCACATTAGGGTTAAGGTGCATCGGCAATACAAAAGTATATTGGGGGTAACGCTCAGCAAGATGCTTTACAGCTTCACAGATGTTGATAATTCCCTCACCGTGATTCTCTCGGCGATGTGCTGTAATAAGGATGGAGGAGCCTTCCTCTTTTAAGAAAGGAAACTGCGCTTGCATCTCAGCTTTAAGATCAGATGTCTCTAGGCGATCAACCACCGTCAACAATGCATCAATCACGGTATTTCCTGTAACGGCAATACGCTCTTCAGCGATCGATTCCCGTAAAAGATTCTGTTTAGAGTCCTCTGTTGGGGCAAAATGTAATGCACTTAAAACACCTGTTAAACAACGATTCCCTTCTTCTGGCCATGGAGAGTAGAGATCATAGGTTCTAAGCCCTGCCTCCACATGCCCAATCGGTATCCGCTGATAAAAGGCGGCAAGGCTTGCAGCAAAGGTTGTGGAAGTATCGCCATGGACTAAGATATAGTCTGGCTGAAACTCCCGCAAAATGGGAGAGAGATTGAGCAATATTGCCGAGGTGATATCCTCAAGCGTCTGCCCTGGTTTCATAATATTAAGGTCATATTCCGGCGTAATCTCAAAGAGTGCTAAGACCTGGTCAAGCATCTCCCGATGTTGCGCCGTTACACAGACGCGAGATTCAATCCCCGCATGCGCTTCTAATGCCTTCACAACCGGCGCCATCTTAATCGCCTCGGGGCGCGTTCCAAATATTGTTAATACTCTCACATCTATCTTCCTATATTATCGATAATACATAATAAAAAACCTATACTCCCAATAGGATTATAGATTTTGATAAATTTTAATACCCTCTTCAATATCATCATAAATTTTAGCTTCCCCATTATTCAGGACTATGACAATATCACACATTTTTCTAATCTGGCTCATTCCATGGGTCACCAGAATAATATTGGCTTTCCCCACTTTATCTTTAAAAGCTTGGCTTGCCTTCTTTTTAAAATGAGCATCGCCCACTGACATCGCCTCATCGACGATGTAGTAATCAAAATCGAAGGCGAGGCTGAGGCCAAAGGCGACACGCCCCTTCATCCCGGATGAGTAGGTTTTGGTGGGGAGATCGAAGTAATCGCCAATTTCGGCGAACTCTTCTACAAAGGCGACCTTTTCATAGAGATCCTTCCCACGAAAGCCTTGGGTGCGAGCGATAAATTTAACGTTTTCCCGCGCGGAAAGAGAACCCTGGAAGCCACCGGATAAGCCCACAGGCCAGGAAATTGTTTTATCGGTAATAATCCGCCCGCTATCGGGGGAGTCTACTTTGGCAAGCAAATTCATCAATGTGGATTTCCCCGCCCCATTACGCCCAATAATGGCGACATTTTTATCACTGGGGATGGTAAAGGAGAGATCCTTAAAGACATATTTGCGCCCCGCTTTATGATGCAGGTAGGATTTGGTGAGATTCTCGATCTTGATCATTTCACTAACAACCTCTGCCGGCGAATACGATAGAGCCCTAACCCCACAAAAAGAACAATAACTGTACAGATGAAGGGATAGCTTTGGCTAACACCTGGGATCACTGGGTAAGTTACAAATACAGATTCACGAATATTACTGATTATATGCGCAAATGGATTCCATAATATCCAAGGGAGATACTGCTGAGGAATAATCCACAATGGGAATATAACACCAGAAATCAAATAGATCGGCAAAAACATGATACGAATAAAGCTCTTTGCATTTGGAAGAACGATAGTTACAACAGAAAATATAATCCCCAAGCCAAAAGCAAAGAGAATGCCGATCAAGAGGGAGTAGAGCCATTCTAGCGGATAAGCGACAGCAACATCGTAACCAACCCAAAAACCAAAAATAAAAATAAAAATCCCGTAAATCATACTTGAAAGTGAAAGCTCTACAAGAACCCGAGCAACATAGGTATCAAAAATTTTGATATTAGGGTAAGCAAAGAGCGCTCGGTTAGCACCAATGGCATCCATCAATTTAAAGATGATATTGCGCATCAGGAAGAAGGGGAGCATCCCGGTTAAGAAGAACATGGGGTAATCCATCCCAGGGACGGAGCGTGCACGAATGACGGTGAAGATGAAGATCATCACTCCCATATGAGCCATCGGCTCAAAGAGCATCCAGAAAGCGCCCATTCGGCGACTCCCAAAGCGGGTGAGATATTCGCGCAGCACGAGAGCAAAGAGGACATCTTGCATGATTTGCCAAGGACTTCTTCGGGATATGGAACTCATCTTCTCCTCTTATCTGATCTCTCAATCCATTACATTGGATTTTATAATTATAAAAATATACCGATCCAAATTAAACCGCCGCTTGTGATATAGGCGCCTTAATTTATCCCGCATCTATAACGCGGGGAATATAATCGCAACATTGTACTACAAATGAATCAACTTATTAATCGATAATTATCAAGAAGCTTGATCTTTATAGTCACTTATAACGAATGATGGCTTCTGATACCAACATGATCTTATGCGCCTATTAAATAATATTAAAGACCTCTATAAAAACCTATATAAAGTAAAACTTTATAAATCTATATTCAAAATCGCATTCAAAACCGTATTCAAAACCGTATTCAAAAATCGTATTTTTATTAAAGCCCAATAAAAAGAGCGATAGGGTTAGTTAATGCTATCGCTCAATCGTTCTTCTTTATGCGTGTTGGCTTGCGGGTGACTTTAAAAAACCTCAACAGAGAAAGTGCTACTAGCGCTCACTCGCGATGATCAGAGATATGATTAGAGATTATTGACACTATTCCCTAAGAGCAAGACCTGAAAGATCGGGGCGATTAACTTCTGGAATTCATAGGTTCCTGCGTTAGTGACATAGATCGCATCTTCTGGTTGTACTAAAAATTGTTGCGCAACAAAGAGCGAGGTGGGGTCTTTCATATTGAGTTGGAAGACGCGCGGTTTCTCTTTAGCCGTGATGGTATTGGTTGCGGCATCAAAGGTGGTGCCGTCCGATAGCCTAAAGATAAAGACGCCGGTGGCATTGGCCTTTTGATCGCTCAAGCCGCCGATTGTCCCTAAGACATCGAGCAGGCTCGGATTGCGTGAGGGGAAATCATGAAGCCCTGGCTTATTCACCGCACCCATCGCCACAAAGCGTTGCTTAGCACGTTCGACCACCACTTCACTATTAGCGGCAATCGGATGATTGAGCCCATTTAAGAGATCGGCATAGTTATAACGGGTCACATTACGGCCATTACGAATCACCACATCCACAAGATAGGGTTCTGATTTGGGTCCGCCGGCAAGATTGACGGCATCAAGAATCGTCAAAGGCCCTTCTAATGTCGAGAAGCGCCCAGGTTTATTAACATCCCCCGCCACCAGAACAGAACCGCCAAGATCCCCAGTAATATTGAGGAAGACTTGTGGGTCGGTGACAAACTTCTTCAATTGCTCTTGAATTTTTGCTTCTGCCTGAGTTGTTGTTAAACCATTGAGATTCACAATACCGACATAAGGGAGGGAGATAGTGCCATTTCGGCTTAAGCGCACCTTATTGAAGGTGGTGCCGCCGGCAGAGAGTGGCGCAAAGAGCGCGCCATCTTCGGCACTATCGGAGATCATGACACTGATCACATCCCCCGGTGTTAAACGAAGATCGGGAACGGTGGGTTTACTAATGGCGGTATTGAGCTTTGTGCTCTTTGGGCGCATATATTGGGCGATGGTGGCCGGCTTGAGCTCAATAAACTCATAACCGCCCACAATTTTTGGCCCCTCTTCCGTCATCTGATCTTGTTGATTGATAATGGAGGAGGCGCCCGGCCCTGATGCAGAGATCACGCCGGAACAGCCGGCAAGCAGGAGCGGCATCACAATGGTGGAGATACGCAATAGTTGGCGTATCGGTTGATCTTTTATCATATTCATCATTAAACAACCTCAGTGTGTCGTTAGGATCTTATTGATTAGGGTTACTCTCAACTTCGGCTCATCCGTTCTAGTCCCATGTGCAATTGCTAGCGCGCTTTTCACTACGGTGATCACATCTTCCCATCGCCTCTTCCAATGAGATCTTCCCG
The DNA here is from genome assembly GCF_002252045.1 of Ignatzschineria sp. F8392. Taxonomy (GTDB): domain Bacteria; phylum Pseudomonadota; class Gammaproteobacteria; order Cardiobacteriales; family Wohlfahrtiimonadaceae; genus Ignatzschineria. The sequence continues at coordinate 626,801 of NZ_NEFF01000001.1, read as the reverse complement.
TTGGATCTTGATTTTAAGCGCGATCGCTATTCACGATGATCATTGATCGAAGCGATTACAAAACGGCTAACGCCATAGAGTAGGAGTAACACAATTAAAATGGTCATTAAATTATAGATTCGGCGCGGATAACTCGCCTCTTCCGGTAAATTGGGTTTTACCACAGCGATCAGGCTGCGGATATTTTTAATCGTCTCTAGTTTCGCATTCTCGACCACCGCTAAGCTCGTTTTATAGAACTCCTCTGCCACTAAGAGATCGACCTGTAGCCGGCGATACTCAAAGGCGATGGTATTGAGAAGATCATCTTCGGTAATCTCACTTGTGGTAATTTTGCGCTGCTCTGCTTCAAGCTGCTTGATAAGCGCATTGATCTTATTCTCTTGCGCTTTAATCTGCGGCGCATTGTGAGAGAGGCGCGATTTTAAACCATTAAGACGCGCCTTTTCTGTGACGATGGCAGATTCTAAGCTCGCCACAATTTGTGTCAGCGATTCTGCCGTCACTTCGGCATTAAAGATATTGTATTGATTCTGGAAGGCGACCAATTCTGCCTGCTTATTCTCATAACGATCGGTCGCAGCGCCGAGCTCCCTTTGGGCAAAGGCGAGCTGTTCGTCCGCCATGGAGCGGGTGATATTGTTCACAAAGATCTCACTTTGCACCATGATCTCTTCTAAAACGCGTTTCGCATAATCGGGGGCAAAAGCGGCCACTTCCACCTGCAAAAGCCCCGTTGTCTCATCATAATGGGTGCTTACCATCCGCTGATAAAATTTTAGCTTATCCTCTAAGGGGGCATCGATCGCGATATCGTAGAGCGGATCGTACCATCTGCCGGCATAATGCTCACTCCAATTGAGCTTCTCATCGAGTATCCGCAACATATCATGCGAGACAATATACTCTTTCAGATAGAGCGTATCTTCCCGCGAGACGGGATCTACCGCCCCCATCAACATCGCAAGCCCGGGAAGCCCCGCCTGTTGCCCACTCTCTTGTTGGCGTACAACAATCTGCGCCGAGCTGACATAGCGATTCGCCGCTAAAATCGTTAAGTAGAGTAGCGAGATAAGAAAGGGCGCGATCACAATCGCGACAAAAAGTTTGTTACTTAAAATCGATTTTATTTTTTTAGACATACTTTGACATACTTTATAAAGAGGCTCTTCCGGTTAAGGAGATAGCGATTCGATCTTGGTTTTTAACATGATCTCTTGATGATCTCTTGACCTCTACCGCTTTTTTGCCAAAAAAGCAGACGATGCTTCTGACAAAATCGTTCATAGATAGTATCAAAATTTAGAGTCGGAGTCGGAAAATTTTACCGCCGGCATCATTAATTGCTCCTCATAATAGAAACTCCCATTCATCTGACTCTTAAACTTTAAAGCGTAGAGATAACGTTTCACATATTGGCTATTCGGTGCCCGACACTGTTGCCAAAAAGCACCTAATGAACATTGATTCGTTAAATAAGGATTATCGTAATGCGCATCACCAATCACCTTGACGGGAAGATTATGGATCAATGCAGAAAGCCCACTGGTACTATTGACCACCACAACCCCTTTTGTCGCTCGAAGGAGAATAGGCATCGGGATCTCAAAGAGATAATCGACCCGATCTTCCACCTTATAGCGCTTTGCAAGGCGCTCAATCAGCGCACCATAATGATTAAACCCCCGATCCATCGGATGATGTTTAATCACTAAGCGATCCTCTGGCTTTGCATATTGCCCAAAGGAGGCGATCACTTGCCGAATATATTCAGGCACCCGCTTTCCCCGCCCATGTTGGATAATCTGGCTATCATTATGCACCTGCAAGGGGAAGAGAAAGAAATCGCCATAGCGCCCCTCTTCCATCGCTTTAGCTATCTGATGATCACGTCGCCGATAACGCAAGTTTCGCCAGCCGGCAAGGAGCCAGGCATAGGCGTAGACATGCAATCGCGTCTCTCGATGGTGGCGATAGTGGGGAAATTGTCGCCGCTGATCACGCATCGCTTTATAGTAGCGCATTGCGATCTTTGCTCGGCGCCAAAAGCCGGCGGCAACGGGGACGACCCCTTTATTAAGATCCTTTTCAAGATCATCTACTTCGGTAAAGTCGGTAAATTGTCGGTAGCTCTCGGTATTACGATTAATACGGCTATTGTAATTGACGCCCCACTTTTCAAAGGTGATATAGTGCGGCCGCAGATAACCCTCTTCAAACGCCCAAAAAGTGAGCGCAGGTGTAATTCCTTCTTGATTGAGCTCATGCACAAGATCTCGCGCAATTTGGTGATAGATGCGCTCATCGCCAAAACAGACAACGGTATCGATCTTCTCGTCTATCAAGTGCGCTTTAAGTGATTCTTTAAATTGGGAGACGCTACCGCTATAGTTCCAAGTTGCACCCTTTCTCCTATTTTTGAGCGGATAGTAGTAGAGATCGCCACCATTAAAATTGATCTTATAGCAGCGCTTTCCGCCCGCCTGCTCTAGATGTGTCGCAAGATGGAAGAAATAGGGCCCGATCGGTCCCTGGAGAAAGAGAATACGCTCACTCCCCGCTAGGAACTCATCCCAGTAGTGTCTGATCTCAATCGGCTGACTGCCCTGCTGTTCTCTCTCTGCGACCACAAACAATCCTTCTCTGCCCCTCCATCTACCGTGGAGATATTTCATATTTTATATTCGCTCTATCACCGATAGATTTTATCTGCTCATTCTGCCTACCCAATAGTGCTATCAATGGCGTTATCAATGACGCTATCAATGACGCTATCACTGGGCGATCGAGGCTCTATCATTGAGCTATTAGTTGCTCTATTAGTTGCTCTAACAATAGGCGCCCGTATCATACATCAATCGAAAACGAACACCAAAATAAATTCCTTATTATATGATAATTATTGAATAATCATCAGATATCTTTAACGCGATTATCTTTGAAGTTGTTTCCGCAGGTTATTGAGAGCGACCGTTTGATTTGATCGAATGAGCAGCATCGATCCCGCTCAAAGTGTATGAATGTGGTATCATTTTTCCCTACTCTTTTTGCAAATTAGTGAAGCAGATATTTATGACCTTTACCCACTTTAATCTTCATACAGAATTCTCGATGGTTGATGGCTTAATTCGGATTAAGCCGTTCTTTGCCAAGCTCAAGGAGATGGGGATGCGTGCCGCAGCACTGACCGATCTTGGAAATGAATTTGCCGCCATTAAGTTTTATGAAACAGCGCTCAAGTCGGGGATTAAACCGATCTTTGGGGCAGATTGCTTAGTGATTGATGAAGAAAGTAGTGTCGGTCGTATCACCTTGATTGCCCAAGATTATCAAGGATACCTCAATTTAGCAGAGCTTTTAAGCTACGGCTATCGCTACCATCAGATTCGGGGGGTCCCCTATATTACCCATGAGAAACTGATGGAGTATCAAGCAGGTCTGATTGTGATTATGGCCAAAGAGAGCCATTTTGGGCAGAAGTTGCTCAATCAAGGTGCTCCCGCGGCTGAACGCTTTTTGCAGAGTGTCTATCCCGCTTTTTTAGAAGATCGTCTCTATATCGGTATCAAACGCCTTGAGCAGCAAGATGATGAGCGCTTTATCCAGATGGCAGCGCCCTTTGCTGAGGCGCATCATCTCCCACTTATTGCGCTCAATGATGTCCGCTTTATGCAAGAAGATGAGTTTGAAGCGCATGAGGTTCGTGTCGCGATTCAATCGGGCTATTCAATGCTCGATCCCAATCGTCCGCGGAACTACTCCCCTAAACAGTATCTTCGCTCCATTGAGGAGATGGAGGCGCTCTTTGCCGACTTCCCCGATGCGATCGAAAATAGTATCGAGCTTGTCAAACGCTGTAATGTCACCTTAACACTCCATAAACCACAATTGCCGGCCTTCCCGATTCCGGAAGGGATGACGATTGAGGAGTATTTTAAGGCGGAGTCCTATCGCGGTTTAGAGGAGCGAATTGGCAAACAGAGCGAAGCAAATCAACACTACTGGGAGCGGCTCGATATTGAGCTCAATGTGATCAACAATATGGGGTTCCCCGGCTACTTCCTCATCGTTGCTGACTTTATTCAATGGGCGAAAGATCATCAAATTCCCGTGGGACCCGGGCGCGGATCAGGAGCCGGCTCTCTGGTTGCCTGGGCATTGAAGATTACCGATCTTGACCCCCTTCCCTATGACCTCCTCTTTGAACGCTTCTTAAACCCCGAACGGGTCTCGATGCCGGACTTCGATATCGACTTCTGTATGGAAGGGCGTGACCGCGTGATTGAGTATGTTGCGAATCGCTATGGCCGGGAGGCGGTCTCACAGATCGCCACCCATGGAACGATGGCGGCAAAAGCGGTGATTCGTGATGTTGGCCGCGCATTGGGGCATCCTTACGGTTTTGTCGATCGGATTGCGAAACTGATTCCGATGGATATTGGTATTACCCTCGAAAAAGCGATGATGCAGGAGCCGGAGCTTCATGATCTCTACCATCAAGATGAAGAGGTGAAGATTCTGATCGATCTGGCAAAACAGCTCGAAGGTTTAGCGAAATCGGTGGGGCGCCATGCCGGCGGTGTTGTCATTGCGCCGACTAAACTGACCGACTTCTCCCCGCTCTACTGTGAGGAGGGCTCCACGGCGCTTGTCACCCAATATGATAAGGATGATATTGAAGCCGCAGGATTGGTGAAATTTGACTTTCTTGGGCTTCGCACGCTGACAATTATCGATTGGGCCATTAAGAATATTGCGTATAATCGCGGTGAGACGATCGATCTGCACGATTTACCGCTCGATGATAAACCCACCTTTGAGCTCTTAAAGGCGTGCCAAACCACCTCTGTCTTCCAACTTGAATCACGCGGGATGAAGGATCTTCTCCGCCGATTACAGCCCGATAACTTTGAAGATATTGTCGCACTTGTGGCGCTCTTTCGCCCTGGGCCGCTAGAATCGGGGATGGTAGAGGACTTTATCAACCGTAAACATGGGCGTGAAGAGGTGATCTACCCCTTCCCTGAGCTCGAACCGGTCTTAAAGCCCACCTACGGCGTCATCGTCTACCAAGAGCAGGTAATGCAGATCTCCCAGATTATCGGGAATTATAGCTTAGGGGGGGCGGACCTTCTTCGCCGAGCGATGGGGAAAAAGCTTCCCGAAGAGATGGAGAAGCAACGCGCTCTCTTTATGCAAGGGGCGGAAACCCTCGGTTTTGATAGTGAAAAAGCAGGTCGTCTCTTCGATTTGATGGAGAAATTTGCCGGCTACGGATTTAACAAATCTCACTCCGCCGCTTATGCCCTTCTCTCCTATCAGACCGCCTACCTTAAGCAGCACTATCCACCGGAATTTATGGCGGCAGTACTCTCTGCCGACCTCGATCATACCGATAAGATCATTATCATTATCGAAGAGGTCTTGGCGATGAAGATTCCGATCATCCGCCCAAGCATCAATCACTCCTATCATCAATTTACCGTCAATAGAGAAGGCGCGATTATCTATGGTCTTGGCGCGCTCAAAGGGTATGGGAAAGCGGCAGCACTTCAGCTGATTGAGGAGCGGGAGGAGAATGGTCCTTATCTCGATCTCTTCGATTTTTGTCGTAGAATCGATCTCTCAAAGACCACTAAACGGGCGATCGATATTTTAATTCGTGCCGGCGCACTCGACTGCCTCAATCCTGAGATAGAGAGTATTCAAGAGCGAGCGGCCTATCGTGCACAACTTCTTGCCACGATGGAAGAGGCGATTCGCCTTGCTGATCAAAATCGTAAAAATGAGAATAGTGGCCAGGGCGATATCTTTGGTCTCTTTAGTGATGAGCCGAGCGATGAGCCCCAATATCAGCTCCAAAGCGCAATGCCCTTAACAGAGACAGCGCTCCTCCATGCGGAAAAATCGGTCTTAGGCTTCTTCTTTAGTGGGCATCCCATCGATCAATATCGTGCGGAGATTAAAGAGGTGGCCAATACCACGCTCACGGCGCTACAAGCGATGCCGGAGCCACAATATCACTCTCGCAATGAAGATAATGTGATCGTCGCCGGCCTTGTCACCGCCTTCTACACGCGCATCAGCAAAGCAGGCAAGAAGATGTTTTTCGTGGTGCTCGATGATGGGCATGCACGCGCTGAATTTAGACTCTTTGAAGAGCCAATCGAAACGCTCAATGAAGCGGGAGAAGAGATCGAACCCGACACTATTCTCTTTATCCGCGGCAGCCATAGCTGGGATTCATTCAATAACTGCATGACACTTCGGGTAAGTGAATTACAGACCTTAAAACAGGTTCGAGAGCGCCACGGGCACTTTATCCTTATCGAGAATCGCCGGCCCCTCTCCCTTACAACCGTTCAGGAGATCTTCCAAAAGCTCATGCCACATCGTGATGATGAGAAGGGCTTACAGCTGATCTTTAAATACCACAATCCCCGCAGTGCCGGTGTGTTACAGATGCAGCAGGAGAAAGTGATCGCCGATGATGAGTTGCTTGTGAGCTTAAAGCAGCAATATCATGATGAGATCGATCTCTCTGTGGGTTATCGGAAGCGTTAAACTACGGAGCGTTCAAAGAGGTTGCAAACATCTATTAAAAAAATTGAGAGTGAACAATGAAATTTACCCCACCTTTAGCAAAAGGGCGTCTGATTCGGCGCTATAAGCGTTTTTTGGCAGAAGTTGAACTCGATTCAGGCGAGATTATCACCCTTCATTGCCCCAATACAGGTTCGATGAAAAATTGCTTACTGCCGGGAAGTGATCTTTGGTATCTTCCTGCCACTGATCCAAAGCGGAGTACTGCCGGAAGTTGGGTGATTACCACAACCCCTTTTGGCGCACTTGCCAATATCAATACCCATTATGCAAATCGTTTAGTAGAAGAGGCGCTCCTTGAAGGCTTAATCGATATCGGCCCCTTCACTACGCTTAAAAGAGAGGTGCGTTATGGTACGGAAAACTCCCGCATCGATTTCTGTCTAACCAAAACCGATGGAGAAGAGCTCTACATTGAGGTGAAAAGCGTAACGCTCGGCTTTGAGGAGAGTGATATTGCTGCCTTCCCCGATGCTGTAACAATACGTGGACAGAAGCATCTTCGGGAGCTCACAGCGCTCGCTAAAAGTGGTACACGAGCGATTTTACTCTACTGCGTTAATCTCACCGGTGCCAAAGGGGTTCGTCCGGCTGATGAGATCGATCCCACTTATGGCAAATTACTGCGAGAAGCAGTCGCCGCAGGCGTTGAGGTGATCGCCTACGGGACGACGATCACGCCAGAAGAGATCAGAATCACCCATCCATTACCGGTGATTCTTTAGGGGTTACTAGTTATATTTCAGTTTTAATAGGAAATAAGATTAAGTACTTACGAAAAAACGATTCTGACAATCAGCACTATTTTTAAGAATCATTACAAGATGACAATTTTTCATTGAAACTAAATAAAATACATTTTCAAATTTAATATCATGCCAATCGTTACGTTAATTTTTTGTTTAAATTAACGTAATGTGGTATATATTACCATCTTAAGATAATAAACTGCATGGAATGAAATGAAAAAAGCGATCCCCTTTAATTTGCCAAAATTACCAATCTCATTAAGTGCCGAAGAGCATTTAGATCTGATGAAGATTGTGGTTAAAGCACATAACAGCTTAAATACCCTACAAGCATTAAAGCAAGTTGTTCCAACCGACTTGTTTTCTGTTTTTTCATTAGCAGAATCAGTTCAATCGACAAGAATTGAAGGGACTCAGGCAACTCTTGATGAAGTTATGGAAGTTGAGGCAACGCATCAAGATGGTAATGTTGATGTTCAGGAAGTTCGTAATTATCGAGATGCTTTAAATTTTGGTGTGCAAAAGATAACAGATCAAGATCATCCTATTACAATCTCCTTTATTAAGGAACTGCATAAAATCATATTAAATAACTCTAGGGGCGCAAGTCGTGCTCCAGGAGAGTTTAGAAGGGTTCAAAACTGGATCGGTGGTGGAGATATGAGTAGAGCATCTTATATTCCACCAATCGCATCTAATGTGATGGATTTAATGGGTAACTTAGAAGTTTTTTTAAATGAAACTAATGATGAATTTGACCCCTTAATAATGGCTGGGATAATGCATGCTCAATTTGAAAGTATTCACCCATTTTTAGATGGAAACGGTCGTGTAGGGAGATTATTAATCACTCTATTTCTTCTAAAGAAGAGAGTTTGTGGGAATAGTATTATTTTTGTGAGCGAAGAGTTAGAAAGAAATAAATTTAAATACTATACGCTTTTGAATAATTTAAGAAAAGATGAACCCGAGTGGTATGAATGGTTAAAGTTCTTTTTAACCAGTGTTGATACACAAGCTCGAAAATATATTAAGACGGCAGAAGAAGTTCAAGAGTTGTTATCAAGCCTATGGAAAGATGAAAAAATTAGTACGAATTCTACGGCGCAAAAAATACTTATTTTCTCATTTTCTCACCCTGTATTTACTGCTAAAAATATTGAAGAAGCATTAGGAATTACTAATGCCACAGCGAATAGATGGCTAAAATATTTCATCTCTCAAAAAATAGTTTATCCCAATGATCAGAAAAGAAATATTATCTATCGCAATTATGATCTTATTGATATATTGAACAGAAAATAGCGTTTCAGCACTAATATTAGCCCACGGTTTGCGGTTTTTTATTACAAAAAATAAGCCCAGCTAGTTAAGCTGGGCTTAGTGGTAAATCTCAGGGGATTGCGGTGATCTTGTTCTTTCACAAAGTGATTGATAATTTTTTCGGCACTGCCGGGACAAATCTGATTATAACCCTCAAGTATCTCCGGATGCGGAATTGGACCTGAAAATTTTTTCATCATCCGCTGAACCAAAGCAGCATCCTTCAATAATTCAGGATTCTTTTGAATGGCCTCTTCTATATCTTGATCTGACATTTCAAGAATCTCATCAGAAGTCAAACTAATACTGTCTTTAATCTCTTCCATTATTTATTCGAATCTTATACTGAATCTTTCTTCTTAACATCTGATAATTGTGATGTATACCAAATGATAGAATTATTTAAATCCTCACCACATTTTTCTACATCAGATCTTAAAGCTTCTTTATAACTTTTTGGACTTGATACAACGATAGTGGGAAAAAATTGAATAAATGCAATAAGGATTCTGAAAATCCTCTTTTTACATATGCCATAATTCCCTCCTTTTGAAATTTTAGATATTAACTTAGAAATATCTCATAACACACTGACATATTATCGATAATAGATATTAAAGTAAAACATCCCCCCCCCTAAAACCGCATTTTAAGTTTTAGAATATGTGCATGAATAAAATAGTCTATTAGTAATTATTAAATTATTAAAATTTTCTGAGTCAATATAGTGAGAACTAATCCTCATAGCTAAGAAGGCTCTTCACGTTGTAGCCTTCTAATACTTCAGGTTCATGGAGATAAGTGAGATCAGCAAGGAAGCAGATCCCTTCTACTGTTGCTTTCTCCCGCGTAACCATCTCGATAATCGCCTTAATGGTACCGCCTGTTGCGAGTACATCATCAATAATCACAACGCGATCATTCTCTTTAACATCACCGACATGCATCTCTTGCGTATTATTGCCATACTCTAATGAGTAGGCGACCTTATGGCATTTACGGGGTAATTTCCCCGGCTTACGCACAAGAACGAGGCGTGTTCCTGTCATCACGGCAACTGGCGCTGCAAAGATAAAGCCTCGCGCTTCCGGCGCTACAATCACTGTCGCTCCACAGGCTTTGACAAACTGACTCATCTCCTCAACGGTATAGCGATATGCTTCAACATCATTGAGTAGCGGCGTCACATCTTTAAAATCAACACCTTCTGCAGGGAAATCTTTGATACGAGCAATATACTTTTTTAAATCCATGTCGGTCCTTCATGCGCTAAATGATCATAAACTATCTACAAAGTATCTATCAACAATCGGTTAAACTCTATTTCATGAAAGTTTAAGCCGTTGTTAAATAGCGATTAAATCACCTCTTCGATAATTTAATCCACTACTGAGAGAGTGAAATAATAGAGAGAAATTATACCACTGATCGATAAAAATGACCTCTTTCCCCTAAAAAGAACTCCTCCAAAAATCATCTTAGAAGATATGGATAATCTGGGGAATATAGATTAACAAACAGAAGCTGATGAGTTGCCGGATCTTACTATTGCGTTCTTCCACAAATTACGCGCCGGCAGTTGGCGATTCCCAATCACCAGCAAAATAATTGATTCACTGTAATAAGAGAGGTCGATGAGTTGCCGGTCCTTACTATCACGCTCTTCCAAAAACTACGTGCCGGCAGTTGGCATCAAGGATGCCGACCTGCGGGCATGCAGGAGTGAAAAGAACGAAATCGTTCTCTCCCGCCCTTCCAGAAATCATCTTAGAGGATATAGAAAATATAGATTAACAAACAGAAGCTGATGCGTTGCCGGATCTCACTATTGCGTTCTTCCACAAATTACGCGCCGGCAAGGTGGCACTTCGTCATTGTGGAATCTTCTCTTAGCAGATCTCGTAAAATTATCGCTTCATTGGTAAGATGACCCATTATTGGGAATGCCATCATTTAAAAGCATACTTTAGAGGGGAACGATATATGAATCATCAAGCCACTGCGCTCTGTTTCGGAGAATTACTCTGGGATTGCTTTCAGGATGAGGCGCAAAAAGAGAGCAATCAAACAGAAGAAAAGAGAATCTTAGGCGGTGCGCCGAGTAATCTCTGCTTCTTTCTCAATCAGTTGGGATTCCCGGCAACACTGGTCACCGCCGTCGGTAAGGATTCTCTCGGAGATGCAGCATTAGCTCAGCTCAACGCTAATAAGATTCCGGTCATTGCCGCAAGAAATGAGCTTCCCACCGGTCGCGTCGATATCACCCTGATTGAGGATGAACCCCACTACCAATTTGCCACACCCTCCGCCTGGGATCAGATTCCGCTGAGTGACGAGATCCTCGAAAAAGCGCAATCTGCAACCCTCATCGCCTATGGCTCACTCGCTATGCGCTCTGCCATCCCACGATTTGAAGCACGATTTGAAGCACAGCAATATTGTGATAATAGAGATAAAACTGGAAGTGTGAGGGGAAGTGAGAATAGGGGTGAGAAGGAACCCACCGCTGAATCTGACTCTTTTGAAACCTTTCGCTCAATTTTGCAGCATCATCCACAAACAATGCGATTTTGTGACCTGAATCTCCGAACGCCCTACTATACCGCTTCACTCGTCGATCAACTCCTCCGTTATGCAGATCTTCTTAAGCTGAATGAGATGGAGCTACGTTATCTACAGAAGATCTATCAGCTAGAATCGCTCTCACTTCGAGATACGCTCTACCACCTGATCGAGCGATTTGAACTCAATGCGATTCTCTTAACACTAGGCGCCGAAGGAAGTATCGTGATGAGCCCGCATGATTACTCCGCCCTTTCAGGAAAATCGATCGCCCTCGTAGATACCATCGGTGCCGGCGATAGCTTCTCTGCCGCCTTTATTACCGCCCTTCATCAGGGTGCACCATTTCAGGAAGCACATCAATTTGCACACCATTTAAGCCACTATGTCTGTACTCAATCAGGCGCGTTTATCACATTGCCGGATAAATTTTCAGAAAAACTGACAACCTTCCAAGCTTGGTGATCATTTACACCAATTCGATATCAGCGAGCTCTTCTTCTGTTAAGGAGAGATACCAATCCTCCCCAAAGAGCTCACAGGGATGTTGCGAACGCTCACTACCATTACCACAAAACATCTTATTTGCGGCACAAAGACGCTCACAACCCCAACAGATTCTTTCTGGATGTTTAGGGTTTTTAGGGATACGTTGCTTTTTCTTGATCCCATTCCCGATCCCATTCCGGTGCGCTTTTATCATCTTCAGACTCCTTCTGATAGCATTTGATCTATTCGCTAAGCGTGGAAGATTCTCTTTCATCATGCCATAAAAGCCACTTAGCGCCTACTCTCAACACCCCTTTTTCTCTCCAGCCAATAGTGATAAAGAGTTGCTCGATCATTCTCCAGATCAATTCTTAACTTCACCCTTTTCCCTGTTATACTGTCTCTTATCGATTTTTTTAATCTGCGAAATAGTGACCATAACAATGAAATTAGAACAAGGTGAAAAGCTACGCGGAGCTGCCAAAACCGCACGTATCCCGATTAAGGTTGTTGCCGTTCCTAAAGAGGAGCGCATTCCTAAACCCGACTGGATTCGGGCAAAGATCCCTAGTGGTAAACGCTTTAGTGAAATTACCAAGATCTTACGCGATAACAAGCTTCACTCCGTCTGTGAAGAGGCGGCATGCCCCAATATTGGCGAGTGCTTTAATCAAGGAACTGCCACCTTTATGATTATGGGGGATATCTGTACGCGTCGTTGTCCCTTTTGTGATGTTGCCCATGGTCGCCCTAATCCGCTCGATGCTGAAGAGCCCAAACGCTTAGCGGAGACAGTGAAGATGTTAGGACTCGATTATGTGGTGATTACCTCAGTCGATCGCGATGATCTTCGTGATGGCGGTGCCGGCCACTTTGCCGATTGTATCCGTGAGATTCGTGCGCTCTCTCCCCATACAAAAATCGAGATCTTAGTTCCCGATTTTCGTGGCAGAATGGATGTGGCGATCAATATCTTAAGCGAAACTCCACCTGATGTACTCAATCACAATATGGAGACCGTTCCTCGCCTCTATAAACAGGTTCGCCCCGGCGCCGATTATGATCACTCCTTAATGCTCTTAAAGAAGTTTAAAGCACGTAATCCTGATGTTCCCACTAAATCGGGCTTAATGGTGGGGGTCGGCGAGACCGATGAAGAGATGATGGATGTGATGCGCTATATGCGTGAACATGATATTGAGATGATCACTATCGGCCAATATCTTCAACCCTCCGGCGGGCATCTTGCCGTAGAGCGTTATGTAACGCCCCAAACCTTTAAGGCATATGAAGAAGAAGCGTATCGCTTAGGCTTTAAGCTTGCCCATATCGGCCCCATGGTTCGTTCAAGCTACCATGCTGGTGATAATACATTGGCATAAAAAAGATCGTAACAGATCGATGATCATCACAGTAATGGTCAGCGATAAACGATCATCAATAAACCAATGGTCAATAACAATAAATATTAAAACCAAGAAAGGCGCCTCAGAGGAGACGCCTTTTTTATCGCACTTTTCAGCTATTTGGGCTCTAGTAGTAGAGTTTTACGACTCGACTGCAAACCGCTCTACAATAATCGTGTGGTGATCAGATAGATAATCGTCCCAGCATAATTTCCCACCACATAGCCGACGGTGCCGATTACTAAAATGGGACCCACCAATGTGCGCCACCCCTTACTAATCGCCATCGCCGCCGCGGTTGTTGGGCCGCCGACATTGGCATTACAGACTAATAGAATCTCCTCTAAACTAAATTTAAAGAGACGCCCTAAAACAAGGCTCACAACTAAATTGACGAGCATAATGAGTACAACAAAGAGAAGTAAGAGCGGCGCATTTTGAATAATCATCGGAATGGATGCTGGTATCCCGATCACGACAAAGAAGAGATAGACCATATAGGTCCCAAGCTCTTGGCTACCATTTAACTTCTGGAAAGGCTTTTGAAAGAGGAAGATCACAACAAAAGTTAAAGTTGTGAGAATCAAGTAAGGATCGGTAATAAAGCTGACTAAAATCTCTAAAAGTAGATGATCTACCATACCTCTTAGTGGCTTTAACCAATCAGCAAGGGTAAATGAGATCGCGACAATCAAGAGAGATGCGCCCATATTAATCGCAATATCTTTTAAAGAGATATGACGCGGTTGCCAATAGCTCGCCGCGAGATTTTCATCTTGATGCTGATCTAAATTCTTCTCAACTTCATCGATATAGGGTGTTTTAAAGCGCTTACGGAACCAACTCATCGCGGTAATGCTCAAAAGAAGGATAAAATAGAGCGCCATAATCAGATTATCCGCCACAATGGTAGAAGCCACCATATCTTTAGAGGGATCTAATTTCGCCGTCATTGCCGCAAAGTTAACACCACCGCCGATATAGGAGGCACTCATCATACCGCTAATTTTATCTAATTCAGGAATCCACTCTTTAAAGATAAAGAAGGCGATAAAGGCGCCCACCATTGTCCCAAGAGCGCTTAAAAGAAAGATAAAGAGTAGCCGACGGCTCTCTGTAAAGATACTCTTCACATTGACCTGAAAGAGCAGTAACGGAATCGCAATCGGCACAACATAGCCCCACACCATGTCATAGACCGGCGCATCTGTTGGAATAATTTTAAAACTTGAAAATGTGATTGCAATAATCAGCGCAATAACCGCGCCGGGAACTTTTGCAGACCACTTATAACGTTGCTCAATCACAATAGATGCCGAAGCAACAACAAATAGAAAAGCCAATAGTAGCCATGTCTGATCGGCTGATATTAAGGTCTCCATACTCTCTCCTCTTTTAATATCTCTTTTAATATCTTTTTTAATATATTTTAGATAAATCTGTTTTTAGTGTTATTAGTGCTTTTGGGCGGTTTCTAGTAATTTTTTACTTACTCTTTTAATAGTCTTTTAATAATCTTTTAACAGCTCTTTTCTACTAGATCTTCTCTATTATTTATCATTGTGCCGAGAGAGAAGCAATACCATAAAAAGCCTGCTTTCCTCGATAATATCCCCAGAGCTGATTGCCAAAATCGAAATGCCACCATTCAGAGGGGAGATTTGTAAAGCCCATCGCCGTCATCCCATTGATTAAAAGTCTTCGATAATCTCGAATATCTCTATCTTCCACATCAGTCGTATTCTCCTCAAAATAGTGACTCCAGGAAGCTTCCTCCATCGCATCAAAAGAGGTTCCCATATCGATCTCACTCTCTGTCGTTAGATCAAAGAGGGTTAAATCGATCGATCCTCCCGTCAGATGCGGACTTGGTGCAAGAGGATCTGCACTCGGCTTTGCAACAAATTGATCCAATAGATCTTCGATCTGATCTTTATTAAAATCGGGATAAGATCGCTCGAGATCTTCACGAAAATCGTGACGCAATGATTCTTGTACCGCTACCGGACGCCAACCATCGAGAAGCAGTAGCCCTAAATTCTCCGGTAATCGATCGACCAGTTGCTCTAACCGCTCTAAAACGGATTCTCGAAGATAGATCGATTCCAACGCGCCTGAGATTCCATCATGATAATAGGCGCTATAGACCCTCATTCTCGCTGTGGGAACGACTCGAGCAAGAGGCTCCTGATGGAGATGATGAGATAGATCAATATCCACCTTCCCCACCTTTTCCCATGCAAGTCTATTTTTCACAATCGGCGTTTTGAGCCAATCATCCACCAACATATTCCCTCCTTCATGATTTTATTTTTTAAACAATAGGACCGATGATAGTCATTGCAACAACTGACCCTATTTCACTCGCCCTATCTATATTTGTATCACATTGACCATCCTCCAAGAGTAATAGATCTTAAGAGTAAATGGGATGCCGGCCTACAGGTATGCAGTTGTGATAAGAATGAAATAGTAGATTCCCGCCGCTCACAAAATTTTCTTATTGGTTATAACAAAATAAGCTGAACGCTGCCGGATCTCACCACAGCGCTCTTCCAAAAAACACGCGCCGGCAGTTGGCATCATCGATGCCGATCTGCGGGCATGCCGGAGTGAAAAGAACGAAATCATTTTCTCCCGCTGATTTTTTATTTTTAAACAGCTAAAAAAACATAACTAGTTGAATTAACAATTCATTTATTAAGGGAAAATCAATTGAAAAAAGGAAATGGCAGAATATAATCATTGAAGTCAATTTAGCTCTTTATATTTATGTCCTATACCCAATTGCTCTTGAAATTATAGATATTCAAGCGGCTTTAATAAGATGTTAATAGAGTATATTTCAAATGAATTCCTTTAATAGATCACCTAAAAAATGGTTAAGTTTCGAGGATCAACTAGATTTACTAGTAGAGAGAGGCCTTATAATCAAAAATAAAAAGTTCGCTTTGCCCTATTTAGAGAGCATTGGATACTATCGGCTGAGTGGATATTGGTATCCATTTAAAGAAAAAATAGCCACGGGCAAACTCTTGAATAAATTTATAAGCAATAGTTATTTTCAAGATGTTCTAGATCTTTATATTTTTGATAAGCGTCTAAGATTATTGGCATTAGATGCATTAGAAAGAATTGAAATAGCAATAAGAGTAGACATTTCCTATTTATTAGGTGAAAAGGAATCACTAGCCCATACTAACAGTGCAAAATTTGATAAATCTTTTCAACACGAAAAGTGGTTATCAAGATATGAAGAGTTATTAAATCAATCAAAAAAACTTGAGTTTATAGCTCATCATAATCAATATTATGGCGGTAGATTACCTATTTGGGTCGCTACTGAGATAATGGATTTTGGATCACTTTCAAAATTATATGCAGGAATGAAGCTGAAAGATAAAGATAAAATTGCTAGAAAATATCGACTTCCATCAGGAAAAAATTTAGAAACTCAATTGCATGCTTTTAATATTATTCGCAATATTTCTGCTCATCATGGAAGATTATGGAATAGAAATGCGATTAGCCGGGTAAGTTTAAAAGGACTAAACGATTCTAACTTACAAAAATTATCGCCTAATCATATGTTTCTATACTTTTGTTTGATAAAACGCATGCTCAATACTATTTGTCCCAGATCGACATGGGGGAAAAGATTTATAGATCTTATTGAGGAATTCCCACATCCAGCCAATAAAGCTATTTCTCTCAACCAATTTGGTCTAATCAAAGATATTGATTTAAAATCATGGGAATTATGGAGTAAAAAATAAAAAGCCCTCAACTCTGTGTACCCTAGATTAAATAACTTCAAAGAGTTAGTAACTAGGCAGAGATTGAGGGGATTGTTGTCAATAATATTATGATGATAAGATTTTTTTGTCAAATTGAATGGAAAGATTAATTTTAATTTAAAGGCTGAATGCTGTCGCTTATTACTATCGCATATTGCCATAAATTCTGCGCCGTCAGAAGGTAATCTCAATTACCGATAAATAGCTGGTAAATAGCTATTAAAGAAAAAATTTTCCCGGCATCAAAGATGCCATCTGGCGGGCATGCCGGAGTGAAAAGAACGAAATCATTCTCTCCCGCCCTTCCAAAAATCATCTTAGAGGATATAGAGAATCTATATTAACAAACAGAAGCTGTTGAGTTGCCGGTCCTCACTATCGCGCTCCTCCAGAAATTGCGCGCCGGCAGAGGGCATCATCGATGCCGATCTGCGAGCATGCGATTATTATAAGAACAAAATGGTTGGTTCCCGCCCTTCCAAAAATCATCTTAAAGGATATAGGAAATCTATATTAACAAACAGAAGCTGTTGAGTTGCCGGTTCTCACTATCGCGTTTTTCCATAAATTTCACGCCGGCAAGGGGCGATCTCTCTATCACCAGCAGATATTGTTTAACGGCTGTTTAAGAACTGTTTAAGAGCCGTTTAAATCATCTTTAATTATTTTCCCGGAATCATCGATGCCGATCTGCGGGCATGCAGTTGTGATAAGAACAAAATGGTTGGTTCCCGCCCTTCCAAAAATCATCTTAGAGAATATAGAAAATCTATATTAACAAACAGGAGCTGAACGCTGCCGGATCTCACCACAGCGCTCTTCCAAAAAACACGCGCCGGCAGTTGGCATCATCGATGCCGACCTGCGGGCATGAGGTTGTGATAAGAGCGAGATGGTAGGTTCCCGCCCTTCCGCTGATTCTCTTACCTATTGAAAAATCAAATAAAAAATCCCGTACCACACACATTAGTACGAGATTTACAATATCTTACAAATTACTTTTAAAAATAAGAGTAATAAGCGCATTACCGAGATTATTAATAGATCTCAATACTAAATATTCTTATCTTCCTCTTTTTCTAGTAAAGCTCGACATATCTTGGCCTCTTTAAGCGCATTTTTTGCCTCATAAGAGGAGAGATGTCTATGTAGATAATAATCTGCCTTAACCCTATTTCTCCGTTGTTGCTCTAATCTCAATCCAAATGATCTCAAAGTTTTTGAGTCAACTTTTTCATTGAGATGCTCTTTTGTATCGCAAAGATAATTGATTAAATTCTGTTGCTTTTTAGGTGCATTGAGAACAAAAGAATTGATCAAATGTAAAGAAGAATAATATGAACGAGATACTACATTTCGATATTCGATCTCTCGACTTGCGCTCTTAAACAGGTCTTCAGCAAAATTCAAAAAATCAATACTTTTAACCGCCATATTTCCTCTGATATTTAAAGATTCCTAATCATATCAAATGTTGCAGTAAATACCTTTCCATCAAGTTGTTCTAACTGAGATAATCGATCTGCCAATTCTCCATTTAACTCTGGGATAAGCATCACATCTTTTTCTGACTTCAGAGCAAAAACAATAGCATTGAGACCATGTTCCTCATCAACCTCAAAAGTAATTTTAGGATAGGTTATAAAAGAATATTGATGGCAAATGGCTTGATAGATCTTCCCAATTAATTGAAGCATCTCTCCTGAAAAGCGCATATTCTGCATAAAGGCAAGGTATTGTGCTTTTAAGAAGCGATAATAATCACTCTCCTCATTTTTTAATTTTATGAGGTTGTCAAAAGCGTCTAAGATACCCTCCTCATCCCCTTTTAAAATTGCAAAAAAGAGCTGAAGTTTAGTGATTGAAGCTATACTTACGGGATATTTATCTACAGCACGCATTAAGGCTTCCTCACAAGCATCAAACTTTTTTAATAGAATCAAATAGTAGAGATAATTACTACAAAACTCAGGATCTTCAAAATAAAAAGAGCGTTTAAAATAATCGATTGCCCGCTCAGAATCTCGTTTTACTGCATAATAAAATGCCCAAGCTTGCAGATCATCCATACTTCTCTTCGGGATTTTATTAATTTCAAGATAATAAGCGAACTCCTCAGGCGTCTCCGCTTCTATATAGTTCTCCTCTTCGAGCATTTGAGCAAAGAGCTTTGCTAACTCTGCCGAGTTCTTTTGGGGTAATAACATTAAAACTAATCTTCCTTTTTAACCCTATCAATAGATTTTATGAGGCGCACTAACATTGCATCAACCGACTTTAACCACAATGAATTAACGTTAATTTAAACTAAATTTAATAAGGCTGTGCAATGCAAGCACCCAATAGTTATCGCCTAATATAGATATCTAATATAAGATATCTACATTAGATATAACATGATTGAATCATTAACTATTATAGTCAATTGCTACACTTTAATGTATTTCCACTATCATCTTCTGTAAAAAGCGTCCATTAAGAAAAACAAGCAGCTGCATCGATATTATCGGTAATGACGCTATCGACTCCCATCTTGAGGAGTTGATCAATCTCGATAATCTCATCAACCACTGTCACAAATAGAAGATAATTCTCCTGCCGGCAGCGTTCGACAAGTTGGGGAGTGACAAACTCCTTAGGGATAATAAGCGCACTGCATTTTAAGTTTTTGAGTAATGATAAGAGCGCTTCTCTATCAACGTCTCTATCAACTTCGCTATTCACTTTTCTATCTAAAAAATGATCATCGTCAGGATCGACAATATAACCTCGTGGAATCCAAGGTTGGGCGGCAAATGCACCCTCTAAAATCAAGGGAGAGCTCGAGGTGATGAGAAATTGATTTTTAATACAGTAATCGGTCGGTCCATCGAGCATCTCATTGAAGAGGCGCTCAAAGAGTCGATCGAGATCCTCATCAAAGAGAATATCGACACAAGCATCAAGACGATCAATAATCTTACGATAGAGTCTTTCAGCCACTATTCGACCTAATTCCTTATCATCTATCGCACCACTTTTCACCTCAATATTGAGCCGGCAATAATTACTAATAATAAAGTTTACAACTGCCTCAAAACGGGGGATCGATTCTCCCATATAGAGCGGTGAATAGTAAGAACCTGCCTCTAACTTTGAGAGTAGATCCCAACTCATCTCATCTGCTCTACCATAACCATTGGTCGTTCTCTCAAGATCAGCATCATGAAGGAGAAAGAGTTCGCGATCCTCAGAGCAACGAATATCACAGGTAAAGTAGCGATATCCTTCTTGAAAGGCGTGACGAAATGCCACTAATGTATTCTCCGGCGCACTCTTTCCGGCGCCCCGATGAGCGATCACTTTAGGTTCAGTTGAAAGTCCTTTTTGATATAAAGACATAATATTGTCCTCTTTAATGTAGGTAGTAGAGGTGATTTCTCGCCTCCATCTCTATTAGATCGCTTTCTATCGAAAAATACTATTTAATACTTTTTATGATTCTCTTTAAATTAATTTAAATAATATCGATTATCAATAACAAAAGACACTTAACACCAACAAAATCAATTAATTACTATTGAAAATCATAATTAAGTAAGCACTCCTAAATGAACACAATTAAATATTTATCATTATATAAATATGGTTGTATAAACATTATTAGCCAAACATGATTAGCTGAATATGATTAGATTAATATGATTAGATTAATATGATTAAGTTAATATAGTTGCATCAATATAATCACATATCAAGCAGGTTACTATCATTAAAGAGTTAGCTTGAAACATCCCCTGCTATGATCGCTGAACTTTCCTATTAGTATATAACGAGCATAAATCGGAAATTACCTAGATTATTGAGGATTATCCCGTCAAAAAACATTATAATGGTGGAATATTACGATAACGTTAAGAAGAGAGATCAAGCATGAGCGAAGAGAAATTATTGGAAGAGAAAGCATTACAAACCGTTACCCCAACAGAGATGGCAGAATTTGATGAAGGGAAAGAACTCCCGGTGAAGAAGGAAGATCTTGTTCGAATCAATGCTATTTCCGAGACAATCAATATCGATAATCCCGCTGAAGTGATGGCTTACGGAGTTAAGCCGATGGAAGAGATCGCTAAATTTGCCGATACACTTTTAGATCGGGTAAAAGGTAAAGATTCAGGCGTTATTGGTGATCAGCTCTCTTCCCTTATTATGAAGATTCGTGAATATGATCCGCTCTCTGCTGAAGAGAAGAGTGGTAACTTTCTTGCAAAATTACCCATTATTGGCTCCCTCTTTAAAAAAGGGGTGGAAGCGAAGATCGATCATATGTCGTTAACCTCACAAGTCGATTCAATTGCAAGTCATCTCGATAACTCAATGGTGGGGCTTTTAAGAGATAATGAACGCCTCGAACAGCTCTATCTTAAAAACTTCGATTACTACAAAGAGGTGAGTCTCTTTGTTGAAGCAGGAAAAGCGAAGGTTAAAGAGATTAAGGAGACTCAACTACCGGCACTTCAAAAAGTTGCGGATGAATCGAAAGATCTTTTAGACGCGCAAAAAGTGAAGGATCTTATGGAGAACCTTAACCGCTTTGAACGCCGTTTACACGATCTTGAGATCTCAAAAACGATCTCCATGCAGACAGCACCCCAAATTCGGATTATTCAAAATAATAATCAACAGCTTGCAGAGAAGATTCAAGGAAGTATTCTTTCAACGCTGCCGATCTGGAAGAGTCAAATCGTTCTCTCCCTCTCACTCGATGAGCAAGGTCGTGCCGCACAGTTGCAGAAAGATGTCTCCGATACCACTAATGAGTTACTTCGTAAAAATGCGGCAGCATTACAGCAAAACTCCATTGCAACAGCAAAAGAGGTGGAGCGCTCAATTGTTGATATTGAGACAATCCGTGAAGTCCAAACTCGCTTAGTCGATACGATTGAAGAGACGATGAAGATCGCAACAGAAGCGAGACGTCGTCGTGCAGAAGTTGAGGTGGAATTGGGTCAGATGGAAGAGAATCTCCGTGAGCGTATTAGCTCTGTTGTCGATAAGTACAATAGCTAATCACTAGAGCTGATGACAATAAATCATCAATCATCGATGATGATCATCACATCAACTTATTACTTAAAAAGCAATTACTTAAAGGCGATCACTTAAAAGCTATCTCTTTTGAGTGATCACTTTTAGCTGATCCATTTTGTATCTATGAGTCCTCTATGAGCCAATATCGTCAGTCACATAACTCTCGTTCTGAGCGTACCAATGAGCTTCCCTTTGAACGTCGTGCCGCACAAAAAGCAGCAACTGAACGAAGCTCCCTCAAAGGGGCTTCTCTTAAAGAGCGATTTCGCTACGCCCAAGAACGAGCGATGGATCTCTCCCCCTCTTATCGAGAGAGCAGAAGGGAGGAGAAGCGTCACGCTACAAATCAAAATGCTCCATATGATCAGGAGATCTTCAATAGCCTCAATAGTGCTTTTAGCCGCGGTATTGAAGGCGCTAAAGCGACCTTTAATCGCCTAGTTGATCATGCAAAAGCATTTATTGCCGGCATCGGTGTGGAGATTGCGCGTATCTTTATCCCTTCAAGTGATGGAATCACCCCGGGATTTGGTCTGCTCGGTAGCTATCTTGGACTAATTATGCTCTTCCCTTCCCGCCCAAATCGTTTTGCATTAGGTGTGGGAATCATTGCCGCAATCATTATGATCTTAAGTGGCTACTGGCCGATCTCCCTTCTGATCGGGGGTATTGTTGCCGCAATTACCGGCATTCGTGATCGAGATATCAATAATCGTGCTTTCTGGTTCACTATTCCTTTAGCGCTTCTCTTTTTAGCGGGGAGTTTAGCAGATCATCCTGCTGCTGCATTCTCGATCTTTCCTGGAATAACCTCTTCGGCACTTGCGGTAACCCTACTCTTTGGGTTATTAGCACCAAAAAAAATTCGCCGTAAATTTAGTTATCTCTTTATGAGTGAGCGAGAAAAACAAGCCTATATCGAAACAGAGCGAGAGATCGAAGCAGAGCTTGCCGCCCTTCGTCGTGCGGAGAAGCTAGAGGCAGAAAAGGCAGCAAAATATGCACTTTTTGGGCGACATATTGAGCTTCTTGAAAAGATTGAGTTGCTAGTGGACCGCCTTCCTCACGATATTGCCGATCAAGTGGTCGAGATCGGCTATTCTGCCTCAAAAATCATTAAAGCGATGGAGCGAGATCCCCGTGATGTCTTAGTGGGAGGCCGCTTCTTAAATCGTTATCTTCCGCTGATTCAAGAGAATCTGCAGAAATATCTTACCGTCATGGAGTATGCCTCACGCGATAAGCAGATCGAACTTCACCAGGAGATTCTCCGCTCTATGCAGACCTTACAACAGGCATTTGACACCCTTTCAGATGAGTTGGTCGAGAATGATCTCCATGATCTTAAAGTTGATACCACGGTGATTGATAAGTTATTACGAAGCCAAGGTTTTGAGGTTGATCGCCATTAATCAGATCCTATCGATATCTATCGATATCTCTCTTGAAGCAGCAGAATGCTCGCAAATATCGCTATAATCTGATATGTAAACGCCCCTTTCTAAGGGGCGTAACTATGGATAAGCGATAAAGAAATAAGCGACAAAGAACTCAATCACATCGATCTAAAGAGAGAGCGTCTAAAGAGAATTAAAATTAACGTAACCAATTATTCTCGGGGTCAATTCCGAGCTCTTTTCGTTCAAGAGCCGTAGGCTCTACTCCACCTCTCACAAGGAAGTTTTTAAAGTCGAAGAGATGGGGATCGGCCAGTTGTGAGGGCTTAATATTAGTGATCGCACGAAAGATCGAATCAATTCTGCCCGGATATTCCGCTTCCCATGCAGCTAACATCTGCTTTGTACTCTGCCGTTGCAATCCATCTTGTGAACCGCAGAGGTTACATGGAATAATAGGGAATTGGCGCAACTGTGCATACTTAATCAGATCGCTCTCACTACAGTAAGTCAGCGGACGGATGACAATATTCTCTCCATCATCACTCTCTAATTTAGGGGGCATCGCTTTTAAAACGCCACCAAAAAAGAGATTCATAAAGAGTGTTTCCACAATATCATCACGATGATGACCAAGCGCGATCTTATTAAAGCCCTTCTCTTTCGCATATTGATAGAGCACACCCCGACGTAGACGAGAGCAGAGGCTACAGGTAGTCTTCCCTTCAGGAATAAGGCGTTGTACCACCGAATAGGTATCCTGCTCTAAAATCTCAAAAGGGACATTAATAGAACGGAGATAATTGGGCAAAATCTCCTCTGGAAATCCCGGTTGTTTCTGATCAAGATTGACGGCAAAGAGCTCAAATTTGACCGGCGCATGCTTCTGCAATTTTAAGAGAAGATCTAAGAGCGCATAAGAATCCTTGCCTCCTGAAAGGCAGACCATGACGCGATCCCCCTCTTCAATCATCTGATAATCCATAATGGCGCGCCCCACATTACGACGGAGACGCTTTTCTAACTTTTTCTCAGAAACGGATAGACTCACCGGTATTGACCCCTTGCTATAATTTTTGTTCGTTATTGTATAGCCTATCCTCGATAATTTCCATTACTGATAATAGAGAGATCGCCCCTTGCCGGCATGAGATTAATAAAAGCATGCAGAGGTGCTCTCCGGCAATTCAACAACTTTTGTTTGTTAATGTATATTCTCTAAGATAGTTTTTGGAACCGCGGGAAAGAACGATTTCGTTCTTTTCACTCCTGCATGCCCGCAGGTTGGCATCCTTGATGCCGAGAAAATAATTAAATATGATTTAAACGGTCCTTAAACAGTTCTTAAACAGCAGTTAAACAATATCTGCCGGCGATAGAGAAATCACCCCTTGCCGGCACGCAGTTTATGGAAGAGCGCGATAGTGAGATCCGGCAACTCAACAGCCTTTTTGCTTCAATCAACCATAAAATCATCGGTGATAAGAGATCGCCAACTGCCGGCGCACAGTTTATGGAAGAGCGCGATAGTGAGATCCGGCAGCGTTCAGCTTCTGTTTTAATTGATATCTTCTAAGAATATCCTCTAAGACGATTTTTGGAACCGCGGGAGAGAACGATTTCATTCTTATCACGACCGTATGCCCGCAGGTTGGCATCCTTGATGCCGAGAAAATAATTAAATATGATTTAAACGGTCCTTAAACAGTTCTTAAACAGCAGTTAAACAATATCTGCCGGCGATAGAGAAATCACCCCTTGCCGGCACGCAGTTTATGGAAGAGCGCGATAGTGAGATCCGGCAACTCAACAGCCTTTTTGCTTCAATCAACCATAAAATCATCGGTGATAAGAGATCGCCAACTGCCGGCGCGCAGTTTATGGAAGAGCGCAATAGTGAGATCCGGCAGCGTTCAGCTTCTTTTGTTACAAAGTCTTAACAAGTGGAGGAGTCATCTGCTCTTACTAGAGCTACACCACATTTTTTACAATGGTATTGTGCTTCGCCTCGTAAGAGTCGATTATGCCGAATTGTACTTAACTGATGCGTTTGGCAACTACAATGATAAGAGAACTTTTGATATCGCCGCGTACGACTATTCTCTGTGGAGAATTGATGCGTTCTATTTGCCGGCACCGCTAGGACCTCCTCCATCATCCAGCGCCATTCAGCACCATGTGGAGCAACATCGCCGGCTAAAGCATAGACTAAGAGATGAGCATATTCATGGGGAACCACCTCATCGATAAAGGCTTGACCATTTTCAGCTAAAAGTATTGGATTAAAACGGAGCTCCCAACGCTGAAGATGCGCAGTTCCGGCACTCTTACCACGAAGATGAAACGAGATTTTAGGATAGAGATCTTTAGTAGCGATTGCCAAACGAGGCGCAATCCGCGCACGAAAGGAGCTTGCCATACAGCGCGATTGAGAAGCGCTATGTAATTTGCCAATCCGTTTTTGTAACTGCTTAAACTCTTTGGAGGTCAATCGCTCCGCAAGCGTCGCCATTGCAGTCGCTTCAACTGACTTCACCTTCTCTAATAGAGAAAGCAAGAGCGCCTCTCCATCTGAAGAGGCGTCTAATAGTAGGGATTGACCAATAACTTCTATCTTCTCTCTCATGATATTATGCTATCTATCGATCCTTCGATATCGTCGCAATTAAGGATCGGTAAACTCTCGTGTTAAATCGAAGACCGTCAGATTCTCCTTCTCTGCACGGCTATACTCTTTACGGAACTTGCCATCTTTTAGAAGAATAGTGCGATCACCATAACGGATCGCATGCTCCATATTGTGAGTAATCATAACACAGGTGAGCGATTGATCCCGTACTAACTTATCCGCTAATGCCATCACATTTTCTGCAATTTTAGGATCGAGCGCGGCTGTAATCTCATCAAGTAATAAAATCTTAGATTCTGCCACAATCGACATCACAAGACTTAATGCTTGGCGTTGACCGCCTGAGAGATTTGTTACGGTCTCGTTGAGTCGATTTTCTAAATTCATATCAAGAAGCGCTAACTTCTCTTGAAAGAAATGGCGTCGCTCACGATTATTAAAGAGAGAGAAGCCTCGGCGTCCACCACGCTTATAGGAGAAAGCCATATTCTCTAAAATGGTCATATTCTCCATCGTCCCGACACGGGGATCTTGCATCACAATAGAGACCCATTTTGCCCGCTCCTGTTGAGAACTCTTAGTGACATCAACACCATCGATTAAAATTTTGCCCTTCTCCGGCTTCATAAAACCAGAAATGGTATTGAAAACCGTCGATTTACCGGCACCATTTCCACCGATAATGACAACAAATTCCCCCTTTTTAACCTCAAGAGAGAGATCTTCTAAGATTGTCCGCTCAAGTTGCGTGCCTTTGCCGACGACAAGTTTAATCCCTTCTAACTTTAGCATCGACGCTTCCCTCCCGGCATCGCCATAATGATAATAATCAAAAGACCGGCGATCAGGTTGAAGTCGTAGCTCTTCAGGTTGAGGAATTCAGCATGGAGCGCAAGACCGGTGACAATACGGTAGACAATCGAACCGACGATACAGCTCAATAACTTAATCCACATCGAGCGAAAAGGAAGGATTCTCTCCCCAATAATCACCGCGGCAAAACCGGCAATAATGGTGCCGATACCGGCAGAGATATCGGTAAATCCTTGTTGCTGACTAAAGAGTGCGCCACCCATTGCAATCAGCGCATTTCCCATCGCAACGCCTAAAATCACCATCCACTTGACATTAACGCCCCCATTAAGACAGAGTCGTTTATTTTGACCTACTGCACGGATGGAGAGCCCTAAATCGGTATTGAGAAGGTAACTAAAGAGCGCGATCAGAATAATCGCAATGCCTCCGAGGACCACTAAATTATTGGTAATAAAGATGGTCGGTGACATCAATAGAGAGATATTGGGCGTCCCATTCATCACATGAAGATTGATGGAATAGAGCATAAATGCCACAAGGATACCGGCGAGAAGGTCGGTTACCTTAAAGAAGCTATTTAAGATCCCCGTTAATGCCCCCGCAAGCGCCCCACCGATAAGCGCAAAGACCAAGGATAGAAAGGGATCAACACCCGCTTTGATTAAAACGGAAGAGATGGCAGCTCCTAACACGAAGCTACCATCACAGGTTAGATCTGGAAAGTCGATAATTCTAAAAGTGAGGTAGATCCCCATTCCGACAATTCCATAAATGAGCCCGAGTTCCAGGCTCATAATCAATTCACTTAAACTCATCCTATTTCCTAGTTTTGTTGAACGGCTTCCGCTTTTCCATCTTTAATGATGACAGCAGCCGCTTCAACAACTTCAGAAGGAAGTGTTAAACCTAGCTTATTCGCGGTATCCATATTAATAACGAGCTCCATCTTATCAGGAAATCCTACCGGGATCGTATTAATATCTTGACCATCTAAAACATCTGCAATCATCTCGGCAGTATCGATCCCTAACTGATATTGATTAGGACCGAGTGCCGCTAAAGGACCTGAAAGAACCGCATCCGTATCTGCAACAAAGACCGGTTTACCCGCCTTAATACCGGCAATAACAATACTCTCTAATGCTGCAAGTGCGGTGTTATCGCCATAGATAAAGATCGCATCTGTCTGATTTGCAAGGCGTGTTGCCGCTTGAGGAACATCTGCTGTACGGTTGACCGATTGGGTTACCACCTCTAAACCAAAATCGGGTGCTGCTTTTTCAAGATCTTTCAATTGAGTAATGGAGTTTGCTTCACCGGGATTATAGATAAAACCGATCTTCTTCATCTCGGGGAGAACTTCTTTAAACATGGCCAGTTGCGGCGCAACATCAACATAATTAGACATTCCTGTCACATTATTATTGCCATTTTCAAGCGCCGGCACTAAGCTCGCACCGACAGGATCGGTAATCGAGCTAAAGACCATCTTTGTTTTTCCTTCCATTGCAGGTTTTACTAAACTCTGCGCTGAAGGGGTACCAATCCCGACCGTCACATCTGCATTTTGTGCGACAAACTTCGTTGAAATTTGTGCCGCTAACGCCACGTTTGCTTGAGCAGATTCAACGATAAAATCGAGATTCTCCCCTTCAATATATCCTCGCTCCTTAAGACCATCACGAATGCCCTTTGCAGTGGCATCGAGTGCCGGATGCTCTACAATTTGATTAACATAGACCTTCTTCATCTCATCTGCCAATGAGATTCCGGTTGCCAATGTGGCACTTAATAGCACTGCAAGTAACTTTTTCATGATCGCTCCTAATGATTATTTTGCCTCCGTTTTTTGAAACTTTAATGCTTCTTTTAAAACGGCTTTAGTACTGCTTTTATATTATTGAGTAGCTTAAAGATCTTCTGCTTAAGCTTAAATTTTTTGAATCTTCTCTAGAATCTTCTTTCAAATCTTCTTTTAAGGGTTCTTTTGAGTGTTCTAAGCTTAACCCTCACCTCTCTGTACTACCGTGGTGATACAGTATTACAATTCCCAAATAGTGTCAATCTTTTTCCTCTATTTTCAATCGCTATCGATCCTTGCCAATCATAGAATCAATCGTAACAATCCTAACAAGCGCAACAATTGCAACAATTGCAACAATTGCATTAATGGAAATTAATGGCAATCGAATGTGATCGAATGGCAATCGATCACATTCGTTCATAAAAAAGAGCCGATAGCATCACTACCGGCTCTTCTCTCTTACGAAGGATCATTACGCCTTTAGGCAACTTCTGGTGATCGACCCTTAGTGACGATCAAGTAACAATCAAGTAACGATCAATCACAAGTCTTCCGATCTCTTTCCGATCTCATTAGAAATCGTAACGAAGCCCAACGGAGATCGTTGTGTTGTGGTAGCTATTTGAACCCTTACGGTAGCCCACTTCACCCCAGATATTGAGATCTTTTTCCACTTTACCCTCAAATCCAAGCTTCATCTCCCCCACATTCCGTGTCCCTTTCTGCTCAATCTTCGTCTCATCAAAGTAAGTGTAGAAAGGTTTAGAATTATGGTAGTAGTTAAGCTCAAGATAAGGGGTCACAAGATGACCGCTCTCTAACGTCTTCTCCATAAAGAGTCGCGCACCTAGGCGGGTCTCAATATTATTTTTACTACCTGAGATATGAGTGCCGTAGTGATCTGTCAGGCTATCCATCTTCGCGCCCATCCAGGTAATTTGTGCCTGAGGTTGCAGATAGAGAGATTCCGCCAATTGCCAGGTATAACCCCCTTCAAGAGAAGTGATCAAGCCTTTAGTCTTCATGGTCTCTTCAACAAGCTCATCTCCAGAAATCTTATTTCTAAAGTGAACATATTGTATCGAGCCATCAAGATAGAGACCTTCTGTCACCTTATCCCCTAATGTGGCGTAAAGACCGAGGCCAAACCCATGACTGCGCCCTTTTGCCGAAAGTCCTGTTGCTGCTTGACGGCTCTTAATCGAGCTATGACCATATGCAGCAAAGAGTCCAACTTTGACCGGCATCTCTTCGATCTGAGTCTGCACAATATCACCCCCGAGCATCATGCGGAAGCTGTCGATTGTGGTTCGATTATGTTTTCCATCATCATAAAACTTCCCAAAATCACCGCCCATAATGGTCCAGAGACGACTTGAGGGGTCAAGATAGTTTCGATCTGCCAACTGATGGGTGAAGAGTCGGTTTGCCACATCCAATCCTCCCGTATAAGCCGCTGTTTCTGGTCGATAGAGGGGCTTACCGCCATTTCCTCCACCGCCAGGATTTTCACCCCCTTCATTGAGAGTAACTAACCACCAGTTACCATCGGCCTCCTTCTTTAAGATGTAATCAAAGGCTCCACGAACGGCGCGACCTTTCTGGGTGAGTTCTAAGGTATTGAGATCCCCTCCGATCGTCACCACTTCTACCTTCTTCGTTCCATCTGCAAGTTGGATCAGATCCTGCCCTTGCATATCATTGACTTGCAAGGAGCTATCCCCTTCAGCATTGCCGGTAATAATAAGGCGTCCTGCCTCTTTGCCATCACTTGCGATCAGGATGAGACTGCCCTTTTCTGCTGTGAAGTTGCCATCAACCGTAAAATGCCCAAGGGCTTCACCAACAGACCTCGACATCGTACTGCCAACATTTAATTGCCCTTGTAGAAGGAGATCCCCTTTTAGAGCGCCGTAGCCACCTAGAACGCCCCTATCCATAACGGTTACTTTGCCATCACCATTGCCATAGAGAGCATCTTTAGTGATATTGATCCGACCATTTTGGAGAGTCGTATCGACACCGACATTATGAATGCCTTCAATCGTCAACTCTTCATCCCCGCTTTTACCTGCAAAGATAAAGGTACCTGCAGCGCCTAAAAGGGTTCCTCCCTTCAGAGTACTACTTTCACGGACAGTGAGTTCCCCACGACGAATATCGAGTGTTGATCCCTCTTCAATCGCAAGTGTATCAACAATCTGCTTCTTCTCACTGAGATCAAAGGCCCCTTTATTCGAGATTGTGAGATTCCCCGCTTGTCCAAAGACATGATTCATCCCTGCAGTGATCGATGTTCCATCAATCAATGTATTGCCGGTATAGCTATTCTCATTCCCTGATAGCGTGATTGCTTCACTGCCCTTAAAGATAAATCCACCTTTACCAACAAGTTCTACCCGCAGATCTCGAGCATCAGTATTCACATTTGAGGTGTCCGATAAAACAACAATATTCTTATCCTTAAATGCTTCAAGCTCATCAAGCCCATAATTGAGATGAATTCCATGCTCATCGGTCTTCAAGCCATTAAAACCATAATAGGCTTTACCGGCATTGTTCTGAATAAGCGCGGTACTTTGACCCACATTTTTCGATTCGATCAACTTCCCATCTTTATCTGCTAAGAAGATCGCTTCAAAATCGGGATTGACCACACCATTATTATCTTGGACGATCACTTGACCAGAAATTAAGGTCTCTCCTTTTTCTCCAAACTGCTGATCGAGGAAAGAGATCTTCTGATCGACATTACCTAAATCCTTATCGTGAACCGGAATGATCGCGGGATCGACTTGGATCTTATTCTGATCTCCTCTCAATGAAATAATATCTGTGACTGTTAGATGATTGAAACGCTCCTCCCCTGTAACAGTATTAAGCGTCATCACCCCTTGATCAAAGGTGAGATTTTTCAGCGATTTCCCATCTTCCATCAAAGTCGCAGAACCGCCAATCAAGCCAAGTGATGCTTTTTCAAGGGTCGATAACCCATTATTATCTAAGGCTAAGTCTCCTTGTTTGACATTAAAATCGCCTACAAAATTATCGGCAGGATCTTTCTTCAGAGCGATCGTGTCTTCGGTGCCAACATTGATCATTCCATTGCCGGTAAGACCATAGTTGATATTGTAATCTCCTTGCCGATCCGTCACTGACCATGTAGATCCTTCAGCAAGATTGAGAAGCCCGTCGAAGCCATCATGCTCGCCGGTTACATTGAGCGTATTGCCATTGAGTTGGATCGTACCAGCACCCGCAAAAACATTCTTAAAATCACCACTGACAGTGCTATTGTCAAACTTGAGGATTCCATCTACATTCACCACACCAGTTCCGAGATTCCGCAGACGATTAACATTTGCTTGAGCCTCTTTCCCAATGTTAATAGTTCCAGCATATTCGCTATTATTGCCTAAGAGATTGATCTCTCCTTTGTTGAGATTCAGTCTATTATTAGCATCTTCTCCGGTAAGATTATTGGCAAAATCGCCACTACCATTGATATCAATTTTATTTGCTTCGGCGAGATGAATATCACCTTTACCTAGTCCATCAGCATTTGCTAAGGTTGCCGCAACTTTACTACCTAGATTGATAGTTGCTGAGAGATTAGCATTCCTTGAATCCACATTAAGAGATCCTTTTTCCACATTGAGTGTTGAGCTACCATCTCCGGTAATATCCCCGGCAATGGTATTCGCCCCATTTGTCAATGATAGCGTACCACCTGCAAGATCAAGCTTCGATTTTTCATCAGCCGTTAACTGATCAGCACGTTGCGCAAAGCCCGCAAGATTGAGTGCACCGCCAGTGAGAACCAATGCCCCTTTTTCACCGAGAGCATTGTCGGCACCGAGATTAACAGATCCCTCCTTAATCGTTGAAGCACCTTGGTAATCATTCTGCTGACCTGTAATGGTAATCGCTTGATTGCCAGTATAGGTAAAGCCTCCCTCACCTGTGAGCTTCACCGAGAGTGTTGTTTCCGTTGAGTTTTGACTATCAATGGTGACCCCTTTATCGACATTCGCAGAGAGTGCAGCTAAACCATAGCCGGCGTGAATACCGGTATCATCGGCAACAAGCTTACTGTAATCGTAGATCGCAACCCCATTTTCTTCCTGCCCAACAATCGCTTTTTGGACATCGAAGATACCGCTCACGATATTCCCCTCGCTATCCACTAAAGTGATTGAATCACGATCGCCGGTGGTTTTACCTTTGGCAAAGGTTTCCCCTAATGAGAGCTGATTCTGTTGATCAAGGAGCGTACCTTCTGGCTGAATCCCCTCAACTGCCTGCCCTTTTCCTAAGAGATCTTTATTATCGATCTCTATCTCGGTATCTCCTTGGAGCACAATACCACCGCTTGCAGTGAGGATATTGAACTTCCCATCTTGGTCTGTCACTTTTAGGGTACTGTTATCGAGGGTGAGAGAACCGACAGTTAACGCATTCTCAACAGTTCCTTTGGTATCTTCTAACAGATGAAGACCAGCTTCCTTCAGTGCTTTCTCTGCAGTGGTATTGAGCACTAAATTCCCATTATGTACTTTGAAATGCCCTGTGTAATTTTGGTTTTCAGTTTCATTTTTAAGAGTGATATTTTCTGCAGAAGCAACATTGATCGTACCATCACCGGTAAGCGCATAATTGATGTTGTAACTCCCTTGTTGATCAGTCACGGACCAAGTGGCATTATCGGCGAGATTGAGTAAGCCTGTAAATCCATCGTGTTCACCAGTCACATTGAGAGAATTACCTTTAAGTAAAATCTCACCATCACCTTTAAACTTATTTGCTAAATCGCCTGATGCTTCAGAATTAAAGACAAGATTACCGGCAACGCCGATTACCCCAGTTCCTAAGTTATTCAGTGCATTGACATTTGCTGTCGCTTTTTCAGCAATATTGATCGCGCCTTCGTAACTGCTATTATCTGCACCGAGATCGACAGCTACTTTGTTACTATTCGCATTGATATTGAGCGTATTTGAAGTATCGCCCGTTAATTGATTCTTAAATTCACCACCACCATTGAGGTTAATGATGTTACCGCCCTTATTCAATGCAATAGTGCTTGCCCCTAAACCATCCGCTTTCGCAAGATTTAATGTCACTTTCGTGCCAAGATTCACACTGCTTTTAAGTTCACTATTACTTGAATTAACATTCACAATCCCTTGATTGATATTAAGCTTAGAATCTTGAGTGCCTAATAATGATCCTGCAATTATCGATGTTTTGGCATCTAAAAGCGTTAAAGTTCCTTTGTTAAGGTTAAGCGTCGAGCCTTCGTTAAGATCGAGCTTGTTGACCTTTTGGGCATATTGATCAAGATCGAGTTTTGCCGCGGTACCATCATTGGTTCCAAGAGTTAATGCACCCACATGGCCAAAGATATTGTCACTTTTTGCGGTAATATTCGCGCCCATTATCTGGGTATCACCTTGATAATCATTATCAAAACCATCGATTACAATCGCTTTATCCCCTTTAAAGATAAATCCGCCTATACCAGTTAATTTCGCTCGAAGGATATTGGATGTAGTGGTATTCTCATTCGTTGAATTCACTTCAATATTCTTATCTTCAAAAGCATTCAGCACCGCTAAACCGTAATTGAAATGAATGCCATCATCATCGGGACGAAGTCCATTAAAGCCAAACAATGCAGTTCCACTCCCATCTTTTAAGTCTTGGGAGCTCATTGGAACATCTTTCGCTTCAATCAAGTTTCCATCTTTATCGGCAAGGAAAATCGCACCATTTTTCTTATCTACTTGACCTTTAACAACTGTTTCACCCGAAATACCATATTGTTGCTCAATAAAGGAGAGCGATTCTAATTTCTCAAGTGCATCTTCGTCGAATTCTTTACGCACAATGGAATCTGCCGAGTCAACTTTTATATAGTTATCTTGCCCAATAAGTGTCACTTTTTCAGAAACAGAGAGGTGATTTAACCGATCCCCATTATTAAACAGTGCAAGATAGAGCGATCCGTTATTAAACGTTAGATTTTCTACCTTTTGCCCATCAAGCATGAGATTCGCCTGCCCACCTTTTAAGCCTAAAGAGGCATTAGTGAGAACATCAAAACCTGTTTGATCCAGTAATAGCTGTCCTTTAGTAACATCAAAGTTCCCTGTAAACGATTTTTCGCCGGCATTTTTAAGCGCAATGATCCCGCCGGCATTCATGACTGCTGTCCCATTACCGGTAAGTGCATAGTTGATATCGTAAGGATCTTTTTGGGTCACACTCCATATTGCTGTTTCACCAAGATTCGCAACACCGGTAAAACCTGCATGATTACCTTTAATATTAAGCTTATTATCGGTTAATGTGACAGTTCCTGCACCTTTTAGCATATTATCGAGATCACCATTGACACCCTCATTGAAGTGTAAGGTGCCATCAATCCCTAATAGCGCTTCACCTAAGTTATTGAGATTCGTTACATTCGCTTTAGCATTTTCGGCAATATCGAGCGTTCCAGAATAGGCACTATTATCACCTAATAAGGTCACATCACTATCTGTTCCTTGAATATTGAGCGCAGCACTGCTATCGCCCATTAACTCATTCGCAAAGTTACCACTGCCATTGACATTAATAACGCTATTTTCAGCTAAATGGATCTTCCCTTTTCCAAGCGCATCTGCTTTCGCTAAATTGGCAATCACGTGAGAACCTAAATGAACCTTTGAGGCTAGCTCTGCATTACTCGATGTAACATTTAACGCGCCCTTCTCAACGGTGAGGGAAGATTGATCTGTTCCGCTTAAAGCGCCTTCAAAAGTAGAATCTTGCTGATCAGTCAAGGTTAAGTGACCACTATTGAGATTGATTGTCGACTCTTCATTTTGCGTTACACTATCAGCTACTTGGGAAAACTTGCTTAAATCAAGACTGCTAATACCGGTAAAGATTAATGCACCTTGCTGACCGAGCGCATTATCTGCACCGAGCGCGACTTGACCCTCGGCAAAAGTGGAATCTCCTAGGTAATCATTATTTTCGCCAGTAACTGTGATCGCTTTATCGCCGGTATAGGTAAAGCCCCCTTCGCCGGTAAGCTTCACAAAAAGTTTCTGCTCTTCAGCACCGGTACTATCGATTTTGATCGAGTGATCCTTATTTGCCGAGAGCGCTTTGAGCCCATAACCTGCGTGAATGCCGATATCATCAGCGACTAATCCGGTATAATCATAGATGCCATCGCCGGCAATTTCCTGCCCTTTGAGCTGAATATGAATATCCTTGACTTCGGTAATCTCATTACCATCCGCATCGATCAGGGTAATCAATTTTTTATCCCCTGAGGTTTTTCCTTTGGCAAAGAGCTCACCGAGATTGGCGATATTTTGTTGATCTAATAATCCTTTATCAGTATCAATCTCTGCATTACCTAAGAGATCTTTATTATCGATCTCAACTTTCGTGTCTCCTTCGAGAACAATACCATTCGTTGCGGTGAGAAGATTAAACTTGCCATCTGTTGCGGTGACTTTCAAAGTACTCTTATCAAGTTCTAAAGAACCCACGATTAAGTCATTCTCAACCGTTCCTTTTGTGCCGGCTAATAGATGGACATTACCCGTTTTCAGCGCATAACCTGCTGTGGTATTGAGCACTAAATTGCCTTGATGAACATTGAAATTACCGGTGTAGCTCTGATTCTCATTCTTGTTATTAAGTAAAATATTTTGCTCGGCACCCACATTCATGGTGCCACTGCCCGCAAGCGCATAATTGATATTATAATCA
The DNA here is from genome assembly GCF_002252045.1 of Ignatzschineria sp. F8392. Lineage (GTDB taxonomy): Bacteria > Pseudomonadota > Gammaproteobacteria > Cardiobacteriales > Wohlfahrtiimonadaceae > Ignatzschineria. Next base: position 590,380 of record NZ_NEFF01000001.1, on the reverse strand, counting down.
CCTTGTTGATCCGTCACTGACCAGGTCGAGCCTTCAACAAGATCGAGAAGACCTGTAAACCCATCATGTTTACCTGTCACATTGAGCATATTACTATCGAGTGCAATGGTACCTGCGCCAGCAAAAGCATTGTTAAGATCACCTGAAGCCTCACTATTGAAGGCTAATTTCCCGGCAACACCGAGCAAACCTGTCCCTAAGTTATTAAGCGCATTCACCTTCGCTGTAGCGTCTTTAGCAATATTGATCGCGCCGGCATAGCCGCTATTGTCAGCCACAAGATCAACTGCCACTTTTCCATCATTAGCATTGATATTGAGTGTATTAGTAGCATCGCCCGTTAATTGATTCTTAAATTCACCGCCGGCATTGAGATTAATCGTATTACTGCCCTGATTCAATGTAATGGCACTTGTACCTAAAGCATCTGCTTTTGCAAGATTGAGCGTCACTTTCGTGCCAAGATTCACACTACTTTGAAGCTCACTATTACTTGAATTAACATTCGCAATCCCTTGGTTGATATTGAGTTTAGAACTTTGAGAGCCTAATAGAGATCCTGCAATTGTCGATGTTTTGGCATCTAAAAGCGTTAAAGTTCCTTTGTTAAAATTAAGCACCGAGCCTTCGTTAAGATCGAGCTTGCTCACCTTTTGGGTATATTGATCAAGATCGAGTTTCGCGCCTTTCCCGGCTTCAGTTGTCAGCGTTAATGCTCCTTGCTGACCAAAAATATTGTGGCTTTTTGCAGTAATATCGGCACCAATAATATTGGTATCGCCTTTGTAATCATTGGCAAAACCATCAATGACGATCGCTTTGTCCCCTTTGAAGATAAAGCCCCCATCGCCGGTCAGTTTAGCGCGGAGAATATTCGAGATTCCTGTCACATTTTCTGTGGTAGATAAGACCTCGATATTTTTAGCTTGATAAGCTTCTAATACGGCTAACCCATAGTTGAGATGGATTCCTTCATCATTAGATAAGAGCCCATTAAAACCATAGTAGGCTTTCCCATTCCCACTTTGAAGCACCCGGTCACTCATTTCCACATCTTCTGCACGGATATAATTCCCATCTTTATCTGCCAAGAAGATCGTGCCGGCAGTTTTATCCACCTTACCAAAAACAAGCGTTTCCCCAATCACCCCAAATTGCTGATCAATAAAAGAGGGTTTTCCAACAAAACTCGAGCCCCAATCAATATCGTGCTTCTCCACTGATTTCGCAGAGTCGACTTTAATCAAGTTATCTTGCCCGACAAGTTTTACCCCATCCGTTACATAGAGATGATTGGATCGTTCTCCATTATTAAAGGGAGCAAGATAGAGAGAGCCGTTATTAAAGGTTAACTGCTTCACTTTCTGCCCATCAAGCATCACATTCGCCTGTCCCCCTTTTAAGCCTAAAGAGGCATTGGTTAAAACATCAAAACCCGTTTGATCAAGCTGTAATTGCCCTTTAGTCACATCAAAAGTTCCGGTAAAAGATTGATCTCCGGCATTTTTAAGCGCAATCATCCCACCGGCATTCACCGTCGCCGTTCCATTGCCCGAGAGCGCATAATTGATATCATAATCACCCGCTTGGGTAACGCTCCAAGTGGCTTTTTCACCTATTCTTGCCGTACCGGTAAAGCCTGTATGATCCCCTTTAATCGCTAGTTGATTATCGGTTAATGTGACGGTTCCAGCACCTTTAAAGGCATTATTAAGATCACCATTGACACCACTATTGAATTGTAAAATACCTGCAACGCCGAGAATCCCCGTTCCTATATTATTAAGTACTGTGACGTTCGCTTGTGCTTTCTCGGCAATATTGAGCTCACCGGCATAATCGCTATTATCCGCGGTCAACGTGACTGCCCCATCTGTCGCATTAATATTGAGTTGGTTAGAGCTGTCACCCTGCACACGATTAGCAAAATCGCCGGCACCATTGATTGCGATCTTATTACTACCTGCAAGATTGAGGTTTCCTTTTCCTAAACCATCCGTTTTTGCAATCATTGCGGTTACATTGGACCCAAGGTTAATATTGGCTTCTAATGCACCGTTACTGGAATTAACGGTTAAAGCGCCTTGATTGAGGTTTAAACTCGAATCTTTTCCACCCTGTAACTGTCCATCAATCAGGCTCGCTTGATGATCTGTCAGATTGAGCGTACCGCTATTGAGATTAAGGATTGAATCTTGCGCCACTGTTGTGAAACTTGCACTCTGTGCAAAAGAGGCTAAATCGAGGTTGCTTTTTCCTATTAATAGGAGGGCTCCTTGTAATCCAAGGGCATTATTCGCGCCTAATGCCACTGAGCCATTATCTAATATGGAATCACCAAGATAATCATTCTCACTATTGGTCACTGTTATTAATTGATTGCCAGTATAGGTAAAACCACCATCGCCGGTGAGTTGTACAAAGAGATTCTGCTCTGTTGTATTCCCACTATCAATCGTTACTGATTGCGCTTTAATAGCCGAGAGCGCTGTTAAACCATACCCGGCATGAATTCCCGCATCATCGGCAACAAGGCGACTATAATCATAAAAGGCGGTTCCTTTATTCTCTTGCCCAACAATAGGCTTAGAAGTTTTAACCACATTAGTTATCGCATTACCGGCACTATCGACTAATGTGAGCGACTCTCGACCTCCTTCAGTTTTACCTAGTGCAAAGGTCTCACCAGTCACCACTTGATTCTGCTGATCGAGGAGTGTTCCTGTCGGTTTGATATTATTGATCGCCGAACTTTTTCCTAAAAGATCTTTATTGGCAATCTCCACCTTATTGTTACCCGTCAGAGTGATACCTTCGGTGGCTGTAATAAGATTAAATTCACTATTTTGATCATGGGTAACAACAAGTTTTCCATCACTTAATCCCAATGTACCCACCGTAACATCATCCTCTACGGTTCCTTGAGTACCTTGATTAATATTCAGCGTTGCTTGGTTAAGGGCATATCCTGCCTTTTTATTTAAAACAGCATTCCCTTTTGTAACATTAAAAATACCAGTAAAATCCTGTTTTTCAGTCGTATTATTAAAATAAATATTGTTCTCTACACCAATATTCATCGCCCCCTTACCAGCAAGCGCATAATTAATATTATAATCTCCTGCTGAACGACTTACATTCCAACTACCGTCAACATTATTAAGATCTAATACCCCTGTAAATTGATCATGATCTCCTGATGCGACAATGTTATTTTCACCAACTTCTGTTGCTCCTTTTCCTTCAAGATTACTGACAAAATGAGAAATCTTACCATCTACAAAAATCAATTTGTGATCATTAATCACCGTACTTCCAACGGTACCTAAAGCATCATTTACTGCCACTTTTGCTGTACCGGCAGAATGGGCAAAATCAAATGTCACCTTTTTCCCAGAAGCATTTTCAACTACCACAGGGTCTGTTGCCTCCATAATATGGAGAAGACCTTTGAACTGATCTTGAGCCTTATTAAAGAGATAATCTTCCCGAACGGTGACAGTGCCATTACCGATCAATTTATTCAACAGTGTTGATTGGACAGGATTCTCCTTACCCCCACTACCATCGCCCATTAACTCAATCAATGCAGAATCATGCATTGTGATGTCAACGGATCCATAAGCATCATTTCGATAGAGTCGTAAAATTGCAGAATAAGGTTTTACCCCATTGCTCCCAACTGCAACATCAACATCACTTCCAAGCACAAATTTGGCATTAAAGTCTGGATTTGCGGTGAATGCAGTTAATCGACCTGCTAAAAAATTATATTTATTATTTATGCCTGTCGTTTTCAGATGTAGATTATCATTTGAAATATCAGAATAACTGTCCCAGTTCGTTAATTCTTTAACATGTTCAAGATCATTAATGTTAATTGCAGAATTACCTCTTAGATGAATCGTACCTTTTACTTCATCACGATAATCATAGGTATAATAGACCGTGTTTCTTCGCGTTTTTTTAGTATTAAGTATCGAATTTTCTAGCGTAATCGCACCGTAGAGATCGATTACTACAGCACTTGCATTGAGCTCCCCACCATTAGTCATCTCAACGATATAATTATTGTACTTCTTATCTGGGTTATAACTACTAATTCTGCCAAGATACATAAAGTTATTGACGGTTAGAATACTATCATCAACTTTAGTATAAAAATTCCCGGAGCCTTCACCGATGAGTGATTGAAACTCACCATTTAAAACTAATTCACTCTTATTTTTTAAGCTTAAATTAACAGTATTATCTGAACTTCCCGCCTCATATTTCCACGTAAGATATGCATAAGGTTTACCTACATCAAAATTCAACTTCAATTTTTGATTATCCATCACTAATTGATCTTTAGTAGTGTAAGTGACAGTGTTACTACCAATATCCATTTCAGTGACCCCCGATGCAAGAATATCCTTCAACTCTATTCCTAAACTGAACGTCGGAAATCCTAGCACCATTAATGAGGTAAGTAGGGTCGCTATCGGGGTCTTTTTAAAAGTAAATGAAGAACTTGTAGTGTTCACCGAAGTAGTCCGTGAAAATTTGTTTTTCGCCAACTCAGAAGCAACAACCCATATTCTTAATGCTTTATTCCAAACAACTTTATAAATATTACGATTCATACCATTAGACCTCATCAATCTTAGATCGCTTAGTGGATCAAAGTGCCTTAAGTTAGTTAAAAACAGCCTCTAAAGAATAGAAACTATTGAGAATACGATTACGATAACAATCATTTGTTAATATGTAAGTATTTATTAGGGGATAAGAATATTATTAAAGATAAATTTAAAACAATACCGCCAAAACACAAACATATGAAAATATGAAAATATGAAAATATGAAAAGATTTTTATTTTATAATTTAATTTAGAAACATAAATAACAACTAAAATAACCTATAAAAAGATAAACATTAAATAAGAAAATTTAATCAACAAGTTAAATTAAATTAACATTAACTATATAGATATTTACAAACTGATAACTTTTATTTATAAGAAAGGTATCCCACTGATCATAAATGTTATTTTATCTATTCCTATCTATTCCTATCTATTCCTATCTATTTTTCTTTTTGCTCTTCAAAAAAAAATACCGAGACGAAGCTCGATATTTTTTCAATGTTTGTTTATCTATTTATTCATTCATTTATTCATTCATTTATTCATTGATATATTTGTTTTATCTACTATGGCGAATGACACCTTATCTCAAAGATATAAGCTTATAAGAAGCTCTTATAAACATCATCAACTAATATTTTCTAATATTTTAGAAAATGAAATAATCACTTTATAGGATTGAAATGGTCAATTAGACCTTCTCTTCTTCTTTCATACGACCTAATACCAACCGATAACCATCATTTTTCTCTTCATTGATAAAACGCGCCACTCGCCCAATCGTCGTTAAACTCGCAGAAGTTAAGGCATGAATCTCCCGATAAGAGAGATCTCCCCGCTCAAGAAGTTGGCATACTTTCCAACGTTCAACGGCTGAACTGAGTTCTTTCGGCGTTAAGAGATCTTTTAAAAAGAGCAATATCTCATCACTATCTTTTAATTTTAAAAAGGCATCACATAACGATTTATCAAAATCGATCTCATCTAAACGTTCTTCTAACACTGATAGATGTTCTTTACTCATAACGCTTCCTCACCTCTATAGATACCTAAATTATTTTTATTCTTCAGTACAACGCGCAATAACCTATCGTCTTCACACACCTTATCAACCCATGATATCTCTGACAAATCATAAATAGAAGAGGTGTAATAAGATCGTTCATGACTGATAATTCTTGCTAATATCAAAACATAAATCGACAAAAAAAGCGCCTCTATTTTTCCCTGTCTTGATTAACGGGATCTTCTACAACCTCCTCAATCACAGGAGCCGCGGCAAGATCTTGCTCTTTTTGCGTCAATTTCACAACCCGATCATCCTCTACGGGATGTGTCGCTTGATAGAGTGCCATCTCAAGCTCACTATTGTAATGCTTAATCTGCTCAATACTCCAGGAGAAATAACGCGCCATAAAACGCACCACCTCCACTTGATATTGCATCATTTGTGCGATATCAAAATAGAGCATTCCGGTTCGACGAATAAAGAAATCACTCGGTCTTAAAAGGGATTCAGACTCTAAAGCATAACGAAGTTGTAGATAGAGTGGTAGCGGTAACCCTTGCATCTCTTCAGGCGAAGCTGTTTTAGCTATATTGAAGAGTAGATCGATATTACTTCCATAGATCAATGCTAATTGACGCGCCTCCTCTTCTGTTAAATTGGCAGCGATGCCTGCTTCAACCGCTTTTTCAATAAATTGCGCAAACCCTTCACTCCCTCCCACATCACCGCCGGAGATCGGTAGCGTCATCGTTTGGCATGCACCAAATGTTTTTCCCTTTTCGCTTCCCAATTTTGCCACAATCTCATCAACAACTGATTCCGCTAATTCCCGATATCCTGTCAATTTACCAGTTGTGACTGTCACTAATCCATCTCCCGTAATCTTCAGAAGACTCTTCTGCCCTTTCTTCCCAGTATTATGCTTATCGATCACAATCGAAGTGACGCCTGCCCAGGAAGACTCGATCGATTCCGTTGTAAGATTGAGTGCCGGTAAAAATTGATTAATCAGCGTTAAAAGGCGTGCTTGATCCGTCGTCGAAACTGCTGGCGTTTCTAGCTTACCTTCATAAAGGGAGCTACTGACCCCAACATAGGTCTTATCACCGCGCGGGATAGCACATACCATCTGCTTATTATCTTCGGTATCAAAAAAGAGAGCATCTTCAAGGGGGAAATCTTTCTGATCAAAGACAAGATGGGCTCCTTTGATATAACGCACTTCCATCCCATCAACAATCGCCTCTGGAGAGAAATCGTAAGCCCATGCGCCAGTGGCATTGAGAACGATATCCCCTTCAACAAGGTAGGTATTTTGGGTCATTCGATCTTTGGCAACAACGGCTTCAACATAGCCATGAGGATCATAATTAAAGGATTGTGCTTCAAGGTAATTGAAGCAATGAGCCCCCATCTCTACAGCTCTTTTGATAATCTCCAACGTTAAGCGCGCATCATCGGTACGATACTCAACATATTCAGCAGCACCGCGTAACCCTTCCGCTTTCAGTTGGGGAATCTTCTTTAAGACCTCTTCACGACGATAGATCTGTCGGCGCTCATCTTTCTGCACGCCAGCAAGATAGTCATACACTTTCAGACCGATCGATGTTGTTAATCGCCCAAAGCTTCCGCCTCGATAAAATGGAATGAGCATCTTCTCTCGTCGAATCACATGAGGTCCATTCTCATAGAGTGTCGCGCGCTCTTTCCCCGTCTGCATCACATTCTTAATTTGGAACTTCTTCAGATAGCGTAAGCCCCCATGAATCATCTTTGTTGAGCGACCACTTGCACCTGAGGCAAAATCCTCTCTCTCTAACAACGCCACTTTCATGCCTCTTGAAGCAGCATCGAGCGCAATGCCGGCACCGGTGATACCACCTCCCATAATGATAAGATCATAATGTTCCTGCTTTAAAAGTTGAATATTTTGTCGTCGATCACGTGCATTAAGCGTCATGAGGGTTCCTTCTCTCTCGTCATAGAGATCTATTGAAAGGTATGAAAACACGACTAGTGCCCTCTACCCTCAATCGACCTCCGTTATATTAAGTGATATCAAGCGATATCAAACGATATCAAACGATATTAAGTTATATGGTGGTATGAATATGTAATTCATAAATCATACCGGTTATAGGGGTTGATGCTATCCGCTTCATTTTTTCATAAAGACTAAAATAGACTCACTATTTTACACTTTCTAGAGGATACTTTAAGAAAATAGCCACCATAATATGACCTAAACAACTAATCCTCTTATCACTCACTTATCATATCCTTATTATTTACTGACCATTTAGGCGCGATAGACCACAAAATCTCCCTTAAATTGAGTTGTTGTAATCCCTTCACTTTCAAGATGGCTCTCTAAGGAGATTCGTCCTCTCCCATAACGGGAAAACATCTTCGCAAAACGATTCCATGCTGCTACGCTTGAGGCTTCACAGATCGCTAATGCATCTGCTTTCATCGGTGCCGGATAATGGATATGGGCATCTTGAATCACTATATGGATCCCCTCCGTAACACCTAACTCTCTCAACTTAAGATGGAGCCAGCTCCAAGCGACTAGGAGTGATGCCGTATAGAGGCTTCCTCCAAAACCTGTTCCCATATGGTTTCGATTCGGTTGTAATGGTACCTTAAAGATCAACTTCCTCTGCTCCCATGAGAGCGGTGTTAATGCTAATGATTGACTAATCGGGATCTCTTTTGCTAGCCATGTAGAGAGATAGTGGCAAATATCCTCATCACCGCTTTCGCCCTTCTCTTGTAAATTAGCAGAACCACTAGAATCTCTATAATCATTAGACTCTAACTCTACCAATGATGTAACTTGCTCTTTTTCCATAGTTAATCCTCAATCTCAACGCTTCTCTTATGAAACACAATAGTGACCTTATCGTTCTTCCTATTTGAATCTGTGAATTGAATTATAACAAACAGAAGCCGATGCGTTGCCGGATCTCACTATCGCGTTCTTTCATTAATCACGCGCCGGCAAGTGGCGATCTCTATCACCGTCACTTCCTGATGGAATTTCTCTATTTTAGATTCCTTGGCATCAAAGATGCCAACCTGCGGGCATGCACCGGCGAAAAGAACGAAATAGTTGGTTCCCGCGGCTCCAGAAATCCTCTCAGAGGCGCTACTTAGAAGTTGATCTATCGGACGTGATAACTTCCTCTTATCAGACCCTTTTTAAGATTCTTTATCGTAGCTATTAATAAATACCATAAGATTTTGCCCGTTATATATGTTTTAATATCTTCAGTCGCTCCAGAAGGCTCATAGATAAAGGACTTCAAACGGAGCAATCTTTAAATCTCACCAAAATTAAAGATTAAATAAATTAAAGATTAAATTAAAGATACAAAAGTTGAAGATTGTTTATTAGAGATAAGCTTTCAGATAAACAAACAACTGATTAAACTGATTAAATAATTAAGCAATATTTTAAATAGTAAGGAGATTGATTATGGCTATCGAAACCATTAAAGAGATGTTACCAGCGTATGCAAAAGATATGCGTCTTAACTTTTCAACTGTTTTAACAGAAGCTGGTGCGCCAGGTCTGACTGAGAAACAGATCGCTGCTGTTGCTGTTTCTGTAGCGCTAAGCACCAAATGTAAAGTGTTAATCGATGCAATGGAAAAATTTGCACAAGACTTCTTAACAGAAGAGGAGTTCCAAGGTGCGCAGATCGCAACAAGCATCATGAGCATGAATAACATCTACTATCGCTTTACCCATCTTGTATCAAACGATGAGTATACAAAATTACCAGCACGTCTTCGCATGAACCAAATGGCAAACCCAGGTCTTGATAAAGCAACATTTGAGCTTGCTTCTATCGCTGTATCAGCTGTCAACGGTTGTGGAATGTGTGTTGATTCACACGAGAAGAACCTCCGTGATTTAGGTGTCTCTTCTCAAGGAATTCAGTCAGCGGTACGTATTGCAGCGGTTCTCTTCTCTGTAAGCGTTTCTTTGGCTGATAAGTAGATATCGATTCTCTCTGAATCCTTGGATCTGATTTCCTAAGTCGAGATCCAATATCTACTGAGCTCTTTGGTTCCCCTCCAAAGAGCTCTTTTTTTATCACTCAATTCCAACAGCTTCCCCATTTTTTCTAACAAATCCTGTATACTAATCTGTGAATAATGAGAGCTAGATCCACTTTGTAGATCAACGACTACAGAATCATCTAGACTAAAAAAATAGAGAACTCAATGAGGATATCAATATATGTTAAATTACTGGCAAAATGTGGGAGAGAATGCTCGTAGCGCCTCCGAAAAGCTCCGTATGGCGGACTCTGGAAAGAAGAATCAATTTTTAGAGAGACTCTATGAAGCAATTTTAGCGCATCGAGAGGAGATCAAGCTTGAAAATAGTAAAGATCTTACCAATGCAAAAGAGCAAAATTTTGATGTTGCCTTTATCGATCGTTTAGCACTTGATGATACACGTATTGAAGCGATGGCAAATGGCGTCAAAGAGATGATTCTACTCCCTGATCCTATTGGTGAAATCAGCGATATTAAAGTTCGCCCCTCAGGAATTCAGGTCGGCAAGATGCGAATGCCACTCGGCGTTATCGCCATTATCTATGAATCACGCCCTAATGTTACGATTGATGCTGCAGCACTCTGCCTAAAATCTGGAAATGCCGCAGTCCTTCGCGGCGGGAGTGAAGCCTTTCATACCAATCAATACTTAGCAACACTACTCACGATTGCGCTCGAAAAGGCGGGACTGCCGAAAGATTCGATTCAAATTATCAATACCACCGATCGCGCGATTGTTGATCTGATGGTCACCTCACCACAATATATCGATGTAGTAATTCCTCGTGGCGGTAAAGCACTGGTGGAACGGATCAATCACCAAGCAACGGTTCCTGTTATTAAACATCTCGATGGTGTTTGCCATACCTATGTCGATAGTGAAGCGGATATTAACAAAGCTTACCATGTTGTCGATAATGCAAAGACGCAGCGCTTTGCCCCTTGTAACACGATGGAGACGCTCTTAATTCATGAGGGAATCTTAAAGAAGTTTTTACCCGAGATGGCAACAATCTTGGTTGAGAAAGGCGTGGAGCTCAGAACTTGTGAAAAAGCTTTAGCACTTCTTAAAGCGGAAAATATTCCGGCAATTATTGCTGCAGAAGAGGATTGGCATGCTGAATATCTCGCCCCAATCTTGGCGGTAAAAGTGGTTAAGAGTATGGAAGAAGCCATTACACATATTAATCATTATGGTTCCCACCATACCGATGTGATCTTGACGGAGAACTACTCTAAAGCGATGCATTTCCTCCGCGCGGTTGATTCCGCTTGTGTCATGATCAATGCTTCATCCCGATTCTGTGATGGCTTTGAATTTGGTCTAGGTGCAGAGATTGGCATCTCTACCGATAAGCTTCATGTTCGCGGTCCAGTAGGGCTTGAGGGCTTAACCTCACAAAAATATATCGTGCTCGGCCATGGTGAGGGGCGTCAATAGATTAAGATCGCCCGTTTCACCCATCGGTTCTAGAAATATCACTTTTGATATCGATTTTAGATATCACTTTGGAATTAAACAATTGATCCCCATTATCAGATGGTAGAAAATAGAGAAGTATAAAAAGTGTAAAGATCGTAAAGATTGTAAAGAAACCGACATCAACGCAAAGATATCGCTTAAAAATAATATCTTTGCCCCTTTTGTAGCTATAATATGCCACCTTCAGGGAATAACTGATAAAATAGAGTGGTATTTTTACTAGGAGTATAAAAAGATGACTGAACAAGCAACGCTCGAGAAGATCAAGAGCCAAGTAACTGAAAACCCTGTAGTAATCTACATGAAAGGAAGCCCACAATTCCCAATGTGTGGTTTCTCTAGTCGTGCAGCACAGGCACTTGCAGATACAGGTCTTCCCTTCTCATTTGTTAATGTGATGGATGATCCACAAATTTTTGAACATCTTCCAAAATATGCAGATTGGCCAACCTTCCCACAAATCTATATCGGTGGAGAGTTGATCGGCGGATGTGACATCATTTTAGAGCTTGCAGAGCGTAATGATCTCAAGCAGATGATGAATGAAGCGATCGAAAACCAAAAGGCATAATTAGTAGATTATTAGCACGATTCATTAATTACAAAAAACCCATGCCTAAAATGGGTTTTTTGCTAATTTAAGGAGATAACCCATGAATGTATTTGAGATCAAACACCCTCTTGTTGCCCATAAAATTGGAAAGATGCGCAAAAAAGAGATCTCAACAAAAGATTTTAGAGAATTAGCCTCTGAAATCGCGCAGCTTCTCGCCTATGAAGCAACTAAAGATCTTGAAACTGAACCCCGCGCCGTTGAAGGTTGGGCGGGTGATGTTGAGGTTGAGCAGATTAAAGGGAAAAAAGTTACCATCGTTCCAATTCTAAGAGCCGGTATCGGTATGCAACAAGGTGTTTTAGAGTTGATCCCCGGCGCACGCGTCTCTGTTGTCGGTTTTGAGCGAGATCCTGAGACATTAGAAGCGGTTGCTTACTATCAAAAGCTCACCACTCATCTTGAAGATCGTACTGCACTTATTATCGACCCGATGTTAGCAACAGGCGGCACGGCAATTGCAACTATCGATCTTCTCAAAAATGCCGGCTGTAAGAAGATTAAAGCACTCTTTTTAGTTGCAGCTCCTGAAGGTATTGAAAAATTACATGCAAAGCATCCTGATGTTGATATCTACACAGCATCGATCGATCAAGGCTTAAATGAAGATGCCTACATTCTCCCTGGTTTAGGGGATGCCGGCGATAAAATCTTTGGGACGGTTGAAGGTTAAGCTTCTCTAAGAAAGCCCTCTTTTCATCTCTCCACAATTTAGTCATCACGATGATAAGATCAAGGTTTAAGATGAGAGTTTAAGATGAGAGATCTATCTCAATTTAGCGCCTAGAAGAAGTTGCTTCCTTGGGTGTTAAATTGTGATAGATCACCTACTTTCTACATCTGAGCAGATCAATCACGGCGATCTTCTACTCTTGTAATATTGTCGTGTTGTAATGTTGCAATGTTGTAATATTTCAAGGTTGCAAGGTTGCAAGGTTGCGATCTTATCATGTTGCGGTATTGCGATATCAGCATATTACATTACGATATCACCGTGTTACGATATTGCGATAATGAATGATCTAAGCATCATAAAATGGAATTGATATGACCCTATTGTTACGAAATAAGCGATCAATCTGTACGCTACTCTTCACCTCTCTGCTTGTCCTCCCTCTTTGGGGAAATGGAATGGAGATTACAGAAGAGCAAGCATTCATCAATGGAAAACAGGCAATTGTTAAGAAAGATTGGCAAGCCTATCAACAATATCGTGATCAACTCCAAGACTCCTCTCTTCTCCCCTACTTAGAGTTTTATTACTATCAAGAGCGGATCGATGAGAGCGATCCTCAAGAGGTTCTCGATTTTACCGATCGTTATGCAAAAGAACCCTTTGCCAATACCTTAAAGATCAATCTTTTCCAAAATCGAGAGAAGAAGGAGAATTACCAATTTATTCTCGATCATGCACAATTGGCAGATACATTGAGCTTACGATGCTACCTCTACAATGCGCAGCAGAAGAGTGCTCAATTTAATTTCGCTGAATTTCAGAAAGATTGGGAGAAGCAGCTACAGCTTCCTAATAGTTGCTTGCCAGCAGAGCGCTATTGGTTGCAAAATAACCAAAATGCCGAGCTTGTTGAAAATAAGATCGAGGCACTACTCCTAGCGGGAAGAGTCTCTAAAGCAGAGAGTCTTATTACAACGCTTCCTGAAGAGAAGCAGAACTATTTTCAATACTTTGCCGATCTGCTCAAAGACCCTAGCTCTATTATGGTACAAAAGAGCTACTATCCCGACAGTCAGAAACTCTATAACAGAGTATTACAGAAGTGGTCGAGTCAAGACTCCTTAAAAGCAGAAGCAGGTTTACAGTTAGCGAAAGAGAAATCGCTCCTGACTGATGCTGACTATATCAAATTACGCAACCGTATCGCCGTCTTCCAAGCAGGGCGCGCTGATGCTATAGCACCTCTTGATAAGATCCTTGCCATCCCTGTCGATGAGCGAGATGATCAATTGATTCAATGGGGTTTTCGTTTAGCGGCTAAAGAGGGAAATTACCCCATTGCACTTGCCCTTCTCTCCCATCTCTCTCCTGAAGCGCAAAAAGAGGATGTCTGGCGCTACTGGTTAGGCAGAACCTATATGGAGATTGGCGATCATGAACAAGCTAAATATTATTATAAACTGATTCAGAATCAGCCCTCTTTCTACGGCTTTTTAGCAGCTGATGCTCTAGAACACAATTATGATGGCATCAACGCTATTGCTAAAAATAAGAAGATAAAGAGTGACACACCGCTTCCACAACGCTTTATAGTGGGATTACTGCTTGCTAAAGCCAATGAAGAGTACTTTAGCCGCGCTAAATGGCAAGAGGCACTACGCAATAGCACACAAGCAGAACAAGAGGCAGGAAGTATCGCCGCCTTTGATTCTGGTTTTTATAACTTAAGTCTCCAAGCGGCAACTAGAGCTCGTGCTGAAGGTGGCATCTACTACCGTTATCCAACTGCTTATCTCCCAATTATTGAGAAATATAGCGATAAACTGGTGACAGAGCCGATTGTCTTAGGACTCATTCGTCAAGAGAGTCTCTTTCATGAGCGAGCAAAATCACCGGCGAGTGCTTATGGCTTGATGCAACTACTGATTCCGACAGCTGAGCGTGTCTCCCTCTCCCTCAATGAGAAAGAGCGAGAATCTCTCTATGATCCTGAAGCTAATATTCGTTACGGTATCACCTATCTCCATCAATTGAAAGAGAATGTCGGTAGCTGTATCCCCTATATGTTAGCAAGCTATAATGCCGGTCCTCACAATGTAAAAAAGTGGCTTCCTAACGAGGATGAGCAACTCGATATGGCGCTCTGGATCGAAACAATCCCCTTCTATGAGACACGGGGATATGTGAAAAATGTCTTGAGTAATGCTGTAATCTACCATGCGCTCAATCGTGATCCGAAGCGTCTTTCAGAATATCTTAGCTGTACAAGCACTCGTGAGCCGCAAACGACAACTGTTGTAGAGAAAGGGAGTTAAAAACAGATGCTCTATAAACTGCTCTTGATCGTTTTGATCATTTTAGGTTTCTTTCTCTTTCTTCGTTGGAAGATGATGCCCAAAAAGGTTGTGGAGGTCGATCGCCCTGTCCCCGCTTCATGGTATCAAGCGATTCCTAACCTCTTCACACCGGCAGAGCAGCTCTTTCTCTCCTCTTTAGAAGTGGCCCTTGCCGGCGTCCCGGTAAAGATCTTTGGTAAGGTGCGGATTGCCGATATTATCAAGGTGAGACCCGGGCTTGAACGGAGCGATTATGCCGGCGCATTTAGTAAAATTCGCTCAAAGCATGTCGATTTTGTCTTAGTGCATCCTTTAACAACAGCGCCTCTTCTCGTGATTGAGCTCGATGATAGCACCCATGATCAATATGAGCGCAAAGTGCGTGATGCTTTTGTCGATGAAGCGCTCTATCAAGCACAGATTCCCATTCTGCATGTCCCCCTTCGTAAACGTTATATCGAGCATAATTTGCGAGCACAAATTATTGAGATCTTAAGACAACATCACGATTATCGTTTTCAAGAGATGTAAAATTCAAGAGAGAGAAGATCAAATAGAGGGCATTAAACGCAACTCTTCTTATGCAAAAACATTACTTCTACGTACTCCATTGCCGTGATAATACACTCTATGCCGGCTATACGACCGATCTTGAACGAAGATTAAAAGAGCATAATCTTGGTCGAGGAGCAAAATATACCCGCCTCAGCTCTCGCCGCCCTGCAGAGATGATCTTCGCTGCCGCCTACCCTTGCCGAAGCTCTGCGATGAAGCAGGAGTATGCCTTTAAACAGCTCTCTCGCAAAGAGAAAGAGCACTATCTTCAAACCCAGCCGCTAACATTATCTCTCCCCTAATAGCCCATTACCGATCGACATAGCTGCAGTAGTCTCCCCACTAATCTCTGTATTTCTTCAATCCTTACTGTAAAATAACTGATAGGTAAATGCGATAGATAAACCGTAGCATCTCACAAGATAGAGCAATAGAGGATTTTATTGATGAAAGCAGAGATTATAGTCAGTGGTTCAGAACTTCTTTTAGGCCAATCGATCGATACCAATGGACCTTGGATTGCTCGAAAGTTGAGTGAAATAGGGATTGATTGCCATTTTAAATCCACTGTCGGGGATAACCTCAATAATATGGCAACCACGATTGCTCGCGCTTTTAGTCGTGCCGATATTATTCTCTGCACAGGAGGTTTAGGGCCAACGCAAGATGATATTACCCGCGATGCGGTAGCAAGTGCGCTCGACCTTCCTCTTATCTATGATGAGACCCTTGCTGAGGTGATTCGCGAGAAATTTCGCCAACGCAATAGAACAATGTCCGACAACAATTTACGCCAAGCTTACTATCCGGAAGGTGCTGATATCTTAGAGGCATTCCCCGGTACAGCGCCCGGCATTCATCTACAATATGAAGGAAAGCACCTCTTTCTGATGCCAGGGGTTCCTGCTGAGATGAAAGTAATGATGGAGCAAGATGTTCTCCCCTATCTTTTGACACTTTTACCAAAAGTGGAACGTATCTATACCAAAACTCTTCGTTGTTGGGGAAAAGGAGAATCAGATATCTCCGCCCTTCTCTCTGAAATCAATGATGAACTCGACGATCTCCCTAATCCAAAGCTCTCCTTTTTAGCCTCAGGAATTGAAGGAATCCAGGTACGATTCTCCGCTAAAACCGATACTGAAGCTGAAGCAATGGCACTTATTGAGCCCTTTGCGATCCGTGCGAAAGAGATCTTAGGTCACCTCTGTTTTGGTGAAGATCAAATGAGTATGGAGGCGGTTGTCGCTCAACTTCTCAATCAGAAACAGCTCACCTTAGGACTCTATGAATCATTTAGTGAAGGAATGGTTTCAAGCCGTCTCAATGAGAAGAGCGAGCAAGAGCACTACTTCAAGGGCGCTTGGATTGAGAGCCGTTTTCAAGATCTTTCTGTCGAAGCTTACAAGACAAAGCTCTACTATATTCAATCTCTCAGTCATGCTGACCTCGTTGCCACAGTGCATGGAGAAAAGGTGGGGCAAAATATGAAGTTAACACTACTACTTCAGCATCACGACAGACTTTATGAAAAAGAGATGGTTATCCCCAACTTCAATCATCAAGCTACCGTAAGTTTCTCCGTGATCAACCTTCTTAATATGATTCGTCTCTATCTTCTAGATGCTCTAGATCAACAGCAATAACCACGGCATCAAAGGTGCCAACCTGCGGGCATGCATAGATCAAAACAAAAGAGGCTGTTGAGTTGCCGGAGATCACCATCGCATTCTTCCAAAAATCACGCGCCGGTAAAGGGCATCAGAGATGCAACCTGCGGGCATGCAGTAGTGATAAGAATGAAGTAGTCGGTTCCCGCAGCTCCGTCAATTCTCTTAAGAATGATATATCAAAACAAAAGAGGCTGTTGAGTTGCCGGATCTCACCACTGCGTTCTTCCAAAAACCACGCGCCGGCAGTGGGTGATCTCCGATCACAGACAAATAGCGATCAATCCCCTCAACTCTTGAGAATTCGCTATAATAGAGATTCCTAATAAAAGCCTCATTAAAAAGAGTGATAGATGAAGAAAAAAATTAGAGTTGTTGCCGCTATTATCTGGGATCATAAGCGAGAAGAGATTCTCTTAAGTCGCCGAAAAGCAGAACAAGATTTTGCCGGTCTCTGGGAATTTCCCGGCGGAAAAGTCGAAGAGGGTGAACCGGATCAAGCCGCTTTAGTGCGAGAACTCAAAGAGGAGATCGCAATTGAAGCAACACTTTTTGAGGAGGCGCTCTCCTTTCAATACCACTATCCCGATAAAACAATCGACTTTGTTATCTTTGAAGTCTTTAGCTTTACAGGGATGCCTCAAGGGGCTGAATCACAAGAGATCGCTTGGGTTGAACAAGATCAATTGAGCGAACGACAATTTCCGGCCGCTAATAAAATGATCATCGACTATCTGCAAGAAAAATCAGACCATAAGCTCGAATAAAATGGCGTAAAAAATGCCGAGTATTATAAACCTCGGCATTCTTGTTTCATGCTTTTCTCTTGATGATTGAGATGACAACCTTAAGCGGTCATGATCACAATTTGAGAGCTAATGGAATAATCGCCTCTAATGTTAAACCTGGTTTTGCAATCTTATTGACGCGTTTTTTCGCTTCAGTTTGACTATAACCAAGACTCACTAACGCTTCAATGGCATCTGTGATAATCGCATCACCATCAGAAATTAACGTTCCACTGCTAGCCGCAATAAGATCATCGGTAATATCAAGCGGTGCCAAGGCTTTAATCTTATCGCGAAGCTCTACAATCAAGCGCTCTGCCGTTTTTTTACCTACACCGGGAACTTTTGTTAAACTATTGAGATCCTCCGTCTGAATCACACGATAGAGTTCCTCTGCAGAGAGTCCAGAGAGAATAAGAATCGCACTCTTAGGACCAATACCCGAGACACGAATCAATAGACGAAAGGCTTCTCGCTCTTTAGATGAGCTAAAGCCATAGAGAAGCGAGGCATCTTCTCGCACCACATGATGAATCGTTAATTGTACCTTCTCCCCTTCGCTCGGTAATTGTGCAAAGCTACTCATCGGTAGCTCCACTTCATAACCCACACCACCTACATCGATCAAAGCCTGATTGGGCAGACGCTTCTCTGCCAAAATACCGGTTAAACGACCAATCATACTAATCCCCCTAATTTTGAATGAAATGCATGCGTTAATGCTGCTGCTAATGCATCGGCCGCATCGACTTGTGGCTTACGATTTAATTTCAAGAGACTCTGCACCATATGTTGTACCTGCTCTTTCGCTGCATGTCCACGCCCAACGACAGTCTGCTTAATACGAGTCGCGGCATATTCCGCAACCGTTAATTCCGCCATCGCCGCCGCACACATCACAACCCCACGAGCCTGCCCTAATTTAAGGGCCGATTGTGGATTTTTGTGTAAAAAGACCTCTTCAATCGAGAGGACTTCAGGACGATAGAGCGCAATCAATTGATCGACACCTTGAAAAATCGTTAAGAGGCGATTGGCCATCGGTTCATCTGTCTTCATTCGAATACAGCCAGAATCCACATATTGTGGCCTTCTACCGCTAGCATCAATCACCCCATAACCGGTAATTCTAGAACCTGGATCGATTCCTAATATAATCATATAATCCTGTAAGAATTATGAGTGAGCAATCATTGGAAGAGTTGCTCTAAAATCTCATCAGAGATATCCGCATTAGAGTAGACCTTCTGAACATCATCGAGATTTTCTAACGCTTCCACCATCGCCATCACTTTTTTCGCAGCTTCAAGATCGATCGAGACGTTATTATCCGCATATTGTGTGACTTCTGAATCTTCCGGCTCTAGACCTGCTTCAACCATCGCATTATGTACATCGACATAGCTTTGCGGTGTGGTTAAGACCTCAATAGAACCATCTTCATCAACAATCACATCTTCTGCACCGGCATTAATCGCCGCTTCCATAATCGCATCTTCATCTGAATTTTCAGGATAGGAGAGAACACCCAACTCTCTAAATTGGAAAGCAACAGAACCATCCGTTCCTAAATTGCCGCCATATTTCGTGAAAGCATGACGCACTTCCCCAGCGGTACGATTACGATTATTAGAGAGGCAATCGACCATCACGGCAACGCCGCCGGCACCATAACCCTCATAACGGATCTCTTCATCAGGAGGACCATCGGTAATACCAAGACCACGATTCACGGCCCGCTCAATCGTATCCTTTGGCATATTTGCAGCATAAGCGCGATCAATCGCAAGGCGGAGACGTGGATTAGTCTCTGGATCGCCATTTCCTGATGTTCTGACTGCAATTGTGATCTCACGGATCAATTTGGTAAAAATTTTACCGCGTTTTTTATCTTGAGCACCTTTACGATGCTGTATATTTGCCCATTTACTGTGACCTGCCATATATCTACCTTATTGTGACAAGATTGATAAAAGAAAAGAGTAATAACGAATTAATAAAGAAGCTATTTTACCATAAAAGATGGTAAACGAATGAACGATTAAAGATGTATTCGCCGATAGCGGAGTGAGAAGCGAAAGAATACGCCGATCGGTAAAGAAAAACGCTCTCTTCCGAGTCCATTATCTGTTAAGCTATACGCGCAACAGTTAGCTAGCAATTGTCTGGCAAAATTGCCGAAGATGGGCGAGGTTCTCTCCTATTCCCCCTTATCTGTTACCAATAGCGTCTATAGAATTATGCTCCAAACACTTACTTGGGTACTCCTTCCGCTGCTAATTGGCTTTGCCATCCCCCTGAAAAAGCGCGCTCTGATTAAGCTTGTCGATCATATCCTGATCGCCTTAATCTATATCATTCTCTTTATTATGGGACTAAATTTAGCGGCCATTCCCGATCTTTGGCAACAACTACAATCGATCTTTGGAAAGACGTTGCTCTTCATTGTGCTTATTTTAGGGCTCAATATGGTAGCATTGATCTTCCTTGATAAGCAGCTCCCCTTCCCGCTCAAGCCGGGTTCTGTAAAGAAGGAATCCACATGGAGGGCGCTATTAGGCTCCTCAAAGCTGATTGGTTCCATTATTTTAGGTTTAATTGTAGGATTGCTTGCAAATCAATATATCTATCTCCCGGAACATCTTGCAGAGATCGCCTTAATGATACTCTTAGCTTGTGTCGGTTTACAGCTTCGAGCAAGTGGCGTGCATCTAAAAGCGGTTCTCTTAAATCGCTATGGGCTGATTCTTAGCTTCTTCTTTATTCTCTCCTCCTTTGCCGGAGGGATCATCGCTGCACTGATTTTACAGATGCCGATAACACATGGATTAGCGATCAGTTCGGGATTTGGTTGGTACTCGCTCTCTACCATTATTCTTCAAGATGCTCATGGTCCGATCTTAGGTTCAATCGCCTTCTTTAATGATCTTTTCCGCGAGTTTTTTGCTTTTATGGTCATTCCGCTTCTGATGGCACGCTATCCATTAACCGCCGTCGGTTCAGGCGGCGCAACCTCACTCGATTTTGTCTTGCCGGTCATTCAAAGAACGGGAGGCGCTCAAGTTGTCCCTATCGCGATTAGTTTCGGCTTTATCACCAATATCCTAGCGCCGATCTTTTTAGTCTTTTTTGCAAATCTCTAATCGCTTGTAAAAGGTTTTAACAGACTCTAAGACAATGTCTGGAGTCGCGGGAACCAACTATTTCATTCTTTTAACCACCGCATGCCCGCAGATCGGCATCTCTGATGCCCTTTGCCGGCACGCAATTTGGGGAAGAATGAGATAGTAAGACCCGGCAACGCAACAGCCTCTATTGTTTCAACTAATCATTTTTATGATTCTTAAGAGAATTCGTGGAACTGCGGGAGCCAACTATTTCGCTCTTATCACTCCTGCATGCCCGCTTGGTCAGCATCTCTAATGTCAGGAAAAATAGCGTTAAAATGATGATATTTGTTGGTGATAGGAGATCATCAACTGCCGGCACGTGTTTTTTGAAAGAATGCGATGGTAAAATCCGGCAGCGTTCAGCCTTTGTTGTCTTAATAAATCATTCTTAAGAAAGTTCGTGGAGCCGCGGGAACCAACTATTTCATTCTTTTAACCACTGCATGCCCGCAGGTCGGCATCTCTGATGCCCTTTGCCGGCACGCAATTTGGGGAAGAATGAGATAGTAAGACCCGGCAACGCAACAGCCTCTATTGTTTCAACTAATCATTTTTATGATTCTTAAGAGAATTCGTGGAACTGCGGGAGCCAACTATTTCGCTCTTATCACTCCTGCATGCCCGCTTGGTCAGCATCTCTAATGTCAGGAAAAATAGCGTTAAAATGATGATATTTGTTGGTGATAGGAGATCATCAACTGCCGGCACGTGTTTTTTGAAAGAATGCGATGGTGAGATCCGGCAGCGTTCAGCTTTTATTGTCTTAATGAATCATTCTTAAGAAAGTTCGTGAGCCGCGGGAACCAACTATTTCGCTCTTATCACTCCTGCATGCCCGCAGATCGGCTTCAATGATGCCTTTTGCCGGCGCGTGATTTCTGCAAGAACGCGATAGTAAGATCCGGCACCTCTACAACCCTTTTTGTATC
Organism: Ignatzschineria sp. F8392; assembly: GCF_002252045.1. Classification (GTDB taxonomy): domain Bacteria; phylum Pseudomonadota; class Gammaproteobacteria; order Cardiobacteriales; family Wohlfahrtiimonadaceae; genus Ignatzschineria. The sequence goes on along the minus strand of NZ_NEFF01000001.1, from coordinate 568,445 downwards.
AACCAATGACCTTAAGAACGGCGATTACGAATCAAATAATCAAGATCATTCGGGAGATTCTCTCGGCGTTGATCCTTCGATGAATCCTGCTCCTTAAATAGATGATCAATCTCCTCTTTATCCGGCGCTGAGAACTCTTTAGATTTAAAAGAATTCTCTTCGCTCTTCTTGATTGCCTCCTCCTTTTTCTTGATTAACTGCTGCCGTAAAATAACGAACATTGATCCAAAGAATACTTTAATCATGATTAAGAAGAACAGATAGATCACCGCAACAACCATCACCGCTTCCGGCACAATAGGCATCGATAGATCGAGAACAAAAGCGATCAATCCCCCCATCTTTAATAATCCTAACGTTGCACTACCGGCAAGAAGTGCAATCAGTAGCGCTTCAATACTCCTTAAAACAACTATTGGTAACGCCTCCTCCTCTTCAATAGCGGAGATTCGACTAAGAATCTGATAGGCAAAGAAAAAGATGCCCCAAATCGTTAAAATTAATTGTCCATTACTTGCCCCTTTTGTACTTCCATAGAGCGATGATGACCAAGGAAGTAGGAGAAGTGCAAAGAGAATAAGAGGATAACTCCCAACGAGTGAAACAATCAGACGAAGCGGTAGAAAGAACGCTGCAAGCTTTCGATGTCGCGAGGCACCAAAGAGAAGGAGCGATAAGAACGCGCCGGCAATCGCAGCAATAAAGGTAGATCCTAATACGATCTCAATCGTCGCCAGTGTCCCCTCATAAAGAGGGGCTGACATCTGCTCGATCCATCTTTGAGTAGTGCCTAAACTAACCATCTTTTCTCTCCATTTACTTCCCCCTTAACCGCACTTTTAACTCCACAAGTCAAAGCCCGATCTCTGACCTAACAATCAAAAAAAAGCAGTATCAACATCTCACGATACCGATACTGCTCTATTATGCCATGATCAAAAATGCATTAACTTATTTTGTGATCCTGATTCTAATCTTCTCTTAAACCTTACTCTGCGCCGGCAACCTCTGCACTAAGGGGCTTCGGAATTAAGAAGGAGACTAAAAGGGCCACAACCGTAATGATAAGACCTAATAACATCCCATTACCATATCCCTGTAGAAGATCACTACTCAATACCAACATCGCAGGTAAAAGTGCAAAACTTAAGCCGGCGCCGATATGGAAGGCTGCCGCATTCATCCCCGGCAAAAAGCCCGGATTATCTTGCGGTGAAAGAACAACGCCTAAACCATTGAGCATAATGTTCGCTGTTCCGGCATACATCACCCCGATCAGTAGCGTTCCTAAAATCAGAATGGTCAGAGAGCCTAAGCCAAAGAGCATCAAGATCAAAATTCCTATGATACTCCCGATCAAACCGAAACGAAGAATGCGATTATAACCCCAAATAGGTGCTAGTTTCCCCATGAAAGGTCCAACTAACCAACCGATTAAGGCGTAAGGTGCAAGAAGATAGATCGCTGTCTTATTCGCAGTAAAGTCAAAACCGATCTCTCCATTTTGCGCAAAAGAGACCACTAAACCATTCACAACGGCAAAGATACCGGTCATCGTCAGAACCGTGGTTAAAAGCAGAGCCCACGTCGAACGCTCTTTAAGATGCTCCACCGTAACGAGTGGCTCATTGATTCGCTTCTCAATCTGAATAAAGAAGAGAAAAGAGAGAATAGCGATAACAATAGAAATTGCGACAATCCACCAGTTGGCATGTGTGATCTTCCCTGCTTCATTAAAGGCCACTAAGAATCCAGCCAAGGTAATGACCAAAAAGAGAACGCCAAACCAATCCATCTTCTGCCCTGCGGAAGGTTTTGTCTCTCTCACACCTTTGAGAATAAAGGGAAGTGTAATAAGACCAACAGCAGCGATAAACCAGAATACCGGGCGGAAACCAAAGTGAGTGGCAATAAATCCACCTAAGAAAGCATCAATCCCGGCGATTCCACCATTGACAGCAGTAATAATCCCCATCAACATCCCGTAACGTTTTGGATCATTCACTTCAGCATGGAGCATCAACAGACAGAGCGGAACAACAGGTCCTGAAAAGCCTTGAATAATGCGTGATACAAAGTAGAGCTCGATATTAGGCGTAATGGCTGAAAGCACACCCCCAATCGTTGTCACAAAGATCAGAAGAAAGAGGATCTTACGACGCCCGACAATATCACTTAAGCGAGGAATAAAGATAGAAAAGAGCGCCGCTGACATAAAGAAGGCTGTTTGTGAAAGGCCTATCGTTGCCTCTGATGTATCAAGCGCGCCAGCAATCGTCACTAATACCGGGTTGAGCATGGTTGCATTGAGCTGAAAAGCCATACAGGCCATCAAGAGCGCAACCATAAGAGGAACCACACTCCGTGGTTCCGTCACCTCGGCAGATTTTGTAATATCATTCTGCGTCATAATCCACCTCGCCGATATGCTCTAATGCTTCGACTATGAGATCCCAAAAGTAAGCGTGATTTAATTTCACTGCAACCTGCGTATGGCAATCTTCACTCGGTGGCATACGGAAATCAGCGACGGTCATGCCTAAGGTTAATGTTCCTGTCAATTCAATATCCACGGGTACTTTCTGAGTTGTCATCACTGCGGGATCGATCACATAGGCAACCGCACAGGGATCATGAACCGGTGGATAGATAAATCCTTGCGCTTTTTCATAAAGCACACCAAAGTGTTCCAATAGTTCCACCACAAATTTTGCCGGCTTTGTGCCAATCTGTGCAATTTTCTCAATCACATCGGGAGTTGCTAAAGCTTGATGCGTTAAATCGAGGCCTACCATTGTTAAAGGCCATTTTTCATTAAAGACAATATGGGCTGCTTCTGGATCAATTTTAATATTAAATTCAGCAACGGCACTCCAGTTCCCAACATGATAGCCACCGCCCATTAAAACAACCTCTTTCACAAGCGAGGCGATCTTGGGCTCTTTACGAACTGCCATCGCAATATTGGTCAAGCCACCAGTTGGAACTAATGTTACTGTCTTTGGTGGATGGCTGAGAATAGTCTCAATAATGAGGTCGACCGCATGACGCGAATCGAGTTCAAGATCAGGTTCTGGCAATGTTGGGCCATCTAAACCCGATTCCCCATGAACATCGGGGGCAATCTCCACGTCACGCACTAATGGTCTTGAACAACCTGCGGCAAATGGAACGCCGACAATATTGGCAACTTTTGCCAACCCTAAAGCATTACGGGTCACCTTCTCTAATGTCTGATTTCCCACAACGGTCGTGACCGCTAAGAGTTCGATATTGGGATTCCCATGCGCTAAAAGAAGTGCAATGGCATCATCATGCCCAGGATCACAATCTAAAATGATTTTCTTGACCATATTCATTACCTCATATTGTCCTATTCAAAAGTGACTACACTACTGACTACACTACAATTTTAGAGTGCTGTGATGACATTGTCATTAAAGCTTCTCATTCAATTGCCAGCCCGACTGTGAAAAGAGTGCATTATACAGTGGTTAGCGCTCTCTTTACCTAAAGATATTGACTACATTTTGACCTTTCGCAAAGAATAACACAACACTTTCTCCCTCCACTTCCTAGATTTTAGCACTCAATGTTGCTGCAAATGCTACTCATCGTCGAGATACGCTAAAGATAAGTTAGAAGAGAAGTGGTATTAAAAGTTGTACTTCAGAGGAATACCATATAATATATAAATTCATATATTATTTACCCATTAGCCTATAAACTATTAGTCTATAAACCCAAATAAGAATCCAAATAACTCATCAGAAAAATCTGATAAATAGAGGAGCTTCATATGAAAAAGAATATTGGAACACTCGATGCAACTATTCGTATCATCGTTGGCATCATCATCTTAAGTTTAGTCTTTATTGGTCCTAAATCACTTTGGGGCTTGATCGGTTTAGTTCCACTTTTAACAGGAATTATCCGCTACTGCCCACTCTACCCTGTTCTAGGTATCAATACTTGTAAGAAGTAACAGCTGTAAAAAAGGAATAGTCGCTCTAACCCCCCATCAGAGCGACTATTTTTATATAAAGTATCACACCTCTTTAAAAGCCTTTGAGAGTTAGATCTACGTTCCCTTAAGCTATGCATTGCCAATCCCTATACTACTTTGCAACGCTCTAACCGATCCCTCTCATAAGGCTCTTTTTTTATTTCTATTTTATTATTTCAACTAATAAGAAAGTTCATGGAGCCGCGGGAAACGACCATTTCGCTCTTTTTACCCCTGCATGCCCGCAGTTAGGCATCAATGATGCTAAGAGAAATCAGATCTACAGCAAACCATGATTGAGATGATTATCGGTAATCGAGAGATTGCCGCTTTGCCGGCGCAAGATTTCTGGAAAAACGCGATAGTGAGATCCGGCACCTCATCAACCTCTTTTATTTCAATAAATCAATTATTTTTCCGGCGATAAAAGATCACCGACTGCCGGCGCGTGATTTTTAAAAAAATGCGGTAGTAATATCCGGCAGTGTTCAGCTTTTGTTGTCTTAATGAATCATTCTTAAGAAAGTTCGTGGAGCCGCGGGAACCGACTATTTCGTTCTTTTTACCCCTGCATGCCCGCAGAATGGCATCAATGATGCCAAGAGAAATTAGATCTACAGCAAACCATGATTAAGATGATTATCGGTAATCGAGAGATTGCCGCTTGCCGGCGCAAAATTTCTGGAAAAACGCGATAGTGAAATCCGGCACCTCATCAGCCTATTTTGCATCAATTAAATGAATGTTAATTATTACTTGTAGATCGCTTATTGCCCGGCATGCAATTGATGGAAGTATGCAGTAGTGATCTCCGGCAATTCAACAGCTTCTGTTTTCATGCATACCCTCTAAGACGATTTCTGGAGCCGCGGGAACCGACCATTTCGCTCTTATCACTACTGCATGCCCGCAGTTAGGCATCTCTGACGCCTATTGCCGGCGCGTGATTTTTAAAAAAATGCGGTAGTAAGATCCGGCAGCGTTCAGCTTTTGTTATCTTAATGAATCATTCTTAAGAAAGTTCATGGAGCCGCGGGAAACGACCATTTTGCTCTTATCACTACTGCATGCCCGCAGTTAGGCATCTCTGATGCCAAGAGAAATCAGATCTACAGCAAACCATGATTGAGATGATTATCGGTAATCGAGAGATTGCCGCTTGCCGGCGCAAGATTTCTGGAAAAACGCGATAGTGAGATCCGGCACCTCATCAGCCCTATTTATTTCAATAAATCAATTATTTTTCCGGCGATAAAAGATCACCGACTGCCGGCGCGTGATTTTTGAAAGAACGCGATAGTGAGATCCGGCGTACCGATAATAAAAAATCGCACCTAATGTGCGATTTTAAAATACTTTATGCTTTCAATAATCTCTGGAGCATTACGCCTCTTTAAGTGCGCTTAAGGCTGCATCTAAAATAGGGATCGTTGCATCGATCTCCTTCTCTGTCACAATGAGCGCTGGGAAATAACGAACAACATTCCCCCCTGCGGAGACTAACAGCAACTTGCGTGCTAAAGCCTCTTTAACTAGATCTCCCGCTTGTAGAGAATCATCGAGCTTAAACCCTAAAAGTAATCCTTTTCCACGAATCTCAACAATCTCTGGATGCTTCTTCTGTAATGCTTCTAAAGCACTATGGGCATATTCTCCCATCTTTTTCACATGAGAGAGCATCTCTTCTGAAGTGATCTCATCTAATACTGTTGCGGCAACACTACAGACAAAAGGATTACCACCATAAGTCGAACCATGATCGCCCGGTACTAAGATCTCATTTGCTATCCCCTTTGTAATACAAGCACCGATCGGCACTCCGCCCCCTAATGCTTTTGCTAATGTCACAACATCTGCCTTTAAGGGGAGCTGATCAGAATAGAGAACTGTCCCGGTACGAGACATTCCACATTGAATCTCATCGAAGATCACTAACGCTTGATGCTCCTCTGCTAAATGCGCAATCTCTGCAATAAAAGATTCCGTTGCTGAGGTTAATCCCCCTTCCCCTTGGATCGGCTCCAAAATAATGGCGCAGACATCACTATTAAAATGTGCTTTTAACATGTCAAGATCATTAAACTCAATCTCTACCGTATTGGGAATCAAAGGGCGATAATCTGCTTGATACTTCTCTTGCCCAGTTACGGCTAAAGTCCCTGTCGTACGCCCATGAAAGGAGTTCTTCATATAGAGAATCACATTTTTAGAAGGAGAGATTTGTTTTCCATACTTCCGCGCAATTTTAAGCGCTAGCTCATTTGCTTCTGCACCACTATTGCAGAAGAAGACACGATCATAACCGGTTGCGGCAAGTAACTTTTCTGCCGCGCGATTTTGCGCCTCATTGTAGTAGAGGTTAGAGACATGAAGTAGCGTCTCCGCCTGCTTTTGAATTGTTTCAACCATTTTAGGGTGTGCATGACCTAATGCATTGACCGCAATACCGGAGACAAAATCGAGATATCGATCCCCCTTATCATCAATCAATGTTAACCCTTCACCCTTTACAAAATTGACCGGAAACCGATTATATACATTGAGTAGCATCTCTTATCCTTTTGGTTTTACGCTATTATATTTTACAGTTGATCGACCTCTCATCATCTCTTACTATCGCTCATAGATTGAGAGAGATCCTATCGACATATATCCTATCGATATATTCTATTGTTCACTATTATTGACGATTATTGATTTTAAACTCTATTTATGACTCTGCTTATGACTCGTCATATGACCTAAGGAGCGTTAATCTTTATAGATCATCGTTCCGCACCCCTCTTCTGTAAAGAGTTCTAATAAGATCGAATGACGAATCTGCCCATTTAAGATAATGACATGATGAACACCACGCTCAATCGCCTCAAGACAGGTATTGACCTTCGGAATCATTCCACCGCTGATAATCCCCTGATCAATATAAGATTTTGCCGTTGTGACCGACATATCGGCAATAAGAGAACTCTTATCTTCAAAGTCACGATAGACACCATTGACATCGGTTAAGAAGATTAAGCGATACGCTTCGACAGCGGCGGCAACTTCTCCGGCAACATAATCGGCATTGATATTGAAGGTCTCGCCGGCAGGGCCAATCCCGATCGATGAGATCACAGGAATATAACCTTGCTCTACCAGAATATCGATTAAGGCACGATCAACAGATTCGATCTCACCAACATAGCCGATATCGATCTTTTCACCCTCTTTTTCAATATATTTCTTACGCGCCGTTAACATCCCGCCATCTTTACCACTTAAGCCTACAGCTTTTGCACCTAAGCGATTAAGATCTGCCACAATGCCCTTATTGATCTTCGCCGATAGCACCATCTCCGCTATCTCAACCGTTTCAGCATCACTAACGCGATTGCCCTCTACAAATCGGCTCTCCTTATTGACCCGTTTTAACATAGCATTAATCTCAGGGCCACCACCATGAATAATGATGGGACGTAATCCGACATACTTCATCAGAACGATATCCTTCATAAACTCATCGCGCACCTTTTCATCCACCATGGCGGCACCCCCATACTTGATCACTACCGTTTTATCCGCATATTTACGAATAAATGGTAATGCCTCCACCAAGATATGGGCCTTATCGTGATTGGTAATCATCCTCTATCCTTATTACTTTCTTCTTGTTTTCTTCTTGTTTTCTTCTTGCTTTCTTACGAGCCTAGGTCCTAATGACTACGAGCATGTTTACAAATAAAAAAGTGATCAATCTATAAACAGGCTCGTACTCCACTCATCCTACAACAGAGTTAAGTGCGGTAATCGGCATTGATCTTGATGTAATCGTAGGAGAGATCGCATCCCCAAGCAGTTGCCGTACTCCCCCCATTCATCAGATCAACAAAGATAGTGATCGTCTCCTCTTTTAAGAGGGTATCAAGCTCAGACTCATCAAATTTTGCACCAAAACCATCTGCAACAATCTGCACCGATTTGCCAGCAGCTTCCATAAAGATCTGCACCTTTGAGATATCATATTCTGCCGTTGCATTTCCTACCGCACAGATAATTCTTCCCCAGTTGCCATCTTCACCAAAGATCGCTGTCTTCACAAGACTTGAGGTCACAACTGATTTGGCAACGCTCTGTGCATCAGCCAAAGAGCGAGCATGCTCAACACGAACTTCTAGAAGTTTAGTCGCCCCTTCCCCATCTCGTGCAATCTTTTTCGCTAATAACTGATTAACGGTATCTAATCCCCGCTTAAATTTGAGGTAGGCATCTCCGCTCGCTTCAATTTTGGTGTGATTAGCAAGGCCATTGGCAAAGATAAATGCAGAGTCATTCGTACTAGTATCGCCATCAACAGAGACCATATTGTAAGAGGTATTCACACTCGCGGAGAAAGCCTTTTGTAACATCTCTTTTGAGATATTAGCATCTGTTGTTAAGACGGCAATCATCGTCGCCATATTGGGATGAATCATGCCCGAACCTTTCGCCATACCGGAGATAGTGACGATCTCACCTTCTAACTCAAAGTAGACTGCCACCTCTTTAGAGACAAGATCGGTTGTCATGATCGCTTCTGCGGCTTCATTCCCTCCTTCACGACTAAGTGCCTTAGGAACTTCGACTAATCCTTTACGAATAATCTCCATCGGCAACTGTTGACCGATCACACCGGTAGAAGCTACAAAGATCGACTCGGTATCGACATCCATCTCTTTAGCGACTATTTCACACATCTCCAATGCATTTGCCGCACCCTCTTCACCGGTACAAGCATTGGCATTTCCACTATTGATAATCAGACCGCGATGCGTCTCATTTGCTAAAAAGCCGGCACAAAGATCGACCGGCGCTGCACGAAACTTATTTTGGGTCAATGTTGCGGCTGCAACTGCCGGCGTTTCACTCCAGATAAAAGCGAGATCTTTCTTCCCACTCTCCTTAATTCCTGCCGTAATACCGGCGGCTTGAAATCCCGGGGTTGAGGTAATCGTCCCGTCTTTCAAAATTGTAATCATGATTCTTCACTCCTAATATTGAGAATCTTACTTCCCTAAAACTTCGACCCAATCTAAAACAAGGTCTAAAAGATAATTATTCAATCTATAAGCATCGAATGTTCACTCAATATTTATTCAATATTTATTCAATATTTATTCAATACTCATTCCATAAATATTAGAACCCTATCCTAAAACATTAAGTTACAAACAGCTCAATAGATTAGATTGATCTGACTATCGATCTTAAGTTCGATATAAAATAGCAACAACTATAACAAATATCGTTTTAAATACAGTATTTTAAATAGAGTGTTTTAAATATAGCTTCAAATATAGCTTCAAATATTGAATGATGCTTTCACACTAACATCCACTGACTTTCTCTCTCTAAAGTGGCGTTAAATATACATAGAGAGTATCTTTAACCCCTCATCTTCTGGGCGTTTAAACATAATATTCATACTCTGAACCGCCTGCCCTGCAGCCCCTTTGATAAGGTTATCAATGGCAGAGATCACGATCACTTTGCGTCGCTTTTCATCTACTCGCAGAGCAATATCACAAAAGTTGGTACCGCGTACATGGCTCAATTCTGGCAACCCTTTGCGCACACGGATAAAAGGTTCATCGCGATAGAACGCTTCATAGAGTTTGTAAGCATCCGCTTCGCTAAAGCTTTTATCATCAGCAAAATCGAGATAGATCGTTGAAAGAATCCCTCGATTAAGTGGTAAAAGATGGGGAGTAAAGAGAACGGCAACGCCCTGAGGATCATCCTGCAACTTTGCTAACTCTTTCTCCATCTCTGGTGTATGGCGATGGTTAAGAAGCCCATAAGGCTTGAAGTTCTCATTCACTTCACAAAAAAGAGAGGTTGTTTTGGCATCTCTGCCGGCACCTGTTGTTCCTGTTTTAGAATCGACAATAAGATCAGGCTTCACCCACTGATTGGCAATAAGGGGGGCAGCACCTAAAATAGCTGATGTTGGAAAACAGCCAGGAGAAGCGACAATCGGCGCATCAACAATTCTTTTTCGGTGTAACTCCGGCATTCCATAAACGGCAAGATGGCTAATATCTGTTGCCTGATGCGTCACCTTATACCAAGACTCATACTGCTTGATATCTTCAAAGCGGAAATCTGCACCAAGATCGATCACCTTAACACCAGCGGCATAGGCCTCTTTTGTTAATCCTTGCGATAAACCATGAGGCAAAGCCATAAAGAGAAGATCGATCTCATCTAGTCGCGCCATAAAATCACGATCTTTCAGAAGCGTATGATCTAAGCGCCCTTCATAGTTAGGATAGACTTCAGCAATATTCATATCAGCGTAAGATTTTGAAGAGAGAAGCCTTATCTCTACCTCGGGATGCTGCTCTAATAACCACAATAGCTGCTGGCCGGCATAACCCGTCACCCCGATAATTCCAACCCTGATCATTTCCTCTCCTAATTGATGTTGTTGATCCTTCGATCTGCTTTAACTTAAGGCATATAACTTGATGCCTATAATTTATACGATGATAGCTCTATAATTATTTTCATAGGTGCTCATTTTTCATAGCCCCTTTTTCATAGACCCTTTTCGTAGCGCCATTAGACAGCTTCACTGAGCCTGAGCATTATTCTTCTTATCCTTCAATGTAGCAGGTGTTATTCTCTTTGAAAAGAGGCGATCTCTTTTAATTTTAGCCATCATCTCTTTTGACGATAACTTGATATAATCTCCCAAATAATGCGCCACTTCATGGTAAAATCACTCCCACTGTTGAATTAGGGATCGCGCTTGGGGGAATTACTCTCTTTAGGTCAATTATCGATCCCGTTATCGCTCAATTGCACAAAGGAATTAAAAAGCAATCGTATGAAGAAGCTACTCTTAGTGAAAACCTCCTCCATGGGAGATCTTATCCATACTTTTCCGGCATTAACCGATCTTTCAAGAGCATGCCCCCATCAATATGAGATCACTTGGGTGGTAGAGGAGTCCTTTGTCGATATTGCCAAAATGCATCCTATGACAAAAGAGGTGATTGTTTTTGGCAGTCGCCGTTGGAAAAAGCATCCTTTAAAACGAGAAACATGGCAAGAGTTCACCGCATTCAAAAGCGCTTTACGCCAGTATCAGTGGGATCTAATCGTCGATTGCCAAGGTCTGATTAAGAGCGCTATTATCACCAAAATCGCCGCTCAAAAAGGGAGTATCCCCACTTACAGCTACGCAAAAGAATCGATCCGCGATCCTTTTGCTGCCCGTTTTTATCAACATGGGATTACCGTTGAGAAGGGATTAACAGCGATTGAACGGAATCGTCAACTCTTTGCGGGGATCTTCCATTACACAATCGATACACCAGTTGATTTTGGAATCCAACATTGGCAGACGCGATCACCATTAACGCCTGATCGTCCTTTTGCCGCACTCATTCATGGCACGAGCGCCGAAAATAAAGAGTGGCCAGAAGAGCGCTGGATCTCTATTGGGAATTGGCTCGATGAACAGGGGATCGCCTCTATTCTCTTTTGGGGAAATGAGCGTGAAAAAGTACGCGCAGAACGATTAGCAGAGGAGATTCCGGGGGCCATCTTAATGCCTAAAGTCTCTATTGCTGAGGCGGGATTGATTCTCTCACAGGCAACGCTCATTATCGCCGTAGATACCGGTTTTGCACATCTTGCCAATACGCAAGATCGCCCACTGATTGGACTCTTTTTAGGAAGTGACGCTCACTATGCCGGCGTTATCCCCACCGCAAATAATCCCCATGCCATCAATTTAGGGGGAAAGGGAAAAAACCCTGAGGTTTTAGAAGTTATCCGTGCTATTGAGTCATTTAAGATATTGCCGGAATAATAATTACAGAGTAATAAATTGAGGTAGTTATAAGATTTACTCTTGCGCTCTAACGGAGCTCTTTAGAGGCAATCTCTGATGTGGAATCCCCTTGGAGATCAGAACGAAGATCAGCACGAAAATCTACATTCATATCACTCTCAATATGAATATCTCTGATTCTCTCTCTTTGAATATTATCCTCTCTATTCTCTTCTCTCTCTCTAGCAAGACTCTCAATTGAACGCTCCCAATAGGTCAAAAGAGAGGAGATTCCCCATGCTGTTAAAATGCCGGCAAGATCAACAAAGAGGTCACTAAACTCTCGAGTCTTTCCTGGAATAAAGTATCCCTGTATCAATTCACTCAATAGTGCAAAGTAGGCAATCAAAAGCAACATACATCGCGCGGAGTAGAAAAAGCAGAAATGGCAATAATACTCCTGTGTGACTCTCTCACGTCGACGATTTTCAATATGAATTCCACGCAATACCAAACCTGTTAGCGTTGCAAAAGCACCAAAATGGAGCCACTTATCGAGCCACTCATCTCCCAGCGTTAAAAATGGGACATTCTCACCTGGATAGAAAAAGATGATATTCATGATCAAAAACCAAATGATTGTTACAACCTTATAGAATCTACCTTTCATGATATCTTCTCATTATTTCCCATCTTATTTTATTATTCTGTTGAAGTGCTATCAGAGTGCTCTCTCAGAGTCTTCTCTAGTAACAGGATATTCTCCTAAAGATCTGCCGAGCAAACAGCGCTCTTATCATGATCTCAGCCTCTTCATTCCCTCTATCATAAACCGAATATGACAAGGTATACAAAAGAAACTACGAAGTATTGTACCCCTAAAAGAGAAGAATCCTAGATCAACCTATTGACCTAAATCACAACTAATTGAAATATAGATGAGTATTAAAATGATTTTTTACGATATGTTTACATAAAACTTACAGATTCAACTTTCGCTATAACATATTGACAACTCTATAGCATATTCGCAGCTTGATATTAGTAGCTAACTACCGATTCCCTCATGAAGGGCTCATCTAGAGACATCAAAGCAGATTTAAGCACATTAAATCACCGCACTAAATCACCGCATTAAATCAATGAAAATAGATAGAGAAATCCATTAAGGGCGGCAACCCCCACAATGACACTTAAAAAGACATTACGCCAACGCCCATAGCTCGCCAAGACGAGTAAAAGTGCTAATATCTTCGCAATAATAGCGAACCAATCAGGAGCAGAAAAATCGATCTCCATACTATGGATAATTAAGACCGCCATAACACTCAACGGAAGAGCGTAATTGAGATAACGCAATAGATGGGAATCGAGAATACGCTTAGGAACAAATGTTGGAAATGCGCGTAAAATGAAGGTGATCACCCCCATCGCAATAATCGCGACTATCAGGGCGCTTATCGTCATATTTCCCATTAGAGAGCCTCCCTTTTTGATTGAAGTGCTGCACGTAGAAGAATGAAGAGAACCGCAAAGAGTAGTGTTAAGATCAAGACATATTTAGGAGCAACCACCAACATCACAAGGTAGAGACCCACAGCAATCAATGAGGGCCACCAGATCCGTTTACTGCGCATCTGTTCAAACCATAAAATGACAAAGAGTGCCGGCAATGCAAATTCTAAATTAGGAACCCATTGCGCTAACTCTTCACCTGCAATAATTCCCACGATGGTCGCGGCAACCCAATAGCCGTGAACTAAAAGAGAAATTTTTGGAAAGAGCCCTCGTTGCTCCTCTTTTGTGAGACTCGTCATAACCGAAAAACACTCATCTGTTAAACAGAAGAGGCAGTATGCGCGTTTTAGAGGATTTTTAGGGAGAATATCCACTAAGGGGAGTGCATAGAAAACATGGCGTAAATTGATCACCAAAGTATTGGCGCTAATATTGAGAAGCCCGGCACCCGTGGAGATCAAAGGAATTGCCGCATATTGTGCAGCCCCAGAGAAGACGACAATAGAGATCAGGATCGACATCCACCAAGGAATCCCGGCAACACTCGCTAAAACACCAAATGCCATCCCTGCCGGCGCATATCCCATCGCAACAGGTGAGGTCACCTTTAATGCTCGCTTCCAGCTAAAAGCTTGCGAGTCTCTCTCTTCAACCACCAATTTTTAAACTCCTTCCTTATCCTGAAAAATAGCTCTAGAGACCATGAAACTCACAGAGAGGGATCGCTTCCCTTTTTTATAGTTTTTTCTAAATTACTTTTCTAGATCATTGCTAGATTGTTTCTAGATCGTTTCTAGATCGTTTCTATATTATTTTTTCTAACTATATTTCTAAATTATTTTTAAATTGTTTTTAAATTGTTTTTTAAGATTTTCCCCTTCAATGACTCTCTACGATCTCTGCTGATGAGCGCTCTGCTGCAACTGCAACGGATCGAGATAGTACTCTAGATGGCCTACCAGATGCTCTGTGACCTCTGACAACGAAATTGTAGGAACAAAATCGATCATCTGAATCACCTCAAGCCCCTGATATCCACACGGATTGATCCCGGAAAATGGTGTCAAATCCATCGCGACATTAAGGCTCAATCCATGATAGACCGAACCCTTTCGAATACGTAATCCTAATGCGGCAATCTTTTTTCCATCCACATAGACGCCTGGCGCTGAGACATCTCCGCTCCCTTCAATCCCATAATCAGCTAAAGTTGCGATCACGGCATTCTCTAGCGCGCGGATCAATGAGCGAACACCACAACCTCGCTTCTTAAAGTCGATCAAAGTATAGACTACAAGCTGCCCGGGACCATGATAGGTGACCTGCCCACCACGATCGACCTGAACAATAGGAATCATCGCCGGATTTAAAATATGTTCCGGCTTCCCGTTTTGCCCTTGTGTATAGACAGGAGGATGCTCCACAACCCATAATTCATCGGGGGTCTCCTCCACTCTATTCTCTGTAAATTGCTTCATCTCCTCATAGACATTTTGATAAGGAGCAAGCCCTAAATAGCGCACAATCATTAAATAACCATCTTCTCATTGATGACAAATGAATTTATTGTACCTGAAATTGGGGCATCTGCGCAGATTCTCTTTTTCTCCCACCAATAAAGAGATAGATCACCGGTACGACGATTAAAGTTAGGAGTGTTCCAATACTCATCCCCCCAACGATAACCCAACCGATCGCTGATCTCGATTCAGCGCCTGCCCCTACAGAGAGCGCAAGCGGCACTGAACCTAAAACCATTGCGCCAGTTGTCATTAAGATCGGACGAAGTCGTAATGTTGCCGCTTCAACAATCGCTTCTCTCTTTGAGATACCGGTTGCTCGAATCTGATTGGCAAACTCAACAATTAAAATTCCATGCTTTGTAATCAAGCCGACCAGTGTGACAAGACCGATCTGACTATAGATATTGATCGATCCACCAGAGAGATAGAGCGCACCTAAAGCACCAAATCCCGCTAAAGGAACAGAGAGAAGAATAATAAAAGGGTCGATCCATGACTCAAATTGTGCCGCTAGCACAAGATAGATAAAGAGTAGTGCCATAACGAAGATAAAGATCATCGAAGAACCTGACTCTAAAAATTCTCTTGATGAACCTTGATAATCGAGCATAGCATCAGGGATCACCTCACGGATAATCTCTTCTACGAGCGCAATGCCCTCTCCTTGCGATACTCCTGATTGCAAGTTGGCAGAGATCGTCACAGAACGGAGCTTATTAAAGTGACGTAAATTTTGGGGGGCAATGGTCTCTGTTACTGTCACTATATTGGACAATGGCACCATCTCCCCATATTTTGAACGGACATAGATCCCTTCTAAATCTTTAGGCTGACTCCGTTTTTGGGGATCAACCTGCACCATCACATCGTACTGCTCAGCGCCCTCTTTAAAACGCGTCACATTGCGCCCCCCTAAAGCAGATTCTAACGTTCTTCCTACAACAGAGACATCAATCCCTAGAAGCGCTAGCTTCTCACGATCAACTGCTACCTCTAATTGTGGCGTATTCATTCGAAGATCATTATCAGGAGAGATCAAGAGATCATTTTCGCGCATGCGCTCCATAATCTCTGTGACCTGCTGATCGAGCTTTTTAAAACTCTCATTTGAGCGAATGACAATCTGTACATCTTTGGAATCTCCCCGCTGTCCTAAAGATTGTGGATTACTGGCAAAAACGCGCAAACCGAGAGCAATATCTTGAAAACCTCGATTGAGTCGCGAGGTGATCTCCATCTGTGATTCCTCTCGATCATCCCAATCCGGTAGAGTGACAAAGCCTAAAGCCCCCATTGAGATTCCAGAGATCGCATAGACCACAGTCCCATCATCTAAGTTATCGAGAAGATACTCCTCTACTTCAGAGAAGTAACGATCAGTAAAATCGACCGTTGCGCCTTCCGGCGTAATCGCTGCCACACGAATCATCCCTCGATCTTCTGTCGGCGAAAGTTCCTGCGGTAACATTTGATAGAAGAGATAAGCGCCCCCTAAGCAGGCCACCATTCCCACTAAAACAAGATAGCGAAATTGCAGGCAGAGACGGAGAATACGCCCATAAAATTGGGTCATCCCCTCTAATAGAGACTCGATCCATTGTGAGATGGATGCAAAAAAGCGCCCAATAACCCCCTTCTTCTGACTACTATTTTCTGGTTTGAGAAGACGGGAACACATCATCGGGGAGAGGGTTAACGCCGTAAACCCTGAAATTAAGACGGTAATGGAGAGCGTTACGGCAAACTCCACAAAAAGTTGCCCGATACGTCCTTGAGTAAAGGTCAGTGGCAAGAAGACCGCCGCGAGTGTAATCGTCATTGCAATAATGGCAAAACCGATCTCATTTGATCCTTTAAAAGCAGCCTCGATGGGTGATAATCCTTCGGCAATATGGCGATGAATATTTTCTAACATCACAATAGCATCATCGACGACCAGCCCGATCGCTAGAACAAAGGCTAGGAGCGTTAAGGTGTTGATCGAATAGTTAAGAAGATACATCGCAAAGAGCGTTCCGATCAGAGAGATCGGTACCGTCACCATCGGTATCAATGTTGCACGCCAATCTCGCAAAAAGAGGAAGATAATCACCCCAACGAATAGAAGTGCTTCTACAATCGTATTGTAAACGGAGCTTAATGACTTATTGATAAAGACCGATGAATCTGAGGTTACAGCGATCTCCACATCTCCAGGAAGTGATTCTTGAAGCTGTGGTAGAAGCGCACGAATATCAGCTGATAATGTTAAAGGATTCGCAACTGACTGCTTAATAACCGCAACCCCTACCCCCGGCTTTCCATTAAGGCGCGGACGAGAAGTTTCATCAACACCACCTAACTCCACTAATGCCACATCACTTAACCGGACAATCGGACGATTCTCCTCTGCGGCATTATCGGCAACTTTTATAATGATATTACGAAACTCTTCTACTTGGTTAAGATCGGTTCGGGCAACAATTGAGAACTCTTGGGTCGAACTCTTAATGGTTCCTGCTGGAATCTCCACATTCTGTGCGCGAAGTGCAGCTTCCACATCACTAACAGTCACATCGAGAATCGCTAATTTTTGTGGATCGATCCAGACACGCATCACCGGTTCTCGCCCACCCCAAAGTGTCACATTGGCAACCCCTTCCAATAACTCAATCTGCGGTTGGACAATCGTTTCGATCATCTTTGTCAATTCAATCGCATTATATTGATCACTTGAGAGCGCTAAAATCACTACCGGATCGGCATCAGAATCACTCTTTTGAATAATAGGGTCATCCACCTCATCAGGTAGCCCTCGCTTTGCACGAGCAACACGATCTCGCACATCATTGGCCGCTTCCTCAATATTTTTAGTGGGATTGAAGGTAATATTGATCGAGGAGAATCCTCGGCGGGAATCAGATTGAATAAAGTCGATACCATCAATACTTGTGACCGCATCCTCAATCACTTTTGTAACCTGAGTTTCAACAATCTCAGGACTTGCTCCCTGATAACTCGTTCGAATACTAGTTACCGGCACATCAATATCGGGATACTCTCGAATCGAGATGCGATCTAAACCGATCAAACCTAATAGAATTAAGAGGATGTTGATAACAATCGCAAAGACAGGACGTTTAATGGAGGTATCAGATAACTTCATTCTCTTACTCTCCTGCTGTTGCCGGCTGAACGGATCTTGTTTCGGATGCTGTTTCGGATGATTTTTCCACCCCAAACTCGTCGACTTCTGAGACCTTAAGCTCTGCATCACCTAACTGCTGAAAAGTCGCTCCCGAGGCATCTTTCATCTTTGCGCCCTCTTTTAGACGAATCTGCCCCGCTTTAACAACAACATCATCATGCTGCAATCCTGAAAGAATCTCTACATTAAAAGCGGAACGTTCACCAATCTCTACTGGTACCAATTCAGCGATATAGACTCCCGCCTCATCGCTTGCTTTCGCACGATAGACAAATTGAGAGCCTTCAGAGGCAAAGATCGACTCTTCCGGAATAATAATCACTTTGTAATTGAGAGGAACGAGAAGATTGAGTCTCGCAAAGGAGCCGGCAATCAAGGTTTGATCTTCATTATGAAAGCTCGCTAATACCGTTAAAGAACGGCCTTTCTGCTCAATTTCTGGGCTTACGGCATAGACTTCCCCTGTAAAGAGTCGGTTGGGATAATTATCCACCGTAAAATGAACATTTTGCCCCTTCTCTACCACATGGGCGACACGTTCAGGAATATTAAACTCTAGACGGAGTAGATCAATATTTAAAAGTCGGACAAGATCGGCCCCCGCTTGGACATAATCCCCTACCTCAACACTTTTTAAGCCCACCGTACCACTAAAGGGGGCATAGATAAAACGGCGTTCATATTTAGCTCGTGAGATCTCCTCATTAGCGACCGCTTGCTCATACTCTGCTTGCGCAATATCTCGAGCTTGAGCAGTCGACCCACCGCGAGCGGCCAGTAATCGATCTAAATTCTGTTTAGCCAATTGACGTTTCGCTTCTCGCTCCTTCAATTCAGCAGCTTCAATTGCTGAATCAAGCTCAATAAGAAGATCACCCTCTTCAACATTCTCTCCCTCTTTAAAAGCGATTTTAACAATACGCCCTGCGGCTTCAGGGCGAATCATTGCTTCTTGATAAGGGTAGAGAACACCCACTGCATAGATCTCTTCATACTTATCTTCTAATAAGACCTCAGTTAACTCGACATGAGTCACTTTTGCCCATGCAGAAGTAGGTAATATGAGTAAGAGAGTACTCCATAATAATGCAACGACAACCGATCTATATGCGCTTAACATCTACAAGTTCCCATCTAATTGAGTGGTATTGAATTAGTTCATCTTAAAATTGATCCTATAAGAATCCAGGATTCATCTAGATCAATAAGATTTTTAAGATTTATAAAATTTATAAGATTTGATAATGATGATTTCTAACTTAGTATAAACTCATCTAAACCAGAAGTAGACACAATGAACCTTAAGAGAATCTTAAACTCCTCTCTTTAAGAGCATTCTTTATCCAATAAAAAAGGTTGAGGAAGGGAGAAAGATATTGATCAATAACCTGACCTAATAATTTTACCCAAAAAAACCTTAACCAACCATCTTAACCAATAAGATAAACAGGATAATGATTGACTTGCGATTGCGCCTCTTACAATGTTTCCCTTACGATTACTGCTCTTACGATTACTGCCCTCGCGATTACTGATCTTGCGATTACTTATTCTGCGATTGCTGATCTCACGATTATTAATCTTATAATGGCTAGTCTGATGATTGATGATCTTGAATATTTTGGCTTATTAAGGTCTCTTCATGCACCCATTCGCGCCACAGCGCAACAAGTAATGCCATCACAACGGGCCCAATAAAGAGTCCGATAATCCCCATTGTCTTGACACCCCCTACTAACCCTAAAATCGTTGGTAAGAAAGGAAGCTTAACGGATCCACCCACTAATCGAGGACGAATCGTCTTATCGACAATAAAGAGCTGCATCCCCCCCCAGCAGAAGAGGATAATTCCATGTGTATACTCTCCGGTTCCGGCTAAATAGAGGGAGACCATCGTCATCGAGAGAGGAGCACCTCCTGGAATGAGAGCGAAAATACCAGTAATAATCCCCAATGTGACCGGCATCGGTGCGCCAACAAAGTAGTAGACAATACCAAAAACAATCCCCTCTCCGATAGCAATAATCACCATTCCAGAAACAGTTGAACTCACTAAAGTGGGGACAATTCGAGAAATTCTTTTCCATCTACCGGGAAAAACACGCTCTCCTACTTTATCAAGCTGCCGACTAAAACGTCGTCCATCTTTATAACAGAAGAAGAGAATAATCATCATAAAGAGAACCGTAAAACCTAAAGCGCTAAAACTCTTAGTGACAGACCGGGTAACGGTCGCGAGATACCCTAATTTGGCCAAACCGATCTCGGCAAAGAAATCATGAATTCCATTAGGCGTTCCGAGGTAGGTCATCCAGTAGATATTGATCTGATCACCATAAGGGAGATTTAAGACCCAATTGGGGGTTGGAATGCCAAAAGTATTCGCTTCAATTAACCAAGCGCGCAGAAGGATCACCTCACCGTAGAGATAATGAACCAGCCAAAAGAAGGGAATGATGATCACTAAAACAATAAAAGCGGTCGCAAGGGAGGCCGAGATCATCGTATTTCCCCTGCAAAACCGCACTAAATCTGAGTAAGGACGCCATGTCACAAAAGTGATAATCATCGCGCCCAATGCTGGAACTAAAAAGCCATGGAAGAAGACAACACCCAGCACTAAAATTAAGATAATAATCCACTTCGCCACTGGGTTTGCTGTCAATGCTTGCATAATTCTTCTTCCTGCTATCTATTGATGAGTATTGATAGAATTCGCCTAGACACTACGCCTTATCGGCACAACGATTTAAGCGCTCTATTAAGCTCTTCGATGAAGCTCATATAACTCATATAACTCATATAAAAATATATGAACTCTCTTAAAACTCTCTTAAAACTCTCTTAATTAAATATGCTCAACGCTGATCACTTCATATTCGCGATCACCGCCAGGTGTTTTAATCACAATCAGATCATCAACCTCTTTTCCGATCAATGCTCTTGCAATAGGGGAGGCGATCGAGAGCTTATTCTTCTTCACATCTGCTTCATGTTCACCTACGATCTGGTAAGTCACCTCTTTATCTTCTGAAAGATCAAAAAGCGTTACCGTCACACCGAAGATTATTTTACCACTATTAGGGATCTCTGTAATATCAATTACCTGTGCATTTGCCAATCTTGCTTCAAAATCGGCAATACGCCCTTCGATAAAACTCTGCTCTTCTCTTGCTGCATGGTATTCCGCATTCTCTTTGAGGTCACCATGCTCTCTTGCTGTTGCAATCGCTTCAATAACTCGAGGTCTTTGCACTTGTTTAAGTTCATCTAATTCACGACGAAGCGCTTCTGCGCCCGCTTTAGTCATGGGGTATTTATTCATTCAGTAACATCCTTTATTTTTTATTCTTATCTAAATAATTCCAAATCCAATTGATAGCTCATGTTCAGCTATCAATTGAACTATGAACTATTTTGGGATTAACTTACCACCAGCCTACATTCTCCATATCTTTCCAAGGAGCCGCCGGTGCTTTTGGCTCACCTTTTTGAAGTAACTCGATCGAGATATCATCTGGCGTTCTAAAGAAAGCCATCCAACCATCTCTTGGAGGAACATTGATTTCGATGCCGGCATCCATAGCACGCTGACACACTTCATAGATATCATCAACCTCAAAGGCTAAGTGTCCAAAAGCACGACCAATGCCATACTCCTCTTTAGAATCCCAGTTGTAGGTCAATTCAATCTCAACATCCTGCCCTTCACAAGCTAAGTAAACGAGTGTGCATTCCCACTGCGGATACTCTTTTCGACGAGTCTCTTTCAACCCTAAAATTTCAGTGAAAAACTTGATCGACTGCTCTAGATCCGTTACTCGAATCATTGTGTGTAAAAATCGCATAATATTTTCTCCTAAAAAAGATAACGGGTATGATCTATAATCTCATACCCGTCCATTACAACATACTATTATGACATATGTGGTACGGGATTTCTCCTATCCACATATCTCTGCGATAGAAGTTTACTCTTTTTTCTCTGCAGCTTCACTCTCTACAGCTTCTTGTTCAATCGCTTCTTTTTCCACAAGCTCTGCATCTTCTGTTTCAACAGCCTTCACTTCTGGCTCTCCTACTTCTGCATCAGTTGCGCTCTCTTCAGCGACGATATCTTCAGCGGGATCATTAGCAGCAACTTCGATACCGCTCTTCGCTAACATGAAGTCTACAGTGTTGATCACCTCTTCATCTGTTAAGCGTGGGTCGCCCCCTTTCGCTGGCATCAAGTTACGACCTTTAATCGCACTTGTGTGAAGTCCATCAAGACCTCTTTCACTAAATCTTGATGCCCAAGCAGAGTTATCCCCTGTTAACGGTGCATCATTAAGCCCTGTATCATGACAGCTTGCACAGAGTGCGGCATATACATCTTGAGGAGCTTTAGCCTTTACGACATCCGATACTAAATTCCCTGTATTGACACGCCCATAGGGTGTTAAACGCTCCGCTACGAGCTCTCTATCATTAAATGGTTTACCGTTAATATCAGTATTGTTACTAATAAACTTTACAAATGAGATCACTAATACCACGACAATTGTCAACAATGATAGCGATGCTAATATAGTTAGTAACGAAAATGTAAACTTATCTGACTGCTGATTTTGCACGATCTGCTCCTAGAAAATACAAGCCATTTTTATAATTTGAATGATTCAATACCCGTCAATGATAAATCAACTTGTTATCTTTTACTAGTGTACTAAATCAAAGAAACGCGCTTTTTATTTTGCAACAATTACTTGCGCGGCTCTAATGAGTCGGTCATTTAATAGATAACCATTTTGTGCGACCGTAATGATCTGATTAGTCTCATATCCATCATGAGGAATCATTGAGATTGCCTGATGAAGTTCTGGATTGAGTTTTTCCCCTTCTGGTCTGATCTGTTTGACACCATATTTTTCACAAACCCCAAGGAGCATCTTATACATCAATTGTGATCCCTCTCTGAAACGTTTTAACTCTTCAGATGAGTTCTCATCAACCGCCTTCATCTCTAATTCCATCGCATCAATAATAGGAAGAAGGTCTTTTACAAACTTATCGAGTGCATATTTATGTGCATTAGCGACATCAATCTCTGCACGTCTTGTAATATTTTGTGCTTCGGCTACCGCACGGATATATTGATCATATAGCGCTTCTTTTTCCGCTTTTAATGTCTCAATCTCATCAGCGACATCAGTCGCATTTTCATCTTGAGCCTCTTCGAGGATCTCATCTTCTACAATCATCTCTTCTCTATTTTCTTGAGCTTCTGTCTCAGTTAATTTCTCTTTTGTCATGACTATCTCCCATTTATCTATTGAATAATGTACAACATTATACAATGAAAATGTTGCGAATATTGCTCTCTCGTCCCAAACATCTCAACTAAAGTGATTTACAACACCTAAAGTTCAAACCCTAACATCTAAAAAACCTAACGTTTTAAAATCTTAATAAAAACTAATTAGAACCATTAAGGCTCACTAAAGCTTATTAAAGCTCATCGAGATCATCATCGAGAAGTAGATCATCGAAACTGTCGAGATCAAACTCTTTAGCAAGCTTCTTCTGAAGTGCTCGCTCTTCTCGAATCGCCTCAATACTTCTCCACGCTTGGGATTTACTGCCCTTTACATCACTGACATCAGGAACATCTTCTTCAATGATATCCTCGTCATCTAATAAATCATCATCATAATCGTTAGACATCGCTAAACTCCTTCTTAAACAGCAAATATTATTTTCTCTGCATGCTTATATAATATTTAAAAATAAATGCAAGACTTTTCTAATAATTTTCTTCTCTACCGGCCCAACGACTCCCATCTTTCCGATCGAGTCGACCAATATCAACCACAACTCAAGAGAGGAGAGATCTTTTTAGAGCCTCTCTTCAAAATGTAAAAATTAGATGCTCAACTCATACTCATTAAGCTGCCCCTAATATGAGGATTCTATCCTCAAAGACAAGTATCTGAATAAAAAAGAGTCACTGCCATAAAAGAAGAGACGTTATCAACAAAATAGCGCACTCAAATAGCAGAAATCAGTGTATCGCTATAAAACTATAAAGAATTGTCAATTCCAGATACAATGCATGCACTTTCCCTTTTAATTATCGTTAGATTCTCACTAAAAGCCTCTTTAAAAAACAATTTATGTGAGGTTTATTGTGAGGTTTAAATAAGCTTTAAACGCCACTTAAATATCTCTATTAAATACCACTGATCAGATAGGGCTATTAAAAAACGCAAAGAGAGCCTATCAAAGAGCTATCGACCACTCATCGAATCGTCACCGACCATTTTGTAGTGATCTTTACAATAATCGAGCATTGACCGATAGTTCACCGATAATATCGGCGACTAAAAAAGGGATTATTAAATTAAATTTAGACTCAAATCAAACAGCAGAAAGGAGCTATTTAGATATGATTTCAGGATTTGTTCTCACAGAGAATCGCTTGCACCAAATCTCAATTCAAGATCAGGATGACTTTAGAGATGAGATGATCTGGATCGATCTCGTTGATCCCACAGAGGAGGAGCGTAGCCTTGTTGAAGAACATTTTAAACTTGAGCTTCCAGAGAAAGCTGAAATCAAAGATATCGAGGCTTCCGCTCGTTTCTATGAGGATGAAGATGGGCTACATGTTCACAGCTTCTTTCTGAATGATTTTGATAATAGTGCGCGCAACATCACGGTAGCATTCTCAATTAAGAACAATCGCCTCTTTACAATCCATGAAGAGGATCTCTCCGCATTTAGACTCTATCGCCTTCGTGCAAGACAGGTTCAACTGGAGCTAACAAATGGCAGAGTTGATGTGATGAATATCTTAATTGGACTACATGAAACGGCTATTGAGCATGTTGCCGATGTTTTAGAGCGAATCTATGCCGAACTTGAAAATACAAGCCCTTATGTTTTAGCGCTTGATGAGAAAGATGATAATAAAAAAGAGAAGAAGGGAGAAAAACGTCGCCGCTTAGAATCTCAAGATGATGAGAGCGACAAAGAGCCAACAATGGAGGAGGTTCTTCAAAATATTGCCCTTCAAGAAGATATGAATGGTAAAGCACGCCTCTCTCTGATGGATACGCGTCGCTCATTCTCCTTCCTAATGAGAACCCAACTTCTTAGCGAACAGCAAAAAAATGATGTCAGGGAGATTTTACAAGATCTCGAGTCATTAACAGGGCATACCACCTTCCTCTTCGACAAAGTGAACTTCCTGCTTGATGCGGCTACCGGAAAGATCTCTCTTGAACAGAGTCGAATTATCAAGATCTTCTCAATTGCATCTGTTGTCTTTCTCCCACCAACACTCATTGCAAGTATCTACGGGATGAACTTCCCGATGCCGGAACTCAATTACGCGATTAGCTACCCCCTCTCTATCGGTGCAATGATTCTCTCTGGGATCGCCCCCTACCTTCTCTTTAAACGCAAAGGTTGGCTCTAACGGAAAAAAAGAGAAGCTAAAACCAATAACGCCTTCTCTCAGATCTCGATACACAACCTTAAAAATTAGAAGAACAAAAAAGAAAAAAGAGAGAGAATTACCAGAATCTAAACACTGCTGGAAATCTCTCTCTTTCTATTGACTTAAAAAACCACTATTGCTGAGTGTTAGAGTCATCTGCTGATGGGTGACCAACGGGAACCACTTCTCCTTGCTCTACAATCATATCTAAGACATGCTTTGCAGCGCCATCCTCTGATTGATACTCTTTTAAGCGAAGACGATACTCATAATTCTCAACCGGCGTAAATCCTTCAATCTCCCCAGTATATATCTCCCACTCACTATTTTTATCTTCTCTTACCTGCAAACACCCTGCTTCTTGCTCTTCACAAGGTGTACGTTCTGCAGAGATATAGTAGAAAACTCGCTCGTAAGGCTTTGCTTTAATATCAAGATACTCACCTTGATCTAATTCAACAGGAAGATAGTGAGAGCTCTTTTCACCCGGCACCGTTCCCACTAAATAGAGAGCATCTCCCTCTCTGACCATTTTGGGTGTAGAGATCATAAATTGTGAGATCCGCTCATCAAGCTTTTGTAGTTCAGGATCACACGCCATCATCGTTGAAGCTAAAGCGGCCCCTGCTCGCCCCTCTTTCACTCTAAAGGCACCATTATCTTTAAGATAAACCTGCCCCATCAATGTATTGCAACCACCGTGTACTGAGAAGTGATGCGCCTCTTGATCTAACACCACCTTTACATCATGCTCTTTCGATAGTGGCGTAATATTCAATGTCTCTGTTGCCATCCCCACCATTGCAATACTACTTCCTAGTAATCCAGCAACGGCGACTTGACTCCATCTCTCTCTCCATCTACTCAATTTCATTACCTTTCCTCTTATTTAATAAAAGAATTAAAAGATCACTCCAACATCGAAGGGATGTAAAAAGCACCATTATTCGATTGTATCATGATTGTCTGGCCATCAATCAAGTGATCAAATAAGATTAAAACCCTCTATCCTGCGCTATTATTAAACAAACGCTAAAATAAAGATGACAAATGAATTTTATTTCGTATAATAGCAATCCTTGTTTAAGAGGAAGCTCAAAGACAAGTATAGCGGAGTGGTAGTTCAGCTGGTTAGAATACCTGCCTGTCACGCAGGGGGTCGCGGGTTCGAATCCCGTCCATTCCGCCACTAATTTAAAATATGAAGTTATTAGTTTTACAATTCGAGCTACAATAAATTATTGTAAAGAGTTGCATCTTTCTCAAAGAGTGATTAGAATAATCCTTTGTAAAAGAAGTTATAAATAGAGTTGTAAAAATTGCGATAAAAATCTTACGATTAAATCGTATCACTAAAAAGAGGTAACTTCATATCACAATCTAACACGGAGTGGTAGTTCAGCTGGTTAGAATACCTGCCTGTCACGCAGGGGGTCGCGGGTTCGAATCCCGTCCATTCCGCCATATTTTAAGTTGTTAAATGTGATCTATATTCTCTTTGAATCTGATCTATTTAACAAAGTTATTAAGAGTAGCAGTTCTAATCTCGGAGTGGTAGTTCAGCTGGTTAGAATACCTGCCTGTCACGCAGGGGGTCGCGGGTTCGAATCCCGTCCATTCCGCCATTATCAGAGAGCCTAGATCGAAAAATCTAGGCTTTTTTATTATCTGCGATAAACTTGATACTGATCTGATGATATTCTTAAATCTTATTCCCGCTCAAGAGGAGAAGTTTTATGAAGCCCTTCCCTGCTTCTCTTGCCGTAGAGACCTTATGCCTATCGATACAAAATCGACAGTACCCTCAACAGATGCCTCTATTTCTTAAAATATCTAAAATATCTAAAATTTCATCTAAAGCTTTATCTAAAGTTATTTTGGTCGCAGCATTTCTACTCATCAGCCACTCCATTGCTCATGCATGGCATACGATCGCCTCTCCTAGCAATAATGAGCAGACGGTCATTTTTGGGAGCTATGCCAATGGATGTATCGATGGCGCAATCACGATTCCCACCACAGGATTGAGCTATCAACAGGTAAGACCTAGTCGTAATCGGCACTATGGTGCGCCAGAAATGGCAGATTTTATCGCAAAAATCGATCGCTGGGCATTGAGCGAGAATCAGATTCTCATCTTTGGCGATATCTCTCAGCCAAGAGGCGGTCCTGCTAACTTTGGTCATGCAAGCCATCAAACTGGGCTAGATATTGATATCTGGTTTGAAGATCGTAATGAACCACTTCCAGAATCGCTAATTGAAAAGCTGGTAACACCCTCCGTCGTCAACCCTAAAAAAGGGGATCTCAATCAACATTGGCGCCCCTTCTATCGTGATCTACTCTACTACAGTGCAACCAATCCCCAAACAGAGCGAATCTTTATCAATCCCGTTATTAAAGCGGCGCTCTGTCAAAGTGAAGAAGATCGAAGCTGGCTACAAAAATTACGCCCTTGGTTTGGCCATGACTCTCACTTTCATATCCGCCTACAATGCCCTAAAGACAGCGAACATTGTATTCCTCAAGCACCGATACCTGTAGGTGATGGCTGTAATCAAGATCTACAAAACTGGGTCAATGATCAGATCAACTGGCATCTTAATCCACCTAAAAAGTCAGCACCTATCGATAAGCCACCCAAAGTTTTGCCGATCGAATGCCAAGTGATCAAAAACAAGTAGAAGAAGCGTAGCAAAAGACTTCGCCTCTTTTAAGAAGGAATCAGCTTAATCCTGCTTCAGAGCATTCATAGTAGTTGCTTTATAGCCTTATTTTCGGTAACTTTACCCCTCTCAACGCTCTTTCAATGAGTTTATCAAATAAGGACATGGTAGATTGTGACTAATAAAAAAGCTTCTATTATCGCTATTATTGCGGTTGTAATTATCTTTATGATCTATGATCGCTTCAAACCTCTTTCAGAAGAGAAGATTATTGCAAAACAGGGTGTTGCTATACTCTATCTTGATAATAGCTATAAAAATATCGACTCTACCCAAGCACCCGCCGGCACACTTTTAGCACAATACTCTAATCGCCATGATCTCACCGTCATAGTAACAGGAAGCCATCTCACAGCTGAGGAGGCGAGGGATTCGTTAGAGAATTATAGCGAAAAGTTGATTAAGGGAGCGCCAGAGGGAACATCGGTCGAGCTACTTGAAGTTATTCCCCAATTAGATGAGATCTATTACACCATCACTGCCCCAGAGAAACTCTATACCTGGCAGCGTTTAAAACGAGATGGCGATCAACTCACCGTTATAGCTGTTACCGCTGAAGAGGAGAATCCCAAGGTTGATCCTTTAGTGATTCTCAAAGAAGCACAATTTGGAGCTCATTAAACTCAATCATGAGTGAGCTTTAGATAGCAAATATCAATTATGCTCACATCAGATTCAATAGAGAGATTCATGACACCATGAGATTCATGACACCATTCAAATATCATGCAAATATCATTCAAATATATAAGGGGGAGCCTCTATTAGCTCCCCTTTTCTGCTTACCATATCTGAGGCTTAATAATCACCAAGAGTCACCAAGCTATCAAGAACCATCAATAAAAATAGCAATAACTAACAAGCCTCATTCGCACTGATCACTCAACCATTAATATCCCCAAGCGCCCCAAGCGAAAGGTCCATCAAAGAACATACCATTATCCCATGCTGCATCGGCATTTGCCCAAGCGGCCATCTGCTCTGCTTGCATCTGATTCTCTTCACGATAATCTTTCCATGCCATGTTATAACACGATTGGAAGAGTGGGTTATTGACAGCCGCAATATATTTTGCTTCAAAAACTTTACGCTCAGCGGCAGTTAAATGAGTGGCATTAGGCATCTCTTTCATCAACTCTGCTGCTTGTGGACTACATTGGGAAGCTAATGCGACCTGGGTATCTAACATCTGTGCTGCTTGCTCCTTTGCTTCCGCCGCCTTCTCTGCTGGCGTTACGGCACATGCCGCAAGAAACATCACTGCACAAGATAACAGAGCGACTCTCATCATCGATTTCATATCTAATATCCTTCTATTTCCAGTTATTATAAAAGAGCTTAAAAAGAAGCTCGCTTCACTCATTTAGTGACTTAAATGTAAAGGCTTAAGTACCTAAGTTATTAACTATTAATTGTAAATTGTTACTTTGTTAGTTGTTAGTTGTTAGTTGTTAGTTATTAGTTGTTAGTTGTTAATTGTTAATTGTTAACTATCAATACCTCAACCACTTATCGTTTAAGTAGAAGTGGATCAATCCTTTAACTTTCTCCTTAACTTTAACATTATTTTACCATCACAACGAGAGGGGAAATAGGATTGAGAAAAAATAGTAACCTCTCAAACAAAAAGGCAGCTCTCTTTAAAAGAGCTGCTCTCTCTTTTGAATTATCAACCGATCGCTATGACCGGTCACTTCATTAATTCAGAAAGTAGCGTGAAGAGTATCTATTGATCGATCTCAACGAGAAGATCATCAGCTTCAACCACGTCACCTTTTGTCACGAGCACACGTTCGATCGCCCCTGATGCTTCTGCGCGAATGGTTGTCTCCATCTTCATCGCTTCTAGCGTTACAATCGCATCTCCCTCCTTAACAATATCACCTACCTTAACATGAACCGTACCAACAACGCCCGGCATCATCGCTGCAACATGGTAAGGATTTCCCTTCTCACGCTTCTCTCTTAAAGGTAGATCAGACGTTAACTCATTTTTAGGAATCGAGAATGCTCTAATCTCACCATTGAGTTCGAAGAAGACATTGCAATGACCCGTAGCATCCGGAAGAGAGATCGCTAATAACTTGATTAAGAGATCCTTTCCTTGCTCTAGAGAAACAGTGTGATAGGTATCCTTCTCAGGTCCATAGAAGAAGATCTTAGAAGGGATATTAGAGACATTGCCATACTTCTCTTGATGTGCTTTAAACTCCTTAAATACCGCAGGATACATAAGGTAAGAAGCTAAATCAGTCTCTGAAATTTCATAACCTAAAGCAGCTTCTAAGTTCTCTTTTTCAGCCACAAGATCAACCGGCGGAAGATGCGCCCCCGGACGCCCCTCAATCGGCTTCTCATCTTTTAAGACTTTCTTAGTAATATCTTCTGGGAAGCCTCCCTCAGGGATTCCTAATTCCCCCTTCAAAAGCCCTACCACAGATTGAGGGAATGCAATCTCACGCTGCGGATCTAAGACATCTTCAGCTTTAATATCTTGAGTGACCATCATTAGTGCCATATCACCCACAACTTTAGAGCTAGGTGTTACCTTCACAATATCCCCTAAAAGCTGATTAACTTCGGCATAAGCTTTAGAGACCTCATTCCAACGTGGCTCTAGCCCCATTGATCGCGCCTGCTCTCTTAAGTTAGTATATTGTCCACCCGGCATCTCATGGTTATAAACATCTGAAGTACCAGATCGTAGTGTCGATTCAAAAGGCGCATAGATTGAACGTACACCCTCCCAATAGGTAGAGATCTGATGCATCGCATCAACATCAATTCTTGATTCACGCTCACTCCCTTTTAATGCATGGATAATCGATCCCATCGGAGGCTGACTCGTTAAACCTGAAAGGCTATCCATCGCTGTATCAACAGCATCCACTCCCGCTTCAACAGCAGCTAAAACAGAAGCCGCTGACATCCCTGATGTATCATGCGTATGGAAATGAATTGGTAGTTCGATCTCCTCTTTCAATGCTTTAACTAATGCTTTCGCCGCTTCAGGACGACAAACACCCGCCATATCTTTAATACCGATAATATGTGCACCCGCTTTCTCTAACGCTTTTGCTAACTTCACATAATAGTTGAGATGATATTTAGGTCGTTTTGCATCAAAGAGATCTGCCGTGTAACAGATCGTCCCCTCAACTAACTTTCCTGACTCTAAGACGCTATCGATCGAAACGCGCATATTATCGACAATATTGAGTGAGTCGAAGATACGGAAGAGATCAATCCCTTTCTCCGCAGCTTGCTTCACAAAATATTGAATGACATTATCGGGGTAACTGGTATAACCAACACCATTGACACCCCTTAAGAGCATCTGGAAAAGTGTTCCTGGAATCATCTCTCTTAGACGAACTAATCGCTCCCAAGGATCTTCATTTAAAAAGCGCATCGACACATCAAATGTTGCGCCACCCCAACACTCTAAAGAGAAGAGTTCGGGCATTAACTCGGCATAGTAAGGGGCAATATCCCAAAGATCTTGAGAACGCATTCTTGTGGCAAAGAGCGATTGATGCGCATCACGCATTGTTGTGTCGGTAATTAGAACCTCTTTCTGCTCACGCATCCAATCAGAAAACCCTTTAGGACCCAACTCTAAAAGAAGATCACGTGAGCCTTTAACAGGTGCGCGCTCTCCTCGCTCTAACTGCGGTAATATCGGCTTGATAAAATGTTTAGGGATTGCTCTTCCTTCCAATTCAGGATGACCATTAACTGCCACATCTCCTAAGAATTTCAGAATAGAGTTTGATCGATCTTGACGCTCTTTCAGATCGAAAAGCTCTGGATTTTGATCAATAAATTTCGTTGTATAATCACCCGCAATAAATTTCGGGTGATTGATCACATTTTCAACAAAGGAGAGGTTAGTAGAGACGCCTCTAATGCGGAATTCACGCAATGCTCGATCCATACGCTCAATCGCTTCAAGATCATTATTCCCCCAAGTGGTCACCTTCACTAAGAGTGAATCATAGTAGGGTGAAATAACGGCACCTGAGTAAGCTGTTCCCCCATCAAGACGGATACCAAATCCTGCCGGTGAGCGATAAGCAATAATTGTTCCGGTTCCAGGAAGGAAGTTATTAGCCGGATCTTCTGTCGTCACACGACATTGAAGCGCACTGCCTTTTAGCTTAATCTCTGCTTGAGGAGGAACAACCATCTCAGATGAGCCAATCTTTGCACCCTCTGCTACCTGAATCTGTGCCTTCACAAGATCAACACCGGTCACCTCTTCGGTAACAGTATGTTCTACCTGAATACGGGGATTGACCTCAATAAAGTAGAATTGCTCGGTATCGGCATCCATTAAGAATTCAACCGTTCCGGCATTACTGTAGTTAACAGCCTTCCCTAACTTCAATGCACTTTCGCAGATCTCTTCACGCTTCTCTTGAGAGAGATAAGGGGCCGGCGCACGCTCAACAACTTTCTGATGACGTCTCTGTACAGAACAATCTCGCTCCCAAAGATGGACAATATTGCCATGCTGATCCCCAAGAAGCTGAACTTCAACGTGGCGCGCGCGTTCAATCAGTTTCTCAAAGTAAACCTCATCATTTCCAAATGCAGCGAGAGATTCACCGCGTGCTTCACGTACTGAATCCATCAAGGTTGATTCATCATAGATCGCCCGCATTCCGCGACCACCACCGCCCCAGCTCGCTTTTAGCATCACCGGATAGCCGATCTCTTTCGCAATACGCTTAATTGACTCTTCATCACGAGGAAGCGCCTCAGATGCCGGCATCACAGGGACACCTGCCGCAATCGCCGCATTTCGAGCAGCTACTTTATTTCCTAAAGTATTTAAAACATCATAGGAAGGACCTATAAAGATAATGCCATTTTCCCGGCAAGCCTTGGCAAAGTCAGGATTCTCCGCTAGGAAGCCATAACCTGGATGGATCGCATCGGTATTGGTCTCTTTCGCAATACGGATAATATCTTCAATATCAAGATAAGCTTCTAAGGGTAACTTCCCTTTGCCTACCACGTAACTCTCATCAGCATTAAATCGATGTGCAGCACGCCGATCCTGCTCCGCATAGATCCCTACGGTTTTAATCCCTAGCTCTGCTGCGGCACGGATAATACGGATAGCGATCTCGGAACGGTTCGCGACTAAAATCTTTTTAATCTTTCTATCTGATGATGATTCTACAGACATAGGTCTTCCTCCATTTTAAGTTTGTCACTTTAATATTTTTATATTGCCTCTGTTAGGCGCTACCTATTTTGTTTCACATTTTAAACTACACAAACACTACAACAATACAACAAACCCCCTCTCTTTCATAATATTTTCTCCTTATTGATAAAAAAATTAACGATTAAATCGACAATAAGAGACACAATTATTCATTAAAACTAGATAAATTGATAAGGATATATTATTAAAGAGGTGGCGGATATATCATAAATCGAAGGGATTCGCCTAATCACTCTCTTTTTCTTCTAAGTACTATGATGAATAATAATTATGATTCGTGATGCCAATTGCGCCAAAAGATCACAATGAGCAATAGCCTATCACCAACCAGCTGTTGACCTATGATCGCGCTAACCACAATATGGTCAACCAAAAATTGATCTATCACTAACCTGTAAACAAAAACTGAATGAAATGAAGAAAAATAAAACAAAAGAAAAACTGAAATTAAAAATAAAATGGGATAAACAGATTTAATAAAAATTATTCAATAAAATAAGGTTTATTTAATTTTAAATAATTCTACAAACAGAGAACTATTTAGGTAAATATTTCCCATCATTTACCACTTCGTGTAAAATTTTATGCTTAGCCATTAATATTGAGTTATAGCCTTAAGTAGAGCTCAATTATGACTTTAGATGGCGTACAATCTATTTTTAGCGCATCATGTCGCTTCTTATTGAGATTTCAATCTCATACTTATGACGATTAACGATTACATTATGGCAAATCACAAAAATCATCTATTTCGGTTTACCTCTAATCAGAATGGGAAGGAGACACTCCATGGCGAGGCGCGTCTTGATCGTTTCTACCCCTTCTCAAAAGATAATCGCCTAACAGTGATGGTTTGGAATATCTATAAACAACAGAAATTGAATTGGCTACCTATTTTGACCGAGTATGGAAAAGATCGGGATCTCATTCTCCTGCAGGAAGCAAAAGCCTCTGAAGAGCTGATTCAATTCTCTAAAACCCACTTTTTGGTGGGGGATCAAGTGCCGGCAATTGAAATTACAAAAGATGCTTACGGCGTTATGACACTCGCCTCAAGTTACCCACTCTATACTCGACCTTTTCGAACAACTGAGCCCTT
The DNA here is from genome assembly GCF_002252045.1 of Ignatzschineria sp. F8392. Lineage (GTDB taxonomy): Bacteria > Pseudomonadota > Gammaproteobacteria > Cardiobacteriales > Wohlfahrtiimonadaceae > Ignatzschineria. Next base: position 533,863 of record NZ_NEFF01000001.1, on the reverse strand, counting down.
TTTACGATTGGCAAAATCAGCGCTAGTTACGGTCTATCCGCTCCATGATAAGCGACTTCTGATGGTCGTTAATGTTCACTCAGTCAACTTCAGCTTAGGGGTAAAGATTTACCGCGAACAGATTCAATCGATTGCTGAACATGTTATCAATCATAATGGACCTGTCATCTTCGCCGGTGATTTTAATACTTGGAGTCGCAAACGGCGTCATCTTCTCTATCTCTTCACTCGAAGAATGGGGTTAAAACCGGTGATTTTTAGTGATGATTATCGCAAGGCTTTTTTCAATTCACCACTCGACTTTGTCTTCTATCGTGGATTACGTCTAGAAAAAAGTGAAGTAATTAAGACCGATGCCTCCGATCACAACCCTCTTTTAGTCGATTTTAGGCTCTATTAACAAATAGTCGGTAATGGGTTCAATAGAGTAATAGATAATTGGTAATTGGTAATTGGTAATTGGTAATTGGTAATTGGTAATTGGTAATAAATTAAAGCTTATGCTTATGAGAGATAAAGAGGGTATCGATCTTCTCTAAACGGGCTAATAGTTCTGCATAATCATTTGCACGAACTTTTAGCGTCATTTCACAATTGACACCATAATTCTCTGCCACTTTAGTTGCATTAAGATCATTGATCACATGATTGACCTCGTTCGTTGCCGGATAGTCAAAAGTGAAAGTAACATCGAGTCCTATCGTTTTCGTTACAATATTTGCGCTCTGTAGTGCATTACGTGCGCCCTCCTGATAGGCAGAGACTAATCCCCCCGTACCTAACTTAATCCCGCCAAAATAGCGCACTACAATTACTAAAACATTGGTCAATTCAAAGGAGCGGATTTGCCCCAAAATGGGTCTTCCAGCAGATCCAGAGGGCTCTCCATCATCATTAGCACGGTAATGTTCATAGCGCTCACCTAAGACATAGGCGTAGCAGACATGGCGAGAATCATTATAACGTTTACGATATTCATCAAGCAATGTATCGATCTCCTCTTCAGAGCTGACCGGCAGAGCGAAAGTGATAAAGCGACTACGTGAGATTACAAACTCATCTTCACTCATGGCAGTTATCGTCTTATACTGATCACTCTTCATCTTGCACTCTCCCAAAATCCCTACAACTCGATCAACCTCTTCACCGCTATCTGTAAAGAGAATCAATAAAATAGGGAGTGATTATACCATATCGCGACCCTTCTCTATCCCTAAATAGCAAGCGAGTATACAGGGATAAAAAGAACAAAATAGGCTGAACACTGCCGGAAATCACTATCGCGTACTTCCAAAGACTACGCGCCGGCAGTGGGCGATACTCTATCATCCCCAAAAAAATTGATTCATTAAAATAGGAGAGGCTGTTGAGTTGCCGGATCTCACTATCTCGCTCTTCCAAAGATTACGCGCCGGCAGTGGGCGCTCTTCTATCGCCGGAAAAATGATTGATTTATTGAAGTAAGAGCGGTGGATGAGTTGCCGGATTTCACTATTCAATGTTCTTCTATCGATCACACGCCGGCAAGAAGTATGACTTTAGTGCTATTAAAATCGGTATTGAAGATGCCGATTGGCGGGCATGCAGGGGTTAAAAGAACGAAATAGTCGGTTCCCGCCGCTCCACAGCTTCTCTTAAGAATAATTCATTAAATATCATTGATCGAAACGAAATAGGCTGAACGCTGCCGGATCTCACTATCGCGCTCTTCTAAAGACTACGCGCTGGCAGTTGATAACCTTTACTCCAATAGCGATGCCAAATAGCGATATATCGATAAAGAGAATGAAAAAAGGCGAGATTTAACACTCGCCCTTCCACTGATCTCGCTGACAATAAACTTACAATAAGCTGATCGCTCTTAGTTATCTATCACAACTTTTACTATGCTTTCGCCATTGCCGCTTCATAATTTTTAAGCGCAATAGCAAGACGTTTACCTGCCTCTTCTGCACTCTCTTCAGTCACCGTTGCAAAGGAGAGACGTAGCGTATTATCCTCCGGCGTCCCCACATAGAAAGCAGCTCCCGGCACAAAGACAACCTCTGCATCAATCGCATGCTTTAGAAGTTCGGTAGCACTCATTCCTTCCGGCAATTTAGCCCAAAGGAACATCCCTCCTGTTGGCGCTTCAAAGGTGATCTTTCCATCAGTATGCTTTTTTAAGGAGTCGATCAGATGCTGACAACGCTTCTGATATGCTTTAGAGATCTCTTTAATTCGCGGCTGAAGACGACCACTCTTAAGATAGTTTGCCACAATCAGTTGCGATAAAACGGGGGTATGGAGATCCACCGATTGCTTACAGATCACAATTTTCTCTCTAATTTTGCGGCTCGTTACAATAAAGCCTAGACGGAGACCCGGTACTAAAACTTTAGAAAATGAAGAGAGATAGACAATATGCTCTTTCTCCTTCTCACTCTTTGCTAATGAGTAGATCGGCTTAGCCACTTGATCAGTAAAACGGATCTCACCATAAGGATCATCTTCAAAGATGACAAAGTTATGCTCTACCGCTAACTTCAAGAGACGCTCACGCTTCTCCAAAGAGAGTGTAGATCCCGTAGGATTAGCAAAGGTTGGTACAATATAGAGTGCTTTAATCGGCCCTTTTTTAAGGCGTGCTTCTAACGCATCCACATTGAGTCCTTCAGGCCCCCCTTCAACATCTTCCACCGTTGCACCGGTTAACTTAAACCCTTGAATAGCTGCAAGATAGGTAGGACGCTCAACTAAAATCACATCGCCCTCATCAAGAAATGTTCGAGAGATCAGATCAAGCCCCTGTTGCGATCCGCTTGTTACAACAATCTCATCACATGCTGCATCGATCCCGCGATCTTCGATCAACTTAACAATCTCCTCTTGCAGAACGAGCTCCCCATCAGTTGTACTATATTGATAGGCGTTGACCTCTTTCGATTCGATCACTTCATTAAGAGCGGCATTAATCCCCTCCATATCGAACATATCTGCTGCCGGAATCCCCCCTGCAAGTGAGACGATATTCGGCATCTTGCTATATCGTAAAAGATCTCTCACTATTGAGCTCTGCGATCCTTGAATTCGCTTTGCAAATAAACTTTCGATTCCAGCCATAATCAGTTCCTACTCCTCAACTTTCTAATTTTCTAATCATTAATCGGATGGGGATGATTCTTCCACCCCCTCTTTCTACTACTAATGTAGCAGATCTATTATTATTACGTATAGCTATTACGTATAACTATAGGTATAGCGTTAATCGATTTTTTATTTTTAAAGAAGGTTTTTAAAGAAGATTTTTAAAGAAGCGTATACCCCTTCTCCATATTTATCTCCTATCTCTTCTTGATTAAAAGATTTTGTAAAAGATTTTGTAAAAGATTTTGGGTGAAAATGAACTTCAAAAAAATGATATCCTTTAACGAACGTAAGATAACGTTTCATTGATACTTTATTCACGTTTTACTAACGTTTTATTAAGTATCGATAGCTATCGATAGATAGGTAAAGTTTAGTTAAAACTTAATTAAAACTTAGTTAAAATTAAAATCATCGATTCACTTATCGATTCACTCCAGCGATCATATGGGAGACCTCCTCTTATGAGTTTTCATCTCTACTACTCCAATCATCTCGATACATTGCAATATATTGCCGGCTATATCACAAAGGTCGATCCACAAGATTCCCCTTTTGACCGAGAATATTTTCTTGTACAGAACTTCGGGATGGCGCGATGGATGCAGATTAAACTCGCCAAACAGCTAGGAATTTTAACTCAAGCTGAATTTCTCCTCCCCTCGAAGATGCTGATCAATCTCTTAGAGCGAATCTTCACCCAAGAGGAACTTGAAGCGCACCCCATAGAGCGCCTCTCAAAAGATGATCTCTTCTGGCCACTTGTGAAGATCTTGCAAGAAATCGTTGAAGATCCGGCAGAAGAGATTCATGAACAATATCAGCCCATACTGCAATATCTTGAAAAGTATCAGCAGCAATCTCCCTCTCACAAGATCCACCCCAATATCGGCACCGATATCAGCATCGATATCAACTTTGAAAATGAGCGTGAAACTCACGAACAAAACCAATTCGACACCACATCTAAATCCCATCCGCTTAATGATGGCATGAAACGTGCAATACTCCACCTCTCTGCTGAACTTGCTGCTATTTTTGATAAATATATTGTCTATCGTAGTCAATGGATCAATGCTTGGAGTCAAGGAGAACTTGCGCCTCCCTATTTTGATGAGTCACTTCCCCCAGCTCTTGAGAAGTGGCAAGCATCCCTCTTTGAGAGGCTCTACAATAGCTTAGGTAGACCACGTCATTTAGGGATGATGCACCCGCTGATTGAGCAGAAATTGGCAGACCCTACCATCAAAGCTCACCTCCCTAAGCGAATTTTTATTATTGGGCTCAACTCTCTACCGCCCCTCTTCTTAGAGTTAATTGCTCAATTCTCTAAAGTGATCGATATCCATCTCTTTTTCAATAATCCCTCCCAATATTACTGGGGAGATCTGATTAAGGGAGAAGCGCCACAATTTAACTACTACAATTTTTTCACTCAACTTCAGAGCCAGATCGACCCACTCTCCCCTCATCTGCCAGTAAGTATCGATCAACTCGATGAACATTGGCAAAATAGCTATGGGCATCCGTTACTCGCTTCATTAGGAAGAGTAGGTCGCGATCATCTCCATCTTCTGCAACAATATGATGGAACCTTAGAGCTCAATGTGACAGAGGCTTTTTCTGAACCGGAGGTGAAACATCTTCTCTCGAAGATACAAAATGAGATCTACCATCTACGTCCGCTGAGAGAGAGTAAGAAATTCCAACTTCACGCAGATGATCGTTCTGTTCAACTGCATCTTAACTATAGCCCCATGCGAGAAGTAGAGGCGCTCTATAACCAGATTCTCCGAGAGCTCGATCACAACCCTGATCTTTCGTTAGAAGAGATTGTAGTTATGACCCCCAATATTGAAGAGTATGCGCCCTTTATTGATGCTGTTTTTGGTAGCGCTCCTAAAGAGCGTTATCTACCCTACTCCATCTCCGATATCAGTCTTAAAGAGAGTGATACTATCTTCTCAGCACTTTTACAGATCCTCACACTTCCTGAAAGTGCATTTAAAGCAAGCGACCTCTTAACACTACTCCAGTTGCCGGAGATTATGGAGAAATTCCAATTCTCAGAGTCAGATATTGCACTCATCCAATTTTGGATTAGCGATGTCAATATTAAGCAAGCCATCGATGGCCTTCATCTAACAGAAGCGTTAGCACTGCCTTACGATAATCAATTTGAGTGGGATATCAATACTTGGCGTTGGGGCTTACAGCGCATGCTTCTAGGCTATGGATCAACGCGCACTGCGTTTCTCTTTGAAAAAGTTAAAGAAGGGGAAAAAGGAGAAGGGGGGAGATTGGAAATTAGCGCTAGTGAGCTCAATGACCCTCACTTTCAAAGCGCAAATCAGGCACTACTTCCCTACCCTTATGTGGAGGGAAAAAATGCAGAAATATTAGGGCGCCTCTGCCATCTCATCGATCAACTGATCGAAACAAGAGATGCTTTAATCGGAGAAAAGGGGATTGCTGATTGGCTTCTTATCTTGCCGGAGATTTGGCAACGATTCTTTACACTCTCAACCACTAATCAAGATAAATTACACTTTACCCAAAAAATTTGGCACAACATCTTATCAGGCGCGCGTGCGCTTGATTACTCAACACCACTTCCCCTCAATGCACTCGTTCCTCTTCTTGAACAAAAACTCCTTGAAGAGAAACCGGAGCAGAACTTTATCCAGGGAAAGATCACCTTCTGCTCCTTTATTCCCATGCGAACAATCCCCTTTAAAATGGTCGCTATGATTGGAATGAATCAAGCTGATTTTCCTAAAACAGCCATTCACCATAGCTTTGATCTTATGCAATATCAGAGAATGCGAGGAGATCGCCAACGAAGTAGTGATGACCGCTATCTCTTCTTAGAAGCTATTCTCTCCGCTAAAGAGATTCTCTACCTCAGTTATATCGGTCGCTCAATTCAAGATAATAGCGAATGCTTCCCCTCTCTCTTGATTGATGAGTTGATGCGTTATATCGATCAGATCGCCATCACAGAGAATGGGATATCGCCGACAAAAAATATCACCTTTGAGCATCCTATGGCACCCTATAATGAGCAACTCTTCGATCCTCAATCCCCAATTCAAAGCTTTCAGAGTGAATGGTCTCTATCACGTGATATTAAGAGTTTCTACCATGCTCCCTACTCATATCCGATGCTATTAGAGAGTTACCAGAAATCGCAAGCATTGACACCATTGACTGAGATCTCACTCCACACGCTTATTAAGTTTTATCAAGATCCCACACAATACTTTGCCGAGCATCGTTTAACCATTCCCACCTACAACAGTAGAGCGAATAACATTGAAGATGATGAGATCTTCGCTATCCAAAATCATCTAGAACTCTATCAATTCAATCGTCGTGTCACAAATGATCTCCTACGTGAGGCGCTCTATCGTCCTCAAAATAGTGGTGCTTTGGAGACCGACTTCCTCTCTCAGATGGAACAGAATCTCTCCACTGACGATACCAGATCATCGACCTCCTTAACTCAATCTCTCTCAACTCGATCTTTAGCAGCTTTTGCCAAACAGCTCTTTAAGCGCTACCGACTAGAAGGATCACTTCCCAAATTTGCTTATGGCGATCTACTTTGGGAGGAGAAACAGACACTTCCCCTACTGCTTGCTTCCAAATTACTAAGCGTACAATATCCTTATGGACAATGGCGTAGTGAGCGCTATCAAAGAGGAATTACCCTCTATGGCCAACTTCCAGAATTAACCCCCGATGGACTTCTTATTATGTGGGATGTCGGTGAATTTAATGAACGACGCCGAATCGCAGCAGCCATTACTAATCTCTTTTTCCATGCCACAAAAGAGAACGATCGTCTCCATGAAAATCTCCTCTACTTCTCTAGAAAAGGAGATCTGATTGAAGAGCATCCGCTTCCCTACTATCCTCAAGCGGATGCCGCACAACTTCTCAACCATCTCATTGATGGCTTTCTCTATGGAATTAGTGCGCCAATTCCCTACTACTATACTCAAGACTATAAGCCGGCATTCTCCCATCCATCATTTACCGAGATACTGGAAGCATTACAAGCTGATCTCCCCCATCTCTTGACCGAAGAGATCGAGAGCAATGAGCTCGCCCAAACTTTTGTAACGCTTCTTCAAGATGAGCATTACATCAACTCGCTCTCCACCGCTACCAGAAACCTCTTAAATAGGGTAAAATCATCATTCACGATTCAATCATCCTTTGAGCGCCTATTTCCCGATAACGGAGCGAAAGAGATGCTCGCTTTCTTTCTTTTCTATTACCACTATCTTCGTGAGTTAGTCACCTATGAATCCTGATCAGCAGCTACTAAAAGAGACACAACATCCCACATCAAAATATGATTACGATGGGATCACCGGTGTTTGGCTTCTTATTCCTCCAAAATTTCATCTACTTATTTTAGCCGTTCTTCTCCCCCTTATTTTATGGGTCTTTCCCCATATCAATTTTAAAGGGAACTTTCGTTATATCTTTGCTGACTACCGCTACTATTTAGCTGGGGGAATCTCACTCTTTTTTATCGCCTCGGCACTCCTTAGCATTATGAAGGCAAAACAGGTCGGTGGAAAAGTACGCCCGACAAGTAATGTTGGTGCCCAAGTCATTCCTAAAAAAGTGACTCCTAAAAAGGGAAACAGTACCTCTAAAAGTGGGGAAAAGAGCCGATCTAACCCCACGTTAAGCGTTAAGAGTAGAAGGACTATGCCGGCAAAAACAACAGCGAGTCCTTCTCAAAAGAGTCAAGCCTCCCCTAAAGAGAATGTTGCTGCCGGAAGAAAACGGAGAGTGACACTTAAAAAGAGTAGTGATGAGGTTAAAAAAACCATCTAAAAGAGAAAGAACAGAGAAAGAGCAGAGTAAGATCGCCATTGATCACGAATCTATTGATCCATCTTATCACTGATGCCTTTAACTATTGATTACCGAATATTACGATAATATTACGATGATTACGACGATAGGAGTCGACCCTATAATGCAAAAAATGATTATTATTAGCGGACTATCGGGATCAGGAAAGTCGATTGCGCTACAGACCTTAGAAGATGAAGGTTTTTTCTGTATCGATAATCTTCCTATCACCTTTATCCCTCGTTTTTTAGAAGAGATTCAACAGAAGAATAATATCCGTAAACTCGCTATCGGAGTTGATGCTCGTAGTTTTCCAGAAGATCTCACCGAGGCAGAAGCTATTCTCGCTCTTATTGAGCAGAAAACAGCTGTCAGACCTCATATCCTCTTTCTAGAGACAAGTGATGAGGTACTCATTAAACGTTATAGCCATACGCGCAGAAGACATCCTTTAACCACCTCCCAGATGACGTTAATTGAAGCGATTACCAATGAGCGGGAGCTACTCTCTCCGCTTCGCGCGCAAGCTGATATTATCATCGATACCTCTCTTCTCAATGTCCATGAGCTCCGCGCTATTCTTACAGATCAACTCTTAGATAAGTCACAAAAAAAGCTCTCTATCTCCATTGTCTCATTTGGCTACCGCAATGGTATTCCGCTCGATGCTGATTTTGTCTTCGATGCCAGAATGTTAACCAATCCACACTGGGTACCGATACTCCGAGAATATACCGGGCTCGATCAGGAGATCGTCGATTTTTTTGCAAAAACGGATGATATCCAAGCCTTCTACCAAGATATTGAGAATTTCATCTTAAAGTGGTTACCGGCATTTAAACAAGGAACTCGTTCCTATCTCACCATTGCGATTGGTTGCACCGGAGGGAAACATCGCTCAGTCTATCTAGCACAAAGGCTCTTTGAGAAATTACAAGAAGATAATCATGTCCTTGTAAAACATCGCGAAATCAATGGCTAACAACTGACTTGCAGATGACCTATATCCAATAGAAAATTTATCAAAAGCACCACACTCTTGACTACCTTTTCATATCATCCATTACAAGAAGGAATTGAACATGTCGCAACAAGCACAACTTATTGATGGAAAAGCATTTGCTGCTCATCTACGCCAAACAATCGCCGAGCAGACAAAAGCAATCGAAGCACAACACAATATTCGCCCAGGTTTAGCGGTAATTCTTGTTGGAGAAGATCCGGCAAGCCAGGTCTATGTCCGTAATAAAGAGAAATTTGCTCTCAAATGTGGCTTCAAATCTGAAACTTTTCGCCTTCCTGCTGAAACAACACAAGAAGAGCTCCTCACTTTGATTCAAAATCTTAACGAAGATCAGAGTATTCATGGCATTCTTGTCCAACTTCCACTACCAAAACACCTCAATGAGGAGGAGGTGCTTAACAGTATCAATCCCCTCAAAGATGTTGATGGATTCCACCCTGTAAATATAGGTCAACTCTCCATTGGTCAGCCTTATCTTATTCCCTGTACGCCGTTAGGGTCATTACTGCTTCTCCAAGATAAGCTAGGTAAAGATCTTTCTGGTAAACATGCCGTTATTGTAGGACGTTCCAATATTGTTGGAAAGCCGATGATGCAGCTGCTTTTATCTCAGAACTGTACAGTTACTATCGCACACTCACGTACTAAAGATGTTGCCGCGCTTTGTCGCGAAGCAGATATTGTTGTCGCTGCGGTTGGAGTTCCTAAATTAATCAAAGGTGATTGGATTAAAGAGGGTGCAACGGTGATTGATGTCGGTATCAACCGTATTGAAGAAGATGGAAAAACACGCTTAGTGGGCGATGTGGACTTTGACGAAGCGGTAAAACGCGCCGCATATATCACTCCCGTCCCTGGTGGCGTCGGCCCAATGACAATTGCCTGCTTGCTTCGCAATACCTTAACGGCGATGTGTTTACAAAATAAGATCGAAGATCCTAATAAGCTCTAATCGCTAAAAGCAGACACATTACCTCAATCTGGTATCGAATACGATATCAACTCAACAGAAATTAAAGCCTCTCTTTTTCTATCTAGAGAGGCTTTTTATCTCCATTTTCAGCATGTGATTGATGGAAGAACGCGATAGTAAGATCCGGCAGCGTTCAGCCCCTTTTCAATCGATCATTCTTAAGAGAATCTATGGAGCGGCGGGAACCGACTATTTCGTTCTTTTAACCCCTGCATGCCCGCCAGTCGGCATCTTCGATACCGATCTTAATAATATTAAAGTAATACTTCTTGCCGGCGCATGATCGATGGAAAAGCGTGATAGTGAAATCCGGCAACTCATCCACCCCGCTTACTTCAATAAATCAATCATTTTTCCGATGACGGAAGAGCGCCAACTGCCGGCGCGTAATCTTTGGAAGAACGCGATAGTGAGCTCCGGCAGCGTTCAGCTCTTTATTTAACCAAAAAAAAATCCATAACAGTAGGATGAGCTACTGTTATGGAAAGTGTGTTGCGATTTCACTCAATCGCATCAGCTGAATGGAGAAGGCCTGTGATGGGAACCTTCTTATCCGACTTAAATCGGTATTATTGTTATAGTTATATTCATAGGACCATATATTCAGGTTGATGCTCTAAGCGTTAATTTTAATCCATTAACTCTGATTGATTAAACGCGAGCATAAGGCTCTAATCCTAGCGCCATGCGACCATTTTTTGTTGCGATATTGATCGCCTCTTCAAGATCTGTATAACGACAACCAGTGATAAGAAGTTTTAACTCTTCCCACATATCACCGTCACTAAATGGCAACATATAGTCAGCAATATTATCTGTCCCAACCGCAACTGGAATACCTGCTTTAGCTAACTCATCTGCCGGCGTAATTGCATTTCGTGTCGGACCATGATCTTCGCGTCGTGGGCTATCGATCCAAGCAAAAGGACAAGCGATCACCATCATTTTTGCCTCTAACATCTTTTTGTAGAGCATTTGACGATACGCTTCATCATGCGCGGTAATGGAGATACTATGAATGGCGACGACACGCCCTTCCATTCCATGTTCGATCGTCTTATCGGCTACTAATTCTGTCTCTTTCTCCTCTTTTGAGTTGAATTGATCCACATGCACATGAACCATCTTTCCTTGAGATTTTGCCGTCTGTAATAAAACATCCATATGAACAGCATCCATCCCTTCACCATGGTCTCGTAGATCTCGACGAGGCAAACCACCAATGATATCAACCTTATCAGCCCCTTTATCGAACCAGTAGCGAGCCTCTTTATCAATAACGCCTTTTAAAGTCTGGTTGATCAGCTTGATCGTAAGATCACCTTCATAATTCTTTCTTGCACGAAGTGCTGCATTAATCGCGCGTTCTTCCACGATGGGGTCAACATCAATAAAACTTCCGACAGCAGTAACGCCCTGCTCAATCATCCGCTCAATCCCCATGGAGAATTGACGATAATAATCCTCTTCAGTCATGCTGGACTTAATACGGTCTAAGGTATCCCATTTTTCGATTAAAGTTTGTGTCTGATAGACTTCAAACCCCTCATAATCGATAGTAAAGGCACGATCTCCATGCATATGAGCATTCACCCAACCACCATTTTCACGAATACTATTTAATAGATACGCCTTTAAGCTTCTTGTATCTGTATAAATGCGATGCTCTTTTGCCACTAATGTTGTCATGAAAATCTCCTTTCCTAAATGTTCTATAAAATTAGCAATGGCTACTCTTCTCTTCGCAAGCAGCCACGGCAATATGGTCTCGGCCGTTATGACGCTCTATTTCATCACCCGATTGAAGCTGATTCTTACTCTTTCAAGCTTCTTCACGCTTTTCTCAAGGCGAAAAAAAACCTCCATTGTAATAACGGAGGTTTTTAACAATTATTTTGAAGAATGGTTTTAAGATCGATGAAGCTGCTATTAATAAAATTGAATGAATTGCGTGGATTAAAAGGATTTAATGGAATAGAGATATGTGCGATCTGCACCATTCCGACCTCTGCCCAGTTATCCATTCGTCGCTTCATTAGCTTCATTGCCTTCCTCAAATTCATCTTCGTTCAAACAAACGAGTACATTCTAAGGGGTAAAAAAATAAAAGCAATCTTTTTTATAAACTTCTGCAGCAACTTCCTAGCAACTACTTACAAAAAAACGCATTAACGCCGGATATTAGGATGATCACCCCAATTGAGCTTTTCCCTTAAAATGGAGAAATAATGATAATTTTTAGAATGAAGGAGCGTCAAAGGATGAGAGGAGGGTTCAATCGTCAGCCGCTCTCCATCAGAGAGAGATAAAAGCTCTTGTCCATCACAAGTGACATGAACATCCTCCCTCTCTCGATCACTCGTTACAACTTCAATTTCACAATCTGCCGGAATCACTAAAGGTCTATGGCTAAATGTATGGGGACAGATCGGCGATATAATAATCGCCGGCAATGTGGGGTACATAATCGGTCCGCCGGTAGAGAGTGAGTAGGCAGTAGAACCTGTTGGCGTGGCGATAATCAATCCATCTGCACGATAAGTTGAGAGATAACGTTGATTAACATAAACATCGATCTCAATTAAACGTGAAAGCTCCGTTTTATGGATCACGACATCATTCATGGCATAAGATCTTAACTGTTGGTCGATCGATGCCTTTAATAAAAAACGCTCCTCATAAACAACATCACCTTCAAGAATCGTTCGAAGATGGGTGTGGAGCATCTGTTGATCAATATCCGTTAAAAAACCTAATCGACCTAAATTGACACCTAAGATAGGAATATTGAGTTGATGCACTTTACGGGCAATTCCTAAAAAAGTCCCATCACCACCAAACGCGATAATCAGATCACAAGTGGCAATCTCTTTAATCAATGCCGGCGGATAGCTGAGTCTATTACGATACTCAACATTATTGACCTCGATGGTTGTCGCACCACACGACTCAATCACCGCTTTTGTTCGTTGAACCGCTTTTTGGATCTCATCAGACTCTCGATTACTGAGGATTAGGGCGATTTTTTGAAATTTTCTCATATTTTGTGCTATTGTAATTTCATTTGATATTGAATTAATTATAGGGTTTATAGCATAGCATGATCGCTTATTCACTCTTAAGCTACAAATATATCTTACAAAGATATTTATATTTCTATCTAAGGTATATCTATCTAAGGCTAGAAATCCTCACTATCAAAAAAGATAGGCACTAGTTTAATTCTATTCCAGAATTAACTCACTACCTCACTCAAAACAGTTGCGATCTACTCATACCAGAGTGGATCAGTCCTCTATTTTCAGTAAGTTAGTGAAGAATGGTCGCTTATCGATAAGACCAAAACCTATCTAAACTTCAGAGGTATTTGGATAACCGATCTTATAAAACAGATTTTTAACCCCATTTTCAACCCCTCTTTTAACTTAAGAAATAGTTATATGAGTCAAAGGATTAAAGGGTGTTGCGGTCTACATCTATTTTTACTGCAATATCACAAATATTCTTACCCTAAATCAGATAATCACGGCAATCAACAATATGCTCAACAGCTTGCCTTATTACTCCTAATCCATATGTAGAGATTTAAAAATTGAGAGATCATCATTAAAACATAGAGATCAAACATCGATACTACAAAACGACTACTTAGACAATACCGAAAAGAGCTATCGAATAACACGATCAATATGTAAAAAATAGAAGAGATCTCACAAACAAATCTAACAAAAATAAGGAGCAAGAAAGCGCCCTCGGCAGAGGTGCTGATAAAGTTAGCAAAATGACTCGATTATCACTTTTTTAATGAAGTTAGGGATATAATTTAGGGATTAGAGATCATTACAAGATCATATCAATAAACGTATGAGCAGAAGTTCTCATCAACTACGCAATTATAATCGGAGGTAAAATGCGTAAAGCCCTTTTCTTTCTACTTATGAGCATGCTCCCCGGCATCGCTTTAGCGGGAGGCGAGCTCTCTTTTGATGGCCCAAGCCTCTCACCGCTCTGGTCTATTCCTTTTGTTGGAATTATTCTCTCCATCGCTGTTCTTCCTCTCTTTGCCCCGAAACTATGGGATCATCATTATGGGAAAATTGTCTTTGGATGGACCCTCCTCTTCTTTATACCGCTGTTAGTAACATATGATATGAGTATTACAGCGAATATTTTTGCTCACGCATTAATTGAAGAGTATATCCCCTTTATCCTCTTGCTCCTTGTACTCTTTGCGGCATCAGGAGGCATTCATATCTCCGGCAACTTAGTGGCTAGCCCGAAATTTAACGTTTCGATCTTAGCTATCGGGACTGTTTTAGCCTCAGTGATGGGAACAACAGGGGCGGCGATGTTACTTATTCGCCCTATTCTCTCAGCGAACAGAAACCGTAAACATCGAATGCATATTCCGATCTTCTTTATCTTTCTTGTTGCGAATATCGGAGGCGGTTTAACGCCGCTTGGAGATCCACCGCTCTTTTTAGGTTTCTTAAATGGGGTTGATTTCTTCTGGACATTGCAACATATGTTCTTCCCTGTCTTAATCTTCTCACTTATTTTATTAGGGCTCTTCTATCTTATTGATAGTTACTACTTCAAAAAAGAGAAGATCGCTCCTTCAGATGAGAAGACAACTGTCGTTATTGTTGGAAAGCAGAACTTTTTGATCATCTTAGGGGTTCTAGTCGGTATTATTATCTCCGGCATCTGGATTCCTGGTATCTCTTGGGATGTTTTTGGCGTCGATGTTCACTTAGAGAATGTTCTCCGTGATCTCTTCTTTATCTTCTTAACGATTGTCTCTCTGAAAATCACCTCAGATAAAGTTCGTCAAGATAATAACTTCAACTGGCATCCTATTATTGAGGTCGCTAAGATCTTCGCCGGGATCTTCTTAACCATCGTACCGGTCATTACAATCTTAGAAGCAGGTAAAAATGGTGCCTTTGGTTCAGTAGTCGATATCACTCATACTAGTGATGGTGAGCCGATTAATGTGATCTATTTCTGGGTAACCACGGTTCTATCTGCCTTCTTAGATAATGCGCCAACTTATCTTGTCTTCTTCAAGATGGCGGGGGCTCAAGCGCCTGAAGGTGTCGCAGCTGCTGATTTCTTAATGAATGGCATCCCAGCAACCCTACTTGCGATCTCAATGGGTACCGTATTTACAGGACCATTAACCTATATCGGAAACGCGCCGAACTTTATGGTTAAATCGATGGCAGAGCAGGAAGGAATTAAAATGCCTTCATTCTTCGGATACTTCTTCATTGCAATCATTGTCTTAGTACCGATCTATATTCTGCTCAATTTCATCTTCCTCTAGTTTTAGATTAACCTCAATTAATCTCTATTAGAGGTTGTGAGATTTATCGAAAAAGCGCTAGATTTTCTAGCGCTTTCTTGTAATATTTATAGGTCGATCTTTTAATCGTATCGTCCTCTAATCACCGTACTTATAACAATAAGGCAGGATAAAATAAATGACTCTGTTAGTACAAAAATATGGCGGCAGCTCAGTGGCAAATATTGAACGCATTCAGAATGTTGCCCGCCGTATTCAAAAACATCATAACGAAGGCCACCAAATGGTTGTTGTTCTCTCGGCGATGTCCGGAGAGACCGATCGACTTTTAGAGTTAGCGCATGCAATTACCAAACGCCCTAACCCAAGAGAGATGGATGCCCTTGTTTCAACAGGTGAGCAAGTGAGTATCTCTCTCCTCTCTATTGCCCTTGAAGCGATGGGAATTAAGGCAAAATCATATAATGGTGATCAAGCACGCATTCTAACAGATCAGGCGCATACCAAAGCACGCATTAAGAATATTGATACCTCTGCTATTGAAGCTGATCTTGCAGCAGGTTATGTTGTTGTCGTTGCAGGATTCCAAGGCGTTACAGAAGATGGTTCTGTCACAACTTTAGGCCGTGGTGGCTCAGATACGACTGCGGTTGCTTTAGCTGCAAGCCTCAATGCAACAGAATGCCAAATATTTACCGATGTTGATGGGGTCTATACCACCGACCCACGTATTGAACCAAAGGCTAAGAAGTTAGATAAAATCGCTTTTGAAGAGATGTTAGAGCTCTCAAGCTTAGGTTCAAAAGTTCTACAAATTCGCTCTGTTGAGCTTGCCGCTAAAAACAAAGTTCCAATCCGCGTACTCTCCTCTTTAGTAGAAGGAGGCGAAGGAACACTAATTACTACAGAAAAGGATATTGACATGGAAGCAGCCATTATCTCAGGTGTTGCAACGAGTAAGAATGAAGCAAAAATCACAGTGTTAGGGGTTCCTGATCAACCTGGAATTGCTTTTAATATTCTCGAGCAGATTAGTGACGCTAATATTGAGGTCGATATGATTGTGCAAAATATCTCTCAAGATGGCACAACTGATTTCACCTTCACTATCAATGAAGTGGATTTTGATAAAGCGCTTGAAATTACAGAGAGATCCGCAGAAGAGATGGGAGCACGTAAAGTTCTTGGCGACAAAGATATCGTTAAAGTATCTCTTGTTGGCTTAGGAATGCGCTCTCATGCCGGTGTTGCTAGTCTCATGTTTAAAACACTTGCTAATGAAAAGATCAATATCAAAATGATCTCTACCTCAGAAATTAAGGTTTCTGTAGTGATTGATAGTAAATATCATGAGTTAGCTGTCAGAGCGCTTCATGAGGCATTCAAGTTAGACGAATAATACAAATAGAGAAAGCCCCATCACTCTCACAGATCACCCTAATAATAGAGTTGATGGAGATAATTAAGTAGTACTATTGTAAGTAGTACCATTGCGATCCCTCAATGAGATTCTTTCAAGAGTTGCCGTTTGCGGTTATACTTTAAAGAGTCTCTTTGGGGGATACTGCTTTTATCACAAGAAAACCTTAATGAGATAATCAACTGATACAGATAATTTACAGCTAATTACAGCTAACAGTACAACTGATAATTGACAACCGATAATTGACCAATCGAAAACTTACAATCAAGTTTAAGTATTGATCTTTACCATTAGTCTTTACCATTAAATCTTTACCATTGACCTTAGAGTCGATCTTTACAATTAATTTTTATCATGGATCTTAAATTTTAAGATTCACACTATGACACTTAAGAGTTATAGCGACGCTATTTTATGAAAAAAACAAAACTGTTTGCTCTTCTTCTCTGCCTCTTCTCCCTCTCGACGCTCGCCTTTGCCGAACGAAAAATGGTGGTGAAAATAGAGGGAATTGATAATAAAAAGGCATTAACGAATGCTCAAAATGCCACGGCTATTTATGCCCTTAATGATAAGGACGCGCCCCCTGATCTTCGTATCGAATGGCTCTATCAGGAAGGAATTAATCAAATTGCAGATGCCCTGCAACCTTATGGCTACTATCGAGCAAAGATCGATGCTGATCTGCTTTATCAAAAAGATCAGGTCACTGTGACTTACCATGTCAACCTAGGCCCACAAATCCCCATCGGCTCCCTTATACTCGAAGTAACAGATCTCGACAAGATCAAAGAGAGAGATACCCCTGAAGCTGAAAAAGAGTATCAAGCTTTTGAAAAGATTATCACTGGAACCAAAATGAAGGTAGGAGCACCTCTAAATCATACGCAGTATGAATCGACCAAGAGTAAGCTCTCAGAAAAAGCATCAGCCCTTGGCTATTTTGATGCTTACTACCCTCATCATCAATTATTGGTGAATCTTATCACCTATCAAGCAGATATCGATCTTGTGATGGCTTTAGGTCCTCGCTACCATTTTGGTCATACCACATTTCATCAAGAATATTTTGCGACGGAATTTTTAGATCGTTTTCTCCATAATATGCGCTCACAAAATGATTATAGCGATCAAAAACTGGTCCAATTGCAATCGACATTTAATGAGTCAGATTATTTTGAAGATGTAGTCATTGTGCCACGTACAAATTTTGAGACAAAAGAGGTTCCGCTCGATATCTATCTTCGTCCACGAAAACAACGTACACTTTCACTCGGTGTCGGTTACTCTTCCGATATCGGTCTAAAAGCGATGGCAGGACTCAATTGGCACTATATCAATCGTTATGGCCATAAACTCTTTACCAATCTTCTCTGGGCACAAAAGAGACGTGATGCAATGATCAACTATCAGATCCCAGGAAGTCACCCCGTACAAGATCGCTATAACATCTTCTTCAACTACAATTTTGAAGATACCTCCACAAAAGATTACACCACCTATCTTGTGGGAGGCTCTAAAGAGCGAGTGCGAGATCAATATATGTATGGCTTCTCCCTCCATTATCAATATGACCGTTTTAGAGATATTGAAGGAGTACGTCAAAATAGCAAGCTCTTAATCCCCACAATCTATGGTGAGTGGAAAAGCTCTCCTAATCTCCCTTTTGATCAATTTGGTTTTAAAATTGAAGGCCGTGTAAGGGGAGCTGTCAAAAATGTTGCCGCTGATATGAGCTTTTTACAGACAAGTGCTATTTTGCACACCTATCTGCCAATCACTGATACCGATCGCTTTGTTTTAAGAGCCGGTGCCGGTTATACCAAGATTCGCGATAAGGATCTGCGTAAACTACCTCCGAGCCTCCGCTTCTACACCGGCGGTGATAACACTGTTCGAGGCTATAAATATGATGGTATTGGTGAGAAAGGTTATAACGGCGATATCTATGGTGGAAAAAAGATGGTCCTAGCGAGTGTCGAATATGAGCATAAAATCACGCCAAACTTTGCAATCGTCGGCTTTGTAGATGCCGGAGACGCTTATAATGACAAGGTCAATCTAAAATATGGTGCCGGAACCGGTATTCGCTGGTATTCCCCGATTGGTGCTGTTCGACTCGATATTGCTCATGGTTTTAATAAAGAGTTTGGCGAAACCGTTAAACTTCACCTCAATATTGGCACGGATCTATAAGTGGAGAGTGATTAAATGCAAAAGCAGAGTCCCCTACCAAAATGGTATTTTGATATCTTCAACCGCTATCGGGAGAGACTTCAACAGAAAGAGGCTCTCTACTTAGCCCTCAGTGCCGGTGTTGACTCCAATACCCTACTCCATTGGCTCTATACATTTAGAGCGGAACTTCCCCCGATCTATACAATTCATGTTAATCATAACTGGCATGATAATTACTCCCATCTTTGGGCAAATTTTGCGCGCCAACGTGCAGAATTTTATGGTTTTACCCACTACCACTATGAGGCTTACTTCAATTTAGAGACGCAATCGGGGCTCGAAGCAGCCGGCAGAGAGATGCGCTATATTAAATTTGCAGAAACAATGAAACCCAATTCCCTTCTCTGTGTTGCCCACCATCGCTCGGATCAAGCAGAAACATTGATGCAACGACTTCTTCGAAGTTCAGGCACAAGAGGCCTTGGTGCTATGCGAGATTTTAATACCGTTCGCTTTGGTGCTTACGATATCGATCTTTTCCGCCCTTTCCTCTCTATCTCTAAAAAGACGCTTTATGAAACGGCAATTGCACTCAATCTCCCCTGGTTAGAAGATTACACAAATCACGAGGCTGATGATATGGAGCGCAATATTATCCGAAATGATCTCTTCAAGCGGATGGAAACTTCCTTTCCACAATATGAAGAAGCGTTCTATCAAGTTACACAATTTATGCAAGAGGCGGATGATCTCCTCTTAGAACTTGCGATGCTTGATCTTGAAAAGATCGCTCAAAAAAAGGAAATAGAGACAGATAGAGCAGAAGGAGATTTAGAAAGAGTTGCTCCTCAGCTACACCTCCCCTCTCTAAAAAAACTGAGCCTTGCACGGCAAAAAAATCTGCTACAGGCTTGGATTCGTCCCTATAATCTTATCTTCTCACAACGCCAGCTTACTGAATTTATAAGAGTCTTTCTTGAGGGAGCCCCAACCCATCAAACTCGTTTTGAGCTCGATCCTTACGTCATACTCTATTTCCAAGATTACCTCTATCTAGAAGAGAAATCAGAGGTCTTATCCTCCTTTAAATCCTTTCAACTCACTCCTAGTAGCAATGCGCCGAGCCGCCATTTTTGGCAACAATTTTCAGCTGATGATCTTCTACTCGTTAAACGACAAGGTGGTGAACGCTTTCACCCGCTCTATCGGGAGCGCAGTCAACAATTAAAAAAATTACTACAAGAGGCAAAAATCCCTGTTTGGGAGCGGGATCATTGTTGGTTGCTCAAAATAAGAGAGAGTGGGGAGATTTTATGGGTCAACCATCTGGGTTTTGCTAAATCGCTAGAGAATGAGATCAAAGAAGAGGGGTTAGCGCCGGCATTAATTCCTGCAGTATCCAGTATCCAACGCTAACTAGAGATAATAGAGATGCGGTAAGATCGATCTATTAATCTGCATTTAACTCAGGTGGTAATATCCAGTAGTTACTCTGATTATTCACCTCCATATAGCGCTTAAATTCAGGCGATTGGTACGCGGCAATAATCGCCTTTGCCCAATCACTATCACGATTTTTATCTAAAACAACAACTTGAAGATAGAGATCTTCCAAAAGATCCTCTTGGAGCAATACTTTGCTAGCATCCATCTGACCAAGCCAGACTATGCTCCCCGGAATCACAGCAAAATCTGCATCATCCAAGACTCGAGGAATAAGATGGGAATCAACCTCTTTAATATTTAAATGATAAGGGTTTGCGACAATATCATTCCGTGTTGCCGCCATCAGATTAATATCTGATGCTAAGGTGATCCATCCAGCCTTTGCTAATAAACCATAAGCTCTTGCAGCATTCGATGCATCTTGTGGGATTAAAATTGTCATCTCTTCATTTATATCGACTAATTGTTGATGACGATTTGAAAAGATCCCAGCAGGAACCGTTGGAATCTTCGCTAAAGCCACAAGGTTTGTACCACGCTGCTCATTAAAGACCTTCATATATCCGGCATGCTGGGCAACCACCACATCTACGGCATCTTCTAACATTGCAATATTAGACTCTATTAATGCAGAAAAATTGATGCGCTTAATGGTATAACCTTCTGCTTCAAGTATCGGAGCAATTGCCTCGTCAAACAGCTCATTATAGGGTCCTGGAGATACACCCATCACAATCTCATTCTCCCGATGATCTGCGCTACAGCCAACTAACCCCAGAGTCAAAATTCCCACAAGAGCCCCTGCAAGAAAGGGTTTTCGTAATAGGACTAATATCTTTTTTAAAGCAACAATACTCTTCCCGTTCTGATTTATATTGCGTACCACCTCACAACACTCCTTCTAGAAAACTTAATTTATATGTTTTATATACTTTATAAAAAGAAGTGTAACTTACTTTAGTTATATTGCAAAATAAAATTGATCCTTAAAGCTTTCCTTCAAGTGTTATTCAAAATGTCATTCTTAGATAAAAATTTAAGGGGTAATTTGCATTTAACTATTGACAAGCACGCTATCATATTAAGTAGGCCTATCAAAAGGTCACTGCAAAGAGTGCTCGATCCTTTCGATCGACTCTCAAGGAAACATTAAAAACTATTATTTGAGGATATCGACAATGAAACGTCTCTTAATAAGTGCTATAGGCGCTCTTCTATTTCCACTCTCTATCTCACTGGCAGAACCCTTAAAAGTGGTTACTAGCTTCTCTATTTTGGAAGATTTCGCCCAAAATATCGGCCAAGAGAAGATTGATGTTGAAAGCATCATCAAGGCAGATCAAGATGCCCACAGCTTTGAACCAACCCCCAAAGATATTATTAAAATTCAGAATGCTGATGTGGTGATACTCAATGGTGTGGAGTTTGATAGCTGGCTCAATAAAATTTTAGAAGCTAATCGCTATGAAGGCATTATTGTCAATGCAAGTCATAATGTCCCTCTCCTACCTTATCATGAGGATGAGAATCATCATGATCACGGTCATGACCACGACCACGACCACGACCACGACCACGACCACGACCACGACCACGACCACGACCATCATCATGGTGAGTTTGATCCCCATATTTGGCAAGATCCTAAAAATGTCATCATTATGACTGAAAATATTCGTAACGGCTTAACGCTTGCGCAACCTGAATCGGAAGCTTATTTTGAAAATAACTTCGAAGCCTATAAACGTGAATTAGAAGCCCTCAATAATTATGCGAAGCATCTCCTCAAAGATGTTAATCATAATGGGAAATTGATGATTCTTCACGATAGCTTTGGATACCTTGCGAAAGCCTATGATCTACACTTTGTGGCAGTTTCTCATCTCAATCCACTGGCAGAACCTTCGGCAAAAAGAATGTCTGAACTCTATCAGCTTGTTAAAAAAGAGAATATCAGTGCAATTTTTAGTGAAAATATCGCCCCTTCCCGTTTTATTAAGACCTTAGCAAAAGATCTTAACTTACAAGATGGTGGCATTCTCTACTCTGATGCTTTAACAACGACACCACCTGCAAATGATTATATCGGTCTCTTTAAACACAATATCGATCAAATCACCGCAGTGCTCGAAGATTCTGCCCCTATGAAAGAGAAAGATTCGAGCAAGGAATAGACGTTTAAATAATCGAAATATAGGGATAAATGTGCTACTATCTTAGCCATTTGATCCACTATTATTTACCAAAGCAGAGGCAACTAGAACTATGTCTGAAAATATTGTTCGCACTAACTTTATTCGTCAAATTATCGATAAAGATTTAGAGAGCGGAAAATACCAGCGTCCATCGGATATTCATACACGTTTCCCACCGGAACCAAATGGCTATCTGCATATTGGGCATGCAAAATCTATCTGCCTCAACTTTGGCATTGCGAGAGATTATGGCGGTCGCTGTAATCTCCGCTTTGATGATACTAACCCGACAAAAGAGGAGATCGAATATGTTGAAGCGATCAAAAAAGATGTCGAATGGTTAGGATTTAAGTGGGATGATCTCTTCTATGCATCGGACTACTTTGAAAAATTCTACGAAGCGGCCATACACCTTATCAAAAAAGGGTTAGCCTATGTTGATGATAGTAGTGCTGAAGAGATTCGCCAAATGCGCGGTACCTTAACAGAGCCCGGCATTAACTCCCCCTATCGAGAACGCTCTATTGAAGAGAATCTCGATCTCTTTGCGCGCATGCGTGCAGGGGAATTTGAAGATGGTGCCAAAGTCTTACGCGCGAAGATCGATATGGCATCTCCTAATATGAATCTACGAGATCCGGCACTCTACCGTATTCGCCATGAAACCCATCATCAAACAGGTGATCAATGGTGTATCTACCCAATGTATGACTTTGCACATGCCTTAAGTGATGCCATTGAGGGTATTACCCACTCAATCTGTACATTAGAGTTTGAAGATCATCGCCCCCTTTATGATTGGTGTGTTGAAAATGCTGATATGCCTCATACGCCAAGACAGTATGAGTTTTCACGTCTTAATATCGAATATAACGTGATGTCAAAACGTCTTTTAACACAACTAGTAGCCACCGGAATTGTCGATGGTTGGAATGATCCTCGTATGCCGACTATTTCAGGCCTTCGTCGTCGTGGGTGCCCACCAGAAGCGCTCCGTCTCTTCTGCGATCGTATTGGGGTTACTAAATCAGAAAATATGATTGAGCTGCAACAATTGAGTCAATCGATGCGTGATGTACTCAATGAGATGGCAGATCGTCGTATGGCGGTACTAGACCCCTTAAAAGTAACTCTTACAAATCTTTCTGATGATGAGCAGTTAGAGATCGCTAATCATCCTCAAGATGAGAGCCGTGGTACTCGTACTGTCAACTTCAGCAATACACTCTATATCGATCGAGCAGACTTTAAAGAGGAAGCTAATAAAAAGTATAAGCGTCTTGTACTTGATGGATATGTTCGTCTTCGTGGCGCCTATATCATCAAAGCAACCGAAGTAATTAAGGATGAGAATGGGGAGATTGTAGAAGTTATTGCTGAAATTGTTCCAGGATCACTCGGAAAGAATGTCGAAGGTGTTAAAGCGCGTGGTGTTATTCAATGGGTCTCTACTAAGGATGCCATCGATATTACCATTCATAACTATGACGTTCTCTTTACAGAGAAGAATCCTCAAGGAATGCCGGGAGATATGCTTGACTATCTCAACAAAGACTCCCTAACCGTTGTCTATGGTAAAGGGGAGCCGGCATTAGCAGATGCGCCGATAGAGCAAGCCTATCAATTTGAACGTATTGGTTACTATGCTCGCGATTCTAAAGCAGAAGGATTAGTTTTCAATCGGGTTGTCGAACTGAAAGATAGTTTTGGAGAATAAGTTTGAGTGAGATAATCAAATATGGCCCCTCACTCCTTGAGGGGTTTTTCATCACTATTGCCCTCGGTCTGCTCTCCTTTATTATCGCCGTAATATTGGGATTTGGTTCAGCTTTACTTGCGCTTAGCAAGCATCGCTTATTGCGGTCGATTTCAAAGATCTATACCACAATGATTCGTGGTATTCCGGATATTGTGCTCATCTTCTTAATCTTTTTTGGATTACAGGAGTTGATGAACCAATTAACTGAGCTTCTTAATCTTAGCCCGATCTTCCTCGATCCTTTTGTATCGGGAATTATTACCATTGGCTTGATCTTTGGGGCATTTATTTCAGAGACCTTTCGTGGTGCTTTAATGTCCGTTCCTAAAGGTCAATTTGAATCTTCTATCGCACTTGGAATGTCAAAACCTCACTTCTATCGCCGAATTATCTTTCCTCAAGCGATGCGCTTTGCATTGCCCGGATTAAGCAATAACTGGTTAGTGATGTTAAAGACAACAGCACTTGTCTCCTTAATTGGACTCCATGATCTTGTATTTATTGCAAATAATGCCGGTAAAGCAACGCGGCTCTCTTTCGACTTCTATCTCGTCACAGCTTTAGGATTTTTACTCTTAACATCAGCTTCCATTCTGATTATCAAATATCTAGAGCGGCACTATAGTACAGGATTCAATAACGAGGTTTCACTATGATGGATGCGCTAGATGCCATTATTCCAGAACTGCCCGATCTATTGCCGGCAGTCTGGTTAACCATTAAATTAACAGTCATCGCTTCTCTTTTAGGGTTACTCTTTGCAGTACCTCTCTCTATTTTAGCGCTCTCTAAAAATCGCTTGATCACCCTACCGATTGAGCTCTTTAGTTACTTTTTTAGAGGGACGCCTCTCCTGGTTCAGATCTATCTAATCTACTTTGGATTAGGACAATTTGAAGCGGTTCGCAATAGTGGCTGGCTTTGGGATCATGTCTTAACCGATGCTTATAAATGTGCATTAATCGCCTTTACACTCAATACCTGTGCTTACACTATAGAGATCTTTAAAGGTGCATTAAAACATACCCCTAAAGGTGAAATCGAAGCCGGCATTGCATTTGGTATGAGTAAGTTTACCCTCTTTCGCCGGATTATCTTTCCTTCTGGGTTTAGACGCGCACTGCCCGCTTATAGTAATGAAGTGATCTTTATGCTCCATGGAACGGCACAAGCATCGGTCTTAACACTGATCGATATCTTAGGCTGGGCGCGCCGAGTTTATAGTATTACCTATTCCCCCTTCATTCCATTTCTTATTGCGGCAATCGTCTACCTACTGCTTACCTTTGTTTTAGTTGCAATCTTTAGATATTGCGAAAAACGTTGGTTATCACATCTAAAACCAACCTTCTAGCAGCTTGGACAATTAGCAAAAAATTATTGGCTATAATTGCAAATATAGAGGTCAAATAAACTCCAATAAGAATCGATAAATCCCCTAAGAACCTATTATCTAACTAACAGGAGACTTAGGGGATATTTTATTGTCAGGAGACTCAATAAAATCGATCTGTACCTATAATGAAATATCATAATTCTATCTAATTGTGACAGGACCCATAGAACCACAAATAATGAAATTTATCGGGGTCTTAATTTGGATTTTATATTTTATCCTATCTGCCGTTTTTTCGATAAATTCCCACTTGATGCCAAGCTTCATTATCTTAGGGGTTGCGACCCTTTAATTTGATACTTTAAACTTCTATAAGTTACTTTAAAAAAATAAGATTTAATCCTCTTTCCTCACCTAAGTGATTAGAATAAAAAAGAAAAAGTATGTAAATATTTAAAATTTTAAATATTACTATCCTAACCTATTGATAATAGAAATTTCGTTTAGGGGAATAGATTCAACTATCGTTTTTATATTTAAAATGAGGTTTTCTTTTAAAAGTATTTGTAATTATTTCACCTAAAAACAAAATCATAAAAACACAAGCTGAGTGTTAATATAAAATTAGTATGCTGTTAGACTTATTGATAATATTACCACTTGTAAAAAATTGTTTTAAATATCAAAGAACCACTATACCTAATATTTTACACATACTTCTAAAGGGAAATAAAATTGGATCACTTATTAGAATCTTTTGGACAAAGACTAAAGTCTGAGCGCGTCAAACTGTCAATGACTCAATCAGAATTAGCCAAAGAGCTAAATATATCACAAATGTCTATTAGTCTTTATGAGGCTAATAAATCTACCCCCAATTTAAAGTTTTTATACTCCCTATACGCCTTAGGCTTCAATGTTGAGTACCTAATATTTGGGGAAAATGGGCTTAATCAAGATAGAAACTTTAATTTACGCTCTCATTATAAAAAAATCGCTACTGCTTTAGATTTTTTAGAACAAAGACTAGACACCAATATTTCAACGGAAACAAAAATAGAGCTAATAGACTTTCTTTTAAATTAAAAATAATTAGACTTATAATAAATTACTCTATGGGATAACATAGGTAGCTAGTTGCAACTAAAAATAATAATAAAAACTCTTTATCATATTAAAATAATTAATGCATTCTATTAAAACTAACCTAAAGGTTTTTTTAAAAGTACTAGCTCATCCTCAGTTAAGGGCTCACTATTTTGTAATTTTGCCAAGACCTTTTTAAGTGGGCTCTCACCTCTTGTTAATTGCCTGAGAAGATCTTTTAACTCACTCTCTTGCAACTCTTCTGAGATTAGAAGCTCTTGTGTAGCCAGATTTCGGAGCCAATCACTCCATGGCTCATCTTGAAAATGTAAAATGAGCTGTGCTGCACTCTCAAGATGCGGGTAATCTTGAATGGCCGTGATAATTTCATAAAGATGGTTCTGCTCTAAATCATCGCTTTCAAGTAGAAAATGCATTCCTTGAAGAGTTCGTCCTAATGCCGGGTTAGTTAAAAGCAGAATAACAATTCGCTCAATTAGAGAGAGTCCTGCACTAAAATCAACATATCGACGCTGGGGCGTACTTCTCCCCTCTCTAACGTAACGATTCAATATTCCTGCCGAAAGATTCGCTCTTCGACCAAGTTCTGCTCGCAAAAAATCCCGAAGCGGGATATCGCGCATACTATTAATTTTTTCACCAACATTCTCTAAAAATTGTGAGCGCCCTTCAAAAGAGCCCATATTGACCTCTCGTTCTGCAGCATCAAAGAGAAATTTAGAGAGAGGTTCAGCTTCTTTAATCAACTGTAAAAAGGCTTCTGTCCCACTTTTTTGGACATAACTATCGGGATCTTCATTATCTGGTAGAAAGAGAAATGAGATCTCTTTACCTGCAGCAATCACCGGCAAGGCTTCATTCATCGCTTTATGTGCAGCAGCAATACCAGCTCGATCGCCATCAAAACAGAAGACTAAACGAGATGTATAGCGCAAGAGAAGCTCGATCTGCCGTGATGCGATTGCAGTTCCTAATGTTGCAACAGCATTCCCAATCCCATAATGAGAGAGCATAATGACATCCATATAGCCTTCAACAACTATAATCTCCTCATAATCACGGTGATACTTGCGCAACTCATAAAGACCATACACCTCCTCTCCTTTATGAAAAATAGGAGTTTCGGGTGAATTGAGATATTTAGGCTCTCCCTGATCTAAAATTCGCCCACCAAAACCGATCGTCTCACCACGCCGATTGCGAATAGGAAACATGATTCGATCTCGAAAACGATCATAGCGTCGCTGATTTTCTGACTCACTCAAGAGTCCTGCTTCTAAAAGAAGTGACTCCGAAATCCCCTCTCGCATAAGGGCTGTCATTAAATTATTCCAACCGACCGGCGCAAATCCTATCGCAAACTTTTTTGCATCTTCACCTGTCAAACCTCTTTTTTGAAGGTATTGGATCGCTCTTTCTGCACCATCCCCCTCTTTAAGAGCTTGTTGATAGAAGGATTGGGCTAGCTCCATAATCTCAAGCAACCCCCTCTCTCGTTTAATTACCTCTTTGGGTCTTGTGTTACGCTTCTCATAAGGAACTTCTAAACCCTCAATCTGCGCAAGAACTTCAACTGCTTCAACAAACTCTAATCGCTCATATTCCATCAAGAAATCTAAAACACTACCACTCGCATTACAACCAAAACAGTAGTAGAACTGCTTGGGCTCACTCACTGTGAATGAAGGGGTCTTTTCATCATGAAAAGGGCAGCAAGCCTTATAATTACTACCTGCTCGCTTCAATGGAACGCGTTGATTAATCACACTGACAATATCTGCCCTTGCAACTAATTGATCGATAAAATCTCGAGGAATAAACCCTTTACCACGACTCATACTTATCATTCCCTCTGAAGCAACTAGAAATCCAACATTCTAATAGATCCAATAAACTTATAAATCCTGTATAAACCCTGTGTAAACGCTGCATCCTTACGGATCTAATGCGGATCTAAATGATCATTAACAAAAAGCAATCTACTCCAATAATACAGTAGATTGCTCTCAATAAAATAGATAGGATCAAAAGATTAGCTTAAACGACTCTTCACTAAAGCGCTTACAGCACCCATATCCGCTTTTCCAAGAAGTTCAGGGCGAACAGCATTCATCAATTTTCCCATACCGCTCATATCACTCACTTCCAATTTTGCCATTGCCGCATCGATAATTGCCACAATCTCTGCATCAGAGAGCTGCTCTGGTAAATAAGGCATAATATGTACTAACTGCGCTTCCTCTTTCTCTACTAAATCGGTACGATCTGCTTTTTTAAATTGATCGATCGATTCTCGACGCTGATTAACCATTCGATTAAGAATCGTTAAATAATCTGCTTCAGAGAGACCCTCACCACGTTTTTGCAGTTCTGCCTCCTGAATCTCTGCTAAAATGGCTCGTAGAGTTGTTACTTTCTCCCGATCTTTTGCACGCATTGCATCTTTAACATCATTTTGAATTGTTGCTTTCATCTTTTCCTCTCTTTTACAAAGTAAGAAGGGAGACTCGCGCCTCCCTCCATCTCAACTATTAAAACGCTAAATACTATTCACTAAACATTGAGGCGATGAGCTCTAGATCGATCTCCTGGCCATTCACGCTCCACACACCACCATTATAGCGAATATCGGAACTAATTCCTTGTGGTGAAAATTCAATGACCGGCATGCCACTATTAATAACCATTGCAAGCACCATAAACTCTTTATAGAACTCATTCATTTGACGTTTTGCCGCTTTCTGATTGTCAGCTTCTCCCTGACTCAACAAAACATTGCTTCCTAGATTGATAAAGTAGCTCTTATCAATCATTACGTTTACCACTAAATCATCAATATATTGGTTAACAAATTCAAAGAATGTCAATCCTGAGAAAGATTCTGAAAATGCATCAGGATCTTCTAAATTGAGCGTTGAAACTTTCTCAATAAAGGCAGCATTTGGCATAATGGAGAGATCCATCTTTGCATGATCTTCATCTAAATCACCGGCAATAGAGATATTTAGTCGACTTCCTGGAACGACAAAGTCACTCATCTTAAATGAGCTATTGACTAAAATTTCATTAAGAGTATCTGCTTCATCTAGTCGTAATACTTCCAACTTCTCAAAAAGATCATCACTTAACTCTGTTAACTGAAACTTGAGATTAAAATCACCAAAAGGTAATGCTGCCGGCTCATAGACAGGAACTTTCACCTCAATTTTATCGATACCAAAGTGACCATGAATATAGGGCTTTTCATCCATCAACTCAGCACCAGCAGCATAGGTTAATCGATCCATTAGGATCTCACTGAAGGGCTGATCTTCATCACTCTCTTTTACAAATATTTTATTGAGCTCAAAAAGAAACTTCTGTACCTTTTCGCCATTATTCTCAACCCAATAACCATTACTTCCATCGATGGTAACTAAAGCTTCATCTCGGCCTTCTGGCTTTATAACAATTTGTCCGGACTTGTAATCAATATTGACACTATCGCGTTTTTCAAAATTTTGGCTAAAACCATAAATACCCTCAAGATTGATCTCATTTACAGTCGCGACTTCAACTATGCCCTCATCATTGAACAGGATCAACTCAGGATAACGATAATTAAACTTATATTGACCATTCTCTTGATCAATCTGCCCCTGTTGCTCTACATTTTCCGCTTTTAAGAAGAGAATGGAATCTGCATCTTCCTCCTCTTGATAAAGAGCAATATTTGCTTTAGAGAGAATTGTTGCAACTCCCTGCCCTTCAGCATAATTTGTAAAGACAACTTCCCCTCTCTCCTGACTTTTAAGAACTTGATTGGGAGTACCACCAAAATCCATAAGGAGATCTGCAGTAAAATCTGCAACATTTTCGCTCTTTGTTGTCGCTTCAATCTCAATACCATAATCTGATAACTGAGAGATAACCCCAGGACCGACTAATGCTCTATTGATAGCTTCATAGTTCTCTTCAAAGAGATCGAGGGGAGCACTATAACCAACACTTCCTGCTGCAAGCGCTAATGAGAGTGTATAGCCAATTATCTGCTTCTTCATAATAAATCCTTTTCTATCGGAATTGGGGAGCGGTTATTAACAATATCGATTCAGATATCCAAGATCATACCGTCATTAACCTAATACTATTCATTTAAACATCGACTTCAACATCGATCGCAATATTAAACATCAACATCAAATTTCAATATCGTTTTTGAAGCCTGCTGTTATATTCATTTTGTTGATTTTAACTTATTTTATTTCAATCTTTTTTAATATACTAAAAAAGTGTGATGAATCTATGAAAAATAGCAAAAAATTATGCATTTAGCTGTCGATAAGCATCCAATACAACCTGAAAGTCAGCCCCTTCTCGATGCATATTCTCACTTAAATAGCGACGCCAAAGCCGGCTTCTTGGAACTTCATGGAATAATCCCAACATATGTTTAACAATATGATTCAACCGCCCGCCACTATTGATATGTTTCGTAATATAGGGCTCCATCTCCACTATAATCTCATAACGACTTTTAATCGGCGCATCAATCTCAAAAATTTGTTGATCAACATGCGCCATCTGGTAAGGATTATGATAGATTGAGCGCCCAACCATAACACTATCAACACTCTCTAAAAGAAGCTCTGTTTGTGCTAAATCTTGTACTCCACCATTGAGCGCAATTTCAAGATGCGGATAATTTCTCTTAATTTCAAAGACTCGTTCATAATTAAGGGGAGGAATCTCACGATTCTCCTTAGGAGAAAGACCTGATAACCATGCCTTACGAGCATGTAAAATAAAGTGATGACAACCCTTGTCGCTCACCTTATCAATAAAGTTTGCTAAAAACTGATAACTCTCTTCATGATCAATCCCAATACGAGTCTTAATCGTTACCGGCAATGAGGTTGATTCAGCCATTGCACTATAACATTCGGCAACAAGATCGGGTTCTGCCATCAAACAAGCGCCAAAGCTCCCTTTTTGAACACGATCAGAGGGACAACCACAATTGAGATTGATCTCACTATAACCATATGCTTCACCGATCTTAGCCGCTTTTGCTAAATCTTCTGGATCCGATCCGCCTAACTGCAGAGCTACAGGTCCCGCCTCTTCAAAATAGAGATGCCGATCGCGGTCACCATAGAGAATTGCTCCCGTTGTTACCATCTCACTATAGAGTAGCGCCTCTTTACTCATCACTCGATAAAAGTAACGACAATGTCGATCGGTCCAATCTAACATAGGGGCTACAGAAAACTTGATACTCTTCATGCTCTTATCTCTAAAATGTAGAATATTTCGCAAATATCTATCATAAATATCTGTCAAAAATATCTTTCACAAATAACTATTGCAGGTAGCTATTGAAAATAACTGTTACAAATGACTGCTGCAGAAAATGCTTCTCTTTATATTTATATTCAACCTTAACGGAAGAAATTAATAGAAAATTAATAGAAGAAACAAAAATCCCCGAGTATCACTCAAATAATAGCTCGGGGGTTATATCTCTTATCCTGTATAAGAGCTCTAGAATCAATCAGATACTCTTAACAGATAATCTAGATAGATCGATTAGATCTAATCCGCATCTAAGAAGCTCTTAAGTCCTTCTGAACGATTAGGGTGGCGCAATTTACGTAATGCTTTTGCTTCAATCTGACGAATACGTTCACGCGTTACATCAAACTGTTTGCCCACCTCTTCAAGTGTATGATCGGTATTCATATCGATACCGAAACGCATTCTAAGAACTTTTGCCTCACGTGCAGTTAAGGTATCTAATACCTCACGGGTTGCTTCATTTAAGCCCTCATCTGTTGCGGACTCAATAGGAGATACTGCATAGACATCCTCAATGAAATCTCCAAGGCTTGAATCTTCATCATCACCAACAGGCGTCTCCATAGAGACAGGCTCACGTGCGATCTTAAGAACTCTACGAACGCGCTCTTCCGTCTCACCCATCGCTTCTGCGATCTCTTCAGGCGTTGCTTCACGACCTAACTCTTGAAGTAGCTGACGAGAGATACGATTGAGCTTATTGATCGTCTCAATCATATGAACTGGAATACGAATAGTTCTCGCTTGGTCTGCAATTGAACGAGTAATAGCCTGTCTAATCCACCAAGTTGCATAGGTAGAGAATTTATAACCACGACGATATTCAAACTTATCGACCGCCTTCATCAAGCCGATATTTCCCTCTTGAATTAAGTCAAGGAATTGCAATCCACGATTGGTATATTTTTTAGCAATAGAGATCACAAGACGTAAGTTAGCTTCAATCATCTCTCTCTTCGCACGACGAGCTTGCGCTTCTCCAATGGAGATTTGACGATTGATCTCTTTAATCTCATAAATTGTAAGATCTGTCTCTTGCTCGATCTTCGCTAATCGATCTTGATACTCATAGATATATTTATCATACTCTACAAGTGCTTCCACATATTTCGCCTTACGCTTAAAGATATCATCCTTAAAGATCGCTTTATTCGCTTCATTTCTTGGGAAGATCTTTAAAAACTCAGTTCTCGGCATCTTTGCTTTACTGATACAGATCTGCATAATCTTACGCTCTAATGGACGAATACGATCGATCGTCGCACGTAAGCGGTCATACATCTCTGCTTGAAATTTAGGTGCTAACTGAAATTCGAGGAATTTTTCACGTAAAGATGCTTTTACCTCTTTAATACGATCCGATTTACTCGTTGCTCCCTCTTTCTCTTTAATTGCATTCAGCTCATCTACAATCGCTTGAAGTTCTGCAATTTTTGTCGCTAAAACTTCAGGATCAGGCCCCGTCGCTGTATCTTCAACTTCAACCTCTTCATCCTCTTTCTCCTCATCTTCAAGGAAGAAACTAGGATCGATGAAACCTACAACTAAATCGGTGATGCGCCCCTCTTCCTTGATCGCCTCGTGATAGGAGTCGATAAGGTGATAAGTTGCCGGCACATAGAGTGCTAAAGAATTAAGAGAAGATTGAATTCCCTCTTCAATACGGATCGCAATCTGCTTCTCTTCTTCACGAGTTAATAGATCGACCGTTCCCATTTCACGCATATACATGCGAACAGGATCTGTTGTACGTCCGATCTCTTCATCATCGATATTTGCTAATACTTCCGCTGCTTCTTCAACCGCGTCGTCACTATCAACACTTTCACTTAACATTAAAGTGTCTTCATCTGGCGCCTCTTCATGCACAGAGATCCCCATATCTTCGATCATCGCTATAATGCTTTCGATCTGCTCAGGGTCTACCATTCCTTTTGGAAGATGGTCGTTAACCTCAGCATAGGTAAGATATCCTTGCTCTTTACCAAAAGCGATAAGCTTTTTAATTTGCTCTTTTTTTAGCTGATCCTGCTTTTTTTGATCTGACTGATTGCTCATAACTTAGAATGACACCCTCAATTAATAAGTACACGGACAAACGCGCTACCGCTGGCTTTATATTTTTAAGCGGATCATTATAACATGATTCCTTCGCTTCTGATACTTAGAATGTTTTGCGAAAACGCATTTTTAACTCTCCAAAGAGAGAGCTTACTGTGAGTTAATGGGGATTCATTTTACGATTTCAAGTCTCAATATTACCCACAGCGTTAGACAAGACTCTTTAGATACAGCTTATACAACTTAAATTGAGTATAACTAAGAACGATTGATAGGTTTAAGCGATGAGATATCTACAATAAGATTTAAGAAAGATTATTCAAAGAGTAGATCCTCCATCTCCACCTCTCGCTCTTTTAAAATAGATCGCATTTTCTCTAAAGTTTTCATCTGAAGATAACGTACTTGATCTCGCGTTAATGAGAGTTTTTCTCCTGTCTCATCGAGTGTCTTTTGTCGCCGACCGTTAAGACCAAAACGATAGCTGATCACCGCCTTCTCCTTCTCCTCTAAGGATTCTAGTAAGGATTCCAAAACAGAAAACTTCTCTAATTTCATCAGGTGATCAGGGATATTAACATTCTCTTGATCTGGAATAATATGATGAAAGTCCTGCCCATCCCCCTCTTGTGTAATCAATGCATCAAGCGAGAAAATCGCCTCATTATCAGCTAAAAGATTCATTACTTCAAAGATCGATAGATCGCTCTCTTTTGCAAGTTCTTTAATAGTAGGCTCTCTTTTAAGTTTCTGTGCTAGCTCCTTTGCAATCCTGACCAATCTTGCTATCCCTTTATTAATATGCACAGGAACGCGAACCGTTCGACTCTGATTCATAATTGCACTACTAATATAGTGTCTTATCCACCAGACAGCGTAAGTGGAAAAGCGGTAATTACGATCTGCCTCATACTTCTCAATAGCATGATTAAGCCCTAAATTCCCCTCTGATATAAGGTCAAGAAGATCAATTCCTTGTCGTTGCTGCCGGCGAGCAATCATCACCACAAGACGGAGATTACTCTGCATCAAAATATTGCGAGCTTCTATATCCCCTTTTTGCGCTAAAAGACCATATTTTTTCTCTTCCTCAGCCGTCAATAGAGGATAGCGTCCTACTTCGACATAGTAACGATAAAGAAGATCATCTGTTCCGCGAAATTGATCATCACTTTTTTGTAAAATATGTTCAAACTCATCGATCTCCTCCGACTCAACATCATTAACTTCATCAATATTAAATACTGTAGAATCTTCTAAAGGGGTCTCTTCTTCTAATAAATGTTGATGAGTTTGTCGACTTGTTTTCATAAAATCTCTACCTCTAATTAATCCAATAGTTGCGGTATAAGCCAAATCCAGCACACTAAAAACCCAGCTCAGATCTCTGTATGAGCTAAGTTAGTCGCTAAAATTTAAATTATCCCTTAACTAAAAAACAATATAATTCCTCTTCATTACATAAAAATATCAATATGCTGTTTTATAACTAAAACACTTATATTCATCTAAAAAAAACCAATAAAGTAGTAAGACAAAATAATCTTTCCCTACATAGATTGTGAGTATAGATCGTTAAACAGATAACAATTAACTAGATAATAATTAAACAGATAATATAAAGATTGAGTGATCACAACCATAAAACAGCCGTTAAAATATTTTTATAAATAAACGATTCAATATTACTTATCTGTCATATCATCCTCTTAACCTATTGTTTTTCTTTCAGCTGATATAATGATGACTGAGTCAATAAATAGATACAGTTAGATCTAACTAGTTAGGTCCCTCATCTTTTCCTCACAAAATAAAATATTAAATGACCAATAAAACAAAATAAGATAGAAATAAATAAGACGAATAACACAATAGCAACTTTATATTAAAATTATTTATAGTAATGTAATAGTTTGTATATATAGAGCCACATTTAATTAAAAAAATGAAAATTGATTAAAATTACTAATAACAATTAGAAAAATACTATCGATGTGAACCCTCTGTGGAGCGATAGACAAAAGATTTGAGGCATTACATATCAAAAAATAAACCCCATAAAAAAAACTCTTTTACTATATGTAAAAGAGCTTATATATCGACATCAGCAACTACTATGAAAGTCTAGCGCTTATTGAGAGAGTTTTTTGATAAAAGAAGCAAAACTATTTTTTATTTTACCCCTACCTCTTCTCCATTTTATTATTAAGGCTTAAAGACTTAAAACCACTTTAAAATCATAATGTTAAGAATCATATCTTCCTATCTACTACTTTAATGACTCTTGAATAATGGCAATTGCCTTATCAAGTAGTTCTCTCGACGTTCCGAAGTTTAAGCGAACATAATTACCAGCCGCACCAAAGGTTTTACCATCATTTAAGGCAACACCCGCTTCTAAGAGTCGTCTATAAGCCTCATCTTTATGAGCAGTATCACTAAAATCGAGCCAGAGCAAGAATGTTGCTTCAGGAACAACTAAGCGCAATCCTTCTATTTTAGAGAGCTCTGCAACAGCATGATCTCTATTGGCAATCAGATATTTTTTGAGCTGCGACAACCACTCATCCCCATAATCGAAAGCAAGTTCCGCCCCTTTAATTGCATAAACATTCATTCTCGGTACTAACCCGATCATCGCTTTATGATACTCATCACGTAACGCATCATTTTCAATAATCGCAAAACCACCACTTAGACCGGGAAGGTTGAAGGTTTTACTTGCAGAAATTAGAGTAATTGTACGATTTTTGGCATCTTCTGAAAGAGTTGCATATGGTGTATGCTCTCCCTCCCACACAAGCTCAGCATGAATCTCATCAGAAAGGACTAAAAGATCATGCTTAATAACAAACTGTTCAATCTCTAATAGATCCTCCTTCGTAAAGACACGCCCTGATGGGTTTTGTGGGTTACAGAGCATTAAGATCTCAGTCTCTGGCGTTACCATCTCTTCCATCAATGCAAAATCGATCTCATAGCGAATAGTATTTCCCTCTACAATCTCTTTTAGAGGAACGCCGATCCCTTTTGTTCCGACATTCTGCTCAATTGCAATAAAAGGAGGGTATGCCGGCGTATGGTAGAGGTAGTGCGCATTAGGATTGCGACGATAAACCATATTTGCGGCAATATTAAAACCCGTCACTAAACTTGGTAACATCACAATGCTCTCTTTAGAGATGGTCCATCCGTAAAGGCGCTGCAAACGATAGACAATAGCCTCTAATAGGCGCTCAGGTCTCACCTTCCCATAACCGTAGACCCCTTTTTGTGACATTGCGACAAGCCCATCAATAATCTCATCCGCGGCTCTAAAATCCATATCAGCAATCCACATCGGTAGGATCTCTTTTGAGTAAGCTGTCCATTTATCAGAATTGTTGTTGCGACGATTGATGATCTGATCAAAATCATAGACCTTCTTATATTCGCTCATAACTTGTCCTCTCCTTCTACTATCTATTGATAATTCAATAACTCAATGATTCAATGATTAATTACTTATTTAGTGTACATCCTAATACCGCGTGGTTAGCGCCTTTTAATCTCCACTTTAATACCCTTTCTTTAACGCCCTTTCTATAATGTCTCTATTTTAACGATTTCAGTAATGCTTTAAGCAACTCATAAAAACGGGCTACACTTGGAATATTGACCCGCTCATCTGGTGAGTGCGCTCCTTTAATTGTAGGACCAAAGCTCACCATCTGTAATTGTGGATACTTTTCCCCTAATAATCCCGTTTCCAATCCAGCATGAATCACTGAGACTTCCATCGACTCACCTGTCTGTTCACGATAGACCTCTAGTAATTTGAGATATGGAAGCGATTCTAAATTTGGCTGCCATGCAGGATAATCATTTCCCTCTTCCATAAATGCATCAACCATGATCGCTAATGCCTTTACCCGTGAACGAACTTGGTCGACACCATAATGAGTGATTGATCGTGCTAATAACTCAGCCATTAAACCATTCTCTTCATTAATGGTGACAACTCCTAAATTACAGCTTGTCTCAACAATGGGCAATTCCGTTGAGCGTCGAATAACACCACTCGGGAGCAGTAACAGTAGATTTAAAAGCATTTGTGAGTTTTCGGCATCGAGTGTCGCTTGAGAGTCAACTGCTGTTAGACGAATCGCAACGCCCTCACCAACACCTTTAAAACGCTCTTTAAAGATCTCCTCTCTCCCCTTAAGATGCGCCTCAAAGTCAGCCTTATGCGCTTCATGAATAGCGACAACAGCTCGCGCTGAACGAGGAATCGCATTGCGTAATGTCCCACCTTCAAAAAGCGCTAAACGAAGTGCTGATTGATGAGCATAATCAACGAGAAGTTCTGCTAAAAGTTGATTAGCATTCCCTAATTCTTTATCAATATCGATCCCCGAGTGACCACCACGCAGCCCTTCGACAACCACTTCATAAAAGAGACCACGAGCTTCTTGATCAAAATGGAGCGACTTTGTCAGAACAATATCAACGCCACCGGCACAACCAACAATACAAACGCCTTCCTCTTCACTATCCAGATTTAATAGATACTCCCCTTGAAGCCAATGGGGCTGAAGATGGCGAACGCCTCCCATTCCCTGCTCCTCATCTACCGTTAAAAGCACCTCTAACGGCCCATGCTCTGCACTCTCATCTTCTAAAATAGCAATCGCTGCCGCAACACCAATACCATTATCGGCCCCTAAAGTTGTATCCGTTGCATAGAGCCAATCACCTTTCACCTGTAGTTGTAACGGATCTTCATCAAAATTATGATCGCTTGACTCCCGTTTTTGGCAAACCATATCGATATGCCCCTGCAGTATGATTTTCGGTGCATCTTCATATCCAGGTGTTGCCGGCTTTTCAATCACAATATTACCGATCTCATCTTCACGATAAGCAAACCCCTTCTGCTCCGCATAATCCCTATAAAAAGTGCGAATCTTCTCCTCTTTTTTAGAGGGACGAGGAATTGCACTCATCTCCATGAAGTGTTGCCATAATAATTTAGGTGCTTGCTCTTTTAACATTCTCTGCCTCAATCTTTTACGTAATAGGTTAGTAATCTATAATTTGCAATCTGTAATTAGTAATATGTGAGCTATCATCAATAATCTTCGATCATCAGTAATGTTCTATCGATTACTAATAAATAAACATGTATGGTGATCATTAACTGTTTTTAACACGCTTATTGATCTTATGCTCATTTTTATCAGCACATTATACCCCAATCCATGAAGGCAAATTCTCTTTGAATCTTAAGTTCACCTTTAATAGAGACCCTTAGTGGCAATTCTTTAGTCCCGATTCCCAAAGGTAGATCTCCTAAATAGCTGATAGATAGGATCCTCAATCTCTTCATCTAGTTACTTTGGGTAATTACTAATAGTGATAATTAATCGTATTATTTCTAATAGGTCTATTTCTAATTAGTCTTAATAAGTCTTAATTAGTCTTAATTAGTCTTATTATCTAATTATTTCATCTATCGCCTCTTTCTTAACAGATTATTCACCCATAGAGAGAACCTCATAGAAAAAGAGTTTGTCGGAGAATCCGATCTTTAATCACCTATTCAATGTTCTTAAGGAATACTATGTTAAAATTCAAAAAAACAGCACTCACCCTAATCTTGGCAACTACTGGCGTCTTCGCTAGCGCAGAGAATATCACGCTCTTTGCTGCAGCATCATTACAAAATGCAATCGATGAGATCAAAGTCGCCTACCAAAAAGAGGATAAAAAGGATGAGATTGAAGCACTCTATGACTCCTCTTCTAACTTAGCACGCCAAATTGAGCAAGGCGCACCGGCAGATATCTTCATCTCCGCTAATCAGAGCTGGATGAATTATCTTGAGGAGAAAGATCTTCTCGATAATTCAACACGCACCAATATTGTAAAAAATGAGTTGGCGCTCATTACATTTAATGAAAATC
Organism: Ignatzschineria sp. F8392; assembly: GCF_002252045.1. GTDB lineage: Bacteria > Pseudomonadota > Gammaproteobacteria > Cardiobacteriales > Wohlfahrtiimonadaceae > Ignatzschineria. The sequence goes on along the minus strand of NZ_NEFF01000001.1, from coordinate 493,767 downwards.
CTATTGAGTATAAAGTTGACTTCTCATCCAATGAGTTTTGGAAAGATGCGCTGGCAAAAACTCGTATCGCACTAGGCGATCCTGACCATGTTCCGGCAGGTCTCTATGCAAAAGAGTCTTTTGAGAAATTAGGTGTTTGGAAAACAGTTGAGCCAAGAGTTGCAGCAGCACAAAACGTTCGTGCAGCTCTTCTTCTTGTTGAGGTTAAAGAGGCTGACTTAGGGGTTGTCTACTCCTCTGATGCAAGTATTAGCCAAAAGGTTAAAACTGTCACAACTTTCCCTGAGGATCTTCATGAGCCTATTGAGTACCCTATCGCAATCATAAAAGATAAGGCAAATCCTGCGGTAGAAGGTTTCTATCACTATCTTTTAAGTGATGATGCGGCAACAATCTTCAAAAAGTATGGCTTTGCCGTACCTACGAAAAAGTAAGGGATCGATACGAGAGTGATCTCAAAAGATGGTGAGACACTTGTAGAGATAATCAATATTAATGTTCTCCTAAGCCCTGCTCTACAATAGTAGCAGGGTTAATCAAACAATAAGATGGGATGAACAGTAAAAAATACCATGCATTTAGGGTCTCTCTTTAAAATCATCTCTGATTGCTGGTAGAGCCTACATATTCACATAGGTCCCCCTTAACCTATGTGAATATGTTTTTTTATATCTCTATATCTATCTATATATCTATGATCTCCCATTCTCTATAATCTCTTGCACCCCTATCGTATCTCGACAATGAGATTTAACAAGATTTCTATCATCCATTTCCATCTTAAGTTAACTCAACTAGAGGACTCTATTGATGTTTTTATCAGAGTATGAATGGTCAATCATTCTATTAAGTCTTAAAATTGGCGGTGTCGCTATTGCAGCAAGCCTTCCGATCGGCATTTTATGCGCTTGGATACTTGCCCGAAAAAACTTCAAAGGGAAAACGATCCTCGATAGCTTTATCAATCTCCCACTCGTTCTTCCCCCTGTGGTGATCGGTTATCTTCTTCTGATTACCATGGGTAAAAATGGTTATGTTGGAAAATGGATCGATCAAGTTTTTGGTATCTCCTTTAGTTTTAACTGGAAAGGTGCGGCACTTGCTTCTGCCGTAGTCTCTTTCCCCCTCTTAGTTCGTGCAATACGGATCAGTTTTGAATCTATTGACCGCAATTTAGAATTTGCAGCTCGTAGCCTTGGTGCATCACGACTTAAGATGTTCTTTACCGTAACACTCCCCCTCTCAATGCCGGGAATTATTGCCGGCGTTGTCCTCGCATTTGCTCGTTCACTCGGAGAATTTGGCGCAACGATCACCTTCGTTTCTAATATTCCGGGAGAGACAAGAACATTACCACTAGCGATGTACACCCTTATCCAAACACCGAACCAAGAAGCTGAGACAATGCGGCTCTGTATTATCGCCATTGCGATCTCCTTTGTTGCGCTTATTCTCTCTGAAGCACTTCAGCGAGCCCATAAAAAGCGCTTAGGTTTGGCATAAATTCTTGGCATTAATTCAATTGGACCTGTAAACAAGAGTCACCATCTTATGATTAAAATAGATATTACCCATCGATTCCAAGACTTTACTTTTCAAGCTGATTTGACACTTCCCCCTAAAGGAATCACCTCCATCTTCGGGCCATCAGGATCTGGAAAAACCACCCTTCTTAACTTTGTATCCGGCAAGATGACACCTCAAGAAGGCGTTATTGAGATCAACGATAAAACTATATTAGATACCAATAAGAAGATCTCCCTCCCGATTCATAAACGGGGTATCGGTTATGTATTTCAAGATCCAACACTCTTTCCCCACTACTCTGTTGAAAAAAATCTCCACTATGGGATGAAAGCGCAAGATGATCTACTCTTTGAAGATATTGTGACACTTCTTGGAATTAAACCACTCCTCAAAAAACGAATCGCTTATCTCTCAGGGGGAGAAAAACAACGAATCTCTATCGGTCGTGCTCTACTGAGCTCCCCTAATATCTTATTAATGGACGAGCCTCTCTCAGCACTTGACCAAGCAAGGAAGGAGGAGATTTTAAGTTACCTTATTGAGATCCCCGATCGTTTCAACATTCCGATTCTCTATGTCACCCATAATGTGAAAGAAGCACTCTTTCTCTCCCATTCGTTCATCGCTGTAGATAAAGGGATTATGCGCCTTAAACCGATTGCAGAAATTGAAGGCTTCTATGAAAAAGAGAAATCCTAGATAGAAATAGATTAACGTGACCCCACAATGTCACGAACATGAAGTAAACATTGAACAAATATACTCACAAGATTTTTTTATAAGATTCAATGAGATGCTCGCTAAAATCTCTAATAACCCCAATAGATTCAATAGGCTCGACAAGTTCAAAAATTTTAATGAGAATAATAAGCTCAATAAAGATTATTGCTAGAAATTATTACTGAAGATTATTAATAATAGAGTATAGTAACCAACTAACTAGGGTAAAATTCAGATAAGGATCTATTTATGATGGCATCGTTAGCTCGATTAATAACTCGATCAACATTACAAGCGACTCTTTTAACTCTCATCACGCTCTTATCACTCTTCTCTATTACAGAAGCAAAAGGGAAAGTGAAGGAGACTCCTGCCGATCGAATTGCAAATGCATATCTTTTCTACTGCCAACAAGAGGAGATCGCCAACGATGATTATTGCCAATGTGTCGCTAATGTCTATCGCGATAACCTTCCCACCATTCCTCTTGATAAACGAGAAGAGAAGTTTTTAATTGTGGCACTCAGTGGCAAACTCTCCTATGCCAATATTGAAGAGTCCGATTTCCCTTTTATTGAGAATTTGATGGAAAAAATTGATGATCCTCGATTTGAAGAGGGGTTTGCTCACTGCGCTGCTTATAACGAAGAGCTCTTTATCGAAGAGGTTGAAGAGATCAACGAAAATGATTCGCCTATGAGTGCAGATCAAATTCGCGCCATTGAAGAGATTGAAGCGATCGAGATGGAAGAGATGGATGATGAAGAGATCTATCAGTAGGAATCAATGAGTGAAGGTCTATGATTAGAGGTTCTATGAGTAGAGAGTAGTGAAATATCTCCCAAGGATTATCGATAGCACAAATCACTATAAGAGAAATGACCATAAGAGAGAAATGACTACAATAAAGAGTAAAGAGTACTTAGGGGCTGATTACTTTCGCCCCTTTTCTATCTGTTCAACCGATTCCCTCTTACCTTCTGAATCACGCTTCCCCTCTTTACCTTCAGCTTCACCGCTTGAGTGAGCATCTGACTCCTTAACCCATGCATCCCAATCATCCCATGATCTCCAGCGATCTTCCTCCTCACTCTCTCCCTGCCCACCTACAAAGTCGGTATCATCAAAAGAGTCTTTCGATGGAAGAGGCGTGGGATTTTCTGCCTCATAACGGCGCAGGCGTCGCATATCAAGATAGGGAAGGATAAAGAGCCAGAAGATCATAAAGAGAACCCCAAGGCTCCAATGAATCCAAAAACAGATCACCAGTAGTACTAAATTACCTAAACCGGAGAAGATCATTCTCGAATAGCTCATCTTCTGAAAGTCACGATTGAGAATCTTACGCCCACTCCCCTTTTTTGAAGAGAGATGCTTCTCATCTGCGACGCTATTACGGCTCACATTTTTATTATCTCTACTCGTTCGATTATCCCTTCTCATTGATTTCCCCCCTTAATCTCATCTTTTTAAACTCACGTAATTGTAACCATAAGAGCAATCCAGCCAAGAATGCTGAAAGAAAGTCAGCAGTTGGAATAGCTGCCCAAACACCATCAATTTCAGGAAAGCCCCAATGAGGAACTAAACTTGGCAAGATAAAGAGCGCTGGAATCAGAAAGATAATCTGCCGACTTAAACTTAAGAAGATCGAGTGCCCGACCATCCCAATACTCTGAAAGAAGATTGTCACTACCATCTGAAAGCCGACTAGCGGAAAGAGTATGGTCACAATTCGAATTGAGCTCATTGTCACTAATGCCAACTCTTCAGAAGGATTAAAGGGTTTTACCACCAATGCCGGGAAAAAGACCCCAATAATAGCGGCGATCAAACCGATACAGATACCAACCTTAATGGTATAAAGAAGCGCTTCCCTTAAACGATCAAATGCACCCGCACCATAGCTATACCCCACAATAGGCTGCATTCCCTGCGTTAACCCTAAAAGTACTAACACCACCAACATTAAGGTGATATTAGCAATCGTATAAGCCGCAACACCGATCGATCCCCCATAAACCTTTACCTGACGAATCATGATAAAGATAATAGCTGCTGAGACCACATTCATAATAAAGGGAGACATCCCGATACTTAGCACCGCTTTCGTAATAGACCAGTTGTAACGAATCTTTGCAAATCGAAACCGTAATAGTGTTGAGCGACTCATAAAGTGCGCCATCACAAAAATAGTTCCCACCACCATCGAGAGCACAATGGAGATAGCGGCACCTTTAATCCCCCACTCTAAAACATAGATAAAAAGTGGCGCTAAAATAAGATTGATCAATAGCGTTAGCAACATGGTATACATCGCTTTTCGCGGATGCCCTGAGGCGCGCATCATATTGTTAAAGCTAAAACAGAGATTAGAGAAGATTGCGCCGGGAAGAAAGTAGCGTAAAAAATCATGAGTATATTGATAGGTAAACTCATCAGCCCCTAAGAGATAGACTAACTGGTCGAGAAATAGAAACATGCCGTAAGAGACCGTTAAAGTAATCGTTAAAGTGAGAAGAAGAGAGGTCCCGACAACAGACTCTGCCCGATCATAATCCTCATTACCGAGATAGATCGAAATTCGGCTTCCCGCACCCGCTCCCACTAACATCCCAAAGGCGGCAATCATGGTCATAACTGGAAGCGCTATTCCCATCGCACTCAATGCATGATCATCGAGATACTCGGCATTTCCAACAAAGTATCGGGTGATAATATTGTAAAGTGCAGCAACACTACTGCCGATAATTGCAGGGAGTGAGTATTTCCACAACAATTTTTTAATGGGAGCTTCTCTTAACTCCTGTAACTGATCTGTTTTCGCCATATAATCCTTATTCTTCTATCGCAGTTTCTATCTCTGTTTCTATCTCTGTTTCTACTTCTATTTCTATATCTGTATCTACTGATGTATCTACTGATCTATTATTGGTGCATCTATTAACAATTCATTGCCTTGCGATCACATCTATTTTAATAGAGAAACTCTCTACGACAATCTTAAAATCGCTTGAGACAGTCTATCATGAATTGCGCTATAACGATCGACTCTCCCCATTAATGCTGATTTAAGCGCAGCACTACTGGCAAAGAGATGTACAGATGATCGCGCCCTTGTAACCCCCGTATAGAAGAGTTCTTTTGTTAAAAAGCGCGAAGGATCATCGCCTAAAAAGAGCATCACTTTCTGAAACTCACTCCCCTGCGATTTATGAATTGTCATCGCAAATGCAGATTCAAATTTCGGCAGTGCATGAATTGAGAAGACCCGTGCGGAATCGACCCCTTCAAAATAAGCCCGTAGATTTCCTTCCTCATTCTCTAAAATTAATCCTATATCACCGTTAAAAAGTTGATGATCGATACTATTATGGGTAACCATAATCGGTAATCCATGAAAAAACTCTCGAGAATAAAGTTTTGGAAAAAGGGTCTTTCGTATCAACTCATTCAAAGCGACCGCCCCATACTCGCCCGCTCTTCTTGCACTTAAGACGCCAAGTTGATTAAAGAGTTTAAAAGCCTCTTCCGCAAACTCGATTCCTCTTCCTTTAGGCAAAAGGGTTAAATAATCGCTATAAGCCGCTTTAAAATAGAATTCCAACTCAGTAGGAATAGCGGGTAGTTGGCTCCAAAAAAGTGATCCTTCTCCCTCTTGCAGATCAAGTGGAGATGATACCTTTTTAAAGAGAGAGTCAACCCGTTGATATCGGGCCTCTGCCCCACTATCCCCCTCATGATTAATTTCCCGTGCTAATGCACCTAATGCCGAATCATCACGGAAACGATAGCTCTTCTTCAGAAAACTTAGATAATTAAAAGCAGCACAATGGGGCAAGACCGGCACATCAGTCAAAGGTTCCTCAATTAAATGTTGAAGCTGCTCATAATGATCGGGCGAATAATTCTCCTTCGCACAGAGCTCATGCATAATGGCCCCCGCTTCTACCGATGCAAGTTGATCTTTATCTCCTAAAAAGATTACTCGCCCCTTCTCCGGCAATGCCTCAATCAATTGTACTAACATCTGCTGATCAATCATAGATGCTTCATCCACCACAAGAAGATCGAAACTCAAAGGATTAAAACGATCAAAATGGGGCTTTCGCGTGAGCGGGTCAATTCGAAGAAGACGATGAATAGTCTGCCCACTATAAGGAATGAGCGCTAATCGCTCTCGAATCAAGCGCTCCTCTTCCTCTGGCAATGTGGAGATTTCTGCTTGTAGAGCACGAATCTGCCCTAAAATCGATTCCGAAAGACGCGCCGCAGCTTTCCCTGTAGGTGCCGTTAAGAGAATGGTAAAAGGCTGCTTACACCCTTGAGACTCACGCTGCATAAAGTGGAGATCCACCAAGATCTGCGCAATTTTAAAAACAGTGGTGGTCTTTCCTGTTCCGGGTCCCCCTGAAATGACAGAGAGTCGATTTAAGAGAACATTCGCAGCAGAAAATTTTTGCCAATTGAGGCGAGTCTCGCTCTCACTCTTTGCTTGACGACTCTTCTCAGCCATAAAATAGTGATTAAGGCGCTCCTTTAAAAAAGAGACCTCTCTGTCACTTAAAGCGATTGAACGATCCTGAGCAAAGAAGTCGATAATAACGCTCTCCTGCTCATAATTACGATCGAGATAGAGGATATCTCCCACCCGTACAAGCGGAAGATCGATCGACTCTAATACCGTTTGCCAAAATTGTGCTAGCGCCATCTGTTCTTCCGATATTGTCAGCGCTTTTCGTAACGTCTTCGCACCTAACAACAGAGAGACAAATCCAGAGATAATCGCCATTCGCGCAGGATCTTCTACCTCCTGAAACCACTGTTTAGGATTGTAAAGATGGGTAACGGGAAGTGCGGTATGACCATAACCATAAGCGCGACTCAGTAACAGTAGTAAAAAGGTGTAACCAAGCCAATGTCGAGGAGAAGTTATCGGACAGTTTTGCCCTATAAAATCAGCAAAATAGAGATCGATATAATTAAAATAACGCCGCTCAACTAACTGTTGCAGCCATGATTTCAACCCTCTCTCTAAAGCGCGTCGCTCTTCTTCTCCCAGAGTCTCTTTTTCTAATAACCTCTCTAAAGCCTCACTCTCTGGAAAGAGCTGTTGAAAATAGGATAATGCCGGCATTCTATCTACCACAACCTCTTCCCGCGCGCGCTCTTCTTGCATTCTCTCTTCTTGCGCTCTCTCTTTTTGACTCAATCTATCACTCATCATTTTTAGATCTCCTCTGCCTCTTCTAACCCTAACCGAGCTATTAACGCCTCAACTAAAGCATAATCCGGCTTAACATAATAGATTCCACTTCTGCCTCCCGGCACCATTCCCCGAAGATAGAGATAGTAAATCCCACCAAAATCACGGGCATAGTCAAAATCTGCACGCTGATTTTGAAGAAACTTTACAGCAGCCACGGTATAGAGAAGATATTGAAGATCATAATAGGCATGATCGATTGAGTGCTGCATCGTAGATTGATCGTAATTCTCCGGCAATGGTCCAAGATAGTTACTCTTATAATCGGCGACATAAAACTTCCCATCCACTTCAAAGAAGAGATCGATAAACCCTCGAAGAAATCCACTTAAGGTCTCAAAGTCTAATGCACTCTTTAACGCTCTTGTCGGCTGCTGATCGAGAAGTTGATTAAGCGATTGCGCATCGATCCGTTGAGTAATAGGAAAGATAAACTCTAGCTCCCGTACCTGTTGATTCCCTTCTAAGATCTCCCTTAAATTTTGAGAGAGCGCTAGATCCGCATGAAAGATAGAATCAAGCCAGAGTTGTAGCTCTTCAACTAAATGTGGGAGATCAGATACTGGCACAAGATGTGCAAAATTCTCCTCAATCAGTCGGGTGAGAAGCTCGCGATCATCTAATTGAGTAGGTTGATAACACTCTAAGAGATCATGAATAAAATTACCGGTGATCGCTCCTTTTGGAAAGTGGGAGAATCGCTCTAACGATAATGGCGACTCTTCTCCCTTATGATCACTCTCAATATCTGCCTGCTCAAGCTCAACCTCATCATCTAACAGCTGTGGAATGGGTGTGCTACTCTTTGCATTATAGGAGAGATTGGAGAAACTCGTAAAGCGCCAAAGAGGTGCTAATCGACGCTTAAATTGTGCCGGCACAGGCGCAGATTTCGCTTCAGTGATCAAATCAACATGAATCATTTGTGGATCATTCAGCTCCTCTTCAGAAAAGATCTGATGTGAAATTCCCGCTTCAAAAAAGGATGCTAAATCCTCATCTTTAGTCCCGATCCCCATCAGATAAGAGAGTGCATTATCTTGATACGCTTTTTTATCTAATGCTCGGGTAAAGCCGACATAGGTGTGAAACTTTGCTCGTGTTAAAGCGACATAGAGTAACCGAATATCTTCCGCTAAATTCTCCTTTAGAAAGTAATGCTCAATCTCCGGAGTACACTCTTCAGGATAGATATAATGGCGCTCTTTTGTCGCATCGATATAGATCCCTTCCTTTTCACCACGCCCTTTAAAGAGTGCAAAAGGAAGAAAGACAATCGGGAATTCTAACCCTTTCGATTTATGAATCGTCATAATTTGTAGGGTCTTAAAATCGCTCTCAAGCCGGATCTTCTCCTGCTGCCGACCTTCGACATTAAAAATTTTGTCATGTAACCAGAGTAGCAATGCTTCCCCATTACTAAAAGATTCCCGTTGCAATATCTCTGCCAAATGAAATAGATCGCTCGCTTGCCGCTCGCCATCCTCTAACATTAAGAGTTTCGCCAGACGATTCTCCCGCACCATAAAGGTTCGGATCATCGCTAAAATCCCCTGCTTCTCCCAAATCTCCCGTAATTGGTAACGTTCTGTCAGAAGCTTCTCAAAAGCATCGGGATCACTCATCAGTGCTTCATACTCCTCTACAGAAAAACCATAGAGCACGGAACCGACCGATTGCATCACCTTTTTACGATCATGCATAAAGAGCAAGGTATAGAGAAAGAGGTAGAGATCAAGGGCGATACTATTGCCGGCATCAAAAATTGAGCTCTTCTCTGACAAGTAGACTGCATTCACCCCTACTCTGCGCAGCGCTTTACGGAGTATATCCGCTTCACTGCCAGAGCGAACTAGAATGGTGATATCTTCTGGTGATATCGCGCGCGAGCCCTCTTCACTCGCTAACTGCCCCTCTTTTAAGAGCCTTGCAATCTCCTCAGCTGTTGCCGCTGCCATCTGATCTTTAAAATCACCATTATTCACACGACTAGCAGCCTTCTTCTCTTCATGCTCAACCTCAGTCGGTGCCGGTCGATACTCTAAAAAGGTCATTCCTGCATCTGCTCGATGAGGTAGGATCAATTTGGAAGATGCTGCCGATGATGGCGTCTTAATCTCAATAAAGGGAATATCTTTCTCAATAAAGGGTGGATTGATCGCAGCTCTTAGACCAAAGAGTCGATTAACAGCGGCGACCTGCAGCTCTCCTGAACGGTAGTTGGTATTGAGCGTATAGATCTTTTCAATATGCGCTTTAATACCTAAATAGGAGTGGATATCTGCCCCACGGAAACGGTAGATCGATTGCTTTGGATCCCCTATCATCACAAAAGGAATCTCAGGATAATCAAAAAAGAGGCGACGAAAGATCGCTAATTGCTGATGATCCGTATCTTGGAACTCATCGATTAAAATGGCTCGATAGCGAAGATGTAGAGCTTCTAAGAAACCTTTTGTTGCAGTTAAACTCTTCTGGTCAAGTTGCGAGAGTAGATCCTCAAAGCCTAAGATATGAGCCTCTTGCTTCATCTGTTGTAAGATTGCTGATACCTTACTGCCGGCGTAATGATAGCAGAGAGTAGAGATCGCATGCAGAGACTCCAGATCCACAAAGAGCTGATAGAGTTTTTCCGGCATACGTCGGAGATCTCCCCCCTTCATCAAGCGGCTCTCCATATGCGCTAACGAAAACTTATCCTGATCTTGGAAGGGGAGAATCGAATCACTCTCAACCCAACGCATTAAAGCATCATGATACTTCTTAATCAGATCGGTACGATAAGATTGTTTCTTAAGGCCGACTAAATTTACAAGATCAATAAAATCATCATGAGAGAAATCGCTACGAATCACAGCCTTCATCGCCTCAACCCCTGATCGAACCCTATCGAGCAGTTGCTGAAGATGATCGATCTCTTCCCACTTCTCTCCTTGCCAAAGATCGGTCTGTATCAGAGAGGGATCACGCAATAATGGTAAAATTTTATCTAAAAGATTGAGTCCTTTCCGCTGAAAAAAACGATGGTCGCGTATCTCATGAGCTAGCGGAATACCAAAGATGGCTTGTACCGTTTTAGCCGCTTCGAAAGAGAGCGGGTAACACTCTTCACGCCAAAAATGGTAGATTGCCTCTCGATAATAAGGGGAGAGATCCTCTTCTAATTCAAAGTTGAAAGGCTGCCCTAAATCGAGCGCATTCTCCTTTAAGAGACGTTGGCAAAACGCATGGATCGTATAAATTGCTGCCTGGTCGATCGCACCTTCCGCTTCAATAAGAAGATTAAGGGCGGATTGATAACGTTCTGCCTGAGGAGTATCCGCTACTACCTCATCATCAAAGAGAGAGCCTTGCTCCCGATAGAGCCCCTCACTTCCCGCTTCATACAAGTCATGTGACTCACCCAATTCATACCCGTCATACGTGTCATCTGCATATGAGTATGATGGGGCATCTCTCTTTTCTAAATAGGCCTCAACCAACGCTAAAAGCGCTGAATCAGCGATATCCTCACCCACCATATGTTGTAAAAAAGCATGCTTTAACTCAATAATACGGCTATAAATTCGCTCTTTAAGCTCAGCTGTTGCCGCATTGGTAAAGGTGACGATTAAAATTTCAGGGAGCTTTTTCGCATCTTTATCATCATTGAGTCCTAAGAGCAGACGCAGGACTAAAAGCGTGATGGTATAGGTCTTTCCTGTACCAGCTGAGGCTTCTATCATCATATTGCCGGTAATAGGAACCGTTTGAGGATCTAAAATAGGATAAGGAGAAGTAGATGGATCATGCATAGCAATTAGACTCTTGCCTCACGTTAAACTGAAGGTTATATAGGTTATACAGTATAGAAAATCTCTATAAAGAGGGCGATTACCCATTCTCTCCATAGTATCATGAAGTTAATATCTCGCCCCAGATCGAAATGAGTTGATTCACTTGAATTGAATCCGATTCAAGTGAGTCCGATTTAATTAAGTGCATTTCAATTGAGTGCGCTTCAACTTTAGGGATGGAGATGAATATTAATCAAAAGGATATTGACTTCGAAGCAGACAGAGCGTTGCGCCCCTTCCTCCCATTCTTTGTGGGGGATTGGCAAAGGCGAGAATATCGAGCTGTAATCGTAGCCAACGATCGATCAATCCTCGAATGATCGGATCCCCCTTTGAGCCATAGCCTTGACCATGAATGATCTTGATACAGAAGAGATTCTGCTTCAGTGCAGCGTAGAGAAAATATTGCAATTCATCACGCGCCTCTGAAGCAGTTAAACCATGAAGATCGATCACTGCATCAGGCCCAATTTTTCCCTGAAGCAGTTGTCGCAATAACTTTGGAGAGACACCTTCCCGACGAAATCGCATCTCCGCTGTTGGATCACTATCGATCCAAGTGGGATCATCACTCATCAGATCGACTCTATCGGGATCTTCTCGCAACGCTTTGCGAATCTTCACCTTCAATTGTGGTCGTGGTAATTTCAAGACATTCTCTTGATTTTTAATCTTGACAACATGACCAACCGTTCCACGAAAAAGAGCGCTATCTTCTCGACTCACTTTCACAGCTCTCCCCTCTCCTCTATAAAGCTATTTTGTCGGCTTTCTTGCCAGCATGGTTGCAAATTGTAATTGAAGACGATTGCCATTGGCATCACGACGATGAAGCTCGCCAACCTCTTCGTTGTAGTGGAGTAACTCCCAACCCTTGTAATAATTGCGAAGCTCTCCCTCTTTGAAGGTAAAAGGAAAGCCATCAAAGGGATAAGCCTCCGTCGACATCGCTGAAACAATTAAATTATAACCGCCAGGTGCGGTATGTTGTTGCATCTGTGCAATAAGATTCGAAATCGCCTCTTTTTGTAAAAACATCATCACAACTGTCGAGATCATCAGGTCATACTCTCCTTCAATCTCAATCGTATTGAGATCTCGCGCCTCAACCTTAATATTCTTGATCGCTTCCTGCTCAATGATATCGCGAATCATCTGTAACATTCTAGGATTAAGATCGTAAGCGGTAACATCAAATCCCGCTTCTGCTAAGTAGAGAGAATTACGACCTTGCCCACACCCTAAGTCGAGAAGTCGACCCGGCGATAACTGATACTCTTCGATCAACGCTACAACATCCGTATGGGGTAACGTTAAGCCATATTTTTGATGGTAATAATCGATAGGATGTTTGCTGTTATTCATAATCTCTCCCTCTATGCGTTGATCTCATTTCTGATCTGATCTTTGATTCCAATCCCATTTCAACCTCATTTCGATCTCATTTCCACTTCACTCCAATCTCACCCCAATCCTATAGGAGAGATTAAGTAGAATTGATAAGAGCGAATAGAGATTAATCGATCGAATCATCAATAATAAAATGGGGCAGAATCACTCTGCCCTCACCTATAACTTTAGCATTCTCTTTAACATTCACTTTAACATTAATTATTAATGTATTAATGCTAACTTAGCGTTAATTCTAACGTTAATTCTCACGTTAACTCTCACGTTGCATAACGCTTATCTACTCTATATGATACCTGAACAAGCACAAAAGAGCGGAAAGAAACTTAAAAAAGATTACTCATATCGGATCCAGGTCCCGGTCTTCCCGTTGAATCCCTCTTTTGCCCGCTCTAAGGAGGTAATCAATGCACGTTTATCTCTATTTTGCTCAACAAAACTCATCGCCGCACGAATCTTAGGCAACATGGAACCTGGCGCGAACTCCCCTGATTCTATATAGGCAGCAGCTTCGGCATAATTCATCTCTGAGATCTCTTCTTGATTCTCCTTACCAAAATTAATTGCGACCTTCTCAACTGCCGTTAAAATCACTAAAAGATCGGCATTGATCTGATCTGCTAACTTTGCAGAAGCAAAATCTTTATCAATCACAGCTAATTTACCAACGGTTACCCCATCCTCAATCGCAACAGGAATACCGCCTCCGCCCACCGTAATGACTAGTTCCCCGGCATTGATAAGATTTTCAATAGTTTTAATTTGCACAATTTTTTGGGGCAGTGGCGAAGCGACCACAATACGATAACCTCTTCCGGCATCTTCCATTACAGGGTAACCCGCTGCTGCTAATTTGTCCGCCTCCTCTTTGCTATAGAAGGAGCCGATTGGCTTCCGCGGATTAGCAAAAGCAGGATCATCACTATCAACTAATACTTCTGTCACAATGGTGACAACCTCTTTCTCGATCTGCCGGCGCTGTAACTCATCGCGCAAAAATCGTTGAAGATGATAACCGATATAGCCCTGACTCATAGCGCCACATTCTGTAATAGGAACCCCCTCTTTCCCAAGATTCTGCTCTGCAACATCCATTGCAAGCTTAATCATCCCTACCTGTGGTCCATTGCCATGCGCTAACACAACATCATGTCCTTCGGCAATGAGATCCACAATCGGCACCACGGTCGATTTTAAGATTCTCTCTTGCTCACTGACACTATTGCCAAGCGCATTGCCCCCTAAAGCTACTACGATTTTCATCCAAACCTCCTTATTGATAACCCTACTAATTTATCCTATTGCCTCTTGAACGCCAATTTAAATATTAGATAGCCTACAACTGTAAAATGATCTAAAATAGTGCGCCTCTCAAATGGGGATATTAATAGGATAAAAATATTGATTAAATGATTATTTAAATGATTATAATTGCTAAATTGTAATCAATAAAAAAATCACTAAAAATCAACATCAGTTACGCGCCTATTTAATTAACAACTCAATTAGACTCAATTAATAATTAAAAATAGCAGCAAATGAAATAGTCATAAATGAGGCAATAGGCATAAGCAATAAGCAATAAGCAATACCAAATAAAACTAAATAGAGTTAAAAAAACAGAGCTAAAATATGAAAATTAAGTTTCTTCAAGAGTTTAAAGAATTCGCAATGCGCGGAAATGTGATCGATCTTGCCGTTGGGGTGATCATTGGTGCAGCATTTAATAAGATCGTCTCCTCCCTTGTTTCCGATATTATTATGCCTCCTTTAGGACTTCTTCTTGGTGGAATCGACTTTAAAGACTTCGCCTTAACACTTAAAGATGCGGTAGGCGATGAACCGGCTGTAATTCTCAATTATGGTATGTTTATCCAAAACATCTTCGACTTTATTATCGTCGCCTTCTCGATCTTCTTAGCGATTCGCGTTATGAACAAATTACGCGCAAAACAGGATGAGGCAGTAGCTGAAGCGGTAGAAGAGGCAATAGAAGATCCAAAACCGACGCAAGAGGAGATTCTCCTTGCTGAGATTCGTGATCTTCTTAAAGAAGGTCAGAAAAAGGCTTAAGTTGTCGATCAATTTTGCCCTTTTCAGCAAAAATGCATCACTGCATAACTAAAATAGTCGTTAGCCTATAGAGAGTAGACGATTGTGAGTAGACAATAGAGAGTAGAAATCATCCTTCTACTCTCTTTTTTTATTCCTCTCTTTTTATCCTTCTCTTTTTCTCTCCCTCTTTTGATCTCCCTCTTGATATGTTATCTCTATTAATTGATGACTGATGACTGATAACTGATAAAAAATAATAGAAAGGGGGCAATCATGACACATCTACTCTATCTAACAGAAAATGATCGAGGCCTAGAACGCTGGCGCACGGAGATCGCTAAAATCGATCCCAATATTACAATTCATAGCTTAAATGATCATTATGATCCAGAATCGATCGAAGTTGTACTAGCGTGGAAACCGCCTGCTGGCATCTTTCCAACACTCACACAATTAAAGTTAATTCAGTCGCTCGGAATGGGGGTTGACCACCTCTTCAAAACAGCAGATCGCCCGACACAGATGCCGATCGCCCGTATTATCGATCCCGATATGGCCAATCAGATGAGTGAATACTCTCTCTATGGAGCGTTAACCGCTTTTCGTAACTTCCATCGCTATCGAGCCTCCAAAACTATTGGCGAATGGAATCCCGTACCTCGAAACTTTCATGATGAATTTGCAATTGGCATCTTAGGCTATGGTGAACTCGGTAAAACAACAGTAGCACGACTACAACAGAATGGCTTTCCGAATATTCGTATCTGGTCTCGCACGCCCAAAGAGATTCCTTCATTAAAGAGTTATGCCGGCACTGAAGAGCTTCTCGATTTTGCAAAAAATCTAGATCTTCTCATCTGTCTATTACCGCTCACATCAGAAACAGAGTCAATCCTCAATCGCACCCTCTTTGATCAACTCAATCCTGGTGCTTATCTAATCAATGCCGCACGAGGAGAACATCTTAATAGCGCAGATCTGATCGAGGCAATTGAATCACAACAGATCGCAGGGGCATTGCTTGATGTCTTTGCAAAAGAACCGCTCCCGAAAACAGATCCCCTTTGGACAATTCCCGAAATCGAGATTACGCCCCATGTTGCGGCATCGACCAATCCTCGAACAGCAGCAGCGCAAGTTGTGGAGAATATTCGCCGGATAGAGGCTGGCAAAACGGCACTCAACTTGATCGATCTCGACCGAACTTACTAATGAGCAGGCCTAAATATGGTATGATTATTACCAGAGTTGCTCATGATCCTCCAATAATGGATGCCAATGTTAACACCCATTATCGGCTATTCAATCATTGATCATCAGCGATCGATCTCTTATTATGGATCACCCTATTTTATCTTCGTATCGTCCATTGAGGTTATCTAACAATGCTTGCACTCAACAAATTTATGTTCTATGCCGGAATGATTATTAGTATTATCGGTACTGTTGTCGGCTTACCCATGCTAATCCTTGGGCAAAAAACAATTGGCATCTATCTAGTTACAATTTTTGTCCCTGTCGGCTTCTTAATGTGGTTTGCAGGCTTTGTAGCTTATACCTTTTTACGTCCTAACTCTCTTAGAGAGAAGGATGATCGCGCGCATGATGCCGCTCAACGCTATCAGCGCCAAGTACCCGACTAGATCTATAGAATATTAGAAATAAATATTAGAAACAGATATTAGAAATAGAAAGAGCGAGATAAACCTATCTCGCTCTCAATTATTTATCAATGTTCAAACTAAAAACGCCAAGTACGGCGTTTTTTTATAACTGATGCCGCTGACGATATGCTTCTGCCAAGGTCACTCCGGCAGCTACAGAGACATTGAGACTCTCAATCTCCCCTTCCATCGGGATTTTGACAATAAAGTCACAATTCTTCTCGGTTAAACGGCGCATACCGGAACCTTCTGAGCCCATTACAATGGCATGTGGTCCTCTAAAGTCAGCAGAGAAAATAGTACTTTCCCCGCCACCGGCTAAGCCCGATATCCAAATTCCTCTCGCTTTCAGTTTCTCTAAAACACGCGCAAGATTGGTCACCTCAATAAAAGGGACTCGCTCTGAGCTACCACTTGAAACCTTACGCACCACCGGCGTTAATGAACAAGCATTATCTTTAGGAACAATCACGGCATCAACACCAAAGGCTTCCGCACTACGTAGACAAGCTCCCACATTATGCGGATCTTGAACCTCATCCAGAATCAAGAGAAATGGAGGATGATCGAGCTGATCTAGAAGCTGATAGAGAAAGTTTTCACTCTCAGGAGGACGTACGGCAATCTTAGCAATAACCCCTTGATGACGACTCTCGCGCACTAACTCTTCTAATTGAATACTCGTTAGATGTTCAGGCCTAATTTTAAGCCCCTCCAATAATGCGATCATCCCTTGCATTCTCTTATCTTTACGCGATGGATCGATCGCCACCTTAATTACTCGATCTTCTCTGATTGCGGCTTCCACTGCATGAAAGCCATAAATCCACTCTTCAGCCATTTCTTTACACTTATCCTGTTTGAATAAAATAGTTCCCAATTATCGCATGTTTTCTATCCCACTGCATTGCTCTTTAATGAGTGATTGAGGCAAGTAAAAAATCTCCTGAGAAAATTCGTCCCGATGCGCTCTACTCTCTATCACTCCTCTATCGTCTATTTACTTTAAGAAAAGAGTTCTTCAACACTTCATAATAAGTATCAATTATTGTAAAATGATGAGCAAATGTAGAGGGCATCACTGTTTCCTCTCTACGGAGGAAGGTTTGATTGCCGGCTCATTGATAATTCTATTTCTGTTTTTTACACATTTAAAAACCTTACGGGCAATAGATTATTAAAGTATCTAAAGAGAAAGCGCTACAATGCAGAGATCTTATGATACAACTCGCTAACAGTAGATCTTATTTCAACCGTAATCGACATTAACCATTTTAATTAACCTTATTAGGAGCAATTTTATCGGTCGCCCGCTTTTTTAGCAGAGAGAGAAAGAGGCATTAGTTCAAAAGCCTCCACTGATCTTCTCCCGGCACCCCATTGATTTTTAAAACTTAACTGATCGAATACCTGAGTAGTTAAGAAGCACTAGGGGAATCTTTTAAAAATCACTATCGGAAAATTGTCACTATAAGATCTTATTAAAATGATTAAAAGAGATTATGAAATAAGATTAATTGTTAACGCAGAAATAAATATTGCCTATAGGTCGTGATATTAACCGTTAAGTGTTAATCTCATCATAACTACACTCACTAACAAAAAGGGCCCCCTATGGAACTAGATCCGATAGTGTTAGCGCGAATACAGTTCGCAATCAATATCTCCTTTCATATTATCTTTCCAAGTATCAATATTGCACTTGCTTGGGTACTCCTCTTCTTTAAACTGCGATTTGAAAAGACCAATGATCAATCTTGGTTAGATGCATATAACTTCTGGGTGAAGATATTTGCATTAAGTTTTGCCATTGGTGTTGTTACCGGTGTAACAATGAGTTTCCAATTTGGTACCAACTGGCCAGGATTTATGGAGCATGTCGGGAATATCGCAGGTCCACTCTTAGGTTATGAGGTATTAACAGCATTCTTCTTAGAAGCCACCTTCTTAGGTGTCATGCTTTTTGGCCAAAAAAGAGTCTCTCCCTTTATTCACAACTTAGCAACCTTCTTAGTTGCGGTGGGGACGACCTTCTCCGCCTTCTGGATTATCGCTCTTAACTCATGGATGCAGACCCCTGCCGGCTATGAGATGATCGATGGTGTTGCGCATGTGACAAGCTGGTGGGATGCAATCTTTAACCCCTCATTCCTGACGCGTTTAGCTCATATGTTACTCGCTTCAGGCTTAACAGCAGCTTTCTTAATTGCGGGAATCTCAGCTTATAAGATTGTTAAGGGAGATCCTTCTAAGTCGAGCCGTCGCTCACTCAATGCAGGTGTCATTATTGCGGCGATCTTAATTCCGATTCAGATCTTTGTCGGTGACCAATCAGGACTTTTAGTCTTAAAGCATCAACCTGACAAACTTGCAGCGATCGAAGCTGTTTGGGAGACTGAATCTCCGATGGCATTCAACGTTATTGCCTTCCCTAATGAGGAGACCCGTAGTAACGATTTTGCACTTCAGATCCCCCATTTAGGTAGTATTATTTTGACCCACTCTCTTGATGGAAAAGTGTTAGGGCTCAATGAGTTTAAAGAGCATCCTCCTGTTGCGATTGTATTCTGGAGCTTTAGAATCATGGTCGGCGTTGGTCTCTTAATGTTACTCACATCATGGATTGGTGCGGTACAGTTGATGCGTCGCAAAAAAATTGGACCTAAGATGCTCAAAGTCTTTATTGGTATGACCTTCTCCGGTTGGGTTGCGGTTCTCTTTGGTTGGTATACTACCGAGATTGGTCGTCAGCCTTGGATTGTTTACAACCTAATTAAGACAGCAGATGCCGCAGCGCCACATGGTCCTACTGTGATGATCTCATCCTTACTCATCTATTGTTTAATCTACATCTTCGTTCTTGTGAGCTATCTTGCAGTGCTCTTCTATCTCACAAACAAGACTGTTAAAAACAATATCGCTGCAGAAACACAAGGAGCATAATTATGGTTATGGATGCTGCAACAATACTTCCCGTTATCTTTGCGGGCCTAATGGCTGCCGCGGTCTTCTTCTATATCATCTTCGATGGTTATGATCTCGGCGTTGGTCTGCTCTTCCCTTTTATGAGAGAGCGTAGTGATCGCGATAAGATGGTGGCAACAGTCGACCCTTTCTGGGATGCGAATGAGACCTGGATCGTTCTTGGAATTGGAGTGATCTTTATCGCCTTCCCGAAAGCGTATGGTGATATCTTAGTATCGCTCTATATCCCTACTGTCTTGATGTTAGGTGGATTAATCCTCCGTGGAGCTGCCTTTGACTTTAGAAATACAGCACCTAAACATCGTCAACCGATGTGGGATGCGCTCTTCTGTTTTGGGGCCTATCTTGCAACTATGTCGCAAGGCATTATGATCGGCCTCTATGCAACAGGGCTTGAGCATACCATGGTTAACTGGATCTTTGCGGTCTGTGTCGGTATCGCACTCTGCTTTGGTTATGCGCTTTTAGGTTCAGCATGGCTGATCTTTAAATCAGATGGTCACGTTCGCCTCTTTGCCGCAAAAGCGATTCGTCACTCCATCGTGTTGGCTTTCTTAGCGATCGTTTTAGTCTCATTAGCGATGCCATATACCAGCGATGTGATCTTTAAGAAGTGGTTTACTATTCCAAACCTCTACTATTTAGCGCCAATCCCACTGCTCTGTGTCATTTTTGCCTTCATTATCTTTAGAAGTCTTAAATTTATCGAGCAAGATACAACCTATAAGCGTGACTGGGTACCCTATTTCCTTGCGGTATTGATTGTATTGTGTACCTTTATCGGCTTTGGTTACAGTATCTTCCCGGACATTATTATTGGAAAACTCAATATCTGGGAAGCAAGTGCTGCACCTAAATCACTAGAGTTCACCCTCTGGGGAGTTGCGATTGTTCTACCACTGATTCTTCTCTACACATTCTATGTGCATAAGATCTTCGGTGGGAAAATCCTTCACGATGAGCAGACTGGCTACTAATTCACGAAAGTAGATAAGAATAGATCGATATATCAACATCTATAGAAGAGGGGATCAGATGATCTCCTCTTTTTTTATCGAAAAAACAGAACAAATTCTCCTCGCACAATGCAATACCACTTATTTTCTTAAAAGATCTGTCAAAATAGCAAAGGCTGAACGCTGCCGGATATCACTATCACGCAATTCCAAAGGCCACGCGCCGGCAGTTGGCGATCTTCTATCGCCGGCACCTATTGTTTAACGGCTATTTAATGACTATTTAAAAGTTATTTAAATCATGTTTAATGATTTTCTCGGCATTGAAAATGCCAAACTGCGGGCATGCACCAGTGAAAAGAACAAGATGGTGGGCCTCCGCCCCTCCAATACCCCTCTTAAGAATGATTCATTCAAAATAGCCAAGACTGAACGCTGCCGGATATCACTATCACGCAATTCCAAAGATCACGCGCCGGCAGTTGCCGATCTTCTATCACCGGCACCTATTGTTTAACGGCTATTTAATGACTATTTAAAAGTTATTTAAATCATGTTTAATTATTTTCTCGGCATTGAAAATGCCGAATAGCGGGCATGCACCGGTGAAAAGAATGAAATGGTAAGCTCCCGCCCCTCCAACACCCCTCTTAAGAATGATTCATCAAAATAGCCAAGACTGAACGCTGCCGGATCTCACTATCGCGAAATTCCAAAGGCCACGCGCCGGCAGTTGGCGATCTTCTATCGCCGGCACCTATTGTTTAACAGCTGTTTAATAACTATTTAAAAGTTATTTAAATCATGTTTAATGATTTTCTCGGCATTAAAAATGCCAAACTGCGGGCATGCACCGGTGAAAAGAATGAAATGGTAAGCTCCCGCCCCTCCAAGAACCCTCTTATAGAATCAAATATAAAATAAAGAAATAAGCAGAAACTGTTGAACTTTATTCTTTTACTGGTGAATGTCGCGCTATCAAAAAAGCGATATATCCAAAGACATATCGCTCTTTTATCATTTTGATTACAATTTTTCTGATCATGCTGAATGATCTATTGCTGAATCTGTAGCTGATTCCTTCTATTTCACTCTTAATAAATTAAGATTAAACCATGATTAAATAGAAGTTAAATACAGATTAGTTACGATTCATCGCGTTAAGATCTTCATAAGCAACTAAAACACGCTTCACGAGACTCTCTTGACCTTTACGTAACCAAGCACGTGGATCATAGTAAGATTTGTTAGGACCAAATGGATCTTCAGGGTTTCCTAACTGACTTTGGAGATAGCCTTCATTCGCTTTATAGTAGTCAAGAACGCCTTCCCACGTTGCCCATTGAGTATCCGTATCGATATTCATCTTAATGACACCATAGCTAATCGCTTCACGAATGTCTTCTAAACTTGAACCTGATCCACCATGGAAAACAAAATCGAGATGTTTTGCCGGAAGATTGAACTTCTCAGAGACATATTTTTGTGAGTTATCTAAGATTTCTGGTTTTAACTCAACATTTCCTGGCTTATAAACACCATGAACGTTACCGAATGATGCCGCAATTGTGAAGTGTGGACTCACTTTGCTCAACTCTTCATAAGCATAAGCAACATGTTCTGGTTGAGTATAGAGCAGCGCATTATCCACTGAAGTGTTATCAACGCCATCCTCTTCACCACCGGTAATACCTAACTCGATCTCAAGGGTCATTCCTAATTTATCGAGACGCTTAAGATACTCCACACAAGTTGCAATATTATCTTCTAATGACTCTTCTGATAAATCAATCATATGTGAGGAGAAGAGTGGCTTACCTGTCTCTTCAAAGAATTTTTCACCTGCTTCAAGAAGACCATCAATCCATGGGAGCAATTTTCTTGCCGCGTGGTCGGTATGAAGAATGACCGGTACACCATAAGCTTCTGCCATTGTGTGAACATGTTTCGCACCTGATACAGCCCCTAAAACAGCAGCCTCATGACCACCATATCCTGGAAGCTTCAATCCACGACCGGCATAAAATTGTGCTCCACCATTGGAGAACTGGATAATCACAGGAGAGTTAGCTTTAGCCGCCGCCTCTAAAACCCCATTAATTGATTCTGTATTGACAACATTAATCGCCGGCAATGCGAAATTATTCTCTTTAGCAATTGCAAATACCTTTCGGACATCATCACCAAAAAGTACGCCTGGTTTCACCACATCAAGGACTTTAGCCATACTACAATTCTCCTACAAATAGTTTAAAAACAGCCTTATTCTACCCCGTCTAAGCTTCTAAATCTACCTATCCTAATGCTTAATTTTCCCTAAAGAGAATCCTCTATTTTCCAAAAGAGTTCAGAAAACAGATCTCAAAATAGATCAAAAGATAGATCAAAAAATAGATCTTGAATCTACACTCAATCTCCTGCCGAAAGCAAGCATTAAAGTCGGACTCAAAATCGATACCGAATATCGATCAGTGCTGAATCGATAGATAAAAAAATGAGCTGTAGAAAGTTACTATAACGCTACAGCTCATCTTTATTTTATCTCGCTTTTATCCCGCATCTACCTTACTTTTATCACTTCGATAGAAGGGATCATCTAACTACTTTTGCGCTTCAAACTACGGTGCCACTACCAAGCCATCTTTAATAAACATCTGCCGTAGATTCTCTATCGCTTGTGCTGTTCTCTCATCATCGACAATAAGACCAAAACGCACATATCCTTCGCCCCCCTTACCAAAACCGATGCCGGGCGCTACCGCAACAGATGCCTCTTTAATCAGCTTTTCTGCAAACTTCATCGATCCCATGTCACGATAAGCATCAGGAATCTTAGCCCAAAGAAACATCGATGCTTTAGGCTTTTTAACATCCCAGCCGATCGATGAGAGTCCATCACACAACAGGTCACGTCGTGCCTGATAGCGTAGACGAACCTCTTCAACACACTCTTGCGGACCGGTGAGCGCTGCAACAGCTGCATGTTGAATCGGTGCAAAAGAGCCATAATCGAGATATGATTTAATCTTTGTCAAAGCACCAATCAAGGTTGGATTACCCACCATAAATCCTACACGCCAACCTGCCATATTGTAACTTTTAGAGAGCGTATAAGATTCAACAGCAATATCGATAGCACCTTCTACCTGTAAGATAGAGGGGGCTTGATAATCATCAAAAGAGAGATCAGCGTACGCTAAATCATGCACAATCCAGATACCATGCTCTTTTGCTAAAGCGACCATCCGCTCAAAGAAGGCAAGATCGACACACTCAGATGTTGGATTTGATGGGTAATTGAGAAAGAGCATCTTCGGCTTAACCGGACTATTCTCAATTGCAGCTCGAAGATTAGTTTCAAAATCATCTTCAGGACCCGCAGGAACATGAATCACAGTAGCGCCGGCAATAATCGGACCATAGGGATGGATAGGATAGGCAGGATCAGGGACTAAAACAACGTCCCCTTTATCTAATACTGCTAAGGTCAGATCCGCGAGCCCTTCTTTAGAACCGATAGTATAGATCGCTTCACTATTAGGATCTAATTTGACCTGGTACTTTCTCTCATACCAATCACAGATCGCTTCTCTAACGGGAGCAATTCCTTTTGAGGCTGAATATCGATGATTGGCTCCTTCTTTTGCCGCTGCTGTTAATGCATCAACAATATGCGCAGGGGTTGGCTGATCGGGATTTCCCATCCCAAAATCAATAACATCTTTTCCTGCTGCCGCAGCTTCTGCCTTTAGCTCATCAATCACACTAAAGACATAAGGAGGGAGTAGTTCAAGACGCTTGAACTCAGTAGAAGGTTGCTTTGACATGATATTCCTCATCAATAAAAACAGGTGATTATTATAATGGTGTGATAAAAGCTTTCATAAAAGCTTTTATAAAAACTTACAGAAAAAAGCTTATAGAAAATGATGCCGGCTAAATAAGCGACGCTCTATCGCAAATTACTAGTGATTATCGAAGTTGTCAATCATCTGACAAAGACAATTTATTTTGTAAATAGATTCGCTCTCAATTGGGTGGGAGAAAAGTGGAATAAAAGTTGATTTTTAACGATATTTAACGATTGCCAAAAGAATCAAACGCCCCGCTTCATAAAATAAATTAACTCAAAAAATAATCAAAAAGTGCGTTATAATACAGCCCTCGAAAGATAGATAATCTCAATAGAATCGCCCTACCCTCAAGATCATATTTGAGGCTTCGCTGGGCATCAATGATAAAAGAAAGTGAAAATGATAGATAAATTAAGAAACATAGCCATCATCGCCCACGTTGACCATGGTAAAACAACCCTGGTTGACCAACTCCTCAGAAGTTCAGGAACTTTTGGTGAGCGTGAAGAGGTTGCGGATCGCGTCATGGATTCGAACCAAATCGAAAAAGAGCGAGGAATTACGATCCTCTCTAAAAATACCGCTATCAACTGGAATGGATACCGTATCAATATCGTAGATACTCCAGGACATGCGGATTTTGGTGGCGAAGTTGAGCGTGTTCTCTCGATGGTTGACTCGGTATTACTCCTTGTTGACTCAGTAGAGGGCCCCATGCCTCAAACCCGCTTTGTAACACAAAAAGCGTTTGCGATGGGTTTTAAACCGATCGTTGTCATCAATAAAATTGACCGACCTGGCGCACGTCCTGATTGGGTATTAGATCAAACATTTGAACTCTTCGATAATCTTGGTGCTACAGATGAGCAACTCGACTTCCCGGTTGTCTATGCATCAGGAATTAATGGCTATGCAGGCCTTACCGATGATGTTCGTAGTGGTGACTTTGAGCCTCTTTTCCAAGCAATTATTGATCATGTACCTGCACCTGATGTTGAGGTTGATGCACCTTTTCAATTACAGGTCTCCTCTCTCGATTACAACTCCTACGTTGGGGTGATCGGAGTTGGCCGTATTAAGCGAGGTAAAGTGCATAAAAATATGAACGTTACCGTCATCGATCGTGAAGGCAAAAAACGTAATGGTAAGATTCAACAGATCTTAGGCTTCCATGGTCTTAATAAGATTGAGTTTGAATCAGCACAAGCAGGTGACATTATCAGCTTTACCGGTCTTGATCCTCTCTTCATCTCCGATACTATCTGTGATCCTCAACATGTTGAAGCATTACCACCGCTCGCTGTTGATGAGCCAACGGTTTCGATGATGATTCAAGTGAACACCTCACCTTTTGCGGGCAAAGAGGGTAAGTTTGTCACCTCACGTCAAATCAAAGAGCGCCTTGAAGAGGAGCTTATTCATAACGTTGCACTTCGTGTTGAAGCGACGGATAACGCCGATGTCTTCAAAGTATCAGGCCGTGGAGAACTTCATCTCTCAGTATTGATTGAAAATATGCGTCGCGAAGGTTATGAGATGGCGGTCGGTCGTCCTCAAGTCATTATTCGTGAAGAAGATGGCGTCAAGATGGAACCTTATGAGACATTGATGTTTGATATTGAAGAAAAACATCAAGGTGACATTATGGAACAGATGGGTAATCGTTTTGCTGAATTGCAAAATATGGTTCCCGATGGCAAAGGTCGTATCCGTCTTGAATATATGATTCCTTCACGCGGATTGATTGGTTTCCAAACAGAGTTTATGACCTTAACAAGTGGTACAGGTCTTATGTTCCATAACTTCGATCATTATGGTCCACTTAAAAAAGGATCTGTCGGTCAGAGAAAAAATGGGGTCTTAATCTCTAATGGTCAAGGTAAAGCTCTTGCTTATGCGCTCTTTAACCTCCAGGAGCGAGGACGCCTCTTTGCAAGCCATGGTGATGAGATCTATGAAGGCCAAGTGATCGGTATCCATAGTCGCGATAATGACCTCGTTGTCAATGCTTTAAGAGCAAAGCAACTGACCAATATTCGTGCAGCAGGAACAGATGAAGCTTTAACATTAACAACGCCTGTTAAATTGACCTTAGAGCGCGCTATTGAATTTATCGATGATGATGAGTTAGTAGAAGTAACGCCAAAATCGATCCGTATCCGCAAGCGTTACCTTACAGAAGCGGATCGCCGTAAGCATCAACGCGCAACAAAAGATATCTAAAGGATATCTAGAAAAAGGCTAGAAGAGGGCTAGAAAAGCGATATAAAAGATAACGGGCTCTCATTAAAAGCTGATCTCTAATGACCATATTTCAACTTTGAAAAATCAAAAAATAGATCAGAAAGCAAATCAAAACCGCTCATTCATTGAGCGGTTTTTCCATTTCATCATGCGGATAAGCCTCACCTAAAAATATCAATACTTTCAATGGGTTAAGTTAGAGTTTATTTTTAATCCCGCTTATCCCACAACTATAATCAAGTTGTCCTAATAGTTATCCACAGAAAATGTGCATATCTCCCCAAAAAAAGGGATAACTCATCTTAGCAAGAGATTCATATTTTAAAAGTTTAGAGTTGAGATCAGAAAAACCCAAATTAGGTTTTGCTTATTTTTTAAGCAAACATAAGCAAATTAATCACAGGCTCAAAACCCTCTATTTCCAATGCTTTTGAGAGTTATCGACTTTATCCCACAGCTATGATCAAGTTGTCCTTATAGTTATCCACAGAAAATGTGCATATCCCACAACTTATCCCAAAAGAGTTTTATTGCCCTCTTTTTTACCTCTTTTATCTTTTTTACCTTTTTGCTGCTCTTCATCTCTCTTTTCCGCTCTATTAGATAGAGAGCCACTCTGGTCAATCAGCGGTTAATAACTCCCGAATCGCTTGAAAATCATTACAGAGAAGTACAATATCGATACCGGCAGAAAAACAACGATCAACCTTCTCTTTTACAGATCCTAAATGGCTCGCTCCTCCCATATCGAGATCATCACTAATAATGGCGCCCTGAAAAGCGAGCTCCTCACGGAGATATCGGAGCCATTTCTCTGAAGAGATAACGCTATTATCAGCATCGAGTGCCGTAAAGATAATATGTGCCGGCATCAATGCCTCTATGCCAGCATCAATCAGCGCCCGAAAAGGTTTAAGATCTCGCTCTTCTAAGAGCGTTAAAGGTCGATCATCTTGCGCAATGGCTACATGAGTATCGATATTGACAAAACCATGCCCTGGAAAGTGTTTGGCAACACCAACCGATCCTGCCGCTCTCACTCCTCGATAAAAAGCGAGAACAAGCTCAGTCACAACAGTAGGATCATCATGAAAAGCACGATCACCAATGGCAGGATTAACGCCATAATCGATATCACAAACAGGGGCATAACTAAAGTCAACACCTACCGCGATAAGCTCTGATGCCATGATCGATCCCAGTTGATAAGCTTCAGAAAGTGCGGCTTCTCTTGATTGATCATAAAGCCTCCCTAACTCTCGCATAGGGGGCAGTTGAGTAAAGCCATCACGAAAACGTTGGACACGTCCTCCCTCATGATCAACAGAGATCAACAGCTCAGGATTAATCTCCCGTATCTCAGCTGTTAATGCTGTCAGTTGCGGCTTATCTTGATAATTACGGCTAAAGAGTATTACGCCGGAAACATCTTTATGCGCTAGCCATCTCCTCTCCTCTGTTGTCAATTTAAGACCTGAGAGTCCGATAAAGAGGCTCTTTTTTAATGCTAACAGCCTTGATCTTATCGAAGAGACAATCTCTCCTTTCAACGCCGGATCCTCTCTATCTGCTACTGTCTTCTCCTTTCCCATGCTCTTTTTCACACTCTCTTCTCTCATCTTCTCTCCCACCCTTTTTCAAGTTTTTTTGATATCTCGTCTAATCACAACCCTGCCTGCACTCACCGCAATCTAAAGTTCGATCGACTCTACAAGATAATCGATCTCCTCTTGTATAAATCCTGAACGGAGACGTGCCTCAATATTAAAGGGGGGCTTTAAAGTCTGTCCATACTCTTCAATCAAGGAGAAAAAGGTCTCTTTGGGCGGTAAGTCTCGATCTTTACAGAGATAACGATACCAATGATTTCCCACCAAGACATGGGACTCCTCCTCTTGGAGGATAATTTTTAGCAGAGCAACAACCTCATCTTGACCATTGAGTGTAAGACGCTCAATAATTCCCGGCGTAACATCTAATCCTCTCGCCTCTAAAACTCGCGGCACTAATGCCATCCGAATAAGGGGATCATGCGCCGTTCTTTCTGCAGAATCCCAGAGTCCATTATGTGCCTCATAAGCACCATAAAAAGAGCCTTCTGACTCTAAATATTGCGCTAACATCCGAAAATGGCGCACTTCATCTTTCGCGACCAACAACCAATCATGATAAAACTGCGCCGGCATCTGCCGAAAACGGTAAGCGGCATCAAGCCCAAGATTAATCGCATTAAACTCGATATGACAGATAGCATGAACGAGCGCTAAAACACCTGCTTTAGAACCTAAGCGCCGGCGTGGCACCTCTTGAGGCGAAACTAAACGAGGAAGCTCCGGTCGTCCCGCAGGAATCACTCCCATAACATCTTGATCGGGATAAGGCTCTATCTCTCCACTTAATAACTGATCATAGAGATGATCAACCTTTTCACACTTTTCTTCAGCATCTGTTGTATAGAGCGCATCCTCTACAACCGCATAAAAATCTCTCTTTACCATCACTCATTTAACTCGCTTATCCTGCTAACTCACAATATTGCTTCATGACTAACATAGCTATATTCCTATATTGCTATATTGCAAATAATTTCTAGATGCTCTCTAGAGACCTTTTCCATATCTGCATCTAATCTTCCATAATGCCAATCCTATCCCTTATGAGATATCGCCAATATCCTCTTCCGGCAGATCCACCGCAAGACCAAAATATTGATGGCAGAGCTGTGTGGCAACACGCCCTCGAGGCGTACGCATAATAAACCCTTCCTGAATCAAGAAGGGTTCAATCATATCTTCTAATGTCCCCTTCTCTTCACCTAAGGCCGCCGCTAAAGTATCGATACCTACAGGCCCACCATCAAATTTTTCCACAATCAGGCGAAGAAAATTACGGTCATGCTCATCTAACCCGGCATTATCGATATCGAGCATTGCTAATGCTGATCGGGCGATCTCAATGGTAATATCACCATCTGCTTCAACCTCTGCCACATCGCGTACGCGACGTAAGAGGCGATTGGCAATTCTCGGTGTTCCACGAGAGCGACGTCCAATCTCATAGGCGCCCTCCTCAGTAATGGCAGCCCCCAATAAACGCGCTGATCGTTTTACAATCTCTGTTAACTCTTGATGGGTATAGAACATTAAACGAGATACAATCCCAAATCGATCACGCAGTGGTGAGGAGAGAAGTCCTGCTCGCGTTGTAGCACCAATAAGCGTAAATGCGGGAAGATCGATCTTAACCGAACGCGCCGCCGGTCCCTCACCAATCATGATATCGAGCTGATAATCCTCCATTGCCGGATAGAGCACCTCTTCTACCGCAGGATTGAGGCGATGGATCTCATCGATAAAGAGAATATCGTTATCCTCTAAACTCGTTAAAATTGCGGCAAGATCACCCGCTTTTTCTAAAATAGGACCTGAAGTCTGCTTTAAACCAACGCCCATCTCATGAGCAATAATATGGGCGAGCGTTGTCTTTCCTAAACCTGGAGGACCAAAGAGCAAGACGTGATCGAGCGCCTCTTCACGCTTAACTGCTGCCTGAATAAAGATACTCAACTGCTTGCGAATCGGTGCTTGTCCGGTATAGTCTGCCAATTTTTTAGGACGAATCGCACGATCTATCACCTTCTCTTCTGCTAAGGGTTGATCACTCACTATTAACCGATCTGACTCTAACATCTATACCTCTTTCTCTACGATCATCATATCTATTCATGCATCTACTCGACTCTCTCTTCGACTCTATTGAGCTCTTCATGTCGAAAGAGATAGAATGCTCCACTAAGCGCCTATTCTAACAAAAAGGCGCATCTGAAGAGGTAATAAAAAAGAGATGAGTGCGTTACCATATTCACACATCTCATCTCTTTTAATAATTACCCGACAATCACTCAGCCGGCACTCGAGCATCTCTCACCGAAAGTTACAAATGCTAAAAGGTATAATTCACCTTTGCGTAAGCTTGATGATTATGGATCGATTCAAAGTTCTCTGATTGTACAGAAAATGCTATTAGATCCTGACGCTCTCTTAGGAGTACAACAAGATCACGCACCAGATCTTCTACAAATCGAGGCGTCTTATAAGCCATCTCTGTCACATACTTCTCATCAGGACGCTTCAATAGTGGATAGAGTCTCGATGAGCCAACTGACTCCATCTCCATCAATAATTGATCTATATCGATCGCTTCAAAACCTGCTCGGTCACGAAATTGTAGCGCAATCGTTAAGTGTGAACGCTGAGAGTGAGCACTAAACTCTGAGATCTCTTTAGAACAGGGGCAAAGACTGGTTACCGGCGCCATAAGACGTAATTCATAGTGCGATTTTCCGGGATCTGAATGGTTCGATTCAGCTACAATTTCACAATTGAAATCCATTAGGCTCTTTGCCTGAGAAACGGGTGCAGTTCGAGTAAAGAAGAGCGGAAATTTCAACTCTATCTGCGCTTTCTCTGCATCTAATTTCTCTTCTAAAGAATTTAATAAGGTCGTTACACGTTCAAGTGAAAAAGGCTTCTCTAAACGATCCCACACCTCAATAAAGCGAGACATATGGGTCCCTTTTCGCTCTTTTTGCAATGTTACTGTAAAGGCCGCTTCCATTACACTATGTTGAGATTGCCCCCCATTACTAAACTCAATGGGAAGGCGCAAGCCACTGATTCCCACTTGTGAAATCTCTACATTGCGCTCATCTTCATAGGCCTGCACATCTTTAATAGCAGTTACATCTCCGTTTGTCACAAAATCTCCCTATTGCTTAGCTTTCATCACTGCAATTAATCTTCTAATAAATACTCGACTTAAGTCATCTGCAAGATCGCGTCTAATCGCGGCCTCTGCTGTTGTCTTTGCAAGTGGCTCCTTCTCATCGATGGAGAAGTCTCGTGAACGGGTGAATCGACTCGCGGGAAGAATGATGCCTCCTTGTGAATCTGTCACCTTAATTTGTGCGAAGATATCGGTTGTATAACTTCGTCGCTCACCATTTAAGCTACTTGCTGTTACCCGTGTATCATATCCCTCATCAATATCAATAATGAGATCGGCATCTTCCCGATTATTCACAAATCGTAACTCAGAACCGAGTTGTCGCTTAAGATAAAACTCCACACTATCCCGAGAGTATGCAGGACCATTATTCTCTACAAATGCAGTCCGATACGCTTCTGGAAATGAGACATTTCCTCGCAAATGGAAACCACATCCTGCTAATACCATCATAAACCCCAATATTAGAAGGGCTCTTCTACCTATCTCTGATCTCATTATCCGTTACCTGCTATAGGGTATAAAACAACTTGATTAAAATCAAAGTTTACCTGTTTTTTACCGCTCAATTTTTACCCATCTTTACCGCGACATTGAGTGAGATAAAAGTGAGACTCCATCAACGACGCAATCATCTCCTCAAAAAGTGGTGATCTCCTCCTCTTTTTAAAAAGGAAGCTCTGCGTATTATAGCGGATCGAGAAGGAGATCTCTCTCAATAAATTTAGCCAATTCTTAAGTCGTTCCTATAACAGCCTTTGACAAAACTGTTATAATCTACCCTCTTTCATATAGGCTATTATTAGAACTATGGATAAACACACCATACCGAAAGCTTCTGACCACAAGTTATTAGCAACAGGTATCTTTCTTGCAAAAATGATTGCGCATCTCCCCCTCCCTTTTCTCCTCTTTCTAGGAAGAATAGCCGGCAGATGCTCCTACTATATTGCTAAAAGTCGACGTAAAATCATTCAACGAAATGTTGAACTCTGCTTTCCTGAGCTCGATCATGCTGCACAAAAAAAGTTAGTCAAAGAGAACTTTCTCTCTATGGGAATGGCGATTTTTGAGGTGATTATTGCATGGTATATGCCCAAAAAACAGCTTGAAAAACATCTAGTTTATGAAGGATTAGAGAATTTAGAAGCTTTTGAAAAGAGTGGCAAGGGTGCGCTTCTCCTTACGCTTCATATGACACCTTTAGAGCTAGGCGGTCGAGCGATCTCCTTTAAAACAAAAGTTCGTGGCATGTATCGTCCGCATGAAAATGAGTATTATGAGTATGTACAATATAAGGGACGTTTTGATCAATCTGGTTTAGAGCCGATCACCCGAGATGAGACCCGTAGAATGATTAAACTCCTTCGAAGTGGCGATCTGATCTGGTACGCTCCTGATCAAAATTATGGTAGTACCGATCATGTCTTTATCCCCTTCTTTGGCGTTAAAGCGCTCACTATTACCGCAACTTCAACCCTCTGCCGTTTAGGAAAAGCAGTGGCCCTTCCTTACTATGTGATCCGTAAAGGTAATCGATACCACATCAAAATTTTACCCATGCTTGAGAACTTTCCAACCAAAGATCTTAAAACAGATACGCTTCGAATCAATCAGATGTTTGAATCTTGGATTTTAGAAGCGCCGGAACAATATCTCTGGGCTCATCGCCGTTTTAAGACTCGCCCTAAAGGGGAGCCTGATCTCTATAAAGATCTCTAGAGAATAAGATCTATTGAAGCGCTCTAGAGTAGAGATATAGAGATAAGAACAACCCAATTGACCTTCAGCAATTGATCTTCAGAGAAGAACGCTCTGAAATCAGCCGATAAGATCGACCAATAAGATCGATATTAGTAGAACCTGTGATAGGTCAATATCTCATCCCCATATCACTGTAGTATCGTGGGAATATTGTGAAAAGATCATGAAAGGATCGTAGGAATATCGCAAAAATGTCGTAAGAATATTATTAAAAATAGAGGATAAAGTATCACTGATATGGAATCAGGCTAACTCTTCATCCTTTTTTTAGGTATAATCGCAACTTAGAAATTATTTTAGCTCAACGCTATTTGCGATTGCAGCACGATCGCTAAATGGGACTTCAAAATAGAAACTCCCATGTTGGGCGATAACTCTAACTCTGTACAATTTCATAGGATTTAATTAGACGTGACAAGAATTACAACACAATCAAGCTTCACTTATGATGAGCTTATCGAATGCGCAAAAGGCAACCTTTTTGGAGAAGGAAATGCACAACTTCCGATGCCACCGATGCTGATGATCAGTCGCATTGTCTCCATCACTGAAGATGGTGGTAAATATGGTAAAGGCTCCATCACTGCTGAACTTGACCTTAGTCCTGACCTCTGGTTCTTCCCTTGTCATTTTATTGGTGATAGCGTTATGCCGGGTTGCTTAGGATTAGATGCGATGTGGCAACTTGTTGGATTTTATCTTGGCTGGATGGGCGGAAAAGGTCGTGGACGCGCACTTGGAGCGGGAAATGTGAAATTCACAGGACAAGTTCTTCCATCTGCGAAGAAAATCACTTACAACATCCATATGAAGCGTGTTATTTTAAGATCTTTAACCATGGGTATTGCTGATGCAACGATGGAAGTTGACGGCAAAGAAATCTACGTAGGAGAAGATCTAAAAGTTGGCCTTTTCACGCAGACAGACAACTTTTAATTTTTTGGAGGAATCTTATTCATGAAACGTGTTGTTATAACAGGCCTTGGTATTGTGTCGAGCATCGGCAACAATAAAGATGAGGTCTTACAATCGCTCCTCAATACACAATCTGGAATCAAGTTCTCAGAAGAGATGGCTGAACTTGGTTTTCGCTCGCATGTTCATGGAGCGATCAATATTGATTTAGCATCTCAGATCGATCGTCGTCACTTCCGCTTTATGGCAGATGCAGCGGCTTATGCTTATATTGCAATGAAAGAGGCGATCGAAGACTCAGGCTTAACTGAGGAAGAGGTCTCAAATCCGCGTACAGGTTTGATTGTTGGCTCTGGCGGAGCATCAACTAAGAACCAGATCGATAGTATCGATATTTTACGCAAAAATGGCGCTACAAAGCGTATCGGCCCCTATATGGTAACAAGAACCATGGGATCAACCGTTTCTGCTTGTTTAGCGACACCATTTAAGATCAAAGGTTTGAACTACTCCATCAGTTCAGCATGTGCAACTTCCATCCACTGTATCGGTAATGCTTATGAGCAGATTCAGATGGGGAAACAGGATGTTGTTTTTGCCGGAGGCGGTGAAGAGCTCCATCCTTACATGAGCGCAATGTTTGATGCAATGGGCGCACTCTCTTCAAAATATAATGATCGCCCTTCTGTGGCATCGCGTGCTTATGATAAAGATCGTGATGGCTTTGTGATCTCTGGCGGTGGCGGTATCGTTGTTGTTGAAGAGTTAGAACATGCGCTTAAGCGTGGTGCTAAGATCTATGCTGAAATTACAGGCTATGGTGCAACTTCTGATGGTTACGATATGGTTGCTCCAAGTGGTGAAGGTGCTGAACGTTGTATGCGTATGGCGCTAGAAACGGTCGATGGTGAAATTGACTACATCAATACACACGGAACCTCTACACCCGCAGGCGACATTCCTGAAATGAAAGCGATTGCAAATGTCTTTGGCGATAAGATTCCCTCTATCAGCTCAACAAAATCATTAACAGGTCACGCACTCGGTGCTGCCGGCGTTAATGAGACGATCTACTGTCTCTTAATGATGCAGAATAACTTCATCACAGAGAGCGCACATATCGATGAAGTTGATCCTGCACTAGTGGACTTCCCGATTGTTCGTAAGCGTATTGATGATGCGAAAATTGATCATATCCTCAATAATGGTTTCGGCTTTGGAGGAACAAACTCCTCTCTCGTATTGAGCCGCTATAAAGGTTAGAGATCATTCGGTAGGCATCAATAGGTAACGATTGATGCGTCGAACCTGATATATAAAAACTGATATATAGAAGTTGATATGTAAAAGTTGATATATAAATTTGATGAGAAGAGATTGATTGATAAGAAAAATTTAAGGAGCGATTGATAAAAATGCTCTACTTCTTGAAAATTCTCTCACGTTACAAAAGAAGAGCCCATCTATTAAAGATGGGCTCTCTTTTTTCTACTTTTAGCGATCTTAATCACAACATCAATATCTTCTATATCTTCTATATCTCTATATCTCTATATCTATATCAATCTCAATCCGATTCCGATTCCGATTCCGATACTGTCCATAATCGGTAAATCATCTAAAAGTTCAACCAAAAATGACACCTAGGAATTCAACTAGAGTATAGGATAAGCCCCTGTATCCTCTATATATTGATCCATTCGCTCTTCCATCGCCTGCTTCTGCTCTTCATCCCAAGCGAAAGCTTCTGCCATCTTCGCAATAACTGCATGCTTTTCTCGCTTAACAGCATCGATATTGAAAAAGAGATTCCCTGTTCGACGAATCAAGAAATCATCAGGATAGAGAATGCCTTCATAATTGAGCGCATACCAGAGTCGAAGTGCCGTAAGCCGCGATAATTCAGGCATATCTTGGTAGGGATTTTCTTTAAAGTGATCAAAAAGAATCTTAGAATTTGTCCCATAATAGCGCGCAATAAAGTGGCTCTCGACCTCATTTAAACCCGCATCGATTCCATATTGAGTCTGCGCTTTAACATAAGCAGGAAATTGTGCCGATCCTCCCACATCACCCCCTGACACAGGCAGATGCTTTGTTCGGCAGCCGGCAAAACTTAAGTTGTAATCTCGCTTTAAAACATCACTTAAACGATCGACGATCTCCTCAGCCATATGACGATAGCCCGTTAATTTACCACCGGCAATCGTTAAAAGACCGGTATCAGATTCCCAAATCTCATCTTTTCGCGAGATCTCCGATGGATTTTTCCCTTCTTCCCAAATAAGCGGGCGAATTCCAGCCCATGAAGATTCAATATGCTCTTTACCTAGTTTGATAGTTGGGAACATATAGTTCACTGCATCCAAGATGTAATCCCGATCTGCTTCTGTTGCAATAGGATGCGCTTTATCGGCCTCATAGACTGTATCCGTTGTTCCGATATAGGTTTTACCATCACGCGGAACTGCAAAAATCATCCGTTTATCATTCTCTGTGTCAAAATAGACCGCTTGCTTAAGAGGAAAGTGTGCTTGATCCACCACTAAATGGATCCCTTTTGTTAAACGTAGATGCTTATTATTGGCCTTACCACGATCGAGCTTCCGCATCTCATCAACCCAAGGGCCTGTCGCATTGATTACCTTTTTCGCCTTAATTGTAAATGTGTGATCTGTCACAAGATCAGTTGCCTCAATACCACTAACTCGATTCTGCTCATCATAGAGAAAGCTTGTCGCTTTTGCATAATTGAGTACTGTAGCACCCAACTCTATCGCTTTCTTCATCACCTCAATCGTTAAGCGCGCATCATCTGTACGATACTCAACATAGTAACCAGCACCAATTAAACCCTCCTGCTTTACAAGAGGTGCTTTTTTAATGGTCTCTTCTCGACTCAACATCGTTCGGCGCTCATCCCGTTTTACACCTGCTAAAAAGTCATACATCATCAGACCGATAGAGGTGGAAAATGGACCGAATGTTCCCCCTTTGTGGAGCGGTAATAACATCCACTCCGGCGTCGTTACATGGGGTCCATTCTCATAGACAACCGCTCGTTCTCGTCCAGAATTACGGACTACAGAGATCTGTAACTGCTTTAAGTAACGTAAGCCGCCATGAATCAGTTTGGTAGAACGGCTACTTGTCCCGGCAGCAAAATCTTGCATCTCTACTAGAGCGACCTTCATCCCTCTCTGTGATGCATCTAACGCAATTCCGGCACCTGTAATTCCGCCACCAATGACCACAACATCATATGTTTCCGCTTCGAGCTTCTCAATAATTTCTTGTCGATCTAAAGCTGAAAACCTCATAAGTTACTCCTTTTGATACATCACAATGTATCGATATTCAAAATGAGAGAAGCAGTAGATCTTCTACCACTTCTCAAAGATCTATTTTATCGCACTCTGATCACTCGCACGAATCAACTTTAAAAGCTTGGGTTGCTTTAATTGCACACTTCCAGCCGCGATAGAGCCCTTGGCGAGTCTCATCATCCATAACAGGTTGATATTTCTGATCTAAAGCCCAGATCTGATCAATCTCATCTATGGATTCCCAATAACCGACAGCAAGCCCAGCAAGATAAGCGGCACCAAGCGCCGTTGTTTCACTAATCTTAGGTCGATCAACCTCTACCCCTAAAATATCACTCTGGAACTGCATCAAAAAGTTATTGAGGGAAGCGCCACCATCGACCCGTAATGAGCTAAGCTCAAGCCCAGCATCTTGCTCCATCGCTTTTAGAACATCACACGCTTGATAAGCGATCGACTCCAATGTCGCACGGATAAAGTGCTCCTTCTCTGTTCCTCGGGTAATACCAAAGATCGCTCCACGCGCATCGGGATCCCAATAAGGGGTTCCTAAGCCCACAAATGCCGGCACAACATAGACACCATTGGTGGAATCGACACGATTTGCATATCCTTCAGAGAGATCTGCCCGTTGAAACATTCGCAACCCATCTCTAAGCCATTGTACCGCCGATCCTGCAACGAAGATCGATCCTTCTAGCGCATATTGGACTTTACCATCGATTCCCCATGCTAATGTCGTCAATAGCCCATTATCGGAACGAACCTGCTTCTCTCCTGTATTCATCAACATAAAACAGCCCGTTCCATAGGTATTTTTAGCCATTCCCTCTTTAAAACAGGCTTGCCCAAAAAGTGCTGCTTGCTGATCCCCAGCAGCTCCCGAGATTGTCACCTCTTCCCCAAAAAAGTGTTGCGGTGATGTTGTTCCATAAATTTCTGAGGAGGAGCAGACTTTTGGCAAAATAGATGCCGGCACATTGAGAAGCTCAAGTAACTCTTCATCCCACTTCAGATCATAGATGTTATACATCAAGGTACGACTTGCATTGGAGTAATCGGTCACATGCGCCGCCCCTCCTGTCAATTTCCAGATAATCCAAGTATCGATCGTTCCAAAGAGTAACTCCCCACGTTCAGCACGCTTACGTGCGCCCTCGACTCGATCTAAAATCCAAGCAGCTTTTGTTCCGGAGAAATAGGGATCAATCAATAAGCCCGTCTTTGCTCTAAAGGTCTCTTCATGCCCTGATTTTCGCAATGAATCACAGATCTTTTCTGTCTGTCTCGATTGCCATACAAGCGCATTATAGATCGGTAGCCCCGTTACTTTATCCCAGATAACGGTGGTCTCTCGCTGATTGGTAATACCGATAGTTGCAATCTGCTTAGGACTGATACTATTTTCCGCTAAAACTTCAGTAATTACCGATAAGACAGAGGCCCAAATCTCTGTTGGATCATGCTCGACCCAACCTGGCTGAGGGAATATTTGCCGAAACTCTTTCTGAGATGTCCCTTTGATATTTCCCATTTTATCGAAGATAATTGCGCGGGTACTTGTGGTTCCTTGGTCAATTGCCATTACATACTTTTGCATAGCGGCTCCTTTTATCGATTCTATTATCATGATGAGATCTCAAGCCAATATTATTGCGGCGTTAAAGAGCAATCCTCATCACTCTACTCATTACTTCTTTTACTTCTCTTATACTTCTTTCTGCTTCTTTTTTGCTTCTTTTTGTTTTCACTTTCACTTCTATTCTCTCTCGATACCGATCACTATCACTCACTCTCACTAGTGTCGGTAAAGTATCGCCTAATACCATTAATATTGATCAGGACTAACCTCTAAAGAGTCTGCTTTTTCCCCTCTTTTTCGAGCATAACGAAGAAGCGCCCACATAGCGCCCACCCCAATCATAAGCCAAATGAGACTCTCAAAAATCCCCATCGTATTACCGGCCCCTTCTCGATAGAAGAGTCCATAGAGCCCTGCTCCTAAAATTGTCCCCACCATTGGCCCTAATACAGGTACAAATGCATACCCCCAGTTTGAATCTGTCTTCCCGGGAATAGGTAGTAATGCATGCATAATTCGAGGCCCTAAATCACGAGCGGGGTTAATCGCATATCCTGTTGTTCCCCCTAAACTAAGACCAATCGCCATAATTAGGAAACCAACAACGACAGGTTGCAATCCACCGGTAAACTCATTAATACCAACAAAAAGAATGGCAAACATTAAAATGGCAGTACCAATAATCTCAGAAATAACGTTATTGGGATAATCCTCAATTGCCGGCGTTGTACAGAAGATATCTCGCTTTGCAATCGCATTTTCTGTCACCGCAAAGTGTGGCTTAAAGTGGCGCCAAACAAGGTATGCCCCTAACATCGCTCCTAACATCTGTCCGATGATATAGCCGATAACATGAACCCAAGGAAACTTTCCGGCAATCGCTAATCCCACCGTTACTGCAGGATTAAAATGCCCACCACTATATTTCCCAACCGCATAGATTGCGAGCATTACGGCAAATCCCCACCCCATAATAATCACAATCCAACCACCACCAGCCGCTTTTGACCGATTGAGGACGACGTTTGCAACAACACCTCCTCCAAAAAGAATCATCACTGCGGTTCCTATCAGCTCTGCTATATAACTTGGCATATTCTCTCCTTTTATCTGTCGTAGGATCTTACCGTTTTCCAACGCCCCTAAAGATCACTCAACATTACTATCTAATGATCTGCTTACGATAGCAAAAAAGCGCAATTTCACCATGATCTATTTCAAAAATAGAGCCAAAAATTCATTCTATTTATCTTTTGTTAACAGAAAACTTACTAAAACACCTCAATAAAAATGATTGATAACAACCACAAGTAAAAACAATCAACTAGTTACTTTGATGTGCGCAAAATAACTCCAATAAATGGCACCACCAGAGAAATAAGACAAAAAAAGATCCTAAAGCCTCAATTGACCTTAGGATCTTTCTACAATTTTATATTTATCTATTAAATTTTATCTATTAAATTTATCTAAGATATATCTAGATCACTTCTAACTCACCGCTTTCGATCCACTCTTCAGATCTACTCTTTAGATCTGCTCTCATCGTCATATCAACATAAGATGAAACGTATAGGTGAGAAGAGAAATTAGATACCTTGACCTAAAATCTTACCATTCACCTCAACACCGTAGAGGTTCACACCATCATTAGCATGATACTTCTCACGAGTCTTCTCTACTGAACCATCAATGATTCGAGGATCTTGGGGGCGTTCATGACTATTCATAAATGCCGCTACATCCCATGCTTCTTGATCAGTTAATGATCCCCCTTTACCTAATGGCATATTTGCCTTGATAAAGTCCGCAGCTGTGTTGATACGATGCATTCCCGCACCCCAGTTGAAAGAGTCAGGACCCCAAAGTGGTGGGAAGACATAGTGATCATCCACTTTCTGGCCTAATCCATCATTGCCATGGCAGATTGCGCAATTCTCTTTATAGACAATTTC
Source organism: Ignatzschineria sp. F8392 (assembly GCF_002252045.1). GTDB lineage: Bacteria > Pseudomonadota > Gammaproteobacteria > Cardiobacteriales > Wohlfahrtiimonadaceae > Ignatzschineria. The sequence continues at coordinate 452,923 of NZ_NEFF01000001.1, read as the reverse complement.
GCCTCGCTCAATGCTATAGCCATCTTTAGGTTGTGGTACTTCTGGGTAACCACGGCCTGGTAGCGATACCCCTGTTGGCGCCCCTTTTGCTAACCAATAGGAGTAGGTGATCAATGCAGTCATTGCTTCACTATCGGCTGCCGGCGGTGTTCCATTCATACTAAATTCAAAGCATCCTTGAATTCGCTCCGCATAAGTGTTGACCTTATCATTCTTACTACGATAAGCGGGATACATCGTATAAGCACCCCATAATGGCGCAGCATTGGGCATCTTTCCCTGATCCATGTGGCAGTTAACACAATTCATACCATTGCCTACATATTCAGGAACTTGACGTTTTGTATCGATAAAGATCGCCTGCCCTTTACGAATCATGTCACCAAAAGCATTGTTAGGAATTTCACTATCACTAGGCGGCTGATGATATGTTTCACCCTCTGCTTTTTTAGGTGCTTGAGGAAGCTGTGATTGATCTTCCATTGAGACAGGTGCTGTCTGTGCTAAGAGCGCTGGTGAAAAGAGAAGTGCCAGCGTCGATGCTATCAAAATCTTTTTCATATCTTATTTCCCCACCGTTCCTAAATTTGAAAAATAGGTCGCAACTGCTTGAATCTCATCTTCATTGAGAGAACGCGCAATATGCCCCATAAGATCATTCTCATCATTCTTACGCGTTCCATTTTTCCATGCATTCATCTGGTTAATAATGTAGAGCTGACTCTGACCTGCTAATTTAGGGAAAGCATCGCCAACACCGACACCGGCAGGGCCGTGACAAGCAATACATTCAGGAATATTGCGGCTCCAATCTCCACGAAGTGCTAATTGGCTCCCAACATCTGTCGGTTGTGTTGAGCGAGGAATATTAGGAACATTAGGTGCCGGTAAGTTCTGCATATAGAGCGCCACTTCTGTAATCTCATCTTCAGAAAGCGCTTTTGCAACACCATCCATAACAGGATGTGTGCGGTTCCCTTCTTTAAAATCATTGACCTGCTTTGCAAGATAGACCGCTGATTTTCCGGCAACACTTGGATATCCTGCCGCAGCTAACCCTTCACCATTCATGCCATGGCATGTCATACAAGCGATGGCCATTGGGTTTTCACCCCCCTTCATATAGATCTTCTCCCCTTCATCTGCATTGCTGACAAACGGCAACAGACTTAAGAGAGAGAGATAAGTCATCTTCTTTATAAACTTCATATTCCCTCTTCTATTTTTGCTCTATAAAATGATCGATATAACAGATTTCACCTCTATTTTTCCGGCACTTTTACCTCTATCGACCATCTAACTTTCAACACTCGATGTTAAAGTTGATCGCGAAAAGGTAAAAGCAACAGAAACCCCTAAAAGGTATAAGAATCCGTTATCACCTCTTTTTATCTCTTTTTTATGAGTTTTTATAATTGATTGATAAGTTTTTTATTTATTAACTACTTATTTATTAACTACTGGTTTATTAACTACTTGTTTAGAAACCACCTACTTACAGGTTACCTATCTATGAGATATCGCTATAAATAGTGTTGCTATATATAAACGAGTGCTGTCATCTAGTGCTATTATCTAGTGTTGTTATAGATATGGTTGTGAAGATACTGTAGTGATATCAACCGGATATCTTTAAGATTGAATTCTTGCAACTTGAATCTATCAGTGAACAATATCAACCCACAATTTAACGAATAGATATCTCAATACCAACTCAATACCAACTCAATGCCAATCCAATACTAGCTCAATACCTAATAAACACTTTCTGCATCTAAAATTGCAGCGATCTTTTTTATCATTATAGTTCTCTCTGTTGCTCTCTATATCACAACAGAATTCCCTAATATTACTGATAGGAATGCTTTTACAAATATGCTCTTTTACTAAAATATGAGGATCAATCATGAAGATCGATCGTAAATCAGAAAAGATATAATATATTTGTCACAATCCTGATCTCAATCATATCAAAAAAAGATAAAAAAGCCTGAATGATCTAATGTCAAACAGGCTATCCTTTTGAAATAGAATGTAACTAGCTGTTTTACAGCTCAATGTTTTGTCAAAAATTTAAGAGAATTGACAATTGAATCGATCCATCAATTAAATAATTGCTTTCCAACACTTTTCATCGAGTATCATCGATCTTTGTCTACTTCTATTACTCTTTAATTGTTCTTTGTAATCGTTCTTTGTAATCGCCCTTCGCGACACTCAAAATGTTAGGCTGAGTCTTAAAACTTACATCAACTACTCTCGATGGTAAGGATGATTATTAATAATGCTCCAAGCTCTAAAGAGTTGCTCTGCCACTAAAACCCGCACCATAGGATGGGGTAGCGTTAATTTAGAGAGTGAGATCGATTGTTGAAAAAGCGCCTTAATCTCTGGTGAGAAGCCTTCAGGTCCTCCCACTAAAAGTGCCACATCTTGCCCCGATTGCATCCAGGACTCCAAGCGCTTACTCAGATCCATTGTTGTCATCTCACGACCGACAACATCAAGACCGACGATCAAGGTATTTTTAGGGATCGCCTTTAAGAGCTTCTCCCCTTCCTCTTTAAGGATACGTTTGACATCAGCATTCTTTTTACGCACGAGTGCCGGCACTTCGATCAGTTTCAATTCAACATCATGTCGAAGGCGCCCGGCATACTCTTCAAATCCCATCTTGACCCAGTTGGGCATATTGCTACCTACAGCAATAAGATAGACAATCATTCTTTCGATTCCTATTTACAGATCCATCTCTATGCATCAGCACGCATAAAGATCTTTTCGAGATTATAAAAATCACGTTTCTCTTCTGTTAAGAGATGAAGAACGATATCTCCAAAATCGATTAATACCCAATCAGAAGCGGCATTGATACCCTCTACACCGATCGGTTTAATTCCCTCTTTGAGCATTACCTCTTCTGCCTTACGCACTAAAGCTTTAAGGTGTGGCCCTGAGTTTGCAGAGGCGATCACAACCCAATCGGCATAACTCACAAGACCCTCTACATCAAATGCCACAGGATTAATTGCTTTAATCTCATCTAATCCTGTCACTAATTTATCTTTCACTTCAGCGATCATACTTATTCCTTCTGATTAATAACTTCCGCTATTGTAGTGAATTTCCGCCTGTTGAACAAATAGGAATTTAGTTCCATAATAAAGACTCGCTTATTTGTCACATCTAATCTACTAAAGGGACATCAACTTATGAGTCAATTTGACGAATTATATCGCGACGCACAGAAATATATTCCTGGTGGCGTCAACTCCCCCGTTCGCGCTTTTAAACAGGTTGGAGGCGCCCCCGTCTTCTTCAAGAAAGGGGAAGGTGCTTATGTCTATGATGAGGTAGGAAAAAAATATATTGACTATGTCGGCTCATGGGGGCCGATGATTGTAGGTCATGCACATCCTGAAGTGATTGAAGCTGTCATGGAGACGGCAAAAAATGGACTCTCATTTGGAGCCCCTACTGTTTCAGAGACAGTACTTGCTAAAAAGGTATTAGAGCTTGTTCCTTCGATGGATCAGGTTCGAATGGTCAGCTCAGGAACTGAAGCGACCATGAGCGCTATTCGCCTAGCAAGAGGCTATACCGGCCGCGATAAAATCGTAAAATTTGAAGGTTGCTACCACGGACATTCTGACTCTCTATTGGTCAAAGCAGGTTCTGGCCTTCTTACATTTGGAGAGCCCTCTTCTCCTGGTGTTCCTGCTGACTTAACACAACATACCATCGTCATTGAATATAATAACCCAGAAGCAGTAAAAGAGGCTTTTGCAAAGTATGGTGACGAAATTGCTTGCGTTATCGTAGAGCCCATTGCCGGCAATATGAACTGTATTCCACCACAACCAGGTTTTTTAGAGACCATTCGTGAGTGTTGCGACCAACATGGCGCGCTCTTTATTATCGATGAAGTGATGACCGGTTTTCGTGTCGATAAACATTCGGCGCAAGGTCTCTATGGTGTCACCCCCGATCTCTCTACTTTTGGGAAGGTGATTGGTGGTGGCATGCCGGTCGGCGCTTTTGGTGGTAAAAAAGAGATTATGGATCATCTCTCCCCTAATGGAGCTGTCTATCAAGCAGGAACGCTCTCTGGAAACCCCGTTGCGATGGCAGCAGGTATTAAAACCTTAGAGTTGATCTCAAAAGAGGGCTTCTATGAAGATCTCAAAGCGAAGACCGATTATCTCATCGATGGCATCAAAGCCGTTTTCGCTAAACATCAACGCCCACTCTCGACAAATCATGTCTGCGGAATGTTTGGCCTCTTCTTCACCAATGATGAAGTCAAGAGCTATGCTGATGCCACAAAATCGGATATCGACTTTTTCCAGAAGTTCTACCACGGACTTCTTGAAGAGGGGATCTATCTAGCACCTAGCGCATTTGAAGCGGGATTCCTCTCTAGCGCACATAGCTATGAAGATCTTGATGAGACAATTGCGGCAATGGATCGCGTTCTGACGAAAATGGATCAATAATCGTGCATCAATAATCATATCGATTGTGTGACAAGCACTTAAATAGAGATAGAGTAAAGGAGCGACGCTACTATTAGCTATCGCTCCTCTTTCTATCTCTTCCCATAAAATGGGACGTATGAAAGATCGATTCTATCTCGATCGCGATACCTCTCTAACAAGTATCAAGCATTTAAACAAGTATCTATTTAAAAACACCTATTCAACCAATATCTATCCCCTATTGCTCAGAGGCATACTTTATGAAACAACCTAACTGGATCGCCCCCTCTATCCTCTCCGCCAACTTTGCTAAATTAGGCGAAGAGGTCGATGCGGTTTTAGCTGCGGGCGCTGATATCATCCATTTTGATGTGATGGATAATCATTATGTCGAAAACTTAACTTTCGGACCGATGATCTGTCAGGCTCTTCGAGATTATGGAGTGACAGCGCCTATCGATGTTCATCTAATGGTCTCCCCTGTAGATCGTATGATTGAGGCATTTGCAAAAGCAGGCGCAACCTATATCACTTTTCACCCTGAAGCATCTCTACATGTCGATCGCTCACTACAACTTATCAAATCATTGGGATGCAAAGCAGGTTTAGTCCTCAATCCGGCAACACCCATCTCACTTCTCGATCATGTTTGGGAGTATCTCGATATGGTGTTAGTGATGAGTGTCAATCCTGGATTTGGGGGACAGAAATTTATCCCTTCGAGCTTAGAAAAATTAAAGACTTTACGCGCAATTATTGATGACAAAGGCCTCGATATCCGGCTTGAAGTTGATGGAGGCGTCAACTTGCATAATATTAAAGAGATCTCAGAAGCAGGTGCAGATACCTTTGTTGCCGGCAGTGCAATCTTTAATAGCGGTACAAGCTATCAAGATATTATTGGTAAAATGAAAGCGCAGTTAAAGTAGAGCTTTTAAAAACTTAAGAACTCTCAAAATGTCTAGCGACTGTTTTATTTTTGCTATTGAATATTACTTCTGAATACTGCTTTACTATTTATCAGTAGTTCATCGATAGCCCAACAATAGCATACTAGCAAGCGCGCCATTAAGCATTCCCAAAATGTATGAGGAATCGCTATCTTTACCCCCTCAATATCAGCGTTATCTGAATCTTTTGAGGGGGTATTATTATGCTTAAACAACTGCTTATTACTGCATTTCAACAAGAAGCTTCCGACCTACATCTCTCTGCTAATCGGCCCGCTTACCTTCGAAAAGGCGGAAAGCTCCTCCCCTTAACGGAGAAGAAGATCTCCAAAGAAGCCTTAACTTCGGCGCTTCTCGTAATCCTATCAGAGAGAGAGAAAGAGATACTACAACGCACCGGGGCTATCGATTTTGCTTATACCTTTTATCCTGACAAAAAGAGTGATAAGAATAGAAGCTCTCCTTACCGCCTCAGAGGACACTACTTTCAAAATCTTGGTGGATTAACTGCGATCTTTCGCTTAATTCCCGATAAAATTCGAACGCTTCAAGAGATCTATGCCCCGCCTATCTGTAAGCAACTACTGCAACAAAAGAGTGGTTTAATTCTTATTACTGGCGCAACAGGCTCGGGAAAATCCACGACACTTGCCGCGATGATTGAAGCGGTGAATCGATCGATGGAGAGACATATTATCACTATCGAAGATCCTATCGAACAGCTCTACCGACCTCAAAAATCACTCATTGAGCAGCGTGAGTTACATCGTCATACCCCCAATTTTGAAAATGCTTTAAAAAATGCACTGCGAGCAGATCCCGATATTATACTTATCGGCGAATTACGGGATAAAGCCTCCGTTCATCTAGCGCTACAGGCAGCAGAAACGGGTCATCTTGTCCTCTCTACGCTTCACACCAATAGCGCGCCGAAAGCGATCGATCGCCTCTTAAGTTACTATCAAGAGTCGGAACGGGAGATGGTCCGTATTCAACTCTCAGAGACACTTCTTGCTGTTATTGCGCAACAATTAATCAACATTGAACAAAATATCTTTGCTCTTTACGAGGTGATGGTGATCAATTCCGCGATTTCACACCTTATTCGAGAAAATAAATTAGCGCAAATCACTAGTAATATCGAGACGGGGCGTGAAAGTGGAATGCAAACTTACCGTCAACATCTAGAATTCTTACAAAAAAGTGGTATAATTTCCGACTTGTTAGCCAAAAAGGCACACAATTTACTTTAATCCCGATATTTCTATGAGTGAAAGATCACTCCAATTATTGCAATTGGCTCCGCTTTCCTCTATAATTCGTGGGTTCAGTCCGCACAAAGTTTTTCTAGCTGGCGGCCGGGGTTAATATTACAATTAAGATCAAGGTTATTAAGCATGAGCAAAGTATGTCAAGTAACTGGGAAAGGGCCAATGTCTGGTAATAACGTTTCCCACGCAAACAATAAAACACGTCGTCGTTTCCTCCCTAACCTTCAGGTACATCGCCTTTGGGTTGAGAGCGAGAATCGCTTTGTATCTCTTCGTATCTCTCCAGCTGGTCTTCGTACCATCGACAAAAAAGGGATTGACGCAGTATTAGCAGACCTTCGCGCTAAAGGCGAAAAAATCTAAGGAGTAGGTCATGAGAGAAAAAGTTAAATTAGTATCTTCAGCAGGTACAGGTCATTTCTATACGACCACAAAAAACAAACGTACTACAACTGAAAAGTTAGAGTTCAAAAAGTACGATCCAGTAGTTCGTAAACACGTTCTATACACTGAAGCCCGCTTAAAATAATCCAGTATTAACCGGTCTCAGCAAAAAACTAGCTTTCGAGCTAGTTTTTTTTGCTTTAAAGAAAAGGTATTCCCTCAGTTAGAGGCGACTATAGGTGAAGTTAATGCTATAATTTTGAGTAATTTTATACGCTTATCAACCTCTTTAGAAAACTTTAAAAAACTTTGGAAACAGTAGATGAAACAGAGCTATCAACCAGAACAGATTGAAAAAAAATGGTACCAATTTTGGGAAGAGAACAACCTCTTTAAAGCAAATGGCGATCAGACGAAAGATCCCTACTGTATTGTCATTCCCCCACCGAATATTACCGGCAGCCTCCATATGGGGCATGCATTCCAAGATACGATCATGGATCTTCTGATCCGTTATAACCGAATGCTTGGCAAAAACACCCTTTGGCAGCCGGGAACGGATCATGCCGGGATCGCTACTCAGATGGTGGTTGAACGCCAATTAAATGGTCAAGGACAAACACGCCACGATCTTGGTCGTGATGCTTTTATTGAGAAGATCTGGCAATGGAAAGAGGAATCAGGTGGCAATATCACCCAACAACTTCGCCGCATGGGAGCAAGCCCTGATTGGAGCCGTGAGCGTTTTACTATGGATGAAGGGCTCTCTGATGCAGTACAGAAGGTCTTTATTGAGCTCTATAAAGAGGGATTGATCTATCGCGGTAAGCGTCTTGTCAACTGGGATCCTATCCTCAAAACGGCCGTTTCTGATATCGAAGTGGAGTCGAAAGAGGAAGAGAGCTCAATGTGGCATCTTCGCTACCCTATTGCTGGCACTGACGAATATATCGTTGTTGCAACCACTCGCCCTGAGACAATGTTAGGCGATAGCGCTGTTGCTGTTCATCCTGAAGATGAGCGTTATGCAAAATATATCGGTAAAATGATCGATCTCCCCTTCTGTGATCGTCAAATTCCGATTATTGCCGATGATTATGTTGATCCTGAATTTGGTACAGGATGTGTCAAAATTACCCCGGCACACGACTTTAATGACTATGAGATGGGGGTTCGTCATCAATTACCGATGATCAATATCTTCACCGATGATGCAGCAATTAATGATGATATGCCGAAAGCTTATCGCGGGCTAGATCGCTTCGATGCTCGTAAAAAGATTGTTGCTGATTTTGAAGAGGCAGGACTCTTAGAAAAAATTGAACCCCATAAGCTGATGATCCCTCGCTGTGATCGGACCAATCAGATTGTTGAGCCCTACCTAACTGACCAATGGTTTGTCGATGCCAAAACATTAGCAAAACCTGCCATTGAAGCTGTTAAAAATAAGGATATTAAATTTATTCCTCAAAACTGGGAAAACACCTACTTTGAATGGATGAATAATATTCAAGATTGGTGTATCTCGCGTCAACTCTGGTGGGGGCATCGTATCCCTGCTTGGTATGATGATGCCGGTAATATCTATGTCGGTAAAGATGAAGCGACTATCCGTGAAGAGTATCAACTCGATCAGTCGGTTCAACTACGCCAAGATGAAGATGTGTTAGATACTTGGTTCTCCTCTGCACTCTGGCCCTTCTCTACATTAGGATGGCCCGATCAGACTGAAGAGCTCAAAACTTTCTACCCCACCTCTGTTCTTGTAACGGGTTTTGATATTATCTTCTTCTGGGTTGCTCGAATGATCATGTTTGGGCTCCACTTTATGAAAGAGATCCCCTTTAAAGAGGTCTACTTCCATGGTTTAGTCCGTGACCAAGATGGTCAAAAGATGAGTAAATCTCGCGGAAATGTCCTCGACCCGATCGACTTAATTGATGGTATTGATCTTGAATCTCTGGTTGCTAAACGCACAACGGGTCTTATGCAACCACAGATGGCGCCAAGAATTGAAGAAGATACTCGTCGCCACTTCCCCAATGGTATTAAAGCCTTTGGGACCGATGCGCTTCGCTTCACCTTTACCTCACTTGCAACCAATGGTCGCGATATCATCTTTGATGTTGGCCGTATTGAAGGATATTCAAACTTCTGTAACAAGATCTGGAATGCTTCTCGCTTCGTCTTTATGAATGCAGAAGGAGAAGAGGTCCGCAAAGATGAGAGCAAACTCTCCCATATCGACCACTGGATCAACTCTCGTTTAAGCGCGATGATTAGTGAGGTAAGACGCCATATTGAAGGATATCGTTTCGATTTGGCAACACAAGCGATCTACGATTTTACATGGCATGAATTCTGTGACTGGTACCTTGAATTGACAAAACCGATTCTCAATGGTGATCACTACAGCAATGAAGAGAAAGCAGCAACTCGCTATAACCTACTCTCTGTATTAGATGCACTTCTCAAGACGCTTCATCCCTTTATGCCCTATATTAGTGAAGAGATCTGGCAGAAATTGACAGAGATTGAGCCGAGCTTCAAAGAGAAAGTGAGCATCTCCGTAATGCCATTCCCAGAGGCAAAAGAGCGTGATCTTAAGCTTGAAGCAGAAATTGAGTGGTTACAAAATGTTCTCTTAGCGGTTCGCCGAATTCGAGGCGAGATGAATATCTCTCCAAGTAAAGCATTAGATGTTCTCTATGAGAATGCCTCTGAACAAGATATTGCCAATATTAAGAAAAATATGCCCTTCTTTGAGCGAATGGGACGCCTCTCTAGCATGACACAGGTAGAGGGTGATGCACCAGAATCGGCAATTGCCGTCATTGGAAAAATGCGCCTGCTGATTCCACTTGCTGGATTAATTGATAAAGAGCAAGAGCTCAATCGCCTCAATAGAGAGATTGGCAAAATTGAGCCCTTAATCACGGCGCTGAGCAAAAAATTAGCCAACCCTGGCTTTACAGAGAAAGCTCCCGCTACTGTTGTCGAAGGGGAGCGTGCTAAATTACTCGATGCCGAAAATCAATTACAAGAGCTCAAAGCACAATTAGAAAAGATTAAAGCACTCTAATCATCACTCATCTATCGATCACTCTATATTGAGTGCTCTATTGAAGTCGTGATTAGCCGAGCATAAAGGAGAAGAGCAACCGATTAAGGTTGCTCTTTTTTTATGGATCATCTACTCTAAAATCTCTTTAAACACTCTTTAAATACTCTTTAAAGAATATTTAAAGAGTATTTAACCCCTGCTCAAATAGGGCTTAAATAGAGCTTAAATAAGGATTCAATAGAATTTAAACAGAATTAAAATAGGATTGACTTAACGTTAAGATCAATTCACCACTCCCTTTGAAGCGCAATTTTTTCTAGACTCATCATCCTAAAAATAATATTCTAGAGAGTCTTTTTGCCATCAATATATAAAGCGTAAGGAGGAACCATGAGCTTTATTAACTGGCTAATCGGTCCATTAAATGATTTTATCTGGTCCTATGTTTTAGTCGCCTTTCTTCTGATCCTTGGGATCTACTTCACCATCAAAACCCGCTTTATCCAGATTCGCCTCTTTAAAGAGATGTTTCGATTAACGGTGGAAAAGAATCCTGGAAATAATGGCGTTTCTGCATTCCAAGCCTTCACAATCAGTGCGGCAAGTCGCGTTGGAACAGGCAATATTGCCGGCGTTGCTTTAGCTATTGCCATCGGTGGACCGGGTGCCGTCTTCTGGATGTGGATCATTGCGCTTATCGGTATGTCTACTGCATTTATCGAATCCACCTTAGCACAGGTCTATAAAGTTAAAGATGGTGATAACTTTCGTGGAGGACCAGCCTATTACATGAAGAAGGCGCTGGGTTGGGAAAAACTAGGGGTTATCTTCGCTATTCTTCTAACCGTTACTTTTGGTTTTATCTTTAACTCTGTTCAATCAAATACTATTGCACAATCATTTAGTGCCGTTTTTGGTATCGATACTATTGCCATTGGCGCACTCTTAGTAATCGCTACCGGAGCAATTATCTTTGGTGGGATCCGTCGCGTTGTCCATTTCACACAGATCTGTGTTCCTATTATGGCACTCTTTTATGTCGGAATTGCCCTCTATGTCGTTATCACTAATATTGAGCATGTGCCAGAGATGTTTATGTTAATCATCAATAGCGCCTTTGGACTCAAAGAGTTTGCCGGGGGTGGTTTAGGCGTTGCGATTATGCAGGGCGCTCGTCGCGGGCTCTTCTCAAATGAAGCGGGTATGGGTTCTGTCCCTAATGCAGCGGCAACCGCAAATGTCTCCCACCCTGCAAAACAGGGATTAGTACAGAGCCTTGGTGTCTTCTTCGATACGATTATTGTCTGTTCTGCCACCGCCTTTATTATCCTCCTCTCAGGCCTCTATATTGGAGAAAATGGGGGAAATGGTGTCGTATTAACACAAAACTCCCTCGCGCAACAGGTGGGCGAATGGGCGCAATACTTTGTAGCACTCGCAATCCTCTTCTTTGCCTTTAGCTCTATTATTGGTAACTACTACTACGGAGAGACCAATATTGAATTTATCAAAAATAGTTCCACCGCTCTACTCTTCTATCGTCTCTTAGTATTAGTGATGGTGATGTTTGGTGCTGTGATGAGCATGGGCGTTGTCTGGAGCTTAGCGGATCTCTTTATGGGTGCCATGACCATTATTAACCTTGTGGTGATCTCCATTCTCGGCAAAGTTGCATTCCAGGTCGCTAATGATTATTACCGCCAATTAAAAGAGAAGAAAAACCCCACATTCCGAGCAGAAGATATTCCCGGGCTGAAAGGTGCTGAGTGTTGGGAATCCTCTATGGAAGAGCAAAAATAATCATTAAAACCCAATATTAAATCTGTACATATTTAAATTGGTACATATTCAAGCAACACAAAAAGAGGAAGTGAATGATCACTTCCTCTCTTTTTATCTTATGAGATCTATAAGATCTTCTGCTCTTTATAGATCTCTTAGCGCTGATTTTAGCACTTATTCTATCTAGTATTGACTACTCTTCATCATCCATCATTCTACTCCCACTCTATTGTAAACAAGACATTTTTATCTTTTATATTCAATGGCTTATTTTCCTGCTAATTGGTAATACCATGAAAAATACCATGCTCAGAAAAGGCTTAACAATATTTTGAAAAATTGCCTACTGAGCGCTGCCGCACAGCTCCATAGGCCGCTTTCCTGGCTTTGCTTCCAGATGTATGCTATTCTGCTCCTGCAGCTAATGGATCACCGCAAACAGGTTACTCGCCTGGGGATTCCCTTTCGACCCGAGCATCCGTATGAGACTCATGCTCGATTATTATTATTATAGAAGCCCCCATGAATAAATCGCTCATCATTTTCGGCATCGTCAACATAACCTCGGACAGTTTCTCCGATGGAGGCCGGTATCTGGCGCCAGACGCAGCCATTGCGCAGGCGCGTAAGCTGATGGCCGAGGGGGCAGATGTGATCGACCTCGGTCCGGCATCCAGCAATCCCGACGCCGCGCCTGTTTCGTCCGACACAGAAATCGCGCGTATCGCGCCGGTGCTGGACGCGCTCAAGGCAGATGGCATTCCCGTCTCGCTCGACAGTTATCAACCCGCGACGCAAGCCTATGCCTTGTCGCGTGGTGTGGCCTATCTCAATGATATTCGCGGTTTTCCAGACGCTGCGTTCTATCCGCAATTGGCGAAATCATCTGCCAAACTCGTCGTTATGCATTCGGTGCAAGACGGGCAGGCAGATCGGCGCGAGGCACCCGCTGGCGACATCATGGATCACATTGCGGCGTTCTTTGACGCGCGCATCGCGGCGCTGACGGGTGCCGGTATCAAACGCAACCGCCTTGTCCTTGATCCCGGCATGGGGTTTTTTCTGGGGGCTGCTCCCGAAACCTCGCTCTCGGTGCTGGCGCGGTTCGATGAATTGCGGCTGCGCTTCGATTTGCCGGTGCTTCTGTCTGTTTCGCGCAAATCCTTTCTGCGCGCGCTCACAGGCCGTGGTCCGGGGGATGTCGGGGCCGCGACACTCGCTGCAGAGCTTGCCGCCGCCGCAGGTGGAGCTGACTTCATCCGCACACACGAGCCGCGCCCCTTGCGCGACGGGCTGGCGGTATTGGCGGCGCTGAAAGAAACCGCAAGAATTCGTTAACTGCACATTCGGGATATTTCTCTATATTCGCGCTTCATCAGAAAACTGAAGGAACCTCCATTGAATCGAACTAATATTTTTTTTGGTGAATCGCATTCTGACTGGTTGCCTGTCAGAGGCGGAGAATCTGGTGATTTTGTTTTTCGACGTGGTGACGGGCATGCCTTCGCGAAAATCGCACCTGCTTCCCGCCGCGGTGAGCTCGCTGGAGAGCGTGACCGCCTCATTTGGCTCAAAGGTCGAGGTGTGGCTTGCCCCGAGGTCATCAACTGGCAGGAGGAACAGGAGGGTGCATGCTTGGTGATAACGGCAATTCCGGGAGTACCGGCGGCTGATCTGTCTGGAGCGGATTTGCTCAAAGCGTGGCCGTCAATGGGGCAGCAACTTGGCGCTGTTCACAGCCTATCGGTTGATCAATGTCCGTTTGAGCGCAGGCTGTCGCGAATGTTCGGACGCGCCGTTGATGTGGTGTCCCGCAATGCCGTCAATCCCGACTTCTTACCGGACGAGGACAAGAGTACGCCGCAGCTCGATCTTTTGGCTCGTGTCGAACGAGAGCTACCGGTGCGGCTCGACCAAGAGCGCACCGATATGGTTGTTTGCCATGGTGATCCCTGCATGCCGAACTTCATGGTGGACCCTAAAACTCTTCAATGCACGGGTCTGATCGACCTTGGGCGGCTCGGAACAGCAGATCGCTATGCCGATTTGGCACTCATGATTGCTAACGCCGAAGAGAACTGGGCAGCGCCAGATGAAGCAGAGCGCGCCTTCGCTGTCCTATTCAATGTATTGGGGATCGAAGCCCCCGACCGCGAACGCCTTGCCTTCTATCTGCGATTGGACCCTCTGACTTGGGGTTGATGTTCATGCCGCCTGTTTTTCCTGCTCATTGGCACGTTTCGCAACCTGTTCTCATTGCGGACACCTTTTCCAGCCTCGTTTGGAAAGTTTCATTGCCAGACGGGACTCCTGCAATCGTCAAGGGATTGAAACCTATAGAAGACATTGCTGATGAACTGCGCGGGGCCGACTATCTGGTATGGCGCAATGGGAGGGGAGCAGTCCGGTTGCTCGGTCGTGAGAACAATCTGATGTTGCTCGAATATGCCGGGGAGCGAATGCTCTCTCACATCGTTGCCGAGCACGGCGACTACCAGGCGACCGAAATTGCAGCGGAACTAATGGCGAAGCTGTATGCCGCATCTGAGGAACCCCTGCCTTCTGCCCTTCTCCCGATCCGGGATCGCTTTGCAGCTTTGTTTCAGCGGGCGCGCGATGATCAAAACGCAGGTTGTCAAACTGACTACGTCCACGCGGCGATTATAGCCGATCAAATGATGAGCAATGCCTCGGAACTGCGTGGGCTACATGGCGATCTGCATCATGAAAACATCATGTTCTCCAGTCGCGGCTGGCTGGTGATAGATCCCGTCGGTCTGGTCGGTGAAGTGGGCTTTGGCGCCGCCAATATGTTCTACGATCCGGCTGACAGAGACGACCTTTGTCTCGATCCTAGACGCATTGCACAGATGGCGGACGCATTCTCTCGTGCGCTGGACGTCGATCCGCGTCGCCTGCTCGACCAGGCGTACGCTTATGGGTGCCTTTCCGCAGCTTGGAACGCGGATGGAGAAGAGGAGCAACGCGATCTAGCTATCGCGGCCGCGATCAAGCAGGTGCGACAGACGTCATACTAGATATCAAGCGACTTCTCCTATCCCCTGGGAACACATCAATCTCACCGGAGAATATCGCTGGCCAAAGCCTTAGCGTAGGATTCCGCCCCTTCCCGCAAACGACCCCAAACAGGAAACGCAGCTGAAACGGGAAGCTCAACACCCACTGACGCATGGGTTGTTCAGGCAGTACTTCATCAACCAGCAAGGCGGCACTTTCGGCCATCCGCCGCGCCCCACAGCTCGGGCAGAAACCGCGACGCTTACAGCTGAAAGCGACCAGGTGCTCGGCGTGGCAAGACTCGCAGCGAACCCGTAGAAAGCCATGCTCCAGCCGCCCGCATTGGAGAAATTCTTCAAATTCCCGTTGCACATAGCCCGGCAATTCCTTTCCCTGCTCTGCCATAAGCGCAGCGAATGCCGGGTAATACTCGTCAACGATCTGATAGAGAAGGGTTTGCTCGGGTCGGTGGCTCTGGTAACGACCAGTATCCCGATCCCGGCTGGCCGTCCTGGCCGCCACATGAGGCATGTTCCGCGTCCTTGCAATACTGTGTTTACATACAGTCTATCGCTTAGCGGAAAGTTCTTTTACCCTCAGCCGAAATGCCTGCCGTTGCTAGACATTGCCAGCCAGTGCCCGTCACTCCCACTCGATTGTAAACAAGCACACAAAACCCTTTAGTGACAACAATTTGCAAGAACTATCAGGCTCAGTGCCATGAAAAATACCATGACCAGATCATGAGGTTGAACACGGCTTGCGCCGGCAGCGTTCACGCTCCTGGTCGGCGATCTCGCCCGGCTGCAATGCTAGCTCAGCATCGGTCATGCGCTCCAGCACGTCGCGTAGGCGGATGGTGCAAGGAATGGGCGGCAGCTCGAACTCATAGCCGCCGGCGATCATTTCGGCCGCAATCTCCTCGGTGATGAAAAACGGCTCGTCGTCTTGGTTCGGCTTCTTCATGCCCTTTCCTCCTGGCGCTCATCCTGGCCGACAGCGGCCAGGGCATCGGCTTCCGTCAATGCGTCCTCCACGAACGCGCCGTGCTGCTTCGCTTCGGCCTGGCTGACCTCGGCCCATATCCGTTTCACCTGGGCCGCACTGTACCCGGCCAGCTCGGCGGTCTTGTTGATGCTGTAGCCGGACTTGCGCAGCGCGACAACTTGGGCGCGGCGCTTCGGATCAGCACGGCGGCCCTTGTACCGCCCGGCCTGGCGGGCCAACTCAATGCCTTGGCGCTGGCGTTCGCGCCTGTCCTCGTAGTCGTCGCGGGCCATCTGCAAGGCCAGGCGAAAAAGCATGATCTGCACGGCTTCCAGCACGATCTTGGCGACGCCCTGGGCCTCGGCCGCCAGGTCGGATAGATCGACCACGCCAGGGACGGCCAGGCGTGCGCCTTTGGCCTGTATCGAGGCCACCAGGCGCTCGGCCTCGGGCAAAGGTAGGCGGCTGATGCGGTCGATCTTCTCGGCAATGACCACCTCGCCGGGCTGTAGGTCGCCGATCATGCGCAGCAGCTCAGGCCGGTCGGCGCGTGCGCCGGATGCCTTCTCACGGTAGATGCCGGCGACGTAGTAGCCGGCGGCCTTCGCGGCCGTAGTGATCGCCTCTTGGCGTTCCAAGTCCTGCGCGTCGGTGCTGACGCGCAGATAGACCCGCGCCACCATCGGCGCGGCTACTGGCTTCGTCCTGCGCATACTTGCGGGCTCCTTTGGGCATACTCAAATGCACCCATCTTAAACTGGCAGGCCAATTTATCACATATCGATCTAAATGCGCCTAGCTCATTTTTACAGCTTAAATGAGCTATTGAGCACACTCCATATTTCGACTATTATTGAAACATGGAAACGATAAATGCTGTAGCCGCCCTGGCGGCCATCGCTCAAGAATCGCGCCTCGCGGTGTTCCGGCTTCTCGTCCAGGCCGGCCCCGCCGGCATGGCCGCCGGAAAAATCAGCGAAGCGGCCGGCATCCCGCCGTCTTCGCTATCCTTCCACCTGAAAGAGCTGGCACACGCCGGCATGGTCACGTCGCGGCAAGAAGGCCGATTTGTGATCTACGAGGCGAACTTTTCGACGGCCACTAACCTGGTGGCCTTTCTCACGGAAAACTGCTGCGGCGGCCAGGTGTGCAACCTGTCTTGCACCACGGAAGCCGGGAAGGTGTTGGCATGAGACTTCGCCATCTTTCCGACCCCGATTCTTTGCCCGCTTTGGACAAATCCTTTGCCATCGAGCGCCCGGCGCTCGGGCTGGCACCCGACGCCCCGCCGGTGCGTATCCTGCTGCTGTATGGCTCGCTGCGCGCCCGCTCGTTCTCACGGCTGGCCGTCGAGGAAGCGGCCCGGCTGCTGCAATTCTTTGGCGCAGAAACACGCATCTTCGACCCGTCCGATTTGCCGTTGCCCGATCAAGTGCAAAGCGACGATCACCCGGCCGTCAAGGAGCTGCGCGCCCTGTCCGAGTGGTCAGAGGGACAAGTCTGGTGCAGCCCGGAACGCCACGGTCAGATTACCAGTGTCATGAAGGCGCAGATTGACCATCTGCCGCTTGAAATGGCCGGCATCCGGCCGACCCAAGGCCGCACCCTGGCCGTGATGCAGGTATCCGGCGGCTCGCAGAGCTTCAACGCCGTGAACACCTTGCGTCTGCTCGGCCGCTGGATGCGAATGTTCACCATTCCGAACCAGTCGAGTATCGCCAAAGCGTTCCAAGAGTTCGACGCGGCGGGCCGCATGAAGCCCTCGCCGTACTACGACCGAATAGCCGATGTGATGGAAGAACTGGTGCGCTTCACGGCGCTGGTACGGCCGCACCGTGAAGCACTGACAGACCGCTATTCCGAACGGAAAGCGGCCGGCCACGTCATCGACGAGGCCACCGATCTTTCATCCATCGCCATTGCTCCCCAGCCACTACCAGAAAGCGAAACATCATGACCGAAAGAATCTATAACGTCCTCATCCTCTGCACCGGCAATTCGGCGCGCAGCATCATGGCCGAAGCTCTCATCAACACGATGGGGCAAGGGCGCTTCCGCGCCTACAGCGCCGGCAGTCACCCAACCGGCAAGGTCAATCCCTTCGCCGTCGAAAAGGTGGAGTCGGTGAATTACCCGACCGAGAATCTGCGCAGCAAGAGCTGGGACGAGTACGCCACGCCCGACGCACCGAAGATGGACTTCATCATCACCGTCTGCGACAACGCCGCCGGCGAAATGTGTCCGGTGTGGCCTGGTCAGCCGATCTCGGCGCATTGGGGATTTGAAGACCCGGCCGCCGTCGAAGGCACTGACGCCGAGAAGCGCCGGGCCTTCGAACAAACCTTCCGGCACATGATGAACCGCGTCCGCCTGTTCGTGAATCTGCCTCTCAAAATGCTTGACCAGACGGCCATCAAGCGCGAGCTGGCGAACATCGGCAAGACCGAGCAGGAAGCATGAGCGCCGGCGCACAGGCCATCGCCGCGAAGCCGCGCCAGGCCCCGATGAGCGGCTTCGAGCGTTACCTGACGCTGTGGGTGGCCCTGTGCATCGTCGCCGGTGTTGCGCTCGGCCAGGGCCTTCCTGACGTGTTCCAGGCCATAGGCCGCATGGAAGTGGCCCAGGTCAATTTGCCGGTGGGCCTGCTGATTTGGGTAATGATCGTCCCGATGCTGGTCAAGATCGACTTCGGGGCGCTGCACCAGGTCAAAGAGCATTGGCGCGGCATCGGCGTCACGCTGTTCGTGAATTGGGCCGTCAAGCCATTCTCGATGGCCCTGCTGGGGTGGCTGTTCATCCGACAAGTGTTCGCTCCGTTCCTGCCGGCCGATCAACTGGACAGCTACATCGCGGGCTTGATCTTGCTGGCCGCCGCGCCCTGCACGGCAATGGTGTTCGTGTGGAGCCGCCTTACCAACGGCGACCCGCTTTTCACGCTCTCGCAAGTGGCTCTGAACGACGCCATCATGATCGTGGCCTTCGCGCCCATCGTCGGCCTGCTGCTGGGCATGTCCTCGATCTCGGTGCCTTGGGACACGCTGCTGATTTCGGTCGTGCTCTACATCATCGTGCCGGTGATCCTGGCGCAGCTCTTGCGGCGGCATCTGCTCAAGCAAGGACAGGCCGCCTTTGAACGGGCCATGCAGAAGATCGGGCCGTGGTCGATGGCCGCGCTGCTGCTGACGTTGGTTCTACTGTTCGCCTTCCAGGGCGAGGCCATCATCCGGCAGCCGTTAGTGATCGCCATGCTAGCCGTGCCGATCTTGATTCAAGTGTTCTTCAATTCCGGGTTAGCCTACTGGCTGAACAAGCGGGCGGGGGAAAAGCACTCTGTCGCCTGTCCTTCGGCCCTGATCGGTGCCAGCAACTTCTTCGAGCTGGCCGTGGCGGCCGCCATCAGCTTGTTCGGTCTGCACTCCGGCGCTGCATTGGCAACCGTGGTCGGCGTCCTGGTCGAAGTGCCGGTGATGCTGCTGGTCGTGCGCGTGGTGAATCGCTCGAAGAGCTGGTACGAACGAGGTTGAACATGAGTAGGAAAAAACTGAGGAAATGATTGCAGATTGCCGCGCCGGCCGCTTCCTGGCGCATTCGATCACTGACCTGGAACACCTAGTATCCATGCTTGCTGAGGTCGCCCGATGACAGACCCAAAGAACCTAGAGAACAGGCTGCATGAGAAGGCCGACCCGGCCCGCGCCGTTTCCACTGGTCGGGTGCGCTACACACTGGCCGAACTACTGGCCGACGCGGAAGCATCCGGGGCTTACCCGCTGCCGCCGGAGGAACGCGAATGGATGGATGCGCCGTCTGTGGGTCGGGAATGGCCAAACAGTGAAGATTGAAAAAGGCGGCCAGTTCGAGTGGCCGCCCTTTCGTCATTAGCTGCACGCTTGGCGCAAGGCGTTCATTGCTTCTTGAAAATCAGCCTGTGTCGCCCGGCCCGTTTCAGCTTGGTAGTACACCACCATAAAAGCATTAGCGACGGCTTCGGCCAATGGCCCAAGGCTCCGCGCTTCCGCTTGGTTGATGTACTCCAAAGAAGAAAGAATAGCCGCTGCTTGATGCACTGCTTGCCCTGGTTCGATAATATGTTGTGTTGTCATAATTCACCTCTCCAGTAGGTGTTGATTGAAAGTGCCGGGCTGGTTGTGGCCAGCCCGGTGCGCCTACAGGTACAGCCCCGCCGCCTCCGCGAATGCTGACCGCTCATTCCTGCCGCCATTAACCTCAATACTTATCGGCTTAGTTTCGCTCTCTCTCATAGGGTCTGGCCGTGATACAAAAGCGGCTGTTTCTGTCTCTGCATCGACCTCGGTCGATTGATCACCCAGCGGCGAAATAAATACCTGGCTGACTTCTTCCCTTGGCGCTTCATCCAGGGCCGCCAATGCGGCCATGTATGTTGATGTCGTCATCGTGCTAACTCCTGACTTCGTTACTATCTGGGCCAGAATCGGCGCCCAAGCTATTGCCCTCGAACTGGCCAGATTGGCTTGCTTCTTTCGGCTCCATGCTTTCGCGTATCGAAGCAGCCAGTTTTCCGCCTGTGGTTTCGCTCACTCGCTCCTGGAATCCCTGCTTCACTTGAGAGCCGACACCCTTGGCTAACTCGGAGGCCGTGCCTGTGGCCAGCTTCGCGGCCTTGGCAAAGCCGCCACCGCTTGAGCTACTGCCGCTGTCACCAAAGCCAGCCGCTTGGGCGAATGGGCTACTGCCAGCAGTACCCGCTTCACCACCACCGTTTCCGCCACTGCTGACAACTGACCCCATGCTGGACATGTCACCGCCGGTTTCCATACTCGCTGATGCTTTCTGAAAAGCCGCTTGGAGTGCACTTGCACCTCCGGCTGCACCGGCTGCGGCACCCATAACCGCTTTACCTGCCAGGGCAGCGCCGCCAGTTGCCATACTGGCCGCCGTCACCGCCGCCCCAACTGCCGCACCCGCACCGAAGTTTCCAATTCCACCGGCTGCGCCAATACCACCACCAGACACAAGACCAGAAATCATCGGCGGAACTTTGTTGACCAAGAAAAGCAAGATGACCGATATAACCAACATCACGGCCAGTTCCTGGGATGCCATGTTCTCGCTGATTTGCGTGTAGTAGTGATTGATGAACTCTTTGCCAATCGCAACCAGAAGCACCATTGCCATAAGCTGTGCGGCCAGGCCCAGCACGGTCTTGTAGTAATTGATCGCCATGTCGGAAGTCCAACGACTTCCACCAAAGCCAAGGAAGAACACACCGGCATACAACAGAATCCAGGCTGATGCGAGCAACAGCAACAGGTTGACCGCAATCAACGCCAGGACAAACAAAACAGCCAGGGCCATTAGCTCCATGACCAGAGCAGTTGCCATCTGCCGCCATCCCAGCTCCGAGGTGGCCTGTACTGTGCGGTTGTATAACTCGAAACCAAGATCAAGGATGCTGGAGGGCCCAAGATTGCTATTGGAAAGTCCCCCCGCCTGCGCGCCCAGAGTTTGCAATGACTGAACAATCGTACCGGCGATATTCATGCCCTGGTTCGCATTCGTCAGCAACCACCAGAAAAAGCCGGTGAAGATCGTGAAGCGAACGAACTCCGCGAAGAACTCGCCAATGTCGGCCTTGCGCAAAGCCATCATGCCGAATGTCCAGACCATCGAAATCACAACCAGCGTCCAGAACAAACGCGATGCAGCGGACTCAATAGCTGGCCCCCATGTTGCGGCAGCATCATGAAAACGCTTGAGCACATCATTCATAACACCGCTGCTACTTAGCTCCTGCGCCATTGCAGGTTCAGCCAGCACCATTGTGGCGACCATCATCAAGCCACCTAGAGCAATTTTCTTTCTCATGGCGACCACCTCAATAATCATCTTTAGGGCTGGGCTTGAACTCCCACTGACGCATCTGCTTGGCCTTCTGGAATGCTCTGCATTCCTCGGTAAAGGCCTCTCGGTTCGCTTCGCTGCGCATTTCATTCAGTGCTGCCTGGAACGCATCGGGGGCACACGTCGCCGCATTTGGTTCGGGCATCCTTTCCTGTTCACATCCAGCCAACAACAGCAACGTAGCCGCGGTAGTAAAAAAGATTTTTTTCATCTCACCGCCTCCCTAGTAGTTGTCTGCCGGACTCGGGCGAAACGTCCAGGTACGCATTTGCTCGGCCCTGGCATCACCTCGCGCCTCGGCATCGAGTTCTGCTGCAATCCGGGCTGCCTCCGCGTTGTGTTGGGCGGTCAACATGGTGCGAATCTGCAAGAGCTGATTGGCCTGCTGGCTGGCGAGCTGGTTGGCGTAGCCGATGGCCTGTAGCTGGCCAGTTGCACCCTGGGCCGCGCCTTGCAGCCGCTCCAGGGTACGGGCGTCATCCTTCAAAGCCTTTTGCTGGTCGGCAACGGTCTGGAACAGGGCATCGTTGGCCTTCTTTTGCGACTCTGACGCCAGGCGGCGGTTCTCTTCCATCGCTGCCTTTTCGGCCGGCGTGCATCCGCCGCTGCCGTTGAAGCATGGCGAGCTGCGGTAATAGGCCACGTCCTGAAACTTGGCCAGGTAACGATCCAGGCTGCCTAGCTGGTTCTCGTAATAGGCCAGCGTGTTTTGCGCGGCAATCAGCCGGTTGATCGTAGTCTGCGCCTGATCCCAGATATACGCGGCTGGGGCCATCGTGTTCTGGAGCTGATTTTCGTACTGCTGCAACTGGGTCTGGTACTGCTCAATCTGCTTGAGCGTCTGCGCCACCGACTCGATGGCCGTCATGATGTTCTGGGCCAGGTTGCCGCCGTCGATGACGGGGATACCAGCTTGCACAGGGGCGGTGGTAGTGGTGATAAAGCCGGTTGCGAGTGCAACGGCTAGAGCGGTTTTTTTAGCCGCTAAAATTTTGGACTTCATGGTCGTACTCCGTCGATGAAAAGAAGGCATTGCCTTGACCAAGCGTTGTGCTTGTTCTCGGCAACGTTTCATCGAAGAGCTACGCCACTAGCTGATCGGTATTGCCCTTGGCGCTGAGGCCCGGACTTACAAACGTAAAACTACTCTGTTTTTTTATCGCTTTCGGACAAGCCAACTTCCCGGCCAATCTCTTCAAGCTCTAGCGGCTGTACTGCCGCCGTCAGTATTTCGCGTATTTCCGCGTCGGTGCTCCTATCGTTGAGCGCTGCTCGAACTTTCAACGCACGGTGCACCTCGGCGGGTAAATTCCTGATAAGCACATTTGCCATATCAATACCCTTTTGGTGTACCCGACAACCATGCTATCAAAGATATTAAAAATAGCAAGACCTATACTCTTGCAACCGGCGGTAGCCGATCAGCCCCGCAGGGCAGGATTCCCGTTGAGTGCCCCCGGCGCGAATAAGGGACAGTGAAGATAGATAACCGGCTTGCCGGTTAGCTAACTTCACCCATCCTGCCCGCATTTCACCCACTATTGAAAATCTAGCGCATATCGAACGTAAAGCGTTTTATCGTCAAACAAACACCGATTCTTGGCAACATAACCGTAATCGTCACCAAATCGGCCTGCAATCGACATAGTCGCTTCAAAATCGCTGCTCAATCGGCTTTAAATCGGAACCTAAAATGCCAACAATCGACACAAACCATTCGCCCCGATGGGGCGAGTTGGACGCCAAAAAAGAAGGGCATAACCCGCCCCTCAAGTGTCAATGAACACAAGAAATTTGCCTCCCCTCCCGTCATACCACTAAGGCGACGTATTGATACTTGAGGGGCAACCTTTCCTGATGTTGACACCTTCACGCAGGTTACTGGTTATGGGCGTCCAACACACACGGCTCATTCCTGCTTGGTAATAATAAGAATAATAATCTTCTTATTATTCTTACCGAACGAATGGGCACTGCTTAGCCATTTCACGTTTCGAGCCAAGGTTTCAGTACAGATAACTACAAGTGCACACAGCGGCCCTCCAGCACCGTTAGACGCAGATTCTGCTTCAGCTCATGGAATAAGGGACTCCGGGTTGTTTTCCCCTCTCACAAGGCGTTTCAGCGGCCACTGAAGCCGCCTTCTCTTCTTGGCGTTAAACCATCGGCCTATGGCCGATTGATAAAGCCCGCCAGGGCTTTATTGGCAAGGTCAGAACGCGCCCTCAAGGCGCGAGCTGCACCGCGCATGATGGATTATCTTTAGATAATCTTGGATGGATTTCCCAAACTGCCCGCAAAGCAGCGCACCGTCTGGGTTTTCCAAATTGGGACGGGGAACGTTACGACGGCAGAAGGGGAGCGTTACGACGGTAACAAGGGAACGTTACGACGGTAAACGGGTGCAGTTGCCGTGGGGCCAGGCCTCTTGATCTCCCATTTTCCCTTGGCGTATTCGTTCACTACCCAACCCACGGCGGCAAGTTCGGCCAGTGCCTTCCGGGCAGTCTGACGGCGTTTTTTCATAGCTTCGGCATTGGCTTCATCTGGCCAGACATAGCCGCAAAGCGTGTCCAGTTCCACGCGCCCGGATTTGCCGGGGTCGATCCAGCCGCATAGCCGTTGGTGCATCAGCCGTGCCGGATCAGTCTGTAGCACCCGCACTTCCGCCATGTCGATACGGGCATATGGACGATGCCCCAGGATCGCTTCGGCAATACG
The DNA here is from genome assembly GCF_002252045.1 of Ignatzschineria sp. F8392. Classification (GTDB taxonomy): domain Bacteria; phylum Pseudomonadota; class Gammaproteobacteria; order Cardiobacteriales; family Wohlfahrtiimonadaceae; genus Ignatzschineria. The sequence continues at coordinate 428,385 of NZ_NEFF01000001.1, read as the reverse complement.
CGGATTCAGGGCAACCCATAGCCTGCCGTCCGTCTCGTCAAAAGCATGACTCATCAGGTGGAACGCGGCTTGCCGCCGTCCCTTCGTCACAAGGATGGTGACGTTCGACATGCGCAGCAGGCTGGCTTTGAGCGCCTTGATGTTGTCGCCGCTATCCGTCATGCCCGTTTCTGAGAGCAGTTTGGTCAGGCTCTCACGAACCACCAAGCCGTCTTGCTCAATGGCTTCGAAACGGGGTTCAAGGAATAGCCGTAGCTGTCGCCCCGTCTCACTGGTCGGTTCCGGGGTTAGCAAGATGCCGTTCGGGCCGCCAAGGGCCACGATGCCTTGCAAAAGACGCATATCATCGGCCCCGAGAGGTTCGAATCCGACGAAACGCATGGATTCGTCCTCGCCAAAGGTGTAGGTCACGTCCAGCTTGCAGCGTTTGCGATCGCCACGCTTGAGGCTGCGGAACAGGCCAGGTGCCAAACAGTGCGCGGGATCATGTCGGACGTGGGTCAGGTCATGCTTAGGCTTCTTCACGCTGTCTCCTTTTCACCTTGCACTGCCGCTCCAGTACAGCAGGCTTCAACACGCCGCCGTCGTGCCGTCTAAACCAGAGTTCTTGAAAAGGTGCGCCATAGTTGGCCTTGCTGACGCCAAAGCGGACAAAATACCCACGCTGACAATCATCGACCCCCAGTATCTCGGCCTCGCCTTGCGTCATGCCGGATAGGTACGATTGCCAACGGATGTTATCAACCAGTACGGACGATCCACGACTGGCCTGCTGTTGATCGCCCGACCCCATCATGGCTGCGCTTTTACTCGCGTGGTGCAGAAACACAATGGAGCAGCCTGTATCAGCGGCTATGGCCTCCATGTGCCCAACAACCTGCGCCATCGGCCCGCTAGCGTTCTCCTCCTCAATGTGGAAGCGCCGCAAAGTGTCCAAGATCATCAAGCGACGACCTTCAGCGGCTCGTTTGAGAGCATCGAACCAGCTAGCAGCCATGATGTTTGGGCATTTACCGATCAAGGGTTCAATGAGCAAACCATCAGCCACGGCTTGCCGTTCCGCTGCGCTGAGGTGTGCCCCAAGGGCGTGCAGACGATGGTGAATAGCGGCCGGTGGATCTTCAGCAGGCAGATAGACCACTTGCCCGGTGGGAAACTCGCCTATTTCAAGTAAATCAGGCCCGCCTGCAATCTGTGCAGCCAATTGAAGGGCCAACATGGATTTACCAGCCCCACCAGGCGACACAAGAGCACCAACAGTGCCAGCAACCATATTAGGCAGAACATAATCAATGGGTGGCGGCAATTCCGTGAAAGCCGCCATAAGATCAAGAGCCATATAACTAGCCCTCTATAGGGCCAGGTCGCGCAGCTTGATCACCCGATGATTTACGTGCCTCAATCCACTCTTCGACCTCTGACAAATCCCAGGCGACATTTCTACTGGTTAACGCGATACGGCGTGGAAAATCCCCTCGCTGCTCCAGGTTATAAATTGTTCGTGTCGAAAGCGGGATCATCTCCAGGAGCTTCTTCCTGTTGATGAGGGTCTTTATATTTTGCATGGGTCAATACCTCTCAAATGAATAGTTGCTATTCATCGAGTAGCTGCGCGAAGCAGCTAATCGGTAATTGACCTGCCCGATGCCAATGGCGGCCTTATTTATAAATTCACGGCATCAACTTCAATGCTATCAAAGATAGCAAAAACATCAACCCTTACTGCCTCCCGAAGTCCACTCATCAATCATATCGGCCCAATCCTGCAACATCGCCGCCCGCTGCTCGCGGTACTCAGCCTTGTTGTAGACAGCCCTCACGCCCTTCTGCTCGTGCGCCAGGCACTTCTCGATCCAGTCGGTGTTGTAGCCGGCCTCATGCAACAGCGTGCTGGCTGTGCGCCGCAAATCATGCGGTCCGAACTTGGTAAGTGACTTCCCATCTTTCTGCGCCGCCTTGTAAGTCAGCGTCAGCACCTGGTTAAGTGTGGCAGCGCTCATCGGCGCATCCGAGTCGTACCGTGATGGCAAAACGAAGTCGGAACCACCGGCAAAGGTTTTCATGGCAATGAAAATATCCAGAGCCTGCTGGGACAGAAATACCAGGTGCGGGTTACGGCGTTTCATCCGCTCCTTTGGAATCGTCCACAACGCTTCGCTGAAATTGATCTCGCTCCAGGTCGCATTGGTCAGCTCGCTCTTGCGCACCATCGTCAGCAATAACAGCTTGGCCGCCGCACGGTTTGTTGGGCTTGTGCCCACTCGCTCCATGTACTGGTACATCAGCCCAATTTCTTCTGGCGTCAACGCTCGGTCACGTGGCTCGAATCGAGCGATGCTTGTTGGGCGCACCAGTTCTGCCGGGTTTTCGACCTTCTGCCCACGCTCGATGGCCCAGCGAAATACCTGCAACACGATTTCACGCACATGAACGGCGGTGGCCGGTGCGCCTCGCTCAACAATGGCATCAGCCAGCGCCCGCAAGTCTTCGTGGGTGATCTCCACCAGCTTCTGATTGCTGAATTTCGGCTTCAGCTCACGCTCATAAACCGAGCGGCGCATATCGCGGGTGGAGTCGGCCATCTGGTAGCCACGCAGCCACTTCTCCGCCCAGGCACCGAACGTCTCTGCATCTTTCACCCGCGCCTTGTCTCGGGCTTTCTCCTTGGCCGGCGACTTGCCCGCCGCAACCATCTTCTTGGCGTCACCCAACAGCTCGCGGGCTTCGGCCAGGGTGATGCCACCGACACCATAACGCCCAAAGGTGATGGTCTCCTGCCGACCGTTGATTGAGTAGTTGTAACGGAACGAGATGGAGCCGGCTGGAGTCACTGCCACATAGAGACCTTCCCGGTCATTCACTTTGTAGAGTTTGTCCCTGGGCTTGAGATTGCGCAGCTTGGTATCGGTCAGCATGTACCTTGTCCTTCTTCGTCTCCGATACCATGCTGAAAAAATCTCGAATTTATCGTATTTTTTCTTACGAAACAGTAACTTATAGAATATTAATACCATGAACACACAAAAGAACGCAGCATGGTATCGGCATCAATCATGGCATCGCCAAACCATAATACCAGCTTTAATGCCATGCTCAAACGGTGCTTGGCGCTTCCTCCCGTTGCCAGATCGTGCCAAACACAAACAAAAAAAAGCCCGCAATTACGCGGGCTTAGCGGCATTTCATGCCATCAGGTGCCTGGCTGTGCCAGACGCGGAATCATTCCCACTCGACAGTTGCAGGTGGCTTACTAGTAATATCGTAAACAACCCGATTAATATGCTTCACCTCATTGATCATACGTACAGAGATCTTCTGCAAAACATCCCACGGAATTCGCGCAAAGTCTGCCGTCATTCCATCGATTGAGGTAATTGCACGAATAGCAATTGTATAATCATAAGTTCGAGAATCGCCCATCACGCCGACACTCTTTAATCCTGTGAGAACCGTGAAGTATTGCCAAATATCCCCTTCAAGGCCGGCAAGTTTAATCTCTTCTCGTAAAATCGCATCGCTTTCACGAACGATCTCTAATTTCTCTTCAGTGATCTCACCTAAGATACGAATCCCTAAACCAGGACCGGGGAAAGGTTGGCGCCAAACAAGCTCATGGGGCATTCCCAACTCCAATCCTAAGGCTCGCACCTCATCCTTAAAGAGTGTCTTTAAAGGTTCGATCAATTGGAACTTCATATCTTCTGGCAATCCGCCGACATTGTGATGCGATTTGATTGTTTCTGCTGTATCGGTACCACTCTCAATAATATCGGTATAGAGTGTTCCCTGTGCAAGAAAATCGATATCTTGAAGCTTTTTCGCCTCATCATCGAAGAGATAGATAAATTCATTACCAATAATCTTCCGCTTCTCTTCAGGATCTGAGACCCCTTTTAACTTCTCAAGGAAGCGATCTTTAGCATCAACACGAATAATATTGAGTCCAAACTTACCACCAAGACTCTCCATCACCTGATCCCCTTCCCCTTTACGAAGAAGCCCATGATCAACAAAGATACAGGTTAATTGATCTCCAATCGCGCGCTGTAGAAGAACACCGACAACACTTGAATCAACGCCACCTGAAAGGGCTAAAAGAACTTTTTTATCCCCCACAAGTTTGCGTACTTTTTCGATCTCTTGCTCAATAAAGTAATCCATATGCCAGCGATCAGAACAACCACAAATATCGTAAGCAAAGTTTCTTAGAAGATCGGTCCCAAAGACAGAGTGTTTCACTTCAGGATGAAATTGTACGCCGTAGAGGCGCTTTTCAGGATACTCCATTGCCGCAATAGGACAATCGCTACTCTCAGCGGTGACAGTAAATCCTTTTGGTACTTCTGTCACCAGATCGCCATGGCTCATCCAGACAGATTGTGTCTCCGGCAAGCCATCAAAGAGCATTGTCTCTTTAAGATCGACATGAAGATAGGCTAAACCATATTCGCGATTAGCCGCTTTTTCTACCTTGCCCCCTAAAGTATGGGTCATCAACTGCATCCCATAGCAGATCCCCAATACAGGGATACCGAGGTGAAAGATCTCAGGATCGATTGAAAATGCATTGTCTGCATAGACGCTATTAGGGCCTCCTGAGAGGATAATTCCTGCCGGCGCCATCTCTTTGAGCTCTTTTGCTGAGATCTTATGCGAAATCAACTCCGAAAAGACCCCAATATCACGAATGCGTCGAGTAATGAGTTGATTATATTGACTGCCATAATCTAATACGATGATCTTTTCCATCAAATTGCTCCTTAAAGCACCGGTTAAAATAGTAGTTTATATTATAACGAAACGAGAGGCACCATAGTTTATAAAAATTTTTAAAGGCCTTTCATTTTGAGATAAAAAAAGATAAAGATAGAGACAAAAAATAAGAGACGATCTCTAAAGATCGCCTCTATCAATGACTAGATCAATGACTAGATCTATTGATTTAGTCAACAGTTGCTCACTCAGTTGCAAATATTAAGTTATAAATATTGAACTATAAATATTAATTAACTACTCGCTAACTCAATCGCTATCGGAATATTTTTATAAACCGGTATACCTGACTGCTGATCCATACTTTCTAAAGCGACCAAGTTATTCGCCTCAGGGAAATAGGTTGCCACTGAACGATCGGCAATATCATAGATCACCACACGCAGATTATCTAAACGGCGCTCCGTTGGTTTTTTATCTCGATCAAGCGCAATAATATTCACTCGATCATCCGCTTTCACACCCTGCTTCTGCGCCTCTGCCTCACTAATAAAGAGAACATCACGCTGACCAAAGACGCCACGATAGCGATCATTAAGACCATAAATAGTCGTATTGTACTGATCATGACTTCTTAAGGTCGTTAAAGTTAACTCTGCATTTAAGAGTGAATCGGGATCTTCAATAATACCGTCAGAAGTCTTAAAGAAGTTAGCTTTACCACTCTTAGTAACCCACTTACGAATGGATGCGGGGTTTTGAAGATGGAAGCCCGCCGGCGCTTTAATACGTTCGTTGTAATCTTTAAAGTCAGGATAGACAAACTCAATATCATCACGAATCTTACTATAATCTGCCACTAATTCATCCCACTTCACTTTAGTGTTAGGAATAGCCGCTTTCGCAATACCGGCAACCACCGCACACTCTGAGAGCAGATCTGGACTAATCGGCTTAAGGATACCGCAAGAGGCTGTTACAAAGTTCATCGAATCCTCGATCGTTACAACTTGACGACCTGTCTCCTGCATATCGATCTCTGTACGCCCTAAAACAGGCAATAGATAGGTATTTTTAGAGGTTAAAAGATGGGAACGATTCATCTTCGTTGCGATATGGACCGCAAGATCAAGATTTTTCATCGCTTGATAGGTCTTATCATGATCAGGCATCGCTTCAGCGAAATTTCCGCCCATGCCGATAAAAGCTTTTGACTCTCCTGAGTACATCGCTTCAACACTTGCAACGACCGCATGCCCCCACTTTGAAGGGGGTGTAAAGCCATAACGTGCCTCTAACTTATCGAGCATCGCTTGACTCGGCTTCTCTGTAATACCGACTGTTCGATCTCCTTGCACATTTGAGTGCCCTCTTAAAGGTAAAATACCAGCGCCGGGACGCCCCATATTTCCTTTTAAGAGCAGAAGATTGACGAGCTGCTGGATATTTTGAGTCCCATGCTCATGCTGTGTAATCCCCATGCCGTAGCAGATAATCGTACGCTCGGCCTTGATATAGAGCTCCGCAAACTCCTCGATCGCCTCTTTTGTTAATCCCGAAACCCGCGTAATATCTTCCCAAGAAGTATTGAGCACATCTTCACGAACCGCATCATAACCCACCGTTTCATTCTCAATAAAGTCGAGGTCTAAAATCGCCGGCTCACCTTTAGCGACAGCATCCTCATGACGCTCAATCACGATACGCATCAAACCTTTCATCAATGCCACATCACCACCGACGCGAACATTATAGTAGTGCGATGCCAATTTTGTAGCATGATCCGTTAACATCTCTACCGGATTTTGTGGGTAGATAAAACGCTCAAGTCCTCGCTCTTTAAGCGGGTTTACAGCAACCAAAGTTGCACCTCTTTTTGAAAGTGCGCGATAAGTGCTCAAGATTCTTGGGTGATTCGTACCTGGGTTATGACCGATATCGATCACTAGATCGACACTCTCGAAATCATCAAATGTAACTGTCGATTTCCCAACACCGATCGAAGCGCCTAATCCAACACTTGTTGGCTCATGACACATATTAGAGCAATCAGGATAGTTATTCGTTCCATATTCACGCCCAAAGAGCTGATAGAGAAATGCTGCCTCATTTGAGGTTCTACCAGAGGTATAGAGCTCTAGTGTTGTGGGATCATCATAGCTTTGGAGGATCTCTCCAATCTCTTTAAATGCCACATCCCATTCAATCGGCTGATAGGTATCAGTTGCGGCATCATACTTCATTGGATAGGTTAAACGACCTAAATCCTCTAATTCATGGGCACTCAATTTTGAGAGCTCTGTTACCGTCATTTTAGAGAGCATCTCTGGCGTTAACTTTTTACGGGTTGCCTCCCAAGCAACAGCCTTCGCCCCATTTTCACAAACATCAAAGATGGGGGTTCTCTCTGGATTTGGCCAAGCACAACCTGGACAATCAAACCCATCATGTTTATTCATCTTAAAGAGTGCTTTTGCATCTGCGCCTTCTCTCTCTTGCTCTGCAAGAATCTCCGCAACCGCTTTTAATGCACCCCAACCACCTGCTGGACCTTTATACTCTTCGATTTTCTTTTTCATACTTTTCCCTTATTGCTCCCATCTCTATATCTCTTTCATCAGCAATACCCGGAGGTGACTGATCAATAGTGATCTATAGAACACAAAATATGAATCAAAAGCACTCCATCAACACAACAGAACAGAACAGAACACAACAAATTTAATATAATATGAAGACTATTCTCTATATCGTATTGATAGTAGCTACCTTATTGATCAATATAGCAAAAAAGAGAAAAATCCTCACTAAATTTTAATGTTTTTCATAATTTCTACAAAATATCTAATTAAATAGATAACTCAAATCAACTATTTACAACATCATTATAAAAAAATTAAATAAAATAGAGATAAAACTAATGACATGAATGAAAATAACAGGATTTAATAATTTAAATCAATAATAGAGGAGAATAACAATTAAAGACAATGCACTAAGATAACCCAATATCAAAAATAAAAATAGAAACAAGGAAAATATATTAATGAAACATATTGATAATCGAAATCATCAATGAATATAAATCTTGAAGCATACAGCACTCATCCTGATGCTAATTCTTCTTTTGAGAGACTAGAAAAATGGCACCAATAATGAGAGTCGCACCAGCTAACATCGCTAAAGTCGGCTGTGAACCGAAGAGCCACCAAGCTGTTAAGATTGCGTAAACAGGTTCAAGCGCTATGATCATACCGGCAATACGCGCCTCTAAAACAGCTAAACTTTTTACCAATAGATAGTGGGAAACCCCTGTACAGAAAATACCTAATAAAGCGAGGTAGAATCCATTTAAGAGCGTCATCTCCTGAAATTGCATGAGGGTAAAAGGGAGAAGAAGCAGAACAACAATACCATTTTGCCAAAGAGCGATCTGAACAGCATCGATTCCCTCTGTGCCTCGCTTATTCGTCACCACCAATAGCGCAAAAGCAAAGCCTGATAAGATCCCCCATAAGAGACCGATCGTTCCATCACTTGCAAAAGAGAAACTAGGAGTTACTAAAATGAGCCCGATTGTGGTCAAAAGTAACAACCACCACTCCCGAAGAGTCACTTGCTCTTTAAAAAGTAGATAATCGATCAGAGTAATAAAGGCGGGGAAAGTCGCAAATCCTAAGGTTGCAACCGCGACACCTCCAATCTTGACTGCAATAAAAAAAGTTAACCAGTGAATCGTTAAAAAGATGCCAGAGAGAAGGAGGACCCCCCACTCTTTAAGAGTAAATTGCCACTTAATAGATCGCCCTTGCCATAAGAGGAGCAACCATAAACCTAAAACGGCAAAAGCGGCTCGCCCTAAAGTGATCATCTCCACGCTAGTGGTAATCAGTACCCCAAAAATCCCCGTCAGCCCAAAGAGTAATGCTGCAATATGCGCCATACCCAACGCCCCTCTTCTCCCCATATCTCCCTCCCCTAATGCTTATATTAATTATTGTGTTGGTTTATTGTGTTGGTTTACTATGCAGGTAACTCAACCCCTAAAAAGAGCAAAACAATTGGTAGTGTCATAAGACTCATTAAAGTACTAATTAGCGTTGCACTTGAAACTAATTCTGGCTTTGTATCGAAGTGAACGGCTAACAATGTTGTATTGGCTGCTGCCGGCATTGCTGCAAGTAGGATCAAGATCTGTTTTGAGGCGTGATCGATCGGCAACCACTCTACTAAAAAGAAGGCGATCAGCGGTGAAAGAAGCATCTTAATAGTTAAATTGATCGATAGTTTTCCATACGCAATTTTTGTAATACGAATATTAGCCAACTGCATCCCTAAAATCACCATAATAACAACAATGGAGGCATCACCTACCATCGAGATAGAACGGTAGAGTGATTCACTTAGAGGGATATGAAGTAGTTGAAAAAGCACCCCTAAAAGCGCACCATGAGCCGTTGGCATCTTTAGAACCTGATAAAGCGCATGCCGGACGGAACTCCCAATAATTTTGCGTGAAGAACCTTTTGCAGCGTAATAAGTCCCTACCGTATTCATGACTACCTGCTGTAAAACCAACATAATAATGGCAAGATCGAAACCGGCAGCACCGAAAAAGGCTAAAACAACAGGCGTTCCATAATTCCCATTATTCATAAAACAGGAACCTAATATCATTCCACAGCGTGTCTGCTCATCATAGTGGAAAATCTTCGCGGCAATAGAGACCAGTAGCACCAGTGCAAAACAGAGAAGATAGATATAACCAAAGTAGTAGAGATAGTCGATCGATATCTGATAAGAGTAGAAAGTTTTAAAGGCTAAAAAAGGGGATAAAACATAGATCGACATCTTAGAGAGATTGGGGATATCGAAATGAAGGATCTTCTGCGAGATAAAACCCACAACAAAAATGGAGAAGATCGGAAGGAGAATCCAGAAGAAGGTTAACACGGCGCAATTCCATCAAAATTTTGGCAACTCTCTTAGAGTAATTGAGTTAGAGAGAAGTGCAAGTGATTCCCCCTATTTCTCTATGAGTAATCTCTAAAAGAGCTGTAAAAGTGTATGAAACGCCCCTAAAAGAAGCAGGTAGCGCACTGCTTTACCGATCAAAATTAGGAGCGAAGAGTACCAAAAATTGAGTCGAAACCAACCAGCCGCAATGGGAATAAAATCACCGATAATCGGAAGACTAGAAAATAGGAGTGAGAAGAGACCAAAGCGTGCGATTAAACGATCTACCTTAGCAGAAGACTCTTTTCGCTCTGGAATAATGCGCCCGGCCCAATACATTGAGATACTTCCCAAAGTATTAAAAATTGTGGCAACGACAAAGGCCGCAGTGAGCCATTCGGGATAGAGATGAAGATATCCGAGTAGTGCCACTTCGGAACTTCCCGGCAATATGGTCGCCGAACTAAATGCAGAGAGTGCCAATAAAAGCAGTCCCCCTATCGCACCACTGATCGGTTCCATTACCTACTATCCATGCTCATCAGACTCCTCTCCAGAGACTTTTTAACGCCAATTTTTGACAATAACTCTCTAACACCAACCTTTAACACCAAAATTGCGCTGGAAATAGATTGATAATCTCCTCAAAGATCTTCTCAGCAACAATCGCTTTATCCGCTTTTGCAATCGGTGTTACGGAACCATCGCGCTTAAAGAGTAGCATCTCATTCTCGGCGGCGCCAAAGACCTTTCCACCAGAAACATCATTAAGGCAGATCATATCGACATTTTTTCGTCGTAACTTCGACTTTGCATTCTCTTCAATATTATTGGTCTCCGCAGCAAAACCGACACAGAGTGTTGGTCGTGCCTCCCCTTTAGCTATCGTTGCTAAGATATCGGGGTTTTTGGTCAATTTCAGAATTAACTCATCCTGATCATCACTCTTTTTAATCTTCTCTAAAGCGCGATCTGCAACCCGATAGTCGGCCACAGCGGCGGCGGCAATAAAGAGATCCGCCCCTTGACACGCCCTTTCAACCGCTTGCATCATCTCTTCAGCACTCTTAACCGCAATAAGATTCACATCAGCAGGGGGTGGGAGCGTAACAGGACCGGAGACCAATTGAACTTCGGCCCCTAAGTTTTTAGCAACATTTGCTAATGCATATCCCATCTTGCCACTTGAGTAATTACTGATATAACGGACAGGATCGATCTCTTCTACTGTCGGTCCCGCTGTAATCACTACTTTTTTCCCAAAGAGTGGACCTCTATCTTCATCAATTTTTCCGGCATGATTCTCCAAATCTTGGAAAAAAGCGGTAATATGATCACGAATCTCTAAAGGCTCAGGCATTCGACCTAATCCCACCTCACCACAGGCTTGTGCACCACTTCCGGGGGTTAGAATATCGATATTTTCAGCAGAGAGCGCGGCGATATTTCGTTGTACAAAGGGATTCGCCCACATCAAACGATTCATTCCCGGCGCTAACATCACCGGTTTTTCCGTCGCCAATACAATAGCGGAGAGAAGATCTTCAGCCGATCCTGCGGCTAATCGTGAGATTAAATTTGCACTTGCCGGAGCAATCAGAATAAGATCGGCCCAACGTGCTAACTCAATATGTCCCATTCCCGCCTCATGCGCAGGATCTAAAAGATCATAAACAACAGGATAGCCCGATACCGCTTGTAAGGTTAACGGCGTCACAAAACTCATTCCACCGCGACTCATAACGACACGAACCTCATGCCCAGCCTCTCTTAAACGACGAACTAAATCAGGGGATTTATACGCTGCAATACTCCCACTAACGCCTAAAACAATATTCATATCTCTCCTTCCCTCTCACTTATCTCTGATCTTTAAAGAAAGAGGCAAGATACTTCAATGATCTTGCCTCTATTTTCTCTCAATGAGATTCAAACCTGATTTGAGGTTGGTTCAGCTTTAACTTATTTCAAGTTAATCCAGATCCAACCTCAACTTTTCAATCGATCATATTTGACAAATTTGACATATTTGACAAATTTAATCTCTATTCTATATCGCCCGACTACATCGGCACAATATCAAACTGCTCAACAGGATAGAGCTCTTCTGGTTGCAGACGAATATTGGCATCGATCTGATTTTGAAGATCTGCAACACTATGCGCCTCTTCATCGAGAAGGCGTTCTATCACCTCCGGTGCTGCTAATACTAGAAACTCTTTAAGACTTGGGAAACGCTTACCATCTCGGATCAGCTCTCGAAAGATCTCAAAACAGACTGTAGCGCTCGTCTTCACATAACCATTGCCCTGACATTTAGGGCATGGCTCACAGAGTAATTGCACTAAGCTCTCACGTGTTCGCTTACGCGTCATCTGCACTAGACCCAGTGAGGTCACTTCACTAATGGAGGTACGGGCATAATCGTGGGAGAGATGCTCCGATAGCTCCTCTAAAACACCTTGTCGATGCTCTTCGCTCTGCATATCGATAAAATCGATAATAATGATTCCGCCAAGATTTCGCAATCTTACCTGGCGCGCTAATGCTTGTGCCGCTTCCAAATTGGTCTTATAGATTGTCTCTTCTAAATTGCGATATCCGACAAATCCACCTGTATTGATATCGATGGTTGTCATCGCTTCAGTCTGCTCAATCATCAAGTAGCCACCTGATTTGAGATCGACTCGTTTCTCAAGGGCTAAATTAATCTCTCGCTCTGTATTGAAGAGATCCATAATCGCACGTGGTCCGACATAGTACTCAATTCGCTCGGTCATCTCTGGTAAAAAGCGCGTAGTAAAATCCATCATGCTCTTATAACCTTCCATGCAATCGATGCGTACTCGCTGAATATCTTTTGAGATATAATCCCGTAAAATACGGAGCTCTAGTGGAAAGTTCCCATAAATTAACTCCCCCACTTTTGCCGCAGGAATTCGCTCTTTAACATCTTTCCAAAGACGATTCAGAAACTGCATATCTGCGCGCAGAACCCAAGGATCAGCGCCTTCAGCTGCGGTTCTGGCAATATACGCGCCCGGGATCTCCGGCTGATAACCTAAAAGAATACTCTTTAGACGGTCACGCTCCTCCTCATCTTCAATACGCACCGAAACACCGATCACATCTGAATCTGCTAAATAGACAAGATAGCAGGAGGGAATTGAGATCTGCGTTGTAATTCGTGCCCCTTTGGTCCCAAGGGGATCACGAATCACTTGAACAATCAACTCTTGACCTTGATGTAGCAACTTAGTGATATCGATCGCTTCAGGATTACGTTTCGTTGGAACGCGCTGATTTCCGTCACCTTCTCTATTATCATCACAAGCATCTGGTTGATACTCACTACAGCTTGTCTGAATATCACTTACGTGAAGAAAGGCAGCGCGATCGAGACCAATATCGACAAAAGCTGCTTCAAGACCTGGTAAAACACGAATAACGACCCCTTTATAAATATTGCCAACAAGGCCTCGCTTCTCATCTCGCTCAATTAATACTTCCTGGACCATCGCGTTACTGATCACCGCCGCTCTTGTCTCATTTGGCGTAATATTAATTAAGATTTCGTTATTATTCATTGTTATTTTGCTCGCTTTTCTAACATTTCAATCGCAGGTAGGACTTCCCCTTCTAATAACTCAAGGAAAGCACCCCCACCAGTGGAGATATAGGAGATCTGATCGGTCAATCCAAACGTCTCAATTGCTGCAACCGTATCACCACCGCCGGCAATTGAGAAAGCATCGCTCTTCGCAATTGCTTCTCCTAAAGATTTTGTTCCATCGGCAAAGTTTTCAAACTCAAATACACCTACAGGACCATTCCAGACAATTGTCTTCGCTTTCATTAAAATTTGCTGGTAGAGCTCACTTGTTTTGGGGCCAATATCCATAATCATATCATCTGGACCTACCTCATCAATGCCTTTTACCTCTGCTTTTGCTTCTGCAGAGAACTCTGTTCCTACAACAACATCGATAGGTAATGGGATCTCTTTCCCCTCTTCTTCTGCACGTTTAAGAAGCTTTTTTGCCTCTGGCACAAGATCCTTCTCTACTAAGCTTTTTCCAACTTTATAGCCTTTCGCTAAAAGTAGCGTATTAGTAATACCCCCACCGGTAATCAATTGATCAACCTTATCTAAGAGTGCATTTAAAACGGTTAATTTGGTGGATACTTTTGCACCACCCACAATCGCTACCATCGGGCTCTCTGGATGGCTAATCGCTTTCGTTAATGCTGTTAACTCTTTCTCTAAGAGCAATCCGGCAGCACTCTCTTTTGCAAGCATTCCCACACCATAGGTTGAAGCGGCCTTACGATGAGCAGTTGCAAAAGCATCCATCACATAGACATCACAAAGATTAGCCATCTTCTGAGAGAGCGCCTCATCATTCGCTTTTTCACCTTTGAGGAAGCGAACATTTTCCAATAACTTCACTTCACCCGGTTGAATCTCTACGCCATTGATCCAATTTTTAACAAGCGTTACCGGCTTACCGAGACGTTCAGATAACCAAACGGCAGCCGGCGCTAATGAAAACTCCTCATTCTCTTCCCCTTCAGTGGGTCGACCAAGGTGAGACATCACCATGACAGCACCCCCCTTCTCTAAAATCGCCTCAATCGTTGGAAGGGCTGCCACTAAACGAGCATCAGAGGTAATCTCCCCATTATGGATGGGAACATTAAGATCTTCACGAACTAACACACGCTTACCCGCTAAATCTAAACTCTCTAAGGTATTAAATTTCATATCTCTATCCTTCTTATTAACACTACTGTATTAACACTTTTTATTAACACTTTTAAATGGGTGATATCTCAATGGGTGACATCTCTAAAAAAGTCACGTCTCTCAATAATCAGCTAACCTAAATATTTCAACAACATTCAACAGTATTCAACAATGTGAATCTCACAAGTGACTCAATTCCCTCACGTTTCGTTTAATGAACACAACTTAGAGTGAATCGAGATAACGTTCAGCATCGAGTGCAGCCATACAGCCCGTTCCTGCTGAGGTAATCGCTTGACGATAATTGGAATCCATCACATCCCCAGCAGCAAAAACACCGGCAACAGAAGTGCTTGTCGCATCACCATCAATTCCTGATTTAACGATGATATAGCCATTTCTCATCTCCAACTGCCCTGCAAAGATTTCGGTGTTAGGCGCATGTCCAATAGCGATAAAGACCCCCGGTACCGCAAGCTCTTTGGTCGATTCATCTTTCGTTGATTTTAGAACGACTCCTGTCACGCCAGCATCATCACCCTTAACCTCTTCTAGCGTCTGATCAAGATGTAACTCTATTTTCCCCGCTTCGACATTACGGTAAAGGCGATCAATTAAGATCTTTTCAGCACGGAAGGTATCGCGACGATGAACAAGATGAACTTTTGCCGCAATCTGACTTAAGTAGAGCGCCTCTTCAACAGCGGTATTTCCACCACCGACAACCACAACTTCTTGATCTCGATAGAAAAAGCCATCACAAGTTGCACAAGCAGAAACGCCGCGCCCAAGATATTGCGCTTCAGAGGGAAGTCCTAAATATTTAGCGGATGCTCCCGTTGCGATAATCAATGCATCACAACTATAGCTACCATTATCCCCCTCTAAGAGAAAAGGACGTTGAGAAAGATCAACCTGTTGAATATGATCGAAGAGGATCTCTGTACCAAAGCGCTCACAATGTTCCCGCATCTGATCCATCAATTGAGGACCCGTTAACCCCTCAGCGCCACCTGGCCAATTATCAATATCGGTAGTGGTCGTCAACTGCCCGCCCATCTGCATACCAGTAATCACCACAGGTTTAAGGTTAGCACGTGCAGCATAGAGTGCAGAGGTGTAGCCTGCCGGTCCAGATCCTAAAATCACTAAAGGATGGTGTTGTCTACTCATATCATTTCCTTGTTGTAACAAGTTACAATTATCTAATAAAACAATTCTTATAAAACAGTGCTTATCAATATTTTCTATCGATAGAGGTTATCGATAACTTTAGCAGTAACGAGATCACATTAATACTCTCCCGCTCCCCATTTTTATCTAACTTTTTATCTAACTTTATCGAACTCTTACACCTAGTTTTCACTAGGTGTCCTATCGAATGCTTAACACTGCATTATACATTAAAAGTTCCACTCAAGAGCTGTCGTTCGGCGGTAACACCGATTAAATATTGATATCTCTCTCATCAACAAGGGATCGTGAGAAATAATAGGAGTTAATGAAGTTCGATGAGGCTCGATGAGGTTCGATGAGGTTTGATGAAATCTTATGAAAGGGATAACAGATGATAAAAGAGCCGGGGAGCAAGAAAAATAAAAAAAGAGTATCTAAAACAGCTAGATACTCTTCTCCATCTTCATATCGATCTGAATCTTATAATAAATCTTATAACGGACTCATACCGGCGTTATTTTTTAACGTTGCGCTTTAATTCTTAACCAATCGCGCATCAACTTTTTCTGTTCCCGTTGAGTGTAAGGTTGCTTCACATTGAGAAGCTCCAATTGCTCCTTTGAAGGATAGAGCGTCGGATCGTTAAGCAGATCCTGATCAACAAACTCAAAGGCCGCCTCATTAGAAGTGGCATACTCCACATAATCTGCCGCGCGTGCATTCACTTTCGCATCTAAAAGATAGTCGATAAAAGCATATGCCTCATCAACATTTTTAGCATCTTTTAAGATTGCAAGCTGATCAAACCAAAGAAGCCCACCCTCTTTAGGAATAAAATACTCGATCTCAACACCGGCATTCGCCTCTTTTGCTCTTGCTTTTGCTAGATAGAGATCTCCTGACCAACCGAGTGATAAGCAAGCATCGCCATTGGCCATCGCATTGATATATTCAGAGGAGTGAAACTTAGTGATATAAGGACGAATAGCCTGTAATACCTCATTCGCTTTAGCCAAGTCTGCATCAGATGTACTCTCTGCCGGTAGCCCTAAATAGCGCATCACCATCGGGTAGAACTCACTCGGGGAGTCAACAATATAGATGCCGCAACTTGCCAATTTTGAAGCATATTCTGGGTTAAAGAGAAGCTCCATTGAATCTAATGGTGCATCTGGCACTAACTCTTTAACTTTATTGACGTTGTAGGCTATCCCCGTTGTTCCCCACATGTAGGGAACTGAATACTCTATCGCACCGGGAAGCTCATCTAATCGCTCTTCCACAAAGGGCCAGATATTGTCGATATTTTTAAGTTTATCACGATCAATCTTCTGAACTGCATCTGCTTGTACCATATAGATTAAAGTGTAATCAGAAGGTACCACAATATCGTAACCTGAGTTTCCCGTTAACGTTTTTGCCAAAAGCACTTCATTACTATCGAAAGTGTCATAAATCACCTTGATGCCGGTCTTATCTGTAAATTCAGTAATCAGCTCAGGATCGATATAATCTGTCCAGTTATAGACACGAACCTCCTGCGCATTAACGGTATGACTACCAAATAAGAACCCTAAGGATAAAAGAGTTGCAAGCTTAAGTTTTTTCATCACTTTATTGATCTCCTATAAAGTGGGTAGACATAAAAGAAGCGGTTGATTATCACTCAACCGCTCTTAACTTATATCATACTTGAGGGAAAAGGCTACCTATTGCTCACGATAACTCTACCGCCCCCATTGAATCATTAATCGACTTTGTAACTATCGTGACATGATTTACAGGTACCACCTAATTTACCCATTTGTGCCGCTAAAGTCTTCTTCTCTCCAGCTGCTTCAATCATCACATCACTCTCTTGAATAAATGCTGCTAATTTTTTATCAAAATCTGCGCGCTCTTCAACAATTTTTGGGCTAGCATTTGAGCCTTCATAAGTTCCATCAACAAAGGTCGCACCAACTGCTTTTGCCATCTCATTGATACGCTTAGCTGCTGCAACTGCCTCTTCTGGATTATACTCAATCTCACCTTTTAACATTCCACCGAGAATGCCCATATTCCAACCTGCAACTTTAAATGCAGCTTGACGATAATCGATCACTTTTTCGCTATCGACATCTGCCATAGAAACGCCCATCGTTGATACTGCTAAGATCGCAGCAAGTGCTAATTTTTTCATTGACTTCTCTCCTTATTAATAATTTTCCGGCATCTCTTTCAGATCAATCATCCAAATCAAACATCTATCAATGATAGATCTCAATAAGATCCGGCATCCCTATTATATCGTAAATAAATATTTAATATAGTATTCATTATATGATTTTCTATTATATTAACAAGCGCTAAGACAACCTCTTTATAATAATCTCTAGTTTATTATTTTCTTGATATAACCGTCTCTAATTTTTACCACTCTTTACATCTATTTCTACATCGCTCTTTCTGTAATAGTGATTCAAGCAATCTAAGTTAATCCGAGTAGTTTAAGAATCTTTAACGACGCTAATGGTTTCTCTTCTTCAATGCTAAATAGAGAAAGAGTAATGATGCGCCCCCCAATGAGAGAATCATCCAGAGCGAACCCTCCTCAAATTTTAATAAAAGTGCTAAAAGAAAGACCGCACCGATACCGCCATAGATTCTCCGGACAGTTGAATCATGCTCTAATTTAGCCAAACGAGTCCACTCATTATCTGCTAAATTGACCTTCAACTTCCCTTTTGCCGCTTGCTGTAACGTCAGCTGACCATTTTGCATCAGGTCAGGCAATTGCTCTATCCAGATCGGGATATCTCGACGATAACGGGATACAATCGCTTTGGGCCCCCGCTTCTTCTTCACAAACTCCACTAAATAAGGTTTGGCTGTTGCCCATAAATCGAGCTCAGGATAGAGTTCTCGCCCTAATCCCTCGATTGCAAAGAGGGTCTTTTGCAATAACATCAATTGAGGCTGCATCTCCATCTTAAAGCGACGCGCCGTTTGAAAAAGGGAGAGAAGAAAAGCCCCAAATGAGATATCTTTTAAGGGCTTATTGAAGATCGGCTCACAAAGAGAGCGAATCACGGCCTCAAAATCTCCCACAGAGGTATCGGGAGGAACCCAGCCCGATTCAACATGCAGCTCAGCAACCTTTAGATAATCTCGATTAAAGAAAGCTAAAAAGTTACTTGCTAAGTAGTGCTGATCCTCTTCATTTAAAGTGCCGATAATACCAAAATCGAGCGCGATATAGGTTGGATCAGCAGGATTACTCACATCGACAAAGATATTGCCAGGATGCATATCCGCATGAAAAAAGCTATGCTCAAAGACTTGGGTGAAGAAGATATCGACACTACGCTGCGCTAGAAGTGGAATATTAACACCAAGCTCTTTTAACGTTGCAATATCACCAACAGGCACACCTGAAATGCGCTCCATAACCAAGACATTTTTACGCACATAGTCGAGATAGATCTCCGGCACATAGAGAATCTTTGAATCCCGAAAGTTCTCCCTCAATTGCGCCCCATTAGCCGCTTCAATCGTTAGATCGAGCTCATTGAGAATTGTTTTTGCATGCTCCTCAACAATCTCAACAGGACGCAGACGCTTACCATCAGGATAGTAACGCTCAATCATAAAGGCTAATACCTCCATGATCGCAATATCACGTTTGATCACCTTCTGAATATCGGGACGAACAACTTTTACCACCACTTCTTGCCCATTATGCAATCGCGCACTATGGACTTGTGCAATAGAAGCGGCGGCCATCGGCACTTCATCAAACTCTTTAAAGATCTCCATTAAAGGCTTATCAAAAGAGCGCTCAATAATATCGATTAAGATATCTGTCGAAAAAGGCTTAACCTGATCCTGTAGCTTTACAAGCTCGACAACAATCTCCCGATCGAGCAGATCGTAGCGTGTTGAGAGAGCTTGACCTAACTTAATAAAGGTGGGCCCTAACTGCTCTAATGCTAAACGAATGCGAACCGGTAACGCTGTTCCCTTATGTGCATTAAAGAGGGAGAGTAGAGGCTTAAGAAAGCGCAAATGACGCAATCCCGGCATCATAAAGGCAAGATCATAGAGGCCAAAGCGTAAAAAGATCCACCAAATCTGAATCATTCGCAAACTACGAGCAATCATCAAAGCATCCTTATTTTATAAATGTAACAAGTATTACGCGATATCGAAGAGGCAGGCGACCAATTGAATGATCAATGGGGTCCCCAAGATAATCAATGGAGCCCTCTCTTCTCAATTTTGCTCTAATAGACAAATCCGCGATGAATAGCAACGATACCGCCGGTTAAGTTTTTATAATCAACCTCATCAAAACCTGCCTCTAACATCATATCGCGCAACTCCTCTTGCGGGGGATGCATACGAATTGATTCAGAAAGATAGCGGTAACTATCACCATCACTAGCGATTAATTGCCCCATTCTAGGAATAATCTGAAATGAGTAAAAATCATAAACTGTCGCTAATCCGGGAACAACCGGTTTAGAAAACTCTAAGACTAAGAGGCGCCCGCCCGGCTTTAGTACCCGGCGCATCTCTTTTAAAGCTTTCATCTTATCGGTCACATTGCGAAGACCAAAACCGATCGTCACAAGATCAAAGGTAGCATCTTCGAAGGGGATCTCTTCGGCGTTGATCTGTTTAAATTCAACATTCCCAACAATCCCTTCATTGATAAGACGCTTGCGTCCCTCTTCCAACATTGACTCATTAATATCAGAGAGAACAACTAATCCCTCCGAACCAACACGCTTACTCAAACGTTTTGTTAAATCGCCTGTTCCTCCGGCAAGGTCGAGAACTTTCTGCCCTCTACGAGCACCTGATAATGAGAGCGCACTATTTTTCCATAAACGGTGAATACCAAAGCTCATCACATCATTCATCACATCGTAACGGCTAGCAACTGAGTGGAAAACCTCCGCCACCTTAGCCTCTTTCTCATCACGATCTACGGTTTGATAACCAAAATGGGTTTTTTCTTCCGACATATCTCTCTATCCTAAAATAATGATTCTGAAATGATACCAAAATCTCACTTTCTCTGTCTGATAAAAGGCAGATCTATTGATCATAAAAAGGGGTTCATAAGGGAGGTTCATAAAGAGCATTAAGAGGTGCGCCCAAAAATCTCTAATACCCCTTCAATGCTTGGACGCTTACCAAACCAAAACTCAAATGCGTAAACCCCCTGCTCAATGAGCATCCCTAACCCATCATAAGCCGCTCTTCCCCCTTCCGAGAGAAGATACTCCATAAAAATGGTTGGCTGATCACCATAAACAAGATCATAACCGATAGTGTGAGAGCTGATCACGCCGGCAGGTAGTGGCGGGAACTCATTTTGTAAAGAGGCACTTGTCCCATTAATAATCAGGTCAAAACTTCCCGTCAAATCATCTCGCTCTACGGCCTTAATCTCCCCTAAGCGGGAAAACTCTTCTGCTAACATTTTCGCTTTAGAAAAAGTGCGATTCGTGATGATGAGTGATGCGGGCTTGTGACTTAAAAGAGGCCCTAAAATCCCTCTAACTGCCCCGCCGGCACCTAATACCAAGATGCGCTTACCGGTAATATCGATCCCTTTGATCTCTGTAATATCTCTTAGCAGTCCGATCCCATCACTATTATGACCTGTAATCGAACCATCTTTTTCGATGCGAATCGTATTAACTGCCTTTGCTTCTTCCGCCTCAATCGTTAATTGATCACAATAGGGCATGACAACCTCTTTAAAGGGAACAGTAATATTGGCACCCACAATTCCCTTCTCGATCCACTCTTTAAGGCTGGTCTCAAATTGTGGGAGTGTCGTTAATACTTTTAAATAATTGAGCTCAACTCCTACATTTTTCGCAAACTGCATCTGCATCTCTGGTGATTTTGATTGTGCAACGGGATTACCAAAAATAACTGCCAACTTCTTCTGACTATTTTGCATATGTTACTCCCCTCTAAAAAAGAGTTTATCAAGATCTGTTAAAGCTAAGGTACGCCATGTCGGTCTTCCATGATTGCATTGACCTGCGCGCTCAGTACGCTCCATATCACGTAGCAATGCATTCATCTCCGGCAATGTTAAACGCCGATGATGGCGAATAGCGCTATGACAAGCCATCGTAGAGAGGATCTCATTGAGATGCTCTGTAATTTTTTGACTCGATCCATATTGATCGAAATCGTGAAGAACCTCTATCACCAACTTTTCAATATCCGCACGAATCAGGCTCGCCGGCACTTCTCGCACCACGATACTATTATGGCTTAAAACCTCAATGATTAACCCTAAATCTTGTAGCTCTTTTTGAAACTCTTCAACTAACGCAATCTCATGACTTGAGACATCGATCGGCTTTGGAATCAAGAGTGCTTGACGAATAATCCCCTCTTCTGTAGCAATCGCATTCTTAAATCGCTCATAGATAATTCGTTCATGCGCTGCATGCATATCAACGAGGACAAGACCTTGTCGATTTTCTGCCAAGATATAGGCTTCATGTAGTTGCCCTAAAGCGTAACCTAAAGGGGCTTCATCAGGATCGAGCTCAGTTGCTTGATCTTCCTGAGAGGAGTTCAGTTTTGCTAAATTAAAGCCTCCTGATTGCAATTCACCATGACTGCCGGCAGTGACACTATAATGCTCTTCCACACCTCCCGATAAGGGCGTTAAACGCTCTGTAGATGCGCCGATCGCCTCATAAAGATTGACCGGTTTATAACTCTTTGCCGGAGGTGCGCCAAAAGAGAAACCTTTCTGACCGCTAGAAGCTATTGATGACGCTGATGATGCTGATGACGAGAGCCCCTTTGAGTCCTCATCCTCTAACGTGGCAACGACAGGGAGACTCTCATGCCCCTCTAGAACTTCAGGTTGTGAGATAACATGATTGAGCGTACTAAAGAGAAAGTCATGAACCATTCTTGATTCACGAAACCTCACCTCATGCTTTTGAGGATGAGCGTTCACATCCACAGCCACAGCATCGAGCGTTAAATAGATGACAAATACTGGATGCTTATCGCTATACATCACATCACGATAAGCTTGTCGAATAGCATGCGCTACCAGACGATCTTTCACCATACGTCCATTCACATAAACATATTGCCAATCATTGTTATTGCGAAAAAATGTCGGTTTTGCTAACCATCCCTCAATCGTTAAGGTGCGGGTGGTATCATAATCATCAAGCGGGATCTTCTTCGTATGACTAAAGTGAAAGCTCTCTGCCAAAAACTCCTGATTAAATACCGCAGCAATGCGATTCTGCTGCTCTTCCAAAGTCTCAGCTCGAGGTAGCGAGAATTGCTCACGACCATTATGGATTAAGGTGAATGCAATATCATAACGAATGAGTGCTAAACGCTTCACTAAGGTCTCAATATGGCTATATTCTGTCCGTTCAGTTCGAAGAAATTTACGTCTTGCCGGCACATTAAAAAAGAGATCTCTCACCTCTATTCTCGTCCCCTCTAAGAGAGAGGCCGGCATCGGCTCCTCCCCTAAATCATCCCCCTTCCCATCAACACGGTAGGCATACTCTGCCCCCCGCTCTCGAGAGATTAAAGTCAAGCGTGAGACTGCCGCAATACTAGGAAGCGCCTCCCCTCTAAACCCTAAGGTTGAAACCTCTACCAGATCTTCCGGCGAGCGAATTTTACTTGTGGAATGACTCGACAGTGCCAAATTAAGGTCATCTTTCGCAATGCCATGACCATTATCTTGCACAATAATATGATCGATTCCGCCACCCTTAATATCGATGGTAATCTCGGTTGCTCCAGCATCAATACTATTTTCGACCAACTCCTTCACAATAGAAGCAGGTCTCTCAACCACCTCTCCGGCGGCGATCTGATTGATGACGTGAGGTGCTAATTTAGCAATACGTCGACTCATAAAATCTCTCCTTCGCTCATATTCACTCATGCTCTCTCATCTTCTCCCAAATAAGAAGAAACGCCTGGCTAAATAATAACCAGGCGTCTCTATTTTATCAGATTATAGGGAGCTTACCTCAATCCTGTCTGTACCTTCTCCATCATCTCTTCAAGATGATTAAGCGTCAATACTGGCAAGACATCAATCTGCGTTCTATCTTCACCGATAGGGTTGATCCGTATGTAGTAAACCTCCCCTTCGGGATCATCTTTACTAAAGAACCAGAAGCGACGTTTTTTAACTGTCCGTCCAACACGTAATGTATTGATATCAGCATACTGCTCTAATACATTATATTTAACTCCATCATTTAAAATATCAGCAACCTGTTCCCAGACGGCATCCTGTGAACGATTTTTAATAATGAGTCGTGTCCCTTCCCGATCAGTGACGGGAAGACCCTGCTTTCCCATGGCACTACTGCCATCACCTCCTAATCTTGCCGCAAGGCGTGCAATAAACTCCGCCTCCAGTTCAGGATCTTTAGGAGCATCTACCCATCGATGGAATTGGTCATCATTTCCGGTTGCTTCATCCTTCATCGCATAGTGTGTCACAAAAATTAGCGTTCGATCACCATCACGCTCTAAACGAATCTTAAATTTATCTCTCGATGATGAACCTAAGAGATTACTTGCAACACGTTTAATTAAGCCACGGATAAATCCTTCTGGGACATCCGCTTGATTTTCAGCCCATTTTGTCTCAATAAGACCCGCTTCAGGACTTTGAGATTCTATCTCTAACCCTAACTGTCTTAAGAGTTGATGTACCTGCTGCCAAACAAAATCAGGAGTGTGACCTGTATTGATCCAGCGGCGACCATTTTCTGCCTCAATGAATGTAATACTCTCTCCAGCAGTAGGCAATACCTTCGAGGCTGCTTGCTTCTGATAATTACGATATTCCTTGAGGGTCGTTGCAGCTTCAACATTGGTTTCTGTCTGCTTCACTAAACTAGGAGGATACTCTAAAGGATTAACTTGCGATGATTTCAAATAACGCAAATTATCTCTCGACTGCACATTCTGCGTAGAACACCCGCTAATAACCAAGCCTGATAGCACTACTGCGAACACTATTTTTTTTGTGTACATGAACCAACCTTTACTGAATAAAATTCTTGCCATCGTATCGTAATTATAAACGATCGCCTATACCTATTCCTTGAATTATAACCGAAAAAAAAGTGTGCTGCCCTTTTCTCTTCTACTTAATTCTATTCATAAATCACTAATCATACAATAAATTAGAGAAGTCCTGCACCCTTCATCGCTTCACGTACTGTTAAATGATACTGTTTATCGAGCGGAACTAATGGGAGACGAATTCCGGCATGAATACGATTCATCTGCTGAAGCGCCCATTTAACTGGAATAGGATTTGCCTCCAAAAAGAGGACATGATGAAGCTCTTTGATCTTATCGTTGATCTCATAAGCACGCTTCTCATCCCCTGCTAAAGCAGCTTCCATCATCTCATGCATCATCAATGGCACAATATTTGCCGTAACAGAGATTACCCCTTTTGCCCCGGCTAATACACACTTAGCAGCGATACCATCCTCTCCTGTTAAGATATCGATCTTATCACCTACGCGACGAACTAATTGCTCTACACGCTCGAAAGTACTCGCCTCTTTAATTGCAACAATATTTTTAAGATTTGCTAATTTTTCAACAGTATCTGGCAAAATATCAGATGCTGTACGCCCCGGTACATTGTAGAGAATTTGTGGAATATCTACAGTCTCGGCAATCAACTTAAAGTGTTGATAGAGTCCCTCTTGTGGTGGCTTATTGTAGTAAGGCGCAACTAAGAGACAAGCATCGGCACCATCTTCAGCCGCCCAATGGGTTAAGCGAATCGCCTCTTCTGTAGAATTGCCACCTGTTCCTGCAATCACAGGAACCCTCCCACGAACATAACCAACAACTCGTTTGACAACCTCACGATGCTCATCGAAGTTAATTGTCGCAGACTCTCCTGTTGTACCTACCGCAACAATCGCATCTGTCTTATTTTCAATATGAAATTCAACCAATTTTTCAAATGAATCATAATCAATACGACCATCCGGAAACATCGGGGTGACTATCGCGACAATACTACCACCAAACATAATTCTCTCCTTATCAAATTTAATACAGGGGCTTTTCAATGAGCTCCCTCCATCTCGTCCTTCTCTTAACTATTACATAGATTGCGTTATGCAGCTATTTCTACTTTTACGATCTGCTACTTTATCTATCGACTTCTATCGACATCTAGTAATAGTAGGCTATCTCTACTCTATTTCGATACTCTATCCGTATCTTTTTCACGATCCTTCAACAGAACAGAGACCGGCGCATGATCTGAAGGGCGTTCCATCGCTCGATACTCCAAATGAACTTTAGAGGTCACAAATCGTCGACTCACTACTGTTGATAATAATAGATGATCAATCCGAATACCACTGTTTTTCTCAAATCCATTCTGACGATAATCCCACCAAGTAAAGAGGCCCGCCGGTTGCGCTTCCATTCTCAAAGCATCGATTAACCCTAAATCGAGAAGTTGAAAGAAAGCTTCTCGCTCCGCGTCGGTGCAGAGCACCTTTCCTTTCCAGCTCTTAGGATCATGAACATCATCATCGGTAGGGGCAATATTGAAATCCCCTATCACGATAAGTTCCGGATAGATCTGAAGCTGCGCCTCAATAAATACCTTAAAATGTTGTAACCAATTTAACTTATATTGATATTTATCAGAATCGGGGCTCTGTCCATTAGGAACATAGGCATTAATCACTCGAACGCCATTGATCGTTGCGCTAATGACACGCTTCTCACTATCCTCAAATCCTGGAAGATCAAAGAGAATATCACTCATCGGAAAGCGAGATAATAGCGCCACACCATTATAGGTGGGCTGCCCATTAACTGCAGCGTGATAACCCAATGCTTCACAAGCTTCTAAGGGGAATTTTTCTGAAACTGATTTGAGCTCCTGTAGCCCCACCACGGTAGGAGAGACCTCTTTTAAAAACTGCTCTAAATGGGCTAAACGAACATTGACTGAGTTAACATTCCAAGTAGTTATTTTCATTCTATTATTTATTCTCTATCTCTTTAAACATAAGTTATATTGTAGAGCATTCTACGTAACTCTCCCTAAAAGCGAAAGGGATAAAAAAGGGTTCCTCTTTTTAAACAAGCTTCTTAGCTATTACAGTTTTACAAAAAATATTTGGATAAATGCCTCAGTCAATAGCACGAGCACATTCTTGGCAAGTTTTTAGCAAATTCTTAACAAATTTGGAGCAAATATCTTCGTAAGTCTCTTGGACAAATTCTCAGTTGGTTTTCAACAATCTCTTTTTCGATCCCTTTGTCACCCTTTACGCAATTATTTTCTTTATCGTTTTCTTTATCGTTTTCTTTATTGTTACTACTACTTTATTGAGCATTTTTCCTAAAAATTAGTGTAGAATACCGATTTACACCACATGGAAAAATTTAAGGAGTGAGCATGCCGGCTGATAGTATTCGTTCCATTTTAGAGTTTATTAAAGAAAATGGGATTTTATTCATCGATCTTCGTTTAACCGATATGATCGGACAAGAACATCATTTTACTATTCCAGCACGACAAGCGAACCAAGACCTCTTCACTCAGGGTAAGTTTTTTGATGGCTCAAGCTTTAAAGGATGGAAGAAGACAGAGTGCTCAGATATGATTCTCTTACCTCGTCCTGAGACTGCTTTCGTCGATCATCTTGCTCAACATCCGACCCTAGTCTTAATTTGTGATGTTCTAGAGCCCGATACAATGGATTATTATGAGAGAGATCCGAGAGCGCTTGCTCGTCGTGCAGAAGAGCATCTATCAAACCTCAATATTGCCGATCAAGCTTTTTTTGGCCCCGAAAATGAGTTTTTTATCTTCGATAGCGTCCGTTACAATATTGCACCAGATCATATGAGCTATCAGTTACAATCAGATACCTCCTACTGGTCATCAAATGATGAAAACTCCTATTCTGGACATTATGCTGAAAAACAGGGGGGCTACTCGCCACTTCAACCTGTCGATAAGCTACATAACCTTCGTAATGAGATTGTCTTAAATGCAGAAAAGATGGGGCTTGAAGTAGAGATTCATCATCGCGAAGTCGCCTCTGCAGGACAATGTGAAATTGGCGTTCGTTACAATACGCTTCTTAAAAAAGCAGACGAGGTACAACGTCTCAAATATGTTACAAAAACAACAGCCGATCTTCATGGTAAAAGCGCAACATTCCTTCCTAAACCCTATCATGGTGAGAGCGGATCTGGAATGCATGTCCATATCTCTCTCTTTAAAGAGAGCGACAATATCTTCTGCGGAGATCAATATAGCAATCTCTCATTAGATGCCCTCTACTTTATTGGTGGCATCATCCGACATGCGCGCGCACTCAATGCATTTACAAATGCCTCAACTAATAGCTATAAGCGCCTTGTTCCTCACTTTGAGGCTCCCGTACTTTTAGCTTATTCAGCCAAAAATAGAACCGCGTCTATCCGCATCCCTTATGTGGCTAATGAGAAGGCTCGCCGTATTGAAGTACGCTTCCCTGATGCGACAGCAAACCCCTACTTAGCATTTTCGGCGCTTCTTATGGCAGGCTTAGATGGTATTGAGAATAAAATCCATCCAGGACCTGCCGCTGATGAGAATCTCTATGATCTTTCAAGCGAATTACTCAACAATATCCCTAAAGTTTGCCGTAATCTTGATGAGGCATTAGAGGCGCTCGATCAGGATCGTGAATTTCTCCTTAAAGGTGGGGTTTTTAGCAATAGTATTATCGATTCTTACATTGCACTGAAACAGAAAGAGATCAATCAAGTAGCAGAAACACCTAATCCTATGGAATATAAGCTCTACTACTCGATCTAATCTAAAAGTCATTAAGAACTAATTGAGTTCTAAATCAATTCTGAATCAGTTCTGAGTCAGAATCATTCTAGCCAAGAATATAGGGTTAAAATTAGAGACAAATTAAAGACAAGTTAGAGATAATAGAACTAATAGATGACAAAATAGAAAAAGGGAAGCTTAATAATTAGCTTCCCTTTTTCCTCTCCTACTTTCTACTCTCTGCTTAACGATACTACAACTCTTCTTGCCGTAAACGCACTCGTCTCGCTTCCGTTCTTGCTTTTGCCTCTGCGTCACGCCATTGGGCAATTTTTGCATGATCGCCAGAAAAGAGTACTTCCGGCACCTTTAAGCCATTAATCTCCCGCGGACGAGTATAATGAGGATGATCAAGCTGATCTCCAATACTAAAAGAATCATGAAGATGAGACGCCTCATTTGAGATCGCATCGGGAAGAATTCGGACAATCGCATCAATTAAGATGGCAGCCGCTAACTCCCCACCTGAGAGCACATAGTCACCAACAGAGATCTCACCATCAATCTCTGTGTCGATAATACGTTGATCAACCCCCTCATATCTACCACAAAGAATAATAAGATGTTGCTCTTTACTAAGCTCTCTGACGCGTTGCTGCTTCAGAAGATCTCCCTGTGGAGACATATAGAGACGTAAACCTCTACCCCCTCTAAAGCTCTCAATAGCATCAAAAGTCTTCTTCAGCGGCTCATACATCATCACCATTCCCGGCCCCCCACCATAAGGACGGGCATCCACTGTATGATGATTATCTGTAGAGTAATCGCGAGGGTTCCAAAAACGGAGCTCAAAGAGCTCATTGTTATGAGCGCGACTGACAACCCCATCTTCGATAATAGGTGCTATTAACTCGGGAATTAAAGCGATAACATCGATGATCAACTTACCCTTCATCTCTACTCTTCATCCCAATCAACCTGAACATAACCCTCTTCGAGATTGATCTCCATAACGATATACTCCATCGAAAAAGGAATCATCATCTCACCTTTAGCACCTTTAACAGTAATCACATCATTAGCACCTGTTTCAAAGATATCAACAATCTCTCCTAACTCCACCCCTTCATGATTGATCACCTTTAAACCATAAAGATCAAGCCAGTAAACACCATCTTCTAACTCCGGCATATCTTCACGTGAAATATAGAGTTCTTGTCCCAATAGTGGTTCTACAGCATCCCGGGAATCATATCCTTCAAACTTTAAGAGAACGTGCTTATTATGCTTCTGCCGACCATCAACCTCTAAAGTAATCCATTCATTACCTTGCTTCATAAAAAAGCGAGAATACTCTAAAATTCCCTCTCTCGGTCTTGTTTCAGAAAAGACTTTTATAAAGCCTCTAACGCCATGAAAACCATTGATTTTCCCTACAATGATCTTTTCATCACTCATGATCTCTCCTTATTTGACACAAAAAAGCCACCTTACTGAAATTGTAAGATGGCTCTAAAACTCTACTTTATAAGCTATTAAGCTTCTTTAGCAGCAGCTCTTTTAGCTTCTCTGATTAAAGATGCAACACGCTCAGAAGGTTGTGCTCCCACTCCTACCCAGTAATCTACACGATCTTGGGCAAGTTCTAAACGTTTCTCTCCACCTTTAGCGATGGGATTAAAAAAGCCAAGACGCTCAATGTATTTACCAGTTACAGAGTTTCTTTGATCCGCAACAACGATTTGGTAGAAAGGACGCTTTTTAGAGCCTCCACGAGCTAGACGAATTGTAACCATAAAAATTTATATCCTATATTCAACTATAATCCAAAACTTTTTTATATTATATAGAGACACGTTATTCAATATAAAATCGTAAACCACAAACTATACGCTACTTTCAAAGAAATTAAAAGAGCCATTAGTGAAAATAACTAAATTATTACTAACTTTTACTACTCACTTTTATTACTAAATTTAATTCCAGGCCGGCACCTTAAATGTAACAGGTGATGTCTCTGCCTCTTCATAGACCACAAACTCATATGCAGATGGATCTTTTACTAGCTCACGGATCAACATATTATTCATCATATGCCCCGCTTTATAGCCAACAAATTCTCCAATAATAGGATGACCTAATACATAAAGATCTCCTACCGCATCTAAAACTTTATGGCGAACAAATTCATCTTCATAACGCAATCCATCGCTATTGAGAATACGGTAATCATCCACAACAATAGCATTATCCATACTGCCACCTAGCGCTAAGTTTAATTCTCGCATTAGCTCTAGATCTTTCATAAAACCAAAC
Source organism: Ignatzschineria sp. F8392 (assembly GCF_002252045.1). GTDB lineage: Bacteria > Pseudomonadota > Gammaproteobacteria > Cardiobacteriales > Wohlfahrtiimonadaceae > Ignatzschineria. The sequence continues at coordinate 397,627 of NZ_NEFF01000001.1, read as the reverse complement.
GTTCTCGCACGAGCAATCTCTTCAATATAATATTGGCTTGAAAACTCACAACGATGCTGAGGATTGGTCTTATCTAAGACAGCATGATCAAATTTGATTGTAAAATCGAGTCTAAATCCATCATATGGAAGAAGCTTTGCTAATTTATCTTCATGTTTATAAACGACCGGCTTTTTAATTTTAATAAATTTCTTCGCCGCATTCTGCTCTTGAATGCCTGCCGATTGAATAAGATAAACAAAAGGCGCCGAACTACCATCCATAATCGGAATCTCTGGCGCGCTTACTTCAATAATAATATTATCAATCCCCAAACCACACAACGCAGACATTAAGTGCTCTATCGTCGAGATAGTAACATCTGGCGCTAAAGGGGATGCAATCTTGGTTGCAAGTTGCGTACTAACAACAGAATCAGCCTGAATTTTAATATCGGGCGAATCAACATCTGTTCTTCTAAAGATAATTCCCTGATCTATGCCTGCTGGGCGCAAGGTTAAATAGACCTTCTTCCCAGAATGAAGGCCGATACCTGTTGTTTGGACTAAACTCTTTATTGTTCTCTGTTTTAGCATATTATTTACTTAGAGATTCCTCTATTCATTAATCTTCTCTTCAACGCTACCTCCTAAAATTAAGAGTATCAGCTGAAGCGATTAAGAATTTTTTCTTAAAAAAGCAGGGATATCGAGATATCCTGAAGATTGTGATGATGGCGAGGCTTTAGGTTGCTCTTTTACCGCAGGTTCCGTCGGAATTGTTGCTGCCGCAGGCTTTATAGTTCTACCTAATAGTTGATCTGCAATACTACCGCGCTCGATCGGAGCTTGATATTCACCTAATCCTGTTGCTACCAACGTTACCCGAATATCTTCCCCCATCTCTTCATCAATCACGGCACCAAAGACAACGGTTGTCTCTTCATTAGCATAATCACTAATAATTGCACCAATCTCATGAAGATCACCGATACTCAACTTAGGACCACCTGAAATATTGACAAGCAGACCTTTCGCGCCTTTCAAGCTCACCTCTTCTAATAGTGGTGAAGAGATCGCTTGTTGAATCGCCTCTCTTGCCGCATTATCGCCTGATGAGAGCCCTACCCCCATCATTGCCAATCCCTGTTGTTTCATAACTGTCTTAACGTCATTGAAATCGAGATTGATCATTCCTGGCTTGATAATGCTATCAGTAATCCCTTGTACCGCATTGAAGAGAACATTATTCGCCGCACTGAAAGCATCATAGAGACTCACCCCTTTCCCAAGAACGCTCATTAAACGGTCATTAGGAATTGTAATAAGCGAGTCAACTTGTTGTGCTAACTGTTTTAATCCTTGATTTGCGGCTTGATCACGCTTCTTACCCTCCATCGAGAAAGGTCTTGAAACAACCGCAACCGTTAAGATGCCCAATTCTTTTGCAATTTCAGCAACTATAGGCGCTGCACCGGTTCCTGTTCCACCACCCATTCCTGCAGCGATAAAGACCATATCAGCACCATTTAATTCTGCTTTAATGTGATCTTTAGTCTCTTCTGCAGCTTGACGTCCAATCTCTGGATTTGCACCCGCACCTAAACCACGAGTTAATGCTTCTCCTAATTGAATGCGAATATCTGCTTTCGCCTCTCTTAGATCTTGAGCATCTGTATTTGCGGCAATAAACGTTACTCCCGTTAATCCGGAATCAACCATATGAGTAATCGCATTACCACCAGCGCCACCCACACCTATTACTTTTATAACAGGGCCATGTTCGTTAATATCTTGCTGCAACTCAAATATGGACATTATAAATCCTCATTTTATTCGTATTCTTAACAACACTAGAAGTAGTTTCGACACATTCCAGTGATTTTCTTATATATGTTACTAAAAAAGTTACCACTTGGCATTGTTTTTTGTAACTCTTTTTGCCAGATATTGTCATACTTATGAGAGGCTAAAAGCCCAACAACTGTTGCATGTTCCGGCGTCAATCCTTCACCCTTATCATATATGACATTTAACGGAGTTCCAATACGGCACGGTTTTTCCATAATTTCTTGCGCTAGATCAGCACATCCCGGGATCATACTCCCGCCTCCCGTCAATACCACGCCGGCATCATGAGGTAGATAGACATTGGCATCTTCAAGATTCATTCGGATAATCTCAAAAATTTCACGATAGCGCGCTTCAATAATAGAAGAGAGTTCTCGACGAGACATTGTTCTATTTTCAGTCTGATTGGTAATCACCGGTAATTTAAAACTATCATCATAGCTACTATAGCCAAGACAACTACCGTGCTCTAGCTTTATACTCTCAGCAACTTGGGTGGAATAACGCTTAATTTTAGCGATATCGGTTGTCACATCATTGCCACCTAATGGTATAGGAGAGTGATAGACAACCGCCCCACCTTTATAGACAACAACATCAGTTATTCCCGCACCAATATTGATTAGGGTGACACCACGTTGCATCTCATCCTCAGTTAAAACACTAATCGCAGCAGCAACACCTTCGTAGATAATATTATCGATCTCTACATTGCTCTCTGTAATACAGTTAGTAATATCATTGATCGCATTGGTCGATGCTGTTACGAGATGAGCATCAAGAGTAAACTTAACCCCTGAGAGTCCAATGGCATTTTCAACAGGACTTCCCCCATCGATAATATATTTTTGTGGCAATACATGGAGAACGCTCTCTCCGGCATCAAGTTTAATCTTACCCGCTTCCTGTAAGATTCGATCATTATCCTTTTCGGTAAAACGATCCCCTGAAATCGTCACAACACCATTATTCTGACGACTCCGAATATGGGTGCCCGTAATAGAGGTTGAGACAGAAAGAACCTTTACATTCTCTTCACGCTCAAATTCCGCAATAATATCCCGAACAATGTTGGAGATTGGCGCTATATTGGCAATACTCCCCTGCTTAATGCCTCGAGAGGGTTTTGAGATAATTCGAATAATCTCAATAGACCCATCATCCCGAATTTCTGCCATCATACCAACGACTCTGTTCGTTCCTATATCTATGCAAACTCCTACTGATGAAACTGAGGTATCCGTCATCTTTCTGCACCTTATAATTTATTCTTTATACTATCTGAATTCTCTTTCCACTTTACAGAGAATCCATTTTTATATCTAAAGTCGATATGTTGAATTCTATCAAGAACCTCTCGATCTGAAAATTGCCGTAGAAATCGCTCTAAGCGTTGATCGAAATTTTCAGACCCCATAATGAGCAAGAGCTGATCATCTAAAACAAGACTCCAGGAATCACTCTCATCTAATGAGAGATGACTCAGTTGAAACCCGGTTCCCTCTAAGCGCTCTTTAGTCCGGTTATAAACCTCTAAGAGATCTAGCGCACGACTATCAGGTCCTGCAAGAAAGACCCACTCTCCTTGAGGATAAAAAGAGGGGGTAAATCGCTCTCCTGATGCATCGATCATCTCAACACCATTCCAGATCGCCACCGGTGCTTGCTCTTCAATATGCACCTCTAACTCATGAAACCAATTTCGTTTAAGAGAGACACTCTTAATCCAGCTCTCAGAAAGGATCTCATCTTGATAACCTTTCATATCTAATCCGATCAGATTTTGCCCAATCGCATCTTTTACCAACTCATTGACTCGCTCTTCTGGAAGATGCTCAATCTCTCCATAGACAGAAACCGTCTCTATTTTAAAAAAGAGATTATTCTCTTTTAAATATTGCCATCCCCAATAGGGGCCGACAAAGATCGCAACAAGAAGTGCGATTAAGAGAAGATAGCGTAATAAGCGATAGAGAAATCTTCCAAATTGTCGCCAATCAAAGGGCTTTTTCTGGACGACACCTGACCGCTGACGACGTTTGGGTCGAGAGGTACGATAATTCGATTGCAACAAAATATATGATCTACTCAAGATTAACTATAGCCTATTATACATCAATGTAATGGTTCTGAAATATCCCTAAAGAAGGTCACAAAGAGCCTTCTAAGATCAACCAACAGAGGCGCTCAAAGGAGATGCCGGCACGATTTGCCGCTAAAGGAACAAGCGAATGATTTGTCATTCCTGGAACGGTATTGATCTCCAATAACCAGGGATTATTATCACGATCTAAGACAAAATCAACGCGCCCCCAACCGTCTGCTCCTAATGCATGAAAAGCCTCTTCACAGAGCTTTCTAAACCGCATCTCATCAGATTGACTCAATCCCGATGGACAGAAATAACGCGTATCTTCACGGAGATATTTTGCCTCATAATCATAAAATGCTAAATCGGTCTCCATACGAATAATGGGGAGCGCCGTACCATTTAAGATCGCACAGGTATATTCACCATTACCCACAATCCAATTCTCTGCAAATATAGGAGAATTATAGCCTCCTGCAGCCTTCCATGCAGCTAGCAGATCATCCGCACTCTCAACACGACTAACACCAATGCTCGATCCCTCTTCTGCTGGCTTAACTGCTACCGGGTATTTTAAGATCGGCGCTAACCGAGCAACATCCTCTTCTGAATTGAGAAGATAAGACTCCAATACGGGAAGCCCTAGAGCTTGCCAAATCTGCTTACTCTTTAACTTATCCATGCCTACACTAGAAGCTAATACTCCACTCCCGGTGTAAGGAATATTGAGATACTCGAGCGCACCTTGTAAAACACCATCTTCCCCACCACGACCATGAAGGACAATAAAGACGCGATCGAAAGATTCTGCTACTAGATGAGAAAGCAGCTCTACCTCGGCAGTATCGATCCCATGAGCATCGATCCCTTGTGCTTTAAGCGCCGCTAAAACCGCCTCTCCCGACCAGAGCGAGACTTCTCGCTCCGATGAGTGACCACCGTAGACAACGGCAACTTTACCGAAAACCTTCGGGTCTTCAAATCGATTTAATGCTGAAACCATTAGAGCGCCCCTCCCTTATAGAAATTGGCAGCAATGCCACCGATATTACCCGCCCCCATCATCACTATGAGATCACCATCTTGGGCGATTTTGGCATAAGCACTTCTAATCTCATCGATCGATCCCACATAGAGGGTATTTCTCCCTCCTTTCTTCGCCACATCTTCTGCTAGCTTCTCACCTGAAATCCCGGGAATTTCAGCCTCTCTTACCGAATAGATATCAGTGATCAATACCGTATCGATCTCTGATAAGACCGCAATAAACTCATCATAGAGTTCAGCTGTTCTTGAATTTCGATGAGGTTGAAATGCAACAACAATTCGCTTTTCAGGATAAGCTGTCGTTAAAGCCTCATAGACGGCCTTAATCTCTGTCGGATGATGCCCATAATCTTCCATCACCTCTACACTTCCCCCTCTCTGTAATGGAACAGAAGGGTGGAATTGGAAGCGACGGCCAATACCTTTAAAACGGCGTAAAGCACGACGGATAGCGGGATGAGGAACCCCCAAATCATTGGCAATTGCGATTGCAGCTAAGCTATTAAGAACGCTATATTTTCCTGGAAGAGCAACGGTAAATTCACTCACTCCATGTGGCATTTTGACTTCAAAACGGGTCTGCATACCACGCGACTCATAATTGAGAAGCTGATAATCTGCCCCTTCACTCTCACCATAGGTGATTATTGGACGATGAATTCGTGGTATAAGTGATGCAACCTCTTCATTATCGATACAGAGAACCGCCAAGCCGTAAAAAGGAAGCAGATGAAGAAAATCGACAAATGTTTGACGTAAATTTTCAATATCCCCCCCATAAGTGCTCATATGATCTTGGTCGATATTGGTAATAATGGCAGACATAGGATGAAGATGAAGAAACGATGCATCAGACTCATCCGCTTCTGCAACAAGGTATTGCCCTAAACCTAAACGCGCATTCACATTAGAGCTATTTAAACGTCCACCGATAACATAGGTTGGATCAAGCCCTGCCTCATCTAAAATAGAGGCTAAAAGACTGGTTGTTGTCGTCTTCCCGTGAGTGCCGGCAACAGCAATCCCAAAACGAAAACGCATCAACTCACCAAGCATCTGCGCTCGCTGAATAATAGGAATACGCTCCGCTTTAGCGCTAATCACCTCCGGATTATCCTCTTTGACAGCGGTAGAGATCACCACAACATCAGCACCGATCACATGCTCTTTTTGATGGCCAATCCACACTAAAGCGCCCAGATCAATCAAGCGATCAACAACGGGTGAAGCGGCAATATCTGATCCTGTCACCTCATACCCCAAATTGAGAAGCACCTCGGCGATACCACACATCCCCGAACCCCCAATTCCAACAAAGTGAATTCTCTCAATACGGCGCATTTCAGAGGGACAAATATAACTTTTTTGATTCATGATTCTATGACCTTTTCAATTACTGAAACAATCTCAGCTGTCGCTTCAGGTTTCGCTAAAATTTTGGTTTTACTCGCCATTTCGATGGCTTTTTCTCTTGTAAAATGAGTTAACATCTCTTGAAGTGTTGCTAGATTAAAGTCGCTCTCAGGATAGAGATACGCAGCTCCAATCTCTGCTAATGCTTCGGCATTTTTGGTTTGATGATCATCAACGGCTTTTGCAAAAGGGATAAAGCAACTTGCAACATTTGCTACTAATATTTCGGAAACAGTCAAAGCGCCGGCACGACAGATCACAAGATCTGCCCATCCATACGCTTCTACCATATCATCGATGAAGGGGGTTAAGCGATAATGCTCGCCCTGAAAAGAGGGCTCATCTTTATGAGCCTGATAGAAAGCCTCCCCTGTTTGATGCCAGATTTGATAAGCGCCAGCCATCTCTGTTTGAGCAAAAGCATGCATCACCTGATTTAAGATTCGAGCTCCTTGCGAACCTCCCACAACAAGAATCTGTAATGGTCTTCCACTTCGTGCGCCATATCGTTGCTCATAAGGGGCTAGCGTTAACAATCCCTCTCTAACAGGATTCCCCACCACTTTCGCATGAGGTAACTCGGCATTAAATGCCGCTAAATTAACACGACTGAGTCGCGATAAGACTCTATTAACCAAACCGGGCACGGCATTTTGCTCATGAATAATAATCGGAATCCCTAACGATTTGGCAGCTAATCCTCCAGGACCTGCAGCGAAGCCTCCAAACCCCACAACACAAAGAGGTGAGACTCTCTTAAAGAAGCGACGCGCATCTAAGACCGCTTTTGTTAAACGCCATGGAAGCCTTAACCACCCCTTCAAGCCATTACCTCGAATGCCGGCAATCTCTAATGAATAGAGGGGAAAGCCATGCTGCGGTACAAGTTTAAGTTCCAACCCATTTGCACCGAGCCACTCAATTTTATAACCCTGCTCTTGCAGCGCCTCGGCAACAGCAATCCCGGGGAATATATGCCCTCCCGTACCGCCGGCCATAATAACAATCGTTCCACGCATGCTATTCATTTCATCGCCACCCTTATCTTGCTCTCTGCAATCTCCCGCTGAGCCGCTAGCTCTTGCTCATCTTGATAGTTTTGCAACTCTCGTAACTGCACAACTCGATCAACCCGAAAGAGCAACCCTAAACCCACCATCATCGTGATAATACTCGATCCCCCATAACTCATCAGCGGTAATGTTAAACCCTTTGTTGGCAATAACCCTGAAGCAACACACATATGAATCAATGCTTGCGTTCCTAGCCATAAACCGATGCCATAAGAGATATAAGCTGCAAAATTGAGATCGAGCTGCTCTGCTCTTCTTCCAATATTGAAAGTACGATAGAGGAAGATCATATAGATGAGAACGAGGAAAATCACACCAAAAAAGCCAAACTCTTCCGCATAGATCGCAAAAATAAAGTCGGTATGCGCCTCAGGCAGATAACCTAGCTTGGACATACTCTCACCAATTCCAACCCCAGAGAGCTTCCCTCGGCCAATTGCGATCAGGGAGTTAACTAGCTGATACCCCTGATTATAAGCATCTTCCCATGGGCGTAAAAAGCCTGATAACCGGGCACGACGATAGGGGGAAGTATAGAGGATAACGGCCATTACAATTAGCGTCGGCGCCAACACAATCGCAAAGCGCCAAAGACAGACGCCGGCAATAAAGAGCAACCCCAAACCAACCACAAAGATGATAGCCGTAGAACCAAAATCAGGCTCTAAAAGGAGCAGAACACCTAAAACTCCCATCACAAAGAGCGGAATAATCAGTGCTGAAATCTTAGACCCAATCCGATCTTTCTGTCGATGAAGATAGGAGGCGATATAGGTTAGTGCCGCAAACTTTGCCATCTCGGCTGGCTGAAAGTTAAAAAATGAGATGGGGATCCAGCGCAAAGCACCATTAACTTCTCGACCGATGCCGGGAATCAACACCAAGACAAGTGCAACAAAAGAGAAGAGCATCAATATCGGTGTCAGCTTATACCAGATATTAAGTTTAATCTTAAAAGCAAATATGGCGAAAGTGAGCCCGATAGCAATATAGAGTCCTTGTCTAATCCCATAGTGGTAAGGAGAGAGACCATAATACTCTGCAACATATCCCGATGCCGTGGTCACCATCAAGAGCCCAATCAGTAGAAAGAGCGAAGAAGTGATCAGCAACCAAGGATCAAGATGAACACCACGAGGAATGCGTTTAGACATATTCTTCAAATTACACCTAATCTATTCGTTAAAGAGAAAAAATTGTACCACAAACAGGCTCAATATTGAGCATACAATCACGCTTATAGCGCATGAACTAATGCCTCAAAGATACGACCTCGCTCTTCAAACCCTTTAAATTGATCAAAACTTGCACAAGCAGGAGAAAAAAGAACAATCTCCCCTGGCAAAGCTAACGCTTTTAATTGAACCAATGCGGTTTCAAGAGTCCCACACTCAAAATAGGGAACGCTCTCTGGAATGTGAGGCAGTATCGCGGAATAATCCTTTCCAATCAGCGCAACTCCTGCGATATTTTTTTGTAGAAGTTCTCTAAGCGGTGAAAAATCTTGCTCTTTAGTAACGCCCCCTAAAATCAACCATTTTCGCTCGGGGAAACCCAAAATAGCCGCTTCTGTTGAAGAGAGATTTGTCGCCTTTGAGTCGTTATAGTAGGTCACCCCGTCAATTTCCCGGACCTTGACAGAACGATGTGATAACGGCTGATAATTGGCAATGCCCGCCTCTATCGCTCTTAATGAAACACCAAATCGTTCTGCAATTGCTACAGCTGCAACAATATTGAGAAGATTATGCTGTCCTCTTAAGAGTGTCTTTGCATAACTGACCTGCTCCCCGGTACGGCTCACAACTTCTTGACGTTCTAATGAGGCATAATAATCGGTCTTCGCATTATCAAAGAGAGAGAAACGCACAATCTCCTCCTCGCCACGATGCGGAAGTTCCGCCGCTAAAAAGGTCTCTATCAGCGGTTCATCTGCGGGAATAATAATCTCAGATGATTGTTTAATCAGTGCTAATTTCGCAGCAACATAATGCTCATAATCTCGATATCGATCGAGATGATCTCGCGAAAGATTGAGTAACGCCCCAATATCAGCCTGTAATGAGTAGGTGGTCTCTAGCTGAAAACTGGAGAGTTCAAGGATAAAAAGGGGCTCTTGCACCTTCTCTTTGCGATCCTCTGAAGCCATCCAAAGCTCTAAAGCTGGCTGCCCTAAATTACCGCCGACATAGAGATCATAAGGAAGTTGCGCAAAGATAGAACCTAAAAGGGTTGTGACAGTACTCTTCCCATTTGTGCCGGTGATAGCAATAATATTCTCTTTAACTAGACGGGCAAAAAGCTCAATATCTCCCCCAACATGTTCTGCCGGCAACCGTGCAATAGTAGAGGCCAACTCTGGCGTTGCAAGGGGAACTCCGGGGCTGATCCAGAGATAATCACAACTCTCTAATAGATCACTTGCAGTGCTATCTTTAAAGCTACCGATTGCCACCTTTTGACAAAGTTGTGCCATCTCCGCTTCATGCGGTGGCTTATCCCTCGAGTCGATAGCACAGATCTTCTCCACCCCTAAATGAGTAAGGGCTTTTGCAATGGAGAGCCCTGTAATACCAAAACCGACAATTAAGTGCTTTGAGTCTGTTGCAAACATGGAGAAAACCTTCTAACTATCAAAAAATAAGCTCTGAAATAAGCATCAATATCCGTAAGGCACTATTTACCACTACCTGAAGTCAAGATTGAAGGTGTGGAGAGCAAGCTATGTCAAAAAAGATCAACAAAACCATCTCTCATAACAAAAAACGACAAATGACAGCAAATAATAACAATTGATTATAGCGCAATCGGCTCTTTTAATTTATCTAAAAAAATGATCTAAAAGATCTAAAAACTAGTGATAAAGCGATCCTTTAATATCATGACAATTTCACGATAATTTCTCCCCTATCATACGCTTTCTACCTTAGATAAAAAACAGTTGATCAAAGAAAAAGCCCCGCTTAAACGGGGCCTCTCTAAAAAAATATCATCAATATCGAGTATCTATAGGGAATATTACTCTTTCCCCTCTTCATGACGAATCTCATGTCCTTGTTTTCGCTCTGCGGTTATCGCTTTATCTTTCTGCTTGAGAAGTTGACGCTCAATTTTTCCAGACAACTCATCAATCGAGAGGTACATATCTTCTGTGGTGGCTTCTGCATGAAGATCTTTTCCCTTTGCAACAGTCACAGTGATCTCGGCAATTTGGCGCTTATCTTTAATGGTTAATACCACATGCGCACTTGTAATATGCTCACTATAACGATCTAAACGTGAGAATTTCTCTTCTACTCTACTACGAAGCCCATCTGTTAATTCTAAGCCTTGACCTGTTAAATTAAGATTCATACTTATCTCCTTCTTTATCGATACTAAATGTAGATACTAAAGTGGTGAGTCATTAAAAAAATAATTTTATAGAGCTATTTAAACACTAGATTTAGACACAGATCTAGATCTCTATCATCGCTACTCATCGTTATTTATCGCTATTTATCGCTATTTCCAAGCTTTTATTGAAGCTTTGTTGAAACTTTATTGATTCTTATTGACATACTTTCACACTACCATTTTTCCTCAAGAAGCGATAGCAAAAAGCAGAAAAGTGAGCTAAAAAATAGAGAAAAGTGACTTTTATCGCTATTTCTGACATTGAGAACAGAAGTAAGTTGCCCGATTCCCTATGACAATACGCTCAATCTCTTGCCCGCAAAGAGGACAAGGTTGACCTTTTTGTCCATACACTAAGAGCTCTTGGGCAAAATAGCCGGGACTACCATCGGGTGTCGTAAAATCTTTTAGGGTCGTTCCACCCTGCTCGATTGCTCGCGCTAACACCTTCTTAACCTCCTGAACAAGGCGTTCAACCTCTTCCAATGAGAGATTATTTGCCGGGCGTTGCGGATCTATTCCCGCCATAAAGAGCGACTCATTCGCATAGATATTACCGGCACCTACAACAAAGGCTTGATCCATTAAGATCGATTTAATCGGCCGCGTTCTTCCTTTCAACTTAGGGTGGAGATAGGCTGCCGTAAATTGATCCGTGAGTGGTTCTGGTGCTAATTTCTCTAAAAAAGGGATCGATTCATCCTTACCATAGAGGAGAATAAAGCCAAAGCGACGAGGGTCATTGTAGATCAACGCCCGATTACCTGAGAGCCGTAAGACAAAATGATCATGCTTTTTATGCTCAAAATCATCAGGCAAAATTCGAATGGCGCCGGACATTCCTAAATGGATTAAAACTCTTCCTCGAGTCGTGGTCAGGATCAGATACTTCGCTCGCCTCTCCACCTTCTCAATTGTTGCATTGTAAAGTGTCTCAATCGCCTCAGGGATCGGATAACGTAACTGGCGATGGTAGACCTCAACACCACGAATTGTTGCTCCTTCAATATGGGGCGCTATTCCTGCACGGACGGTCTCAACTTCTGGTAATTCAGGCATATACTTTTAACTCTTCTGTTTCATGATAAAATAGACTCCATTTTTATAGCATGAATATTGAGCTTATCTAAACTTCGATAAGTTTATCGCGCTATTTCGGCTTGATCACCTTCTTCTGCTCAATTAAAAAAGGAGCTCTATCTCAATATGCGTCCGATTGTCTCAATTTCAAGAATCAGTGCACTTGCTTCCTATCTTGCACTCTTCTTCTTTACTATCTTCTGTATTGTGACCAATGCAATCTATCCAGAACAACCGAGAATATTTCTGATTATCGGACTTCTAATGCCCCTCGTGTTCCCTGCGCGCGGATTGCTTCGTGCAAAGCGATTTACACATGCCTGGACAAGTTTCCTCTCCCTCTTCTACCTGATCGCTGCAACCGATATTTGGGTATCAGGATATCCCGGCATTGGCAGTATCTATTTTCTTTTGACCATTATTCTTTTTGTCAGCACGATTCTCTACGCTCGCTATAGTCCGCTCCCTTTCAGAGAATAAAAAATCGCTCCGAAAAGAACCTTAACGAGCATCCTGAACCAGGATAAAAAGGACAAAAGAGTAGAAATAGCAAGCATTGAACATTAAATAGAGGTGAGTAGAGATGGCCAAAATGCCGGCAGAGTCTACTCACTTCTTTCTACTCACTTCTTTAATTCCCTTCTAAAAAAGAGCGCTCCAAGCCCAGCAACAACCCACAAGAGCAATAGCCAGGAGAGATCTCCTACGCGGCTATAAGTCGTCGTTCCTTCATAAGGCATTACCTCAACTTCTAGAACACCTTGTTCAAATTGAGGTAGGATCGCCTTTACCTCTCCCCGTCTATCAATAAGCGCTGTAATCCCATTATTAGTAGCACGAACCATCTCTCTTTGTAGCTCAATCGCGCGTGCTCGCGTAATTTGAAAGTGTTGCCAAGGTCCAATTGAATCTCCAAACCAAGCATCATTACTCACATTCACTAAAAAATCTGATTGCTTCCCAAGATAGCGTAATTCATCACCAAAAACAGCCTCGTAACAGATAAAGGTAGAGAGTTGCGTTATCGCAGGTACGCCATCTACCTCATAATGGATAAGGAAAGGCGATTGCTCCTCTCTACCAGCAGTAAGATCTGAAAAGGGGATCTCAATCATGCCACTTAAGAGATCTAAAAGAGAACGAAAAGGTAGAAACTCGCCAAAAGGAACAAGATGAACTTTATCGTAACGCTGATCACGGCTTCTCAACTGGTCGCTATAAGCCACGACTGAATTTCGTATCACTGATCCTTGCCCTGAAAAGATCCCCGTCATCACCGTCGCCCTCTCCTCTTGCGAGATCTTACGTAATGCCTCACCCAGTGTAACCTCCTGCTCATAGAGCGCAGGAATTGCCGTCTCTGGCCAAATAATAAGATCAACATTCGAGGCCACTTGCGCGGTCAATTGGTAGTAGGTTGCTAAAATTTCGTAATATTGTGCCTCACTAAACTTTAACTCCTGTGCAATATTTCCCTGGATTAATGCCACTTTAAGCGGCTCACCTTTAGGGGAGATCTTATCGCTCAGCAAAGTACTCGTTCCCGCAATAATTAATATCAGCATCATTGCCATAAAGAGTGCCGGCAGATAGGCTTTCAATTTTTTTTGAGAAGCATTTCCAGGCTCTTTCCCCCTATAAGCCATAATTTGCAGAAGCAACAACGTAAGAAGCCCCGCCAACCAATAGACCCAAAAACTTGCCATCAATGCGCCCATCTCAGGAAAAAGCCAGAGCGCTAAGGGATAATCAGTCAAAGTATAACCCAGCGAGAGCCAAGGAAAACCAGTTAAGAGTTGAGCGCGAATATATTCAAAAAGCACCCCCATAACAGGAAAGAGAATGCCTAATCGAAATGGCAGTGAAAGCTGAGTCTTCAATGTAAAATAGCCTAATAGCGCATAATAGAGCCCTAAATAGAGGGCTAAAAGTAGCGTTAAAAAAACGCCTAGTAACAGAGGCGCCCCGCCAAACTCCAATAGACTAATACGAATCCACCAGACGCCTACAGTAAAAAATGAAACGCCAAAGAGAAGACTTAACCAAAAAGCACGCTTGCAACTTCCCGGCAATATGAGCAGTAGCCAAAAAGCCAGTAGAATCGGCGCTAAAAAGCCATAACCAAAAGGGGAAAAACTTAAAGGCATTAAGCTCCCTAAAAGAATCGCGATGATGATCGAACCCCAGAAATAGAGTGCTCTCTTAGTCATAAAATGCTTACTCTTTGTGGCTCTACACTCTTTTTTAAGCCTATTATCTACCATATTCCACCACTGCCCTTCTCTAGTGAATCACTCATTCTCTTATCCGTTTTATTCGCTATTTTCCCTATCATGTCCCTATCATTATCCTATCGTTTTCCTATTTTTCGACGCGACTATTTTGATACATACTTCTATCCTCTTATCCCTAAATCGCTATAGATCGCACCAATCAGATCGCGATACCGTCCTGCCGGCAATCGATCTCCATAAAAGAGATGAGGATTGTGGAGAGGATCAACAACGGGAGTATTCTTACGATTTGTCAGATAGATAATCATCAACTCATGTAATGGATCATAAGTTGCTAGTGCCCCAGTCCAGCCAGTATGCCCAAAGGCTGGCTTCGAGGTTTTCCCAGCATAATCACTAAACATATAATCCATCCCCTCTCCATTTAAACGATACCCCAAAGCAAAGGTAGCGTCTTCATAGGGAGGCGTTAAAAAATATTGCTGTGTTTCCGCACTGAAAACCTCATTATCTTCTCTCATCAATCGAAAAAGTTGGTAGAGATCATGACTATTACTAAAGAGCCCGGCATGACCTGAAACCCCTGCCATACAATGAAATGCCTTTTCATCTTGTACTTCTCCTTGAAGCATATAGCGACGTATATTAGGAAAATCAATAGTATGATCCCGACTATTCCCATAACGCTCTGTCGCGGCAATCTCTGCTTGTGATACTCCCCTCTCTCTTGGGTTAAATCCAATATAAGAAAGATTTAATGGATTCCAAAAAAGTGTCTCTAACTGCTTATCGATCGACTTTCCACCTATTTTTTCTAAAATAAAGGTGAGTAACATAAAATCAACATCGGAATAGAGCCCCTGCTGCTCCGGAATATTCACAAGGGGGGCTTGCAATAACTTTTGCACAAATTGAGCACGATCTTGAGAATAGAGCGATTCACTATAACGTGGATCATAGAAGAGAGGATTAGGCTCAAAACCGGCATGATGTGAGAGTAGTGCCTTTAACGGAATTTCACCAACAAGTGCAGGATAGGTTATTTCTGAAGCAGCTGATTGGGAATAAGGAAAAAAATCTGCAACTCGACGCTCTAAGAGATCTGGCATCTGTTGATAGTAGTATTGAAAAAGATAGGTCGTTGCAAAAATCTTTGTTAATGAGGCGATATCAAAAAGGGTCTTTTTAGTCACAGCTTCGCCACGCGTTACTTTCATCTCACCAGAATCGAGGATAACTTGATGCAATATGGTTGATCCGAAGGCAAAGTCATATATTACCTCCCCTTGATACTCAACGAGAAGCTGTCCACCGGGAAATCCTCTCTCTAACGATTGTTCAATAAGATCTGTAATGCTTTCCATCTCCGCCTCCTATCGATTTCGATCTTTCCAAACCTATTATCCTTTATCCTCTGTCCACTGCCACTACTCATTACCTACTACTCTCTCTATAATCCAACAGTAAAGCTCGAGTGATAGACTCTTAATACATACTCACTCAAAGTATTTACCAAAAGTACTCTCCAAAGATAGATGAAAGATTCGTTATATTACCGCCAATATCATAGCCCAACAGATTATGAGCAATAATATAGCAGAAAAGTTTCTTGACTCTTCTCAGAGAATGCTGTTTAATACCACCTTATCAAGACGGCTTGATAGCTCAGTTGGTAGAGCAGCGGATTGAAAATCCGCGTGTCGGCAGTTCGATTCTGCCTCGAGCCACCATCTTTAAAACCCTACTTTTCGAAGTAGGGTTTTTTAATTCTTCTAATTAATTCTTCTAATTCTCAATTTCTCTAACCTCTCCCGTAGGCTAACCTTCTCCATTCCTTTACCTTTATACCCCTAATTCACCTGGGAAGAGCGTCGAAATTAACCAAAAAATCGACCACCTGCTCTATTTTCAGGCTAATCTCAATTAATACTTGACGAAAGAATCTAAATCCTGTTTAATGTCACTTCGTTAGCACGACATGGCTTGATAGCTCAGTTGGTAGAGCAGCGGATTGAAAATCCGCGTGTCGGCAGTTCGATTCTGCCTCGAGCCACCATATTAAGAGACCACTCAATCAATTGAGTGGTTTTTTTATGCTTCTTATTTTATGCTTCTTATTCATGCCGAGTACCCTTTACCTCCCCCTCATTTCATCTAATATTCATCTCTTATAACCTTCTACTGCCCTCCTCTTATAGCGCCCCTATCTCTCATAATATTTCATCTGCATTAAAGCGCCAAAATAGCCCCTAAAAGCTCAAATATTGATATCTATCAAGCAAACTTGATACTTCTTTACAGTTCGTGGATTCCTCCCCATTTTTGTGGGATAGTATCATTATATATATTAGATAGATCATATTAGATAGATCTTATTGAATAGATTTAAATTTCTACCTTATTAAGGAGAAGGTTCTATGATGAAGTTAATTGGCGCAGATCCCTATTTTGTTGGTATCGTTGGGTTTGGTGTTGTTTTTATGATTGTCATGTTAGGTTGGTTAACATGGTTCTTTATGAAGAAAGCGAAAGAAGAGAGAGAAAATAAAGACAAACAAGCGTAATTTACTCATCAACACGACTCATCATCTCGTTCTAAAATAATTATGAAAGAGTCGATATCAATTACACCCTATCAATAGAAAAGAGCCCTTTATCAAGGGCTCTTTTTTTACCATTCACCATTCTACTGCTACTCTACTGCGACTCTGCCACGACTCTGTTGCTGCTCTTTCACTATTTTATACTGCTCTTACAACTCTTTTATAAGAGTTTGCTATGATCAACGAGACCTCTCGATTCCTCTATTGATAAACAACTCAGCAGCATCAGATTCAACCTATCTCCTAGTTATGAGATCCACCAGACTTCTTCTCAGCTTTAAGCGATGCTTCATAGGCATCCCAAGCTGCCCACTCATCCTCTGCATCCCCCTCTGTCATCGCTTCAGAGAGATAGTAGAAGATCTTCTCACCTAACTTCTCCTCTAAATGATGAATACGTTCCTTAAAAGTCACCGGCAAAACAGGATAATCAAAACCATCACGATCATTCCGGCAGATCATCAACTTCCCATCACTTAGATCTTTATGCTGTTTATCTGTCACAAAAACGGAGCGAATCTTCTTTCCATCATGGCTAAAGTTAAACCGGGTCTCGCCCTTCTCTTTATTGACTCGCTCACGATCAATCAGATCTCGCATCTCACTTCGGGCACGATTCTTCTCTTGTGCAGCGATAATTTCTTGATTCTTCTCTAGATCCATCGCTTTTTTAGCCTCATCAAAGGCGCGTCTCTCCGCAGCTTTACGCTGCTTTTCTGCTTCAAGCTCACTCTTAAGTTGCTTATCGCGATGTGCTTGATGCTGCTTTCTAGCTTTCTCTTTTTGAGCCTTCTGCGCACGATCTTTCGATACTAAACCTGCTTTTACCAACTGATCTCTTAATGACATTTCTTCTCTCTTATGTGCTTATAACAAATCGATATAGGATTTTTGTATAGAATTTATAGAATTGAAAAATTAATAGGAATTTTATAAAAAAATTTACAGATAATTTATAGATAGTTTATAGACAATTTATAAAATACTGACAGAAAATTGATAGAGTTAAAAAATGGACTTATAGCCATACCATAAGTCCATTATATTTAAATTAAATCAATTAATAAAAGTTTAATAGAGAATTCGGCACTTAAGTGTCCCTTTAATCTCTTTCATATCATGTTGTAATTTGATGGCATTCTCCTCTTTACCAGAGACATCAAGCACAACATAACCGATCTCACCTAGAGTTTGCAGATATTGCGCATTGATATTGAGATCAAGATCTGAAACCATCTCATTCACCGCACGTAAAATACCCGGTGTATTTTCATGGATATGAAGAATACGATGACTTCCTGGCTGTTTCGGCAACATCACTTCTGGGAAGTTAACCGCTGAAATCGTTGAACCATTATCAGAATAGAGCACTAATTTAGAGGCAACCTCAACACCGATATTTTGTTGCGCTTCCATTGTGGAGCCCCCAATATGTGGCGTCAAAATAACATTTTGTAGCTCTCTTAGAGGAGATTTAAACTCCTCTTTATTCGATTTTGGCTCTACTGGGAAAACATCAATTGCGGCACCTAAAAGATGCTCATTTTTGATATTATCTGCTAAAGCATCAAGATCAACGATTGTGCCACGCGCAGCATTGATTAAGACCGATCCTTTCTTCATCGACTCAATACGCTCGCGACTCATAAGATTCTTTGTAGAATCATCTTCCGGCACATGGAGTGTTACCACATCAGATACTGCTAAAAGCTCATCAATCGTCTCAACTTGTTGCGCATTTCCTAAGACAAGCTTATTTTCAATATCATAGAAGATAACGCGCATCCCCAAACTCTCAGCTAAGATACCTACTTGAGTACCGATATGACCATAACCGATAATTCCTAAAGTCTTACCTCTCACCTCATAAGAGCCTGCAGCAGACTTCACCCAACCACCTTGATGACAAACATAGTTTTTATAAGCGATACCACGTTTTAGCATAATCATCTCAGCAATGACCAACTCTGCCACCGATCGGGTGTTAGAATAAGGTGCATTAAAGACTGGGATTGCACGCGCTTTTGCCGCTTCTAAATCAACCTGATTTGTCCCAATACAGAAACATCCAATTGCCATCAATCTCGAGGCTTGACTCAATACCTCTTCAGTTAACTGCGTACGGGAGCGGATCCCCACAATGTGAGCATCCTTAAGAGCTTCAATAAGAGCTTCCCCCTCGAGAGCCGTCGAATGGATCTCAAGATTGTTATAGCCCGCACGTTTAAAGTAATCGATCGCATCCTGATGAATACCCTCTAGGAGGAGAACTTTCATCTCATCTTTTGGAAATGATGTTTTTTTCATGGTATTACAGTGTTCCTTAGTTTAAAGCGGATTCAATAAATTGACGTAATAAGGTGACATCATTCGCCATCACCTCTCTCTTCTGTGGTAAGGATTCAATCGCCTTGACCTCAGTTAAATCAAACGGCGCGTCACTCACCGCTTGCTTAATTGTCTCATAGAATTTGATCGGTTTGGCAGTTTCTAAACAGAGCTGTAGATCGCCATCAAGATATTGGCTTCCCACAAAGACCCCATCAGCAGTATGAGGGTCGATCAACGCCCCTGACTCACGGTAGACCTTCTCAATCGTCTCTAATCGATTCTGATGAGAGCTTTCACCAGATTCAATATTCCAACTTGCTCGCTCTTTCCAGAGAGGATCACCTGTCAGATCAAAATATCCTTGCTCTTCAATCTGCTCCCAGAGTGCTTTTGTCTTCTCACTGCCGGCAATGAGGTAGATAAAGCGCTCAAAATTACTCGCTTTAGCGATATCCATCGAAGGACTAGAAGTGAGATGAACATCTTTTGACGCACGAGGACGGTAGATCCCTGTTTTAAAGAACTCATCAAGCACATTGTTCTCATTCGTTGCTAAGATCAACTTATGAATGGGTAATCCCATCTCACGGGCGATAATGCCGGCAAAAATATTCCCAAAGTTACCAGAGGGAATCACGACATCAATTTTTTCATCATTGCTCTCTGTCGTCATAAAGTAACCCTTAAAGTAGTAGACGACTTGTGCCAAAATACGCGCAAAGTTAATGGAGTTGACAGCACCAAGATGGTGCTTCTCTTTAAATTCAATATCATTATTGAGTGCTTTAACGAGATCTTGGCAATCATCAAAAACCCCCTCAATAGCGATATTGTGAATATTATCATCTTGAACCGAATACATCTGCGCCGTCTGGAAAGCACTCATACGATTATGAGGACTTAACATCACCACCTCGATTCGAGGTTTTCCCTTCATTGCATGAATGGCACTCGATCCCGTATCTCCCGATGTTGCTCCGACGATATTGAGCTTCTTATCCTGCTTCTCTAATACGTAAGGAAAGAGCTCGCCAAGAAACTGCATCGCCATATCTTTAAAAGCGTAAGTAGGACCTTCAGAGAGACCTAGCACCTTCACCTGATTACTAATCGTACGCTCAGAGATAATTGATTCAACGGCAAAATTATCGCTATTATAAGCGCCTTCTACTAACTTTTTGAGATCTTCCCTTGGAATATCTGTTGCATAAAGAGACATTACTTCTAGCGCTAAATCACTATATCGCGGTAGTTTTCGCCATGTATCTAAAGTCTCTTTTGAAACCTTAGGGATCGATTCCGGCATCGATAACCCCCCATCTCGACATAACCCCTCTAATACAACCTCACAAAAAGATTTTGGGAGATCTCCCCCTCGCGTACTCACATATTTCATTATTTAATCAAGCCTACAAAAAAGAAATGGACATGGTTGTTAATACTCTCTTAATAATACCCGATCCCCGAGCCTTTTTCTCTTAGAATCAGAACCACTTTCTAAAACTTCCCTATATAAGTCTCTATATGAGTCTCTATATGAGTCTCTATATGAGTCTCTATATGAGTCTCAATAAGAACTCTAAAACTGTAGAGACCTATAGAATATATAGAAAATGATGGCATTGGGAATAACATTAGGTAATTTCCCCTATTTTCGCTCATTTTTCCATCTTTTTCTCCACTGCTTTTCTCTACAGCTTTTTTCTATTGCCAATCGATATTAAACACCCTCATCAAAAATCAGATCTCTCCCCTTCGCTAAATCTCTCCTACTGATAGGTTTTAACTGCTAACTTTCCCATCAGAAGGTGTAGAATCTTTAGAGATTGCGATGAAAGAGGGGTAGAATGCTACAAGAGAAACAGAGATCAGATAAATGATCAACCTCCCAATATAGAACCATTCTGAAGGATAAAATATGAGTAAAAATAGCGAAATTAATGCACGTATTGCCGCTCTACAGAAGCAGATGATCAAAGATAAGATCGATGCTTGGATTATTTTAAGTGCTGACCCCCACCTTTCCGAATATCTTCCTGATCATTGGAAGTTGAGAGAGTGGTTCTCCGGCTTTACCGGCTCTGCCGGAACATTAGTCGTTCTTCAAAAGAGCGCCTACATCTGGGCCGATAGTCGATACTGGGTTCAGGCGGCGAAAGAGTTACAAGGAACAACTGTTGAACTGATGAAACTTGGCGCGCCCAATACCCCCTCTTATATTCAATATCTTCAATCTCAACTTAAGCCCGGCGCGGAAGTGGCAATACTCCCCGATACAATGTCAGTAGAGAATTTTGTTGAAAGCTATGAGGCACTTGATGATTTTGATATCACACTCACCACACAACATGATCCTTTTGATCGATTAATAAAGAATCGCGCACCGCTTCCTGCGGAAAAACTCTATCTTCATGAAGCTCAATTTCTCTCTGAATCATTGAGTGAAAAGGTACGCCGTATCCGTCAAGTAATGAAAGATGAAGCGGCTGATGTTCATATTATCTCCACGCTCGATGATATCGCTTGGCTCACCAATCTCCGTGGTCAAGATGTCACCTATAACCCGGTCTTTTTAGCATTTATAATGATCACCCCCTCCTCAGTCACGCTCTTTATTGATGAAGAAAAACTGACGCCTGAAGTGAAAAAGTATCTCACAGAACATAAAGTGACAGTCTTCCCTTACGATGCTTTCTACGATGAGTTGGGAAATATTCCGGCAGATAAAATCGTCATGCTTGATGAGAAACGAACAACTTATGCCGCATTAGAGGCAATTGATGAAGCGTGTGAAATTCTCTATCTCCCCAATCCTAGCACGCTCTTTAAAGCGCAAAAAAGTGATGAAGATCTTGCTCATATCCAAGAGGCGATGATTGAAGATGGTGTTGCGATGGCACACTTCTATACTCAGTTTGAAGCAAAACTCGCCAATGGAGAGAGATTAACCGAGCTTGATGTTGCCGATGGTCTAGCTGCAGAAAGAGCTAAACGCCCTCTCTTTATTGACCTCAGCTTCGATACAATTGCCGGGTTTAATCCTAACGGTGCACTTCCCCACTATCGTGCAACAGAGAAAGATCATGCCGTCATTGAAGGCGATGGGCTTCTACTTATCGATTCAGGAGCGCAATATAAAAATGGAACAACCGATATTACCCGCGTTATTCCAATTGGTCAGCCCTCTACTGCACAAAAGCAGGATTTCACCTTTGTTCTTAAATCATTAATTGCGATGAGTAGCACTATTTATCCTGAAAATATCGCAATGCCACTACTTGATGCAATTGCTCGAAAACCACTTTGGCAGCATCAACTCGACTATGGTCATGGAACAGGTCATGGCGTTGGTTACTTCCTCAATGTTCATGAAGGGCCTCAAGTGCTCTCATATCATGCGACACCCAATCCTCAAATGCGTGTTAAAAAAGGGATGGTAACCTCTATTGAGCCAGGGATCTATCGAGAAGGTAAATGGGGTGTTCGTATCGAAAACTTAGTCACCTCTCAACCGGTCAAAGATCCTAAAGAGCGAGATTTTGGCAACTTTATGCTGTTTGAGACATTGACGCTATTTCCTATCGATACGCGCCTAATGGAACCAACACTTCTCACTACTGAGGAGATTGAATGGGTGAATCAATATCATAAGACAGTCTATGAAAAACTCTCTCCTCGCATTGAAGATGCCGCTGTTTTAGAGTGGTTAAAAGCGCGCACCGCCGCGATTTAAGAGAAACGATCAGCGATAGTCAAATCGCCATCATAAAAAAGGTCTAAGTATCAACTTAGACCTTTGTCTCTTTCCTCTTTTCCTCTTTTCCTCTTTTCCTTTTTATCTTTTCTCTTCTTTAACCCGCCCTCTCCGATCTTAAGGGAGTAAGATTTAAGAAAAATAAAAAGATAACCTTAAAAGGGCAAACTTAAGAGAGTAGTGCTGACTGCCGATTCTCAATCTCTTGATAGAGCTTCTCTATATCGGCTGAATCATAGAGACCATTGATCACCATTACAGGATCTCCTCCCGCAGGAGTATAGATCAAAGTATCAGCTGATGATTTCAAGGTCGATAACTTCGTCGCCCAACTCTCGCTCTTCTTAAGTGTAAAGATCCCTGTTTTAAGCGGAAAAGTTCGCACTCGACCTAAAATCGGCTTTACCGATAATTGATCATCTGTCAAAGTTGCTGTCGAAATAGAAGTAAAATAGAAGAAGAGACCAAAGAGAACAAAGAGCCCAAGAGGCGCTGTTTTTGTCAATAGGATCTCCAATGCACTCCCTAAAACGATAAGCGCTGAAAGAATAAACCCTAACTTAGAGCGACTCTTCCCCGGGACGGTATAGGTCATCACTTCACTCATGATAACTCCTATTTAATCTCTAATGGTTCAAAAGATTTCACTAAATCATCCACTGCTTTCACACGCTCTAAGAAGGGTTTAAGAAGCACTAGTGGCAAGGCGCTTGGTCCATCACATTTTGCTTGGTCGGGATCTTCATGCGATTCCAAAAAGAGTCCGGCAATACCCGTTGCCATACCCGCTAAAGCAAGCTCTAATACCTGCTCGCGACGTCCTCCGGAAGCTTTTTCCAATGGGTTTCTCTGCTGTAAAGAGTGGGTAACATCAAAGATGATAGGCGCATCATCACACACCTTCTTCATCACTCCAAATCCTAATAGATCCACCACAAGATTGTCATACCCGAAACAGCTACCACGCTCACAAAGCATAACCTGATCATTTCCCGCCTCACGGAATTTCTCAACAATATTGAGCATCTGTGTGGGGCTTAAAAATTGAGGCTTCTTCACATTGATGGGGCGACCCGTCTTTGCCATCGCTACCACAAGATCAGTCTGTCTTGCTAAAAATGCCGGCAGTTGTAAAACATCAACCACTTCCGCAACTGGCGCTGCTTGAAACGGTTCATGGATATCGGTAATAACGGGGACATTAAACTCTTTTTTAACAGCAGAAAAGATCTCTAACCCCTCTTCTAAACCCACTCCTCGGTAAGAGTGGATCGAGGATCGATTCGCCTTATCAAATGAACCCTTAAAGACAAGCGGGATCTCTAAAAGATCAGTCACCTTCACATAAGCTTCACACGCTCTTAATGTAGAATCGAGAGACTCCAAAACATTTATCCCACCAAAGAGGATAAAAGGCTTTCGATTAGCTACTTCAATATCTTGAATTTTAATCACAATACACTACCTCATCTAATCTATTTTTACGCTATCTATATTCAATTTTGTTCGATCCTGTTTGATCGTATACAGTTTTTCTCAGTTTTACCCAGGATTACTCAGGCTTACTCAATATCTTTAGCCCATTTTACCTGAATAACACCACTTTGTATTGAACTCTCTCCCTTAAAAAATAAAGCGACTAGCAACCCATAAAATACTGCTACACTACTCTTCTAATAAGAGATTTTCTAAACTCTCTACCAACCGGCAATAATCGATAATAATATCTTGTAACCGCTCAACACACTTACTCTTTGTGATCCTCTGATCAATTAATAACTAACCACTCGAGATGGCATATATGGAACAATCTTCCACTAACAACTATAAAAAAGGTGTGCTTCTTACTCTCTCCTGCTACATTATCTGGGGATTTTTTCCGATCTATTGGTTCCCGCTTTCCGGCGTTGATCCCTTGCAACTAATGGCGCAACGGATCGGTTGGTCGCTCGCTTTTATTATTATTCTTCTCTGCTTTAAAAGAGAGGATCGCCTGCTTCTCAAAGACGCCTTCTTTAATCGGCGGATTATAGTCACCTTTATGGCCTCCTCCTTCTTCCTCTTTATGAATTGGTCTATCTATCTCTATGCGATCTCATCTCATCAAGTTTTAGAGGCGAGTTTAGGCTACTATATCAATCCATTGGTATCGATCTTTTTAGGGCGTGTCTTCTTTAAAGAGGCTTTGACGAAGGTACAATATAGCGCTATTACACTTGCTGCAATTGGGGTCTTATGGCTTGCCTTTCTCGCCGGCACAATCCCTTATATCGCCCTGCTACTCGCTTTCTCCTTCGGTTTTTATAGTGCGATGAAAAAGATTGTTGCTCTCCCACCATTGCCGGGGCTCTTTCTCGAAACACTCTTTATGATGCCCTTTACCATTATCTACCTCATCGTTATCTACCAAAATGGTGATCTCATCTTCTTAGAGCTGGAGAATTTACCGCTTATTTTGCTCATTCTCTCGGGAGCAGCGACTACAATTCCCCTTCTCCTCTTTGCTAAGGGCGCTAAATATATTCCCCTCTCTTTAGTAGGAATATTGCAATATGTCTCGCCAACACTACAGCTATTAACAGGGCTCTTTCTCTTTCATGAGTCTCTCCCCCCTCTTCGACTGATCGGCTTTGTGATTGTCTGGATCTCCGTTATCACCTATATCAGTAGCGAAGTTCATCGTGCAAAAAATGGGCAAAAAAAGCGTGAAGAGATGGAAGTGAAAAGAGTAGCGCAATTAAGTGATCAGATTGCAAAGTAGAAAAAAGCTAAATGGGGAAAGGTAAGCAGAGAAGGCTAATCACAAACATTTCTCTGCCCTCTCACCCTCTACACCACGAGTCATCATCAGCAAATGCCCGATGGTGCAAGTATCCGATGCCGATGATAAGTAACTGACAGTAATAGGATCTTTACTCTATTGATCGAGATTCTCCTTCTTAGCTTGCCGCTCCATAGCGACTAAAGGGCCCTTCATTCTACGAAGAGAGAAACCTGATAGATGCAGCGTTATAAAATAGAGCACCACACTACCCACAATCACCGCCAATATTGCCGGAAACTTAAGAATAAAAGCTCCCTCAAACCAGAAGAGCGAATAACCTTGTAGCCAATAGAGAATAGCGACTAAAAGAAGATTTGCCGGCAAAAGCGCCAATATGCGCCGAGTAAAGAGATTGTTAAAGTGATGAATATTGAGGAAGACAAGCCCAAAAGCTAAAAGCAGCGCATTGACCCAGGCCGCTAATGAAGAGGAGAGCGCAAGTCCTGCATGTTGATAATATTTCACCAAAATAAATTGCAAAAAGATATTTACAGCAATCGCAATCAGACTAAAATACATCGGCGTTTTCGTATTCTGCCGAGCAAAATAGACCGGCGCTAAAATACGGATCATAAAAAAGGCGGGGATCGAGAGCGCATAAGTCATCAAACTCTTCGCCGCCATAATGACATCCGACTCATAAAATTCACCACGCATAAAGAGAATCGCTAATAGAGGTTCTGCCAAAAAGATCAATCCTAACATCGAAGGGATACCAATAATAAGCGCCAACTCAATTCCCCAATCGATCGTCTTACCCAAATTGACCTGATCCCCTTTCGTATTAAGCTCTGATAATTTCGGTAATATGACCGTTCCCAATGCGACAGCAAATGTCCCAATCGCAAACTCAACCAAACGATCTGAATAGTAGAGCCAGGTAATACTCCCGGTCTCCAGTCGTGATGCCAATTGTGTATTAATTAAGATATTGATCTGACTACTTGATGAGCCGATCAATGCCGGCACCATTAAAAACATCACCCGCTTAACTTCAGGAGAGCGAAATTGCACCGTTGGACTCGCGATTAATCCCTCCCGCTTTACTGCCCAAAATAGGATCATCATTTGACAAATTCCAGCAAAGAAGACCGCATAGCCCAACGCTTTAATTGGCTCTTCAAGATAGACACTGACAACTGCGCCGGCAATCAGAAAGAGATTGAGTAGAATCGGCACGGCAGCAGGAATCGCAAACTTATTGAGTGCATTCATCACACTGCTATACATCGCTGTCATACAGATAAAAAAGAGGTAAGGCAACATCAGTTGTAGTAACTCTTCTGTTAAAAGAAACTTGCCGGTATCATCTACAAACCCAGCGGCAAAGAGTAAGACCATCTCTGATGAAAAAGTGACCCCCACAACGGTAATTAAGAGCAGAACAAGACCTAATGTGCCACTAATTTCTGCTAAAAATCGCTTTAACTCATCGCGACTACGCTCTAAACGAATCTCACTAAAGACAGGAACAAATGCTTGGTTAAAAGCCCCTTCCCCAAAAAAACGACGGAATAGATTAGGGATTCTAAAAGCGACACTAAATGCATCCATCGCTGCGCCGGCACCGAAGTAACTTGCAAAGACGATGTCTCGCAACAGCCCCATAATTCTTGAGAGTAAGGTAAATCCACTTACTGTAAAGAGTGAACGGAAAAGCGATGATTTCATAATATCCTAAGATCGATTAATAATTGATGGTTAATGGTTGATTAATAATGAGTAATAAAAATAGGAAACAGAGTAGAGAATCAAAATAACCGATACGATAAATATCGGCATATAGCATTCAACAACTACACCTTCTATTGTTAAGGAATAGATATTAAGGAATAGATGCTAAAGAATAGATAATTATACTGAAATCTCTTCACTCAGGGGAAATATCATCTTTTCAGCATCTAAAATCGACCCAATAATAGATAAAACAAAACCCCATACAACCATCAAGTTATATGGGGTTTATTTTCTAATTCGAGTCAAAGTTCTCGATTATAGATTTCAATTATAGATTTTGACTGTAGCTCTCGAGTAAAGCATCTATTAAACATGTTTATGAAACGCGTTTATTAAAACGTTTAATTAAGACACTTTAAGTATCAACGCTAAGTATCACAGCAAGATTTAATCTTGACCCTACTTAACCCTCTACTTATCCTTCTGCTTTCTCACTGAGCTCATTCATACTTAAGCGTAAATTTTGACCAATACGGAAGGTAACGACACGGCGAGCACTAATCGGAATCTCTTCCCCTGTTTTAGGGTTTCTTCCGGGTCGCTCTGCTTTATCACGCAATTCAAAACTGCCAAAACCTGAAAGCTTGACCGCGCGACCTGTAGCTAACGCATCACTAATCTCTGTAAAAAAGTCTTCTACAAATTGTTTTGTATCCTCACGTGAGATATTTGTACTGTGATACAGATTCTCCGTAATCGCTGCTTTAGTTAAAGTAGACATCTATAACTCCTTTCCCTAGTATTGTCTCAATTTAAACTATTATTATTGCAAAGTTAGATCTACAAAGTTTTAACTATTGACGCAATGATACATCAATGGCAGCTAAATCCTGTAAGATCTCTTCTACAATGGCCTCAACTTCCACATCCTTTAGACTCTCTTCTGGATTTTGGAAAGTTAGACTAAATGCCATATTCTTTGTAGCCGTTTCACTCTGCTCTCTTTCTGGAACATAGATATCAAAGAGGTTCACTTTCGTTAAATAACGACGTTTACCCGAAGCTTTCATCACATCCAATAACTGCTGAGTAGTCACCTCAACAGGAACTACTAGCGCTAAGTCTCGTTTTGATGAAGGGAATCTAGATAACTCCTTAAATTTCGGTGTCATCGATCCCGCTAAAAGATCATAATTGAGTTCAAAAACAAAGACATCACGGTTGAGATCTAATGCTTTCGATACCATTGGATGCAACTTACCTAAGTAACCGATAACGTCTCCACTTAAGAGTTTGATATCAGCACTTTGACCTGGATGAAGGATCTCTCTCTCTGTCGGAACAAAGCGGAAATCATCACGGCCCGTTCTCTTTAGTAAGGCTTCAACATCACCTTTGAGATCGTAAAAATCGACATTACGTGCTTTAACACCCCATTGAAGAGGCTCTGCAGTCCCACAGATAGCACCTGCAATATAAAGAACTTGTGCCACATTCTCTAAAGTACCATTGTAGGTTCGACCTGACTCAAAGAATCGTAAACGACTCTGCTGACGCTTAAGGTTGTGCTCCATCGCCCCTAAAACACCCGGCAATAATGTCGTACGCATTACTGAAAGATCGCTTGATAACGGATTCTTCAACTTAATAGCAACATTAGTGGGATCTAAAATCTCCTGCCATTTGGGGCTAACAAAGCTCATCTCAATCACTTCATGATAGCCTCGACCTACTAGGAGAGATTTAAAATCATTGAGTGAAACATAAGACTCTGCCACTATCGGCATAGAGACTTTTGAAAGCATTTCAAAGGAGACAGGCACTTGGTCATAACCATTTAATCTGACAACTTCCTCAATAAAGTCTTCTTCAATCTGTAGATCAAAACGGTATGAAGGCGGAATCACAACTAGATAATCGTCATTCACCTCTTGAATATCACCGATACGGCCTATGAGCTCTTTTATAGCACAACTTGTAAATTCTTGTCCAATTATTTGATTTATTTTACAAAATCTGACTTTTACAGCATTTCTTTCAGGTAATTTTTCTGGCGCAACCTTTGTTGTAATCGCACCCGCTTCTCCGCCAGCATATTGTAAAATGAGACGCGTTGCATACTCTAGCGCTCTCTCTGCCAACTCAAAATCAACACCACGTTCATAGCGATGTGAAGAATCGGTATGTAGACCATAGTTCCGCGCTTTTCCTGCAATGGTAATAGGATTGAACCAAGCAGATTCTAAGAAGATATCTGTTGTATCATCCCCACAAGCACTCTCTTCTCCTCCCATAATACCAGCCATTGCCAAGACCTTCTCTTGATCTGCAATCACTAAGGTATCAGGCTTTAAAGTCACCGTATCACCATTAATAAGGGCGAGCTTCTCTCCCTCTTTTGCTCTACGGACTAAAATATCTCCTGCCACTTTTGCATAATCAAAAGCGTGGAGTGGTTGCCCAACCTCTAAAAGGATATAGTTTGTAATATCCACTAAAATTCCATGAGGACGAATACCGCTTCGACGAAGACGCTCCTCCATCCAAAGTGGCGTTGATGCTTTCGGATTAACACCAGAGATAACGCGACCGAGATATTTCGGGCAATCTGCGCTCTCTTCAATCTCAACACCTTTCACCATACTGCTCTGAACAGGAACCGACTCTGCAGTAAAGCTCTTCGCATCGATACCGGTAATAGCAGCAAGATCACGCGCAACGCCTAAAATACTTAAACAATCACCACGATTAGGCGTAAGATCGATCTCAACAATCTCATCATCGAGATCAAAGAGCGTTCTAAAATCAGTACCAACTTCTGTTTGAGGATCAAGAATCATCAAACCTGATGCATCTTCATTCACGCCCAACTCTTTTGCAGAACAGAGCATACCCGAAGAAGCAACACCGCGTAATTTCGCATCTTTAATCTTAAAATTACCCGGCAATGTCGCACCCACTAATGCCGTAGGAACTTTGATACCCACCGCAACATTCGGCGCACCACAAACTATCTGTAATAATTTTTCATCACCAACATTAACCTGTGCAACACGAAGACGGTCAGCATCAGGATGGGGAGTCAGCTCTACAACTTCCCCTACCACAACATTGGTAAAGTGAGGAGCCGCAAGCTCAACCCCTTCCACTTCAAGACCTGCCATCGTTAATCGATCTGCTAAATCGCTTGGGATCTTCTCAATCCACTCTTTTAACCAAGAAACTGAAATTTTCATAATAACTTTTACCCAGTATTTGTTTATCTAAATTGCGTTAAGAAATTCATATCATTTTCATAGAATAAGCGGAGATCGTTGACGCTGTAACGTAACATTGCTAAACGCTCTACTCCCATTCCAAACGCATATCCTTGAAACTTCTCTGGATCAATATTGACAGCTTTTAATACATTTGGATGAACCATTCCACAGCCTAGAACCTCTAACCAACCAGTGTTCTTACAAACACGGCAACCATCACCTTCACAGATCACACACTCAATATCAACCTCCGCGGAAGGCTCTGTAAATGGGAAGAATGAGGGGCGGAAACGAAGCTTGAGATCTTTTTCAAAGAATTTTTGCATAAACTCTGTAAGGATTCCCTTCAGATCTGCAAAAGTCACACTCTCATTGACCACTAAACCTTCCACTTGATGGAACATAGGACTATGCGTCACATCAGAGTCACTTCGATAAACACGCCCATAACCGATCATCTGAATCGGCGGCTTCTCCTGTTGCATCACATGGATCTGTGTATTAGAGGTATGGGTACGCAATAACATATGATCATCAAAATAGAAGGTATCAAACATGGCTCTAGCAGGATGATGTTCTGGAATATTGAGTGCCTCAAAGTTATAAAAGTCACTCTCAATCTCAGGACCTTCAACAATATCAAAACCTAAAGATGCAAAGAGTTGATGAATACGCATCATTGTTCTCGTAATCGGATGAAGTGTCCCGATATCGCTGTTACGTCCTGGTTGCGTTACATCAACGGTTTCAGTCATCAATTGGCGATGAAGTTCTGCTGTCTCTAGCGCCTCTCTCTTTGCTTCAAGCGCCTTCATCACTTCACTACGAACCTGATTAATTTCCGCGCCTCGCGCTTTACGCTCTTCAGGATCTAACTTTCCAAGCGATGCCATTAGGCCACTAATTTGACCTTTCTTACCAAAATAGGCAACTCGTACATCATCGATAGCCTGTAAATTATCAGCCTTAGAAATAGCCTCTAAAGCGGTTTGAAGAATTGTCTCTAGACTCATTAGTTCATCTACCTACATATCTTTTGATTATCAAATAAAAAAAGGAAAAGAGCATCGATAGCTGCTTTTCCTTTTGTGTAAACTCTTTTATTTAAGAGATATTTATGCTAATGCTGATTTAGCACGATCTGCTAATGCGCCAAACGCACTAATATCATGAACTGCCATATCTGCTAGCACTTTACGGTCAATTTGGATCTCAGCTTTTTTCAAACCGTTGATAAAACGGCTATAAGAAAGACCAAACTCACGTGCAGCTGCGTTGATACGAACGATCCAAAGAGAGCGGAAATCTCTCTTACGTTGACGGCGGTCACGATAAGCGTATTGACCCGCTTTATAAACTGCTTGGGTTGCTGTACGGATTGAGCGTGAACGCGCACCGTAGTAACCTTTTGCTTTTTTTAAGATTTTTTTGTGACGCGCTTTTGTAATCGTCCCACGTTTAACTCTTGCCATTTCTAAATTCTCCTAATCTATATACTTATGCGTAAGGTAACAATTGAGCTACTTGCTTATGATCTGCTTTCGAGATCACAGCCTCACCACGTAAGTGTCTTTTACGCTTAGTAGATTTCTTAGTAAGAATATGACTACGGAATGCACATTGGCGCTTGAAGCTACCACTTGCACTTTTGCGGAAACGCTTTTTAGCGCCGCTATGGGTTTTCATTTTTGGCATTTTAATCCACTCGCATTTCTAAATGATTTATTAATAAATAATCTACTCTTTAGTTGCAGTTTTAAGTGGCGCTACGACCATCGTCATTTGACGGCCTTCCATCTTTGGACGCTGTTCGACAACACCATACTCTTTTAAATCCTGCTCTACACGAAGAAGTAGATCCATACCGAGATCTTGATGGGCCATTTCACGACCTCTAAAACGAAGTGTGACTTTGCCCTTATCTCCATCTTTAAGGAAACGTATCAGGTTGCGTAGTTTTACCTGATAATCCCCCTCATCCGTTGCCGGACGAAATTTGATCTCTTTTACTTGAACCTGTTTCTGTCTCTTTTTCGCTTCATCCGCTTTTTTACGCAATTCATAACGGTATTTACCGTAATTCATGATACGACATACTGGCGGTTTAGCTGTTGGCGAGACTTCTACTAAGTCAAGCGAGTCATTGTATGCTAATTCTAACGCTTCATCAAGAGGGACAACACCTTTTTGCTCCCCATCTGCTAAAATTAATCGCACTTCTTTCGCCGAGATCTTCTCATTTATTCGGTGCTCATATTGATTACTAATAGTTATATCTCCTACTGTTAATTAGTCAAATAGTATTGAAAGGTGACTATTGCTTTATTGCCTATTACCTATAGCCATATTGATTTATCACAATATCTCGCAAAAATACTTCGCAAAAAATAATTTAGCAAAAATATAAATAATTTCCAAAATAGCATCTCTTTAAACTCACTATTTAAATTCTGCCATTAAAGTTCATCATTTAAGCTCGCTATTCTATATTCACTATTTTTACTGCCACCTATTCAATCTTCTTATGGGTTGTTTTACTGAATAATCGTTATTCATCTAAATCACACCATCAATAATGTTTTAATTGTTTTAATAATTAATAACATTGACGAATAAACGAATAACATTGATGATCGTTTAATGATGATTTAATTACTCTTTATATAAATCTTCTATCTAAAATGCAACCGCTAATCACCACTTAATTCAACTCTTAAAAGAGTTGACTCATAAGTGCTGAGTCACAATTTCACTTTCATTCTTCTTTAATTCCTCTTTATTTTCCCTTAAAGATCAGATTTAAAAACAGATTTAAAAATTAAATTTAAGTTGCGCTATCTCTCTTATTATACAGATCGCGCAACAGATATTCATCCAATTTTAGTGCTGTTACTCATCTAAGCTTAAATAGTTTCTTATTCATTTAACGAAAAATGGTTAAAAACTTAAAACTTAAAACTTAAAACTTAAAACTTAAAACTTAAAAGATTAAACTGTAACAGCACCAGCAATTAGAGCTCTTTCTTTAAAAGCTCAACAAAATCTTCAAGCGTCATTGCACTCATATCAACACCTTCTCGAGTTCGGACTGCGACTAGCCCCATCTCCATCTCTCGTTTTCCTAAAACAAGAATATAGGGGATACGGGAAATGGTCGCTTCACGGATCTTATAGCCGATCTTCTCATTGCGTTGATCTACCGTTGTACGAATTCCGTGAGCTCTTAACCTCTGCGCTACTTTTTCGGCATATTCGCTCTGCTGATCAGTGATTGTCAATACCGCAACCTGCTCTGGTGCCAACCAAAGTGGGAATGAACCGGCATGATGCTCTATCAAAATACCAATAAAGCGCTCAAAAGAACCTAAAATGGCACGGTGCAACATCACAGGTGTCTTACGCGTATTATCCTCATCAACATATTCAGCCCCTAAGCGTTCAGGAAGAACGAAGTCTAACTGAATTGTTCCGACCTGCCATGATCTACCGATAGCATCCTTAATATGATATTCCACTTTAGGACCATAGAACGCACCCTCGCCTGGGAGCTCTTCCCAAACAATACCTGCAGCATTAAGCGCAGTACGAAGACCTGACTCAGCCATATCCCAAACATGATCATCGCCTGCACGTTGATCAGGACGTAAAGAGAGTTTTACACTGACATCGTTAAAGCCAAAATGATCATAAACGCTCATTGCAAATTTATGGAATCGCTCTACCTCTGAGATCACTTGATCAGGACGACAGAAGATATGCGCATCATCTTGAACAAATCCACGAACACGCATAATGCCATGTAGCGCACCCGATGGCTCATTACGATGGCAAGAGCCAAATTCTGCAAGACGCATCGGTAGATCGCGATAAGAGTGTAAGCCATGATTAAAGACTTCAATATGGCAAGGACAGTTCATCGGCTTGACCGCATAATCACGGTTTTCAGAAGCAGTTGTGAACATATTCTCTTTGTAGTTCTCCCAATGCCCTGAACGCTCCCAAAGAGAACGATCAACCACCATTGGAGTACGAATCTCTTGGTATCCCTCTTCCTGCTGACGCTTTCTCATATATTGCTCAACAGCCTGCCAGATGGTCCAACCCTTAGGGTGCCAGAAGACCATTCCTGGCGCTTCCTCTTGAAGATGGAAGAGATTTTGCGCCCGCCCAATACGACGATGATCGCGCTTTTCAGCCTCTTTCACACGCTCAAGATGGGCCTGCAACTCCTTCTCTGTTGGGAAGGCAACAGCATAGATACGCGTTAACATCTTATTGTTGGAGTCACCACGCCAATAAGCGCCGGCAATATTCGTTAATGCAAATGCTAACTTGCCACGATTAGTCGTTGGCGTGTGAGGACCTCGACAGAGATCCATAAAGATATCTTCCCCATTATTACCCTGTCGATAGAGAGAGATCTCCTGCTGATCTTCCGGCGCACGATTGATAATATCCGCCTTATAGATCTCCCCTTTATCTAAGAAATATTGGATCGCTTTATCACGAGGCCACATCTCACGCGTCACATCGAGATTCTCTTTCAAAATCTCTCGCATTCTAGCATCAATAGCCGGTAATGCTTCAGGGTCGATTGCCGTCTTAAAGTCGACATCATAGTAGAAACCATTTTGAATAGTCGGACCAATAGCTAATAGCGCATCAGGATAGAGATCTTTAACTGCTCGAGCTAAAACCTGCGCAGCAAGAGTGTGTCGCGCAATATCAAGCCCAGCTTCATCCTTTATCGTTAGCACCTTAAAGTCGACATCTCTGGTGATGGTATAGCTAAGGTCTCGCTCTTCTCCATCTACTACAATTCCGACTGCTGCCTTAGCAAGTCCTGGTCCAATATCATTAACAATATCAAATCCAGTAACATCGCCTTGGTACTCTCTTTTACTGCCATCAGGCAAAGTGATCACGGGCATTGACTTTTACACTCCTTCAAAAAACAACATATAATCGATCTAAATGAGCTATTATAGACTAACTTTTCCCCCTATATCATAAATTATTGCAGGATAAGTCCCCTTCATTCTGTTCAATTAATGGGTGGTTGTTTGACTTAGGCAAACTTCTTTCACTCTTCTACTACATATTTTTTTCAAAATAGAATAGAATAAGGCAATATTTACATAAGGATTTTAAAAGAGTTAGTCGATAGCACTATCAAAATTGGCAGAAACTGAGATCATTCGGTAGCGCTTATTGACCTTGAGCATATCAACTAATAATAGAACAACCCAGATTTAGGAGAGTAAACTGCTGTGCGTTTTAATTACAAAGCCCTAATTGGAATTGGTGTTTCATTGATGTTAACAAACATTAATGCTGCAGAAATCACACCAAATTATGAAGCAGGTAAGGCGATCGCTGAAACCTGTGTATCTTGTCATGGTAAGGATGGTATCAGTACAAATGATCTCTATCCAAAACTCGCAGGACAGCATCAGAAATATATCCGCACTCAGCTCTATGAAATGAAACGTTCATATAGTGATCCAGATAATGGTTTGCGTTTTGACTCGGAGATGAGTGTTGAAGCGGATAAATTAACTGATCAAGATATTGCAGATGTTGCGCTCTATCTCTCAAAGCAGAAGACAAGCTATGGTGTTGCTGATGAAAAATTAGCGATCCGTGGTGAGCAGATTTATCGTGGTGGTGATATCGCACGCGGTATTCCTGCATGTGCTGCATGCCATAGCCCAACAGGTCAAGGTAATGCTGCTGCAAACTATCCGGCATTAGCAGGTCAACATGCCTACTATACTGAAAAGCAATTGAACCGCTTTAAGACTGAAGAGCGTAAAAATGACCCAGCTCGAATCATGCGAGATATTGCACAACGCATGACTGAAGCAGAGATTAAAGAGGTCTCCTCTTATATCCAAGGTCTTCAGCCTTAATCGGTGAACTATTTTCGATCAAAGTGAGCTTCATGCTCACTTTTTTCATTTCAAGGCAATCATTCCACACAAGGAGAATTTATCCTATGTTAAATAAAATTATTGCAACAAGTACACTTCTACTCGCAACAACTTTTGGCTTTGCCATAGCTGAAAATTACTATTCTGAGATCACTCCAGCTGTTCCGGCAATCTACAATCCAGAGGAGATCGAGGTTGTAGAGATCTTCTCTTACGCCTGTCCGGCTTGTAGTACATTTGAACCCTACTTCTCCAAGTGGGCAAAAGCGCAAGAAGGCGTTGAAGATGTTGCCGTTATCCCTCTTGCGGCACCGGGACAAGGCGTTTGGACGCTTTACGCTCATGCTTTTTACACCTTAGACTCAATGAATGCCCTCGATAAAGGACATCAAGCATTTTTTAATGCGATTCATAAAGAGAGAAAACGCTTCATCAATAAAGAGCAGATCGCAGACTTTATGGCGACACAAGGTATCGATAAGGATCAATTTCTCAAAACATGGGATAGCTTTTCGACTGTGAGCGCACTCAACAGAGGTGCAAACTTAATCAATGAGCAATATAAGATCCCCTTCACTCCTGCGGTTGTGATCGATGGTCGTTATCTCTTAAGCGCTAATGAAGCAGCTAATCGCCCGGGCAATCAAAATCCTTACGAAAAATTAGTTATCACAATTGATGAGGTTGTCCAGAAAGTAAGAGATGAGAGAGATGCCAAGAAAGCATCAGAAACGTCAAACGCCGAGAATGCCGAGAATGATCTTGAACGTGAGCCAGAAGAACAGTAGAATTGTTTCTCTCCTTTAATTACTAAAAAGGGCACACTTGTTGTAGCCCTTTTTTCTATCCTCTTACAGCGAGCGCTTATTGGGAGCTTTATAAATGTCACTCTACTTTTCACCGCAGATCGATCCTATCATCTTCTCAGTCGGTCCTGTTGCCTTAAGATGGTATGCTTTGATGTATATTATCGCTTTAGGGTTAGCCGTTCTCCTCGGTAGCTATCGCGCCAAAAAGCCCAATTCAGGATGGACGCCTGCCCAAGTGAGCGACATGGCTTTCTACCTCTTTATTGGTGCGATTTTAGGGGGAAGAATTGGTTACACACTCTTTTATGATTTTGGGAATTTTATACAAAATCCCGCCTCAATTATCGGCTGGACAGGTTCAAGCATAGAATGGGCTGGAATGAGCTTCCATGGTGGATTGATCGGCGTCTTAGTCGCCAGCTATTTTGTTGCAAAACGTTATAAGAAGAGCTTTTGGGAATTTACCGATTTTATTGCCCCCTTAATTCCATTAGGTCTCTTTTTTGGACGAATAGGTAACTTTATCAATGGTGAACTTTGGGGTAAATATACCGATCAGACTTGGGGATTTCTCTTTCAACATGCCCCCTCTTCAATCGACTATATCTACCGCCATCCATCACAACTCTATGAAGCGTTCACCGAGGGATTACTACTCTTTATCATCCTTTGGGTCTACACCGCCAAGCCACGCCCTAGAGCTGCCGCCTCGGGACTCTTTCTCCTAGGTTATGGCGCTTTCCGTTTCTTGGTAGAATTCTTTAGAGAGCCTGATGCCCATCTTGGCTATATCGCCGGAGGCTGGCTAACACAAGGCATGCTTCTTTGCATCCCGATGATTATCATTGGCGTTATTATTCTTATCTCAGCTTACCGTAGGAGCAAATAGATGCAGCAATACCTCAATCTTATGAAAATGGTTCGCACTGAAGGTCATTTTAAGGAAGATCGTACCGGCACTGGAACCTACTCTATCTTCGGTCACCAGATGCGTTTTAACCTTCAAGAGGGATTTCCGCTTGTCACCACCAAAAAACTTCATCTGCGTTCCATCATCTATGAGTTGCTCTGGTTCCTAAAAGGGGATACCAATATTGCCTATCTTCAAGAAAATGGCGTTCGTATCTGGAATGAATGGGCGGATGAAAATGGCAATTTAGGCCCTGTTTATGGTGCGCAATGGCGAAGCTGGCCCAAAGAGGATGGCACAACGGTTGATCAGATCTCCCAACTTATTAACGATATCAAAGAGAATCCCGATTCACGTCGCCTGATTGTTAGCGCCTGGAATGTTGGCGAATTGGATAAAATGGCACTCCCCCCCTGCCACCTTCTCTTCCAATTTTATGTCTGCGACGGAAAACTCTCATGCCAACTCTATCAAAGATCAGCAGATATCTTTTTAGGTGTTCCCTTCAATATTGCCAGCTATGCACTCTTAACCCATATGATCGCTCATGTTTGCCAATTAGAAGTGGGGGACTTTATCTGGACAGGGGGAGATTGTCATCTCTATGCCAATCATCTTGAACAGACCGATCTACAACTGAGCCGTGATCCATTACCATTGCCACAGCTCAAGATTCGTCATCAACGTGAAAGTATCTTTGATTTTGACTTTGATGACTTTGAGATTATCGATTATCAATCACATCCGACGATTAGAGCAGTGGTCGCAGTATAAACTGCATAAACCGTATCAGTTGTATCAAGCCAAGCACAATAAAATTGATCGCGAATGAATTGAAGACCGACGTTAAAAATATTGGCAAAAGTCTTATCTAAAAAACTTTATTTAAAAGCCTTATTTAAAAGCCTTACCTAACATAAAAGAGAGAGGTCATATATGACACCGCCTTCAGAAGAGCAACTTGTCTATGCCTATACCGATGGGGCCTGCAGTGGTAACCCGGGTCCTGGCGGATGGGGAGTTCTTCTCTCCTACCGTGGACATGAGAAGACACTCTCCGGATATGAAGCAGAAACAACCAATAACCGTATGGAATTGACCGCGGCAATTAAAGCACTACAAGCTCTAAAGCGCCCCTGCCATGTTGTGTTAACAACCGATTCCCGTTATGTGCAACAGGGTGTTACACAGTGGATCGATGGCTGGATTCGGCGCGATTGGAAAACCGCCAATAATAAACCCGTTCTCAACCAAGATCTCTGGCGCCTCCTACTTATCGAGCGAGATCGCCACCTCTCTATCGACTGGTGTTGGGTAAAAGGTCATGCCGGCCATCGTGAAAATGAGATCGCAGATAAATTAGCAACCGATGCCATTAAAAAAGCGAAAGAGACAACAGAATCATTATGAGTAGACAGATAGTATTAGATACTGAAACAACAGGTTTTGACTTTAAAAAAGGTGATCGTATTGTTGAGATCGGCTGTATTGAGCTGATTGACCGGGAGATCACTGATAACCATTTCCATGTCTATATCAATCCTGAGCGATCAATGCCTATTGAGGCCTTTAATGTTCATGGATTAGGGGATGATTTTCTTAAAACTCAACCCGTTTTTGCAGAGATTGGTCAACGTTTTCTCGACTATGTTGATGGTGCTGAACTTATTATCCACAATGCCGGATTTGACATTCCCTTCCTCAATTTTGAACTAGAGCGAATGGGGCTTCCCAAAGTCACGGAACACTCTAGCGTCATTGATACCCTTCAAATGGCTCGGGAGAAATATCCCTCCCAAAGAAATACACTCGATGCTCTCTGTCGTCGCTTAGGCGTGGATAACTCCCGTCGTGAGCTACATGGCGCATTACTCGACTCAGAGCTCTTAGCACAAGTCTATCTCAATATGACAGGCGGACAAAAATCCTTCTTCGATCTACTCGAAGAAGAGACAGCTCCGCCACCACCGGTGAACTCTGTTATTCGAGCACCACAAGTTCGAATTGAAGCAGAAAAGAGTGCTCAAAAGAGTAATGAAGAGAGTGACAAGCGTGATAAGAGTGATGAAAGGGGTATTGATGAAACAGCTCAACTAAAGACAAGCAAAGATTTAGATACAGATGCTGATAAAGAGAGTATGCCGGCATCCTCAAACCTTGTAACATCCTCCCATCGCCGCCGCATTATTAGAGCAAATAGTCGTGATATAGCAGCTCATGAGGAGATTATGCAAGCATTAAAATCATAAATCTCTGCAAGCGCTTCATAAAATTTTTACAATATGACACAACAACAGAAGATGATCGCCTCACAACGATCCACTATTAACAGATATTTGAAGGTAAAATTGTGACTCCTAGAATTGGTTTTGTATCCCTTGGCTGCCCGAAGGCATTAGTTGACTCCGAATATATTTTGACCCAACTTCGTACCGAAGGGTATGAAATTGTCCCCCAATATGATGAAGCAGATCTTGTTGTAGTTAATACCTGTGGCTTTATCGACTCTGCGATTCAAGAGAGCCTTAATGCGATCGGTGAAGCGCTTGATGAGAATGGTAAAGTGATCGTTACAGGTTGCTTAGGCGCGAATGCAGATAAGATCTTAGAGCAATATCCCAATGTTTTAAGCGTTACAGGTCCCCATGCTTTCCAAGAGGTAATGGCCGCAATACACCACCATCTTCCGCGTCCTCACGATCCTTTTACCGATCTTGTACCTCCTGCCGGCATTAAGTTAACCCCACGTCACTACGCCTATCTTAAAATTGCTGAAGGCTGTAATCATAGTTGCACCTTCTGCATCATCCCCTCAATGCGAGGAAAACATCAATCTTACCCTGTCGGTGATGTGCTATCACAAGCGAAAAAGTTAGTTGAAACAGGGGTTAAAGAACTTTTAGTTGTTGCACAAGATACGAGTGCCTATGGCGTTGATGTCAAATATCAGACAGGTTTCTGGGATGGAAAACCGGTTCGTAGCCATATTCAAAATCTCTGTGAAGAGCTAGGAAAACTTGATGTCTGGGTAAGATTACACTATATCTACCCCTACCCCCATGTTGATCATCTTATTCCCCTGATGGCGGAAGGAAAAATTCTTCCCTACTTAGATGTACCGATGCAACATGCCTCTCCTCGCATTCTCAAAGCGATGAAACGTCCGGCAAATAGCGAAAATATGTTAAAACGAATTCAGAAATGGCGTGAAATTTGCCCTGAAATTACGATCCGCTCCACCTTTATTGTCGGCTTCCCCGGCGAAACAGAAGAGGAATTTCAAGAACTACTCGACTTTATCAGAGAAGCGCGACTCGATCGTGTAGGTGCCTTTATCTACTCACCGGTTGAAGGTGCCGCGGCGAATGAGATAGCAGAGCCTATCCCCCTTGAGATTCAAGAGGAACGTTTAGAGCGATTTATGGCCTTACAAGCAGAGATCTCTGCCGAAAAATTGGCAGCGAAAGTAGGAACCGTTCTAGAAGTATTAGTGGATGATTTTGATGCGGAAGAAGGAATCGCAATCGCTCGTTCAAAAGCAGATGCTCCCGAGATTGACGGACATGTCTATATTGATGATGCCTCAAGTGATTTAGTCGGGCAAAAAGTAAAAGTCTTAATCGATGAGGCGACAACTTACGACCTTTTCGGTACCCTCTATACTCAATAATCAGATAGAGTGACCATCACTGCTACCACTACGACTGAGTTGCCCTCTTCACCAGGACAGTCTTAATAACAGATATCACTTAAAAGGAGTCAAAAATGAAGTTTGTTGCAGAAATTTCTGAAAATCGCTATACCTGTAAAGCTTACGATCCTCATAAAAAAATTCCTAAAGAGGCGATGGAGCATCTCTACTCAGTGCTTCGTAACTCCCCCTCATCAGTTAACTCCCAACCTTGGCACTTTCTAGTCCTAGAATCTGATGAGGCGAAAGAGCGTGCATTACCTGCGATTTTTGAGTTCAACCAACCTCGCGTTAAAGATGCTTCCCATGTTGTGATCTTTCTTGCGCGCAACGAGATGCCCCGAAGCTACTTAACTAAGATCGTCGATCAAGAAGAGAGCGATCAGAGATTTCCTGAAGAGGGGATGAAAGAGGCTAATGATAAGGGACGCCAATACTTTGTCGATCTCAATAGCGATAGCGCAGAGATGCTCCATCAGTGGCAGGATCGTCAAGTCTATATTGCTTTAGGTAATCTACTCTTTGCCGCGGCGGCAATCGAAATCGATTCAACGCCTATTGAGGGATTTGATCCGAAAAAGCTCGATGAGATCTTCAACTTAAAAGAGAAAGGTTTTAGAAGTGTCGTGATCGCCTCCTTAGGATATCGCAGCCCGGATGATTTCAATGCCAAGCTTCCTAAATCTCGCCTTCCTTTCAAAGAGTTATTCACTGTTCTCTAAATTTCAAATCACAACTTATACTAAATTACGTATGACTAATCTCCCCAAATGGGGAGATTTTTTTATAAAACAACAAAC
Organism: Ignatzschineria sp. F8392; assembly: GCF_002252045.1. Lineage (GTDB taxonomy): Bacteria > Pseudomonadota > Gammaproteobacteria > Cardiobacteriales > Wohlfahrtiimonadaceae > Ignatzschineria. Next base: position 354,874 of record NZ_NEFF01000001.1, on the reverse strand, counting down.
CATCTGATCGAAAAGATAAACTAAACAAATAGTAGATAGGTAAAAGATAGAGATAGAACAATAGAAGTGATAGAAGTGAAAAAATCGAGGTGAAAAATAGCGGTGGAAAAACAATTTGATCATCTCCTTAGGATTTATCCCCTAACCCTCTGTTAAGCATGTTAAAATGATCTCTTTAAGCAGATTAGAGTGCAGGATCAGTAGAGAATCGGAATGCTCCGACTGCTTTAATTTTAAAAAGGCTTGATCCGCTCTATAAAACGCTCTAGAATTCAGCCTTCGCTCCCCGCGAGATAAGAAGCCTTTATTGTCCTTTTCCTATTCACCATTTTTAAAGGGAATCTCTCTTTAATAAAATGCCGGAGGCGCTTATGCAACAAAGCCGTTTACACAAGAATGAACCTTGGCGTGATCCCAACTCTGTTCCCCATGTTGAAATTACCGATATCGTTAAACGTTATGATGATCACCTTGCGGTTGATCATATTTCGCTCGATATCTATAAAGGGGAATTTTTCTCCCTATTGGGACCATCTGGCTGTGGGAAGACAACGCTTCTGAGGATGCTTGCCGGCTTTGAAACGCCTACATCAGGAAAGATTCTCTTAGAAGGCGAGGATATGTCTAAAATTCCTCCTTATGAACGCCCTGTTAATATGATGTTCCAAAGCTACGCGCTCTTTCCACACATGACGGTGGAAGATAATATCGCTTTTGGTTTAAAGCAGGATAAAGTTAAAAAACCCGAGATTCGCAAGCGAGTACAACAGATGTTAGAGCTTGTACAGATGGAACGCTTTGCTAAACGGAAACCGCATCAGCTCTCTGGCGGACAGAGACAACGTGTAGCGCTTGCAAGAAGTATTGTTAAAAAACCAAAGTTGCTGCTCCTAGATGAGCCATTAGGCGCACTCGATAAACGATTACGAGAGCAGACCCAATTTGAGCTGATGACTATTCAGGAAGAGCTCGGCATCACCTTTATTATCGTCACACATGATCAAGAAGAAGCGATGACTGTCTCTAGCCGTATTGCGGTAATGGATTCAGGCTGCTTAGCACAAGTTGCAACACCTGCAGAGATCTATGAATTCCCGAACTCCCGTTATGTTGCGGAGTTTATTGGTGATGTCAATATCTTTGAAGGGGTTATCTCAGAGATCTCATCGACTGAAACAACTGTTGAGAGCTTTGAAGCTCCAACCCCGCTTATCTGTGCGCAAGGGGTGGGTGCTACGGTAGGATCTCAAGCATGGGTTGCTGTTCGTCCTGAAAAGCTCGATATCTCATTAACACCTCCAGAAAAGGCGCATTATAACTGTCTTCAAGGAGAGGTATGGGATATTGGTTATATGGGAAATGTCTCAATCTATCATGTCAAACTCGATAATGAGAAAATGATCACTGTCTCACAGATGAATGATACGCGCATTATTGAACAGAGAATTACCCATGAAGATCGTGTCTATGTGAGTTTTACTGAAGATTCAGGAATTGTACTCATCTCTTAATCTTTAACTTATGGAGGTTGGACAATGCCCCATCGTCAACAAGAGGTCGGAACTTTTACCGGCATCATGGCGGAGATCGTCTCCCGGCTCAATTTTACCCATCGCCGCTTGCTCCGCTTTCCCCCTTATCGCTTTATCGTTGGTTTAGGTCATAGCCATCGATTCTTAATTGGTACGCCATTTTTATGGCTTATTCTCTTCTTCTTAATTCCCTTTCTGATTATTCTACGAATCAGCTTTACAGAAGCAGAGATCGCCTCCCCGCCCTTCTCCGATCTAATGGAATGGATCGATGATGGCTTACTGCAAATTACTATCAATTTTCAAAATTATCTCGAATTGTGGGAAGATAAGATCTATATTCACGCCTATCTCAATAGCGTGAAGATCGCCTTTTTCTCAACACTTCTGACATTGCTCATTGGTTACCCTATTGCGCTTGCGATGTCTCGCGCTTCTAAAAAATGGCAGCTCTTCTTGGTAATGTTGGTAATTCTCCCCTTTTGGACCTCTTTTTTGATTCGTATCTACGCTTGGATCACAATCTTATCACCGACGGGAGTGCTCAATAATTTTATCAATTGGGTTGGAATGGGGATTGGACTCATCGATCCTACTTCCCCAGTGACTCTCCATATTCTTCACACAGATTTAGCGGTCTATATCGGAATTGTCTATGGCTATCTCCCTTTTATGATTCTTCCGCTCTTTGCTACACTCATCAAAATTGATAATACATTAGTGGAGGCGGCGCTTGACCTCGGTTCCCCCCCTCTCAAAACATTTTGGCAGATCACCTTTCGCCTCTCCCTTCCCGGGGTTCTTGCCGGCTGTTTCTTAGTCTTTATTCCTGCAATCGGCGAGTTTGTCATTCCCGATCTCTTAGGTGGCTCAAATGTCACAATGATAGGAAAGGTGCTTTATGATACCTATCTCCAAGGGATGAATCTCCCCTTAGTCTCTGCAATCTCTGTTATTTTGCTACTCATTGTGATTATTCCCATCTATATCTTTAATCGCATTCAAGCGAAACAATTTAATTAGGAGCTGTTATGAGAAAAAAGATGACTGCCCTGAACTGGACTGCACTCATATTGGGACTCATATTCCTCTATACCCCCATTATTTTGGTGATCGTCTATAGCTTTAATGAATCGAAATTAGTCACCGTCTGGTCCGGATTTTCGACAAAATGGTATAGCGATCTCTTTGAGCAAGAAGGGATCTGGTCCGCGACTAAAACGAGCCTATTATTAGCAGTATCAACCTCCACTTTTGCGGTGGTACTTGGAACGATGGCGGCTTTTGCACTCGTTAAGTTTAGACGCTTTAAAGGTAAAACACTCTTCTCCGGCATTACCTATGCCCCTATGGTGATGCCTGAAATTATTATGGGTAGCTCTCTTGGATTAACCTTTGTCGCACTTAAATTTAGTACTGGCTTTTTCACAATGATGATTGCCCATATCACCTTTACAATGTGTTATGTCGTTGTTGTTGTTCAATCTCGCCTAACAGGATTTGATCGCCACATTGAAGAGGCCGCTATGGATCTTGGTGCAGATGGTATTAGAACCTTTTTCTATATCACGCTCCCGATGATCTTTCCTGCAATTATATCGGGATGGTTACTCTCTTTTACCCTCTCACTCGATGATTTAGTGATTGCTACCTTTACAACAGGTCCGGGCGGAACAACGCTTCCTATCTGGATCTATTCAAAAGCGCGCCTCGGCGTAAGCCCTAATATCAATGCTCTCTCGACTCTTATGATAGGCATCGTTGCCACCATTGTATTTTTGGTAACACTCATCAATCTCTATCTCACTAAACGGCGAGAAGAGGATGAGAAAAATGCGGCAAAAGAGGCTCTTTCTTAACATCGCTTATAGATGTATGCAATCATATAGAGAGATAGCCTTACTCGATTAGCGCTTTCGATAGAGCCTCTGCATCCAAATTCGCGATTGCAGGGGCTTATCGCCAATGAGGGGGGCTAAAAGATAGCGCATCATATTACGATAGATCAGAGCTTCCTCCCCGACTAACGTCTCCTCTTCTGCAATCTTCAGAATCACGGAGCCTGAAATCTTAAAAGTTCCAGGAAATTCAATAGGCAATACCCCCTCCTCATGGGAGAGATAATAGCTTTTCTGAGAATTGATCGGATCGCCGGCAGCGTCATAAAAGAGATCGGGGAGGATTCCTAAATAGGCTAAAAGAGAGCGCTCAAAATGGCGCAGATAGGGAGAGATATCCTCAACATCCTCCGCTAAGGCAGCGAGAACTTCTTGATAGACCTGAAATAACTCCGGCGCAGGTTGATGCTTTGGCATCAATCGCAATAGTAACTCATTGAGATAGTAAGCAGTCCATATTTCACGCCCCTTCAACGAGAAGGTATAAAGAAGATCCACCTCATGCGCAAAATGAAAAACGCGCCCCTCTTTGAGATGCCAATCGCTATAAGAGAAGAGCTCTAAATGGTGCAAAGGGCGCTTTGGATTCGCTCTTCCTCGTGTGAGTAATGTAATTCGTCCATACTCAAGAGTAAAGAGATCCACCAAAAAACCAGACTCTTTAAATGAGCGCTTATTGAGGACAACGGCTAAGGTTCGACCTAACTCTTCTCTTCTCTCTAACATTTGATCACTTGAGTTTCCTCTATTGAGTCCATTGAGTCCATTAAGCCTACTGAAATGGGGAGATCGAATCATCACTTTTAGGTAGATAACCAATAGACAACCAATAGACAATCAACGGACTATCAGCATAAAGGCGGGATAATTTTCCCGCCCTTTCCAATCGTTCAATCGTTCAATCATATTTAAGATCTTAATCTAAAAGTGATCCGGGCTTAAAACCACCACTATTACCACTATTACTATTAGAGCTCTCTTCCGGCGTAACCTCTGAAGTATCTCCTTTACTTCCGCCAAAAGAGGCCATTAACTGCCCGATCAACCGCTCCATAACAAATGCATCTTGGGTCATACGAATACGATCACCATTGGTGAGATCTTTCTCAGATCCACCCGGATCTAATGCAATATATTGCTCTCCGACTAAACCTGAAGTATTAATTGCGGCTATGGTATCTTGCGGAATGGGCACTGAGCTATCTAATGCTAAAGTGACAACCGCCTCATAATTGTGAGGGTCCAATGCAATTCCATTCACCTGCCCAACACGAACACCTGAGATCATCACCGGTGCTTTCACCTTTAATGAGCCAATATTGGTAAATGAGGCAGTAACATAGATCGGTTTCCCTCCTCTTAAACCTGTTGTCGCATTACTGGCATTAAAAGCGAGCCAAGCAAATGCCACAATGCCACTTATGACAAATAGTCCTACAACAAAATCGATCCATTTAGCGTTTTTCATTTTTGACCTTTCTCTCAATAACTCTTCACTATTCTACTATGTTTTCCAAGGGTTGTCTTTTATCAATCCCTAACTTCCGCTTTCTCAATCAAGCGTTTAATTGGGACAAAAGAGGTGCGATGGAGCGGTGTTACCCCATATTGCGCTAAAGCTGCTAAGTGCGCCTTTGTCCCATACCCTTTATGTTGACCAAACCCATATTGCGGATAGTCTTGATCCGCTTCATACATCGATTGATCACGCGCATCTTTTGCTAAAATAGAGGCCGCACTAATCTCTGCAAAGAGAGCGTCCCCCTTGATGATCGTAATTGCCGGCACATCACTTTTCGGATCTTGATTCCCATCAACTCGAAGTAACTGAGGCTGAATAGAGAGTGCAGTTACAGCACGACGCATCGCTAATAGTGTTGCTTGTAGAATATTGATCTCATCAATTTCTGCAACGGAGCTACTGGCAATGGCCCATGCTAATGCTTTCTCTTTGATCTCGGAAGCTAAAATAGCCCGGCGCTTCTCACTCAACTTCTTAGAATCATCAAGCCCCTTAATAGGACAATCAGGGTCTAATATCACTGCAGCAGCATAAACATCACCACAGAGTGGCCCTCTGCCCGCCTCATCAACACCGGCAACTAAACCTACAAAATCCTCTTCCGGAAAGAGTCCTAGTTGCTGATCTTCTGACTTTATCATAAGAGAAGCCCTCGCTCTTTTAAAAGGGAGATAACAGCCTCTTTTGCCACTTGATCAGAATCGAGGCGTAATGAGAGATGCATCTCGTTAAATTGTGCTAATTTCTCACTATTTTCAGGACTCTCTTTCAAGATTTCCCCAACTTCTAAAGCAATCCTCTCTGGCGTGACCTCCTGTTGGAAAAGCTCCGTTACAAGGGGCTCTTTTGCTAATATATTGGGAAGTGAAAAATGGGAAATTTTTACGATTTTAGGTGCTAACCATGCAGTAATAGCATTAAACCGATAACAGACAACCATCAATCGCTTCAACAACATCGCCTCTAAAGCAGCGGTTCCCGAAGCTAATAGAACTCCCTTTGAAGCACTCATAATCTCACGTGAACGCCCCTGAAATAGATGCACCTTCTCCCGTAATTCGAAGGGAAGCTCCCATAGGGCACTCTGAATCATCTGATAAATTTTTGGAGTTGCTGCCGGTATTAGAAACTCTAATGTAGGGGAACGCTTTAAAATCAAGGGGAGACTCTCTAAAAAGAGGGGTAATAATCGATTAATCTCTCCTCGACGGCTTCCCGGCAATATTGCTAAATACTCCCTTTCTTGAGGAAGATCTAATGCTACTTTTGCAGAAGCACGATCGATCTCCAAAGGAATCTCACCCCCTAGACGATGACCAACACAGATACTATCCACTTGATGTTTTTGATAGAACTCCACCTCAAAAGGAAAGAGGGTTAATACACGATCGATATATTTCCGAATCTGTTTAACACGCCCTTCTCGCCAAACCCAAACCGAAGGTGAGACATATTGAAATGTAGTAATATCAAGCGCTTTGAGAGACTTTGCCAAACGAAGATTAAAATCAGGAGCATCGATACCAATAAAACAGAGAGGTCGGCGCTCTTTTGCCACAGTGACCAATTCCGCTTTAATCTTAAGGAGTTTAGGTAACTCTTTGAGAACCTCTACAAGTCCCATGATAGAGAGTGATTCTATAGGGACAATCGATTCTAAACCCGCTTCAATCATCATCGGTCCCCCAATACCGAAAAAATGCGCATTGGGGTAGCTCTCTTTGAGTGATGTTATCAGTCCACCGCCTAAGAGATCTCCTGATAGTTCACCGGCAACGAGCATAAACAGAGGTGTTTGCTCCTCTAAATTAACTTCTATCGAAGTTCGACCAAGTACTTCTGGTTCACGATCATCTACTCTACTCATCTCTATCTCCTCGATTTATCTCTCTACCGACTCTCATTACTTCTCTCAGTTTAGGCCTACCTTATCACTAGTTTTCATCGTTATAGCTTGCAATAGTTTACAACTTTATCTACTTCACAATTTTATGCTACAACTTCGATACGCTCGATATATTTTACAAACCTCAAGCACTCTAAAAAATCTACAATCGCTATAAATTCTATCTACCACTATCAATTTTGATGCTATCGATCTTATTAAAAAAATAGAGAAATAAGAAATCGAGAAACAAGAAAAAGAAAAACACCTAATAGATATCGAAATAGCTACAAGATCTCTCTTTCGCTTCTCCTCTATTAAGTGTCATTATTAATTATTAATTATTAATTATTAATTATTAAACATCATTCATTAAGTACCCAAAAGGTCATTAAAGTAAGAGAACTAAGCCTCTTTTAATCTACTCTCTGAACTGATATCTCTTGTCAGCAACTAACGGATAATACCGCGATCTTCCGTCTCTTCTAAGAACTTCACCATCTTCTCAAGATGAGGGGCATCTACTGCTAACTCTTTAATCTTTAAGATCGCATCTTGAAGAGAGAGATCTTGCCGGTAGAGCGCTTTATAAGCATCTTTCGTTGCCTTAATCGCTTCAGGCGAGAACCCTCTTCGACGCAAGCCTTCTGAGTTAATTCCTGATGGAACTGCACGATATCCTGCGGCAGTTACAAAAGGAGGAACATTCCGATGAATACCGGAAGAGAACCCTGTAATTGCACCTTCACCAATACGGCAGCGTTGATAGATCATCGAATAGCCACCGAGAATGACATCATCTTCTATCACGGCATGACCTGCTAAAGAGGCACCATTTGCAAAGATAGTACGACTTCCCACGATGCAATCATGAGCAATATGACATGTTGCCATAATCCAGTTATCATCACCGATCTTTGTCACAGCATTATCTTGGATCGTTCCGCGACTGATACTGACATATTCCCGTATCGTATTGCGATCACCGATCTCTAGAAAGACCTTATCTCCCGCTTTAAACTTCTTGTCCTGTGGCACTTCACCAATCGAGCAGAACTGATAGAAGGTATTCCCCTCACCAATCGTTGTGGGCCCTTGAATCACAACATGAGAAGTCAAAACGGTATCTTTACCAATCGTTACATCAGGTCCAATAACGCAATAAGGTCCAACTTCCACACTCTCATGCAATTTTGCAGAAGGATCGATCACTGCGGTTGGATGTATTAATACTTTTTTCATTATTCAAATGCCTCACGGCGAGTACACATCAATTCAGCTTGGCATACTAATTTGCCATCAACATATGCCTTCCCTTCAAAAGCCCAAATTCCTCTTTTTGCGCGAAGAAATTGTACTTTAAGATCTAATACATCACCCGGCTCAACAGGTCTACGGAATCGAGCTTTATCAATACCCACAAAGTAATAGATCGATTGATCAGTAGAGTCATAATCTTCAACCGATTTAAAACTCAATATGCCGGTCGCTTGGGCTAATGCTTCTAAAATAAGCACTCCAGGCATAATCGGTTTAACGGGAAAATGGCCTTGGAAAAAGGGCTCATTATAGGTGACATTTTTACGAGCGTGTAACGTCTCATTTGGCGTAAAGTCAAGTACACGATCAATCATTAAAAAAGGGTATCGATGGGGTAAATATGTCATGATCTCATTGATATCGATTACTTTGTTATCGCTCATAATTATTATTCTCTATTCTCTTCTATTTAATATCTAAACTAATATCTAAACTGATATCTAACTTAATGTTTTCACTAATTCTTCACTGATTCTTCACTAATTTTTTAGTGACACTTTAACGCTTTTAATCTAACGCTTTTTTACTTCCTTATTACTCTCCGCTTACCCTCTACTTCTCTCTATTTGGCTGATCTAATGCTGCTAACTGCCCTAACTGAGCCTCTAGCTTTTTGACCCGATCAAAGAGATCTCCCAAACGTTTAATGCGGGCACTATTATAGCGCCACTCGCGATTTTCCAAAACAGGAGGAATGGAGGAGTAGATCTTTCCTGACTTAAGTGGCTGACTCACCTGCGTTCCACCGGTAACAACCACATTATCCTCAATCTTCATATGACCATTCATACCAACGCCGCCACCAATAACAACATTGTTTCCAATATCTGTAGAGCCGGCAATACCGGTATAACCTGCGATAACAGTATTTTCTCCAACAATACAGTTATGCCCTAACTGCACATGGTTATCGATCTTCGTTCCTCGACCAATAATCGTATCTTCTATCGCACCGCGATCGATACAACTGCCGGCACCAATATCAACATCATCCGCTAAGATCACGCGCCCTAATTGTGCAACCTTAATATAACCTGCTTTCGTTCGGGCAAAACCGAAACCTTCAGCACCGATCACGGCATTAGGATGCAGAACAACTCGATCCCCTAACTGACACTCATAGCGAACCGTAACGCTAGAAAAGAGGTAGCAAGATTCACCAAGCGTCACATCTCGCTCAATCATACAGTGGGCATCGATATAACTATTATCGCCAATGATCACATTCTCCCCAATCACACTATAAGCACCGATCGTCACATTTTCACCAATTTTTGCGGTCGGCGCGATTCTCGCAGTGGGATCGATTCCTGAAAAATTACGATAATCTTCCTGAAAAAGCTGAGTCACATAGGCCCATGCGGCATGGGTATTTTGACAGATAATTGCCGGCTGAGTAACATGCTCAAAATTACGAGCATCAACTAAGATAGCAGAAGCTTCCGTGCTCTCTAGATATTGACGATAGCGGGGATTATGGAAAAAAGAGAGCGTATTAGGTTTTCCATGCTGGATTGTGGAGAGCCCTAAAATATTAATTGCACCATCACCATGGAGCTCAACCACTTCACCTTTTGAGATAAGGTAATCAAAAATCTGTTGTAATGTCATCTACTTCTCGCTTTTCTCTTCCGTTTTCTCTTGCGACTCTTCCTTCACTAATGTTTGGAAGATCGGCTCTGTTAAATAGAGTGACTCTTTAGAAAAGAGTAATCCTGACTCTAAAATCAGATCATAATCGTGATCTTGCGCATATTCTAATATTGCGTTATTGATCTCTCTTTGTAGCTTATAGAGCTCCTCATTTTTACGAAGATTGAACTCCTGACGCGTATCATTACTGAGTCTGACAAACTCTCGTTCAAGATTGACAATATGGCGCTCTAACTCACGCGCAACTGAGGCTTCATTATTACCATTCATCAATTCCCGGCGCAGACTTTCAATCTGATCACGCTTATTGAGAAGATATTGATCTCTTGCAAAGAACTCCTCATTCAGAAGTGAATAGATATCCTTCTGTTCAATATATTTCTCTAGTAAGAGATTAATATCAACCACGCCTATCTTCAGCTCTTTTGCCAAGGAGATAGGAGTAAAAACAATGAAAGCAGCAGTTAATAGTACTGCTGCTCCCTTTCTTAAAATGCCTTTAAACATTATCTTTTCACCACTACTTAGTAAGGGATACCAATTGAGAACTGGAATTTCTGCTCTCTATCACCTTCACGAGTTTTAAATGGTTTCGCATAGGAGAATGCAAGTGGACCAAGTGGGGATAACCAGACAAAGCTCGCACCCGCTGAATAACTCACATCTCCAAATTCTGGCTTACTCGGTTTTGAGGTGACATTCCCGGCATCTACAAAGAGACTCCAACGAACATCATTATTATCTTGGAATCCAGGAACCTTCATAATCAATTCTGCTGTCGCGTTATAGCGCAATGAACCTCCCATCGAGTCGCCATTTTCATATTTTGGCCCGATTGAACTTCCGCGATAACCACGAACCGATCCTAAACCACCGGCATAGAAGTTTTCAAAGAATGGAAGTGAAGTATCACCATCATTCCCGTAACCCCAACCCATCATGATATCGCCACGGAGAGAGAATACATAATCCTCATTCTCACTCAATGGATAGTAGCTCTGATGTTTTAAGAGTAATTTGTAGAATTTAGAGTCTGATCCCGGCAATGTTCCCGTAATCGTTGCACTATTGAGAGATCCCTCTGATGAGAAGATCGTTCTATTTCGAGTATCGCGATAGATTCCAACATTCGCTCGATAGAGATTCAGTTTGGCCTTATAGAGACGCCCTTCAGTATGGCTATTAACACAAGCCATTCCACAATCTAGTTTTGCAATCTCTTCAACAATCTTATTAGGAGACGCATGAGTTGTACGAAGCTTTAACTGCTCATAACCAATTCCGGCACGAATCGCAGTATATTCAGAGAGCGGGTAACCGAAATTGAACATTAGAGAGAGTCCATCGGCAATATAGTTACCACTATCGTCATAGTCATGTTTCTGCTTACTATAACTTAAGGAGACACCTGCACTTAATCCATCTTTCGTAAAATAGGGATTCATATAATCGATGCCGTAGTAACTACCGCTCTTATTGGTCTCAGCCTGAACATTAAGCTCATGCCCTGTTCCCATAAAGTTTGGTTGATTGAAACCGGCATTAATACCAAACTTACTATCCATACCATAACTTAAACCGAAAGTGATCGATCCGGCACTACGTTCTTTAACACGGTAGGTAAGATCTACCACACCCTCTTCGACTGGCTCAGTTAAGACCTCAACATCTTCCACATGTGCAAGACGCTGAATACGAACCCGTGAGCGCTCGATATCACTTGTTACAAATGGACCACCCTCCATTTGTCGTAACTCTCTACGGAATACCTCATCTTGCGTTCGCTCATTACCTTCAATATTGATGCGATTGACGTAGTAACGTTCACCTTGGTCGATCGCAAAGGAGAAGCTAACGGTATCGGTCTCTTCATTGATTCGAGGAATTGCGTTGACTCGCGCTTGAGCATACCCCTCATTTCCTAATCGATCTTGCAACGTTTTAACTGCTGCTTCAACTGTTTTAGCTCGATAGAGTGAACCCGGTTTAATATCAATTAAAGAGAGCAGCTCCTCTTTATCAACGCTCGGATAGTTTCCAACAACGGTGAAGTCGCCAAAGTGGTATTGCTTCCCTTCATGAATATCGATATCAAGATAGACCGTATCCTGATTCGGGCTAATGGTCGCACTTGAGTAGTTGATCTCAGCCTTGAGATAACCATTATTACGATAATATTGTTGAACTTGATCGAGTTCATCTTGAATAGTATAAGGGTCGTAACGATCGCCGGAGGAGAAGATCGTTCTAAAGCCCGATTCACGAACACGCATCTGACGTAATAATTTACTGTCAGAGACATTCTCATTACCCGTGAAATTAATTTTCTTAATCTGCCCTGTTCGCCCTTCTGAGATCTCAAATTGAATCTCAGCTCGGTTGCGTGGCAATTCAATCACCTTTGGCTCAATTCTTACCGCATATTTACCACGGGTTTCATAAGCTTTAAGAAGATTGTTTTTCGCATTTTCTAATGAAGAGTCTTTAAGGCTCTCTCCTACCTTAAGGTTTGCTGCAGAAATAATCTGATTGAGCTGCGGATCTTTAAGATCACGATTACCTTTAAAGGTGACTCGAGAAAGAACAGGATACTCTTCTACCTCAACGATAAGATTAGAGCGTACAGTGGATTCCACTGGCTGACAGCGGGGATCATCAAACGTACAGGGAATCTCTTCATAAATATATTCAATTTCAGGTTCAGCGGGCTCTGTACGGATATTGCCAAATGGGCCGGCACCACGCACTGTCGATGGTTGTTTTTGCACCGGAACTGCTACTGTGATCGATTTTGGCCTTGTACGCCCCAAAATTCTTCCATTGGGCGTTTTCACTGTGACATTTTTAAAAAGTCCCGTAGCATGAAGCTTCTCGACGATATCTTTAACATTCCCCTTCTGAACTGGGGCATCTGGATTGAGACCTAAAGTGGTAAAGACAACACCCGGGTTAACCTGCTCTAATCCTTCTACGCGAATATCTTTCACTTCATACTTTTGGGCAAAAGTTGCGGCCCCAAGCATTAAGCTCGTAGCTAAAAAAACTCTCTTTATATCGACAATAGCCATTATATTTTTCTCTAATAATTAGGGCATAGAAATGCATCTATAAACTGCGTTAATATACCGAATAACTTCAAAAATTCCAATTAATTATCTATTTAGAACCACTTGCTAATATCATAAAAGATCACAAAAGCCATAAATAGAAATAGGAAGAGAGCACCGATCTGCATCACTCGCATCGAGAGTGTTTGCGGGATTCTATCCCGACCTACCGTCGCCTCAATTCCTAAACCGACTAACCGTCCGCCATCTAGAACCGGGATCGGTAGTAAGTTTAAAATTCCGAGATTGACACTAAAGAGCGCCATCAATTGAATAAAATAGACCCAGCCTGCATCAAGCTTCTTGCCGGCAACATCTGCAATCGTTACAGGGCCTGCCATCACATTAGGGTGAATATCACCTGTTATCATTCTACCGATAAATTTAAAAATCATAAGAGAATTTTGATAAGTATCAGCAATAGCATATTGAAAAGCCTCAAAAAGAGGATACTTTTGCAATGTCTGCATCTGCTCAAATTCAGCGGCAACCTCCGGCGAGAGCTGCGTAATACCGACTCCTAACATAAACCGACCACTTTCATTACGGTTCAACTCAACCGGCACCTCAATAATCTGCCCTTTACGCAAAACCTCAACCGGTAGCAAAACTTTATTATCTGACGCAGCTTCTAACTGTGCCATTGTTAAAAGAAGGTCTTGCCAAGAATCGATACGGTGGTTACCAATTTTAAGAATCTCATCATCGAGTTGTAATCCTGCAAGCTTACCTGCACCACCATCTGTCAGAACACCAATTTTTGCCGGCACTCTCGGCATGTAGAGATTAATCCCTAATTGCTGATCGATATATTGATTCGCATTAAGCCTTAAGGGCTCATCCATTCTAATCTCTATCTGCTCTAGACGTCCATTTCGTAAAACATCAACATCTGCTTTACCATCATTAAGATGTTCTACAAAACGCATCATCATCTCTTCAAAGGTTCTAACGGAAGCGCCTTCAACCGCAATAATCTCATCTCCTCGCTCAAATCCCGCCTCAGCAAAGACAGATTGAACCGGAGGGGTATCAATTTTTGCTTTAAATGCTGGCATTCCATAGAGATAGAGGCCAAAAAGAAGAATAATCGCAAAGAGAAGGTTGACTAAAGGGCCTGCAGCAATCACAACTGCACGCTTCCAAATAGGTTGCGCATTGAAAGTCTTACTCTGATCCGCCGGATCGACTTTATGAACGCGATCATCTAGCATCGCAACATATCCACCTAGCGGGATAAGGCCGATACGATACTCCACACCATCTTTGCCTCGGCGGCTCCAAACCTTCTTCCCAAAACCGATACTAAAGGTTAAGACTTTAAACCCTAACTTTCTTGCTGCATAGAAATGGCCAAACTCATGGAGTGTCACCAAAACACCCATCAGAATTAAAAAACCAAAGATAGAGTTAAACAACATCGACATTTAAGATCAGCCTTTTTAGTAAAATTTTACAACTTAACAGAGTGCCTTAGCCATCTGACGAATCTCTTGATCATACTCTAAAAGAGCCTCCTCTGTCTGTAATGCATTAGCTGACATCACCACTCGATCTAAAACTTCAGCCACCTTATCCGCTATCTCAACAAAGGTGATTTTTTGTGCTAAAAATGCCGACACAAAAATTTCATTAGCGGCATTGAGTGCCACTAAGTAGGGTGTGCCGGCAATAAGAGACTCCTGCGCAAGGCGAAGTGCAGGAAAAGTGACAAGATCAGGCTCTTCAAAAGTTAATGCCGACATCTTTGTCAAATCGAGATAGGATGCCCCCGATACAACTCGTTGCGGATATGCTAATGCATGGGCGATAGGAATTGCCATATCAGCAGCACCCATCTGAGAGATCAAAGAGCCATCTATATACTCAACCAATGAGTGGATCATACTTTGAGGATGAACCACAACACTCAACTTCTCTACCGGCATAGAGAAGAGAAAATGTGCTTCGATCAATTCAAGCCCCTTATTCATCAAGGTTGCCGAATCGATCGTCACCTTTGCCCCCATAGACCAATTAGGGTGCTTGAGAGCATCTTCTAATGTTACCTTCTCTAGATCTTGTCGCTGATAACCTCTGAAAGGCCCTCCGGAAGCAGTTAGAATTAGACGTTTAACACCTTCATAACTCAACTCACCACCTCTTTTAGGAAGGGATTGAAAGAGCGCATTATGCTCACTATCGATTGGCAAAATCGTCGCGCCATGGGCTTTCGCTTCCGCCATAAAGAGTGCGCCCCCTAAAACAAGCGTCTCTTTATTCGCCAATAGAATGGTCTTACCTGCTCTAGCGGCTGACAGACTAGAGAGAAACCCTTTTGCCCCCACAATCGCCGCGACAACAAGATCTATTTCCCTCTCTGTTACAAGCTCAATAATAGCTGCCTCACCCCCTAACACCACCGTTGGTAAGTTAGCGGCTTCTACCAATTTTTTAAGGCTGTTAGCTGCAGATTCATTCTCTAAAACTGCATACTTAGGCTCAAACTCCTGACAGAGTTGCATCATCTTATCAACACTCTGATTCGCAACCAGAGAGTGAACTTGATAGAGCGCCCGATTGTTGCGAATCACCTTAAGTGTTGAATCACCAATCGAACCTGTTGCACCTAAAATAGAGATCTGTTTTTTCATATAAAACTTAACCCTACAAAGAAGAGCGGCGCAGCTGCCGTTAAAGCATCAATACGATCTAATACCCCGCCATGGCCGGGCAAAATATTACCGCTATCCTTCATTCCAGCATGACGCTTCACCACACTCTCAAAGAGATCGCCAGAGATAGAGATAATCACTACCAAAAGACTCAAAGAGACAAAATTAAGAATTAACATCATTCGTTCTTGAGCGATAAAGATCGCAGTTTCATCACTTGTAAAGTAGAGAATTGCCGCTAAAGAGAAGAGCCCTGCAAGAACAATCCCGCCAATAGCACCTTCAACACTCTTCCCTGGACTAATGGTGACGGCCAACTTTCTCTTACCAAATTTCCGCCCAACAAAATAGGCACCACTATCGGCAATAATCACCAATAAAATAAGGTAGAGGAGCAGAATAAGCCCTTGCTGCAATACCGTTAAAGTGATCATTAATGCAGCTAGTGAAAGGATACTGACGACGAAGAGAAACTCTCTATTAGTTAGAAAGGAGAGCGGCCTTCTCGCATAGATGGAGAGAATAAAAGGCATCATGAGCCAAAAGAGGGACATCAGCAGTAAAAGCCCAAAGAGAAGTGGGTTACTGCGCACAAAGAGCGCAAGTCCACCAACAATCTGATCTGTCTCGCGATTGCCCAATAAAAGCGCACCAACAACGAGTAGGAGTGTAATAGAACCGACACCAATATAGACTCTCTTCTGCATCCCTGAGAGCTTTAAGAGATTACTCCACTCAAAAAGCCCAATAACCGAGATCAAAAAGAGTAGGAGAGAGAAGAGAGAGGTTGGTAAAAAAAGGATGGCAAGTAGTGCCGCAACCCCTAAAATAATGCCGGTAATAATGCGTTGCTTCATAATTTATCTCCCACCAAATCGTCGTTCACGACGATAAAATTCAGCCAAAGCGGCCTCAAATTCTTTCTCACCAAAATCGGGCCAATGGCAATCGATAAAGTAGAGTTCGGCATAAGCTAACTGCCAAATTAAGAAGTTGCTAATTCGCTGCTCTCCACTTGTACGGATCAAGAGATCAACAGGAGGAAGGTCACTCATTGTTAGCGCTTTCTCAAATCGAGACTCTGTAATCTCATCGATCTCAAGATCTCCAGCAACCACCTCTTCAGCCAAATTCTTACAAGCATTGACGATCTCTTGCCGGCCGCCATAATTGATCGCAACTACAAAATCTAGCACATCATTCTCTTGAGTAAGTTCTACCGCAGCAAATAACTTCTCCTGCAACTTTACAGAGAGCGGGGAGAGATCACCAATAAAAGAGAGGCGAACCCCCGCACGATGAAGTGCTTTGAGTTGCCCCTCTAATGTTTGGTAAAAGAGATCCATTAAGTAAGAGACCTCCTCTTGGGGTCTCTTCCAATTCTCCGTTGAAAATGCATAAACGGTTAAGACTTTAATACCATTTTTAATTGCACACTCAACGCTCCGTTTAACGGCTTTTACACCGGCTCGATGCCCTAATGCTCGTGCTAAACGATTTCTTTCAGCCCAACGGCCATTGCCATCCATAATGATGGCAACATGTTGACAGCGCTCTTTACCTTCGCTCACATTTAACCCTTAGCTTAAATTTCCATTAACTCTTCTTCTTTCGCTGCGAGTACTTCATCAATTTTTTTGATCGTAGCGTCAGTTAACTTCTGGATCTCATCTTCCGTACGGCGCTGTACATCTTCTGAAATCTCACCCTCTTTCTCTAAAGCAGAGATCTGGTTATTAGCATCACGACGAATATTACGCACTGCTACTTTCGCTTGTTCTGCTTCACCGCCGACTAACTTCACTAACTCTTTACGGCGCTCTTCTGTTAATGGTGGAAGTGGGATTCTAATTAAAGTACCTGTCGTTGCAGGATTCAATCCTAAATCACTATTGATAATCGCTTTTTCGATAGGGCCAACCATCTGTTTTTCCCATGGTGCAACACCTAAAGTTCGGGAGTCTTGCACTGTTAAGTTAGCAACCTGACTTAATGGCACCATAGAGCCGTAATATTCAACTTCAATATGATCTAAAATTGAGATATGAGCACGTCCTGTACGAATCTTCCCAAGGGCGCTAGCGAGTGCATCAACTGATTTATCCATACGAGTCTTTGCATCTTTGATGATATTTTGCGTCATTTAAATTTTCTCCAATTTTTATTCAACTGTTGTTCAATTTTTCTAAAAAAGGAGATGCCTACGGGCTACTGAGCCAGTAGCATCTCACACTTTAAAACTATTTAAGATTATTAAAAAACTAGAATAATTTTACCATACTCCTATTCAGGAGCGGTCTCTGATACTAAAGTTCCTACCGGCTCACCCTTTACAATACGCATTAGATCGCCTTCATTAAAGATATTAAAGACCTTAATGGGGAGATTATTTTCACGGCACATCACGAGGGCTGTGGCATCCATAACACCTAAATTTTGAGTGAGTGCATCGGTAAAAGTAATATGGTCATATCGTGTTGCGGTAGGATCTTTCATCGGATCTGCGGTATAGACGCCATCTACTTTTGTCGCTTTCAACATAATTTCAGCATTGATCTCAATCGCACGAAGTGCTGCGGCAGAGTCTGTTGTAAAGAACGGATTACCGGTACCTGCGGCAAATATAGTCACTCTCTTTTTCTCAAGGTGACGGACAGCACGGCGACGAAGATAATCTTCACACACTTCATTGATACGAATAGCGCTCATCACACGAACGTAAACATCCCGAGATTCCAGTGCATCTTGAAGCGCTAATGAGTTCATCACAGTTGCCAACATCCCCATATGGTCACCAGCAACACGATCCATCCCCGCTTCTGCTAATCCTGCCCCACGAAAGATATTCCCACCACCGATTACAACTCCGACCTCAACACCAATACGGTTTAATGCCTTGATCTCATCGGCAATACGTCCGATAGTAACCGGATCGATACCATAATCGGCGTCACCCATTAATGCCTCGCCACTGAGCTTCAATAAAATGCGCTTATATTTAGGGGCTTGACTCATAACTATACACTTCCTTTATATTAGATTTGAGACTCAACAAAATTTGTGAATATAGTACTTCATTTAGCATCGATTGAATAGCACCACAGCTTCTAAATCCTGCTTTATCTTCCTTCGCTCAATCTGCTTTTAATCTCTACTTTATTTTTTACCAATGAGCTATTGATCGCTCTTTCATCCCGCGTTTAACCCTTTTCCCACCTCCATTTATCACAATGGAGAGATCGCTTATTTCCCCTTATCGATTTCCAATTAATCTTCTGGCAACTCCCCTGAAGAGTCCGCTAATAAGATGGAAGCATCATCACTTTCAGCCTGTTCTTTATCTAACAAAAGCTGATCAAGTTTCGCTTCTAGCTCTGCCACGCGCTGCGTCAACAACTCCACTTTCTCTCTTGTCTTCAATAGAACCTTCTCTTGAATCTCAAACTCTTCATAGCGAACAAATTTAAAATTACTCAAGGCTGAATCAACCCCCTCTTTGACTAATTTCTCCACTTCGCCACCGGCATTTTTTACCCCATCAGGGAGCGCATCATGAAGGCGTCCGGCGATATCTTGTATAAAGTTTTTAGGCATCTTGTCCTCTCTTATGTTAATAGTTGCTATAATCCTAACCCATATTAAAATGAGTTCGAAATTCAATCGGCGTTTGAAATCGGCGTTTAATCGAGTTCATGATTCGAGGTCATGATCCGAATTGAAGATTGATCTTAGATCATTCTAGCTCTCTTCATTAAAATCAGAGAGTGTAGGATAAATAAAATAAATAATTTTAATAGAGCGAATACCTCCTTCAAAGATCCCCTCTTCTGCTTTTCTATTTTACTGATGCATACTTTACTGATGCTTTTTAACCAATAAATATAATGAGCAACTTGAAGGGGAATAATGAAGGGGAATAAAGAGAGTTTCCGCTCTATTTTAACAGCGATTAGATCCCCACTCCCTACTTAGGGCGTCAATATATCATTAAAAGCATAAAAGCGAGCCAACTCATGCACAATGAATCCCCACTGCAAGCTATTAAAATTGTTATGGTTAATACGACACATCCCGGAAATATCGGCGCGGCAGCACGAGCGATGCGGGTGATGGGATTATATAACTTAACGTTAGTGAATCCTCATAAATTCCCAAGTAAAGAGGCCACTGCCCTAGCAAGTGGTGCTCTTGATGTCTTAGAAAATGCCATTGTCACTGAGACACTCTCTGAGGCGGTTGCCGATTGTCAATATATCTTCGGCACTAGCGCTAGAAGTCGCCATATCGGTAAGCCAGAGCTCCCTATTGAAGAGGGTATTGAAGAGATCCGCTCAATTCTCTCACAAATACCTGATGCAAAGATTGCAATCCTCTTTGGTACAGAGAGAACGGGATTAACTAATGAAGAGGTCGATATCTGCGATAAACTCTTCTATATCCCGACAGAAAATAATTACAACTCTCTCAACATCTCTCAAGCAATCCAGATTATTGCTTATGATTTGCGCCGACTACTCTCACAAGAGAAAGCAAAAGCGATCATTAAAGCCCCGCACTATGCCGGTGAGCTTCCTGCAACTCACGAAGCATTAGAAGGGCTCTTCTCCCACCTAGAACGAGTGATGATCGAAAGTGACTTTCTTGACCCCAACAATCCTAAGCATCTCATGCGCAAGGTACGAAAACTCTATAAAAAGGCGGCTTTAACGCAAGAAGAGATCAATATCTTACGTGGAACCCTAAATGCTTTAGAGAAACAAACGAAAAAAGTAGACCCCAAAGTAGATCCCAAAACAGACGAAGAAGCTGAAAAAGAGGAGTAGAGATTTATGATAAAAAGAGTAAAAGATGATATTAACAATATTAAAAAATTTGATCCGGCAGCGAGAACCTCTCTAGAGATTCTCCTCGCCTACCCCGGTCTTTGGGCTGTCTGGATTCATCGGATTGCACATGCCCTCTGGCGTAGACGTTTTAAAACAGTAGCCCGCTGGATCTCCACATGGAATCGCTTCTTAACCGGTATTGAGATCCATCCTGGGGCAAAAATTGGTGACCGCCTCTTTATCGATCATGGAATGGGGGTTGTCATTGGTGAGACGGCAGAAATTGGGGATGATTGTACGCTCTATCATGGTGTCACTCTTGGCGGAACAAGCCTTGAAAAAGGGAAGCGCCATCCAACCTTAGGTAATAATGTTGTGATAGGAGCGGGGGCAAAGATATTAGGTCCTATTACATTAGGAAATAATGCAAGCGTCGGTGCTAACTCCGTCGTTATTAAAGCTGTCCCCGATAATACAACAGCTGTCGGCATCCCTGCTCGCCTTTCCAAACCGGATCGTCCAAATCTTAAGAAAGAGATCGCTAATAAGCTCTTTAATGCTTATGGGATGAGTCATGATATTGAAGATCCTGAAGCAAATGCTATCAACCTTCTCCTCAACCATATTGAGAAGCTTGATAAAGCACTCTGCCAAATGCAAACGGAACTTAAAGCACAAAATATTAAGCTCAATGTAGAATGGCCAACGATCCAAGATTGTTCTTTTGATGATGATGGTCTTCATATCCACCAAGAGAAAGAGGAAGAAGATGCCTCTCAAGAAGATCAGAGTGATAAAAAAGAGAAAAACTCTCATACTAAGCAAGATGATAAAAGAGAAGATCAGCCACTTAATCAATAAAAGCGTGATAACAAAAACTAGAAAGCAATTGAGCTAGATATCGATTAGGCATCAGATACAAAACATTCGATGTTACATGTTAAGAAAATCATAAGGGGGAGATGCCGATTCGCAATCTCCCCCTTTTCTCTCTTCTCTTCAACTTTCTCTTCGGCTTTCTCTTCTATGGCTATATATCACTACTTAGCTATGTAAGCTGCCTCTCTAATCATTTTAAAGAAAGACCTTCTCGGCGCCTCTCTCTAACAGACGCAATACATCTTGATGATGCTCTGCCAAAATTGTTGAGAATTGATCAAAATCACGATTCCGTAAAGCATCAATCAGAGCATCATGTTCTATTAATGGTTTATAAACTTCTGCTCGCTGATGGAGATAGAGCTCATTTTGTATAAAGGCTAAACTCACAAAAAATGAAGGATAGCGCTCAATAAGGACACGACTGCCGGAGAATTGAACTAATGCATAATGGAATTGATAGTTGAGCAACCCAATATGCGCCATCTCTTCGCGCGATCCCCCCTTATCCATAATCGCCTGCATGTTAACGCGCATCTGCAGTGAAAGCTCCTCTAGATGCTCTATCAGTGGGGAGAGATCCTCAATTTTACAGACCTTACTTAACGCCTGATTCTCCAAGAAAAAACGTAGATGATAGAGATCAATGTGCTCTTCAAGTGTAAAGCTATTGAGAAAGGTCCCCTTATTCTCAATTTTTGTAGCGATTCCTTCACTCACCAAGATAAATATTGCTTCGCGTACAGAGGCTCGACTTGCTCCTGTTTTCTTCGCATACTTCTCTTCAAGGATCTTATCGCGAGGTTGAATCTCCCCTCTAATGATATCTTGAATAATGACCTCTTTAATTGTATTCGGCAGTGTCTGCGCGCGCTTTAGCTCCATAAAATATCGTTACCATCTCTGTTATAAGTAGATTAAAAGTTATGAAATAGATCGGGGAATCGCATCTTTCATCTCGCTGGCATCTGAAAAGCATAGTCAACCTGATCGATCCATTAAAAGATAACGAAATATAGTAGCGACTCTAAAAATTACTGCAACAATCTCCATCTAATAATTCATTCAAAATCCATCAACAATCATCAAGAATTGAGCACTACTTACCATATTACTTACCATACTAACTACAACACTAATGCAATTATTAGCTTCGATATCAGTTGCGATATCCGCTCTTATCTCAGCTGCCTCTCATTTCAACGGTGATATTACCTGCTCTTTTAAAACCTATTTCACAATCTCTTCATCAAACGTTTGCCCAAACATTAGTACTTAAACGATACCCCGTAGCGCTTTTGATTAAAACAGTTGCCGTAGCATCTCTCGCTCGCGCATACTCCTCAAGATGAAACGCCCCCTGTGATCCTTCCACTTGAATATCGACACGCTGCGGCAGAGATTTAATAGCCCATAACCATTCGCGAGCAACCTTTATGGAAAAAGGAGCTTCAGGATAGAGAATAATATCGATATCACTCTTTTCAGAAAGCGTCGGTAATCCCGTAGCTAACTCATACCCCAAACTCCCCCCCACGCCCCATCTGATTGAAGAGAAGAGTGTGCTTAATGTCATCAATGAAGAGAGAATCTCTGGAAACTGATTATGGCGAGCCCAATTTTGCCAAACTGCTTCTTGCGCCAAACTTTCAGGAGTAATGATTGACCGAACCCACTGCTCTAAAATAGTTGTACCATGTCGCTCTCCCCGTGTCTCCCCCCTTATTCCGATGGCAATCTCACCTTGAGCTACTATGCCCCGTCGTACAACATGGTAAGGCGTCTCCTCCCACCGCTTAATCGCCCACTCGGGAAAAAAGAGCGTATCAATCGATACGCCCTTCTTAATCTCAACAATATCATGTGGTTTAATTATTGCCATACTTATCGCCATACTTCCTCTAGTCGTGCTCTAACGCGATTAGTTTCCACCCGTCCAAATGAGGTTGCCTCTCTATTTTTATAGCGGAAGCTCAAATCCCGCTCATCTGGTGATAAACTTGCGATTGACTCTGTTATTGCCTTCAATAAAAGGGCAACATCTACCTCTGTCGGTTGATCAGCATGGGAGACCTCAAGAAGTTGATAGAGCGCCCCAAGCTTCTGGAAACTCTCAATATCATAGGCAATTGCCGGCACTTTTGCGGCAGCAGCATCAATCTCCTCGATGGTCCGCATTGTGACCCTCGCGGCTGATGCCTTCGACATCGCCTGAACATTAATCTTTGGATCATCAAGTGCAATCAAACGATTCGATTGTAAACCATGTGCTAAAAAAGCGCCTGAAATAGCATTTCCAACAATCACTCCAATCACCGGATGTCCTAGCTGTCTTGCTGTTGCATAAGCATCAACACTTGCGGCTAATGCGAGATGAATTCCAATTAGCTCCTCTTTATAACCATAAGCTTGACTCGGCACATCTATCACCATAATGATCGGACGCTTATTTTCTGATTCTCGATCCGCCTCAATCACCTCCCAGATCTGTTTTGCAAGCACAAAACCCTCCTGCAATCCTACCTCACCATTACGCACACGATAGAATCGATTCTCACGATTAGGAACAATCGCTAAATATCGACGCATCTGCCCATTCTGAACAACATCTGCTGCCAAAACAGAAGGGATTTCAGAATGGGGATTTTTAATTCCTGTTAATTGTGAAAACCAATGGTAACCTCGACTATCGCTCTCTGCACTAGCGCCTTCTGTAACTAATGGAAATCGATAGGTTTTGATCTCCTGAATCGATTTCTGATACTGTTTTGCATATGCCTCTGGCGTCAAGGGGTGCGAGAAATCGACCTCTTCCAAAATCTTTAAGAAACGATCTAATTGACGAGAGCGATACTCTGTCGGAGGATTCTCGATCACCTTTTCAATCGTGGCAATAATGGTCGCTACATCATCGGTAACAACTTCATCAACCAATCCTGTCTTCGCCTTCTGATTAACACCAATGGTATCCCAAATAAGCGCTTGATCGCTCGAATCAAACTCACGAACGCCCGCTTCCTGCTCAATAACCTCCGGCCCATTAAGCCCGACACGCGCTCGATTTGTCGCGATTAGATAAGATGTGAGCGCTGAAGTGATCGACATCCCCCCAAAAGAACCCACTAACCCCGGTACAAGCCCAATCACAGAAACATATTCGCGAAGAGCGACGATCATATTTTGAATCTCAGAGATCGAAAGAAGCCCATAGTTTGCCTCCTGAAGACGAACGCCACCGGTATCTAAGATTAAGATCGGATAAATCTTTTTACCTGCTCGATTCTCGTTCAGGACCTTCTCCAATGCAGCAGAGATCTTCGCTCCCCCAACTTCGCCTATTCCACCGCCTTGAAAGTGCCCCTCTAAAGAGATCACTAGCGCTTCCCTTCCCTGTAATTGTCCTCGCATTAAGATCACGCCATCATCACTTTGAGGAACAATCCCCTGAGGCAATAAATAGGGGCTCATTATCCCATCATAGGGATCTAAAAATTCTGTTGCACTTCCCGCATCTAAGAGTGCAATTGCTCGCTCTCTACCATTTAATTCAACAAAACTATTTCTCATCTTTCTTCAGCTCCTCTAATGCTTGTGCCAATCGAAGACCCACAACGCCAGGCGTAGCTCCAAAATCGTGAATAGTCACTTTGGCTAAGAGCGGGTATCGGGTAAAGAAACGTGTTAAGACCTTATCCCATACCGTTTCAAAACCATCACTTCCCGTAATTACAGAAATTTCAGCATACTCCCCTTTAATCGGCTCAAAAATCACCTCAAGATCACCAGAACCGACAACACCGATATGGGCTCGTCGCTCAATAAGCTCATGCCCCTTATATTTAAAACGCAACTGTTCCATCAATAACTCCTAATTTTTCTAAAAATATAATTGCAGCTAATAGATCCGCACTTCCACCCGGAGAGAGAGAATAATCACAACAATAGTGACAAAAATCAGCATAAGAAGAGAGACCAGCGGGCTGATCGAGCCCCAAGGTTAAAATCTTAATTGCCCGATTTTGAACATTGTGTAAGGTCGCAAGATCACTACGAGAGACGATACAACTATCTTCAACAACTGAAATCAATTGTAAAAGTCGCTCTAGCCAGTAGAGCTCGCTTCTCTGCTCATTGCGCCATCGCGTCGGCATCGCTATCACACTACTAAGTGAGGGGAATCCTGCTTGCGCCTCCTCTAAGGCTCCCCGAATTCCGTATCTCTGCTTCGCGATAACTCCATTTGTTAACACTTTGCTTCGATAACGCTCATCAGGAAAGGAAGCTAGTAGAGCAACCTCTTCCAATAATTCAACAAAGGTGAGCGTACAGCGATGACTCGCTAAGACTGCAATGAAGAGCCCTAAGATCCAGATCGCCCCGCGATGAGTATTGACCCCTTGGGTAACCGCTAACATCACCTCTTCTCCTTGGCGACCGATCTCGGCGATATCTTCCCTCAAAGCTTGTCCAATAGAGGCATTGAAAGCACGGTGAGCAATCTGATAAAAAGTGGGATAGAGACTCTCTGCAGACAACACTAAAAGCTGCCAATCCATATCATCATGTGCATTTGAACTCCAGCGATCCACCAATCCTGGCTTCGGACTTAAGGAGACCTCAAAGATAAGGGCTGAGACCGCCTGCATAGCCAGATGGTGAGCTAGCGAGTTTTCCTTCAACGATCTAGTAACCTCTATCCATTTCATCTACGCTTCACTCTATTATCTACACTACTTTTCATACTGGTCGATTTCCATACTGCTTTCTCTATTTCTTTCTCTATTCCTTCCATGATTTTTATGCTCTTTTTCATACTTTCACACTTTCATACTTTCGTGCTTCAGTACTTCAATACTTCAATACTTCAATACTTCAATGCTTCAATGCTTTTCTTCACATAAAATCTCACTTCAACTACAGAGCTTAACGAAATAGCCCCCCCTATCTTATGACCAACTTCTAAATTGTTTTGGAGGCTCGTAGAGTCCACCAGACCATGTGACCAGATCTTCAATTGAGTAGGCCGCAAGTAGTGATCGTTTCGCTTCAGTTCTTGCCACTTGCAGATCTTCTGGGAGTGCAATAATTTCTCGATCGCGCAATGATCGAACCTGCTCCTCTGTAACGGTATCACCAACTGGAGTAACTCCTGCTATAGCGGCGATAGCAGCTCTTCTCTCCTCTAACCCTTCAGCTTTATAGAGATAAGCAACACCCTCCTCCGTCACCAAATGAGTTGTATCATCACCATAGATCATGATGGGAACGATCGGTAAATTTGCCTGCTTCTTCACCTCTATCGCATCTAAGCGATCGACGATAACGGGCTTCTTATTCGCCCCATAAGTCTCTACCATCTGCACAACAATTTTTCGCCCTTTTGCCAGCTCTTCCTTCCCTGCTAAATCAAGCCAAGCTGCTGTTGAGTGGCGTCTTCCGCCCGGATTGTGCCCCATATTCGGCGCACCGCCAAATCCGGAGAGGCGACCTAAAGTCACTGTTGAAGAGTTTCCCTCTCGGTCGATCTGTAGGGAGGAGCCTATAAACATATCAACGGCATACTGCCCAGCAACTTGGCACATCGCTCGATTTGAACGCATTGAACCATCTCTCCCTGTGAAAAAGATGTCGGGACGAGCACGAATATAACGCTCCATTCCCACCTCTCCACCAAAACTATGAATACTCTCAACCCAGCCAGACTCAATCGCGGGGATCATCGTAGGATGGGGATTTAACGCCCAATGTTTAGCGATTTTTCCCTTCAAACCCAACTTCTCTCCATAAGTAGGTAAAAGAAGCTCAATCGCAGCGGTATTAAAGCCGATTCCATGATTTAATGATTGCACTTGATGCTTCTCATAAATCCCCCGAATCGCCATCATTGCCATCAAGATTTGAATCTCCGTAATCGCTTTCGGATCGCGCGTAAAGAGTGGCTCTAAGATATAAGGCTCATCTGCAACAACAATCGCATCTACCCAAGAGGCCGGTATATCGATTCGTGGCAACTGATCAACCTTCTCATTGACCTGGACAATCACAATTCCATCTTTAAAGGCTGCCGCTTCAACAATAGTAGGGGTCTCTTCGGTATTAAAGCCCGTATAGAGATTTCCCGCATCATCAGCCTTATCTGCAGCGACTAAAACAACATTAGGGATAAGGTCGATAAAGAGGCGACCATAGAGTTCAAGATAAGTATGGATATCTCCTAACTGTACAACTTGATCCTCGATCATCTGAGCAATTCGTAAACTTTGTGCGCCGGCGTAAGAGAAGTCGAGCCTCTTTGCAATTCCCTTCTCAAAAATCGTTAAATGCTCTGGTCGAGAGATACTCGGCATAATCATATGAAGCTGATTAACGCGATCTATATCCACCTCTAACAGCTTTTGTGAAAGAAAAGAGGCTTGCTTTTGATTATCCCCTTCTAAAACGACACGATCACCCGGCGAAATAAGTGCCTCTAATGCTGCGACAATATTGCTACTATCGACATATTTCCCCTGCATCATTGGGGCAATTTTGGCCATTTTCGCCACTTTTTTTTGTCGCTTAAGATCCCACTGTTTTTCATTAGTCATACTTCACTACTCCGTTTCTTATATAAAAAGATGGTATCTGATATGCCATATTGATCAACACTATATGTAAGCTGATCAGGATAGCGTTGCCTTACAAGATTCGTTAAAGTTGAACCCGGAGGAAGCTCGATAAAGTGCAGCATCCCATTCTCAACAGCTACTTGCATCATATCGAGCCAACGCACTGGATGAACTACATTGTGGATAAGGTCCTCTGCAATCTCATCAGCATCACTCAACAATCGCCCTGTACAATTCCCTAAATAGGGGACAAGAGGCGCATGAAACTCAATCTCTGTAGCTAACTGCTCTAATGCTTCTGCAACCGGCTTCATCAAAATTGAATGAGATGGCGTCGGCACCGCTAGACGTTTAGCAAGCCCCGCTCCATGCGCTTTTGCAACAGTAATCAGCGCATCAATCCCCTTCCAGCTCCCTGAGATAGTCATCTGTAACTCTTCATTTTGATTAGAGAGATAGACAGGATTCTCCATATTAAATTGCAGCTCAATTAAGGTTGCCAATTCCTGCTGGGTTAAGCCTGTAATCACCCCCATTCCATACCCTGAAGGGTAGAGAGATTGCATTAATGAAGCGCGTCGATATACAAGCTTTATTGCATCAGATGCACTCAAAACTCCTGCAATCACAGCGGCGCTAAAAGCCCCTAAAGAGTGACCGGCAACCATATCGATAGCAATTCCAGCATCCCTCAATTGATCGGCCGCACTTAGCTCTGTTATCAGTAGTGCTAGCTGAATATCCACTGTCTGCTGATAATCAGGCGGCCGCTGTTGAAAATCCTTTCCTGTCTCAGCCTTAACCTGCTGAAAATAGAGAGGATCAACATTCTCTAACATTGCTAAATTTTGTGATCCCTGACCAGGAGCGAGCCAAATGGTACGATTATTCAAAGTAATCTCCCTTTGCAATAGCTTGAATAAAATCAGCGTTCAATATCCATTGAAAAAATAGAAATCCACGCTTTATAAGATGATTAAATACACTCAGCAATGGATTAATCTACTAATAAATCAGATAGTTGAAAGCCTAATTGCAATCTGATTAAACAATTAACTGAACAATGATTTATAAAAAACATGAAAATATAAAAATCGAAAACCACATAAGTTTATTAACCCGATTATCTCATTAATATTTATCATTTACACCCATCAAATCACGCTTTCTTCTCTAATAACACACTCTTAAACTCACTTTTTAACGAGATCGCGACTCCTCTCTCCTTTTTCCCTTATTAAGAGATCCTTCTGCTTCTTTAGAATTTTTTGCCGCTTGATGGAGCAAGAAGCGCTCGACAATAATGGCAAAGGCCGTTCCTACAATTAACCCATTACTCAATATTGAGACAGTAAGTGGCGAAAGATTGGCAAACGCAGTGCTTGGCATAAACATAATTCCAACACCAATAAACCAAGCGGAAGCTGCCACAAAATTACGGATATCTGAATCTTCCGCTAAAGCTAATTGATTCTTAGCGATAATAATGGTGCCAAAACCAAAAGTCGGTACAAGAGCGGCAAAGCCGACAGCTGTTGGAAGAGCGGCAAATAGCGCTGTCACTTTAGGTGAAAGACTAATTGCGATGATTAGAAGATTCCCAATAATAAAAGGGAGTTTTTCTGTAATCTTGGTTTGGGCAATAAACGCGGCAGATCCTGAAATAGGAACGGGTCCAATAGCCCCAAAAGCCCCAGCCATAATATGAATAAGTCCAGAAACAACCCCAGTCTGTTTTAACCGCCCTTCTGTCTCAATATTAAAGCTCTCTAATGTCACTTGTACCGCTCTAACACTCGCCATCAAATTGGTAATCAATAAAATAGTTAATAGGACAACATTAACGATCATTCCCAGCTCAATACGAGGGGCACCAAAAGGGAATAGCTCCGGCAACTGAAAGTAACTCTCTGTCGGAACAATCGAATTTCCTTTTCCAAAGAGAATAAAGAGTGTCCAGCCAACAGCAATAGAGACTAAAGTACTATATGCCGCGATAGACTTAAAATGCTTAACATAAAAAGCTGAAGCAACCGTGATAATCGAGAGAAGCATCACCACTAAATCAACAGTATCTCCATCCCCATTAACCCCCATCATTCCTTTAATAAAGGTGCCGGAGAGTTGCACTACCATCAAGAAGAGATAGATACCAATAACAGTAGGCGTAAAGAGTTTAGCGATCTTCTCAATCAGGCCGAGATAAGCAAAGAGTATAAAGACTACGCCACTTAAGATAAAACAGAATCCTAATACCCGTAATGTCTCGATATTATCCTCATTATTCGGGCCAAACATTGCAACCCCAATCCCTAAATAGAGGACAAAGACCGCCCACCAAACACCGGCAGGTCCCTCTATAATCGGCATTCTATGCCCCCAGAAGATCTGGATAATTCCAGCGATACCTAATACAAAAAGTGTCCTCGAAACAAAGGTGACTAAAATATCTCCCGTTAAACCGTAAGTAGAGCCCACTGCGACAGGAATCACGATACTTCCCATCAAGATAAATAACATCCATTGGAACGATGCTAAAGGAATTCTCATACAATCACCTCGATAGAAGATGCGCTATTGAAAAATCGCACCTTTATTAATCCCAAAGAGTGCTCCACCGCTATGCAGTGGAGCTTATCAGCAACAGTAATCTCACTAAATAAAAGCGGTATTCATATTCTCATTATCTCGAATAAGGCCTTGGAGAATATTATAAACATCGACACTATCATTAAGATTCGTCAACTCAATGGGGGAATGAGAGTAACGACGAGGAATGGCAAGTGTCGCACAGGGAATACCCCCTCCTGCATGAGAGAGCTTTGCTGAATCCGTTGTATATCCACCCCCTAAAAGGGTTAGCTTCTGTAGATGAATATTTTGTGTTGTCGCCTGCTTCTCAATAGCACGACGTACCGCGGGATGCACCATACTAAAGAAAATAGGCATCACCGCATCTGCTAAAGGAAGTGCCGGACCTGCCCCTAAGCGAACAGGGAGATCTCTTTCAGTATTCACATCAGGGGTATCTCCCGCCGGAATAGTATCTAATACAATCGCATAATCAGGTGTATAACCATCGCCTACTTTCTGCGCACCATAGAGACCAACCTCCTCCTGCACAGTAAAGACACCATGAAGCGTTCCGGCAAAATCCTGTTTTGAGAGATTCTTTAAGAGCTCAATAAGAATCGAACAGCCTAAGCGGTCATCAATTGCTTTCATTGAGATATAGTCAGGATCAACCATCTCAGTAAACTCTCCTGAGATAATTACTTGATCCCCAACAGAGACGCCATGTGCTTCTACCGCCTCTCGCGAAGGAAGCGCCATATCGACATAACACTCAGCGACAGTTTTTACCCTTTTCGCCTCTTCTGCTGTCTGTAAATGACCCGGTTTAGTCCCAATAACTCCCGGAAGATTGTTTTTGCCCACATAGACTTTACGCCCTAATAGCATGTTATCAGGCACACCACCTAATTTTTCAATTAAGAGGAAACCATTTGGCAAAATATTTTTCACAATAAGACCTATCTCATCGGTATGAGCTGCCACCATCATGGTTAACCCCTCTTTATGACCTCGCTTAATGGCATGGACATTCCCATTATGATCCACTTTCAACTCATCCACTTCACCTTTCAGCGCTGACATAATGTAGGAGATGACCGGCTGCTCCTGTCCAACTCCTGCATTAATGTGGGTAAGGTCTTTCAATAAAGATTTAATATTCTCTTTAAGATTTGCCATCTTATTCACCTCTTTTAAAATAATATCTGTTTAATTTGATATTGTCGACAATTGTGTCGACATTTAAAAAATAGGAAATAAAAGATCCCCATTGGGGGAACGAATTGGCTAAATGATTATTAATTGACAAAAATCAAATTCAAGTATTAGCAATCAAAAATTGGCAAATTGCCTAAAAAAAGCACCCCATAGCTTTTAACTTTGGAGTGCTTATTCTCTACTATAGAGACTAGTGTTCAAGCGCACTAGATAATACTAGATGGTACTCAGATGGCACTAGTCGATCTAGATATTGCTCTATCAGCAGTCGTAAAACCTTCGGGAATTAGAGTTGCTTAACCTCAAACCCTGCTGATTCTAGCGCTGCTTTAGGACCTAATACGGCAGTATGCGTATCGGGATTTGCTAGATACTCACGCGCAACACGTTTAAGGTCATCTATCGTTACATTGAGTACTGCCGCTCGATATTGCTCTAAATCCTCAGGGGTACGATCATATTTCGCCATAAAGTAACGATCACCAAACTCACTTGCCGGTGCTTTAGGACGATCAATAGCGCTGATAACGCCTAAAATAGCCTCTTCAAGTTGCTGCTCATCATGATCATTCTCCAATAACCACACAATGGAGGCATCAAAATCGGCTAATGTCTCTTCAAGGCGAGGATCGCGATAACTAAAGAAATTAAAGGCACCCGATGAGGCGTTATAATTTGCACCGCCGCCATAAGCACCCCCCTGTTCGCGAATCGCTCGATGGAGATAACCATTGCGTAAAAAACCAGTCAACACTTGAAATACGGGTGAATCTTGATGATCTCGTGTCACTGTTTTATAGCTTTTTGCACAGTAGAAGACAGGAGCATTGATCGCCCATCCAAGATGGATCTTCTCTTCTGCCTGCTCTGTAAATGGTGCGCTAAAGCGAGTCACATCTTCTGTAACGGTATGCGCCATAACTGCGGCAAAATCTTGCCCAACTTTAGCAATCTCCTCAGAATCATTGAGAACAATAACTTCATAAGGGCTCTGTTGTAACTTTGTTAAGAGCTTAGAGAGCTTCTCACCAAAGGTGCGGCACTCGGTATCATCCTTCATTCGCTTCTCGATTTCACGAAAATCTTTAATCGATTGCATTCCTGATAGACGCTGCTCTAATTGGGAGATCAGAGAGATATTTTGACTCGCAACACCCATCGCATAACTATGACCATTGCTAACAATTCCCTGCTCACGACCCACTTTAATCTGCGCCATAATCTCCTGCATGCGTTTTACTTCATCAAAGCGTGCATCGAAGAAGATATCTCTTAAGAGCAAGCCTAGCTGATCACTATTCTCTAATAGCGCTTTACCTGAAAGTACCCAATACCCCCGAATATCATCTTGATAAGGTTGGTACATCGTTCGCGCACTCACCCCACCTGTTACCGCAGAGATTCTTGCTTGCTGCTCAAGATATGAACGAGAGCCGGCACCCATCTCTGTGATAAAAGCATCTAAAAATGGCAAAATAACCATCTCTTCTTCCGTTAATTGGGGAAGATCAACCACAATCGATTGATAGGTCATACCATTTGTTGTCGGTGAACCAAGAACTAGCCCTTCTTGGTAGTTAAGCTCTGGGAATGTGAGTTGTTTCGGAATATCTTCCCGTGTAACCATCGGTAAGATAGAGTCATCATCTACTTGTGATTGACGCGCTTGCAATGCTTCCGCCTCACGAATAATCTTCGCCTTATCCTCTTCTGTTAAATTCTGCTGAATTTCCGCTAATCTTGCCTTCTCCTTTGCAACACGTTCATCGGCTAAGGTATGGCTTGGATTAACCGTCAACATCACTCGGTGAGGATTATTTAACAGAAGTCGATCAATTAAATTAGGGATAAAGTCACGATCTTGGATCTCTTGGCGCATCTTCTTCAACGATTCATCAAAAGAGAGTGCATCATAAGCCTCTCCACCATGAAGAACAGGAGTTAAGGTATCGACAATAAGACGCAGACCATAAGGGTAGCGATCACCTGAGATCTCACGGGAAGCGAGCTCTAGCTGATGAAGCGCGGCCTCGATACTCTCTTGAGGCACCCCTTCATCCCGCACACGGATCAAAGTATCGACGATGAGCTGATTAATCTTCTCGCTATCTTCTCCATTTGCACCCTCTAAACCACATGAGAAGAATGCTTCACGCGTTCCCTCTTCAAGCCCACAAAAGATAGAAGGAGCCGTTCCGAGATCTGAAGTCTCTAATGCTAAACGAAGTGGAGAGCTAGCATTATCTACTAAAACGCTACTTAAGATCCTTGCTCGCATCAGCTCATCTGATTCCATAATAGGATTGAGCAACCAAGAGTTAATAACATGGCTCTGCTTCTCAAGCGGCTCATCTGCCGGCAATGGATAGGTTGCCGTAAATTTTTGAGGTTCAGTGTAACGCTTCTCATCTTTTACACTAAAATCAAAATCTTGATAATCAAATTTCGATAAGACCTTCTCTTCAAATACAGCTTGGTGCTCTAAAGGATCCATATTACCGTAGGTCATAAAGACACTATTTGAAGGATGGTAATGTTTTTTATGGAAATTGACTAACGCTTCATGGGTGAGATTAGGAATATCCTCAGGATCTCCCCCAGAGTTGTTATGATACGTTGTTGTTGGGAAGAGTGCTTTTGTTAACTCTTGATAGAGGATAGAGCCAATTGAACTCATCGCTCCCTTCATCTCATTAAAGACAACCCCTTTATAGACAAGCTCACTTTCAGGATTATCGATCTCACTAAACTCAAGGCGATGCCCCTCTTGTAAAAAGTCAAGATACTCCAACTGTGGGAAAAAAGCGGCATCTAGATAGACATCAAGGAGATTGTAAAAATCCTTCCTATTTTGACTCGCAAAGGGATAAGCGGTCCAATCTGATGAGGTAAAGGCGTTCATAAAAGTATTGAGTGAACGGCGAATCATCATAAAAAAGGGATCGCGAACAGGATAGTTTTCGGATCCACAAAGTGCAGTGTGCTCTAAAATATGAGCGACTCCCGTAGAGTCTTCCGGAACTGTCAGAAAACCTACTAAAAACACATTATTGCTATCATCATTCGCTAAGTGGATATGCTTTGCCTTTGTCACATTATGTTCATACTCTTGAAGCGTAATGTTTAGGGATGGGATGAAAGTCTCTTTCACCTTGGTAAATGTCTGTTGAGTCATTAATCCTCTCTTATACTTATGTCGATATTTAAATATAGCTGTCATATAGCAGTTGAAGCTTAGATGCTTATCTAAACCTCCAACTCAATCATTAACTAAATTTATAACTAACTTTACAACTAACTCTATTACTAACTTTTTAACTAAATCTCTCGCTGAATCATTAAAGAGATCTTTCAATAAGACCTCTCAATAGATCTTCGAAGAGATCTGCAAATAGATCTATAAACAGATCTATAATTAGATCTACAAATAGGTTCTCTTTCAGAAATCTCAATCGTTTCATCATAACAATAATCGAGGTTTCAAGGTAGCCTTCCATCAACATATATCCCCATTTAATCGGTAATGAATAGATAAAATAGCCAGATATCCCAATAACCTTGCCCCTTGCACACCTAAAGCGCACTACCATGTGGGCCAATTACGATAACCTATTACAAATGGGGAGTTTTCGGTATAATCAGCAGATTAAAGCAAATATAAAGTAAATATAAAGAGCAAATAAGATAGGTATAGAATAAATAAGATGGATTAGATAGATAAGATAGATGATATAGCCCTAAGTAACTTATCAATCGCTCTAAGTGATTTCTGATAAAGATCTCAGTAACGCTCAGTAACCGTTAAGAGAGAAGATCACCGCGAGACAAAATATTAAATATATCTCCTAGTGCTTTATTTGCTAAGATAGAGCTCCTTTGAAGTATATACAATTCACCTTTTTATATAGATAGAATCGATGAAGAACATTAGAAACTTTTCAATCATTGCCCATATTGACCATGGCAAATCCTCTTTAGCTGACCAGTTTATCCGTATCTGTGAGGGTCTTACTGAACGCGAGATGCAAGATCGGGTCTTAGACTCTATGGATCTTGAGAAAGAACGGGGCATTACGATTAAAGCACACTGTGTTTCTCTCGACTATAAAGCTGACGATGGTGAAGTGTATCATCTCAATTTTATCGACACGCCGGGACACGTTGACTTCTCCTATGAGGTCTCCCGCTCACTCTATGCTTGTGAAGGCGCGCTCTTAGTTGTTGATGCCGCGCAAGGTGTTGAAGCGCAATCGGTTGCTAACTGTTATACCGCTATTGATCAAGGTTTAGAGGTTATTCCTGTCCTTAATAAGATCGATCTTCCGGCCGCTGATCCTGATCGTGTTGCAATGGAGATAGAAGATATCATTGCCATTGAAGCACTCGATGCGGTTCGCTGTTCAGCAAAATCAGGAATTGGTGTTAGAGATGTGTTAGAAGATATGATCAAACGCATCCCCGCGCCGGTTGGAGATGTTAATGCGCCGCTTAAAGCACTCATCATCGATTCATGGTATGACCAATATGTTGGAGTTGTCTCCCTCGTTCGAATCTTTGATGGCGTTTTACGCAAAAATGATAAGATCAAAATCATGAGTACAAAAGAATCTCATGAAGTGACTCATGTTGGCGTATTTACCCCTAACCGTGTTGATAAAGAGCAACTCTCCGCTGGGGAAGTGGGTTTTGTCATCGCCGGCATTAAAGATATCGATGGTGCTCCGGTCGGTGATACCATCACGCTTGAAAGAAATCCCGCTAAAGAGGCTGTTCCAGGATTTGAGATGGTTCAGCCCCGTGTATTTGCCGGTCTCTTCCCTGTTGAATCTGAAGAATATGAAGATCTGCGAGAAGCACTCAAAAAGCTACGTCTGAATGATGCTTCACTCCACTTTGAACCAGAAACATCACAAGCCTTAGGTTTTGGCTTCCGCTGTGGATTCCTCGGAATGCTCCATATGGAGATTATCCAAGAGCGTCTTGAGCGGGAATATAACTTAGATCTCATCACAACTGCCCCTACCGTTATCTATGAGGTTGAGAAGAATGACGGGGAGATCATCTATGTCGATAATCCAGATGGATTGCCTAAAACGACCCAGATCAAAGAGATTAGAGAACCGATTATTGAAGCCAATATCCTCACTCCACAAGATTATATTGGCAATATTATGAAGCTCTGTATCGAAAAGCGCGGCGTTCAAATTGATATGGTCTATGCCGGTAATCAGGTACAACTTCGCTATGAGATTCCGATGAGTGAAGTGGTCTTAGATTTCTTCGATCGCCTCAAATCGGTCTCGCGCGGTTATGCTTCATTCGATTATAAATTCCTCCGTTTTGAGGCTTCTGATCTCGTGAAGGTGGATGTCTTAATTAATGGTGATCGTGTTGATGCGCTCTCACTCATCACACATAAAGATAATGCTCAATATCAAGGTCGTAAGCTTGTTGAGAAGATGCGTGAATTGATCCCAAGACAACAATTTGAGATTGCGATTCAAGCCGCTATTGGCGCTAATATTATCGCAAGAACAAACGTCAGAGCCCTCCGTAAAGATGTGACTGCTAAATGTTATGGGGGCGATGTGAGCCGTAAACGTAAACTTCTTGAGAAACAGAAAGAAGGTAAGAAACGGATGAAGCAGGTTGGCAGCGTGGAGATTCCACAAGAGGCCTTCCTTGCTGTCCTTAAAGTTAATGAAGAGTAGATAAACTATGTCACTATTTGCAGATTTTACCCACTACCTCTCAATTCTTATTATTTTAGCCATTCCGGTAACCGGTCTAATCTGGTTGCTCGATTCGCTCTACTATAAGAAGAGACGAAAGTTAGGTAAAAAAGAGCCTAAGATCGTTGATTGGGCTAAATTTCTCTTTCCCGTTGTCCTCTTTGTTGGGGTGTTACGCTCCTTTATTATAGAGCCTTACGTCATTCCTTCAGGATCGATGCAACCAACACTCTATGCCGGCGATATGATTGTCGCAGACAAGTGGTCCTATGGTGTTCGTCTACCGATCCTCAATACAAGGCTCTTCTCAAAACCCGGCGAAGGGATTGAGAGAGGGGACGTTGCGATCTTTAAATTCCCCAAAGATGAGAAGGTTAACTACATCAAGCGAGTTGTCGCGGTGCCGGGAGATGTTGTCGATTATAAGAACAAACAGTTTACGATCAATGGCGAGCCTTTAGAGTATCAAGTCATTGGACCGGCAAGAGCTCCTGAAGAAGATGACCTCTTTGTACTTGAGCGCTTTCCAGTTGGCGAGCCAGGATCTGATCTCTACAAAGAGCAGATCATTCAAACCTCTAAAGTAATCACCCCTGCGGATCGTGGTGTAGGACTCTACCATAAGTTCCCGCTCACAATTCCAGAAGGAAAGTTCCTAATGATGGGAGATAATCGAGACAATAGTTACGATGGTCGCTTCTGGGAGCTCGTGGATGATCAAAAAATATTGGGTAAAGCGCGCTTTATCTGGATGAACTATAACTGTGTCACCTCTTTTAAAGATTGTGATCATATCTTTACAACAATAGACTAATATGCACAAACTTGAGCAGAAACTAAATTACACCTTTATGGATAAACGGCTCTTAAAACGAGCCTTTGTTCATCGTTCCTATTCTCAAAACAATAATGAACGTCTTGAGTATTTAGGCGATGGCTGCCTTAACTTTATTATTGCCGAAGCACTCTACCATAAGTTGCCAGAGGCGAATGAAGGAGAGCTTAGTCAGTTACGCGCCCATCTCGTTAAAGAGGATACTTTAGCAGAGATCGCCCTAAGACTAGAGCTCAATAAGTTCCTTATCTTGAGTCTCGGCGAGAAGAATAATGAAGGCGAATTTAGACCTAGTACTCTCTCAGACTGCTTAGAAGCCCTCTTTGGTGCACTCTTTCTCGATTCCGACTTTGAGACCACTCGTCTTGTTATTCTTTCGCTCTATGAGCCCTACTTCCAATCGATTACCGAAAAAGCGAAGAAGGATCTAGGCGAGATCTTCAAGAGCCCTAAGAGCCGTCTCCAAGAGAAACTTCAGGCCCTCAATAGAGAGATCCCCATCTATGAGGTGATCGATATCTCAGGCCGTGATCATGAGAAGGTCTTTAAAGTCCTCTGCACCTTTGAGAATCATAAAACCATTGCAGAAGGGACAACCAAAAAACGTGCGGAACAACGTGCCGCTGAATTAATGTTGGAGAAAATTTAAGATGACAAAAGCAGGATTTGCATCCATTGTTGGCCGCCCTAATGTAGGAAAATCAACCTTAATGAATGGTATCTTGGGGCAGAAAATTAGTATCACCTCCAATAAACCACAAACAACCCGTCACGCAATTACTGGCATCTATACCGATGAAGATACACAAATTATCTTTCTAGATACCCCGGGAATTCATACCAATATGCAGTCGGCACTCAATAAGCAGCTCAACAGAACCGCGATGAGTACCATTACAACAGGTGATGTTATTATCTTCATTGTCGAAGCGCTTCGCTTTAATAAAGATGATGAGAAGGTATTGAGCAAGCTCAAAGGGATTGAAACACCTGTTATCCTAGTGATCAATAAAATTGATAAGCTACAAAACAAAGAGGAGCTCTTCCCCTTTATTGCTGAAATGAGTGAGCGCTTCCCCTTCTCAGATATTGTGCCCCTTAGTGCAAAACAGGCAAAATCTGCGGATGTTCTGCTCGACGTGATTAAAAAATATCTTCCTGAACAGCCTTTCCCTTATAGTGAAGATGAGATTACGACGGTCTCAAGCGCATTTTTAGCGGCAGAAGTTTTAAGAGAGAAATTGACGCGTAGACTCAACCAAGAGCTCCCCTACACAATCGCTGTTGAGATTGAGGAGTTTAAGATTGAAGGAAACCTCTACCGCATCTTAGCGGCTATCTCTGTAGAGAGAGAGAGCCAAAAAGGGATTGTTATCGGTAAAGGGGGCGCAACCTTAAAAGAGGCGAGCACACAGGCGAGAATCGATTTAGAGCGTCTCTTTGATGCTAAAGTCTTTCTACGCGCCTTTGTGAAGGTGAGAGAAGGATGGTCTGATGATGAGAAGGCACTCAATGCCCTTGGCTATAAAGATCTTCTCTAAATTAAACCCTTTTTGAAACAGCAAAAGATCTTCCTTTGGAAGATCTTTTCCGTTCATGACCTTATCTCTCCGCGATATTATCTAAAGCTTTCTCTAAAACTTTCTCTAAGCCAGCCCTAAAAACTTCTCTATGAATCGATTTCAATATCTGCTAAAACGTTATACTGAGAGTAAAGAGTATTCACTGCATGGCGCGATATGGATGCTACTAGCAGGGATCGCCTTTGCCGGCATCAATGTGATTACGCCTCTAATAACTGAGCATTACCGTATCACCTCTAGCTGGATAGCCTTCTACCAATACCTCTTTGCCCTTCTCTTTATGGCCCCCTTTATCCTACGATTAGGATTGAAGAGAATTCTCTATACACAACACTTTATGACCCATTTTTGGCGTATTTTAGTGGCAGTCATCGGAATTCAATTTTGGGTCTATGCTCTTGCGATTCAATTTCCAATCGGTGAGGGCGTCGCGCTCCTAATGACCTCCCCTCTCTTCGCAAGCCTCGGCGCTTTTCTCTTTTTACGAGAACGATTAACAGCACCACGCGTTATCGCCACAATTTTAGGATTTATGGGTGCCATTATTATTTTGGCCCCCAATCAACAAAACTTTAATAGTGCTGCTATCTACCCCCTACTTGCGGCACTCTTTTGGGCACTGCATGCGCTCTTGATGAAGCATCTCTCCGATAAAGATCACCCCCTAACAATGGTGAGCTATCTCTATATCTTAATGGTGCCGATCAATCTTTTTATCGCATTAACTGACAATTTTAGCCACCTTCCAGATCAGCTCTTCGTTCCTGATAGGGAGCTTCTACTTGCACTGCTACTCTTAGGCTTTCTAACAGCGATTGCCCAATATAGTGTCGCAAAGGCTTATTCTCATGCCGATGTGATCTTTATTCAGCCTTTCGATTACTTTAAATTGCCACTCAATACCTTTTTAGGGTTTATCATCTTTGGCTGGGCTGTCACACTACAATTTTGGTTAGGCGCACTGATTATGGTGAGCTCTCTACTCGCAATTAGCTACTTTGAAATTAGGAGTCCGGAAAAACGACAAAAATCATCCTCATTAAAATGAGTTAACAAGCTTTATCAACTTTATCAGCCTTCGATATTACCTTTAATTTTCATCAATCATCCTTAAGGTCACATATTTATGAATTTTCTAGATCGACCAACTGCCATCAAAACCATCAATCAACTCGCCTCTGAAAAGAGCCCCTTTCTTCTCATTGCGAGTTTTGATACTCAAACAAATATTGTTTTGCCTCTCTCCGAAATAGATCCCTCAGAGATCGCTTTCGACTTTAATGGCAAACAGAATAACATTGAGAAGTTTACAGAGTGGGTCGATCATAAAAAAGCTGAAGAGAGGCGCTCTCCTGCTTCCAAAAAAGCATTTCTAGATGAGAGTATGCCGGTAATTTGGCAACCAGAACCGATCCCCTTTGCTCGCTATCAATCCTCTTTTACACAATTAATGATGGCGCTCAAAAATGGGGAGATCTCCCTCGCCAACCTTACTTTTCCAACCTTAGTGAAGTGTAATCTCACTCTTCCTGAGATCTTTCAACGTACTCAAGCGAAATATCGACTCTGGCTAAAAGGAGAGTTTTGCTCCTTTTCACCAGAGACTTTTATTACAATTAAGGATAATGTCATCGCCACCTATCCGATGAAAGGCACAATCAATGCCGCGATTCCTAATGCATTAGAGAGATTGATGGAAGATCCCAAAGAGATTGATGAACATGAAACTGTTGCACAAGAGGCTATTAGAGATATCTCTCTCGTCGCTAACAATGCTCGCATTACCCGCTTTCGTTACATTGATCGTATCTCTCGGGGTGATGGGGAGATTCTCCAAAGTAGCTCTATGATTGAAGGAGATCTCCCCCAAAATTATAGAGAGTCACTAGGAGATCTCTTCTACCAACTTCTACCGGCAGGCTCCATCACAGGATCTCCTCGTGATAAAGCGACCGAAATCCTGACTCAAATCGAGTCATATTCACGCCATTTCTACTCCGGTGTCGCCGCTATTTTTGATGGAGAAAATCTTGATAGCACCGTTCTCATTCGCTATCTTGAGGAGCAGACTCACCAGAACAACGATGCAACTGACGATATGATTAATAATACGATTGATAATGTGATTGATGATGTGGCTGATGATATGGCTGATAATATATCGGATCAGACTGTTTCCCCCCTCTACCACTACACCTTTAAAAGTGGTGGTGGCATTACCGCTATGAGCAATGTAGAGAATGAATACCATGAGCTTATCGAAAAAATCTACCTCCCCATTTCTTGAGACAATTAAGTTGGAAGATGGTTACTTTTTTGCCCTCTCCTATCATCAAAAGAGAATGGATAGAACTCGGGAACATTTCTATCCCGATGCGCCCCCTCTCTCACTGCCTCAAGCATTGATGCAACTTGATAATATTCCTAAAAAAGGACTCTATCGAGTACGAGTAATCTATGAAGAGGAGATCTCAACAATTGAATTTCTCCCCTATGAGATGCGACCTGTCAATTCACTTAAACTGATTGAAACAGCGCTCGACTACCGCTATAAATATGAGAAGCGTCCCGTTATTAATACACTCTTTCAACAGAAGAAACGTTGTGATGATATTTTAATGACTCGCGATGGCTTTCTAACCGATACCTCAATTGCCAATATCGCGCTCCTCGAAGGAGAGCATTGGTATACGCCGGCATCTCCGCTTCTTGAGGGCACTAAAAGAGCGGCGCTTCTGCATCACGGCATCTTAATACCTCGGCAAATTCATCGCGAAGAGTTAAAACAATTTAGTAAAATTAGACTCTTCAATGCCATGATCGATTTTGGGGAGATAGAATTCTCTACTAAAAATATTGTGGAATAGTGCCGTTGTAGAATAGTGCGTAGAGAGAAGGAGGGGGAGAATCCCTCCTTTTCATTAAAAAATAACTGTCGTATTACCTTGAACAATGACACGATCTTCAAGATGGTAGCGCAAACCTCGAGCAAGGACGACCTTCTCTATATCCTTTCCTAAACGCACCATATCTTTGACACTATCTTCATGTGAAACGCGGATCACATCTTGCTCAATAATGGGGCCGGCATCGAGATCTTCAGTCACATAGTGGCACG
This sequence comes from Ignatzschineria sp. F8392, assembly GCF_002252045.1. Taxonomy (GTDB): domain Bacteria; phylum Pseudomonadota; class Gammaproteobacteria; order Cardiobacteriales; family Wohlfahrtiimonadaceae; genus Ignatzschineria. The sequence continues at coordinate 311,930 of NZ_NEFF01000001.1, read as the reverse complement.
TTGCACCGATCAATTTCACACCCCTTTTGGCCGCTTGATGATATGGCTTAGCCCCGATAAAAGAGGGGAGAAAACTGTGATGAATATTGATAATTCGATGTTGATACTTCTGACATAATTCCGGTGGAATAATCTGCATATAGCGTGCTAAAACAATCGTATCTGCTTCCGAATCTTCAATCAATTGATTAACCTTAGCAAAACTTGGTTCCTTATTCTGCGGATCGACCGGTACATGGTGATAAGGGATTCCATACCACTCCACTAAGCTCGCTAGATCATTATGGTTAGAGATCACCCCCACAATTTCGCAATCGAGTTCGTCGGCATGCCAACGCGATAAGATATCGACTAAACAGTGTGCTTCTTTACTTGCCATCAGCATCACTTTATGGCGCTTAGAAGTATCAACAATACGCCAGTTGAGCTGAAATTTCTCTGCAATAGGGGTGAAGCGTCGCTCAAACTCCTCAACTCCAAAAGGCAGGCTCTCCGCTTTAATCACATGCCGCATAAAGAACATACCTGTTTCCAAATCTGAATGGTGATTCGCTTCCATAATCCAGCCGCCATTCTCCGCTAAAAAGCCGCTCACAGCCGAGACAATTCCAACACCATCGGGGCAAGACATCACCAATCGATATCTATTCATTCCTATTTCTCCTCCCTAATATAATGATTGATATAGTCGTTTAAGTTTATAACTTAAACTTATAATTTAAACTTGTAACTTAACCTTGTGATTTAAAAATTAAAAATTAAAAATTACAACTTAAGTTAAGTCTTAATTCTCAAGATTTAAACATTAAGAATTAAATCTTAAGAATTAAATATGTCATTGAAGTTTACAGAATCGTTGATCTTCTCTTTGATATAAACCTCTATATAGCCCCTCTATAACCCTATAGAGTCTTTTATACAGAGTTCTAGCCAGTAGTTTACATGACTAAGAGCTCAAAGAATCTTATCTCAATTGGGCAACTAATGATTAATCAAGTTAGATCAATCCCAAGAGAGAGAAGTATCTCAAATAATGATTACATCTACAACTTTTAGAGATATACAGAATTGTATAGATTTTATCCTCCTACCTAGAGTCAATAATCTACACTTTGGAAAAAATGATTCGAAACCACCTTAGTCTGAATAGATCTCAAAGATGATCTCATGCAATAACCTGCTATAATCAAAAAAACAATTTTCTATTGACGCATCCCCCGATGCACCCTATCGATCCTTTAATATCTATTCTTAATGAGGTATCTACTCTATGCAGGCTATTCATAACGCCGTTGCAGGTCTACAGATTCTCTTTGTAGCCTTCGGTGCAATGGTGCTCGTCCCCCTTTTAACAGGACTTAACCCTTCTATGGCGCTTCTCGGTGCCGGCATTGGCACCATTCTCTTTCAGATCGTTACCGGTTGGAAGGTACCGATTTTTCTCGGCTCCTCTTTTGCTTTTATCGCCCCGATCATCTTCTCGATGACTACTTGGGGACCAGGAGCAACCTTCTTTGGCCTCTTCGCCGCAGGCTTTATGTATTTTGTCTTCGCTTTTGCCATTCGCATAAAGGGGATCGATAGCGTCCATAAATTGATTCCGCCAGTTGTGATCGGTCCTGTCATTATCGTGATTGGGCTCTCCGTAGCTGCCGTTGCGACACAGATGGCAATGGGGAAATCGAATGGTGAGCAAGTGATCGACTACAAACTCTCCATCATTGTCTCAGCCATTACCTTCGCTGTGACAGTATTGGTGACAATTTTTGGTAAACGCTTCTTAAGACTAGTCCCTATTTTGATCGGTATTGCTGTTGGTTATTCGGTTGCTGCTACACTAGGATTAGTTGAATTTGAAAAGGTTGTTGAAGCACCTTGGTTTAAAGTTCCTCAATTTGTTTCACCTGAAGTTAACTGGATGGCTGCACTCTTTATGCTTCCTGTCGCTATTGCACCGGCGATTGAGCATATCGGCGGTATTATGGCGATCGGTAAAGTAACAGGTAAAGATTATGCCTCTAACCCGGGGTTAGATAAGACGCTCGCAGGAGATGGTTTAGGTGTCTGTGTTGCCGGCTTAATTGGTGGCCCGCCAGTGACTACTTATGGTGAGGTAACGGGCGCGGTAATGTTAACTAAAAATGATAACCCATTGATTATGACCTATGCCGCGATCTTCGCAATCTTCATGGCCTTCTTTGGTAAATTTAATGCCTTTTTAAACTCGATCCCGCTCCCTGTTATGGGTGGCATTATGATTCTTCTCTTTGGAACAATCGCAAGTCTTGGTCTTAAAGCGCTTATCGATGCAAAAGTTGATATCACTATCCCCCGTAACTTAGTCATTATCAGTACGACATTAATTACGGGTGTGGGCGGATACACCATTGAGATCGGCAGTTTCCCCTTTGCCGGCGTCGGTTTAGCCTCTGTTTTAGCCATTGTTCTTAATGCTATTCTCCCTCACCCTAAAGATGAGAAGAGCGAAGAGATTGAGGTTGATCTTTAAATCAGCCCCTAACTGTTAAGTGATTGATAAATAATAGATAATCAATCTATTTATAACATCAAAACTTAGCATCAAAATTGATTGGCGGGAGAGATAATCTCCCGCTTTTCACTTCTCTTTAAAGATCGTTGAAAACTTACTCAAAATAGACTCTTCACCACGCCTAGCACCATTCAATTCCTAGTACCATTTCTAGAAAATAGTAGCGAAATGACAGATATTAAAACTCTTATTCAAGATAACACCTTACTCGATCCCATCACCGAAGAGAAAGTGTCTCGCTTTCAAACCTATCTCCTTGAGTGGTTCGAACGTGAAGGTCGCCACGATCTCCCCTGGAAGCCTCAACCCCATCTGAGTGAAAAGATCAATCTCTACCGCATCTGGATCTCTGAGATTATGTTGCAGCAGACACAAGTGATCACTGTTTTGCCCTATTTTGAAAGATTTATGGCCGCCTTTCCGACGCCAGAAGCATTAGCCGAAGCCTCTGAAGATCAAGTTCTCAAATTGTGGCAAGGATTGGGCTACTATACTCGCGCCCGCAATCTCCATGCTGCAAGCCGACAACTTGTCTCTCAATTTCAAGGTGTTATTCCCCCTGATTTTGATGCTATTCGCTCTCTCAAAGGGATTGGCGATACAACCGCAAATGCCATTCTAGCGCAAGGATTTAATCTCCCCTATGCCATTTTAGATGGAAATGTCAGGCGCGTTCTCTCTCGCATTGTCGGCATGACTGCACCACGCAAAGAGCTCGATAAACGCCTTATACCGATCAGCAATCTCTTTCTCTGCCGACAAAACTCAGCTGATTACACTCAAGCGATTATGGATTTTGGCGCAACGCTCTGTAAGCTTAAGCCGAACTGTGGGCGCTGTTTTATGCAAGAGGCGTGTAGTGCTTTTCAACATGAGAAGGTATTAGAGATCCCGGCAAAAGCACTCAAAAAGAGTATGCCGGTAGAATCGGTAGCAATGCTGATTTTTGAGGAGCAAAATTATCTCTTATTAGAAAAGAGACCAGAGAAAGGGATCTGGGGTGGCCTCTACTCACTGCCAGAGCTCATCATTAAAGGGCGTAATTCTCGCAGTAAAAATAGCCCGATCTTAGCCAATATCACTCTTGAATCGATCAAAAATCGAGAGAGTTTCACCCAATTTCGACATCAATTTACCCACTATACATTGGAAGCTTCAATCTTTAGAGCGCCTCTCTCCTCTCTCATCGAACTATGCCCCGAGCTAGAGAAGACATTACCCCAAAACCTCTTCCTTATTCCTCGTGATGAACTGCTTCTTCTCCCTAAACCAAAACCGGTAGCAGATCTGCTAACTCAATATTTAAAAGAGCGCAATAGCGGATCATGACCTTGATAATCAATCGGTTATTTCGCTATTTTATTGCGCTAAAAATCTGTAGTATACTAGCTCATCTAGCATATAAAATGCTCACCCACTTACAGAGCCCTCTTACTAGCTACTATCGAGACTTGAATGAATAGATTTCTATTACAACGAGTGATCACTATGTTCTCTCTTTTTCGTTGCTATCTTCTCATAGTAAGCTTGATTCTTATCACAATGATTCTCACCTCGCTTGCAAGAGCGATTCAAGCAAAAGAGCTCCAATCTCCCGCTGTACTCTCTGCGGTGATCAATTCTTATAAAAAGATCTCCTCCTATCCTAAAAATGGCTACCCGCTTCTAATTGGTGCAGCAAAGTCGGTGCTCTACCAAAAATTGATGGCAGCACCTCAAGAAGAATTGATAGAGGCACAGATCGAAATAATCCCAACCGCACCGCCGGCAGAGCTTCACGATGAGATCACCTCTATTATCGATCAATATGAGACTGAACAGAAAGGTGCTATTCGTCATGATAGTGCCATTGAGGATTATCTCCTCTTTACCCTTTTTCCCCATCGGAAAAGTGAAATTGTAGAGGAGCCTATCGCTCGCCCTTATGAAGAACATCTCCATCAAAATGATCTCTCCATGATTCGCATTGCCGATCGTATCGACCACTCTTTGAGTCTTCTTGAAGAGGAAGATCTTATCGAAGAGGAGACCAGTGAAGAGAGAGGAGACGATAATACAGAAGATCTTCTCGAAGATCCGCTTGAGGAAGAGGCGGAAGGTATTGAATTTACCGAGGAGATCACAGGTGAACTGACAACTGAGTTTTTAGAAGAATATTACGACAATATTCATACTTATGGTGCCGATCTTGATGAGGAGACAGAATCAGAACCTCTGATCTACCCTTATCTTCCAGATCCGTTAGAGATTTTAGAAGAGGAAGCGCTTATCGCTGACTTTAATAACTTGCCTCTTGAAAAGCAGATTGAACAACTGATTATTACCGGTGATTACTTTCTCTTAACAAGTGATAATGACAAAGCGCGTCAATACTATCTGCAAGCGATCAAGTTAGGAGCTAAAAAGAAAGACTCCCCCTTCTATGCTAAAGCATTGGTGAAATTGGCCGATATTGAAGAGAATCCTTTTCTTGCCCGTTTTCAATATACTCATGCGCTTGATCTCTATAAGACATTTTCAGGCTATGATATGGAGATCGCCGATATCTTAGTAAAGCTTGTCTGGACCTTCGATATGGCAACAGAAAGACTACTGATCTATGATCTTCTCTCTCAAGCAAAAAGCATCTTGGAAAATCATACCTTTACACCTCAATATACTGAAGTACTCCGTAATCTAGCAGTCTATTATGAGACTGTAAATGATTTTGAAAAAGCAGATGCAAATTATAAGGCGGCGCTTGCGCTCGACCTACAGCATCTTACCACCAATGATATTCGTACCATTCTTGCGCTTGAAAATTATGCTAGTTTCTACCTTAAATTTGCAGAACTCGAAAAAGCGGAAGAGATTCTTCTCTTTAAACTTGAGTCTCATGAAGCTGTGTCACCGCCAGATTACTACAATCTTGGGAGAACACAATCGATGTTAGGATGGGTCAACCTTCAACTTGGAAATCATGAAGAGGCGCTCCACTACTACAGCAGCGCGCTGGGCAACATCAACTACAGTATTACTAAAAATCGCTTTATGCCACACTACTACTCTTTGCCGGCGATTTTAGATCTGATCTATCTCTTTGTCTCTACTGAAGAGTATGAAAAAGCGATTCCCTACTATAACTTTGCCATCTCTCTCTTAGAGAATGAGAATGAAGCTTACACCCTTGATTACCTTCGAACTGTTGATCGCGAAGAGATCTCACCCTCCGATATTGTTCACTATCCTTGGGCCTTTGAAGCAGAGGTAGAGGGATTGTTGAAGATAATGGAGTATGCCCCTTATGAAGGCGCGCAGCTTCACTAGATAGATTGTCACTCGATAGATTGAGCCGTCAATCAAGATCAGAGAAGAAGATACCGATAAATGATTGAAAAGAAGTATGATTGAAAAGGAGTAATAGATGGCAACCTATGTGATGGGCGATATTCATGGCTGCTTTGATGAATTTCAAGCCCTCTTAACAAAGATCAATTTCAAGCATCAAGAGGATCGTCTCTATCTTGTAGGAGATCTTATCAATAGAGGCCCTAAATCACTTGCTGTTATGGAGTATCTCTTAGCGCATCAAGATTCAATTTTTCCCGTATTGGGAAATCATGATCTCTCTTATCTCGTCTATGCAGAAGGCTATACACGCCTCAAAAGAGGTGATACCTATCAAGAGCTGCTCGAAAGTTCGCTGGCCGATGAGATCCGCGAATATCTACGCCATCAACCCCTTATGCGCTACCTCCCTCAATTTAAGATCGCGATTGCCCATGCCGGAATTCCTCCATTTTGGAGTATTGAAGAGGCATTAAGATTGAGCAAAGAAGCGCAAGCTTATCTACAAAGTAGCGATCAAGAGAGATATCAGCAATTTATTCAATCGATGTTTGGCAACACACCTAATGCATGGTCTCCAACACTTCAAGGATTTGATAGAATTCGTGCCATTATCAATTACCTAACAAGAATGCGTTATCTCAATTTAGATTTAAGTCTCGATTTTGCTAACAAACTTGATCAATATGATGAAAAAGTGATGCTCCCTTGGTTCAAATTTGAACGGCCTAAACAGGAAGATAACCTCATTATTTTTGGTCATTGGGCAAGTCTCGGCCGCCATTTCGAAAATAGGGCCTATGGGATCGATTCTGGTTGTGTTTGGGAAGGAGAACTCTCTTTAATAAGAGTTGATCAAAGACCTTTTGAGGTGACCTCCTTCTCTTTCTAAAGAGCCTCCTCTCCCATACTCTATCCTTCAATCATTTTGGCAGTGTAGTTGTGTGATACAGTTGTATGATGCTGTTGTGTGATGCAGTTGTGTGAGGTGTAGTTATCAAATGTTGTTTTGCAATAAAATAGCTTAAGGTCAAAAATGACTAATAAAATATCAAATGGATTAAATATCGAATAGATTCAAATAATCATTTCGATAACGCATTCCGATAAATCATTTCCACAAAATTTAGATAGCAACTTGAATGATCATCAGATAGATCACTAAAAAATAGAGATAGAAATAGAGGAAGAAATAGGGGTAGAGATAGGGGGTAGAAATAGAGGCGAAAATCGAGACAAGAAGAGAAGAGATAAAAACAAAAACCGATCTAAAAACATCTTAATATCGAGCAGAGCGCCTCTCTTCTCTAAGGTGCATTTTCCCCCAATAAAGGGTAGAATATTGCGTTACACAATCCACGGACAGAGAGGAAGGTTACATGACGCAAGATATTCGCTCCTTATTAAGAAAAACCACTTTTAAAACGAGCGCAAATGGTTTAAATCAACTTCCTGATAGCCGTGCTGAGATCGCTTTCGCTGGTCGCTCAAATGCAGGAAAATCGAGCGCCCTCAATCTGATTACCGGGCAGAAAACATTAGCAAGAACCAGTAAAACCCCTGGACGAACACAACTGATTAACTATTTTGAAGTCTTAGATGATCTCTATCTCGTAGACCTTCCCGGCTATGGTTATGCCAAAGTACCATTACCGATGCGTGAACATTGGCAAAAGATATTACAAGGCTACTTTGAAGAGCGAAAACAGCTCGATGCGCTGATTATGTTGATGGATTCCCGCCATCCACTAACAGAGCTTGATAAACAGATGCTCCATTGGTGTGAATATCAAGAGTTACCCACCCATATTCTCTTAACTAAAGCAGATAAATTGAGTAAAAATGAGGCGAGTAAAGCGCTTCATCACGTTCGTAAAGTTGTTGAAAATGAATTTACCATGCCTATTACAGTACAGCTCTTCTCCTCAACAAAACCTGAGATAGGACTCAACGAAGCGTTACAATATCTTGGAGCATGGATCAATCATCATGAAGCAGAGTGATGTTTCAACACTGATTACTGACATGGGCGCAACGTTTACACGTATCGCCTATATCGACTCAGAGGGAGCGATCAGCCATATTCGTAAATATCTCTCTTCTGATTTTCCCTCCCCTACTGAACTAATTGAACAATACTTAAGGGATGTAACACCGCCGGCACCCCATCAATTACTGATGGCGATCGCAGCACCGATTAAAGGGGATCAGATCTCTCTGAGTAATAATCATTGGCGCTTTAGTCTCAAAGAGATGGCCAACAGGCTCGCTGTAAAGGTTGAACCCTTCAATGACTTTGCCGCATTAGCCGCATCACTTGATCATCTAACAGAGCGAGAAGTTGTTAAGATCGATCACCTCCAAGAGGAGCGGGTAGCAAATGAGCAGTGCTCAAAATCGATCCGCTCTAACACGATGCTTCCTAAAGCAGTCATTGGCTCCGGCACCGGATTTGGCTCTGCCCTATTAATCCCTTCACAAAAGGGGAGTTTTACCGTTGCGGCAGAGGGCGGGCAAGCCCTCTATCCACCTCAAGATCAAGAAGAGATTGCCATTGTTAAGCTCGTTGAGCAGATGCTCCATCGCCCGGTAACAGTAGAAGATCTCTTAGGGTGTCAAAGAGGAATTCCACGCCTTATCATGGCAATGGCTAAAATTCAGGGTCAGACTCCGGTCGATTTTTCATCTGCGAAAAGTCTTCTTGAAACAGCTTTAGAGAAGAAGAGCCCCTTTGCTATCGAGGTTCTCTCTCGCTACTGCGCGATGTTGGGAAATGTTGCGGCAAATACCGTTTTAACTAGCGGTGCATTAGGCGGACTCTATATTGCCGGCGGGTTTGCCCCTCGCTTTCAACCCTTTCTTCTCACCTCTCCCTTTCGAGAAGCCTTCTGCAATAGGAGTCATATTGATGAGATCTTGACCGAGGTCCCGACCTATCTCATCACTCACCCTTATGCTACTTTGATCGGATTAAAACAGATCTTATCTAACCATTATCAATAGTGAGGAGCTTATGTTATCTCATATCCAAAATAACTATCATCATCTTCGGAAGTCTGAAGCAAAAGTTGCTGATTGGGTCTTAGCTCATCCAAATGAAGCTGTTGATCTCTCCATTAGTGCATTAGCTGAAAAAGCTGGAGTCTCAGAACCCACCATTATGCGCTTCTGCCACGCTCTAAACTATGAAGGCTTCCACACCTTTAAACAGCTCCTCGCTAAGAGTTTACGATCGGGCGTTCCCTTTGTTCACGGCAGTATCTCCCCTCACGATTCTACCGCAAGCATTATTATCAAATTGATCGATCAATCGAGCGCTGCACTTCTCAATATGAAAAACTTTCTCAAAGAGGAAGATCTCGATCAAGCAATCGGACTACTTGAGCAGGCTAATCAGGTCATGTGTATTGGTCATGGTGTCTCTGGCGTTGTGGCTAATGATATTCAACAGAAGTTATTACGAGTCGGAATCCCCGTCTCTGCCTATACAGATCACCATGTTCATAGCTTAGCGGCAAGCCTTTTAACACCGAAAGATGTCTTGATCGCCGTCTCCCATACCGGAAAGAGTCAAGATGTTATCGACTCTGCTGATCTTGCTCTCTCAAATGGTGCGAAAGTGATCGCCTTTGCCCCTAAAAATTCCCCCTTAAGCTACCATGCTACCGTTGTTTTAGAGTCTGGAACAAAAGAGGATACTTCAGAATATATGCCGATGATCTCTCGTCTTGCTGATCTTGCTATTGTCGATATCCTTCTAGTGACTTTAGCCCTTAAAAAAGGCCCTGAGTTTAGAATCGCAATGGAGAACTCCCTTAAAATCATCGACTCCAAACGCACAAAAGAGTAAGTCAGATCAAATGAGAGCCGACTAAAAGATGCAAAATTCTATAAAAACCATTTGTGACAATAAGATGATCGACGAGAAAGGCCCCCAAGAAATGTCTGCGCCCCAACATCGCTATGCACTCCTAATTGAGTATGATGGAACGAACTTCAAGGGATGGCAAAAACAGCTCAATCCGCCGGTTCGTTCAGTTGAGGCGGTCTTAGAAGAGGCCGTTAGCTTTGTAGCAAATGAGGAGATTAAACTTGTCTGTGCCGGACGAACCGATGCTGGCGTCCATGGTATTAATCAGATCGTCCATTTCGATAGCAATGCCGTTCGTGAAAAGCGCGCCTGGATGTTAGGCATTAACTCTAATCTTCCGGCTGATTGTGCCATCCGCGATATTACCGAGGTCTCTTCCCAATTTCATGCTCGATTTAGCGCCGTTAGCCGTACCTATCGCTACTTTATCTACAATCATCCCTATCGAAGCCCTCTGCTAAGAACTCAAAGTCTCTGGTGTTACCATCCGCTCGATATCATCAAGATGGAACGCGCAGCACAAGCCCTTATTGGGGAGCATGACTTCTCTGCTTTCCGCTCCTCAGAGTGCCAAGCAACAACCCCTTTTCGAAATATCCACCACATCACCTTCCAACAGAATGGGCCGCTTATTGAGATTGAATTAAAAGCAAATGCCTTTTTACACAACATGGTCAGAAATATTGTAGGTACCCTGCTCGAAGTAGGCTTAGGTAAAGAGGAGATAATCTATCCTCAAAGGGTATTAGAGAGTCTCGATAGAACTCAAGGCGGTATCACCGTTCCTCCTCAAGGACTACATCTCTACCAGGTGGAATATCCTGAAGCGATCAATCCTCAATTAATGCTCACCATAAGAGAGTAGAGACTTCAGCCTGAGTTTTGAGGATGATCTTCTCAATATCGAGATATGACTAGCGCAATTTTAGTCGCATAATTAGCTACACCATTTAAGATGCTCTATTTAAGATTATCTATTTAAGAATGAAAATAGAGTATCATTGAAAGACCTTATTAATAAAAGACCTTATTAAAGCAATAGAGAGATCTTCTCTGATCCCAATTGCTGATTCTAATTTGCAATAAAGGAATTAAAATGAAACAGAAGACAGTTTTAACAGGAATTAGTACAACAGGAACCCCCCATTTGGGAAATTATGCCGGCGCAATTCGCCCTGCAATTGAGTTGAGTAAAACTCATGACAGTGCTTACTTCTTCCTAGCTGACCTTCACTCTTTAATCAAATGCCAAGATCCCGAATTGGTCAATCAATCTCGCCTTGAAATTGCCGCTACCTGGATGGCCCTTGGACTAGATACCGATAAAGCGATTTTTTATCGCCAATCAGATATTGAAGAGATTCCGCAAATTACCTGGCTTCTTAACTGTGTTACGGCAAAAGGGACAATGAATCGTGCTCATGCCTATAAAGCAGCGGTTGATGATAACATCGCACAGGAGAATGATCCTGATCGTGGAGTTACCATGGGGCTCTTCTCCTACCCCGTTCTAATGGCTGCCGATATCTTAACATTTAATGCAGACCTCGTTCCTGTCGGTAGCGATCAGCGTCAACATGTTGAGATTGCTCGTGAAATTGCACAGCGCTTCAACCATATCTACCAATCTGAGTTCTTTGTTATGCCACAAGAAGTAATCGATGATGAAACTGCGATTTTACCCGGTCTTGATGGTCGCAAGATGAGTAAATCCTACAACAATACAATCCCTCTCTTCTTGCCTGAGAAGAAGCTACAAAAATCGATCAATCGCATTGTGACAAACTCTTTAGAACCTGGTGAGCCCAAAGACCCTGATAGTGCGCATCTATACGATATCTACAAAGCCTTTGGTAGTGCTGAAGAGACTGCGGCTTTTCGTGCAGCTCTCATTGATGGGATGGGTTGGGGGGATGCGAAAAAAGCGCTCTTTAATCTCATCAATGATCAGATCAAAGAAGCAAGAGAACGTTACTATGAGCTGATGGCAAATCCTCGTATTATTGAAGAGACTCTACAAAAAGGGGCCGAAAAAGCACGTATCCCGGCAAGAGAGATGTTACTAAAACTAAAAGATGCTGTTGGTCTGAGAAATTTTATCTAACCCTTTCGGCAGAAATAATGTAAGGAGTAGCTCATCACTACTCCTGATTTTTCACGATAAGTAATAAAATATTTAGTTAATAATAAAATAAATAGCAACAATAAAAGAGAGATAAAGGATGCTCAATAGATATGAGTGAACATGACAATATTGCGATCTTTAAAGGAGAACAACTCAATCCTCCGGTAGATCTCTTTATCCCCCCAGATGCTTTTGAAATTTGGCTCGATCAATTTGAGGGTCCGCTCGATCTACTGCTCCATATTATCCGAAAAAACAACTTCGATATCCTCGATATACCTATTAGCGATATTACAACGCAATATATGTCCTATATCGATTATCTAGAAGAAGAACGCTTTGAACTTGCATCTGAATATCTTGTTATGGCTGCCTGGTTAGCGGAGATTAAATCTCGCATTCTACTTCCAACACCTGAAGTAGATGAGAGCGAAGAAGAGATCGATCCACGTCAAGAGCTTATTCGTCGTCTACAGATCTATGCGCAATATAAAGAGGTCGCAATCCAACTTTCAGAGCGAGAGATCTTCTACCGAGATATTTTTCCTATCTCCCCAGATACCCCTAATATTGTTGTGGAAACACCAGAACCCACAATTGAACTCTCGCAACTTCTTAAAGCATTAGAAAAAATTATTGCAAGAGCTAATCTTCACCAAAAGCATCAGATTAAATCGGAAAAGATCTCTATTAATGATCGTATTGATCAGATTATTACCCGTCTAACGCCGGAAAAACCGATTGCATTTACGGAACTCATCGATCCTGCTGAAGGTCGCTATGGCATTACAATCTCCTTTCTCTCACTCCTTGAATTAGCGCGAAAACAGCAGATTCTTCTCACCCAAGAAGAGGCTTATAGCGATATCTTAATCGCCCTCGCTACAGAGTAGTTTCCCATCTATTCAAAGAGTTACCTACAGTTAAAGTTGCTTATTTTTAGAAGGTTTATCTTCCTAACCATTTGAAATAAGGAGTTTTTATAATGAATAAGGTAACCTCAATTTATAAACGAGTAGTGTTCTCTATCTCATTGCTCATATCAGCACTTCTCCTATCACTTGCCCATTCAGCACCTATCAATATCAATAGCGCTGATGTCGATACCATTATGGAGAACTTAACGAATATAGGGCCCGTTAAGGCAACCGCGATTGTTGAATATCGTGAACAGAATGGCCCCTTTAAACGTGTGGAAGATCTTCTTGCTGTCAAAGGTATTGGCGAAAAAACATTAGAAGCCAATCGCGATAATATCATTATTGATGAGATGATTAGTGATGTTACAAGCGCCACAAATGTTACAGACAATACAACGAGTGACGCAACTACAGATAAGGCGCCGACAGAGAGAGTCGCAGATAATGCGCAATCGAATAACCCACAACAAAATTCTACTACTGAGAAGTAGAGGATCAGAGGAGATAAGGGAGAGATATCTCCTCGCTCATAACTCTCAATGCTCTCCCTAACTCAACTATCTCCTCCCGAGCAGCCTTCAAGGAGAGGGCTGCTCCTTTCATCTCCTTCTAACAACTCTAATTCCTCTAATCTTTCTAATACTTCTAATCTTTCTAAGATTTCTATTTTTATCTCCCCCCCCCGCTTCCCCATCTCTCTACCCCATTATTCTTTTGTTCTCTTCTAGACTCGTCTACATTCTTTCGAGTTCTTTTATTTTTATTCTCCCCAACTTCCTATTTCCTTGAGAAAGAGAGAAACAGTAAGGTAAAGAAAAAGATGATCTATACACCAAATCATGAACGAGGTATGACACTCCTAGAGATGATTCTTCTCCTTCTACTTATCGCGCTGACCAGCTTTGCCCTTATCCCACTCTACCGCTCACTTCATGAGTCGATTCTGCTTGAGATTGCAACATTTCATCTAAAACAGGATCTACAGATGGCCAAAAATTTGGCCTCGTTAGAGGAGCGGTCGCTAACACTTTGTGGTAGTCGTGATGGCCTCCATTGCCTCGGAGAAGAGGAACGAATCTGGCCAGGTTGGCTCCTCTTCTACGATGATCAACAACAATTCATCCCGACAGAAGAGACTATTTTGCACTACTACCCTCTTGCAAAGAAGAGTCAGCAACAACTGATGATTACTACAACGGTGAATATTGGTGGTGGGCTCAATATCAATGCCCGCAGAGAATATGGTTACGGTATGGCTCGCTCATTGCCGAATGGAAGAATCAATATCTGTTACCAAAATAAAGCCCGAAATCACCAAAATCTCCCCTCCTTCATTATCAATGTCTATGGCTATTTTCGCCTCACCAATGAAAAGGGTAGCTGCTAAGCAGACTACCCTAAATTTTTCATTTCAATTGATTGTTAATTATTGATTATTGAATATTGTTTGCTATTTTCAACAACTTTAAGAGATTTTTAAAGATCCTCAAAGCACTCAAAAATCCTGCAATAGCAACGCTAGCAAACTACTACTGCTTCTCTGCCATCTTCCGTAATTTGAAAGGCGCATAGATTAAGATCGCAATTAAGAAGAGTCCTAAATAACCGATCAAAGGATAGAAGTAAGCGATCAGATCGGTAAAACCAACGAAGCTTGCAACATAGCCAACAGCGCCCGTTATAATAGCGAAGATATAGGACTTTTTCGTCTGCATTATTGTAAAGCGCGCTACAAATGCGTAGTACATCGCAACACCGGTGTTGTAGATCATCCCAAAAAGAACAATCGCCATAAAGCCCCCTAAGACGGGCGAGATATCTTGAATGATTTTCAATAGTGGTAAAGGATAATCGCCTACAATATCCACTTTAAGGAAGATAGCTAAATGGGCTAAGAGAATTAAGAGCCCGACGCCAATTCCGCCTAAAAAACCGCCCCATGTTGCAATCTTAACATTCGGCTCACTTCCGCCCATAACGAGCGCCATTCCAGCACCTACCGCAATATTAAATGAGACATAGTTAACGGCAGAAACAAACCAGTTTGGTAATGAGGTCTCAATACTTGTAGCGATAGGTTCTAAAACAGCTAGATCTTGGCTATAAGTGAAGAGGCTATAGGTACAGATCACCACTAATGCCACAATCAAGAAAGGAGTGATACTACCGATGAGCGAGATAACACGATGAATCGGCATCAGTACCGTTGCTACAATTAATACCGTCATCACTAAGCTACCGATAAAAGGAGAGAGTCCTAAAAACTGTGTTCCTAAACTTCCCGCGCCTGCAACCATCACAACGCCGACACCAAAGAGTGTTAAGACCAAAATAGCATCAACGACCGAGCCCAAAACCCGTCCACTTAAGGTGTAGATCGCTTCACTATGGGAATGAACCTTCATAATGCTCCCGATACGGGTCAACATCATTCCCATATAGGCAAAGAGAACCGTCGCAACAAATGCTCCGACAATCCCCATATAACCGAAACTTGTAAAATATTGTAGAATCTCTTGTCCCGAGGCAAACCCTGCCCCGACAATAATTCCTACGAATGCACTCGCAATACGCAGTACTTGAAACATAACCCCTCCTCATGTAATGGTTCTATTTCGCTCTCCTATCTTCTCTTTTCCTAACTATTTTTTATTTAGAAAATATTATTGAAATAAGGAATTGTTTGAATTAAGGGAGCGATTTTTATCTTTCAAATCAAAAAGTTAACCCATTTAGCCGATTTAAGATTTTCAAATTATTTTGAATCACCTAAATTACTTAAATTACTTAAATTACTTAAATTACTTTTAAGTTTGTGCTTTTTAATTTGCATTTAAACTAATATTTTCAACTAACATTTTTAGCGGATCGATATTTTCGGATTGTTTCTCAATCTCTTCTTCTATCAATCGCATCAATCTCGATAACAGAGTTATCATCATCACTTCGATGATAATATCATCCCGGATCGCCCATAATAAGAGCGCCTCAAAAATAGGGCGCTCTCTGATGATAGAATCAACATATAACACGTTACATACTAAATCTATTTATTGTAAAATAAATACTCAAATTATATAAAAATAGATCAAAAATATATAGAGTATATATGTGGTACATATGTGGTACATATATGGTATATATGAAAAATATATGGAGTGTATGAAGGATATCATTACGCCTTCGGTTCCTCTTTTTTACCATTATAAAATTCGCTCTGAAGATAACGATGATAGAGAAAACGGAGTGCAACCATTAAAACGGCACAAGCGGGTAATGCTAATAATACCCCGGTAAAACCAAAGAGCGTTCCTCCCGCCATTAAAGCGAAAACAACCGCTATAGGATGCATACCTAATTTATCCCCAATTAAGATCGGCGTTAAAACAAAACTCTCCATCAATTGACCGATTGCAAAGACGATCCCAACAAAGAAGAGATGGGTCAAAGTACCATATTGAAACCAAGCAACCGTTAACCCCATAATGACACCTGAGGTTGCTCCAAAGTAGGGAATAAAGCTGATTAAGCCAGCAATCATCCCAATCACCAAGCTATATTCCACCCCGACGATACTCAATCCAATCCCATAAATACATGCCAAACAGAACATTACGGTGAGTTGGCCGCGTAAAAAACCACTCAACATATAGTTAGCCTCATGGAAAAAACGCATCGCTTGAGGAAAGATTGTTCTTGGGATCAGTGTCTCAAATCTTTCAGTGATAGTGGTCCAATCTCGCATAACATAGAAAGTGATCATTGGAATAAGGAAGAGGCTTACTAAAAAGCCGATGATTCCCATAATGATCGCACTAATAGAAGGGGCTATTTTTGAGGTAAGCTCTCCAAGATAATTGAGTGATTTTGTCAATGCTTGTCGCGCTTCATATTGATTCTCTTTAAGACTCTCTAGAGAGAGTAGTTTCTCTAAACGGGGAAAGATATTATCCTGCACCCAGAGATAATAGGTGGGAACTTTATCAACAAATACTAAAATCTGATTGAGAAGCTGTGGAATGACGACGGTTAAAAGTAGCACCAATAGAAGTAATAACCCGGCAAAGACAATTGTGACCGCTAAAACTCTTGGAATCCTTTTCGATTGAATCTTTTCCACTAAAGGATTACCTAAATAGGCTAAACCAAACGCAATTAAGAAAGGGATTAAAACAGCGGCTAAACGATGAATGAGGTAGAGTGTTATTATTACTCCGATCCAAAAAAATATAAGACGATTAACCCGGTCAAATTGCATGCAGACTCCTATCGATTTCTATCAATATTTCTAAAATATACTAGGTAAGATCTATTATCGGGATATTAATAATAACCATCAACTCCCCAATGATGCTCTCTATTCTACGCAACTTTACCCTAAAAGCCGACCTATTTAAGAGATAGAGAGAAAAAATAGAATACAAATCATTAAGAGCATCAACTGCTCAAGTATGCCTTAATAACACTTAAGTAAATGACAAAGCATCTTACAAATCACCGATTAAAAATGGAAGAGAATTGCGAAAGTTACACCAATCTCCTATGATTATGAACTTCGAGCTTTTATGGAATATTTCATAGGTATGTCATGAGTATGCCATGAGTATGCCATGAGCATTTCACGATAAAAATAGTGAGCCGAGACGCCAATCGCCTCATCCAGCGATTGATCAATCATACGACTTACCCACCCTTAACAATCAATAGATCAACAGATAGACTAGATAGAATGCAACAGAGAACGCAACAGAATCAAGATCTTTTAATCGATGCGGTAGATGCCCTTTTACCACAAACACAATGTGAACAGTGCCAATACCAAGGTTGCTTTGCCTATGCAGAGGCTATTGTCCGTGATGATGCACCTATTAATCGCTGCCCTCCCGGAGGCGATCGGGTTATTGCTGCATTGAGTGAGCTCCTAACACGCCCAATACTCCCCTTAAATGAGTCGTTAGGTCACTATAAGCCCCCTCAAGTTGTTCGTATAGAAGAGCCCTACTGTATCGGCTGCATGAAGTGCATTTTAGCTTGTCCCGTTGATGCAATTGTCGGCGCACGTCGCTTGATGCATACTATTATCACCGAAGAGTGTACTGGATGTGAGCTCTGTATTCCCCCCTGCCCCCTCAACTGTATCGTGATTGAGCCTCTAGACCCGCAGTTAGCAGCTTCTCCGATAGGACTCTCCGCTTGGGAAAAACAGCGTGCTGAAAAGTCACGTCAAAGGTATCGCGCAAAAAAAGCACGAGAAGCAGCACGAACCAATATTACAGATACACAGCCTCCTCAAGAAAAAGAGCTTGCTGACCCGGCACCTAAGGCAAAAATGCTCGATCTAATCGCTCTGGCAAAGAAGAGTTATGAAGAGCGCTAAATAGCGACTGAAAAATTGAATTGAAACAGAAAAAGAGAGTAATGATGAGTAAGAATAAAGAGTATCAGCGCCTCATGAATCGGGAAGAGATCACCCAGTTTTTCACAATATTACGAAATGAAAACCCTGAACCGAAGACAGAATTGATCTACCATTCCACCTTTGAGCTTTTAGTGGCTGTGCTTCTCTCTGCTCAATCAACCGATGTGGGCGTTAATAAAGCGACAAAAGGGCTCTTTGCTGCAGCTAATACGCCTCAAGCAATGTATGACTTAGGTGAAGAGAAGATTAAGGAGTATATTCGAACGTTAGGTCTCTATAATTCTAAGGCAGCTAATTTACATAAAACTTGTGGTATTTTAGCAACGAAATATCAAGGAGAGGTTCCTAATGAGCGAGCCGCTTTAGAAGCGCTTCCCGGCGTTGGTCGAAAAACAGCAAATGTCATCCTCAATACCGCCTTTCGTCAGCCTACAATGGCTGTTGATACCCATATCTTTCGCCTCTCAAATCGCACAGGATTAGCACCGGGTAAAAATGTTCGAGAGGTGGAGGATAAACTGCTCAAAAGGATTCCTAAAGAGTTTCTTCTCGATGCCCACCACTGGCTTATTCTTCATGGGCGCTATACCTGTATTGCACGCAAACCTCGCTGTGCATCTTGTCTGGTCTATCACCAGTGCCAATATTTAGAGAAGACCGATGAGTAGAAACAAAAATAGAAATAGAAATAGAAAAAGATAAGGGCGAGATCATTCCTCTCGCCCTTCTTAAATTCGATTAAATACGATAGAGCAATCAACTCACCAATGACTCCATCAATCTCTTTACAGAGACTCTTTCACAAAAAGGAGCATTAACGCTCGCCCAAATAGGCTGAAAGTCCACAGGATGATCCCCTATCTCTAACTCATCGATCGTTGCTGCATGAACCAAAAAGAGCTGCTCCGGGAAAGGGAGTGTTCTGCCACGGACTTTTCGTAACTGCTGCGTTCCTAAATTGCTATAACAGCGCCCTAATACCCCCGTCCAATGCTCTGTTAAGACAGAATCATACTCATTACTCTTGAGAAGAAGATCCGCTTCTTGCTCACTTAATCCCGATTCTGGCGTCAACATAAATGCGGTTCCAATCCCAACACCATCCGCCCCTTGAATAATTGCCGCAGCAAAGAGTGATTTATTATAGATCCCGCCTGATACCGCAAAAGGCTTTTCCAATAGACGCGCCCCTTGAGTTGTTAATGCCTGTGCACTAAAAGCATGAGTGCGGACATCACCAATAAAAGTGTGACGCATTCCCCCCGATTCAGATCCTTGTAAGAGATGGACATCAACACCACTCTCTTCCCATAAAAGCGCTTCAACCATATGAGTTGAATGACCAATAATTTTAACGCCAGCCTCTTTTAAGAGTGCAATCGTCTCTTTAGAGGGAATACCAAAAGTGAAACTGACGACCGGCACCTCCTCATCTAAAATAACCTCTAAAAGATCATCTAAAGGTGAGAGTTCCCATGCATCAGTATTGAGATTCTCCATCTCTAAAAGCTCTGCGCTTGCAAACCCTTTCATCCGTGAAATCGCATCCGCATAGAGCGATTCTGGAATATCACGACTCTTTGAGATCATTAAGTTAACACCAAATGGGCGATCGGTTAACTCTTTAATAGAGGAGATCTCATGTTGCAGGGCTTCGGGGGTTAAAAAACCACCAGCAATCATGCCTAGACCACCACTATTTGAGACTTCAGCAACAAGCTCTGTTGATCCACCATGGTAGAGTGGCACCTGGATAATAGGATACTCAATCGATAGTTGTTGAGATAAGCGTGCAGGTTTATTGATCGTCATTTTATCTCCAATTAAATAAATGAATCGCATTCTGTGTTGTTATCTTAGCAAGTTCTCCCCTCTCAAGCGATCTTTGTTGTGCAATAGCGTGGGCAATTTTCACCAAATCTTCCGGCAGATGCGCCTCCCCCTTTTCCCGATAAGCTCCTGGTTGAAAGGGTGCATCTGTCTCAAGTAGAAGATGATCGATAGGTGTCGCTTGTAATAAACGTTGCAACCTTTTAGCGCGCGGATAGGTGACCGCCCCTCCAAATCCTAAATAGAAGCCGAGTGCTAAGATCTGCTCTAACTGCTGCAGACTACAGTTGATACCGTGAAACACCCCTCGAGCCTGCGGATAGCGACGCAAAATTTGCAATACTGAATCTACCGCTTTATAGGAGTGGATAATTAAGGGGAGTTGATACTCTACAGAAAGTGCAACCTGCGCTTCAAAGAGAGCTATCTGCTTTAGATGATCCTCACGAGAGAAATCGAGTCCGCACTCCCCTATAGCGATAGGTGAATAATGCTCGATCGCCTCCCTTAACGATAAAATAGCGAAATCGAGCTGCTCCGGCAAAAACCACGGATGGAGCCCCAAAGCAGGATAACAGTGAGAATAACGCTGAGAGATCTCCACGATAGGGATAAATGAATCAATGGTCGTTGCCGGCATAATCCATCCCCGAACACCCAAATCCTGGGCTCGTTGCAGATGTTCAGCGAGCGCCTCTTTCGGCGTTATATCATTGAGATGAATATGGGTATCGATCATTTTCTTCTACCTATCAAAGTTAGCCTAGTGAACCTGAGGTGTTCCCTCTTCTGCAACAACTTCCTCTCTATCTCTGCCTTTAAGGTGATAGTAGAGCATCAAAGCACCTACTCTGACAAATTCGATCAACTCCTCTAGCGCGAGATAATCTTCCTCATCAGCCAACTCATCGACCACCTGTTCCCGTTCTAATCCTGAGAACTCAATAATATAACGGATACAATCACGACCATCTTCATCGAGCGCCTCATAGAGCTCATTAGAGAGGCCAAAGCCATAGCTAAAACCATGGCACCATTTGATAAATCCTTCAATACGTTGCTCTAAAGGCTCTTCCGGTAAGAGAAGAGAGAGATTAAAATCTTCTGAATTTAACTCTGCAAGCGTCTTTTCATAGAGAATTTTTAAGATCTCTTGATTCAACTCCGCTTCATCAAAACGAATATGCTCAATCTCCACTAGCCAATTATGAAAATAATCATGAGACTGCCCACATAGAAGGGCTATTAAGAGCCCCTGCGCTTCAGAAAGATTAAGACCTGGAAATTGCTCTTGCAATAATTGGTAGGTCACACTTTGAGGGATTTGTGTTTCTGACATCGATCGCTTCCTTTCTTTTTTCTGCTGTTTCTGCTGTTTCTCTACTATTTTACCGTTACGATGAGGGAAATACCCTACATCTCTACGTCTCTACTATCTACTATCTACTTCTATAGCCTTCTTCTCTACGAGATAGCTATTCTCTTCCCTATATAGAATTTCTGTTTCCATCAACATTCACTAAAATAGTTAAAATAGTTATTAAAACGCCTACTGATGCGCCTATTAAAGCGCTTATTATAACGCGATTGAATAGCCTGATTAAGATAGATACAAAAAGTAGATACAAAAAGGCTTTAGCACATAATGTACTAAAGCCTTTTAATATGCTCTGTTAAATAAGGAATACTTACTTATTAACTGACTCGCGAAGACCTTTACCAGCTCTAAACGCAGGTACGCGTGACGCTTTGATCTGAATTGTTTTTTCAGGGTTACGTGGGTCACGACCAACACGTGCAGCACGATCACGTACTGTAAATGTACCGAAACCAATTAAAGTTACACTATCACCATTTGCAAGCGCTTCAGTAATGGTTTCCATCACTGCTTCAACCGCTTTCGCAGAAGCTACTTTCGTCATTTCCGTTTTTTCTGCTACTGCAGCAATCAATTCAGTTTTGTTCATAAAATTATATCCTACTATTAAAAAAACATGTAATTTGCACGATCATAGTGTGCTTATGTCTATTCAAATTAACAAACTTTGCTAATTCTGTATAGATTTATACGTCCGCAATCGATGCAAGTCAAGTGATTCAATGTGTTTTCGCTCTTTTTTTGATCTCATCGACCTCTTCAGGAAGCGTTGTAAAACTATCAAAGCGTTTCCACTCATCTCGTCTTGTAAGTGATTGTGTTAATGCACAATCTACCACTTCATCGAAGGTTTTTACAGGAATAATCTCTAATGCATCAAGAATATATTGAGGAACCTCCTCTAAATCCTTCACATTCTCCTCTGGAATCAAGACGGTACGTATACCCGCACGCTCGGCCGCTATCAATTTTTCTTTTAATCCCCCAATAATTAACACATGACCTCTGAGGGTGATTTCCCCTGTCATCGCAATATCGGAACGAATCGGTACACCTAAAAGTGCAGAAAGAATGGCAAGCGTAATTGCAGCACCGGCACTTGGTCCATCTTTAGGAATCGCTCCCTCCGGAGCATGAACATGAATATCCCATTTTTTATAAAAATCATCGGGTAGACCATAGTAACTACTACGAGCTCGAATCACGGTTAATGCGGTTCTCACTGACTCTTTCATCACATCACCAAGACTACCTGTTGCGATAAGTTCCCCTTTACCGGGCACTAACTGTACCTCAATCCCCAGAAGATCACCACCAACTTGTGTCCAAGCTAACCCATTGACATAGCCAACCTCATGCTCATCCTCTTTAATACCATGACGATACTTGATAGCGCCAAGATAATATTTGATACGCGCCTTATCAACGATCTCCCCTTTACGATCACGCTCTTTATCGAGCATTCTCTCTTTAATAAATTTACGGAAGATTGTATTGATTTCACGGGTTAAATTTCGAACCCCTGCCTCTTTTGTGTAGTGATTGATAAGGAAAAGAAGCCCATCATCGGTAAACTTAATCTCTTCCCGCGTTAATCCATTCTCCTTATAGGCATCTGGAATAAGGTGCTCTTTCGCAATTGTGAGCTTCTCAAGCTCGGTATAACTTGAAAGTTCAATGATATCCATTCGATCACGTAGAGGCCCTGGAATATCATAACTATTGGCGGTTGCAATAAACATCACTTCCGAAAGATCGATATCAACATCGAGATAATGATCATTAAAGGTGCTATTTTGTTCTGGATCTAAGACCTCTAGAAGTGCTGCTGCCGGATCACCTTTATGGCTATGTCCGGTCTTATCTAACTCATCGAGAAGAATAAGCGGATTTTTGGTCTTCGCTTTTGCTAAAAGTTGTACAAGCTTACCCGGCATTGCGCCGATATAGGTACGGCGATGTCCTCTAATTTCAGACTCATCACTTACGCCCCCTAAACTCATCCGCACAAACTCTCGCCCTGTTGCTTCAGCAATTGAGCGAGCAAGTGAGGTCTTACCCACACCAGGAGGTCCAATAAAGCAGAGAATATCACCCTTCTTCGACTTGGTATGACTAATCACTGCTAAGTGCTCAAGAATATGATCTTTCACCTTCTCAAGGCCAGAATGATCTCGATCGAGCGTCTTCTTCGCAGTAATCAGTCCATAACGAAGACGCGAGCGATCATTCCATGGCATCTTTAAGAGCCAATCGATATAGGTACGCGCAACAGTACCCTCAGCGGACATTGCCGGCATCGATTTAAGTCGCTTAACTTCGTTTAGCCCCTTCTCTTCAGCCTCTTTGGGCATTCCCGCTGCTTTAATCTTCTCTTCGAGTGTCTCAAGCTCTGAAAGACCAGAATCGTTTAGATCATCAAGCTCTTTATGGATCGCTTTGATCTGCTCATTGAGGTAATATTCACGCTGATTTTTTGAGATCTGAGTCTGCACCAGGCCATGAATTCGGCGCTGAAGATCGATAATATTGAGCTCAACACTTAAGTGGTTAATCAATAGATCCGCAGCTTCACCTAAATCTTCTGCCGCTAAGATCGATTGTTTCTTTTCCACCGACATTGGAATCTCACAAGCAAGCTTCATCACCAATGGATAGAGCGCTTTATCCTCTAAGAGCAATTCCGGCGTTAATTGTTTAATTTGAGCATTTTCTAAAAGCTTCTTCACCAACTTCTCAAAAGTGGCGTAGTAGACCTCTTCTTCTGCCTCTGTTAGATTATTTTCAAAAGGGGCAAGCTCATAACTTCCCATTACAAAATCAAAAACGTAGCCCTCACCGTTTTCATAGACTAACTCTTTTGTCTTCTGCAATTTAACTCGTTCAAGGGCTTCTAATGTAACTTGGTAGGATCCCCCTTTTGAGAGTTTACTTGAGATAATACGGACAACAACACCGGTATGGTAGATTGTCTCCATATTAATTCGCTCTTCATCAGGATCTTTTAAACTCATCAATAGAACACGATTATCAACCTCCGTTGACATCTCAAGCGCACCTATTGAAAGAGGTCTACCCACTAAAAGTGGAGTTTTTGTCCCCGGAAATACTACTAAATCGCGAAGCGCTAAAATAGGTAATTCCGCATCTTTTACTCGTTTTTGAGACATTCGTTTTTATCTCCAATTTATTATAATGTGATTTGGTATTCATCCACGTTTTATCGATAAATCTCTACATTAATGATCTTACCACCTAACAGTGATTGTTAGAAGTTATGCTATCGTTAGCCTCTCTTAGAATCACTATGAGATACTTGAACCTCATAAGTTCTGTTGATCTTGATTGCTATCAATTGCTATCAATTGCTATAGATTACTATCAGATAGCAGATCAACCGACGAGAGGTTATCAGTGATATAAGTAACATAAGTAATACTAAGTGATATCCAGTTGTACAAAAGAGATAAAAAATATAAAAGAGAGAGAATTGATATAATTTTGGTAGAAAATTAACATAAAATTAATATCAAATTTTTGATCACTCTTTTGATCACTCATTTATTTCATTTATTACTTTCGTACTTTCATCAAATCATCAATCGCAAATGACATACTATCTCTATATTCGATGCTTTATGAAAGTGACTTCTAAAACCGATACAGACATACATAACACTCAATATGGCGACAGATCCTATGCATTTCAAGCTCTCTACCCATTATTCTCCGGCAGGAGACCAGCCCGAAGCAATTACTGCATTAACAGAAGGACTCAACGATGGACTAGCCTTTCAGACCCTTCTTGGCGTTACAGGATCAGGGAAAACCTTTACCATGGCCAATGTGATCCAAAATACACAGCGCCCGGCAATGATCTTAGCTCCCAACAAGACACTTGCTGCACAACTCTATGGTGAGATGAAGGAATTTTTTCCTGAAAATGCTGTGGAATATTTTGTCTCCTATTACGATTACTATCAGCCAGAAGCCTATGTGCCGGCATCAGATACCTTTATTGAAAAAGATGCTTCTATCAATGATCATATCGAACAGATGCGACTTTCAGCGACTAAAGCGATCTTAGAGCGTCCCGACACTATTATTATTGCCACTGTCTCCGCAATTTACGGTCTTGGCGATAAAGATCACTATATGAGTATGATTCTCCATGTCACTAAAGGGGAGCGGATCGATCAACGCGATATTATTAAGCGTTTAGTAGAACTACAATATACACGCAACGATACGATCTTAGAGCGCGGAAACTTTAGAGTTCGAGGCGAAGTGATCGATATCTTTCCCGCAGAGAGTGAACGAGATGCGGTTCGAATTGAGCTCTTTGATGATGAGATTGAAAAACTCTCCTTCTTTGATCCTCTAACCGGTCATGTCTCTCGCAATGTCTCCCGCTTGACGGTCTATCCCTCAAGCCATTATGTAACCCCCAAAGATCGACTACTTGCCGCCGTGGAAGAGATTAAAGTGGAACTCGCCGCACGCTTAGAAGAGCTTCGTTCACAAAATAAATTATTGGAAGCACAACGAATTGAGCAACGAACCAAGTTTGATATTGAGATGATGATTGAACTGGGCTATTGCCAGGGAATCGAAAACTACTCGCGCTACCTCTCCGGAAGAGCGCCGGGAGAAGCACCTCCCACACTCTTCGATTATCTCCCTAAAAATGCCATTCTCTTTATTGATGAGTCTCACGTTGCCGTTCCTCAAGTAGGGGCAATGTATAAAGGGGATCGATCTCGAAAAGAGACCTTAGTCAATTACGGTTTTCGCCTCCCCTCTGCTCTCGATAACCGCCCACTTAAATTTGAAGAGTTTGAAAATTTAATGCCTCAAACGATCTTTGTCTCGGCAACGCCAAGTATCTATGAGGCAGAACATGCAGATCAAGTTGTAGAACAGGTGGTAAGGCCAACAGGACTTCTCGATCCGATTGTAGAGGTTCGTCCGGCAGAGACACAGGTCGATGATGTTCTCTCTGAGATCCATCAACGAATTCCTAAAAATGAACGGGTTCTTATTACCACTTTAACGAAGAAGATGTCAGAAGATTTAACCGAGTTCTTAGCCGATCATGGAATCAAAGTTCGATATCTCCATTCAGATATCGATACTGTAGAGCGAGTGGAGATTATTCGCGATCTACGACTCGGTGTCTTTGATGTTTTAGTGGGAATCAACCTGTTACGAGAAGGACTCGATATCCCTGAAGTCTCTCTTGTGGCGATTTTAGATGCCGACAAAGAGGGATTCCTCCGTTCAGAGCGCTCCCTGATTCAGACTATAGGGCGCGCCGCACGAAACTCAGAAGGGAAAGCCATTCTCTACGCCAATAAGATCACTAAAGCGATGCGTGCCGCAATCGATGAGACGGAACGTCGTCGAGCACTACAAGAGGCGCACAATATTGAACACAATATTACCCCTAAAACCATTCAAAAACAGATTCAAGACATTATGTATGATGCCCGCGATGCCGCTCCTGATAATGAATATATCAAAGAGTATCGCGGTAAATTGATCATCGATGAACAGAGTATTAATGATGAGCATCAATTCAAATCTGATCCTAAAAAATTGGCAAAACATCTGGCACAATTGGAAAAAGAGATGCTCGATCATGCACAAAACTTAGAGTTTGAAGCGGCTGCAGAGATGCGAGATGAGATTGAGCGTCTTAAGCGAGAGTTTCTTCTTGCCTAAAGTTTTTCCTTAAAGAGCATGATAAAATGACCCAATGAGCTCAAAATCCCCTATTTGCGTTAACACTAAGTTAATACCTTTTAATTAACGCCGGGGATTGCAACTTTCGTAACATCAGAAAGATCTCACCTCAAGGATGCAAAAGAGATCAATACGAACAATAAAGCGAGGAGTATTTATGAAAAAAGCGGTAGGATTTATCGGTGGTGGCAATATGGCAAAGGCGATATTGAGCGGATTATCACAAAAAGAGCGTTGTTTTGACCTCTATCTTTGTGATCGAAATGAAGAGAAACGCACCTATTTTCAACAGACGCTCGGCGTTACCACTTCAGCAGATTATCGCGATTTTATCGATCAGGTCGATATCCTTATTCTAGCCATCAAACCCCAAGGATTCCCAGCTCTCCTTGCTGAACTTAAACCCATTCTTCATGCACTTAAAGAGAAACCACTCATTATCTCTATCGCTGCCGGCGTCTCAATAGAAGCCATTTTACGTGGCATCGATGCAACGGAATATCCCATCATTCGTGTCATGCCTAATACCCCATCCACTATTGGATTAGGCGCTTCTGCACTCTATGCTAATGAAGCGGTCTCAAAATCTGCATGCAATGATGCCGGCCAGATCTTCGCAAGCTGTGGCATTACTACTTGGCTTGCATCTGAAGAGCTCATCTCTGCGGCGGTAGCTGTCTCGGGCTCAAGCCCTGCTTACCTCTACTATCTGATGGATATTATGAGCCGTGTCGGAGTAGAGATGGGGCTTACTCCTGAAAATAGTAAAGTATTGACACAGCAAGCGGTGCTAGGTTCAGCACGTTATAGTCAACTTTCTGATCTCTCTTTTGAGACGTTAAAGCGCAATGTGATGTCCCCCCAAGGAACAACAGAGCAGGCGATCTTTAGCTTAGAGAAAAATCATTTTGACAAGATTATTGAGGAGGCGATGAGAGCTGCATTTAATCGTGATCAAGAACTTTCCGAACTCATCTCTGAGAAAATATAGGTGATCTAGAGTAGCGATGAATCATCTATTCGTTACGCTATTAACGCCATTGAATCACCGACTCAATCTCAGTTATAAATTCTTCTATTTCCACTATTTTCCTATTTCCTATTTCCCCCCATTAGATAGATGAGGAGCAAAATCTCTAATGATCAACAATATTCTCGAATTTCTCATTGAAGTTGCTTATAGCTTTGCGATGATCTTTATTCTTCTTCGCTTTCTATTGCAATTAGTTAAGGCAAACTTTTACCATCCGATTGTGCAATCGATCGTTAAACTCACCAATCCAATTATCTTACCGATTCGTAAAATCACGCCCATCGTCGGCAGTGCCGATTGGTCTGCAATCTTAGCGGCGATTATCATTACAATCATCAAATATCTCCTCTTGATGTTACTTAAAGTGATGTTGCCGATTACACCGCTAGCATTAGTAGGGGTGGTGATTTTAGAGATCTTGCGCAACATTATCTATATCTATCTCTTTGCTTATATTATCCAAGCAATTAGTAGTTGGATCGGCTCATCTCCAAGACAGAGCGTCTTTTTAAGTCTTCTCAATCAATTACTTGCCCCCATTATGAAACGCTTCCCTTTTAAGCTACAGGTCGGTATGATCGATTTTCGCCCAATGGTGATTGTCCTCGGTCTCTTCTTAGGCTTAAATGTGATCAATCATTTCTACGCAAAATTGATCTTCTTTGCCTAGCGAATGAAAAGAGCATTTCGCAAAACCTCATAGAAAACCTGATTATCAGGATAATAATAGTTAGAAGGTAACAGTTAAAAGGTAACAGTTGGGAAATAATAGTTAGGCAGTAACAGTAGAAGAGCTATAGAACACTATAGAACGCTATAGAAAAATAATAAATCCAGCATCTGATGACAGATCACATAAGAATAGATCATACAATATGAGTGAAGTACGAGAAAAGAGCACGATAGATAAGATCCCTGATGAAGCATATCAGCAACATCGATACTTTATGCAAGAGGCTCTTCTTGAGGCACAAAAAGCAGGGGAGATCGGAGAAGTCCCTATCGGTGCTGTGATCGTCTACAATGGAGAAATTATCGCACGTGGGCATAATCGCTCCATTATCGATAATGATCCTACAGCACATGCCGAGATTGTTGCAATTCGCAAAGCTTGTGCCAAAATCAAAAACTATCGTCTGCCGGGGATGACACTCTATGTCACTTTAGAACCTTGTACAATGTGCGCAGGCAGTTTTCTCCACGCACGTATCGATACCGTTGTTTATGGTGCCGGAGATTCCCGGAATGGCGCATTAGGAACTAACCTCAATATCAATGACTATAAAGCATTTAATCATAAAATCACCATTATTCCACACATCCTCCGAGAGGAGTGTCGTTCACTTATCAAAGCATTTTTTAAAGAGCGTCGGGTTAAAAAATAGAGGAGCTAATCATTATGACAACCATTAAAGAAGCCTATTTCAAACTAATCGAAGAGAAAGGTTTTAAGGTCGATCCCGTCCAAGTTTCTGTCGCTGAGAGCTATGACAAATTAAAAGCTAAAATTCTCAATGACAAACCGATTCCGGCAGAGGATTCTCGCTCCTTTATGCAGAAGATGTTAAAACCTTTTGCCGAGCAACCGATGACCTATAGCGATCCTCGTGGACTCTATATCTATGGGCGCGTAGGAAGAGGAAAAACCTTTCTAATGGATCTCTTCTTTAACAATATCGATGTTCCCAAAATTCGAGAGCATTACTACCACTTTATGCAAGATGTTCACCAAAAGATGCGTCAATACCAAGGAAGTGAAGATCCGCTTAAATTGGTAGCAAAAGAGTTTGCCAAAGAGTGTAAAGTTCTCTGTGTAGATGAGTTTCACGTTATCGATATTACCGATGCGATGATTCTCTATCGTCTACTCGATGCCCTCTTAGCGGAAGGTATCTTCTTTATCACAACCTCTAACCGTCCACCTGAAGATCTCTATAAAAATGGATTACAGCGTCAACAATTTCTACCGGCAATCGACATTATCAAGAATCGTCTTGAAGTCATTGTTCTCGATACAGATCAAGATTATCGTATGCGCCATATCGATAGTGCCGATGTTTGGTTTACCGGTACAGAAGAGGAGCAAGAGAAGCAGTTCAAACTAAAATTTGAGAAGCTCACCGGAGGTTCAGATCATCCCGAAACGCTCGATGTCAATGGCCATCCATTTCATATGTTAGAACATTATGAGAAGAGTGCCTGGTTCACCTTCGATGAAGCTTGTTGCAAAGCACGTTCATCTCAAGACTTTATCTATCTTGCATCAATCTTAGATACCGTTTTCTTCAGTGGCTTACCGCAATTAACGCGAGATTTAGAGAATGAGGCAAGACGCTTTGTGATTATGATTGATGAGTTCTATGACCAAGGGGTCAAAGTGATTATTGGTTCGGAAGTTCCGATGAATCAACTCTATGCGCCGAAAGGTGAAAAGGCGCTCGACTTTGAGTTTGATCGCACAATTAGTCGCCTTATTGAGATGCAATCACAAGAGTATCTCGATCAACCAAAAAGAACGAGCAACAAAGAGAAACAATAAAGAGATAACGGAGAGAGATTATGAGCATCCACCCCACCCCAAGTACAGAGCAGTTTTTAGAAGTCTTAAGCGCAAAAAACTTTAGCGGCGAGATTGAGGTCTCTTATGCCCAAAGATTAATCGCGGCAACGGATAACTCTATCTACCAATTGATGCCGGAAGCGATCCTTTTTCCCAAAGATAATCACGATGTGGAGAAAGTGATGGTACTGCTAGGAGAGGAGCGATTTCGCCATATTACGCTCTCCACTCGTGGAGGTGGCACAGGAACAAATGGGCAATCCCTCAATCAAGGGATTATCTTAGATCTGTCACGCCATATGAATAAGATCCTAAATTTTGATCCTGATAAGAGGGTCGTGACAGTGCAAACGGGAGTTGTCAAAGATCAGCTCAATGCCTATCTTCGCCCCTATGGTTTCTTCTTTGCACCTGAGCTTTCAACCTCTAACCGTGCAACAATCGGTGGAATGATCAATACTGATGCTTCTGGCCAAGGAAGCTGTGAGTATGGCAAGACCAGCCAACATGTCCTTGAGATCTTAGCTTATCGCATCGGTGGTGAAGCGCTTGTGAGTCGTCCTTTTTCTCAAAATCAGAAAGATGAACAACGCTTGCCAATAGCGGAATCTCTCTATCAAGCACTTCTTCCCCATAAAGAGAAGATCCATGCTCACTTCCCTCAACTTAATCGATTTATCACCGGATATGATCTTGATCACTTTACCCAAGATGAGATGATCAACCTCAACCATCTTCTCTGTGGGTCAGAAGGAACATTGGGCGTTTTTACAGAAGCTAAACTCAATGTCTTGCCGATCCCTAAAGAGACAGCGCTGGTTCTGATCACCTATAATGATTTTATCGGCGCGCTAGAGGATGCTCCCCTCTTAATGGGGGCAACACCTAAGCCGACATCGGTCGAAGTGATTGATAATATTGTCATGGAGATCGCTAAGAATGACTTTATCTGGGCGACAACAGAAGAGTATTTTAGCGGCATCGATTATGAGGCGCTTAAAGCGATTCAACTTGTTGAATTTAATGCTGATGATCTTCCGACATTGCAAGAGAAGGTCACCGACTTTACACACTATATTGAGACCCATCCTCACAAAAGCCGACTCTCCATTCGCCCACTCTTAGGAAAAAAAGCGGTACTTGATATCTATGGTCTGCGTAAACGTGCGGTGGGATTGTTAGGCGCTGTTCAAGGAAATCGTCGCCCGATTCCCTTTGTGGAAGATACAGCTGTTCCACCAGAAAATCTAGCCCCCTTTATTGCTGAATTTCGAGCTATTCTAGACCAAGCGGCAGTCAAATATGGCATGTTTGGTCATGCTGATGCCGGCGTTATCCATGTCCGCCCCGCACTTGATCTCAAACTAGAAGAGGATCGCCCGCTTATTCGACAAATCTCCGACAAAGTCTATCAGCTCTGCCAAAAGTATGGGGGCGCACTTTGGGGAGAGCATGGAAAGGGGGTTCGCTCTGAATATGCTCAAGATTTCTTTGGTGAGCTCTATCCCCTTGTCCAGAGTGTAAAAAGAACGTTCGATCCTTACAATCAACTCAATCCCGGCAAAATTGCAGCCGTTGCGGATCATGCACTCTTAAAGATTGATGAAGTGCCACTTCGTGCTGATTTTAATCGTCAGATCAATAGCCATTACTGGGCTGAAAATGCTTATGCGACAACTCTCTACTGTAATGGAAATGGCGCCTGCTTCAATTATGATCTCAATGCCGCAATGTGCCCAAGCTATAAAGCGACAAGAGAGCGAATTCACTCCCCTAAAGGTCGAGCAGAATTGATCAAAGAGTGGCTTCGTCAAAAATCACACAATATTGTTCAACCCCAATTTGAGCAAGAGCTCTATGATTCACTCTCACTCTGCTTAAGCTGTAAATCATGTGCCGGAGAATGCCCTATTAAAGTCAATATCCCGGCGGCAAAATCCCAATTTCTCAATGAATATTATCAAAAGAGAAAACGCCCACTCTATGAAAAAATCTTGATCAATGCTGAAAAGATGGTAGAACAGAGTGCCAAGGTTGCAGGAATTACTAATTGGATTACCCAAAACAGCCTAACGAAGCAGCTCTTCTCACAGATTGGACTCGTCGATCTTCCACAACTTGAGCGAGCCCAATATCATGCAGATCAACACTACTATCAACAATTAACACTCGATAACCTCTCCTGCTTAGAGTCGGTTAAATCTCCGGAAAACGCAGTTATTTTAGTGCCGGACTCCTTCTTTATGTTCTATGATGCGACAACCTTTAATGCCACCGTAGAGCTCCTTCATCAATTAGGCGTCATAATCTTTATCGCGCCTTACCAATCCTCTGGAAAGGTCGCTCATGTCTATGGTGCTTTAACACAATTTAAAAAAGAGGCTGAAGCTCAAAATGAGCTCTTAACGAAGCTTGCCGCTTACGGCATTCCACTCGTAGGTATCGAACCACCGATCACACTCACCTATCGAGAAGAGTATCCTGCTATCGGGCTTGCTTCCCCCAATGTTGCACTCATTCAAGAGTGGTTAGCCACCTATCTTGCCAATAGACAAGATCTTCCACAGATTGAAGAGAAGATCGATCTCAAGCTGATGAGCCACTGTACTGAAAAGACCAATGCAACACATGCGCCTAAAGCATGGCAAGAGATATTTGCCCGTTTTGGCCTCCACTTAAGTGAGGAGAAGAGTGGTTGTTGTGGAATGAGTGGTGGCTTTGGCCATATTAAGAAAAATAGAGATCTCTCTGAAAAGATCTACTCTCAATCATGGGGCGAGATCATCAAAGAGAATGCACCTGAAACACTCTTAGCTACTGGATCTTCCTGCCGAAGTCAGGTAAAACGCTTCGATAATGTTGAGATTGTTCATCCGATTGTGAAACTCAATCAACTGTTGAGCCCACTTTTGCAGAGATAGCAATCAAGATTGAAGATAGGTTATAGTGTCTATCTATCATTTTAAATAAGTATCGATAGATAACAGTATTATAGATAGCGGTATTATAGATAGCAGTTTTATCGAGCCCGCTCCCTCTCTTACAAAACAGATAAGGAGATATTATGGATACTATGAAAGCAGTTATTCTTACAGAGTTTGGCGCACCTTCAGTTCTTCAACTTGGAGAGAAAGAATGCCCAACAGTAGGTGAGAATGACATTCTGATCAAAGTGAAAGCGGCAGGAGTTAATCGCCCTGATGTCATTCAACGAAAAGGTTACTATCCAGCTCCCGAAGGAGAACCTCAAGACATTCTTGGATTAGAGGTCGCCGGTATTGTGGAAGCGGTCGGGAGCAAAGTGACCCGTTGGAAGGTAGGCGATGAGGTCTTCTCACTTATTGGCGGGGGCGGTTATGCTGAGTACGTTCGTGTCGATCAAGATTTGGCTCTCCCTAAACCGAAAGAGCTAAGCTTCGTTGAAGCAGCTAGCCTTCCTGAGACCCTCTATACGGTCTGGAGCAATGTCTTTCAAAGAGGCTCGCTAAAAAAAGGGGAGAATTTTCTAGTTCATGGCGGCAGTAGCGGCATTGGTATTACAGCAATTCAACTGGCAAAAATTATTGGGGCTAATGTCTACACAACTGTTGGAAATAGCGAAAAACAGGAGGCAGTAAAAGCTTTAGGGGCAGAGATAGCGGTTAACTATAAAGAGGATGATTTTGCCGAGGTCTTAAAGGGTGTCGGCATCGATGTTATTCTCGATATGATCGGTGGTGATTATTATGAGAAGAATATCGATCTTCTCAACCCAGATGGTCGACTCGTCTATATCAACTCTATGGGGGGCGCCAAAGTAACGGCAAATCTCATGAAAATCATGCAAAAACGCCTCACAGTTACTGGTAGCACCCTTCGTTCACGTGAATATGCATTTAAACGTCAATTAACAGAAGATATTCGTCGCGATGTTTTACCGCTTCTTGTGGAAGGTCACTTTAAACCTGTAATCTGTGCCACCTTCCCACTTGCAGAAGCTGATAAGGCTCATGAATTGATGGAATCTAGTGCCCACATTGGTAAAATCGTTCTAGAAGTTAACTAAAAAGCGATCGATAAAAATAAGCATAATCAATATCATAATAAGAATAGAAGAACGCCACAATCTCCCTTTTAATAAGCAAGAGGTTGTGGCGTTTTTCTTACTCTCTAATCGCATAATTTCTACTCATTAACTAGCACATTAATTGGCACATTTCCTGAAAAGGAGTAGGATAAAATAGCAATTTTCACTCCTATTTCAATCTTTTATTTCAAGTTTTATTTCAAGCCTTATTTCAGATTCTTACCTCAAACTTCTAGCACAAATCTATTACTGCCTATCATGATGAGATACCCTAGCTTTATCCCTAAACCTTCAGAAATTCCAGCGATTATTCCCGGTCTACTTCTTGCAATAGGAACCGCTGCTGTAGCGGCTATTTTAGCGCTCTGGATTCCAGCGATTGGCCCCTCTCCTATTGCGATCTTCTTAGGCATTATCTTAGGAAATCTCTTCTTTAAACAGGATATTTTTCAAAAAGGAACACGCTTTGCTGAGGGGCGTCTACTAGAATATGCCATTGTCTTATTAGGTTTTTCAGTGACCTTCTCTACTTTGGGCGAACTTGGCTTTGCCGGCACACTCTTTATCACACTACAGATTATCGGCACCCTTCTCTTAGCGATTGGGATTGGTAAACTTCTTCATTTCACACAAAATTACTACCTCCTCATGGCCGCTGGAAATGGTGTTTGTGGCTCTTCCGCTATCGCCGCTACAGCACCGGTTATTGGAGCAAAAGAAGAGGAGAGAGGCCTGATCATTACCATTGTTAACCTCATGGGGACCGTGATGATGTTTCTTCTCCCCCTTATCGCCCTAACGCTTTATGATCATGCGCTGTTGCAAGGTGCTTTTATTGGTGGAATTTTACAATCTGTTGGGCAAGTGATTGCTAGCGCAAGTATGTTAGGTGATGAGGTGATGCGAGATGCTACAATCTTTAAGATTATGCGGATCGCTTCATTGATCTTTATTGTTCTACTTTTTCACCAAATTGCAGCACGAAATAGTCGTGCGGTGATAAAAAACTCAAAAAAAGTAACCATTTCAATGTCCGAGGAAGAAGAGCTAAATGCTTCTAAGAGGCACCCATCGGTCAACGATAAAGCGCCATCTACGGTATCATCATTTTTACAATCGATCATTAAAATCGTTCCTTGGTATCTCTTTGGTTTTATGATCGCCTGCACCCTCAACTCTATTGAGATCATTCATCAAGATCTTACAAAAGGGTTTCTCACCTTAAGTGGACTCTTTGAGGTAACTGCACTTGCAGCGATTGGGCTACGCCTTAATTTCTCACTCCTCAAACAGCAAGGAGGAAAATTAGCACTCTATGCGCTTATTCTTGGAATAGGACAGATTCTCTTGGCACTACTCTTAATCGCTTTTTTTCTGCAGTAATGGTAAATCCTTCCTGCTCAAGGAGTGCTATTTTAGTTATCAGCCCTCCACTATAACCTCCCAAGCTGCCATCACTGGCAATCACGCGATGACAAGGAATAATAATCGGCAATGGATTTTTGCCATTTGCACTCCCCACCGCTCGAGTTGCCCGCGGATGATCAATTAAGAGAGCTAATTGTTGATAATTGATCACCTCTCCGTAAAGTATTCTTCCTAAAGCCTCCCAAACCTGTCGCTGAAATGGGGTTCCAAGTGGAAAGAGAGGTATTGTAAACTGCTGCAAAGTTCCGGCAAAATAGGCAGAGAGCTCGGCAATCGCTTGAGTAATGAGCTGATAATTGCGCTCATTAAGACTCTGCTCTGACAATCTCTCTTCAGAAGATGATTCCGCGCTTTCGTTAAGATCTGTAGGCATTAAAAGTTCTAAAGGATCGGAGATCGCTACTGCGATTCTCTGCCATGCTATTGCTAATGAATGATCTGTCTCTTGCGATTCCGTTTGAGATACCTCCCGCAGAAAGCGGTGTAGATCATCTGTGAGCTCCATCTTTAACTGAGAGATATCGAGAGCTAATAACCCCTCTTTTTGCCATAAAAAACCGATCTCCCCAGCGGGAAATCGGTGATAGTAATAGTATCGCTGCATTTTCAGTTGCGTCATCTTCAACTACTTCTCTAAAGTCTCTTTCATCTCATCACCAAAATATTGCTGAGAAAAGGCCATTCTCTCAACAATCGATTCTGCAGGTAACCCCTCTTTTTTAAGCATCGCTAAATGTTCCTCAACCTTTCTAGCTCTTGCAGAAAGGCCGGCATTATTAGCAATCTGAATGTTTAATCCCGGACGCGCATTGATCTCTAAAACTAATGGCCCTTTTGTCTCATCGAGTACCATATCAACACCGATATAACCCAATTGACTCAACTCATAGCAACTCGTTGCCAGCTCTAAAAAACCCTCCCAATTAGGGAGTGTCACACTACTGACCTCATTATTAGTATCGGGATGTCGATGGATAATCTCATTGAGCCAGGTCCCTTTTAAGGTGGTCCCACTCTTTAGATCAACGCCAACACCGATAGCGCCCTGATGGAGGTTTGCTTTCCCTCCTGACTGCCTTGTCGGTAATCGTAACATTGCCATAATCGGATATCCCATCAAAACAATAATCCGAATATCGGGAACACCTTCGTAACTGATGCTACTAAAGATCGGATCGGAGGTTACCTTATACTCAATCAGAGCTCGATCTCGCGTACCTCCTAATGAGTAGAGACCGGTCAATGTACTAGAGATCTGATACTCAATCTCATCAAGCGTAATTAAACGTCCTGAAACCGTTTTATAACGATACTCATCAAATTTATCGGCAATCACAATAATACCATCGCCTCCGGCACCTTGAGCGGGCTTGATCACAAACTCCCGTTTATCACCAATAATCTTTTTCAGCCGTTTAATATCGCTCTCAGTCTCAATAACGCCATACATCTCCGGCACATTGATTCCCGCAGCAATTGCTCGCTCTTTGGTCAAGATCTTATCATCAACGTAAGGGTAGAAACGGCGATTATTATATTTAAGGACAAAATCCCCGTTTCGTTCATTGATCCCCATGACGCCTCGTTTTCGCAGAGCGCGCCAGCGTTTAATCCATGTCAACATCTCTACTTATCCTCTTTTAACATCGCCTTAAAGCGCTTCAACTCCGTCAAGCGATAACCACGATAACGCCCCATCATCAACATAAAACCAGCTAGAACAAGGAGGATGCCGGGGAAGGTAAAGACAAAATAGACTAACTCTTCAACCTCCATCAAAAGATAAGCTAAAGAGGAAGCAATCAATGTACCGATACTAATTTTTAAGACATTACCAGCACCACGCTCTTCCCACGTAATCGAAAGGCGCTCAATTGTCATCGTTAGGATCACCATAGGGAAGAGGCCAATAGCCAAGCCTTTAGCAAAGCCCATCTTATAACTGAAGATACTTAAAACAGCGATCATAATGATCACAAAGGTTAAAACAACAGAGAGTCGCGATAACATCTGTAATTTTAGATGCTCAAGGTAGGAGCGAACCAGTAGCCCCATCGCAATAATAATGGAGAAGAAGATCGCCCCAAATGCTAATCCCGTCTCTCTAAATGCGAGCGCTATCAATACTGGAGTAAATGTTCCTAATGTCTGAATCCCGACAACGTTACGCACTAAAAGAATGACCAAAACGCCAAAAGGAATCATCAGCATCAATTCATAACCATATTGAATGGAGATGGGCAAACTATAGAGCGAGTAAGCTAAAAATTCAGAACTAGCGGTATTTGTCGATTGTGCAAGGCTAATTGCCGTTAACTGTTTGTCCGTCACACTAAAGGAGACTTTAGCACGAACGCCATTATCTACAGAGAGAATCGGCTGATCACCTATTGACCAGATAATCGCATTCTTGGGTAATCCCACCATGCCATTCGTAATGTTGAAATAATACCATTTACCAACGGTTGTGTTTTTTGAACCCTCTTTTTTGGTTGTTTCGATATAACTTCTTAACCAGATCTCCGGTGATTGATCAACGCTCGGCTTTAACTCCAAAGTATTAACGCGCTGAACAGGAATATGAGCCTGGGAGAGAAGAAGTTCTGCGACTGCATAACGATTCTTAACAGAGTTATCCCCCTTTAGAAGGGTCTTCACATTGATATTATCAGGATCATTCACTCGGCGAATCGCCTCACTAATAAAACTCAATGTATTCGATGAGGTTGCACGAATATCAGTGACTAATGCATCAGCGGCCAATTTATCAGCCCCTTCGAGAGGTATCGGCTCTCGGTAGATAGGTCCCTTCTCCTCCACCTTTTCACTCATACCAAAATTAGGGGACAAAGCTAAACGATAGTAGAGCGTCTCTGGCCCCTTTGTTCTTCGAATGGAGTAGTGCCCAATCTTATTTCCATACTCATCTTGCTCTAATACCTGCCCATACTGCTTATCTGCAATTAAGGACTCACTATAGAGCGAGTATTGATTATAGATTGTCGGTAGATAGAACTTCACACTGACGCCCGAATTAGCGGGGACGTCATAGGTGATCTTGGCATCGATCGTCCAGAGATCTTCAACGGCTCGATCGGTAAAAGGGATCTGTAACACATAACGCTCATAAGCGATAGAGCCTAAGCCGAATGCTACAAGAAGAAATACTAAAACTCTTAAATGAAGATTGACGGAACGCATTGGAGACTTTCCTTATTTGGCGAATCGGTAACGACTAAATCAGTAACAACTCAATCAGTAATAATTAAATCGATCACTATTAAGTGCTATTAAATACTATTAAGTAAATTACTTTTTAAATTACTTTTTAAATTACTTTTTAAATAGCTAGTTTAAATAGATGGCTTAAATAGATAAAGTTGATCAATTGACAATAGGTCAATTAATCACAATCTGCCGGCGCAATATAGCGTTTTCCAGCATCAACTAGAGCATTGAGCTCTCTTAAAGCTTTTGCACCAATCAAAAGAGGGTAATTGAAATGACCGCGATTAGTTAAGTTGACATCAATCACTGCCTTTTGATCACCAATACAGATTGTCATTGCCACAACAGGACGCTTCGCAGATGCAATATCATCGCTATCATCCCCCTCCTCTGCTCGCTGTTTAATTCGAGAAATTTTAACTAAGGGAAGTGTTTGTGTCTGTAGAGGCTTATCATCAACAACAGGCGTAAAGCGAACCCAATCTTCCCCATCTTTCTGATAATACTCAATATCAATTGCATTCAAAGAGGCGGTATAAGCACCGGTATCAATTTTTGCTTTAATAGTTTTGCCACCTAACTCATCAATTTTGACACGTTCATAACGTCCTAAAATTGGCTGAGATACTCGCTGAACACTATGATCCTTCTCCATTGCCCCTTTTTTTGCCTTTTCCGCTGCGAATGTCACACCGAAGAGAAAGCTCCCCATAAGGCATAGGAGAATGGTGATCATCTCTATCTTTTTTCTACTCATTATTTCTTCCTATTCTTCGCATATCGATCCTGATGCTTTCGCTATTGAAAGATCGATTTTACGTTTTTTAATTTTTGTCAGTTTAGCATAGATCTTTTCATGGAGAAAAATTCTCACCCCTAAGAAGCGACATCGATTGATCCATACATTGAGTAATATCAGAAGTAATATCAGAAGTAATGTCAGAGTCTCTCCTTATTACATCTACTATCCTATTAGAGCGCATAATAAGTGCAACAATCTATCCAATCTTAATCCACTATTGATCCACGATTGACCCAATATTGATTCAATATTGATATAAGATAATTATGTCTAACAATTACTCGAATCTTTACTTTAAACGTAAAGCGATACGCTCCTAGTAGTAAATCACGATATAATAGAGCTCTTTTTCATTACTTTTGAGCAGAAGGAGTTCTTGTTAATGACGATTCAGGCAGATATGCAAGCCCATTTCGCAGCACTACCCACTATTATCGCCACCGATATCAATGCTAAAGAGGCACAGGTATCAGCCGCGATTAAGCTACTTGATGAGGGTGCAACGGTTCCCTTTATTGCCCGTTATCGTAAAGAGGTTACAGGCGGCTTAGATGATACACAGCTACGTAATCTTGAAGAGCGTTTAATCTACCTTCGCGAGCTCAATGCGAGAAGAGAGACCATCCTCAACTCCATTTTAGAGCAGGATAAATTGAGTGATGATCTTCGCAAAAAGATTAACGATGCCGAGACTAAAATGGCACTTGAAGATCTCTATCTTCCCTATCGCCCTAAGCGAAGAACCCGTGCACAGATTGCCATTGAAGCCGGCATTGAGCCCTTAGCAGATCAACTTCTCACATTAAATAATGATTCCGATCTCGATATTGAAGCGCTCGCTGCGCCCTATCTCAATCCTGATCATGGTTTTGCCGATCATAAAGCGGTCCTCGATGGTGCTCGTTTTATTCTCATTGAAAGAATCTCTGAAAATGCTGAACTTCTAGGAGAACTTCGTCACTATCTCTGGAAAGAGGGAGAGCTTCATGCGCAAGTTCAAGCTGGAAAAGAGGAGCTTGGGAACAATTATAAAGATTACTTTCAGTTTCAAGAACCGATTCACAAAATTCCTTCTCATCGGGCTTTAGCACTTCTTCGAGGAAGAAATGAAGATATTTTACAGCTCAACCTCAAACTGCCGGAATTACTAGAAGAGGTGCCCCTTCAAATAATCACCGATCAATTAGCGCTCACTGCGCCACATCCTTGGCTTAAAGAGACAATCCGCCTTAGCTGGAGAGCCAAATTACATCTCTCCCTCTCTTTAGAGTTGATCAACCAGATGCGTGAAGCGGCAGAGACAGAAGCGATTGCCGTTTTTGCGCGTAATTTAAAAGATCTTCTCCTCGCCTCTCCTGCCGGAGAGAAAGCGATTTTAGGAATCGATCCCGGCCTTCGGACAGGATGTAAAGTCGCTGTTGTCGATCGCACTGGGAAATTATTAGAAACTGCGACGATCTATCCACATGCACCCCACAATCGCTGGACTCAATCCTTAGAGATACTTGCACAGCTTGTCACAAAATATAATCCTCAACTGATCTCTATCGGCAATGGTACGGCATCGCGTGAAACAGATAAATTAGCAGCTGAGCTCTGCAAGCAATTTTCTAAGCTCAATAAAGTGGTCACAAGTGAAGCGGGAGCATCGGTCTACTCAGCATCTGAAACAGCAGCAAAAGAGTTCCCCGATCTTGATGTCTCTCTACGTGGAGCAGTTTCGATCGCTAGACGTCTCCAAGATCCCCTTGCCGAATTAGTTAAGATCGAACCAAAAGCGATCGGTGTTGGGCAATATCAGCATGATGTTAATCAAGTACAACTCAATCGCATGCTCGAAAGTGTTGTGGAAGATTGTGTTAACGCCGTCGGTGTTGATGCGAATACAGCATCCACAGAGCTTCTTGCAAAAGTATCCGGTCTCAATAGCACCACTGCGTACAATATTGTCGCTTATCGTGATGAAAATGGTCCTTTCAAAAATCGCGCTCAACTCAAAAAAGTTCCCCGCTTAGGCCCCAAAACATTTGAACTTGCCGCCGGATTTCTACGGATTAGAGGAGATCATCCCCTCGATATCTCCGCAGTTCACCCTGAAGCTTATCCTGTCGTAGAGAGAATTCTCCAAAAAAGTGGTAAAAAATTAGAAGAGATTATTGGTAATAGTACTTTTCTTAAGGGGCTTAATCCTCAAGATTATGTCTGTGAAAAATTTGGTCTTCCCACTGTTGAGGATATCTTAGCAGAGCTTGAAAAGCCGGGACGCGATCCTCGCCCTGAATTTATTACCGCTCAATTTAGAGAAGATGTCTCTGAACTGAAAGATCTCAAGCCAGGAATGAAATTGGAAGGCGTTGTGACTAACGTGGCAAACTTTGGGGCTTTTGTTGATATTGGAGTCCACCAAGATGGATTGGTTCATATCAGTGCGTTAGCAGATCGTTTTGTTAAAGATCCCCATGAAGTGGTCAAAGTGGGGGATGTTGTTGAGGTAAAAGTATTAGAGGTTGATATTCCAAGAAAACGAATTGGGCTCTCGATGCGGATGAATGATCCACTTCCACAAGGGGAGAATCACACCTCCGATACCGATACCCACCGAACAAGTCACTCACGAGAAAATAGCGCAAGAAATCATCAAGGAAGCAGAAATCGCAACAGAGATCGTGATTCACAAAATAGAGGCGGATCAATCAGCAATAATCCTTTTGCCGATGCTTTAAAATCTCTGAAAAAACGTTGATCAATAGCTGTTAATCAACGACTGTTAATTAACCGTTGATAACAAAAGATATATTAAAAGCATCGAGTAATGGATATATCTATAAAGAGATCACACAAGAGAGAAGATCACCTTAGTGAGGTGATCTTTTTTTCTTAGTGCTCTTCTTTCTTAATAGTGAGTATTCCGCTGATCGCAATAAACGATGGCTCAATTCATTTTCGCACCCGGCAGATATCTCCTATTCCACAAATCTATCATTCACTTCTGCTATAATCTGCTCTTAGCTCCAATCTCCTTTAAGGCTTATGATGTTTCATAGATTAAAAATTTTATTACGCACATCCATAGTGGGATTGACTCTTCTAATTGCAGCATGTACTCCCTCCCACTCTCCTGAAGAGAGTATTCAACTCTTCTATGAATCCCTCAACCAGCAGAATTATCCCGAGCTTCTCTCCCTTTTCAATCTTGAAGAGAAACTAAAAGATCCTGAAGCAGAGGCAGAAGCATATGAAATTCTAACAATTATTTTCACCGATCTTGCACTCAATATTCAAGAAAAGGGGGGAATTAATAAAATTGAGTATCATACCATTGAATATAACAGTGAAAAGGATCGGGCTATTGTCCGCTATACCCTCTATTACAATGATGGCGATTATCAATTCGATACACTAGTACTCACAAAAGATCATACGGGATTTTGGCAATTAACAATTGGATAAGTGATCACCATTTAGCTCACTACTTGGCTCACTACACAGTAAAGCGCACAAATGAAAAAGGTCATAACATTTAACGTTATGACCTTTTTAATGATAAATAATGATAAATAATGATAAATTCTATAATAATGAGGTTAAGCAAAAATCTTAATAAGAGATGGAGATTCACGAATCGATCCATTTTCTCTTCTGACTTCTCTTCTAGCTTCTCTTATCCTGCTTCTATTATATTATTTCTATTA
Organism: Ignatzschineria sp. F8392; assembly: GCF_002252045.1. Classification (GTDB taxonomy): domain Bacteria; phylum Pseudomonadota; class Gammaproteobacteria; order Cardiobacteriales; family Wohlfahrtiimonadaceae; genus Ignatzschineria. The sequence continues at coordinate 267,955 of NZ_NEFF01000001.1, read as the reverse complement.
TTTCTCTTTTGCTCGCTCTAATTTGCGTTTACGCTTCGCACTTCCACGAATCTCTGTGGTTTTTCCTGGACGATTTGCATAAGGATTCTCATTAGTACGATAGAGGATACGAACCGGGGTTCCGACAATCTCAAGCTGCTCACGGAACATATTGCTAAGATAACGAGTGTAGCTATCTTTAACATATTGAGTCCGATTACCGTGAATAATGATCTTCAATGGATTTTTGCCCCCTTGGTGCGCATAACGCAACTTCGGTGCATATCCTTTATCCATCGGTGGCTGATGCGCATGAACAGCATACTCTAAAATATTAGAGAGCTCATTTGTAGAGAATTCACGCATCGATTGATCAAATACCTCGATCGCTTGACGGATCACTTGACGTACTCCCTGTCCTTTCAGCGCAGAGATAAAGAGCGGCTCCGTAAAATCGATAAAGGCAAAACGTCTCGCAAAATCTTGTTGAACCCAACTCTTCTCATCTTCATCGAGCGAATCCCATTTATTAACCGCAAGAACAAGCGCTTTACCAGCTTCTAAAACAGCTCCTAAAAGGGTCGCATCTTGATCCGATAATCCCTCTTTAGCATCAAAGACAAAGACGATAACATTCGCTTTCTCAAGAGCATCTAAACTCTTGATAACGCTAAACTTCTCGATCATATCAGTGACACGACTACGGCGACGAATCCCCGCAGTATCGATGAGAATAAATTCTCGATCATAAGCTGTAAATGGAATTTCAATACTATCTCGCGTTGTTCCCGGCACATCAGAGGCTAAAACACGCTCTTCTCCCACCATCTGATTAATGAGAGTCGATTTCCCGGCATTAGGACGACCGAAGACCGCCAAACGGATAATATCATCTTGAATCTCTTCAGAGACAACAGCCTCAGGAAATTCAATCTCCTCATAAGCGCGATGAAGTAACTCATATAAACCTTGATTATGGGAGGCCGAAATAGCAATAGGCTCCCCTAAACCTAATGAGTAAAACTCACCGACAATAACTTCAGGTAAAATACCCTCAGCCTTATTAACAACAACAATGACCGGCTTTCCCATTCTCCGAAGTCGATCTGCGATCTGCTCATCAAAAGCCGTAACACCTGCCCGACCATCAACAATAAAGAAGATAAGATCTGCTTCTTCAGTGGCAATCCAGACCTGTTCTGCAATGAGATTATCCATCTGATTATCATCACCTGATAATCCACCGGTATCCAATACATTATAGGGACGATCACCTACTCGCCCTTCACCATATTGGCGATCACGAGTTAAACCAGGTTGATCGGCAACTAACGCATCTCTTGTTCGCGTTAATGCATTAAAAATTGTCGATTTTCCTACATTGGGACGCCCTACTAGCGCAATAAGTGGTTGTGACATCCTTTCCCTTATACTAATTAATATCGAATCAAAATATCGTATTTATATCGAAACTTTATAAAGTGTACCTGAATAATCGAGCAGATAGACACTGCCATCGATCTCTCTAATATCCCATAAAAATCCTGTTGACCCTACTTTTGTAGTGCCTTGAAGTATTCCTGTTGTTGCATCAATAACATGGACATATCCTTCAAAATCACCTACAACAATACGATTTCGCACGATCACAGGCTTCGTTAAATTGCGCCCTCTTAAATCGAGGTTTTGCCACACTGATGCTCCATTTTGAGCATTCAATGCTTGAATTGTACTATCTCTCTCTACAGAGATCACACTCTCACCGGTATAAGCAAGCCCCGCATAGACGCCTTTACCTGCTTGCCATAACTTACGGCCATCATGCGTTAAAGCTGTAACACCTGCTAAATATTGTCCCACAAAGATCCGCTGTGGCGAGACAATAATCGCGGCATCAACATCTCGCAATCCCCCCATATAGCTACCATTTTGAGGCTGACTAAGAACTCTACTCCAGATCTCAGCTCCTGTTTCGGCATTAATTAAAGAGAGTGTACCCGTATCGCCGGCAATTAAGATATTACCATTGAGGAATGTCGGAGGCGCTGCACCTCGAACCGAAAACTCTGAGCGTGGGAAGAGGTAAGCCCACTCCTCACTACCATCTTGCAGATTAAATGACTCTACCGCACCAAAGAGGGTTCGTACAATCGCTAATTGACCATTTCCGACAGGAGGAACAGCAGGAACACCTAACAGTTTTTGACGCCAAACTTGCGCACCATTGGAAGCTGAAAGTGCCTCTATATGCCCATCTTGCGTTCCGACTAAGAGAATGCCTTGACTATAACTAACCCCGGTATAGAGAGGAGATTGCGTCTTAACTTCCCATCGCTTTTGTCCATTATGACGATCGATAGCAGTCACAACCCCTTTTTGTCCGGCGATATAGAGTGTACCTAAACCATCATCGGCAATATAGAAGCGAAGATTACTCTCTTTTGGGGTTTGGCTACCTGTTTTAATGTGCCAATTCTGGCTCACTAAAGTTGCCGGCACCGTTAAATCCAACTCAGTGGGTGGCGTCAAGTTACTTTTACCACGAAGACCGCCGGCACAGCCAGCAATCACTAATGATATGATCAAGGTTGTAATGATTTTTTTCATATTGCTTAGAGTCCTATCGAGGATTGATTATTGAGCACTTAAAAGATGCAATTTATCACGCGCATCATCAGGAACAACTTCGCTACTGAGAGCCTCTTCATAAGCGATCTTCGCATCTTCTATCTCACCTAATGCGCTATAGATATCACCCTCTAATACTTTTCGTAAACCTAAAAACTCTGATGATTGAATCTCTTTTAGCGTCACTAACGCCTGCTGATCCTCTCCTTGATCAAATTGAACAATCGCAAGACGATAATTGATCAGATCTTTTAAACCAGGATCATTAAGATCTACTGTCAAAGCTGATTTTAATAATTTTTCCGCACCTTGGTAATCACCGGCACCATGAGCCTCTTTGGCTAAAAGAAGTGCTGAGAAGATCTGATAAACCCCCTCATTTTCACTAATAAGTACTGCACTCTTCCCTAGATCTACAGGCTCGTTATCATAAGTTGTTAAAAAGGTATCATAACGATCAAAAGCCTCATTGAGCTTCTGCACCTTATGATGCTTATAATATTCCACGCCCCCGATGGAAGCGACCACAACTACCACTAAAAGAAGGAGGTAGCCCGCATTTCTCTTGAGCCAATCGATCAGTACTTCTGCACGTTGCTCATCTGTTTCATATTGATTTAAAGCCATTCAATCTAAACCTTTTGATCTAAAATTAGAAATCACTCTAGTTTACTTCAATTATTTGAATAGGTTAACATCTAATCCTATCTACTCTATATTACCGACTTAGCGCTCTGCTAACTTAGCACGGAGAAATGTCGCTAACTCTGTTCGAGCAATCTCTTCTTGCGCCCCATTCTCTCTGAGATCTTTTAAGATCACAATATCTTGCTCTAACTCATTTTCACCCATGATTAAAGCATATTTCGCTCCTGAACGGTCTGCTTTTTTCATCTGAGACTTCATGCTACCACCCCCTAGGTTGGTGATAATTTCAGCATGCGCAATCTCATTGCGTAAAGACTCAACGATTGCGAGCCCCTGTAATGTTGCTTTTTCACCCAAAAAGATCGTGGTTAAAAGGGGTGTTGATTCCTGTGCCTGAACGCCACAAGCTTGGCAAAGAAGAATCAGTCGTTCCATTCCCATACCAAAACCGATTGCCGGCGTTGAACGGCCCCCTAACTCTTCTACCATCTTGTCATAACGCCCACCGCCACAAACCGTTCCTTGAGAACCGAGTTTTGTTGTCGTCCACTCAAAGACCGTACGTGTGTAGTAATCCATACCGCGAACGATTCTAGGATTAACAATATAAGGAATACCTAAAATATCGAGCTGCTGACAGAGCAGATCAAAATGTTCTTTTGATTCAGAATCTAGATGATCTAGTAGTTTAGGTGCTCCGGCAATAATCTCATTTAAATCAGGATTTTTTGAGTCTAAAATACGAAGAGGATTGGTATAGAGACGACGCTTACAATCTTCATCTAATTGATCCATGAAACCCTCAAAGTATTGGATCAATTTTTCACGATATTGAGCACGAGATTCCGCTGTTCCCATCGAGTTGATCTCAAGCTTTACCTCATCTGCAATGCCGAGTCGTTGCCAAAAGCGAGCTAACATCGCTAACATTTCAGCATCAACATCCGGTGTTTCAACCCCAAAAACCTCAACATCTGCTTGATGGAATTGACGATAGCGCCCTTTTTGAGGACGCTCATAACGGAATGCAGGTCCGATCTGCCACAATTTTTGCACCTGATTATAGAAGAGTCCATGCTGAATGCCGGCACGAACGATTCCCGCCGTCATCTCAGGGCGTAAAGAGAGACTCAAACTTTCACTCTGATCAGGAAATGTGTACATCTCTTTCTCAACAATATCGGTCACCTCACCAATTGAACGTGTAAAGAGACGGGTCTCTTCTAACATCGGGGTCCGAATTTCACAATAACCATACTCGGCAAAGAGTGAACGGAGATGTCCTTCAATTGTCTGCCAATAACCAATTTCAGCAGGTAAGCAGTCGTGCATTCCACGCAATGCATTAATTTTATTACTCATTACTATTTCCTAATGATATTTAAAGATATTGTCCTGAATTGAGCGAAAAACGGATCGATACAGCCTCTTCTGTTAAGGGCTTATAATGATACTCTGGAATCGGCGCTCCATTTACCATTATTCTATCAATAACTGCCGGATTCCCTAAATATATCTCAAAAATCCCTTGCCCTTCTAACTGATACTGGTCACCTCGTTTTAGTACCTTATTGGCAATCTGGCGCCCCTTCTCATCCTCAACCCCTAAAGTTGTAATATCTTGTGCCACAATTGTGACGATCGCTTTCTCTTCTAAAAGGGCCTGTAGAGTGCTAATTGAGGCCTCTTTTTCTGCTTGCAGTAGGAGGTTCTGCTTAAGAGCGCCTAATAGATTATCACCGACATCATCTGCCACAACAAGAGCATTGAGAGCTCCCTCCTCTTCTTTCAACGCTTGATACTCACGCTTCAACTTTAGAAGCTGTTTTTCAGCAACAATACGACTTAAAAGGGGATAGTAACCACTCTCCCGATCATAGAGAGAGAGCTTCTTAGATTGCAATGCCGCCAATTGCTCTTCAAAGCTTTTAGGAATGATAAGCCCTAATCGAACGCTATTGGGCGACTGATAGAGATAATCGATATGCTTTTCTGGAATTATAAATTGTGATGAGACCGTTTTTGAGCCCAAATCGATAAGTGGTAATTTATCATCGGTCAAGAGCGGGGCATAATTTCGAAGCGCTTTTCCTAAAACGGCATAATTTCCCGAGCGTTGATATCCCCCTCTTTTATTAGAAAGTTCTGGGAGCATCGCATCGATATTCAATTCACTTTGTAGATCTAACCTTACAAGATGGGCATTTTCTGGATCTTCTGAAAAGGCATCGCTCTCTAAATGTAAAAGAGATTCTGTTCCATGAACCTCATTAACCATTAAATCTTGTTGTTGCTGTGTTGCATCGAGCAGAATCTCCTCAAAGCTCTTCTCTTCATAAGAGGTTAACTCCTTCTCTTTAAGATTATACTCAAGCTCTAAAGAGGGGAGTCGCTCATTAGGAAGAGAGACTGCTCCTTGCCCTTCAGTAGATAACTTCTCTCTAAAAGGAGAAGGAATCATACCACTCTGATAGAGATAGGCAAAGATCGCTAAGAGCACTAAAACAAAGAGAAGATAATACTTAAAATTATTGGAGCGCTTCTTCTCTTCCACCTCAAGCTTCACCTTTGAGGTTTCGTAAAAACCTTGACTCTTAGGATCTAAACCATCGGAAAGTGCCTCAACGCTTGCACTAAAATGGGGATCATCAACCCCTAAAAATTGAATATACTTTTTGAGGTAGTTTTTTGCATAGAGAAGCGCCCCAATTTCCCGATAATCACCACTCTCCATCGCTTCAACAAGCGCGGGTCTTAATGATAATACACGTGAAACTTGCTCTATTGATAAGCCCTTCTCTAATCGGATCTCTCTTAGCTTTGCGCCTAGTTCCTGTGCATTCATGCTTTCCTCTTCCTCATCTTTCATTAAAACGCCCTATCTACAGATAAAAGCTATCAGTATAGCGGCCTCTATTTCTATTTTGATGTCTCTATATGACACTATATGACACTATTTCGTCATCTGAAACTGCTCGACTAATATATTTTTATAGCGATCAATATCTGCTTGATTGCCCCTCTTTTCCGCTAAGATAAGCGCTAAGCGAACACTCTCTTCTGTATAACCATTGAGATCATTAAAATGAAAGATTGCGCTCTCGGCCGATTCATATTGTGCTAATTTATAGTCGAGCTTTGCTTTAATTAGATAGCTATCAGCATAATCGGTATCGAATTGTAACGCTTTGTTAAGGGCATCTGTGGCTTGCTGATACTTCTCATTATCGAGATAACACCTTGCCGCCTCACTATATAGACGAGATTTTACCATCGTCTGATACTGATCCTTTGCCATAGAGATAATACCATCTCCCCCCGTGACATAACACATTAATACCCCATAATTTTTGATCGCCGTATCATAATTGGGATTTAATTGAATTGCTCGTAAAAAATAATCAGCCGCCAACGTCACTCTCCCTCGCCTTTCATGGATCACTCCTAATCCATTATAAGCATCGGGAAAGTTGGGATTGTCTATCACCAATCGCTCAAGCTTCTCCCGGGCGCTTTTATAATGTCCTGACTCGATATAGTAGAGACTCAACTCATACTGCTTCTGATCCGCTAAAGAGAGCGCCTCTTGATCGAGATAAGTTGTTAGCGCCCCCGATCCTCCTATATGAGCACACCCTATTACTCCAAAGGCGATCATTATTAATAATACATTTTTTAACAACGCTCTTCTCAACAGCCGACTCCTTTCATCAATTTTCTATATCAGTCTCTCTTAGTGCAGAAAAGAGATCATGAAATGACACGGTAACTAGATAGCTAGAGAACTAGATAACTAGATAACTAGATAAAGTTAGGTCATGATTCTCAATATCATGAAATGTCAGCAATATCATGAGGCTTAAAATAGATATCACGATCTCAATCGAGATCAGATGATCGACAAGCGGTGAGTAAATAATGATTAAAAAGAGAAGACGGGAAAAGATAGGGGAAAAATAGAGAAATGATAGAGGAAACAAATCGATAGAGAGAGAACAAAAAAGAGCGTATCACAATGATAACGCTCTCTTTAAAAACTAACCTCACGGTAACGCTCCCGATGCCTTCCGATACTTCTTAATATCTATTGATAAGAAGCTTCATTGAGAAGAAGCGAACAAAAGATCTCAACTCTCGATCATCTATCCTTCGGTCACTTCACTCTGACCGGTTCGTTTCGTACGATCTTTGACCTTCCCTGCTAATTGACCACATGCCGCAGCAACATCATCACCACGCGTCTTACGAGTCATCACAACAAGTCCATAACTCATGAGAATCGAACGGAAGCGATCGATCTGTTGACGCTCTGTTGTCTTATAATCAACACCATCAAAAGGATTGAAAGGAATTAAGTTTACTTTTCCGGGGATATTACGGATCAAACGTGCTAGCGCATGAGCATCTTCATCACGATCATTAATATCTCGTAGAAGAACATATTCCCACGTAATCTTCTTATTTGTGCCATCAATATAGTTACGGCATGCCGCTAAAAGCTCTTCAATAGGATACTTCTGATTGATTGGCACTAACTCATCTCTTAATGAATTATAGGGTGCATGCAGAGAGATCGCTAAAGCGACATCAATATCCTCTTTTAAACGGTAGAGTGCCGGCACAACGCCTGAAGTACTCAAGGTCACACGTCGTTTTGAGAGCCCAAAACCGTAATCATCGAGCATAATATCCATCGCAGCTACCACATTACGATAATTTAGGAGTGGCTCCCCCATCCCCATAAAGACAATATTAGTCACTTTTCTAGGGGTAAAGTTATCGATCTCTTCAAAATCATTAAGCAACAACTTTGCAATCATCAGTTGCCCAATAATCTCTTCCACTGCTAAATTTCGATTAAAGCCCTGCTTTCCAGTTGCGCAGAAAGAGCAATCGAGCGCACAACCCACCTGTGATGAAACACAGAGCGTTCCTCGATCATCTTCGGGAATATAGACCATCTCAATTGAGTTACCGGAATCTAAACGAATCAACCATTTTCGCGTTCCATCTTCTGATAGATGATCCATGATCACCTCGGGAAGTGATAATGATGTAATTCCTTTGAGCTTCTCTCGTGTCTTTTTTGAGATATCAGTCATCTCATCAATCGAACGTACCCCTTTATGATAGAGCCACTTCATTATTTGGGTCGCTCTATAGGGTTTCTCCCCGATTGAGAGGCAAAATTCTTTTAAGTCGGCAAAGGTCAAACTATAAAGATTAATCAGATCTGTTTGACGCTTCACATCTTCAACTTTTACTTCAATGTCAATATCTAACATAGATATTTAGAGTCCTTCTATTACTATCAATACGCCCGCAATATCGATAGCGTCTAAAAACACTGCCAATATTGCGGGTCGGTACTGTTCTTTAGTGCTTAGCGATTATGCACACACTTTAGGTGCTGCAACTGCGTTAGGACCAAAGAAGTATTCAATTTCTACTTTCGCTGTTTCAGGCGCATCTGAGCCGTGAACCGCATTCGCATCGATTGATTCTGCATAGTCATGACGAAGTGTACCTGCTAATGCATCTTTAGGATTTGTTGCACCCATAAGATCACGATGTTTAGCAATCACATCATCACCTTCTAATACAGAGATCACAACAGGACCTGAGATCATGAATTCAACTAAATCGTTGAAGAATGGACGCTCTTTGTGAACTGCGTAGAAACCTTCAGCTTCTTCACGTGTTAAGTGAGTCATTTTTGCTGCAACAATTTTAAAACCTGCTGCTTCAAAACGTGAATAGATCGCACCTACTAAGTTTTTAGCAACTGCATCTGGCTTGATAATCGATAATGTCTGTTGTTTGCTCATAATTTACTCCTAAAATCAATAAATCGGTCGATAAAGCGGCTTAGTCTACCATATTTAGCAACTTTACACCCGAAATTTAATGAGTTGATACCGCCCGATCTTCGATCTCAATACCATAGACTAATTGTGCAAAAAGAGCCGCTAACTGCTTCATTGCAGAAACGGAAGGGATCTGTGTATAAAAGCCAAATATCTCATAAACATGATGATTCTTAACAGCCTCTACACGGGAGAGAAACTCCCAACGGGGAGAGAGCTGTTTCACAACCAACTCATTGCGTGTTAAGGATGTATCATCAACCGCTCCATTAAGGATAAAGATCCATTCAGGATTAAGAATAGAGATCGCTTCTCGCGTTAACTCCGGCGCATTGAGCGATCCCAAATAGACATTGCGCATACCAAGTGTCTCCAACAGTTCTCCATGAAAACTACGGCCTGCTGCTAATTTTGGCAAAATAGTTTCAGCATGATCACCATAATTGTAGAGTATCAACACACGAGGTTTCTCTTGATCAAATTCATCAAGAGGCGTTAAGGCCGCTAACTGATCTTTCAGCGTTTGAGAGTGAATCTCCATCTTCCCTTCACAATAGTGGCCAATCTCCTGCTTCGCAGCTTCAATCTCTTCAATGGTGTCGAGCGCATAGACACGATTTTTAACACCCAAAGTTGCTAATCGTTCCGATATGGGATTATTCACATTCCCCTCAAGAAAGACAATATCGGGCTTCAATGAGACCACTTTCTCAATATTGAGATCAAAATAACCACCAATAATCTCACGCTTTTCTGTTGCCGGCAGACGATCATAACGTGTCGCACCAACAATATGCTCCTCTAACTCCATCTCTACCAACATATCACTCAATGCCGGAGAGATAGAGACAATTCTTTGGCATTGCCGACTCTCTCCTTTAGGAATAGTCATCGTTGCAGCAAAGGTAGGAGCACACAGCATGATAAGCAAAATGCCGGCAACAACTATTTGGACAATATTGGCGATATAGCAAAAACGGAGTTTGAGTCTTTGTAGAGATGCTTGTATGAGGGTTTGTACCACTAACGCAGCCTTATTATTCATAATGTTATCGATCCACACACTTTTGTAATGAGTTTATAAATTTATTTATAAGCTAGTCAACTAATCAACCAGTCAACTTATAATTACATAAGTTCTCAAATTAGCCCATTAAAAAAGTGCTATTCCAATGCTGAAATAGCACTCTCTCAATACTACTTTCAATGCTTAATGTACTTATAAAACAGTATCCTAAAGAGAGATATTCACTCCAAGGTAAGCTGTTCTTCCCTTTTCTCGATAACCTCGAGCAAACTCATAATCTTTATTAAAGAGATTTTGAATCTTTGCATCGACTTCAAAGGTGTTATTGATCTTATAAATGCCGGTGATATCAAAAAGAGCAAAAGGGTCGAGTTTTACATTGGGCTTACCATAAACGGCATCTTCTCGTTGACTGTAATAGATAGCCGATGCGTTAAGCGTTAAATTATGAATAGGTTGATAAGTCACATTCGCTGTAATTTGATGCTTGGGGCGTCGCAGCATCTGCTCATACCTCTCTCCCTCTGCCCTCTGTTTAGCATTAAGATAAGTATAACTTGCAGATAAAGCTAACTGATCCGTTATTGCCATAGAGCCAGCTATTTCAAAGCCTTTAATCTTTGCTCTATTTAAATTCTCATATTTGTAGTTGTTTTTAGAATTTCCTGCAATCATATTTTTATAATCAGTATAAAAATAGCTTAGTGATATCAGACTATTGGATGAAGGTCTTAATTCAATCCCCAAATCATAACCACGGCTCGTTTCCGGTTTTAAATCTTTATCTCCATATACTGGAACATATAATTGATAAATAGTCGGTGTTGTAAATCCTGTCCCGAAACTCCCTTTAACGGCAAGCATCTCATTGATGTTATAACGAGAAGTTAAACGATAAGTGGTTTTACTTCCAAAAATAGAGTTTTTATCATAACGAATTCCCACTGTATTAAAGAACTTATCTGCAAAATCGAGAGATTGTTCTACATAGATACTCTTCGTATTTTGTGAGTGATCTAAGCGACTATTATCTGACCCTTTATCGTGGTGATACCCCACTCCAAAACGGGTTGAGAAATCTTTATAAAAGCTTAATTCATTATCAAAATTAACTGTTTGCGCTTTTCCACGAAAACGAGAATCTGTTGGTCTTTCACCAATTTTGACAGAGACATATTCCGGAGAATCAGGATCATTTTTATCCCAGTTTGGATTTGGATCAAAACGATAAACATCTTCCCCCGAATAACTATCTCGATCTAAATTCACTACACCATAAGAGAGGGTTGAGCTCCATTGATCCTCAAAAAATGAACCATTGAGCCCTACTCTTCCTGTAAAAATTTTCGATTTGTTATAGTCATTGTAAGGCGTTACATTGTATAAGTTATCGAATTCATCATAACGATTGTTATAGGTGAAATCTAAATCGACATCTAAGCTATCATTCAAAATATAATTAAAACGCCCTGATAATTGGCGGTTTTTATTTCGATCTTTATCATAATCATTCTGAGGCTTATTAGGTCTATCTGTAGTCACATCGATACCACGAGTATTATAGAAAAGCCCACTTAAAGAGTAACGCAGATCACCTACGGCACCTGTCGTTGTTGCCCCAACCTGAACCGTTTCATATGATCCTGCCATAATACGAAAACGAGTGCCGGGATTATTGAGATCATTAGTAAAGATCTGAACAACCCCTCCCATCGCTGAGCTTCCATAGAGCGCACTTTGAGGACCTTTTAATACCTCAATACGATTAACATCTAACAACTGCCCCAAAAGCGAGTAGTTAAAATTATGATCGGTTCCCATCGGATCAGATACCGGCACACCATTAATTAAGAGTAGGGTGTTACTACTTCCTCTTAAATATAGAGTGCTTGGACCGCTATAGCTATTTTGACTCAAAATGATGCCGGGCTGATGAGCAAGTGCCTCAACTGCACTCTGATATTGCCGTGTTTGAATCTCCTTTTCTGTAATAACGATACTCTGCGCTCCTACTTCACTAAGTTGTGTCGCTCTTTTATTGGCAGTAAAGATAATCTCTTCATCATTACTGTCGGTTATGATCTTATCTGCAAGTGCGGGAGTTAATAGAAAGGATGAAATAAGAAGAAGTGCCGGAGCACCTTTATTAGAAAAAGGGGTATTCATATCTGCCTCTTAAACCTCGAGAGTTGTAGACGCTAGGTGGTATCTGACTTCTGTCGCATGACATCACAGTGGCGGGTCCGTGAGGGATTTTCACCCTGCTTCCCAAAGCCTAGCGCTTAATGTTAATAAAAAATATTAAAAGTATTGCTAAAGATCTCAACCGATCATCAAAACGAAATCGTATCGATCCTTCAATCTGCCGGAGATAGTATCAGCAAAGTTATCTGGAGATGCAAAAAATTAATGAGGGCATTAATCTTAAAATCGATCCGGATCCCTTTTGCACCGCTACTACCACCCATCCATTGTTTTCAAATAATATTAAAAAATGCCTCAAAATAATTAATCCCGAGAAATATAGGCTTGATATGTAACTCAATACCTTAAATACCTTAAACTTACCCGTTACGAGGCGGCTTTATAAAACGCTCCTGCCGACTGCCCTTGAGAAGAAGATAGAGAAAAAAGGGCGCCCCTAAAAGAGCGGTGATCACGCCCACCGGAATCTCCGAAGGTCGTAAAATCACAGATCCTATAGTATCGGCGACAACTAATAACCCGCCCCCTAAAAAGATGACGCCCCAAAAGAGATAACGATGATCACTACTCCCTAATATTCGCTTCACCAGATGAGGAACTACCATACCAACAAAGCCTATCGGCCCGGCAATAGCCACAAAAACAGCAGCCATTAAACTGACAATAACAAAGAGAACCTGCATCACACGAACAGAATCAACCCCTCTTGAGAGTGCTACCTCCTGTCCTTGCTGCAATAGATTGAGAGGAATCAACGAACGAAAGATAATGATTGATGAAAAAACGGTTATCAACAGCAATTGCCATAGATCATTTAAAGAGATCAAGGAGAGTCGCCCCATCATCCAACTCATCATCGCTAATGCCGAGGAGGAGCGCCCTAAAGCTTGAAGTAACATCAAGATACTTGAGATAAAGAAGGTTAAGATCACTCCCATTAGCAATAATTTAATAGGCGAGTGCCCTGTTCGAAAATTCACCTGATAGATAATGATCGTCACGATCAATGCGCCGATAAAGGCAAAGATCGTCAAACCGGTCATAATCCCCAATGAGAAGGAGATCCCCCAATAGATATAGATAGCCGCTCCTAAACTTGCCCCCGCCGCAACCCCTAATGTGAAGGGCTCTGCTAATGGATTTCGTAAAATCGCTTGCAATACCAAACCAGCAAGCGCTAATCCTGCACCAATCAACCAGGTTGCAACCGCTCGAGGAAAACGCAGTTGCCAATAGAGCTCAGCGCCCTCTCCCCAAGGAAGAAGAAATGTGAGCCCAAATGAGGGCATTATCATTAAAAAAATGAGGCTCATGCCACCTAAATAGAGGAGCTTATTCTTAATTCTCTTATCGATTTTTGTGATCTCTGATAGCTGTGCCACACCAACTCCTTAAAAATAACGCCGTTTCTCTTCATAAACTACCTCTTCAAAAGCGTAATCAAAGAGAGAGTGCAGTAATGACTTTGATAAAACCTCTTCTCTGAAGCCAAAGGCTAAAACACGTCCTGCTTTGAGCGCGAGAAGATGGCTATAAGCATCGAGCATATTAAGATCATGAGTGATCGATAAAATGGTCTTCTCCGGCTCAAGCGCAATCAACTGATTGATCGTCTCTCGATGTTTGGGATCTAATGCAGCACCCACCTCATCAAGTAAAATTAGGGGCGTCTCTTGCGCTAAGGCCCCCGCCATATAGACCCGTTGCCGCTCTCCGCCACTTAAGGTTGATAATTTCCTTCCGGCAAATTGAAGCGCATCACAACGAAGCAACGAGGATTTAATAATCTGATCATCTATCCCCCTGGCTTTACCTGCTAAATAGTGTGGGTAACGGCTCAGCTCGCACCATTCCCATGCGGTAATCTCCTCATCGACTTGCTGTTGTTGGGCGATATAACTCATCTGCAATGCCCGCTCTCTTAAAGAGAGCTGCTCAAAGTGACAACCATTAACCTTTAAAGTACGATAATCTGCCGGAATTGCCGAGATTAATGCCTTCAGCAGAGTGCTTTTCCCTGCACCATTAGGGCCGATGATCGCCATCTTTGCCCCCTTAGGAAGCGAAAAGGAGATATCAGTAAGAATCTTTTCCCCTGTCGATAAGGTTGCCGTCAATGCTTCAACTTTTAACATCTCTCTCCTAGCGTAATTGAAATCGAATCGGTTTTAGTTTAACCCTTTTTGCAGGAAGCTCCTTAATCTGGCTCTTTTTTAACGCCCTCTCAACAGATGTGATGGCACAGCGATCAAGTCGTCCATAACCTGAGCTTTTCAGCACTATCACTTCAATATGCCCCCCTTTCAGCTGCAATGCTAACTCAACCGTACCCTCTTCACCCCTTCGTTTTGAAGCCTCTGGATAGCAACCTTCAATATTGTAAAGAATAGTATTCATCAAAGATTGAGCAAATTGATCGCCGCTTCTCCCCTTATTCTCACCCTTCTCAACTGCCGGCGCCTCTTTGGCGAGTGATTCTGTTTTACTATTTTGCTTTTGAGGTGCGGGATTCTTATTTGGCTCAACGCTCCTCTTCGCTAGATGTTTTGTATCTGCACGCTGCTGCTGACTCTCTAAGCTTTTTCTAGCTTCACGCCCTTTTTTAACCCTTTTTTGGGGAGGATCTATCGGGTCGATCACTTGCTCTCCCCTTTTTTCTTCACTCTTTTCTCCACTCTTTTCTTTAGGATCTGCCTCTATCGCTACCTCCACCTCGGTATTGGTCTCTAAAGAAGGGCTCTGACTTAATAGCTGAATCGATAAATATTGCTCTCCTTCAACTGTTCCGGCATTTTGCGCTAAAATCAGCTGATCCGCCTTAAGAGAAAAAAGAAGCCCACAGAGCAATCCTCCATTTAAGAGTAACGATGCCAAAATTGCTATCACAACTATTATGCGCCTGATCATCACTCTCTCTCATTTACTGAAATAGCATTTGAAATCGCTGATAATCTTGTAAATATTGTATGGCGCTCTCAATTTGAAATGTCTGATAAGTGATATATCCCCAACATAGAAGACTCAAGAGAAACCATAATAGCGCAAGGGTGAAAAAGAGATAGCGAAGAATCTTTAAGAAAGTGATAAAGATCAGTTGAAAAGTAGAGGTAGAGCGCTTCTCATCTAGAGAGGAAGAGGTCGGCAAAAGTAACGGCAAGATCAGAACCAAGAGATGCAAAAGAGAGAGTAGCTGAAAACGCCATGCACCCTCTTTTAATAAAAGAATCCAGCTCTGAGGAATTATTTGAGAGAAATTCTCCCCATTCGCGGTTTGTGAAAAGCGCTTAATCGCGGCTATCATCTGCAAAAAATTGGTCTCTACAATGGTATTGGTGAGCACTAAAATCAATTCAGCAGCAAAGAGATAAAAGAGCAAAAGAGGTAGAAAAAAGAGCCCCTTTAACATCGGTGAAAGTCTACTATCTCGTATTCGTAGTAGATAGAGAATACCAAAGCTTAAAAAAAAGAGCATCACAATAACTAAGTAGAAATTGCGTTCTAGTATCAGGTTAGCAATACCCTTTAAGAGTTTTTGTGGCGACTCTGCAACATCAGTATAGTGGTAGAGAAAGAGTGCCAAGAGCGATAATGCCATCAGAGAGAGAATAAAGTATCCTTCAATAAATCCTCTTCGTCCGATCGGTGCAAACATTCGAGCCATAATCTGACCCATAACTCGACAAATAGCAATCCCACTATCTGCTAAGTTTACTCCCCTGCTAATGTTTTTTTTAGATCCATATTCCAACGCGTTTATACCACCGCTTATGCCACCTTTATTGATTTCATTATGCATAGAATCTCTCATCGCTCTAGCCCATCGAGCATGGCCTGTAATCCGGCAAGCGTATCTGCCGTATTTTGGCGCTGAACCTCTTTTGAGGGCATCTTGCCATCGGTATACCAGACAATATTCTCTTCCGGCAACTCCTCTAAAAAGCGACTCATCTTACAAGACTCCCACTCACCATAACGCCGGCGCTGCCGACAGAAGGTGATTTCCAATTTTCTCCGAGCTCGGGTTACACCCACATAGAAGAGTCGACGCTCCTCTTCAACCATATCACTATCGATACTATTTCGATGCGGGAGCAGATCCTCTTCCAATCCCACCATAAAAACATAGGGAAACTCCAATCCTTTAGCGCTATGGAGCGTCATGAGCGTCACAGCATCTGCCTCTTCCTCTTCTCGTTGATTTTCTAAAATAGAGATCAAAGTTAAGTGGGAGAGTATCTCCCCCAAACTCCCCTCTTCGCCGGCAAACCACTCTCTTAATGCATTAACACTATTCAATTTCCGTTCAAATGATTTAGGAGAAGTTGCCTGATCTCGTAGATGCCCCTCATAACCAATATCGGTAATCAATTTATCAAAGAGTTTCTCAACATGATTCTCATAACGACTCAGTGAACGAATTTGGGCGGCAAATTGAGCGCATTTATGCCCTGCTCGTCCAATATAACTTGTTAAATGGGGGTGCTCTAAGGTCTCAAAAAGGGAGAGATGATGTTCTGCGGCAAACGCTGTAATTTTTTTGAGCGTTACCGCACCAATCTCTCTTTTGGGGATATTAATTACCCGTAACAGAGAGGGATCATCCGCTGGATTACTAATGAGCTTGAGATAGGAGAGAAGATCTTTAACCTCAGGCTGTTGAAAAAAACTAGTTCCTCCAACCACTTTAACCGGTACACCGCGCATACGCAGTGCCATCTCAAAGATTCGTGCTTGATGATTACCACGATAGAGAACAGCAAAATCACTGTAGTTAGCACGATTTAACATCACATGATGCACAATTGTAGTAGCGATATATTCACTCTCTGCTTCGGCACTCTTAAAGTCGCGAATTTCAATCTTCTCTCCATCCCCTAATGTGGACCAAAGTGCCTTCTCATAGAGATGAGGATTGAGTGAAATCACATGGTTTGCAGCTTTAAGAATATGGCCTGTTGAGCGATAGTTTTGTTCAAGTTTAATCAATGTTAAATCTGGAAAATCGACTCTTAATTGATGTAAATTTTCAGGTCGTGCGCCTCGCCATGCATAGATCGACTGATCATCATCCCCGACAACAGTTAAGTGGTGATGATCCCCTATCAGTAACTTCACCAACTCATATTGACACATATTAGTATCTTGATACTCATCGACGAGCAGATAGCGGATCTCTTTTTGCCAGTGATAGCGAACATCAGGAAATTTTTGCAACAATTGTAGGGGTAGAAGAATAAGATCATCAAAATCGATCGCATTATAGGAGAGAAGCTGAGTCTGATAACGATCATAAAGCTCCACAAGAGAGCTTTCAAAGGGGTCTAAAACAGCATTACGGAGCGCATCTAAACTCTGTAGATCATTTTTCCACGTAGAGATACGATCTAATGCCAAACGAATCGTTTCAGAATCACTCTCCATCAATGATTCCATCAATTGCATACTATCTTTCTGATCATAGATAGAGAATCCCGGGCGCAGACCGATCAACTTCCCATGCTTTTTTAAGATAGAGAGCCCTAAGGTGTGGAAGGTAGAGACGCGCACTTTACGTCCCCGCTCCTTCCCCATTGTTCCGATCAATCGATCCGACATCTCCCTTGCTGCTTTATTGGTAAAGGTCACAGCATAGATTGATCGCGGATCGTAATAGTGCTCATCAACCAGATATCTGATTTTTTCGGTGATAACACGCGTCTTTCCTGAGCCCGCACCGGCTAATACCAATAGTGGTGTTTTAATATGATTAACCGCACTTGCTTGTTCCGGATTGAGTTTCATTATTACCCTTTATTGCTCTACAAACTCTCTACAAACTCTTAAAAGCCCCTTAAAAGTTTTAATAAGCCGTTATAGTCTCTTATAAGACTTTATAATCCCCCACCAGAGCTCTAAATCACTCGCGCTTGAAGAAGATGATGCATATTAATTACCCCTAGTACTTTCCCCGCCTCAACAACTGGGAGTGCCGTAATTCTCTTAGTCTCCATTAAATGTACAGCATCCACAGCTAAAGCGTCGGGCGCAATAATATAAGGCGTACGCGTAATACAATCTCCTAATGTGAGCTCATGAATATCTCGCCCTGTCATCAAAGAGCGACGAAGATCCCCTTCTGTAAAGACCCCTAAAAGCATCTGTTGATCATCAATAGCGACTGAAACGCCTAACGGTTTTTGGGTCATTGCTAAAAGAGTATCGGTTAATGTTGTCGACTCAGGAAGTGCCGCAAGCTCTTCAAAAGGAGCCATAATATCGGCAACACGCAAAAGTAATCTGCGACCTAATTTACCGCCGGGATGGGAGAAGGCAAAATCTTCAGAGGTAAATCCTCGCATCTCCAATAACGTGACGGCCAATGCATCCCCCATCGCAAGCGCCGCAGTTGTACTTGCTGTCGGTGCTAAATTGAGAGGACAGGCCTCTTTCTCAACCTTCACTAAAAGGTGATAGTCGGCTGATTTTGCTAAGGTGGAGTGCTGATTCCCGGTCATTGCCACAAGCGGAATATCTCTCCGAGAGATAATTGGTAAAATAGCAATTATCTCATCTGTCTCACCAGAGTTAGAGAGCGCAAGAACCACATCTTCTTCAGTAATCATTCCCAAATCGCCATGACTTGCTTCTGCGGGATGGAGAAAAAAGGCAGGAGTGCCGGTACTCGCCATCGTTGCTGCAATTTTATTGCCAATATGCCCAGACTTACCCATACCCGTCACGACAACGCGCCCGCGGCAATTTTTCAGAAGATCACAAATTTGTAGGAAATTCTCATCAATCTCCGATTGTAATGCCAAAATGGCGCCCGCTTCAACAGCTAAAACATTCTTTGCATGGGTTAGGTATATTTCTCGATGTACAGCCATATATAGCTCTCTCTCCTAAATAAAGTTTTGTTAATAGAACCAGAAAAACTAATCTAACTACCCGAATAAAGGGAACTAGTAATATCCATCATATTGACGAATCTTTATTGAGCTCGCCACTATTTCGTTAATGAGTATGTCATTTAAATTGATGCAATTATAGCGTAACAAAAGAAGCATGGTATGACTGTAAGTCCATTTTATTTTACAACAAATATACTTTCACCCATTATTAGGAATATGATACTCCTCTCCCCCGGCGCGCAACGATCATTAAATATTGATTTTGGTGTAAAAATGCTCAAGAAATTAGAAGAAAGACAGATTCAGATCTATATCATAACTACCATTATTGCTATCGTATTAGGGCTTTTCATCAATCAACTTACAAAAACGACTTTAGAGAACCTTATCACCCCTGCTCTAGGGATATTGATGTTTGCAATGTTTGCACAAATCCCTTTTTGGGAAATAAAATCAAGTTTTCAACATCGTTGTTTTTTTATTATTTTATTGGCTCTCAACTATATTGCCGTCCCCATTCTTATTGCACTTCTTCTCACCATTTTCTCACCTCCGATTACACTCAAAATAGGAATTTTACTTGTACTGCTTACCCCCTGTATCGATTATGTTGTGGTCTTTACAAAGCTCGGGAAAGGTGATGCAAAAATGATGTTAAGCGCAACGCCACTCCTTTTTATGACACAAATATTGCTACTGCCGCTCTACCTTTGGTGCTTTATTGGTAAGGAAGTTGCGGAAATTATTACGATTACCCCCTTTATTCACACCTTTGCCACTATGATTTTAATCCCTTTCTTCCTAGCGATGTTATTACAATGGCTAGCAAGTAGATATCAATCATCCACCAAAATCCTTAACCTAAGTGCTTGGCTACCAGTACCTTTTATGGCAATTGTACTCTTCTTAATCATCTCAACACAGATAGAACTCGTCCTCAATAACCATAACCGACACTACCTTTTAATACTCATTCCGTTGTATGCAAGCTTTATGTCTATGAGTTTTATCATCAGTTACGCTGTCGGAAAAAGTGCAAAACTGCCCATCACAATGACTCGCACTCTAATCTATAGTGTTGGGACTCGTAATTCCTTAGCCGTATTACCCTTTGCCTTCGCACTTCCTGCAGAAATTAGAACCTTAGTTGCGGCTGTTATTGTGACTCAAACATTAGTAGAGCTTGTAGGAGAGCTACTTTTTACCACAATAACGCCAAAACTCTAACTACCGAAAATAGAGACAGCAACTCTTGCTACTGGTGATAACGCTTATAAATATAAAAATATTGCAAACTTTTACAAATATTACATAAAAGCAATATTTTTATTGTCGTTTAAGAGATGATTGAGTAAACTAAGCGACACAATTATCAGATCATCGTCCAGATCGTCGTCAATTAATGATCCGCAATAGATAATGCCAATTGATCATACCAATAGGTGATTATTGGATCATTTATTCGATCATTTATTGGATCATTTATTGGTATTCAAAGTAAAAGAGCGTAATAAAGTATGACAAATCAGACTCAAAATATTGGCACAGTCGTGCTCTATAGCACATTAGATTGTCAACTCTGCGAAGCTGTTGAAGAGCGTTTACAAGCTGAAGGTATTCAATATCACTATATCGATATTGTTCACGATGATGCATTAGTAGAGCGTTATGGTTGGTTTATTCCTGTCATTAAATGGCAAGAGGAGATCTACAAAAGCCCTCTTGATCTCGATGCAATCATCGAGAAAATAAAAAATAGCTCAAAATAGATTTTCGAAGTAAACCTCTAAAGCCTATTTTCAAACTAAGACGTTCATCGACCCTCACAATAGACACCGTATAAGTTAAGGAATCTCCGATGCTAATTGATCTCTATGTAAAAAACTTCGCCATTATTGAAGAGTTGCAACTCGATTTCTCCCCTAATTTAACTGTTATTAGTGGAGAGACCGGCGCGGGAAAATCTTTAACGGTCGATGCTCTCTCAATTGTATTAGGCGGAAAAGCAGATAGCTCAATGATCTATCAGGGCGAAGCACAAGGTGAGGTTATTGCCACCTTTGATATCTCCAAAATCCCAAGAGCTAAAGCATGGCTCACTGAAAACTCGATCGGTTTTGATGATGATCTCTGTATTCTTCGACGCGTTATCTCAAGCAACGGGCGAAGCCGTGGGTTTATCAATGGTCGCGCTATGCCACTTCATGCACTCAAAAGTATCGGTGAGCGTTTAGTCGATATCCATGGCCAACATGCTCATCAATCACTAACACGTGCTAATGCTCAACGCCATCTGGTCGATCAATATGCCGGTTGCCTAGAAGAGGTGAATGACCTTGCCATCTTTACCCGAGAGATGCAGGAGTTAGAGAGTAAACTCAATGAGCTTAAAAACCGAGATGAGAGCACACAAGATCGCATCAACTTTTTAAAGTTTCAGTTGGCAGAGTTCAATAGCATAAAGCCACAAGAAGGTGAGTGGGAAACGATCAATGAACGCTTTGATCATCTTAATAACTTTGAGCTGAGAATTGCCGCCCTAGAAGAAGCGATCAACTACTTAAGTGATGATGAAAATGGTATCACCAGAAAGTTAGCACAATTAGAACAGTCACTACAAACCATCGAAAACTTCGATCCTTCTGTAAAAGATATAAAAGAGATGATCAACAATGCGCTTATTCTCTGTAGTGAATCGGAAAATGAGCTCAATGCCAAAATGGACCATGAGGGATTTGATCAAGAGGAATTACGACAGGTCGAAAGCCGCATGCAAGAGCTCAATAGCCTAGCACGTAAACATCGGATCGACCCTCTCAACCTTTTAATAAAACAACAAGAGCTTGAACAGGAACTTAGTGCCCAAGATGTCTCTGAAGAGGAGATTGAAGAGCTTGAGGAGAAGATTGCCCAGATGAAAATCCGTTGGCAGAAGATGGCTGATGAGATCACGCAGAAGCGATTAGAGGCGATTGAGGAACTCAATCTTAAAATCACCGAGTCGATGCAAGGCTTAGCGATGGAAGGGGGAAAATTTGCAATTCATCTTCAGCCTAATAATCCTTACCATCCTTATGGTAATGAGGCAGTTGAGTTTAATGTCTCTGCTAACCCAGGACAACCTCTACAACCTTTAGGCAGAGTTGCCTCAGGCGGTGAATTAGCACGTATTAGCTTAGCAATCTCTGTAATTCTAAGTATGCGCTCATCTCTTCCTACCTTGATCTTCGATGAGGTGGATACCGGCGTTGGGGGTGCTGTTGCAGAGATGATTGGTCGCTATCTGCAAGAACTTAGCATCGGTCGTCAAGTCTTCTGTGTGACCCATCTTCCCCAAGTTGCCAGTTTTGGGCATCACCATTTTGTTGTGGCTAAAACAAAAGGAGAGAGTAGTACAACAACGGCTATTCGTGCACTCACTCCTAAAGGCCGTATTGATGAGATCGCTAGAATGCTAGGGGGTGTCAAGCTGACAGAAGCCACCTTTGAACATGCAAAAGAGATGATCGAGAGTAACCGCCCTCTATGATACAGAAGATTATCTCTTACTAACTGCTTATAAACGGCCTATAAACGGCCTATAAACGGCCTATAAACGATCTATAAACGGCCTATAAACGATCTATAAGCGATCTATAAAGGACATCATAATTATTATAACCTGTTATAACTTATGAGTTTCGATCTCAAACCCCAATTGACGATAGAGCCGATAACGATTTCGGCTCTCTTCTAATACTTGCGGATCTTGCGTAATCACCTCAAAAACACGCTGATAGAGCCCATTTTTAACATCATCCGGCACAAAGGGATGGATATTGATAATTAAAGATCGATGCGGTAATGGCCACATCTTATCGGAGAGATAGATAAAATCAGCCTCATTAATATCCTCCTCCGTCGTAATGACAGCATGTGGAAGAAATTCAATGTGGGGCAATTCCCACAGCTTTCGATCTAAAAAGCGGATCAACTCCTGATTATCGCTATAGAGAAGTGCCGGCTCCTCAGCAAGATATGCCTTCTCTAAGATCTTCAATAACAATTTTTGTCGAGAAGCTTCGTTACTTGTTGGTAGAACATAAAAGCTGACTTGTACCATAACATCCTTTTTCAGTGAATCTTGTGAGCCCACCTATCAGCTAGCCTCATCCCGTAAGATTATGAGATAACCTTTTAAGAGAGTTAGCCTCTTAAATCAGCCTATTAATTTTGCCGACGATGAAAGGGGTTATATGCGATAATTCATTCCCCAATGAATATCTGCATTTCTTACTGTTTAACGGTAAAATAATAGCATTAAAATTATGGAAAAATAAGGTAGCAATGAAATTTGAACTTTTAAAGACCGATGGCGCTGCTCGCCGAGGCCGGATTACTTTTGAGCGAGGCACGATCGAAACACCTATCTTTATGCCGGTAGGGACAATTGCCACAGTAAAAGGGGTAACCCCCCAAAACCTAAAAGAGATGAATGCCCAGATTATTCTTGGCAACACTTTTCATCTCTGGCTAAGACCGGGACTTGATGTGATTCGCGCTCATGGCGATCTTCATGATTTTATGCAATGGGATAAACCGATCCTTACTGACTCAGGTGG
Source organism: Ignatzschineria sp. F8392 (assembly GCF_002252045.1). Classification (GTDB taxonomy): domain Bacteria; phylum Pseudomonadota; class Gammaproteobacteria; order Cardiobacteriales; family Wohlfahrtiimonadaceae; genus Ignatzschineria. Next base: position 244,110 of record NZ_NEFF01000001.1, on the reverse strand, counting down.
TTTTCAGGTCTTCTCTCTTGCAGAACTTCGTAAGATTGAGGAGAAAGGGGTTACCTTCCGCTCCCCCTTTAATGGTGAAAAACTCTTTCTCGATCCAGAGAAATCAATGGAGATTCAACGGGTTTTAGGTTCCGACATTGTGATGGCATTTGATGAATGCACACCCTATCCTGCAACTTATGATGAAGCTAAAAAATCGATGGAGCTCTCAATGCGTTGGGCTAAACGCTCTAAAGATGCTTTTGTTGCCGGTGAGAACCCCAATGCACTCTTCGGGATTGTTCAAGGAAGTATGTTTGAGGATCTTCGAGAGCAATCACTCGATGCACTCCAAGAGGTGGAGTTCAATGGATATGCTATCGGCGGTCTAGCGGTTGGAGAACCGAAAGAGGAGCGAGATCGTATCTTAGAATTTCTCGATCCCAAAATGCCGAAAGATAAACCCCGCTATCTGATGGGCGTCGGTAAACCAGAAGATCTTATCGAAGGGGTAAAACGAGGGGTCGATATGTTTGACTGCGTGATTCCTACACGCAATGCTCGAAATGGACATCTCTTTACCCGTTTTGGCGATATTCGCATCAAAAATGCTCGCTATGATCTCGACACTCGTCCACTCGATGAGACCTGTAGCTGCTACACCTGTCAAAACTTTAGTCGCTCATATCTTCGTCATCTTATTCGAACCAAAGAGCTGCTTGGCGCACATTTAGCAAGTATTCATAACCTGCACTACTTCCTCTGGCATATGCAACAGATTCGAGATCACATCGATGCCGGAACATTCGATCAATATTATGAACAATTCTACAGAGAGCGTAAACAGGTGGATGAAGAGGCGCGATAGCCTCTCTTCTCCTTTACTCACAGCGATCTACACTTTCAGCGACCGATTTAGGTCCTCAAATTATGGAACAGTAATGATATGAGTCTCATTAATCGCTATATTCGACGAGAGATCTTGTCGACCTTCGCAGCAGTACTCTTGGTACTGATCTCTATTCTGCTTGTGCAGCGATTGGCCTTCTATCTCAACCAAGTGATCAATGGAACTCTATCGCAATCAGCTGTGATCTCATTGCTAGGCCTACAAGTTGTTCGATTTATCACTGAACTGCTCCCTTTGAGCTTTCTACTCGCCTCTATCTTGGCTTTCGGTAGACTCTATAAAGATAGTGAGATGACCGCCTTTTACGCTTTAGGAATGCCGGTTAAACGACTCTATCGTATTTTGTTGCAGATCGGAATTCCCTTAAGTTTTCTCATCTTAATTTTAAATTTCTGGATTGTGCCGGAGATTGCACAAATTCAAGAAGTGGTCTTAAAAAAGGCACGAGAAGAGGCCCAGCTGACAATCTTAAAACCAGGTGTTTTCCAGGAGTTTGCCAGAGGGAAGCAGACTATCTACGTACAATCGATCAATGCGGAAGATGGAACGCTGAACAAGATCTTTATCAAAACGAATGAAGCGAATGGGCATCATACTATTACCATTGCCGAAAAGGGAACCCAACAGATCAATGAGGATAATACCCGTTTTGTGATCTTAGAAGATGGCTCAAGGACAACCACAAATGCTGATTTTTCAGAAGTGCTCTTCTTCGATACGCTACGAATCCGCCTCGATACTGAAAGTAGTGATGCTTGGCCGAAAGCGATTGCCTGGAGTGCGTATGATGTCATCACCGGCACAACGGTAGATGAGAAACGGGAGTTACAGCGACGCCTTTCCGGTCCGATCTCAATCTATCTCTTAATTTTGTTGATCCCGGCACTCTCACACTCTCGACCGCGAGAAGGTCGCTTCAATAAATTAATTGTGGGGGTCATCTTTTACGTCTTCTACTTTAACTTCTTAGGTATCGGACTCTCCTGGATTAAGAGTGGCAAAATTAACCCTGATTTAGGCATTTGGTGGATTCAGCTCATCATGTTTATCTTCGCCTACATTGTCTACCGGCGTTACAACAGATCTCTCTAATAATATCTCTAAAAATGATTCAAGAGAACTCCCATCAATATCGCTAAGAGATAATTAAGAATTACAAGGAGACCCAATTATGAGAACCCTAAATAGCCAAAATCCCATCGTGGACGACAGATCGTTATCGCGAGGATAATATGATAAAAATTGATCGATATACCTTAAAGACCTCCCTCTTCTTTACCCTGCTCTGTCTTCTGCTTCTCGTTATTATTGAGACCTTTTTTACCTTTCTAAATGAGCTACAAGACCTTGATGATCAATATGTTGTCACCGACATGTTGCTCTATCTGCTCTATGATATGCCGGCGCGCATCTATCGTATCTTTCCCATGGCATTACTCTTAGGAACACTTCTCGGTTTGGGGCAGCTAGCTAGCCACAATGAACTAACCGCTATTAGAACCGCTGGATTTAGTAAAGCTCGCACGCTAAAAGGAGCGATCTATACCACTCTAATCTTAAGTCTTGGCGTTGTCTTAATCGGTGAATATATTGTTCCAGAGACCCATGAAAGAGCACTTGAAGTGAGTCATAAGAGCAGTGTTGGGAAGGGATTTTGGGCGATTGATGGCGGTTATATTATTGAAGTGAGATCAATGCATGATCTCTCCCTGCGCAATATCACGATTTATAATCCTGAAGATAATTATCTAAAACAGATTATGAGAGCTGATCATATGACACTTGAAGGCGATCATTGGATGATTCCTTCACTCTCTGCGATCACTTTTAGTGAGCGCCAAATCACCAAAGAGAATCTAAAAGACTTTAAAATAGAGACCCATATTGATCAGGCGGCCTTAACGGCACTCATTAGTGACCCAGAATATCAATCGAGCCAGAGTCTATGGCGTTTTATTAACTATCTCGAAGAGAATAATCTCGATAGTAGTGAATATCGCCTTGCTTTTTGGTCGAAGGTCTTCAATCCTTTAACCAATATCTCAATGATCCTTATCGCTGCACCGCTCGTCTTTGCTCAGCAGAGACGACAAGGAATTGGTGAGCGCATCTTGATCGGGGTTATTTTGGGGCTCATTATCTACTTAACAACACAGATGTTAGGACACTTTATCCTTATCTCCGGATTCTCTCCGCTACTAGGTGCTCTCTTTCCGACAATTTTAGCGATTGCGATCGCTTATGCGCTCTTTAAATTATTACCATAACTCCTAATTGTAGAGATGCCGGCTTTAAGTGCCGGCATTTTTATTTATGGATTTTTGTTTATGGATTTTTGTTTATGGATTTTTGTTTATGGGTTTTTGTTTATGGGTTTTTATTTGTTAATTTTTATTTATAAAGAAGATTGTAAATAGGGGGTCAATAGCTGCTCGATCTCTTTTTGTCGCGCTTTAACGATCTCTGTTGAGCCTCTTCCTTCAATATTAATCCGTAAATAAGGCTCTGTATTGGAGGCGCGCACATTGATTCGTGAATCTTCTAAACGCAGACTTAAACCATCGAGATAATCCTCGGAGATCGCTTCACCTCTAAAATAATCGGCAATCTTCATGATCACTAAGTCAGAATCCACTACAAGATAGTTCAACTCTCCGCTACAAGGATAACGTTTTCTTGCAGCTGCAACGAGCGCGCCTAATGTCTGATCGCTCTTTGCTAAAAGCTGAGAGATTAGAAGAAAAGGGATCATTCCCGAATCGCAGTAATGAAATGCTTGAAAGTAGTGGTGAGCACTCATCTCTCCACCATAAAGTGCATTAAACTTCCGCATACTCTCCTTCATCGGTGAGTGTCCACCGGCAGAAATAACAACCTTTCCACCAGCATTCTTGATCGCCTCTTCACTATTGAGTGTCTGCCGAGTATCAATCACAATAGTAGAATTGGGATGATCCGTTAATAATACGGTTGCTAATAGCCCAACAATATAGGAACTATCTACAAAATCCCCTCTTTCATCAAAGAAGAAACAACGATCAAAATCACCATCCCACGCAACACCAAAATCAGCCCTAGAAGCCTGTATCGCCTCTTGGGTTGCCTGTCGTCTCTCCACTAAAAGTGGATTAGGCACACCATTTGGAAAAGCACCATCTGGCTCATGATGAATCTTTATTAGCTGATAAGGCAGATAAGGCTCAAGAAGATCAACAATCGCTCCGGCGCAACCATTGCCACTATTACAGACGATCCTTAATGACTTTGGTGAAATGGGTGAAATGGGTGAAATGAGTGAGGTGGATAGGGTGGATGAAACTGATGACGCTGATGAAGCTGAAGTGAATGAGTTTAAAGGGAAATCTTCACCTCTTTGCGGCAATGCCATTGAAGAGGCTTGCAACAATGCTTGAAGATAAGGCCTCTTATCGACAAAGTGCCTTAATAGCCCCTTCTCTCTCAGAGTGAAATGACCAAAATCTTCCTGCAAAATACGTCTTTTTAATGCCTCAAGGCCAGTGGAACCGCTGATAGGCTCTGCGCCTCTCGCTACCAATTTAAAACCGTTGTGACTCTTGGGGTTATGGCTTGCTGTAATCATAATGCCGCCATCTGCTTCGAGATAGACAGTATTGAAGTAGACCTCTTCCGTTCCACAGATATCGAGAGAGATAACATCGGCGCCGGCATCACAGATACCTGCGACTAATTGAGTGAAAAGTTGCGGACTACTTTGACGAATATCATGTCCAACAACGACCACTTTAGCCCGATATTCCGCTACAAATGCAAGACCTAGCTTATAAGCTAGGTCTTCATTAATCTCAAGGGGGTATTCCCCCCGAATATCGTAAGCTTTAAAAGCTTTTAACTCCATTACAGGATTACCTTCTACTAATCAAAAGGGTCTCTTAAAACTAATGTCTCATTACGATCAGGCCCTGTAGAGATAATATCTACCGGCACCTTAACAAGCTCTTCAAGACGCTTAATATAGTTCTGAGCCGCAACGGGAAGTGCATCAAAACTCATGACACCAACTGTACTCTCTGACCAGCCCGGCATTGTTTCATAGATCGGCTCACAGCGTGCAAAATTCTCTGCACCATAAGGAGGATAATCGACCACTTCACCATCTAACTGATAGCCTGTACAGATCCTCACCTCATCCATACCATCTAACACATCAAGTTTCGTTAAACAGATACCTGATAAGCTATTGATATCGATTGAACGCTTTAATACCGGAACATCAAACCAGCCACAACGACGCGCACGACCTGTTACCGAACCAAACTCATGCCCACGTTTTGCTAAGCCTTGACCAATTTCACAAGTTAACTCTGTTGGGAATGGTCCTGAACCAACACGTGTAACATAAGCTTTAACAATTCCTAAAACATAATCTAAAGCTAATGGTCCCACGCCTGAACCGGTAGCCGCACCGCCGGCAGATGTATTACTAGATGTTACAAAAGGATAAGTTCCATGATCGATATCTAGGAATGTTCCTTGCGCTCCTTCAAACATCACCTTAGCTCCACGATCTCTTAACTTCTTAAGCTCGTAGGAGACATCAGTGACTAATGGTAGAAGACGTTTTGCCAGCTCCATCGTATCATTAAAGACTTTATCAACAGAGAGCGCTTCTTTACCAAGGTAGTTCACAAGAACAAAGTTATGATACTCCATCACACTTTCAAGCTTCTGACGGAAAACTTCAGGGTAGAAGAGATCCGCAACACGGACTGCTCGACGCGCGACCTTATCTTCATAAGTAGGACCGATTCCTCTTCCTGTTGTACCGATCTTATTTTTACCAAGCTTCTCTTCACGCGCCTGATCAATCGCAACATGATATGGCATCACCAAAGGGCAAGCTTCTGAGATCTTTAGACGCTCATCGACATTGATGCCACGACTTAATAGCTCATCCATCTCACTTAAGAGTGCTTCTGGAGAGAGCACCACACCATTACCGATATAACAGGTAACATGTTCACGCAAAATTCCAGATGGAATTAAACGTAAAACTGTCTTCTCGCCATCGATAACAAGAGTATGCCCAGCATTATGCCCCCCTTGAAATCGAACAACAGCTTCTGCTTTATCTGTTAAGAGGTCAACGATCTTTCCTTTACCTTCGTCGCCCCATTGCGTCCCGATAATAACAACATTATTACCCATTATAAGTTTTCCTCATGAAAATGAATCTAGCGCAATGCGCTCTTTAAATTGATACAAATAGACAGCGTGAAATTGAAACTAATATTTAACGTTACATCCAATATTGAATTCTCAATATTCACAATTATGTCTTACTGTTTCTGCTGAAAATGCTTAAAGAAATCACTCTCTGGATCGAGAATTAAGAGATCTCCATCATTTTGGAATGCATTTTTATACGCCTCTAAACTACGATAGAAGGAGTAAAAATCGGGATCTTGCCCATAAGCTTCTCCATAAATCGTTGCGGCTCCAGCATCCCCTTCCCCGCGAATCTTCTCTGCTTCTTCATAAGCATTTGCCAAAAGAATGGTTCGGTTACTATCAGCTTCTGCAACTTTTTCGATATAGGCTGCTTCCCCTTTAGAACGCAATTCAGTTGCTACGCGCTCACGCTCTGTTCTCATTCGCTTAAAGACGTTATCGGTCACATCATCAGGGAGCTCTACACCATTAATACGAACATCGATAATCTCAACACCATACTCTTTTGCTTCCACAGAGAGCGCGACTAAAATTGTCCGCTCAATCTCTTGTCTAATAGTATTATTCAGATCAACTTCTTGTCCGGCAATAACAGGAACAACATTCTCTTTGCTGCGAATAACGATATCGACATCTTCAGAATGAATCTCTTCTAATGTCTTAGGATCTAAGGAGAGCGCATCACTCGGCTTATCAACAACAATCACCTTTGAACCATCACGATACTTGCTCCCTTTAGAGGTAACATTACCGCCGACAACTGTCTGAACATCACGCTTACCGAAAGCCGCTCTAAAGTTATTCTTCACAATAGGTTCAAAAAGGCGGTTAAAGATACCGGGATTACCCGATACTTTCTGATAATAGACCTCAGGATCGATGACACGCCATTTTATAAAGGTATCAACAATCAAGTTCTTCTTCTCAGAAGTCAAGAAAGGTTCTGGTGGCGTATCTAATGTCTGAATTCTTCCATCGAAGATTCTCACATTATCGATAAAGGGCAATTTAAAGTAGATGCCCGGCTCATCATAGACGGCAACGATACGCCCAAAACGGAGCTGAAGACCTTTCTCCCACTCCTTAACAATCACTAAAGATGTGCTTAAGAGAAGCAGTACAATAATGACGATTGGTAAAACTATGCGAGTTACAATTCTCATTTTCTCTCTCCTCTCTTAACGAGTGAAACGCGCACGACTTCTCTGATCGTTCACATTGTTATTATTGGGTTGATTTTGAATAATGCTCTCTGGTGTCGGCGTTGTCTCTTTGACTTCGATTGTCACCGCTCCCTCTCTCTTCTCAGTCTTACTCAATCCTGAGTTTGTTGTAGAGCCTGTCATCTTATCGAGGGGCAACATCATTAAGTTATTACTATCTGAACCCATATAGAGCTTATTACTGTTTTGTAATACTTCTTCCATATTTTCAAGATAGAGACGCTCTCTAGTCACCTCTGGCGCTACAGCATATGCTGAGTAGAGGCGATTAAAACGCTCTGCCTCCCCGCGTGCTTGTGCGATTTTACTCTCACGATAAGCTTCTGCCTGGCGCAAAATTCTCTCTGCTTCCCCGCGCGCCTCTTCATGGACTTTACTCTGATAAGCATTCGCTTGGTTAATTCGACTCTGCTCATCTTCACGGGCACGAATCGCATCGGAGAAGGCATCTTGCACCGCTGCCGGCGCTTGCGCATCTTCTAAGTTCACGTTTGTAATCACAAGACCAATCTGATAGTTATCTAAGATACTTTGAGCAAGCTCTTTAACCTCTTGCATCAACTGCTCTCGACCATCTGTCAAAATATCATCTAGAGATGTTTGACCAACACGCTCACGGGTTGCACTATCGACAACCTCTTTTAATGTTTTATCGGGATCAACAGATGTAAACCAATATTGTGAAGGATCATCATTATTAATCTGATATTGAACCTCAACACTCACATCAACTAAGTTTTCATCCTTTGTTAACATCGCAGCACGACGATTTCCTTTAGCGGTAGAACCGATCTTTTGTGAAAATCGACGTTGAATATCGATGATGCGATGATCACCAATCGGATTAGGAAGACGCCATCTTAAACCAGGATCTTTAGTGGCATGATACTGACCTAAGAGTAACTCGACCCCTTTCTGTCCCGCATCAATTGTATAGAAACCTGTTGCTAACCAACCACATAGAAGAACAGCACCACCTAAAGCGATATATTTACCATAACCGCCATGTCGATGACCGCCCATCCCTTTCTTACCACGAAATGCACCGCCTAACTTTTTAAAAATTTCGTCAAGATCGGGTCCAGCGCCATTTTTAGGTCGTTGATCATTCGGCTGATTATTTCCATGAGGACTACCTGATGAGCCACCTTGCTGGCTATCTTTAGGCTCTTGCCAAGCCATCTCTAAGTTATTTTTTTTCATTTAATCCCTTTGATTCCAGATCTTACCGAAACTGTTGAATACCAACTCGACAAGATACCAATTTTTTACGCTATTTGCACCTATAGATATTGTTCGAAATAGGAAGCTGCTTCTGGCTGCTCCTTCAATAGTCGCATAATTCGATATCGAGCAACATAGAGATCTAAAAGAAACTCACCATTTTTGCCAAACGCTTCCTCTTTAACTGCATCAAGCGCATAGAGCTCTGCTCTTAATCGCCCTTCACTTGGGGGAAGTATCAATCTCATTGAGAGGTGCTCTTTCTGAAAGTGGGAAGCGATTCCCTCTAAAAGTAGATCAATACCAATATCTTTAGCTGCTGAAATCCAAACAGCTTTAACAACGCCCCCTTCTGACATCTCATTATGGGGCTCAATCTCAGGTTTAAGATCGATCTTATTAAAGACCTGTAATCGCGGTACTGCTTCTGCACCGATCTGCTCTAAAACAGCAGTCACCTCTCGCATCTTTAGATCTCTCTCTGGATCTGCAACATCGATCACCTCGAGAAGAAGATCCGCTTCAACAGCTTCCTGCAAAGTTGATTTAAATGCTTCTACAAGATCATGAGGAAGTTTAGAGATAAATCCAACGGTATCAACTAAAACTGCTCTGCCAACAAACTCAATATCTAACGCTCTATGAGTCGGATCGAGTGTTGCAAAGAGTTGATCTTGCACATAGACACCAGCGGCAGTTAATCGATTGAAAAGAGAAGATTTGCCGGCATTGGTATAGCCGACTAATGCGATTGTAGGAACCTCGTTACGTTCCCGGGAGATACGCCCCTGCGCACGCATCTTTGTCACGGTCTCAAGACGTTTTTTAAGCTGCCGAATACGATCACTAATAACGCGCCGATCCATCTCAAGCCGGGTCTCCCCTGGCCCGCGAAGTCCTACAGCGCCCCCTCTTTGTTGCGAGAGATTAGTATGCTTTCGTACTAAACGTGTCGATAATCGGGTTAATTGTGCCAATTCAACCTGTAACTTTCCTTCAAAGCTTTGAGCTCTTTGGGCAAAGATATCGAGAATTAAGCCAGTCCGGTCAACCACACGAACACCGCATAACTCTTCTAAGTTGCGGTTTTGACTAGGCGTTAAATCATGGTTAATTAATACAACATTAGCATCGCTCTGCTCTACGGCTACACGTACTTCATCTGCTTTGCCAGTTCCTAAAAAATATTTATGATGAGGGGTTTGCCGAGTTCCTGTAATACAGGAGAGGATCTCAACACCTGCAGATGTCACTAACTCCTTAAACTCTGCAAGATCCCCCTCTTCACTTTCAGGCATCTCTAAAGAGACGATGATTGCTCTGTCATCTTCGTGACTAAATTGCTCTACTATATGATTCATTAATAAAGGATGGGCCCTTACCTCTGCTATTCAGCAATAGGAGCGTCAACTTCTCCTACCACTTCACTGCTTAAATTAACATTTCTCGCAGGAACGATTGTAGACACCGCATGCTTATAGATCATTTGACTGACATTTGATCTTAATAGAATGACAAATTGGTCGAAGGATTCAATCTGTCCTTGCAACTTAATGCCATTGATTAAAAAGATAGATACCGGAACACGCTCTTTACGAAGCAAGTTCAGGAACGGGTCTTGAAGGGATTGCATTTTTGCCATTTTAGTTCTCACTTTTTTAGTTCTTATCGTCGTTATATGATGAGTTCTCTATTTTATCAGAGCTCCTCGCTACAAGAAACCGACTCTATAGTAACATGAAGCCTGCTACCGACTAGTATCGATCGGCTTTATTACCGCCTTATTATAATCTATTTAGCACTAAAATGAGAAATTAGTTTCAAGTATATAGCGATAATATCGATCATTAAAAGCCCAACTTAAAAGCGCTATTAATCGATTTAGATCAAGATTTAGATCTAAGATGAAATGAAAAGGGATAAAAGAGATCATCTGATCACCGCTTGTCGCCTTCACGCTATCACTCTATACTCTACAAGTTCTCTTTTATGCATTTCACTCGACAAAAGGATCTTTCATGAGCTTTAAAGCGATTTTTCTAGACCTTGATGGCACCAGTCTCAATGATAATAATGCACTCTCTCCGGCACTTCAGGAGATTCTTACGATACTAAAATCGAAAGGGATTCAGATCATCTTCAGTACAGGAAGAAGTTTTGCCGGTAGCCTCCCTTTTGCAAAAGCCATTGGTGGAACAGAATATATCATTAACTACAATGGCGCTCGCGTCTTTGACTTTAAAAGAGATGCTGTTCTACATGAGGCAACATTACCAAAGCCTGTCTTAAAGCAAGTTTTCAACTTCTCTAATGAGTATCGATATCCCCCCATCTTCTACCACAATAATATTATCTACACCAAAGATGGTATTCCCCACCATTACACTTGCCCCGGCGAACGATTTGAGGTTCTTTGCCCTAATCACGATTGGGTCAATGAGACATTAACAAAGGCGCTCTTTGTCTTACCAGAAGAGGAGCTGCACGACCATCTCTCAATCGCCTATGATTTCTTTGATGGCGCTTCAGTTTCAACCTCATCATCAACCTATCTCGAAGTGATGCCGCTAGGGATCAATAAAGCAGTCGGTGCACAATATGTCTTAGAGGCACTCAATATCGACCCACAACATTGCATCGCTTTTGGTGATCAACTCAATGACCGAGAACTACTCTCACTGGTGGCGCACCCTTTTATTATGGGTAATGCAACAGAACCGTTAAAAGCACAGTTTCCCGATCGAATCATCGCTAAAAACATTGAAGATGGCGTAGCACGGCAACTTGACCAGATCTTTGGGCTCCACTATTTTCGCTGATACTGCCCTTAGCTCATCACGACAAGGTTATCCCTCAATAAAGAATTGATTTATAACCAATCACCCTAACACCTGATTATCAACTATTTATGATGAACACCTATAAAACCCTATTTCGTAATCTCTCTTTTGTTTTTATCGCACTACTACTTATCCCACTTTTAGCTTGGATTCTAGGCTGGCACTGGTCTCCACTTCACAGCTATACGGCGATAGATGCTATCCTCTTTATCGTAACTGAATCTGGCTCCGCCCCCTATTTTGCACTACTAACATCGCTTGTTTTGGCTATCTGGCTGAGTATGCGTTGTAAAAAATTACAGCATCACTGGGTTATTATCTTTTTAAGTGTCTTTTTGCTACAAGGCAGCACACAGATCATTAAAAGTACAATTAAAGTTCTCTGGGAAGAGCCTCGCCCCTACATGAGTTATGTCGTCGATCAAGGTGTAGATATTGAGTCATTTTATGAGCTTCCTCGCAAAGAGCGCGGCACAATTGTTGCCAACGCAATTAAGGATGATCCTATAACCCCCAACTGGTTAAAATCTCACTGGCAAGCGGAAACAGGTTACTCATTCCCTTCAGGGCATACGATTTTTGCGGTGATGTGGGCCTTTATTATTGTCGGTTTTATGACCCGGGAAAAAGATCCTAAAACAGCGGTCGCGATTGTTATTATGACTCTCTGGGCTGGGTTAATGATGATTAGTCGATTACGACTTGGGATGCATTTCCCTATCGATCTTTTTGTCAGCACAATCATCGCTTACATCGTCGCCTTAATTTTCTTTTATTTTTTAGCAAAAAGAGATACTCTGATGGAAAAGAGTGTAACGCAAATAGATGATAAAATTGATCATTAACTAAGATTAAGATAACAATTAAAACAACAATAAAGAGGATTACTATGCTGTTTTTACTTTCTCCTGCAAAGATGTTGGATGAACATACTCCACCGCCGATTACAAGTCTTGAGCAACCTGAGTTACTTCAAGATTCACAGGCTCTTATTGATATTCTTCGCCAATACTCAACGGAAGAGATTCAGAGTCTTATGAAAGTATCTGAGCGAATTGCAGAGCAGAATGTAGAGCGCTTTAGAGACTTTGAGGTTCCATTTACCTCACAAAATGCAAAACCCGCACTCTACCTTTTCAATGGCGATGTCTATCAAGGGCTCTCTGCATACGATCTACCTGAAAATTGTGTCAATTTTCTCAATCGTCACTTAGCGATTTTATCGGGTCTTTATGGTGCTATTCGCCCCTTAGATCTTATCGCCCCTTACCGCTTAGAGATGGGAACGGCGCTTCCTAATCCACGTGGAAAAAATCTCTACGAATTCTGGGGAGATCTAGTCACAGAATATCTCAATAGACGCATTGATGAGATCGATGCAAAAGTGGTTATCAACCTCGCTTCTAATGAGTACTTTAAAGCTGTTCGCCCTGAAAAGCTAAAAGCACGAGTTGTCACCCCAATTTTTAAAGATTTTAGTAATGGCGAATATAAAGTAATTGGTGTTTATGCGAAAAAAGCGCGAGGTTTAATGACTCGCTTTGTCAGTGAAAACAACATTACAGATCTCCAAGAGCTAAAGAAATTTAATCTTGAAGGATACGCCTATAAACCTAATGATGTCACCGGCGAAATTGTCTTTATCCGGGGCTAAACTCCTTAAAGAATTCCAATAGCTTTAGATAAACGAGGCAGAGTTCAAAATGAGACTCTGCCTTTTTAATTCTCCCGACCCACTCTTTTCGGTATAATGCCCCTTTCCCACTCCACTATTCAATTACTTAAGACGCAAGATAGGAAGAAAAATATGCAATCTGAGAGCAATCTACTTTGGATCGATCTAGAGATGACCGGCCTTGATGAGGAGATTCACCACATTATTGAGATCGCCTCAATCATTACAGATAAAGATCTCAACTTCTTAGCAGAAGGCCCTAACCTTGCGATCTATCAACCTCAAGAGATTCTCGACCTCATGGATGATTGGTGTCAAACCACACATGGCAATTCAGGCTTAATCAAGCGAATTAAAGAGAGCGATGTCACAGTAACTGATGCAATGAATGCGACACTTCAGTTTGCCTCGCAATGGATTCCTGCCGGGAAATCTCCACTTTGCGGTAACAGTATTGGTACCGATCGACGCTTTCTAAAAAAATATATGCCGGAACTCGATCAATTTTGCCACTATCGTAATATCGATGTCAGCTCATTTAAAGAAGTTGTTAAACGTTGGTATTCTAATCCTCTTAGTTACGAGAAGAAGAATACCCATCTTGCACTTGATGATATTCGTGAATCGATCAATGAGTTAAAATTTATTCGTGAACATTACTTTGTTAAATAATCCATTAGGTATCAATAGCAGATAGAAGCGTTGCAGAGACAGACTATCATTCCCATTCCTCAGAAGGAGGTTTCAAATGAATCCCAAAATCACTATCAAAACTCCCTGGCAATTTTTAGCTTCTGGGTTTGGTGCCGGCCTCTCCCCAATCGCCCCTGGGACAATGGGAACTTTAATGGCTATCCCCTTCTGGATTATCTTCTCATTAACCCTCTCACTACCATTTTATCTTCTAATGCTTCTTCTGACGAGCATTGCCGGCATCATTATCTGCCAAAAAGCAAGCGATGAATTAGGCGTCCATGATCATGGTGGCATTGTCTGGGATGAGTTTGTGGGTTTTTGGATCACCATGATTGCCGCACCACTCTCATGGAGTACCATTATCTTGGGATTCCTCCTCTTCCGTTTCTTTGATATCTTAAAACCTTGGCCCATCAAGATTGCAGATCAGCGCGTATCTGGAGGACTTGGCATTATGCTCGATGATATGATTGCCGGCCTCTTTGCCTTTATCTCTCTCCAGCTGATTTTACACTTGATCTTCCCCCTTCTACTATAGAGTCATATAAAATCGATAAAGCTAGCTAAATTTTAGCCTAATGATTTAAAACGACTTCATAAAATAGCTTCATAAAACGAGTTCATAAAACAGTTTCATTTGGAAGAATGCTTTTCTAAGCACCTCACAAACATTTAATAAGAGAGCATCACTCGAAACTAAACAATCAAACTATTAATCTATTAATATGGAATACCGATACTCAAAAGCCATTAAATATTATTTAAAAAACTTATTGAGTAAAATAAAGCGAGAACAGAAAGGGAAAATAATTGTCGCGTTTCTCTTTATGGCGATCTTTGCTAGCTCTTTTTTTCTCGAAAGACCTCACCCACTAAAAAGTAGTCAAGGGTATACTCAAGAGCAGTCTCAGCTCGACAAGGGCTATCAATGCCCCTGCAAAATTAATCATATTAGTGATGGTGATTCAATCACAGCGATCTGCCCTGCAAGTTGCTCTCCTACAGGAAAAGCGAGCGGCAAGTGGCATAAGTTAAGGGTGAGAATCTGGGGAATGGATGCACCAGAAATGGGGCAAAAACCTTGGGGAGATCGCGCTAAAAAGGCATTGATAAATCTTCTTCCTAAAGAGAAAAATGGTATCATTACTCTGAAAATTAGAGATCGAGATCATTACCAACGTTATGTCGCACAGCTCTTTGACAACCAAAAAGATATTGGGCTTGAGATGGTCCGATTAGGGGAAGCGGTTGTTTATCGGCAGTATAATAATGACCCTCAATATTATAGAGCAGAAGAGGAGGCGAAAGCAGCAAAACGGGGAATCTGGTCACAAGCAGGACATCAGCAAAATCCTGCCGCATGGCGAAAAGTTAATCCTCGCTAATCCCTGTTATTCCACGTACAATATTGAACCGCCATCAAGATTTGAATATAAATTTTGATAAGAATCATGATCAAGAAGTGCAATAAGCACTTTTCATAGTTATATTTTTCATAGTTATTCTTCATACTATTTTCTATAATGTTTTAAATGATAAAATTTTCAATAGAGATATTTAAATAGAAATCTTGGTGAATAAAGTTTTGATAATTTGAATAATTTGAATAATTTGAATAGCTGACTAATTGAGCAACTGAATAATTGATCAATCAAATAGTTGAATGATCGAATAGCTGAATGATCGAATAATCAAATTGATAACGAATCAATATGGCATCGATAATGATCAAGCGATAGTGATCAATCGATAGTGATCAATATTTACCGATACTTTTATATCCGTTACTAATGAGCAAACAGAATGATAACGATTGATAACAATACAATCATAATTGATGGGCAGTGGACGCTATCTAATCTGCGTGAGATACAGCTCGCATCAGATAAGATTCAACCACAAATTGCTACCCTAAAAGATGTAACGATCGATGGATCAAAATTGAGCCAAATCGATACCACCGGATGCCAAGAGCTCTATATTGCTCTTAAAAGCCTCCCGAAAGAGAGTAAGATCGATTATCAAGGATTTGAAAAGAAACAGCTCGATCTCTACCTCTACATTAAATCTCGTATTGAAGATGCCGGCATCCAACTGGCTGCTCCCGATAATCGTAATAGTTTCACCAAACGAGTCGGAATGTTTACCATCTATCTTCTCGATGAGATCCAGAAATTTATCGAATTTATTGGGGAAATTTCTGTCATTGCGACACAACGCGCTTTCACGCCTTGGAAAATTAGATGGAGTGCCTTCTGGGCGAATATCCAGAGTGCAGGAGTTATGGCGCTTCCGATTATTGGTCTACTTAACTTCTTAATCGGGGCTGTTATCTCCTATCAAGCGGGGAGTCTTCTACAGATGTTTGGCGCTAGTATCTATATTGTCGATTTCTCTACTGTCGCAGTTTTACGTGTTTTAGGCCCTCTCTTAACGGCGATTATTATTGCCGGACGAACGGGGGCTGCCTATGCCGCACAGATCGGGACCATGGTGGTCAATGAAGAGGTGGATGCGCTAGAGACGATCGGTATCAATCGCTATGACCAACTCGTTCTACCCAAAATGTATGCACTTGCTGTTTCACTACCCCTGTTGACACTCTTTGCCGATATGATGGCAATCTTTGGCAGTATGTGTTTAGCGGCAATCTATCTCGATATCTCTTTTGGTGAGTTTATCACAACGATTCCGAATGCCGTTACCTGGCGCTCGCTCTTAGTAGGCATTATCCAAGCTCCTGTTTTTGCAATAGTGATTACACTTGTGGGATGTTATCAAGGATTCCAAGTACAAGGAGGCGCTGATAGTGTCGGACAACAGACAACGAAAGCCGTTGTTCAATCTATCTTCTATGTTATTGTCATCGTTGCGCTCTTCTCAATCTTAATGCGCAATGTCGGCTTATAGGGAGATCGATCGATGAGTGAAGTTAAAATTGCTATGCCGCAATCTCAAGCGGTGAATAATGATGATGTGATTCGTGTAGAACATATCTATAACAGCTTCGGAACCCATTCTGTTCATGAAGATCTCAATATGACGGTAAAAAGAGGGGAACTTGTTGCACTTGTAGGCGGATCGGGCTCTGGAAAGACAACCCTGCTCCGTTGCATCATCATGCTGCAAAAACCCACAAAGGGCCAAGTTTATCTCTTTAATCAACCCGTTTGGGGATCAACCCATAAAGAGGCTCAAAAATTACGTCAAACCTTTGGTATGCTCTTTCAGGGTGGGGCTCTTTTTAGCTCGCTAACCGTGCTAGAAAATATTATGGTGCCACTACAAAAACATACAAAGCTCAGTCGTAAAGAGATGGAAGAAGTGGCGATGCTGAAGCTCACCTTATCAGGCTTAAAGCCTCAAGCAGCCAATCTGCTCCCCAAAGATCTCTCGGGTGGTATGATTAAACGCGCAAGTTTAGCAAGAGCCTTAGCACTTGATCCGGAACTACTCTTTTTAGATGAACCAACAGCTGGGCTTGATCCTGTCTCTGCAGCTGAGTTTGATGATCTGATGCGTCAACTCAAAGAATCACTCAACCTAACCGTCGTTATGGTCACGCATGACTTAGATTCGATCTGGGCAATCTCAGATCAGGTCGCATTTTTAGGTGATAAAAAACTGATCGCCTATCAGCCCATTGCTGAACTGGTTAAAAATGATAATCCTTTAATTCAACACTATTTCCAAGGTCCACGTGGACGCACAGTGGGAGAGGCACATGGAACACAAATTTAATTACACTATTGTCGGCGCATTTGTTCTCGGATTTATCGCATGTCTTATTGCGCTCATTATTTGGCTGACAAATGGCTTTGAAAAGGTTAATACCATTGAGTATAAAGTTGTAACCAATGAATCGGTTGCCGGTCTTTCTGCCAACTCTCCTATCGATTATCGTGGCGTAAATGTCGGAAAAGTGAGTAAAATTGAGCTTAACCACGAAGATCCTCGCTATGTGACGATCTTTCTCAATATCGATGTCGGAACGCCAATTAAAAAAGATACTAAGGCAGAGCTGATCAATCGTGGAATTACAGGGATTGTGAATGTCAGCTTAAGTGGAGGAACGCCTCAAGCAGGCGCTCTTCTCCCTACAAAAGCGGATCCTATTCCCACAATTCAAAATGGTCCTTCCCTTGCGCGCCGTCTAGATGAAGCGCTCGATAATATAACCAAGTCGCTCACTGAGCTCTCTAAAAAGATGGGATCTATTTTAACAACACAAAATATCGATAACTTCTCCAATATCTTAAGCAACACCAATGCATTTACCGCGGATCTTGCCGGCATTGGTGGTAAAGTCAATACATTAACAGAGAAAGCGACAGATACAATCGATACAATTCAGCCGAAAGTAAAAGAGGCAGCAGCGGCTTTAGGTGAGTTTGCTAAACAGATTCAAGGCGCATCAAAACAACTTGAACAGACAACCGTTAATGTCAACAAAACATTAGATAGTGCTCAATCTACTTTAGGGACTTGGAATAACTTAGGAGAAGAGACTAATAGTAATCTTCAATCCATCTTGCCAACCTTAGAGAACGCACTCTACAACTTCTCTCTCTTTATGCAAGAGTTAGAAGCCTCACCTAACTCCTTAATCTTAGGTAAACCCAAACAGCAACCGGGGCCAGGTGAGTAAAATCATAGAATCGGTAGAAACACTTTCTACCGATCTACACCCTATCTAAATACCCTATCTAAATTTAACTTTAATTTTCGATCCGTTCCAAGGGCTTAAAGCCTCTATCAGGAGAATATTTATGAAGCGTTTGCAAAAACTTATCCTCTTTTTTGCTCTTCCCCTTATCATTGTGGGATGTGCATCTGCTCCCCCGAAGAAGAGCTTTACCTTAACTCCGGCAGAAGATAGTGTTAACACCGGCAATCGATCGCTCCCTTCACTTATGATCTCGCAAGTAAAATCTTTAGGTCGCCTCTCAACCGATATGACCTACAGTCGCTCACCGAATGAGATTGAGAGCTACACCAAGAGTGATTGGATTGCACCACCCGCACAATTGATTCAATCACTGATTGCTCAAGATTTAGAGAATCGCGCACTCTTCCAATATGTTGTTATGGCACCTAATAGTGTTAATGCTCAAAATCGTCTCGACATCACATTATTGGAGATGAATCAGATCTTTCCTAATGCCACTGAAAATCATGTTGTCTTAAAACTTCAAGCACGCCTCATTAATAATCATAATAACAAGATTATTAAGACCTTTACCTACAATATTACAGAACCGAGCAGAAGTTATGATGCAGAAGGGGGGGTTGCTGCATACAACAGTGCATTACAGAAGATTGCCAACTCTCTTGCTGCAGATATCACACAGACATTGCGTCGTTATTAACTGCGATCGATCGAAAAATTTAATCTATTCCTAAGAATTCGATCTAACAATTCAATCCAACAATAAAAAGAAAATAATAGTGAGAGGGCTTGGGCATTACTCAAGAAGTATTCTAGGGAATCTTCTTGAGATTTCTCTCCTTAATGCCCATTAGCTCTTCTCTTACCCCATCATTTAATATGCTCCCAAATCTCTTTAAATATCTCCCAAAACCCAATTTTTCTCTCTACTGGCCCCTCTATTTTCAAGAAGAGATTATCGGCTGGATACATCAAGATAATATCGACATTATTGCGAACTATCCGGAGCTCTTTCAGCTGAATCACGCGACATCAACGGTCACCTTTACCTCCCAATTTATTTGCGCTACATTTGATGAGCGTAATGCGTTTCTTGCCAACTTTTCAGAAGATTTGCGCCTTGCCGGCATTATTACTAATTGGAGAGATGAGGCCTATGGAGTCTATCGCCGTAAAGAACGACTGCAAAATGCCCTCTTTACGATAGAACGTGGTGTTGCCCCTTTCTTAGGCTTTAGAGTATTTGGCGTTCATATCAATGGCTATGTTGAGGCTGAAAAGAGCGATCAAATCTCCCATATCTGGGTTGCTCAACGCTCTAAACTCAAACGGATTGAGCCCCATAAGCTCGATAATATTGCAGCAGGTGGTTTAAGTTATGGTGAAATTCCACTTGTAACTGCAAAGCGTGAAGCGATGGAGGAAGCCAATATCCCAGAAACGGCAACAGAAGCGCTCTCCTTTGTTACCCCTTTTAACTATCTTACAGAGTACAATAAGAGTATTCGGGATGAATCGATCTTTATCTTTGATCTCCCCATCCCTCCCTCTTTTGAGCCTCAAATTAATGATGGTGAAGTGGAAGCATTTCATGCACTCACCTCAGAAGAGGTGATGGTGGCTCTTCTCGATGGCGAAAAATTTAAACCTAATAGTGGGTTAGTCACACTCCATTTTCTCCTTAGACATCAATTAACACAGCTCTCCTCGACAGAACAGCAATATCTATCAAAACGATTAAATCTTTCGCCTTCCTCTTTGCTATAACAGGATCTGTTATAGCGGAATCTAGTTATTCTACTTATCCGAATTAGGCTAATTAGCCTAATTCGGATAACTGTAACTGTTGCGATTATAGCCCATAGCCCTTGGGATAGGCTAAGGAGTAGCTACTTAAAATCAGCAGAATTAGAGTAGAGATGACGCTAAATAGACCACTTTATCGGCAAAAATCTTATATTTAGGACGCTTCTCCCACTCTTCGAGAGTCACCTGAACAGAACTTTCAAGATCCTCATAATATTGTGCTGTCATCTTCTCGGCAAATTCTCGATCATACATTATGGCATTCACTTCAAAGTTGAGATCAAAGCTTCTAATATCCATATTTGCCGTTCCGATCATCGCTAAACTCCGATCATAAACACTCGTCTTCGCATGGATCAAGCCCTTTTGATAATGATAGATCTCAACGCCGGCACGTAATAGATCAAGATAGAGCGCTCGACTCGCCATTCGAACTAAGAGTGAATTGGTTCGTTCCGGCACTAAGAGTTTTACTTTTACCTGGCTTCTTGCCGCAATCTTTAGCATCGTTAAGATCTGCTCTGTTGGAATAAAGTAGGGAGTCGTAATAAGTACCTCTTTCTTCGCTAATGCAATTGCCTGAATGATCGAATTCATAATATAAGGCTCAGGGGAATCGGGCCCACTTGCCACAATTTGCACCGCTGTTTTACCCTGCTCTTCCCGTAAATCCACTGGGAAAAGTTGCGCATTAGGTTCAATCTTCTGCTTTGCACAGAAATTCCAATCTGATAAAAAAATATGTTGCAATGCATAGCAACTATAACCTTCAAGGCGTACATGCATATCTCGCAATATCGGCTTACCGCTTCCCGGCACATTAATATAATCATCTCCGATATTGATTCCACCGACAAACCCTACGCGTCCATCAATCACAATAATTTTACGGTGATTACGATAATTGACCCGATTAGCCCAGAAGATAAAGAGCAGTTTTCTAAAAGCATAAACTTCGATACCTGCGTCTCGCATCTCCTGTGCAAATTGCCCTCGAATCTTTTTACTGCCAAAATCATCATAGATAAAACGGACTTTAACACCCTCTTTCGCTTTTTTAATCAAGAGATCTTTAATCTGATTACCAATTCCATCATTTCGGACAATATAGTACTCAATATGAATGGTCTCTTTTGCCGCAGCGATCTCCTTTAAAACTTCCGGATACTTATTTTCCCCATTTTTTAAGAGCTTCACATCATTATTGAGGCTCATCCAATGGATATCTTCCGTTGAAACTGAGTGAGCTAATCGCTTAAATTGCTCAATAACAGGGTTATCGATTGCTTGAGGGTTATTCTCAATATGTTTGGTATATTCATAAATCTTATCTTTTAGATCATCATTATATTCAAGCTTTTTATCGTACATCGCCTTATTACGATAATTGACCCCTAATGAGAGATAGAGAATCACACCAAAAAGCGGTAAAAATACAATCAAAACGAGATAGCCCAATGTTTTACTGGCACTCGTATTATCCATAATAATTTTGACACATACCGCTAAAATAAAGACGATATAGAGCAACAGAGTAATAAGACTCCCTGCCCATAAAAAACTACCTGTTAAAATCGATGTTATCATGCAAATATTCTCTAAAAGAAAGCGGGAAATAGATCAATTCTCAACCCTATTAGGGAGAGTTATGATAGAGAATTGTCTCTCTATCATCGTCACATCTAAAGGCATGATATTATAGCATGTTCAACTTGTTATAAAATTACTATAATTTTTGATAATCCTTCCTTTCACATAATCCTTCCATCATTATTAGATAATCCCTCTATCCCTTATAAAAAATATGAAAAAGATCGGTCTTATTGTCGGAAAATTCTACCCACTTCATCAAGGTCATATTAGTATGATTCTCTCTGCTAAGTTGATGGTGGATCAGCTTCACATCTTTGTCTGTAGCGAAACTGATCGGGATGAGGCCCTGTATCAAGCAAGTGCTTTTACAACAGCCCCAACTATTAAAGATCGCCTCAACTGGGCAAAAGATTGCCTTAAAGGTATTCCTGGAATCTTTCTATATGATTTTAATGAGGATGGTATTCCCTCCTACCCTAATGGCTGGGAAGCTTGGAGCGACCGACTCAAATCTCATCTAAAAAAACTCAATATCAAGCCCACCTTAATCTTTAGTAGTGAGCCTCAAGATAAGATGCAGTATGAAGCGCTCTTTCAACTTCCGGTAACATTAATCGACCCCCCTCGAGATCTTTTCCCTATCTCGGCAACAGCCATTCGAGAGAATCCTATCGGAAATTGGCACTTTATCCCAACAATTATTCGTCCCTTTTTTCGCCAAAGAATTCTTCTAGAAAATGACCACCCTTTGACTCTTCCCATTACAACCCTCTTTGAGATGGTAGAGCCTACTGGCAATGATCAAACAACATCAAAGGTAGAATTTATCGTAGCGACGCCCAAAGAAATCCCAAAAATATTAGCGCAAGCACAAAAGAGGAGAGAGTCGATCTCTTTAGCGATCGGTTCTGAATCTTTTATTGCCGAAATTACCCAAAGGGTACTAGATCACTTTCAGGCGCCTATTCCCTCCTACCACCTTACAACCGCCTCTTTAGAAGCGCAATTTAGAGATATATGTCACTTTATCAACCATTTTATCAATAATTCACGAACACAAAATAGTGCACCCAAACCCAAATAATATGCCTTTAAGAATAGTTACAACTAATACTTGATTCCTCAATCTTGCTAAGGCATTCTGTAATCTTAGTTTCTTTTTTATACCCTTTTTAAAAGGAGACGAAACTAAATAATCAAGGGGGATCAAAATAGGGAGTTGATTAAACGACCCGCTCCCTAAAAGATCAGTCACGCTTTAAATAGATCAGGTAAGAGCCATAACATCGATAGACTTGCTCTGCCTCTTCTAGCGCATCTTATAAGAACAAAGGTTACACACTCATGAATTCATTAATCCGGGATATTTTATCGGCCCGTGTCTACGATGTTGCAAAAAATACGCAATTGGACCATCTCTACCTTCTCAGCCAACAATTAAAATGTGACATTTGGCTTAAAAGAGAAGATCTACAACCGATCTTCTCCTTCAAAATTAGAGGTGCATTTAATCGAATTTTCCAACTGAGTGATGAAGAGAAAGCAAAGGGGGTTGTCTGTGCATCAGCTGGCAATCATGCTCAAGGAGTTGCGCTCAGTGGCCTCCACCTCAAGCTTGATACAACCATTGTCATGCCAACTTCCGCGCCGCTTCTTAAGGTGAATGCATGTCGTGAAATGGGCGCAAATGTAATTCTCCATGGCAATAACTTTGATGAAGCTTATGCACACGCCCTCCATCTTTCAGAAATCGAGGGGAAGAGCTTTATTCATCCTTTCGATGATCTTGCCGTGATCTCAGGACAAGGAACAATCGGTAAAGAGATGCTCGATCAAAAACCGGACCTCGATGCGATCTTTATCCCGGTTGGTGGCGGCGGCCTGATCGCCGGCGTTGCTGCTTATGTGAAATTTATTGCCCCTAATTGTAAAATTATTGGTGTAGAACCTGAAGAGTCAGCCTCAATGAAGGTCTCTTTAGAGAGTGGAAAGCGGATCAACCTTCCACAAGTTGGGACTTTTGCCGATGGAACGGCCGTTAAATTAGTGGGAGAAAAGACTTTCGAGCTGTGCCAAAAATATGTCGATGAGATTATTACTGTCTCAACTGATGAACTCTGTGCCGCCATGAAAGATATCTTCAACAATACACGCGCCCTAAGCGAACCCTCAGGAGCGCTGAGTGTCGCCGGAATTAAAAAATATCTTCAAGCAAATCCCAATGCCGGTTTTAAGAATGTTGCCGGCATCCTCAGCGGTGCAAATATCAACTTTGATCGACTTCGATATGTCGCAGAAAGGGCAGAGTTAGGGGAAAGAAATGAGGCGCTTATTGCCGTAAAAATCCCTGAATCTCCCGGTAGTTTTCAAAACTTTATCAATCTAATCGGCAAACGTAGTATTACCGAATTTAATTACCGTTATGGTAATCCTTCTGAAGCAGTTATCTTTGTAGGTTTACAACTGAGCCGTGGCGATGAAGAGAAACAGCAGATTTTAGAGAGACTTCAGAGCCATCAGTTAGATGTGGTCGATCTGAGTGATAATGAGATGGCAAAACTCCATATTCGCCATATGGTTGGTGGAAAAGCAGATGCAGAGAATGAGCGACTCTTCCGCTTTGAGTTTCCTGAAAGACCTGGAGCTCTTTTACAATTTCTATCAATGCTTGCGGGACGATGGAATATTAGTCTTTTCCACTATCGCAATCATGGCTCAGATTATGGTCGCGTTCTTATCGGCATGCAGGTGCCTGAAAAAGATCTTCAGGATGGCTCTTTCCAAGCATTCCTCGATGAATTAGGCTATCAATTTGAAGATGAGAATGAAAACCCTGCCTTCAAGCTCTTTCTTTAAATGGCAGTAAAAATGATTAACTACGATAGTTAACGACCATAGTGAAGTGCGTTGTGAATAACTATCCCAGCTTCACTCAATAAAAAACCGAAATCATTAGGAATGACAGTTCTAAAATGATTTCGGTTTTATGCTATTTAATATTTATAACCGAATACTTATAACCGCTCTTTGATTACAACTATTGCTACTACTGCTACTATTGCTACTATTACAATTACTACACTCTACTTTAGTATCAAGCCTTTGACTCATCCTCAGAAGGACGAAGAAGACGAGGTAGCGGAAAAACGATATTCTCCTCAATTCCCGGCATATTGCCGACTAATTGATAATCTCGCTTCTCTTGCAAAAAGGTAATCACCTCTTGCACTAAGATATCGGGCGCTGAGGCTCCGGCAGTAACGCCTATATTGAGATGCCCATCTAACCAATCGAGATCAATATCTGTTGCTCTGTCGATCAGATAACTTTTAGCACCCTCTTTTTCCGCAAGCTCCCGCAGGCGATTAGAGTTAGAACTATTCTTAGAACCAACAACAAGAATCAGAGTGCAATTCTCTGCTAAAGTTTTGACTGCATCTTGACGATTTTGAGTTGCGTAACAGATATCACTCTTTTTAGGACCTTGAATCTCCGGAAAACGTTCCCGCAAACGATCAATAATTTGTGATGTGTCGTCTAAAGAGAGCGTTGTCTGCGTTACATAAGCAATCTTTGAAGGATCTTTAACGGTTAACTGATCAGCATCCTCTAGATCTTCGATAAGATGGATCTCCCCACCATATCGAGAATCAAACTGCCCCATTGTCCCAATCACCTCAGGATGTCCAGCATGACCTATTAATACAGTATCCATTGCATCTTTCGCAAAACGAGATACCTCTAAATGGACCTTCGTCACGAGTGGACAAGTTGCATCGAATACCTCAAGTCCGCGCTCTTTAGCATTATCTTGTACAGCTTTTGAAACGCCATGGGCAGAAAAAATAACAATCTTTCCATCTGGAACTTCATCAAGCTCATCCACAAAGATTGCTCCACGATCTTTCAGGCTATCGACCACATATTTATTGTGAACAACCTCATGACGAACATAGATGGGAGCGCCAAAAAGATCGAGCGCTCGCTCAACAATGCTAATGGCACGATCCACACCCGCACAAAATCCGCGGGGATTGGCTAAAAATATCTTCTTAGTCATTATTCTCTTCTACTAAATTACTATTATTTGCAGTATTACTCGCTGCACCACTAGGTGTTTCAAGCAGATTAACATTCTCGACATAACCATTAACAACAGTATGCAATTTTCCTGTTGTGGGGTGAATTACTAAACCATGAACCACAACTCGCCCCGGCATTAAAGGATGATTGCGAATCTGATCGACCGTATAACGAACGCTATCGCCGACATTATCAAACCCTCGCAACCAACCATCAAGATCAATACCGGCATTTCTCAATGTTGTAATTGTTCCATCTGTGATACCAAATTTACGGGCTTTGCCAAGAAGATGTTCTGGATCAAATCCCCGCATACCACAGTCAGTATGGCCAACCACCATAATTTCTTTAACATTAAACTCAAGTGCCGCCACTAAAAGGCTGCGCATAACTGCACCCCATGGATGGCTAATTAGCGCGCCGGCATTCTTAATAATCTTAGCATCCCCATTACGAATCCCCATCGCCTTAGGAAGAAGCTCCACAATTCGTGCATCCATACAAGTCAAAATTGCAAGCTCTTTATTGGGATACTTATCAGTACAGAGATGATCATACTCTTTCGAGTCAACAAACTCACGGTTATGCTCTAAGATCTTCTCTAGTGTTGATTTATCATCTGCCATAGTTTTATCCTATCTACTAGCACCTTAACAGACCGCACTCACAAAGGAGTTACGGCAATACACTTCACTTCTTACTTCATCTATTAAGTGTCACACCCATTCAATCTCATTCACCACCACTCATTAGAGGTGAAGAGTGACTGTTATGGGTGACACTACTTTCAAGAATCAACGAATTGACTCATCCTCACGTTGCCGCCGCTTCTCCGTTAATGAGGAGAGAAGGATAAAGGCAACTCCCGTAGTAACAAAGATATCTGCGACATTAAAGATGGGAAAGTGCCAATCATTGAAATAGACATGAATAAAATCGACAACATGCCCTAAAACTACCCGATCAATAAGATTGCCAATTGCGCCCACTAATACAGCAGCTAAGCCAAATCTTAAAAGCTTTTCCGAAGATGGGGTACGCTTAATCCAAAAAAAGAGAATCAGAGAGATCACAACTGTAATCGCAACAAAAAACCATCTCTGCCAGCCTCCCTGATCTGCTAAAAAACTAAAAGCTGATCCAGGATTATAGACTAATGTCCAACTGAGTCCCTTAAAGACGGGGATACTCTCCCCGTACAATAAGAGGTGCTCTGCGGCATATTTAGTTCCAAAATCAAGAAGAACACCGGCCATCACAAAGATCGTCCAGAAATAGATATTCACTGGCTTCTCTTGATGAGATGAATTACGCATAGTGACGCTCTTCCCCTTCCGGTGATAGATTCTCAATACAGCGATCACAAAGAAGCGGATGTTCGCTATTTTTACCCACCTCTTCACGATGATGCCAACATCTTACACACTTCTGATAATCATCCCCTAATACTTCAACATCTACTGCAAAGCTTTCACCCTCTAAAGAGTGCTCTTCGAGCGATTCAGGCGCTTCAGAGAGAGGCTTAACATCAGCATATGAAGAGAGAAGAACAAAACGCAACTCATCTTCAAGACGTGCGATATCTGTCGCTAATGCATCACTTGCATAAATTATAATCTTTGTCTGTAATGAAGAACCTACTTTACCTTCAGATCGTAATCCTTCGATCACTTTCGAAGCTTCTCCACGAATAGCTAATAAACGGTTCCAATATGCTGTATTGAATGGGTCTGATTCAGATAGTGGCATCAATCCATCATAGAATTCCGTTAAGAAGACCGACTCTAAACGCTCATTACCACGATCACGCATCGCTAACCAAACCTCTTCTGCAGTAAAGGTAAGGATCGGTGCCATCCAGCGAACTAGAGCTTCTAACACATGATAGAGCGCAGTTTGTGCTGAACGTCTCGCAATAGATTCTTTAGCTGCGGTATATTGTCGATCTTTAATGATATCGAGATAGAAACTTCCTAAATCGATTGAGCAGAAATATTGTAGCTTCTGATAGACATTGTGGAAGGAGTAATCAAGATATGCTTCTTTAATCTCTTCTTGAATCTCTAGTGCTCTTGCAACAATCCAGCGATCAAGCGGAAGCATTTCTTCGAAACTTAAGCCATTTGTCTCAAGATCAAATTCATTAGTATTCGCTAAGAGGAAACGAACGGTATTACGAATACGGCGATAAGTTTCAGAAGTTCTCTTTAAGATCTCATCTGATACCGGAATTTCTCCACGATAATCTGTTGAGGAGACCCAAAGACGAAGAACATCTGCGCCCATTTTATCGATCACATCAGCTGGCTCAACACCATTACCTAAAGACTTAGACATCTTACGGCCTTTCGCATCTACCGTAAATCCATGGGTCAATAATGCTCGATAAGGGGCAACACCATTAATTGCAACAGAGGTGATAATTGAAGAGTTAAACCAACCACGATGCTGATCCGATCCTTCGAGATAGAGATCTGCCGGATAGCTCAATTCAGGTCGACGCGCTAAAACGCTAAAATGTGTTGTTCCAGAGTCAAACCAGACATCTAATGTATCTCTATTTTTCTGGTAGAGCGCTGCCTCTTCTGCTGGAAGATAATCTTCAACAGAAGCACTAAACCATGCTTCTAAACCATCTTTACGAATTCTTGTCGCAACCTCTTCCATCAAACGATCGGTCTCAGGATGGAGTTCCCCTGTCTCTTTATGTAAGAAGAAAGGAATCGGCACACCCCAATAGCGTTGACGAGAGATACACCAATCACCACGCCCTTCTATCATGCCATAAAGACGCTCTCTACCCCATGTCGGAATAAATTGTACTTGATCGATCTGATCGAGAACTTCTTGACGCAAACCTTGCTTATCCATACTGATAAACCATTGTGGTGTTGCGCGGTAGATTGTTGGTGTTTTATGGCGCCAGCAGTGAGCATAGCTATGGGTAATCTTACCACTATGAATTAAGATCCCTTTCTCCGTTAAGAATTGAATCATTTCTGGTTCAATGCCACGAATATTTTTCCCACCAAAATGGGGAACTGTAGCAATATAGGTACCATCACCTAATACAGGATTTTCAAACTCAACCCCATACTCAAGGGCAACAGCATAGTCCTCCTCACCATGTGCCGGCGCTGTATGAACAAATCCAGTTCCCGCATCGAGAGTGACGTGATCCCCTAAAATCAAGGGTACAGTTCGATCCTCTTCAATAGGATGTCTCACTAAAAGATTCTCTAATAGTGCTCCTTCAAATTCAGCGAGTATCGGTAATTGACAATCCCAGCTTTTTTCAAGCTCTTCAACAAGATCTTTAGCAACTAGAAGCTTATCACCCGCTTTATCAACTAAAGCATAGATAAAATCACTATTAACAGAGACTGCTGCATTTCCTGGGAGCGTCCAAGGCGTGGTTGTCCAGATAACAACAGCAACTTCCCCATCTAATGACTGACCAATCTTCTCACCGAAAGCAGCAACATCCACTAATGGGAATTTAACATCGATACTATAAGAGACTTTATCCGCATACTCTACTTCAGCTTCCGCTAATGAGGAACCGCAGTCGAGACACCAGTTTACAGGTCTAGCCCCTTTCTCTAAATGACCTTTTTTAACAATCTCTTTTAGAGCTAAAACAATATCGGCTTCTGCATCTTGATTCATCGTCAAATAAGGCTTCTCTTCATAAGAGAGTACCCCTAAACGCTTAAATCCATCTGCCTGAATCGCAATTTGACTCTTTGCAAATTCACGGCACTTAGCTCTAAACTCGGCAGGGGTCAATTTATCGCCCACTTTGCCATAACTCTTCTCAACAACTAATTCAATAGGAAGACCATGACAATCCCAACCTTGAACATAAGGAGAATCGAAACCTAATTGCCCTCTAGATTTAACAATAATATCTTTTAAGATCTTGTTAACTGCATGCCCTAAATGGATCGCACCATTTGCATAAGGAGGTCCATCATGAAGAATAAATTTCGGCTTTCCTTTGAAGATCTCCCGTTGTTTATGGTAGAGATCGATCTTATCCCAATACTCAATAAACTCAGGTTCCCGCTTTGGAAGATTCCCTCTCATCGCAAAATCCGTTTCCGGAAGATTTAAGGTATCCCGGTATATATTGTCATTCTTCTCTTCGATTCTTTTTGCTTTACTCACGTTCACATCCTACTTTTGAAGATTAAAATAATCTCTTGAAGCCTCCGCATCTAATAAGATCTGCGCCTTTAATGCTTCAATACTTTCAAATCGTTTCTCATCCCTAATTTTAGAGAGAAATCCAACACTAAATGTCTCACCATATAAGTTACGGTTGATATCATGTAAGTGTACTTCTAAATTAGGTTTTATGCCATCAACTGTAGGCCGATAACCAATATTGGCAACGCCTTTCAACTTCTCCTGAGTTCGACAGAGAGTGGCTTCTACATTATACACCCCGGTAAAGGGGGGCTTAAAGCGTTTTAATGGCAGATTGATCGTCGCTGTTCCGAGCTTTCTAGCGAGCTGATTTCCATAAACGACACGACTCATAATCTGATATGGTCGACCTAAATAGAGCTCCGCTTGATTAAAGTTTGAAACTGCCAGAGCCTCACGAACCAAGGTCGAGGAGACACGTACGCCACCAATAAAGTAGTAATCTTCCTGAACAACTTCAAAGCCATATTTTTGCCCAGCCGCTGAAAGATCTTCAAAAGATCCTGCCGCTTTCGCACCAAAACGAAAATCAGCACCAATCACGATTCCCTTAATATTGAGCTGATCTACTAAAAAATGGTCAATAAAGTGATCTGGAGACTCTTCCCGCAAGCGTTCAGTGAAGGGCAGGATAATCACCTCATCAACTAATTGACTCTTTTTAAGGTAAGCTAATTTCTCTTTTAGCGACATAATTCGTGCCGGCGAATTCTCTTTCAAAAAGAACTCATGAGGAAGTGGCTCAAACGTCACTAATGTTCGCTTTGCATCAGGATTTTTAGCCTGTAGCGCATTCACCTTATGCAATAATTTTTGATGACCTAAATGTATTCCATCAAAAGCCCCAATCGTAACAATTCGTGGTGCATCCGGAATAACACGAGAGTCTCGATAAAAGAAAAATTTCATCTTTTCGACCGTTAAATAAAAAAGCCGGCTATAAGAATAACCGGCTAATAAATAATTTATGATTTAGCTGGCATCAGCTTCATTTGCTTTAGCTGGACGCTCAACAAATTCAACATAAGCCATTGGAGCATTATCTCCAGGGCGGAAACCACACTTCAAAATACGGAGATAACCACCATTACGATCTTTGAAAAGTGGACCATAAACTTCAAAAAGTTTAGTCACCATTTCACGTGATCTTAAGATTGCGAAAGCTTTACGACGGTTAGCTACCGTATCAACTTTAGCAAGTGTAATTAATGGTTCTACTTCACGACGAAGCTCTTTTGCTTTCGGGAGTGTAGTCTTAATAATTTCATGCTCAAGAATAGATACAGACATATTTTTGAACATTGCTTTTCTATGTGCTGATGTGCGACTAAATGCACGACCTGCTTTACGATGACGCATTTTTATACTTCCTATTCAAATAATTAAATTATGCTGGTGGCTTAGAGGTATCTAAGTTAGGCGGTGGCCAATTATCTAAAGTCATACCTAAAGATAAACCATATTGCGCCAACACATCTTTAATTTCTGTTAATGATTTTTTACCAAGATTAGGCGTTTTGAGTAACTCTGTTTCTGTTTTCTGAATCAAATCACCGATGTAATATACACTCTCTGCTTTTAGACAATTCGCAGAACGAACTGTTAACTCTAAATCATCAACAGGTCTTAATAATGTAGGATCTATCTCAAATGCTGGCTCTTCCTCTACAGGTTCTTCTTCCGGCATTGGTTTAAGATCTACAAAGACATTTAACTGCTCATGAAGGATCGTTGCTGCATTACGAATTGCTTGCTCTGGATCTAAAGTTCCATTAGTTTCTAACGCAATAACGAGTCTATCTAAGTCAGTACGCTGTTCAACACGAGCCGTTTCTACACGATAACTTACGCGATTTACAGGACTAAATGTCGTATCTAACTTGAAGAGGCCAAGTGAAATAGTAGAACTATCACCCGCTTCGGTTTCACGGTTTGCCGCAGTACTATAACCGCGACCACTTTCTACCTTCATGCGCATTTTTAAGGAACCACTCGAAGTAAGGTTCGCAATTACATGTTCAGGATTAACAATTTCAATATTATGTGGAACTTCAAGATTTCCTGCTGTTACCACACACGGACCCTGAATATCTAATGAGATATATGCTTCAGGGGCATCGTGAAGAGTAATTGCAATACCTTTAAGGTTTTGCAGAAGATCGATAACATCTTCATGCATCCCTGGAATTGCAGAGTACTCTTTTGAAACGCCATCAATTTCACATTCTGTAATCGCTGCACCTGGCATCGAAGATAGCAGAATACGACGTAATGCATTCCCTAAAGTATGCGCAAAGCCCCTCTCAAGAGGCTCTAGCGATATTTCAGAGAAGTGATTTTCGTCGGTTTTGATCTCCACTATACGTGGAGTTAACAACTCATTTAAAGCCATATGTACTTACCCGATTGATCTAAAATAATAAGAAGGAACGAAAAAATACCAATATGCTTATTATTTTGAGTACAACTCTACTACTAATGACTCGTTAATATCTGCTGGTAAATCTGAACGCTCAGGAACACGCTTGAACTCGCCTTCCATTTTTGTTTTATCAACCGAAACCCAATCAACTAGGCCATTTGCTTCTGCTAATTCCATTGCATATGCAATTCTTGCTTGCTTTTTAGAACGCTCACGAATAGCAACTACATCACTTGCTTTCAGCTGATATGAAGGGATATTAACCTTCTCACCATTTACTAAAATTGAATTATGACTTACTAACTGACGTGCTTCTGCACGAGTAGAAGCAAAGCCCATACGATAAACAACGTTATCTAAACGGCACTCAAGGATCTCTAAAAGATTCTCACCTGTAGAACCTTTACGACGATCTGCTTCTTTATAGTAAAGATGGAATTGTTTCTCTAACAATCCATACATTCTTTTTAACTTCTGTTTTTCACGTAACTGTAAACCGTAGTCAGATGTGCGACCTGGTTTTGCACCATGCTGTCCAGGTGCTCTGTCATGTTTACATTTAGATTCGAAAGAACGTGCGCCAGATTTCAAGTGGAGATCTGTGCCTTCACGTCTTGCTAATTTACATTTTGGGCCAATATAACGTGCCATGACTATCTATACTCCTTAAAAATTTATATTATACTCTGCGCTTTTTCGGCGGACGGCAACCATTGTGTGGAATGGGAGTTACGTCAGAAATACTTGTGATTTTGTAGCCAATCGCGTTAAGTGCACGAACTGCTGAATCACGTCCTGGACCAGGTCCGCTGATATTTACGTCTAAATTTTTAAGACCATATTCTTGCGCTACTGTACCAGCTCTTTCTGCTGCTACTTGAGCTGCGAATGGAGTAGACTTTCTTGAACCACGGAAGCCTGAGCCACCAGCAGTTGCCCATGAAAGTACATTTCCTTGACGATCAGAGATAGTCACGATTGTGTTGTTGAATGATGCTTGAACATGTGCGATACCGTCAACAACACTTCTTTTAACGCGCTTACGCGTTTTTACTGAAGGTTTTGCCATTTTACATTTTCCCTAACAAATTATTTAACAAGTCTTCTTGGACCTTTACGAGTACGTGCATTAGTTTTAGTCCGCTGTCCTCTTAAAGGTAAACTACGACGATGACGAATACCACGATAGCATCCGAGATCCATTAAACGCTTAATGTTTAATGATACTTCGCGACGCAAATCACCTTCTACAGTATATTCACCAACTTGAGCTCGTAGTGCATCAACTTGCTCATCTGTTAAGTCTTTTACTTTTGTCGTTGGGTCAACATTTGCCGCTGCACAGATTGCTGCCGCACGAGTTGGACCAACACCATAAATTGATTGCAGTGAAATAATCACATGCTTTGCTACTGGTATATTAATACCTGCTATACGTGCCATATAAATCCTATCCTAATATTATATCAAGCAGAGCATTCTACCTGATAAATTAAAATTACTCAATACTATTAACCTTGGCGTTGTTTATGACGTCCATCTTCACAGATAACACGTACAACACCAGCGCGTTTAACAATCTTACATTTGCGACAAATTTTCTTAACTGACGCTCTTACTTTCATTCTTAACTCCAATATATTTTACTAAAAGTTTGGTGGGGTACCATTCAATGCTGAACTAATATTTGCTTTTTTCATTAAAGACTCATACTGCTGAGACATTAATAATGCTTGAATTTGTGTCACTAAATCCATTACGACTACAACAGCAATCAGGATCGAGGTTCCACCGAAGTACATTTGTACAGGACTTATACCATTAAAGAATTCAGGCAATAGACAGATGATTGTAATATAGAGCGAACCCCATAAAGTGATTCGAGTTAATACTCTATCTAAATATTGCGATGTATGAATTCCAGGGCGAATGCCAGGTATAAAACCACCATTTCTCTTTAAGTTTTCTGCTGTCTCTTTAGAGTTGAACTGCAATGCAGTGTAGAAGAAACAGAAGAAGATTATAAGTGCCGCAAATAATATCATATATGCAGGCTGACCTATAGAGAAATACTTCACTCCGTAAAATCCGAGCTTATTAAGTGTCAAGGATACATAATAGCTAAAGCTCCCCCAAAGCCCTGTATCCGCGTCAGTCAATTCTGGCACATTAACTTTGCTTAAACCGGTACTAATGGTGTAAACAAAGGATAGGAACGCAGAACCGAAGATTGCCGGTATAACTCCCGACATATTGAGTTTTAATGGCAGATGGTTAGTTTGATTACCAACCGTCATCATTCTACCTTGCTGTCTTCTTGCATATTGAATTGTAATACGGCGCTGACCACGCTCAATAAAGACAATTACAAAAATTACAGCCAATACAAGCAAGAATAGAACAACTAATAACAACCACATTGCACCACCTTGTGTGGTAGCAGTCTCAAATAGGAACGCAACCGATGAAGGCACGCCCATTAGAATGCTTGCAAAGATGATCATTGAAATACCATTACCGATACCTCTTTCTGTAATCTGCTCACCCAACCAAACGAGGAACATTGTTCCTGTTACGAGTGTTAGCGTTGAAAGTGTAACGAATAGGACTGGCGGTATAACTACCAATTCGGCATTTACAAATCCACCATTCATGATCGCGATTGAATAAACAATCCCCTGCACAACCCCGAAAGCAATAGTCATATAGCGAGTGTACTGAGTCATCTTACGACGCCCTGTCTCACCCTCTTTTTTGAGTTGTTCGAGAGGAGCATACACTACAGATAACATCTGAATAACAATCGAAGCTGTAATATACGGCATTACACCTAGCATAAACACAGACATCTTCTCAAATGCACCACCTGAGAAGAGATTAATCATTGCAGATATACCACCTTGTTGCCCTTGTTGATCCATTACCTCTGAAAGCGTAACAGCATCAATACCTGGCAGTGTAATATAGACCCCAATTCTATAGACTACTAATGCCAAGACTAAAAACCATAGTCTTGACAAGAGTCCTGAAAAACGTCCGAGGTTATTAGCCCCTACTTGATTTCTTTGCATATTTACTCTTCAACAGAGCCGCCTGCAGCCTCAATAGCCGCTTTAGCCCCTTTAGTAACACGAATACCTTTTAAGGTGACCGCTCTATTGATCTCACCAGAAAGCATAACTTTTGCGCGCTCATATTTCGCTGGAAGAATATTGCTCTCAATAAGTGATGCCATAGTGATCTCATTACCCTCTACTTTATTAAGTGCTGATAATGGTACCTCTGCAGTCACCAAACCAATTTGTGAATTGAAACCCACTTTTGGTAATCTTCTTTGTAAAGGTTGTTGTCCACCTTCGAACCCTACTTTATGGTAGCCACCTGACCTAGAGTGTTGACCTTTATGACCACGACCCGCTGTCTTACCTAAGCCAGAACCACAACCACGGCCTACACGTTTTGGGTTAGTTTTACTACCAAACGCAGGTTTTAATGTATTTAATTTCATTTGTTTACCTATCCCCAACTACTCAACTTTAAGCAAGTAAGCTACTTTATTAATCATCCCCATATTTTCAGGAGTGGCAGCAACCTCTACTGTATGATGAAGACGACGTAAACCTAAACCTTTTACACAATCACGATGTGATTGAAGTCGGCTATTAGTACTCTTTACAAGCGTTACTTTTACAGTTTTCTGTGTCATGACTTACCCTCTTATCTCCTCAACAGATTTGCCACGTTTTGCAGCAATCTCTTCTGGAGTTTGCATTGCAGCTAAACCTTTAATTGTTGCTTGCACAACGTTTACAGGGTTACGTGAGTTCTGACATTTAGCAAGTACATCTTTTACACCAGCTACTTCGAACACTGCACGCATCGCACCACCTGCGATTACTCCTGTACCTTCAGATGCAGGCTGCATATAGACACGAGCCGCATTATGAACACCTGTTACAGAGTATTGCAGTGTACCACCATTTAAGGAAACTGTCTTGATATTACGTTTAGCTTGCTCAATCGATTTTTTGATTGCAACTGGCACTTCTTTTGCTTTCGCGTAACCGTAACCCACTTTACCATTACCATCACCCACTACAGTAAGTGCAGCAAAAGCAAATTGTCTACCACCCTTTACTGTCTTAGATACACGATTTACTGTAACAAGCTTCTCTTGGTAACCATCTGCAGCTACTGCTGCATTTTGATTTTCAACTTTTGTAGTCATTTAATTTCCTTCCTTATTAAAACTCTAATCCAGCTTCTCTAGCTGCATCCGCTAGAGCTTTAACGCGGCCATGATATTTAAATCCAGAGCGATCAAATGCAACATTAGTTACACCAGCTGCTTTCGCTTTTGCAGCGATATCTTTACCAACTACAGCAGCGGCATCAACGTTACCACCATTTTTGATCTGAGATTTAACATCTGCTACAAGTGTTGAGCTCGCAGCTAATACTTTATTATCTGTACCACTAATTACTTGTGCATAGATATGACGAGGAGTTCTATGTACGGTTAAACGATCAACCATCAACTCTCTCATTTTGATACGAGCTTTAAGGCTTCTTCTGTATCTTGCGTCTCTTTTTTTCATCGTTCTCACCTATTTCTTCTTAACTTCTTTCAATGAAACAACTTCATCTGAATAACGAACGCCTTTACCTTTATATGGCTCAGGCGGTCTGTAGGCTCTGATTTTAGCCGCAACTTGACCAACTACTTGCTTATCAACACCCTTAATCACAACTTCTGTTTGTGTAGGAGTTTCACAAGTAACACCCTCTGGCATAGCGTGAACGATTGGATGTGAGAAACCGAGTGTAAGATTCAAGTTTGAACCTTGTGCTGCAGCACGATATCCAACACCATTTAAGATAAGCTTTCTTTCGAAACCTTCAGAAACACCGATAACTAAGTTACTTACTAAAGAACGCATTGTTCCTGCAATTGCGTAACTACCTTTGCTCTGCTCTAAATCAGGTACGATTACTAATTCCGAACCTTCTTGTTTAATCCCTACAGATGAATGAAGTTGAAGACTATTCTCACCCTTAGGACCTTTTGCTTTTACATTATTTCCAGAGATTGTGATTTCAACACCCGCTGGAACAGTAATATTCTGTTTAGCTACACGTGACATCCTAACCCCCTAATTAAGCTACAACGCAGATCACTTCCCCACCGAGCGATAAAGATCTCGCCTTGTGGTCAGTCATCATGCCTTGTGAAGTTGAAACAATCGCAATACCTAAACCACCTAAAACTTGTGGCAAGCTGTTTTTATCACGATATACACGGAGGCTTGGCTTACTTACACGCTCAATACGCTCAATAACAGCCTTACCTTGATGATACTTAAGTGTGAGCACTAATTTTTTATTAGAAGCTTTATCACCAGTAACATCGATTGATGCGATGTAACCTTCTTCAAGAAGCACATCAGCGATAGATTTTTTTACGTTAGAGAAAGGAATCTCTACGTTTACTTTTTCAGAAACTTGCGCATTACGAATGCGGGTTAGCATATCTGAAATTGGATCATGCATACTCATTATAAAATTCTCCTACCAGCTAGCTTTTCTTAAGCCAGGAATATCACCACGCATAGTGATTTCTCTTAACTTGTTTCTTCCAAGACCGAACTTACGGTATACACCATGAGGTCTGCCTGTAATACTACAACGTCTACGACGTCTAGATGGAGAAGAATCTCTTGGTAATTTTTGAAGTGCGATAACTGCTGCTTCTTTCTCTTCCGCAGTAGCGTCGACACTAATAATAATCTTTTTTAACTGCTCGCGTTTTTCAGCATACTTAGCAACAAGCTCAGCACGCTTCTTTTCACGATTAACCATTGATACTTTAGCCATAATTTCCTGCTTTATAATTAATTACGAAATGGGAAGTTGAAAGCGCTTAATAAAGCTTTTGCTTCTTTGTCAGTCTTCGCAGTTGTTGCGATACTAATGTCCATCCCACGTGTAGCATCTACTTTCTCATATTCGATTTCAGGGAAAACGATCTGTTCTTTGATACCAAAGTTATAGTTTCCTGCACCATCAAATGAGCGTGCACTTACACCGCGGAAGTCACGTACTCGAGGTAAAGAGATATTAATTAAGCGATCTAAAAATTCATACATAGTTGTACGACGTAATGTTACACGGCAACCGACAGGCCAACCATCACGAATCTTAAACCCAGCAACCGATTTTCTTGAAAGGGTCACTTGTGCTTTTTGTCCTGCAATAGCAGTTAACTCTGCTACGGCATTATCCATAATTTTCTTATCAAGTACCGCTTCACCAACACCCATATTTAAAGCGATCTTAGTGATTTTTGGCACTTCCATAGGATTAGTGTAGCCAAACTCTTCGATAAGTTTTGGTACTACAACTTCATCATAATACTGTTTTAATCTTGCTTTCATGATATTCCTCAATGCCAAACGGATATGTCTTTTAATGCGATACATCCTGTTTGGCACAGTAATTATTTATAAAATAAGCTGGCTATAATAGCAAAAGTATTTAAACTAGCCAACTTTTTTATTTGTAGATTTAAAAACTCTTTCACGAACGAATTTCACTTTACCATTTTCATCTTTAGTTTCAGTAACTTCGATCTTGATTTTATCTTGTTTTTTCGTCTCGGGATTATAAATCATCACGTTAGAGAGATCGATGAAAGATTCTTGCTCTACCTTACCACCCTCGATTCCGAGTTGTGGGTTTGGTCTGACATGTTTAGTTACTTTATTAGCACCAGTAACTTTCACACGTCCATCTTTCACTTCAAGCACGCTACCACGATGCCCTTTACTGGTTCCCGCGATTACTACAACTTCATCACCTTTACGGATTTTTGACATATTTAATAATCCTCTTTACTAGATAACTTCAGGCGCAAGCGAAATAATTCTCATGAACTTCTCACCACGTAACTCACGAGTCACTGGGCCAAAGATACGAGTTCCGATCGGATCCAAGTTATTATTAAGAAGTACAGCAGCGTTACCATCAAATTTAATTAATGAACCATCTTGGCGACGAACACCTTTACGAGTTCTTACTACTACTGCATTATACACATCACCTTTTTTAGCACGTCCGCGTGGAATAGCCTCTTTAACAGAAACTTTGATTACATCCCCAACGGTAGCATATCGACGATGTGAACCGCCAAGAACTTTGATACACATTACTTTACGTGCACCAGAGTTGTCAGCTACGTCTAAAACTGTCTGCGTCTGAATCATTATTAACCTCTCGACTCTTCAACTACACGAACTAAATCCCAAGTTTTTTTCTTAGAAATAGGACGTACTTGTTTTATTTCAACGATATCACCGATGTTACATGTATTCGCTTCATCGTGCGCATAGAACTTAGTAGAGCGCTTCACATACTTCTTGTACTTAGGATGCTTTACTAATCTTTCTACATATACAGTAATGGTTTTATCACTCTTATTCGATACAACTGTACCAACAACGGTACGAGCGTGTTGCTGTTCAATAGCAGTAGTCATTATTTACCACCCTCTTTCATTTCACCAAGTACTGTGTTAATTCTCGCAATCTCTCTACGAGATTCTTTGAACTGGTGTGACTTTGATAGTTGACCAGTCGCCTTTTGCATACGGAGATTAAATAAACCGCGTTGTAAATCAAGCTTTTCACTTCTTAATTCTTCAACTGACTTATCTCTCAATTGAGCTGCTTTAGATACTTTACTCATGACTTTTTACCTCTTAAAGAACTGTACGTTCAGCAAACGCTGTTTTAACAGATAGCTTTGCAGAAGCAAGTCTAAATGCTTCACGAGCAACAGTTTCCGTGACACCTTCAATTTCAAAAAGCACACGACCTGGTTGAACTTTTGCTACCCAGTACTCAACGTTACCTTTACCACTACCCATTCGAACTTCTAATGGCTTACCAGTAATTGGCACATCGGGGAAAACACGGATATAAACTTTACCACCACGACGGATATAACGAGTAATCGCACGACGCGCTGCTTCGATTTCACGAGCATTGATGCGACCATTTTCTGTAGACTTTAAGCCAAATTCACCGAAGTCTACCTTATTACCTGCTGCCGCAACTCCACGGTTACGACCTTTACGCATTTTTCTAAATTTAGTACGTTTTGGTTGCAACATGATTACTCACCTTTCCTTCTTCTGTTTCTTTTCTTAGGTGCCGCTTCTTCTTGTTCTACTGCAAGGTAATCAAATACTTCACCTTTGTAGATCCAAACTTTAACGCCTAAGATACCATAAGTTGTTAATGCTTCTGCTGTTCCGTAATCAATATCTGCACGGAATGTATGGAGTGGAACACGCCCTTCTCTATACCACTCAGCACGAGCAATTTCCGCACCATTTAAACGGCCAGATACGTTAACACGAATACCTTCAGCACCTAAACGCATAGTATTAGTTACCGCACGACGCATAGCTCTTCTGAACATTACACGACGCTCTAATTGCTGAGCAATTCCCTCTGCAACTAAATATGCATCTAATTCAGGCTTTCTTACTTCTTGAATTGACACATGCACTGGGCAACCCATGATTTCTGAAAGCTCTTTACGTAAGATTTCGATATCTTCGCCTTTCTTCCCAATAACAACACCAGGACGAGCTGTATGGATAACAACTTGTGCTGATTTTGATGGACGGCTGATATGAATTTTAGAAACAGCAGCTCCTGCTAATTTCTTTCTTAAAAACTCTCTAACCTTAAAGTCAGATTCAATAAACTCAGGGAAAGTCTTAGAATCCGCGTACCAACGCGAATTCCAGTCTTTTGAGATCCCTAAGCGTATACCGGTTGGATTTACTTTTTGACCCATTTTGACTTACTCCTAATTAAGCTTCAGCAACGATTACTGTGATGTGACTTGTCTTCTTAAGAATACGGTCTCCACGACCTTTTGCACGTGGGCGCATTCTCTTAAGAAGAGGACCCTCGTCAACCATAATAGTTTTCACATAAAGGTTGTCGATATCCGCACCGAAGTTATTCTCAGCATTTTCCATTGAAGAAACTAATACTTTAAGAATAAGATCTGCAGCTTTTTTGTCGCTAAATTGTAACAAAGTAAGTGCACGATCAACTGGTAGTCCACGGACCTGATCTGCAACTAAGCGCGCTTTCTGAGGAGAAATTCGCGCATGGCGATGTACTGCTCTACTTTCCATGTTTTATCTCCTTATTAACGTGCTTTTTTATCTGCAGCATGACCGCGATAAGTACGAGTGACAGCAAACTCACCTAACTTATGACCAATCATATTCTCAGTGATTAAAATCGGCACATGAATTTTTCCATTGTGTACGGCAATTGTAAGTCCAATCATTTCTGGTAGGATCATTGAGCGACGTGACCAGGTCTTAATTGGACGACGATTATTTGACGCTACAGCTTCATCTACTTTCTTTTGTAGATGATGATCGATAAATGGACCTTTCTTTATAGAACGTGGCATATTTTACCCTTTATTCGATTTAATTATTTAGTACGACGACGAACAATGTACTTACTTGTACGCTTGTTAGTACGTGTCTTGTAACCTTTAGTAGGTTGACCCCAAGGCGTCACAGGATGTCTACCACCCTTCGTACGACCTTCACCACCACCGTGTGGATGGTCTACCGGGTTCATCGCAGCTCCACGAGTTTGTGGTCTAACACCAGCCCAGCGACTTGCACCAGCTTTACCTAACACACGAAGGCTATGCTCACCATTACTTACAACACCAACGGTCGCTTTACAATCAGAGAGAACCTTACGGATTTCACCTGAACGTAAACGTAATGTAGAGTACTCACCCTCTTTAGCGATAAGTTGTACTGAAGTACCTGCTGAACGTGCTAACTGAGCACCTTTCCCTGGCTTCATCTCAACACAGTGCACTGTCGTACCAATTGGAATATTACGAAGTGGCAGAGAGTTACCTGCTTTGATGGGCGCATTTGGACCCGCAAATAACACATCACCTACTTCTACTTTTGCAGGAGCGATAATGTAACGACGCTCACCATCTACATAGCAAAGAAGTGCAATATGCGCTGTACGGTTTGGATCGTACTCGATTCTCTCAACTTTTGCCGGAATATTCTCTTTATTACGTTTAAAGTCAATCAAACGATAATGTTGTTTATGACCACCACCACGATGACGTGAAGTAATACGTCCATCATTATTACGGCCGCCGGTTCTATGCTGACCTTCTACTAATGGAGCATATGGTTTACCTTTATGAAGGCCTGGCGTTACAACCTGAATTAGTGAGCGACGACCTGGTGAAGTTGGTTTAGCTTTTTTTATACTCATTACATATCACCTAAAAAATCAATTTCATCTTCCCCGTCTGCAAGTGTTACATAAGCTTTTTTCCAATCTTGCTTTACACCCATATGACGGCCAAATGATTTACGCTTACCTTTTTGGTTAAGCACAGTAACCTTCTCTACTTTACGTCCAAATAAGAGCTCTACTGCATCAGCAATCTCTTTCTTATTGGCATCTTTCAATACGCGGAAAGTTACTTCACGATTAAGCTCTTCTTGGCGCGCTGTTTTTTCAGACGCATGAGGAGCAATGATCACTTTCATTAATCTTTCTTTAACATCTAAAATCATGCTAATAACTCCTTAACTGAAACAAGC
The DNA here is from genome assembly GCF_002252045.1 of Ignatzschineria sp. F8392. Classification (GTDB taxonomy): domain Bacteria; phylum Pseudomonadota; class Gammaproteobacteria; order Cardiobacteriales; family Wohlfahrtiimonadaceae; genus Ignatzschineria. Next base: position 200,883 of record NZ_NEFF01000001.1, on the reverse strand, counting down.
GCCTGTTTAGTCATTACAACTTTATTAAACTGTACGAGGCTAACTGGATCAATCGCTTCAACATCAAGTACAAGAACGTTTGGCACGTTTCTAGCACTTAAATAGAGCGGGAAGTCAACAGCTTCAGTAACCACTAATACGCTTTCATTATGTACATTCAAGCTTTCTAACTTAGCGATAAATGCTTTCGTCTTTGGCGCTTCCATTGTGAAATCTTCAACAACTACTAAACGCTCACTTCTGATCAATTCAGAAAGAATGTTAAGCATCGCTGCTTTGTACATTTTCTTGTTTACTTTCTGGCTCCAGTTTTGTGGCTTAGCTGCAAACGTTACACCACCACCTCTCCAGATAGGGTTACGCTTACTACCAACACGTGCACGACCAGTTCCTTTTTGTCTCCATGGCTTCGCTGTAGAACCTGCTACTTCAGCACGTGTTTTTTGAGCACGAGTACCTGCTCTTCCACCTGCTTGATATGCTGTTACAACTTGATGCACTAACGCTTCGTTAAAGTCACGACCAAACTGCGTGGCATCTAATTCAACTGGAGATCCGCCGATTACTTGAATTTCCATTACGCCTTACCTCTTTTCACTTTGATTGCAGGAGACACAACAACATCTGACCCCTTAGGTCCTGGGACAGCACCTTTAATGAGAAGTAAGTTGCGCTCAGTATCTACTCCAACGATCTCAAGATTTTGAGCTGTTCTACGAACTGCACCCATGTGTCCCGCCATTTTCTTACCTTTGAAAACACGACCTGGATCTTGACATTGACCGATTGATCCTGGAACACGATGCGACAATGAGTTACCGTGCGTATTACGTTGACCAGCAAAGTTATGACGTTTAATTGTACCGGCAAAACCTTTACCTTGCGTAACGCCTGAAACATCGACTTTTTGTCCTGCTTCAAATAACTCTACAGTTAACTTTTGTGCAACTTCATATGCGTCTGTAGTATCGACACGAAATTCCCAAAGTGAACGTGCTGATGCGATCTCTGCTTTTGCAAAGTGTCCATCTAATGATTTTTTCTTTTTGCTTGAATACTGTGGACCATGCGCTACTTGTACCGCTGTGTAACCATCAGTATCTGCTGTTTTGATTTGGGCAATTTCATTGTTTTCGATTTGCACAACAGTCACTGCAAGAGAGCGACCATCTTCACCAAAAACTCTACTCATCCCGAGTTTTTTTCCGATTAATCCTACTGCCATTTTATAACCTCAATTAATAAATGATAAAAACGAGAGGAAGGTTGGCGACCTTCATCGCGAACAAACCCGTACTAGTCTAAACGAATTTGTACATCCACACCAGCAGCTAAATCCAGTTTCATTAATGCATCAACTGTTTTATCTGTTGGATTAACAATGTCCATGAGACGTTTATGAGTTCTTAACTCATACTGATCACGCGCATCTTTGTTAACATGCGGTGATGTCAATACTGTGAATACTTCACGCTTAATAGGTAAAGGAATTGGACCTTTAACCTGCGCACCTGTGCGCTTAGCTGTTTCAACAATTTCTTTTGCAGACTGATCAATTAAACGATAGTCAAATGCTTTAAGGCGAATTCTAATTCTTTGATTATCCATACTACTCTCATTTAAAAATCCTAGGCTCCAAAAGAAACCTAGGAAAAAAATTAATTATGCAATAACTTTCGCTACAACACCAGCACCTACTGTACGACCGCCTTCACGGATCGCAAAGCGTAAACCTTCATCCATCGCAATTGGGTTGATTAACTCAACAACCATTTTTACGTTATCACCAGGCATAACCATCTCTACACCTTCAGGTAGCTCACAAGCACCTGTAACGTCTGTAGTACGGAAATAAAATTGTGGACGATAACCTTTAAAGAATGGAGTATGACGTCCACCCTCTTCTTTTGAGAGAACGTAAACTTCTGCTTCAAATTTAGTATGAGGCTTAATAGATCCTGGTTTTGCTAATACTTGACCGCGCTCAACATCTTCACGCTTAGTACCACGGAGAAGAACACCCACGTTATCACCTGCTTGACCTTGATCAAGAAGCTTACGGAACATCTCTACACCAGTACATGTTGTTTTTTGAGTTGGGCGAATACCGACGATCTCTAACTCTTCACCAGTCTTAACGATACCTGATTCGATACGGCCTGTTACTACAGTACCACGACCTGAAATTGAGAAAACATCTTCGATAGGCATAAGGAATGGCTTATCGATCTCACGAACAGGCTCAGGAATCCACTCATCTAAAGCCGCAAGAAGCTTTTTGATTGCTGGAACACCAATCTCTGACTCATCGCCTTCAATTGCTTTAAGCGCTGAACCAACGATAACTGGGGTATCATCACCAGGAAAATCGTATGCATCAAGAAGTTCACGAACTTCCATTTCAACAAGCTCGATTAACTCGGCATCATCAACCATATCTGCTTTATTTAAGAAAACAAGAATATATGGAACACCTACCTGACGCGATAAAAGGATATGCTCACGAGTTTGTGGCATAGGTCCATCTGCAGCTGAACATACTAAGATAGCTCCATCCATCTGCGCTGCACCAGTGATCATATTTTTCACATAGTCGGCGTGTCCAGGACAGTCTACGTGTGCATAGTGGCGATTTTCAGACTCATACTCAACGTGAGAAGTTGAAATCGTGATACCACGCTCTCTCTCTTCCGGTGCGTTATCGATCTGATCATATGCACGTACGTTTGCGCCTATAGATTCGTTACCCACTTTTGTTAAAGCCGCGGTTAAAGTTGTTTTACCATGGTCAACGTGACCAATTGTACCGACGTTTACGTGCGGTTTATTACGACTAAAAGTTTCCTTTGACATACTATTAATACCCCAATTTTTTAAAGAGCTAAAAACAAGCTCTACATTATAGAGCTTGTCTATTAGATTGCAAATTATTTATTTTAATTAGACTTTATTAGTCTACCTTATTCGCATTGATGATTTCATCAGCAACGCTATTTGGTGCTTGGTTATACTTCAAGAATTCCATGGAGTATGTTGCACGACCTTGCGTTGATGAACGAAGCGCTGTTGCGTAACCAAACATCTCAGATAATGGAACTTCCGCTCTGATAAGTTTTGATCCAAATGCATCATCAATACCTTGAAGATTACCACGACGACGGTTAAGGTCTCCCATAACATCACCCATGTACTCTTCAGGCGTCTCTACTTCCACCTTCATGATTGGCTCAAGCAATACTGGACCTGCTTTTTGAACACCATTTTTGAAGCCCATAGATCCAGCAATTTTAAACGCCATCTCACTTGAGTCAACATCATGATATGAACCATCATATAATGTTACTTTTACATCTTCGATTGGATAGCCTGCGATAACACCGTTTGCCATCTGCTCTTGAATACCGCGATCAACCGCTGGGATATATTCTCTTGGAACAACACCACCAACAATCTCATCAACGAACTCATAACCTTTACCAAGCTCTTGCGGCTCAATACGCAACCATACATGACCAAACTGACCACGACCACCAGATTGACGTACAAACTTACCTTCCGCTTCAACCGGCTTAGTGATTGTTTCACGATAAGCAACTTGCGGCGCACCAACACCACACTCTACCTTAAACTCACGCTTCAAACGATCCACGATGATATCTAAGTGAAGCTCACCCATACCACCAATAATCGTTTGACCTGACTCTTCATCAGTTCTTACACGGAAAGATGGATCTTCTTGTGCTAAACGTGAAAGCGCCATACCCATCTTCTCTTGGTCAGCTTTTGTTTTTGGCTCAATTGCAACAAAGATTACAGGCTCTGGGAACTCCATACGCTCAAGCGTAATTTGATCTTTCTGATCACAGAGAGTGTCACCTGTTGTAACATCTTTAAGTCCAACCATAGCAATAATATCACCCGCTCTTGCCTCATCAATCTCTTCACGAGAGTTAGAGTGCATAGCAAGTAGACGACCAACGCGCTCACGTCTGCTTTTCACAGGATTGTAAACGTGATCGCCAGATTTAACGACACCTGAGTAGACGCGAACGAAAGTTAAGTTTCCAACAAATGGGTCATTTGCTAACTTAAATGCAAGTGCAGAGAAAGGCTCTTCGTCAGATGACTTACGAACACCTGGCTCACCGTCAGGAAGCTCACCAGCAATTGGTTTTACTTCTGTTGGTGATGGGAGATAGTAAATCACATCATCAAGCAATGCTTGAACACCTTTGTTTTTGAATGCTGTACCACAACAAACAGGTACTAATTCAGATGCTAATGTACGGGCACGAAGTCCTTGACGAATCTCTTCTTCAGATAATTCACCCTCTTCAAGATACTTATCCATCAACTCTTCACTTGATTCTGCAGCAGCCTCAACCATTTGTGAACGGTAGTTTTCTGCATCAGCAAGAAGCTCAGCTGGGATCTCACGCTCTTCGAACGTCATACCCATATCTTCTTCATTCCAGTAGATTGCTGTCATTGTTACAAGATCAATCACACCTTCGAAGTTATCTTCTGCACCAATTGGAATTTGAATTGGAACAGCATTTGCACGAAGACGCTCTTTCATCTGATCAACAACACGGAAGAAGTCAGCACCTGTACGGTCCATCTTGTTAACAAATGCAATTCTAGGTACTGCGTATTTGTTCGCTTGACGCCATACTGTCTCAGATTGCGGCTGAACACCACCTACTGAACAGTACACCATTACCGCACCATCTAGAACACGCATTGAACGCTCAACTTCGATTGTAAAGTCAACGTGTCCCGGTGTATCGATAAGGTTAATACGATGCTCAGGGAATTGTTGCTTCATCCCTTTCCATGAACAAGTGGTTGCCGCAGATGTGATTGTGATTCCGCGCTCTTGCTCTTGAGCCATCCAGTCCATCGTTGCAGTACCATCGTGAGTCTCCCCAATACGGTGATTTTTACCAGTATAGAAGAGGATACGCTCAGATGTGGTAGTTTTACCTGCGTCAATGTGAGCACTGATACCAATATTACGGTATCGGTCAATAGGCATAGTTCGAGCCATAATAAATCCTTCTTTTAAAATTAAATCTTAATTTCTTTAAACAATAAATGCGGTGTCCCAAAATATATGAGCACCGCAATTGCATGAACAAATTCTGTAATTCTTTTACCAACGGAAATGCGAGAAAGCCTTGTTCGCTTCTGCCATGCGGTGCATGTCTTCTCTCTTTCTTACTGCCGCACCACGGTTCTCGAGGGCATCTAAAATCTCTGAACCCATGCGACGCGTCATTGACTTCTCAGAACGTTTTCTTGCTGCATCAACCATCCAGCGCATCGCTAATGCATCACGTCTTGATGCACGAACTTCTACCGGCACCTGATAAGTTGCACCACCTACACGTCTTGATTTAACTTCAACTTTTGGTCGAACATTATCTAAAGCTTGCTCTAAAGCTTCAACTGGGTTCTCGTGACCTTTTTCTTTAACGATGTCTAATGCACCGTAAACAATACGCTCAGCAATTGATTTCTTACCAGAAACCATCACCATATTAATAAACTTCGCAAGCATTACATCGCCATAGATTGCATCAGGCAAAATCTCGCGTTTTGGGACTTCTCTTCTTCTTGACATGAGATACTCTCAATAAATACTAAATCCAACAGAAACTAAATTAAGCTAAGCGATTATGCTTTAGGCTTCTTAGCACCATATTTTGAACGACCTTTACGGCGTTTATCAACACCTTGTGAGTCCAATGCACCACGAACTACGTGATAACGAACCCCTGGAAGGTCTTTAACTCTTCCACCACGAACTAAAACAACACTATGCTCTTGTAAGTTATGCCCTTCACCACCGATGTAGCTAGAGACTTCATATCCGTTAGTTAAACGAACACGACATACTTTACGCATAGCAGAGTTAGGTTTCTTAGGCGTTGCTGTATAAACCCTTGTACATACTCCACGACGTTGAGGAGAACCCTCAAGTGCAGGAACGTCAGATTTATCAGCTTTCGTTCCGCGCGGACGGCGGATCAACTGATTAACTGTTACCATTAAATCTAAATCCTTGCTAAATAACATGAGTTACAAAAATAACATAAGATCCCCTAGTTAACCTAGAGGATACGAAATAGTATAATTTATAGCTATTTCTGTCAACCTTGATAGAGATTAATTTTATCGACCCGCGTAAAAGCCGCTAACTTTAGCCCCATCCTTTTTGCAAGTTTAATTGCCATAGAGGTTGGTGCAGACATAGTTACCAACATACCAACTTGTGCAGCAACTGTCTTTTGCACCATCTCAAAACTTGCTCGAGAGGTTGTTAAAATAAACCCCTCTTTACAATCATAATCACCTTGCAAAAGAGCGCCTACGAGCTTATCTAAAGCAACATGCCGACCAACATCCTCTCTAGCGAGTAAAATCTCACCACTTCGATTAACAAAAAAAGCGGCATGTGCCCCACCGGTGCGCTGATTCATCACCTGCAAAGCATTAGAACTCCTTAAAGCCTTATCTACCGCCGCCTCATCAAGCTTAAAATCAAAATCGATCTTCACCTGATCTCTCACCACTGCTGATAGTGAATCTAGACCACAAATCCCACATCCCGTTCTAGCACTCATCTGCCGCCTCCGTCCTTCCATACGACTAAAGCTAAGTGGTGTAATCTCAATTCTCACTTCGATACCATTCTCTCTTGGATCGATAGAGATCGAACGGACATCTTGTATAGAACTAATAATCCCCTCTGTCAGCGAAAATCCATACACAAAGTCAATGATATCTCTCGGCGTAGACATAACGACTACATGAGGATAGCCATTATATGTGAGAGCCACCGGCACCTCTACCAACACATCATCTTGCTCCTCTCTCCAGCGACCCTCTTGATACTTCTTTACTGTCACTGTTTCAAAAAAAGCTCGCTTATCACTCTCTTGACTCATTTCACTTCCCTATCAAATAAACCTTCACCCATCTTGAAAGACACACCTCTACATATAGTAGATTCTGCAGATATCAACCAAAACATCCAAACAACACCAATAATACAAGCTCTATTAAATACCAATAACTAATAATAGTAATAACCGATCCGAAATGCTCCGATATATCGCATTAACAATACCTCTCAAACCTCAACCAACTCTATCCAAAAACATAGAATTTATTAAGAAATAGTTATCTTATCTAAAGATAGCTGAATTATTAAGATACCAGATTCTTTTAATAATAACGTTCATCAATAACTTTCACCAATAGCCCTCATTAAATAGCTCTTATCGATAGCAGAGAGTTTTTATAGATCAGCCGTAGATCCCCCTACTTCATATATTTCTTCTATATAGTTCCATATAGAGATATCGACAACCCCTAAAAATAAGAGCCCAAATATATCTATCAAACAAAAATGATGTCGTGGATAAAAAGGGGTGGAGATGGCATTAATAGAGATAGAGCAGCTTAGTCGACGCTTGCCGTTGACATCCAATCTGCCATCCAGGAATCGGTTCATATACTTCCTGCTGAAATCCGCACTCGATCGCTGATCTTCTCCAGAAATAATCTCTTCCCCAAAGCGCATCACCACTCCAGTCGATAGCAAAAAGAAACTCATCCACAGCAGAACCTAAACGTTCCCGCATCTCTCCTCGCATTACAAGAGAACGACCGTCAATTTTCTCCACCTTAAAATTTCCCTTTTCTGCTATACCTCGATAGCTCAAAAGCAGATCCTCTTGCAACACCCTATAAGCAAGATGATCTGCACTAACATCCAATAGATAAAGTGTTAATGATTCAGCTAAAGAGTGACGATCATTAACTACTAACAAGTAGAGATTACCCTCTATAGGTTTAAATAACGATGCCAATACCCTCTCCCCATCACGAAATTGGTGCAAAAGTTTCGGCACTCCTTCCCTTTTTAGCTTCCATAAATACTTTCCACCTTGTAGCGCAAAGAGGAGATCTAAGTTTTGATTGTGATTTTCAACCATCGGGACCAGACCAAAGGTAGCAAGATCTCGCTCATCTAAGTCAATACCACTATCCCTCAAAACGTTCTTCAGAACCTGAAAGGTCAAGACTTCACCTTGATATCGAACTCTAAGAATCCATCGATCCTCCTCACGCTCAACATTTAACATTGGCTCTAAAATCGGCATCTTATTCTTAGATACAAACTGATACTGATACAACACTCGATTATGATCACTCACTCCCCCAGCGAAAGAGAGTTGATAAATAGTTCTATCACTCGCCGGATAACAGTTATCACCTACTCTCTTTACAGAAAAACCTTCCCGTTGCCGTAATTCCCGCTGACTAAATAGATGACACCCCTTCGTCGAAAGAGTAGTCTCACCTTCACCCCAATCGATCCGCGCCCTCTCTTGCAGAAAAAGAGAAATAGTCCGCTCCCGCTCTTCGAGCGATCTATGCCACCGCTGAAGCTGGAAAATCTTTAAACTAAGCGCAACAACACCCGATGATAGATAGAGTCCACAGAGTAGAAAAACTACCATTAAAGTGAGAAGTATAGAACCCCGCTCTCGCCTCATCCTACCAGCGCACCTCTAAAGACCTTAACCTAACCGCCCCACTATTAAGAAATGTACGACGATACCCCTCCTCCTCGACTATAACAGCTCGTTTTCGACGATGAGAAGGAACAGCGGCAACTAATTTAATATTGAGACCATTTACCCTCAAATTAAAACGCATATCAGCAATAAAAGGGATCCTCAAAAATGCCTGCCCATCCATATAGTCTACTACTAACTGACCAATATCATCCCTTATCTGTAGATAGATAAGATACTCCTTATAGAGATATATCTGCACTTGAGCAGGATCAAACAGCTCTTTCACACGCTGATAATCTTCTGTCGCAACATAAAATATCCCACCATCTCGTTCCGCCTCTAGCAATAAGGCACTCTGACAATCAGTAATATAAAACTTCCCCTTTCGCAGCCCGATGAGATCTGAATCATACTCTCCCACAAAACACCTTCCATCTAGTCGCAGATCACTAGGAATTAACCCATTAATATAGAGAAGATCAGCACCATTTAATAAGCGCGAAATATTTTTAGGTGGCTTTGGAAGATAGGTTCCACTACCGTGCCCCTTTAGCTTTAAAAGATCGACGATGGGATCACTACCTGCCTTCCGCTTTGAGATAACAACTCCCATCGCCATTCTATCTCGATACTCTCGCGTCATACCATCCCCTAAAAAAAGCTCCTGAAAAGGGGGTAATAATGAAGGGCAATAAGGGGCAAATTGTAATCGCCCCAACTCCTTTCGATAAAAATCCTCTACTTCCATCAGCGCATCCAATACTGAAATTTGCGCCTCAACCTGCTGTTGCACGTGAAACACCTGCTGAAAAGTTAATACAGCCATAACTAGTAACGTTCCCGCCAAAGCCAAACCAACAACAAATGAGAGTAACGTTACTCCCTTCTCCACAGGGAACATTACTCCTAAAGAGCCCGCACCCCCATCAATATCTCTGACAGTAGAGCTAGCACCTCGACTCCTAATAGACATCTAGCTGCTCCTCTCTTAACGAAAAACTTACCACTTTCTGCTCTATCTGTACCGCAACTTTTAGCTCTTGTCGCAGTAGCTGTAAAATGCCATAAGTTATCAGTAGAAATAAGATCATCCCTACTAAAGCTTCTTGCATCTATTACCCCCTTCTCTAGATTTTTTATACCTGTCCCATCTCCTTAAAAGATCCTCTTTTATAAAAACTTAATTAAAAAAGAAGAAATCTCTATGATTAAAGAAGAAATTACGATATTTTAAGGCGCTATTTCCCTCTTGCTTAATGGCACCCTAAGCCCTACTACAAACTATCAAGAAGTATCAATCAGATTAAAAACAAGCTTGAAAGCAAGATTGAAAGTAGCAAAAAATGCTACAACACTTAAACTAATAAGTTGTAGTGGGAAATGGGATAGCAAGATCTTTTAAAACCCTATAAAATGTAGCAAACTCCAACTGAGAGTGGGGTCAGAGGTTCTAGAGAACATGGGTATATTCTTTCTGTTAAGCTTGCACAAAGCTTGACTATTTATTAGATAAGTTTTAATATTACCCCTCTTAAACCCGACCGTTTTGTAGTCCCCTCTCAAATGGCTGGTTTGATCGAATATTTTATGTAAATTAATTTATGCGGAGCATTCAGCAATTATGTATGCAGTAATTAGAACGGGCGGTAAACAATATCGCGTCGCGGAAGGTCAAATCCTCCGTATTGAAAAAATCGAAGGTGCAGAAGAAGGTTCTAACATCGAGTTAAATGATGTTCTTCTTGTTAGTGCAGATGGTAATGTAACTGTAGGTACCCCAGTGGTTGCGGGCGCTAAAGTGACAGCAGAAGTTAGAAAGCAAGGTCGTACTCGTAAGATCGATGTCATCAAATTCCGCCGTCGTAAGCACTACCGTCATCATGCGGGTCATCGCCAGCATTTTACAGAAATCAAAATCACTGGCATCAGCGCTTAATTAACTAGATAGAGGTACTTAAACTATGGCACAGAAGAAAGGTGTAGGTTCGAGCCGTAACGGTCGTGACTCAGAAAGTAAACGTCTTGGAGTAAAGCGTTTTGGTGGTGAGCTTGTAACCGCTGGTTCAATCATTGTTCGTCAACGTGGAACACGTTTTCATGCAGGATTAAATGTCGGTGTTGGCAAAGATCACACACTATTTGCAAAAGCTGACGGTCACGTTACATTTGAAACAAAAGGTTTAGGCAAGCGTAAATATGTAAGCATCGAGCCAGTTGCTTAATTCATTTCGCTACTAAACGAAATAGTCATGAAAGCTCCACACTATCTACCGTGGAGCTTTTTTTATGTCCTCACATTATAAATTGAGGTAATTCAATGAAATTTATTGATGAAGCAAAAATTGTTGTTATCGCCGGCAATGGTGGCAATGGTTGTGTTAGCTTTCGACGCGAAAAATTTATCCCCTTCGGTGGCCCTGATGGTGGAGATGGCGGTGATGGCGGAAGCGTCTACCTTCGTGCAACTAAAGCACTGAATACACTAATGACCTATCGCTACACTCGCACCTATCGTGCAGAGCGTGGAGAAGATGGCGCTGGCGCTAACAGAACAGGAAAGGATGGGGAAGATCTCTATCTTGATATTCCTCTAGGTACCCAGGTCTTTGATAATGTTACCAACGAATTTATCGCTGACTTAACAGAAGATGGTCAGATCGTAAAAGTTGCACAAGGCGGATATCATGGCTTAGGGAATACTCGTTACAAGACATCCACCAATAGAGCACCTAGACAATCAAAACCTGGAACTGAGGGTGATGAGAGAGAGCTACGCTTAGAGCTGAAGGTGATGGCAGATGTTGGCCTATTAGGGCTTCCTAATGCCGGAAAATCGACATTAATCCGTGCAATCTCTGGCGCTCGCCCTAAAGTTGCGGATTATCCTTTTACCACTTTAGCACCGAGCTTAGGTGTAGTTGATATTGACCCACTCCACAGTTTTGTCGTTGCTGATATTCCTGGCCTTATTGCCGGAGCTTCTGAAGGGGTTGGATTGGGAATACAGTTCCTCAAGCACCTTAGCCGTACCTCCATCCTTCTCCACCTGATTGATCTTTCGGCATCTAGCGATTCCCAAGATCCGGTTGCAGATTACTTTACAATCTTAGAAGAGTTAAAAAATTACAGTGAAGAGCTCTACCAAAAGCCTCGCTGGCTAGTCTTAAATAAGATTGATCTTATCCCCGAGGAAGATCGTGAAAATGCGATTGAAGAGTTTTTAAATACGGTCAATTGGGATCGTTCTGCCCCACACTTTGCAATTTCAGCAATGACAAAACTACATACGCGCGAAATGTGTTATGACATCATGCATGAGATCGATAAAGAACGTGCACCTGAAGAGGAGCTCTATGATGAGGCGGCACAAAAAGCGATTAAGCGAGAAAAAGAGAAGCTTCTGACAGAAGAAGAGTATTACGCCATGATGAATGAAGAGAAATAGATCTTAATCCCGATCCAATTCGCCCTAAAACTAAAACTAGGATTAGGATTAGGATTAGAACGAAAGCTGAGCGGTAACTAACAGCAGAACCCAAAATCAGTAAATTTGTATAATTTCCGCCCTCTCTCTTCTCATCATTCATAAAAAAAATAGCCCCAAGATTTTATATCTCGGGGCTCTCTTTTTGCTCTCTTTTCACATTCTATGCTTTTAAATAGCATCTTCAATATTATCTAAACATTACTGAAAGATCGATTATTGCAAGATCAATTAAATACCACTTAAATACCATTTAAATATCAAGAAAGCTACCACGATAATCAATATTGATTATCTATATTTCATAATGAACTATTTACGCTTTTTTATCGGTGGCAGATCGGTACATGCGCCTAAAATATTTTCAGCAGCCATTCCTACCGATTCAATCAATGTTGGATGTGGATGAATAGTATGTCCAATATCGATACTATCGGCACTCATCTCAACAGCCAAGCAGACTTCACCAATAAGATCACCGGCGTGAATCCCAACTACAGCACCTCCTAAAATAATCTTACTTTCAGGATCATAGAGAAGCTTTGTAAAGCCTTCATCACGACCATTTGCAATCGCTTTACCACTTGCCGCCCATGGGAAGACAGAGACTTCGTAAGGAATTCCTTTCGCTTTCGCCTCTGTTTCGGTTAAACCCGCCCAAGCAATCTCTGGATCAGTATAAGCAACGGAAGGTACAAATTTCGCATCAAAGAAGCGCTTCTCACCGACACAGACTTCCGCCGCAACATGGCCTTCATGAACAGCTTTATGTGCCAGCATTGGTTGACCAACAATATCACCAATCGCAAAGATATGAGAAACATTGGTGCGCATCTGTCTATCGACAGAGATAAAGCCACGCTCATCAACATTCACCCCTGCTCTCTCTGCATGAAGCGTTAAACCATTTGGCTTACGCCCTACCGCAACTAGAACCTTATCAAAGAGAAGAGGTGTCTCCGGGGCATTCTCCCCTTCAAAAGTCACCTCAATACCCTCGTCTTTTGCAACAGCACCCGTAACAGCGGTCTTAAGCATCACTTTATGGAATCGATCTTTATTATATTTTTCAAAGACCTTCACTAAATCACGATCCGCCCCCGGCACTAAGCCATCGGCAAATTCTGCAATAGTAATCTCACTACCAAGTGTTGAATAGACGGTCGCCATCTCTAGACCAATAATTCCACCACCAATAACGAGAAGCTTTTGAGGAATATCTTCTAACTCAAGCGCTCCCGTTGAATCGATGATGCGAGGATCTTCTGGCAAGAAAGGAAGCTTAACAGCCGAGGATCCAGCCGCAATAATCGCTTTATTGAAACGAATTTCTCGCTCTGCGCCATCATCTAGTGCTACTGTTAAACAGTGATCATTTTTGAAAGTTGCAAAGCCTTGAACAATCTCGACTTTGCGCATCTTAGCCATACCTGCTAATCCACCTGTCAATTTCCCGATAACAGACTCTTTAAAGCCTCTCAACTTATCGATATCAACCTCAGGCTTAGCAAATGTTACACCGATATCGGCAAATGATTTAGCCGTTTCCATAACATCAACGACATGCAAAAGCGCCTTAGATGGAATACATCCCACATTGAGACAAACGCCACCGATTGTCGGATAACGTTCTACTAAAACAACTTTAAGACCAAGATCTGCAGCTCTAAAAGCAGCTGAATACCCCCCAGGACCGCCACCAATAACAACCAGGTCGCAATCAGCATCAATAATGGATGAGTCAACAAGAGCCGCCTTCTCTTCCTGTTCAGCACTCGTTGATGCCTCACTGTCAACAATCTTCTCTTTCACTGCTGAAGCGCTCGATAGGTCCGCATCTGCTACCTCTAAGCGTGCAAAGAGATCGCCCTCTTTCACACTATCACCAACATTGACCAATATCTCTGTGACAACACCTGCTTTTTCGGCAGGAACATCCATCGAAGCTTTATCAGATTCCAAGGTTAAGAGCGTATCATCAACCTCAACATGATCCCCAATATTGACACTAATATCGATAACATCAACGCTATCAAAATTACCAATATCGGGGAGTTTTAAATCAATAATCATATCTCTCTCCTAGATCACCATACGACGCATATCAGTTAAAAGCTCATTGAGATAGACGATAAAACGCGCGCCCAAAGCCCCATCAATCACACGATGATCGTATGAAAGTGATAGAGGAATCATTAAACGAGGTTCAAATTCTTTTCCATTCCAGACAGGTTTCACCTGATTCTTCGCAACCCCTAAAATCGCAACTTCTGGTGCATTGATAATAGGAATAAAGTTTGTTCCACCAATTCCACCTAAAGAGGAGATAGTAAAGCAACCACCGGTCATCTGATCTCCGCGCAATTTCCCTTCTCTCGCTAAGCCTGCAAGCTCACGCATCTCAGTAGCAATTTCTAATACCCCTTTCTTATCACAATCCCGAATAACAGGAACGACAAGCCCATTAGGTGTATCAGCTGCAAAACCGATATGGTAATATTTTTTAAGAATGAGTTTATCCCCTTCTAATGAGCTATTGAACTCAGGGAATTTCTGCAACGCTTTTACCACAGCCTTAAAGAGGAATGCCAAGATAGTGACACGAACACCTTCACGCTCATACTCTTTATTAAGCTGCTTACGCAGAGCCTCTAGTTCAGTAATATCTGCCTCATCAAACTGAGCAACATGAGGAATCATCGCCCAGTTGCGCGCAAGATTTGCCCCAGAAATCTTCTGAATACGGGAAAGCTCTCTCTCTTCTACCTCTCCAAATTTAGAAAAATCAACTTTAGGCCAAGGAAGGAGATCTAGACCACCACCATTGACGTTAGACGCCTTAGCCCCTGATGTTGCCACACTTCCAGAGAGGACTCCCTTAACGTATTGCAACACATCTTCACGCAAAATACGATTATTACGCCCTGACCCTTTAACCTGATTAAGATCCGCACCTAATTCACGAGCAAATGCACGCACAGAAGGGGTTGCATGCGCACCACTAAAATCGAGCTCTGCAGCATTTTGTACAGGTGCAATAGGAAGTTGATCCCCTTTATGAGGGGCTTTTAAACTCTCAGATGATGATTTAACAACATCTTGCTGCACCTCTTTTGCCGGCGCATCTACTTGTGCTGGTGCAGAAGTTTGCGCTGCAGCTGTTACCGCCCCGCCTGTCTGAATCTTAACGACAAGATCACCCTCTTTAACTTTATCGCCCACGGACAATGCAATCTCAGTAATGACCCCCTCTTTATCAGCGGGTACATCCATTGATGCTTTATCGGACTCTAATGTCACAAGGGTATCATCGAGCTTGACGTGATCGCCCACTTTAACAGCAATGTCAATCACATCTAATTCATCGGAATTACCAACGGCAGGGATTGTAACCTCTGCAATCTCCCCACCTGTTGTAGATGAGCTCTTAACTGTTGATGTTTCGGCAACTGTCGGTGCTTTAGGTGATGGTTCTGCAACCACTTCTGATTTCGCCTCGGCTGCATCGTTATTAACCGTAGCATCTGCTTCACTCACCGCCTCAACACGCGCAATAACATCACCCGTTTGAACTTGATCGCCCACTGCAACCAAAATCTCTGTAATCTTTCCTGCCGCTTCTGCAGGTACATCCATCGATGCTTTATCTGATTCCAATGTTACGAGCGTATCATCAACCGCAACAATATCGCCCACCTTAACATTAATCTCAATGACATCGACGGCATCAGAATTCCCAATATCTGGAACTCTTAAATCAATATTCGCCATAATTCTTATCCTTCTATATCTGTCAATAACCCATTTAATAGTCTATTCAATTATCTATCTAACAACTCATCTCATGAGTTTTACACACCCTAGAATAAGGAAGCGCCACTCCTAATAGAGGGGCGCTTAAAACCTTATACCCAAAGTGGATTTGGTTTATTAACATCAATGTTATATTTCTTAATTGCTTCTGTTACGACTGATCGTGCAATCGTTCCTGCATCTGCAAGCTCTTTGAGCGCCGCAATAGTAATGTAGTAGCGATCAACCTCAAAGAACTTACGTAATTGCGCTCTTGTATCTGAACGACCAAAACCATCCGTACCTAAAACACGGTAAGGTGCTTTAACCGCAGGTCTAATCTGCTCTGCATACATACGGACATAGTCAGTAGAGACAATGACAGGGGCATCAGAATGATTTAACATTTTACCCACAAATGATTCCGGCGCCTCTTTTTCAGGATGGAAGAGAGCTTGACGCTCACACTCATGGAAATCACGCGCAAGCTCAGTAAAACTTGGGCAGCTATAGAGATCACTCTCCACACCCCAATCCTCTTTAAGAAGCGTTGCCGCTTGCATCACCTCTTGCAAGATTGTACCTGCACCTAAAAGACGAACTTTTGGTGCATCACTCTTCTCTCCTGCTTTTAAGAGATACATACCACGAAGAATATCCTCTTCAACACCTTCAGGAATTGCAGGATGTGCATAATTTTCATTCATGATCGTAATGTAGTAGAAGACATCTTCCTGCTCTTCCACCATACGGCGCAAACCATCTTGAACGATAACCGCTAACTCAAACTGAAGCGCAGGATCATAAGAGATACAGTTTGGAATCAAGCTTGCTAAAATATGGCTATGACCATCTTCATGCTGAAGCCCTTCACCATTGAGTGTCGTACGGCCCGCCGTTCCTCCCATCAGGAAGCCACGTGTCCGCTGATCTGCCGCAGCCCAAATGAGGTCAAAAGTACGCTGCATCTGGAACATAGAGTAACAGACGAAGAAAGGAATCATCTCAACATTAGAGTTTGAGTATGAGGTACCAGCGGCAATCCATGAACTCACACCCCCTGCCTCATTAATCCCTTCTTGTAAAATCTGCCCATCTTTCGTCTCTTTATAGAACATCAATTGACCGGCATCTTGTGGCGTATATTGCTGCCCAGCTTGTGACCAGATCCCCAATTGGCGGAACATCCCTTCCATACCGAAGGTGCGCGACTCATCCACTAAAATAGGAACAACGCGCTTACCGATCACTTTATCTTTCACAATCGTATTAAGAATACGAACAAAACTCATTGTTGTTGAGATTTCACGACCTTCTGCAGTTGCCTCTAATTGCGCCTTAAATGCATCGAGCTTAGGAACCGTTAGCTTCTCTTTTGCTTGAACGCGACGAGAAGGAACATATCCCCCTAATGCACGACGACGCTCATGGAGATACTCAAGTTCTGGACTTCCTTCAGGAGGACGAATAAAGTTGAGCGCTTCAAGATCTTCATCTGAGATAGGCACCTCAAAGCGGTCACGGAATCGGCGAAGGGATTCAAGGCTAATCGATTTTTGCTGATGCGCAACGTTTTGAGCCTCCCCATCTTGGCCCATACCATAACCTTTGATGGTTTTGACTAAGATAACTGTTGGTTTTCCTTCTGTCTTCACTGCCGCATCATATGCTGCATAGACTTTGTTCTCATCATGACCACCACGATTGAGGCGCCAAACGTCATTATCCGACATATGTGCAACCATCGCCTTAAGCTCTGGACTATTGAAGAAGTGCTCACGAACATAAGCACCATCGCGAGATTTATAAGTTTGGTAATCTCCATCAACGCACTCCATCATTCGTTTACGCAAAATACCATCATGATCTTGTGCTAAAAGAGAATCCCAACCATTCCCCCAAATAAGCTTAATCACATTCCAATTATTACCGCGGAAACCTGATTCTAGCTCCTGAATAATCTTACCGTTACCACGAACAGGTCCATCAAGACGCTGTAAATTACAGTTAATAACGAAGATAAGGTTATCGAGTTTTTCACGACCAGCAAGAGAGATTGCACCTAATGATTCTGGTTCATCCATCTCACCATCTCCACAGAAGCACCAGACTTTACGTCCTTCTGTATTCGCAAGTCCACGTGAATGAAGATACTTTAAGAAGCGCGCTTGATAGATCGCTTGAATAGGACCTAATCCCATCGAAACTGTTGGGAATTGCCAAAAATCTTTCATCAACCAGGGGTGTGGATAAGAGGAGAGCCCTTTATTGTCCACTTCACGGCGGAAATTATCCATCTGCTCTTCTGTAATACGTCCTTCAATAAAAGCACGTGCATAGATCCCAGGACTCGAGTGCCCTTGGAAGAAGATGAGATCGCCATCTTGTGTATCGGTATTCCCTTTCCAGAAGTGGTTAAAACCAACTTCCCACATCGTTGCTAATGAAGCATAGCTCGCAATATGTCCACCAAGACTAGAGTCAATCGCATTTGATCGAACGATCATCGCCATCGCATTCCAACGGATATAGGAACGGATGGTATGTTCTAACTCTGAGTTTCCTGGATAACGGGGCTGCTTATCCGCAGGGATTGTATTGATATACTCGGTTGTACCTGTAAACGGGATCTTCACACCATCACGATGTGCCCGTTCAATCACCTTCTCAATAAGAAAGTGTGCACGCTCTTCCCCTTCTGTTTCAAGGACACTCTCGATTGAATCAACCCAGTCTTTGGTCTCTAATGGGTCAATATCACTCAACAACTTTTGGTCTACCATAAAAATAATCCTCTTTTTTTGATAAGCCCCCTGCAATGCAGTCCTGCTTATTTTGTGAAAATAGCGATAAATAGCCTCATCAGGCATGAAGAGTGCTACCAACTACCTCTACTTACTTTTTAAAGCCCACCCCTCAACCACTCCATTTCATCACTCTTGCTACCATATTTATTGAGAAAATAAGAGAGGAAATAGGGCCTTACACAATTGAATAGAACCTTCAAAAGAAAGAACCTACGAGAGTTCAATCTTTTGAGGCTAATAAAATAATACTTTAACCAACAGTATAGCGGATATTTAGTGAAATTTACGCATATTTTTCTCCCCAATAATCCACCAAAAGAACATTTGGGCTATAGGCAGACCTTTATTTCTGTTGCTCGATCTCCTTCCACAATCACCTAACTGACCGCTTCGCTCTGTGCTAACTTTTTCATTTTAAAGTGATCTCTCCATTTTCAATCTCTACCCCAAAGCATTTGATAGATCATGCGGATAGATCATGTGAAGGTCATTCGAAAATAATAGAGCACTCTCCCCTTCGAGATAGAGCACCATAAAGGGAAAGTCTATCAGTAGGAAGATCCACCAGATCTCACAAGAAGAGATCAAAACATCTTAAAAAATCATCGAGCAATTACTAAAAAAAATATCCCAACATTATCGAAGAATAAAGGTGAAAACAGCTCCCGCTTGCGCCTTCTTTTTGATACTCTAATAGGAATTTATAGAGCGATTGAGCTCCAATATCCCCATTACAATAGAAATTGAAATATAAGTCGTAAAAATCAATGATAAAAATCGAAAATCTCATCAAATCTTATACCACAAAAGAGGGGCCAAAAATCGCCCTCAACAATATCAATCTCACGATTGAAGAAGGTTCTATTTACGGCATCATCGGTCACTCTGGCGCCGGGAAAAGCACATTAATTCGCTGTATCAATCTATTAGAAAAGCCCGATAGTGGTTCAGTTATGATTGATAATATCGATCTTACAAAACTCTCTAATCGAGAGCTGATGCTTGCGAGAAGAAAGATCGGCATGATCTTTCAACATTTTAATCTTCTCTCAAGTCAGACTGTCTATAACAATATCGCTTTTCCACTTCGCCTAGAAGGTATGAGTGAGGCGAATATTGAAAAGCGTGTATCGGAGTTACTCACTTTAGTAGGAATTGAAGAGCATCGAGATAAATATCCTGCTCAACTCTCTGGGGGACAAAAACAACGGGTCGGTATCGCTAGAGCTATCGCCAATAAACCTAAAGTGCTACTCTGTGACGAAGCGACATCAGCACTTGACCCCCAAACAACGCAATCAATTTTAGAACTATTAGTCGATATCAATCGTGAGTTAGGCTTAACAATTGTGATAATCACCCATGAGATGGAGGTTATTCGCTCAATCTGCCATAAGGTAGCCGTTATCCATGATAGTAAAATCATCGAGTCAGGTGATGTTGAAAAGGTCTTCCTTCATCCTCAATCAGTGGTGACCCAAGATTTTATTATTGATAAAACCGAACAGAATGAGCTTAAGAAATATATCAGCCGTTATCCGCAGCAACAAGATTCCCTCTATCAGCTCACCTACCTTGGCACTGAAGCATTTGAGCCTCATCTGAGTCGAATTATCAAGCGCAGCAATATCGATCTCTCTATTCTATCTGGATCAATCAGTTATATTCGAGATATCCCCTATGGGCAATTAACCGTTGTTTTAAGTGGATCACCGGCAGAAAGAAGCGCGGCGATCACCCTCTTTAATAGTGAGGGAATTACAACAAAGCCGCTCTTTCACAAACCATCTATCAATCTAACAAGTCATAACGAGGAGCAGATTCAGTAATGACGGAATTTATCAATGCACTTAACAATACCCAATATTGGAATATCATTTGGGATAACACCTTAGTCACATTGATCATGTTAGGTTTTACATGGTTTTTTACAATATTAATTGGGTTGCCATGGGGGGTTGCACTCTATCTCACCTCCCCAACACAACTTCTCTCAGCACCAAAATTTTATCGCCTCTTCTCCTTTCTCACCAATACCTTAAGATCGATCCCCTTTCTGATCTTAATCGTAGTATTGCTACCATTAACCTTCAAATTGATGGGAACAAAGATGGGGATAAAGGGGGCCATCTTTCCTCTAGTGATCGGCTCTGCCCCCTTCTTCGCACGATTGGCAGAAACCTCTTTTAGAGAAGTAGATCGCGGTGTGATTGAAGCAGCTCAAAGTATGGGAACACCTCTTCGAACTATCATTATGAAGGTACTGCTCCCCGAAGCGAGACCTAGCCTCATTGCCGGCATTACCATTACAGGTATCTTAATACTCTCTTATACCGCTATGGCAGGAACCGTAGGTGCCGGAGGACTAGGAGATATTGCTGTTCGTTACGGCTTCCACCGCAATATGTCGGAATTGATGTATCTCATTGTGATTGTGCTGGTCATTATCGTACAGATTATGCAATGGGTTGGGGATTGGCTCGTACGTCACTATACCCGCAAATAGAGGAGCGTTACAGCGCCTCTGAAAAACTGTAAAAGTATTGATTCGAATACTAATTAGAATATTGACGAAATTATTGACAAAAACATTGCAACTTATAGAGCAATCGAAGTAAAAATATCACTGTAGTAGATTTTGTAATGAGATAGAAAGAGACCTTCTCTCTTATGATTTTCTTATCATATTCTCTTATCACAGAATATCTTTATCCGATCTCTAGGCAATATCAATTACTGATCACTCAATTAACTAGGAGACTATATGACACGCAAAATAAATGCAGCTATCGTTGGCTTTGGCAATATTGGCCGTTATGTTCTTAATGCTCTAGAGGCAGCACCAGACTTCTCTATTGCCGGTATTGTTCGCCGAGAAAAACGCGAAATCCCCGGTGTGAGCTACCCTATTGTCACCGATATCGACCAACTTGAAGCTGTCGATGTTGCCATTCTCTGTGTGCCTAGCCGCCAAACCCAAGCTTATGCTGCAGAGTATCTTAAAAAAGGGATTCACACTGTCGATAGTTTTGATATTCATAGCGATATTGCCGCTGTACGCAATGAACTTGATAAGATTGCAAAAGCTCACAATCGTAGCGCAATTATCTCTGCAGGATGGGATCCTGGTTCAGATTCGGTGATTCGCGCTCTTCTTCTTGCCGCAGCACCTAAAGGTGTCACTTACACCAACTTTGGGCCCGGGATGAGCATGGGGCACTCTACCGCTGTCAAAGCAATTCCTGGCGTGAAAGACGCTCTCTCAGTCACAATTCCAATCGGAACGGGACAGCATCGCCGCATGGTCTATATTGAAGTAGAAGAGGGGCATGATTTCAATCATGTCAAATCAACAATTCTCAATGATGATTATTTTAAACATGATGATACGGTTATCACTCAAGTCGATGAAATCGATCAACTGAAAGATGCTGGACATGGCGTTAAAATTACTCGTAAAGGCGTTTCAGGTACAACTGATAATCAGATCTTTGAGTTTGATATGCGCATCAATAATCCTGCACTCACAGCACAGATCTTGGTCTCATCTGCCCGCGCGGCAACTAGACAGCAACCCGGCGCTTATACAATGATTGAGATCCCTATGATCGATCTTCTTCCCGGCGACCGAGATGAACTTATCGCCGCACTAGTATAGAGATAGATGAAAACATAATAGGACATCGTAATAGGACATAATAAGAATATAGTAAGCGTAAATAGAGCGGTATCGAAATCAGGTACCGCTCTCTTTTTATCGCAATGAAAATCGCTTCAATATCCTCAATATCCTGTTTAAACGTTCTCCTTAAATTCACTATTTCAAACCACTGTCTAAATTTACTGTTGATTGACAATAACATCACGAGAAACTCTCCATTAAAATTCCATAAAAATTCCATTAAAAGAGTTGATTTCAATCTTAAAGATCGATATACCTATTAAGTCGGGGCTCGATTCCCCATTTTTGATAAAAGGAAAATTCATTATGCGTAAATTAGCACTTGTCACAGCACTCTCATTAACACCATTTATTGGCTTTTCAGCAGAAAAACTTAAGGTTGTAGCAACACCTGTTCCCCATGCGGAGATTTTAGAGTTTATTGAACCACAATTAGCGAAGAAAGAGATCGATCTCGACATCGTTGTTGTCACCGATTATGTCCTTCCTAACTTAATGGTCGATGAGAAAGAAGCGGATGCAAACTTCTTCCAACACTTTCCCTATTTAGAAGAGTTCAATAAAAATCACCAACTCAATATCATTGCGTTAGATCCAGCGATCCATGTTGAGCCTATTGCTGCCTACTCACAGAAGATTAAAGAGAAAGGTGACCTAAAAGAGGGGGCGAAGGTGAGCATTCCAAATGATCCTGCAAATGGTGGGCGAGCGTTACTTCTACTCCATAATGAAGGGATCATTACCCTCACGAATCCTGACAACATTCTTTCAACGGTCTTCGATATCAAAGAGAATCCTCACAAACTTCAATTTGTAGAACTTGAAGCGCCCATGCTCGCAAGAACCCTCGATGAGGTAGATCTTGCACTCATTAATACTAACTTTGCATTAGAAGCAGGTTTAAATCCAATTAAAGATTCTCTCTTTATTGAAGGCGCTGAATCTCCTTATGCCAACATCATTGCAATTTTACCTGAAAATAGCGATGATCCTCGCATCAAAGCATTAATTGAGGTCATCACCACCGATGAAGTTCGCGACTTTATCAATGAGAAGTATCAAGGAAGTATTGTTCCAGCATTCTAATCTCTCTTTCAATCGCCGATTGAATAACAAGCGGTGAGGCTAACCGCAGGGATAATGCTGAAACTTTCGCGACATTTGATTGACAAAAGAGAGAAAAAAGTTAATCATATGTGATTATTACAAATTTGATTGCGTCGATATTCGGCGCAATAATATGTTATAAATTCTAAATTTTTAAAGTGGAGTAAAACCTTGGCAAATACAGCACAAGCAAGAAAACGCGTTCGTCAAGCTGAAAAGCACAACGCAGCTAACGCATCATACCGTTCAATGACTAGAACTTACGTGAAAAAAACGATCAATGCTATCAAAGCAAATAACCGCGAAGAAGCAGTTAAAGCTTTTGGTAAAGCGCAAAGCGCACTTGATCGCTCTGTAAAACGTGGTCTTATTCATAAGAACAAAGTATCACGTCTTCTTAGCCGTCTTAACGCACAAATCAAAGCGCTTGCGGCTTAATCTTAAGAGTTAAATTTAAGATTATAAATAGAGGCCTAAAGAGGTTTAAAGCAATTAAAGCTATTGCATTAATCACCCCTCCCTCTTCTTAGATTAAAACCCGATAAGATTCAATAAGACTAAAAAGATCAATAAAAAACCTGCATTTCGATGCAGGTTTTTTTGTTTCTTCTCTATCGATGCCTCAATGACAGCATTAATTAAAATATTAAATATTAATTAAGAATTAAGATCGGATAATCTCTCCACTTTTAAGATGCACAATTCGTGTTGGAGAGGAGAGCGAACCCACCTCGCCCTCCATTACCCCTGCAATCTGATCCCCAAAGAGCTGATAGATCTCCTCTGCACTCTCTAAGGGTGCTTCTTTATGAAGATTAGCACTCGTTGAAACAACCCCCACCGGCATCTTCTCACATAAGGCTAATGCATCAGGATGATTTGTCACTCGAATCGCTAATGTAGGAAATTCGCCACGAAGATAGTGAGGGCAACTCTCTTTTGCCGGCACAATCCAAGTATAACGATATCCCCCTCTCAACTCTTCTAAGAGGTGGCGCGCCTCTTCTGCCTCTAAAGGTTCAATCAAAGGCGAGAGATGGGCTAATGACGCGCCCATCACAATAAAGCCTTTCGAAACTGAACGTACTTTCATCTGTAATAATTTTTCTACCGCTGCCCTATTCATTGCATCTGCAGCAAAGCCATAAACCCCCTCGGTAGGATAGGCAATCACTTCGCCACGCAGCAGTGCGTCAGCCGCTTCTTGATATGTTAATAATTTCATTTTAGCGCTCATCTTAACTTACAAATAACCATGTTCCGAGGAAATAGAGTCCAAACGCAAGCCCTGTGGAGACCGGCAGCGTTAAGATCCAAGCTAAAAGAATATTTTTAACAGTCGATTTCTGCAAGCCCGATTTATTAGCAATCATGGTTCCGGCAACAGAGCTCGATAAAATATGGGTTGTCGAGACAGGAAAACCAAAATGACTTGCAGAAGCAATCGCAATTCCTGAAACAATCTGTGCACTCATTCCTTGCGCATAAGTCATATCTTTCTTTCCAATCTTACCACCCACAGTATCAACAACTCGTTTCCAACCAATCATAGTCCCCATTCCAAGTGCAAGCGCTACTGCTACAATGACCCAGAAAGGCGCGTATTCCGTTGTTTTTGTCAGATCTTTGCCAATTGCTTTATATGATTTACGATAAGACTCTGGCAATGCATCTTGCGACTCTAATGTCTTTGCGATACTAGCAAGACACATAACCTCATTGCGTACCGCCCAACGTTCATCTGTTGTTAAACGATCATAGGTATCGATACCATTAAGCAGTGAAATCAATTTTTCAGAATGTTGCTTCATCTCACTATATTCACAACTAAAGAGGCCATCACTTAATGCATGGTCACTCTTAGGATAGAGCCTATCTAACACCTCTTGATTGGCATCATAGTAACTGACCATCTGTTGAGCTGCGACACGTGTCTGCTCAATCTCAAATACACTCGAATTAAGATTAAGTACAAATTGTGCCGGCACAACACTAAAGAGTACCAACATCACAAGACCAATCCCTTTCTGACCATCATTCTGACCATGAGCATAACTCATTCCCATCGCTGAGGTGACTAACCAGAAGCGAGGCCAAAAAGGCGGTTTCTTCTTCTTATCTAACACATGGCGTTGATAAGGTGTTTTATGAATATAGCTTTTAGGTAGAAAACGTAAGAGTAGTAACAGAAGTAGACCCGCTAGCCCTGCCCCAATAAAAGGGGAGAAGAGGAGCGATTCAAAGACTCCAACAGCTTTATCCCAGTTAACACCATCGACTAGTGAGTGATCTGTTAAAAGCGCATTGGCTAATCCCACCCCTAAAATAGAGCCAATGAGAGTATGTGAGCTTGACGCAGGGATTCCAAAATACCAAGTCCCTAGGTTCCAGATGAGCGCCGCAACTAAAAGGGAGACGACCATCACCAACCCTTTCGTTGAATTGGCATTTGCTAAGAGATCCATCGGTAGAAGGTTAACAATAGCGTAAGCAACTCCTAGACCTCCTAACAGAACCCCTAAAAAGTTAAATATCCCGGATAAAAAGACCGCTAAGCGGGGTTTAAGTGACTTAGTATAGATCACTGTCGCCACGGCATTGGCCGTATCATGAAACCCATTTACAAACTCAAAAGCTAAAACTAATCCTACAGATAGGACGAGCGTTAATAGCACAATAATATCGATACTCTGAAAAAATTCTAACATTCTGTTTCTACTCTTATTTAGACTGAATATAAGCTGTTAACGCATCGTCACCAATTCTTCGGCAGCTGTTGGATGAAGTGCAACGGTATCATCGAAATCTCGCTTATGCGCACCCATCTTCACTGCAACAGCGAAGCCTTGCAACATCTCATCGACAGTTGGCCCGATTAGGTGAATTCCTACGATCTTCTCATCTTCTCCAACAGTGACCATCTTCATCGCAGTCTTCACAGGTTTTGTACTAAAGTTGGAGTACATAGAGGTAAAAGAGGCGGTATAACATTTTACAGCATCTTCACCATACTCAGCTGCGGCCTCTTTCTCTGTTAAACCCGTTGTACCGATTGGTGGGTGGGAGAAGACGATACTCGGAATATCTTTATACTCAAGATGACGGCCTTCCATCCCATTATGCAACCTATCAGCAAGACGACGTCCTGCGGCAATCGCAACCGGTGTTAATTGGAATTTTCCACCAATGATATCCCCTAACACATAGATCCCCGGCACTTCACTCTCTTGATACTTATTGACACTGATCGTGCCATCTTCATTAACCTTAAGATCTGTATTTTCAAGCCCAATATTATGGGTGTTGTAACCACGACCAATTGCCCAGACAAGAAGATCTGTCTCGATCGATTCCTTCTCTGTGATAACCACTAAAGAGCCATCTTCTCTCTTTTCAACACGTTGTACATTGGAGTGTGTATGGAGCGTTAAATTCTCATCACCCTCTAAAACCTCTTTAAGATGCTCTGTAACATAGCTATCAAAGTGACGTAAAACCATCTCACCACGACAGAGGA
Organism: Ignatzschineria sp. F8392; assembly: GCF_002252045.1. GTDB lineage: Bacteria > Pseudomonadota > Gammaproteobacteria > Cardiobacteriales > Wohlfahrtiimonadaceae > Ignatzschineria. The sequence goes on along the minus strand of NZ_NEFF01000001.1, from coordinate 173,900 downwards.
GATCCACCTTACTACCTAACGCTGAAAGAAGCTGTGCTAATTCCACCGCAATATAGCCGGCACCTACAACAACAACACGCTTAGGTGCCTCTTCAAGATCAAAAAATTGATCTGAAGTAATCCCATACTCTGCCCCTTCTGTTTCAGGTACTAATGGATAACCACCTGTTGAGATTACAATTTTATCTGCCGTAAAATGCTCACCATTCACTTCGACTGTCTTGTTATCAACAAATTTAGCCGCGCCATGAATTACATCAACGCCGGCATCTGGCATATAACTGTTGTTATACCAAGTAACAATATTCTTAATATATTGATCACGCTTCTCTTTTAAATGGCTCCAAGAAAATTGTGGTTCACCAAATGTAAAACCATAACCTTTAGCATCATCAAACATATGAGCAATATTCGCCGCATTCCACATCACTTTTTTAGGAACACAACCGACATTCACACAGGTTCCACCTAACTTATCTTTTTCAATTAAGAGACATTTAACTCCGTAGCTTGCAGCTCTTTCTGCATAGGAGAGTCCACCAGAGCCACCACCAATTACAATTGCATCATATTTTTTAGTCATCTTTACTATTCCTTTTCATCTCGAAATATCTATTTCAAATATCTATTCTAAATAGCTACTTCAAACATCTAATTGAAACTCATACTTAAAATATGGTTTAAAAACTTATTAAAAGTATCAATTCTGAAACTATCTCATAGCTAGGCAGTTAACTTTAAAAATAGCCCGCCTAGCACAACCATCTTAATATATAAAATTCTTAATTGATATTGTGGAACTGTCGATTCACGATATCGAAGAAAGGAACAACCTCTTCAACGCCGGCAACATGACGAGTAATCTCGATCGCTTCACGAGCTTCTGCCTCATTTACGATCCCCATTAAATAGACCTTTCGTCTTGAGGTCATCACCTTCACATTTCCAGCATTAAAGCCTTTCAGCTTAATATCTGTTGCAAGTGCAGTCTTCACTTTAGCAGTCAACATAGAGTCTGCTGCAATACTTGCGAGAGATGCTTCCGGCGCCACAATCAGCTCATTATGAACGCTCTTAACATGTTCAGTTTTACGTACCGCTTCTTCCACCTCTAAACCTAATTGATGGTTAGGGACCTCTCCTAAAATAAGGACAGTGCCGTTATAACTGAGGATACTAATATGCGCAAGACCTCGTTCAGGAAGTTGACTGATCATATTTTGCACCTTCACTGTGATCGCATTATCTTCTACGATCTGCCCAGCGGTTCGGCGATCATTAATACCTGCAGCTGTTGCGCCAACACCGCCGACGATAAATGCCGGAACACATGCTGAAAGCAACATTACAAAACTACTCAATAATAGGAATCGTCTTAACATCCGCTTCTCTCCTATGACTTATGCCATCTTTAATCAATTAAATTTTTAATTTTCAGCTGTAACTCTTCGCCCTATCCTCTTGAAATTAGCTTCCTAAAGGTTGACTCGATTGAAAAATTACACCTTCAAACCATACTTAAAACTATTACTCTCATCCTCTTAACCGTTTGGAGGAATGCTTAGCGATAAGCGGCATCGATCATTCCACACCAAATATGAATCACAAGAATATGAACCTCTTGAACTCTTGCTGTTCTTGGGCTCGGTGCTTTAACAAGATGAAGATTGGGACTCTCGATCATTGCCATCTCTCCCCCTTTCTCCCCCGTCAATCCCAATACAATCATCCCTTTCTTAAGCGCTTCCTCTACGGCACGGTTAATGCTCTTTGAATTACCACTCGTGCTAATCGCAATCAAAATATCGCCAGCCTGTCCAAGCGCCATCACCTGCTTAGCAAAAACCTCATCATAACTATAGTCATTGGCAATGGAGGTTAAATTTGAACTATCGGTAGTTAAGGCAATTGCCGGCAAAGGAGCGCGTTCAACCTCAAAGCGATTGATCAATTCTGCCGCAAAATGTTGTGCATCAGCAGCTGACCCCCCATTACCACAAATTAGAACCTTTTTGCCGGCTTTGAGCGCATCAAGCATCAATTCACCCGTCGATTCGATCATCTCCGGCATTGTCTCTAACGCTAACTCTTTGACCTGAATACTCTCTTTAATCTCTCTAATTGCTCTCATTTTATATCACTCCATAATAGAAAAGACCCAGATCAATAATCTGAGTCCTTTACGAACATTGAGCACGTTATCATACCGTCAACAGGTCTTTGATTTTACTCATTGCCTGATTCTCAATCTGTCTAATACGCTCTGCCGATACTGAATATTTGTCAGCAAGCTCGGTTAAAGTAGGTCGCTCCTCATCCTCATCTCTCATCCAGCGTTGAAGAATAATATCTTTACTACGCGGATCGAGAGATTCAATCGCATTATTGAGCTTCTCATTATTGTGCGTCTGATAATCCTCTTTCTCAACAGCCTGTGAAGGATCTAATGCATTTGAAGAGAGCCAATCTGAGGGACTAAAATCACCATCATCAACACTACTTCCTACCGGCAGGTCAAACGCTAAATCATTCGAGAAGAGTCGCATCTCCATCCGTTTAACTTCAGCCTTACTAACATTGAGTTCTTTAGCGATATCAGCGGCCTCATCATCTGTTAGCCATTCAAGGGACTCTTTTGAAGAGCGGAGATTAAAGAAGAGTTTTCGCTGCGCCTTGGTAGTTGCAACTTTCACAATTCGCCAATTACGAATAACAAACTCATGAATCTCCGACTTAATCCAATAGACAGCAAAGGAGATAAGACGCACATTGTAGGAAGGGTCAAACCGTTTAACCGCTTTCATCAAACCAACATTTCCCTCTTGGATTAGATCCACCAAAGGAAGGCCATAGCCGGTATAGTTTTTGGCAATATGAACTACAAATTTAAGATGAGATAGAACAAGTGTCTGCGCCGCATTAAGATCACCATGCTCTATTAATCGATAAGCAAGCGCTTGCTCCTCTTCGGCAGTTAGAGTGGGGATGTCGCCAATCGCACTGATATAGGCATCGAGCCCATCGGCGACAGACGGAAAAGTATTAGCACGAAGTACTAACTGTTTATCATCACTTGGCATTATAAAACCCTCCACAAACATCGTCGGGAAATACTCTGTTGATTCACTACTTAAAAGCTATATCTAGAAGCACTTTCCATAATTTAAATCGCCCTCTATTATAGCAAATAGGATCTCCATCGTCCCCATAAAATCGTTATTTAATATTCTTATAACAAGCTTATAGCAGACTTATAGAGGAGATATAATAGCGAGCTCATTATCAAATAAATAATGGTTAAAAATCAGATAATAGTAAGAAAACAGACCTAGAACAGACCTAAAATAGAGCCATCAATAGAGCGATAAATAGAACTGCAATCTATATTTTATATCAAGATCAAACAGAGAGCTTTTATGTGCAAAAAGAGATCTTTAATAGATTAAAATCAACAAGTTAAATCTATAACTCCGTAAAAATTGAGTTTGATCCCCTTTTTTATGAGTAGCCTAGTAGATTCGAAGATCAATCCTTGTTAGTATCTAATATTCACTCAAAATTCAGTATAAAGGATAGATCTCAATGGATTCTCCAAATAATAAAACTGAAGATCTTCGAATTGAAGCGCTTCGCTATCATGCCCAGCCTAGACCTGGAAAAATCTCAGTTGAAGCAACTAAACCGCTTGTCAACTCAAAGGATCTCTCTCTTGCTTACTCCCCTGGCGTTGCCTACGCTTGCGAAGAGATTCAAAAAGATCCGCTCACCGCTCTCGATTACACCTCTAAAGGTAATCTTGTTGCCGTTATTAGTAATGGAACTGCAGTATTAGGACTTGGAAATATTGGCCCATTGGCAGGAAAACCTGTCATGGAAGGAAAAGGGGTTCTCTTTAAAAAATTCTCCGATATCGATGTCTTCGATATTGAAGTCGATGAGTTAGATCCCGATAAATTTATCGATATTGTTGCGAGTCTTGAACCCACCTTTGGCGGCGTTAACTTAGAAGATATTAAAGCGCCTGAATGCTTCTATATTGAGCAAGAGCTCAAAAAACGGATGAATATTCCGGTCTTCCATGATGATCAGCATGGAACGGCGATCATCACTGCTGCAGGCGTATTAAATGCGCTTAAACTTGCCGATAAAAAGATTGAAGAGATCAAACTTGTCTGTAGTGGTGCGGGCGCTGCGGCTATCTCTTGCTTAAATCTTTTAATGCAATTTGGTTTAAAGAAAGAGAATATCACCGTTGCTGACCGAGATGGCGTTGTTAATCAACATCGCTCTCCTGAATCGCTCGATGAGTATAAATCCTTCTTTATGCAGCAAACCGATAAGATGACTTTAGGTGAAGTCATTGAAGGGGCGGATGTCTTTTTAGGGCTCTCTGCTCCCGGCGTTCTTAAGGCTGAGATGGTTGAGAAGATGGCACCTAATCCGCTCATCTTTGCTCTTGCAAACCCCGAACCAGAAATTCGCCCAGAGATTGCTCACGCTGTCAGGGAAGATGCAATCATTGCCACAGGTCGCTCCGATTATCCTAATCAGGTAAATAATGTTCTCTGCTTCCCTTACCTCTTCCGTGGCGCACTCGACTGTGGAGCTACAGAGATTAATGAAGCGATGAAGATGGCTTGTGTCAAAGCAATCGCAGATCTAACTCACCAAGAGCCAACAGATGAGGTTCTTCACGCTTATCCCGGCGAAAGTCTTCGCTTCTCTCGCAACTACATTATTCCAAAACCGTTCGACCCTCGCCTTATTGTAGAACTCCCTATTGCGGTTGCAAAAGCGGCAATGGAATCAGGCGTTGCCCTTCGCCCAATTGTGGATTTTGAAGAGTATCGACATCGTTTAAGTCAACATTTTAATAAGACCAATATGGCGATGCGCCCCATCTTCAATCAAGCTAAAGAGAATGCACGCACGATCGCTTACTGTGAAGGGGAAGATGAACGAGTCCTCCGTGCCGTTTATCTGGTAAAACAAGATCGCTTAGCGAACCCTATCCTCATTGGGCAACCTAAAGTGATTCAACAACGTATTGAAGAACTAGGAATTAATCTTCCAACAAAAGTCTTAATGCCAGAAGATAGTATCAGTAAAGATATTGGTAGCGACTATGTTCAAATTATCGATTATCGCAACCCTCCCCTTCTTGATCGCTGTTCAGAGCAATATTACAGCTTGATGAAGCGTAAAGGCATTACGCCGGAACTTGCTCGTCAACGTATGCAGACAAGAGGGAACTTACTCTCTTCAATGCTCCTTGAGCTTGGAGAGATCGATGGTCAAATCAGTGGTGTTTTAGGTCAATACCATCGCCACGTTCATCATATTGTGGATGCAATTGGCCTTCGAGAAGGGACATCTCAACCAGCGGCGATTAGCTTAATCCTGTCACCAAAAGGGCCGCTCTTCTTCTGTGATACTCATGTCAATGAAGATCCTACCGCTCAAGAGCTCGCTGATATCACAAAGATGGCCGCATCTGTAGTAGAACGTTTTGGTATTGTGCCTAAAGTGGCGCTACTCTCTCACTCAAACTTCGGTTCAAGAGAGTCGAAATTCTCACGAAAAATGCAAGAGACACTGCATCTTTTAAAAGAGAGCGCCCCTGAACTGGAGGTGGAAGGAGAGATGCAACCCGATCTTGCGATTTGGGAGCGTTATCGTAATGCATATTTCCCGAACTCAGAGCTACAAGGTCAGGCAAATCTCTTCATCTTTGCCAATATCGATTCTGCCAATATTACCTATAACTTTGTTCGAACAATTACCGATAGTATTGTTGTAGGTCCTATTTTGACAGGAATCTCGAAACCGGCACACGTTGTGACCAATATCGCAACCGCTCGTCGCATCGTCAATGTAACCGCGATGTGTGCAACTGACCCGCTCAATTAAGTAAAAATGCACTGCCAGTTTTACTAATCGAGCGAACACAATAGTAGATTATAAAATAGATCATAGAGATACCCCTCAAAGAGGAATGATGGTAAGATATCTTCTTCTTTTTGGGGTTTTTTAATATAGAAAGTAAATATTATGCGCTTAAAACGAGTAACATTTATCTTATCAGCACTCCTCATTATCCAGGCTTGTAGCTCATCGGGTAGTTATACTGTGCGTCCCGGCGATTCTCTCAGCCAGATTGCGCGGGCACATAATATGTCACTTCAGCAGCTGCAGAAATTGAACAATATCTCCAACCCCAATCTCATTCATACAGGACAGGTCTTACGTGTCAGCGGTAAGGCAGGATCAGCAGTAAGAGAGAAAAGAGGAAGTAGCGCACCACAAGCAATTGCGCGTCGTGATAATACCGTTATTGTCCCGAAAGCCCCGGCGGCCCCAAAAGACAAAGTCTCAACCGGTATCAGTGGTTGGCAAAAACCGACTGATGGCCCCATTACGAAGAGCTATAACCCCAATCTTCCTGGCCAAAAAGGGATACAGATTGCCGGCACACTCAATCAACCTGTCCGTGCTGCGCATAATGGAGAGGTGGTATTTGCCGGAACAGGAAATTCAGGCTATGGTCAGCTCATCATTATTAAACATAATGCCGATACCTACTCTGCCTATGGATATCTTGCCTCTGTCAATGTTAAAGAGGGAATGAAGGTGAAAAAAGGGCAACAGATCGCTTCGATGGGGAATAGCTTTGATGGTCGAACCGTTCTCTACTTTGAGATTCGAACTAAAGGGCAAACGGTAAATCCTAGCAACTATATTTAACTCGATAACTTCAATCGAATAACTTCAGCTCGGTCAATCAATCTCATTGAATTCAATTTAATTCAATCTGACTCAACCTAACTCAATCAATAAAAAAGTGGGATTCTTCAAGAGAAGTATCCCACCCAAATATGCTTATATGCTTATATGCTTATATCATTTCACTCACCGATTCTGCCCATCGAGTCTATTCAACCTACGAGATTCGGCGAAAGATCCCCTTATAGATCCAATATCCGGACCACATATTCACCATCACTATTTTGATAAACACCATGAATATCTGTCTCAAAACCAGGATAGTGAGAGCCGATATCGCAGAGCATCTCTAAGAACTCAAGAATCGGTTTTGTCTCTTCTGTTACCTTCTCACCCGGCATAATAAGCGGAACACCCGGCGGGTAAGGGAGAATCATATTAGCGCTAACCTGATTCATTAACTCTGAAAGCTTACATTCTGTAACCTTCCCTCGTAACTCTGCCTGATAGGCGGCATGGGGAGTCATCTCCATTTCAGGAAGGCTATCAAAGGCGTTATACATCAATTGTGGTAGCTGATGCTCTTTCATCAGATGGTGAATACCCTTAGCCAACTCTTGCAGACGAAGATCGCTATAGAATTGTGGGTCGATAGCATAGAGTGCCGGCATCGCCTCTTTCACTTTGAGATTCTGATCATAAGCGTGTTTAAACTTCATCAATGTTCTCAAAAGCGTCATCGCTTTTGTCTCATCAATTCCCATACTAAAGAGGAAAAGTAGAGAGTAAGGACCTGTTTTTTCCACCACAATACCATGCTCATCTAAAAACTGAGAGACAATAGAGGCTGGAATTCCCCACTCATCAAGCGTACCTGATGCATCCATTCCTGGCGTCGTAAGAGTGATCTTAATCGGATCGAGATAGAGAAAATTATCATCAATCTCATTAAACCCATGCCAACGATCTTCACTATTGAGTGGCCAACAGGCTAATTCATCAATATTTTCAGGTTGCCATACATTAAAGAACCAATCACTCGACTCACGATTCAGTCTTGCAATCTCCTTACGGAAATCGATCGCTCGATTGATCGCTTGAGTCATCAAATTTCGTCCGGCTTGCCCACGCATCATCGCCGCAGAGACTTCACATGAAGCGACAACACTATAGAGCGGTGAGGTCGTGGTATGCATCATATATCCTTCATTAAAGGTTCGCTCATTGATCTCCCCTTTTACATGAATCATCGATGCTTGCGAAAATGCCGCTAATAATTTATGGGTCGATTGCGTCTCATAGATCACCTTTCCTTCAACACGCTCGCCTCCCATCCCTGATTTACCCTCATAGATAGGATGGAAATTGGTATAAGGAACCCATGCTGAATCGAAATGGATTGAATTAACCGGCAAATGCTCCTTGATATAATCTGTATCGTAGAAGAGCCCATCGTAGGTTGAGTTGGTAATAATGGCATGCACTGGTGCAGAACCATTCTCTCTTTCAGCCACAAGCGCTTCAATATGTGCTTTTGCAAACTCCTTCTTAGGAATACCCCCTAAGATTCCATAAGCATTACGGGTCGGCTTAAGATAGATCGGCGTTACATTAGTCATCATCATTAAATGGGTAATCGATTTATGACAATTTCGATCCACAATAATGGTACTCCCCTCCGGACAAGCATACATACCCACAACTTTATTCGCCGTCGAGGTTCCATTGGTAATAATAAAGCTTCGATCAGCATTGAAGGTTTCGGCAATATACTCCTCTGCCTCACGATGTGGCCCTGAATGATCTAGTAGAGAACCGAGCTCTCCCATGGAGATCGATATATCAGAGCGAAAAGTATTCTCACCATAAAAATCATAGAAGAGTGAGCCTACGGGACTCTGCTCAAATGCCGTCCCTCCCATATGACCCGGTGTACAGAAGGTATACTTCTCTGCCCCAACATACTTAAAGAGCGCCTTTGTAAAGGGAGGTAAAATTTGCTCAATATACTCTTCAACCCGCTGATCAATCCGTATTGCGCTATCTGTCGCATTATTGAGAACATAATCATAAAAATAGAGATTATTTTTTAGATCAGAGAGTGAGAGATCCATCGCCACCTTATCATTGATAAAGGTGAAGAGCGGCAACTGCTCATTGAGATGGGCGATCTGCTCACAGAGTGGCAACTGATGATTATCCCAATCAAAAATCACACCCAAAATACGGGGATTTTTTTGTAAGAGATGAAGAAGATCTTCTGCCTGCTCCACAAGAAGTAACTTATACCCCATCTCCGTTAAACTCGCCTCAAGCTTAGAGAATAGTAGACTCTTAAACTCTTCGCGAACATCATTTAATAGTGCGATTTGATACATATAGACTCCTTTTGACTATCATTGTTGATTGAGCAGACTGCTGCACGCTCACTACTTTAAAACCCAATCTAACTTATTGATCTCATATATTGACTCTATTTATTGATGACATCTGTTGGTTGCATCTATTAATTTCATTTATTAATTGTCATTAACAACTTCTCGCTGATGCCCTAACTTCTTTGCATAGAACATTAAGATAATTAAACTCACAATAAAGGTGCCGGAGAGTTGCATCGGCGTTGAGCCTAAGAGCGCAATGAAACAGAAAATACTCCCAAAAATAGCAGCTGTTAAACTCAAGAGACGCTTCGCACTCATCCCTTCCACTCGAATAAGATTTAAGCAGGAGTAGAAGTAAGGCAACATCGTTAAGAGAACAGCGATATTGATAAGATCTTTAAAGATGGTAGAAGCACGACCTGATTCAGCATTCGCCAATGTCACCAAGGTCAGGAGGATAGACATCTGAATTGCCGCTAGAATCAATCCTTTGCGCGGAATACCATTTTTATCCATCTCACCATAAACTTTAGGGAAGTTCCCATCATGTGCCGCTCTAGCCCCCGCTTGCCCCACTAACATCATCCATGAGCCTAACGATGTTAAACAAGCAATTACCGTAAAGATCGAAACCACAGGGCTTGCCCATTCACCTAACATCGTTGATGCTGTCTTTGAGAAAGGAGCCCCCGAGGCCGCCATCTCTGCCGCCGGATACATACCGGAGATAACCTGAGTTGCCAAGATATAGACAATACCCGCTAAAAAAGCACCGATCATCGTCGCTAAAGGAATTGTCTTTTTAGGATTTTTAACAAGTGCTGAGTTAACAGAGGCAGATTCAATTCCCACAAAAGCCCACAAACAGAGCAATGTACTACTTACAACGGCCTGATAGTCGGTATCATGAGAGACATTCCAGTTGTGAATATAGGTCTCTTTATCAAACCAGAGCCATCCAAATATTGCCGTTCCAATAACAGGAATAAGAATCAGAACTAAACCAAAAGTGGTTAAGCGACCAATCCACTGCCCCCCTAACAGATTGATAAAGGTGAAGAGCCAAATCAGTGCAAGAGAGAGAATTCCTGCCGGAATCGCCTCATTGAGGATAGGGTAAAATACAGAGAGATAGGAGACCGCTGTTGTTGTAATGGCAAGATTCCCAATCCAGTTGGCATGATAATAGAGTGCCCCTGTCTGAAATCCTAAAGCCGAACTAACCTCATTAGCATAGGCAATAGGACCTCCCTCTTCAGGATCTTTCGTTGCTAACTTCGCAAAGACATACGCTAATGAGAGTGCGCCAATCAAAGCGACAATCCAACCAGTAATCGCTATCGAACCGATACTCGCTAAGTTTGCCGGCAATAGCGCAATACCACTTCCCATCATATTTCCTGCAACAATACCGATACAGGCAATTAAACCAATCTTTTTTGCATTATCCATAAATCACCTAGAATCTCTTCAATAGAACTAAACCGAGGAAATTGAAAATTCTGCATCAAAAATGATTAAAACATTAACATTATGACCAACTACCATTAACTTACCAAAATAATAGTTACTAAAACGATAACACAACATATTATCTATTTACATATATTCACTTTTATTCAAATCGTAATGCCTTGATATTCCCCCAAAAGATAAAAACAGATTGTTAAAAATGTGATCAATATCAAAAAATTTTACCCATAAAAAAACTACCTAAAACACTATCGACGCCGATCTTTCGATCAACTTAAGAGAGTGTTCTAGATAGTTCTCAACCATCTTGAGGAGTTATTGATTTATTTCCCCATCATTATCTTATGATTTTGCCGGCGATTCTTTACTCCGATTTCTTCTTCGGGGACGGCGCCGACGCTTTTTAGGCTCAGTCGAAGCATCATCATTCTGCTGATGAGTTTTAATCTCAGCTGCTACAGCGCGTTTGCCTTCTCGACGCTCTTCTCTTGCCGCTTCCCGCTCTTTTGCAAGAAGTCTCTGTTCGTAATCCTTAAACTGTGCCTCCCAATATTGAGCCTTTTCAATCACTTCATCGCTCTCTTGCGCATCTGCACGCAAAAGTAAGAAATCATATGCGGCTTTAAAACGGGGATGTTCCATCAAACGTTTCGGTTGACGAATCACTTTCGCTTGCAATCGGAACTGAAATATCCACAACTCTTCAATAAACTCCCGAACATAACGGGGAATAACCGTAATTTGATGCTGTACTTTAAAGACTTCATCAATAGCGCTAGAAGAGGCATCACTATTTCGTTTGCCTTTTACGATCTCTTTTTCATAAATTGCAACAAAAGGTGCCCACAACAGAGAGGCATAGACAAAGTAGGGGGAACTCGTTAATCCCGCAGCTGCACGCTCATCTGAATTTTGCAGTGATCTTAAGAGGAGATGCTGATCCGGAAACCCTTCTCGCTCTAACGCATTATAGGTTAATGGAAAGAGGATCTCGAAGAGCTCATGCGCAATCATACTATGGTAAGAATGCTCACCATGTCCTGTTAAAAAGAGCTTTAAAACCTCATCATACATTCTCGCTGGCGAAACAGTTGCAAGAAGATGACGATGCTCTGCAATAAAGGGGAGCAGTTCCGGATCGATCGTTAATCCCAATTTTGCTTCAAAACGAATCGCACGCAAAATACGGACGGGATCCTCTAAGAATCGCTCTGTCGGATCACCGATCAATGATAAACGCCTACTCTTTAGATCTTGATATCCATTACAATAATCGATAATGGTCTGATTACGAACATCATAATAGAGCGCATTGATGGTGAAGTCTCGCCGAAGCGCATCTTCATCAATCGTGCCGTAAATATTATCTCGTGTTACAAACCCTTCCTGATTTGTCTGATAATGTTTCGATTGATCATTCGCTTCATTAGAGCGAAAAGTGGCTACTTCAATGATCTCTCGACCAAAAACAACATGCACCAGACGAAAACGACGTCCAATAATACGACTATTGCGAAATACTCGACGAATCTCACTAGGATGTGCATCTGTCACAATATCAAAATCTTTAGGGGATAGACCCAAGAGAAGATCACGCACACCACCACCAACAAGATAAGCGTTGAAGCCAGCGCTATTGAGCCGATTGATCACCTGTAAAGAATTTTTAGAGATCTGCCGATTTCTAATAGGATGATCTTTCGTATGGTATATATGAGGACTCATGTGAGGGTTCATTGAACCTTTTCTCCAAAAAGAAAAGCCTTTCAAAAGAAAGGCTTTGATATTTTTCATCATACTCAAAATATCGATAAAAATTAACGTTTTGAGAACTGAGTTGCACGACGTGCTGAACGAAGACCGATTTTCTTACGCTCAACGCTACGTGGGTCACGAGTTACGAAACCTGCTTTACGTAACGGCGCACGATTCGCCTCATCATACTCAACGAGTGCACGTGTTAAGCCGTGACGAATTGCACCGGCTTGACCACTCAAACCACCACCTTTTACAGTTACGATCACATCAAATTGATCTGTAACTTCTAAAAGCTCAAGCGGTTGACGAACTACCATGCGTGATACTTCACGTGGGAAGTAATCATCGAGTGATTTATCGTTAACAATAATACTGCCTGTACCTTTACGTAAAAACACTCTTGCTTGTGATCTTTTACGTCTTCCAGTACCGTAATTTTGGTTAGCTGCCATAATTAATTCTCTCTTCTTAAAATTAGATGTCTAAAACTTTTGGTTGCTGTGCTGCATGAGCATGCTCAGGACCTGCATATACTTTTAATTTACGAAGCATTTCTCTTCCTAATGCATTTTTAGGGAGCATGCCTTTGACCGCAAACTCAATAACATTTGCAGGTTTAGTTTGCAACATCTTCTCAAGAGTAGTCTCTCTTAAATGACCAACATAACCGGTATGTTTATAATAAATTTTTTGTTGTAGCTTGTTACCTGTTACACGGACTTTCTCTGCGTTTACGATAACAATGTAATCACCGGTATCAACGTGAGGTGTGAACTCAGGCTTATGCTTACCACGTAAGCGTGTTGCAACTTCGCTCGCTAAACGGCCGAGGGTTTTTCCTTCTGCATCAATTAAAAACCATTCACGGGTTACTTCAGCAGGCTTTGCACTAAATGTTTTCATCGAAAACTCCAAAATAAATAATCACTAACAAAAAAATTTAAAACCAGCATGCATACCGCCGGTAACGAGAATACCGGCGAGAGATCACTCTCACGATACTGACTCTAAATCAACGTTAGGGGTCGCTGGTAAACGATCTCGGCATTTTACGAAATCCCTATCGAAATATCAAGCTTAATAGCACTTATTCCTAACTTATTAAACTCCCCATAAATAATGGGGCCGACCATAGATGCTATTGCTATTATAGAAATAGCAATATGACAGAAATAGAAAATAGAATATGGCAAATAGAATAGAGCAACAGAAGGATTAACTATAAATCTATTACTATAGGCCTATTACCAATAACCATTAATCGCTATAATTATCTGTAGCACTATCTATGTAGCACGCCCCTAAATAAAAGCCCTTAAATAAAATAATGGACAGAAAGGAATCTCGATAATGAAACGATCTCCCCTCTTTCAAGCTACGATTCTCACCCTATTATTGCCGATCGGCCCTCTCTCTTTAGCTACTGAATCAGCTTCAGAGCAGAATCTTATCGATCGACAACTGACGATCTACCAAGAAGGGATTGCGTTAGTCTCAGAAAATCGCACCTTTCAATTATCTGAAAAAGAACCGGTGCTCCTTCTCCCCAATATTGCCCCAGAAGCAATTGTAGAATCATTACTCTTAAAATTTAATCCGCGCCAAGATGAATCAACCTCATCAGAAGAGAAAGAGGTGCTTCCGCTCGTAATAGAGAAGAAACTCAATCGCAATCTACTCTCCCCGACAACATTGATCGATTACTCTATTGGCAAAGAAGTTGAAGTGATCTGGCAATCACCTAAAGAACGCCGAGAAAAAGCGATTATTCTCTCTAACAATGGGGGCCTCCTTCTTCAGTATGAAGATCGCATCGAATCAGGCCTTCCAGCAGATGCAAGACTCGCCTTTAAAGAGATTCCTAAAGGTTTAAATCGCACTCCGGTACTCTCTCTTCTCTTAGAGAATCTACCTAAAACGATCACCCCTTACCGAGCAAATCTCAATTACCTCACACGAGGAGTGAGTTGGAGTAGCGATTATATTGCACAACTTGATGAGAAGGAGAAGTTGTTTCGCTTAGAGGGATGGGCAACCATTAACAATCAGAGCGGCATCGATTTTAACAGTAGCGAAATCTCACTCATTGCCGGCAATCTTCACCTTACCCCGCAAGTTCCACTCTATCGTGAGAACTTTATGGTTAAAGCGGCAAGTAGTCCACAACAGGATAATATCGCTCCCCAACCTGTGAGCGACTATCAACGCTTCCTACTTCCTGGAAAATTTACGCTCCAACAACAAGAACAGACCCAAATTGCTCTCTTTAGCGCCGATCAAATTCCTTATCAAAAGCGTTACCATTTCGATAATATGAGCCCAAGTCAACGGCTTTTAGAGCAATCTTCTCCACAAAATGCCACTGTCTCATTTCACTTTGATAATAAGAAGGCTGATCAATTAGGGTTTGCGCTTCCATCTGGTACTATTCGCCTCTATCAAGCGGGGGAAGAGACGCCCATCTTTTTAGGTGAAGATTATCTTACCAATAGCGCCGCGGGAGAGAAGATCACACTCAATATGGGAAGTGCTTTTGATGTCACTCTCACCAGAGAACAGCAACAATATCGTATTGTTAATCCCGATGAGTGGGAAGTTAGCTATCAGCTCACTCTCAATAATCGTAAAGCGGAAGCGGTGGATGTTGCATTAACAGAATATTTCTCTCCGGGACAAGGGGTCAATTGGGAGCTTATCAGCCAACAGCCTCCGGCAATCTTAAAAAATGAGAGTGCTATCTGGAATATCACACTGCCGGCAAATGGAGAGAAGAGAATCAATTATAGTGTTCGCTATACGATTTTTCAGCCCACTGAAAAGAGGTAAACAATAGATGTTTCCAATGATCCGACATAACCATCTATTATGGCAAGAGATCACGCAAGCATCTGAGCGCATCGACAATGTGCAATCGCCGGAAGAGCTATTAGAGATTGTTGAGTCAATGCGAAAGATCTCGCCCCTTCAATTTGATCGGCGAGATTATCTTCTCTACTTTGTCGCTGATCTCATCCTCTTGATAACGGGTTTCTACCTCTACCGAGAAACAGGGGAAGGTCTCTTCCTCTTCCTTCTCATGCTTGCCCTTTTTATCGGCATTATTCTTGCTATCCGCTTCTATCGCCGAGAGAAATTACCACAACAGCTCTCAAAAAAGATCTTCCAGCGCGATCTTCTCTTCGATAATCAGATAGCTCCTATTGCACCTGAGACGCTCCCTATCGATCAGTTATTACAACAATTTAGGGAGTTTAATCGTGGTAATTATCGTCGTGATATTCCTGATCTTCTCAAAGGAGAAGTGCCGCTCGAAGGGCATTCACACAATCAACCTACCATTGACTTCTACTACTTCCATTTCCACTATATTGATGAGGAGATCATTGAAGAGAAAGATAATGAGGGCAAACCGAAAAACCGTAAAGTCTATCATCACTATCATCGTTATGGACTCTTACTCGATCCCACAAAGCTCACGAAACAGCCCCTACCGACGCTACAAATCAGTGCTGATCGAAAATTAAGGGTCAAAAGAAGTGATTACCTGCCAGCCTCGATCTCTTTTCGTAAAACGTTCTCACTGACAACATCAGAACAGCATTTTGCAGCAAAAATATTGACGCCCACAATGGTCGAACAGTTACTGAAAATAGGTAAGGCGTTTAAAAATCTCAATATAGAGCTTAATCAACAACTCCTTATCGCCTTTGATAATGCAGATATCATCACAGCAGAACAAAACTATGACCTTACAAATATTGATGCCTTTATTCTGGAACTAAAGGAGAAGCAGACACTTCCTCAATTGACAGCAATATTAACGTTCACTCAAAATATTCTAAACTCATTAAGATAAAATCCATTAGGTACATCCTGTACGTTACATATTATGCACCTGATATTACGGCCTATCTTACACAATTTCACACAACTTAAGGAGTAGTGCCCTATGTCACTTCCATTTATCATCACACTTCTTATTCCACTTATCCTGATAATCTATATCATTACGATTCATAATCGTATCATCACCTACTACAACGCAACTCAACGCGCTTGGGCGGATGTTATTACACAACAACTCCAGAAAAATAGATTGCTGCCCAATCTCGAAAAAATGGTGGAAGAGTATAAGATTCATGAGGCTGATGTGTTACAAAATATTACAGCCCTGCGTGCATCCCTTAAGAAGATTTCCCCAGAAAATAGTAGTGTCGAACAGCTCAAAGCGATCAACAATGAGTCTAAAGCGCTCTTCTCTCAACTCAATATGGTTGCTGAAAACTACCCAGAATTAAAAGCCTCTACGATCTACCAGCAATTTATGCAAGAACTCAGTGAGCTTGAGAAGAATGTGGCAGCAAGTATCCGTATTTTTAATGCCAATGTTGAGACCTTCAACACAACTATTGCGCTCTTTCCAAATCAATTTATCAACCAACTATTTACCAAAAAGAGTGCTCTTCCTATCTTTGAAGATAGTCGCGCAAGTGAGGATTTTGAATATCAGCCCCCTTTTAAATAGCGCCGAAAAAACATTTATCGAATATTATCGATCACTTACCACTATTATCAGTTATCAGTTATCAGGGCCTTCAAGGCCCTTTCTCTTATCTCCTATTTCGTATCTCTTATCTTCTTATAGTTACATTTGCTCTTCATCACTAATATCCCTTCCCCGCTCCATATGCCTTCCCTTCAATCTCCTCATCATGAAAAGTGAAACGGCACTATAAAACTGCTCATTTATTACACACTAATATCTACTAAAAGTTTATCCGCCTACTCACGTCTCTCTCGCCTTCTCCAGCCCAATAAAAATAAAAAAGCTCTCGTAATTACAATTTGATAGCACAGGATTTAACAAAAGAACTTCTCATAAATTCCTGCTATTTCCCCTCCTCTTCTCACTTCTCTCATCAATATTTCTTATAAGAACAATTGACAAACAGTAGCGAAACTTAATAATATTCATTTGATAACGAATCTCATTAGCAAATGAGATAATACCCTATAAGATATATTGTTTCATATAATAAGAGTTTCGCTCATGAATTTTAAACAGTCTCCGTTTGCAATCTTAACGACCCTACTTCTCTCCTCCCCACTATATGCCCAATCATATAACTCATCGGAACCTGAGTGGGTAATCGACAATACGCTCAATGCGGAAGGAATAGCTACAGCTACAACGGCTGATCGTATCGATCTTGCTGAGCAACATCCCTCCTTTACACTCTCAAAAGTTATTGTCAGTGGGGCACTTAAAGAGAATTTGGAAATTGCTGAAAGTGCAGCAACAATCGCCCATTTTGACGCGCAAAATATCGAACGCCTCAATGCGACAAATTTAGCACAACTACTGACATATGAACCTGGCGTTACGGTTGATCTCAATAAATCGGGAGGAATTAGCGATATTCGCATTAGAGGAATTGGTAAAGATCGCGTCTTAATCTCTGTCGATGGTGCGCCTCTTCCAATGACCTATCGCTTTGGGAGCTATCTCTCAACAAGTCGCGATTATTTCGATATCGATGCAATGAAGAGTGTCGATATTATCAAGGGTCCGATGTCCACTCTCTACGGGGGCAGCGCTCTTGCGGGTGGAATTTTCATGCAGACAAAAGACCCAAGTGATTTTCTCCGCAGTGATAACAATTTCGGCGGTGAGGTTAAGGCGGGCTATCGTACTGCAACAAGAGAAACGCTTCTCTCCGGAACAGTTGCCGGTCGCTTTAATGATAAGCTCTCGGCATTTGCGCGCCTAACATATACAAACCCTCATGAAGAGCGCAATCATGCCGGAAAATCCTCAAGTGAAAAAACAGTCGGACCAAACCGTACTCACCCTAATAAATCGGAAGCTGATACCTATAACTTCTTAACAAAATGGGTATTCGAGCCCAATGCTGATCATCGCTTTAGCTTAACGTACGAGAACTTTAAAGAGAGCCTCCATGCCGATCCTCTTTCAAAAATAAACTCAGTATCATTTGGTACAACATACCTAGATATGCATACGAAAGACGTTAATAAACGTCAGCAAGTAACATTACGTCACGATTTTAATCAAGAAACAGCACTATTTGATCGTGGTTTTTGGAATATCTATTTTCAAGATAGCAAAGTAAAACAAGATCATAATGAAACGCGCTTTATCCCCGCAAACAAATACTCTCCTATAAGCAAAACCACCTATAGAACTCGTTATAGCGATTTCAATAATAAAACTTATGGTTTAGGAATAGAGTTTACCAAAGGCATTGCACAAAGTGATGCTGTTTTCCATAACTTAACTTATGGTATGAACTATCGTCATAACAGAGTTACCACAGAAAGAGATGGAAATACCATTAATATCACAACCGGAATGAGAGATGAAAATGAAACCTTCCCCAATAAGAGCTTCCCAGACTCTACAATCAAAGAGCTAGGAATCTTCTTACAGGATCGTATCAGTCTCTATGAGGGACAGTTTGAGGTCATTGCCGGGATCCGTTACGACAACTATAAACTTTCTCCTAAGTTAGGGGGCATTTATCAAGATGCGAACCCTAGTGGAGATGAGCCTGTTTCTGTGAGTAAAAGCCAATTTTCTAAAAGAGTAGCATTTCTGTGGCACCCTTCTGAGGAAAACACACTATTTTTCAACTATTCAGAGGGATTTCGAGCCCCAACTTTTAGCGCTATCAATGTCGGCTTTGGAAATCCTGCTCACCGCTATATCAGCAAATCAAACCCGAACCTTAAACCAGAGTCGAGCCACTCCTATGAACTTGGATGGAATTATATCGATGAACATCAGTCACTCTCTATAACGGGATTTTATGTCGATTACAAAAACTTTATTGAAGAAAGACAAGAAGTTGCCCCCGATCCTGTCACAGGCTATCGGGTATTTCAAGCGATCAATCTTGATAAGAGCAAAATCTATGGCTTAGAGTTAAAAGCGCATATCGATCTCTTCTCTATCCAAAATGGTAACGGCATCATTAGTCTAAATGGTAGCCTCGCCTATGCAAAAGGAAAGGAACGAGGGTCTAATAATCCGATTAATAATATCGAACCGCTGACAGCAACTATCGGGATCGATTATAACTATCTCGATAATCTCTATATCGGAGCCCGTTTAAAAGCAGTCAAAGGTAAAAAAGCGAAAGATATCAATCTCAATGAACCGAGTCCTTACGACCTACCACAAGATCCTCCACAGCCTGGTCCGGGATATGCCACCGTCGACCTTATTGCAGAATATAAACCTCGTCGCGATATCACGATTAATGCCGGTCTCTACAATATTTTCAATAAAGAATATAGCTCATGGAGTCAACGCCTTGTCAATCGAGAAAGTAGCGATCTACGCCGTGCAACCAATCCTGGATTCAATGCGGCCCTCTCGGTGAAGTATGAATTTTAACATCTCTATAACAACAATTTGATCTAGCAGAAAAGGTTTACAAAAAAGGTTTAATATGCTCCGAAAATTACTCATCACCACGCTTCTTGCCACTTTAAGTACACAGGCCATCGCAGCAGATAAGATTGCATCACGCATTGTCTCAGCATCAAATCCCTTAACACAGATTGTGACGGCGCTTGATGCAGAATCAACACTTGTTGGAATCGATAAAACAAGCCATACCTCCTCTTCTCTCAATAAAGTTCCCGATATCGGTTACCGCCTCTCTCTCTCCTCTGAGGGAATTCTCGCGTTAAATCCCGATCTCGTACTACTCGCTTTCGACTCAGGTCCACAAACAGTTCTTGAACAGATCAAACAATCTGGTGTAGAGATGATTCAATTTCCCGAATGGGTGGATGTCGAGGATATTCACAATGCGATCACCACCATCGCCGCCAAAGTAGGAAGTGAAGAGAAAGGTGAAGCATTGAAAGAAAAAGTCGCCAATGATGCTAAAAAATTGAAAGAGATGAGTGCGCAACAACCCGATTTAAGTGCCTTTTTTATCCTACAAGAAGCCCAATTAGGTTCACCACAAATCTCGGGCGGTAAAACTTCTGCAGATAAGCTCCTCGACCTCCTTAATATCAGAAATCTCTTTGGGGATGATTTTAATAACTACCGAGCGGTCTCTTTAGAGAACCAATTACAGAAGCGTCCCGATATAGTCCTTATTGGTCATCGCGGTAATTTCGATTCTACTCCGACAACAAAGGAGAGAAAAGAGAAGAGCATTCCCCCTTTTCAACGAAGAATGACGGGCATCGATCATTGGCCTCAAGCACTCCAACCACAATGTGTCTTTGATCTCAATATGAGTAACTACTTAGTCTATGGCATTCATATCTTCTCCGAAGGAGAGGCGCTATTAACGGCAATCAATGAGTGCCTGCAGGAGCAATAAACGATGAATAGTGCTTTCTTTGAACAATATCAGCGCCCTATTATTGCCGCTGTACTCCTCTCTTTGATACTGATTCTAATCATCGCGGCAGGTCAAGGGGCGATGGAGCTCGATTGGCGCAACCTATTTCAATCAGATTCAATGGAGTACTACATTGTTTGGAATATCCGTATTCCACGCATTCTTGCTGCTTTACTTGTAGGGGGTGCATTAGCGGTCTCCGGCGCAATTATGCAAGGTCTCTTTCGGAATCCACTTGTTGAACCGGGAATCATTGGCGTTTCAAGTGGAGCTGCTCTCTTTGCCGCTTTAGCTATCGTTGTGGGAACACACCTTATTCCGACTCTCTTTGCAAAGCTCGGCGATTACGCACTTCCAGTTGCGGCTTGTATTGGTGGATGGCTAATCACAACTCTACTCTATCTCTTCTCACGAAATACGCGCGGTATTAGCATCAGCTCAATGCTACTCATCGGTATTGCTATTAATGCATTTACCGGTGCGCTTATCGGACTTTTAACCTTTATTGCTGATGAGACAGAGCTTCGCTCTTTAACCTTCTGGTCGATGGGAAGCTTAAGTAGTTTCAACTATGAAAAACTCGCAATCCTTGCCGTCATTCAACTTCTTATTTTGCCACTACTATGGCGCCGAGCAAAAGCAATGAATGCAATGTTATTAGGAGAGCGAGAGGCTAAACATCTCGGTATAAACGTGGAGCGCTTAAAGCGAGAGCAGATTTGGGGTGTTGCGATTATTACCGGAACGGCTGTTGCTTTCTCTGGTGGAATTGGCTTTATTGGCCTCTTAATTCCTCATCTAATTCGTATGGTCTTTGGTGCTGACAACCGCTTCGTTTTACCCTTCTCCTATCTCTTTGGCGGAATTCTCCTCATCATTGCCGATAGCTTCTCGCGTACGATTGCCGGCAATAGCGAAGTGCCCATTGGAATCTTGACCGCCTTTATCGGTGCTCCCTTCTTAGCTTATCTCGTCTATCGACAAGGGAGAGGCTAGATGTTTACATTAAATGGGGTAACCTTAAAATATCAGAGCCGAGTCTTGATCAATATTCCGCAGCTCACCATTCTTCAAGGAGGGTTTACCGCTTTGATCGGTCCTAATGGCGCAGGAAAAACCACACTTTTAACTCTTCTAGCAGGAGATGCTGAGCCAACAAGTGGCAATATCCTCTTTAATGGAGTGCCATTATCACAATATTCTGTCAGCGAGCTCTCAACAAAACGATCTGTTCTCCCGCAAACAGAGCATATCCCCTTTGCACTCAATGCACGCGCCATTATATTGATGGGATTAATGCCTCATCAGGTAGAAGCACAACATCCTGATGTTGAGCCACTATTAAAGGATCTTGTAACGACCTTAGAACTTGAAAAAATAATTGAGCAGCCCTATCAACGTCTATCCGGCGGCGAGCAACATCGCGTCCAGATCGCAAGAGTTCTGATACAGACGCTTTTTACAAAGACACAAAATAATCTCACGTTAAGAGAGAAAGTGATGCTTCTTGATGAACCTTTTAACCATCTCGACCTCTATCATCAACAGCAACTGTTACGTTATTTCAAAAAACTGACTCAAATGGGACTTACCATTATCTGCGTAATGCATGATCTCAACCATGCGCTGCAAGTCTCCGATCGCTTAATACTCCTCAAAGGGGGCGAGATCGTCGGAGAGCATACACCCACTCAATTGTGGCAATCGAAGAAGCTAGAGGAGGTCTTTAAGGTCAATTTTATTACGCTGAATGATCCTCAAGATAGTAGCTTTTCAACGCTTTCTTTCAAAATATAATTCAAACTAGGACGATTATAAAATCTAACAGAATCGATCCCTAAAATCATAACCAATAACTTAAACACCCACTCAAACAATACTTAAGGAGATTTACAGATGTCCGAATTGATCACTAAAAACAACTTAAAACAGACTTACAGCAAACAAGATGCAGCAAGAGACTCACGCATACAATTACTTGCAAACTTCAATGGAGTATTGGCAACCATTATGCGCGATACACTCGATCTTGAAGGCTATCCTCTTGGCTCTGTCGTTCCTTTCTGTCTCAATGAGCGCAATGAGATCGTTCTCTTAATTGCAGATATTGCTCAACATACTAAAAATGTTAAAGAGAACCCGAAAGCCTCTCTAACCCTCCATAATGATGATCAAGATAATATTCAAAAAGGCTGGAGATTAACCATTCTTGGTGATGTCAAAGCCGCGACTGAAGAAGAGATCCCGGCAATTGCCAAGCGCTATGAGCGCTTCTATCCTGAAAGTAGTCGTTACCATAAAGTTCACAACTTCCAGTTCTATCTCTTAAAACCTAAAAAAGCGCGCTACATCAATGGATTTGGAGAGATTCATTGGGTTGACTACGATACTATTCTTGCACCGACAATCTTTGATGAAAAATCTGAATCGGAGATGATCGATCATATGAATGCCGATCACCATGATGCCCTTCTACTCTATCTCAATACGCAAACTACTGTAACGAAACCTGATCTTGTCCGCATGGTAGAAGTGGATCAATATGGTTTTACTGTGGCGCATGATGAGGCATTTTTCCGCTTCACCTTCGAACAAGAGGCGACATCAGCACTAGATGTGCGTCAATATCTTGTAGAGATGGTTAAAAAATTGCGAGCAGCATAGATCTATACCTCATCAGATCTATATCTATATTAGATTTATATCTCATTAGATTAATATTCCATTGCTAATATGGCTAATATGGCTGATATGGCCTGATATGGCTTATCAAATCTCCTACAAAAGGGGAATATGATAAGCCTATTAAAAAGAGAGAGTTGTGTAATAAATAACAACTCTCTGTAATTATCCTGTTAAAAAGGGTTTGTAGGATAGAGACTCAACCTGTTATCAACCTACTTAAAAAGGGGTCTCTCATGACAATTTCCTCTTCAACATATCCCTCTTCAACATACATTAAACCTATCGCCGCACTTCTACTGTCACTTCTTGTCTCAACAACTGCTCCTTCTTTCGCAAGTGAAAAATATCCGGCAACTTTAACGGCACATGCCTATATTCCCGCAGAGAGTATGATTCCTGCACCTAACGATGCACCTAATGATCTTCAAATCAGTGGTAAGTTCACACAAAATCTTCGTAATGATGTGGTCGGTTCAATTGAGGGAAAATCGATGGGTCGCCCAACGGGAGTCTCACTCCCCTTTAAAGGCCAACCGATACAAGGTCATTCTGGAATCAAAAAAATGGCTGATGGCTCATATTGGCTATTAACTGATAATGGAGCTGGTAGTGCCAAAAACTCCCCCGACTTTATGCTCTACCTCAACCAATATGATATTGATTTTGATAATAATGAGTTTAAACGATTAAAAACTATCTTTTTACATGACCCAGATAAGAAAATTCCTTTCCGTATTCAAAATGAAGCAACCGAAAAGCGCTATCTAACTGGAGCAGACCTTGATCCAGAGAGCTTTCAATTTGCCGGCGGTTATCTCTGGATAGGTGATGAATTTGGTCCCTATCTCATCCAAGCAACAACAGATGGTCGTATAGTAGCGCTCTATGAGACTTATTTTCAAGGAGAACGATTACGATCACCAGATCACTACAGCTTAACAACTCCGGGTAATCCCGAACAAAAACTTAATTTTGAAGTTCTACGCTCAAAAGGATTTGAGGGGATGGCAGTGAGCCGTGATGGCTCTAAACTCTATCCTCTCTTAGAAGGTGCTCTTGTCGATAGCGATGGTAATAATCTGATTATTTTAGAATTTGATGTCGTAAAAGAGGAATGGAGTGGCAATTATTGGTATTACCCCCTCGAAAAACCCGGTTTATCAATCGGTGATTTTAATATGATTGATGATCAATATGCGCTTGTTATTGAAAGGGATAATGGAGAGGGCGTTATAGAGTTCGTTTGTAAAAACGATGAGAGAGTAAACTGTTTTCCAGAAGAGAATCTCCCGCAATTTAAGCGTATCTATAAAATTGCACTCAATAAAGATAACCAAAATAGAGCGGTTGATAAAATAGGCTATATCGATCTATTAGAGATCGAAGATCCGAATAATCTCTCGCGAAAACCGCTCAGTAATGGGCACTTTGTTTTCCCTTTCTTCACAATTGAAAATGTAGATATCGTCAATGATGAAGAGATTATTGTAGGAAATGATAATAATCTGCCATTTTCAAGCAGTCGCCTTCCTAATACCGCTGATGATAATGAACTTATTATTCTTAATGTTAAAGCACTATTAGATGCGCCCTTAAAAACAAAATCATCAAATCTATAATCTGTATAAAACGATAAAGAGGAGCCTTATATAAGGGCTCCTCTTCTCCTTTAATCTAGTTGATTCACCCACCTAAATTATTTATTCGGACCATTTATCCGAATTATTCATTGTGTTGAACACGTCGAATTAGACCCCATCCCCAGCAAGAACGGTAATCTCAAAACCTTCTCCCGTGACATGGCTATCGGCCAATATTTTTGCTGTCTTACGCAGTTCGAGCTCTCCGTTGACACTCACTAATCCATCACTGACCATCAATTTTGCCCGACCACCAGTTTCGGCAACTCCTGTCATTTTCAGAAGATTATTGAGGGTAATATGGGGATGTCCCTCTAAATAAAAAACTTCTTTTACAATGTTGCTCATAATCTTTTCTCTATTCCTTTCTAATATACAATCGATATATACAATCGATATGGGTCGATACCAACATCGGCTTCGCTCTATTTTATACCTTAATAAGCGTCAGCACTATTAATCATCATAATCAGAGCTTATTAGTCACACATTAAACATCATTAAACATCTATTAAACGTCTATTAACATCTTATCAATCCCATATAGAGATCTCACTATCCCTATACCATCCATGTACCATTTAGGTATCATCCAAAATAAAACCCCAATCTCAAATGATATTGGGGTTTTACTAATGAACTGATATCGCTCACTCAACTAATAAATATGGATATGGCGTAATCTCAGAAAAATCAGATGCTTTTCAGATTCTTTAAATAAGATCGACAATGGTTACACCAATGATAATAGAGACTAATGCCATTAACGTACTCAATAATACCGTCCCGGCAGAAGTATCTTGATACGCCTGATTGCCTACCGCTAATGCCGGTACTGCTGTTGCTGTGGGCAATACACCGATTAAGAAAGCTGATTTTAATAACTCCCCCTCTAAGCCGAGAAGTAACCCTGTTCCTAAAATCAATGCCCCTTGAACAAAGTTTTTCACAAAGACGTTGAAGATAATCTCCACATTAGCACGCAACTTAATACCGGAGATCAATAAGCCTAAGAAGAAGAGCGCTACCCCACCCGATGTTTTACCAAGTTCATTAACGGAATTTTGTGCAATTTCCGGAAGTTTAACTCCCATAATCGCTAATACTGCCCCTAAAATAGGAAGGAAAACAAGCGGTTGTGATACAGCATGCCAAATACTCTTCAACATGCCCCCTTTATTACTATTTGTACTGATCATCATCAATGTGAAAGGAATAATAAAGACCGTATAGATCAAATTTCCCATCACCATTGCAATCAGACCCGATGATCCAACGGTCGCAAGAAGAACCGGTGGCCCACAGTACGCCATATCAGGAAAGGAGACGCAGAGTGCCTGCATTGCGGCATCTTTTTTGTTATGTTTAAAAAAGAGCTTCCCGGCAGCAAAGCCCACAACATAAGTCACCACTAATCCCACCGCTAAAGCGAGCATATAATCCACATCCAACAAAACCTTTGGAGAGGATTGAATCGCCGCTAAAAAGAGGGCAAATGGAAGGGCAATCTTTACAACAAAATCCGCAAAAGCTTGAGTATACTCTCGTTTCACAAATCCGGTCTTACCAGAACCCCAGCCGACTAATAAACCCAAAACAATCGGCCCGAGAGCCGCTAATATTGTATGTAATATCATGGTTTTGAACCTTTATCTCTATTGATAATTTTTAGATTGATGGCAAGACAAGCATTAAATAAACTCTAAATTGAGGATTTTTGCTGTTCTTTGACGTGTCTCACGACAGGCATCAGCATCTACTTTTAGATCGATACCAAAGGTTGGAATGATCTCTTCAAGCTTCTTCTGCCAACCATCTGCTAATTGCTGACTAAAGCACTTCTTAAGAACATTTAGCGCAATAAAAGCTGCGGTTGATGCTCCGGGGGAAGCACCTAAAAGTGCAACTAAGCTCTCATCTTCACTACTCACAAGCTCAGTACCAAATTGTAAGATTCCCTCTTTCTCTGGTTTATCTGGTTTAATGATCTGAACACGTTGTCCGGCAATGACCTCAACCCAATCATGCGGTTTTGCTAAAGGATAGAATGCCTGAAGCTCACCGAACTGATGGTGATGGGTCTGTAACACTTGTCCGATAAGATACTCCACCAAGCCCATATTATCCTTTGCAACATCAAGCATCGGCAGAATATTACCCGGACGAACAGATTTAAAGAGATCCGCATAGGAGCCATGTTTGAGGAATTTTGTGGAAAAACCGGCATAAGGACCAAATAACAACGATTTTTTTCCACCAATAATGCGCGTATCAAGGTGTGGAACAGACATCGGTGGCGACCCTTTCGCCGCTTTACTATAGACCTTTGCATGATGTTGTTCGACCACATCCGGTACATCACAACGAAGCCAAATTCCCCCAACAGGAAAACCACCATAACCTTTCCCTTCTGGAATCTCTGATTTTTGCAATAGTTCTATAGCACGGCCACCAGCACCAATAAAGACAAACTTCGCAGAGATTACGCGCTTCTCATGGGTATCGAGATCTTTAACCGTCACCAACCACTCGCCATTACTATCACGTTTTAGATCTTTAACTTCATGCTTGTAATGCAATGTAAATCCCGATTGTTGCTCAAGCTCGGAGATAAGAATATGTGTTAATGCACCATAATCGACATCGGCACCGGTGATCATTCGTGTCATTGCGATCGGTTGATTGCGATCTCTTCCCTCTGTAATGAGAGGTGTCCATTTAGCAATCTGATCAAAATCCTCAGAATACTCCATACCGTGATAGCAATGATGCGCAGACATCTCATCGAAACGTTGCTTAAGATATTTGACACTTTCGGCATCTTGCACAAAACTCATATGAGGACATGAGTGGATAAATTCACCAGGATCTTTAATCTTACCTTTATTGACGAGATAGCTCCAAAATTGACGTGAAATATCAAATTCGGTATTTACCTCTAACGCTTCACTAATATCGACAGTCCCATCTGCTCGTTGTGGTGTGTAATTCATCTCACAGTTTGCAGCATGACCAGTCCCCGCGTTATTCCATGAGTAGGAGCTCTCTTTGGCACAATCATCAAGGCGTTCAAAGAGCGTAATATTGAGCGCAGGATCAAGTTCTTTAAGAAAAGTCCCTAAAGTTGCACTCATAATCCCGGCACCAATTAAGACAATATCTGTCTTCTCACTCACATTTTTATTCATCAATCGACTCCTTATCTTATTGATTACTTAATGGTTTAAAAGTTAAATCACTCTTTTCATCATAGACAACATAAGCACGACGCCATGGTTCATCATCCACTAAACGCCACTTATGACCGGTACCGGTATTATCTTGTGCTAATAGAATATCGCCGGGTTTAATCTGAAATGTCTCTCCTGATGCCATCTCAAACTCTAATGTTCCAGAAAGGGTAATCACAAAGCGTGGGACAGGATCTTTATGCCAATCAAATGATCCACCCGAGGTTGTTTCACGAAATGAGAGTTCATTGACCGCAATGGGAAGACCGATAAAATCACCACGTTCCCCCTCTTTCATCACCAATGTTCCCTCTTCAAAATGGGAATTCCCATCCTCACCTGTCCACATACGTACACAACGGATCATCTGCTATCTCCTTTAAAAAAGACAATTAAAAGCTTAAAAATATAAAACCTTAAATTAAACCTTAAATTAAACCTTAAATTAAACCTTAAATTACTAACACTAGAGTTCTCTATTTAAAATCAAAATCAAATCGTTTCTAGATTCAAAAATTTAATGAATGATCTTATCTAAGAAATTTTAATCTCTTATCTCTATCTATAACAATATTATATTTCTTTTTTATAACAATTTACAGAAATATAACATTATTTAATATACCTTTATTTGAACATCTTCTGATATAGATCTCTTGTTAGTAATAATCGAAACCTCTCGATCATCGCTAATACTTTCTGATAATTGCTAATAGCGACTAAAGCTATGCAAAATAGTAATTGACCTGAGATCTAATTGATCAGATATAATTTTTCATCACTTAATACTCACGACACTTAATACTCATGATTCAATTATCATGGCACAATAAAAAAACCTCGACCATTTAAAGCCGAGGTTTAGATATTCAATTCTATTATAAAATCTAATCTGATAAGATTTAGCTGAATCAAATCAAATCAAATCAAATCAAATCAAATCAAATTAAGTTAAGTTAAGTTAAGTTTAACTCTCAAAATTCTCATCTTAATCAACAGATTCATCACTATCAAGATAGCGTGCAAGCATCGTCATCTCATCAGTTGGACCAATATCCGCCCATACAACATAGGCAGAACCTTTTGCAGAATCGATCACTTCGCCCTTCTCTGTCTTCATTTCACCGAGGATAATATCGCGATTACCATGTTGATGAATCACCTCTAGGCGATCCCCTGTAGAAAAACGATTTTTCGCTTGAAGCTTTGATAAACCGCTCTCAGGATCATATTCAAGCACTTCTGCAACATATTGCTGGCGTGAATGGATCGAATTCCCCGTTAAGTAGTTTTGGTAAGCATGGGGCGCGTGACGCTGCAAGAATCCTTCGGTATAACCACGGTTTGCTAAGCCATCTAATTTTCCATAGAGTTCTGGATTAAACTCTCTGCCGGCTAATGCATCATCAATCGCTTGTCGATAGAGCTGCGTGGTTCGCGCAACGTAGTATGGTGATTTTGTGCGTCCTTCAATTTTTAAGGAGTCAACGCCGATCTCAATCAATTTTTGTACATGTTGAATCGCACGAAGATCACGAGAGTTCATGATATAAGTCCCATGCTCATCTTCACTAATCTCCATCCACTCCCCCTTGCGCTGACCATTCTCTTGAATAAGATAAGGTTTTACTGCTTCAGGATGAGGGGTATATGCCTTTCCTGTTGAAAGATCGGTATAAGCTACCTCATTCATTGCATCTTGAATAAAGGTCACAGGATTGATGCCGATATTAGGATGCTGACTCTCTTCACGATAGATGCGTTGCATATCAGTCCCTACGGGTACCAACTCTCCCTCCGGCGTTTCCGTCGCATCTGTTAAACCATAGTTCCAGCGACAAGCATTGGTACAAGTCCCTTGGTTCGCATCACGATGATTAAAATAACCTGAAAGCAAGCAACGACCGGAGTAAGCAATACAGAGCGCACCATGAACAAAGACCTCAAGCTCCATATCAGGACACTCCTGACGAATCTCCTCAATCTCAGTTAAAGAGAGCTCTCTTGAGAGAATTACTCGAGTTAAACCCTGTTTTTGCCAAAATTGAACCGTCGCACTATTGACCGCATTCGATTGTACAGAAAGATGGATCTCTTGATCTGGAAAACGTTCACGAACCATCATAATTAAGCCTGGATCAGACATAATGAGCGCATCAGGTTTAAGATCAAGTACAGGCGCCATATCATCAATAAAGGTCTTCAATTTACCGCCATGAGGCATCGTATTGACCGCTAAGAAGAACTTCTTCCCTAATTCGTGGGCATAATCGATCCCCATTTTAACGCGTTCGGTATTTCGGAAATCATTATTACGAACACGTAAACTATAACGTGGCAATCCTGCATAGACGGCATCTGCTCCATAGGCATATGCATATTGTAAGTTCTTAAATGTTCCTGCCGGAGCAAGAAGCTCTACTGATCGTTTTGTCATTTAAATAGTTCCTTCCAGGGGAAAGCAGACTGTGCTGCAATCAATTTAAAATTTAATGTGTGATAGAACTCTACTCCTATCGCTAAGTGCAGTATTCTACTACACTATCGAAATATCGGTGATATTTATCTGCAATAGCCGGCTAGATAATCCTCACGTTATCAAGTTAGCGCTCAATAATTCCTGAATAATTTCGCTATATTAATAAACTTTCTTATAATTGAATCAACTTTGTAATGCTTTTGTAATAATTTCACAATAATTTCGTAACATAATTTCGTAATATATTTTGTGGTTATCAGTAATCATCATCAGTAAATTATTAATGAGTTATAAGTGAGTTATAAGTGAGTTATGAGCAATCAATTACGCTGAAGATAATGACGTTAAGTATTTAATATAAGGCAATCACTTCTTAGTAATAGCCTCATAATAGTGATCGAGAATAATCCTCCCTATTGATTACTGGTGATTAATAGTGATTGCTGGTGATTCAATAAATAACTAGCGCTAATAGGAAAAAGCTATCCTACTTCTACAATAAAAAGTAAAAAGGATTCTGAATTTGAACTATCTTAAGAAATTTATCCATAGTGATAAAACCCCAATGCAGATCTTAATTCTTGCTGCGATTGTAGGAATTTTAGTCGGCTTTATAGGTGTCCTCTTTCAACAAGGTGTCGACTATCTCTCACAACTGAGGGAGAGTATTCCTAAACAATACTTCTCTGAGACATGGCAGGTTGTTGCAACAACTTTTGCAATCTCCTTCACCTTGAGCCTCTTTGCTTACTACATTGTTAAAAAGTTCTCTCCAGAGTCGGGAGGATCGGGAATTCCGGAGATTGAAGGAGCACTCCAAGATGTTCGCCCCGTCCGTTGGTGGCGCGTACTTCCGGTAAAGTTTTTTGGAGGCCTGGGGACACTCAGTTCTGGCATGGTATTAGGTCGTGAGGGTCCTACTGTACAGTTAGGGGCGAACTTAGCCGCGATGGTAGGAGCGATCTTTAAAGTTAAACTCTCAGAAAATCGCCACATTCTGCTTGCCTCTGGTGCGGCAGCCGGTCTCTCTGTTGCCTTTAATGCCCCTTTTGCCGGTGTAATCTTTGTTATTGAAGAGATGCGGGAAGAGTTTAAATATGGATTGATCTCTTTTAAAGCGGTACTTATTGGTGCGATTATGTCGACAGTGGTCTACCGTTTTATCAATGGGAATGCCTCCCTTCTTGATGTTGGTGTCTTTGGTTATGCGCCGATGGAGTCTCTCTGGCTCTTTATTGTCATGGGATTCATCATTGGTGTCGTAGGGCTCCTCTTCAATCGCTCCCTACTCTTTCTCCAAGATTGTTTCCAAGCATTCTACAAGGGTAAAACTTATCGTTTTATCTTGATGGGGGGAATCATTGGTGGGAGTTGTGGTGTCATTGCCCTCTACCTTCCTGTCGTTGTGGGTGAAGGCTTCAATGTGATCCATGATTGGACAAAAGGATCATTCACCCTACAGATGATTCTAATCTTCTTCGTGATCCGCTTTTTCACCTCCATTATCTCTTTTAGCTCCGGCGCACCCGGCGGTGTCTTCTCGCCACTTTTAGCGTTAGGAACATTATCGGGGGCATTTTTTGGCGATATTGCAGCGGATCTCTTCCCAACATATGGACTTCATGCCGGTATGTTTGCCATTGCAGGAATGGGTGCTCTCTTTGCCGCAACGGTACGTGCACCACTGACAGGTGCCCTTTTAGTGCTAGAACTCACCAGTAATTTCGCCCTTATTCTCCCGATGCTGATTACCTGTTTGGGCGCAACAATAGTTGCACAGCTCTTCGGTGGCCGCCCACTCTACACAACATTACTGAAGAAGACATTGGCTAAAGAGAATAAACAACTCAAACTTCCACTAGATCAAAACTAACTAAGCAACATAAAAAAGAGAAAATGCTAAAAAATTAAAAAATATAAAAACAAATTCAAGAATTGAAGCGTCAGAAAGCCCTTCCCCTAAAATGGAAGGGCTCTCTTTTAGCGCTTTTTTATCTAATATGATTCCGAAACTATTCCCTGAATATATGATCTTATAATCTTAGATTTTGTTGATCTTAAATTTTTATCTCGAGATATGAAAAAACCCTACAACCGAAGTTGTAGGGTTTCCTATTTGGTGGGTGCTGAGGGGATCGAACCCCCGACCCTCGCCTTGTAAGGGCGATGCTCTACCAGCTGAGCTAAGCACCCAATAGAGTAATGATTATATCTTTACTTATTGGCATCTGTCAATACTATTTGATTTTATTTTTTATCAATTAATATTGAAGCTGCATGATAAACCTAAATTAAAAGAAGCCCTGCTTCAACACAGGGCTTCTCTTACTATTTGGTGGGTGCTGAGGGGATCGAACCCCCGACCCTCGCCTTGTAAGGGCGATGCTCTACCAGCTGAGCTAAGCACCCAAATAGAAGCTTATATGCTTACTCAATTTTCATTGAGTGTCCTGATCGACGAAAGTAAGTATACGTGATTTTTCTCTAGTGTCAAAACTTTTTATGCGCAATATTTCATCAGAGGCTATTTTCTAAACAGAGCTCAACAGAACAGCCCATCATCTCTTAAATCAATCGATCAATCTTTGTTGCTTCATCAAAGAGTAGATCAGGATCTGATCCATTATTAGAGACCATCAGTCCTAACGGCAAACCTTCATCACCGACCCCCATCGGCAATGTAATGCTATCCCACGCTAAAAAATTACCGACAACCGTCAATCTCATCGCTCGCAAATTCTCACGAAAGAATGCTTCATCATCGACCTCTAAAGGCGCTAATAAGGGAGCTTCCATCGCTACCGTCGGCATTAAGAAGATAGTTGAAGAATATTGTTCACGCATCAACGCTAGAATTTCGCTTCTCTTTGCCTTTAATGTTAAATAATCCACTGCACTCATCGAATTAGCCCTTGCCATTCGACTCAAAACACGAGGATGGATCTTCTGCCGGCGTTCATCTTGTAATAATGCTCGATGATAATAGCTCGACTCAGCAGCTGCAAAAGTTCCATAACGATCCATAATATCTGCAACTGCATCTATTGCCGGAACATCAATGCGCTCAATAGTATAGCCCCCTCTCTCTAATTGTAAGAGAAGTTGCTCAAAACAATCGAGGACATCTTGATCGATCTCCCACTTAAATATATTGGTAGGAACACAATAGCGAAGAGGCCCTCCCCCATCAGATCTCTCTGCTGAAATCTGCTCTAATAATTGAGGTGGCTGTTGATTAAAGAGGCGATAGAGATCGTAACAATCTTGTAATGAAGCAGCGATTGGACCAAAAGTATCTAAAGTTGTTGAGAGAGGCATAATGCCAGCAGTATCTCGGTAGAAATCACCACTAGGCTTATAGCCATAGAGTCCTTGAAAAGCTGCCGGAATACGGATTGAGCCACTCGTATCTGTCCCCATTCCTATTGATACCAAGCCTTTTTTCACGGCAACTGCCGTTCCACTTGATGAGCCTCCGGGGATCCGACGTTCGCCGGAAGTCGCAGCATTTGCAGGTGTTCCTAAGCCAGGATTAATCCCTAAAGCTGAGTAGGCAAATTCAGACAATCCAACCTTTGCTAAATTAACGCCACCTTGAGCGCTATAAAAGGCAACCGCAGCAGCATCCCGCTCCGCTACCGGAGCATCGAGATAAGCAAGGGAAGAAGCCGTTGTTCGAGTGCCGGCAATATCAAAAAGATCCTTCCAGACAAGCGGAACACCATCAAAGAGACCAAGAGGAGTACCTTGCGCCCACCGCTCACTACTTGCAGCGGCCTCTGCTAAAGCACGCTCTCGCAAAATCGCAGTAAATGTTCCCCGCTCATAATGATCACTCTCCGCTTCTGCTAAGAGAGACTCTGTATACGCTAAAGGAGTTGTTTCCCCTACACGGTAAGCCTCATGCAATGCACGTACTGTTCGATATCGCTTCATTATTACTCCCCCCTCTCTAGTCAACTTCTGATCGACTTCTGATCGATCGTAACTCGACCATTTCTCTCTTCTCTACCCACGCTTAACTATTACGCTGCCAATGAATGTTTCAATGGAAAAATTACCGGCTGAATCGGTGCGCCTGTCGCCCCTTTAATCGGCATCGCTCTTCCAATAAAAGCCATCTCATAGACTCGATCACGCGCTAGCTCTTCAAGATTGAGAACTTCTAAAATAGTCACGCCCGCCTCTGCAAAGAGATAGGTATGTACCGGGAAATAATTATCAGGCTCTGCAGATGGTGTCTGCTCAAGTGCGATATTATCAGCACCTATAATCATCGCACCTAATCCTACCAAAAATTGAGCACCCTCGATATTAAGGCCGGGAGAATTATTTAGATAGAGTTCTCGATCGGGCCAAACTGTCATCTGCCCGGTGCGAATCATCACAATATCACCTTGCTGTATCGTAACGTTCTGTAGCGCTATCGCTTTTTCAAGATCTGCTTGCCCAATGCCGTAAGATTCAGGAAGTCGATCAACCCCTAAAGCTCCAGCAACATCTAATAGGACTGCTCTTGCACAGATAATGGGGAAGTTTTCTGGACCACATTTATTCCAGTGACGACTCCCTAAATCCTCTGCTTCTGAATAACCATTCCAGATCTGATCCCCATAACCAAAGTGATTCAAGGTATCCATATGTGTTCCACAATGGGTATACATTGTAAATGCATCTCCTGAATAGCCAATAAGTTGCTTCGACTCCTTGCTTACCGGCATCAAGTCATCATTCACATTCCCCTTGGGTGTATGGGTCATCCAGATCTGGAAAGAGGGGTCTCCTGCACCAGCCCATGAAGGCATACCGATAAAATAATCGACTGAAATATCATACGATTTTATCGGATTGATCGCTTCCATTACCCGCGCCCGACTCTCATCTGTAATCCAGTTAAGACGCCCTATTTGATCATCAGGTCCCCATGGACTCGGTTTAATTTTATACTCTCTTGGTAGATGAAATTGACACATATCCGCTCCTTCAATATTTAACTTTCTGACTTCTATTATTTTTCTCAACAACTCTCCCTATATAACCCGCTAGAACTCGCTATAAAGCTCTATAAAGCTCTATAAAGCTTTTACTTATAGGTGATTAGTCGTTCACTTTTTATAATCTTAATTAATCCATCTGCTAACAGATTATGAAATATGTTGCATGCAACTTTCTCTTTTTTAAAAATTAAGTGAAATAATAATGTAAGTCAATCAATAACTCCCTTATTCCCCATTTATAAAATAATATACTAAAAATCACAAATAACGATATAACCGTGCTTTTCCTCTCTTTTTATAAAAGAAGCGATACTAAAAAACCCTCAAAAATAGTCCATTAAAATGCACTATTTTGAGGATTTTATAACCTACTTTATAATCTTTTAATCAATTTTCAATCGATCTTTAATCGATATTCAGCCAATATTCAGTCGATCTTTTTGTAGTTAGACCTTTAAAGTCTGATGATGCTCTTGAAGAGAGGCGACTTCAAGATGATCTAAATTTGCAACTCCTTCGCTCACCGCTTTGGCCCCGGCAATTGTTGTGTAATAAGGGACACGATGATTTAGTGCGCTCCGGCGGATCTGATAACTTGCTTCGATTGCCTGAGGATTTCGCTCAACGGTATTGATCACCAATGCAATTTCACCTGCTTTAATCATCTCAAGAATCGGAAGATGATCTCCTGCCTCTTTTGCAATCGATGCTACCGGGAATCCCGCTTGATGAAGAAAATCGGCCGTTCCCTCTGTTGCCACTAGAGAGTAACCTTGATCGATAAAGTTTTTGGCGACTCTCTTCAATAACGCTTTATCACGATCTTGTACCGATAAGAAGATCTTCCCCTTTTTAACAAGTCGTTCACCCGCACCTAATTGCGCTTTTAAATAGGCGCTTGAGATACTCTCTCCTATCCCCATTACCTCACCAGTTGAGCGCATCTCTGGTCCTAAAATAACATCCACTTCTGCAAATTTATTAAAAGGAAATACCGCCTCTTTAACAGCGTAATAAGGGGGTTCTATCCCGCTGGTCACTCCCTGCTCTTTGAGGGAGATACCCGCCATGACCCTAGCGGCAATTTTTGCCAACGGAAGCGATGTCGCTTTACTAACAAAAGGGATTGTTCTTGAGGCTCTAGGATTGACTTCTAATAGATAGACGACACCATCTTGAACGGCAAATTGAACATTCATCAATCCCACAACATTGAGCGCTTTAGCTAACGCTTTTGTCTGTTGCTCTATCTCTTTTTGTATATCCCGATTAAGGGAGTGAGGTGGCAAAATGGAGGCTGAATCACCAGAATGAACACCCGCCTCTTCAATATGCTCCATCATTCCACCGATGATAACCTCAACACCATCAGAGACAGCATCAACATCAATTTCAATAGCGTGATCTAAGAAATGATCTAACAAGATCGGCGTCTCTTCAGATACCTCAATCGCTTCCACCATATATTGTGTTAACTCTTCACTAGAATGAACAATCTGCATCGCCCGGCCACCTAAAACATAAGATGGGCGGACGACTAATGGGTAACCGATCTCCTCAGCTAACTGTAGTGCTTCATCATTATGGTGAGCAATACGATTTTCAGGCTGCTTTAAGCCGAGTTGATCCACAATTTTTTGAAAATGTTCCCGATCTTCCGCTAAATCGATACTTGCAGCCGATGTTCCAATAATGGGAACACCATTAGCAGTTAAGGCTTTTGCCAATTTAAGCGGTGTCTGCCCGCCATATTGTACAATCACCCCTTCAGGTTTTTCGATACGAATAATCTCCAAAAGATCTTCTAATGTGAGCGGTTCAAAATAGAGACGATCGGAGATATCAAAATCGGTCGACACAGTCTCTGGATTACAATTGACCATAATCGTTTCAAAGCCTGATTCTCGAAGCGCAAGAGAAGCATGTACACAGCAATAATCAAACTCAATCCCCTGCCCAATTCGATTAGGACCACCGCCTAAGATCATAATTTTACGGCGATCACTCACACGGGCTTCGCAATATGCTTCATAAGTTGAGTAGAGATAAGCCACATCCGTAGGATAACGCCCGGCACAACTATCAACACGTTTATAGACGGGATGAAGTTGATACTCATTTCTCAATGCGCGAATATGGGACTCTTTCATATCTAATAATGTCGCAATACGATGATCAGAGAATCCTTTACGCTTCAATTGCAGTAGACGCTCAAAATTGAGATCTCGCAACTCTTCTCTCTCGAGTTGTTGCTCTTCGACAATCAGATCCTCAATTTGTGCCAAAAACCACGGATCGATTTGGCAATAGTGATGAACTTCCTCCCGGCTCATTCCTAAACGAAAAGCATCGGCAACATAGAGTAATCTTTCCGGTCCCGGCATCGCTAATTCGGCAATCACGCTTGCTTCTGATCTTGTTCGCGGATTAAGCCCTGACAAACCGACCTCTAAACCTCGAAGCGCCTTCTGTAACGACTCTTGAAAGGTTCGCCCCATCGCCATGACTTCGCCAACCGACTTCATCTGTGTGGTGAGCCGATCATTCGCTTTAGGAAATTTCTCAAAAGCGAAACGGGGCACCTTTGTTACAACATAGTCGATTACAGGCTCCACAGTAGCACTAAGAGCATCACCAACAATCTCATTATTGAGTTCATCGAGCGTATAACCCACCGCTAACTTAGCGGTCATCTTCGCAATGGGGTATCCTGTTGCTTTTGAAGCAAGTGCAGATGAGCGGGAGACGCGAGGATTCATCTCAATTACCACCAACTCACCATTCGCGGGATTTACGGCAAACTGAACATTAGAGCCCCCCGTATCAACCCCAATCTCTCGAATAATAGCAAAAGTCGCCTCACGAATCGCTCGATATTCCGAATCTGTTAAGGTCTGTGCCGGTGCAATCGTAATCGAATCGCCGGTATGAACCCCCATAGGATCAAAATTCTCAATGGAGCAGATAATCATAACGTGATCTTTTTTATCCCGTACAACTTCCATCTCAATCTCTTTCCAACCGAGGACTGATTGCTCAACTAATAACTCGTGTGTAGGAGAAGCTTCAAATCCTCGCTCACAAATGGTGATAAACTCCGCTTCATTATGCGCAATACCACCTCCTGTTCCCCCCATAGTAAAAGAGGGACGAATCAATGTGGGGTAACCTACTCTCTTCTGCGCCTCAAATGCCGCCGCCATGGAGTGAACAACAAATGCTTGCGGGCACTTTAAACCGATCTTCTCCATCGCCTCTTTAAAGCGTCCTCGATCCTCCGCCTTATCGATCGCATCTTCTGTGGCCCCAATAAGCTCCACTCCATATTTTGCTAATATCCCATGACGACTGAGATCTAACGCACAATTGAGTGCCGTCTGCCCACCCATCGTTGGCAAAATCGCATCGGGACGCTCTTTTGCGATAATTTTAGCAATTGTCTGCCACTCAATCGGCTCAATATAGGTGGCATCTGCAAGCTCCGGATCGGTCATAATCGTTGCCGGATTAGAGTTGACAAGGATGACGCGAATCCCCTCCTCCTTAATTGCTTTACATGCTTGCGCACCTGAATAATCAAATTCACAAGCTTGGCCGATAACAATAGGGCCGGCACCAATAATAAGAATCGATTTTAAATCTTGACGTTTTGGCATGATGCTCCCCCTTATGCCTCTAATGGATGATTACTTAAATTAGAAAAAGTGGTCAGAAGAGTGGACTCTCTCTTGGCAAAAGATTGTGCGGCCTTCTCTTGTAGCTCTCGATCACTATAGTTGCCGGTGATAATACAGCTTAGTAGAGTGCCGGCACTTAATGCGCGTTGACTCAATTCCCGAGTATCGATCCCGGAGAGTGCGATAATATTTCGTCGCCGCAAAAGATCAGAAAAAGATTCCCGACTTCGAAAATGGGAGGGAATAAGAGAGAGACTTCGCATCACAACAGCAGAGGGCGCTATCGATGCAAAACGATTATCCTGATCATTGATTCCGGTATTTCCGATATGGGAAGTAGTAAAGGTCACGATTTTACCGGCACAAGCAGGATCTATTAAAGCTTCCTGATATCCTGTGGCATTACGATAAAAAACCAATTCCCCGATCACTTCACCTTCAGCGCCAACACTCTCTCCTCTAAAAATTGAGCCATCTGTTAATACCAATGCCGCAGGATTTATCATTTCTCTTCTTTCTCCATCTCTATATTGTATTGTGTTTTAATTAAGCTCTGATTGAACTCTGATTGAACTCTGATTGAACTTTGACTGAGCTGTGATTGAGCTGTACTTTCATTTCACGCTTTATCATTTCACTTTTTTAGGGCAAAAAAAAACACGTCCCTCTCAAAGATGAGAGTTTTACGTGCTTTTAGACAATCAATGCTTCATGCCTTAGAAGCATTTCATCATAACGAGATCCCTTTTCTTATACAATATTTTTTCACCGCTATTGCGGTAAGCTCTTTTTTTTACAGAAAGTTTTTTTAAGTCTTATGCTAAATCCCCTATCAAATGATGAGAAAAAAGCCAGAATAGTAGGTCAAATAGCAGATGCTTTACCACTTAATAACGCTCACCACGCTTACTCTAAATAGTAAGCCCAAAGTAATACCGGCTTCTCTTTATGCTGCAATAACTGATCAACTTTCACCATCGTACCATTATCGATCACAGGACATCCTTGGCTAAATCCCATCGGCAGATAAGCAGGATATTGCTCCTCATCAGGAATCATCTCAAAAGAATGCAGAACAATATAACGTTCAAAAGCCTTATCATTCGTCGGTTCTAAACCATGCATCTTATAGTGAATATTGATCCCCCACCGACTCGGCGCACGCGCCCCAATACGATATTTCCCAAGGGAAGAGGCGTAACTATTGGGCGTATTACTAAAGACAATCTCTTGATTGCTACTCTCAAATCCTTGATTACCATAACCATGGGCGACAAGACTCTCAATCTCAACGCGATTGTCTGTAAAATTCCAAACAAAGAAACGATTCTTCCCAGAATGACGACCATAATCGATCAAAATCGCATGTTCCAAATCAAAATCATGTGCTTTCGCATATTGATATGCCTCTAATGCACGAGCTTCCAGATCTACTGGGGAAAAATGTGGATCCCTCTCTTTCTCTATCTCCACCGGCGATGTCTCACCTGACTCAAAATATTTCGGCAATAACCATAAACGATCATGAAAATAGAGCGCTGTTCCCACAAGAGAGATGAGAAGAAGCAGAAGTAGCGCTCCTCCCACTCTTTTAAGAGAATGGTAAGAGGCGCGATGGGAATCTTTTTTATCGATATGTTTCACATAAAACCTTATTGCTCGATCATACGATCATGGTGGATTGATTTTTATCACACATAAGAGAGAGCTAATCGATTTCTCAACATTCGTACCTCATCAATGATTTCATGAGCCGTTAAACCAATGGGACCCATCCCCTTAGCAACAAGAAGATCGGCCGCTTTACCATGGAGCCAAACACCGCTGCGAGCCGCTTCCATCATCGGAATATTTTGCGCTAATAGACTCCCAATAATCCCTGAGAGCAGATCGCCACTTCCTGCGGTAGCTAAGCCACTATTACCGGTCTCATTGCGCCAAATCTCTTGAGTAGGAGAGGCGATAAGCGTATGGTGCCCTTTTAAGATCACCCAACAACCAAACTTCTCCACTAGTCGCTTTGCAGCTCCGGCTCTATCTGCCTGAACCTCCGTTACAGAGACTCCTAATAATCTTGCCGCCTCTTTAGGATGCGGCGTTAAAACCGATTGCGCACCTAATCCTATCGTCCCACAATTGATCTTCCCATCAATATTCCACCGCTCTGATAAGAGATTGAGTCCATCGGCATCAATCAACAATGGTTGATAAGCTGAGATCTCCCTTAAAAGAGATGCCATCAATGCTTGTGCTGAATGATCAACACCTAAGCCACAACCAAAGACCCAAGCGCTCGCACTCTTCTCATTCATGAGATCTTTCGCCTGATGCAACATCAATTCAGGCGCTGTCGCCACTAAAGAGAGTTCAAGTGGTTCTTGATTCAATCCTAAAATCACCTTCCCGCAACCACTCTTTAATGCTGCCATCCCAGCAAGTACTGGCGCTCCTGTCATACCGACTCCGCCTCCAATAATATGGAGCGTGCCAAAGGTCCCCTTATGGCTCTCCTCAGGACGCGGTTGCACTAATGTTGGGAACTGTGCTCTAAACCAATCTTTTTCATCAATGGTTAATCTCATAGGGCCTCTATTTCAGCTCTGATCCTAATAACGCTTGTTTGGCAATATGGGGCTTCATTTTCCCCATCACATGCATTTCACAGGGGCGACAATTAAACTTCAGTGTGTACTCTTCCCCTTTATGGGAAAGCGTGAGCGGCGTGGGTTTAATCTGCCCCTGAACACCGGTCACACCGATAGTCTGTTTCGGGCAGAGATTATATGAAAAACGAAGACAATGTTTCGTGATCATCACCGGTACTTCCCCGAGCTCTTCATGCGCCTCATAGGCGGGTTCAATCATCTTCACGCCATGCTTAAAGTAGAACTCTCGCGCCTTCTCATTATAGACATTTGCTAAGAAGCTGAGCTCCTCAAAGGGGAAAATCGCAGGTGGCTCAACTGGGGATTTGCGTGTACCTCTAACATAATTTTGTTCTATCGCAGCCTCTAGCTGCTCAATAGCATCGCGGCGCAACTGATTGATCATACTTGCCGGGATAAAAGGAATTTCAGAAAGATTAATAGCAATATCAACTAGCTCAAATCCCGTACCGCCAAAACGCTTAAGATTCTTCTCTAATGCCGCTAATCCCTTTTCTGCATCATTCGCCGGCTCAAAATCTCCCGTTAAGATCGATTTTGCATAGTGCCCCTCTTTTGTAAAGAGCTCTAATTGATATCCTTCTACCACTTTGCTAAATATTAGTGTTACTTCTAAGAGGCGCTCTGCTGAATCCTTCGTTAACAATTGACTCCAAACCTGATCATGATTGCGATTCAAAGGATGTTTTTTCTGAATATTGGCGCGCTCTGTAACAAATTCTGCCGGCATCTCATTGGGATAAATAAGATAATGATTCTCCCCAATTTTATCGGCACGATTAACAGCAAAACCAACTGTTTCTCGTTTTACTAAGATATTAAGTCCATCGCCATTCGCAAGTGGCTCCGTAGTTTTTACCTCAATAAAGTTTTTCTTAATATCA
Source organism: Ignatzschineria sp. F8392 (assembly GCF_002252045.1). Classification (GTDB taxonomy): domain Bacteria; phylum Pseudomonadota; class Gammaproteobacteria; order Cardiobacteriales; family Wohlfahrtiimonadaceae; genus Ignatzschineria. The sequence goes on along the minus strand of NZ_NEFF01000001.1, from coordinate 130,917 downwards.
AGGATATGACCTATCGGTAAACCCACAAACTTTGGAGATTCAAATGCACCAATATCCCCTTTGCGCTCGTTGACAAAGTAGTCTGTACTGCCGCGATTAAAGGTTTTATCAGGATTGGGTTCAAAATGGTGAACCACTTTGCCATAAGAGGCGCGGGTAAATTCAGGATTTTGCTCAATATAACGATCGATCAAGCGGCGATAATGGGCCGTAATATTCTTAACATACGCCATATCTTTATAGCGCCCTTCAATTTTAAATGAACGAATCCCCGCCTCAATCAGCGCATCGATATTATTCGATTGATTATTATCCTTCATCGATAGGAGATGTTTATCAAAAGCGATCACACGTCCTTCACTATCTTTCAACGTATAGGGTAAACGGCAAGCTTGTGAGCAATCCCCACGATTCGCTGAACGCCCGGTCTCGGCATGAGAGATATAACATTGCCCAGAGAATGCAACACAGAGCGCACCATGGACAAAAAATTCTAATGCGGTGTCAGGACGCGCCTCATGAATCGCTCGGATCTCTTTAAGACTCAATTCACGTGCCAGCACTAATTGAGAAAAGCCGACATCTGCCATAAATTTCGCTTTTTCAAGCGTTCGAATATCTGTCTGTGTCGAAGCGTGTAACTCAATCGGCGGAAGATCGAGCTCTAATAATCCCATATCTTGAATAATCAAAGAATCAACGCCGGCATCATAGAGTTCATAGATCAGCTTGCGGGCCGATTCTAACTCGTTATCATGCAAAATCGTATTGAGGGCAATAAAGACTTTTGCATTAAAGCGATGGGCAAAAGAGGTGAGCTTGGCAATCTCAACAACATCATTCTCAGCGGCATGCCGAGCACCAAATTCAGGACCACCCAGATAGACCGCATCGGCGCCATGAATAATCGCTTCACGGGCAATCTCAACATTTCGGGCAGGACTTAATAACTCTAATTCGTGGGATAATAGGCTCATCTTTCTCGCTACAGCTCAAGTAATTATTAAAATAGGAAAATAGGACAGAAAATCGATAAGAATCGATAAGAGAGTCACATATGAAAAAAAGTGTCGTTTAATTAGAAAGATCCCACACATTGCGGGATCTTTGGCTGATACTCTAATCAGCTATAGGATACTAAGAATCGAGAAAGTTTGCAGACTTTTAAAGAGTGCATCAAAGGAGTATTGATGCGAACGCATCAACTTCAATTACCTCTAATAACCCTCCCATTAACGCATCTCAAAATATTCACAATGAAGATATTTTTTCGGCGATAGATTTTTACTTTTTAAGGTAGATCGAATCGCTTTTGTGATCCCTGTTGGTCCACAGAACCAGACCGATGTCTCCATATCAAAGGGAAGTTTTTTGAAATCAAGATACCCTTTCTCATCACTATAATGAATATATAGTATAACTCCTGCTTTCTCAGCAAGCGCTACCAAATAATCGACCATTAACGCTTCATCTCGATTTCTTACGAGATAATAGAGAGTGATATCGTACTTCGACACTTTCCCTTGCAAGGATTCTAACCAAGCAATAAAAGGGGTAATTCCAACGCCGCCGGCAATCCAGATCTGTTTCGGTAAAGGTGAACTCTCATATGAGAATCGACCATAAGGCCCTTCTATATTGAGTCTATCCCACACTTTCCAACGTTTAGGGATCTTACGCGTATAATGCCCTAACTCCTTAATCACAAAGCGGATTGTTTGATCATCATGCACACTTGAAGCAATCGTAAAGGGATGTCGTTCTTTATACGCTGGATGTTGCACAAAAGCATATTGCCCTGAAGTATGCATCCAATTCATCGGCATTTCACAATCCACAATGGCGCTATTTGCGGAGAAGTCGAGCGATTTAATCGTTGCCTGATAACGCTTACCGCGACCAATAAACCCGAAAAGAGAGACCAATGCAGCATAAATACCAATGAGCATTATAACGATCAAAACAATGCCGAGCGGCTCACTCCAATAACGCGCCGGCGCTAAAACAATCGTATGGAAAATAATCGCTAAAAAGAGTAATCCCATCACCTTATGGGTTTTTCGCCAAAAACGGTACGGAATCTTTTTCAGCAGTGTAATAACGAGCATAATGGCAAAGAGATAGAAGAGGATCTCCCCCACATCTTTCGCTAAAGAGTGATAACTATCGAGCCAAGCAACTGTTTCTGCCTTCGGTTTTGGCCCCTTTTCAAAATAGGGCTTTAAGAAACTCTTACTCAATTTGACACCATAATGAAGAAGCGCTGCCGTAATCGCCCAGATCCCTAACCATTTATGGACATAATAGATCTTATCCATCCCATTAAAGAGCGGCTCTAAGAATCGAGGTCGAAGCGCTAATAACATAATAACGCCCATCGGAATAAGCGCTAAGATGCCGGTCAGATTGATAAGCTCCTTACGCCAAAGCCATACGCCCCAATCGCTTGCACTATAATTGCTAACAACATCTGCACCCCATAAAAGAAAGGAGAGGATCAATACCCCCCAAACAATCTGCTTCTCTCTTACCATTTTATCGCCTCTTACTTGCTATTTTATGCTTCTACCGACTACCAATGTCATTATCATGACAATTTAATCTTAAAGGCATCTTAAGCATTGCGACGGATAATAAAAAAATATTTTAAAATTGTTTACTAGTTATTTTTATGTGGTTTTTTACTGAGTGTTTTATTGAGTATTTGTTTTATTGAGTATTTTGTTGAATGTTTTTTAGATGTTTTTTGTGCGCTTTTTGTGTGCTTTTTGCTATTTAAAAAATATAATGGATTACATTTTTTTTGGTGGCAGAAAATATTATTTTCAAAACATTATTTTTAAAATGATATTTTCAAAAATATTATTTATATTCCCCATTATTAGCTTTATGACAGGCGATTTGCGATAGTGAATACTCTATTGGCAATTAAGCGAGGCATCTTCATACGCATTCATGAATAATATAACTCCCTATAAGACTAAAGAGCAGCAGATCGAGATTCATCCTGATCTCTCGCTTAATATCACCTCCCTCTTCGATCAACAACAATTCTTCGACCCACTCAACCAAGCCGCACGACTCGGCATCTGCTCTGCTGCTTGGCCCCTCTTTGGTATGCTCTGGCCCTCAAGTATTCAATTGGCCCTGAAGTTGATTAAACGCCCTATCGACAAAAATAGTACACTGCTTGAGATCGGTTGTGGTCTTGGAATTGCGAGTATGACGGCCAAAATTTTGGGCTACGATATTACCGCGAGTGATCGCCATCCTCTTGCCGGAAAATTTCTACAAAAAAATAGCTTACAGAATGAGATTCCTCCCATTCGCTTTAAACATAGTCAATGGGGTGATGTCCCTACCCCCGCTTTAACTGATACCAACGCGCCACTACTTAAATCCCAATATGATCACATCATCGCCAGTGATGTTCTCTATGAGCCCAATGCGGCAAAAGAGGTCGCCCAACTGATCGATCGCTTTGGTGCGAAAGAGTGTACCGTTTGGATTATCGATCCTAATCGGGGATACCATAATCACTTTAAGCGAGCCATGGCACAATATGGTTTTCACTTGACAGAGATGCGAGCCATCACAACCCCCATCAATAATGAACCCTATCGAGGTCGTTTAATGGTTTATCAGCGAACGTCATAAAAAAAGCGCTCAAGATTGAGCGCCCAAACCAGATCTAAAAACAGCTTTAAAAATAGAATATCTGACATCAATCTTAAGCGCAGATACTTTAACTGATACTAACTAAATTTACTGACAGGTTGCATCACCGGTACGATGATTAATCGCACCATGCGCAATGAGTAGTGCTTGCATCTCTTTATAATCATTTTGACAAGCATAACTCAATGCACTCTGATTATAAGAAGGCCGATTCGGATTCTGCTCGGTAGTTACTTTATTAAGGTCAGCACCTTGCGCGATCAGATACTCCACAACATCTAAGCGATTATTACTCGCTGCGACCATCACCAGTGACTCTCCATCATCTTCATATGAGGTATCGTTAATATCATATTGCTCTTTTAATGCCTCATGGAGCTTCTTCACAATATTGACATTTTTACCGAGTACGGCCGATTTTAAGGCGTGATAGACATCACCCTTATCGGTCGCCCAAAGATCCGCGCCTTGATCCACTAAGAAGTCAACCATATCTTCATAACCGATAAATGCGGCCCACCCTAACGCAGTCTGATCTAAACTGCCCACATCTTTCACTTCGATATCTTGACCATTAGCCACCATCGCTTTCACCTTTTCAAGATCTCCCTGTTTGACTGCATCAAACCAGAGCGCATCAGGCCCCTTAGAGGGCTCTTGATAAAAGATCCGATGACGTAGCTTCTTATCATTAGCAATATCTTGCATCTCTTCTAAATTGAATCGAAATCCACTATCCGCGGGCGTTGCTTCTGACGCAACATCTACAACATCTGTAGTAGTCACTACTTCGACAATCTCATCAGCATGAGAGAAGAAGAGCAGAGAGGCAAGGGTTGCCGCTAAAATCTGCTGACTGAAGGATTTTAAATTTTTTTTAGATTGCACATTTGTTTTCATCCACTAACTCTCCTAAAAAGCATCAAAAAATGGGGATATGATTCGTTCTAGATAACGATTTCCTAAATAACAATTATTAATAAACCTGCACAAAATAACACGCTTTTAAATAAAGAAAAATAACTCTTTAAGAAATTAAGTTGTGCTTCAGCGGCATTAATAACAATAATAGTATCAATGATATCAAGATATATAGACACCAATAGTTCGTCATCAATTAAGACGCTACCACTCTATTATAGAGTCTCAATGCTTCCTCCGTATCGGTAACACCATAGACAATGCCTCGCCCATCAGCGAAGAGAATCACGCGATGTGAGGGAAGATGGATATTGAGAAAGTATTCATTATATTGATACGGAATGTGATCATGATCGAGCCGGTTTTTTAGTCGTTCAAGATCGAGCGGTTCAACCTCCCGAATCATAACAGAGCCATCACCACAGAGTCGCTCCGCTTCTCTTTTTTTCTGATGAAGCGCAGGATAGGTAGGATTCTCGCCACATGTTGGGCAATGTGGATTTTTAAGGCGATGAAGATTGATATTTTGAGGATGAAAATCCCAAAGATCGATAGAGAAGAGTGTCTCTCTAACCGCTTCGCGATCGGCAAAATATTTCATCGCTTCAGTGGTTTGAATACTAGAGATCATCTGCAATATGGGCTGAATCACCCCTACCGAACTACAGGTATCATGATGCTCTAAAGGCAGCGTCTGTAAAAGACAGCGTAAACAGGGGGCATTATCATCCGCTAATCGCTCTGTGCCACTATTTTTAATGCGCTCTTGCTCACTTCGATCGATCATAGGCGACATATTAAAGTTATAACTCATCCCATAACTCTCTAATGCCGAACCAAAAATCCAAGGGATCTGCAATTTATAGCAAGCATCATTGATCAACATCCGTAGTGCAAGATTATCGGTCCCATCGAGTAGTAGATCATGCCCTGCAATCAAGGATTCAATATTATCACTCGAAACATCAGCAATATGGGTGCTAATCTCAATATCTTGATTAATCTTACGAAGATGCGCTTTAAGAGCGATCACTTTAGGTAGTGCTTTTTCGGCATCCTCCTCAGTAAAGAGCGTCTGCCGCTGAAGATTAGAGCGCTCGACAAAATCTCGATCGATCAATGTTAATCGCCCAAAACCAGCACGCGTTAAAGTTTCCGCATGTTGAGCACCTAACGCTCCACAACCTAATATCACCACATTCGCACGATTAAATGCCTTGACCCCGGCAGTGCCAATTTTATAAAAACGGGCTAAACGATCATAACGGGAATCGATCTCACTCATCTACATTCTCTCTATCTCTTAGGGGTATTATCACTCTATTTTATGATGAGGCCCCACCGATTTGATGAGGCCCTTAAAATTAAAGTTCATTGCAAAATTAAAGCTTATTGCAAGGTCAGAGATCAGGAGCTGATCAATCCTGTCAATGGACTACTTGCTGTTGCATGCCCCTTCATCGGCATTCGTTTTGCCTCATAAGCTAAACGTCCCGCTTTTGTTGCAAGATTCATCGCTAATGCCATCTTGATGGGATCTTCACTATAAGCGACGGCACTATTCATCAAAACACCATCTGCCCCAAGCTCCATAGCGAATGCAACATCTTTGGGGCTCCCTAATCCAGCATCAACAATTACCGGCACAGTTGCTTGTTCAATAATATATTGCAGATTGAGCGGATTGATAATTCCTAAACCACTACCAATCGGTGAAGCTCCCGGCATAATCGCATGGCACCCCATCTCTTGGAGGCGTCTTGCTAAAACTACATCATCGGAGGTATAGACCAATACCGTCATCCCCTCTTCAAGCAACATCTCTGTTGCACGAAGCGTCTCAACAGGATCGGGAAGTAATGTTTTAGGACAACCAATAATCTCTACCTTAACCATATCGCAAAGACCAGACGCATGTGCAAGCTTTGCCGTTCTTACCGCCTCTTCTGCTGTATTTGCACCGGCAGTATTAGGGAGTAACTTATACTTTGTCAGATCGAGCGCTTCGAGAAGATCAGGCTGATTATCATCAAAAATATTCATTCGGCGAACAGCAAAAGTTAATACTTCCGATTCACTCGCCTCTACCGCCCCTTTCTGCTCCTCAAAAGTACGATATTTCCCCGTTCCTAAAAAGAGTCGGGAGTTAAATTCAAATTTTCCTATTTTAAGTGTCATCCTAGCCACCGCCTACGAAATGTACAATTTCAAATTGATCACCAGCAACAACCGCTGTTGTTGTGTAATCTTCCTTTTTTACAACTTCACGATTCTTCTCAACAATAAAGAACCTTCGATTCTTTAGATCAAGGTGCTCAATCAACTTTGCGATATTATCAATATCTGCCGTGATCTTAACCTTTTCACCATTAATCATAATCTCCATATAATGATCTCCATATAATTGATCTTTAGCGATTACCTCTATCTAAAATCTCTCTTAATGCTTTTGCTTTTAGACGCCCCCGCTCAATATCGAAAAGATGATTGGCAACAGGAAAGAGCGCTGACATCACTGCCGCACCATCGATAACATCACAAATCTTAGGTAAGGTATCGACATCGATTCCACCAATTGCGATCAATTTTCCTTGCACTTGTACGCCTCGATCTTGCACTTCTCGATCTTGTACTTCTCGACCTTGCACCTCTCGACTATTAATCGCCTTAAAAGCGGAGATTAAGGGGTCGATCCCTAAGGCAGGATAGTGCTTTTCACTTGTGCGAAAGATATGGCCTAAATAACCATAATCGTAATGAGAGAGCTCCCGCTCTACAGCGCTCACTGTATGAAAAGAGCGGCCAAACTTCATCTCCGGAAAAGCATCTTGCATTCGCGTAATAGAGAGACTCTGCTCTGTCAGATGGGTTCGAGGAATACCAAAGGCATGGGCAATATCAGCGCGATCGTTAACAATCAATTTTTCAACAGGAATTCCGCGCGCTAAAATTCGCTCAATTAAGCGTCCTAAACTTTTGGAAGAGCGCGACTTCTCTCGAAGCTGAATATAATCCACATAAGGGGTTATCGCTTCGATCATCGATACAAGATTTTCATCTGGAATAGTAGGAATATCTCGCGTTACGGCGTGTAGTAATGTCATCTATTTTCTCCATTGCAGAGAGTCGGCACACACAGCCACGAGCGCAGTGTATTCGCCACTTTCCTCCGCTAGTATTAACTAGATCAGGTGATAAGAGTCCCGAAGTTTTACTTCAATCTCAGCTGTTTTCAACAGCACCTCTAGGGGAATAACAATCATTTTTTAATGTTTTTTCAATCGTTTTTGAGTATAGAAGATCTCACCCCTTTGAGCAAATCTCTTTTTTTTAGGGCTATCATCTTCTCCCCTTTTATGCTAAAAATCAGAATTCGATATCTTTCTATGAGGAGAAGATCTCAATGCGCGCTATTTTTCGCTTAATCACACTCACCGCTCTCTGCGGATTGACACAGTTCTCAATGGCTAAAGAGCCCACTAAAGAGTTAAAGATCTATAACTGGGTCTCCTATATCGATCAAGAGCTGATCGATGAATTTACGGCACAAACTGGCATTAAAGTGATTGCGGATGCTCTAGATAGCAATCAGACGCTGCTCGCTAAAACGCTCACCGGCAATTCTGGATATGATATTGTTGTCCCTTCTGATTTTGCCGTCACCTATCTGATGGAAGCAGATCAACTACTAAAACTCGATAAGGAGAAGATTCCCAATTATAAAAATATTTGGCCTTTTGCACTTGAGAGTCTCTCAACTTTTGAAAATATCAATGATTACGCCATTCCCTATTTTTGGGGAACTACCGGAATCGGCTTTGATGCAGCAAAGATCAAAGAACTTGCACCCGATGCACCACTCGATTCTTATGCGTTACTGCTCGATCCACAATATGCCTCAAAAGTGGCTGAGTGTGGTATCTATGTACTCGATAGCCCTATTGAGACAACGCCACTGATCAATATGTATCTTGGAATCGACCCGGAGTCGACCGATAAAAAAGATATCGAACAGGTGCAAGCAACATTAGAGAGCATTCGTCCCTATGTGAAAAAATTCCACTCATCAGAATATATCAGTGCGATTGCCAATGGCGATGCATGCCTTGCAGTAGGTTGGTCCGGCGACTTCTTTATTGCTAAAAATGCCGCAGAAGAGATGGGAAGAGAGAATGATATCCAATATATTCTTCCTAAAGAGGGAACGATTGTCTGGTTTGATGAGATGGTGATTCTCAAAGATGCCAAAAATGTGGATGAAGCGTATCAATTTATCAATTTTATGTTAGATGCTAAAAATAGTGCGCGTGCTGCTAATAAGATTATGTTCCCAACAGCAAATGAGGCCGCATTTGAGTATATTGAGCCGGAGTTACGCAATAATCCGATTATCTTCCCCTCGGAAGAATCTTTAAAAAATGTTCATATTAAGCGCCCCTATGATCTTCGCCAACAGAAAGCACTCACGCGTATGTGGATTAAGATGAAGAGTGGTCAATAGGAAAAAATCAGATGTTTGCGACACTCTTATCAGTTTTGCCTATCTTTGGGCTTGTGATTACAGGATTTATTGCAAAGCGGCTTCTGCCGAGTCATGAGCTCTGGAAAGGGATTGAAGCTTTGGTCTACTACCTCTTCTTCCCTATTTTACTGATCTTAGAGATCTCAAAAGCAAACTTCTCAGAACCGGGCTTGATAGAAGCGTTGTTAGCAACTTTTATTGCAACGCTTCTTATCGCTCTCTTACTCTTTCCAATCAAGCACTTTTTTAAGATCGAAAATCGGCTCTTTACCTCTATTTTTCAAGGCGGAACACGTTATAACTCCTATGTCTTCTTAGCGCTATCACAATCGCTTTTTGGCAGTTCCGGCATTATCATTGCCGGCGTTTTTATGGCCTATATGATTATTATAATCAATATCCTCTGTATCTCTGTTCTCAACCTCTATGGGAGCAATCAGAGTGGAAAGAAGAGTCTTGGCGGAATATTACTCGCCCTTCTTAAAAACCCGCTCATTATCGGAGTTCTGATCGGAATTGCCGCCAATTTTCTGCAGATCGAGTTAAGTGGTCCATTTAAACAATGGATGCTCTATCTTGGCAATAGCGCAACTCCTTTGAGCCTGATGTCCGTCGGCGCAGGGCTGATTATTATGATGGATGCCGGCAAGATGAAAGCGATCACTTTTGCGATCGTCCTCAAGCTTCTTTTAATGCCGGCTATCACTATTTTTCTCTTAAAGATATTGGGGGTTGAAGGAATCACTGCCGGCATTGCACTGCTCTTTGCCACGATGCCCTCTGCCGGCAATGCCTATATTCTCTCAAGGCAGATGGGAGGTGACTCCGATGCCATCGCCTCGATGATCACCTGGAGCACCCTACTCTCCATCATCACAATCCCGCTGATTATGAGTCTTGTTATCTAAGTGAGAAAAAGAGAGATCAGCATGACTGCTATAGTGTGGCGCTCTGCTCTTTCAAGAGGCTAATGCAAGTTTAAATTCTGTCGGCGTCATATTGGTGACCTCCTTAAATTTACGGCTAAAGGCGCTATGGTCGATATAGCCACACTGCATCGATACCTCTGTAATCGAAAGATCTTGGGAGAGAAGATGGATCGCATGTTCAAAGCGTTTCTTCTGAATAAGCTGTAACGGCGTCATCAGAAAGATCTCCCGAAATTGTCGATTCAGTTGAGAAACAGAGAGATGTGCCATCTCTGCTAACTCTTGAGTGGAGATCTGCGTAAAGAAATTTTCACTGACATAATCGAGAACACGATTGAGCCTCACATTAAGATCTGTTCGCACAAACTTATCATCCTGTATATCAACCGATATCCCCACAACGCCGACTACTTTCAGATTGATATCAGTAATGGGAATTTTTGTCGTCATACACCACCCCATTGAGCCATTATTGTAAGTATGAAGTTCTAAGCGATTTAAGATAGAGGAGCCGGTCTCAATTACCTTAAAGTCTTGTTCTTCATAGAGAGATCCAAACTGACTCTGAAAGACATCTGTTGAGGTTCGTCCGATAATCTCCTCCAATGATCTCAATCCTGCTCGCTCTAAAAAACAGTGATTAACTAGCTGATAACGCGCCTCACGATCCTTTACAAAAAAGGTGATATTAGACATCGAATTGATCAAGGGCATGATCAACTTAATATGCTTTGTAAACTCCTCTAAATGACTCACTAAAAAAGCTTGCTGACCTTGGTACTTTTCCAAAAAATTTTGTATCAACATGAAGTTCCTCCTTCTGATAGCAAGTGATGCTCCGCTATTTTTCTTCTTTTTAGCTGTTTTTATCTATTTTTTATCTATTTTCAGCTTTTTTCGGTTTTTATCATTGTGCTATTTAGCGCATCACTTTGATCAAAACATATCAAGAAACCTCAAGACAAATCAAGCAGACTAAATATTAAGCAGCCAAAGCGAAGGAGAAACGAGAATGAATTTATCACTCGAAAGAATAAAAGTATTAGATTCACATACAGGCGGTGAGCCGACCCGATTAGTTTTAGAAGGCTTTCCCGATCTTGGGAATGGTTCAATGGCTGAGCGTCTTGAAATTCTTAAAAACCGTTTTGATCACTTCCGTAAGGCGGTCATCTTAGAGCCTCGTGGCAATGATGTACTTGTGGGTGCCCTCCTCTGTTCACCAACAAATCCAGAAGCAACCGCCGGAGTGATCTTTTTTAACAACAAAGGCTATCTCGGTATGTGTGGCCATGGCACGATCGGCTTGATGGCCTCCCTCCTCCATCTTCAAAAAGTAGAAGCGGGCGAACATCTTATCGAAACACCTGTAGGAGATATTCGCACCACACTTCATGAAGATGGTTCTGTAAGCTTAAAAAATGTGCCGGCCTATCGTTATCGAAAAGCGGTGAGCGTTGATGTGCCAGAATGGGGGCGTGTTACCGGTGATATCGCTTGGGGTGGCAACTGGTTCTTTTTAGTCAATCAGCACTTTTTGGATATTGATTTAAAAAATGCCGTGCAACTAAGTGACATTACCTTAAAGATTATGGTGGCCCTTAAAGCTGCCGGCATTACCGGGGCTAATGATGAAGAAATCGATCATGTTGAACTCTTCCAATCAACACCGACTGCCGATAGCCGTAGCTTTGTGATGTGTCCTGGCGGCGCTTATGATCGTTCCCCTTGTGGTACAGGGACGAGCGCTAAGGTGGCAACACTCGCAGAAGATGATCTATTAGCGGAAGGTGATATCTGGATTCAAGAGAGCGTTATCGGCAGTCAATTTCAGGCAAGTTATCAGCGCGAAGGAGAGAAGATTATCCCCATTATTCGGGGGCGCGCCTATATCTCTGGGGAGAATACACTCCTTCTCGACCCCGACGATCCATTTCGTTACGGCATCTCAACCGATTGCGATAATCCCTCTTAAGCAGAGATATCTCCCTATGGAGATCGCTTGAGAGCAGATTCAAAGAACAGATCAATCTAAGAGAAGAAGCGGAGATCTTTATGGCTAATAGAGAGAAAACTAGTAGAGAGAAAACTAATAGAGAGAGAGCTAGTAGAGAGAGAAAAATGATTGTTGTGGGCGGTGGCTTAATTGGATTAACCATTGCTCTCGAGCTCCAAAAAGCGGGCATCGATACCCTTCTGCTTGAGAAAGAGCAAGTCGGTCGCGGTGCATCGTGGGGTAATGCCGGGCATATTGCTACAGAGCAGGTCTATCCCATTGCTGATCCCTCTATGCTCAAATCGCTCCCAAAGATGTTATTAGATCCTCTTGGTCCTCTACGAATTGATTGGCGCTATCTGCCTCAATTGATGCCTTGGGGAATGAAGCTTCTTAGTAATATGCGATCAGCCCCTTTTGAAAGAATTCATCAGTCATTAAGAGTGTTGAATAGAGCCGCCCTTCCCTCTTGGGAACGCTTTAAAGAGCGTTGGGCACTTCAATCTTGGGTCAAAATTGAGGGTTCACTCCTTGTCGCAGAAAGGGAGCAATCCCTCGAGCAGTTACAAAAACATGGTGAAAAACTCAATGCTCTTGGCATCAAGAATCAGCTACTAGAACGGCAAGCGCTACTCGATAAGGCTCCGGCATTGGCCGACTCTCAATTAGGTGCGCTCCTCTTTCCTGATACTGGGCATATTGTAGATCTATCTGCCCTGATTGATCATCTCCTCACTCAGTTTCAGCAACTAGGTGGAAGCATGATCGAAAATTATGAAGTCGATTCAATCAAAAAACTCTCTTCAAAAAAGGTGGAGGTGGTCGCTAATGGAGAGCTCTTCACTGCCGAAAGCATTGTTTTAGCGACGGGTGCTTTCTCAAAGCCCTTTGCAAAAGCCTTAAGCGGATTCAATCTCCCCTTGGAAACAGAACGAGGTTACCACCTTATGCTTCCCCATGAAAAAGAGCGGCTCTCTATTCCAATCTCCAGTATCGATCGTAAATTTATTATGACCCCGATGAATAGTGGATTAAGACTTGCTGGCACAGTGGAGTATGGGGGATTGAAACTTCCTCCCGATATGCGCCGCGCACAAAATTTCCTCCCTTTAGCAACACCGATGTTAAAGGATCCTTTAAATGCAACAGACGCGACAGAGTGGATGGGATTTCGCCCAACGATGGCTGACTCTCTCCCGGTGATTGATCAAGTTGATAACTGCTACTACGCCTTTGGGCATCAGCATCTCGGTATTACACATGCCACTTTAACAGCCGAGATCATCACCGCACTCTATCTCAATCAACCCCCACCGATCGATGTAAAACCTTTTGCGATCGATCGTTTTTAATAACAATTCAAGATCAGCAAACTGATCAGCAGACTGATTAATAAACCAATCATAGGAGATTGAATAATGAAATTACATGGTATCTACGTTCCTTTAGTCACCCCTTTTAAAGAAGATGGTTCCCTCGATATTGCAACTTTAGAACAATTAACTGAACAGTTTATCGCAAAAGGGGTTGCCGGCCTTGTTGCCTGTGGCACAACAGGCGAGTATTACACCTTAACAGAAGAGGAGCGAGAAGCAGTTCTCACAACCGTTGCTAAAATCGCTAAAGGGCGTGTCACCCTCATTGCCGGCATTAATGATCTCTCAACTGCAGGAACGGTAAAGCGCGCGAAAGAGGCGGCAGCCCTTGGCTATGAAGCATTCATGCTCGCACCTCCAGCCTATAGCTTACCAGACCAAGCAGGATTAATTGCCCATTATGAAACAGTCGCAGAAGCGACCGATATTCCGATCATTATGTATAACTTCCCAGCTCGTGTCGGTATCGAGATTGAGTATGAGAGCGTTCTTCATCTTGCGAAAAACCCCAAAATTATTGGTCTTAAAGAGAGTAGCGGCGATTTTAGCCGTGCTCTTCGCTTACTTCAGACCCCTTTTGAAGACTTTGAGATTGTCTGTGGTTGTGATGATCAGCCGGTTGACTTCTTCTTCTGGGGTTCTCAAAGCTGGATCGCCGGTGCGGGGAATGTCTTCCCTGAAGAGCAGGTTGCACTCTTTAATGCCACACAAAAAGGGGATTGGGATCTTGCACGCAATATTATGAAAGAGATCTACCCCGCGATCCATTCAATGGAGTCAGGCAACTATAATCAGAAAGCAAAATTGGGCTGTCTAAAAGCAACACTCTCTGTTGGGAAAGTAAGACTCCCCTTATCTGATCTCTCTGATGAGGAGCGCGATGCCTTTTTAGCATTCTTCCGCTAAAAGGAGCAGATACAAAAGGGAGAAAATGATGAGTAATCAAACAGGATCGATGCGATTTTCCATTGATTATTGTCGAAGATCTCATGATACTAATTCTCCCTTTTTTCTGAAGCGCTTCACTTTTAACAAGATAAGAGCGAAACGTACGACAGAAAAAAATAGTGAATCACAAATCGTGAGTCGCAAATAGAGATTCAGATAAATTTAAGGAGTATATTGATGATTAGAAAAAAAGAAGAGATCTTTGAGCAAGCCCAAAAAGGCGCGCTTATTGCGCAAAATAGAATTGCCGGTCATCCACTTAATAACGCCGTTTTAGAGAATATCTCTCCGATAGATAAAAATATCATTGGCACCATTACTGATGGCGATGCCAACGATATCGATGCAGCCGTCAAGGTTGCGAGAGATACCTTTGAATCAGGTATCTGGAGTAAAAAATCTCCGGCAGAGCGTAAAGAGGTGATGTTACGATTTTGCGATCTACTTGAAAAGCATCAAGAGGAACTTGCTGCACTCGATGCGGTTGATGCCGGTAAGCCCATTACAGAGTGTCTCAACACCGATATGCCAGCAACAATTGAGACCTTCCGCTGGTATGCAGAAGCGATCGATAAACTCTTCGGAAAAGTCGCCCCTACAGATAGCGATACGTTAGGACTTATTGTTAGAGAACCGATCGGCGTTGTCGGTGCAGTATTACCATGGAACTTCCCGGCACAGATGTTTGCTTGGAAAGTGGCGCCGGCATTAACTGCTGGAAATTCTGTCATTGTAAAACCTGCAGAATTGACCTCACTCAGTGCTTTTAGAATGGTTGAACTTGCATATGAAGCAGGCGTCCCGGAAGGCGCTTTGAGTCTTGTTCTAGGATTAGGAGAAAAGGTTGGCGAGGCGCTCGGTCGCCATATGGATGTTGATGTGGTCTCCTTTACAGGATCGACCGAAGTAGGGCGTTACTTCCTGAAATACTCTGCTGAGAGTAACCTTAAAGAGATTATCTTAGAATGTGGCGGAAAGAGCCCTCAAATCCTCTTTGAAGATGCCGATATTGATGCCGCGATTCCCCATATTCTCGCCTCAGCCTTTTGGAATATGAGTGAGAACTGTAGCTGTGGCTCTCGCCTGCTTCTTCATGAATCGATTAAAGAGGAGGTCTTAGAAAAGTTAGTTGCGGCACTCTCTGAATGGAAGGTCGGAAATCCTTTAGATCCTTCTGTCTCTATCGGGCCGATGATCGAAGAAGCACACTTTAACAAGGTCAAATCCTTTATCGATATCACTCTAAAAGAGGGAGGTAATCTCGTTGCCGGCGGTAAAATCCATTCCGACTTAGGCAGTGGCTGGTATATCGAACCGACAATTTTTGATAATGTTCGCCCCGATATGACCCTTTTTCAAAATGAGGTCTTTGGCCCTGTTCTCGCCGTTGTGAGTTTCCAATCAGATGAAGAGGCGATCGCGCTCGCAAATGACTCTCACTATGGTTTAGCGGCCTCTTTCTATACCCAAAATATCAAGCGAGCTTTCCATGTTGCTGCCGCGATTAAAGCAGGAACAATCTCAGTCAACGGCTTTAGTGAGGGGGATATTACTACACCTTTCGGAGGTTTTAAACAATCAGGTTTTGGCGGTAAAGATAATGGCCTAGAAGCCTTTGAACAATATACCGCACAGAAAGTGATCTGGTATATGCATTAATCAGCATCCATTAATCAGTATCACTGTAGTAACTAACATAACTAACGTAACTGACATAACAGAAGAGCGGGAAAGGGAGAAGATCTCCCTTGCCCCTCTTCCCTATTAATACTTTAGCAATTAACGACAAATCAACTAAAATCATCAATCCCAATCAGCAATTCAAGTCAGCAATTCAAATCGTCGATACGTTACTGTATCGAATATCTAAAAATTACTACCAAACAAAAAAACATTTCGACCCTATCGATCACTATAAAAATAGAAAAAATAGAGCTTCAAATCATTAAATAAGATCGATCATCAATAAAAATAGGGCGATATCATCGGAGGATAAAACTATGCAAAGCATCGTTGATACATTGGTAGGCTATATCTGGGGAAATGCACTCGTTGCACTCTCTCTCGGAGCTGGTCTCTATTTCACAATTATCACTCGAGGAGTTCAATTTCGTTATCTGATCGAGATGATCAAGCTACTAAAAGAGGGGAAAAGTTCCCAAGAAGGGATCTCTTCATTCCAGGCCTTCTGTCTAGCACTCTCAAGTCGAGTGGGTGTTGGTAATATTGCCGGCGTTGCCACAGCAATCGCTGCCGGTGGTCCAGGCGCAATCTTCTGGATGGCAGTGATGGGGCTATTAGGTGGCGCAAGCGCTTTTGCCGAATCAACTCTTTCACAGGTCTATAAACAGAAAGTAGATGGGCAATATCGTGGGGGCGCTCCCTACTACATTGAGCGAGGTCTTGGCTGGAAACCTTTTGCTATTTTAATGGCGGTCGTGATCTGTATCTCATATGGTTTCTTAGTGCCGGGAATCCAATCAAATACTATTGCCGATTCTTTTAATACTGCATTTAATATCCCGCCCGTTTTAACAGGCATTGTTATAACTATCGCAATGGCTTATCTCATCTTTGGGGGTGTTAAACGTATTGCTAATTATGCCGATAAGATTATTCCCATCATGGCGCTTCTCTATATCATCTTAATGTTTGTAATCTTAGGGGCGAATATTACACAAGTTCCGGCGATGTTTAAATTGATTATCTCGAGTGCATTTGGAATGGATGCGATCTTTGGGGGTATTGTTGGCTTAGCGGTTGCTTGGGGTGTACGGCGTGCGGTCTTCTCAAGTATGGCTGGTGCCGGAGAGGCAACTTTTAGCTCCGCAGCAGCTGAAGTGAGTCATCCTGTTAAACAGGGATTAATCCAAGGGTTTTCAATCTATATCGATACCGTGATTGTCTGTGTTGCAACGGGATTGATGATCTTAATTACCGGGATGTATAATGTTACTCCTCCGGGAGGTGAAGCGATTGTTGAGAATATCCCCGGTATTAGTGCCGGAAGCGCATGGTCTCAAATGGCAGTATCGAGCGTTTTTCCTAACGCTGGTGCGGGATTTGTTGCAATTGCAATCTTTCTCTTCGCCTTTACCACATTAATGGCCTACTACTATATTGCCGAGACGGCGATGATCTTCTTAGATCGTAAGATTAAATATCCACTTTTAACACTCTTATTAAAATTTATCTTCCTTCTCACAATGTTCTTCGGCAGTATTGAATCGGTCGATTTAATGTGGGGATTTGGAGATATTGGCTTCGGTAGTATGAGTTACCTCAATCTTGTGGGAATTATCCTTCTCTCAAAACCACTCTATCGCACCTTTAAAGATTATGAGCGCCAAAAGCGGGAAGGAAAAGATCCCATCTTTAATCCTGATATTGCCGGCGTTAAGAATGCAGATCTATGGCGTGAAATCAGTAAAAAGTATGAGGAAGGCAATCCCTACAATGGTGGCTCAAAACCCCATACGATTGCTGATCGATTAGAAGACCGTTACAAACATGAGGCGCCCATTAGGAGAAAACCGCTTCCTTCAGAACTTTAAGAAGTATTTAACCTGTATTAAACAAGTATATAGAAGCGATTTGAAGACTATTTAAGAGTCATTAAAAAATAGAAATAGAAGATAGAAAAATAGAGCGTTACGGATAATTTCCGCAACGCTCTTTTAATCTCTCAACTTTAATCTCTCAACCATTACTCTGATAATCTCGGCATTAAAATGCCGATCTACCGGCATGCTCCCGGCGATGAAGGATCTTTCATTTATATCAACAGAAGCTGACTCATAGCGGGAGAGAATGCTTGCAGCTTCGGAAAGATCATGAGCCCGCAGATGAGCGATCGTTTAATCCCTCAACTTTAATCTCTCAACCCTTATTCCGATCATCTCGGCATTGAAAATGTTAATCTGCCGGCATACGATTGTTAAAAGAGCATGATCGTTCTCTCCGGCAACTCTCAAATCTTCTTACTTCAAATAGCAAAAAGCACCATCAATGATGATGCCTTTGCATACTCTTAACTCTCTACTCTATAGAGCAAGATCGATTTGAACCTTGCTCTATTCGCCACCTAATAACAACATTAAAAATGCGCCAAAAATGACAAGATGAGCAACACCATCCACCTTATTGGTTCGGCCACTATCAAATGTTGCCTGGCAGAGTACAAATAGTCCCGCTAATAGCACAACATCGGTAATCGGCAGACCTAAAACAATCTGATGCCCTGTTAAGAGAGAGATAATAACCACCGCAGGAACGGTTAGAGAGATTGTTGCTAAAACAGAACCGAAATACATATTAACTGCGCGTTGTAACTTATTATTCAAGACTGCCCGCATCGCCCCTAATCCTTCCGGCGCAAAGATCAGAATCGCGACAATCAACCCTGTTAAAGCTTTCGGCGCATTGAGATTATCAAGCAAAGATTCTAAAGGAGCTGAATCTACCTTAGTAATCGCAACCACCGAGATCAGATGAATCACCAACCAGATACCATGCCAAAGATTGGAATGTGGAGAGGGAATCCCTTCATGATTCTCATCCTGATCTTCATGATCATAGATAAAGAGACTCTGATGCGTTCTTGTCTGAATCACAAGGAAAACAGCGTAAAGAACAGCTGAAAGAAATGCTACAACAATTAATTGTCCTTTGCTAAAGGTTCCACCCGGCATAAAGCTTGGTAGAATCAAAACCACTAGAACAAGAGGGATAATCGCTGTTGTATATTGCGTCACCCCACCTAAATTGACATGTTGTGTCTTAAACTTTCGCCCCCCTAAAAGTAGCGAAATCCCCACAAAACCACTAATCACTAACATGATCAATGAGTAGAGCGTATCTCGCATCAGTGTGGCATAAGGATCGACCCCATTCTCCCCAACACCAGGACTTGATGACATCACCGCCGTAATTAAACTCACCTCTAAGATCACAACTGAAAGACTCAAGATCAAAGAACCATAAGGTTCTCCTAAGCGATGGGCAAAGATATCTGCATGACGCACCACACTAAAAGCACTATAGAGAATAGCCACTAATGAGATGAGATTAATTAAGATCAAAAAGGGGGTGGATTTCGTACTTCCAAAAAAGAGATCAAATGCAATGACGATAATTGCCAATAGGAGCGCATACTCCTTATGCCGCGTTCCTCTCTTTTCACTCACTGCTTCACTCATCTGCAACTCCTCTTGTTAACTGTTATCGATATAATCCATTATTCCATTATCTCACTTTATAAATTGAGACGTTAAAAAATAGCGACAATAATAGAAGCAATAAAAAACAATAAAAAAGACAATAAGAAGACAATAAAAAAAGGATGTTGCCATCCTTTCTTCAACTTCGATCACTCTTGATAAAGACGCTCTCTAAAATTTCCGCTCTACAGCATAATTTGCCAATGTTTTCAGCGCTTCTTTATAAGGAGATTCCGGTAGACGGCTCAATGCTTCAATCGCAAGTTTTGCTTGCGCAACTGCCACTTGATGTGTGTAATCGAGCGATTTTGTCTTCTCAATCACCGCTAAAATAGCATCTAATTTTGAGATATCGGCATTGACAAGTGCATCTTGAATTAAGGCTGCATCTTCTTTCGTCCCTGCACGCATCGCATAGATCAAGGGAAGCGTCGGTTTCCCTTCTGCAAGATCATCTCCGGTATTTTTACCCATCTCTGCTGCCGTTGCGGTGTAATCTAAAATATCATCAATCAGTTGAAAGGCGGTTCCAAGATACATCCCGTAAGTTGCTAACTCTTTTTCGAAATCATCACCACCTGCTTCGCGCGTTAGGATTCCGGCAACTGCCCCGGCAGCTTCAAAAAGACGCGCCGTCTTAGAGTAGATGACATTCATATAATTCTCTTCTGTGGTGTCGGGATCACCAATATTCATCAACTGCATCACCTCCCCTTCTGCAATCACATTTGTCGCATCAGAGAGAATCCGCATAATGGGCATCGAATCGAGACTGACCATCATCTGGAAAGAGCGAGTATAGATAAAGTCGCCCACAAGAACCGCTGCCTCATTTCCCCATAATTCATTCGCCGTCTCTCGACCGCGACGCATATCGGAGTGATCAACGACATCATCATGAAGAAGCGTTGCCGTATGAATAAACTCAATCAAGGCAGCCGCCGTGATATGCCCTTCTCCCTCATACCCCGCAGCACGCGCAGCAAGAAGCGTAATCAAGGGCCGTAAACGTTTGCCGCCAGATGAGACAATATATTGTCCGACTTGATTGATCAGGACGACATCTGAATAGAGTGCCGTTAATATCTTCTCGTTAACAGCATTGAAATCTTTCTTTGCAAGCGCTTGAACAGCTTCTATTGACATTGCTTTGCTACCTTAATGATTAAATAAAATAAATAGTATCTAATTTTACAGGAGAATTTGCTCCTGTTGGATCTTATTTGGATCTGCATCAAATTCGATTCAATCCTAATCAAATCTAATTTAGATTCTTTTCAGCCCCTCTTCGAGCGATCTTTATAAAAAGGTGATAGAGAGAAGAGAGATTCCTTCAAAGATCATGCTTAATCCCTCATTATAAGGGTTATTAGCGATAAAGGTAATCTCTCCTGATCAAAGTTGCTAAGAAGTTATGACATAATCACCTTAAGTTCTCAATTTTCCTAATATTACTGAGCCGTATAGAGAGATGCATCAGGACGATACTGAAAGCGGATCTTTGGTAGATAATCACGATTAATACTCATCAGCTGATGACACATACGTCCATGAAAGCGGTAATCACTCTCATAACATTGATCAACGCGCCAAAGCGCCGGCATCGATTGTTGTAATGCTTGAAGTTCTAAACGATACCCTTCTCGCTCTTGTAAAAGATGCTGATATTTCTCATCCGCAGCTAATGCTATTTCGATATGATTCTGCAACAGCGCTTCCCCATTATCGACAGCCTTCGATGACTCTTTTAACTGCTCTTTTAAATATTTTCGGCTCTCCTCTTCCTGCTTTCGATAATGGAGCGCTAACGCCTCATCGACTGCTTTAAGATCTTTATCGAGCTCTAAGTTCTTCTGCAATTGCGCTTCATACTCATTCATTAAGTTTTTAATGCGCTTATCAAGCGTCTTATCATTGAGGGCAAAAAGCGTACCATCTTGATGAGTATAGATACCGGGAAGATGCTCAACACTATTGGCAAAGAGCGCTCGATGAGAGAGCGTTTGCGCCGTCTCCTCTCCGGTAAAACGAGGTAATGTCTCCATCTCAATCAACCATTTTTGATCATCCCCTTCTTGGGCAACAACAACGGCATCAAACTGATTATTCTCTTCCCCATTTAAAGGCGTGTAGATCTTAATATTGCCAAAGGTGGTCAAAAACTGATAGCGACCATCACGATATTTAAAGGTGCCATTAATATCATAGAGCGCTCGATGCTCATCTATCGGAGAGACGGTTTTAATATGACTACTTGTAATCTCAATTCCGGAAGATGGATCACGAAGCGCCTGAAGATCGGCCAAATCTGGGCCTGCAGGCTGACAGGCCGCTAGTAAAAGTGAACTGCCTACCAATAAAGCAATCTTATTCCAGTGTCGATTCATCGCTAATATGACTCCATTTTTCTTAATATTATTAATAATTATCACTCCATATTAGCTCAAAATACTCTTAAAGATGACTCATTTTTAATATTGTTTACCCAAAATAGAACATCACTGCTGATCTTGAGAAATACTCGATTAACTCTAGTTTAAGAGATCATCCTCATCATTCATCAACAAAAAAATAGCGCGTAACACCTGCAATTATTGATTGAAATCAATCTCAGGGTATGTATAAATAGAGTTGCATGTAACACACCAAGATAAGCTTGAGCGCTATGATCCCTTTTCAACAATCAACTTTCATTAATTGAATGTTCATAATCTGAGTGTCAGTTTAACAATAAAAGTTAAAAGAGGATCAAAGCAATCATTTAATCAAGAGTGCCAAAATAAAAGATCAAATAATAGATCGAATAAAAAAGAACAAAGACTCAAGGAGGAGTTTATGAGTAAAAAGATATCATCCATCGATGTCTTATTTTTAGCCATGGGAGCAATGCTTGGCTGGGGCTGGGTCATTCTATCAGGAGAATGGGTAGCTACCGCTGGCTTTTTAGGAGCCTCAATCGCTTTCTCTGCAGGTGGAGCTCTCATTATTTTAATCGGCTTAACTTATGCTGAATTAGCAACAGCGATTCCTGAAACGGGTGGTGGTGTAGCTTTTGTTCAACGAGCATTCAATATGCCCTTAGCTTTTCTCGCTGGCTGGTCTGTTCTATTTGGTTATATGTCTGTAATTGCCTTTGAGGCCGTTGCTCTACCAACTGTTATTGACTACATTTCGCCGCTAAACCATCACATTCACCTCTGGAATATTGCCGACTCAGATGTCTACCTCACATGGGCTTTGATAGGATCATTTGGTGCACTCTTACTTGGCGCACTAAACTATCGAGGGATAAAATCTGCCACCATTTTACAAACCGTTTTCACCATAGCCATTGTCGGCGTTGGTTTTCTCTTAATATTCGGTGCAGGATATTACGGAGATTCAGAGAATTTAAAACCCTACTTTAGCGGTGGATTTGATGGGCTAATGCAGGTTTTGATTATGGTTCCTTTTATGTTCGTAGGGTTTGACGTTATCCCACAGATTGCCTCCGAAGTAAAAGCGACAAAGTCGATTGGAAAAATTCTTATCATATCGATTTTATCTGCGCTAATCTTCTATGTTCTGATTATTTACGGTGTATCGATCGGCCTCCCACATAGTGAACTTTTAACCTCTAAATTAGCAACTGCAGATGCTATGAGTAATTTATTTGATAGTCCCTTACTAGGGAAAATCCTTGTCATAGGCGGAATTGCTGGAATCATTACGAGTTGGAATGCTTTCGTGATAGGGGGAAGCCGTATTATGTATGCGATGGCGATAAGAGGGATGTTGCCACAATGGTTTGCAAAGATGCATCCTAAATTTCATACGCCCTCTAATGCCATTCTCTTTTTAACAGCATTAGCATTCTTAGCGCCGTTTCTTGGACGACAAGCGTTAAATTGGCTCGTCAATGCTGGAAGCATCGGTATTGTATTAGGCTACCTTATTGTCACCCTTGCTTTCTTACAACTTCGCCGACTTGAACCCCATCTTGAACGCCCTTATGCTGTTAAATATCCTAAAACTATTGGCTGGATTGCTGTCTTACTCAGTATTGGCTTTCTTTCCCTCTACCTACCGGGTATGCCTGCGGAATTAAACTTTCCTATTGAATGGAGCCTTGTTTTAGGTTGGTATCTTATTGGCGCGTATTTTCTTCTTGGTCATTCAAAAGGAAGATATCTTCAAACGACCTCTAACTAGAAAGTCCCATTGTATCAAAATGAAACAACAGTCCATCGACTGATCAAAATGATTGGTGAGGTCAATTCCATAATATCTTTCAGCAATATCACTTACTGTCTAGAATAAGAGAAACGGCATCACACTCAATCAAGCTATACCAATCCATCAAATTGAAATAAGAAGGAGATTAAAATGTCCTATACAACAGAACAGTTACAAGCAATGCGTCACAAATATGTTGCCAGAGGCGTCAGCAACGGTAACCTCAATATTGCTAAAAATGCGAAAAATGCCACTATCACAACGGAGAAAGGAGAGGAATATATCGATTTTGCTGGCGCGATTGGTGTCATGAATGTTGGCCACAGCCACCCTAAAGTGGTCACTGCCATCAAAGCACAACTGGATCAGTTTACCCATCCTGGTTTTAACGTCATGATGTATGAGAGTTACCTAGAGGTTTGTAAACGCCTTTGTGAAATCACTGCAGGTACTCATGATAAAAAAGCGATTCTCTTTAATACCGGTGCTGAAGCTGTCGAAAATGCTGTAAAAATTGCTAGAAAATTTACCGGTAGAACAGGCGTTGTCGCTTTTAATAGAGCCTTCCATGGCCGAACAAATCTCACCATGGGAATGACAAGTAAAGTGAAACCTTACAAAGTTGGTTTTGGGCCTTTTGCTTCTGAAATCTATCAAGCGCCTTTTCCTTACCTTTATCAGCGCCCAGCACACATGAATGAAGAGGAGTATATCGACTATACCATTCATCGCTTCGATCAGTTTTTTAAGGCCACTGCATCACCTGAAACGATTGCTTGTCTCGTAATGGAGCCTGTTCAAGGAGAGGGCGGTTTTATCATTCCCCCTAAACGCTTTGTTGAACATGTGTACCATTTCTGTCAGAAAAATGGCATCATTTTCGTTGCAGATGAGATTCAGACCGGCTTTTCTAGAACCGGGAAACTCTTTGCTATGGAGAACTTTGACATTGTTCCTGATCTTATGACCACTTCAAAATCCTTAGCGGCGGGAGTTCCGTTAAGTGCTGTTGTTGGACGAGCAGAGATTGTCAATGCCCCTAATCCTGGTGAATTGGGCGGAACATTTTCAGGAAGCCCACTCGCCTGTGCCGCTGCACTTGCGGTAATGGAGATTGTTGAAGAAGAGAATCTTAACGAAAAAGCAGAAGCTTTAGGTCAAAAACTAGAGGAGTATCTCACTGAACAACAGAGTAAACACCCTTACATTGGTGATATTCGTCGCTTAGGGGCAATGGTCGCGGCAGAAATTGTCCAATCTCCTGAGAGCAGAGTTCCAGATGCAGAAAAAACAAACGCTATTACAAAATATGCCAATGATCATGGATTGCTCCTTCTTTCAGCTGGCATCAATAGTAATGTGATCCGTTTCTTAGCACCCTTAACGATTACAGATTCGGAGCTTGAGAGAGGATTAACCATTTTGACAGAAGCGTTCAATCAATAGTTAAAACGCATAATGAGTGATAAGGTGATAGTGAGGATAGTGAGAATATTGAAGCTATTTTTAAAGCTTGAAAAGATTAATCTCAATCTCACTATCATCTTGATGAAAGAATATTACTAAACCAGGTTACTGAGCCAGGCTACTGAATCATTTCTATAAATCTATCCTTCATATAATTTAAATTTAAAGTAACACGAGTATAAAATAGCATCAGTGGCTCTGAATACTCGTGATACATTGTTTTCTCAATAGAATCATTATCAGTACGATGCCATAGACCCAGGGGTCTATTATCAAAACAGGAGCAGTTATGAGCAATACAATTGATGTTAGAAATCCAGCGACAGGGGAGCTGATTGCCACCATCCCTGCAGATAATCAAGAGAGCATTAATGCTAAACTCAAAGCAGGATATGAAGCCTTTAAAACCTTCTCAAAGACAACCGCATATGAGCGAGCGACACTCTTAAATCGCTGGGCGGAACTGATTCTTGAACATCAAGAAGAACTTGCCGAGATCATGACTAAAGAAAATGGTAAGCCGCTTAAAGAGTCTCGAGGAGAAGCTGCCTATACCGCAAGCTATCTCACTTGGTTTGCTGAAGAGGCAAAACGGCTCTATGGGCGCACTATTCCCGCAAATAGCACTAATAAACGGCTTTTAGTCACACGTCAAGGCGTTGGCTTAGTGGCGGCAATTACCCCTTGGAACTTTCCAGCTGCGATGATGACACGGAAAGCAGGTCCGGCACTTGCTGCGGGTTGTACCTTTATTGTCAAGCCGGCAGAAGATACGCCCTTAACAATGATTCGTCTATTGGAACTAGCGCATGAAGCTGGCATTCCTAAGGATGTGATTCAGATCGTTAACGGTCGAGGAGCTGATGTGGGTCCACTCTTTACAAGTAGCCCTTATGTTAGAAAGATCACCTTTACTGGCTCAACACCTGTTGGAAAACAGTTAATTAAAGAGAGTGCAGATACCGTTAAACATGTCTCTATGGAATTAGGAGGACATGCTCCTTTTATTATCTGTGAAGATGCTGATATTGATTATGTGGTAACGCAAGCGATTGCTTCAAAATTCCGTAATGCAGGCCAGACCTGTGTCTGCGCTAATCGCTTTCTCGTCCATGAAGCGGTGATTGATGAGTTTAGTGAAAAATTTGCACAAGCCGCAAAAGCACTCAAAGTAGGAAATGGCTTAGAAGAGGGTGTTGAAGTCGGTCCTGTGATCAATAAAAAAGGGTTTGATAAGATTGTGGCGCAAATTGAGGATGCGAAAGAAAAAGGGGCAACACTCCTTGCCGGCGGAACAACTCACTTTGATGATGAAAAAGGGTTCTATTTTGTCAATCCAACAGTATTGGCCAATGTCACACTAGATATGAAGATTATGCAGGAAGAGACTTTTGGCCCTGTAGCACCCATTACCTCCTTTAAAAGTGATGAAGAAGCCGTTGAGATCGCAAACAGCACTCCATTTGGATTAGCTGCGTACTTCTTTACAGATAATTATAAACGCGGTATCTACTTCCAAGAAAACCTCGACTTTGGGATTCTAGGTTGGAATGATGGTCTCCCAAGCACCGCACAAGCGCCCTTTGGTGGTATGAAAGAGAGTGGTATTGGTAGTGAAGGAGGATCAGAAGGGATTGAGCCTTATCTTCAAACCAAATATCTGTCTATTGCCGGACTTTAGTTCCATCATTGACGATATAACTAATAGACTTTATAAGAAAAAGGGCGAATCAGCATTGATTCGCCCTCTTCATTTTCTCTATCAGATCTTCTCTATCAGATCTTCTCTATCAGATCTTCTCTATCAGCTCTTTATAACTATAATATGAGATCTCAATAACAGATATTTTACATAAATACTCATATCAATTCTCAAAAGTATTGCAGACATTGATATCACCACTCTTAAAACCTCGCATAAACCACTCCTGACGCTCTTTAGAAGTCCCATGCGTAAAGCTGTCGGGAACAACGACGCCATTTGCCTGCTTCTGTAATCGATCATCGCCAATCGCCGCTGCGGTTTTCATCGCTTTTTCAACATCGCCAACCTCTAGGAGATTTTGCTCTTGTACCGATCGTCCCCAGATGCCGGCAAAGCAATCTGCTTGTAACTCCATCTTCACCGATAAACGATTCGCCTCAACCTTACTTACCCGCGCTTGTTCTTGGCGAACGGCGGTTGAAATTCCCAAAAGATTTTGTACATGATGCCCCACTTCATGGGCAACCACGTATCCTTGAGCAAAATCACCACCGCCCCCTAAACTGCGCTTCATATCATTATAGAAGCTCAGATCGAGATAGACTTTCTCATCGGCAGGACAGTAAAAAGGCCCCATCGCCGCTTGCCCATAACCACAAGCTGTACTTGTGCTGCCACTATAGATCACTAAGGTCGGCTCACGATAACGCATTCCCTGCTCCTTAAAACGAGCTCTCCAAAGATCTTCTGTCTTAGCGAGAGCAACCGCTGTAAAGTCTGCCATTCTCTGCTCTGCCGGTGATGCTTGATAAGAAGCATGAGATCTTTGATGATCGCTCTGCTCCAATGCCGGTATTTCACCTTGTAGGAGTGGTGTTAAATCAAAACCAAAATAACCCGCAGCAATCACTACGGCTAAAATTGCTAAACCCGATTTCCCTTTAAGGGGCAATCCCATGCCGCCTCGCATCGGTGTTCTTCCTCGTCTTTGACCACGACGATCTTCAATATTTTGACTTTTCCGCTCATTTTCCCAACGCATGGCTGACTCTCTTACACTTATTGATCATTACATTTATAAAGAGAGGTAATTATGCCCTCTTTCATCACAATAAAAAAGCATCGCTACCATAAATGATATCCCATCTATCTAGCGATGCTTCCTTCAACCTCTATCCTCAATCTCAATCTTTAAAAATCGATAGAGAAACCAACACCAACGCCCGCCTTATTTTGAGTATCATAAGAACCCTGTATCTTAAATCGAGCATCAGGAGAGATATTAAAAATAACGCCCATTGAAACTGCGGCTTCTCCATCATAAGAACCGACACCCATGCCAAATGAATGTTTATTCGATTGGCTATAAGGGATTGAACTCATCGCAATTGCGCTAGAGATTCCTGCACTTGCAACTTTACGATTTTGTTGAACCGTTCGCTCAAGATTAGAAATCCGATTATTGTAATGATTCAAAGTGTTATTGATATGCTTAATCTGATGACTATTTGAGGCCACTTGCTGTTGGGTTTCCCAAAGTTGACCGCCATTGATAGCCTCTTGGGATCCCTTTTCAATTCGACCATTAGCAACACCCACAACCTTATGACTTCCCATATTAACCACGGTCTCTTGGTTGATTTCCCCATTTTCAGCAATAATGATCTGGTTCTTCTCACGATCTAAACTAAAGATCCCATGCTCTTGAATCTTACTATTGAGATAGCTTAATGAATCTCCCACATTATTAAAGATATGGTCATCTCCCAAACGATATTCAGGTGTTAAGATATAACCCTCTTTATCGATTGTTGCCCCTCCACCAAACATCTCTGCTATTGACTGATTTGAAGCATAGAGCTGTCCACCATTAATAGCATCTTTAGAGTTTTCTGCCACTTGACCATGCTTAACCCCCGTTAAAGTACGTTCATCATTACTATTGGAGATATCAAAAGTATCTGCATTTTTGCCTAGATCATTATCCACAACTAACGTTTTTTGATCTTCAGAAAGTTGAACAAGACCCGATTTTCCCTCAGCAATATTAGTAATGTTATCTTCAAGATGAGTGATACGATTTTCATGGTTCTCTAACGTTGTATCATGTTTATCGAGGCGTTTATCATGATCATCTAGGCGATCTGCCACATAACCAAAACCATCATTAACATTAGTAATCGGTTTATCTGCTTTTAATGAGTTGGTAAAATCAACACCTTCCAACATCCCCTCCTTAACATAGGCGCTTCCCCCAAAAGCATCTGCAACTCCCTCTAGACTCTGATGATTAAGATTTGTGATCTTCTCTATCTTTTGATCCATTTCAAAAAGCTGAGAGCCATTGACGGCATCAGTTGAGTTTTGAGATATCTTCCCCCGAGCAATACCTGTTAAAACGCGATTTTGCCCGCTATTTGAAAAATCAAAAATCATCGCCCCTTTCGCTAACAGATTATCAATAACGATCTTATTACTATCGAGCTTCACTATCCCGGCAGTTCCTTGGGTAATGTTTTTAATATTGGTCGCATTCTCATTGATCCGTGTGTCGTGATCATTTAAGGTTTTTCCGACATATTGGAAACCTGCTTCAACACCATCTGCAATCTCTTGATCCTCTGGCAGTGCTAATGCGACTGAGTAGTTCGGCTGCTTTAACTCCCCTGCTTCATTAAACTCTGCGCCGGCACCAAAGGCTTCCTCAATCCCGGCTAAGCGCTTGCCGGTCTGATGGGTGATTGTTGTAATTTGATCACCGATCTGGAGAATATCCCCACTATTTTGAGTCACTTGTTTCTCTAGATTTGTAATATGATTATCATGCTGTATTACTCGATCTCCAAGGTTATTGATAGTACTTTCATGATTTGTTACTCGGTCGCCCAGGTTATTAATAGTACTTTCATGGTTTTTTATACTCTGATCGAGTTCTGTTATCTGCTGATTAGTCACATGCAATTGGCTCCCATTGATTGCATCGCTTGAAGTTTCAGAAACCTCACCAATGGCGACACCTGTTAACTTACGAGCAACAGATTTTCCTCCTTGATCTTGATCTTGATCTTGATCTGAGAAATCAAAAATCATCGCCCCTTTTGCTAACAGATTATCAATCACAATCTTATTGTTATCGAGCTTCACTATCCCGGCAGTTCCTTGGGTAATGTTTTTGATATTAGTTGCATTCTCATTGATCCGTCTATCGTGATCATTTAAGGTTTTTCCAACATATTGGAAACCTGCTTCAACACCATCTGCAATCTCTTGATCCTCTGGCAGTGCTAATGCTACTGAGTAGTTCGGCTGCTTTAACTCACCTCTATCATCAAATTTTGCGCCGGCACCAAAGGCTTCCTCAATCCCGGCTAAACGCTTACCGGTCTGATGAGTGATTGTTGTAATCTGATCACCGATCTGGAGAATATCCCCACTATTTTGAGTCACTTGTTTCTCTAGATTTGTAATATGATTATCATGTTGTGTTACTCGATCTCCAAGATTGTTGATCCTGTTTTCATGATTTGTTACACGCTGATCGATCTGTGTCACTTTTGTATCTGTTTCATAAAGCTGAGATCCATTCACTGCATCAGTCGAATCTTTCTCAATTCTCCCTTTCTCAACATTGACCAATTTCCGCTTCAATTTCGCATTACCAAAAGAGACCTCATTCATGTTTTTCACAATCGATTCATTACCTATTGCGACACTCTCTTCCTCTAACGCTTGAGCGTTATTCCCCAGAGCCATAGAGCCACTCTTTTCTGCCAGAGCTTGAAAGCCAATTGCTGTTGAAAATATCTCTTTTGCTTTCGCCTCCCGGCCAATAGCAGTAGCACCATATCCACCACTGTGACTTTGTGAGCCAATACTTAAGCTTCCCCCGCCTAAGGCATGTGAATCTGCACCAATCGCTACCGACACATTGCCATTTGCAATAGCCGAACTACCAAAAGCAACAGCATAATCATTATTGCTCTGAGCTCCATGACCAATACTAATCGAGGACTCCCCTTGAGCAACCGTATTCCCCCCGATCGCGATAGCTTCATCTTGTAAAGTTTGGGAATATTGGCCTATTGCAATAGTTGCATTACCCAATGCTTCTGCATGATGCCCTTGTGCAACGGCCGCAAGACCGTCCGCTTTCGTATCAAACCCTATTGCAACCGCACCAACCTGATCTGCCTCTGAATGAGAACCAAAGACAATTGTCTCCTCGGCTTCAACAGTTACATCCTTTCCTATGATAATAGGGGCCATATCATCTTCGAGCGTATAATCAAAAAGTGAATGGGATTCTATCTCTCTCTTTTCATTCCCTAAAACAGAATAAAAAGAGTCTGCTAGTTGTTGCCATAATGCCGCCTCTATCTCTTTTTTGATCACATAATATCGATCTCGATTTAATGGCTCTCCCCCGCCGATATTACTCTCCATTCCATTTCCTATTTCGTTTCCTATTTCATTCTCTATAACTTCACGCTCTATTAGAGATGAAAATTTATCTATAACACCTTCCCCTTTACCCAGGTTTCCCGCCTGCACCAAGCTACTATTGCTCGATAATGCAATTAAAAACGTTAAGCTTAAAAGAGAACGCTGTAGCAAAAAATGCCCTCTCTCCTCATCTATACGCTCATTATTAAAAGCTCTTTTTTTCCATATATTTAAGTTTTTCATCTTCAAAACCCTCCTATTGAGTTTTCTTATAGATAAAAACTATAGGTATAAATTTTATATAAAATGGATAAAAAAATAAAAAAATTTCCAAAAATCAAGTGATCTTCATCAAGAAAGTATAAGAAAAAATTCAAATAAAACCTTTGGCACAGAAAAGATACATAAGCGCAAAAACCAGTGTTAATGAAGCATTGAAGGCATTACAAATAGGTTACAAACAGCTATTGTTAAATTTAGAATCCAATCAACTCCCGAAATTCCTCTCTATTTTTAAAAACTCTTATAAAAATAAAAAAAGAATTTAACCAAATAAATATCCTAACTTTATAAGATTTATATCAAAAAATGTTATACCTTAAAAAATAGCCATTTTAATAAATTTCACCAAAAGCTATATCAGAAAACTACCGCTAAAGCAGTTAAAGAAAAACAAAACTGAAATGGAAAAGTATTCGCAACGCCATTAAAAGATGGCAAAATAGCTGAAAGTAGAACTATCTTTAAAATCAACTCACGAATTTCATGAAGGATTCTTAGAGCGCAATTGTGGAAACTTTAAAAAACCGACCTATTACAGCACTAAAAGGTGTAGGGCCGAAAATGGCTGAAACATTAGAAAAGTTGAGAATTAAGAGCTATCTTGATCTCCTTTTCCATCTACCATTTCGTTACCAAGATCGGACTCGTATCACACCGATTGCACTACTTCAGCCTTCACAAATCGCCATTATTGAAGGGGAGATCTTTAAAAAAGAGATGACTCATGGT
The DNA here is from genome assembly GCF_002252045.1 of Ignatzschineria sp. F8392. Classification (GTDB taxonomy): domain Bacteria; phylum Pseudomonadota; class Gammaproteobacteria; order Cardiobacteriales; family Wohlfahrtiimonadaceae; genus Ignatzschineria. Next base: position 98,487 of record NZ_NEFF01000001.1, on the reverse strand, counting down.
CGTCGCCCTACTCTTCTTATTTGGCTTAAAGATGAGAGTGGTGTTATTGCTGTTCGCTTTTTTAATTTCTACACCAGCATGATTAAGCGCTTTGATGCACTAAAAGTATTACGTTGCTACGGCGAAGTACGTTACGGGCTTAACCGCTTAGAGATGAGCCACCCCGAAGTTCTCAACTTTGCCGATCAAAATGTTGAGTTAGAAGAGCGCATGACCCCGATCTACTCCCTCACTGCCGGCATCACCCAAAAACAGATGCAAGCATTGATCAATAATCTGCTCGAAGAGTTACAAGATGAACACTTCCCCGCATTTTTAGAAGAGAGAGAGACTAATCTAAAAGATGCTCTCTACTTCCTGCATAAGCCACCCACAGATGTCAATATTGAGCGGTTAGAGAAGAAGCATTATCCCGTTCAAGAAATTCTTGCACTTGAAGAGATTGTCGCCCATCAAGTAGCGCTTAAAAAATCACGCAATCGCTTCTTCCAAGAGAGAGCAAATCCGATCTATCTCGATCCTGAGGCCCTTGACACCTTTAAAGGAAGCTTAGGCTTTACCTTAACAAATGCACAAGAGCGTGTTGTGAAAGAGATTGAAAATGATATCCAATCCCACTCTCCGATGATGCGTCTTGTGCAGGGCGATGTCGGCTCTGGTAAAACAGTTGTTGCTGCAAGCGCATTAATTCATGCGGCAAAGGCCGGATTTCAAGCGGTCTTCATGGCGCCGACAGAACTTCTCGCAGAGCAACACGCCATCAATCTAGAACGTTGGTTGACTCCACTAGGAATTAAAACAGCACTCTTAACAGGGAGATTAACGGAAAAACAGAAACGAGAACGTGTTGAAGAGATTGCGGCAGGCCAAATTGATGTCATTATTGGCACACATGCCCTTTTTCAAGAGAGTGTCTCCTATCAAGCACTCAACCTCGTTGTGATCGATGAGCAGCATCGATTTGGGGTTGAGCAACGTCTCATGCTACAAAAGAAAGCGCCTGAGGGTTTCACGCCTCATCAATTGATGATGACGGCAACACCTATTCCCCGAACATTAGCGATGACGCTCTACGCCGACCTTTCAAGCTCTGTGATTGATGAGTACCCACCGAACCGTATCCCGATCACTACCTCTGTCGTGAGTGATAAAGCTCGCGACAAAGTGATTGAGCGCGTTAAAAAACAGTGTGAAGAGGGAACTCAAGTCTATTGGGTCTGTACATTAATTGAAGAATCGGAGCAGCTCCCGGCAAAAGCCGCTGAAATGGCCTATGCTGATCTTTGTGAAAAACTGCCCCATCTCCGAATCGGCCTTATTCATGGACGCTTAAAGAGTGCTGAAAAAGAGGCGGTTATGAATGCCTTTAAAGCGCATGAACTCGATATCTTAGTGGCAACAACCGTGATTGAAGTAGGGGTTGATGTTCCCAATGCATCGATTATGGTGATTGAAAATGCCGAACGTCTTGGACTCTCCCAACTCCACCAATTAAGAGGTCGCGTTGGTCGTGGCTCAAAAGCCTCTTTCTGCCTCTTAATCTACTCTCCCCCTCTCTCCCATATGACGAGAGAACGACTGGAGATTATGCAATTGACCAATGATGGCTTTGAGATTGCAGAGAAAGATTTTGAGCTTCGAGGAGCCGGAGATATTTTTGGCACACGTCAAACTGGAGAATTTCAATTTAAAATGGCCGATCTCTTTGAACATCAACATCTCATTGAGAAGGCGACCGCTATTGCCGATAACGTCATTAAAGATGATCAGCTCAGTCAAAAATTGATCGATCGCTGGATTGGTGAGAGTAATGAATTTATCTGGAGTTAATAGATAATAGATTGAGAGATAATAGATTGAGAGATAATAGATTGAGAAAAAGATGAAGGTTGGACTATCTATATTTCAGCACAGAAATAGCCCTCATCAATCTGAGCGCCTTCCAATCCCTCTTACCGCTCCTACTCCATTAGTGATGATAGATCCGCGCTTAAAATATCTGTAATAAAATCGTGCCCCGGTGCTTGAGTGATAAGAAATTCACTACGATTTCTAATCAATGCTAGCTTTGCTGTAATACTGCTTGCCCAAAAGACAGGGACTTCATCTTCAGCTAACAGTAGAGGCGCACCAAAATCGGGCATCCGAAGATCCTTAATTCCGATCAACTCTGGATCTCCAATATGGATCGGCGCACCATGGATATCTTCTAACAGACTTGTGATCTTCATCGTTTTCATCAAATCTTGACGTTTGATTGGGCGCATACTGACCACAAGCGGCGAACTAAGATGACCACTTGGAATCGTCTTAATATTGGTAATAAAGAGCGGAATATCATAGCCATCATCTACATGTCGCAATTGAACGCCGGCAAATTGTAAGACTGCCTCAAAACTACGGCTACAGCCTAATAGAAAACTGACTAAATCGGGACGCCAGTAGCGCTCTAAGGAATCGGCTTCGCCCACCAACTCTCCCCGCTCATAGATCGAATAACGAGAAATATCTCGCGTAATATCAGAACCTGGGGCAGTGAGACGAAACTCTTTCGATCCCGCATCCGATACCTCTAGGACTGGACACGCTTTTGAATTTCGCTGTGTATAGACTAAAAAATCATATGCCTCACTCTTAGGAATAACAATCAGTGTTCCTTTTGTATAACGCGTTGCCATCTTTGCCGTTGGCTCTCGCAATCTCCCTTCCCGAATTAATTCTCGAACCTTCCGCGGCAGTAATTGCTGAAGAACCTCACTATTGTAATTATTATCCAACATATTTTCCCAATGACTTCAAAGTTATCCCAAATATAAATAGAGCCTTAGATAGTAAATTCGATAAAAATTTACTATTGGTATCTCTATTGGTATTTAAGGGCTCCTGCGCTATCGATCAATCGAAGGCCTCCTTTTTATACTCCATCGATTATTATATCAATGGTGCATATTTTAGTCCTCAATCTTTTACATTTATTGATAAGTAGTACCAAAGTCCCATCTCTAAAAAGAGTGCGCCATCGGAGAAAAGTCATCGCAAAAACATTTTACTAGAGGAAGAATCAAAGCGCTTTTTCGTCTACAATAGAGCTTATTAATCACCTTCTAAAATTACCATATCGATCTATACTAAAGTGAATAACCGATGACAAAGCGACATTTCGATTTTCGGCTCTATGCCCGAAAGTTCCTCTATTTTGCAACCATCTTAGCCTCTCTAATTCTGATCGCAGATATCACCATTGTTGATCTTCCCAATATTCAGAAGAATCTCGATGTTGAGCCAACACGCTTACAATTTTGGATCTGTATCTACTTTATTATCGATTTTATCCTTCTAATGCTCATTGCAGAGGATAAGATGGCCTACTTTAAAAAATATTTTATACTCTTGCCACTATCGATCCCTTATAGCAATCTTCTTGCCTACTACTCCATCGACCTAACCTCTGAAGCGGTCTATTTTTTAAAGTTTATCCCGATCTTCCGAGGCGTTTTTGCGCTTATTCTCTTAATTAATCTGGTCATTAGTAATCGAATTACCGGGCTCTTTATCGCCTATCTCTCTATTTTTATCTCCATTACCTATATACAGACGCTCGTCTTCTTTTTAACAGAATCCCCTGTCAATCCAGAAGTTAAAAACTATTATGATGTCCTTTGGTGGGCTTCGATGACGGTCACAACACTCGGCTCTAATATTATTCCCGTGACCAGTATCGGTAAAGTCAGTACTGCTATCGTTGCTATTACCGGCATTACGATCTTTCCTATCTTTACAGTCTATATCACCACTATGATTCAAGATTGGAAAACAAAAGAGAAAGAGAAAGAGCAGGCAAAAACGGCTGCGCTCCTTGCTAAAGGCGGTAGTGTTCAATCAGCTATTGCAACAGCAACGCCCCCTACTCCCTCCACACCTTCTTAATAAGAGTTTATCTACTTCATTCCTCTCTATCCATCAGCTCTCATCAACAAATGGTGAGAACTGATGGGTGTTCGTAAAATCTACAAAAACCTATAAAAGTCTATAAAAATTATAAAAAACTTACTTAGGTCAGATTGTCGTGAGATATATTCCTTATTGATTCTGAAAAGCATCCTATAATGGGAATAGGCAGTCATACTATAAAGTAATATAATATCTGGCTAGAGATCATTGCCAATGCTCATTGCCGACAGATCATTGGCAACAAACCATTATTGAGAGAATAGTAGGGAGAGGTCGATCAACCCATTTTGTAAACGTAGCGCTATAGCACAATGTTATTATCGATATTAATATTTTATATTAAAGGTTTCCCTCACTCTCAGTTAGAATGAAGTTAAGTAGAGAAAAAGTGAAGAAAAGACAAAATCAATCTACATTCGGTAGATCCTAGATCAATATTAAATAGACGTTAGATAAGAATTGCTAAAAAATATCGTTCCAATTTTCTTTTTTAAATAATCTGGTGCTTTAATCGGCACTCTAAAGACAAGGAGTCTAACTATGAGTAGTACTTTCTTTATGCCACCCGTCAATATTATTGGTGAAAATGCGTTAGCAGATGCAGTTGCAACTTTAAGAGGCTATGGCTTCAAAAAAGGATTGATCGTGACCGATAAATTCCTTGCAACTTCAGGTATGGCGGATGAAGTCATCAAGCTTCTCAATAATGTTGATATTGAAGCTGTCGTCTTTGATGGTACAAATCCTAACCCAACAACAAAGAATGTCGCTGATGGTTTAGCAATTCTTAAAGAGAATGAGTGTGATTTTGTGATCTCTCTAGGAGGCGGATCACCTCATGACTGTGCTAAAGGAATCGCTCTTTGTGCAACAAATGGTGATGATATCAGCGCATTTGAAGGTTTAGATAAGACTAAAAACCCACAATTACCGATGGTAGCGATCAATACGACTGCAGGAACAGCAAGTGAAATGACCCGCTTCTGCATCATCACAGATGAAGAGCGTCACGTGAAGATGGCGATTGTTGATAAAAACTCAACTCCTATCCTCTCTGTCAATGATCCACATATGATGAAAGGAATGCCAAAAGGCTTAACAGCGGCAACCGGTATGGATGCGATGACACATGCCGTTGAAGCTTATATCTCAACAGCGGCAAATCCTATCACAGATGCTTGCGCGCTCAAAGCGATCAGCTTAATTGTTGAAAACTTACAAGCTGCGGTTGCAAATGGGGATGATATTACAGCTCGTGATAATATGGCTTATGCACAATTCCTCGCAGGAATGGCATTCAATAATGCTTCATTAGGATATGTCCACGCGATGGCGCATCAGTTAGGCGGCATGTATGACCTTCCGCACGGTGTTTGTAACGCAGTATTACTTCCTCATGTCTTAGATTTCAATAAGAGCGCGGCAGCTGCTCGCCTTAAAGATGTTGCAAAAGCGATGCATATTGATGTTGCGAACATGAGTGATAAAGAGGCTGCAGATGCGGCGATTGCGAAGATTCGTGAACTTTCAGCAAGTATCGATATCCCAGCGAACTTAACACTTCTCAATGCAAAAGAGGAAGATATTCCCCTCCTTGCTAAAAATGCACTTCTTGACGTCTGTTCAGCAACTAACCCTGTTCAAGGTACGCAAGCAGATGTTGAGAATATCTTTAAAGCAGCAATGTAATCATTTAAAGTTAATTGTTTAGAATTAATTGTTTAGAGTTGGTTACTTTGAGTTAGTTGCTTAGAGTCTTTGTCATTTTAATGTCAATAATCATTGCAAATAGACATTGCAAATAGGTATTGCAAATAAGCGTTATAACTCTTAAATGACTTTCAATAAGAAGAGCGTTCAAAATGAACGCTCTTTTTTATCTTCTGCTATATCTTCTGTCTGATCTTCTATTAAAATTTAATCACCGATTTAATCATCGACTTAATCATCGATTTGATCAGCTTGCTGATCAATACTTCTCTCTATACGCCAATTAAAACAAAACGACCAAACACCGATATCAGAGTATTACGCTTCATCACTATTGAGCCATGCTCGCCCTAATCGATCTGCAGTGATAATCGCAGCATAGACATCTTCTTCTGTAACATTAAAGGGCATATTATGGATCGTATCAGCCTCTGCACAACTCAGTTTTGCCGCTTCTTTAAGACGTTCATGATAACGTGGCGCATCATCATTGAGACCCAATTGTGCCAATGTTACCGGCAGACCGACAGCGGTTGAGAAAGAGAGAACTTCTTCAAGCTCTTCAAGTGGACTATTCTCCAAAATAAGCTGCACTAAAACACCAAAGGCAACCTTCTCGCCATGATACATCTCATGACACTCTTCAATTACGGTTAATCCATTATGAATCGCATGGCATGCTGCCAATCCCGCACTCTCAAATCCTAAACCACTTAAGAGAGTATTGGCTTCAACTATATCTTCTACCGCCTTGGTACTCACACGATTTTCAACAGCAAATTTCGCCTTAAGCCCCTCTTCCAATAATGTTTGATAGCAGAGCTCCGCTAATGCCATTGCCGCTCTTGTCGTTAAGCCTCCCGCCATTGTCGCTTTCTGTGCATCAGTACAGGCCCTCGCTTCAAAATAGGTTGCTAAAGCATCCCCCATTCCGGCAACAAAGAGGCGAACAGGTGCATTAGCGATAATTGTTGTATCCATCAGAACAACATCTGGATTTTTGGGATAGAGTAGATAACTCTCAAACTCTCCATTATCGGTATAGATCACCGAGAGCGCACTTGTAGGAGCATCTGTTGAAGCTATTGTTGGAGCGATCACAATCGGAACTCCACCATAATATGCAACCGCTTTTGCCGCATCTAAGGTCTTTCCACCGCCAACGCCAACAACAATATCTGCACCACTTTGAGCAAAGAGATCTCCGAGACGTTTAATCTCATTTTGAGAACACTCTCCTTGAAATACCGCTTTATGGTAGGCGATATCACTCTTTTGACAACTCTCTTGCAACATTGATTCAACAAGGCCAAAGACAAATTGATCAGCAATAAAGAGCGCTTTTTTCCCAAGAGGCTTAATATACTCTGCAATTTCATAGAGCGCATTAGGACCTTGGACGTACTTACCGGGAGATTGCAATACTTTTAACATAGAGACTCCTTTGTTAAATGGGTTGAACGGTTAAACCGTTAGAGGTTTTAATAGATCCTCTCACTTCACTTTAGCAGATCTCGCTACGACTTATCCGTTCTCCATCAAAAAAGCGCCACCTATTAGATGACGCTTCCTTAAATTAATAACTTAAATAGATATTCTTAAAAGATCTCCTACAGATGAGATCTACTACAGATGATCTATTACGCTGCCCCAATCTCTTCAAGTTGATCGAGGGATGGCGCATAGAGGAAACTTCCGGTAACTGCATGTGTATAAGAGAGCATGCGATCGAAATGTTCATCCTCTTCTCCAAACATGCGCGCTAACATCTTTTCATAACGGGTCAATTCTGCACTATAAGCGAGGAAATAGAGCCCTTTCTCTCCACTTGCATAACCATATGGCAAGCTGTGACGAACAATCTCTAACTCTTCCCCATCTTCATCAATCACAACTCGTTCTGTATGAGCACCAACCGGTTTCTCATCATCATCCATCTCAATATCTTCTACTTTTGTTCGCCCGAAGATATCCTCTTGTGTCTTAAGATCAAAATGATTAATCTGCTCTAATGAGTGAACCCATTTTTGAGCAATGACATAACTTCCGCCGGCATCAATCCCCTCATTAATTACCGCGACCTCAGTACGATCTTTTAACCCTTTAGGATTTTCTGTTCCATCAACAAATCCACCCAGATCACGCGCTTCAATCCATCTAAAACCGTGCACCTCTTCCTCTACCGTAATAAGATCTCCAAAGATCTTCACTAGATCTTGTGCCACTGAAAAATTGATACGATGAGAGTGGGAATTGATATGAACAAACATATCACGTTGCGTTGCTTTCGCCATACCGTAACCGAGCTCTCTAAAGTCGACTAATTCCGGTGCACTTTTACCATTTTCAGAGAGAGCCGTCCAAGCTTCTCGACCAAAAGCAACAACAATCTGTAAACCGGATTTATCAAAGCGACTGGTATACGATCTTTGACGCGCAAGTAGACCTGCAATCGCATCTTTAATGGCATCGAGATCATCACTCTTAAAATTAATTTCCATAAAAATCGCATGATCACGATTCTCAACGACTAATCCTTCTTGAAAATTTAGTTCACTCATTGCTGCTCCTTTCTTCCGTTATTAATCACGTTATTAATCAATTTATTGCGGAGTATCATCGCTTATTTTAGAGATTCCCCTTAAAACAAGCGATCCTCTTTCTATTCAAAGCACTACTATTACTCCTACAATCATACCGCTTTTTACAATTATCGCCTACACTCAGCTCAAAAATAAGCGAGCTTTTATTACCCCTCATTTAATTCTCTTTCAATTCTCCTTGAATCCTCTATAGACTCCCTATGGATTCCCTATAGGTTCTCTTTTGCCGAGAATTTTCTCACTCTTGATGCACTCAACCACCTTAAAAGTGACGTACAATAGAGAGATCAATTCCCAGTTGAGGGAACCACTGCATCACTCAATCACTCAATCACCCACGCTCATTACTAGAGCGAGAATTACAATGGTAAAACAATATGAATGATATAACTGACAGCTCCAGAGAAAAACTCTTTATCCTAGCCGCCGGCATTATGATCGATCCTAAAGGGCGACTCCTTATTGTCCGAAAGAAAAATACCGAAAAATATATGCTGCCTGGCGGAAAAATCGAACCGCAAGAAACTCCTATTGAGGCCTTAATCCGCGAACTCAAAGAGGAGCTAGATGTTGAAATTCCTCCAGCGCTTGCAAACTTTATTACAACCTATGAAGCGCCAGCAGCAAATGAGCCGGGATATCAGATTCGCTCTAACCTCTTCTTTATTCTTCTTCCCCAAGCAATCGAGGTTAAGGCTGCAACTGAGATTGCCGAAGCGATCTGGATTACACCTCAAGAGATCGAAAATTACCCGCTTGCTCCGCTAATGACAAGTTTTGTCATTCCCACTTGGCTAGATCTGATCGCAGAAGCGGGAGCATCATTGGGATTTGATCTTCATAACGCTTAAACGACATGCTCACAGACATGCTCACTTAAGGGATCAATGTTATGATCAGATAAAGTACATTCAATCTTAAAAGAGGAGTTTCCCCATGGATAAACCTATTATTCTCGATCCGAAACAATCGGCTGATTCCGCCGTAATTTGGCTACATGGCCTAGGGGCTACTAAAGAGGACTTTCTCCCCGTCGCCCAAATTTTGCAACGAGATGCGCTCCCCCATACCCGTTTTATTCTACCCCAAGCACCGGTTCGTCCCGTTACCTTGAACAATGGCTTTCCAATGCCCTCTTGGTATGACATTATCGCCCTAACCTCTCCTCGTGAAATAAAGCTCTCTGAACTCGATGAGTCGAGCCAATCGATTATTGCTTTGATTGAGGCAGAGATCGAAAAGGGAATTCCCCTTGAGCGTATTATTTTGGCAGGATTCTCCCAAGGTGGTGCTGTCGTACTCCATACTGCTTTTATCGCTTATCCCAAAAATGTCGGTGGCGTGATGGCACTCTCAACCTATAGTGCAACCTTCGATGAAGCGATTACCCTCGATGAAAAGAAGAAGCAGATCCCAACACTCCATCTTCACGGCTCTTTAGATCCTGTTGTTAAGATCGAATTAGGTCGTGCCGCGGAACAATTTCTAAAAGCCCAAGGTATCGATACTCGTTGGCATGATTACCCTATGCAACATGAGGTGATCAATGATGAGCTACAAGATATTGCCAAGTGGTTAATAGAGCGTCTAGGTTAAGGAGGCTATTATGCAACAGGAACTCAATATTGTTGTCATTGGGGGAATCGCTGCCGGCATGAGCGTTGCGGCAAAAGCTAAACGGGAAAACCCTCAGGCAAATATTACAGTTATCGAAAAAGAGAACTATATCTCCTTTGGTGCTTGTGGTCTCCCTTACTATCTCGGGGGGCAATTTGATGATCCTCAAAAGATGTTTGCCCGAACGCCTGAAATGATAGAAAAGAGCGGCATCAATCTTCTTCTTGAATCAGAGGCCACAGCGGTTGATACAACTCGAAAAATAGTCACTTATCGTGACAAGAGTGGAATAGATCAGGAGATTGCTTTTGATCGCCTGATGATCGCAACTGGCGCTTCAGCAAATCGGCTCCCCTTTGAAGGAATGGATGCGCCTAATCTCTACCTTCATACAAAGTTACGCGATGCAGAGGCGCTTAAAGCAAAACTCGATCAATACCGATCGATCGCTATTATAGGTGGCGGCTTTATTGGTGTTGAAGTTGCCGATCAATTAGCGCTACTTGGCAAAAAAGTCACCCTCCTTCAAAGTGGTGATGCCATTATGCAAGGCCCTTTCGATCCAGAATTCTCTCACTTAATGCAAGAAGCGTTAGAGGCGGAAGGCGTCGATCTTCGATTGCAGCAAAATGTCACCGGCTTTCAACTCTCTGATGGCAAAATTGTCGCTGTTAAGACCGAAGTGGAGAAGATCACGGTTGATGCAGTTGTCGTGGCCATCGGTTTTCGCCCTAATACCGACTTCTTGACCGATCCTCAGCTGAAGAAACTCCCTAATGGTGCGATCTTAATCAACCCATTTGGAGAAACCTCTATCGAAGGAGTTTTTAGTGCCGGCGACTGTGCATCAATCTATCATCGACAATTGGGCGATCGCTATATTCCTCTGGCCACCTATGCCAATAAGATGGGGCGTATTATCGGCAGTAATATTGTTCGATCACCGGAACATTATATCGCTTTCCCCGGCGCTTTAGGCTCAAGCATGATTAAAGTAGGTCAATATGAAGCAGGAAGCACAGGACTGACTGAAAAGATGGCAAAGCAGCTAGAAGAGTCAACTGAGGTGAAATATAAGAGCACATTGATTAAAACAGCGAATCATACCGATTACTACCCAGGTCAAGAGGAGCTGACTATCAAATTGGTCTATCGTGAGGATAATCATCGCTTAGTAGGTGCGCAAATATTTGGTAAAAAAGATGCGGCACTTCGTCTCCATGCGCTCTCTGTCGCTATCCACGCTGAGCTTTCTACAGAGGAATTAGGATTTCTCGATCTCGGTTATGCACCGCCCTTTACAACCACTTGGGAAGCGATCAATATTGCGGCAAATACAGCCAAATAGTCTACTCATAAAGTATTTAAAAAATATTCATGAGCAGATTTGAGAGATCACAATTTCTCCTACTTATCACAATAAAATCGGACTCAGGGAATCATTAAGGGATCATTAAGGGGGCATTCATTCATCTAATAGAAGATGAAATTGATTGCTCCCTTTACATTTTTATGTAAAAGTGAAATCAGATAACAATAATAATCGGTCCCAATGTTAGGTAGCTATTGAGTGACTGAAAACCCTATAAAGAGCTACCTTATCGAATATTTCGATAACTTATATTTGGAGGAATGAGAGATGAAATTATCCGCTGTTGAACGCTTACCTCATGAAGAAGTTATTCTCGATTTTATGGAGATGATTGAATCAGGCCAATTTCTTCCCGGAGAGATTCTACCGTCACTCCCTGAAATTCAGGAATCTCTTCAGAGATCAGAAACAGATATCTTAAAGGCGATTGACGTTCTCAAAGAGGAAGATATCTTCCTCGATCGTGAAGGCCTGCTCTTCTTAACAAGAAGTGATAAAGATCTTATTCTTAGCCGTTTGAAAAATAGCGTTCTCAATATCCATTCAGCGGCCATTGTTGATCTTCTAGAAATTCGTGAAGGGTTAGAGACTCGAGCTTTCGTCCTTGCTACAAAACGCGCAACGAATGATGATTTACAACAGATCGAAGAGGCACTTATCGCACTTGAGGAGCGAATTAAACTCCACAAAGCAGCCACTAAAGAGGATCTACGCTTTCATCTCGCCCTGATCAAAGCGAGTCATAATCCCACAATGGTCGAGATGATGGAGATTATCTTCAAACAGCTCTTCGAATCACTCAATGAGACAAGAACCAATGTTAGAAAATTGGAGAATGTTGATCACTTTGTCGATGTTCATAGAGAGCTCTACAATGCGCTTTTAGCACGAGATGCAGAGAGAGGGGTTGCGCTTATGAAGAATCATATTGAAGATACCATTAATCTCTATGTAGCCGAGTCAAAATAAGGTCAATCAACTCAAGAATCGAAGAGTGACCACTATCTCCGATCAGAGATGGAGATAGAGATAGAGATAGAGATAGAGATAAGTATATAGATAAAGAGGCTAGTAACAGACTAGCCTCTTTTATTTGAAATTCCCGATGACTATAACGCCCAGTAGCTTAACGCTTTGGCGCTCATCTTAATGACACTACCCTAAAAGTAACATCTTCCCCCCTTGATAGAGAAGATTGAGCCCAAAGAGCAGAAATAGAGCACCGGCAACAGCATCAATATAAGCACCTAAACGCTGATAGATCGCCTTTGGCTTTGGCAAAGAGAAGAGAATGGCCACAATCGCAAACCAGAGAAACGTTAAAATCACCACTAATGCGAAGATCTCGACTCGCATCACATTAGAGATATTATCTCCGACAAAGAGAACAAAGACGCTGCCAAAATAGATCAGTGCTTTAGGATTTGCGAGATTAGTAAACAATCCCTTAAAGAGAAATTGCACCCCTTTTCGCTCCTTTTCGACCACCCGCTCCATCACCTTTTCAGTAGCATTATCGACAAGCCCCTGCTTCTGTTGATGCCGCGCTCTTAGCCCACTTTTTAAGAGCAATAACCCTAAATAACTGAGATAACCACCACCTGCAAGATAGAGTAGACCTTGAATCCAAGGAAACTGCTCAACTAAAAGGTGCAAGCCCAATAGTGCCACCAGTGCCCAAACAGCGACACCGATCGTTACCCCAAATACTGCCATAAAGGCCTCTCGCCTTGAATGACTGACGGCAACTTGTGTAATTAAAAAGAAATCAGGACCAGGAGAGATCAGTGCGACTAACTGAATTCCCGCTAGAGTGATCAATAGCATTGTTGCTTCATACATCGTAAAAATTCCCCTAATTGCCAATTTCTAAATCGCCCCTTGTAAAGATTTATGCGCCGACTCATATCTCTACGTTGTAAGTTATAAAATGGGGCCCTAATAATCGATTCTAAAATGAATCTAATTCTACGATATCTCTCGTAAAAATTGTGGAAATTTTGAAAATATCACACGTCACAACAGGCTAGTTTTAACCATTTCCCGGCATAAAAAAGTTATGTTCGCCGGCAAAAGGGATCTCTCGCGCTTTACAACTCTCCATCTTTAACTAAAAACAACAAAAAGGCGAGATCCTGTCTCGCCCTTTCACAACATTTTCAAAATAATGCGTCATCCCTTATACAAGTGGCTTCTTCACCATCGCTTCCAATACTTTTAACGGTGATTTTGCAGGATCCACCATATCATCAACATCAAGCTGGAAAGTCTGCTCTAACATAAATTGCCCACTCATCGCGGCATGAGGTGTCTGATCTGAAAAACAGATCCATGTTGATCCCGGCATAAAGCTTACATCCCACTGAATTCCATTATCTTGATACTCTTGATCCTCTTTCATCAGATCATGGAATTGCAACATAATATGATCATAATGGGTACGACGACTTTTAGTAATCTGTAATCGATCTAAGAGAGCAGAACCTATTCGAGAGTACGGTTTACTCTTCGGTAATAGACGCGCAGCTAGTTGTGGGAAAGGTTCACCAACACGCCATTTTCGTGGAACACCACTCGGATTAATATTATTAAAAATGCGGATAATACGACGCCCATGAAGGGGACGAGAAGGAAATGCATCTACATGTAGCCGGCGATCATCTTTACGAAAAGAGTGACTATCACTCCACTCATCAATCGCATTGAGACGCAGCGTATTCATTGGGCTATGTAATTTCCCCTTATATTGAGGAATCAGATCCGTTAAAAGCTGATAACTCGCTTCTGAATAGCGCTTCAACAAGCCCTCAACAGCTCTCTTCTCGTTCTCTGAGGCTGAATCAGCAATCCCTTTAATACTCTCTTGATCCGCTTGATACATAATATTCTTGCGCTTTGGACTGACTAAACGGGGATCTAATAATGCCTGCTCCTCTTCTGTTAAAACAAAGGGGAGTGAGGGAAAATAGAGTACCTGCCCCTCTTCTAAGCAATTGACAATATTCTCATGATCACACTCTTCAGCGCGCCACTCACTGATTCCTAAAACTAAGATGGGGGCTTCTGCGCTTCCCTTCTGCGCTTCTAGTGTGCTATTCGTTATCGACATTGCTGACCTCCTACAGATAGGACAAAAAAGAATGATTATCAAGTCGGCATTGTATCATTAATTAATCCATCTCTGGAAAGGGATTGGGACAAATTTGACCTAAAACCACGGCCTCAGAAGCGCCGGTCGCTGTTGGAAGATTCCCCGCTCGACGCTCTTTTGTCAGATATCCTAAGAGCGCAAAAGCCATCGCCTCTTTCGCATCACTGGAAAAACCGAGATCCTCCTGTGTTAAGAGCGCAACACCGGCAAGCTCTGCTTCTAGATACTCCATCAAAGCGCTATTATAAGCCCCCCCTCCGGCAACAATCACCTGATCAATCTTATAAAAGGGAAAGATAAATCGACGATAACTCTCTGCAATAGAGTAAGCACTAAACCGAGTCAAGGTATGGATCAGATCTTCCGGAACATAAGCTCGATAGCGCTCAAGAAGAGGTAGAGTATATTGCGCACCAAAATACTCCCGTCCGGTAGATTTTGGAGGCTGTTGTGCTAAATAGGGATCAGCTTGCAACTCCTTAAAAAGCTCAGGAATCAACCTTCCGCTTCGGGCAACCTCTCCATCTCGATCAAAATCACGCTGATAGAGAAATCTCATCGCGTCATTGATCATCATATTGCCCGGCCCCGTATCAAAGGCAGAGATCTCCGCAATAGAGGCCTTACACGGTAGCAATGTTACATTACCAATCCCACCAATATTCTGTAATAACCGATGGTAATTAGGGTGGCGATAGAGAAGATACTCCGTCATTGGTACTAAAGGCGCGCCATCACCACCTGCGGCAATATCCATCATTCGAAAGTTAAAGTAGACATCACAACGAAAATGGTATGCCAAAAGGGAGGGATCACCAATCTGTAATGTAGATGCCGTAAAACCTTTTTCATTCGCTACTGCCGGGGGTAGATGATAGATAGTCTGACCATGAGAAGCAATAAAATCAACTGCGCCGGAGAATCCCATCAATCGTTCAGGGTCTTGTACTCTTTCTAGTTCAACCTCGCTCAGAAGCGCTTCAACACTCTTTTGGTAGATTTCACCTAGCTTCATATTAAGAGAGCAGATCCCGGCAACGGTGGATGCCTCATTATGGCATTGTGCTTCAATCTCCGCTCGTAGCTGAGGAGAATAAGGGATTGAGATAAAATGGAGTAATTGACATTGAAGATCCTCCTCCCCTCTTACGATCTCACCTCCCTGCCCCTTTACTACAGTCTCCCTGATTCTCACTAATGCCGCATCAACCCCATCTAGAGAGGTGCCAGTCATTAACCCTATCGCAAAGGTATCGCGGATAGCTCTATCACTCATTTAAAGTCTCCATTTTATTTCTCCCTTATGTTTCTCCCCTATACTTCTCTCTTAGGTTAGATCCGCCTCTGCTAATACAGCTCTCACAACACCTTGATGGGCAGCTAATAATTGTGTCGCTCTTTGATAATCGACCGCTAAAAGTGCCATAACAATCGCACTTTTAACGTGGTAATCAGCGGCCTCTAAGAGTTGAGAGGCCTTATCATAATCGATGCCGGTCGCCATCACTACCATCTGCCGGGCTCTTTCGATCAATTTTTGATTTGTTGCACGAAGATCGACCATCAAATTTTGATAGACCTTACCTAACTTAACCATCGTACCGGTAGAGAGCATATTGAGCACCATCTTCTGCGCAGATCCAGCCTTCATACGTGTTGAGCCGGTAATCACTTCAGCACCGACAATCACCTCGATAGGATAATCAGCAATCTTTCCAATTTTACTCTCCGAAACAGAGGCAAGAGAGATCGTTGCCGCACCTAAGTGCTTCGCATACTGTAAGGCTGATAAGGCATAAGGTGTCCGTCCTGATGAAGCTATTGCACAGAGAATATCATTACCTGAAAGTGCAACAGCAGCGAGATCAGCGATTGCAGCATCTTCTTGATCTTCTGCCGCCTCTACCGGATGGCGTAATGCGCGATCTCCCCCGGCAATCAATGCCAGTACACTCTCCTCCCCAACACCAAATGTCGGAAGACACTCCGAAGCATCTAATACCCCTAATCGCCCTGAGGTCCCGGCACCCACATAGATTAAACGCCCCCCTTTCTGCAAACGTAAAACAATCGCATCAATTGCCGCTGCTATTTGTGGCGTAGCACGTTCAATGGCATCGATAACAGCTTGATCCTCTCGATTGATCAATCGCACCATCTCCAAAGTTGATAAGGTGTCGATCTCCATCGTACGACTATTACGTTGCTCCGTCTCTAGGGTGTCTAAATCGACCTTCACATTACTCTCTCTCATTCTTCTCCTCATAATTCACTCAGATAGTTTACGCTCAGCTATGATGCTCTCTATTCTACTATTATCCACAATAGAGAGGAGCTTCAAGATCACCTAAGAGCTAAGAAAGAAGAGATAAAAGGTCAGAAATAAAAAAAGAGCCTTGAAACATTGTTCCAAGGCTCTGCAAAATAGCTTCTTGATCCTATTTCAGATAAAGAAGATATTGAGCGGAAATATCAACTAGCACATATTAATAAATATTCGTTGATATCCGTTGATCTCTATTGATCTCATCGATACAGATTAGAAAGTGTAACGAACACCTAAGTTAAACTCATTACCACGTTGTTTAACTTTACCATTGACTGAAGCATCATCCGCTTTATAGCTATGAGATACTTTACCGTAATCCATAAAGCGGTATGAAAGATCAACCGCAACATTACTATTTACCGCATAGCTCACACCAGCGCCCACTTGCCATGCAAAGTTACCTTTGCTCTTAGAGATTGATAACTCTTCATCAGATAAAGTATTTTTAAGACGCGCATAACCAATACCTGCGCCCACATATGGGGTAAATGCAGTACCAGTATTAAAATCATAATAACCATTGAGCATTAAAGCTTGTGATTTAGTTTCAGATTTAGAATCTTCATCTGATACTTTCACTTTACCATTGTAGCCATACTCAATTTCAGCACGAACATTATTATCGCCCACAGGGAAGATTGCACCATATGCTAAACGGAAACCGCCAACATTCTTGCTCTTTTTAAATGACCCAGAATCTTCACCGTCAACATCTTTAACCTGTCCTTCAAACTTGTTATTCACATGATTGAGAACTGCTTTTGCAGATAGATATTGATCAAAATCTTGTGCATGCGCAACAGTGAAACCGCTCGCTACTACAGCAGAAAGCACAGAGATGGTCAGTAGCTTTTTCATCTTTATCTCCTATATTTAAAGATCAGCTTTTGGAGCAAAATTATATCACTGCTTTTCCCCTTTTTATGTCATCTTTTTTTATTCTTACACCATAAAAAGAGCTTAATGAATTGTTTTAAAACAATAAAAAAATCTTAAGCTCGTAAGAAACTTAAGATTTTTCATCATTTTTATAACTGATTTTTCGCTAACTTTTATCAACGAATACTCTATCAGCTAGAGGATTAATGAGATTAGAAGTTGTAACGAACCCCTAAGCTAAACTCATTACCACGTTGTTTAACTTTCAAGTTAGCACCATCACCAAAATTATGTTTTACTTTACCATAATCCATAAAACGATAAGCTAAATCGATATCTACATTGCTGTTAACAGCGTAGCTCACACCAGCACCCACCTGCCATGCAAAGTTACCCTTGCTCTTAGAAATAGACCCTTCATCATCAGATAAGGTGTTTTTAAGGCGTGCATATCCAAGACCCGCTCCTACATAAGGAGTGAATGCGGTGCCCGTATTAAAATCGAAGTAACCATTTAACATCACAGCTTGTGATTTAGTTTTTGAGTCAGCATAATCCCCATCTTCAAAATGCTCTGACAACTTCACTTTCCCATTGTAACCGTACTCAATCTCAGCACGCACATTATTATCACCTGCTGGGAAGATTGCACCATAAGCTAAACGGAAACCACCCACATTTTTACTCTTTTTAAGAGAATCTGATTCGTCACCCATAGTAGCTTCAAACTTATTGTTCACATGATTGAGAACCGCTTTCGCAGAGACATACTGCTGAAAGTCTTGCGCTTGCGCTACGGTTAAAGAAGAGGTCACTGCCGCCAAGACGGTAACTGCTAATAATTTTTTCATCTTCTGCTCCTATTTAAAAGATCACGCTCTAGAATCGGCTGTTAGAAACTAGAGATATAAATACAAATATAAACATAAACAAATATATCGCTAAACTCTTCGACCCGATAATCACCGAGTGATCAATCACTCGGTAACAACTAATACGTTACTTCATTAATTTAATAATGCTATAACTACTCAATAAATTATAACACTTTCTAAAAATATTATAGATTATTCGAAACGTATTTATAACTCACTAAAAGCGCCCTTCAATAGAGATAGCAAAATTACGTTTAGGCGCAGTAAAACGCTCTAATCCCCGCCCATCAGGATCTATTCGATTCGTGGTACCAAAGGTAGGTAGATCCCGTAGACTATCCCAAGTTGAGTAGCTTCGATTAAAGAGATTAAAGACACCAAAATTGAGCGTTATATCCCGATCTAGCTTTACCTGTGTCGTTAAATCTACCACAAAGTAAGAGGGGCTTAACCACTTCCACTCCGCCTCCTCCTTCCCGCGCCATGAGTATTGTGTCTCTTTGGTATCTTTCCCTCTCTTTGCCGCACTATAACGCGCTGTCAAAGTACTATTCCACCGCTGGGCAGGATCTTGATACTCAATACTCATCAACGCACTCCAAGGCTGAATCGATTTTAGAGGATCGCCATCTTGATTCTTACCCTTACTATATTGCCCTTTTATGTGAAATTTCCAACTCTCAGAGAGCCCAAATAAGGGACCATTCAATGTCGCATTCAATTCAAGTCCTGAAATATGAGCATGTGCCACATTGACAAATTGAATCTGATTAATTGATAGATACGGCTTTGAATCCCAACTATAGGGATAGTAAGGATTGGGTTCTAATTTCTCAGAGACTCTCTCATCAATAAAATTACGATATTTACTATGAAACGCGCCTAGCCCTATCTCTACATCCTCATTTTTAAATTGATAAGTAATCTCTTGATTCAACGCTGTCTCTGGTCTCAATTGAGGATTCGGCATAAAGTGATTCATTCCCCCTTTACCAAACTCAAAGAAGAGCTCCTCTATTTTTGGGGCTCGAAATCCTGTACTGATACGATAACCGATCAACTGCTCCGGCGTTATTTGATAATGAATCCCTAATTGCCAAGAGGTTTTAGAAAAACTTTTCTTCTCACCATTAAAGCTCACTGGAAATTTATTACTGCCATCCATCTGCGGAGAGTATTGGTAATGATCATAACGCGCCCCCAACGTGAGAGATAATTGAGGAGTTACCGTTATCTCATCTTGCAGAGAAAAAGCGGTAACAGAGGATTTAACCGGAGTCATGATGCTGTAATTTGAAGGGTGTGCCACACCACTGAGATAGAGAATATCTCGATTACTATTCTTAAGCATGCCCCTTCTAAGCTCCAACTTTGCTTGTAGCAGATGCTCCTGCTCACTCAAAGAGATCGGTAACGCAAAAAGTTGGCCCTTAAAGAGCTTCTGTCGCTGTTCAAAAGCGCGATAGTAACGCTGTGTAATATCAGTTGGATCTTTTTGACTTACATTGTAGGTATCTGAGCGCATATCAATCTTCTGATCAGCATAGACGATATTGAGCGTGTCTAACCAAGAGGAGTCCAATGGAATATAGTCATACTCCACACCAAAGCGACGATAGGGTGCGGTATCTTTCGCAAATCGATACGTTCCCCAAGCATCAAAGCTTCGCTCTTCAGTTCGATTGTCTTGCCGGCGATTCTCATAAAAAGCGGTTAAAGTCTGCTCATCGGTGATATTAACACCCCACTTTGTTAACCAAGAGGAACCATGCTTCATCTGGGGATCAGGACGCCCTCTCGCCGGGCCATAGATCTCTTCTCCATTACCACTATTAACGGTCTCATGCCCTCTTCTTTTTGTTAATTGTGCAAATCCAAAAAAGCGATCACCACGATAACCGGCGCCTAGCACTTGACGCCACTCCCTATTTTTTGAGGAGTATCCCGTCTTCCAATAGAGCCCCCATTTTTGTCCCGACTTTACAATATCATCGACACTTTTAGTTGTGAAATAGAGAGATCCCCCTACCGCACCACTGCCATCACTAACGGAGTTCGCCCCTTTATTGATTGTGACAGCACTAATATTTTCATACTCTGTACTATTGATACTGCCATTAAAATAGCCATATCCGCGGTAGATTGAGGGCATAAAGCTCTCAGCTTGCGGTAAACCATCAACAATGACGGCAACCCGATCCTTATCAACACCTCGAATCGCAAAACCATTACTGCCGGCTCGTCCACTCTCATTAACACCAACGCTCAACTCATGACGCAGTAGATCTCGCTCATCTTGCACCAAGTTTTTACTCAAATCCGCAGCACTTTGAGTCTCTTTAAAAGGAGTAACCTGCTCTGGCGCACCAACAACAACTACCGAACCTAATGCAATTGTTGGAAGATTCTCCTCTTTATCATCATCCGCTAAAGCAGCTGATATTGAGAGAAGTGAGAGTGTACAGCATGCGCTAAAGAGAAGTTTATTGAAGTGCGCACTAAAAATTGGTGATCTAACTCCAAGAACTTTTAGCTCAGTTCCAGCTTTTAACTCAGTTCTATTGAGTGTGCCGTTACTTTTTGGGGAGAGAAAAGATAACGACACTTCTTCTTGGGGAGGATGGCTACTATTTTGCATCTTTTTTATGGTTCCTATTTGAGTGATCTTCTTGATGAGCTTTCTATGAGCCCTCTATTTTGGATAGCTACATATAGCTTCTAAATATAACTTCTACATATGAGCTATACCGATGGGCTATACCCGATGAGCTATCGATATAATCAATATTAACTGTAACGATAATCATTGTCATTTAGGAATCTATCAGATAAGATAACCGGTAACAAATGATAATTTATATTCAACAGAAAATAAGGAATAAAAGATGAGAAACAACAGTCGCTTAAAGCACACGATGCTTTTTTTTGCATAAAAAAACCTCAGCAATAATGCTGAGGTTGGTAACTAAGACACCACTATCCTAATGGGTCTTAATCAATTGTCGACTTCCTCTCGACACACTCAATTGATGTTAACCGTGAATCTCACGGAAGGCATCAAATTGAATATCTGGATAACGCTCTTGCGCTAAATGTAAATTAACTCGTGTAGGAGCAATATAGACATACTCTCCATGGTGATCGATCGCTAAGTTATCTTCCGCCCGCTTCTTAAATTCGGCAAACTTCTTCGGATCTTTAGCATGGACCCATCGTGCTGTAGAGACCTCGACATGCTCAAAGATACAATCAACATTGTACTCAAGCTTTAATCGATGAGCGACCACATCAAACTGAAGAATTCCCACCGCACCAATGATTAGATCATTATTACGAAGGGGTTTGAAGAGCTGTGTCGCTCCTTCTTCACAAAGCTGTTCAAGACCACGCTCAAGATGCTTCATCTTTAGAGGATCTCGCAGACGCGCACGACGAAAGAGTTCTGGTGCAAAATCAGGAATTCCTTTAAAGCTTAGCTCTTCACCTTCGGTAAAGGTATCCCCAATACGGATCGTTCCATGATTATAAATACCGATAATATCGCCGGCATAGGCCTCTTCTAAATGACCGCGGTCGGAGGCCATAAAGGTCAATGCTTCTGGAATACGGATATTTTTGCCAATCCGAACATGACGCGCGGTCATTCCTGGTGTATATTTGCCGGAACAGACACGCATAAAAGCGATACGATCTCGATGACGAGGATCCATATTAGCCTGAATCTTAAAGACAAATCCCGTTAATGGCTCTTCATCTGCTAATACTTCACGAGTTAAGGTTGCCTGCTTTTTAGGGCATGGTGCAATCTCAACAAATCCATCGAGCATCTCTTGAACCCCGAAATTAGTGATCGCAGAACCGAAGTAGACCGGTGTTAAGCGCCCGGCAAGATACTCTTCAAGATCAAATTCATGACTTGCCACGCGAACAAGCTCAACCTCTTCACGAAAAGCATTGGCACGCTCCTCTCCTAAAACCCCATCTAATTCAGGGCTATCTAAACCTTGAATGATCTGCCCTTTGCTGCGAGTTCCACGCTCTTTTGAATCATAGAGATGGATATAGTCTTCAAGAATATGGTAGACACCCTTTAACTCCCGCCCCATACCGATCGGCCATGTCACTGGCGCACAGTTGATCTTTAAAACCTCTTCCACTTCATCTAGAAGATCGATCGGCTCTTTTCCATCTCGGTCAAGCTTATTGATAAAGGTGATAATCGGCGTATCGCGAAGACGACAAACATTCATCAGTTTAATTGTCTGCTCCTCAACCCCATTTGCACAATCGATCATCATGAGCGCTGAATCCACCGCCGTTAAAGTTCGGTAGGTATCTTCCGAGAAGTCTTGGTGTCCCGGCGTATCGAGCAGATTGATCATACAATCGCGATAAGGGAACTGCATAACTGAAGAGGTCACTGAAATCCCCCGTTGCTGCTCAAGCTCCATCCAGTCTGAGGTTGCATGACGTGCAGCTTTACGCCCTTTGACAGAACCGGCAAGATTGATGGCGCCTCCAAAAAGCAGGAGCTTTTCAGTCATTGTGGTCTTACCCGCGTCGGGGTGGGCAATAATGGCAAAGGTTCTACGACGGGCAACTTCTTTCGCTAATTTACTCATGATGAATATTCAAAATTGACTCAAAAAATAGGTGTCCGTATTGTACACGTTTTTTTGCCCCAAGTCGCTTTTTAAGCCTATGATGATTGATAAATCGCGGATCTCTTGCTATAACAAAAAGAGATGAAATAGATGACCACTCATATATATAGCGGGAGAAAAAAGATGTCTGAATCGAATGAGTATCAACATATTCTTGTAGCAGTTGACCAATCTGCAGATGCAGAAAGGGTTGGCCGTCAAGCCCTTATCGTTGCACAAAGAAATCATGCAAAGATTACCCTCCTCAATATCTTAGAAGGAATTAGTATTAGTGCCGGTTATGAGCTTATGCCTATTATTCCACAGGTCTCTGATAGCGAAATTATTGCAGAAGCAAAAAAATCGATGCGCGAGCTCTCCCTCAAGTTGGGAATTCCAGATTGTGACACAATGGTCATCTCTGCATTATCAACAAAAGAAGGTATCCTTCGTGCAGCGGAAGAGCTAAAAGCGGATCTCTTGGTGATCGGTTCCCATACCCGTTCAGGCCTTGGAGTTCTTTTAGGATCGACGTCGGGATCGATTATCAATGATTCTCCTTGTGATATCTTAACGGTTAAAGTCTCATAAAACTAACTACAAATAACCATAAAGAGAACCATAAAGAAAACTGTAAAGAGGCGCCATAAAGATAGATACAGAAGATAGGATTTAAATGCTCTTTAAAGCAAATTAGATCAAATGAATAACAGGAGCGATGAGAAAAGAGATTCAGTAAATAGATTAAGTAAATAAAAGAGAGAAAGCGTCAAGGAAAGAGTAAAGGCTTGAAAATCTCATGACTATAATTTGCTTATTCAAAATTTAAGGGTACAATGCCCTCAAATAAATATTTTGGGTTAACAGATTATTAATTGTTAACTATCCTCGTTAGGTGAGGCTCCTATATGGAGGTAAGCTACTGCCCAGAAACGTCGAGAGACACCAATGGGTCAGCAGAAACTGTCGAGCTAAGGCAGTATCTAATGTAGCCGGGATTCGGATGAATACCCATGCCATATAGTGCTAAAACTTTACGAAAGAGGAGAGATCACTGTAAAGGCGCCTTTACATATCGATAAAACACCCTCCTCACGTTTTGTGGTTGGGTGTTTTTTTTGATCTCAAAATAGACTGATCATCTATGGACTCTTTTCCCAAGGATATCAGCGTCGGCCGCTGCGCACAGCCGCGCTTAACAAAATATATCGATGACAGAGAGATTTCTTACTGTCGTTTTATGAAAATAAAAGATAATGAGGTTAAGCAAAATGGTAATTCAAGATCGTAATATGAAATTTGGCATTGAGACCGCCGGGTCCCTAATGTCTAATGACTTTATCACCCTCGATGTCAATCATACGGTTGATGAGGCAATCGACTATCTTCGCAAGAATCTCTATCAAAGAGAAGATATTCACTATGTCTATATTCTCAATCAAGATAAAGTTCTTGTTGGTGTCGTTGCGATTAGAGAGCTTCTCTCCGCAAAAGGCGATGAGATGATCGCAAATGTTATGAAGACAAAACTTAAAAAAGTGACTACGGCGGTGGATCAAGAAGAGGTAGCGCAACTCTTTCAAGATACAGATCTTGTGACAATCCCCGTTGTTGCTGAGTCAGGTCACCTATTAGGCGTCATTCATATCGATCAAATTTTAGATGTGATGGAACAAGAGGGTACTGAAGATATCTATCGTATGGCTTCGATCAAGAGTGATCAGCTCGATAATCAAAATCTTCTGACCGCGACTATCGGTCTTCTCTACCGTAAACGTGTTGCTTGGCTGGTTGTTCTTGTCTTTATGAATATCTTCTCTGGTGCGGGGATCGCAACTTATGAAGATCTTATTGAGAGCAATGTCGCACTGGTCTTCTTCCTCCCCTTATTAGTCGATAGTGGAGGTAACGCCGGGGCACAGTCCGCAACATTAGTGATTCGAGCGATGGCGCTTGGAGAAGTTCGCCTTAAAGATTGGTTTAGAATGATCGGTAAAGAGACGATCATCTCTGCCCTACTCGGATTTACGATGGCACTTGCGGTCTCCATGGTAGGATTCTATCGCGGCGGTGTTGAGATTGCTTTCATTGTGGCATTAACGATGGTTTTTGTTGTCATGATCGGTAGCATCATTGGACTTTCACTCCCCTTTATCTTTAGTAAAATGAAGATGGATCCAGCAACAGCAAGTGGCCCGCTAATCACCTCTATCTGTGATATTGTCGGTGTCTTTATCTACTTTGGCATTGCGAGTGCATTTATTACACTCTAAACACACTGTGGCATATGCCGGAGATAATCCAAAATTGACATTAGCTATGCTTGCGTCATTTTAATGAAAGTTATTTCAACCAAAATCATTGCAATAAAAAAGAGAGCCCATTGAGCATTTTCAATAATGTTCAATGGTGACTCTCTTTTCTGTTTTCACTTCTCAATAATTAACCCGTTGTGATGATTACGAGATCTTCGCCCCAGGCTTGAGCTCACTTAAAGAGGTTAAGAGGGTTAACTCCTCTTTGGTGGAGGCAGACAGAATCATTCCTTCACTCACACCAAAACGCATCTTTCTCGGCGCTAGATTGGCAACCACCACCACATACATTCCTACTAAAGCAGCAGGATCTTGATAAAACTTACGGATGCCGGAGAAGATAGTGCGGGGACGCTCCTCACCTAAATCGATCTGGAACGTTAAAAGCTTATCAGCCCCTTCAATAAAATCGCATGAAAGTACCTTCCCTAAACGAAGATCGATCTTGGCAAAATCATCGATCGAGATATATGCCTCCTCTTCGCTTTTATCAACATCTTTATCAGGACCCTTACCGCCCTTTTTTTGCTCGCTCTTTGCAACCTTATCGCCCGCTTTATCAGCTTGTTGCGCATCTTTACGCACGACACTCAAAGCTTCACGATTCGCTTCAATCATCGCATCGAGATCTTTACGATTAAGACGCGTCATCAGATGCTCATAATCGTTGATAAGATGCCCCTGAGGCAATCTCTCTTGAAGCGCTGCAAAAGTTAAAGGTGCAATATTGAGGAATTTCTCTACACGCTCTGCAACCACTGGTAACACTGGTTTAAGATAGAGCGTTAAAATTCTAAAGGCTTCTAAATAGCCGGTACAGAGATCTTGAAGTAATTTTGCTCTGCTCTCATCTTTAGCAATCTCCCAGGGCTTCATCTGATCAAAATGCTCATTCACATCATCACAAGCTGCTGAGATCTCTCTAAGTGCAGCAGCAAAGTTACGTTTCTCAAACCCTTCCTGAATCGCAGGAGCACGCGCAATAACAGAGTCGATCAATGCCACCGATTCCGCTGCAATCTCACCTAACCGATTATCAAAGTTTTTTGAGATAAAGCGACTTGTTCTTGAAGCAATATTGACATATTTACCGATAAGATCCGCATTAACACGATTCACAAAATCATCAAGGTTGAGGTCAAAATCATCGATTGCCCCATTCGATTTTGCCGCAAAATAGTAACGTAGCCATTCTGGATCGAGCTTCTGAGCAATATAGGAGTCAGCAGTAATAAATGTACCACGCGATTTACTCATCTTCGCGCCATCTACGGTTAAAAAGCCATTAATCGCATATTGAGAAGGAACACGATGTCCAGAGAAATTGAGCATTGCCGGCCAGAAGAGCGTATGGAAATACATAATATCTTTACCGATAAAATGGACCATCTCCGTGCCGGCAGCTTCTGCCTTATCTCTCTTAATAAAGCTCTCAAAATCAATATTACCAACACGATCACAATAGTTCTTAAATGAAGCAAAATAACCGATCGGGGCATCTAACCAAACATAGAAATATTTATTTTCCGCATTTGGAATTGGGAACCCAAAATAGGGAGCATCTCGAGAGATATCCCAATCTGAGAGCTTACAATCTCCCTCCTCACCAATCCATTCACGCATCTTATTGGCTGCTTCAGGTTGCAAGCGCTCTTTATCTTCTAAAAATTGACGTAAGAACTCAACACAACGTGGATCTGATAACTTAAAGAAGAAGTGTTCAGAAGGACGCATGACTGGAGTCTTTCCTGTCACAACGGAGAAGGGATTAATCAATTCTGTCGGCCGATAAGTAGCGCCACACGCTTCACAGTTATCCCCATATTGATCTTTAGCATGACATTTAGGGCACTCTCCCTTAATGAAACGATCGGGTAAAAACATTTGACGCTCTTCATCATAGAACTGCTCAATCGTTTTTGTCTCTATTAGATCATTTGCTTTGAGCGTAAGATAGATCTCTTCAACTAACTGTTGATTCTCTTTTGAGTGTGTCGTGTAATAATTATCAAAATCGATATGGAAATTATCAAAATCTTGCAGATGAGCCGCATGCGCTTTTGCAATTAACTCTTCAGGAGTAATGCCAAGAGAGTCTGCCTTTAGCATAATGGGCGTTCCATGGGTATCATCAGCGCAGATATAATAAACATTGTTTCCGAGCATTCGCTGAAAACGCACCCAAATATCGGCCTGAGCATATCCTAATAGATGCCCTAAATGAATATCACCATTGGCAAATGGCAGTGCGTTTGTGACAAAAATATCTCTCTTTCGTTGCATACTCTACTTGTTCCTATATTTGTTTCATAATGGGCATCTCTGTAAGTAATCATCAATGTCTAATACTTCCAATACTTCTATACCTCTAATCTCTCTTAGAAGGTTTATCAGAAGATCTATCAAAAGATCTATTAGAGCATCCATTACTATTTATCGATGCGCCCTCGTCTCATCTGTTTTAAATTACTGCTTACTACTACTGATAGCTTTCGCCCACTTCACTCCTGACGCTTTAATAAGATGGCGACCTGTGCGGCTATTCCCTCTTCCCTACCGACAAAACCTAGCTTCTCCATAGTTGTCGCTTTAACATTGATATCATCTGTAGAGATATTAAGATCTGTGGCAATCACAGATTCAATCGCCGCTCTATAGGGCTTCATCTTCGGTTGTTCCGCCATAATCGTAATATCGATATTACCAATCTTATAACCTCTATTGAGAACAATTTGGTAAGCCTCTTTGAGAAGAAGACGGCTATCGGCATCTTTATAACGGGGATCAGTATCGGGAAAAAGTGTTCCAATATCTCCCGCCTTTACCGCTCCTAAAATAGCATCAGTTAAAGCATGTAGCACAACATCACCATCTGAGTGCGCTTTAAATGCCTTATGAAAAGGGATCTTTACCCCGCCTAACATAAGATGATCACCCTCTTGAAAGGTATGAACATCAAAACCAAATCCTATTCTCATCATCTTCTCTCACTAAAATAGAGGCTCATTAATTGTAGATCTTCAGGATATGTGACTTTAAAGTTGTGTGGATAACCCCGATAGACCCTTGGTGAGAGGCCATTATACTCTAAAAGTGACGCTTCATCTGTCACTTTTGCACCTTCTCTTGCTGCACGCTCGGTAGCTTCAATCAGTGTCAAAAGTGGCGCCATCTGGGGAGTTTGTGCTAACCAGATCGAATCACGATCAAGGGTCTCGACAATCAATCCTTCCCCATCGACTCGCTTCACAGTATCTTGTGCCGGCAATGCCATAATAGCACCCCCTTGCGGCGCATCTTCTAATACCGTTCGAAGAAAGAGAGAGAGCTCTTCAGGCTTCAATCCTGGCCTTGCTGCATCATGCACCGCAACCCAGATCTTGTTAAGATCTTTTCCCGCACCACTTAATTTCTCTTTTAAGAAGTAGAGCCCCGCCGCAACAGAATCTGTCCGTGTTGCACCCCCTGCGACCCGCCATAAAGATTCACTCTCGATCGCTAGCGCTTTATCATCTTCAGCTGATAGAGCAACAACACCACCACTCATCTCCTCAACCCCTAAAAATAGTTTTAAGGTGTGCGTCAAGATAGTTTCTCCGGCAATCTCAAGGTATTGCTTCGGCACTTCAGATCCCATGCGGCTTCCAATGCCAGCTGCAGGAATAATAAAATAGAGCTCTTGCTCTTCTCTTTGAGTACTCAACGCGTTTCTGCTCCTTCATATCCTTCATAAAATAGCTCGACCTCTAATCTCTAACCCCTAATAGAGTCAATCTCTATTATAGCGAACTCCCAATAATTTCCATGACCATTGCATCATAATATTCATCCTGCTCTCTATTTTTCCTACCTCTTAAACAGAAGAGATAAAAAAAGCATCTCAAACCATCGCTTGAGATGCTCTTATCGACTACTCTACTGCTTCTCTCTAAAATAAAGACAAGCATGAAATTCGATACTAAAGTATGTCATTACCAAAGTGTGACACTAAATACTGATACTTAAATACTGATACTTCGGTCTAATATTGATATGCGGTCATCACTCTACTTCGGAAGCTCATAATGCTCACGGCTTTCATTGACCCGCTCACGGAGCAATTTACCCGGTTTAAAGTGGGTGGTATATTTGCCACTTAATTTTACTGCATCTCCAGTCTTCGGGTTGCGCCCTATCTTAGGCTCTCGATAACGAACAGAGAAACTACCAAATCCTCTAATCTCGATACGCCCGCCCTTCCCTAAGGTCTCTGTAATATGTTCTAAAATTTTCTTAACACTCTTTTCAACTTCAGCTGTTGAACAGTGTGGGTATTTTGCACTTAATCTCTGTACTAGCTCTGATCTAGTCACCGTACTTCTCCTTGATTCTATAATTCCCTAGTTTTCAGCATAAATCCCGCAAACGCCGTAAATTTATGTATATTTTTATATATAAAATAATACAATCTATCGTTCTATTAAGCAACAATCACTCTAAAAAATATCTCTTAATTCTCTATTAGAATCAAATACCTCTATAAAAAAACCGCAAACTATAAAGTCTGCGGTTTTTTGCTGACCGAAGGTCATACAACTATTAATCTTAATGAACCTCAATTGATCAATCTAGATCAATCTGAATCACGCTAATCTACATTAATCAAAGTGGCTCTAAAATTATTGTTGCTTCTTATTGCTGTTTTAACTGCTCTTTTAAGAGATCACCGAAAGTTGTCGCACCAACGCTATCATTCGTATATTCAGCGATATCTTGTGGGCTCACTTCGTCAACTGCTTTCACAGAGAGAACGATTGAACGGTTACGGCGATCAACGCTTACAAAACGTGCTTCAACTTCATCACCTACGTTATAGACGTTACGAACATCTTCTACACGCTCAGATGAAATTTCAGATGCGCGAAGGTTACCTTCAACACCGTTACCAAGATCAACGACTGCATACTTAGCATCAACTTCAGTAACAACACCTTTCACTAAAGAACCTTTCTCATGCTCTGCTAAGAATGAAGAGAATGGGTCTTGGTCAAGTTGTTTGATACCTAAAGAGATACGCTCACGATCAGCATCTACTGCTAATACCATTGCTTCAATCTCATCACCACGGCTATATTCGCGGATCGCTTCTTCACCAGGAACGCTCCATGAAATATCAGAAAGGTGAACAAGACCATCAATGCCACCTTCAAGACCGATGAAGATACCGAAATCTGTAATAGATTTGATTGTACCTTTGATCTTATCGTTCTTGTTGTATTTCATCTCGAACTCAGACCATGGATTTGGCATGCACTGTTTCATACCGAGTGAGATACGGCGACGCTCTTCATCGATATCGAGAACCACAACGCCCACTTCTTCACCTGCTGTAACAACTTTAGAAGGGTTAACGTTTTTGTTAGTCCAATCCATTTCTGAAACGTGAACAAGACCTTCGATACCTGGCTCGATCTCAACAAAGCAACCGTAATCGGTAATGTTAGTAACTTTACCTTTTGTTTGAAGACCTGCAGGGAAGCGCATAGCGATATCTTTCCATGGATCTTCACCAAGTTGTTTAAGACCAAGTGATACACGGTTACGCTCTTTATCAAATTTAAGAAGCTTAACTTCGATCTCTTGATTGATCTCTACGATCTCAGATGGGTGACGAACACGTTTCCATGCCATATCTGTGATATGGAGAAGACCATCGATACCACCAAGGTCGATAAACGCACCGTAGTCAGTAAGGTTCTTAACGATCCCTTTAACAACATCACCTTCCTCAAGTGTTTTGAGAAGCTCTTCACGTTCTGCAGAATACTCTTCTTCAAGTACCGCGCGGCGTGAAACAACAATGTTGTTACGCTTTTGGTCAAGCTTGATAACTTTTAACTCAAGCTCTTTACCTTCAAGATATGCGATATCACGAACAGGGCGAACATCAACTAATGAACCTGGCAAGAATGCACGCTCTGTACCGATATCAACAGTAAATCCACCTTTAACGCGACCTGAGATAACCCCTTTAATGATCTCATCATTTTCAAGTTTCTTCTCAAGGAATGCCCATACTTCTGCACGTTTCGCTTTTTCACGTGAAAGACGAGTTTCACCGAAACCATCTTCTAATGACTCAAGGACAACGTCTACTTTATCACCAACTTGAACTTCAATTTCACCATTTAGGTCTTGAAATTGTTCAGCGGGGATGCGACCTTCACTCTTAAGGCCAGCATCAACGATTACAAAACCGTTTTCGATCTTAACAACCGTTGCTTCAATGATTGCACCAATTTCACGTGCTTGTTCTTCGGCGATTGATTGCTCAAATAATTCTGCAAAACTTAATGACATATAATTAAAAATGCATAGACATGTGGAATATTTTTCTCACTATACTCACCCTATTTGCTAGAAACCTCATATACCCTAGGTGCTCTACCTTAAGTATTCTCAATTTCTTGGCAACAAGTAAATTGTAGCGTTATCCCAATCTACGACTTGTTTAAAGTAATAAAAAATCACAACGTTAGCGCTTTAGCTCTGTAATCGACCGACTTCCGAGCAGTTGCTCTGAAATCCCCTACCCGAGAAATATCTTCTAGATCTTTTAGATCTTCTATAGATATGAACTGGGGGCTACTGATCGATATTGCTATCGCTCTTTGTGAAACCTACATCTAATCAATAATCTTCTGATTACCCTCTTTTATCGAGCTGATAAAGCAAAAGAGGGACCGATTATCTCAGTCTCCCCTTAAACCTTCGATGACAAACCTCAGATGATCCACCTAAGAGGTATAAAATCTGTTATCAACAGCTTTTAAAGTCATTTTAAGATCGAAATTTTAAACCATTTTTAAACCATTCTATAAGTGTTTAAACATCGTTTATAACATCGCTTAAGCACTTTTAGTAGTTTAAAAGAATCTCTCTTTAATTACTTTCCAAGCCGATGCATAGACTTCATCCACCCCAAGTTTAGATGTGTCGATCACTATCGCATCATCTGCTGCAATAAGGGGGGCGCTCGATCGCGTCCGATCTCGCTCATCTCTTGCTTCCACCTCAGATAAAATCTGCTCTATATTAACGCAAATTCCACTCTCTAACAACTGTTTATGCCGTCTTTTTGCCCGCTCTTCTGCAGTAGCTGTTAAAAAGAGTTTCAATTTTGCACTTGGAAAGACCACCGTTCCCATATCTCGACCATCAGCAATAAGTCCCGGCGCTTGTGCAAAATCACGTTGGCGTTGAAGTAAGTTTTCCCGAACTTGCGGATGTTTGGCAACGATTGAAGCCTTATTACCCGTCTTCTCTTCACGAATCTTATGGGTAACATCTTCCTCTTCTAGATAGATATTGAGAGCAGAACCCACCACTTCGAAACGAAGGGGCAACGCGGCTGCAAGAGAAGCGACTAAAACCTCATCTTCAAGATCTACCCCTCTCTTTTCAGCAAAAAGAGCCACTGCACGGTAGATCGCTCCTGAGTCTAAAAAGTGCCAGCCCAATTTTTTTGCTAGCTGTAAGGAGAGAGTTCCTTTACCTACACCACTAGGGCCATCTATCGTTATAACATTTTGCATCGCATCTACCTTCATCATTAATTTTGCTGAAAAGAACATTATAGATAATATAGTCAATATATCTCATCAATATGTTATCGCTATTTCTCGCTATTTTAGAGATTCATACTCTCTAAAAATAGAGATAAGTATCAATAAAAGAGAAAGCGTTTCATATAAATTGATAACATATCGAGTTATCGAGACTTAATTTATATCAAGATCATATCGGATTTATGTCGCAACTGATATTGCAATAACTCTATTCCTATCGCTTATTGCGACATCGATATGCCATCGATACGCTATCGATACGCAATCAATACGGCATCGGTGTCGGTATCAATCTCTATAAGAGATCATAACTCAAGCGGTAAAATTGATATATTATTAAGCAACCAACTAAAATCGAGATTTTAACTAGGATAAAAAGATGAAATTAACAATTGCAACACGTGAAAGTCCTCTCGCGCTCTGGCAAGCGAACCATGTTCGAAGTGAACTCCTCAAGCATTTCCCGGAAATGGAGATTGAATTGCTCGGCATGACA
Source organism: Ignatzschineria sp. F8392 (assembly GCF_002252045.1). GTDB lineage: Bacteria > Pseudomonadota > Gammaproteobacteria > Cardiobacteriales > Wohlfahrtiimonadaceae > Ignatzschineria. Next base: position 64,939 of record NZ_NEFF01000001.1, on the reverse strand, counting down.
ACAAAAGGGGATCAACTACTCTCTTCACCTCTTAGTAAAATAGGGGGGAAAGGGCTCTTTATCAAAGAGCTAGAGGTTGCGATGTTAGAAGGAAGAGCAGATATTGCTGTTCACTCAATGAAAGATGTTCCCATGGCATCTCAACTCCCTGAAGGGATGAGTGTACCTGTAATCTTAAAACGAGAAGATCCAAGAGATGCGCTTGTCTCCATTAACTATAAGTCCTTAGATGATCTTCCTGAAGGTGCAGTAGTAGGTTCATGCTCACTACGTCGTAGAGCTCAACTATTAGCACACCGCCCCGACCTTCAGATTAAAGATCTTCGAGGAAATGTAAATACACGCCTCCAAAAATTAGAAAATGGAGAGTATGATGCCATTATCCTTGCAGCGGCAGGATTAATCCGCTTAGGCTTTGAAGAGAAGATCACCCAACTTCTTCCCGATACAATCTCCCTACCAGCCGTCGGTCAAGGCGCAATTGGAATCGAATGTGTCACTAACAATCATGCGGTTCAAGAGGTGATTGCCAAATTGAACGATGAAGAGACCGCTATCTGTGTTTCGGCAGAGAGAGCTTTCAATGCAAAACTTAATGGTGGTTGCCAAGCGCCTATTGCCGGCTTTGCCCAGTTGAGCGAAAAAGGGCTCTATCTTAGAGGCTTAGTAGGAGATCTCGATCATGGGACAATTATCTATCATGAATTGTGGGGAAAACCTGAAGAAGCGGTCGCCTTAGGAGAAGCCCTTGCAGATAACCTTCTCTCTCGTGGCGCAAAAGAGATACTTGAAAAGATCTATGGCTAAATCTATGAAGCAGAAAGAGAATAATCCTATCGAAGATATTAATAATATTGGAAATATTGGAAATATTGCCGAAATTGGAATTATTGTGACTCGCCCAAAGGGGCAGTCACACTCCTTTATCCAAAAATTGCAAGCGTCGGGATACACCGCTTTTGATCTTCCCGGCATTATTATCGCCCCACCTCAAGAACTAGCTAAAGCACAAAAAGAGTTAGATCAGGTATCAGAGTATGATTACCTTCTCTTTACAAGTCCTAACTCTGTTCGTTTTGCTAAGAAGTTAGGGCTATCCTTCGATAAAATTAAGGGATTTATCTCTATAGGTTCCGGCACAGAGAGAGCTTTAGAGCCCTATCTTGCCAATAAAGAATCGATTACAGCACCTAAGCCCTACACCTCTGAAGCACTCGTTGAGACATTAAAAGCCCATCATATTGCCGGCAAAAAAATCTTAATTATTAGTGGTGAAGGGGGGCGCCGACTCCTCGATCGAGCAATTGATGATCTTGGTGGCTTTGGCAAATATTGTGATGTCTATCGCCGGGAAGCCCCCACTGAAGAGATGCTCAATCTCACACCTCTTCTAAGCTTTAAAGATGCCTCCTCGGCTACAACATCTGCTTCAACACCGACATCTACAAGATCACTCTATCTTGTTATCTCAAGCCAAGAGGCTTTCAATAACTTACTCCCTATTTTAGAGCGACACCAGCTCAGAGCCCAAATTGATGGGATCTTTGTAGGTAGCGAACGATTAGAAAACATAGTAAAATCAGAAGGGTTTGAGAGAGTCATTGTTGCCCGATCTGCACTTGAAAAAGATCTCTGGCAAGCAATTGAGGAGTATTTTAACCCTCTCACTTCGCACCCCCTCAATTCCCCTTCTATCTCACCTGATAATGATAAGGAGCGCTCTATGACGCAAGAGCTGAATAACCAAGATTCTAAAAAAACAGAACAGTCCATCTCCCCACAATCTTCTACTAATGAGGCTACTACTGTAGATAAAGAGCTTGATACAGCAACTGTGGAGAAGCGTGATAACGATGATAAAACGCAAACCACGAATAGTAAGCGCCAAAATCAGAAAGGTAATAAAAAGAGAGGCAATGGGCGCAGAGAGAATCAAAATCAAGCTGTTGAAAATGAATCTTCTAAGAAGAAATCTGATGAAGAGCGTTCTAATAAAGAAGCCGATAATGAGAAAGAGGCCTCTAAAACAACAAATACCCAAGAGACCAATCAAGAGATCAAGCAAAAGATTGAGTCGCCTCACGATCTAGAAAAAACGTCTCTATCCGCGCAGGAAGAGAAGGGTCAAGAGAATCAAAAACGCAAAGAACAGGATAGTGTGAACGATTCAACCACAAAAACAGTTGATGAAAAGTCATTAGAGAGAGCGGAAGATCACAATATGAATAATGAGGCGCATAGCGAAAATGTTGCAACTTCAGCAACGACAGCCACAACATCGAGCACTGAACACTCAACTCGCCCCAGCCAAGGATTGACCTATCTCGCTCTTATCTTAGCATTAGGTGGATTAGGGCTTGGTGGATTCTCCTACTATAAAGGCTCGTTAGAGAAAACCGATAAGATCGCTCAACTAGAGAGCGCTATTGCAACAGATGCATCGACAATCTCCACGCTTAAAGGGCAAGTTGATACGCTCAACAAGAGCCTCTCCACACTCAAAGTTACCACCGATAAGATAGCGACGAGTGATGCTCAATCACTCTCAGGACAAGTTGCCGCAGTTGCGCAAAAACATGATCAACTTAACCAATCGATGGCAGAGTCAGCTAAGGGATTACAAGCACAGATCGATAAACTCGCAGCAACACAGAAAGACCTCTTAGCTCAAGGCGATCAAATCAACAATATTGCCAAAGTCAGCAATCAAGCGATTACAATCGCTAACGACTTTGATAAGAAGCTCGCAGCACAAGAGTTACAACAAAATGTCGTTCTCAATGAAGCAAAAGAGCTCATCTCTACCATCAAAAATATTACCGATTTAGAGATGCTTCGCACTACAGAGGTTGATTATCTCCTCAAGGTAGCGATTCAAAAAGTGCAATACGACAAAGATTACAAGACAGCATCACAGATCTTAAGTTCAGCACTCGATAAGCTCTCTCAGATCAACAGTATCAATTTCAATGAGACCAAAAAGCTTCTCGAAGCCAATATCGATACCTTAAAGACATTAGAACCATTAGATCTAGTGGATATTACTCGTCGCTTAGAGAAAGTGACAATGCTCCTTCAGAAGGCCCCCCTTAAGAGCGATAGCGCACTGGTCAACCTTAAAAATGAGATCTTTAACCAAGGCGCTCCTGAAGGAGAGAGTTGGACTGATAAGTTAACAAGTTCCCTCAAGCACCTTGTCGTGATCGAAGATAAGCGAACTGAAGTACCGGAACTAATGGCGAAAGAAGATCGTTTCTTCCTACTACAAAATATTCAACTTGAATTAACTGCGGCAAAAATCGCACTACTTCAAGATCAAGTCACCCTCTTCAAACACTCTGTAGAGAGCGTACAATCTTGGGTAAAAACTTACTTCGATGAAGATAATGCCGATGTTAGAGAGGCTATTCAGCAGTTACAATGGCTTCTTGATGCAAAACTTGAAGTGACTCCTCCTAATATTGAGCGCACACTCACAGACTTTGAAGCCACTCTTCGAGCATATAAAGGAGCGCAATAATGGGTAGATTTCTTAAAACAATCGGTTGGATTATTCTTATTCCGATTTTAGCCATTCTCCTCTTCTTTGTTGTCAAAGATGATACAGGACAGGTTCTCATTACAGGCTCCTTCCCCATCATTGGTCCTAAAACAATTCATACCACAATTGTCGGAGGCTTGTTACTTGCTGCAGTCTCTATTCTCATCATCTATGTTGTGATTCGACTGATCATCACAATTATTAGAACGCCGAAGATTATGCGTCATTTTCGACTCAATCGTCGCGCGAGAATTGCAGATAAACAATTTGCGGAAGCAGAACTCGCACTTCTTGAAAATCGCCCCAAAGTGGCAGAAGATCTCTTCTTACTAGCGGCAAAAGGAAGTAAAAGTAAAAATCTCTGCTATGTGGGCGCAGCGCGAGCAGCTCAACTTTCCGGCAATATGGAGAAAAGAGATCGCTATCTTCGTGAGATCGATCTCTCAGATTCAGAGCATGATCGTGAGTTAGCAGAGGTACAGCGTGCAGAACTTCTCTTGGAGGCTGATGAGAATGAGAAGGCTGAACTTCTTCTAAATACCCTCTTAGAACGAGAAAAAAACCACTACGCAACACTACTTCTTGCCGTTGCATTGCAGAAGCAGGGTAAAAATGAGGCGCTATTTAGACTTCTTCCCAATCTGCAAAAAGCACTACCTCGCTTAACGCCTAGTGAAGAGATCGATCAATATACAGAGAATGTTTACAAAGCACTCTTTGAGTATGCAAGTCAAATTAGTAAAGATTCTGATCAATTACGCCTCGTCTGGGGTCGCCTTCCTAAACATCTCCAACATGAGCCTGCGCTACTCATCGCCTATGCTAATCGCTTACTTGATGTGGGGGATACAAAGCGTGCTGAAGAAATTCTTCGAAAAGAGATCAATCGCTCACACAATGAGATGCTGATCTTAGCTTATGGTCACCTCTATCGTGGCGATCAGCAAAAACTCCTTCATCATGCTAAAAAGTTTAACGCAGATGTACCAGATAGTGCCATTACACAATATACTCTTGCACATATGCTTTTTCGAAACCAGCAATATGATGAAGCGATGACTCACCTTCAAAAAACTATTCAACTCGATCCCCAATTTGTAAAAGCTTATCGCTTAATTGGTGAAATTAAGTTGATTCAGAATGATGATAAGAGTGCATTAGAGTTCTTTAAAGAAGCGATGGCGCTCGCTTTTGATGAACGCCCGAAAGATGTTAAACGGGTTGATGGCGATCTTTTAATCTCTTCTGTTGATAAAATCTCCCATAAAAAGGGAGATGAAGAGATTGCTGATGGAGAGTTCTCTAATGCGAAAGAGAACGTAAACAAAGAGGATCAGCAGGAGAAAGCTTCAACAACGCAAGAAGAGGGCATCAACGCTTCTCATGAAAGTGAAGATCTAGGCGAACAAGATCCCCATATCAATAATAATTACGATCCTCGTCGCCACCTCTAATCTTCTCAAAACGGCTTATTTCTAAAAGAGAAATCACTATTTGAGAGAGAAGCAAAGAGTTGCAAAAATCTATAAAAAAGAAAGATGGCTTTTGCCATCTTTTTTCTCTCAAATGGATTGACTCAAATGAGTTGATACAACTAATGAGTATGACTTATGGATATGACTAATTGTTATAACGAAAGTAGAGAACATATGAATATAACCTTTAACGATCGAACACTTGATCTCTCCTCCCCCAAAATTATGGGGATTCTCAACTTAACGCCTAACTCATTCTCCGATGGTGGTGATTATTATGATCCTGAACGAGCCTTAGATCGCGCTTATGAGATGTTAGAGGAAGGAGCCGATATTCTCGATATCGGCGCGGAATCTACAAATCCCAAAGCAACCCCGATTAGTAGCCAGGAGGAGATCAGACGCCTTCGACCTGTCGTATCTCTACTTCGACAAAAACTTGATATCCCCCTTTCAATTGATACCTTTCGTGCAGAGACGATGAAGCAGATGCTCGATCTTGGAGTCGATATTATCAATGATGTCACCGCATTAAGCGATCCTAAAGCACTCGACTCTCTTTTAGAATCTAAAGCAGCAGTCATTCTGATGCATATGTTAGGCGATCACCAAAAGATGCATATTACAGGGGATTATCGCCTCACTGGCGGCGTGACTCATTCCGTTTTTCAACATCTAGAAAAAGTCGCCCAAAAATGTGTGAGCGAGGGAATAGATTCCTCACGAATTATTTTAGATCCCGGCTTTGGCTTTGATAAATCTGTCCCGGAACAGCTCACCCTACTTAAAGAGCTCCGAAGATTGACGCATAAAAGCCAATACCCCTATCTCGTCGGCGTTTCTCGCAAACGCTTTATTGGTGCTATCACTCATGTAGAAGAACCTAAAGAGCGACTTGCCGGCAATCTTGCCGTAGCGCTCTGGAGTATTGAACAAGGTGCTAAAATCTTAAGAGTTCATGATGTTAAAGCAACTAAAGAGGCATTTCTAATGTGGCAGGCGATCAATCATGCAGAGAGTTCTACCCTCTAGAAAATCATTATTGAAGATAGAGATAGAATCAAACAGCGTGATTCCCTACCCTTTTGAGCTGAGATAGTTATCTCAGACATAACAATTATAGGCATGGCGATTACAAGTATGATAATTTCAACTCCAGCTTCTGTTTTATCCGCTATCTCAACCCACACTTGAACCTCAAATTTCAACCTCACTTACACCCTACTTTCACCTAATTTTAGCTCAACAGAGATCTCCTGATTAACTATGATTGAATTCCAAGGCCTCACCATTCGCATGAATGCGAATATACTTATTGACAACTTCAGCTTCTCCATCACACCACGCATGCGAGTCGGATTAGTAGGTAAAAATGGAACAGGGAAAACAACCCTCTTCAATACCATACTCGGTCGTCATGAACCTGATAAAGGGGAAATTCATATTCCTAAGTCTGCGGTGATTGCCGAGGTCGCGCAAGAGATCCATAATACGGAGCTCTCCGCCTTTGAATATATTTTAAGTGGAGATGCAGAGTTAGTAGAACTACGTGAAGCAGAGGTGAGCGCTCTTGCACAAAATGATGCCAATCAAATTGCTCATATCTATGCTCGCATTGAAGAGATTGATGGCTATCGTGCTGATAGCAGAGCCTATCAACTACTCGATGGTTTAGGTTTTAAGGTAGATGATTACCACAAACCGGTTAAAGATTTTTCTGGAGGTTGGCGTATGCGCCTCAATATCGGCAAAGCATTAATGTGTCGCTCCGATATTCTGCTACTTGATGAGCCAACAAACCATCTCGACTTTGAGACCGTTGTTTGGGTTGAAAATTGGCTCAAACAGTATCCCGGCATCTTAATTGTTATTTCCCATGACCGCGATTTTCTCGATAATATCTGTACTCAAATTATCCATCTCTACCAGCAAAAAGCGACCGTTTATAGCGGCAACTACACTGCATTCCTGCGTTTAAAAGCAGAAAAATTAGCGCACCAACAAGCCCAATTTGAGAAAAATGAGAAGACGCGTGCGCATCTTCAAAAGTTTATCGATCGCTTTAGTGCTAAAGCGACCAAGGCAAAGCAAGCCCAAAGCCGCGTCAAAGCATTAGAAAAACTCGAGGATATCGCCCCTGTTGTGGCGGAAAATGAGTTCTCTTTCCAATTCCAAAAACCCGAAAGAGTACCCGACCCTCTTATTCGTCTTGATCATGTCAGCTTTAGCTATGATCAAAACCACTTTATTCTTAAAGAGATCAATTTTACAATCACCCCTGAAACTCGCGTCGGGATTTTAGGGCGAAATGGTGAAGGGAAATCAACCCTCATTAAGCTGATCGCCGGAGAAAATATCCCAACATCAGGAACAATTATTGCGTCAGAACATCTTAAGGTAGGTTACTTCTCTCAACATCAAGTGGAATATTTAACCCTCTCTGAATCCCCTATCTGGCACTTAACACAATTAGATCCTCAGATAACAACCCAAGATGCCCGTAATTTTCTAGGCTCATTCGGTTTTCATGGCGATAAAGTACTAGAAGCGATTGCCCCCTTTTCAGGGGGCGAGAAAGCACGATTAGCCCTTGCGTTAATTGTCTATCAAAAGCCTAATCTTCTGCTTCTTGATGAGCCGACCAACCATCTCGATATCGATATGCGAGAAGCGATAGCAATTGCCCTACAATCTTTCAGCGGTGCTGTATTAATGGTCTCCCATGATGCCTCCCTTTTAGAGCTCTGTTGCGATCAGTTTCTTCTCGTTGCCCATCAATCCTTAAAAGAGTTTAAAGGGGATCTAGAAGATTATCGTCAATATCTTATAGAACAGAATCGCGCCACATCTCGTGCAGAAAAGAGTGCGCCGATAGCGGAGAAAAAACCGCAACATCATCTCGACCGAGAAGAGCGTAAAAAATTGCAAACAGAATTAAGACGCCTCACAAAAGAGATCGAACAAGCTGAGAAAAAATTAGAAAAATTGACAATAAAAATCGAGGAGATTGAGCAGGTATTAGGAGACCCCGCGAGCTATGAGACCTTATCTCCTGAAGAGATCTTAGCGTTTGATCAAGATAAAAATGCACTTGAGGCAGAGAGCGCTGCAGTGGAAGAAGCATGGCTAAATGCAGCTGAAGAACGAGAAATGATCACAGAAAAGCTAGAAAATTAAATTAACCGATAATATTAATAATAATTGGTATGATAAGAAAAGCTTTTAAAGATTCAGACCTTTAGTACAATATGCAAAATAGAGATTTAATCGTAAGATTATTGATCTCTATTTTGAGTTTTTTATATTTTTAAAGGAAAATCTACATACTTATTGCAACTGATAGCTAAAACTGACAAGAGCTAACACAATTTTGCTCATTCAATCGGTAAGGAGTCGCAGGATGATTGATATTCATCATCAATACGTTACTCATTATTAATCAATTGATTAGCAGAAAAAGTGAGATTTAGAGAGAGTAGAGTAGAAAGCGAGTTGAGAAACCGATTAACACTTTACTTAAAACGATAATATAAATTTATAATGTAAATTTGTAATATAAATTAACAATAAAAATTGATAATTTAAATATTATTAGTTTATATTATCACTTTTTATAGAATGATTTCCAATCAGCACAAGGATAAATTGCTCTATAATTGATAGATTCCATTACTAAATAATCAATGGCATCCTCTAACCGAAAAGCGACCTGTAAGAGCCAAAGAGCTGATCTAAGGATAGCGTCTTATTGTTAATAAGTAGGAAGATCGTAAGAGAAATTAAAACCTGATATAGAACAGAAATTCACTTTTTATAGTTTTGTCTCATGTTTTTTCGGCTTACATTAATAGGAGAGCGATAGGGGATAATCGCTCTTTTAAAACTCTTTATCTGTAATTCTGTAGGGTAACAATTGATTCTATTCAATGTCTATTCAATACCAATGCTATGCCTATGCAATGCATCTGAATAAACATCTAAATAGTATCAATGGAGAAGAAAAATAATTGCCCTACCTTTATAAACTTATAGCTGATAGGTATTTCGATATGAATAAAGCTGCCTTAAAAGCGCTAAAAATAGGAGCCATCGCCACAGCTCTCCTGGTCGTAACGGGATGTAGCGATCTTGCCCTCTTCAATCCGAAAGGTGAGATTGCCGAGTATGAGAAGTGGCTACTAATTATTAGTGCAGCCCTTATGCTCATCGTTATCATTCCCTGCATCATCATGGCGGTTATCTTCCCTTGGTGGTTTAGAGAATCGAACAAAAAAGCAACCTATAAACCGGAGTGGCAAGAGTCGAAGATTTTGGAACGATTCATGTGGGGAGTTCCCATCGCCATTATCGCCCTTTTAACCTTTATTACCGTTCAAAGTACCATCGATCTCAATCCGAAAAAACGAATTGAATCTGAGAAAGAGGATCTTGTCATTGAGGTGGTCTCGATGGATTGGCAATGGCTCTTTATCTATCCTGAAGAAGGAATTGCAACCATTAATACCCTCTATCTTCCTGTGGATCGTCCACTAAAATTTAGACTCACCTCCCAGACAGTGATGAATGCATTTTTTATCCCCCAAATTGGTACCCAGCTCGATGTGATGAGTGGAATGGAGAATGTCCTCTATCTGATTGTCAATGAAGAAGGAACCTATCAAGGTGCATCCTATGGTTATAGTGGTGCCGGCTACTCCGATATGAAGTTTAGAGTGACTGCACTTTCTGACGAAGATTTTGCAAAGTGGGTTAAAGAGCAGCAATCCCATAACAACAGTCCACTCGATTGGGCGAAATATCAAGAATTTGTCCGGGAAGAGCCGATCAATGCTCCGGAGCAATATTTCCATCCTATTGAGAAAGGGCTCTATCTTCGCGTCATCTCTCAATTTTTAGATTTAGAAGAGGTTGAGGAGCATATGCGCGAGCATATCCATGAAGTTAACGTGTTAAAGCCCAAGATTGAAGCACTATTAAATCGCCCAGCATCGCCGGCATTAACCCATATATTCCATCAACAGTAAAGGATTCGTCTATGTTTGGAAGATTAACCATCGATAGTATTCCATGGAGCCACCCGATTCCCCTCGCGGCTTTTGGATTTATTATTCTTATCGTCTTAGCAGTTCTAGCAACTATCACCTTCACTCGAAGATGGAAGTGGCTCTGGACTAACTGGCTAACAACCACCGATCATAAACGAATCGGTATTATCTATATTATCGTCGCCATCATTATGCTACTTCGCGGTTTTGCCGATGCCATTATGATGCGCTCACAGATGGCGCTAGCGTCAACCGGGGATCAGGTAGGATATCTTCCCCCGGAACATTATGATCAGATCTTCTCTGCTCACGGTGTCATTATGATCTTCTTTATGGCGACCCCTTTCCTAATTGGACTAATGAACGTAGTCGTTCCTCTACAATTAGGTCGTCGTGATGTCGCCTTTCCAGTACTCAATGCGGTGAGTGTTTGGTTAACAGTAGCGGGAGCTATCTTAATCAATCTCTCCCTTGGAATTGGTGAGTTCGCTAAGACAGGCTGGGTTGCTTACGCACCACTTTCAGAGAAACTCTATAGCCCTGGCGTTGGAGTCGATTACTATATCTGGAGTATTCAAGTCTCCGGCTTAGGGACAACATTAGCCGCTCTTAATATGTTTGTCACTATTTTGAAGGTGAGAGCACCCGGCATGAGACTCTTTCAAATGCCACTATTTACCTGGTCAACACTCTGTACCTCCATCTTGATCCTTGCGGTCTTCCCTATCTTAACCGCAACGATGTTACTACTAGGTTTAGATCGTTATCTCGGCTTTGAGATCTTTACCAACTCTTTAGGAGGTGGAAGTCAGATGATGTATGTGAATCTGATCTGGGCTTGGGGTCATCCTGAAGTCTATATCTTGATTCTGCCGGCATTTGGTATCTTCTCTGAAGTTGTTTCAACCTTTAGCCGAAAATATCTCTTTGGTTATAAAGCATTAGTTTGGGCAATTATTGCTATCCTCTTTATGTCACTTACTGTCTGGTTACACCACTTCTTTACTATGGGGGCGGGTGTTAATGTCAATGCCTTCTTCGGTGTTACTACCATGTTGATTGCAGTGCCAACGGGAGTGAAGGTCTTTAACTGGCTCTTTACCATCTATCGAGGTCAAGTGAAGATGGATGTGCCAATGCTCTATGCTGTAGGTTTCCTTATCCTCTTTGTATTAGGAGGGATGACAGGCGTAATGCTCGCGATTCCTGGTGTCAACTATGCAGTCCATAATACTGAATTTGTTGTTGCCCACTTCCATAACACCATCATTGGTGGGGTTGTCTTTGGTGTTCTTGCCGGCTACAACTTCTGGTTCCCTAAAGCATTTGGCTTTAGACTCCATAAAGGATGGGGATATGCAACTTTCTGGCTCTGGTTTATAGGCTTCCTCTTTGCCTTTATCCCACTCTATCTCGCAGGATTTGATGGTATGCCACGTCGCATTAGCCAAAACATCGATCCTCGATATGGAACCTATCTCGTTGTCGCCCTCTTTGGTGCTGTCTTGATCTTCTTAGGGATTATTGCGATTTTGGTACAACTCTTTGTCAGTATTAAGCAGCGTGAAAAGTTAAAAGATCCCACGGGAGATCTCTGGAATGGTCGTTCATTAGAGTGGTCAATCCCTTCACCACCCCCTGTCTATAACTATGCGGTCATTCCGAAAGTGGATGATATCGATATGTTCTGGAAGTTGAAGCAGGAGGGTAAAGCGTATGATCCCGATCGCCAATATCAAGATATCTACATTCCTAAACATACCGCGCTTGGATTTGTCTCGGGAGGTGTTTTAGCGGGACTACTCTCATTCTCTCTTGTTTGGAGTATCTGGTGGATGGCAATCCTCTTCTTCAGTGCGGCAATTATCTGGTGGATTATTGAGAGCTTTAGAGAGCATGAAGAGATCCTTATTCCAGCAGAGGAAGTAAAAGCCGCCGATGAGGCGTTCTTAGAACGTGTTAAACAGTATCAACTTGCACAAGGAGAACACTAATGGCAACAAATACCTTAAGTAGTTCTGATATCAAATTACGTCAAGAAGAGGAGAGCGCAAATAATAAGGTCTTTGGATTTTGGATCTACCTGATGGCAGACTCTATTATCTTTGGAACCTTCTTTGCGGTCTTCGTTGTTCTACTACAAAATACAACGCATGGTCATACACCCCATTCTCTTTTCGATCTCGGAAATGCTTTTGCAGAAACAGTGGCGCTACTTACTAGTAGCCTCACCTGTGGCTTAGCAATGTTAACCCTAAAACGCGGTAAGATTGGTGCAACAATTCTCCTTCTTATCATCACCTTTATTCTCGGAGGGGTCTTCCTAACATTAGAGATTAAAGAGTTTTTGGGCTTTATCGATATCGGCGCAACACCTCAAAGTAGCGGATTCCTCTCTGGATTCTTCTCTCTTGTAGGGCTTCATGGAGCGCATCTCTCCATCGGGATGGTCTGGATGTTGGTGATGATGTTACAGTTAGCCTTTAAAGGATCAACCCTAGAGACTCGTACACGAATGAAGCTCTTTAGCCTCTTTTGGCACTTCCTCGATATTATCTGGATCTGTATCTTTACTGTTGTCTACTTGATGGGGGTTTCACTATGACCGATCTCAACACTACATTAACAACACCGCAAGAGGAGATGACACAAACCACGCAAGAGGGAAAAGGGGAATTAACTGCCTATTTAGTCGGTTATGGATTCTCTATTATCCTCACACTTCTCTCCTTTGGTACCGTCATCTACTTAAGAGAGATGCTCTCTATTGGTGTATTAGCGGGGATTTTAGCGCTCAGTGCAATTACTCAAGTGATTGTGCAGGTCGTCTGCTTCCTCCATATTAAAAAAGGAGATAACGATGGCTGGAATGTGGCCTCTCTACTCTTTACCGGCATTATTCTTCTGATGGTTGTCGGTGGTTCTGGCTGGGTTATGTACTATCTCCATATGAATATGATGCCGGAACTTCCTATGTAATCTCTCTTTTTATATCTATTAAGAGAGCAATCTAGGAGACCTCCTAAGCAGAGCATTAATGGGGTGAGGATGATAGAAATATTTCAATCTTCATGCCTCACCCCTATGATGCTCTTTATTCACTTCTCTCATCTATCAATTGAGTTAGGGAACCACGTGATCTATCGTAATTTTCGTCCATTTTTAAAATTGATTAAACATGGGATTATTCTCGGCAATCTCGTTCCTGTGATTGCGGGCTACCTATTAGCACTCAATCTTGCGGAAAATTTTAATGTCTCCCGTTTTATCGCAACAATAATCGGTATTAGTGCCATTATTGCAAGTGCGACAATCGCCAATAATATTATCGATCGAGATATTGATCGTATTATGACGCGCACCCAAAATAGACCTCTGGTCAATGGCGATATCTCTCTAAAAACTGCACTTATTCTCTCAATAATCGCCGCAATTATCGGTTTCTATCTTCTCTTTTTTCAAGTCAATGCGTTAACGGGGATCTTCGCTTTAATCGGTTTTATCGATTATATCCTCTTCTATTCACTCATCTTTAAACGAAACTCAACGTTCAGCATTCTCGTTGGAAGCATCTCTGGTGCAGTTCCCCCCCTTGTCGGTTATGTTGCAGTAACCAAGCAGATCGATCTCAATGTTCTCTATCTCTTTATCATCTTTGCAACCTGGCAAGTGGCACACTCTTATGCAATCGCTCTCTACCGAAAAAAAGATTATCAATCGGCAAAGATACCCATGGCACCTCTTTTCCTCTCCTTAAAGAGAACACAAAAAGAGATGGCGCTCTATGTTGGCGCTATGGCAGTTGCGACACTATTGCTTGCACTTGAAAGCTTTCATTTCCTTGCTATGCAAATTCTCATTATTGCAATTACGCTCTATTGGTTAATCGATATTTTAAGACCGATCCAAATAGAGGAATCCCGCTGGGGAAGGCGTCAATTTCTTAACTCCCTCCTTCTTATAATGGCCTTCTGTTTTACCATTATGATCGATTATCTCTTTACTCATCTTATAAATGTAACCTTATAAGCGTGCTTTAACACGACATTCTTATCTCACTAAGCTTATCTCACAATATTTATCATCACTACAAAATAGAAAAGAGACCCGACCGAATCACTCAAGAGATTGATTACCCCTCTTACCATTAAAGATGCTATTTTAAGTAAAAGCGATTGCGATGGAGATGGAGAGATGGAGAGATGGAGATTGTCAGTGTAGGTGAGTATGAGTGAATATGATCATTTCCGCGATAATTACTCCCCATCACCAAGTTCTATTACCGCAATTGCGATATCTTGCAGTTACAGAGGTCTACATACTGGTTTATATAGTGGATTACATCTTATAAATGTATAAAAAATAAAATCAAGAATATAATAAGAGAGGAGCGACAGAATGAATATTTTAATAACCGGCGCATCATCAGGCTTTGGATTAGAGGCGACAAAAATTTTCATTGAAAAGGGATATACCGTCGTCGGTCTTGCTCGTCGACATGAGAAGCTGATGGAGATAAAAGCGCAATTAGGTGAAAACTTTTACCCCTTAACGGCAGATATGGCAAATCTTGAATCTGTTAAAGAGGGGATTGAGAATCTTCCTGAACCTTTTGATCAGATCGATATTTTAATCAATAATGCCGGCCTTGCTCTCAATCTCAATCCTGCGTTTGATGTCGATTTTGAAGATTGGCAAACGATGATCGATGTAAATATTCGGGGGTTAACTTATATCACCCATCTGATCTTGCCACAGATGGTCGCTCGAGATGATGGCTACATTATCAATATCAGTTCCACTGCGGGGAATTATCCCTACTACGGTTCCAATATCTATGGCCCTACTAAAGCATTTGTTACGAGTTTTTCACAAAATTTAAGAGCTGATCTTATCGGGAAGAATATTCGTGTCTCCAATGTTGAGCCCGGCCTCTGTAGTGATACTGAATTTTCCAATATTCGCTTTAAAGGCGATGATAAACGCGCAGAATCGGTCTATGCAGATGTAGAAGCTGTTACCGGCAGAGAGATTGCCGAGATCATCTACTGGCTTACGACACAACCTAAACATGTTAATATTAACCGCATCGAGGTAATGCCTACAATGCAGACCTTTGCGGGATTGACGGTCTATAAAAAAGAGAAGTAACCTCAGGGTATATTTTATTAACGCTCTATTATTCTATAATAAGAGAGCGCTTTAAGATCTACTCTCTAAACTCAAGAGCCATTTATTAACGACTTAATTTAACAAGAGCAATCAAATATGAAAATTATCGATCTTCATTGTGACGCCTTAATGAAACTCTCGGATGCTAAGGGAAAACTCTCCTTCAAAGATTCGATCGAGCTCGATGTTAATCTAGATAAGTTGAAGAGAGGCGGTGTAAAGGTTCAAGCTTTTGCCATCTTTGTCTCCCCTTCTCTCCCCTCTTCTGATCAATTTCAAGAGGTGATCGCACAGATCAACTACTTCTATAGTGAGATTTTAGAGAAATATCCCGAAATGCGTTTAATTCGTTCTTGGAATCAGATCTCTCAACTCAAAGAGGGGGAGATTGGTGCATTTTTAACCTTAGAAGGGGTGGATCCTATCGGGAATGATCTCAAAAAATTGACGCTACTCTACCAATTAGGTATTCGATCAATTGGTCTTACCTGGAACAATGGAAACCTAGCGGCTGATGGCGTTGCTGAAGCTCGAGGAGCGGGGTTGAGTCGCTTTGGTCGTGAAATTGTAAAATGGTGCAATGAGCATCAACTCTTTGTTGATGTCTCGCACCTTCATCCAACCGGTTTTTGGGATGTTATGTCATTAGCAAAATATCCTATTGCCAGTCACTCTAATGCCATGACTATTTGTGAACATCGCCGTAATTTAACAGATGATCAGATTCGAGCGATGATTGAGCGAGATGCGATGATTCATATCGTTTTCTGCCCACCATTTGTGAAGAAAGGGGGGAATGCCACAATCATTGATGTGATCTATCAGATCAATCATATTGTCGCTTTAGGAGGTATTAAAAATATTGGCTTTGGCTCCGATTTTGATGGAATTGAGTCTAAGGTCGAAGGCTTAAGTGATGCAAGCATGTACTCCAATCTTATTGAAGCGCTAAAAGCATTCTACTCTGAAGAGGAGATCGCCGGGTTTGCTTACCAAAATTTCTTAGATCGATTACCACGATAGTTTCTACCCACGTCATTATCTGTTGCATCGTTATCTATTTATATTTACAAAAAAAAATCGAAGTCATTATTCCTCTAGAAATAGTGACTTCGATTCTACCCTCTATTCTTACGCTTTTTTAAGGTTCAGATTTGATCTGGCACAAAATTGGTAGATCTACCAAGGAAGAGTCTCAACCTTTTTAGGTGCCTCGCTTTTATCTATTGCTTCTACTGCTTGACGCTGTTTTGAGACACTCTTTTGAAAACTATTAGATTCCATTCGTTCAAAGCTATCTCTCAACTCTGGCGTTACATGATCTGCATAGATATTCTCTTTAACGGGCGCCTCTTCACGATAGAGTTCACCTAAGATATGACGAATGCCGAGCGTCAACTCATTGGAGGTTACTTTTGCCTTCAATTGGGAGTTATTTGTCGTCGCTGTTCTCGCCTTTCCTAAATCAACATGACGAAAACCAAAATCAATCGCGGTATTCGGTGTTGCCTGATAGGAGATACCGGCACCTAATGACCATGCAAAATTGTTCTGTGATCCTGAATGATAATTAAAATTATTACCATAATGACCTGTTGATTTTAAACGTGCATAACCGACTCCCGCAACACCATAAAGAGCGATATCATCCTTAAGTTGATAACTTAAATAGCTATTCACCATCAAACGCTGACTCTTAATTTTTTGCTGATAAAAATCAGACTCTGTCAAATTATCATATCGTTTCGACTGAGGAAGAACATATTCCAACTCCACACGAAAGATATCATCAAATTGATAGCCCGCAGCAACCGATCCATTAATACCATTTTTATGCTGCGATCCTTTTTTTACAACCTCATTACCGGGAAGCCTAGAATCTCCCATTTTTTTCGCCTCCTGTCGTATCCCTAAAACATTGGCGCCGGCATAAAATCCTGTTTCTACAGCCAATGCACAAGGAGAGATAGTTACTAATAACATGGAGGCCAATAGGGCGCTCTTCTTCATATCTTTTTCCTTCCCATAAAATAAATTAAACCCAACGATAAAGCTTCAATCATTCCACTTTATCAACTTCTTAACAATAGCAGTTAATACTTTTTTAGCAATTTCCCTATTATACTGATAACAAATGAGATTTTCGACTTTAACTTTCAAAAGAGATGCTTAAATAGTAGAACTTAAGTAGTAGAAATTAAATATATAAAAACAGAAAGAGGGCAACTCCTCTAGAGACCCCCCCAAGATGATCACTAACTATAAGAAATAGCATAATATCGATCACAAGCCTAAGATCTCAGTGACCCTTTTTACGATAATTGAGAGACAACAAAATGCACTCTTTTCGCTAAATGGGTCAAAATGGTATAAGGAATTGTTCCTGCCCATGCTGCCACTCTCTCGATCGGTAATCGCTCACCAAAGATCTCTACCGGTTGCTCCCAGTCATTTTGCGGAACTGAACGAAGGTCGATCATCATCATATCCATTGCAGGTCTACCTATAATTTTAGCGCGATGCTCCCCGACTAATACATAGGCATCATCACTAATTTCTCGAGGATAACAATCTGCATAGCCACAAGCAATAACACCGATTGGCATTCGCTCAGGCGCAATAAACTTAGCGCCATAACCTACACTCTCCCCGGCTTCAATCTCCGTCGTATGAATCACTTTTGATCGAAGCGTTAAGAGAGGTCGAAGTCCAAAATCAGCCCCCACTTTCCCATCAATAGGGGAAATACCATAAAGTGAAATCCCCATCCGCACAATCGATTGATGTGTTGCTGGTGCTTGTAAAATAGCGGCTGAATTGGCTAATGATTGAGGAAGCTCTAAACGATCTAATTGTGCCATTCTCTCAAGTTGCTTTGGAAAGAGTGGTGAATCAGCCTCATCTGAAGTTGCAAAATGGGTCATTAAGGTAATAGATGCAACCGAAGAGAGTTTCTGTAACCGCGCAACAACAGAGAATGCTTCTTCTGGTGTAAATCCTAATCGATGCATTCCTGTATCAACCTTCACAAAGATACCGATAGGCGTAGTAAGATTCGACGCCTCCAACATCTTAAGTTGCTTCTCATTACCGATCGCTACAAGATAGTTAGCTTCACTTGCTCGCTGGTACTCCTCTTTTGCAAAGACACCTTCTAATAACAAGATCGGAAGCTCTCCCCCCTTTTGCCGAATATCATCAGCCTCTTCGCGCATCGCAACCGCAATATAATCAACCATGCGATTAACAATCGGCAGCATATTCTCCACTCGATGCCCATATGCGTCTGCTTTCAAGACGGCACAATGTTGGCTTTGGGGCGATTTTCCCTTTAAGATCTCGATATTATTCTCTAATGCTGCATTAGAGAAGTAAGCGATTAACGGTCTCATATATTTCCTCTAAATCACTCTATACGATCACAATTTGTTAAATTCTTTCAGAATATCTCAAAAAGAGTAACCGTAAGGCATTGGTTCTACTTAAAATTATCTTATTATTCGCGATACCTGCCCATAAGATATGAAAAGAGATTAGCTCTCTTCCTATGAAGATATCTGCTAATCTCTCTCAATCTGATGATGATTGGGCATTGAAATTGTACTACTACTTCCAACTGCGACCAAGCCTTGATCCCCTAAAGGGTTATTGATTATTCAATTTGACAGCGCAACCTGACGACTGAAGATCATCACTCAATCTATTCGAGTCCCTACCCCGGCAAGAGAGCAAGCTCTTTTCCAAACGATGCTTCAAATAGTCACATTGAAATTATCAACGACTATTACTGCCCTCTTCTAATCGAGATTCTGGAAAAGAATCCCACCACGCCCTTTTTGAATCTCTATAAATCTCTCTGTCCAATCGCCAGCGATAATCTGTAGAACCGCATGATGTGTTAAGAGCTTATTGCTTAAAGCTTCTAATTTAGGGAAATCAGCCAAAATACTCTCAACCCCAATTGAATTAAGTGCATCAAAACGGATAAACATCGGCGCTAATACAATATCAACAGCGGTCATTGTCTCCCCAATGAAGTAGCTACGACCACAGCGCTCCTCAAGGACCGCTAAAGTTCCTCTCATCGTAGCAAAGTGCTTTTCAACTTCCTCATGGCTTTTGGCGCCCATACTCATATATTGTGGACCATATAGCTCACCGGCAACCCCTGCCCAAGCACGCTGAATCGCTCTTTTTGCCGGCAATTTAGCATAGATAGAAGGGACTTTATGTAGCTCTTCGATATATTCTACAATCGCCATCGACTCAAAGAGCACCTCTCCCGTTGTCACTTTCATGACAGGTACCTTGCCTAAAGGAGACCACTCCTTAAACCACACTGGTAACTCCGCATGAGGGTCGAGCCAGATCGACTCAAAATCAACCGCTTTCTCATTCAATGCAATGAGAACTCTCTGCACAAAGGGGCAGAACGGATACCCCACTACTTGATAACTCATATTGACCTCCGGGTTCTAATTTAATAAGTCGCTTATGATGCGCCACATTTCACCAAGCAAATCTGCATTAAGAAACCTATTAAGCATCTATTTAGCATCCGCATTAACATGGGCAAAACATAGGTATATTGCTCTTTTTAGTCTATCATAAGGAGAGCATAAAGAAGCGATTATACAAACTTCTCTCAACTTTCAAAATAAGATTGAGAGAAAATTGAGAGAAAAAATATTTCTCACAATTACGCTACAATAGATCAGACTCCATATTTAAAATGAGTCAACGATGCAATGCGACTCAATAATCGATTATAAAATGATTACAAAACCATAAAACTACTAAACGATCTCAATATTTAAGCTCATAGGGAGAACTTTATATGTCAATTCAACTTAGTTGCCTTACCGTTGCCGGTCAAGATGCCGCAACTTTTCTACAAGGCCAAATTACTGCAGACGTTCATCATCTCACCTCACTCTATCCTGAGAAAAAAAATCAGGGACTAGCGGCAATCTGCAATCGCCAAGGACGTGTCATGGTGCTCTTTTGGATGGTAAAAGCTGATGATGAGACTTTCCATCTCCTTCTACCTCGTGATTTAGCTGAAACGATCGAAAAGCATCTTAAAATCTTTATCTTCCGCTCAAAAGTAACCTTACAGCTCGAAGAGCCCACTGCAGAAGAATTAGCTCAACTTCCCGAAGGTCTCTCTATTCCTTGGATTACAGCAGAGAATAGTGAGGCATATGTCCCTCAAATGTTAAGCCTAGATCTTCTCGGGGCAATTAGTTTTAAAAAGGGGTGCTATACCGGACAAGAGATCGTTGCTAGAATGCAATATTTAGGGAAACATAAAAGACGTTTAGCCCTCATTACCGCAGAAGAAGAGGGAGATCTTAGCTGCAATGCCACCATTACCAATCAAAGTGGTAAAGAGGCTGGAACAGTTGTCTATCATCAAGGTCATCAAGCTTTTGCTGTTGTAAGATTAGAAGAGATTGAAGATGCCCCCCTTAAGATTAATGCCACCATCACAATTGATAAGATCTGGCATGATGAAGAGGAAGCGGATCAATAAAAGCAATCACTTTATGCGATTAGCCCTCATAGCTCACACCATCGATGCCTTTAAGGAGAGAAAATAGATGAGTCAAAAACATATTGGAATTTTAACTGCCGGCGGTGATTGCCAAGGATTAAATGCAGCATTACGCGGGATCACCCTTTCTGCTCTCAAAGAGGGTTGGAAAGTGACCGGAATTCATGATGGGTTTCTCGGCCTCGCTGAGATGGCTCATAGTGAATTAACCTTTGCTGATGTCTACGATATTGCCGGGACGGGTGGAACTATTTTAGGGACGGGTCGCGGAGGTGGCAAAGCACAAAATACAGAAGACGCCGTTGCTGCCTGTGTCGAAAGCTTTAAGGCATTAGAACTCGATGCACTCATCTGCTTAGGTGGCGATGGAACTCAACGATTTGCCTCCTATCTCCATGCCACCGGCGTTCCTGTCGTCACTCTTCCCAAAACGATCGATAATGATATCGCTCATACCGATGTAACATTCGGATATGATACTGCGGTTCACGTCTCTGTTATGGCATTAGACCGATTAAGAACTACGGCCGACTCCCACCATCGTCTTATGATTTTGGAGGTGATGGGACGAGATGCCGGGTGGTTAGCTGCAGGTGCGGCTTTAGCTGGCTCTGCTGATATCTGCCTGATTCCTGAAATTCCCTATTCTTTAGAGGCGATTGTAGAATATACGCGAAAAAATATTAAAAATCGCCGGTCAGCACTATTAGTTGTCGCTGAAGGAGCGATCTCTCAAGAGAATCATCGTCTAGGTTTAACACCGAAAAAACATGCCGAAGCGATCAAATTGGTCGATAGTATTCCTGAACTAACAGGAATGCAGTCGCGCTTAACAACATTGGGTTATGTCAGCCGTGGTGGTGCTCCTACAGCTGCGGATCGTATCTTTGCAACTCAATGTGGCACCAAAGCGATTGAGCTTGTCAAAGAGGGTCGCTTCGGTGTTATGGTTGCAGATCAAGGTCGCCAACTTGTCGCGGTTCCCCTCGAAGAAGTTGCCGGCAATCCACGCCTCATTCCTGTTGATCATCCATTGATTGAGACGATGCGTGCAACCAATATCTGTCTTGGAATTTAATCTCATCTCTTTTGAGATTTTAAATAAGGAACTGATCAGGGATAATAGAGAGAAAAAGAGAGGCTAAAAGAAGATGTTATCACAAATGCTTCTCCTCTCTTCACACTTTTAAACCCTATCATCACCCCGATTGAGGAGGCAAAATATTATGATGTTGCCCATAAAACTGATAACATCATACTCCTTTACCGGAATTTTCCAGTTATATCTATAGAAGTTTATAAAATCAAAATTGAACAGTATGAAGAAAATTATTAGCACAGCTCATGCCCCAGCGGCAGTCGGTCCTTATTCACAAGGTAATGTCTTTGAGAATCTTGTCTTCACATCAGGGCAACTTCCACTCAACCCTGAAACGATGAAGTTTCCAGAAGGGGGAATTAAAGAGCAAGCCGCACAAGCCCTTCAAAACCTCAAAGCAATCTTAGAAGCTGCGGATGCAGATTTTAGCACCGTCTTAAAAGTGACCTGCTATCTCGATGATATCAATGACTTTGCCGATTTTAATGAGGTCTACACTGAATTTTTCGGCACTGAGAACGCACCAGCGCGCTCCTGCTTTGAAGTAGGTGCATTACCGATGGGTGCATTAGTTGAAATTGAAGCGATTGCTTATCGTAAAATCGATTAAGAGTCGATTAAGAGCCGATTGGGTCGACTAGTCATCGTCGAATAAAAGCGATAAAGAGAGGGAACCTGACAGAATCATGGCTCCCTTTTTGTTGCCCTCTTTTTTCAACATCAACAAACAGAAACTTGCGACAGAAACTTATGAACTACCGAGTTCACGAGCAGAACCCAATAAAAAAAGAAAGGCTAGAAGATCTATCAATCCTCTAGCCTTTTTAATAGTTATTTTGAGCTACTTATGTCTGCCTATTGCGCAGGAACATCCACCTCTTTAGATTGCTCTACTGGCTTATTTCCAGCCTCATCGCGCTTCTTCTTATCCCGATTGAGGAGAATATAGAAGACCGGTGTATAGAGAAGAACAAGAAGCGTTCCCCCAATCATTCCACCAACAACGATACGACCGACAACATTTTGTGCGCCCGCACCGGCACCTGTTGATAAGGCTAACGGCATCACACCAAGTCCAAAAGCGAGAGAGGTCATCATAATCGGACGAAGTCGCTCTTGCGAGGCTCGAATAGTAGCATCAATCGTTGACATTCCTTCACGAACAAGATCGCGCGCAAATTCAACAATCAAAATCGCATTCTTCGAAGTCAAGCCAATTGTTGTTAATAATCCCACCTGGAAGTAGACATCATTCTCTATTCCGAAGAGCCTTGCGGTAATCACTGCGCCCACAACACCTACAGGAATTGTTAGGAGTACAGAGATCGGTACCTTCCATGACTCGTAGAGCGCCGCTAAGCTAAGGAAGATAACAAAGACCGAGACTAACAATAACATCACCTGAGAGTTTCCAGCCTCTTGCTCCTCATAAGAGGTATCGGTCCAAGCAACATTAATCCCTTGCGGTAGATGCTCTCTTACCAAAATCTCAATCGCATCCATCGCTTCCCCGGTACTCTTCCCCGGTGCCGCATTGATTGAGAGGGGGAATGAAGAGAACCCATCAAAACGGTTCAGTTGTGGGGGACCATAAGACCAACGGCCCTTTGCAAAGGCGCTAAATGGCACCATCTCACCCTTCGCATTACGAACATACCAGCGATTAAAATCATCCGGCATCATACGATAAGGAGCATCCGCTTTCACCTGAACATGTTTCACGCGTCCACGATCGATAAAGTCGTTGACATACATACCACCCCAAGCGATTGAGAGTGCGGTATTGATATCTCCCACTGATACCTGTAATGCTTGCGCCTTTTCGCGATCAATATCCACATGATATTGCGCCGTGTCAAACTGCCCTCCAGGACGTAAAGTTGCAATATCAAGATCGGGAGAAGTTGCAGCTAAACCGATAAACTTCATGACAGAATTCATCAAAGTATCATGCCCTAACCCAATCGTATCTTGTAGCTGGAAGCTCACCCCTGTTGCCGTTCCTAACTCAATAATCGGTGGCGGACTAAAGACAAAGATCTGTGCTTCTGGAATATTGACAAAATATTTCTGTAAGCGATCCATGAGTGCTGGAATCGACTCATACGCAGATTTACGATCTTCCCAAGGACGAAGCTTAATAAAGAACATCCCCTGCTCGCTTCCTTGTCCTGAAAAGCTAAATCCAGCAACTGTCATCACCGACTCGACCGTCTTTTTCTCTTCATTAATCAGGTAATCAGCAATCTCTTGAAGTGGGATCTCTGTCTGATTGAGTGAAGTTCCATTAGGGTTAATGGTCATCCCAATTAAGATCCCTTGGTCCTCATCCGGCAGGAAGCTCTTTGGCAACTTCATAAATTGATGTCCAATTGCCCCTAAACCGACAATAAGAAGAAGGACAAAGATCATCGGATGTTTCAAGACTTTCGCAATCGTCTTAGTATAAGTATCACTCACCTTATCAAAGCCGATATTGAAATATTTAACGGCTAATCCAATCACCTTATTAAAAGGTGCAAAGAGCTTCTGTAAGAAGCGCCCGAATGCCGTTTTAGGAACATGATGCTCTTTATGATCTCTTAATAATGTGGCGCACATCGCCGGAGTAAAGATAATAGCGACAACCACAGAGAGCAACATGGCTGTAATAATTGTGACCGAGAATTGACGATATATAACCCCTGTCGCCCCCCCTAAGAAGGCCATCGGTACAAATACCGCTGATAGAACAACCCCAATTCCGATCAAGGCGCCTGTGATCTGATCCATCGAACGACGAGTCGCCTCAAGAGGAGAGACTTTCTCTTCCTCCATGATACGCTCCACATTCTCTACAACAACAATCGCATCATCAACCAATAGACCAATCGCTAATACCAGCGCAAAGAGCGTTAACGTATTGAGATTGAAGCCCAATAGATCCAGAATCAACATAGTTCCCGCTAAAACGTAGGGAATCGCCAACATCGGAATAATCGTTGCCCGAATATTTTTCAGGAAGAAGAAGACAACAATAAATACCAAGATAATAGCATCGATCAATGTCTCTTCCACACTAGCAACTGAATACTCAACAAAGGGCGTTGTGTCGTAAGGGAAGGTGTAAGATAAACCAGATGGGAAATCTACTGAGATCTTTTCTAAATAACTTTTCACCGCCGTTGCCGTATCAAGCGCATTTGCTCCCGATGCAAGACTCACAGCAAGCCCCGCAGCTGGAGTGTTATTATATTTTACGGCAACTGCTTCTGATTCAGGCGATAACTCAACACGTGCAACATCTGAAAGGAGTACTTCACTTCCATCTTCATTCACGCGTAATTGAATCGCTTTAAACTCTTCTGGACTCTGCAGTAATGACTGCGAGGTGACGGTATAACTAATCAACTGATCCTTCACCGCCGGCATCGCACCTAATGCACCTAATGTTGCCTGAGAGTTTTGCTCTTTGATCGCCGCGACAACATCGGTCGGCGTCATATTATATTTATAGAGCTTTATGGGATCGAGCCAGATATTCATCGCATAACTTGAACCGAAAAACTGAATCTCACCCACACCCCCAATTCGACTCATCTGATCTTCAAGTGTTGAGGAGATATAATCCCCAATATCCCCGGAAGACATCGATCCATCAGGTGAATAGAAGCCAACAACTAAGAGGAATGAGCCGCTTGTTTTCGCAATGGTCACCCCCTGTTGCTGCACCGCTTGTGGCAGTTTGCTCAATGATTGTTGAATCTTATTTTGAACCTGAACTTGCGCTAAGTCTGGATCAACCCCTTGGTTAAAAGTCACAGTGATTTGGAAAGTTCCAGAGCTTGAACTTGAGGAGTTCATATAGCGATAGCCATCTAAGCCACTAATACTCTGCTCAATAACCTGTGTAACGCTCTCTTCAACCGTCTGTGCACTTGCACCTGGGTAAACCCCAGAAATACTGATCTGAGGCGGTGCAATAGGGGGGTATTGCGATACAGCCATGTTTCGTACCACTAAGAGGCCGATAAACATCGTTAAGATCGCAAGAACCCACGCAAATATTGGTCGGTCTATAAAAAATCGTGCCATAACAATTATCTAATCCTTTATTGTGTGATGATAATTTAAGGTAAATCAGTGGATCAAAAGATCTTACTGAATCGTATTATCATCTGGAATTACCTCAACTTTTACAGGTTGCCCACCGCTACGTTGAATCGCAGATTGCACCGACTGTAATCCCTTAACAACCACACGCTCCCCCTCTTTTAAGCCCTGTGCGATCACCCAATCTTGCTCATAAGCTCGAGAGATCTCAACCGGACGGATATGAGCGATATTTTCTTGATCGATCACAACTACGGTACTCACGCCACCAGGGCCTTGAGTGACTGCCTTTTGCGAGACCACTAACGCCCCCTCTTCGATCCCTTGCTGAACAACCGTACGAACAAACATTCCGGGGAGAAGACTGCCATCATTCTCAAACTGAGCCTGAAGGAAGATAGATCCTGTTGTCGGATCAACGGTCAGATCGGAGAACTTGATATAACCGACCTCATCATAGAGTGAACCATCTTCGAGATAGATACGGACCAAATGGCCATCTTCCCACTCACCGGTTTCAAGATTTTCTACCTTTGTAGGGGTATAGACTCCACTCATAATCTTTTTACGTACGGCAGCATACTCAGCAGAAGAGTAGGTAATATTGACCTTCATCGGATTGAGTACCTGAATAACAGCCATCTCATTGACCTGACCTGGAGAAACGAGCGCCCCTTGCGTAAAGTTTGTTCGACCAATTTGCCCCGAGATCGGTGCTTCCATCTGGGTATAATCGAGATTGATCTTCGCATTAGTCACTTGTGCTTCAGCCCCTAAAACTTCTGCATTAGCCTGCATCAATGCCGCGTTGGCATCATCTACATCTTGTTGGCTCACCGCTTTTGACTTCTTCAATGCATTTAATCGATCTGCTTTAAGACGCGCCGCATTTTGATTCGCTTTAGCACGCTCTAATGTTGCTTCTGCCTGCAATAGACTTGCTTTATAAGTGGCAGGATCGATCTGATAGAGTGGATCCCCCTCATTGACAAAGCTTCCTTCCGTAAAGTTAACAGAAAGAATAATGCCCCCCACCTGAGGACGAACCTCTGCAATGACTGAAGCTTCCGTTCTTCCCGGCAACTCTGCCTCAACGGTAATATTTTTCCGTTCAACCTCTTGAACGACCGCTTGCGGTGTCATCATCGCTGGACCGGCTTGATGCTCTTCAGCGCATGCCGCAACTAATAGAGCAAGCCCGATACTTCCCGCAATATTTCGAATATATTGAAAATGATTTCGCTTTCTCATCTTATCTCTCATCTATGCCATATTAATAATTTAAGAAGTAATATATGGTCCTATCTAAATTAGGCTTCTTCTCCATTACTCAACTTTTGATTCTCTTAATTCTGCTGATTTTTCTTCGCACTCACAATATTAAGTGCTTCATCGAGCATCCGAATCGATGCTAAAAATTGTTCCGCTTGCTCTACTCCAACAATCTTTGCCACATCTGCAAGCCATTGCCCATAAACCTTTGCTCTAACATCTTGATAGTAAGCGGCTCCCACAGCGGTCACTTTATAGAGTGGAGAACGCTTATTCTGCGGATTCTCCACCGCCTCAATATAACCATTCTCTAGTAGTAGGCAGATCTGTCGCTGTACCGCTTGACGGGAGGTAGAGCGAAGTTGTGCAATCTGTGGCACGGTTAAAGGCTCCGGCTCACAATGAATGATCGATAAGATGGTCCAGCAAGAGTGGGTAATATCACTCTCTGCCGCAACCAATAGATCTTCACTGATCCGGTGCAGTTTTGATAAAAGGGTAAATATCTCTTGGAACATCGAAACAAAGAGCTGTTTCTGTTCAATTGGGTGATTTTCGGTCATGATCTCTCTTTTAGAAAGAATTAAAACAATAGGCTAAATAGTAAGTCTTGACAACAATGTTGTCAATATTTTCCCAAGGAAAAAATTAAGAGGAGAGAAAGATCACCAAAGCCATCTTCCTCTCCTCTACACTTGAACCTTAATCTTGAGCTTCAATCTTAAAGCTTGATCCTTAATCCTTAATCCTTGATCTTCAACCTCGCTATTGAATCTCAAATCAAAAATCTAAGATTCATACATCTCTTGCTACCACTTCATATTCATAATCTCTCACTAAGAGAGCTCTCTTCGAACGATCTCTGCCCCGGCACTAAGCGCCCGCAACTTACCATTTGCTACCGTGCGTGAGAGCGGAGTCATGCCACAATTGGTACTTGGATAGAGCTTATCGGCATCCACAAACTGTAATGCCTTTCTCAATGTAGCCGCAACCTCTTCAGCAGTCTCAATCTGATTTGTCGCAACATCAATCGCACCGACCATCACTTTTTTGCCACGAATGAGTTCAATCAGATCCATCGGCACATGGGAATTTTGGCACTCTAAGGAGATAATATCGATCTTCGATTGTTGTAATTTAGGGAAAGATTCCTCATATTGGCGCCACTCTGAACCGAGTGTCTTCTTCCAATCAGTATTCGCTTTAATACCATAGCCATAACAGATATGGACCGCTGTTTCACACTTCAATCCTTCAATTGCTCGTTCTAATGTAGCAATACCCCAATCATTGACCTCATCAAAGAAGACATTAAATGCCGGCTCATCAAATTGGATAATATCGACTCCCGCAGCTTCAAGCTCTTTTGCCTCTTGATTGAGGATTTTAGCAAACTCCCATGCAAGCTTTTCACGACTTTTATAGTAATCATCATAGAGGGTATCGATCATGGTCATCGGTCCTGGCAATGCCCACTTGATCGGCTTTTGAGTATGTTGACGTAAGAACTTAGCATCCTCGACAAAGACGGGGCGCTCTCTCGATACGGCATCAAAAACGGTAGGAACACTCGCATCATAGCGATCACGAATACGAACAGTCTCCCGCTTTTCAAAATCAACACCACTAAGATGCTCAATAAAGGTGGTCACAAAGTGTTGTCGTGTCTGTTCGCCATCGCTGACAATATCAATACCCGCGGCTTCCTGCTCAATTAAGGAGAGTAGAAGGGCATCTCTTTTCGCTTGCTCTAATGCCTCTCCCTCTAATTTCCAAGGGGACCAAAGTTTTTCAGGCTCTGCAATCCAAGAAGGCTTAGGTAGGCTACCGGCAGTTGAAGTTGGCAATAATTTTTTCATTTTAATAATCCCTATTTGACTGTCTCTGTTGTTATTATCTATTGTTTGTTATTTTTGTTATTACTGATCGATTTCGAGTCTGCTTTTACGATCTACCTGAACGATTACTTTAACGATCTCTCTTAACGATCTATCTTAATGAACTGTTTTAATGACCTCATCGCTCTTTTATCATGTGATCAAACGCTGAAGTTAACTCTTTTCGCCCATGCATCTAAAATCTGCTGATACGGCTTAATAAAATGTTCTTCCGTAAAGACGCCCTGCTCTACAGCAAGACGATTACGCTCTTCGCGATCATAGACAATCTGCGTTGATGAAAAATCTTGATTAGTTAAACTTGGCTGATAAATTGCACCTGCGGGGGCATTACCATTATAGATCTCAGGTCGATAGATCTTCTGGAAAGTCTCCATCGTACTGATCGTACCAATAAGCTCCAGATTGCTATAATCATTAAGTAAGTCGCCAGAGAAGTAGAAAGCCAATGGTGCAACACTTCCCTTTGGCATAAAGTAACGAACTTCTAACCCCATCTTTGCAAAGTATTGATCCGTTAAGGAGCGTTCTCCCTGTTGATACTCTACACCTAAAATAGGGTGCTCATTCTCTGTGCGAGTATAAGTTCTACTACCGGCAACGCTCAGGCAGATCACAGGGGCTTTACTAAAATTTTGTTGGTAGAGATCAGACTGTAAAAAGTATTGAAAGAGCTTGCCATGTAACTCACCAAATTGATCAGGGAGAGAAAACTCTGTTCGATCACGATTATGATTTAAGAGAAGAACACTAAAATCATAATCGCGAACATAAGAGGAGAAGTTATTGCCCACAATTCCTTCGATTCTCTCTCCCGTTTGATGATCGATAATGGTCGTTTCTAAGATCTCAATCATCGGGAATTGTTCACCATTTCCCTCAATATCAATATCGACAGAGATAATCTCAATCTCAACGGCATAGCGGTTCCCTTGAGGATTATCCCAATTAGCCAAACTATTAAAGCGATTATTAATCATATTGAGAGTATTACGTAGATTCTCTTGCCGACTCTCACCTCGTGCTAAGTTAGCAAAGTTGGTGGTCAAACGAGTTTCATTGGCGGGTTGATAATTCTCATCAAAGTTAATTCGTCTAATATTAAAGGTAAATGCGTCTGACATGACTTCTCCTGATATTGAGTAGCGGTAAATAATGTAGATCGGAATATAGATCGGGGATATAGAAGAAGATCTAATAGATCTATTAGATAGAGAGATGTCATTGATAGAACCCTCTTTGCTATTATCGTTTTGAAGGGTTTAGCGAGAAGCATTAACTCGGTAGGAGCTTCTCTCTCTTTAATAACATCTTGAACTGAGAATCATTGTAGAAAGAGCAACAAATGAAGTAAAATGATCATATTTCAATAATCAATGAATTTTGCTCATATATTAAGTTCAGCTATGACACTCTTCTCTAGAACTCTTCTATAGATCGATATTAGATCGACATTCTGAATATCCTACATTTACCACTCTACCTAGCTTCTCTAAGAGGTCCTTTAAAATTATGTTAGAACGAATCCACCTTACTATTGTGCAACAGGTTGATAAAAAAGGCTCTTTAACCGCAGCCGCAAAAGCGCTCCATCTCTCTCAATCGGCACTCAGCCATAGTATTCGCAAGCTTGAAGAACGATTAGGAATTGAAATTTGGCGGCGAGAAGGACGACATTTAGAGTTAACACAGTCAGGGGCTTATCTCCTCTCTGTTGCCAATCGAGTGCTTCCACAGCTAACGCTTGCTGAGGAGCGCCTCAAACAGTTTGCCGAAGGGGAACGTGGCGCATTACGGATCGGCATGGAGTGTCACCCTTGTTACCAATGGCTTTTAAAGGTGATCGCCCCCTATCTAAACGCTTGGCCAGATGTGGATGTCGATGTTAAACAGAAGTTTCAATTTGGCGGAATTGGTGCCCTACTCGGCTATGAAATCGATCTGTTAGTCACGCCCGACCCCCTCTATAAACCCAATTTACGCTTCGATCCTGTCTTCGATTATGAGCAGGTTTTAGTGGTTGCGAAAGATCATCCTCTAGCAACAGCACCCTTTGCAGAGCCTGAAGATCTGATCGAAGAGATCTTAATTAGCTATCCTGTCGATATTGGCCGGCTCGATATCTATAATCAATTTCTTCTACCGGCAGGCATCACACCTAGACGCCACAAAACGATTGAAACTACCGATATTATGTTACAGATGGTTGCTAGTGGTCGCGGGGTAGCTGCCCTTCCACGTTGGTTGATTGAAGAGTATTGCGAGCGATTACCGATTATACCGGTTCGCCTTGGAGAGCAAGGAATCGCAAAACAGATCTTTTTAGGCTCACGAATTTCA
This sequence comes from Ignatzschineria sp. F8392, assembly GCF_002252045.1. Taxonomy (GTDB): domain Bacteria; phylum Pseudomonadota; class Gammaproteobacteria; order Cardiobacteriales; family Wohlfahrtiimonadaceae; genus Ignatzschineria. The sequence continues at coordinate 33,445 of NZ_NEFF01000001.1, read as the reverse complement.
GATCAAAAAATCGATTATCTAGAGGCTTTTATAGAGATAGCGCACCAATCTCCTCGATAACAGAATGATTGATGGTTGATGGTTGATGGTTGATGAGCCTAGATTAATCTAGACTCATTTTAATGGCAAAAGCGGTCACAATCGGGGTAATAATGAGAGCAGCTAAATCAGCACCAATTAGAATCAACATCAAGCTACTTAAAGAGTGCCCCTCCTGTAAACGGGAGATCAATTGGACACCAATCAATAAAATAGGGACATAGAGTGGCAAGATAATAATGCTCAAAAGAAGGCCCGCTTGCCGTAAACCGACTAAAAGCGCAACACACATCGCCCCAACAAAACTCAAAAGTGGTGTTCCCACTAGGAGGATTAAGGCGACCACTACCGATTCTGACAGAGTAAAGCCTAACATCACCGCTAAAATAGGAGAGAAGATTACAAGCGGAAGCCCCGTCACCAACCAATGCGCTATAATTTTGCCTAAAATCAGACTATAGAGCGACGCACCACTGATTGCCATCTGCTCAAGCGAGCCATCATCAAAATCATTTTTAAAGATTCGGTCAAGGACCAAAATCGTTGAAAGAAGTGCTGCAATCCAGAGAATTGCAGGTGCAGCAGCCTTTAATAACTTCTGATTTTCCAACCCCAATCCTAACGGAAAGAGCGAGATAATAATCAAGAAGAAGATGAGCGGCATAAAGATCTCGGACCGATTACGCATCGCAACTCGAATATCTCTCACAATAATATCGATCACTACATTAAGCATCTACACGAAACCTCTCGATCACTAATGTTTTAGAGACAACCTCTTCTACCGGCGCTTGATGCGAAGTAAAGATAATCCCCCCACCACTTTGATAATGGGCCTTCATCTTCTGCTCAAGAAGGGCGATAGAATCGATATCGAGTGCCGTAAAGGGCTCATCTAAGATCCAAATTGCACTCTCTTCGAGCCAGAGCCTTGCTAGGGCGACACGTCTCTTCTGCCCTGCCGAAAAGTAACGGATAGGACGCTCCTCTAATGGAAGACCTAAGAGTGAAAACACCTCTAAAATTTTCTCTCGTGCAATCCGTTTTCCACGTAGCTTCAATAAAAAAGAGAGATTCTCTATCGCCGTCAAATCAAGATTGAGACTTAACTGATGACCCACATAGGAGATCTCTTTTGAGTAGTGATGAAGCAGCTCTCTTCGCTCTATTTGATCGAGGTAAATGTTGCCTTGATAGCGCTGACTAATGCCGGCAAGTACCCGTAATGAGGTGGTTTTCCCTGCGCCATTACGCCCTTTAATATAGAGAGACTCTCCATTTGTTAAATTAAATGAAAAGGGCTTGAAGATCGGTCGATAATTTCGCGTTACACCGAGCGCTTCCACCTCTAAGTTAAAGAGCGCTACCATAGATCTACTCCACAATATGGTCTAAAAGAAGATTAATTCCCTGATTGAGATCAGGTACCGCGACCGCTGTCGATTCAATATCGCCGGCTGAAGTGATAGGATCACCATTGAGACTAATCTTCGCTGAAGCACTCAAATCATGCTTACTCGCTAAAGAAGCCGATCCCGGCATTAAGAGATCCTGATCCCCCATTGTCACTCTTAATGGGAAGGTCTCAATTGCCGCAAGCGGAATACGTTTTGCCGCCAACGGTGGTCCGACAGGTTGATCTCTTAGATAGATAAAGAGTACCGCCTCTTGCGGAAGTTGTTGCACAATCTCTTCCGATAATGAGATCGTGACCGGAAGAGTCACCTTATCTGCTGTCACCATCTCTGCAGGCTGATTCATCTCTGGCTGATTCATTCCTTGACCTGTTAAGGTATCGATCATCGCTAAAATCACGCGGCGATTCTCTGAATCCTCAGGGTAGAGATCGGCTAAAATAGAGAAGAAGTGCATCGCCTTATCAACTTTCTGATTCTCAAATAGGACTGTTCCGTAATAGAGAAGTAGACTTTCGTTGGTGGCATTATTTAAGACAAATTGATCAAAAAGCGACTCTAAACGATTATCGAGTTGATAGTTGTTCTTTGCTAGTTGAATATTTAAGAGCGTATAGTAGGTGTTATCATTGGTAGGATCGAGGCGATAGAGATCGAGATAACTCTTCTCTGCTAAACCTAATTGATCCATATTAAGATAGATCTTCCCTAAAAGATTGAGCTCCTTAGGATCGGTATGATGATCTCTTGAGCTCATTAAATTGAGTGCTGCTAACGTTCCTAACAGATTCTGTTGTAATGGCTCTGGAGGATTGAGATCCATCAGATTGCTCTCACGTTGAAGATCTTCAATAGAAGTCGCCGCCAACCAAGCCTTCACATAAGGAAGTGCCGTTGCTCGCTGATTATCGAGATTTTTGGCATCCGCAGAGTAACCATCTGCCCAAAAGTAGAGTGCAGAAAAAGCGATAATCACCCCACCAAAAAGAAAGGTGATCCACTTGAGAGCCGGCGTCAATGGTCGATCAGGATGCGCAACTGCTAAAAGATCTTTTGCAAGCTCCACTTTTGTTGCTTCATAAGTCGCCTCATCGATCTTTCCACGTACTAAATCATCATCGAGAGTCTCTGTCTCATCAAGATATTTATCGCGATAAACCTCTTTAAGTCGTGGATATTTTCCTGCGCTCTTGCCCCACAAGGCAAATCCTATAAATAGAAGCGAGATCAGGATGAAAAGGAGTGTGTATGTTATACCTAGTGCCGTCATTTTAATTATCTTTTCTCGTCAATATTTCATCTAATCGTGCCTGATCTTCTGCCGTTAACTCTTTGGGCGCGGCCACTTTTACAACAGCCGGTTTGCGACGCTTTGCCAAGAAAACAAGCGCTAAAATCAATAAGAGCAACACAAAAGGGCTAAACCAGAGCAACCATGTTACCGGTTTTACCGGCGGGTTATACATCACAAAGTCACCATAACGATCAACCATAAAGCTGATAATCTGTGCATCTGCTTGCCCATCAATAATCATATCGTAAGTCAAATCACGCATATCTTGTGCAAGCGGCGCATCGGAATCTGCAATATTCTGATTTTGACACTTTGGACAACGTAATTCTCGCGTTAAACTCTGAAAACGACGCTCATCAACAGGGTTATTAAACTCATAAAGATTGACAGAGGCAAAACTATAACCTGAGGTCAATAATAGAACCAATGTGATGATTGAAAATAGATATCTCACTACTGATCTCCCTTCGTATGATTCTCTTGATCATTACGCTTAAAGCTCGATTCATAGATCTCTTTGAGCTCATTGTTCCATAGATCGACTGTCATCTCACCCACATGTCGATAGACAATCACATTATCAGCATCTAAGAAGTAGGTCTCAGGCGCACCATAGACCCCTAAATTGAGACCGATCTTGCCACTCTCATCAGCAATGGTAAAGATATAAGGATTCCCTAGATCTCTTAACCAGCGGTAAGCAAGCTGCGGGTCATCTTTATAATCGACACCATAGATCGGAACACCTGTTGCGCCAATCTCTTTAAGCGCCTCATGCTCGGCCTCACAGGTAGGACACCATGTTGCCCAAATATTGAGAAGCGCAGGCCCTTGAATATCCTCATCTGTTAAGATTCTCGCCTGACTCCCAGGCGCTGCAACCTCATAGGCACTAAAAGGGGGTAATGGTTTCCCCTTCAACGCTGAAGGGAGGTAACTCGCATCATTCTCTAAACTCATAAAGAGAAAGATTAGAAAGCCTACAACAACCACTACAATCCCGGCTATAATTGCTCTTAACATCGATCCCTCCTATTGAACAGTTTCTATATTATCAGTTGATTGAAGCTGCTTTCGCCCAATGCGGTAACGGCGGTCAAGCATTGAAAGTAACGCGGCGATGGAGATAATGATACCTCCTAGCCAGATCCAACGAACAAATGGTTTGACATAGAGACGAATAGCCCACGCATTTTCAGCGCGCTCCTCCGCCATAGCAACATAAAGATCATCTAAAAGAGAGGGTCTTAAAGCGACTTCACTAATCGGCATTCCGCTAACGGTATAGGTTCTCTTCTCGGGATACATCATGCGTAAGGGCTTTCCATTTTGGTAGACCTGAATAATCCCTTTTGTCCCAATATAGTTTGAACCCTGAACATCTTCGAGCGCCAATAGCTCAAAACCATACTCTCTTACCTGAACAGTCTCTCCCACTCGGACTAAACGATCTTGCTCATCACTATAGTGAGAAGTGAGTGTAATTCCTACAATCGTCACAATTAATCCTAAATGCCCAAGATTCATTCCCCAACGTGATAATGATTGATGTTTGAGTGCTTGGAAGAAGTTATCATTCTTACGTCCATTGAGTTTGATCTCAAAGAGAATTCCAAAGAAGACCCAGTAGCTGAGAATCAGACTGATCACCACTAAAGGATCCAATTGACCGGCATAGAGATAACTACTCCCCACACCAAAAATGAGTGAAAGAAGCGCCATAATACTCAAGGGCTTCTTAATACGGGAGAAGGAATCCTGCTTAAAACGAAGGAGCGGAGTAAAACCTAATACAACAAGAAGTAAAAGTGAGATAGGAACAAGATACTCATTGAAATATCCCTCTCCTACCGAGATTTTACCAATCTGCAAAATATCAACGATCAATGGATAGAGCGTCCCTAAGACTACAACAAAGCAGGCCACCGAAAGAAAGATATTATTAAAGAGAATTCCCGACTCTTTTGAGATCAAGCTAAGATGCGACTCTTGGCGAATTTTATAAGATCTAAAGAGCAGTAAGAGAAATGCAAAAAGTGTAATAATACCAAGAAGGAAGAGGATAAATTGTCCCCTCGAAGGATCTGCCGCAAAGGAGTGAACGGAGGTTAAAACACCTGAACGTACAAGGAAGGTTCCTAAGACACTTAAGCAGAAGGTTAAAATAGCAATAATAACGGTCCAGAGAGTAAAAGCTTTACGCTTTTCTGTCGCGGCTAATGAGTGAAGCAGTGCTGCACCTAAAATCCAAGGGATCAATGATGCATTTTCAACTGGATCCCAGAACCACCAACCGCCCCAGCCTAACTCATAATAAGCCCACCAACTTCCAACTGTGATCCCTAAGGTTAAGAATCCCCAAGCTGCTAATGCCCAAGGACGCACCCATCTGACAGAGAGCCGATCGATATGCCCTGTCATTAAGATCGCACACATAAATGCATAGGGAACTGCAAAACCAACATATCCCATATAGAGAAGTGGCGGATGAATGATTAAACCAACATCTTGTAGTAAGGGGTTAAGATCGCGTCCATCATAGAGATCGAGCGTTAAATTACGGGCAAAAGGGTCGGAAGTGAAGATTAAAAACGCGATAAATCCTACTGTAATCCCCCCTAAAACCGCTAAAGTTGCGGCTGAAAGTTCTAGAGGCATTTTGCGGGTATAGAAAACAACCGCTAACATCCAGAGCGCTAAGGTTAAGACCCACAACAACATCGAACCTTCATGCCCGCCCCAAATTGCGGTAATTTTATAGATTCCCGGCAATTTGGTATTGGAGTTCTGAAAGACATAGGAGAAGCTAAAATCACTAATCCAAAAGAGATGTCCGAGATAGATAAAGGAGAAGGCCACAAGCACAAAAAGCCATATGGTTAATGGCCTTGCACTATACATCAATTGTGGATTACGAAACTTAATGCCGACTAGCGGCAAGATAAAGAGTGCTATAGAAACACCGAGCGCAATATAGAGCGCGAGCTGACCCAACGGAAGCATAGTTATTATTAATCCTTACATATTAATTCTAATTCTATAGAGCTTTTGATTCTAAAAGAGTCAGGCGCTTTATCAATGACAAATCGATCAACATTGATAAAACGCCATAGATACATTTAGATATCTTTCTCTTTAAATGGATGACCTTGTGATTCTAAAGTTGCAGCGACTTCAGGCGGCATATACTCTTCATCATGTTTTGCAAGAATCTCATCTGCCACAAACTGATTACCTTCAACGAGCATCCCCTTTGCAATGATCCCCTGCCCTTCACGGAACAGGTCAGGCAAAATTCCATCATAAGCGACAATGATCTGCTCTGAAGAGCCATCAACAAGCGCGAACTCAACCGCTAATGTTTCAGCGCCTTTATGAAGAGACCCAGGTACAACAAGCCCCCCGACACGAATCGTCTTCTCTAAAGGCGCTTCGCCGTTATGAACCTGTTCAGGAGAGTAGTAGAGATTGAGATTATCTCGTGATGCAAACATCGCAAAACCGATAATTAAAAAAGCAGCGATAATCACTGCAATCACCACATAGAGACGTTGCTTCTGTCTTGGGGACATAATGCTCCCCTGCTTCCTACTATTAAGCTTTTGACTCATTACTCTAATCCCTCCGCTTTCATTGCTCGTTTTAAATTTCGTCCTTCTGCCATCAATGAGATGATCAGCCCGAATAGACAGATCGTGACAAAAGCGTAGCAACTCCATACATATACTGTATGTTTGCCCATATCAAATAGACTTAAAAACTCAGCCATTTATTTATAACCCCAACTTTTAATTTAATTCTACTTCATTTTTAAGTTGTAGCGATCATCCCCTAAAGATCGACATCCCTACCCTACAATGTATCATCACTGCCGGGTATAAGCCTGCAATAACTGCTCCTTATAGATAAGATGTGTACTCTTTAATAGAATATAACCAACGGTAAAGAGAAGATAAGCGATCAACATCAACATTAAAGGTTTCAACATTGCAGGATCTAAGCTCGGTCCGCCCGATGCAAAGAGTGTACTTTTCTGATGAAGTGTTGCAAATAGATAGACCGAAGCCTTAATAATCGGCACAATCACAACACCAATAATGGCTAAAATAGAGATCCCCATATTAGCCTTTTCCCGATCCTCAAATGCGCTATCGAGCCCAATATAGCCAAGATAGAGAAAGAAAAGGATCAAAACGGAGGTAAGTCGAACATCCCAAACCCACCAGGTTCCCCATGTTGGGGCGCCCCAAATCGCACCGGTGACTAATGTAATGAGTGTATAAACAGCACCTAAAACGGCCGTCGCTCTTGCAATCACAGGAAAGAGTTTGATACGGAATATCAGATACATCACACTCATAAAGGCGATAAACATATAGAGTCCCGATGAGAGGATCGCCGCCGGCACATGGATATACATAATCCGAACGGTATCTCCCTGCTGATAATCGACAGGAGAATCAAATAGCCCGTAATAGAGTCCAACAACAGCAAATATCGCACTTAAGAGAAAGGCCCAAGGGATAATTCTCTTCGCTAAGCGAGTAAAGTATTTATAACTGATGAGTCGTTTAAAGAAGATAAACCGTGGCTTCTTACTCTCTTTCGGAGAAGGTTTTTTCAATTGATCAATATTGGTCACAGGTAACCCTTTATCCAAGAATTTATTCTAAGATCTCTCATTTTAAGGGAAACAGTATAGCAAATACTAAATTATCAGCATCAAAAGAAATTGAAAAATAATCAAAAGATGTATCTATGACAAGAGATAGCGAGTATCTCAGTTAGATAGAAAGTACTTAGAGGGTACTTAGAAAGAACTTAGGGAAAATTTAGAGTAAATTTGGAGATGATGTAGAAGATATTCACCTCTTCTTCCCTCCGCCTAGACAATGATCTTTCCCTAAACTCATGTTACTATAAAAAAATGACATGTTCTTTTAGACATCACTATTCTATTAATAAAGGGAGCAGTTAAAAAATGATTAAAACCATCATTCTCCTCAAAGAGTCAGGCTCACTAGAAAAGCGTGTAGCGCTCGACCCTAAAAATTGTGAACGCCTTGTAAAAGCTGGGTTTAAGGTGATTGTTACACCTGATGCCGGTATCAATGCCTACTTTAGTAATGAGGCATATGAAGCGGCCGGTGCAATGGTAGAGCAACCCTCTTTTGATGAGAAAGCCATTATTCTCTCAATCAATGCCCCCACAAAAACCATCACCCAAAAGTTTAAATCGGGCTCTCTCTCTATTTCGCTACTTGATCCTTATCACAATCTTTCACTTGTTGAGCTCTTTGCGAAACAAGGAATCGATGCATTAGCACTTGAATTTATCCCACGTATCACTCGTGCGCAAAGTATGGATGTACTCTCCTCTCAAGCGACGATCTCGGGGTATCAAAGTGTCCTCATCGGCGCAGATCTTTCACCACGATTCTTCCCTATGCTCACCACCGCTGCCGGCACCATTCGCCCAGCTAAAGTCTTGGTAATTGGCGCAGGCGTCGCCGGTCTACAAGCAATTGCAACAGCAAGACGATTAGGTGCTCAAGTAGAGGCTTATGATATTCGTCCTGATGCTAAAGAGCAGGTAGAATCTCTCGGTGCAAAATTGGTCGATACCGGTGTCAATGCCGCCGGCGAAGGGGGTTATGCCCGTGAGTTAACGGAAGAGGAGCGCGCACAACAAGCTGCCGCTTTAGCAAAGCATGTTAAAGAAGCGCATGTGGTTATAACCACAGCAGCTATCCCTGGAAAGAGAGCCCCCATTATTGTGACTAAAGAGATGGTAGAATCGATGCTTCCTGGCGCTGTTATTGTCGATATGGCAGCGGAGACAGGGGGCAACTGTGAATTAACAAAAGTTGGAGATACTATCAAAGTTGGGGAAGTCACTATTACAGGCCCACGCAACTTACCTTCTGCTGTTGCTATCCATGCATCAGAGATGTTCTCACAAAATATCTACAATCTTATTACCCCTTTTATTACTGAAGATGGATTTAATCTCAATCTCGAAGATGAAGTGATCAAAGATTCACTTATCACTTACGAAGGTAAGATTATCTCCGATCGTATTAGCACCCTTATTTCAGCTTAATTGCTCAAGGAGATTTTTATGATAACAGGATTTGCAGCGCTCTATATCGTTGTGCTTTCCGCTATTTTAGGATTTGAAGTCATCTCTCGGGTTCCTGCAATTTTACATACCCCATTGATGTCTGGCTCTAACTTTATTCACGGAATTATTCTTGTTGGGGCGATGATTGCGCTCGGACATGCTGATGGCTTCTTCCAAACATCACTTGCCTTTATCGCCGTTGTTTTCGGTGCGATCAACGCAGTCGGTGGCTACTATGTGACTGATCGGATGTTGGAAATGTTCAAATCTAATAAACAAGAGGAGAAATAACAGATGGGATCTCTCTTAGTTAATATTGGCTACTTTATTGCAGCCATTGTCTTTATCTACTCACTCAAGAGTATGAGCCACCCCTCTACCGCACGTAAAGGAATTCATTATGGTGGATTAGCGATGGTATTAGCCGTTGTTATTACCATCTTTCACCCCGCCATTACACATCATGCATTTCTCACTAATCTGCTCTTAATTGTTATTGCGATTGGAATTGGATTTATTATTGCGAAACGCTCAGCACTCAAAGTTGAGATGACAGATATGCCACAAATGATCGCGATCTATAATGGTGTTGGTGGTGGAGCGGCCGCAATCATTGGTGCAATTGCACTTCTACAGATCGGAATGCCCGATGCAAGTGATAGCTCAAGAACACTCCTTCTTGCTGCATTAGGGGGCTTTATCGGGGCTGTCTCTTTTACCGGATCGGTGGTTGCTTGGGCAAAGCTTGATGGTCGTATGACATCAACGATTCGCTACAAAAATCGTAATATTGTCAATCTCTTCCTCTTTGGCTTTGCGCTCCTATTGGCAATTCTTCTCGCCTCTGAGCCTGCGCCTCACTACTTTATGCTCTTCCTCTTCTTCGCATTTACCTTAGCATTAGGGGTCTTAATTGCGATTCCCATTGGTGGAGCCGATATGCCGGTCATCATCTCACTCTTTAATGCCTTAACGGGTATTGCAGTCGCTTTTGAAGGAATCGCGCTTGATAATGGTGGATTGATCATTGCCGGAACCGTTGTCGGAGCGGCAGGAACCCTCTTAACGTTACTAATGGCAAAGGCGATGAATCGCTCTTTAAGCAATGTCCTCTTCTCTAACTTTGGTGAAAGTCAAAGCGAGGCTAGTGATATCGAAGGCTCAATGACAGAGAGTGATGCTGCAAATGCCGCTATGACAATGGCATATGCTGATCGCGTTATTATTGTCCCAGGATATGGTTTAGCGGCAGCACAAGCGCAACATAAAGTCGCAGAGCTTGTGAAGATCTTAGAAGCTCGCGATGTTGATGTCCGTTTTGCGATCCACCCTGTTGCAGGAAGGATGCCGGGACATATGAATGTTCTATTAGCTGAATCTGGCATTCCCTATGAAAGCATCTTTGACCTCGATGAGATCAATGATGAATTTAAAGATACCGATGTCGTACTTGTGATTGGTGCTAATGATGTTGTGAACCCTGTCGCTCGTACCGATAAATCTAGCCCAATCTATGGTATGCCTATTCTTAATGCAGATCAGGCAAAGCAAGTATTTGTTATTAAACGTGGACAAGGCTCTGGTTTCTCTGGAATTGAAAATCATCTCTTCTATCTCGATAATACCGATATGGTGTATGGTGATGCGCAGAAAGTTGTCAATGAGATGATTACAACACTTAAATCACTCTAACTATGATCCAAAATAGATGATCTAAAATAAGGTTTCAGCTTTAACCTTGAGATTTGAAGCACTCGTCGATTTTATCGAAGAGTGCTTTTTTATTATCTCTAGTCTAATACCCTCACTTAATATCCTCACTCCTATCGATCTTTCTCTATGCAACCATGTCCCCTTCTATCTCCCCTCCTATCTCCCTCTTCTATAGTTTTATCCGCTTCTTAAAAAAGATGCCACACCCATATCTATATAAGGGCTTTTCTATCTCAAGCAATCTCTAGCAACTCTTATCCTCAAGAACGCTTATCCACAAGAGTTATCCACACCTCAATGACCAATAGCGTGATAAAAGATCTTATAAAGCCAGTAAAAATAGGCATTTATAAAGTAACGCCCAAATGTTCTCACAGATTCCACAGAGTTATCCACAGGTCACCTTTTAGAATTTCAGTGCCACTCTGCACAGCTTCTCCCTGAGTTATCCTCAAAGTTATCCACAATAGAGAGGCCTTCTTCTACACAACCGATTAAATCTTGCTATATTGATAGAGTCTTAAACATCAACAGCTAATCAGCAATCACTAACCATCAATGATTGCTGCTTAATTATTTGCGTAACGAGTAGATCAAACTAATCGGAAGGTTCAGGAGGAGAGATCATGAAACAACTTTGTAGCAGTAGTGCCACTATCTATGCATTTGATAAAAACAATTCCCCCAAATTACGCGTGAGAGCAGGTGAACAGATCAAAATCATCACAAAAGATTGCTTTAGCAATCAGGTGGATGATGATCATCGCCTCGCCGATATTAACTGGAACCAAATCAATCCCGCCACAGGACCGATCTTTGTTGAAGGAGCTGAAGCCGGCGATATTTTAAAAGTGAGCATCGATTCAATTACTGTAGCAGATCAAGGTGTCTGTGCCGTTGGTCCTGGATTTGGATTAATCCCACTGCCGGAGATGACCCAAAAAATTATTCCCATCCGAGATCAACAGCTTCACTTTAGTGATGAGATTATCCTTCCACTCAATCCGATGATCGGTGTCATCGGTGTTGCTCCTAAAGAGGAGCCTATCTCCACAGGCACGCCTGCCGAACATGGTGGTAACATGGATACCAAACTGATTAAAGAGGGAGCGACGCTCTATCTCCCAATCTTTGTTGAAGGGGCGCTCTTTGCCTTGGGAGATCTGCATGCCGCAATGGGAGATGGGGAGATTGGTGGCTCTGGCGTTGAAGTTGCCGGAGAGGTTATTGTCACGATCGATCTTATCAAAGAGCAGAAGCTTACTCATCCTGTTGTTGAAAATGAGGAGAGCTTTGCCTTTTTGGTTTCACGTAAAACAATTGATGATGCTCTTACAGAAGCGACTAATATCGGCGTTCAGAAATTAGCGGAAAAACTTAAAATCTCCCTAGAAGAGGCGACGATGCTCGGCAGCATCGCTTGTGATGCTGAAATCAGCCAATTAGTTGATCCTCAATTAACTGCGCGATTTGTAATCCCTAAAAAATTACTACCCCATCTCTTTTAATTCTCACTAAAAGCGCATCGCTAAAACAATCATTAAAAAAGGGGAAAGCCTAATCTTTCCCCTTCTCTCTATCTACAATTCTTGCAACAACCTCGATAACTGCATACTGTTTTCAGCAATAACCCACAAAAGCGCTATCGTGTTTTAAAAGAGGTGGCTGTTTTGCAATTATCCTGCAGTCTCATCCCAGTTTTTACCGCTTCCAACCTCAACAATCAAAGGAACATCAAGCTTGAGGACATCAGTCATTGCATCGACTAATAATGCTCGGACCTCTTCCATCTGCTCAATAGGCGTTTCTAAAATCAGCTCATCATGCACCTGAAGTAACATTTTTGCTGAAAGATGAGGATTTTCCGCTAAAGATCGGTCCACCTTTAACATCGCTAACTTAATAATATCTGCGGCCGTTCCTTGAAGGGGGGCATTAATGGCAACACGTTCCGCTCCTGATCGCGCAATCGCATTGCTACTATGAATTCCAGGAAGATAGAGTCGACGCCCTAAAGCTGTCTCTACATACCCTTTTTCTTTCGCCTTCTCTTTCGCCTCTTCCATATAATTTAAAACGCCGGTATAACGACTAAAATAGAGACTAATATACTCTTGCGCTTGGGTACGGGAGATCCCCAACTGCTTAGCCAGACCAAAAGCGCCCATACCATAAATTAAGCCAAAGTTAATTGCCTTTGCCGCTCTACGCTCAGCCCCTGTCACCTTCTCTAAGGGAATACCAAATACCTCTGCAGCTGTTGCCGCATGAATATCTTTCCCCTCATTAAATGCTTTTAGCATCATCTCATCTTGAGAGAAGTGCGCCATTAAACGAAGCTCAATTTGTGAATAGTCCGCGGCTAATAGAGTTGAGCCCTCTTTAGCAATAAAAGCTTCCCGAATACGGCGCCCTTCCTTTGTCCGAATCGGAATATTTTGCAAGTTGGGATTTGAGGATGAGAGACGCCCTGTACTTGTTTGAGCCTGGTTAAAAGAGGTGTGAACGCGCCCGGTATCAGGATTGATCTCAGCGACAAGAGAGTCAGTATAGGTTGAGCGGAGTTTAGAAAACTCACGATACTCAATAATAATTTTCGGTAAAGGATAATCCTCTGCTAATTTTTGTAAAACATCTTCTGCCGTTGAAGGTGCTCCTTTAGGTGTCTTCTTAATCACCGGCAGCCCCAATTTTTCAAAGAGAATCTCTCCAACCTGCTTCGATGAGCTCATATTAAACTCTTCTCCGGCAAGCTCATATGCTTTTGCCTCGAGCTCCGCTAAATTCTCTCCAAACTCGGCACTTAAACTCTCTAAATGCTGAGCATCTACTAAAATCCCTTCATGTTCCATCTTTGCAAGAACAGAGATTAAAGGAACTTCTATCTCCTGATAGACCTTATATTGTGTCACCTCAGAGCGGAGTCGCGGTAAGATACTTCGCTGTAATTGCAAGGTAATATCGGCATCTTCACAAGCATAAAAGCTAGCGATCTCAATATCGATCTCATCAAAGCGTTTCTGCGAACGCCCTTTGCCGGCAATCTCTTCAAAAGGAGTTGTCTTAAAGCCCAAATAGAGTTCCGCTAATGCATCCATATTATGGCGGTTCCCAGTAGGATCATAGATATAACTTGCTAACATCGTATCATCAACAATTCCACGTAACTCCACACCATGACGCTTTAAGATATGCCAATCAAACTTAATATTTTGTCCAACTTTAGGAGTCTTCTCATCCTCTAAGATCGGTTTTAAACGCGCCATCACAGCATCGATCGCCAATGGGTTCTCAAGGCCTGCCTGTTTAAAGGGAATATAGATCGCATCCCCTGGTGCCACTGAGAGAGAGAGCCCCACAAGATGAGAGCGCATAAACTCCAATCCATCAGTCTCCGTATCGAGTGCTAAAAGCGCAGTCTCAGGAATCAAGGAGAGATACTGTTCAAGCTCTGCTAAATCTAAAATGGTTCGATAAGATTTTTTTGCCGGCAATGTAGGATTAATCCAATGCGCTGCCAGCTCTAGCTGATCACTTGCAACCGATTGTGCAACAGGAGGAACAAAGCTCTCCCCACCACCAGCTTGATCAAGTTCTAAGAGTAATTGGCGGAAACCAAAATCTTGATAGACCTCTCGTAAACGCTCAATAAATGGAGGATTAGGGGTAAGATCTTCCACTTTGACCGGGAGCGGGGCATTGAGGAGCAGTGTCGTCAACTCTTTAGAAAGCGCTAAGATCTCTAAACTATCTCTGAGTCGTTCACCCACCTTTCCTTTAATCTTCTCAGCATTTTCTACAATTGCATCTAAATCACCCCACTCATGAATCCACTTTGCGGCAGTTTTAGGACCGACCCCTTGAATGCCGGGGATATTATCGGCACTATCTCCCATCAAAGCTAAGTAATCACGAACCTGTTCAGGATAGACACCATACTTCTCAAAGATCTCAGACCGGCCTAACATCTCATTTTTCATGCCGTCATACATTGTAATCACATCATCTTCTACCAATTGTGCAAGATCTTTATCACTTGAAGCGATAATCGTGCGCAAGCCCTTCGCTTTCGCTTCAACTGCTAAGGTAGCGATTACATCATCCGCCTCAATTCCAGGAATAGAGATCCGTGGAAAGCCCATCAGATCGATAATTTCATATAGTGGCTCAATTTGCGCGCGCAGATCATCCGGCATTGGTGGTCGATGTGCTTTATAATCTTCAAAAAGATCATTCCGAAAGCTCTTCCCACTTGCATCAAAAATAACGCCTAAATAGTCTGGCTTAAACTCGCGTACAAGCTTCTCAAACATACTAATGACACCACGAATCGCTCCCGTCGGTCGTCCATCTGGGCTTTTAAGGGGCGGTAGCGCATGAAATGCACGGAAAAGAAAGTTAGAACCATCAACGACTAAAAATGTTTTTGACATGGGTGAAATTAAACCTTTTGATTAATCTATGCTGCAATTGTGCGATCGATAAAAACTTCGATAAAAGTTCGAGAAGCGTATAAGACAACCTCGATTGACCCTCGATTATACAAAAAAAGCAGGAATTTAGCTCCTGCTTCTCATCTTCTATGCCATTTTCTATATTCACTCTTCTATCTACAAGCTATAAAACTTATCCCTATTGAGATACTTAAGTTATCAGAGAAACTGATAAGATCCGCTGAGCAAATAGGGTTATAAATTGAGTTATAAGTAGAATTAAAAACAGAACTATGAAACAAAGTTATTGTAGATAAAGATTACCAAAATAATCGATAAAAAACCTGCCAAAATCTGACGAATGCGCTTTACCGGCAAGATATAAACTAACTTAGCACCAATGGGCGCAAAAATAACACTCGTAATGGAGAGACCTATCACCGCAGGATAATAGACAAAACCTAGAGATGACTCCGGCACACCTTCGACCCCCATTCCATTAAAAATCGCACTTGCTGCACCGGCCGTCGCCATAATCATCCCTACTGCCGAAGAGGAGGCAATTGCATTTTTCATCTTGTAACCAATTTTACTTAATACCGGCACAATCATCACACCTCCCCCGATTCCCACAAAACTTGAGACAAAACCAATCGCACCACCCACTAACACAAAGAAGGGTTTAGCAAAATAGGAAACAGTATCCGCCTCCTTCTTAGAAGCTGTTCGTAACATATTGTAGATGGTATATGCTAAGAAGATGCAGAAGAGCAATTGTAATATCAGATCATTCATCATTGTAACAACCAGGCTACCGATAGAGACCCCGATCATTGCCCCAATACCTAAGAGAAAAACAACGCCCCACATCACCGACCCTCTTCTTTGATGGGCAATTACTGAAGAGAGACTTGTAATTCCAACAACAGCAAAAGAGGTACCTAAAGCAACCTTCATAATCAACTCAGGATCAACACCGATAGAGACCAAGAAGAAGACCAGTGTCGGCACAACAACTGTCCCCCCTCCGACACCTAATAACCCTGAAATAAGACCTATAATAGAACCTAAAAAAAGAAATATTAATAACTCAACACCCATCCTATCCTCGCTTCCCGATATTTTCCCTAATATATAATAGTTACCATCTCAATAGCTCATCAAATACTACTGAAAGACGCTTTTCTTTGATTAACCATCTGTTAGCATTAACGATCACTCATTACCGAATACCCAATATACTATATAATTATATAATATATAAATGCACAATGTATAGACCTCATATAAGTTTCATAACTTATCGCGCGATACACCTAAGTTCTATACGCCCAAATCGTTATATCCTAAGCCGTTATATAATTGTTCACTCATTCAGCCATTTCGGTTATTTCAGTTGTTTTGGTTATCTCCCCACATTCTAACCGTTTCTCTCGTCAATCCGACCTTACTTGTAGCTAATCATCCAATTAAAAGATCAACAATATCATATCTTCTTATTAACGAGCTGCTTTTCCCTCCCTATTTTACGCATATCTTCTTTAGAGAATAAGAGATTAAATAGCGCTCGATTTCATACTATTACACTATCAAAAACAGTAACAAAAACTGCATCAAAAACATCTTTAAAAATATGCTTAAAAACAGATAGTTATCTCAAAACTCTATTTGTAAAGATAAAAAAATGGTCCCAAAAATAATTTAATGTTTGCTTTTTCTAATTAGAATTGATACTCATAAAGGTGTCGGCTTAATAAAATTTTGTGCTTAGATTGATAAAAAATATCAATAATAGATCACCACAATCTAGGCACATTCAAAGGAGGACTAAACTAAAGAGAGAATATACTCTCACGGTTTAGTAGATATGGTGAAGTAGTATCGAAGTCTCAAAAGAAGAAGAAAAATAAGAGACCAGATAGGCTTACAGATCTAGGAACCTACGTTTGTAAGGCGTAGGTTCCTAGGTTATTATTCAAGATGGCTCTGCGGTAAATTCGTCTAATTTACTCGGGGGCTCATCTTGAAGCGGGTAGCGAACTATTCAATGACGTTGCGCTCAAAGTAACAGATGCCATTAGAGAGAACGCTAAAGTTAGAAAGTTAAAGAAAAATCAATTCGATCTTCTCCTGAAATCTTCCTTAAAATCCCCTATAATTGTATAATTTATTATTTCATTTTCAGTGCAAAATGGTGCGTCTTCTATCCACTATTCATTATTCATTAATTAAATAATAAGAATCCACCATTTCATATATTTGATATTTAAGGACTCAATTATGCGATCACACTACTGCGGACTCGTCAACGAGGCGCTTCTCGATAAAACGGTTACCCTCTCTGGTTGGGTACATCGTCGCCGCGACCATGGCGGAATTATTTTCGTAGATCTTCGGGATAGAGAGGGAATCGTGCAAGTGGTTATCGACCCGGCACATCTCACAACTCCTTTTGAAGAAGCAGAGAAGATTCGAAATGAATTTGTTATCAAAATTGAGGGTGAAGTTATTGCTCGTCCCGAAGGGATGGTGAATCCTAATATTGTTTCAGGCAAGATCGAAGTCGTCGCTAAACGCTTAGAGATCCTCAATAGCGCAGCACCACTTCCTTTCCAACTAGGTGATGATAAAACATCAGAAGAGGTTCGCCTTAAATATCGCTATCTTGATCTTCGCGATACACGCATGCATCAAAATATCATGTTACGTTCAAAAGTAACGCGCTACATTCGTAAAGCACTCGATGAGCAAGGCTTCCTCGATATTGAAACACCTTTCCTCACAAAAGCAACACCAGAAGGAGCCCGTGACTACGTTGTTCCCTCCCGTGTTCATCATGGTGAGTTCTTTGCGCTCCCACAGAGCCCACAGCTCTTTAAGCAACTATTAATGGTCAGTGGTTTTGATCGCTACTACCAGATCGTTCGCTGCTTCCGCGATGAAGATCTCCGTGCAGATCGTCAACCTGAATTTACCCAGGTGGATATCGAAACATCATTCCTCTCTTCTGATCAAATTATGGATATTGCAGAGAAGATGATTCGCGATGTATTTAAAGAGTCAATCGATGTTGATCTTGGCGATAACTTCCCACGTATGACTTGGCATGAGGCGATGGCTCGCTTTGGCTCTGATAAGCCAGATCTTCGTATCCCTCTTGAATTCACAGAAGTCACTGAATTGATGAAAGGATGTGAGTTTAAGGTCTTCAAAGATGCTGCAAATCGTGAAAATGGTCGTGTGGTTGCGCTCAATATTCCCAATGCTTCGGATCAATTTACCCGTCGTCACATCGATGAGTATACTGAGTTTGTCGGTCGTTATGGTGCGAAAGGTCTTGCCTATATTCGTGTCAATGATGTTGCCGCTGGCCGCGATGGCTTGCAATCCCCTATCGTTAAATTCTTAGATGATGCAACGCTTACAGCACTTCTTGAAGCAACGAATGCTAAAAATAATGACATCATCTTCTTTGGTGCTGATAAAGCGACTATCGTCAATGATGCTATTGGTGCGCTTCGCGTGAAAATCGGTAAGGATCTTAACCTATTAACCTGTAAATGGGCGCCGATGTGGGTTGTTGACTTCCCTATGTTTGAATATGATGAGGAGGCGAAACGTTATGTTGCCGTTCACCATCCCTTCACAACGCCTAAAACAGGTATTGAGTCGCTTAGCGATCCTGCAAACTCTATTGCCAACGCTTATGACCTCGTCCTCAACGGCACAGAGCTTGGTGGCGGATCAATCCGTATCTTCAAACATGATGTCCAGATGAAGGTCTTTGAATTACTCGGGATCGATAAAGCAGAAGCGGAAGAAAAATTTGGCTTCCTTCTTGATGCACTTAAATATGGCGCACCGCCTCACGGGGGAATCGCCTTTGGACTTGACCGTTTAGTGATGTTGATGGCAGAAGCAAGTTCAATCCGTGATGTGATCGCTTTCCCGAAAACACAGTCAGCCGCATGTCTCTTAACTGAAGCACCAGCTCATATCAGCCAAGCACAATTAGATGAGCTTGCGATCGCTGTTGTCGAAGATGAGAAAGAGATGCAAAAATAGTAAGCAGCAAGAAGTTGAGTTAAAGTTAAAGTTAAAGTTAAGACTTTAAACGAACGATACTCTTCAAGTAGACAAAACCCCTATGATGGAAGTGCTCACAAACACGCCATCTAGGGGTTTCTCTATATCTACTCTCTCCTGAATACAATCCTAAATATCTGTTTCAGAGATCTACTTTACCTATCCCTATCTCTTTATCTATCTCTTTATCTATCTCTTTATCTATCTCTACTTTTACCACTTCCAATGTGTACAAAAAATAAATAGCTGACCGGCAAATCAACTACCAACTATCAACAGCCTAAAATTGAGACAAAAAAATCCCCTAAGGAGGATTGATCCTTAGGGGTAAATTGTCGGTTTTATCTCTAGGGGGATGCATATAAACCGACAAGGGACATAATCACTTTCACTAATTTTACAAAGAGGTAGAGAGAGATCACGCCACCGAGCCATAAACCCATCATCCAGAAGAGTTGCGACTTCAATGATCTCTTCTTACCATGATTTCGAGTATCGCCTTGCTCTCTATCTTGCCCTTTTTTAGCAGATACTTGAGCTGCTTCTACCTTACCCTTGAGCTCGTTGAACACTTCTCTCTCCTGTTTCATCTTAGTAACCCTCTCCTTGCACCTTACCTCTGAAAACATAGTAGATATAACCGGTATAGATCAGCACGAGGGGAATAAAGATCAATGCTCCGACTAGAGAGAAGGTTAGAGTCGACTCTGGTGCCGCGGCCATAAAGATAGTGACCTGAAATGGAACAATATAGGGAAGAAGGAAGCCCACCAACGCGCCAGCACCTAAAACAGCCATTAATAACGAATAGATAAATGGCTGCCAATGCGTATTAGTATTTCGAATTGAACGCATCAAGATAAAGGCAACAATGATCGCTACAAGATAGAGTGCACCAAAGAGATAGACCTTCCAGAGATTTTCCGCCATAAAGAGCTGCTCTTGCCAAATCATTAAGGTCCATACCAAAATAATAGTAGCTAGGAGGAAGAAGATCAGCGCAATCTTACGCGTTAAGCTTCGAATATGCGCCTGTAACGCTCCTTCAGTCTTCTTAATCGCCCAGGTTGAACCTAATAGAGCATAAAAAGCGGTGAGACCCAATCCTGAAACAATCGAAAATGGGGAGAGCCAAGCCCAAATACCTCCCGCCATAACTAGATCTAATGCCCCTTTAGAGATATATCCTTCTGGTGCATTGATCGCATCTGCCGCCGGCATAAAATCAAAACCTTGCACTAAAGCTCCCGCAATCACTCCTTGAAAGAAACCGGCAAAGAGTGACCCTAAAAAGAAGGCATTATTCCAAAAATTACGGCGTTGCTCAGAAACCCGCCCACGAAACTCAAAAGAGACACCTCTAAAGATCAAGGCCATTAAGAGGAGTATCACCGGCAGATAAAACCCGGATAACACCACAGAGTAAGCGATCGGGAAGATTCCAAAAAGTGCGGCGCCTCCCAAAATAAGCCAAGTCTCATTTCCATCCCATACCGGACCGATACTATTCATTAACGTCGTTCGATCATCTTCACTCTTCACGAAGGGATAGAGCATTCCTACCCCTAAGTCAAAGCCATCTAGAACGACATAGATCGCTACACCCAATAGGATAATACCTGTCCAGATGATAACTAACATATTGTAATCCATTATTGACTCCTTACTGCTCAGCTACAGCAACATCAGAACTTTGAGGTCCTCTGCGCAAAATACGGAAAAGGATCGTCACTCCAAATAAGAAGACTACGAGGTAAGCAATCACAAAGAGCGCTAATGACACCGTTAAATCTCCTGCGGTATGTATAAAAGAGTGCCCCTCGGTAACGCGCATAATGTTATAGACCAACCAAGGCTGACGACCAATCTCTGTGACAAACCAACCGGCTAAGACTGAGATTAAACCACTAGGCCCCATCCATAATGCAAAGCGAAGTAACCCTTTCTTCTCGCCCAGAGTCTTCTTATGCCGTTGCCAAACACCCCAAATTCCTAAAATAACCATTAAGAAACCCAATCCTACCATCACGCGGAAAGACCAGAAGACCCAACCGACAGGAGGAATATCCTCTTTAGGAAATGCTTTTAAATTCGCGACTTTCCCATCTAATGAGTGGGTTAGAATAAGACTTGCAGCATAAGGAATTTCAATAGAGAAATAGTTCTTCTGCTCTTCTTGATTAGGAATTGCAAAGAGAATAAAACCCGTTCCCTCCCCTTCAGGCGTTGCATCCCAATGCCCTTCGATCGCTGCTAGTTTTGTTGGCTGGTGATCTCGAACATTCAACCCATGGATATCACCGATAACCACTTGGAAGATAGAGACAAAGAAGAGTGTTACTAACGACATGCTCAACATCTTCTTAACCGCTGCGTTACGATTACCTCGTAAGAGATGCCAAGCGGCTGTTCCCGAAATGATTAACGTTGCCGTCAAAAGCGCAGCAGTTAACATATGCACCATACGGATAGGCAGAGAAGCACTAAAAAGAATCGCGAGCCAATCTTTCACTACAACAGCACCATCAATAATCTCAATCGCACCCGACTCAAGAGATGGCGGTGTCTGCATAAAACTGTTAGAGACTAAGATCCAATAAGCAGAGAATGTAGTTCCTATCGCAACCATTGCTGTTGCAAAAAAGTGCATCTTAGGGCCAACACGATCCCGACCAAACAACATAATCCCCAAGAAGCCCGCTTCTAAGAAGAATGCAGTAATCACTTCATAAATTAATAGAGGTCCTGTTACCGATCCTGAAAACTTAGAAAACTCACTCCAATTTGAACCAAACTGGAAGGCCATCACCACTCCTGAGACAACCCCCATTGCAAATGCAACGGCAAAAAACTTCACCCAAAAATTATAAATATCCATATAGACTGGTTTTTTTGTCTTCAACCAGAGTCCCTCTAGCACAACGAGCCACATTCCTAGCCCAATTGTAATTGCCGGAAAGATAATATGGAATGAGACCGTAAACGCAAATTGGATCCGCGCTAACAAAATTGCACTCATCATATCTACTCCACAAACATGAGAATCTAATCACTTGTAATATTGCAATGACAGTAAAACTACATAACTGCTACATCGTTACTACACTCATCACTCATTACAAACCTATACCTTTTTGCTTCTCCTTAAATTAGGGCAAATAGCATGAGTACAATATTATCAAATCCTATATTTTATAAATAATACCTTTATTGTGATCCTCATATACCTTTTTGTTATAGATATTACTCTCACCTCTTAAAAGGCGCTTAATTGCTCAAGATAAAGAGAACCTTGGGAGAGCAATCGACACAACATGTTGAAAATAGGGTAATATCATAGATAAGGTCTTGATCAATTTCTCTTAAGAGTTACTCAAGAGTATCTACACAATAATGATGAAGATATCTAGGAAAACACCCCAAAAACCAAATAAAAAGCCAAATAGTTAAAAAACAAGTTAAAACCAGATAAAACCAAGAAAATCAATAAAAACAATTAGTTGAAATAATTTGAAATAATTAAGGGAATAATATGGAAAATAGACAACTACACTATTTCGTGATGGTTGCAGAACTTGGCAGTGTAGCGGCGGCTTCAAGATCACTACATATTGCCCAACCTGCCATCACCCGACAGATTAAGAACCTTGAAGAGACCATCGGTGTCACCCTCTTTGAAAGACATGCTAGAGGGATGGTTTTAACATCCGCCGGGAGAAAGTTTTATCAAGATGCGCTCAATATTCTCAATGCTATTGAACGTGCAAAATCACAGGCGGTAAAAGCAGATCGAGGCGATATTGGTTACCTCAAAATTGGGATTACGCCACAACATATCTGGCTCACTGAAGTGCAACAACACTTAAGTGAATTTCGAAAATATAACCCTGAAATTTCCCTGAATGTCTGCACAATGCACTCCCGGAAACAGATTATGGCACTTCGTAATGGGGAGCTAGATGCCGGCTTTATGTTTATCCGGCCACAAGATGATAATGATTTTTTAGGACGATTCCTCTATAAAGAATCGATGCTTCTGGCAGTTAATAAAAACTCACCTTTTGCTGACCATCCGCCCGAAAAGATCGATCAACTACGTTCAGAACCCTTTATCTGGTCACCGGAAAATCAAGCTTTTGACCTCTATAAAATGATTATTGATGAGTTAAGACGCCATGATTTTACACCAAAAATTGATCATGAAGGTTGCGATTACAACTCTATGTTGAGCCTTGTCTCTGCAGGCCGAGGATATACCTTTGTGCCGGCAGTAGCCAAATATCTAAAAGTTTACGATGTTGTCATGCATGAGTTACCGGAGCTTGATGTGACATTTGACCTTGAACTTGTCTGGCGAAGAGATAATGCCAATCCTAGCCTGCCCCACTTTATTAAGAACTACAATCATCAGATGCGAAGACTTACTTGATAAGTAATGGTGTGTAGAGAATAGGGGATGAGAGATGGAAAATGAACGATTCTTATTAATAATACTGATTAATATTGATTAATATTAAGCCTCTCCCCCACCCTCTTTTTTTAAAATATTTCAAGAGTCCTTAGATTTACAAAAAGTTAGGGAAAGCCCCATCTTTTCTTATCCTAAATATCAAAAGTGTTCTCACCTTACCGATCAATCTGCGGTATAATGGAGCAGAAATGTATTGATTTTAAGGAGAAAGGGATGTCGATGATTGAAGATACAGGAATTAACTTCACAGATTCTGCAGCACTTAAGGTAAAGAGCTTAATCGAAGAGGAAGGTGATTCAACACTTAAACTTCGTGTCTATATCCAAGGCGGTGGCTGTTCAGGCTTCCAATATGGATTTGCATTTGCCAATGAAGTAGAAGAGGGTGATGTTGAAGTTGTGAACCAAGATGTAGTGCTCTTAATTGATCCATTAAGTTACCAATATTTAGTGGGCGCTGAGATCGATTATGTCAATGATCTACAAGGTGAGCAATTTGTAATCCGTAACCCCAATGCTACAACAACTTGTGGATGTGGTAACTCATTTAGTGCTTAATGCAGCATGAAAAATCAGTTCATGAAGATTCGTAACTGATCACTATAGATAGCACCTATCTAAAAGTTCGTTAGATAGGTGTTTTTTTATCTATAATAGATCTTGTAGAGATATCGTAGACTTAGTCAAATCCAAAATAAGAACGAGTCTCTACAATGAGATATATTAATGAGATGTTAATAAGATATTAATAAGATAGATATTAACCAGATATTAACTGGATATTAACTGGATATTAATTGGATCTACTTCTCGATCCTTGCTTCACAATACCTATCTTTGATATCTCTTTTTGATATCTGTTTCGACACCTATGACTCGGTATCGATAAGTAATATCGATGATCGATAATAGTTACAACTGCTTAAGAGGTCATTATGACAACTAGTGCAATTTTAGTCTTAATTATTGCGATTATCGCAATTCTCCTCATCTTTTTAGGGGTCAAAATGGTGCCTCAGGGTTATGAATATACGATTGAGCGCTTTGGTCGCTATCGAAAGACTATCACCCCGGGGATCTCCTTTATTATCCCTATTTTTGACCGTATTGGACGAAAGATCAACATGATGGAGAGTGTCACCGATGTCCCTTCACAAGCGGTTATTACCAAAGATAATGCAATGGTGCGGGTCGATGGTGTCGTCTTTTTTCAGATCAATGATGCTGCGCGCGCTGCCTACGCTGTTAACAATTTAGGATCTGCGATCTTAAATCTCACCATGACCAATATCAGAACAGTGATGGGATCAATGGATCTCGATGAATTATTATCAAAACGAGATGAGATTAATGCAAGCCTCTTAGCCGTTGTTGATCACGCAACTGAACCTTGGGGTGTTAAAGTCACCCGAATTGAGATTAAAGATATCGAACCCCCGCGCGATCTTGTCGACTCTATGGCAAAGCAGATGAAGGCTGAGCGAGAAAAACGCGCAGCAATTCTTGAGGCTCAAGGCGTACGAGAAGCAGATATTCTTCGCTCAGAAGGGGAGAAACAATCGGCAATCTTAGCGGCTGAAGGTAAAAAGCAGGCGGCGATCTTAGAAGCAGAAGCTCGTGAGCGCTTAGCGGAAGCGGAAGCAAATGCAACATTGATGGTCTCTCAAGCAATTCGAGAAGGGGATGTGCAAGCCATTAACTACTTCGTTGCGCAAAAATATGTTGAAGCATTTGGTAAGATAGCTGAGAGTAAAAATGATAAGATTATTATGATGCCGATGGAGTCATCCGGCATTGTTGGCTCAATTGCAGGTATTGCGGAGCTCGTTAAATCTGCACAAAAGGAATCTAAATGATTGCGCTCTTTTCAGATATCAATCCCATGATGCTCTGGCTCATTGCCGGGGCACTCCTTATTCTCTTTGAAATTATTCTTCCCGGCGTCTATCTCTTTTGGATCGGTATTGCTGCATTAATGGTCGGTGGGGTCTTAAGTGTTATCGATCTATCGATTATTCTGCAGATTCTTCTCTTCGCTATTTTTGCACTTCTTGCGGTCATTGTCGGTGTTAAAACCTATAAAGGAAAAGAGATTAAGAGTAGTGCCCTCAATCAGACTAGGGGTTCTGAATTTATTGGAAGAAATATCACGCTGCAAGAAGCCGTTATCAATCAACAAGGGCGTGTTGCACTTGGAGATAGCACTTGGGCGATTGAAGGGGAAGATCTCCCTGCCGGCAGTCAAATTAGAATTACAGCTGTGAAAGGGAACACCCTTCTCTATGAAGTTATTCACAGAGCATAAAGAGGAGAAGACGTGCAATACCCAGATCAATTTAAGGATAATCAACGTTTTTCTAAAGGAGCGATTCTCCTCTTCTCCTTACTTATCATCTTTATCACGGCAAGTGGTAGTAATGCGCTTTTAACATCACCTATTCATCCTATTGCACTCATATTGGGAATTCTTCTACCTGCCTATCTGTTTCTTCTTTTTGCCCTTGTAAGACGCCATTCGCTCTTTGCTGAGTTATTACTGCTACTACAGAAAGGATGGCAAAAAATTGAAAAACCGCTTCGAAAAAGTCTCTCAAATAGCTCAGAAAAGATCAATGAACCCGATCCAAAACAGCTACTCTATCTTAGTAAAGTGATTATGCATGGCGCATGGATCTTAATTTTTGCGACACTGCTCATTACACTCTTTTTTCAATTCACCCTCAAGCAGTACTCCTTCAATCTCTTTAGTACTCTCTTTCCTGATCGTAGTGACTTCTACTTTCTAATCATTCAACTCTTGAACTTTCTTCCTGACCTCATTGCCGGAGAATTGATCTCTCCTGCAATTGTCGAACATAGTCTCAATCTACCCCCTACCGCCATCGAGAATGCCGCATGGGCGCGCTGGATCTTAATAATGATTGCTCTCTATGGTTTAATTCCACGTATTATACTCTTCCTTCTCGCCCAAAGAAGCTATAAGAAGTATCTCAAAGATCAACAAAAAAATGAGCATCGTTCGCTTCTATCTGGGGAAGGAAAAGTGATAGATGCCGCAAAAGCAAGACCACAAAGTCTTCGCCCACCGAAGAGCATCCGCTACGGAGAAGGTGAAAAAAGGATTGCCCTCGACTATGTCGGAGAGGTACCTCACTCTAAAGAGAGTGATAAAATCGTGGAGATCATCAATAGCAGAGCTGATTTCCAACAGCTACTCTCTCAACTACAATCGTCGCCTCTTGCATATCTTATTATCTATATCGATACTCAATTGACGCCCGATAGAAGTCTATTACGAAGAATCTATACATTGATGAATTTAGCATTAAGCACCGAGATCATCTTAGTAACCCATCAAAATCCTTCACGAGAAGAGGAGTGGCAACATAAATTGACCCCTAATCTCTATAAAGATGAAAGAATTCTTCTCTACCCTGCGCCGCAGAAGGTAAAAAATAGAGGAGATCAGCCACCTAGAAGTAATAGCGATCCGCTATCATAGCGACTGCATCTATGATATCTATTACATCTAATGCATTGATTTAATACATTGATTTAATACATTAATCGATTAAAAGGAGATTCCGTCGAATAATTATGGGGCTAAAAACATTAAAGATCGCTATCGTAGGTC
Organism: Ignatzschineria sp. F8392; assembly: GCF_002252045.1. GTDB lineage: Bacteria > Pseudomonadota > Gammaproteobacteria > Cardiobacteriales > Wohlfahrtiimonadaceae > Ignatzschineria. The sequence goes on along the minus strand of NZ_NEFF01000001.1, from coordinate 6,236 downwards.
ATACCAATACAGGAAAGACCTCCTTAATTAGAACGATTACTCGAGAGAGAAATTTTGGTGAAGTTCGTGATGAAGCTTCAACTACCATCGATGTCGCCGAGATTAAACGCGCCTCTCAAGAATTAACATTTACCTATGTAGATACTCCCGGCATGGAAGATGCGATGGGTGTCCTCGATCTTCTAGAGGAGCGGTATCCTTCTAATACACGATTAGAGGAGTCAGAAAATCTCCTTAAATTTGCCCAAGATCATGCGGTTGAAGCGCTCTTTGAACAAGAGGTTAAGGTGATTAAGCAACTCTTTGTGGCCGATCTGATCTGTTATGTCGTCGATTGTCGTCTCCCCTTCCTTCCTAAATTTGATGATGAGCTGACACTCATTGAGAAGACCCATAAACCAATTCTCCCCATTCTCAACTTTATTCAAGGAGAACATCTTTCTGCATGGAAACAGCATCTTAAAGCCCACGGCATTCATCATTATCTCGAATTTGATACTATTATGCCGCCACAAAAGAAGCGATTTTATGAGCAGATCGCGATTATGTTTCCTGAATATTATGCGGAAATTATGGCTTATAATGCTCTCGAAGAATTAGCGGATCAACAGCGCTTAGAGCGAGCGATGCAGATTGTGGCAAACTTCTATCTCAATTTGATGACCTTACAACTCAAAGAGAAGCAGAATGCCCCGGCAGAAAAGGTAATGAAAAAACTCAATCAGATGATTGAAAAATTAGAAAAACGTGCCTTTGAAGCACTGCTCTCTCTTTATCAATTTAATCGTGAAGATATCGCCTATTTTCAATTAGCAATTGAAGGATCACAATATAAACAAGATCTCTTCACAAGTGATAATCTCATCGATTTTTCTATGCAGTTTGGTAAAGGCGCAAGTGTAGGCGCGGGCCTCTTTGCCGGCGTTGATGCTTTAGCAGGCTTTACCACTTTAGGAGCAGCAACAGCGACTGGCGCGATATTAGGGGGGCTTGCCGCCTCTTTTAAACATTATGGAAACTCTCTTCTCGATCATCTTAATAACTTAGAGACCTACTGTATCAATGATACGGCAATTGATCTCCTTATCTCGAGAATGCTCTATGTTGTCGGTCTTCTCAATGGCAGAAGTCATGCTGTTCTCCAACCGATCTACCTTCAAGAAATTCAAAAAAGTGATAAGAATAATAAGAGTAAAAAAAGCGATCTACACCAATTGATTGCTGAAGGTCGTTATCTCCGCTCCTACCCACAATATTTTGAAAAAGAAGGACCTATGATCAATAGCAAACGTCAAAAAGTGGTTCTGGAACTGAGTAAAAAATTGAAATCTCTCTATCTTCAAACAATAAAAGAGAAGACTTTCTCAGAGAAATAGAGATAAGCAGAGGAAAAGATCCATCGAAAGAAGCGTAAAAATAGAGACTTATAACGGATCAGAAATAAGATGCGTTAGTCTCGCCCTACCTAAAATCTAACTGGTAGAGTGCAAACTTTTCAGCATCTTCTCCAACTCTCTTAATAGGATATTGTGATGTCTGCGAAATAATAGATTCGGCTAAAGCGCTATTAGCAGACTCTAGCAAAACTATTCGTCCTTCAAGCACGGATTGATCAAGAGACCAATTACAATCAGGATTGATACTCAACATCTGCGCCCCCTTCTCCATAATATAAGAGAGGATTACTTCAGGAATCTCCTTCATCGTGCTACAAACCATATTCCCTTTTCCCGCGCCAGGAAAACGATCCACCAAAGCTCTATAGCTATTAGTTGCTAAATAGAATCGATCCTCTGGCAAAATCTTTCTCCCCCCATGCTCTAGATTAACAATTCGCTCACTCTCCTGATCCATCAACGTCAAATCTGGTGCATAACGAGGAGGAACGGTGGGATCAATCTGATAAGTAACCCCTTTTATAACATCAAAATTATAGGGGCGATATTTTGCCCAATTAATTAAATGTTGCGCCTCCTCCGTGGGGAGTATTTGATGATAGATACTTGCACAACACTCAAGCCACTCTTTTAAATTCTCTCCCGAGATCTCTAAAACAACCAGATAATTGGGATAGACATAGAGATCAGCGATATCCTTGAAAGAGAGCTTTCCAGGAGAGATTTCGGTAAAGTAAGTGGGATCATCTTTTCGACTTCCCACCTTAAAAAGTGGAACTGCGGAAAGAAGTGGAAGCTCTTCTCGATGAGGAAGTTCCGCTAACAGCTTCTCGGCATAATGGCTCTGCGCATCAGCAACGATCTGAATACAATTATCATCTTGTATCAAAGAGAGATAACTATAAAAACCGCTATCGGTATAACCAACGGGAACATTCATCGTTTCACGAATCACCTCATGTGCCACTTCAACACTCTTCCAATAGTGAGGATTAATCGCTCTGCGAGGAGCTAAATAACTATCAATCCCGCGCAACTCACTCTTTCCTGATTCGAGTTGCCAGCCTTCATCGCTCTCAACTAATTCTAGATCGATCACACCTAACCATTTTGCCCATGATCCCGGCATGACAGTTGGTGTACCACAAATAGTCCCCGCATCAACATCAAAACCTAAGGAACTTAATTCACGATAACTTTCAGAAGGAAAACGACGATGCTGATGACCTGTAATTAGAAGATCCACATCCTCAATCTGAGCGATATAGTAGCCACTATTCTCCATCTCCTCCTCAAAAGGACGCTTAGAGAGACCTGTATGGGCTAAAACAACCACTAAATCAGCACCTGCAGCCTTTAAATTTGCAGCTTCTTCTTTAACCGCTTGATAGGCATCTTGAGTCACCAAACGATGATTGGCAACCGCATATTCATCAAGGTGCGTCTTATCCCAAGTTGTAATTTGGGGTGGTACAATTCCGGTAACCCCAATTTTCAACTCAATCTCCGCGCCCCCTTCACTGATAAAACTTCGCGTTAACATGACAGAAGGGGGAAGAAAAGGCACACCATCTATCGTTTCAATATTGGCATTAACATAAGGGAAATTGGCCTGTGACAAAACTTCAAGCAGATAGGGCACGCCAAAATTAAACTCATGATTACCTAATGTTGCCGCATCATAACCGATTGCATTCATCAGCGCATAGGCGGGATGGCCATTCGTGACGGCATAATCACGTAGATAATCAGACATCGGAGATCCCTGTAGCAGATCTCCATTATCAAAGAGCAAGGTATTACCATTCTCACAACGGGCATCATCAATTAGATTCGCCAGACTAATCAGCCCTAAACGATCGACAACCTGATCTTTATAGTAATCAAAGTTTGTATAAAAACCATGAATATCGGTTGTAGCAAGAATGCGTAACTTTAACCTATCACTCACCTTCTTCATAAAATATTATGACTCATCCCCTATCGCAGCTAATAGATCTGCTTGGTTCTCTTGAATTAAGGGTTCAATAATCTGATCAAGATCACCATTAACAATCTCATCGAGCTTATAGAGCGTTAAATTGATCCGATGATCGGTGATCCGTCCTTGAGGATAGTTATAAGTGCGAATACGCTCTGAACGATCTCCTGAACCTACTAAACTACGACGAGTTTCACTCATCTCTTTCTGCTCACGTTCACGTTCAGCCTCTAAAAGTCGGGATCCAAGAAGACTCATCGCCTTCGCCTTATTCTTATGCTGTGAACGCTCATCCTGACACTCAACCACAACGCCGGTTGGCAAATGCGTAATACGAATCGCTGAATCTGTCACGTTAACGTGCTGTCCACCGGCACCTGATGAACGGAATGTATCGATTTTAAGATCTGCAGGATTAATCTCAATCATCTCTGTTTCAGGAATTTCTGGCAAAATAGCCACGGTAGCAGCTGAAGTATGAACTCGACCTTGGGATTCTGTCTCAGGAACTCGTTGAACACGGTGTGCTCCCGATTCAAACTTAAGACGAGAATAAGCACCCTGCCCCTCAATACGAGCAATCACCTCTTTATACCCACCATGCTCACCATGATGTTCGCTGATCAACTCAACACGCCAGCCCCGCTCTTCGGCATAACGCATATACATACGTAAAAGATCGCCCGCAAAAATAGCTGCTTCATCTCCACCTGTTCCGGCACGAACCTCAAGGAAGATATTGCTATCATCATAAGGGTCTGTTGGTAATAATAAGATACTTAATGATTTTTCTAGTCGCTCTTTCTCTGCCTCTAATAAGGGAAGCTCCTCTTTTGCCAACTCCTTCATTTCGCTATCGGAGCCATCAAAGATCTCTTTCACATCTTGCAATGCAGCTTCATTTTGCTTCCACTCATTAAACTCTGCAACAACAGGGTCTAGGTGAGCATATTCTTGTGATAATTCTCTAAACTTATTATTATCACTAATTACATCTGGATCCGATAGAAGATAAGACACCTCTTCTAATCGTTCCGCCAATTCATCTAACTTTATAATTATACTGTCTTTCATAAGTACTTATGCGCTATAATAGTGGATTAAAACATCTATCTGCCATTATCTCAAATCTAGAGGCTTTCGTATACATTGCGAGTTAATCAATTATGAAACTAATGCACCTACTATTTCTTATATTAGTTCTCGTATTAGGGCTACTTATTAAACAGATATGGTTTGATACAGATTCCGGACCGAAACAGATTGAAGAACTGCAAGTAAAACTAGAGGCATTGAAAGAGCAAAATAAGAAGCTCCATCATCAAAATGATCATGCTCGCCAAATTATCAATGGGATCAAGCACAACTACTCTGCAAGAGAGGAGTTAGCCAGAAAGCACTTAGGTCTTATTAAAGAAGATGAAACATTTTTTCATGTTATACCTTCTGAAGATTCAACAAATAAATAATCAATGCTTCCCTATCATTCTATCGATATCCTCGATACTTGTCTGTGGAATACAAAAATTCATCAGTAACAACTAATTTCGAGACCTCATAGATGCCAAGCAGACATTAGTTAAAAGAGTAAAGTAGTCGATTTCCGCCTTTCCAAAAACCTTTTATATTAGAAATATAATAATAAAACAAACAGAGGCTGATGAATTGCCGGTCCTCACTATCACGTTCTTCCAAAAATCACGTGCTGGCAAGAGGCATAGAAGATACCGACTAGCGGGCATACAGTTGTGATAAGAGTGAAATAGTCGGCTCCCGCACTCAATAAATCCTCTTATAAGTTCAAACCCTGAAACAAACAGAGGCTGATGAGTTGCCGGATCTTGCTACTGCATACTTCCAATAATCGCATGCCGGCAAATATCGCTACATTAATAATTAATCATACTGAAAAAAACAGACTGACGAGCTGCCGGTCTTCACTATCACGTTCTTCCAAAAACTGCGTGCCGGCAAGAGGCATTGAAAATGCCGGCCGGCGGACATGCAGTTGTGATAAAAGCGAGATAGTCGGCTCCCGCCACTCAATAAATCCTCTTATAAGTTCAAACACTAAAACAAACAGAAGCTGATGAGTTGCCGGATCTTACTATCACGTTCTTCCAGAAACTGTGTGCCGGCAAGAGGCATTGAAAAGGCCGACCGGCGGGCATACGGTTGTAATAAGAGTGAGATAGTCGGCTCCCGCCACTCAATAAATCCTCTTATGAGTTCAAACCCTAAAACAAACAGAGGCTGATGAATTGCCGGTCCTCACTATCGCGTTCTTCCAAAAACTGCGTGCCGGCAAGGGACATCGAAGATGCCGATCGGCGGGCATGCACTGGTTAAAAGAATGAAATAGTGGGTTCCCGCAGCTCCAGGAGCTTTCTTAAGGAGAAAATATCCTGGATTGTTGGTAGCAACTCATCATCCTGCTTTCCATTCATTCTATTGATTAGAGAGAAATTACTTAAAAATTACTTAAAAAATCCAGACAAAGAAAAAGCTCCTAGCTAATTAGCTAGGAGCTCTTAATGAAGCCCTGGGGTTGACCTACTCTCACATGGGATCTCCCACACTACCATCGGCGCTGCTACGTTTCACTTCTGAGTTCGGGATGGGATCAGGTGGTTCCATAGCGCTATTTTCCCCAGGAAAACTGGTTGTGCTTGAAGTGTTTGCACTCCACTCACGAATAAGTTTGATTAGTTGGTTAGTAACAGCAATGTCAGATTGAATTGCTTAAGTTGTTGTATTCGCGTCAACTTTGGAAACGATCATGTCTCGTATCAAAATTGTCTAAGACCTATTATATGGTCAAGCCTCACGGTCAATTAGTATTGGTAAGCTCAATGCAT